>CAWHFW010000005.1:0-2756837 GCA_963828735.1 uncultured Gemmatimonadales bacterium
GCGCATGAGTGCTGAAAGCCAGCGACGGCCACGGCAAATACTGGACAAAGGCCATCGCCGAGGCCGACGACCTCGACGAGAGCAACGGCAAGACGATCCTGACGTTCTTCGAGGCGCAGGACGTCAGCGAAGAAGCTGGCGCGCGGCGAGGACGGCAGCACCGGCAACGCACCGATCACCGTGGATGGCGCGCTGAAGGACTACAGGCGCGATCTGGACTCGCGCAATGCCAATCCGTACAACGCCGACTGGCCGCGCCTGCACCTCAACAGCGTGCTGTTGTCGAAGCCAGTGGCGTTGCTCGCGGCAACTGAGTTGAATATCTGGCGCGACGGCCTTCTGAGTACGATGGCACCGGCCACCATCAACCGGCTAGGCGGCTGCCTGTGCGCTGCGCTGGAGTTGGCGACACAGCACGACGAGCGTATTAAGAACCGACAGGCATGGGAAATCGGACTTGCGCGTTTGCCGAATGCGCAAGAGGTGCGCAACGTCATCATCTCCGACGACAAGGTGCGCGAATTCGTCGCCACCGGCTACGGGCTCGATGATCAAGTTTGGTCTTTTCGCCGACACGGCGGCGAGTCAGGCGCGCGACCGTCGCAACTCGTCGCGCCTGCGCGTCGAGGATCTGCACGACCATCCGGTGCGGCCGAAACTGATGATGCCGAAAGTCTGCCAAGGGCGGCGGCAGGAATCGGAGCGCGAAGAAAACCGAGCGATACTCGGTGCCGATCACGGTGCAGCTCGCCGCCAAGTTAAAAGCGGCAGCTAAAGGCCGGGCCGACGATGCGCCGCTACTCGTTCAAAGCGACGGAAGCCCATGGGGCAACAATCCGGGTCAGAGCTATCATCGCGACGTGGACACGGTCGTCACCGCCATCGGGCTGGATCCTGACGAAGTGACGATGTACGCGCTGAGACATTCCAGCATCGTCCGCCTGCTGTTGCAGAACGTCCCTATCAGGTTGGTGGCGTCGTTGCATAATACATCGGTCGCGATGATCGAACGGACTTATTCGAAATACATCACCGAGCACACTGACGACATCTCTCGCAGGGCGCTGTTGCAGCACGAGCCACCGGCCGGCGAGAACGTCGTCGCACTGGCGCGGTGATCCATGCCGTCCGCTGTTGGAAATCTGCGCGAGCAAAACCGCGACCGCGACGGCGAACCGTATCGCTGCTGATCGTCGCGAGACGCACGAGGCGCTGCGCCGAATGCAGCAGAACGCCACCATGGAAAGGCTGCGGATATTCGCGGCAGACCGCACCCGCCCGCGAGATGCACGAGGCGATGCGCCTCGTAGCTGAGAGGCTGATAGCTGAGAGGCTGATGGGACGGATGCGTCCCGTCTCGCCCACTCAAACTGAACCTGACAAACCCGAACCCAAGCCCAAGCGCAAGCGCAAGCCCGGCGGTGGCCGCAAGACCAGCCTCACGCCAGAGGAGATTGAGCGCGGCATCCGCATCCTGCGCAGCCACGACAGAATGACAGTCGAAGCCGCGCGCAGGACGCTGCGGAGGCGGGCATCGATGCCAAGGACACCGTCGCTGTACGATGCTTGTCATTAGAACCGGCTTACGCTTCACGGTGATTTGCTGGTTTGCCGTTTCAACACTTCCATCACTTGAAGGCGCAAGATCCCCAACTCGACTTGCAAGTCTGCTTCTCCGTCTAGGCACCTGAGCAGGCTGCGTATGTATGCCGCTCTTACTTCTTCCAACGGCAACTCTAGTGGCTCCTTTGTTCTGGCTTCTTCCAGCTCAGCGACGTGAGCCTTGAGCTGCATATTCTCCTCGCTCAACTCGACGACGCTGTCGCGCAAGCCGGGTCTTTGCAGGCTTCGACGGATCGGTCACTTCGAACGTCGCGTTGAACTTTCGCAGTATGGCGTTGGGGTGGTTCAGCTTCAGCCGCTCGGTCAGCGTCAGCGTGCGTCGCCATTCTTCTATCTGCGGCAACCCGTCCATCATCTGAAACAGCCGTGAGCGGTCGCCCTTGTCCATGTCGTCGAGCTTGTAGCGCTGCAGATATTCGGCTTGTTGGTCTGTGCCTAGTTCATTGCCCACTCGCGTCGACCAGCAGCGCCTCGCGGAACAACTCACTCTTGGTCTGCTTGGCCAAGTCATACGCGATGCCATGCTTGCGGAACAGCTCGCGCCGAAACTCGCCGGGCGGTGACGGCATGCACCTGCTTCTTCACGTCGTCGATGGAGAGCGGGTGCGGTAAGGGCTCGAGCGGGGTTCAGACAGGCGCGTGCTGCTGATCGCCGTCCCCGGCCTCGGGGCGAATTGGGGCGCAAACAATGTCGAGGCGGATTCGCGATCGGCCCGCCGTAAGCCTATTTCCTCCGGAGATGCCGACGATCCCGCGCCTGCTCGAAACCGCCTGGGCGCATGCATTCCCAGGCCGTGAGGCGGCCGAGCGCAACGCCGTGCTGCGCGAGCTATCGCAGTTGCAACAGCAGCCGCGCGGCGCCGGCGCTATGTTGTACCGCCGCGAGCGCCTTCACCCCACCGGCTGCGTAGGCGGCGACGGCGCGCAATAGCTCGGCGAGCTGGTGAGCGGCGCCCGGATCAAAGCGACAGTAGGCGCCATGGGTCAAGCGCGTGATCTCGCGAAACGCCTGCTCGGCGATCGGATCATCGCCCTCTTGGAACATAAAAGCGGGCACCCCAAGTTCGCCTGCGGCATGGCACAGATCGTCGAGCTTCTCCTCCATCGCATCGCCGACGAAGACCAGGGCCTGCACTTTAAGGTTCTGAGTCTCCCGCTTGGCATGGGCAATGACCTTGCCGATCTGGGTGATTCCGGTGCGGCAGTCGATCCGCTCCATCAGCGCGGCGAGCCGCTCGGGCTGCGACACCCACTGCGAGGCCCGGCATTCGTCACGACCGCGGTAATAGACGAGCTGGACGTCGAGCCCGCCGATCGCCGCCGCCTCCCGAAACATGTCGGCCTGCAGCCGGCAGGCGCTGTCCCAAGTGGGCTGGCGGCTCGCCGTGGCGTCGAGGGCAAAGAGCAAACGCCCTCGCGTGCCGGGCACGACGGTCGCCGGAGTACGAATCTTCTCGCAGGAACGCATCGATGGCATTGCGCTTATCGGAGGGCAGCGAAGGAACGCTAGGATCATGATCGTTCGGCATATTCAAAGCTTCCTTGTGGAAGGGCATGTGTCGGATCAGGGTTTCGCTAAGGCTATGATTTTGCTCGGATGTGTCGATGTGTCGTTTTCTGGACAGTGATCGGCCCACGCTTGTTCAAAATCCGCGCGGTGATAGCCCGAAAAAGATTTACTGCCCGGGAGGCGGGGTATCGGCCAGATGGTCCGGGCGCGTATCCCGAACCTGCGCAACAAGCGCGACAGCTCACCCGTGGTGAGCGGGTGGGGCTTGCCTTGATCGTTTGGGCCGCGCCAGGCGTCCCAGTGCCCTGTTTCATGCAACGCCTCGACCAGCGCTTTTTTTGAGATGCGATCGAACGACACCGTACGAATATCCTGCAGCACCTGAACGCCAGAATCCGAGTGCGGGAGACTGGCGCAAAGTTCGATCAGAGCAGCTCGCGCCGCTTCGCCGTATTGGGGCCCGAACGTATCCGCAACCGAGATCAGCGGCCGGCAGTTGTCCGCTAAACGGGGATTGCGCGGATTGCACAGCGGAGCTGGCATTTCAGGGTCCAGATTGAGTGAAACCGTTGCCCGCCACTTTGCGATGAGCTCACGCGCGACGGAAAAGGCGCGATCGTTCCTCTCGAATAACTTCTTGGGCGTGCCAAGCTGCATGTTGACGATATGCGAGCGCGACAATACCGCTGAAGGCACATCGCGCATTTCGCCTCTGAGCGCATAGGCACACGGAAAATAGATCGGAAACTCTTCGCCAGCTCGGTCGATGCTTCCGCCGCGCTCGTAGCCGCCATCGAGGACTGCCCGCAGCACGCGGTCAACGAGCAGGCCTTGGTTCTCGGCCTCATCGAGCAGGTACGTTGTGCGAGGTCGATGCTCGAGCCGACGATAGATAGCCGCAGGCGTAGCATTCTTGGAGAGCTTTGTTTCGGAGGCTAGCTGGTCAAGCAGCTTGAATAGCGTCGTTTTGCCGAAGCCACTGGTAGGGCTAATCAGCCCAAGCCGAGGAAAACACTCGAATTGATCATACACATGAGTTCCCAGCATCCATAGCGCAATGACCATGCGCTGCGCGGGTGTTGCTACGATGTAATCGTCGAGTAGCACCAGAATCAATTCGAGCACGTTGAAAGCCGGTTCGTCCGTGGCTGATCCCTGCTGCGGCGCCGCAGCGCTGGTGGTGGTGTTGTGGTCGGCCCAATAGGAGAGAAGGATCGCCGTGAAACCGTTCGGGCCGTTCCAACTGAGTTTTTGCTTAACTAGGAACGCATCGAGTTTTTCCCGGGCAGTCGTGCGAATAGTCTGATTGTCTGAACCAAGTTGGCCGAACAACCGCCAAAGGCGTTCGTAAATCTTGTCCTTTGGCCGGGACGGAGCGGCAGTCACATTAACGGCGAGAAAGGTCTGCGGCAGATCATTGATCGAGAGGCCGTGCTTAGCCAACAAACCAAACAGCCTGCTGCGGTCTGCTTCCGTCCAATCAGGTGCGCCAAACAACACCCAAGAAGCGAAGATCTGCTGGTAAACTTCCGGGGGCGGTAGAGTCATCGGCCACCCCCATCATGATCCTGACTCGACACATCGACACATGCGAGTGGAATCAACGGGTTGGACGAACACACAGCCAACACACGGGCTGACACGACAAGTCGAACAGCCGACGCTGCGGCTTGACCGGGCCGCCGCGCACGATTATGACCCGCCATCCTACCGCACTCCTATTCAGGCCAGGCACCGCCGCCAGCGGTGACTTGGCCGGTTCATATATCTCGTCTTCGCGCATGCAATTCTCCAGATTTTCTGAGGTTGAAGTTTTTAGGTTGGCACGGCCAACCGCGCCAACTTATCAATCGATCCGCTTAACGCCGCCATCAACGAGCGGATCGAACAGGCGTCGCTGATAAAGCACGCCAACGATATACCGCGCGATTACCTCGGTGCTTCGCTGATCGGGGAAACGTGCCTTCGGAAAATACAATTCGAATGGCTGACGTCATCGATGTCTTCGGCGCGCGTCCGTTCGATTTTCGCACGGGGGCACCATTTCGAAGCTGAAAGCCGCCAGCAACTGATCGACACCGGCTTCATATTTGCTCCGATAGAGATGCTCGTCTTTATCGTCGCCGACAGTCCCATTGCCGGCACTGCCGCTGTCTACGTAGGGAGCGAAAATAACGCACAGGCGACTCGCGCTGAGTCAGCGCAGACGGTTCTGATCAAAACGGCACAGGCGCCCCCGGAGACTGATCGCGAGCCCGCGTTCGGTGTGCTTTGGGCATCACGATGAGTAAGTTCAAAGCACGAAAATTTTGGCGGGGGGTTATGCGTCCGCTGGCGCCAGCTCGGGGGATGCCAGGGGGGCGGTTCATTCTAATCGCTGTGGTCTCCAGATGTCGAGCCGCGCCGACGTGCTCGACGTCGAGAGAGCCTTAAAGCCGTTAACAGCGGGTAAGCGTGAGCTTTCTGCTCATGCGCTTCTTCCTTTGGTTCAATGAGCCCTTCTGGCGGACGGCCGGCCTGTTCGGCGGGCCGTCCCGACCAGACGCTACCTAGCGGCCGCCGTAGCTGCCGTAGCCGCCAAAGCTGCCGTAGCTGTCGTACGGGTTACGCGGATGACGTTTCGGATAGTAGCCGGGGTAGCCGCCAAAGCTGCCGCCGTAGCCGCCATAGCTGCCGTAGCTGTCGTACGGGTTAGGCGAATGACGTTTCGGGTAGTAGCTGGGGTAGCCGCCAAAGCTGCCATAGCTGCCGTAGCCGCCAAAGCTGCCGTAGCTGTCGTACGGGTTAGGCGAATGACGTTTCGGGTAGTAGCGGGGTAGCCGCCAAGCTGCAGCTGGAGCGCGTACGTAGCGGGATGACGTCGGGTAGGGAAGCTGCCGTAGCCGCCAAAGCTGGCGTAGCTGTCGTACGGGTTACGCGAATGACGTTTCGGGTAGTAGCTGGGGTAGCCGCCAAAGCTGCCATAGCTGCCGTAGCCGCCAAAGCTGCCGTAGCTGTCGTACGGGTTACGCGAATGACGTTTCGGGTGGTGACCTCCGTGATTCCCCCACGTGTCACGGTTCGGGTAGTACAGCGGACCGCGGTTCGAGGAGGCTTCGCGATAGCCATCGTCCCAGGCGCGGGCCGAGGAAACACCGGCGGTGAAGACGAACGCAGAGACGATGGCCGCAACGGATGTGTTGATCAGAAAGGACTTGGTCATTGCGCAATAACTCCATTCAAAGGGTTGCGAAAGAGCGTTCTTTTCCCGCGCAGACGACGGCGTCGCGGATCGCTCCACGGACGACAGAAGGTGTTCGTCTGGCTGCGTTTGATAGTGCTGGGACCTGTATCTCCCCAGCGCCCCAATTTGTGCCGGCGATCCGCGGAATAGTCTGTGGCATGGATCACGAATCCACTGTTCCATCCTGCGCCAATTTGGCGCGGCGGCGCGGCCGTGGTTCGCCGCTGCAATGATGCTGCAATGATCCAGGATCCAGGCATCTGCCCGGATCTTGTTTTGATGTGGATGGGGTCTAGCGCAGTCGGTGGATTGTTCACTCCCACAGCCAGCCCTGGAGGCCTGGGAGCGTTAGAGAGGGCAACAGAACCATTGAACCCGCCAAATAGGCGGCGTTGCTTTTCTTTTACTGCTGGCTTAGCGACACTATCAAGGTCGTCTGCGCCCAGCTCAGAACGCGCCATTGGCGCGAGCAGCCGTTGATTGACCCCAAGCAACGGTTGTAGCTGTCGAGCGCGCTTTCTACGCTGATGGTCGAGTTGTAGCAGGCGATAACTAGGCTGTAGTCGTTGGCTTGCGCAGCTGTCGCTGCGAGCAGATCCGCGGCTATTGCAGTGGTTCTGAGTTTTACTTCCACCTGGTGTTGACGTAGGCGACGAAGGCGCGCACCTCCTCGCCCGAACGACAAGTCGGACAGGCGCATGGCGTAGATCGAACGGGTGTCGTAGATCCCGGCCATGATGTCGTGATAGACGAAGTGCCAGTGGCCCTTGCCGGCGATAAGCCGCAGATGCGGCTCGCCGACGACGTCCAGAACCTTGCGACTGGTGAAGCGCGCCGCTCGGTTTCCCAGGCGGCTGCGCTTGCGATTTTTTTTGGGGATGGCTGCGGAGCGGGGCGGGGCGATGAACGGCAGTGACCGGCCCGCGCCCCCAACGCCGGTAGCGCGTTCATGAACGCGAGGTGCGCCAACGCCGCCAGATCGCGGCCGCACTTCAGCCCAAACGCCGGAGCCGGACGAAGGATTAACCAGTTTTGCCGCCACGAGGCAAAAGGCGACGTCGTCGCAACCCGACGCAAAGGAGACGACCATGAAGCGTAAATTCCACGCGCGCAGCGCCAACGAGGCCGTGCCATGACGATCATCATCACAGGTCCTGATGGCAAACCGCTGAGCTTTGCCAGCGAAGCCGAATGCGATGCCTATCGCCGTGCGCTTCGCGAGAACGAGCCGCCGTCAGTGCAATGCCTGAGCCGGTGCAAAACCGAAATTATCGGTCTGCGCCAATTCGCGCTGAATGCAGCCACGAAAAGCGCCAGTCGCGGCAAAGCGGTTCACCGCGCGCCTTCGGGAGCCCGCGGTGAAGCAGGATCCCACCTCCGACCAGCAGGCTGAGCAGCTCCCGACCTACAACGCCTTCTCCCCCGACGGCGACGTGACGGCGCCGCTCGTGTTCGTCAACTACGGAGTGCCCGAGGACTACGAGCGCCTCGAGCGCCTCGGCGTGTCGGTCAAGGGAGCGATCGTCATCGCGAAGTACGGCCGCTCGTGGCGCGGCATCAAGCCGAAGGTGGCGGCCGAGCATGGCGCGGTCGGATGCCTCATCTATTCCGACCCGGCGGACGACGGCTACCATAAGGGCGACACGTACCCCGAGGGCCCGTTCCGTCCCCGGGACGGCGTGCAGCTCGGCAGCGTGTTGGACATGCCGCTGTTCCCCGGTGATCCCCTGACCCCGGGCGTCGGAGCGACGGCGGACGCGAAACGGCTGGATCGGGCCGCGGCGCCGACGATACCGAAAATTCCCGTTCAGCCGCTCTCCTGGGCCGATGCGGAGCCCCTGCTCCAGGCGATCGGCGGCCGGCCGGTCCCCGACGGGTGGGCGGGCAGCTTGCCCATCACGTATCACGTGGGTCCAGGCCCCGCCAAGGTGCGGCTCAAGCTGCGATTCGACTGGCGGCTCGTGCCCGCGTACGACGTGCTGGCGCGAATCCCCGGCGCGGTCCGGCCGGACGAATGGGTCGTGCGCGGGAACCATCACGATGCCTGGGTGAACGGTGCCGAAGATCCAATCTCGGGCGCCATCGCCGTGCTCGAGGAGGCGCGAGCCTATGGCGCGCTCCTCAAGCAGGGGTGGCGGCCGCGCCGCACCATCGTCCTCGCGCTCTGGGACGGCGAGGAGCCCACGCTCCTCGGCTCGACCGAATGGGCGGAGGCGCACGGCGAGGAGCTCGCGCGCAGCGCGGTGGCCTACCTCAACACCGACGGCAACGGACGCGGACGCCTGGGCGCGAGCGGATCGCCGTCGCTGGCACGGCTCCTGTCCGAGGTGGCACGCGAGGTGCCTGACCCCGAGACCGGTTTCTCGGCCTGGAAACGCTCGCACCTCGGTGAGATCGCCACCGCGCGCGATGCCGACGCCCGCCGCGACGCGCGCGGGCGGGACGACCTCCTCATTGCACCCCTGGGCGCCGGCTCGGACTACTCGGCCTTTTACCATCACCTCGGCATCCCGTCACTCAACCTCGGCTTCGGGGGCGAGGATGATGGCGGCATCTATCACTCGATCTACGACAGCTTCCACTGGTTCACGACCTTCAGCGACACGTCCTTCGTCTACGGCCAGGCGCTCGCGCGCACGGTCGGCCTCACGACGATGCGCCTCGCGAGCGCCGAGGTGCTCCCCTACGAGTTCGGCCGACTCTCCGAGCGGGTCGAGACGAACCTCAAGGACGTGCAGGACATGCAGCGGACGGTGCGGGACTCGATCGAGGAGCAGAATCGCCAGGTGGAGGAGAGCACGTTCGTGGCGATGAACGACCCTCGGCGGCCGCTCCTCGCGCCCGAGCGCGAGGCCGTGCCTCCCTTCCTGAACGTTGCGCCGCTGCAGAACGGGGCGACCCGGCTCAAGTCGGCCACCTCCCGGTTCGAGACCGCCTACGCCGCGGCATTCGCCGGCTCCGGGCCGACGCTCGACCCGGGCACGACGGGTAGCCTCAATGCGCGGCTGCTGCGCGCCGAGCATGCGCTCGCGCCTGCCGAGGGTTTGCCCGGCCGGCCGTGGTATCGTCAGCTGCTCGCGGCGCCCGGCCGGTATGCGGGGTACGCGGCGACGCCGATGCCTGGCGTGCGTGAGGCGATCGAGGGGAAGCGGTGGTCCGAGGCGGAGACGCAGGCCGGGGTGCTGGGACGAGCGCTGGAGCAGGAGGCTGCGGCGCTCGACGAGGCCGCGGCGCTGCTGGAGGAAGTCCGGGCGAAGGGCCCCTAGACTAGGGGCCGATGGTCACGAAGCGCGCCACCGAAGGGACGCCGTTCGCGCTCATGAGGAACAGCAGGTACGGACCCGCCGGAGCTTTTATGGCGTTGGCCGGGGCCGTGGCGCGCAGCGTGGTGGCATCCTGCTGGGTGAACGTGAGCGACCAGATGATCTGGCTCTGATTGAACGCGTGGGTAACGGATCCGGCCCGGATCAACGTACCCTTGGTGACGGTGGCCGCATCCGGCGTCTGCACCGTGAACGTCTGACTGTACGACACCGCGGTCGGCGCCGACGTGATGGTCGGCCGCGGGGCCGGGCTGCCGTCGGGACGGAAAAGGTAGGGCGGGCTGAAGATCTGCGCCGTGCGATGGTCGGGAGTCAAGGAGTCCCGATCCCCACTGCCGCTGGACAGCACCCGCGCGTCCGGCAAGAGCAGCGACGTGGCGTGATAGGCGCGGCCATCCGCTTCGGAGGCCATGGTCGAGAAGGTCTCGGTGGCGGGGTTCCACATTTCGGCCACGCGGACGGTCGCCGCCTCATTGCTGAACCCTGGACCGTTCGTCCCGTTCGTCACCAGCACCTTCCCGTCGGGGAGTAGCGTCGCGTTCATGTGACGGCGTGCGTACGCCATCGACCCTACCGCTCGCCACGTGGGCTTGGCCTGGTTCAGATCGATCACCTCCGCTGACGCCATCGGGGGATCGCCGCCGCCGGCATAGAGGACCTTGCCGGGGGCGTACTCTACGGCCGACCCGTAGCTGCGGTTGCCGGCCGTTCGACCGCCGACCTTGATCCACGCCGTTGCCGGCCACCGAGAGGTAGTAACTGGTTTGCTTCTCCCCCGCCATGAAGACATTGCCGTTCGGCGTAGCCGTTAGCACGAGGGTGGTGTTGGCGGGGTATGAGGCCGAGCACCCGGCGCCGCCGGCGACGCCGGAGGTGATGACGCAGTTGATGACCGGCGTGAGGCCGCTCTGACTCCTCACGGTGCCGCTGCCGCCCGAGTCGCTTCCGACCACAGTGATCTTGAAGGGCCCTTTGGAGAACCTGGCGGTGACCGAGCGCGCAGCCGTCATGGTCACCGAGCAGCCCAAGCTACCGGTGCAGGCGCTGCCCCAGAACGAGAATGACTGGCCAGTGACGAACGGCCGTCAGGGTGACGACGGTGTTCTTGGCGAAGTTGATGCTGCACGCCGGACCGGTCCCTAGACCGTTGGTGATCGTGCAGTTGATCCCGGTGGGCGACGACGTGACCACCCCGCTGCCATTACCGGTGGCGGTGACCGTCAGGAGGAACTGGGAGGTGGTGGCGGCGCCCACATTGTTGCCCTGATCCGCCGGCTCCTGGCACGCCTGAAGGACCAAGAGGACCGGTGCGGCGACGAGGAACGTGCCCGTAAGACCGTGAAGCAGAGGCTGGCGCATACCTGGCTACGGGCGGTCCTTCGAGGGGCAAGAGCCATCGCACGTCTCGCGACGACAGGGGAACCTCCTGAGATGCTTGTCCGGTCGTGCTAGAGTGCGCCTCTCAAACGCGGGCGTCAAGTGGGGCGAAGGTGTTTGCAGTCACCCGTCTCCACGACAAACGTGCACCGGTGCCGGTCCCGTGCTACCATTCCTCGACCCTGCCTCAAAGGCCAGAATGACCATTGACCCCCTGCTCGCCCTCGCCTCGTTCGGCATCGGCATCGTCGTCGGACTGACGGGCATGGGCGGCGGCGCGCTCATGACCCCCGTGCTGGTGCTGTTCTTCAATGTGGCGCCGCTGGCGGCGGTCTCCTCGGACCTGGTGGCCAGCGCGGTCATGAAGCCGGTCGGGTCATTCGTCCATCTTCGCCGCGGCACGGTTCACCTCGGATTGGTGAAGTGGTTGTGTGTGGGCTCCGTGCCCGGCGCGTTCAGCGGCGTGTTGATCGCGCGGTCGTTGGGCAGGGGGGAGGATGTCCAACAGTTGATTCGGACCGCGCTGGGCGTGGCCCTGTTGCTGGCGGCCGCCGGGCTGATCCTTCGGGCGTACCTCCGGTTGACCGAACATGCGCGCGCCCTGCATGGCCGCGCGGCACCGCTCCCGCAGGGACGTCCGTCGGTTCAGCTCCGGGTGCTGCCGACCGTGATCGTCGGCCTGCTGGGCGGGATCGTCGTGGGGCTCACGTCGGTGGGGTCGGGCTCGCTGATCATCATCGCGCTGATGGGGCTCTATCCGACGCTCAAGGCCAGCGAGCTCGTCGGGACCGACCTGGTGCAGGCCGTACCGCTTGTCGCATCGGCCGCGCTTGGCCACCTGATCTTCGGTGATTTCCATATGGACATCACCACTTCCCTGCTCCTCGGATGCATCCCCGGCGTGTGGGTCGGCGCGCACCTGTCGGCGCGGGCGCCTGGTGGTCTCGTGCGCCGGGCGCTGGCGTTCGTGCTGCTGGCTTCGGCGCTCAAGCTGCTCAACGTGTCAAACAAGGACACGGGGATCATTCTGGGCCTGGTGCTGCTGTTCGCGCCGGTGCTGTGGATGCTGGTGCGGCGGCATTATGGGTTACCGGCGATCGCGCGCAGAGCGCGACCAGCGTTGGCGCCGCCTCCCGCCGATGGCTGAGCGCGGGTAGGCTCGGGCTCATCAACCGCACGCCTGCCCTCCGCTAACACCGTCAGCCGAGGGCGGGCGTTTCACGTAAAGCATTTCCGCGACCTTGCATCGGCACCGATTGCGGGACTAACCTACGCACCCGCCCAGTCATCGGTCGGCCTCGCCCCCGCGAGCAACTGACCACACGGGCACGGCTGGGTTCGTTAGGAGGACCGCATGTCGAACCACTTCACGGGCCTGCGGCTGGGACCGCCAGCCGAGGATCCGCGCCTCGACCTCACCGACCTCTTTGCCTTCCAGGCACCTGCCGACCCGACGAGGACAGTGCTGATCCTCAACGCCAACACGTTCGGGATAGCGCCGGCGTTTCACCCCGACGCCGTCTACCGCATCAACATCGACAACGACGGGGACGCCTGCACCGACGTCGCCTTCAGCGTGGTATTCAGCGAGCCCATGGACGGCCGGCAGCGAGCAACTGTCTACCTGGCGACCGGGCGGGAGGCTCGTGAGGCCGAGGTCGCCGGGAAGCCGATCGTGAGCGACGCGGAGGTGTCCTTCGGAGCCAAGCCAAATGTCGTCACGTCAGGCCCCTACACCTTCTTCGCCGGCTCTCGCAGCGACCCGTTCTTCGTCGACTTTGCCGGAGTGCTGACAGCATTCGCCTGGCAGAGAGGCAGGAACTTCACCGAGCTGAAGAAAGTCGACCCGTTTCCGTGGACCGGGAACGACACCCTTGCCCCCTACAACGCCTTCGGGATCGTGCTAGAGCTGCCGACAAGGGCGCTTGGCGCCAACCCGACCCTCGGCATTTGGGGGAGGGCCAGCGTGCGCAGGAACGGCAAGCTCGACCATGTCGATCGGGCCGGCCACCCGACGATCGCCAGCTTCTTCAATACCGACGAGACCAAGGAGGAGTACAACCGGAACGAACCGGCCCAGGACCGCGAGCGGTTCCTCCACCAGGCCATCGAGATCCTGGAGCACAACGGGGGCTATTCATCGGAAGAGGCCGAGGCGGTGATCGACGAGGCGGGCTTGTTGCCGGACATGCTGCGCTACGACCCCGGCAAGCCCGCCGGTTACCCGAACGGGCGGACTCTGACCGATCACGTCGTCGCGGCCCGCCTGGCGATGATCTCGAACAACGCCATCCCGAGCGACGGGCTCGGGCCCCACGACGACCTGCTCGAGGAGTTTCCTTACCTCGGCACGCCACACCCGAATCCACCGCCACCGCCGCCGCCACCGGAGAGTTAACCGGCAAGGGTCACTACGCCGCGGCAGCGTCGCTTCTACCTACTCTTGGGATGGCTGAACTAGAGCGGCACCGATGGGTACTCCTGGGAATGACGCCAGAAGCAAGCCGAACGGGCCCTCCTGGATTCGCAGCAGGGGCCCGACGGATCATGAGGTCGTGTCTCAATTCACGGACCGAGCCTCAGGAAATGTCCATTCACCGCCCAGAATCTCCGCGCGCGGTCGATAGAGCCGCACCATGCAGTTCCAGCCGTTCATGATCGGCAGGCAGTTGGGCACCTTGCCGTCATACCCGCCGAACTGCGCGGTGACCGACCCGTCCGCATCCTTCTTCCTTCGCCGTGATGCTGTTGAGAGTGTACGCATCGAGCCGCCGCGCACTGACACGTCCCGCGCTACGGTCTCCGGTAGACCACGACCAGCCTCGGCCCGAGCCCCGGGCTGAAGTCATCGCTGAGGAACACGATCGTGTCGAGCTGGCCATCATTGTCCGTCAGCGTTGGGAAGCGGGCGCGATAGTCGGACGTCGTGCGCCCTGCGGCGATGTCGGCGGCCAAAGCCGACGTGACCTCCGCCTCCTTGGCCCCCGCGCGTACATGGGACAGGATCGCGATCCCGCTCTTGAGGGCGGGGGAGGAGAAGTCCGTGGCATCGAGCGACGCGCCCAAGTCGACGTGATCGAGCGCCAGATCACCGAGACTCTCGTACACGTCTCCTGATCCGCCGCCATTGTCGTTGGCCTGCAGGCGGGCCGACACGATGATCGCGTCGCTCGGAAGCGTCGTGAGATCGAACCCGAAGAACATCCTGACCGCGCGATTGGTGATTCCGTCGCCGGCGAGGAACCCGGGAGACACATCGCCCGTCTCCTCCACGTTCCCGCTTCGGCTCCCCACCGGCAGCAGCGTGGTGGTCGTGAGGGCGTAGTGATCGCGCACGTCGGCCGCAACCACGATGTACACCGACACGCTCTGGGCCTCCTTGTCGATATCGAAGCCGACCGTGCGTGCCGCCGTCGTCTGGCCCGCCTTGAGCGGGGACGGATAGAGCTCGGAACGGTAGCAGTCACTGGTGGTGGAGATGGTGCACGCGGAGTAGTCGTTGAAGAAGTTGGCGGGCTCCAGGTCCCATTCGGGGCTCGGAACAGCCGACCCGCCCGGGACGCCCAACGCGGCCGCGGTCAGTGGGAAGACCAGGATCCCGAAAGTCCCGGCCGGCGGCCGGGGGAAGGATGTCGGCGTTACCAGATCGGTCGAGGGAGATCGGTTCGTCAGCGCCAGAGAAAGGATGCAGCGGGTCTTGCGCTTGGATTGCGGAACGAAGGTGCAGCTCGACGTCTCCAGCCCGACGATCTCGCTGCCAACCAGAGAATACGCTGGCGCATTCGGCGCCGTGGCGAGTGCCGGCGCCCGCGCCGGCGCCGGCGGCACCACGTGGACCGCGCCGGTGGGCACGTCGATCCGCAGCTCGATTGCCCCTTCCGGCACACGATCCTGGGGGAGCTCGGCGGGGCCTGCCGGACTGTCCGTTTGGGTGCCACAACTTGCACTGACGGCGATCGCGCAGACCAGGAGGGGCCGCACCAGGGACGCGGTCAGAGGGTGGCGGACGGGATACATGGGTGGCTCCGAGGTGAAGGGCGTGGGAGGGCTTCACCTCAGAGATCGGAATTGAGCCGGGATTTCGGACATTCGGCTGAGGAACGCCCGCGCCGACCAGTACGGCTGGACGAACACTGCGCTGCTGGCGGCGCCGCTGAGGCGACTTCCGCCTCAGGGCGTCAGCACCAGCTTCCCTTTGACGCCGCCCTCCAGCCGGCGGTGAGCCTGCGCCACTGCCTCCAGCGGAAATACCTCTTCCACGTGGACCCGTAGCCGCCCGCTGTCCGCCCACTCGGCCAGCTTCTCCAGCCCCGACGAGTCGGGCTCGACGATTACACCGGCGAAGCGCCGGCCGGCCGCCTTCACCCTCGCCGCGAGCTGGGCGTTGGTGCGTTCGACGAGGGTCACAAGTAGGCCGCCGCGCCGCAGCGTCCGCAACGAACGGTCCGCGTAGTCACCGCCGACGGACTCGACCACGACATCGATATTGTCCACCACGTCGGCGAAATCCTCCGCTTCGTAATCAATGACCTGGTCAGCGCCGAGCTCCCTCACGAACTCCGCCTTGGCGCGGCTGGCCGTCGCTACCACCTGAGCCCCCAGGCCCTTGGCGATCTGGACCGCGAGATGGCCCACGCCGCCCCCCGCTGCGTGGATCAGGACTCGCTGACCAGGCTGGACCTGGGCGACATCCACCAGGCTCTGCCACGCGGTGAGTCCAGCCAGAGGCAGTGCCGCCGCGTGCACGTGATCGAGCGAGCGCGGCTTGAGAGCCAGCTGCCGCGACGGTGCCGCGACCAACTCGGCGTAGGCGGCCGCCGGGCGGGGGAAGAACGGCATTCCAAAGACCTCGTCCCCGGGCCGGAACCGATTCACGCCTGGGACCACGTATTCGACGACGCCGGAGATGTCCCAACCGAGAATGAAAGGCGGTTGGCCGAGCATCGGGGCGGAGCCACGCCGGATCTTTGCTTCGACGGGATTGAGTCCGATCGCGTGGATCCGGATCAGTACTTCGGTCGGAATGGGCTGAGGAGGGTCAACCTCGACGACCTGGAGCACGTCGGGATCGCCGAAGCTGTGTTGGCTGATCGCTCTCATGATGCGCAAACCCGTGAGCCGCCGCCCCGGTTCCCTGGCCAGTCGGGACGGGCCTCCTAGCGGGCGGCGGTATTCTCCAATGGCGCTTCGCATCCTCGACAGGGCGGGTCCAACCCGATGAACGTTACGACAAATGCCGGCCCAGACAAACGTGCGGCTCCACTGACCAGCACGCTCACGTTTGGAGACGTAGGCTCACCCCCGCACAGGGGAGAGGTCCCTCGCGATCCGGAGCCGTGGCGTCGTGCACACCCAAGTTCGAGCTCGGGACTTTGTGCTGCGCATTTCTCGAGGGCTAACACCTTAGCAGGATGCAGGCGCTGGGGGGTCAGGCTGGGGGACCGGGCTCATAGGCCAGTACGCTATTCTGGGTGTCGCTAGGGCTCCCGGGTCTCTTCGCCAGGGGTTGGCTACGGCAGCAGACTTGGCGGGCGCTACACAGATGGTCCGTGGGAGTGAGGCAGCGGAAGGCGCCCGGTGATGAGTCGGGCGCCTTTGAGTGAATCGGTGAAATAACGGGGCAAACTGGACCACAAAACTGGACCATGGAATGCTAAGTCTATGGGCCCTCCTGGATTCGAACCAGGGACCGACGGATTATGAGGTCGAGAGCATCATCTTCATCCAGAGCCAGGGAGGGCTGGTAAGGCACATTTAGTAACGACTTACTGCTCGCATCACGACCAATCAGATCTATTGAAATCCACGCAAACCTGCGGAGCCTAGGTACCAAATCCAGGTACCACAAAGCCCACTTGCACCCCCCTCAAGGAGGCCGGGCTTTGCCTCGAATTCTTGGCGACTTCTTGGAGGAACTGGGATGGGCCGGGAGGTTGTCCCAGTATTCCACGAATTGGCTGATCGATGGGATTTCCATCGGTGGCCAGCTCCGCAGCCCGACAGATCGCCTCCCTGATGTGCCGGGCCGGATTTTGGGGCGTTGTTGTCGGTGGTCCCTGCCAAAGAGGGATATACCGCGAGTTTCGATGTGGCGTTGGATCTCACATAAAGGGAGATCGGGATGACCGCGAACCTCTCAGTCGCCGGCACCAGGCAGGGCACCCGCCGCTTCTACGTGGGGGTGGCGATCGCCGTCCTCATCACCGTGTTCCTCGGCTTCTCGCGAAGCTACTTCCTCAAGGCCTACTACGGCACGCCGGAACTGAGCTTGCACGTGCACATCCATGGCTTGGTGTTCACATCCTGGGTGCTGCTCTTCCTGGCCCAGACGACCCTGGTCGCCACTGATCGCACCGATCTGCATCGCAAGCTCGGGGTGGGCGGCGCCGTGCTGGCCGCGTTGCTGCTGATCATGGGAACCACCACAGCCATCCTGCGGGTCAAGGGCGGCAGCCCGTCCCCGATTCCCGGAGTGCCGCCGCTCTCGTTCATGGCTGTGCCACTCTTCGATATGCTAGTGTTCGCAATGCTGATCGGCGCAGGCCTGGTGCTTCGGAACCGGCCGGACACGCACAAGCGGCTGATGACGCTCGGGACCATCGCGCTCACGAGCGCGCCGATCGCGCGGCTTCCCTTCGTGCGTCCAGTGGGGCCCCCGGCATTCTTCGGACTCACCGACCTGTTCATCGTGGCGATGCTGGTCTACGATCTCGCGACCAGAAGGAAGGTTCATCCCGCCACGATCTGGGGCGGGCTGGTGATCTTGGCCTCGCAGCCGCTGCGCCTCATGATCTCGGGCACGCCCGCGTGGTTGGCCTTCGCCGGTTGGCTTACGAGCTAGTCGTCGGCTAGCTAGTTAGGGTCGGTTCGCCAGCGAAAGGACGGCCTCAACGATCATCTCCGGACGAGTCGCAGCCATAGAAGGTAAGTCCAATGGGCCCTCCTGGATTCGAACCAGGGACCGACGGATTATGAGTCCGCTGCTCTAACCACCTGAGCTAAGGGCCCGACAGCGCGAAACATGTGATCGCACCGGCGGTGAAACAAGCCGGGGTCGCGTGGTTCAGATCCGCTTCACATCCGCCCTGCCGACCCCAGGCAGCCACCCGAGCACGAATGCGACAACCGCCTTCGGATCGTTGAGATCGAGGCGCGGGACGCGCGACTCACCGACGTCCCCGTCCGTCGCGACCGCCACCACGCAGGGATCTGCCGGCCAGCACTTGGGCGGCTGCCCCCGGGACGGCCGGTAGACCTCGATCTTCGGATACATCTCGTGCGCGAATCCCTCGACCAGCACGAGGTCGAGCTCCCCCGGCGTGAACCGCGCCAGCGTTCGTGCCAGCCTCGGCTCCGCCTCAGGCTCGGGCTCCTCGGCCAGGAGTGCCCAGCGGCGCTGCGACGCGATCAGCACTTCGCTCGCCCCCGCTTCGCGCAGCCGGTAGCTGTCCTTCCCGGGCTGGTCCACGTCGAAGTTCTGCTTCGCGTGCTTGAGCACACCCACGCGCACTCCGCGCGCCGCGAGCAGGGGCACGATCCGCTCGATCAGCGTGGTCTTGCCGCTGCCGCTCGATCCCACGAAGCCGACCGCCGGCACCACCCCTCCGTCAGGCATCAGTCACCATGGGCAGGATATTATTCGAATCGGCCGCCCGCCGGGCGACCGCCCGCAGGACACGCGAGGAGTCGCGCCCATGAGCAAAGACGTGCGACAGATGGAGGACCCGCTGGGTCTCCTCCGGCTGGGCTACGCCCAGCCCTTGCTCGAGGTGCCCGCCAGGCGCTGGGAAGATGGCGGCGTACTCGACCGGGTCGAGACCGTCGCTGAGGAAACGCCCGTGGCCATGGTTTACAACGGGATCCCGCACGCGGTCATGATGGCGACACCGCAGGATCTCGAGGACTTCGCGCTCGGCTTCAGCCTGACGGAAGAGCTGATCGCGTCGCCCGCCGATCTCCACGCGGTCGAGTGCGTTCGGTACAGCCAGGGCATCGAGATCCAGGTGATGGTGGGCCCCGAGCGTGAGGCCGAGATCGCCGCGCGCACCCGGCGGCTCACCGGTCGCACCGGGTGCGGGATCTGCGGGGCGGACAGCGTCGCGTCGGTGCTCAAGACGCTGCACGCGGTAGAGTCGTCCGTGACGGTCGCCGAGGCCGCGATCCAGACCGCGATGGCGTCTCTGGCGTCCCATCAGACGCTGAACGCCGCTGCCGGCGCCGTGCACGCGGCCGGCTGGGCGGCGCTCGACGGCACGATCGACCTGGTGCGGGAAGACGTCGGCAGGCACAACGCACTGGACAAGTTGATCGGCGCGCTGCTTCGCCGGGGCACCGACCCCACGACGGGCTTCGTCGCGGTCACGAGCCGGGCCAGCTTCGAGATGGTTCAGAAGACCACGCGTCTCGGCGCCGCGGTCATGGTTGCGGTATCGGGACCCACCGGCCTGGCCATCCGGATCGCGCAGCAGGCCGGCCTCACCCTGGTGGGATTCGCCCGGGGCACCCGCCACACGGTGTACACCCACCCGCACCGGCTGGTGGCCTGAGATCGGTCAGGGCGCCGGCGCGCCTCGCATCGGCTTCCCCTCGCCGCGCCGGTTCTGCACGTAGCGCCAGCCGAAACGCCCCTTGATGCAGAGGTTGCCGCGGGTGACGTCGTGGTCGAGCGGCGAGGTGACCTTCACGATCTCGTTGTCCTGCACGTGCAGCTCGAGATTGCAGCCGACGCCGCAGTAGGGGCAGATGGTCGTGGTTACCGTCTGGCGTGACTCGTCCCAGGTGCCCGCCTGCCGGCGATCGTGCTCGCTCTTGAACATGAGGGCGCCCGTGGGGCACACGGCGATGCAGTTCCCGCAGTACACGCAGGCCGATTCCGGCAGCTCGACCGCGAACTCGGTCGAGATCCTGGCGTCGAAGCCCCGCCCCGCGACCGTGAGCGCGTAGGTGTTCTGGAAGTCCTTGCCGCAGGCCTCGACGCACTTGTAGCACAGGATGCACTTCGCGTAGTCCCGCACGTACAGCTCATTGTCCACCTTCACCGGCTGCGCGACGGTAGCGGCGTACTCGGCTCGCGGCTCGTCGTGGTGCCCGGGAGCGTGGCTGTCCCGGACGCCGGCCGCCGAGGCTGGCGCGGACGGGCCGTACCGCTCGGGATGACACCCGTACTCGGTCAGCCACCGCGCGACGTCGGGCGTCGTCGAGAGGTCCACCGAGGAGGCCAGGAACTCGAGCACCATCTTCCGGCTGTGCTGCACGCGCTCCGAGTCGGTCTTGACCACCATGTTGGGCTCGACCTTCCGCGAGCACGACGGCACCAAGACCCGCGACCCCTCCACCTCGACCACGCATGCGCGGCACACGTTGACCGGGTGCAGCGTTTCCAGGTAGCACAGGGTCGGGATCTCCTTCCCCTGGGTCCGGCAGGCCTCGAGCACGGTGCTGCCTTCGGGCACCTGGACCGGCTCGCCGTCGATCTTGAGCTCGACGGTGCGCCGCGGCGGCCGCAGCTGGACCAGCGGGGTGAAGCTCGCGGTCATCGCGCCGCTCCGTCGAACATGCGGAGCCGCTTGATCGCGGACTCGACCGCGCTGTACGCGGTCTGCCCCAGACCGCAGATGGATGCGTCCTTCATGGCCAGGCCGATCTCCTCGAGGAGTGCGAGCTCGTTCTGCACGCCGCCCCTGGGTTTGGCGACCTGGATGCGGTGGAGCGCCTCTTCCTGCCGGACGGTGCCCACGCGGCACGGGACGCACTGACCGCAGGATTCGTCCCGGAAGAAGGCCGCGATCCGGCGGAGGATCGGCTTCAGGTCGATGGTGTCGTCGAACACCATGATGACGCCGGAGCCCAGCGTGGCCTGCGCGGCGCGCGCCCCTTCGAACGTGAGCGGCATGTCGATCTCGTCCGGGCGTACGAACACGCCGGCCGCCCCACCCAGCAGGATCGCCTGCAGGGTACGTCCCTCCGGGAGCCCCCCGGCCAGCTCGAGCATCTGCCGCAGCGTGGCGCCGAACGGCACCTCGTAGACCCCGGGGCGAACGATGCATCCGGCCAGGCAGAACAGGCGCGGTCCCGCCGATGCCTCGGTGCCGATCCTGGCGTACGCCGGCCCGCCGAGCCGCAGGATCTCCAGCACGTTGACCAGGGTCTCGACGTTGTTGATGACGGTGGGCTTGCCGAAGACGCCAACCTGGACGGGGAACGGGGGCTTGTTCCGGGGCTCGCCGCGGAAGCCTTCGATCGAGTTGAAGATCGCGGTCTCTTCGCCGCAGATGTAGGCGCCGCCTCCGCGCCGGATCTCGATGTCGAACTTGAACCCGTGGCCCATCACGTTCTCGCCCAGCAGGCCGCGCGCCCGCGCCGCGTCGATGGCGTGCTGGAGGCGCTCGGTGGCCAGCGGATACTCGCCGCGCACGTAGATGAACCCCTGCTCGCACCCGGTCGCGTAGGCGGCGACCGTCATCGCCTCGACGAGGCTGAACGGGTCGCCCTCCATGATGACGCGATCCTTGAACGTGCCGGGCTCGGATTCATCGGCGTTGCAGATCAGGTAATGCGGCCGCACCGGCTGGTGCGCCACCGCATCCCATTTCCTGCCCGTGGGGAACGCCGCCCCGCCCCGCCCCAGCAGCTTCGCGTCGGTCACCTCGCGGATCACACCATCGGGGCCCAACGCGATGGCCTGCCGCAGCGCCTCATACCCGCCGAGCGCGCGATAGGCATCGAGGCTCCCCGGGTCCGCGACGTCCACCCGACGGAGCAGCCGCAGCGAGGGATCCCCCGCCTGCGGCAACCGCGGATGCGGCGCGCCCGCGGCGGAGAGATCGCCGTCCAGGACGCGCCGCGCGGTGGCCGCGTCCACGTGACCGAAGAGCCGCTCCACGGGCTCCTGGCCCGCGACCGTCACGAACGCCGCGGGCGCCTGGTCGCAGAGGCCCAGGCACGGGCTGCGCAGCCAGATCGCGTCCTCCGCGCCGATCTCGACGTGATCGCCGTCCGGACCGTGATGGCCGGCCGGTCCCACGGTCCGCTCCAGGGTGTCGCAGAGGGCGTCGGCGCCCTTGCAGCGGCAGGCGATGTCGTCGCACACGTGGAGCACGCGCCTCGGCCGCGGCGTGGTGGAGAGCAGCGCGTAGAACGTAGCCACGCCGTACGCATCGGCCGGCGGGACCGAGAGCCGCTCGCAGACGTAATTGAGCGCTCCTTCGCTGATCCATCCGATGGTGGATTGCACCGCCTGGAGCGCCGGCAACAGCAGGTGGCGCCGGGCGCGGGCCGCGTGACCGCCCGCCGCGGCGTGCGCATCGCGCCGCTCGTCCCGGACCCCGCCGTCCCATCCGGAGGCGGGTAGCCCGAGGAGCGCGTCGACCGCGGCGCGCTCCTCATCGGTCGGCTCGGCGTCGAGAAGATGAAGATCCAACTAGGCTCCTTTGGGCGAGGCCACGCGAGCCTGGCGGGCTCGCGGCTCGGCGGACCGCACCGGCTCCACGCGCACCGCGCACGCCTTGAACTCCGCGGTGCCGGACTTGGGATCGGTCTCGTCGATGGTGAGGCGGTTGACGGCGACCTCGTCCTGGAAGTGGAGCGTCATGAAGACGAGCCCCGCCCGGAGCGACCGGTCGATCCGAGCCGGCGCCAGGACGCTCCCCCGGCGCGACGTGACTCGCACCTGGTCGCCATCCTTCAGGTTCAGCCGTTCCGCGTCCTCCGGGGAGATGTCGAGCGACTCGCCCCGGCGCAGCGGCGAGGTGAAGCCGCCGGTCTGGACGCCCGTGTTGTACGAGTCGAGCCGACGGCCCGTCGTCAGCATGAATGGGTAGTCCGCGTCGGGACGCTCGACCGGCGGGTCGTGCTCGACCACCGAAAACGGCGCCAGGCGCCCCTCCGCGGGATCCTTCCACAGCCGGCTGTGCAGGAACAGCTCGCCGGGATGATTCTCGTCGTAGCAGGGCCAGTGCAGCCCCCCTTCCCGGTCCAGGCGCTCGTAGCTCATCCCGGCGAAGTTCGGCGCCAGGCACCGCACCTCGTTCCAGATCTCCTCGGCCGTCGGGTGGCCCAGGTCGGCACCGACCCGCTTGGCGATCTCCGCGATGATCCAGATGTCGTCGCGCGCGTCGCCCGGCGGCTCCAGCGCCTTCCGGACGCGCTGCACGCGCCGCTCGCTGTTCGTCACCGTGCCTTCCGCCTCGCACCAGCTCGACGAGGCCGGCAGCACCACGTGGGCGAATTGCGCCGTCCGCGTGAGGAAGATGTCCTGCACCACGAGATGGTCGAGGCCCTTGAGCAGTCGCTCGGTCCGGTGCTGGTCCGCCTCGGCCTGCGCCGGATTCTCGCCGATGGCGTAGAGCGCCTTGATCTCGCCGTGCTCCATGCCCTCGAACATCTGGGTCACCGTGCGCCCGTAGCGCGGCTCGAGGGTGACGCCCCAGTGGCTCTCGAACTTGGCCCGGATCGCCGGCTCGACCGTCCAATCCTGGAATCCGACCAGCCGATTCGGAATCGCTCCCATGTCGCCGCCGCCCTGCACATTGTTCTGTCCGCGCAGGGGATTCACCCCGGAGCCGTAGCGGCCGACGTGCCCCGTGAGCAGCGCCAGATTGATCAGCGACAGCACGTTGTCGACCGCGTTATGATGCTCGGTGATGCCGAGCGTCCAGCAGATCTCCGCCCGGTCCGCGCGGGCGTAGGCGTGGGCCGTCTCGCGGATGACCTCGGCCGGCACTCCCGTCTCGCGCTCCGCCATCTCGAGCGTGTACGGCTCGACCGCGGCGCGATAGGCGTCGTAGCCGGTGGTGGCCCGCCGGATGAACGTCTCGTTCGCAAGGCCGCTGTGGATGATCTCGCGGGCCATCGCATTGGACAGGGCGATGTCGGTTCCGACGTTGAGCCCCAGCCACTGGTCGGCCCATTGGGCGGACGTGGTCCGCCGCGGGTCCATGACGTACAGCTTGGCCCCGTTGTGAATGCCCTTGAGGACGTGATGGAAGAAGATAGGGTGATTCTCCCGGGCGTTCGCACCCCAGAGGAAGATCACGTCCGTCTCTTCCACCTCACGGTAGGAGCTGGTTCCCCCACCGACACCGAAGACCGTCGCCAGACCGACGACGCTAGGTGCGTGTCACGTTCGGTTACAGCTGTCGATGTTATGGCTTCTGAAGCCCAGCCGGACCAGCTTCTGCGCGAGGTAGTTGACCTCGTTGCTGGCCTTCGAGCAGCTGAAGGTGCCGATGGCGTCCCGACTCTCGGCCATGGTGCGGCGGAAGCCCTCGGCGGCGCGGTTCAGGGCCTCGTCCCAGGAGGCCGGGCGCAGCGTGCCACCATCCCGCACCAGGGGCTCGGTGAGACGGGTGTAATTCATGGCCATGAAACCCTCCCGGAAAGGCACAAGCGAAAGACCTGTCAGGAATTATCGCCTGACGGGGTCCCGCGTTCAAATTTGCGGTCTCTATCGTATGATAGGCCGGACGAATCAACCTGTCGTCGCTCGCCCCACTTCGGACATGACATCCGGGCGTCCGACGAGGTCCACCAGCTGCCGGGCCGACGGCGTAAGCGGCTCCCGGTCCGGCACCACCAGGCCGACCCGGTGAGATACGTCCGGATCTACCAGAGGAATGGCCCGCAGGCCGGACGGGTCACCAAACAGCCGGAAGAATGCCTGTGGCAGGACGCTCGACCAATGGCCCGTGCGCAGATGGGAGCAAAGCGTGATGACCGAGTTCGTTTCGAGCGACGGTCGCGGCACCGCCCCCACCTCGCGGAAATGGGTGTCGAGAATGCGGCGGTTCTGCATGTCCGGTGTGAGGAGGCACAGCGGAGTCTCCGCCGCTTCCCTCCATGACACGGAGCTCCGACCGCTGAACGGGCCGTCCGCCGAGCTGAAGAGAAAGTAGCGCTCGTGGTATAACGGGATCGCGCGGACCCCGATGAGCGGCTCGTTCTCGAGGTAAGTGACACCGGCGTCCAGACTGAAGTCACCGAGCCCGTGCTGGATATCGATCGAGGTGAGCGACAGCACCGTGATCACGACATGCGGATGATCGAGCGCGAACGGCGCGGTGAGGGCCGAGACGACCGGAAGCGCCGTAGGAATCGCGCCCATTCGCAGGCGGCCGACCAGACCCTCGCGGAGCTCCGCGGCGTCCTGCTTGAGGCTGGCCGCGTCGGAGAGAATGAGGCGGGCCCAGGCGAGGACCCGTTCGCCCTCGGGGGTGAAGCCCTGGAACCGCTGCCCCCGCCGGACGATCAGCAGGCCGAGCTCTTCCTCGAGCTGCTTGATGCCGCTCGACAGGGTCGGCTGCTTCACGTCGCACGATTGGGCCGCCCGGGCGAAGTGGCGTTCGTTGGCCACGGCCACCAGGTAATGCAGGTGCCTCAGGAGCATGGGCAAGCGCTCCGGCCGTGGGATCGTCCGCCGTCGTTGCTCCGGACCGTGTGACCTCCGAACGCTGGCCTGATCCTTGGCCCCGCGCGGGCGGGTGACGCGACCTACCGGTTATCCGCAGCCCGCGTCCTGAGTCCTCGCAGCTCCTGCGGACGACGGCCACCTCCGCGGAACTCGCAGTGCCCCGGATCGCACACCCGGCCGCCGGTGGGGTTGCCGCGTCGTTCCGCCGAGCGCATGAGCTGTTCCGCCAGCAGCCAGGCAGGAACCCATTCGCCCGCCACGACATCCGGATAGAGGCTGGCGAACTGCGGCTTCAGTCGGGCCTGCCGCTCCGGCCCCGTGGATTTGCTATGCCTCGGCATAAGTCCTCATGGCGCGTCGCGCCGCCTAATGCTTCGTCGCCCGAATGCGCTCGTAGAGCTCGATGTGGCGCTCGGCCATGGCGGCCTGCGTGAACCGCTCGGCGACGCGACGGCGGCCGGCCTCGCCGAGCGTGCGGCGCCGGACGGGGTCGTGACTCAAGGCCTCGAGCGCCTGCGCCAGCGCCGGCACGTCCCGGAGCGGGACTTCGAGGCCGGTGACCCCAGGCACGTTGACTTCCCGGACGGCGCTGGGCAGCGCGGTCGTGATCACCGGCCGTCCCGCAGCCATCGCCTCCAGCACGACGAGGCCGAACATCTCTTCAACGGTGACCGACGGCAGGACCAGGAAGTCGGCGTCGGCCATGCGCCTCGGCAGGTCCTCGTCCGGATACTCGCCGTACCAGCGGACCCGGTCGGTGATGGCGAGTGCCTGGGCGAGGGTCCGGAGCCGCGGCCCTTCCGGGCCCGAGCCGACCACGTCGAGTCGGAGCTCCGGCACGCGCTCGAGCGCGCGCAGGAGGATGTCGAGCCCCTTGTAGGCCACCAGCCGTCCGATGAAGATGGCGCGAGGCGCGGCGCCGGGCGGCGGCGGCGGGACCGTTTCCCACCGCGTCTGGTCGATCCCGAACGGAATCACCTCGACCTTGCTCTCCCAGCCCACCAGCTCGGTCGAGAGCGCCAGATGGGCGCGGCTCGGGACCACCACCGCCGCCGCGCGGCGCAGGACCAACCCCGTCACGGGACGATATATCGACCGACGCGAGTCCGCGTGCTGCGTCACCACGACCGGCGTTCGCCCCGCGCGGAGCAGGCATGCCAGGTCGGCGAGCGGGTGGGGATGATGCACGTGGATGATGTCCGCCCGCTTCCACGCGGCGGCGATATACCCCGGAGCGATCTCCTGCGAGCCGAGCGCGGCGAACGAGAATGCGCGGGTCACGGACGATCGCTCCCGCGCGGCCCTGCCCGCCTTGCCCCGCCCTTCGACCGCGACGACCTCCACCTGGTGGCCGAGCCCCGCCGCGCCTTCGGCGAGTCCCTGGACCACCCGTTCCATGCCGCCGGAGCGCGGCCAGTAATACTTCGCGAGGTGGAGTATGCGCATCGAGGGTCTCGCCAACATCACCACGACCCGCGACCCAAGTCAACCGCGCCTCCCCTTGGTCCTGGCCCTGGCACCCGCGAGATTGGTGGCGTGCGCGCACTCGTGATCTCCCGCGTCTACGCGGACCCGTTGGCCAGGGGCAAGCTCCGTGCTCTGGCCTCCCTTGGTGTGACCGTGGCCGCCGCGGTGCCGGATCGCTGGGTGCCTGCCGGTCTGGTGCAGCAGCAGCAGACCGCCTGGGGCGACGACGGCGGCGTGCGCACGGTGCCCGTCCGGCTTCGAGGGGGCGCGTTGCCCTCCGCCGATCCGTTCTGGCACTCGGGCACCGTCCGCGGCCTGCTCACCGACATGCGGCCCGAGCTGGTCCAGGTGGAGGAAGAGCCGTGGAGCAACGGCGCGGCGGCCATCTGCCGCGCCGCCCGGCGGCTCGGCGTGCCCTACGTGCTCCTCACCCGCGAGAGCCTGCCGGTCTCCCGGAGCACCCTCGCCGCGCTGCGCCGGAGCCGGGCCCTCGGCGGCGCCGCCGGGCTGATCGCGGTCAACGAGTTCGCCGGCCGGCTGGCGGTCCGCGGACGCCCGTCACTGCCGCATCGCACCATTCCGCAGATCGGGACGCCGCTTCCGCTGAGCGTCCAGCGGACGCCGCACACCGGGCTCGCCATCGGATTTGTCGGCCGCCTGATCCCCGAAAAGGGATTGGACCTCCTGTTCCGCGCCGCGGTCAAGCTCATCGGTCGGTGGACCATCACCGTGGTCGGGACTGGGCCGGCGCAGGAAGAGCTCGAATCGCTCGCGGAGCGACTGGGCATCGCCGGCCAGGTGACCTGGCTCGGCGCGTTGCCCCGGAGCGGCGTCGACGAGGTATGGCCCCGGCTCGACGTCGTCGTGGTCCCCTCGCGAACGACTCCTCGCTGGATCGAAGTCATGCCGCGGGCGGCGCTCGACGCGATGGCCCACGGCATCACCGTCGTGGGCAGCGCGGCCGGCGCCTTACCGGAGACTCTGGCAGACGCTGGAGTGGTGGTTCCCGAGGAAGACGTAGCCGCCCTGAGCGAGACGCTCCAGCGCCTCCATGACGACCCGGCCGAGCTCCAACGGCTCGGCGCGGCGGGACGCCGTCGCGTGATGGACGCCTACACCGACGCGGCCGTCGCCGAGCGCACCCTTGCCTTCTGGCGGGATCTCATTCGCGCAACCGCTTGACATCGCCTTACTTACGAGCGATCTTCGCCCTCCATGCCCAGCTCGGAATCGCGCAGGTTCTCACCCGCCCGGGTCTGGTGCGCCCTGGCCGCGGTGCTCGTTTTGGCCACCGCCCCGCTGTCCGCCCAGATCCCGAGCGGCGGTCAGCAGCTCCCGACACCGGACCAGGCCCAGGAGCTCCTGCGGAACCAGCCCCAGATGATCGACCAGCTCCGCGTGCGGCTCCAGCAGTCCGGGCTCACCCCTGACCAAGTGCGCTCCCGGCTGAGGGCGGCCGGGTACCCCGAGAATATCCTGGATGACTACGTCCAGGGCGCAGACACGACCAAGCCCGCGCAGTTCGGACCGCGGACGCTCGACGCCGTGCGAGCGCTGGGAGTCCTGAGCCAGACGGAAGCGGACTCGCTTCGGCTGGTGGACTCGACCGGGGCGATGACCGATTCGCTCCGCTCGGTGCTCGATTCGCTCAAGCTGGTCCACGCGGACTCGCTTCGCGCCGACTCGCTGGCGGATTCCGTCTCGGTCCTGCGGGGCGGCAGGCTCAAGCTCTTTGGGGTCGAGACCTTCCGTCGCGCCACCACGCGCTTCCAACCGGCGATGGCCGGCCCGGTGGATGAGAACTATCGTCTCGGCCCCGGCGACATGCTGGTCCTCATCCTCACCGGCGATGTCGAGCGTTCCTATACCCTCGAGGTGACGCGGGAAGGATTCATCGTCATCCCGCAGGTCGGCCAGGTCTACGTGGCCAACCTGAGCTTGGGCCAGCTCCAGGAGCAGCTCTACGGCCGGCTGAGCAAGGTGTACTCGGGCGTTCGCCGCGGCGCCAACCCGACCACGCGGTTTCAGCTCTCGATCGCGCGGCTGCGCAACATCCAGGTATACGTCGCGGGAGACGTGGTGCGCCCCGGCGCCTACCAGATGTCGAGCGCCGGGACGGTGCTCACGGCGTTGTACGCCGCCGGCGGCCCGACGACGAACGGAAGCTTCCGGCACGTCGAGATCCGTCGCGGCCGCGCGCTGGTGGACAGCCTCGACCTCTACGACTACATGCTGCACGGCAGCAACCCCACCGACATCCGGCTCCAGAGCGGCGACGTGGTATTCGTGCCGGTGCACGGCGGCTTCGTCTCGGTGGCGGGCCGGGTCGAGCGGCCCGCCATGTACGAGCTCCGGCCCGGCGAGACGCTCCGTGACGCCATCGGGTTTGCCGGCGGATTCGATCCCTCGGCCGCGCGCACCCGGGTTACGATCCACCGAATCCTGCCGCCGGATACCCGTGGCCCCGGCGGGCGGGCGCGGGTCGTGATCGCCGTAGGGGAAGACCAGTTCAGCGGCGGCATGGCGCCGGCGGTGCCGATGGCGCCCGGGGATTCGGTCACCGTGCACGCCGTCGCCGACCGCCAGCGCGGCTTCGTGACCGTGGACGGCAACGTCTGGGTCGAGGGGCAGGTCGGCTTCACGCCGGGCATGAAGCTCAGCGACGCGATCCGGCTCGCCGGGGGCCCCAAACCGGACGTGTATCTGCCCCGGATTCTGGTGACCCGAATGCGCGAGGACTCGACCTACGTCCAGCTCCGTTCCGCGTTCGCCGACTCGACCGGCCGGGTGCGGGACGACCTCCCCCTTGAGGACCAGGACGAGGTCCGCATCTTCTCGCGAACGACGTTCCACCCCGATGTCTACGTGGCCGTCGTGGGCGCCGTTCGGCGTCCCGGCCGCGTGCCGTATCGCGAGGGCATGACGATGCGGGACGTCATCCTGCTCGCCGACGGCCTCACGCAGGACGCTCAGCTCCAGGCCGAGATCGCGCGCCTGCCCGAGAGCCGACCGCCCGGCGCGCTGGCCCAGACGGTGCCGGTGCCACTCGATTCGAGCTTCCTGGCCGCGCGGGCGGGCAGCCCGATCCAGGCCGGCGACACCGGGTCGGTCGCCGCGGAGACGCCGCTTCAGCCGTACGACAACGTGCTGGTACTCCGGCAGGGCGAGTTTTCGCTCCAGCGCTCCGTCGTCGTCAGCGGGCAGGTCAAATCGCCGGGACGCTACTCGCTTCGCTCCAAGACCGATCGGTTGTCCGACATCATCGAGCGCGCGGGCGGGTTGACGCCGGAGGCGTACGCGGGAGGGATCCAGTTCTACCGCTCGTACGACGGCAACCGGCCGACGGGCACGGATCGCCTTCCGTCTCTTTCACCCGACACGACCCCGCGCGACAGCATGCCGCGAGGCTACCCCGAGCGGGTCGGCATCGACCTGACTCAGGTGCTGAAGGACCCCAAGTACCGGGACAACATCATCCTTTCGGCCGGCGACTCGATCTACATCCCGGAGTTCAATCCGATCGTGATGGTGAAGGGCGCCGTGAACTCACCCGGACCGGTGGCCTACTCGCCGGGCAAGAACCTCGACTGGTACGTGGATGCCGCCGGAGGATACAGCGCGACCAGCGACAAGCGACGTCCCTATGTGACCCAGGCGAACGGCGAGCGGGACGGCGTCGTGCGGAAAGCAGTGCTCCGGGACAGGGTGCCGCACCCGGAACCGGGAGCGGTGGTGTTCGTCCCGACGCGCATCGTACAGGAGCAGGGTGCCAGCCTGGCCCAGATCCTTGGCGTTGGAGCCCAGCTGCTCACGGCGCTCGTCACGGTGATCGTGGTGGCGAAGCAGTAGGTTTCGGCGTCGGCTCAGAGCCGGAGTAGCAGGAGATCGGTGAACTTCGCCTCCGTGTACCGGCGGAAGAGATTCGAGATGGCCGTGATGTCCTCGGGGGCGCTCCGTGCGTCCCGAAGATCGTAGAAGTGGGTGAAGCCGGTGCTCACCAGCTCGACGAACTCCCGCTCCGAAATCCCCGATCGACCCAATCCGTACGGCCAGAATTCCGTCACGACCGACGTCCCCGCGGCGAGCAGCGTCCGGCTTCCTCTCAGGACGTGGATCTCGTGCCCCTGAGTGTCCATCCAGAGCAGCCCGACGCCGGCCGGGTCGATGCGCTCTGCAGCCAGAATGTCGTCCAGCCGCTCCACGCGGACGGGAGTGATCTCGCGGCTCTCTTCGTGAAACCGGCTCGCGGTCGGGTGGCTTCCGGTGCGTAACCGGTGGTCGCCATAATTCTCGGAGGAGTGCTCCAGGGCCATCTCGCCTTGGTCGGATGACAAGGCCACGTCGAAAGCCCGAATGGCGGACGACAGACCATTCTGCTCGATGTTTCGCCGGAGGAAGGTGAAATTCACGGGGTCGGGCTCGAACGCCAGCGCCCGCTCGAACACGCCATCCCTCAGCAGCTTGATGCACACCGTCCCGATGTTCGCGCCGATATCGATCACACACGCCGCGTTCGCGCCGGTGAGCTTCCCATGGCGCTGCAACAGCCCCACGGCGGTCCGGATCACGTCCTGGCCGTACTGTCGCTGGACGTAGAGCGCCTTGCTGATGAACTGGTCCTTGGTACTGATGGTCATGAGACCATGCGCCGTCGGGACGGTCACCGATTCCCGTCGCGCCCGCACCAGGTCCCAGATGGCCGTCCGGTAGGAATGCAACAGTGCCTTGCCTATTCTGGGAACGATGCGTGAGACCATGTCTCGAGTCTTCCTTGGCGCGTTCCGCTCCGGATCCACCGCCGGACCGACAAGTGAAGCTCGGTGCGTTTGGAGGCCCGCAGCACGACTGCCCCACGAGGGTGGCGGCGAGGTCCGAAACTGTCAGGGAAAGTGAAGCAGCGCTAGAACGTGGAACCAGCGAAGGGCGGGCGATGGCGACCCGCGCACGACGCACGCAAAGCCTCGGGACGACTCCGCGTCACCGGCGTCAGTTCGGCAGGACCCCGATTTCCGCCTCGGCGGTGGCTCCCGCCGACATCTTGAAATCCGGGACCAGCCGGACCAGCAGCTCGCGGATCTCGTCGTCCGTCCGTCCGTTGCGGGCCCCATCCACCAGCACGTCCACCACCTCGCTCAGGCCGATCGGCAGCGCGCCGTTCCTGGCGCACAGCACCTTGGGGTGATCGGTCGACACGGCGCTCTCGGAATCGAAGAACAGCTCCTCGTACAGCTTCTCGCCAGGTCGCGTGCCGCTGAAGCGGATCTCGATGTCCTCCCCGACCTCGAGCCCGGAGAGCCGAATGAGATCCGTGGCGAGGTCGAGCACCTTGATCGGCTCACCCATGTCGAGCACGAAGACCTCTCCGCCCCGCCCGATCGCGCCGGCCTGCAGAACGAGCTGGACCGCTTCGGGGATGGTCATGAAGTAGCGACGCATCTCCGGATGGGTCACGGTGACGGGACCGCCCATCTGGATCTGGCGGAGGAAGGTGGGCACCACGCTGCCGCGGCTCCCGAGCACGTTGCCGAACCGGACGGCGACGAACTTCCGCTCGTGCGCCTCGGCGATCTCCTGCACGATCTGCTCGGCGACGCGCTTGGTCGCGCCCATGATGTTCGTGGGCCGTACGGCCTTGTCGGTGGAGATCAGCACCAGGTGCTCGACTCCGAACTCCGCCGAGAGCTCCGCCACGTTCTTGGTGCCGAGCACGTTGTTGGTGACCGCCTCGGCGATGTTGAATTCCATGAGCGGCACGTGCTTGTGCGCCGCGGCGTGGAAGACCGAATACGGCTTGTATTGCTCGAACACCTGGCGCAGCCGCTCCCGGTCGCGCACGTCGGCGATGATCGGAATCGCGGTGACGTTGGGAAACCGCTCGGTCAGCTCGGCCAGGATGTCGAAGATGGAATTCTCGCCATGGCCCAGGATGAGCACCTGCGCGGGCTCCAGTCGGGCCAGCTGCCGGCACAGCTCGCTGCCGATCGAGCCGCCGGCGCCGGTGACGAGCACCGTCTCGCCGGTGGCGAGCACGCGCACCTGCTCGAGGTCCGTCTGGATCGGGTCACGGCGGAGCAGGTCTTGGATTTCGACCTGACGCAGGGAGGCCACGGCGACGCGCCCGGAGAGAATGTCGAACATGCCGGGCACGGTTCGGGTCTTGACCCCGGCCTCGAGCGAGGCGCGCACCACCTCGCGGACCACGGAGCCCGAGGCCCGCGGCATCGCGATGATGATCTCCTCGACCTCCAGCCGACGGGCCAGCTCCGGAATCCGGCCCAGCGGACCGAGGACCGGGAGGTCGCACAGGCGATGGCCGTGCTTGGTCCGATCGTCGTCGATGAAGGCGACCGGGTTGAGGCCGAGCTGCGGGTGGCCCAGCAGCTCCTTCACGATCATCTCGCCGGCCGCCCCCGCGCCGACGATGAGCACCCGCCGCGCGTCCTCCAGGCGACGCCGCTGGACCCGCCGATTGAGCAGGCGTACGAGAAGCCGGGGCAACGAAACGAGCGCGGCGGTCAGGCAGGCGTCAATGAACAGGACCGAGAGGGGCACCCGAACCGGCGTGATCCCGAGGACGGGGAGCACCACCGCGCCCAGGATCGCCGTGGCGATGGCCGAGATGGTCGTCGCGAGAAGGATGCGCTCGAGTTCCGCCACCCCGGCGTGACGCCAGAGCCGGCGGTAGAGACCCACCCCTTGGAGGATCGCGAGCTTGATCGGGACGCTGAAGACGACGAAGAGCAGTGCGGTCCGGGAGTCCTGAGGGCCCCACTCGAAGCCTTCGAAGCGGACGAAGTAGGACCATAATGGCGCGGCGGACAGGGTCACCGCGTCCATTAGAAACAGGTAGCGGTTGCGGATATGGCTCAGTTTTACCATGGCGTGGCGGCGTTCATGCCGTGCTCCCGCCGGGATACGGTCCAAAGATGAAACAGCGTTTCAAGTCATTCCGAAACAACGATTTGCGTTGTCTGGAGACCGGGCCGTTGCGATATCTTGGGGCCAGCCAACTGCGCCAAGTGTCGTAGAATCTAACGGTGCCTGGCCCCGATGCCTAACGATTTGCACCGTCTAGCTGCTCGGCGGGATATACAAATGGTGTGCCTTGCAGAATTCCGGCGCAGACCACGTCGAGCCCGGGGCTCCGTCCGGGGAGCAAATCGTCCACGGTCCGCACCGCCAGCCGGAACTGCGGCTGCCCTCCCGTCGGCTCGACCTGGTCGATCGGAATCATCCTCCGGAAGAAGAAGTGGTAGGCATACTTACGCGCTCGCCGGGTCGTGGCATCGGGCATCCGCGAGCGGAACGGCAGCCGGGAGAGGATCTCGAAGTAATCGGCTGCGGAGCTGGCGTCCGTGGTGAGGCCCTTGTTCCGGATCCAGGCTTCGCCGGCGACGATGACCGGTATCCCGAGGCTGGTCAGCTCCACCCCGGTCTTGGTCCCGTAGATGATCACGGCGTCGCACGCCTCGGCGGCGGCATAGGTGCTCATCGGGCTCTCGGGAGGCACCACGAACACGTTCGGTGCCAGTACAGGGAACGTCCGGCGCAGCTCGTCCGTGACCAGCTGTCGGGATGGGATGTCGCCGGAAAGCTCCGCGGGGTGGACCCGGATGAGGAGCTGGAGATCCGGACGGCGCGCGAACCAGCGGACGGTGCTCGTGATCCACTCGATCATGTCGGGGAACGCGTTGGCCGGGTAGTGTAGCTGCGCGTCCCAGGCCACGTTGGTGAGGAGACCGATGATGGGTCGGCCGAGATCGATCGCGCGGAGCTCCGGGGTGGACCGCCGAAGATCTTCCACCGGCTTCGTGTTGTGGAAGACGATCCAGTCCCGGCCCCCACGTCGCCGGCTGCTCAGGTAGTCGACGATCTCGGCCTCCCGCGCAGGCGTCCAATCGACGTCCTCCCATTCGCTCACCGGCTCGGACAGCAGCGTGTGGTGGTACGTCTCGCCGTGGCTGAAGACGAACGATCGCTTGCGGTAGGCCACGTTCCAGGCCACCACGCGCCGTCCTTCGCGTCGGGCCACCTCGGCGACGATGCCATGCGGCACATAGATCCCGTGGTTCACCACCACGACCTCGATCCCCTCCTGGCGCAGGAGTCGGCGGGTGGCCCGCGCGGTGAGCAGGGCGCCCTCGACGAATCGGCGGAGCACGGCTTCCCCGTGCGGCTCCCCATCCAGCGTGGATCGGGCGTAGTACCGGAGTGCGCCGGCGCGCGCATGCTCCCCGATCGGCAGATCGTCGACCTCGAGGGTGGCCAGACGGTCGGCCGGGGTCCCGGCCGCGAGCGCGGCGGCGGACTGCCGCTCCTCGCTGGTCAGGAGCTCGCTATAGCGATGAATCGGAAGGCCGAGCGGACGGTAGAGCTCGGCGGCGCGGGGGTAGCACTCCGCACACATGTACCGTTGAGGGCCGCCGGCCGTGAAGGAGGACGGACGCTGGAGGCCGATCTCCACCATCTGGCACGCCGGAAGAACCCCGTCGCACAGGAGAAAGCTCGCTCTCGCGCCCCGCATCGTGAGTGAGGCGGCCAGGAGCGTGTCCATGAGCGGCGCCGACGGGTGCGCGCCCGTGCTCGTGGCCAGCAGCACCCGTGTGCCGCCGGTCGTGGTGGCCAGGGCTTCGGCCCAGCGGGTGCCGGAGTCGGCCACGACGCGGCCCCAATCCGGCTCGTACGCCTTCGACTGGCGCCGGCGGATATCGTGATAGACGCGGTTCGCGACCGGCGACCGCCGGGTCACGGCCTTGAGGATGTCTTTCAGGGTCATCGCGCGGAATCTAGTCCGAGAAGCACCGGCGGTGGCCCGGACGCACCCGGGCGAGCCAGTAGCGCGGCGGCTCGTAGTGGTTTTCCGAGGTGTACGGTGCCAGGAAGTGGTGGCCGAGCAGGTCCTCGCGCACGAAGAACGCGTTCATCCCGGCCAGCCCGCAGCCCACGAGCGCATAGCCCATGCGGCGGCCCAGCAGCTCGTAGCTCTTGAGGCTCGCACCGAAGTAGTTCGTGCCGTTCCAGAGCTTGGCGGCGTCGTACGCCACCACCCATTCGTCCGACGGCGGCATGGTAGCGTTGTACTCGACGACCACGGCGCGAGGCCGCCAGGCGGCGAGGGCTTCCCAGATGTACCACGTGTTCCGGTCCACGTCGACACTCAGGAAATCGAACTCGGCCGGGATGCCGAGGCTCGTTAGCGAGGCCGCGACGCTCTCCGCGGTCACGATCGTTTCCTGGATCGCGAGGCCGCCCGTCTCGATGGGCCGGGCGAAGTGCCGGCGCGCTTCCGCGACTGCCGCGCGATCGCCCTCGAGCCAGGCACCTCGCCAGCCTCGAGCAAGCAGGTACGTCGTATTGTTCTCCAGGCCGTCGCCGACGCCGATTTCGACGAACCGCCGATCCGTCGTGCCGATCCGGCGGAAGATCTCGGCGATGATGCCGTCCTCGCCGCTCTGCGAAAAGACCTGGGCCTCGAAGCGGTTGAGGCGCCGGGCGTCCTGATATCGCGCGTCGGCGAGGAGGTCGCGCGTGGCCGCATCCGCGGCGAGCGTCAGCAGCTCGCGCTGCCAGCGCGCCGCGGCGGCGGCCGTCGCGTTGGTGGCCAGAATGCTTCGAATCAGGGGCAACCGTCCGAGCAGGGATCTCATGCGGCCTCGCCTCGGAAGATCATGGCGGCGCGCCTGATGGTCTGAGCGTGCGCAGGCGCGCGGCGACCACGCGGAGGAGCGACTGGTCGAGCCACGCCAGCGCCGTGCCGTACACGGCGACCGGAAGCAGCACGAGGACCGACGCCCGGAGCCACGAAGGCTGGCCCTGCAACCGGCCGACGGCGTATCCGGTCGCGAGCATGACGAGCGCGGCCAGGAACGCCATTCCACACGTGCGCCAGAGCTCGGCCGCCCCGAATCCGATCAGCGCCGAGGTCATGCGCATGATCACGAGCGCCCCGAGCGCGTAGGCGATCGTGATACCCCATACGGCCCCGCCGACCCCACCGCGCTGAACCCCCGCCCACAGGAGCACGGCCACGGTCGCCGTGATCCCCACCGACCACCAGAGCAGCCAGCGCGGGCGGTCGAGCGACTTGAGAAGCTGCCCCACCGGCGACATGTACGCCTGGAACACCGCCAGCAAGCCCATGACCTGAATGAGCGGAACCGCCGCGACCCAGCGCTCGCCCCAGATGAGCGGCACGATCGACGGCGCCGCGAGCGCGCAGAGGACCGCGGCTGGCAGCGCGATCACGGCCAGCCAGCGCATGGCATCGCCATAGGCGCGGCGCATCGCGTCCCGATCCTCCTGCAGGCGCGACAGGAACGGGAACAGGTAGGTCCCGACCGCGCCGACCAGCGTCGAGATCGGCTGCACCACCAGCCGGTAGGCGAAAACGTACAACCCCACGGCCGTCGATCCCAGGAAATGCCCCAGGAGGATCCGGTCGAGGTTCTGCACGAACGATTTGAAGACGTTGAACAGGAAGAGCTGGCTGCTGTACGGCCACATCTCCCGGAGGAGGGCGCCCGAATACTGGCTGATGCGCGGACGCCATGCCGACAGCGGCCAGATGAGCACGGCCGAGGCGAAGCTGGACACGAGCGACTGGGCCACCAGACTCCAGACCCCGAAGCCCATCGCGGCGAGGGTGATGCCCACTCCGCCGCCGATCAGGGACGCACTGATGTCCCGCAGGGCCAGCTCGCGAAACCGGAGCTCTCGCTGGGCCATCGCGGTCTGGGCGGCGGAGAGGGAGCCCACCACGAAGTTGAGCGACAACGCCATCGCCACCGGCTGCAGGGCCGGCTCGTGGAAGAACCACGCGCTGGGCCACGAGAGTCCGATGCCGACCGCGGTCAGCAGCACACCCACTGCCAGGTTGAGCGCGAAGACCGTGCTGAAGTGGGCCGGACCGACGTCGCGCCGCTGCACCAGCGCGGCACCGAGGCCGAGGTCGCTGAACGACTGCACGACCGACAGCCACGCCATCGCCATGCCGACGAGCCCGAAGTCGCGTGGCGCGAGCAGCAGGCCGAGCACCGCGAAGACCAGCAAGGACGTGAGCTGGCGGCCGCCGACCTGCAGGATGGCCCAGATCACCCTCGGCCCTCCGCCGCGCCCTCGAGGACGTTGGCCATGTGGCCGAGCACGATGCGCGTGTCCCACTCGCTCTCGATCCATTGACGGCCGCGCGCGCCGAGGGCGCGGCGGCACTCGGGATCCGCGGCCAGGCGCAGCGCCGCGTCAGCCAGCGCGCGCGGATCGTTCGCGGGCACGAGAATACCGGTCTCACCCTCGCGCACCAGCTCGGGAATCCCCCCCACCGCGGAGGCTACCACCGGCCGAGCGGTCGCGAGAGCTTCGGCGGCGGCCAGGCTGCTGCAGGCGCGGTCGCCGGCGGTCGGGGCGACCAGCAGATCCGCCCCGGCATAGACGGCCGGCAGGTCGTCATAGGGCACGTTCTCGAGGACCGACACGCGGCCCTCGGCGCGCGAGGCGAACGCCCGCGCCGACGCGGCGAGCTCATCGGCGGCGCCGGCCACGATGAGACGCAAGGACCGGTTTCGCTCGAGCATCCCCGGCGCGGCGGCGAGGAGCGTGTTCAGCCCCATCTCACGGTTGAGACGGCCCAGGAAGAGGACCACCACGTCACCCGCGGCGGCGCCCGCCCGCCGGCGGACCTCACGGCCGTCCACGTCCGGGCGGAAACGCGCCGCATCCACGCCGTAGGGAATGACCTGCACCGGCGGCCGGAGGCCGAACCGCTCGTAGGTCTGGGCGCAGTGGCGGCTGCCCGAGACCAGCCGCGCGGCGTTCATGCAGATGAACGGGAGCACCCGCGGATTGTCCTGGAAGAACCGGCCATTGCTCAGCAGCTCCCCGAAATTGTTGACGACGAGCGGTATGCCTCGCTCCTGGGCGATCGCCGCCCCGATCAATCCGCCCCGGGACAGGTTGAATCCGCAGATCACCCTGACATCGTGGCGCCGGACGATCTCGCGCCCCACGCTCGCGAGAGCGACAAGCCAGGCGCTCACCACGCGGTCCGCCGAGGTCCGCGCGCGGACGGCCAGCGGCGAGCCGCGGAACGCGACCGCGTGGCGAGCCGCGAGCGGAAGTTTGCGCCACCACGGAAGCCTGTAGACTGTAACCCGCCCATGGTGCTCGAGACCGGTCCGGCCGGTCGAGATCACATGCACGTCCCAGCCCCGGTCGGCGAGGAACGGTGCGAGGTTTTCGATGTAGCGGGGAACGCCGCCGTACGGCGGCGGATAGTTGCCGATGAGCAGCGCCGCGCGGCTCATCGTTCCTGGGGCGCCGGCGAAGGCCGGGCCACGACCAGAAGGTTCTGGGTGACGATCGGATGCACCGGCCCCATCTCGGCGACGATGGCCGTGACGATCGCGGCCTCGATCACGCGCCAGGCGACCGCGCGGAGCCACGACTTGACCCCGTAGATCACCGGCCGCACCGGGTGACAGACGACGCTGGCGAAGCCGGCCGCGCGCAGGACCTGCCCGATGCTCGCCTGGGTGAACGCGGTCTCGTGCGTGAAGTCCCCGTAAATGATGCGGCCCGCGAGCGGAGACTCCCCGTTGGGGACCTGCATCAGGAGCGCCCCGCCGGGACGAAGCGCCTCGCGGCACAGCGTGAGAGTCTCGACGGTGTCGCACTTGGCGAAATGCTCGAACAGATCGCGAGCCACGAGCAGGTCATAGCGGCCTGTCGCGCCTTGCAGGAACTCGAGCACGTCGCCGTGATGAAGATTCCGCACGCCGAGTCGCTCGCCGTGCTCGATCTGATCGCGGCTCACGTCCAGGCCGGCGGCGTTGGTATAGCCGATCTGCTGGAGCCACCACACGAGGCTGCCATACCCGCACCCGAGGTCGGCGATGGCTGCGTCGCGGTCGGTGGGCAGGAAGCCCCGCAGCGTGCGCTCCCATCGGAGCGCCTTGTCGCGGAGCCCCTCCGCCGACGCCCCGCCCTTGCGTGGCGTCAGGTGGTCCGCGAGGTAGCTCGCGTACAGCCGGTCCTTGTAATCGGGCGTCATGCCGAGGCCCTCGCGTCGAGCGCGGCGAACCAGTCGGCCACCCGGCGCACACCCTCGCGCAGCGGGACAGCCGGCGCGTATCCGAGGGCCCGGAGGCGGGTGACGTCGCCCACCCAGTGCAGCGCGTCCCCCGGCCGAACCTCACCGGTGTAGCTCACCCGCGGGGACAGGCCAAGCACCGCGGTCACGTGCGCGACCAGCTGCTTGATCGTCACGCCCTCGCCCGACGCGACGTTGTACACCTCGCCGGCGAGCGGCGCGCGGGCCGCAACCGCGAGCGCCGCGGCGACGACGTCCTCGACGAACACGAAATCACGCATCTCGGTGCCGGCGCCGATCACCTCGAGACGGCTCGCATCCGCCGCCAGCTTGGCGATCAGGTCGAACACCACCTGCTTCCGCTGGCCGGGGCCGAACACCGAGAACAACCGGAGCGAGGCGGTCCGAAGCCCGTGCAACCGCGCGTACAGCGACACGTATTGCTCCGCCGCGTACTTGCTCACGCCGTACGGCGACACCGGCACGATCGGCGTGTCCTCCGAGATCGGCAGCGTTGTGGGCGAGCCGTACACGGCCGCGGACGAGGTGAAGACCACCGGCGTGCCGGGACTTCCGTGACGCACCGCCTCGAGCAGGTCCAGTGCGACCTCGGCGTTGTTCGCGAGGTCGCCCGCGGGATCGTCGATCGAGGGAGGGACATAGGCCGCTCCCGCGAGGTGGTAGATACGGTCGAAGCGCCCCTCGGCGACCAGCCCGCGGAGACGCGAGTCGGGAAGCCGGAGCCGATGCCACGTCACACCAGCCGGGACCGCCTGGGCGGATGGCGCGCTCAGGTCGTCCACGACCGTCACGTGCGCGCCGTCGGCGACCAGGCGCCGCACGAGATGAGTGCCGATGAACCCGGCGCCGCCGGTCACCAGCGCCCGGCTGGTCGCTCGCGGTCGATGGGCGGGGCTCACTGGGGCGCCTCCAGGGTGTACGCCTCCTCACTCGGGGCCGTGGTCACCACGGACAGGTCCCCGCGCCACGCCAGCAATCGCTCGGCGAGCGCGCCCGCCTCGAGTCCGTGGTGCCTGAGCACCTCGCCGGGCGCGCCGCAGGCGGGATAGCCCTCGACCCCGAGCGCGAGGAACTCCCGGCCGTCGAGGAGGCCGTGATCGGCCAGGGCGCGCGCGACCCGATCGGCCAGGCCGCCCACCGGCGCGTGGTCGTCGACGACGCACACGCGCCGGTAGGGCGCCACGAGCCGCGCAAGCCACTCGGCGTCGACCCGGTTGAGCCACGGGTGGTTCACCACGGTGAGCCCGCCCCCGCGTGCAGCCATGGCCTCGGCCGCGCCCAGCGTCTCGTGCAGCAGCACGGGCCCATACGCCAGCACCACCGTGTCACCGCCCTGCGTAAGAGTCACGCCGCGGCCCGGCGTGAGCGCGTAGTTCGCCGGCAGCGCGATCGCCCGCGGCGACGGTCCGATCGCGAGTCGCAGCATGCCCACCCCATCGTTCCGCTCGACCAGGTACTCGAGCGCCAGGCGCGTCTCGAGCGCGTTGCAGGGCTGGAGAATGGTGCAGTTGGGAAGGGCTCCGAACAGGGAGATGTCGCGGAGGCTCTGGTGCGACTTGCCGGGACCCGCCGGAATCAAACCGCCGAAGTGGCAGACATAGATGACCTTCGAGCGCTCGGTCGCGTTGTTGTAGATCTGCTCGTTGGCCCGCGACGCGAGGAAGCTCGCGAAGCTGTTCACCACGGGCAGTAGTCCGGTCCGCGCGAGGCCTCCCGCCATCGAGACCATGTCCTGCTCGGCGATGCCGTTCTCGATGAACCGGTCGGGGTATTGCTCCTCGAAGGCACGCACCCGGCAGTCGGCGGCGAGGTCGCCGTCGAGCACGACGATCTCGGGATGCCGGGCGGCCAGGCGCACCAGCGCCTCGCCGTACGCCTCGGCGACGAACTCCCGCGGACCGCCCGCGAGGGAGGGCGCCGCGTCGGCGGCCAGCTCCTCGACCGCCGGCGCTCCGAGACCGAACCGCTCGAACCGCGCTCGCACCCCGCCCAGCAGCTCGTCGCTCGCGCGCGTGAAGCTCTCGTCGTCCGGGGCGCCCGCGTGCCACCGGTACAGGCCGCGTCCGTCCGCCAGCGCGCGCGGATGCTCCATGAACGACACGCCTCGTCCCTTGATCGTATCGGCGATGACGATGGCCGGCACGTCGCGTGGCCGCCGGAGCTCCTCGAACGTGCGCGCGAGCGCATCCCAGTCGTGACCGTCGCACCGCAGCACCTTCCAGCCGTAGGTCCGGAACCGCGCCTCGATGTCGCCGAGGTCGCTGATCTCCGAGACCGGCTTGTCGGTCTGCAGCTTGTTGTGGTCGACGATGACGGTCAGATCGGGTACACCCTGTCGCGCCGCGTTGAGCAGGGCCTCGTAGTTCTGGCCTTCCTGCAGCTCACCATCGCCCGTCAGCACGAAGACGCGGCCGCCGCGGCCCTGGCGACGCTTCGCCCACGCCATGCCCTTCCCCTTCGAGATCCCCATGCCCAACGAGCCCGAGTTCGCCTCGATGCCCGGAACCCCCACGTCGGGATGGCCGTCGAGACCGCCCAGGCGCCGGAGCTTGAGCAGCTGCTCGCGGCTCAGGACCCCGGCGGCGTGAAGGACGGCGTAGAGGCCAGGCACGTCGTGGCCCTTGGACGAGAAATACACATCGCGGTCCGGATGGCGGATGCCCTTGGCCAGGGTGTTCATCTCCCGGAAGTAAAGCCACACCACGATGTCCATCGCGCTGAAGCTCGATCCCAGGTGGCCCGAGCCCGCCCGCTTCACCGCCGACAGCGTGTTGAACCGGCACATGTCGGCCAGCAGCGCGAGACGTTCGGCATCGGGGGTGCCGGCGCCACGGACGCGGGTGAATTCGGGCTGCGGGATCAGGCGAATACCGGTCACGAATGCTCCGATCAGGCGTACGGTGGTGCGTCGACCTTCGGCAGTGCCTCGGGCTGCTCACGGGCCAGCTCCTCGGCCCAGGCCCAGTCCCGCGGGCTGTTGACGTCGAGGCCCTCGAGCGCCTCCGTCAGGAAGGGCACGATGGCCGATCCCGCGATCGTCCCGGTGTCGGTGACGACACGCGTCCAGGCGATCTCGAGGCTCGCGTTCTGAACGTATACCTCCGGCAGCGCCTGGTACTGTGCACTGTGCCACGGTCGCTCCGCGGGACTCAGCGGGAGCAGGGGAAGGAGTCTGCCGCCCCGGATCACCCACATCTTGCCCGGGTGCTGGGTCACCTTCTCCACGGCGCGAAGCGAGTGCACGCCGGCCGCGCCGGTGAAGAGCGACCACGCGCGCCGGATCGTCTCCGCACGGCGGAAGGGGCTCGTCGGCCGCAGGATGCTGAAGACCTCGTATCGCCGGCCGGCGGCCGCGAGCGTTCCCAGCATGTGCTCGACCCATTCGACGTCGGGCGAAAGGTCGCCCGCCATCGCGCCGGGACGCAGGCACGGGACTTCGGCCCCATAGTGTCGAGCGATGTCCGCGTACATCTCGCTGTCGGTCGAGCAGACCACGGCCGAGAAGACCCCGCTTGCCCGGGCACCCGCGATGGCGTAGGCCAGGAGCGGGTGCCCCGCGAGGCGCCGCACGTTCTTGTCCGGGACCCGCTTGGAGCCGGAGCGGGCGGGGACGAAGGCGATGGCGGGTGCCGGGGAAGAAGCCACGTGACTAGAGCCGGCCGGGGTCGGTCTGGACGAGGATGTTCTTGAGCGTGCTGTACACGTCGAGCGCCTCGGTGCCCGGCTCCCGGCTCCCGTTGCCCGACGCCTTCACCCCGCCGAACGGCATGTGGGGCTCGCTGCCGTAGGTGCCGCCATTCACCACGGCCACGCCCGCTTGCACGCGCTGCGCGAACTCGGTCGCCCGATGGACGCTGGTCGTGTGGATGCAGGCCGTGAGGCCGTAGGGCGAGCGGTTCGCGAGCGCGAGCGCGCCCTCGAAGTCCGGCGCGCGGTACAGCGTGGCCACGGGTCCGAACAGCTCGGTGGCCGAGATCGCCGCATCGGCGCCCGCTTCGAGGAGCGTCGGCGCCAGGTAGAAGCCGGCGCGGTGCGCGGGATCGAGCAGCCGAGCGCCGCCGGTGAGCACCTTGACCCCCTCGCCCTTCGCCGCGTCGAGGCAGCGGAGGATACTCTCGAGCTGCCGCTCGTTGATCACCGGACCGTAGTCGTCGCCGTCCGAAGGACCCACGCGGAGGGACTCGGCACGCCGCACGAGCGCGTCCCGGAATCGGTCGTAGACGGCGTCGAACACGATGATCCGGCTCCCCGCCGCGCACCGCTGGCCCGCGTTGCTGAACGCCGACAGCGTCGCCCATTTGAGCGCCGCGTCCAGGTCGGCATCATCGGCGACGACGAACGGGTTCTTGCCGCCGAGCTCGAGCGAGACCCGCGCCAGCCTGGCTCCCGCGATCTGCGCGATGCGCCGCCCGACCGCCGTCGAACCGGTGAAGCTCAGCACCGCGACGTCCGGGTGCGCCACGAGCGGCTCCCCGGCCTCGGCGCCGAGGCCCTGCACGACGTTGAGCACCCCGGCGGGGACGCCCGCGTCGTGCGCGATGGCGGCGAACAGCCACGCCGTGAGCGGCGTATCCTCGGCGGCCTTGAGCACCGCCGCGTTTCCGCAGACCAGCGCCGGAAACACCTTCCAGGCGGCGTTGGCGATCGGCGTGTTGGCGGCGATGATGAGGCCGGCGACGCCGATCGGCTGCCGCACGGTCGACGCATAGCGGTCGGCCATCCCACTCGTCGTCGTGCGGCCGTACATCCGCTGGCCTTCCCCGGCCATGAACCGGCCGAGGGCGACGGCGCCGTCCGTCTCGCCGCGCGCCGAGGCCGGCGACTTGCCCGTCTCGAGCGCCACGACCTCGGCCAGCTCGTCGCGGCGTCGGGCCATCGCATCGGCCACCGCGTACAGGATCTCGCCTCGCCGGATCGGCGTCTCGCGCGACCAGCGCGCGTACGCGGCAACCGCCGCCGCCACGGCGCAGCGCACGTCCGGCTCGCGCGACCGCGTGAGGCGGCAGATCTCCCGTCCGTCGTGCGGGCTGAGCTTGGGCAGGGTATCCCCGCCGTCGGCCGCGAGCTCACGACCGCCGATCCAGTTGGGGACGAGCGCGGGGATCGCTACCATGCGGTCCATCCGCCGTCCATGACCAGGTTGGCGCCGGTCATGTAGCTCGACGCATCGGAGCAGAGGAAGACGATCGCGCCGTTGTATTCGTCGGGGCGCGCCATGCGTCCGACCGGCATCCGGGCACAGTAGCCCTCGAGAAATCGAGGATCCTGGTCGTTGAAGACGCCGGCGAGCGTGAGGGTATTCACCCGGACGCCGCGAGGCGCCCAGTAGGTGGCGAGGTACCGCGTCAAGTTGAGAAGCGCCGACTTCGACGCGGAGTAGGCCACTGGCTTCACGAACGCAGTGCCGCCCTGGGCGCGATACTCGTAGATCCGCTGGTCGGGCGACACGACGCCGTAGATGCTCGAAATGTTCACGATCGCGCCCCGCCCCGCCCTGGCCATCGCCGCCCCGAACACCTGGCAGCAGAGCATGAGGCCGGTGACGTTGACGTCCATCACCCGGTTCCACGACTCGAGCGGGTAGTCCTCGAACGGGCCGTTCTCGCTCGCCGGCGCATCGGGCGGCGAATCGATCGCGGCGGCGTTGACCAGTGCGTGAGGCTCGCCCAAGTCGCGCCGAATGCCGGCGAGTGCGGCCTCCAGCGCGTCCCGGCGGCGGACGTCCGCATGCAGGACGGCGACGCCTTCGGGCGCCGACGGGACCCCGGTGCCCGGCGACAGGTCGAGCGCCACCGCCCGGGCTCCGCGGGCCTGGACCGCCGCGCAGAACTGGCGCCCCAGGAGGCCCAGGCCGCCGGTGACGACGACGACGCGGCCGGTGAGGTCGAACGGGTCGGCGCTCATCGGGTCAGGACGCGCGGCCGGCCGGCCGGCCGGCGGCCTCGTGGGCGGCGACGAGGAGGTCGCACACCTCGCGCACGGCGCCGTGACCGCCTGGCCGGGTGGTGCGGAGTCGCCCCGCCTCGGCGACCGAGGGATGCGCGTCGCTCACGACGATGGGCACCCGTACCGCCTGGAGGCAGCCGAGATCGTTGACGTCGTTGCCGACGTAGGCCACCTGATCGAGGGTGAGCCCGAGATCCCGCACCACCGCCAGCAGCCGCTCGCGCTTGTCCTCGCACCCCTGAATGCACTCGACCTTGAGCTTCCGACTCCGCACCGTGACCACCGGGTTGATCTCGGTGGAGAGGATCAGCGCCTGAATGCCCCGACGCTGCAGCGCCTGGAGGCCGAGCCCGTCGCCGCGCCAGCAGCGGACGGTTTCGGTGCCGTCCTCCGAGACATAGACCGTGTTGTCGGTGAAGACCCCGTCGAAGTCGAACACGACGAGACGGACCGCGCGCAGGTCCGCCGCCACACCGGGTGGCATCGGCGGCCACCCACCCGCCACCGTCATGCGACCGACGCGAGCAGGTGTTCGAAGCGGATCATGTCGTCGGCGCGAAGCGCCTGGGAGAGCCGGCGGCCGAGGAGCCGGTCGAGCTCGTAGGGAGGAAGCCCGCCACCCGGGCTCTTGACCGCCACATCGGCGGCCGTGAGGAGATGTCCCGCGGGCAGGTCGCGCGCGGCCACGAGGGTCTTGCCCATCTTGGTCATCGCGCTCTCTTCGGCGGGCACGACGCGCTTGACGCCATCGCCCAAGGCCGCCCGCGCGCGGCGCAGGTCGCGCACCATCTTCCGCATCCCGACCGGCTCGAGCGAGAGCGCGTGATCGGTGCCGCGCCAGGTGTGGTTGAGCGTGAAGTGCTTCTCGATGATCCGCGCGCCGAGCACGTAGGCCGCCACCGCCATCGCGATGCCGTTGTAGTGGTCGGAGAGCCCGATGCACGCCTCGGGGAACTGGTCGCGCAGCGAGCTGATGACGCGCAGGTTCATCTGCTCCGGCTCGGTGGGGTAGGTTGCCGTGCACTGCAGAATGCCGAGCCGCGGATTGATCTCGCCGATTGCGTCGGCCGCGCGGCGCACGTCGTCGAGCGTGGCGCCGCCGGTGCTCACGATGACGGGCCGGCCGATGCGGGCCACGTATCGGAGGAGCGGCAGGTTCTTGAGGTCGCCCGAGGCGATCTTGTAGGCGGGCACGTCGAGCTCGGCGAGAAAATCGGCGCTCGGGACGTCGAACGCGGTGGCGAAGAACGTCACCCCGAGCTCGGCCGCGTAGCGCTGCAGGTCGACGTACGCGTCGCGCCCGAGCTCGAGCGCCTCGCGGTGCGCGCCGTAGGTCGGGCCGAAGCTGTTCTCGTTTTCGTAGGGCTTGTCGTACATCGCCCGCGTGTACAGCGAGCGGTTGTCGCGCTTCTGCAGTTTGACCGCGTCCGCCCCACACTCCTTGGCGGCCCGGAACAGCTCCCGGCACTTCTCGAGACTGCCCTGATGATTATGGCCGATCTCCGCGATCACATAGCAATCACTGTCGTCCGTGATCGTGGAATGGTCGATGGTCAGGGACCGGGACATAGTCTCCGCTCGAGGTGGGACAGCCGCTCATCCACGTCGGGCCCGAGTACGGGCGAGGCTCCGGAACATCGAGGAGCGCAGCGAGGCGAATTCGGCATAGTCGGCGGGGTGCCGTTGGCGCTGCGCTTCAAGGTACTCACGGGTGAAAATCACCACAAGCGCGAGCGCCAGGCCCAGTAAGAGGCCCAAGAACAGGTCCAGCACGAGGTTGCCGTGCTCCGGCTCGGCCGATCCTTCCGGGCGGGTGATGACCGTGGTCACGGGGGTGTTCCGGACCTCCTCGATGCGCGCGTTCTCGTAGTTCTGGGCCAGGGAGCTGTAGACCTGCTGGCGCAGGTCCACCCGTCGCTGGAGCCGGTTGGCCTCGAACATGAGCTGCGGTGATTGCTGGTAGCTGCGGTTGCGCTCGAAGAACCGCTCGAGCTCCTCCTCGCTCGCCTGCATCTCGTTCTTCGCCTCGGCGAGGCGGCCTTCCACGAACCGGCGCTCGGCCGCGGCGCGGGTCTGCCGGCGGGTCAGGTTGTAGCGGTCCACCAGGTCGAGCATCCGGCGGTTCACCTGGGTGGCGAGCTCCGGCCACGGCATGTCGACCCGAAGCGTGATGATCCCGGTCTTGAGCGCCACGCTCACGTTGGTGCGATCGCGCAGCTTCTGCAGGGTCCGCCGCAGCCGGATGTCGGGCGTGTTGCCCTTGGGCTTGAGCAGCTGAACCAGCGTGCCGTGGATGCTGTCACCGTCAGGCGTGCGGAACCGGTAGTCGGTATCCGCCACGTCGGTGAGCAGCTCGCGCGAGTCCAGCAGCTCCGCGTAGAAATCGGGTGACTCCGGATTCGCGGGGCCGGCGCCCAGGGTGAAGCCGAACTGCGCGGCGAGCCCGGCGAGCTGCGGGCCCCGGGTGTCGCTCGTCTGGGGCATGAACTGCGAGGCCGCGAGAAAGCTGTGGCGCGGGAGCAGGGCGACGACGAGCGCGACGGCCACCGCCACGAGTGGCACGGCGACGGCGACGCGCCATTGGCGCAGGATCGCGTTGATCACTATGAGCGGCGCCCGATCGGGCGCGCCAGCGTTGGTCATTGCGGTCTACCTCCCACCACGGCGCCAAGCGTTCGAAGGATCAGGGACAGGTCGAACAGGACCGACGACCGGCGCACGTACTCGCGCGCCAAGCGGATCTTGTCCGGCAGAATCACCCGCACGTATTCGGCGCCCGGGTCGGCCGCCGCCGCGAGCAGCGCCGACTCATCGCGATACTTGAGGCTGGCGAGATCGGTCATCCCCGGCCGGACGGTCAGGATGTCCGCGTAGTCGGCGCGGTAGCGCTCCACGTATTCGGGCACCTCGGGCCGCGGCCCGACCAGGCTCATGTCACCGGCCAACACGTTGAAGAGTTGCGGCAGCTCGTCCAGCTTGAGCCGCCGGAGCCAGCGGCCCACGCGCGTGACGCGCGGGTCGGCCCCGATCGAGAGCGGGCCTCCCCGACGCGCGGCATCCTCCACCATCGTCCTGAACTTGATGATCCGGAAGGGGCGGAACCCTCGGCCTACGCGGACCTGACGGAAGAACACCGGTCCCGGAGAGTCGAGCGCCACGCTGGCGGCCACGACGGCCAGGAGCGGGCTCAGCACGACCACGCCGAGGCCGGCAAGGGTCAGGTCCAACGTCCGCTTCGCCAATCCGGCACGTGACGTCACCTGGGAACTTTCATGGCCGACGGAGCACGCCGAGGTAGTGGGTCCGAAGGAAGGGCGCCGCGGCCAGGGTGCGCGCGAACCACGGCGCCCGCGGCGCCAGGAGACGCGTGAGTGGCGGGGCGAGGGTCGCCCGGGTCAGCGCCACGCGACAGCCGGAGAACAAGGCCTCGATCTCGTCCCGGGCCACCCGACGCACGTCGGGATTGTCGGGATTGTCCACCCGGATGTCGTACCAGAGCACGGTGCCTCCCGGGCGAAGCACCCGCAGCATCTCGGACGCGATCGCGTGGCGGACGCCGTCGTCGAGAATCGAGCTGAGCACCGTGGCCTGCAGCACGAGGTCGAACGTGCCGTCGCCGTACGGCAGGGCCGTGGCCCCGCACTGAGTCAGCGTCACCCCCGGCGCGCACACGCGGCGCGCCCGGGCAATCCGCTCGGGCAGCAGGTCCACGCCGTGAAGCCGATCGGGCCGCGCCCCCCATCGGACGAAGTCGAGCAGCCACTGTCCGCTCCCGCAGCCCACTTCGAGAATTGCGCGGTCCCCCAGGGGCAACAGGCCCTCGCGGCCGAGTAGCGAGAGGACGGCTGCCTCCCGCTCCTGCATCATGTACAGGTGCGCGGGGTTGCTGAACGCGTAGCGGTCTCCGGTCCGTCGGCGGGCGTACGCCTCGCGTACCCTCGCCTCCTCCGCGCGCTCGGCGTCCGGCGTGGTCACCGGCTGATCGCCACGTCGGCGAGCGGCGAGACGCGGCGCCCCCGAAGCCCGAGCGGGATCCCGAACAGATAGCCGAGGCCGTAGGCGCCGTGCATCACCGGAAACACCAGCGGAAGTAGCGCCGCGGCGGGACGACGCGTGCGCCACCAGGTCGAGAGCGTGGCGGCCAGCAGCCCGACGGCGTAGGCCCCCGCGACCGCGCCCAGCGCCGGCCGACCGACCGTGGGCGCCACCCATGCCAGCAGCGCGGAGCCGGCCAGCGCCACCAGCAGGCCCGCCGGCACGAGCTGACGCACCGTCGGAATCTGGCCGAGCTTTCGGACCACGAGCGGTTTGTAATAGCCGTACTGGAAGTACATCCGCGCCAGCTTGCCGAGCGTCCCGCGCGCGAAGTAGTCGATCGCGAGGTCTGGAAGCAACAGTATCCTGCCGCCCGCGCGGATGATGCGGCCGTTGAGCTCGTCGTCCTGATTGCGGGCCAGTTCCGGATCGAATACCCCGATCCTGTCGAACAGGGATCGGCGGAAGCAGCCGAACGGCACCGTGTCGACCCAGGTGGGGCCGTCGGCGCCCGTGCGAAAGCGCGCGTTGCCGACGCCGAACGGATGGGTCATGGCCAGCGCGATGGCCTCGGGCACGGGACCCGGTGCTCCGGGCAGCGTATGGAACCTGCCGCCCACGTTGTCCGCGCCCGTCGCGAGGAGGGTGTCGACCAGCCGCCGAATGTAGTCCGAGGGGTACTGTCCATGGGCGTCCATCCGGATGACGATCTCACCCCGCGTCTCGGCGATTCCGGTGTTGAGCGCCGCCGGCGTGACCTTCGACGGGTTGTCCAGCATGCGCACCCGCGGCTCCCGCGAGGCGATCTCCAGGATGCGGTCGCGGGTCCCGTCGTCGCTCATGCCGTCCACCACCACGACCTGCAACAGGCCGGCCGGATAGTCGCAGCGGAGGATGGACCTGAGGCACGCCTCGATGTGGCGCCCCTCGTTGCGGCACGGCACGACGACGCTCACCGTGGGGAGCGCCGCCTCAACCATCGGACCGCCCCGTGACCGGCGCGGGCGTCGTGGCCACGGGCGCCGTGGTGGCCAGGGTATGGAACGCGCGGCGGACGGTCACGTAGGCGGCGGTGAGCCCGACGGCGGTGGTCCCGAGCATCCCGCTCGCGAACATGCCAAGGAACCCGTTGTGGATGAGATTCGTGGCGCCTTCGACGAGCGAAATGTGCAGATACCACACGAGCATCAGGATCGGCGTATCCCGCGCCGAGATGAACCGCCGCAGCAACCCCAGCCCGAAGGCGCCGAAGAACAGATAGACGATCACGCTCCGGAGGCCGAAATCGGCCCAGGCGTACCCGACCAGGGTGGGCGCGTATACCGTGTCCAGGCGGCTCGAGTAGTTCTCTCGGATGAGGTAGCCGATGTCGCGGAACGGGTGCTCGGGCTTGCCGGGAAAGACCAGGTGCGGCACCCAGGCGATCAAGGTGTAGGCCAGCACGCGGCCGTGCATGAACAGGTCGGGTGAGGACGACTGCCGGTCGACCATCGTGGCGTAGCCGGCGTACACGCCGGCGCTTCCGAAGCGCGTCCCGAACGTCGAGAGTGCCTCGGCGGCCAGCTCGGGCCAGTCGGTGCGCACGCCGGTCGACGTGCCCGGGAAGAACCGGAGCTGGGTCTTGATGCCGCTCGTCACCACGAGCATCGCCAGGAATGCGGCGACGAGGCGGGGACGCAGCCATTGACGCCACGTCGTGGGGTTGAAGGCCACCGCCACGATGAAAAACACCAGGGCACCGCCCACGATGCCGGCCCGCGAGGAGGTCAGGAAGAACGCGAGCGCGGCCATCAGCACCGCGAGCGCGAACTGCCGGATCGGCCGGTGCTCGTATCCGGCCGACGCGATCGCGCAACCGAACATCGCGAGCTCGGTCCCCCAGTCCCAGAAGGTGCCGAGCTCGCGCTGCTCCACGTTGTAGGCGTAGATGTTGGCGAAGTATTCGGGAATGCTGTGGATGCCCTGCGAGCCCAGCGCCACCATCTTCATGCCGACGCCGAACACGAGGAGAAAGGAGCCCGCCCAGCGAAGCTGGCGAGCGTCGTCCTCCGAGAGGACGCGGCGCACCTTGGGCGGATTGGGCGACACCACCAGCAGCCCGAGGCCGAAGCAGACGATGCCCAGGAGGTGGACGACTCCAGGCCAGATCCGGAGCGCCACCATGGCCTGGACTTCGGGTGAGCCGCCGGTGAGGACGAGCGCGATGCAGAGTCCCGCGAAGTCGGTCCCCACCACGACCGCGAGGAGCGCCATCCCGAGCCCCTCGAACGACGTGATACCCCGCCAGCGCGCGATCGCGATCAGGAGCGCGATGTTCCAGCCGGCGATGACGCTGTAGGCCAGCACTCAGAGCTCCCGGTACACGTCGTCGATCTCCCGGAACACGCGCGCCAGGTCGTACTTCACCGCAGCCTCCCGGGCATTGAACCGCCCCATGCGCTCGCGCAGCGCGGCATCGTCGGCGAGGCGCTCGATCGCCGCGACGAGGCCCTCGACCGAGCGGGGCGGGATGACGATTCCGTTCGATTCCCCGACGACCTCCGGGATCGATCCGACCGTGGTCGAAAGGATCGGGAGTCCCGCCGCCATCCCCTCCAGGATCGCGATCGGCTGCCCCTCCGCGTGGCTCGGCAGCGCGAACACGTCGCTGCCGTGGAGGAGCGCGACGCGCGACGCGTCGTCCACCGCCCCGGCCAGGCTTACGTTCGCGAGTCGTCGCTCGGAGACGAGGGCCTGGAAGCGATCGAGCTCCCCGCCTCCGACAAAGATGAACCTGATCTCGGGCCGGCGCATCTGCAGTCGCTCGGCCGCCTCGAGCAGATCGAAGGTGCCTTTCCGCTCGCCGAGCGTCCCGAGCGCCACCACCCGGACGGTGGTGCCGTCGGAGTGCGCCCAGCCACCGGGCGGAGCCAACTCGGCGATGCGCACCCCGTTGAAGATGGCGTGGACGGGACGGCGGGTCATGCTGCGCAGCAGGTCGGCCAGGCCGGGGGACTGGACGATGTGAACGTCGGCCAGGTCGAGCGCTCGGCGCATCGCGGCGCGCACCGCCGTCCCCGAATCACGGTACAGGTCGTCGAACTGACCGAGCAGGTGGAAGATGGTTCGGGCGCCGTGGCGGCGGGCGATCCGGATATGCACCGCGTTGCGGAAGAAGCCGTAGCCGGCCGTGGACAGCACGTGGACGATGTCCACCGGCTCGCGACGGCAGATCCGGTCGAGCTCGACGAACTTCCGGCCGACGAACTCCAGCACGCGCGCGCTCGCGATGACGCCGTCTCGGCCCACGAAATTCCAGCCGAACGCCTCGGTGTTGACCTTGGGACGCAGGACCGACGGGACGTTGTCGGCGAGCAGGGTGAGCCGGTGTCGCTGGGCGAGGTCGGAGGCGAGGAGATCCTGCGCGTAGCGGGCCATGCCGCCCATCGGCGGCGGAGCCGGCCCCACGAGCACGATGCGCCGGGACGTCAGGCCCGGAACCGCTCCGCGACGTCGGCCACGGCGGCGATGACGGACTCGACGTCGTCGTCCGTCATGCGGGAATAGATCGGCAGGGACACCAGTCGGGGATACTCGGACTCGGCGACGGGGAACTGAGCCGGGGTGTAGCCGTACTTCATCGCGTAGAAGGGCTGGCGGTGCAGCGGGATGAAGTGGACGCTGGTCCCGATCTGACGCTCCTTGAGCTCCTCGATCACCCGGGCGCGGTCGATCCGCAGGCGCTCCAGGCGGAGGCGGATGGCGTAGAGGTGCCAGGCATGGCCGATCCCCGCCTGCACGACCGGCGCGTCGACGGCGTCCAACCCGGCGAACGCCGCGTCGTAGCGCGCCGCGATCCGCGCGCGCCCGTCCCGCATCTCGTGCAGCCGCCGGAGCTGGACCCGGCCGAGCGCGGCCGCCATGTCCGTCAGGTTGTACTTGAACCCGGCATCGGCCACCTCGTAGAACCAGCTCCCGCCGGCGGTGTAGCGCTTCCACGCGTCGCGCGTGATCCCGTGCAGCGCCATCATCCGCGCTCGCGCTGCCAGCGCGTCGTCGTCGGTCGTGAGCATCCCGCCTTCGCCCGTGGTAAGCGTCTTGGTGGCGTAGAAGCTGAACGCGCTCGGATACCCCATGGCGCCGACCAGCCGGTCGCCCACCGTGGCCGGGAGCGCATGGGCCGCGTCGTCCACCACGAAGAGGCCGTACTCCGAGGCGATCGCGCCGAGCCCCGCCATGTCGCACGGGTGGCCGCCGTAGTGGACCGGGATCAGCGCCCGGAGCCGGCCGCCGGTCTCGCGGTGCGTCCATTGCTCGCCGCGTCGCACATATTCGCGCTCGATGAGGGTGCGCACCGCCCCCGGATCCAGGTTGAGCGTCTCGGGGTCGACGTCCGCGAAGCGGGTGCGCGCCCCGAGGTACTCCACGACCTCGCCGGTGGCGGTGAAGGTGATCGTGCTCGTGAGCACCTCGTCACCGGGGCCGATGCCGGCCGCCTCGAGAGCGAGGTGGAGCGCCGCCGTGCACGAGTTCACCGCGACCGCGTGGCGCACGCGCAGGTACGCGGCGAACTCCCCCTCGAAGGCCTGGACCTCGGGCCCGGTCGTGATCCAGCCCGACCGGAGCACCCGGACCACCGCCTCCACTTCCTCGTCGCCCAGGTCGGGCAGCGCGAACGGGAGAAAGCTGCCGCGCCGCACGAGAGCGCCCGACGCGGCCACGGTCACACCTCGAGCGGCAGGGCGACCCGCCGGCCGTCCCGCGCGGAGATGTACGTGGCGATCAGAATCTCCAGCGAGTGCAGGCCCTCGCGCCCGTCGGTCTCCGGCATGGCCTCGCCGCGGAGGGACTTGATGACGTTGTCGTAGTAGAGTGGATGGCCGAAGCCGTAGACCGAGGTCGTGTCGTAGCTGGCCTGCTCGACGGACTGGTCGTCCGGGTCCTCGTCGGCGAATACCCAGTGCTCGATCTTGTTTACCGCCATGCCGCCCACGCGCACCGTTCCCTTCTCCCCGATGATCGTGATCGAGCCCTCGAGGTTCTTCGGGTAGGTCAGCATCGTGACGTTCATGCTGCCGAGCGCGCCCGTCCGCCAGCGGATGCTCACGACGCCGGTGTCCTCGACCTGGATGTTGCGGGCGAGCGTCGCGGTATAGGCCTGGACGCTTTCGACCGGACCGATCAGCCAGTCGAGGAGGTCCACGTAGTGGCTCGCCTGATTCATGAAGGCGCCGCCGTCGAACTCCCAGGTGCCGCGCCAGGGCGCGCTGTCGTAGTAGGCCTGCGGGCGGGTCCAGAACACGTTGATGTTGACCATGTAGATCCGGCCGAACCGCTTCTTCTCCACCGCCCGCTTCACGAGCTGCAGCGTGGGGTTCCGCCGGTTCTGCTTGACCACGAACAGGTGAACGCCAGCCTGGTCGCAGGCCTGGACCATGCGCTTGCCATCCCGCCAGTGCGTGGCCATCGGCTTTTCGGTCATCACGTGGCGACCCGTCGCGGCCACCTGGATCGCCTGGTCGGCATGGAGGCCGCTCGGAGTGCTCAGGATGATGATGTCGGGGTCGGAGCCGGCGAGCAATGCGTCCAGCGTGCGGAAACCTGGGGCCCCGGTCCGCGCCTCCGCCGGAGCGAGGGCTTCGGGGTCGATGTCACACACCGCGACCAGTTCGGCGCGCTCCTGGTGCCGCTCGAGGGCCTCGAAGTGGTTGGCGGAAATGCGGCCACACCCCACGAGGGCGAACCGGATCTTCCGATCCCGCACGAACGGTTTGGTAATGAACATGGGTGCCAAAGTATAAGCAGGACCGGTTCCTGCATGAAGTTGCGTGGTCCGGTGCAACAGCCCAAACTGGGGTCTGGCGCAACCGGGGGGGATTTGCCATATTGTGAATAGTTTCACAAACCCTTCGCCCACCGCCCTCCGGTGTGGCCGAGACTTGCGGCGCCTCGCTTCCCGCGGCGGCGCCGCGATCCATTCGAAGGAGAGCGATCCATGGCGACTGCTGCCACGACCCCGGTGTCCTCGAAGGTCTCCTACCCCGCCGAGGCGGTGAATCGCCTGTTCGCGCCGCCCGAGCGTGAGGTCCCGGCCGACAAGCTGCGCCGACTGCTTCACGAGGCGCGGGACCAGAAGTCGTTCCTTCATACGGCCGGTGCGTACGACGCCTTCACCGCCGCCATCATGACGACCCTCGGGTTCAAGACGCTGTACGGCAGCGGATGGCAGCTGGCCGCGACTAAGAGCCTGTATCCCGACATCGGGATCTACCAGTCGCACCAGATGGTGGAGCTCGTCCTCGAGCTCAAGAAGGGCATCGAGGGCGCGCGGAACACGCGCTGGTACGACAGCGAGGGCAAGGACCTGATCGACGCGCCGCCCGCGTTCGTGGACATGGAGGCCGGGTTCGGCGGACCGACCCAGACCTTCACCCTGGCGACCGAGCTCATTCGCGTCGGGGCCGCCGGCGTGCACCTCGAGAACCAGGACCCCTCGAACCGCACCTGCGGCCACATCGTCAACGTCGGCAAGCAGAAGCGGAACAAGGTGCTGGTCACGCGGCAGCAGTGGCTGGCCAAGCTCAAGGCGATCAAGGCCGCCGCCGAGGCCACGGGCGTAAATGTCGTCGTCATCGCGCGGACGGACTCGATCGACGGCGCGCTCCCCGATCAGGACTCGGGCGGCGTGAAGATGGCGATCGAAGATGCGTGGGAAGCCGCCGAGCTCGGCGTGGACGTGATCTGGCCGGAATTCAACAACACCGAGCTGGAGCAGCCGCACGAATTTTCCGAGGGCGTTCGCAAGTACTACCCCAACCAGATGCTGGGCTTCAACCTCTCGCCCTCGCTCTACTTCGGAAAGGCCAAGAAAGCCGGCACGCTGATCACCAACCAGCAGCTCGCCGACCTTGGCTTCATCCTGCAATTTTCGACGCTGTTCAACTTCCGGACGGCAGGGATGGCGCTCGAGAAGGGACTGCGCAAGTTCCTGAAGAGCGGAATCGAGGCGCTCGCCGACCTCCAGATCGAGGAGGACGGCCAGGAGATCGCGCCGATCACGAAGATGCACCAGAAGTTTGCAGGGATGAACCGGTGGCTGATCCTGGAGCAGGTGCTGAGCAACGGGGAATAGACGGGAAGTAAGACCAACGAACGGCGGGCCGTGCGCCACACGCGCACGGCCCGCCGTCTCTTGTGGTCAGTTGCGGAGGTACCCAGGGCCCGGCGAAGGTGTCGCTGCCGCCGCTATCCGGCGAAGTCCTGGTGTTGTTCGGGGCGTTGTAGTTGCTGCAGCCCAGAGCGACGGCCAGCGTGCCGACGGTCAGCGCTGCAGCAGTCCAGTGGATTCGCATTCGACTGTCCTCGAATCCGTGGTGCTCTGCCGGCGTAGCCCCACGACCGGGCAGCAGCGGTGATCGCCATCACTCAGCCGGCCGCCAAGCGCTCCTCGCCCCGACCTCCGATCACTTCGACGCCCTCCCGCTGCAGCCTCTGGATCTGCCAGCGGTCGAGCCGCACGTGGATGTCGAGCATGCCCTCGTTGGCCTCTCGCGAGAGGACCTCGCCCTCGCGGTAGAGGGCGGCCAGCCTCGCACCGTCGCTCATGGGCAGACGCACCCGAACCGTCGGGCGGCCGGCGCGGTCCAGCTCGCGCAGGGTCGATTTCAGCGAAGCGATGCCGTCGGTCCGTTGGGTCGTCGTCGTGATCGCGCCGGGATACAGTTCACGGACCCGCCCTGCGAAGCCGACCGGGTCGGGCACGGCGTCGATCTTGTTGAATACTGGGACGATCGGCCGGTCGGCGAGGTCGAGCTCGGCGAGCACCCGCTCGACCACGTGCATCTGGCCTTCCCAGTCGGGATGGCTGGCGTCGACGATATGGATCAGCGTGTCCGCCGCTCGCGCTTCCTCGAGCGTGGCCCGGAAGCTCGCGACCAGATGGTGTGGGAGCTTGCGGATGAACCCGACCGTATCCGTGACCCGCGCGCGATGTCCCTCGCCGAGATCCACCTCGCGTGTCAGCGTGTCGAGCGTGGCGAAAAGCCGGTCCTCGACGAAGATCTCGTGCTGGCCGGAGAGGGCGCGCAGCAGGCTCGACTTGCCGGCGTTGGTGTAGCCGACGAGCGCGACGCTCAGCATCGGATCCCGGCCGGCGCGGAGGTTCTCGCGATGCCGCTCGACGCCCTTGAGCTTGGCCTTGAGCCCCTGAATGCGCTGCCGAATGATCCGTCGGTCGGTCTCGAGCTGGGTCTCGCCGGGTCCGCGGAGGCCGATGCCGCCGCGGATACGCGAGAGGTGGGTCCACATCCGGGTGAGACGCGGCAGCATGTACTGGAGCTGTGCCAGCTCGACCTGCAGCTTCGCCTCGTGACTGCGCGCCCGGGTGGAGAAGATGTCGAGGATCACCTCGGGACGATCCATGACACGCACCTTGAGCTCGCGCTCGAGGTTGGCGCCCTGCACCGGGCGTCAGTTCCTCGTCGAAGATGACCAGCGTGGCGCCCGCTTCGGCGACTGCGCCGGCCACTTCCTCGACCTTGCCTTCGCCGATCAGCGTGGCGGGGTTGGGCGACGCGATCTGCTGGGACATCCGGCCGACGACCTCGGCGCCGGCGGTATCGACCAGGCGGGTGAGCTCCTCGAGATGCTCGGTGACGTGGCGCGCGTCACTCGATCCCTTGCGCGGCGCTGCGATAAGCACGGCGCGTTCGATCGGATCGCGAACTTGAATCAGTGTCCGAATGACGTCTCCTCGGCGCGTCGCCTCATTGCCCGGTGGTCGGCCGAACGAGCCCGCTCACCTGACTCAGCGGCGCACGGCCTTACCGCGTGAATGCTACCTGCTGGTCGCCGATCGGTGTCGCCACCGACGGCTGACCCTTCATCGGATGCGGTAGCTCGCAACCCCGTCCCCCGGAATATAGTTGACCGGACCATCGGACCAGACGACTACTCCCGCCCCTCGTCGGGGTCCGCAGGCCCCTGCCCCTGGGCCTCCCCCTCGGCCTCGGCTCTCTTCCGCGCCCACCACGCGAGCCGCTCCGCCACCTTCTTCTCGTGACCCGAAGGATCCCGGCTGGTACAGCGTGGTACCCCGCAGCTCGTCCGGCAGATACTCCTGCGCCAGGTACGCATCCGGTGATCGTCGTGCGCATAGCGATATCCCTTGCCGTAACCCAGCTCCTTCATGAGGCCGGTAGGCGCGTTCCGGATGTGCATCGGCACCGGCGCGGCCGGGGTCTCGCGCGCCGCCTCGAGGGCGGCGCCGAGCGCCAGCCTTGGCACTGTTCGACTTGGGCGCCGTCGCCAGGTAGATCGTCATCTCCGCGAGCGGCAAGTAACCCTCGGGCGGGCCGAGCATGTGGAAAGCGTCGCGCGCCGCGACGGCCATGATCAGCGCGTTGCGGATCCGCCAGCCCGACGTCCTCGGCCGCCATGGCGATGGCGCGCCGGAACAGGGTCATCGGGTCCTCGCCGCCGTCGAGCATGCGCGCCATCCAGTAGAGCGCGCCCTGGGGATCGCTTCCGCGCAGCGACTTGTGATACGCGGAGAGCAGGTTGTAGTGCTCCTCGCCCGACTTGTCGTACCGGGCGAAGCGCTTCTGCATCGCCTCGCGGGCGACGTCCGCGGTAACGTGATCCGCCCGCTCGCCGACGTGGGCCGCCGCCGCTTCGAGCACGGTGAGCGCGCGTCGCGCGTCGCCGTCGGCTTCGACCGAGATGGACCGCATCGCGTCATCGTCCACCCTGAGGCGCTGGCCGCCGACGCCACGCTCATCATCCTCGAGCGCCCGACGAAGCAGGGACTCGATGTCCTCGGGTGTGAGCGGCTGCAGCACGAACACGCGCGTCCGCGAGAGGAGCGCGCCATTGATCTCAAAGCTCGGATTCTCGGTGGTGGCGCCGATCAGGGTGATGGTGCCGTCCTCGGACGGCGGGAGGAGGCTGTCCTGTTGCGCCTTGTTGAGCCGGTGGATCTCGTCGACGAAGAGGATGGTCTGGGCGCCACCGGACTCGAGGCGTCCGCGCGCCGCGCCGACGATCTCCCGGATGCGCGGCACCCCCTCGGTCACCGCGCTGAACGGGACGAACACACGCTGGGACGTGGTCGCCACGAGATGGGCGAGCGTCGTCTTCCCGCTCCCGGGCGGACCCCAGAAGATCATGGAGCCGGGAACGCCACGCTCGATCGCCTCCCGGAGCGGCTTCCCGGGGCCGAGCAGATGCGCCTGTCCGACGAACTCGTCGAGCGTGCGTGGCCGCATGCGGGCGGCCAGCGGCTGCGCCTCCCGGGCGGTGGCGGCGAACAGCGAGGTGCCGCCTTCCTCTCTGCCCTGCTTCCTGGCCATCAGCGAACCCATCCCTCCAAGCGCGCTCGGCGAGGAAGAACGCCAGCGCGCCCCCGAAGAACGCTGCCGCGGTGAGTCCGTCGCGCTTCGCCTGAAACTCGGGCACCAGGTTGGACGCCGCTACGTACAGCGTCACACCCGCCGACACCGCGAGGCCGTGCCGCGCCAGTCGGCGCTATCTGCTCGGTCAGGAGCACCCCAAGCACTGTCGCCACGCCGAGGACCGCGGCGCCGCCGATCGCCCGGCCGCGTCCCTGCCCACCGGCCACCATCACGCTGGCGATGGTGACCCCTTCGGGGAGCTTGTGCAGCAGTACGGCCAGGAAAAGCAGAACGCCGAGCCGCCCCGAGACCAGGAATCCGGTCGCGATCGCGACGCCGTCGAAGAACGTGTGCAGCGTGAGGCCCAGGAGCGCCGAAATCCCGGCCGTGGCGCTCACGCGATGGGTCTCCTCGCCGAAGTGGAAGTGTGGAGTCAGTACGTGCTGGGCCAGATGCACGGCGAGATACCCGCCGAGCACATAGACCGCGGCGCTCGGCGAGGTGCGCATCACCTCCGGCAACACGCCCAGTGTCGCCACCGCCAGCATGAAGCCCGCTCCGAACGCGAGGCAGGCGTCGATGAAACGCAGACTGCGGCGCTCACCGCGCACCACGGCGAGCGCGCCGGCGACGTTGCCGAGGGCCGCGGCGAGCGCGAACACCAGGGGACTCACAGCGACTCCCGGGCGAGCGCCAGCAGCGCGTCGCGCGTGTTGAGTGACGGATCGTCCAGCACACGGTCCAGCAGGAGGCCCAGCACCTCCCCGATGCGCGCGCCGGCGGCGCCGAGTGCCTGGAGGTCGCGGCCGCTCACCGCCAGGTCACCGCGGGCGAGGGGATCACGGCGTGCCCGCGTGTGCGCGACCGCATCCGCCCACGGCACCGGGCTGCCGGTGCGCAGCGCGTGGAGCGCCATCAGATCGTCGGCCGCCTTGCCCACGGTGGAGAGCCAGTGGCGCACGGCGCGCGGGTCGCTGCCGGCGGGCGCGGCCGGCCCTCGCCCCATGGCGGCCGCGCGCTCGATCTCGGCGTTCGACGCCCGGAGGCGGCGCAGCACGTCGGCGGCGTCATCGACCAGGAGGGCGGTGAGCAGGACCGGATCGCGGCGCTCGAGCGGGGCCGCACCGGTCCGCGCCACCCGCTCGGCGGGCGCGGCCGTGAGCTCGGGCATCCACCATTGTGCCGCTCCGATGCGAACCCACAGATCCACCAGCTCCGGGACGGCGCGCGCGGTGCGAAGGCCCTTGACCCATTCGTCCCGGACGCGCTCCGCAGAGAGTTGGGCCAGCCCCGGCGCCGACTCCACCGCGGCGGCCCACGTGGCGGGCTCGATGGCGAATCCGAACCGGGCCGCGAAGCGAACGGCCCTCAGGATGCGCAGATAGTCCTCGCGAAAGCGCTGCGCTGGATCGCCGACCGCCCGGAGCACGCCGCGATCGAGGTCGGCGCGGCCGCCGTACGGATCGCGCCACTCGTGGCGGATCGGATGATAGGCGATGGCGTTGATGGTGAAGTCTCGCCGCGCGAGATCGTCCTCGAGCGAAACTCCGTACGCCACGACCGCATGGCGCCCGTCGGTCGTGACGTCGCGGCGGAAGGTGGTTACTTCGTGGAGCACCCGGTGGCGGTCCAGCACGCCCACGGTGCCGTACTTCTCGCCGACGGGCGCCGTGCGTCGGAACAACGCGAGGACCTGGGCCGGCGTGGCCGACGTGGCGAAGTCGTAGTCGGTGTGCGGGTGGCCCAACAGGGTGTCGCGAAGGGCGCCGCCGACGCACCAGGCCTCGTGCCCGGCCGATTCGAGCGTCCGGGCGATCTCGAGCACCTCCTCCGGCATCGCCGGAGCGGTCGGCGCGCTCATCGACCCCCGTACGCCACGCCGGCCGACAGCGCCAGGACCAGCTCCATGCGTGCTTGCGACGGCGTGCGGGGACCGGCCGGAATCGCACCCATCGCCACCGTGCGCGCGCCCCCGCCCTCGAACGCGTAGATCGGCGTGACCTCCCCCTGGGCGCACCGCGTCGCCAGAACGACCGGCTTGCCTTCATCCAGCCAGCGCCGCACGGCGGGCACCGCGCCCGGCGGCATGTTCCCGCTGCCGAACGCCTCGACGACGACACCGTCGTGTTCGGGTCGGGCGAGGTCGAGCAGCGTGCCATCGTCGCCCACGACCAGTGAGACCAGCGCGACGCGCGCGCCGAGGTGCTCCGGCCGCGTGGGGGGCGCCCGCCTGGGCGACACGGCGCCGAAGGTGACCCGGCCGCCTTCGACCCGCCCGATCGGCGCCGCGTGGGGCGCCGAGAATGCCGCCAGGTCGGTGGCGTGGGTCTTGACCGCCGTCTCGCCGGCGAAAATCTGGCCATTGAACACCACCATGGTCCCTCGTCCCGCGCTCTCCGGGCTCGCGGCCACGCGCGCGGCGTCGAGCAGGTTCCGCGGGCCGTCCCATCCTTCGTCACTCGACGTCCGCATCGCGCCGGTGATGGCCACCGGCACGCCGGCGGGCAGAGTCCTGGCCAGCAAGTACGCCGTTTCCTCGATCGTGTCGGTCCCATGCGTGATGACGACGCCGCCAACCTCGCCGCCCTCGGCGATCTCGCGCACGCGCTCGCGCAGCGCCCACAGGCGATCCTGCCCGAGATGACAGGCGGGCAGCTTGGCCCAGTTCTCGATGCGGAACGGAGAGATCTCGTCGAGTCCCGGCGCGAAGCTCACGAGCGCCTCGCCCCCGTGCGTCGGCACGTTGCCCCCCGCGGCGACGTCGCGCTGCATGGAGATGGTGCCGCCGGTGAACAGCAGATGAATCATGCCGCCACCTCGGCCGACGCGAGGCACCGTTCGCGCACGCCGGCCCCTTCCCCGTTCACCCGCACAGGACGCTTCCGCCGTTCACGTTGACGATCTCGCCGGTGACGTGGCGCGCGAGGTCGCTACAGAGAAACAGGATCGGCCCCGCGATGTCCTCGGGCGCTGGGATCCGTCGCAGCGGGATCGTGGCCTCCACCCGCGACCGGCCTTCGCCCTCGAACGCCGGAATGCACATGTCCGTATCGACCCAGCCCGGAGCCACGCAGTTGACCAGGATGTCGGGCGCGTACTCGATCGCCAGCGACTTGGTGAGCGCGATGACGGCGCCCTTCGTCGCCGCGTAGTCGCCGTGGTAGGCCTCCCCGCGTTGACCCGCCGTGCTCGACACGAGCACGACCCGCCCACCCGGGCCCATCAGGCCGAGCGCGGCCTTCGTGCTCAGGAAGATCGCATCGAGATTGGCCGACATCGTCGCCCGCCACCGCTCCACTGACAGTGCGCCGAGGGGCACGTCGGCCGGCGGCCAGATACCGGCGTTGGCCACGAAGCAGTCGAGCCGGCCGAACGCCCGGCCCACGCCGTCCGCCATTGCCTCCACGACTGCGGGATCGGCCAGGTCGCCGCCGAAGACGGCCGCCCGGCGGCCGAGCGTTCGGATCTCCGCTCCGACCGCCTCGGCATCCGTGTCGCGCGTGTGATAGGTGATGGCGACGTCCGCGCCGGCCCGGGCCAGGAGCAGCGCGGTGGCGCGCCCGATGCCTCGGCTCCCGCCCGTGACGAGCGCCGTGCGGCCCGCGAGCGAGATCATCGGAGCCTCACGAGCCGCCGAGGAGCGATGCCTCGACCAGCTCGACGACGATGTGCTCGAGCGCGAGGTGGAGGACCTGGATCAGCCCGGTCTCGTCGGCGGGCACCACCACGGCCTCGTCCACCGCCTTCGCCAGCTCCCCACCGCCCCGGCCCAGGAAGCCCACGGTCGCCGCGCCGAGGGTGCGGGCCGCGCGGGCGGCCTCGAGCAGGTTGGGGCTCTTGCCGCTCGTGCTGTGGAGCACCAGCAGGTCGCCCGGCCTGCAGTGGGCTTCCACCTGGCGGGCGAAGATCCGGTCGAAGCCGAGGTCGTTGCCCGCCGCGGTCAGGATCGATGTGTCCGTCGTGAGGGCGACCGCCGCGAGTGGTCGGCGGTCCGCGGCGTACCGCACCACGTACTCGGTCGCCAGGTGCTGCGCGTCAGCAGCGCTGCCGCCGTTGCCGCAGAAGTAGAGCGTGCCGCCGCCGCGGAGGACCGCCACGTAGCGGTCGGCCACGCGAGCGAGCTGCGGCGCCAGGAACTTGCTTGCGCCCGCGAGCGACGCGAGACGGTCGAGCGCGGCCTCGATCCGCTGTGCGCTCACTGGTCGCCTCCGAGCAGGTGGCGCAGGCGCTGCATCCAGGTCCGGCGGATCTCCAGCGGCGGGACGTCGATCAGCGGTTCGTCCCGGAGGATCGCCCCGGGATTGCGCACCGTGAGGAGCTCGGCCTGGGTCTCGCCGTCGAGGGCGCGGAGGAAGTCAGCGCCCCCCGCGATGGTGCGATCATCACCGTGATTGTCTCCCGCGAGGATGTCCGCGAGTCCGGCCGCGACCAGCTGGCGCGCACGCTGCCCGCGCGTCTGCGGCGAGTGCAGGGTGGTGGCATCCACCTGCATGCGCGCCCCCAGGCCCCGCCAGAACGCGACCGCCTCGACGGAGCAGCAGCCGTAGCGTTCGGGGTGAGCCAGCACCGGCACGAGGCCGGCGTCGCGCACGCGGGTGAGCGCGTTGGTGACGGCATCCGCGGCGACGAGCCGGGGAAACTCCACGAGGATGTAGTGCGTGCCGCCGAGCGTGATGCGCCGCATGCGATCGGGCTCGACCGGCAGTGGTCGGTCCAGCATGACCTCCGCGCCACGGTGAAGCCGCGGGAGCTCCGGCGCCTGGGCGCGAAGCGCCGCGAACGCCTGGTCGTGGCGTGCGGGCGGCGCGTCCACCGTTTCATTGGCTCGGAGATGGGGCGTGAGGCAGACGTCGGTGATGCCCCGCTCCGCCATCTGCCGCAGCACCTCGACCGACTGCTCCACCGTTCGGGAGCCGTCATCGACCGCGGGCAGCAGATGGGAGTGCAGGTCGATCACGTGCCGGGTCGCGAGGCCTGGAGCAGCGAGGTGGCGAAAGCGCCGAGCGCCGCCGGCGCCTGCTCCGCCTGCGCAAGCAGGGCCAGGGTGATGAGCGCATCCGCCGCGAGGAGGTCGAGCGCCACGGAGCGATCGCCGGGGTGGGCCACCACACCAGACAGCGCCTGGGCGCCCGCGGTTGCGAGCGTCGTCGGAATCGAGGCCTCGGCTCGCACGGCCAGCGCGTGCTGGCGAACCCGGTCGCGCAGCGCCGCCGGCGCGGCGGCGGTGTGGCGGTCCAGCCACTCGGAGAGTGTCACGCCGCCGCGTCCGAGAGCCATGCGGACACGACCCCCTGCGCGGCCGCCCGCGCGGCGGCCAGCTTCGACGGGTCGCCCGCGCCCGCGGAGGCGAAGTGGGGTCGGCCACCGCCCTTGCCGCCGCTCAGGGCGGCGATGCGGTTCACCAGGTCGCCGGCCTTGCGCCCGGCGCCCACCAGATCGTCCGTCAAGGCCACGTGGATCGCCCCGCGGCCCGCGTTGCTGAACAGCACGAGCACCGAGTTCCGCTTGCCTTCGCGGAACCGGTCCGCGATCTGGCCCACCTCGCCCCGGTCGTCCGTCGCAACCTCGGCGATGGTGACCTGCACGCCCCGGACCTCCGCGGTGTCGCCGGCAATCGCCGCGCCGCCGCCCGACTTGAGCGCGTCCGCCAGACGGGCCTCCAGCCGGTCACGCTCCTCGAGCAGCTGTTCGATCCGCCGGACGACGTGCTCGGGCTGCGCCTTGAGCGCCTCGGCGACCCGGGCCAGACGCTGCTCGATCTCGCGCACGGCGCGAAGCGCGCCCGTCCCCGTCACGGCCTCGATCCGACGCACGCCGGCCGCGACGCCGCTTTGCCCCAAGAATCGGAAGGTGCCGATCTGGCCCGTGGTGCGGACGTGCGTGCCTCCACAGAGCTCGATTGACGGACCCATCTGCACGACGCGCACCCGGTCCCCGTACTTCTCCGAGAAGAACGCCATCGCCCCGAGCGCCAGCGCGTCGGGGTAGGCCATCTCGCGCGTGGTCACCGGATCGTTCGAGAGCACGAGACGGCTCACGTCCTCCTCGATCGCCTGCAAGGTCGGCGGGTCGATCGGCCCGTGGTGCGAGAAGTCGAAGCGCAGGCGGCCCGGCTCGACGAGCGAGCCCTGCTGCCGCACATGCGTGCCGAGGTGCTTGCGCAAGGCGTGGTGCACCAGATGAGTCGCGCTGTGGTTCCGCTCGATGTCGTGGCGCCGCGGCGCGTCCACCTCGGCACGGACGATCTCGGGCTCGAACGTCCGCTCGAAGGTCCCGCTCACGATGGTGCCCTTGGCGTCCTTCCGCACCGCGTCCACCGGCACGGACCAGCCTGAGCCCCCCACCGCGCCGACGTCGCTCACCTGACCGCCGGACTCGGCGTAGAACGGGTTCTCGCGCAGCACCAGGTCCACTCGCGGTCCGTCCTGCCGGAACGCGAGGATGTCGGTGTCCGCCTCGGTGGACTGATAGCCTACGAACTTCTGTTTGCCTCGCTTGACGCTACGCCACTTGCCGGCCTGGGAGGTGTGGACCGCCGGGGCGCCCGCGGTGGTCTTGCCGGAGGTGCGCGCGGTCCTGGAGCGGGTCCGCTGTCCCTCGAGCGCCCGCTCGAAGCCCGCCGTGTCCACGCTGACGCCCCGCTCCTCGGCGATGATCGCGGTGAGATCGATCGGGAAGCCGAACGTATCGTAAAGCTTGAACGCATCGTCACCGGAGATCTGGCGCCCACCCGACGCGAAGATCTCCTCGAGACGGCGCAACCCGCCCTCGATCGTCTCGAGGAACCGGTGCTCCTCGTTCTCGGTGACCTCGCGCAGGTAGCCGGCCTTGGCCTCGAGCTCCGGATAGACGTCGCCCATCTCGGCGACGACCACGTCGGTGAGCGGCGCCAGCGTCGGCTCGCGGCGCCCGAGCAGCCAGGCGTGGCGCACCGCCCGGCGGAGAATGCGGCGCAACACGTACCCGCGCCCTTCGTTGCTCGGGTACACGCCGTCGGCCAGCAGGAAGCTCACCGCGCGAGCATGGTCGGCCAGCACGCGGTAGGACGCGCGCTCCTCCGACGCCCGATCGTAGGGGCGTCCCACAAGCTCGCCCACGCGGTCGATGAGCGGCTGGAACGCGTCGGTGTGAAAGTTGTCGTCCTCGCCCTGCATGACCGCGGCAATGCGCTCGAGGCCGGCGCCGGTGTCCACCGAGGGCTTGGGGAGCGGCGTGAGGGTCCCGTCCGCGGACCGGTCGAACTGCATGAAGACCAGGTTCCAGATTTCCAGAAACCGCCCGGCCTCCGCCAGCTCCTCGAACTCGGCCTGCGGGATCTCGACGGGGCGGTCGCCCGGGCGCCATTCGAGGTCCACGTAGATCTCGGTGCACGGCCCGCACGGGCCAGTATCACCCATCTGCCAGAAGTTGTCCTTGTCACCCAGCCCGTAGATGCGGTGGTCGGGCAGGCCCGCGACGTCGCGCCAGTAGCCGCGTGCCTCGTCGTCCGTATGGTGCACGGTGACCCGCAGCCGGTCGGCGGGAATGCCGAGATACGCCGGGCTGGTGACGAACTCCCACGCGAAGTCGATGGCGTCGCGCTTGAAGTAGTCGCCGAAGGAGAAGTTCCCCAGCATCTCGAAGAAGGTGTGGTGCCGCTTGGTGTGGCCCACCTGTTCGAGGTCGTTGTGCTTTCCCCCTGCCCGGACGCACTTCTGACAGGTGGTGGCACGCGCATAGTCGCGCCGCTCCTGCCCCAGGAAGGTGCGCTTGAACTGCACCATGCCGGCATTGGTGAACAGCAGCGTCGGATCGTCGGCAGGCACCAGTGACGAAGAAGGCACCTCACGGTGCCCCTTGGCGACGAAAAAGTCGAGGAATAGGCGTCTGATCCTGGCGGACTGCATGGGGGGAAAATATAGTCCGGCCCCGACTTAGGGGCTATGGTCGGAGTGTGCGCGAACGTGAGCGGAATGCGAAGCCGAGAGGACCGGCTGGCGGAGGGAAGCCGGCCAGCTCCGAAAGATCAGCGCGCTCCGACCCGTGCGTCCACGACCCGCGCGACCAGATCGGTGATGTCACGTCCGGAAAATCCGCGCCGCGCGAGATAGGCCAGGACGCGCCGCCGCTTGACGGACCGCGGCAGATCGCCCAGCTGGGCGGCTCGTTTGGCGGCGAGCGCCGCCGGCACCTGGGTGCGATCGCTCCCCTCCGGCCACTCCGCGGCGAGCGCACGATCGATGAGCGCGCGCTCGACCCCCATCGCGAGCAGGTCACGCGTGAGGCGCGACGGACCGCGCCCCCGCTGTGCGCGCGTCTGCACGTACGACACGGCGAACGCCGCGTCGTCGAGCAGCCCGAGCGCGGTGGCGCGCTCCACGGCGGACTCCACCGCGGGCCGCGGGTGACCCTTGCGGATCAGCCTGCGGGCGAGATCGGTCCGCGCGAACGAGCGGCGCTCGAGCGCCCGGAGGAGCGTCCGGAACGCGCCTTCCGCGTCCGCCGCGGCGACGAGTCGTTCGTGCAGCTCGGCATCCACCGTGCGGCCCACCGCGAGTCCGGCCGCCTCGGCGAGCTCCATCGACACCACTCCGAACCGGACGCCATCGACCGTGACCCGAAGCGTACCGGGGCGCCGCGGATCCGGCTCGAGGCCCGTGAGAACCGGCAGGGTCACTCGTCGTCGTCCGCGGCGGTACCGGTGCCGGCGCTCACGCCGGCGTGCATGCCGAGCAGCTCCTTCACCTTGCCCTCGACCTCCGCCATGAGCGGCGGGTTGTCGCGCAGGAACAGCTTGGCATTCTCCCGGCCCTGGCCGATGCGCTGATCGCCGTAGGAGTACCAGGCGCCGGACTTCTGGATGATGTTCGCTTCGGAGGCGAGATCCACCAGCAGCGAAGTGTGGCTGATGCCCTCGTCGAACATCACGTCGAACTCCGCCTGGCGGAACGGCGGTGCGACCTTGTTCTTCACGACCTTCACGCGCACGTGATTGCCGATGACCACCTCCCGCTCCTTGACGGGCCCGATGCGGCGGATGTCGAGGCGGAGCGAGGCGTAGAATTTGAGCGCCTTCCCGCCGGTGGTGGTCTCCGGGTTACCGAACATCACGCCGATCTTCTCACGCAGCTGGTTGATGAAGACCACGGCGCAATTGGAGCGGTTGATGGCGCCGGCCAGCTTCCGGAGGGCCTGGCTCATGAGCCGGGCCTGGAGGCCGACATGGCTGTCGCCCATTTCGCCCTCGATTTCGGCCTTGGGGACGAGGGCGGCGACCGAATCGATGACCACGATGTCCACCGCGCCCGAGCGCACCAGGATCTCGACGATCTCGAGCGCCTGCTCGCCGGTATCCGGCTGCGAGACGAGGAGGTCCTCGACGTTGACGCCCAGCTTCTTGGCGTACTCGATGTCGAGCGCATGCTCCGCGTCCACGTAGGCGGCGACGCCGCCCGCCTTCTGCACATTGGCCGCGAGATGAAGGGTGAGCGTGGTCTTGCCGGAGGATTCGGGGCCGTAGATCTCGGTGATCCGGCCGCGCGGGATGCCGCCCACGCCGGTGGCGGCGTCGAGGTTGATGGCGCCGGTGGGGATGGCGGCCACCTTCACCCGGGCCGACTCGCTGCCCATCCGCATGATGGAGCCCTTGCCGAGCTGCTTCTCGATCTGGGAGATGGCGAGCCCGAGGGCCTTTCGGCGGTCGGCGTCGAGCCGGGATTCTTCTGCGGCCATGGCGATCCTCTGGAATGTTGTTGTGACCGATTTTGCTACACATCAGTAGCTGCGAGCCAATGTAATACCGAACGATTGCCGAATCAATAGTTCTCTCGTGACCGATTTTGAGTCACATAACGTATCATCCTCGCCAGGCATCCTCCAAGTGCTCGACCCGGCCCCGGCCGCCGCGGCGAAACACCTCGATCACGTCGAACCGGAAGACGTCCCCTACCCGTCCATGCCGCTCCCGCCAGACCTCCGCCACCCGCGTGATGGTCCGCCGCTTTCGCCAGTGCACGCTCTCCGCCGGTGAGCCCCAGGCCGACGACGTGCGCGTCTTCACCTCGATGAACGCCACCAGCGCGCCCTGCCGCGCGACCAGATCCAGTTCCTGGTGGCCCAGCCGGAACCGATGGGCCTCGATGGACCAGCCGCGCCCGACGAGGTACGTCATCGCGAGGCGCTCGCCCCACAGTCCGCAGCGCTGACGCGCATCCTTCCACTCGTGGCTGGGAACGAACGGGGGCCGCGCAGGCATGCCGCACGGTAGCGGCACGCACGCGGACGGTCGCCACCATTCCGGCGGGAACGGTGGCGTGAAATCGCCGTGCGATGATGATGTCTGAGCTGATCCTTCGGCGATCGAAGGGCGCGATGCTGCGGCGCTACGGCCGTCGTCCCCGTCTTCCCGCGTTCCAGTCGTCCCAGACGCCGAACGTCTTCATCTGGTCCGACAGATCGGTGTTGCGGACCAACGAATCCACCTGCGGCGCGGTCTGGCGGGGCAGCGCCAGGTCGCCGTTGGCGAAGCCCCACGTCACCGCCGCCGCGATGGCGGCGTTCAGGCGAAGCTGCCGCAGGTCGGCCCGGCCGAACTCGTCCGAGCGGGCGTGGTAGTTGGGTCCGTAGTTGGCCGATTCCTGGTTGCCGACGAGATTCGCGACGCCCTGCATCATGAAGTCGTAGTTGTCGGTGCCGACGATGGGAAGGTTGATGGGCGTGAACGGCCCGAGTCCGGCGACCGGCGTCAACGCCCGAGCGAGCGGCTCGAGGAGGTCCGACCTCCCTCCGGTGAAGAACCCGGTGATCCGCCCCGTGCCGATGTCGTACGCCGACGCCATGACGGTGTGGTCCAGCTCATCTCGATGGGCCACGGTGTAGCCGAAGGAGCCGAGCAGGCCCTGCTCCTCCCCGCTCCACAGGGCGAAGCGGATGGTCCGCTCCGGGACGAGACCGAGCCGGTGCATCTGACGCGCGATGTCGAGCACCATCATCGCGTTTGCGCCGTTGTCGAGTGCCCCCGTGCCCAGGTCCCAGGAGTCGAGATGTGCGCCGATGAGCACGATCTCGTCCGGCCTCGAACGGCCCCGGATCTCGCCGATCACGTTGTAGCTCTCGTACGCCGGGCCGGACTGCACGTCGAGCGCGGCCGTGAGCGTGAGCCGCTTGCCCGCGCGCAACAGGCGGAGCGCGCGGGCGGCCGCGTCGCGCTCCATCATCATCATCGGGTGGGTCGTCGCCAGGCCGGTCGAGGCGTTGTGCCTCGCGAGCAGATCGTTCGGCCGGGAAGACATGTACACCAGGCCAGTCGCCCCCGCCGCGAACGCCCGACGCTCGATACCGACCGCCTCGTTGTACTCCTTGAAGAGCCCATCGATGTCGTGCAGCTCTTCCGTCTCGATCAGGACGAAAGCGCCCCGTGCCGCGGTGCCCAGACGCGTGAAGTCCGCCTCGGCCCCCGCCCCGGCGTCGACCAATGGGAGGGTGAGGCCGGCCGCCGGGGTGCCGGTCGAGAACGGGAGCGCGGCGATCCTGGGACGGAACTAGACGCCTTCGCCCTTCACCGTCGCGGAGGCCGAGCGCTCGAGCCAGAGCCCCGGCATCGTGAATGGCTCGCGCCGGACCGTGACGCCGGCCTCGCGAAACCGTCCGACGGCCCAGTCGACGGCTCTGAGGTTGGCCGGCGAGCCCGTCGTCCGGCCGCCGATCTCGTCGGTGAGGGTCTGCAGGTCCTGGACGAGCGGCGTGTCCTCGAGAAGAGAGCCGACTAGGCGGCGGGCGCCGTCGTCCTGGGCGTGGAGCGGTCCGCTCGCGAGGAGCACCAGCAGCAGGGTGCCGGGCACGATGGGCGGGAGAGGGCGGCGCGTCACGGTCGACTCCGCGATGTGGAGGGGGAAAAGAGCTAGCTGCAGTACTCCTCGATCTGGTCGATCCCGATGCGGACGTCGCGCGGCTTGCTGCCGTTCGCCGGCCCGAGGATCCCCGCCTCCTCGAGCTGATCCATGATGCGCGCCGCTCGCCCGTAGCCGATACCGAGCTTCCTCTGCAGCAGAGACGTCGAGCCACCCTGGTTCTGGACGCAGGCGATGGCGGCCTCCTTGAACTGCGGATCGCGCTCACCGGCCTCGGCTGCCCCCTCCCCGGCCCCTTCGCCCTCGCCCTCGGGCACCTCGTCGAGGATATTGGTCTCGGCGGACTCGACCACTCCGCGCTGGTCTCGCTCCACCTTCCACTGGCGGTACCGCTCCAGGATCTTCTCGCTTTCCTCCGTGGAAATGTAGGCACCCTGGAGCCGCATCGGCTCGCTCTTCCCCGGCTCGAGGAATAGCATGTCGCCCTTGCCCAGCAGCGCCTCCGAGCCGTTCTGGTCGAGGATGGTGCGGCTGTCCACTTTCGACGCCACCCGGAAGGCGATCCGGCTCGGGAAGTTGGCCTTGATGAGCCCGGTGATGACGTTCACCGACGGCCGCTGCGTCGCGAGAATGAGATGCAGCCCGACCGCGCGTGCTTTCTGCGCCAGGCGGGCAAGCGGCGTCTCCACCTCGGACTGGACCGTCATCATCAGGTCCGCCAGCTCGTCCACCACGACCACGATCAGCGGCAGCTTGCCCTCGGTGTACGCCTCGGCCTCGGGCGGTGGCGGCGGCGTGTCCGGCGCCTCGGCGGCGATGTCCGTGAGCGTCACGCGCCGCGGCGCCGGATGCCGGAGCGACTTCCCCTCGAGCACCTTGCGATTGAACTCGGTCATGTTGCGCGCGCCGTTGGCCTCGAGCAGCGCGTAGCGCCGCTCCATCTCGCCGACGGCCCACTTGAGCACCCGCGCGGCTTCCTTGTTGTTGGTGACGACCGGATGACGGAGATGGGGCAGGTCCTTATACATGGACAGCTCCACCATCTTCGGGTCGATCATCAGGAGGCGCAGGTCCTCCTTGTGCTGGTAGTGGTAGATGAGCGACGTGATGATCGCGTTGATCCCGACGGACTTGCCGGTGCCGGTGGCGCCCGCGATGAGCAGGTGCGGCATCTTGGCGAGGTCGGCGATGACCGGGCGGCCTTCGAGGTCCAGGCCCAGCGCGACCGGCAGAAGCCGCTCTTCGCCGCTCCACAGATCGTCCTCCAGCAGCTCGCGAAGGACGACCACGCGCGACTTGGGGTTCGGGACCTCGACCCCCACCATGTCCCGGCCCGGGATGCGTGCGACCCGGATGGACCGCGCGCTCATCTTGAGCGCGAGGTCGTCGGCCAGGTTCACCAGCCGATTCATCTTCACGCCCGGCCGGAGCCGGACGCCGTACTGCGTCACGACCGGACCGGTGGTCCGGCCGGCCACGTCGCCTTCCACCTTAAACTCGGCCAACGTCTCCTCGAGACGCTCCTGCAGAACGTCGAGCTCACCCTCGCCGGCGTCGATGCCCCTGGTGCGCGGCGCCTCCAGCAGCTCGACCTCCCAGACGGGCCCCAGGTCCTTGTCGCCCGGCGCGCGGCGGGGCTCGGGCTTCTTCGCCGACTTGGCCTTGGTCGGCTTGCCATCGGGCTTGGGCGCCGTCTTCGGCTCGTCTCGCGCCTTGGCCACCTGGAGCTCGGCCGCCTCCGGCGTCTCCTTGGGGGCGTCCTTGGCCGTCTTCCGTCTGCCCTCGCCCTTCGCGATCTCGCCCTTGGCCGCCGCCGGTGCCTGCGGCTGGCGCTCGAGACGCTGCAGCGGATGCCAGGCGAACGTGCCGAGGGTCAGTGCCGACAGCGCGAGGAATCCCGCCAGCACCGCGCCCGCGGGGCCGATGCCGCGCGGAATGGCGACCGCGAAGAAGCCGGGGAGGGCGCCAACCATCTTGCCGAGGAAGCGACCGTTGTCGATGTCGAACACGGTGACGTGTCCGAGCACGCCGGCGAGATAGGGCAGCAGCACGCTCAGGCCGACGATGAGAAATGCCGAGCGCTTCATGTCGAGGTTGCCCAGGCGCTCGAACCCCGCGAGCGCGAGCCCGATGCCGAGCAACGGGATGCCGAGTGCGCCCGCCCCGAGCCACTCCCAGAGTGTCTGGCCCAGGGAGTGGCCGATCGGGCCGGTCAGCGGGAACGGCAGGAGGGTCAGGCCGACGAAGAGACCGACGACGAGGGCGGTGATCGCGCCCAGCCGCCGGCGTGAATCGGAGCTCATACCGGCACTGCTGCGAGGGTCACCCGGCGTTCGTGGAAATGCGCCAGCACAGGATAGACGTCGAGGCGCGCGGCGTCGAGCACGTCGTCCAGCAGACCGAGCTTGATCAGCTCGCGGCCTGCGCGGCTGCGACGGAGGGGGCGCTCCCAGTTCTCGCCATACCGGCGGACGAGATCCAGGCTCGCGATCGCCGCGTCGTTGAGGCCGCGTCGCGACCCGTGGCTTCCCAGAGCCGCGGCGATCAAACGGCCCGCGCAGTAGGCGTCGTCGAGCGAGAAGGCCCCGTCCCGACCGGCGCAGACGATGAGCAGGTCAGCGTCGCGCTCGAGCGTCTCGCGCGCCCTCTCGGCGGCGACGCCCAGGTTCGCGGCGCACGTGCCAAACACCGCCGCCGCGCCTTGGCACGCCAGCAGCGCCTTGGTGCCGTTGGTGGTGGTGACGATCAGCGTCTTCCCCCGCACCGCCGGTTCGGTCATCTCCAGCGGGCTATTGCCGAGGTGGAACCCCGGAATGCGGAGGCATTGCTTCTCGCCGGCCAGCAGCACGTCCGTGCTGCCGATCGTCTGGGCGAGCCGGAGCGCCTCCTCGGTCGACGCCACCGGAATGAGCGCCTTGGCGCCGTGATGGAGCGCGGCGCACATCGAGGTCGTGGCGCGCAGGATGTCGATGACGAACGCCGTGCGGCCCTGGACCGCCGCGGGCGCGAGGCCGGCCGGCGCGAAGACGACGTCGATCCTCATGCCTCGGGCCGGAGGAGGTGGGACTCGCGCTCGAGGAATCGGGTGTCGACGCGGCCGGCGGCGAAGTCGGGATGCCGGATCACGCGGGCGAGGAACGGGATCGTCGTGGTGACCCCTTCGAGGATGAAGCTGTCCAGCGCCTGGCCCATCCGGGTGAGAGCCTCCTCGCGGTCGTTGCCGTGCACGATCACCTTGGCGAGCAGCGAGTCGTAATACGGCGGCACCGTATATCCGGCGTAGACATGGGTGTCCACGCGCACCCCGGGACCGCCCGGAGGGTGGTAGGCGGTGATGAGGCCCGGACAGGGCTGGAAGTTCCGGTAGGGATCTTCCGCGTTGATACGGCATTCGATCGCGTGCCCGCGAAGACGCCGCCCGTCCCCCTGGAAGCTGATCGGCTCTCCGGCCGCGACCCTGATCTGCTCCTTGACGAGGTCGAAGCTGGTCACCATCTCGGTGACCGGATGCTCCACCTGGATCCGGGTGTTCATCTCCATGAAGTAGAACGAGCCGTCCGTGTCGAGCAGAAACTCGAGCGTCCCCGCGCCGACGTAGGCGATGTTCGACGCCAACGCCACGGCGGCGTTGCCCATCCGCTCACGCAGGTCCGATGTGAGCGCGGGGCTCGGGCTTTCCTCGATGAGCTTCTGGTGGCGCCGCTGCACCGAGCAGTCGCGCTCGCCGAGGTGGACGACCTTGCCGTGCGTGTCGCCCATGACCTGAATCTCGACGTGGCGCGGATGCTCGATGTACTTCTCGACGTACACCGCGCCGTTGTTGAACGCGGCCAGGGCCTCGTTCTGCGCCAGGCCGAAGAGCTGCGGGAACTGTTCCGCCTCGTTGGCGATCCGCATCCCCTTCCCGCCCCCGCCCGCGGTCGCCTTGATGATGACCGGAAAGCCGATCGACTCGGCAAAGGCCAGCGCCTCGTCGGGGTCGTCGATGGTGCCCGGCGAGCCAGGCACGGTGGGCACGCCGGCCTCCGAGGCCAGGCGGCGGGCCGTGGCCTTGTCGCCCATCTGGCGGATCTGATCGCCGCTCGGGCCGATGAACGTGATGTTCGAGGCCTTGCAGGTGTCGGCGAACTCGGCGTTCTCGGCCAGGAAGCCGTAGCCCGGGTGGATGGCGTCGGCGCCGGTGATCTCGGCGGCGGCGATGATGTTGGGGATCTTGAGGTACGAGCTCCGGCTCGGCGGCGGCCCGATGCAGACGTCGTCGTCGGCGAAGCGGACGTGCAGCGACTCCCGGTCGGCCTCCGAGTACACGGCCACCGTCTCGAGGCCGAGCTCCCGGCACGCACGAATGACCCGCAAGGCGATCTCCCCGCGGTTCGCGATCAGGACCTTCTTAAACACGCGGGCCTCGGCCCTTCAGCATCAGGGCGTGAGGTCCAGCGCCCGCGGCGCCGACGCGTCACCCGTGATCTCGGTGAACGTCCGGTCGGATGCCGAGTCGACTCCAGACACCCGGAGCGCGAACTCGCTCGGGTTGGTCGAGTAGAACAGCGCGCTCTCGTAGGAGATCATGCCGTCCTTGAACCACTTCATCAGCGACTGGTCGAACGACTGCATACCGTAGGAGACGGTGCCTTCGGCGATGAGATCGGGAATGTTGAGCGCTTTCTCGATGTCCCGGATGTTGTCCGCGACGGCGGCCGTGTTGATGAGCACCTCGGCGCCGGGAACCCGCCCGCGCCCGTCGGCCCGCGGCACCAGCCGGAGCGACACCACCGCCTGCAGCGCGGTGGCGAGCAGCATCCGGATCTCCTGGTGCTGATACGGTGGATAGAAGGAGATGATGCGGTTGAGCGTCTGGGTGGCGTCGGTGGTATGGAGCGTGCTGAATACCAGGTGCCCGGTGTCGGCGGCCTTGAGTGCCGTGTCGAGCGTCTCCATGTCGCGGATCTCACCGACCAGGATCACGTCCGGGTCCTGGCGCAGCACGTGGCGCAGGGCCGATGCGAACGAGAGCGTGTCGCTGCCCACCTCGCGCTGCGAGATGTTGGCCATCACGTCGCGGTGCAGGAACTCGATCGGGTCCTCGATCGTGATCACGTTGACCCGGCGGTTCTGGTTGACGTGGTTGATCATCGACGCGAGCGCGGTCGACTTGCCCGAGCCGGTGATGCCGGTGACCAGCACCAGGCCGCGCGGCTTCAGCGAGATCTCCTCCAGCACCACGGGCAGGTGTAGGTCGGCGATCGTCTTGACCTCGTACGGAATGGCCCGGAAGGCGAAGGCCAGCGTGCCGCGCTGCTGGTAGATGTTGGTGCGGAACCGGCCCACGCCGGGGACGCCGATGGCGAAGTCGGCCTCCTTCTTCTCGGCGAACTCCTTCACCTGGCGCGGGGTCATCACCTGCTCGGCCAGCATCTTGAGGTCCTCGGGCTTGACCGGCGGCATCTCGAGCGTGTGGAGCTCGCCGTTCACCCGGACCGTCGGTGGGCGGCCGACCTTGAGGAGCAGGTCGGACGCGTTCCGCTGCACCATCTGCGCGATGGTCTGCTTGAAGTTGAACGTCGACGCCCCCGAAGCGGGCGCCGGCGTCTGCCCGCCCGCCTCAGCCATTGGGATCTACCCGGTAAAGGACCTGGCCGAATTCCACCGGCTGGGCGTCGTCCACGAGGATTTCGCGAACCACGCCCGCGATCTCGGCTTCGATCTCGTTCATGATCTTCATCGCCTCGATGATGCACACCGTCTGGCCCGGCGAGACCCGCGTCCCGGCTTTCACGTAGGGATCGGCACCCGGCTCGGGCGACTTGTAGAACGTCCCGACCATCGGGGATTTGATGTCCTTGAGCGCGGAGGAGGCACGCGGCGCCTCGCGGGTCTCCGCGTCGCCCCCCGCGGCCGGGGCGCTGGCCGCGGCGGGCGGAGCATAGTGGGCCGGGGCGGCGACCATGGTGGGGACACCGTTTCCGGTACGGGTGATGACCACCTTGGTACCGAACATGCCCTTGACCTCGATCGAGCCGATCTCCGGCGAATCGCGCAGCAACTGCGCGAGGCCCTGCACGTCCTGCAGCTCGATGGCCTTCATCCCCGGCACGTTCTGCAGCAGCTCCGCGAGCTGCTTCATGTCCTGGGGCGTCATAGGGAGGTGACGAGCCCGTTTACGCGGCGGTCGACCCGGATCACTTGCCCCTCCTCGAGAAAGAGCGGGATCTGCACGGTAGCGCCGGTTTCCAGGATTGGCGGCGTCGTTGTCATCGTCGATGGGTTACACCAGCTCGAGCAGGTCGGTGCGGCCGTCGGAGAGCACCTCTGCGCCGTCCGGGCCGAGGTGGACGTCGTCCTCCAGCCGGACCCCGCCCCAGCCCGGAAGATAGATGCCCGGCTCGACGGTCACCACCGCATGCAGCGGAAGCGCGGATTCGGCCGTCGGAGCCAGCCGGGGCGCCTCATGCACCTCGAGACCCAGACCGTGGCCCAGCGAATGGCCGAAGGCGTCACCGAATCCGCGCGCCGCGATCACCTCCCGCGCGAGCGCGTCACCTTCACGTCCGGTCATCCCCGCACGGAGGTGGTCAAGCGCGCGGCGTTGCGCCGTGCGCACGAGATCGTAGACTGTCCGCTGGCGCTCGTCCGCCCGACCACCGACCACCATCGTTCGCGTGAGATCGGCGCAGTATCCGTCCACCTGCGCGCCGAAGTCAAGCAGCAGCCACTCCCCGGCCCCGACGATGCGCGTGCTGGTGCGCGCGTGGGGCAGCGCCGCTCGCGGCCCGCTCGCGACGATCGTGGGGAAAGGGTGCCACTCGCTGCCCCGGCGGCGGAGCGCCGATTCGAGCGCGGCGGCCACCTCCAGCTCCGCCTGGCCTGCGCGGATGGTGGGAAGCACCTCGCCCAGCGCATCCTGCGCCAGGGCGGCGGCCGCCCGGATCGACGCGATCTCCTCCGGGGCCTTTACCGCACGCAGGCGCTCGACCAGGTCCGTCGAGGGCACCAGGCGCGCCCGGGTCAGCCCCCCGAGCCTCTCCGCGTCGCGAACCGTGAGCGCCTGCGCCTCGATCCCGATCGCGCCCAGGGGCTCGGCGGCCAGCACACGGCCCAGGCGGTCCCACACGCTCTTCTGATCGATCTCGACCGTCGCGGCGCCGCCTGCTTCGTTCGGCGCCTGGACGGCGTAGCGGAAATCGGTGATCAGTGTCGTGCTCGAGGCGCGCACCAGCAGCAGCGCGGCGGACCCGGTGAACCCGGTCAGGTACCGGATGTTGGGCAGGTGCGTGACGAGGAGGGCGTCGAGCCCCTCGTCGTCCAGCGCGACCCGCAGTGCGGCCTGCCGGTCGGCGCGGCGGTCAGGCCGCACGCAGTCGGCCCACCAACGCCTGCAGGGCCAGCAGGTAGCTCTGCGCGCCGAACCCGGCCACCAGGCCGACGGCCAGGTCCGCGATCATGGAGTGGTGCCGCGCGGGCTCTCGCGCGAAAATGTTCGAGAGGTGCAGCTCGACGAAGGGGACCTGCACGGCCAGCAGCGCGTCACGCAGGGCGAGGCTCGTGTGCGTCAGCGAGGCCGCGTTGATCAGCGCGCCGTCGGCGCGGCCCTTGAGCCGCTGCACCGCGTCCACCAGCTCGCCCTCATGGTTGGTCTGGAGCCATTCCAGCTCGACCCCGTGATCGCGCGCCGCCTCGCGCACCATCGCTTCGATCTCGGCCAGCGTCGTGCGTCCGTAGACCTCTGGCTCCCGCTGCCCCAGGAGGTTCAGGTTGGGGCCGTTCAGGACGCTGATGCGCATTCAGCGCTTGAGATTCTGAAGCCAGGCGTGAAACTGGTCGAGGTCGTCGCTCTTCGGGTCGGCGGGACGCGCCGGGCGGGCGCCGCTTTCACCGGCTCCCCCGAAGAACTCGTCGTACGACACGCCGCCCGGTCCGGAGGCCGTGACGCCGCTCGCGGGCACGGCCGGCGGTGTTGGCGTGGAGTCCTCGCCGAACACCGAGCTCAACGAGAGGCTGTCGTGCGCCGGGCGCGTTGGCGCGCCGCCCGAGCCGGCATCCTGGACGGAGCGGGCCGGCTCCGCGTGCGTCATCGGGCCGGCCGGCGCTGCTGGAAGGCGCCCGGCGAGTAGTCCTTGAAGAAACAGCTGGACCGATTGTCCGCGGGTCTCGCGCACCGAGTACAACGGCGGCGGAGCCGCGACGGTCATCGGTTCGCCAGCGGCCGGCGCGGTGACGGGCTCCGCCGCGGACGCCGGTGCCGCGGCCATGCGCTCGAGCTCCGCCACCTTCTCCTCGAAGCGCGACTCGCCGGTGCGATCCACCAGATGACGGAAGACCGTGAGTGCTTCGGCGGTGTGGCCCTGGCGGAGCAGCAGCTCTGCCATGGATTCCGTGACCACCAGGTCAGGCTCGGAAGGTCGCGGCGGCTCGGCCACAGGGGCAGCCCAGGCCGCCGGTGTTCCCGGCGCCACCAGCTCCTGTACCCTCTCGTCCGCTCCGACGGGCTCCGCGGTCGCGGCATCGGTCGTTGCCAACGGCTGTTCGTCTGCCGCCTCGGCCTCGGGCTCGGACGCCGGCTCGAAGGAACGAGGCTGCGGCGCTGCGGTCGCGGTCTCCTCCTTCTCGAGCGGCGGGCGCTCGGGCATCAGCGGCTCGGGCTCGCGGAGTCGACGAGCAGAGAGCAGCTCCTCCGAGGCGTTTGCAACCTGGAACTCGCCGCCGCCCGAGCTCTGGAGGACGATGTCCTCGGCGGTCTCCACCTGCCACCCATCCGATGGATCGCGGGAGTCGCCGTGACGGGCTTGATCCTCGCGTCCCACGAGACCAGAGAGCGGCTCGACGGTCTCGTCGAGGCTCACCGGCTGTTCGAGCTCGATGCCCACCGGCGGCACGGCGGCGTCGCCGGCGCTGAGGTCGAGCTCCTCCAGCTCCAGCGGCGGGGCCTCGGCCGCGGTCGAGCCGGAATCCTCCACCCAGGCAAGCGTTGCTTCCCGCGGCGGCTCGGGCATCGGCGGCAGGCGCATGGCCAAAGCGGCCGGCTCCTCCTCCGCATCCTCCAGGTCGGGCGCGGGCGATTCCGCTGTCGTCGCCTCGGCCATCGCCGGCTCGGCCAGGCCCGCGGCGTCACCGGCCGCTTCGAGGGTGGTCTCTGCCGTGACGGCCGGCGCGGCGTCGGGCGAGGCGGAGGATGCAGTCTCCGCCTGGCGGCGGCTGGCCTCTACCCGGCCGAGCTGATCGCGGGCCTCGTCATTGCTCCGATCGACGGTCAGCAGCAGCCGGAGCAACCGCTCCGCCTCGTCGAACCGAGCCTGTCGCTCGGTGATGTCGGCCAACGCCTTGAGGGCGATGACGTTCTCGGCGTCCAGCGAGAGCACATGATTGAAGGCCACCTCGGCCGCGGGCAGGTCGCCGAGGTCCAGGTGACAGCGGCCGAGCACGATGCTGGCCGGGATGTAATCGGGATGGAGTGTCAGACCCAGCCGGAGCAGCTCGAGGCCACGGGCCACGTCGCCGTTTTTGCGGTGGACTTCGGCGAGGGGAGCGAACGTCAGTCCCTGCGGGTTTTCGGCGTACCGACGCTCCAACTTCTCGATCTCGCTAAGTGCCATCCGGAGTTCCGCTGGTCGAGGTTCGAGCCGGCGCGGGGGGAAACGTGCTAAGTCATTGCAGGAGGTCTGGGAGAGTAGCGAGCCACCCCGGCGCTGTCAACTGCTAACGTCTGCCCCGCCTTGAGGTTCTGTGTTGATGTGCTTAAGCTTATGGCTCTTTTGTCCCCCATAGGTCCGGAGTCGCGTCGTACTATGCAAGCTTTCCGCAATGCGGCCAAACCACTGATGGTGGTCGTGGCCCTCACGTTCTTCGCCTGGCTCGTCGTCGACTTGAGCGGCATCACCGGCAACACCGGGCTGCTCACCAAGACGGCCGTCGGCAAGGTCAATGGCCGCAGCATCGACGCGCGGACCTACCAGACAGTCGTCCAGCAGAGCATCGACGCCCGACAGCGCGAAGCGCCCGGGGCGCTCGGACTCGAGGACTACCAGCAGATCCGAGACCAGGTCTGGGAGCAGTTCGTCCAGAACACCGTGCTCGACGCGGAGTACAAGCGCCGCGGCATCTCGGTGTCGGAGGACGAGATCGTCGAGGCGATGCGCAACTCGCCGCCGCCCGAGTTCCAGAAGATTCCGGAGTTCCAGACCGACAGCCAGTTCGACCTCGGCAAGTATCAGCGGTGGCTCACCTCCAGCGTCGCGCAGCAGTACCTCCCGTCCCTCGAGGCCCAGTACCGCGAGCAGATCGAGCGCTCCAAGCTGCTCCGCGTCGTCACGGCCGACATCTACCTCTCCGACGCTGCGCTCTGGGAGCAGTACCGCGACGAGCACGAGATGGTGAAGGTCGGCCTCGCGGCCGTCATCGCTCGCAACGTCGTGCCCGACACGGCGGTGAAGCTGAGCGATGCCGAGATCAGCGCGTATTACAAGGCGCACCTCGACGACTTCGACCGGCCCGCGACCTCGTATCTCAGCTTCGTGGCGCTCCCACGGCTCACGACCGCCGGCGACACCGCGATCGCCCGCGCGCGCGCCGACTCCGTCCGGGCGGAGATCGCCGGCGGCGCCCCGTTCGCCGACGTGGCGCGGCGCGAATCATCCGACAGCGTGAGCGCGGCGCAAGGCGGCGACCTCGGTGAGTGGACCAAAGGCGCCATGGATCCGGTCTTCGATTCGGCCGCGTCCAAGCTCCCGCTCAACACCCTGTCGGAGCCTGTCCTGTCGCAGTTCGGGTTCCACATCATCGAGATGACGAGTCGGAAGGGTGACAAGAGGAAGGGCCGCCACATCCTCATTCCGATCGAGGTGGCCGGCGCACACCGCGACCAACTCGACGCACAGGCCGACAGTCTCGAGAAGCTCGCCGCGGACAAGGCGGATCCGGCGGCCCTCGACACGGTGGCGCGAGCCCTCAAGCTCCCCGTCGGCAAGACAGGGCCGGTCCAGGAAGGCACGAAGGTTCAGGTGGGCAGCCTGGCGGTGCCGGATGCCGGCGTCTGGGCCTCGACGGCCAAGCAGGGGCAGACGAGTCCCGTCATCGAGACCTCGATCGCTTACTACGTGTTCCGGGCGGACAGCCTTCAGCCCGCAGGCGTCCCGCCGCTGGGGCAGGTCCGCGAGATCGTGGCCTATCAGGCGCGGGCCGAGAAGAAGCTCGAGCGAGGGCGTGAGATCGCCCGCGAGTTCCTCAAGCGCGTCCAGGCGGGGGGAACGCTCGAGGCCGTGGCGGACTCGATGAAGCTGCCCTACAAGGAATTTGGGCCGTTCTCGCGGGTGAGCCCGCCGGTGGACGATCCCGTTGTGGTGGGTACGGCCTTCGGGCTCGACGTGGGTCAGCAGAGCGGCCTGATCGACACCAAGCAGGGCATCTACGTCCTCAAGACGCTGGAGCACACGAAGGCGGACTCGGCCGCGTTCCTCAAGGAGCTCGACGCCTATCGCGCGCGGATGATCAACCTCGCGCGCCAGGACCGGGTGCGGAACTACCTCGAGGCCCTGCGGCAGGCCGCCAAGGTGGTGGACGATCGGAAGAAGGTGCTGCAGCAGGCGGGGCCCGCGCCGACGTCGTAAGCGCCGGCCTGGCGATTCGACAGGCAATTTCGAAGGTCAGGATGGCACAAGGGGGGCATGCATGAATGCATGCCCCCCTTCGCTGTTCGGGAACGGCCCGAAGTCCGATCGGTGTCCGCCAGCCACCCTACTGCGACAGCCGCTTCGGCTCTCCGCTATTCGCGTTCGGCGCCTGCTGATTCTGCGCGTCCGGCTGGCGCGAGGCGAGATTGCGCTGCGCCTCGTCCGGCCCCATGATCGCTTCCGTGGTGTCGGTCAGGCTCCGCTTGAACTCACGAATGCCCTTGCCGATCGAGGACCCCACCTCCGGCAGCCGCTTGGCGCCGAACAGCAGGAGCACCACCACCATGATCAGCATGATTTCGGTAAAACCGAGGTTGCCCACGGGGACCCCCTAGAAAATCGAGCGGGCGATCAGGTACGCCACCAGGACGCCGATCAGGGCCAGCAGCGAGACGTGCAGACCGATCGGGCCCAGGGTGAAGTTTATCACCAGGAGGTCGGCGGAGACAGGGCCGAAATTGGCCGTCCAGGTACTGGTGAAGAACGTACGCGCGGCGCTCTCCGGCAGCGTCTGCCGGAGAAGCGCGGTGAGTGCTCCGCCTCCGATGAACCCCGCGACGAGGATCCCGAGGTAGAACCCCGGCCGATGGGGACCGGCCATCAGCGCCTGCGATCCACGACGTAGGTGATCGCCGCCCGGAGCGCGTCGCGCGCGGGCGACGGCGGCAGCGCATCGAGCTCGCCGTCCGCCTGCTGGGCGAGCCGCAGCGCGCGCTCGCGCGCGTAGTCCAGTCCGCCCGCCTCCGCCACCGCCGCGACCACCTCGGCGATCTGCGGGTCGTCCGGCTCGGGAGTGTCCATCAGGGCATCCACCTGCGAGCGGGCCGCCGCGCCCATCCGCGGCAGCGCGGCGATGAGGGGCAGCGTGACCTTGTGCTCGCGCAGATCGGAGCCCGTCGGCTTACCGGTGACGGACGGGTCGCCGACGTAGTCGAGGAGGTCGTCCACGATCTGAAACGCCATGCCGAGCGCCTCGCCGTAGCGGCGGAGCGCGGCGCGCTCGCCGGGCGCCGCGCGCAGGGCGCCCACCTCGCATGCCCCCGACAGGAGCGACGCGGTCTTCGCCTGGATCAGGAGGTCGTACGCCTCTTCCGAGAACTGGAGCGGCTCGTGCGCCAGGAGCTGCCGCATCTCGCCCACGGTCATCTCGTTGGTCACGCGGCTCAGCACGCGGAGCGGCTCCAGGTCGTCGAGCCGCACCAGCTCGATCACGGCGCGCGAGTACAGGTAGTCGCCCATGATGACCGACACCTGGTGGCTGAACAGCGAGTTGATGGTCGGCATGCCCCGCCGGAGCACCGAGTGGTCCACGGAGTCGTCGTGCACCAGCGTCGCCACGTGAATCAGCTCGATCACCGCGGCGAGGGTCACGGTGCGCGGGTCGCGCGACCCGGTCGCCTCGTCGGCCAGCAACAGCAGGGTCGGGCGGAACATCTTGCCCTGCATCTGGAAGAGATGCGAGTTGACCTGCGCGATCAGGCCGAAATCCGCCTCGACGATCCGGCGGACCTCGTGCGGCACGCGGTCGAGCCGGCCGCGCACCGGACTCTGCAAATCGGCGAGGGTGATCGGGACGATCTGAGAGCTCATTCGCGCCGCCCCGCCGTGAGTCGGTGGATGCGCTCGCTCAGGTCCATGAACTGGATGTCCACCGCCATCGCGCGCTCGTAGCTCGTGATGGCGTCAGCGCCCTTCCCCTGCGCCTCCAGCGCGCGGCCGAGCCAGTAGATCAGGCCGATCTTCGCCTCGTCGCCGCCGTCGACGCTATCGACGGCGCGCCGGAGCACCGCCTCGGACACCGCGAACTGGCCCTTCTCGAAGAAGGCCATTCCGAGCGCCTCCGACGTGCGGAGGCGGCCCTCGGGCGCCCGCAGGGCCTTCTGGAACTCCGCGATGGCCTCGTCGAGCAGCCCCATCTCCTTGAACGCCACGCCGAGGTCGTAGTGCGCCTGGTAGTCATCGGAATCGAGGTTCTGCTCGATGCCGCGCTTGAACTGCTCCAGGATCTCCTTGAACTCCCGCTGCTCGTCCTCGTCCTGCGGCTCGCGGCGCTCGATGCGCATGCGCGTGTCGCGGGGCGCGGACTCCTCGAAGATCATCGAGCCGAGGTCCACGAACGGATCGCTCCCGACGGCCGCCGGCGGCGGAGCTGGCGGCGGGGGTGTGGGAGGAGCCGGCGGGAGGGCGGGCATCGATGCGGCCGGCCGACTCGCCGGTGGCGCCGGCGTGCTCGCCGGTGCGGCCGGGGGCGCGGTCAGCGCCGTAACGGCCGCCGATGCGCGATCATTGGCGGGGTCGTGCTCCTGCACGCGGCGATACACGGCGAGGGCCTTGTCGGTCGCCCCTGCTCGGCCGAGCGCGTCGCCCAGCGAGAGGTAGGCATCCAAGAGCGGGGCCCGCTCACCGGTCCGGAAGGCCAGCTCGACCCGCTTCTGATGATGGTGGATCGCGTCCGGCTCCAGGGCGACGAGGCGGTCCCCGATCCCCGTTGCACCCTGCCAGTCCTCGGCACGCTCGTAGCCTTCGAGCGCGAGCCGCAGCTCCTCCGCGGCGCGGGGCAGCTCGCCCACGAGCAGCAGTCGGTCCGCCAGCTCGCGATGGAGATCCGGGTTGTCCGGATCGTCGACGATCCGGTCCTCGAACTCCGCGACCTCGTCCGCCGGCGCCCCCGCGTAGTCCTCCGCCCTCGGGTCCGCTTCCGCTCCCGCCTCGATCAGCGGCAGCCCCGTGGTGGCCGACGGCGATGGCTCCGCCGCCTCGTCTTCGATGAAATCGAGATCGAGGTCGTCCACGGCCGCCACCGTCTCGGTGAAGTCCACCTCGGTCGCCGCGAGGGACAGGTCGAGATCCTCAGCGGTATCGAGGAGGCCTTCGACCGGCGCCGCGTCCACCTCTTCGTCTATCGGCAGCACCGTCGACTCGAGGGGCAACCCCTCGAAGCTGAGATCGGCGGCCGGCGTCTCGAGCTCGAGTCCCGCCACCAGGCCGACGGGCTCGGTCGGCGCGTCGGCCTCGATCGTCTGTTCCAGCCCCGCGAGTGCCTCCGCCGCCGCCGGCTCCTCGACACCCGTGTAGTCCGGCTGAGTGAGCTCGAGTCCCTCTGGCGGCGGGGCGTCCACGGACACGGGCGGCTCCGCGGGCGCCGCCGCCGCGGGCGGCGTCGTCGGCACGTCGAGCCCGGTGTCGAGGAAGACGAGATCGCCCCGGCTCCGTGGGGTCGGCCGTGGGGGTGCAGGTGCCGCCGCATCTGCGCCCTCGCCGGCCGGCGCCACAGGATGCGCGGGGCCGCCGCCGGCGAGCTCGAGATCGCCGGCGATCTTGGCGAGCTGCTCGAGCGCCTCTTCTTCCCTCGAAGCCGCGCGCAGCAACTCGACCAGCATCATGCGGATTTCCTGGCTCCCCGAGAACTGATCCGCGAACTCCTTGACCGACTGAAACGCCTGGTCCAGCTGTCCGAGCCCGTTCATCCGTTCGAGGAATTCGATCAGGTTCCGCTTGGCCTCGATGACGACGTTCTTGCGGGCGTGGAGCTGGGCCAGCTTGAGGTAGGTCTGCGTTCGACCGGGGTTGACTCGCAGAATCTTTCCGCAGAGCGCGATCGCGTTGTTGAAGAACCCCTGATCCGCGTACAGGTCGACCGCCCGCTCATAGGAGCGCACCGCGGCCGCGGTATCGTTGATCTTGAGGTAGAGGTCGCCGACGCGATTGTAGAGCGAGAGGTCCGGGCTGGTATCGGCCCCGGATTCGATTTGCTGGATGGCTTTGAGGTAGACGTCGATCGCCTTTCGCCAGTCCTCCTTCTGCTCGAACTTCCGCGCCGAGTCTTTCAGCTTTTCCAGATTCATGCGGCTCGGGCTGGAGAAGGGAGACCAGAGATAAGGCTAGGAGTGAGCGAAAAGTACCGGGCTGCCACCCCCCCGGCAAGCAGGTGCGCGCGGGCCTACGCGACCCCCGGATCGAGCTCGCCGAGGGCCACCGCGCGGGCCAGCCGCTCGAGGTCCGGAGCGGGCGGGCGGTCGGCCACGAGGGGGGGCACCGCGGGACTGAGCCCCCGCAGACGGCGATACAGCGTCCCGACCCCGCGTCCCGGCGCGAGGGGCTTCAGGAACTCGAGGCCCTGCGCCGCGCACAAGAGCTCGGCCGCCACGACGCGCTGCGCGTTGGCCAAGATCCGCTGCGCCTTCCACGCCGACGCCATCCCCATGGGGACGAAGTCCTCCTGATTGGCGTCCGTCGGTATGGAGCCGATGCTTGCCGGCATGGCGATGGCTCGCGACTCCGCGACCAGCGACGCCGCCGTGATCTGCACCATCATGAACCCGCTGGAGAGACCGGGGTCGTCGGTCAGAAACGCCGGCAGCCCCTGGGAGAGATCGGGGTTGACGAGGCGCTCGACTCTTCGCTCGGCGATCGCCTGCAGGGTCGTGAGCGTCATCGCCAGCACGTCCAGCGCCTGGGCCACGGGCTGACCGTGGAAGTTGCCGCCCGAGATGACGTCGCCGTTTCCGAAGACCAGCGGATTGTCGGTCGACGCATTGAGCTCGACGGCGACCGTCTCCTCCGCGAAGCGGATCGCGTCCGCCACGGCGCCAAGCACCTGCGGCGCGCACCGGAGACTGTACGCGTCCTGCACGCGAGGATCGTTCTCCCGGTGCGACTCGCGGATCTCGCTGTCGACGAGAAGCCCGCGCATCAGATCCGCGGCTTCCGCCTGGCCGCGATGCGGGCGGGCGGCGTGGATGCGCGGGTCGAGCGGGGCCGGCGTGCCGCGGAGCGCTTCGAGGCTCATCGCCGCCGCACCCACGGCGGTCCGCCAGAGCACCCGCGCGTCGTGGGCGAGCAGCGCGAGCAGCGCGGTCTGCGCCTGCGTGCCGTTGATGAACGCGAGGCCTTCCTTCGGCGCCAGGACGAATGGAGCGAGGCCGGCGGCCGCGAGGGCGTCGTGCGCCGGAGTCGTCCCCGTGCGACCCAGGACGTCGCCCTCTCCCATCAGCGCCAGGGCGATGTGGCTCAGCGGGGCCAGGTCTCCGCTCGCGCCCACGCTGCCCTGCTCCGGGACCAGCGGGACGATGCCCGCGTTGAGCAGCGCCACCACGGCGTCCACGAGCTCCGGCCGGACGCCGCTCGTGGGACGGAGGAGGACGTTGGCACGCAGCAGCATGACCGCGCGCACCACCTCCGCGCCCATCGCCGCTCCGACGCCGGCGGCGTGGCTTCGGATCAGGTTGACCTGGAGCTGGTCCAGCTTGTCCGGTGGCACCCGCACGTTGGCGAGTTTGCCGAAGCCGGTGTTGATCCCGTAGATCGTCTGCCCCGACGCGATCGCGGCCTCCACCAGGCGTCGGCTGCCGAGCAGCGCCTGTCGCGCGCCGCCGTCCACGCCCACGCGGACCGACGGATTCCGGGCAACGCGCACGACGTCCATGACCGTGAGCGAGCGGCCATCGAGCGTGCAGTCTGAGGCAGGCATGGCCCGAAGTAACCCGGGGCGGCGCACGGATTCAACCCCCGCACGTTCCCGGATTGCCCGTGACACGCGAAGGGGCGAGGCGGCCCGTCACGACCCTCCGCCGTGGCGCACCGCCCCGCCCCTTCGCGCGTCGGCCGTGGCTCGTGGTGGCCGCGGGGACGCTGGGAGCTGATCAGCTATTTCGAGGCGTGCCGCACCAGGAGCTCGGGGTTGCCCGGGTCGGTCTGATAGGCCCAGTCGAGGATCAGGAAGTCGTGCCCGACGTGGCTGACGCGGACGGCGCCGTAGCGCTTGAACCCGTCACCGCCGTTCATCTCGAACACGTACCCATATCCCGGAATCGCGAGGATCCCCGACGTCCGGTACGCGCGGTCGGCCGCGAAGTCGATCGAGGTCAAGTCCTCCACGGGATTGTTCTCGTCGTAGTACTCGACGCCGGTGCCGGCGCGAACCGGCGTGAGATAGAGATCGCCGATGCCGTCGCGGTCCACGAAGAAGTCGATACTGGCGGCCGAGCCCGCGCGGATCAGGCCCAACTCCGCATCCTGGACGCCGCCGTCACCGTTGAGGTCGTCCCAGAAGCGGAAGCCGCTGCCCGCATCCTGGAACTCGAACGCGTAGAGGATCGTGTTCCGGGAGTCGGGGCGCGGCGTGTCGGACCGAACCGGCGATTGACCGCTCTCGGACCCGTCGATGCTCACCGCGGTGACCGCGTAGCAGTGGGGCACGCCGTTGGCAAGCGCGCCGACGATGAACTCCGGCGCCACGGTGGTTCCCTCGAGCTGCCAGGTCGAGCCGCACTGATTCTGATCGAGATCGTAGGAGGTGCTGTAGACCCGGTAGTTCTGGAAGTTGCCTGGAGCCGAGACGTACGAGTTGTCGGTCCAGGTGAGGGCGATGGCGCCGTCTAGCGAGGTGCTGGACAGGCTCGCGGGCACATCGGGAGGTGCGCCGGGCCCGGTCTGGTTGTCCGACGAGCATGCGGCCACCGCGGCGAGGGCGCCGAGCATCCACCAACCACGCATAGGTGTCTCCGAAGGGGTTTCGCCTGCGGATGAGCGAAACGCGTGCCACCGTACCGATGCCATAAACCGTTACTGTACAGCTACTTATCGCGACAAACCGGCAGCCAGCCGTCCCGATCCGGGGACAGGTCAACGCTCGATGGTCGTCTGATCGTAGTCGAACTTGAGCTCCGGCAGGTCGGTCAGATAGATCGTGAAGTAGAAAGAGAAGTTGCCGTTCGGATTCTTCACGAAGTTGAAAGCCGCCCGCCACTCATGCAGCTCGCGCTCGAGCCGCACTACCTGCGACTCGAACTGCCCGTCGGTGATGTTGTACTGCGACGACCACGAGAGGGACCAGAATGGCGTCGGCGAGAAGTTGGTGCTGAAGCCGAGGCTCTGCCGGTCGGGCGTGTCCAGCGGGTTGGGAACGCCGAACGGAGGTCGAGTCCGCGTGAGCTGATAGTTGAAATTCGAGGTGAATGCGTGGCCCGGCCGCCGAATTGGCACCTGGGTGGTCGAGAAGAATGATCCCGGACGAGTATGCCGCCCCGATTCCGCCACGTACGATGTCGGCACCTCCTCGGGCCTGCCGCCCTTCGACTTGCCGCCAAGCCCGAAGATGGAGCCGATGGCGCGGAAGGTGTTGGCCGAGATCGCGAAGCTCGCGCTCACATTCTGGAGGAAGGGCTCGAACTTCGACGTGTCGCTTCCGACGGCGCCCCGCCACAGATCGTGTGTCAGGCTGAGATTGAATCCCGGCAGCAGGTCGCTCAGGATCGAATTGGTGAGGGACTGCGTGGCCCACCCGGTGAAGCCAGGCTTCTTCGCCTGCTCGAAGTCGTAGCTGACGCCGCTGGTGCTGATGCTGAGCAATCGAATCTTCCGGCTGTTCTCCGCCGAGGTCGTGTCGCCGCTCTTGGGCAGGAACTTTCCTTCGAACGCCTGGGAGAGCGAGACGGTCAGGCGCTGCTCGGCGTCGCTCCGGAGCTCAACCGGCTGGCCTGGGAGGGCGATCGCCCGCGCGAATTCCTCGGACACGTCGGCGGCCGGCTGGTAGCTCCAGGTGACGACCGGCGAAAAGCTGTGGCGGATCCGTGCCAAAGGACCGATGCCTGGATAGAACCCGAACAGCGTCGGCGAGCCCGTCGCCCCGAACCGGAATCGCTTGCCCTGCTGCACCCAGGTGCCGTTCGTGTTGCGGTTCCGGATCGCGAATGTGCCGGTCGTAGCGTTCCCCACCCCGACCACAGGCTGAATCTTCCAGCTGCCCCGGAAGAGAACGGGCAGATTGATGCCCGTGTCCCAGTCGAGCGAGCTCTGGAAGTCGCTCAAGAAGGTCCGCTGGACGGTGATGCTGTCCGTGGGATCGGGAGTGGCAGGGTTGTCGGTGCGGAACGTCACTACCTCCTGGCCCTCGGACGACTGGTCGGTCACCTGGAGCGAGTTCGACCAGTTGAACCCGCCGAGTCGGATCGGCGTGTCGAAGCTCAGCGCCGTGATGCGAGAGCTCGCGTCCGTCGCGACCGTGTCGAAGAGCCCGCCCGGGAGCGCCAGCAGCACCGTGTCCCTGCCCGGGTTGCTGGTCGTGTTGTTCGTGAAGCTCAGCCCCGGCGACCACGAGATGTTCGAGCCCAGCGCGATCGGCACGGGCGAGAGAGTCACGGCAGGCAGCAGCTGCTGGACGCTGCCGTCGGTGAGACTCTGGCGCCGGTTGCCGCCCAGCGTCAGGGTGCCCCATGGCAGCCGCTTCGAATAGTTGAGCGAGCTCGTGATCTGCTGCGTGTTCTGCAGGGGGTCGATCGCGTTCCCCTGGATGACGGTGGTGTTGCTCGCGTAGTTGATGTTGAAGTTGAGCGACGTGGTCAGATTGAACTGCTGGCTGTGATCCCACCGGAAGCTCAGCCCGGATCCACCTTCGGTCTGCCGCTGCTCGTTGATGCCGATCGATCCGCTCATGAACCGGTTCAGCCATCGATATTGGCCGCTCACGCCGTACTGGACGTACCGGTTGGCGAACCAGTCGAGCCGCCCCGTCAGATCCAGATAGTCGCTTGGCGCCCAGTAGTAGCCGAGGTTGGTGATCTGACGGTTGTAGTTGTCCGTGGGCCGGATCAGGTCGTTGATGCCGAACTGCGGCACCAGGATGCCCGAGTGCCGCCCCGGCCGCACGTCCTGGAAGATGAACGGCAGCCAGAGGATCGGCACGTCGCGCACGTAGAGAACCACGGGTCGCGCGACCAGGACGTTTTTCGAGATCCACTTCATCTCGCGCGCGCTGAAGTGGTAGTGCGGCGTGGGCAGATCGCAGCTCGTGATCTGGCTCGAGCCCGCGTAGATGCGGCTCGAGCTCGAATCCTGGGCGACGTTCCCGCGGAGGAACCAGACGGTCGAGCCTTCGGTGAAGTTGGTCAGCGCCTCGTCCACGATGCCGCGGCGCTTGCAGGTGTCGTAGCGAATTCCCTCACCGACGAGCACCTGACCGCGGTCGAACAGATGGGGGTTCCCGTCGGCGTCGAGCAGGCAGCTGTCGCGTTGATACCGGATCGTGTCTGCCTCGAGCAGCGCTCCCTGCCGTTCGGTCAGCGCCTCGCCTTGCAGCAGCACGCGCTCGTCCTTGATGAAGACGGTCGCGGAATCGGCGCGATATCGTGTCGACTGATAGCCGTGGCGCGCCTTGAGGTCCGTGAGGACGGAATCATCCGGCGCGAAGCTCCGGCTCGGTCCCGTGGGGATGCCGAGCCGCCCCGCGGTCGCGCTGTCCAGCGACTGACCCGGCTTTTTCCGGCGGAGGGAGTCCTGAAGCGAATCCGGCACGGCCTGCCGCACCTGCCCCGGCCTCGGCTTTGCCGGCACTTGGGCCTCGGCGCGCGGGACGCCGAAGCCGAGCCCCAGCAGCACCAGTGCCGCCGTGACGGCCGCCTTTCGGCGGCGGCGATGGATGATGACCGCACCCGCGTATCCCACCTCGTAGAGGAGGAGCAGCGGAATGGTCATCATGATCATGCTGACGAGATCGGTCCCAGGCGACAGAATGGCCCCGGCGATGAACGCGGCGACGACCGCGAAGCGCCGGAACCGCGCCAGGTCGGCCGGGCTGATCACCTCGAGCCAGGCCAGGATCACGATGACGAGCGGCAGCTCGAAGGAGAGCCCGAGGGCCAGCACCACCTGAAGGACGAAGTCGAAGTATGCGTCGTAGGTGATGAATGGCTGGATCGCTTCGGTCTGGAAGCTGAACAGCACGCGAAGCGCCTGCGGCACGACGAAGACGTAGGCGGCGCCCGCCCCGATGAGAAACAGCACCAGGCCCACGAACAGCGCCGGCACCAGCGCGCGCTTCTCGCGGGAGTAGAGCGCAGGCGCGAGGAATGCCCACAGCTGCCACAGGATCACCGGCGACGCGAGCACGAGGCCGACGATAAAGCCGAGCTTGAAGACGATCATCACCGGCTCGGTGGGGCTCGTGACGATGAGCTTTCCACCTGCGCCGGTGAGATACGGGGCGATCGGCTGCTTGAGGAGATTGACGAGCTGGAACCGCTGGACCAGCCACAGGCCGAGCCCGAAGCCGACCACGATGGCGGCGAGCGAGCGGAGAATGCGCCAACGAAGCTCCTCGAGATGATCGAGGAAGGGCATCTCCCCGGGGGAGCCGGTCATGCGCAGGCCGCGCCCGGGCTTAGCGCCCGAGCGCCTTCAGGCGATCACGTGCCAGGGCGGCCTCGTCCGACTGCGGGTACTTCTGCACCACGCGCTGGTAGGCATCCTTGGCCTTGGCGTTGTCCTTCCGCCGCTCGGCGAGAAGGCCCAGGTTGTACAGCGCCGACGGGGCACGGGCCGAGGTGGGATACTTGTCCACCACCTGCGAGTAGTATTCCGCGGCCGAGTCCGGGTTCTCGGCCGAAAAGCTCTGGCCGATGAAGTAGAGCGCGTCCGGCGCGCGCGAGCTCGTGGGGTAGGTCCGGAGCAGCTCGCGGAGGCCCAGCCGTGCGGTGCCGGTGCTGCCCCGCCGGAGCTGTGCCAACGAGGCCTCGTACATCGCGTCGGCGGAGGCGGACGACTGGGCGGCGGGCTGCGCGGTATCTCCGGGCGCGGTCGGCCCCGGTGCCCCGGTCGGACCGCCATCGTTGTTCTGCGCGGCCCGGGCCTCCAGCTGCGTCCTGAGCTCGCTCAAGCGCTGCTGGCTCTGCCCGGTGAGCTCCTGCAGCTGCACCAGCTGCTGCTGGATGTTGTAGAGGTCCTGGGATACGTCGCCCTTGACCTGCGCCACCGTATGGCGGGTCACGGTCAGCGAGTCCATGATCTGGCGCTGCATCTGAATCACCTCACCGAGCTGCGCGGCCCGTGTGGAGTCGCGACGCAGCGTCTCGGCCCGGAGCAGCGCCACCTCGCCCTGCACCATCTGGATGTCGCCCTTGGAGACGCAGCCCGACAGCCCTCCCGCGGCCGAGGCGGCCGCGAGCAGGGTGGCGGTCAGGCGTCGAGACATGGAGCTCACTGCGGGGCGACGAGGTGGTCCCCGCCGGCCGTGACCTGGAACTCGTCGCGGCGATTCTGCGCGTAGGACGTTTCGTCGTGACCCGGGTTGAGGGGACGCTCCTCACCGAAGGAGACGACGTCCATCCGGCTGGCGTCGATGCCCTTGTTCTCGAGGTAACGCTTGGCCGCCGCGGCGCGACGGTTGCCGAGGGCAAGGTTGTACTCGTCCGAGCCGCGTTCGTCCGCGTGGCCGCTGATCTGGATCTTCACGCTCGGGTTGGCGCCGAGGATGGACGCCTTCCGATCGAGCGTGGCCTGATCGGTTGACCGGATGACCGACTGGTCGTACTCGAAGTTGATCATAGCCGCCAGATCCGCCGCGACCGCCTTCGCGCGCTCGGCCGCCGCGTTGGCCGCCGCGATCGAATCCGCGCGCCGCTGCTCGGCGCTGTTATCGACCGGCGCCGGCTCGGGCGCGGGCGGGGCCTGGGTCGTAGTGTCGGGGGCAGGCTGTTCGGGCGCGGGCTTCCCACCGCAAGCGGTAGCGAGCCCGGCGGTGGCCAGGACCAACAACAGGGTAGTGGCGCGCATCAGGACTCCACGTTCGAGGTTAGGGGGTGACCGCGGTCCGACTCAGGCGGCGGGACCACGCAGGGAGCCGCGCCGCGCCAGGTGATCTCAGCTGGCGAACGCGGCCCGTCTCGACGTCAATGACCCAGAGCTGTCGGGCGCCGCTCCGGTCAGAGACGAAGGTGATATGACGGCCGTCGGGCGCCCAGGTGGGGTCCTCGTTGCGGCCGGACGACGTGAGCTGCCGGACCCGTCGCCCCGCCACGTCGACGAGGAACAGCTGGGGGCTGCCGGTGACCTCACGATGGAACACGACGTTGGCCCCGTCGGGCGACCACTCCGGGGCGTTGGAGCTGCCCGTCGCGCCGAAATCGAACGGCGCGAGCAGTTCCTGATCGGTCCCGTCGGCGGCCATGACGTAGACTTGGGGCGGTCCCGCCCGCGTGGATACGAACGCGATGCGGCGGCCATCTGGAGAAAACGTTGGAGATAAGTTGTCCGCGTAGCGTCCCACGGTCAAGCGTTGCGCGCAGCAGCGATCGGCGATGTTCGCGAGGAAAATATCCGTCCCGGTCTCGTCCGAGTGCGCGTACGCGAGGAGCCGCCCGTCCGGCGAGAACGCGGGCGTGATGTTGAGCCCCGTATTCGTCCCCGGGACCTGCAGCGCCGCCCCGCTCGCGAGCGTCTGCACCATCACGCCACCCCGGCCGCCGGCCAGTACCGTGTACGCGAACCGCTGGCCGTCAGGCGACCACACCGGCGAGAGCGAGGTCTGACCCGCCGGGGTGAGCGGCGTGATCACCTCGCCGTCGCTGTCTATCCGATAGACCCGCCCACCCGAGACGAACAGCAGCCGGGTCGTCGCGACGCCTTCGGTGCCGGTGGCCCAGCGCGCGACCTGGTCTGCGATGTTGTGCACCTGGTAGCGGAAGGTCGGGTCGGTCATTGCCGGGAGCTGGAAGGTCTCCTGGACCCGGACCTTTCCCGCGGACAGGTCGTGGAGCCGGACGGCCACGCCGCCGGTCACCTCGGACATCTCGACCCCGAATTCCGCCCCGAGCGCCTTGTAGATCCCGTAGCTCGTCCCACCGGCCTCGGCCCCGCCGCGGCTCGCCGGCGAGGTATCGAGGGGGACCATCTCGAACCGGTCACTGTAGTCCAGATCGCGGTGAACGATCGCCCGAGCGGAGTCGAGTCCGGCCCCGGGCAGGACGACGAGCCCGGGACGCACGCCGGGCTGGTACTCCACGCCGACGCGAACTTTATCGATGGCCTGCGTCGTGTCCTGGGCCGCGGCGCGGGTGGCGCCGAGTCCCACGAGGATCGCCGGCAGAACGAGTGCACGGAAGCGGGAAAGCGGTCGGGTCATCTCGAAGTGGGCTTGAAGTAGAAGCTCACGGGCAGGACGTCGGCGTCCCAACCGTCGGGGAGCGGACCAAAGCTCCGGGCGTTGCCAGCCGCTTCGACCGCGCCCTGAGCGCCCAGATCGAAGGCGAAGCTGCCCGAGCGGGTCACGAAACGGATGTCGCGCACCGACCCGTCGCGCAGGATCAGGAAGCTGATCTCGGCGAAGTTGTTCTGCCGGGCCGACTCGCGATCCCAGTTGCGATAGACCTGCGTGACGATGTTCCTCAGGTACTCGGGAAACGGAAACTGGAGTCCCGGCGTCTTGATCGTCGCGACATCCGTCCCGGTGCTCGGCGTCTCGCCTTCGGCCGGTGTGACCGGTGCGCTGGTCTTGGGCGGAGGCTCGCGCTTGGTCTCGGTCGGCGGCGGCTTGGGCGTCGGCACCGCGGGAGCCTTGGTCGGCTTCGGCTTGGGCGCGGGCTTGACCGGCGCCGGCTTCTCCACCGGTGGCGTGGGAACAGCCTCGGTGGCGCGGCGCTTGTTCGGGGCGGGCGCGGGAGCGGCGACCAAGTTGACCTGGTAGGTCGGCGGCCCAGCCTTCGCCGGCTGCACCTGGGTAAAGGCCAGCGCCGCCACGCTTCCATGGACCAGCACGGTCCCGATCAGGCCCGCCGTGGTACCCGGCGTGCGCCCGCGATCGGCCCGCACGTTCACGGCGCGCCTTCCTCCGCGGCCACGAGGCCCACGTTCTGGATGCCCGATCCCCGGATCACGGCCAACACGCGAACGACCTCGCCGTAGGGCACTCGCCTGTCCGCCTGGAGGTACACGCCCTCCGGCTTTCTGGTGGCCACGAGTGAGCGGAAGGTCACCCGAAAATCGTTGTAGGAGACCGACGTCTGATCCACGGAGATGCGCCCGTCGCGGTCCACCGTCACCACCATGCCCTGCTTGGGATCGAGCGGCTTGGCCTCGGCCCGCGGGAGCTCGACGTCCACGCCGCCTTGCATCAATGGTGCCGTGATCATGAAGACGATCAGGAGCACCAGCATCACGTCCACCAGTGACGTCACATTGACGTCCGCCATGAGCGGCAGGTCGCCACGCTGGCTCCCGAGACCGCCTCCGAGCCCGGCCGACATCTAGAGCAGGCCCTCTCGGGCCATCGTGCCGATGAGCTCGTTGGCGAATCCTTCGAGCTCGCCCGCGAAGAGCCGCACGCGGTTGACGTAGAGGTTGTACGCGATGACCGCGGGAATGGCCGCCGCGAGGCCCGCGAACGTGGCCACCAGCGCTTCGGCCACACCCGGAGCCACTGCCGCCAGATTCCCGGAGCCCTTGGTGGCGATGCCGGTGAAGGCGCTGATGATGCCGAGCGTCGTCCCGAGGAGGCCCAGCAGTGGACTCACCGAGCCGATGGTGGCGAGCCAGGGGATGTAGTGCCCCAGCAAGTCGCGTTCGGCCGCCACTTCCTTGCCCAACACCATCTTAAGTGCCTCGAGCTGGGTCGGCGTGAGCGTGCTACGGTCCGCGCCGCGCTCCTCGCGGAGCGCTCCGGGGCGAAGCTCGGAGTAGAACGTGATCGCCTCACGGAACAGGCGGTTGTAGGGCGAAGGCGGCTGCTTCATGACCGCGTGATACGCTTCCTGCAGCCGGGTGGTGCGCTCCATCTCGGCGAAGAAGCGGTCCGCCTGCTTGTTGAGCCGGCGGAACTGCCACCACTTGAGGATGATGATGAACCAGGAGACGAGCGAAAAGACGGCGGTGATGATCAACACGACCTTCGTCTCGGTGCTCGAGGTCAGGACCAGCTCGACCGCCGAGCGCGGCACGGCGCCACCCGTCTGCAGGATCATCGCGCCTCCGTCCGGAACCAGTCCACGAGCAGGGGCAGACCGTCATCAAAGGTCCACTTGGGCGCCCATCCCAGCACCTTCTTCGCCTTGCCGATGTCGAGGGCGCTCCGGAAGAGCTCGCCGGCGCGCGGCGGCGCGAACTCGAGCTCGGGCCTCTGCTTCATCACCCTTCCGACGGCGTCGGCCAGCTCGAGCACGCTGGTCTGACGCGACGTGGCGATGTTGAACGCCGGCCCGTCGAGCTCGCCGTTGACCGACAGCTTGACGGTGGAGGCGAGCACGTTGGCGCGCGCGACGTCCTTCACGAACACGTAGTCCCGGGTCTGCTTGCCGTCACCGAACACGGTGAGCCTTTGCTTGTCGAGCAGGCGGGACACGAAGATCGAGACGACGCCGGCCTCGGACTTCGGATCCTGCCGAGGGCCGAACACGTTCGCGTACCGCATCGCCACGCCCTCGAATCCGCGGAGGGCGCCGAGCGCCCGGAGGTAGTACTCGCCCGAGAGCTTGCTCACACCATAGGGGCTCACCGGGAGCTTCGGAGCGGTCTCGGGCGTGGGGATTACGTCCGGATCGCCGTAGACGACTCCGCCGCTGCTGGCGAAGATGACGCGCTTGACGCCCCCCTCGCCCGCGCCCTCGAGCAGGTTCACCAGCCCGACGACGTTGATGCCCGCGTCGAAGGCGGGCTGGTCGACCGAGACCCGGACGTCGATCTGGGCGGCGTGATGGTTGATGGTGTCGAACCCGCCCGTCGCCGCCAGCTTCCTCGCCTCGGGCGAGCGGATGTCGGCCCGGACGAACCGCGCGCCGGCCGGCACGTTGCGCTCGTGGCCGCGAGACAGGTCGTCAACGATGACGACCTCCCACCCCTCCTGGAGATAGGCCTCCGCGATGTGGGACCCGATGAATCCTGCCCCACCGGTGACCAGTACCCGCCCGCTCATGCGCCGTGCCTCGCCATGATCGCTCCAATAGGGGATTGCTGAAGGAGTGGAACCGTCGCCCCGCAATATAGATACGCGAAGCACAGAAGGAACCGGGACACGCGGACGTGAAAGCGACGCGGCGCCGAGGAGCCCCCTCGGCGCCGCGTCATCACCTCACTCCCGGAGGTCAGGACGGGAGCTTGGCGACCTGGGTTGCATCCGCGCCCGGCGGAATGTCGGGCGACAGGATGTTCAGCAGGCGAGCCGTGGCGCTGTGCTCCCGCACGTGCACCACTTGGAGGGTGGCCATCACGTCATTGATGAGCTGGCGGCCGTCCGGCAGGCGCTGAGCACGCCGGCGGATCTCGAACAGGTCACCCGCCGCGACGCCATCCTGGCGTCCCTTGTCGAGGAACACGACCATCTGCGGTGCCTTGAGGTCCTGCCGGCCGGGGCCGCCCAGGAACGTGGCGTGAACGCCCTCGGTGACCGGCACCGCGTGAGCTTCGCCCGACGGCGTGAACTTCTCCGCCGGCAGCACGTGCTGCCCCAGCCGGATCGGCCCGTAGGTGGCGACCACGATGGCCACGTAGCGGCCCTGGACCGTATCGGTCACCTGGGCAAGGCCAGTGGGGATGATCACGTCGCCGTGGGAGGGAATCTCGCGACCGATCTGGACCACGAGCAGCGTATCGCCGATCTGGTACGTGGCGCCGCGCGGCGCCTGGATGGCGATGATCGAGTAGGGCAGCGCGCTCGCGTTGATGCTGCTCGCGCGGATCTGCTGCGGAGTCACCGGTCCGAGCACCGCGCCGTACGGCAGCCGCTGGTTCTCGGTCAGAAAGCCGGAGGAGTAGAACTCGCTCCGCCGAAGCGCGCGATAGGGCTGATGCTTGTAGTTCCGCAGGCTCTCCTCGATCATTGCCGTCCGCGGGGGACCGAACAGCCCCTGCTCCTCGCCGCGCTCGTTGGCCGAGACGGCCGTGAGCTGCGCGAGCGTCTTCTGCGACGGGTCCGACGGCATGTCCTGCTGCGCGTCGGCGACGGGCGCATCAGCGACCCCGGTGCCGGCAGGCGCAGTATCGGATACCGTTGCGGGGACCTGGGCCATGGCAGGCATGGCGACCGCGCTGTCCGCCGGAGCCGCGGCAACCGGCGCCGCGGCCTCGGGCGTATCGGTGGCGGGAACGGCCTTCACGCTGTCGCCGCCGGCGAGGCTGAGCACCTCACCCGGATAGATCCAGTGCGGATCCTCGACGACGCTCGTATTCAGACGGTAGATGTCCGGCCAGAGGAACGGATCGCCGCGATACTGCTTGGCGAGGTCCCACAGCGTATCGCCCTGGCGGACCGTATGGGTCTCGGGCGCGGCAGCCTGTGCGAGCGCGAGACCCGGGGTCAGGGTCAGGGCAAGCAGGCCCACCCACTTCCAGTGGAACGTGCGCGGCATCGGGGTCTCCCAGCGACTTCGGTGTCGGATATGGAGATGGCGTTCAGGAACCGGACAACGGTTCCGGGGCGGGAGGCGCAAATTCAACGCCAGTGAACAGGCGCCCGGAAAAGAGGGGCTAAGCCACTGGCGAAAATAGGCTTGGCTTACCGGCCGGGGCCGTGGGGCACCCGGCCGGCTCTGGCGAATGGCGGGGGGTCGGGAGTTATCCGGCTGCCATAAGGCGGGAAACGGGGGCGGCCGGGCCGCGGCCCCGCCCAACCCCCTGGGACGACCCCAGTTCACTGCTCAGAAGGGGAGATCGTCGTCCTCGGCGTCGAGCGCCTCCGGGAAGTCCTCGAACGATTCCTTGCCTTTGGGTGCCGCGGTGGCCGCCGCGCCGACCTTGCCGGGCGGGGAGAAGGACGACTCCGCACCATCAGCCCCGACCCGAGAGAAGGATCAGCTCGCGGGCGGTGATCTCGGTGGTATAGCGCGTCTGTCCCTCGCGGTCCTGCCACGAGCGATACTCGATGCTCCCTTCGACGTAGACCTTGTCGCCCTTCTTGCAGTACCGCTCGGCGATGTCGGCGAGGGTCGAGCCCTTGTTGTTCCAGAGCACCACGCGATGCCACTCGGTCTTTTCCTGTTTCTCGCCGGCCTGGTTCTTCCACTGCCGGCTGGTCGCGACGGAGAGCGTCGCCACGCGGGAGCCGTTCGAGGTGCTGCGGACCTCGGGATCGGCGCCGAGGTTCCCGATCAGGATGGCTTTGTTCAGACTCCGGCTCACATGCACCTCCTAGATGCTGGCGTGGGGCCACGACCGTGGACCCGGGGAAAATGTAGGGCTCGCAAGTTGTGTCGTCAACCAAAGTTACGCTTTGACCAACAGAATCGCGCAGGGCGCCACGACACCCCTCACGCACTCTGCTCCATGCCAAGCCGCAGCACCAGCGCATCCTCGCGCGGATTGCGGTAGTACGATGCGCGCTGACCCACCGGCCGGAAGCCGTGGCCGACGTACAGTGCCTGCGCCGAGATGTTGGATTCGCGAACCTCGAGAAACACCTCGTCCACCTTCCGGCGCCGAAACGTAGCCAGGCCCGCATCGAGCAACGCGCCACCGATGCCGCGGCGCCGGGAGTCGGGCGCGACGGCGAGATTGAGCACCTCACCCGTGCCGGCCACCTCGCGGCCGATCAGGTACCCGGCGACACCGCGCCCGGTCTCCGCCACGAGGCCGAACGTCCAGGGCGAGGTGAGCGCCTCTCGAAAGCTTCCCTCACTCCAAGGATCGCTGAAGGCCCGCCGCTCGATGCCCATGAGCGCGCTGACGTCAGCCGCGACTGCCGATCGAATCCGGTAGGGGGCGTCCATGCGCCGTCTCCCAGCGAGCCTGCGCCTCGGCCGGCCGGCCGTAGCTCGGTTCCCAGCTCTCCACATGCTCGAGCCGCACCGCTCCTCCCGGCCGGTCGATCAGGCCGAGCAGGTCCCGCGCGTGCGGCGCGCCTACCGGTGGCGCGATGAGGGCCTGGGCGAACCCTTCCTCGAGCCGGCGGACCAAAAGCGGCGGCGCTTCTCCGACCAGCCGGGTCGGCCGGAGGCCCCTTCCCAGCAGATCCTCCGGCCGGTACACGGACGGGGGGAGCAGCGCTTCGATGCCGTCCACGTGGAAGCCGAACGCCGCGGCGTAGAGCTCGCCGCGAAGCGCGTTGGCCACCGCAAGCACCGTCTCGCCCGGGCGCGCGACGCCACTCGCCCGCACCAACAGCGATGGCGCGGCCCAGACTGGAAGGTCTCGAGTGCGCGCCAGCGCCTTCGCCACCGCGACCCCCACCCGGAGCCCGGTGAAGCTGCCAGGTCCGTCGCTGACCGCCAGGCCGGTGATGGCCGCGAGCCCGATGCCGGCATCCCGCAACAGCGCGTCGATCGCGGGCAGAAGCTCCGCGGCATGTCGGCGCGCGCCGACGATGCCACGCTCGACGGCATCGGCGGACGACGTCCCGATCGCGACCGACGCTCGGTCGGTGGCCGTCTCGATGGCCAGCCGCATCAGAGCGCCTCGAGCCCGCGGCGCGAGACGTCGGGAAGATGATGCAGGCGGAATCGCCGATCGGGCTCAGGCAGCCAGGCGCCCGCGCGCTCCGCCCATTCGACCAGGATCGCGTCACCCTCGGTCACCAGTCCCTCCCAGTCGAGATCGGCGGCTTCCTCGGGGGAGCGAAGGCGATAGCAGTCGAGGTGAAACACCGGACCGCGCCGCCCGCGATAGCGGTGGACGAGCGCGTACGTCGGGCTCGTAGCCTGGCCCGCCACGCCGAGCCCGCGCGCGATGGCCTGGATGAAGGTGGTCTTTCCAGCGCCCAGATCGCCCTCGAAGGCGAGCACGGCTCCGGGCGGTAACGACCGGCCCAGCGTTTCGCCTTCCTCGCCGAGCTGGGACAGCGTCAGCTCACGGATCACGCTTGGCGGCGGAGCCTCGGCGCCGCACCCCGGCGGACGTCGGGCGCGCCCATTGCCTTGAGGTCGTTGAGCTGATCACGCAGCATCGCGGCGAGCTCGAACTCGAGGTTGGCCGCGGCTTCGCGCATCTGCCGCTCGAGCGACTGGATCGCGGCCGCGCGGCGCGCGGGATCATGGAGATCCACCACGCCCAGCGCCCCCTGCTTGGGCTCGGGCCGCTCGGTTCGCGCATCGGCCACGTGGGTGGAGAGCCGGACCTCCTCCATGGACTTGACGATGGAGCGCGGCGTGATGCCGTGCTCCTCGTTGTGGCGCTGCTGGATCACCCGGCGTCGCGTCATCTCGTCCAGCGCGCGCTGCATCGACCCCGTGATCGAGTCGGCGTACATGATGGCCCGCCCGTTCACGTGGCGCGCCGCCCGGCCGATGGTCTGGACGAGGGAGCGGTCGCTGCGGAGAAAGCCTTCCTGGTCGGCGTCCAGGATGGCCACCAGCGACACCTCCGGCAGGTCGAGGCCTTCGCGAAGCAGGTTGATTCCCACCAGGACGTCGAAGTCGCCCAGGCGAAGCCCGCGAAGGATCTCCATGCGCTCGATCGCGTCGATGTCGGAATGGAGATAGCGCACGCGCACGCCGGCCTGCTGCAGGTAGTCGGTGAGGTCCTCGGACATCCGCTTGGTGAGCGTCGTGACCAGGACGCGCTCGTGGCGGGCCTCGCGGGCGCGGATCTCGTGAAGCAGATCGTCCACCTGGCCGCGCACCGGACGGATGTCCACCTCCGGATCCACCAGTCCGGTCGGCCGGATGATCTGCTCCACCACGGCGCCCTGCGAGAGCCGCAGCTCGAAGTCGCCCGGCGTGGCGGAGAGGTTGATCATCTGCGGCACCAGCGACATGAACTCGTCGAACTGGAGCGGCCGGTTGTCCAGGGCCGACGGGAGGCGGAAACCGTACTCGACCAGCGTGAGCTTGCGGGCGCGGTCACCGTTGTACATCCCGCCGATCTGCGGGATGGTCACGTGGGACTCGTCCACCACGACGAGAAAGTCGGGCGGGAAGTAGTCGAACAGGCACGCCGGGCGCTCGCCGGCGCGCCGTCCGCTGAGCGGCCGCGAGTAATTCTCGATGCCGGCGCAGGTGCCCACCTCGAGCAGCATCTCGACGTCGAAATTGGTGCGCGACTCCAGTCGCTGCGCCTCGAGCAGCTTCCCCGCCCCGCGCAGCTCGGTCAGCCGCTCGGCGAGCTCCGCCCGGATGGCAATGACGGCCCGCTCGATCTTGGACCGCTCGGTCACGAAGTGCTTGGCGGGATAGATGGCGCACTGCTCGAGCTGGGCGATGGTGGCGCCGCTGAGCGGGTTGATCTTGCTGATCCGCTCGACCTCGTCGCCCCAGAGCTCGATGCGGATGGCCTGCTCGGCGTAGGCGGGAAAGATCTCGATCGAGTCGCCGCGCACGCGGAACGTGCCCTGCTCGAAGGCGACGTCGTTCCGGCCGTACTGGATGCGGACCAGCTCGCCGAGGATGTCGTCGCGCCCGCGCTGCTCGCCACGCCGCACGGTCACCATGAGCTTCCGGTACTCGAGCGGATCGCCGAGGCCATAGATGGCGCTCACGGTGGCGACGATGACGACGTCTTCCCGCTCCATCAGGCTGGACGTGGCGCGCAACCGAAGGCTTTCAATGTCCTGATTGATCGAGGCGTCCTTCTCGATGTAGACGTCGGTCGACGGGACGTAGGCCTCGGGCTGGTAGTAGTCGTAGTACGAGACGAAGTATTCGACCGCGTTCTTGGGGAGGAACTGGCGCAGCTCACCGTACAGCTGGGCCGCCAGGGTCTTGTTGTGGGACAGGACCAGGGTGGGCTTTCCGTGCGCCGCGATGGTGTGCGCCAGGGTCATCGTCTTGCCCGAGCCGGTGACGCCGAGCAAGGTCTGGTACTTGTCGCCCCGCTCGAGGCCGGCCGTGAGCTCGGCGATGGCCCTGGGCTGGTCGCCAGCGGGGGCAAAGGGGGCGACGACTTCGAAGCGGGGGGACGTCATCGGGCAAATATAACCTGCCGGGGTTTGTTCGGAGAGGGGGGCCGGCCGCCTCCGACCCGAGCGCCCTGAGCCCCGCGACGGTGGGTCAGGGCCGGGCAGGCGCGGACGCACTCCGCCTGCCCGTCCCGCGGAGATCAGCCCGTCAGCGCCGCGCAGAACTCCCCGAACACCGCGACGTAGCGATCCACGTCGGCGTCGGTGTGCTGCACCGATAGGGTCCACTGCTCTTCGTCGCCTGGCGTCATGAAGATGCCGCGGTTCAGCAACCAGGGGAACGACGCGGCGAACAGCTCCGGCTTCGTATCGAGGAAGTCCCGGTAGTCCTTCATGGGCTTCGGACGGTAGGACACGCAGCCTTTGGCTCCCAGATCGATCGTATGGGCGGGGAGCTGGTGCCGGTCGATCGCGGCTTGACACCCCTGCGCCAGGCGCGAGCCGAGTCGAGCGAGGTGGAGGTAGGCATCCGGGGTGAGGACCTCGGTGAGCGTCACCAGTCCGACATGCGACACGAGCGGGTTGCCGTTGTAGGTGCCCATCTGTGAGACGCCGCGCTCGATGAGCCGCATCAGGTCCTCGCGCCCGCCGAATGCGGCGGCGGGGAGGCCGCCCGAGATGGCCTTGGCGAGGCAGACGAGGTCCGGCTGCACGCCGAAGCGTTCGATGGCCCCGCCCGCGGCGATGGTGAAGCCGGTCTTGATCTCGTCAAAGATGAACACCACGCCGTGCTTGGTGCACAGCTCGCGCACCCGCTGGAGGTAGCCGGGCTGCGGCACCACGATCCCGATGTTCATCATGGCCGGCTCCATGATGAGGCAGGCGATCTCGGAGCCGCGCTCCTGGAAAACGCGCTCGAGATGGTCCGCGTCGTTGAACGGGACGACCTGGATGTACTTGCCGGCGTCCTTCACCATCCCTTTCGACACGGGTGCGCTGCCGGGCCGGTCGCGGCCGCCCATGAGGTCCGCGTTGGGGACGATCGAGAACATCACGCTGTCGTGGTGCCCGTGGTACGAGCCTTCGACCTTGCAGACCACGTCCCGACCCGTGGCGGCGCGCGCCACCCGGATCGCGTCCATGGTCGACTCCGTCCCCGAGTTGGTGAAGCGCAGCATTTCCAGGTTGAACCGCCGGCAGATCTCCTCGCCGAACGCCACGGCCGATTCGGTGGTGACCGCGAAGTGGGTCCCGCGGCTCGCCGCCTCGTGGATCGCCTCGACGATCCGAGGATGGGCGTGCCCGACCACCATCGCGCCGAACCCGCAGTGGAAGTCCAGGTACTCGGATCCGTCCTGGTCCCACACGTGACTGCCCCGGCCGTGGCTCACGTAGATGGGATAGGGCTGCATCTTCTGAAAGGACGAGACGACCCCGAACGGCAGGGTGCGGCTCGCCCGCTCGAACAGTTGGGCTGACCGGGGGGTGCGCGTGAGCAGTCGAGCCATCTCCGCCTGCCCGATGTCCTGGGCGCGGGCGAGCAGCCGATCGCTCACCGACCGCTCGCCGGCGGCGAGGGTGGTGGTCATGAGGTCACCTGGCTTGTCGTGGGGTCGGGGATGCTATCGCCTCGGAGGGGTCACTCAATGGCTTCCAGCTTGAGCTTGGATTCCCGGACGGCAGTTGTCAACTCCCGAAGGCGAGTGCACATTCTCCAAACATGCCTCCCGCCGACCCTTCCACCACTGCCGCGTCGACCGCCGGTGTAGCCGGCCGGAACGGCGCGCGCGACCCGGTCATCACGCTGGAGCACGTCGTCAAGCGGTTCGGCTCCTACGTCGCGGTGCAGGACGCCAACTTCGCGATCGAACGCAGCGAGTTCTTCTCGATGCTCGGCCCCTCGGGCTGCGGCAAGACGACGACGCTCCGGATGATCGCCGGCTTCGAGCAGCCCACCACTGGGCAGATCCTGCTCGAGGGCCACGATGTGTCGCGGGTGCCGCCGTATCGCCGCAACGTGAACACCGTCTTCCAGCACTACGCGCTCTTCCCGCACATGACGGTCACCGACAACGTCGCCTTCGGACCGCGAAGCCAGAAGCTGGCGCCGAACGAGACGGCGCGGCGGGTGCGTGAGCTGCTGGAGGTCGTCCGCCTGACGCAGTTCGCCGACCGCAAGCCCGCCCAGCTCTCGGGCGGCCAGCAACAGCGGGTGGCGCTGGCGCGGGCCCTGGCCAACTACCCGAGCGCGCTTCTCCTCGACGAGCCGCTCGGCGCGCTCGACCTCAAGCTCCGCCAGGCGATGCAGATCGAGCTCAAGCGCATCCAGCGCGAGGTCGGCATCACGTTCATCTACGTGACGCACGACCAGGAGGAAGCGCTGACCATGTCGGACCGGATCGCGGTGATGAACGAGGGCCACGTCGAGCAGATCGGGTCCCCGCAGGAGATCTATCACTCGCCGACTTCGGTGTTCGTCGCCAACTTCATCGGCGTCGCCAACCTGATTCCCGGAGTCGTGCAGGACGCCTCCGGCGCAAAGGCGACGGTTCTCGTCGCGGGGAGCTACCGCATTCCCGTACCCCAGGGCACCGCCCGGTTGCGTCCTGGCGCCCCTGCCACCGTGATGGTCCGGCCCGAGCGCCTCCGGCTGAGCGAGGCGGCGGCCGCGGGAAGCGGAACCGGCGTGCCCGTGACCGTCGAACACGCGGTGTTCCAGGGACCGGTGGTCCGGTGCACGCTGCGCGCGCTCGATGGGACCCTGATCGTGGCGCACGTCGGCCCCGAGCAGCCCCTGCCGCCGCTTCAGCCCGGTCTCGGCCTCCGGGTCGAGTGGGACTACGACGCCGCCCGGCTGCTGCCACCACCCGACGGCGCGCCCGTCGAGGAGGAGGAGGAGGACATGCGCCACACCGTCGAGCGGGCGAGTGTGCCCCGCCCGTGACCGTCATAACCCTTCACCGTCATCCGGCAGGAGCCATTCCATGAGCCGACGAGAGTCCGACCAGCGCGATGCCGAGCTGCACGCCTTCCTTCGGGAGGCCATTACCCGCCGCGGGTTCATCCGACGGTCCGCGTTCGGCGCGGGCGGGCTGGTGCTGGGGAACAGCCTGCTCGCCGCGTGCGGAGGGGGCAAGGAAGGGGCGCCGGCCGCCGGCGCCGATTCGTCGGCGGCGACGGCCGCGGCGGGTGGCGGCGGAAAGACCCTCCGGATCTCGAACTGGCCGCTCTACATCGACAAGCAGACGGTGCCCGACTTCGAGAAAGCCACCGGCATCAAGACCGAGTACACCGAAGACATCAACGACAACGGCGAGTTCTTCGCGAAGATCGGCGAGCCGCTCAAGCGGAACCAGAGCATCGACCGCGACATCATCGTGCTCACCGATTGGATGGCGGGCCGGATGATCAACCTGGGCTACGTCGCGCCGCTCGACGACTCCAAGTTCCCCAACCGGGCGAACCTGGTGGACAACGTGAAGGACGTGAGCTTCGATCCCGGCCGCAAATACAGCGTGCCGTGGCTCTCGGGCATGACCGGCGTCGGCTACAACCCGAAGAAGACCGGCAAGGAGCTGACCAGCATCAACGACATCTTCGACCCCAAGTACAAGGGCCAGGTGACGATGCTGACCGAGATGCGGGACACGCTCGGGCTCGTCATGCTGGGCATGGGGAAGGATCCCACCAAGGCCGCCAAGGCTGACGTCGAGGCCGCCGCGGCCAAGATCAAGAAGGCACGGACCAGCGGGCAGATCCGGAAATTCACCGGCAACGACTACGCCGAGGACCTCGCGGCCGGCAACATCGCGATCGCCTTCGCCTGGTCTGGCGACATCCAGGGACTCGCCGCGGACAACCCGGATCTGAAATGGATCGCACCCAAGGAAGGCGCGATGCTGTACTCGGACAACATGATGATTCCGAAGACGTCCGACCGGCAGGACCTCGCCATGGCCTGGATCAACTACGTGTACGATCCCAAGCACTCCGCCCAGATCGTGGCCGGCGCGCCCTACCTGTCGGCGGCCAAGGGCACCGGCGAGGAGCTGGCCAAGATCGCGCCGGACCTCGCCAAGAGCTCCCTCGTCAATCCGCCCGACGACCTCCGGGCGCGGCTGCACGTCTTCCGGGCGCTCAGCGACGCCGAGGACACCGAGTTCAACCGGATCTTCCAGGACGCCATCGGGGCATAGCGAACCATGGCAGGAACCGCTTCCGGGGGGTCGAGGCGCAGCCGCCTCGCCCCCTACCTGCTGGTGGCGCCGGGCATGCTGTGGCTCGTGGTGTTCTTCGTCCTGCCCACGATCACGCTGGCCCAGACCTCCTTCTCCGGGGCGGAGGGGGGGTGGCCGGCGTATCACAAGGCACTGACCGCATACGGCACCCACTTCTTCCGGTCGTTCCGCTACGCGTTCGCGGCAACGCTCCTGGCGCTCGCGCTCGGATATCCGCTCGCCTACTTCATCGCGTTCCGGGCGGGCAAATTCAAGAATGTGCTGCTGGGCCTCGTCGTTCTTCCGTTCTTCACCACGTTCCTGGTGCGCACCTTCGCCTGGAAGACGATCCTGAACGACGGCGGTCCGGCCGTCTGGCTGCTGCAGCGTCTCCACATCCTGGGTGAGGGCGGCCGTCTGCTCGACACCACGGTCGCAGTGGTGGGCGGCCTGACGTACAATTTCCTGCCATTCATGATTCTGCCGATCTACGTGAGCCTCGAGAAGATCGATCGGCGGCTGGTCGAGGCGGCCGAGGATCTCTACTCGACGCCGGTCGGCGCGTTCCGCAAGGTGGTGCTGCCGCTCTCGCTTCCCGGGGTGTTCGCCGGCAGCCTGCTGACCTTCATCCCGGCCATGGGCGACTTCATCAACGCCCAGCTCCTCGGTAGCCCCAACCAGCAGATGATCGGTACGGTCATCCAGAACCAGTTCCTCGAAGTGCGCGACTATCCGCTCGCGGCCGCGCTTTCCTTCGTCCTGATGACCGTCATCACCCTCGGCGTCCTGGCCTACGCCCGCGCGCTCGGCACCGAGGATCTCGCCTGATGCGCCGCCTGTTCCGGTGGCTGATGGACGGGTACGCCATCCTGGTGCTCGGCTACCTGTTCCTGCCGATCTTCGTGATCATCCTGTACAGCTTCAACAAGCCGGCGGGCAAGTTCAACTTCGTCTGGAAGGCGTTCTCGATCGACGCGTGGCGAAATCCGTTCGCCTACGAAGCGCTGTACGAGTCCATGAAGCTGAGCCTGCGCGTGGCGGCGCTCTCGACGGCCGTGGCGACGGTGTTCGGAACCCTGATCGCGCTCGCGCTGACCCGGTATCGGTTTCGGGGCAGCTCAGCCGTCAACCTGCTGCTGGTCCTGCCGCTTACCACGCCCGAAGTGGTGCTCGGCTCGTCGCTGCTCTCGCTGTTCCTGGACGTGAACGTTCGAACCGGCTTCAGCACCATCGTCATCGCGCACATCATGTTCTCGGTGAGCTACGTCGCGCTGACGGTGCGGGCGCGGATCCGCGGCTTCGACTGGACCCTCGAGGAAGCGGCGATGGATCTCGGGGCGCCGCCATTCCGGGTGTTCTACAAGGTCACCCTGCCGATCATCGCGCCGGGCATCGTGGCGGCGGCGATGCTCGCCTTCGCGCTGTCCCTGGACGATTTCATCATCACGCTGTTCAACGCCGGCAACCGCGTGACCTATCCGCTTTACGTGTACGGCGCCCGTCGCGCGGCGTTCCCCCCGCAGATCAACGTGCTGGCAACCGCGATCCTCCTCCTCAGCCTTCTCGCGCTGGGCGCCACCGTGCTCTGGCAGCAGCGCACCCTCCGCCAGCGGGGAATGGCCGTCACGCCGCTCGCCTGACCTGCCGATGACGCCGGATCCCATCGAACAGGCCTGCTTCTGGCTCGCCCGTCGCGCGCCGCGCCGCTGGTCCGAGCTGACGGGCACGCAGCAGGCCGAGATCGCCATTGTGGGCGCGGGACTCACCGGCCTGTGGACAGCCTTGTTCCTCAAGGCGCTCGAGCCGGAGCTCGAGGTCGCCGTCGTGGAGCAGGGGCTCGCGGCTCACGGGGCAAGCGGACGGAACGGCGGCATGCTGTCGGAGACGGTGGACCACAGCCATGGTCTCGCGATCGAGCATTTCGGTCCGGCCGAGGCGCGGGTCCTGGCCCGCCTCGGCGAAGCGAACGTGGCCGAGATGACGGCCTTCCTCGCCGCGCGCGGCATCCGGTGCGACTACGAGCCGACCGGGCGCCTCATGGTGGCGCTCACGCCCGCTCACGTGGACGAGGCTCGCCGGACGGTCGAGACCGCACGCGCCCTCGGACTCGACTCGTTTCACCTGCTCGACACGGAGGCGGTGCGCGCCGAGATCCATTCGCCGCTCTACCTCGGCGGCGTGCGCGTCACCGGCGGCGGGATCCTGGACCCCGTCAAGCTGGTGGATGGCCTCCGGGCCGAGGCCGAGCGGATCGGCGTGCGCGTGTGGGAGCGGAGCCCCGTGCTGGCGGTCGAGGCGTCGGGCGCCGGCGCGCGGGTCAGAACCGCTCGGGGCACCATCGCGGCGCGCCGGGCCGTCCTGGCCACGAGCGCCTACACGCACCACCTCCTGCCGCAGGTGACGCGGCGCTTCATTCCACTCTACGACTACATCCTGGTGAGCGACCCGCTCACGGCCGATCAGCACGAGGCGATCGGCTGGCGCGGCCGCCAGGGCGTGACCGACGGCCGCTCGTTCTTCAACTACTACCGGCTCACCTCGGACGACCGGGTCCTGTGGGGGACGAGCGAAGCGGCCTACTACGCGGGCAATCGGGTCGATCCCTCGTGCGACCACTCGCCGTCTCATTACGCCGCGCTGCGGGAGAGCTTCCGCCGGCATTTCCCGGCGCTTGGCGGGCTCGAGTTTCCGTACGCCTGGGGCGGCGCGATCTGTTCGACGACGCGGATGACGCCGTATTTCGGCCGGGCGCTCGGCGGCCGGCTCTGCTATGGGCTCGGGTATACCGGCCACGGCCTCGGCACGACCCGGCTTGCCGGGCGGATCCTGGCGCACCTGGCCCTCGACCGGCCGAGCGAGCTGCTGCAGCTATCGCTGGTGACGCGGAAGCCGTTCCCCTACCCGCCGGAGCCGCTGCGCTCCTGGTCGGTCGCAGCGGTCACGCGCGCGCTCCGGCGCGTGGATCGGGGCGAGCAGCCGAATGTGATGCTGCGAGTGTTGGAGCGGATGGGGATCGGATTCTCGAGCTGAAGGAAGGCGATGGCCGACGGGCGGAAGGTCGCGGCCGGTGCGAAAGGGTGGAGCCGGATCTCCGGGATCTCGACAGAGCGGAAGCGACCGAGGGATCTTCCCGAGGGATGGCCCGAGCCATCTGGAAAGATCCCTCGCTCCGCTCGGAACAGTTGCCCCCGAGGAACGGGCGCGCCTCCGCTCCCTATCTCTCCACCTTCCCGAGCGCCAGGTCCAGCACCTCCAGCGTGAAATCCACGTCCGCCGCGGTGATGCACATCGGCGGCTTGATCCGGAGCGTGTTGCCGGACAGCCCGCCTTTGCCGACAAGCACGCCCATCTCGCGCATCGCCTCCCACACCGCGAGCGTTTCCTGCGTGGCCGGCTCCTTGGTCTCGCGGTCGCGCACGAGCTCGCAGCCCAGCATCAGGCCCATGCCGCGCACGTCGCCGATGAGGCGATGTCGTTGCTGCAGCTCCTCGAGGCCCGCCTTGAGGCGGCCGCCCACGGCGCTCGCGTTGTCCTGCAGGCCGTCCTCGTCGATGATGTCGAGCACCGCGAGGCCGGCAGCCATCGAGACCGGATTACCGCCGAAGGTGTTGAAGTGGATCCGTTGGGTCAGCGACTCGGCGATCTCCCGGCGCGTCGTCACCGCCGCGAGCGGCCAGCCGTTCCCGATCCCCTTGGCCATGGTCACGATGTCGGGGACGACGCCGGAGTTCTGGAACCCCCAGTAGTGAGCGCCCGTGCGGCCGAAACCGGTCTGCACCTCATCGGCGATGCAGAGCCCGCCATGCTCGCGCGCGATGGCGTACGCCTCACGCAGGTAGTTGGGCGCGCCGTGCGTCGCTCCGCCGACGCCCTGGATGGGCTCGGCGATGAACGCGGCGATCTTCCCCGGCGTCGAATAGCGGATCAGGTCGCGGATGTCCTCGGCGCTCTTGTGCGCGATCTCCTCGGGCGTGCCGTCGAAGGGGCTGCGGTACGGATCGGGGTTGATCGCGTGATGGATGCCGAGGTTGGGCTGCTGCGGAAACTTCCAGGTGTGGTGCGACGTGAGCGCCATCGTGGACGGCGAGCCGCCGTGGTAGCCGTTGCGCACGCCGACCACGTCGTTGTTGCCCGTGAACGCCCGGGCCATCAGCACGGCGAGGTCGTTGGCCTCGCTCCCGCTGTTCACGAAGTACGTGACGTCGAGGCCGGCAGGCATCTTTCCCGCCAGGCGCTTCGCCATCAGCGGGAAATTGGGATGGAGATAGATCGTCGTGGTGTGCTGGATGGCGTCGACCTGCGCCTTGATCCGCTCGACGAACTTGGGATGCGAGTGGCCGCACGACACCGTCACGATCCCGGCGAACATGTCCAGATACCGGCGCCCGGTCTCGTCGTAGAGGTATTGCATGAACCCCTCGACCACCATCAGCGGCTCGCGGTAGTACAGGAACGTGCTCGGATGGCAGTACTGCCGCCGCATCGCGAGCACCTCCTGCTTGGAGGGGCCGCTGTACGGGCGCGGGGTGTGGTCGCTCGCCGGCATGGCCGGGCGAGCCGACGCGGTCAGGGTCACGGCATGCTCCTGGGGAAGGGCCTCACTTCGACATCCAGTTCGTTCCGGCCTCGCGGTTCCACTTGGTCGTGATCTTCTTGGCCTTCGTCCAGAACTCGATCGAGCCGCGGCCGGTGATGTCGCCGACGCCGAACTTCGATTCGTTCCACCCGCCGAATGGGAAGGGCTCGCGGGGGACGGGAACGCCGACGTTGATGCCCACCATGCCGGCGCTGGCCAGCTCCATCGTCCGACGCGCCAAGCCGCCGCTCTCCGTGAAGATCGAGGCGGCGTTGCCGTAGGGCGACGCGTTCTCGACCGCGATCGCCTCGTCCAGGTCGCGTGCCCGCACGATGGCGAGTACGGGGCCGAACACCTCTTCCCGCGCGATCCGCATCTCGGGCCGCACGTGGTCGATCACGGTCGGACCGACCCAGAAGCCGCCTTCGTGCCCCGGGGCCGTGGCATTCCGCCCGTCCACCAGCACCGTCGCGCCCGCCTCCTCGGCGTCGGCGATGGCGTGCTCGATCCGTTCCTTCGCGGCGCGGGTGATGACCGGACCGACATCGCGACCCACGACCATCGCGCGCGCTTGCGCCGCGAGACGGTCCACGATGTGATCGGTCGCGGAGACCGCGACCATCACCGAGGCGGCCATGCACCGTTGTCCCGTACAGCCGCTCATCGCGGCGAGCACGCCGCCCGCGGCCATCTCGGGATCGGCGTCCGGCATGACGATCACGTGATTCTTCGCGCCACCGAGCGCGAGGACCCGCTTGAGAGCCGCCGTGCCCCGGCGGTAGACCTCCTTCGCGACGGCCGTGGAGCCCACGAAGCTCACCGCTTCGATGCCCGCATGATCCAGGATGGCCTCCGCCGCCTCGCGTCCGCCGTGCACCACGTTGAGCACGCCGTCGGGGAGTCCGGCCTCGCGCAGCAGCGCCGCAATACGACCCGCGCTCAACGGCACCTGCTCCGACGGCTTCATGATGAAGGTGTTGCCGAGGGCGATGGCGTTCGCCAGGGACCAGTGCGGCACCATCGATGGGAAGTTGAACGGATTGATCGAGGCGACGACGCCGAGCGGATGCCGCTCCAGGCGGCATTCCACACCACGGCTCACTTCCATGACCTCCCCGACGGCAATCTGTGGGAGGGAGCAGGCGAACTCCGTCAGCTCGATCGCCTTGAGGATCTCTGCCTCCGCCTCGCTCTTGATCTTGCCGTGCTCCTCGGTGATCAGTGCGCCCAGGTCGGTCAGGTGCCGCTCCAGCAGCGCCTTGTAGCGATAGAAGACCTGTACCCGCTCCTTGATCGGCGTGGCGGCCCAGCCGGGGAAGGCCCGGCGGGCTGCGGTGACGGCCTGGTCCACCTCGACGGCGCCGCCGAGCGGCACACGGCTGATGACCGCACCGGTCGACGGATCGAGCACGTCGAGGAATCGAGGGCCGCCGGCGACGGACTGGCCGCCGATCCAGTGATGAACGTCCGGATGCGCGCGAGGAGCCCCGCGCTCTTGCGCGGCTGCGGTGGCTCTGAGATCAAGGGAGGTCACGGCTACACCCCGGTCGGGTAGAGAGGAGGCGCTGGAGGCGTCCGATGAGTCTGCCGGGCGGGCAACGGAATGTCAATGCGGGACGGGCGGAAGGATAACGGGCCAAGGCCCTCATCCCGAACGAAGCGAGGGACCTTCCACGCCAGCCCTCGTGCAGTGGCGGAAAAGGTCCCTCGCTTCGCTCAGGAGAGTGGTTCCTATTGCTTCTTCACCGCGAACGTCTTCGCCTCGGCGGAGTCCCCATTCAAATAGAGCATCACCATGTACGTTCCCGGCTTCCACCCCTTTGCCGGTGCGAGGTGAAGCTCCTTGTTGCCGGTATCCCCCGCCCCGATGGTCGTGGACGACGAATCCAGCGTCTTGCCCCCCTGTGCCAGCCAGCGCGCGGTAATGCTCCCTGCGCTCGGCGCTCCCTGAATGCCCGCCGACACGTACACCGTATCCGTGGGGGCGAACTGAAAGGTCGGCTCCGCGATCCGGTTTTCGGGGCCGAGGCGTTTTCCGATCATGACGGTGGCTAAGCGCTGCGGACCCGTCTTGGCCGCCTGGGCGGCGGAGTCGGCGGCGCGAGCGGCGGGGTCGACGGCCGCGGTCTCCGTTCCCTTGTCACTCTTGCCGCAGGCGACGAGTACGGCCGCGGTGAGCGCGGCGGGCAGCAGCATCCGGCGGAACCCCATGGTCTGGCCTCCGATGAGCGTGCGTGACACCCGGCCCCGTGCCGGGAGGGAGTCCAACAGGTGGCGAAAACATGGGCGGAGGCGCCGTGACGGTGGTCACCGGTGACTCCGCTACCGCGATCCCGCCATGCCCAGCAGCCGTTTCCATTGCTCCGGCGGAACCGGGATGACGCTCAGCCGTGACATGCGGACGAGACCCAGATCCGCGAACGCCGGATCGGCCTTGATCTCCGCGAGCGTAACCGGCCGCGGAAGCCGGTCTCCCGCCTCCACGTCCACCACGGTGAGCTTGGCGTCCGTCGCCTTCGGATCGGGATACGGATCCGACACGATGCGGGCAAGCCCCACGAGCGATTTTTCGTCACCCGAGTGGTAGATGAAGACCTGGTCGCCCTTGGCCATGCCGCGAATGTGCTTGAGCGCGAGCGCGTTGGTGACGCCATCCCACACCGCGCGTCGCTCGCGCACGAGTTGATCGAACGGATAGGTATCCGTATCGGTCTTGAGGATCCAGAAGTTGGCCATTACCTGACCTCGAGCTCCTTGCTGCCCGCAGCCGCTGGGCGAGTGGCGGCGGGGCGGTCGATCTCAGGGAGTCGGCGAGTCCCGCCGCTCGATGTCCGTCACGCCCTTCACCTTCCGCACCGCCTTCAGGACCTTGCCGAGGTGCGGAAGGTTGTCGACTTCCACGAAGATGGTGCCGAAGACCGAGCCGTCCTTGGTGTGGAGGTCGGCGCCGCGGATATTGGTCCCCGTCTGGCTCACCGCCTCCATGATGTCCGCGTAGAGACCGCGCCGGTCCTCGCCCGTGACGGCGAGCCGCACGGCGAAGGCCTCGCCCGCCGTCTCCTGCCAGTCGATGTCCACCCGCCGCTGCTCCGCGGCGAGCGTGAGCAGATTCGGGCAATCGGAGCGGTGAATCGAGATCCCGCGGCCCTGCGTGACGTAGCCGACGACCGAGTCGCCCGGCACGGGCTGGCAGCACTGGGCGTAGCGGACCATCAGTCCGTCCACGCCCTGGATCTTGATGCCCCGGCCGAGGCGGATCCGGTCGATGACACGTCCGAACACCGTGGCCTTGGGCTCCTGAATTTCGTCCGACGCGAGATCCGGATAGAGCGCCTTGATCACCTGGCCGATGTTCACGTCTCCTCGGCCGACCGCGATCTCGAGCCCCCGGCCGTCGGCGAGCGACAGCGTGGCCGCAGCCTTGGTGAGGCGCGCGTCGTCGGGCATCTCGAGGCGCCGCTTCCGCACCTCGCGCGCGAGGATCTCGCGACCGAGGCCGAGGCTGACCGTCTCCTCCTCGTGATTCACCCATTGCTTGATCTTGTGCCGGGCGCGCGCCGTGCGAACGTGGCTCAGCCAATCGCGGCTCGGCTTGGCGCCTGTCCCCGTGAGGATCTCCACCGTATCCCCGCTCTTGAGCTCCCGGTGGAGCGGGGCGATCCGGCCGTTGATCTTGGCGCCCTGGCACTTGAGCCCGACTTCGGTGTGCACGTGGAAGGCGAAGTCGATCGGCGTGGACCCCTTGGGCAGCCGCTTCACGTCGCCATGCGGCGTGAAGACGAAGATTTCGTCCTGGTAGAGGTCGATCTTCAGGAACTCGAGAAACTCCTCGGGACTATGCGTGTCCTGCTGGAGCTCGAGAAGCTGCCGGAACCAGCCGAGGTGGTGGTCCAGCTCGTCGGGTGTTCCGTCCCGTTTGTAGAGCCAGTGGGCCGCGATACCGTATTCGGCCGTTCGGTGCATTTCCTGGGTGCGGATTTGCACCTCGAAGAGCTGCCCTCCCGGTCCGAAGATCGTGGTGTGCAGCGACTGGTAGGCGTTCGACTTGGGGCTCGCGATGTAGTCCTTGATCCGCTCCTGGATGGGCGTCCAGTTGTGGTGGATGATGCCCAGCACGTGATAGCAGTCGGGCACGCTGCGCACGATCACGCGGATGGCCATGAGGTCGTAGATCTCCTCGAAGCCCTTGTTCCGCCGCCGCATCTTCTGGAAGATGGACCACAGATGCTTCGGGCGCCCGGTGACCTCGAAGCCGTCGATGCCGGCGCGCTTGAGCTCGTACTCGAGCGGTGTGCGAAGCTTGAGGATGGTCTGCTCGCGCTGCGCGCGCTTGGACGCCACCTGATTGACCAGCTCGCGGTAGTCGTCGGACTCGAGGAACTTGAAGGCGAGGTCCTCGAGCTCCGCCTTCATGCCCGCCATGCCAAACCGGTGCGCGAGTGGCGCGTAGATCTCCCGGGTCTCGAGGGCGATGCGGCTCCGGCGCTCGGGCGGGAGGTGCTCGAGCGTGCGCATGTTGTGCAGCCGATCGCCGAGCTTGATGATGATGACGCGCGCGTCCTTCGCGATCGAGAGCAGCAGCTTCCGGTAGTTCTCGACCTGCTCCTCGGCGGACGATCGGAACGTGAGGCTCGAGATCTTCGTGAGCCCGTCCACGATCCCCGCGATCTCGCCGCCGAACTCGCGGGCGATGTCCTCGGTGCGGACCTCGGAGTCCTCCACGACGTCGTGGAGGAGGGCGGCGGCGATGGTGGTGCTGTCGAGAAGCTGCTCGGCCAGGATGAGCGCGACGGCGATGCTGTGCGAGACGAAGTCCTCGCCCGACATCCGTTTCTGGCCCCGGTGGGCGGACGCGCTGAAGCGGAGCGCGCGTTCGATCAGGTCGAGATCGAGCCGATCGGCGTGACGCTCGAGCACCGCCCGGAGGTCCGGGGCGATGTCGGGCAAGGTGCCGGTCACAGCAGGCCGGCGCAGGCGAAGCTCACGAAGCGATCTCCCGCGATGATGACGTGATCGTACAGGGGCAGGTCCAGCAGGCGACCCGCAGCCGCGAGCTGCTGGGTGACCGCCCGATCCTCTGCCGACGGGGTCGGATCCCCGCTCGGGTGGTTATGGACGACGATGATCCCTGCCGCGGCCTCCGCGATCGCGGCGCGGAACACCTCTCGGGGATGGACCAGGGAACTGTTCAGCAGCCCGCGGGTGACCAGCACCTCCCGCAATATCTGGCTCTGGCTATCCAGCGCGAGCAGGTGGAACTCCTCGACCTGCAGGTCCCGAAGCCTGCCTCCAAACAGGCGGGCGACATCGTCCGGTTCCCGGATCCGCACCACCGGCGGGCGCTCTTCCCGCGCCAATCGGGCGCCCAACTCGAAGGCGGCGAGCAGCCGGGCAGCCTTCGTGGGCCCGACGCCGGACGTCCGCAGCAATTCCGCCGGCGGCCGAGTGGCGAGACGTCTGAGCGAGCCTTCGCCAACCTCGAGCAGCCGGACGGACACGTCGAGAACGCTGGATGTCGCGTCGCCTGTACCTATCAGGATGGCGATAAGTTCGGCGGTCGTCAACGCGGCGGGGCCGAGGGACCAGAGGCGCTCTCGCGGGCGATCGGTCGCGGGCAGGGCGGAGGGCGATGGCAGCATCCCGAAAGGTAGGGGCGTCCGCCAGCCTCGACGGTGCCAATATCCTGCTGCGGCACAGCAATTTACGCCCGACCACCGGGGCCCAACCTTCGGCTCGGTCAGTCCCCTCGGAGCGCCGCCGCGAACTCCGCGCCGGTCGCGAAGCGCTCCTCCGGACGCTTGGCGAGCGCCCTCAGTACGGCCCGCTCGGTCTCGGCCGGAACACCGGGACAGATGGTCCGAAGGGAAGGAACCACGTCCGACAACTGACGGGCCAACACGGCCGCCTTGGTCGCTCCGGTGAACGGCGGCTCGCCGCCAAGCAGCTCATACAGCACGCAGCCCAGGCTGTAGATGTCGCTCCGGCCGTCCAGGTGGCGATCGCCTCGGGCCTGCTCGGGGCTGAGGTAGCCCGCGACACCCAGCACGATCCCCGACGCGGACAACCGCTCGCCGCCGGCCATCTCCAGCACTCCCGCGATCCCGAAGTCGGCGACCAGCGCCTGTCCCCCCTCCAGCAGGATGTTCTCTGGCCGGATGTCCCGATGTACCACCCCTTGTGTGTGGGCGTACGCCAGGGCCTCGGCCACATCGCGCACGATGCCGACCGCCTCTGCGATCGGCAGCTGAACATCGCGTTGGAGCCGCTGCCGGAGCGATTCGCCCCGCACGTATGGCATGACGTAGTAGAGACCGGCGGCTCCCGCCTCCCCCGTCAGCACGCCGGAGTCGTACAGCTGGAGAATGTGCGGGTGATAGAGGCGGGCGAGGATCGCGATCTCGCGCCGGAACCGGCGGGCGTCCGTCGCCGTCGCGAGCTCGGGCCTGAGAAGCTTGAGCGCCACGGACCGCTCGAAGCGCCGGTCGCGAGCCAGATAGACGGTGGCCGTGGAGCCTCGGCCGAGCTCGCGCTCGATCACGTAGCGGGCCGGTTCGGGAGTCAGGTCGGACTCGGGGTCGCGCTGGCGCCGCAGCCGCTCGACCAGTGCCTCGAGGTCCGGCACGGCCTCGCCCGGGAGCTCGGTGCGCACTCGCGCGGTGTACTCCCGCGCGGCCCGGGATGCCCCGATCCAGTCTCCGGTCGCGGCCAGCGCACGGACGAGCTCGCCGGCCGCGCGCTGGTCGAGCGGCTGGGCCACCGCCAGCTGCCGGCGAATGTCGAGCTCGGCCGTCTGGTGCCCCTCCCCTCCCGCCTGGTCCGCCAGCGCCCGCAGCGCTCGCGCGTGCTCATCCGCGAGCCGCGCCCGCTCCTGCTCCGCCCAACGCTCGAACTCGGGCGCCCCGCTCAGGTAGAAGCCATCGAGAAAGGGGCCGTGATAGAGGGCCACCGCAGCGGCCAGGTCGCCCTCGGCGAGGCGTGCCGAGAACTCGGTCAGGTCCACGCTCAGGAGCTCGGGATCGAGTCGGAGCGGGTCCGCGCCGGCGACCAGTCCCGGCGAAAGCTGGCGACGGAGGGAATAGACCAGCTGCTCCAGCGCGTGGCGGGCGTTGTCGGCCGAGCTCTCCGGCCAGAGGCAGGCGATCAGCTTGTCCCGGCTGAGCCCACGCGTGCCCGCGGCCGCCAGGAGGGCCAGCAGCGCGAGCCGACGGCGCTGCGGCGTCACGTGGCGACCGTCATCGGTGAGGGCGAGCCCTCCGAGCATCTCAAGCCTGAGCATGAGCCTCGAGTGAGCAGGACGTGAGGAGGCGCTGAGGGGTTCCTCTTAGTGTAGGCCGCACGATTCAAATAGGGCAAGCGTAGGCGGCGCGGATGGGGCCGACCAGACCGCTTCCCAGGTACCCAGGAGGCTCCAAATGCGGCTACTCCCCCTGCTCTCGACCGTCGTCCTGCAGGTGGCGGTGTTCACCGCCTGCTCCGACACCACGGCACCGGACCCCCAGTCCCCCACAGCCCCAGATCCGGGGGTCCTCTTGCTCTCGGTCATCCCGAGCTCCGCCGTTGTCGACGGCGGCAAGCTCCTCAAGCTGACGGCAAAGCTTCATCATAGCGACGGCACGTACTCGCAGCCCGCAGGCGTGACCTGGTCCTCGGGGGACGGAACCATCGCCACTGTCAACGGCGCGGGGCTCGTGCAAGCGTTGCGGGCCGGTAGCACCCAGATCGTCGCCAGCTACCAGCAGAGTCGCGCGTCGTCGGTGGTGACGGTGATGGACCCGGTGATCAAGAAGCCGTTGGGGTGCCTGGCTCCGCTCCGGTCGGCAAGCAGCCATCCTCACGACAGAGCCTGCGCCTGACGTCCATGGGAGCGCCGCGCAGCCTACGACACCTTCCCACTCGGAGGAGCATGATGCGGACTCGAACGCAGCGCAGGGTGGCGAGGATCGGGCGACCGGTCCTCGCCTTGCTGTGCCTCCTAGCCGCGGGGGCGGCGCAGGCAACGGCCCAGGTCCCGAGCGGGGCCAGGGCCACGACCTCGGACACCGCCGGCTTCCTGGCCTGAATCAGGACATCATCAAGCTAGAGCTCCGTCGCGCCGGCGCCAATTGGGGAGCGCCTGGAGTCGCGCGGTGAGCCCCTAAGCTATTTCTTGACCACGAACACCTTCGCGTCCGCCGAGTCGTCCCCGAGGAACAAGATCACCTTGTACGTCCCGGGCTTCAGCCCCTTGGCCTGCGACAACCGGAACACGGCGTTCTCGCCCGCGGGCGGAAGCGGCTCGGACGACTGCTGGAGAATCTCGCCGGTCTGAGACCTCCAGGCTGCCGTCAAATGGTCGGACCCGCCCGAGCCGGCGGTCGCCACGGAGACGTAGACTGTGTCCTGGGGGGTGAACTGGAAGGTTGGATCGGTGACGTGGTTGCCCGCCCCGATCTTTCGTCCGATCATGACGTTCGACACTCGGAGCTGGCCGCCTACCTGCATCGCCGACTCGGTCGTGTCCGTGGCCCCGGCGCGGCCCTGCGCCTGCCTCGAGCCCTCCGAGCAACTGCACACCGCGACCAACACCGGGACGATCACCAGCGAAACGTGAGCCATGGAGACCTCCGTTCGCACAGAGACATCGCTGTGCCGAACACGATGCGGCCCCCCGCTGCATCTGTCAACGGAGGGCCGTCGGCCACACATGGCCTCAGGGGTGCCGTCGAGCTACCGTCCCACCCCGTGACACTTCTTGTACTTCTTCCCCGACCCGCACGGACACGGATCGTTCCGCCCGACCTCCGGCACGGCCGCCGTCGCCCGACCGAGCGGTCCATGCGAGCTGGTCAGCGCGGGGGCCGTCCCGCCCGGGCCCACCGGCGGCGACGCCACGCGTGGCGGCGGGCCCATGAACAGGTCGTCGGCCCCGCTCGTCGGCGCCGACGGGTGCACGGCCGCGACGGGCGGCGGAGGTGGCGGTGCGGCCCTGGGCGGCTCCGGCCGCTCCGCGCTCACCTGGATCTTGAAGAACCGCTCGGTGAATGTGGACTGGATATCGTGCATGAGGTCCTGGAACATCTCGAACGCCTCACGCTTGTACTCGACCAACGGGTCCTTCTGGCCCCACGCCCGGTACTGAATGGCGTTCCGGAGCTGATCCAGATCGTACAGGTGGTCCTTCCATCGCTCGTCCAGGACAGTCAGCATCACCTGCGAGAGCACCTGACTGTCCACGTCGGGAATCCCGATCGAGCGCCCGAACTCCGCGAGGTACTCGATCTTCCGGCGGAAGGTCTCTTCGCCTTCCGCCTTGGTCCGTTCCACCATCTTGTCGATGCTGGGCGTCGCCTCGGCGTCGGTGAGCGCATCGACCGTGACGAGATACTGGAGCATCAGCGACTCCCGCAGCCCGCCGCGGTCCCACTCCTCCGCGTGCTCCACGTTGGCCAGGAACTGGGTCACACCCCGCTCGAGCGCCGCCTCGATCATGCGGCGCGCTTCTGCCTTGAGCTCCTCGCCCCGCTCCAGCGCGAACAGCCGCAACGAGTAGATGACCTCGCGCTGCTGGTTCATCACGTCGTCGTATTCGAGCAGGCGCTTCCGGCTCTGAAAGTTCTGCAGCTCGACCCGTTTCTGCGCCTGCTCGATGGCGCGCGTCACGAGCCCGCCGGTGATGACCTCGCCCTCCTCGGCGCCGCTCTTGTCCATCCATCGCGCGATGCGGTCCGACCCGAACAGCCGCATCAGGTCGTCCTCGAGCGAGAGGAAGAAGATGCTCTGGCCCGGATCGCCCTGGCGGCCGGAGCGGCCGCGGAGCTGGCGGTCGATGCGCCGCGACTCGTGTCGCTCGGTGCCGACGATCTGCAGGCCCGCCTCCGCCAGCGCGAGATCGAGCGCCTTGTCCAATTTGATGTCGGTGCCGCGGCCGGCCATGTTGGTGGCGATCGTGATCGCCCCCTTCTGGCCCGCCCCGGCCACGATCTCCGCCTCGCGCTGGTGGTACTTCGCGTTCAGCACCTCATGCTTGAGCCCGCGGCGCTTGAGCTGGCGCGAGAGGGTCTCCGACACGTCCACGTTCACCGTGCCGATCAGGATCGGCCACTCGAGGGCGTGCAACCGCTCGACCTCGTTGATGATCGCGTCGTGCTTCTCCTTCCGGGTCTTGTAGATCCGGTCGGCCTGGTCGGCGCGACGGATGGGCCGGTTGGTCGGAATGACGCTGACCTCGAGTCCGTAGATCTGGTAGAACTCGGTCTCTTCGGTCTCGGCGGTGCCGGTCATGCCGGCCAGCTTGTCGTACATCCGGAAGTAGTTCTGGATCGTGATCGTGGCGAAGGTCTGGGTCTCCCCCTTCACCTGGACCTGCTCCTTGGCCTCCACCGCCTGGTGGAGCCCGTCCGCCCAGCGGCGGCCCGCCATGATGCGGCCGGTGAACTCGTCGACGATCAGCACCTGGCCGTCCTGCACCAGGTAGTCCACTTCCTTCTCGTACAGCACGTGCGCCTGCAGCAGCTTGTGGATGATGTGGAGCTTCTCGCTCTTGAGCGCGTACTCCGCCTCGACCCCGCGCCGCTGCTCGAGCCGCTCGTGTGAGGACAGCGCCGGGTCGTGGTCGATCCGGTGGATGGCCTCGGAGATGTCCGGCACCAGGAAGAGCTCCGGGTCGTTGGGCGACATCGCCTCCGCGCCCCGATCGGTCAGGTGGACCGAGTGGCCCTTCTCGTCGAGGACGAAATACAGCGTGTCTTCGAGATCGCGCATCCGCTGCTGCTTGATCGGCAGCTTGCGGTCGGCGATGGCGTCGAGCTCCATCCGCTGGACCAGCTGCTTGATCCCCGTCTCGTTCAGCATCTTGAGCAGCCGCTTGTTCTTCGGCATGCCGAGCTGGGCCTGGTAGAGCTTGAGCGCCGCCTCCTGCCGGGTCTTCTCGTCCTCCAGCAGCTTCTCGGCCTCGGCCAGCAGAGTATTGGCGACGCCGGTCTGCTTCCGCACCAGCTCCGCGACCTGCCGGCTGAACTGGCCATACTTGTCGTCGGCCTCGTTGCCCACCGGCCCCGAGATGATGAGCGGCGTCCGCGCCTCGTCGATCAGGATCGAATCGACCTCGTCGATGATGGCGTACGCGTGCTCCCGCTGCACCCGCTGCTCGAGCGAAAACACCATGTTGTCGCGCAGGTAGTCGAAGCCGAACTCGTTGTTGGTCCCGTAGGTGATGTCGGCCAGATAGGCCGCGCGGCGCTCGGGCGAGGAGGGCTCCGTATCGTCCAGGCAGGCGACGGTGAGGCCGAGGTACCTGAAGACGTGCCCCATCCACTGCGAGTCGCGGCGGGCGAGGTAGTTGTTGACCGTGACCAGGTGGGCGCCGCGTCCCGTGAGGGCGTTGAGGTAGAGCGGCAGCGTGGCCACGAGCGTCTTGCCTTCGCCCGTGGCCATCTCGGCGATCCTCCCCTGGTGCAGCACCACGCCGCCGATCAGCTGCACGTCGTACGGCACCATGTCCCAGGGAAGCTCGTGTCCCGTCACGAGGACCGTGGTGCCGAGCAGCCGCCGGCAGGCCTCCCGGACCGTGGCGTAGGCCTCCGGGAGCAATTCGTCCAGGACGGCCGCCAGGGCCTTCTTGTAGGCCAGCTCCAGCTCGTGCGCGCGCTGCTCGAGCTGGGCCCGTTCTTCGGGGTCGGCGCAGGAGTGCTTGGCTGCCCGAACCTCGTCGAGCTGGGTCTTGAGCTCGGACGTCCCTTCGGCAAGGCGCGCGCGGAAGCGCGACGTCTGTGCCTTGAGCTCGTCGTCGCTGAGCTTCCCGAGCAGTTCTTCCTGGGCATGAATGGCGTCGAGAACCGGCTGGATCCGGCGCCGTTCGCGGTCGAACCGCGTTCCGAAAACCGCGGTCATCAGATTCTTGATCATTCTGGGTCCAAATATAAGCGGTGCCGGACCATATACTCCGCGACGGCATCGGGCACCCAGTATCGGATCGGCTCCCCGGCCCGGGCACGGCGCCGGATGTCGGTGGCCGAGATGTCCACGGCCGGGACCTTCACGGCGGCGGCGATCAAGGGCGAGGACGGGATCGGCGTACCGGGGCGGGAGAACACGACGATCCGCGCCAGCGCCGGCAGGTCGTGCGCGCGGTGCCAGGCATCGAGCTCGGAGGCCGCGTCGGCACCGAGCAGCAGCGTGAAGGCCGCCTCGGGCTCGCGAGCGCGAAGGGCCTCCAGGGTGTCCACCGTGTACGAGGGGCCCTCACGCTCGAGCTCCGCGCGCTCGATCGCGAAGCCGGGGCTCCCCGCGAGGGCCAACTCGAGCATCACGGCGCGATGCGAGGCTGGCGCGGCGTGGCGCCCCTGCTTGAACGGCTGCTCTCGGGCCGGGAGGAAGCGCAGCTCGTCCAGGCCGAGGGACTCCGCCGCGACGCGGGCGACGATCAGGTGGCCATGATGAATGGGGTCGAACGATCCGCCGAGGAGGCCGATGGAGGGCATGCGCCGGCGGCCGGTCGGACCGCCGTCATCCCGAGCGAAGAGAGGGATGCCGCCCACCCGTCCGGAACCATGCCGTCGGTCCAGGACGCGCGGCCAGGATCCCGCACTTCGCTCGGGATGGCAGGGATGATGACCCGAAGGCGTTCACGAGGCCTCCGTTCCCTTGGGGCACGCCTTCCCCGCCCCGGGCGCGGCCGCATGGAACCGGCGGATGTACCCGCAGGTCTCCTCCACGTCCTCCTTGTAGCCGAGCGTGCGGTAGGCCTGGACCAGGTGAATCAGGGCGTCCGGGGCCACCGCGCTTCGCGGGTAGGTGGCGACCAGATCCTTGAGGTAGAGGATCGCGGAATCGAATGCCTTCAGCCGCATGTAGTACAGCGCGGCCTTGTACTCCTTGAACGCGAATCGCTCCTGCAGGTCGTCGATCCGCTGCTGGGCCCGCTTCGCCGCGCTGGTGGCCGGATAGCGGTTGAGCAGCTCCTGATACGTCGCGAGCGCGGTCTGGCCGTAGGACGGATCCAGCTCGGGGCGCCGCCAGAGATCCGCGTAGACGTCGCCGACCCGGAGCAGCGCCTCTGGCGCGATGGGGTCGTTGGGCGTGTCGTCCGACGCTTTGCGAAACTCGCGCGCCGCGTCGAGGTTGCTTCCCATGGCGAACTGCGCCTCGCCCTGCCACATGTGCGCCTGCGGCGCCCGGGGGTCACCCGGCGGGAACTCGAGGAGGGCGCGGTCGAGATATTTGGTCGCATCGCTCCACTTGCCGCGCCGGACGGCGTTCACGGCCAGCCCCCACAGCGAATCGATCGCGGCGGAGCTCGCGGTCTCTGACAGCCGCGTCGTCGGCGTCGGACTGGCTTTCGGCGCGGGCGTCGATCCCCCGCAGGCAGCGAGACCCACCAGAACTACCAGGCAGCAACTGCGTCGAATCATCGTTCTCCCGTGCCGACGCTATCACGCGCCGGCGTTGGCATCCCCAGCTCCGTCAGGTGGTTTGCGGCCGCCTGACCCGTCGAATCGGACGCGCCGCCCGTGACCACGGTCTGAAACGCGAGTGCGGCGGCCAGCGTGTCGCCCTGCTCCAGCCGGCCGTCGCCGTATCGCAGCAGCGCGCGGCGCCCGGTCGGCGTCGTGGAATCCACCCGAGCCGCTTCCGCGAACCAGAGCACCGCATCCGCGAGTCGACCCGCCGAGTCGGCGCGCTCGCCCAGGGTGTACGCGCAGTCGGCGGCGCCGTCCCTGGCGGGCGCGCGCGTGGCGCTATCCTGGCTCCGACGAAGCACGGCCCGGAACTCGAGCAGCGCCTGTCCACATCCCGCGGTGGCCTGGAGCGCGCGGCCGTACCGCGTCAGCAGCGAGTCGACGCTCTCGGGTGTCGTGGCAGCCGCCAGCGCGGAGGGCAGCAACGAGACGAGGTCCTCGGTGTCGGCATCAGGACGCTGGATCAGGAGGAGCGCGTAGCGCTCCGTGCCGCGCTCCGGGGCGATCGCCTGGAGTCCTGTCACGACCTCTTGCAGGACATCCGCATTGCTTTGACGCTCGGCCGCGCGGGCGACGCCCTCGAGCCCCTCGGCGGCCTCCGCGCGGCGTGTCGGGTCTTCACCCGCCAGGCGGACGTACGCATCGGCGCTCTGCCGAAGCTCGCCGGCATGCAGCGCGGCGGCGCCAAGCTTGGCCAGGCGGGTGGCTTCCGGTTTCGCCTCGACGGCCTCCCGGTATTCGGCGACGGCGTCCGTGTACCTCGCCTCACCGTACGCCCGGTCGCCCAGCCGCTCGTGGTCGGTCCGCCCGCCGCAGGCCGCGGCGACCACCGTCGCCAGCGCGAGTCGCGCTCTCACGCCCCCGTGCGGCCCAGCATCGCGAGGTAGGCTTCCACCCTCGCATTCTCCGGGCGGCGCGACAGACAGGCCTTCCACACCTCGCGCGCACCGAGCCCGTCGCCGGACAGGAAGTGCGCCAGCCCCAGGGCCGCCTCGGCGTCCACGAAGTTGGGCCGCGCGTTGAGCACTTCCTCGAGGGCTTCCCGCGCCTCGAGCGCGCGCCCCGCCTCGAGCATCACCCGCGCCATGCGATAGCGCAGGTCCTGGAAGCCGGGGCCAAGAGCGAGGGCGTGCTCGTATTGCTCGATGGCCCGGGCGAGTGCGCCCGCCTCGGCGTACGCGTCGGCGAGCTCGGCGTGCTGGTTCGCGAGGCGCGCCGCGACCGGCGCCGGCAGGCCCGCCGTCGGAGGCGCCACACTTTCCGCGGCGCGCCGGAACGACTCCTCGGATTCCCGCATCCGGCCCATCTCGCTCAGCACCAGGCCCTGGTGGATGAGCGCCTCCAGGTATCGCGGATTGAGCTCCAGCGCCCGGCTGAACTGGGTCAGCGCTTCTTCGGACCGTCCCAGGAGCGAGAGACTCACGCCGATCAGATGATGCACGTCGGCGAAGGCCCGTCCCGATGCGACGATCTCCTCGAGCAGGTAGATCGCGCCGTAGTAGTCCTGCACGGTGAACCGGTCGCGCGCGCGGGCCAACAGGCGCTCAGTCTGACTGGCCATAAGCCTCCCTGAACCAGGCGGCGAACCTCCGGATGCCCTCGGGGAACGGCGTCTTCGGCGCGTAGCCGAGAACCGCGCCGGATTTGGTGAGGTCGGCCGCCGTCTTCTGCACGTCCCCCGCCTGCATCGGTCCCCACTGCAGTTTGGGCTCGATGCCGAGTGCCCGCGAGATCTCCGCCACCATGTCGCCGGTGCGGACGGACCGGTTGCCGCCCAGATTGAACGCCTCCATCCCGATCGGTGCCGAGTCGGTCCAGTCGATGGCGGCGGTCACGCCGGCGACGATGTCGTCGCAATATGTGTAGTCGCGCGCCTGGGTGCCGTCGCCGAAGAGCGTGATCTGCTCTCCCGCCGCCATCCGGCGCGCGAACGCGTGGATCGCGAGGTCGGGGCGCTGGCGCGGGCCGTAGACCGTGAAGAACCGAAGCGCCGCGCTCCGGAATCCGTAGATCGGCGCGACCGAGAGCAGCAGCAGCTCGGCCGCCCGCTTCGTCGCGGCGTACACGGAGACCGGCTCCATCGCGCTCGCGTCCTCGCGAAACGGGACCGGGGTGGTGTCCCCGTAGATCGACGAGGACGAGCCGAATGCGATGCGCGACACGCCTGCCCGGCGGGCCGCCTCGAGCACGGCGGCCGTCCCGGTCACGTTGGCCTCGGCGTACCCCACCGGATCCGCGAGCGAAGGCCGCACGCCCGCCTTGGCCGCAAGGTGCACGATGACCGTGTCCGGCGTGAGCCTCGCGCGGAGCGCCGCCACGTCCAGCATGTCCTGCTCGTGGAACTGGAACCCCGCCAGGCGTCCTATCTCCCCGAGGTTCCGCTCCTTCATCGCTCGGGGATAGAAGCCGTCGAAGTTGTCGATGCCCACGACCTCGTCGCCCCGGCGCACCAGCGCCTCGACCAGGTGAGAACCGATGAACCCCGCGGCCCCGGTCACGAGAATACGGCTCACCGCCGTCCCCGGCCGATTCCGTGGTACTCGAAGCCGAGCGCGGTCATGCGGCTCGGATCGTAGAGGTTGCGGCCGTCGATGAGCAGCGCCCGCCGGAGCAGCTTTCGCACCCGCTCGAAGTCAGGGTTCCGGTAGACCAGCCACTCGGTCATGACGAGCAGGGCGTCCGAGCCGTGCACGGCACTGTACGGGTCGGCGGTGTAGATGACCCGGTCGCCGAAGATCGCGCGCGCCGAGTCCGTGGCCTTGGGATCGTGCGCCTGCACGCGCGCGCCTGCCGCGAGCAGCCCCTCGATGAGCGGAATGGTGGGGCTCTCGCGCATGTCGTCCGTCTCGGCCTTGAACGCGAGGCCCCAGATGCCGACGGTCTTCCCGCTCAGGTCGGGGCCGAGGTACTTGAGCGTCTTCTGGAGCACCACCCGCTTCTGCGCCTCGTTCACCTCTTCGACCGCCTTGAGTACGTCGAGCGACAGCCCCAGCGACTGCGCGGTGCGGATGATCGCCTTCACGTCCTTGGGAAAGCACGACCCGCCATACCCCGGCCCCGGGTACAGGAACGCCCGGCCGATCCGCTGATCCGAGCCGATGCCGCGCCGGACGTTGTGGACGTCGGCGCCGACCAGCTCGCAGAACTGCGCCATCTGATTCATGAACGAGATGCGGGTGGCGAGCATGGCGTTCGCCGCATACTTGGTGACCTCGGCGGAGGCGATGTCCATGAACAGGACCCGCTCGCCGCCCTGGCGGGTGAACGGAGCGTACAGCTCGCCCATCACCGCCTTGGCGTCCTCGTCGTCCACGCCGATCACGACGCGATCGGGCTTCATGAAATCCTCGATCGCGGCGCCTTCCTTGAGGAATTCCGGGTTGGAACAGACGGCGAAGGCCTGGGTCGTTTCGCTCCGCACGGCCGCGCGCACCTTTTCGGCCGTGCCGACCGGCACCGTGGACTTGGTGACGACCACCTTGTGGCCGTTCATGTTCCGGCCGATCTCTCTCGCCACGGCCAGCACGTGCTGCAGATCCGCCGAGCCGTCCTCCCCCGGCGGCGTGCCCACCGCGATGAACACCACGCGCGCCGCGCGGACGGCCGCGCCGATGTCGGTGGTGAAGGTGAGGCGACCCTCCGCCTGATTCCGGCGCACCATCGGCTCGAGTCCAGGCTCGTAGATCGGGACCTCGTTCTTCTGCAGCCGCGCGATCTTGTCCGCGTCCTTGTCGACGCAAACGATGTCGTTGCCCGTCTCGGCCAGGCAGGCGCCGGCCACGAGGCCGACGTAGCCGCTCCCGATCACCGCCACGTGCATCTCAGTCCTCTTTCGGCATGGCGTTGCGCGTATCGACCACCAGCTTTGCGTTCCGCCGGATCATGGAATAGTCCACCGAGGAGTGATCGGTGACGATCATGATGCAGTCCGCGGAGGCCACCGTCTCGGGATCGAGCGGCACCGAGCGAAACTCCTGTCCGTCCTCCGAGAACGCTGGCACGTGAGGATCGTGGTAGCTGACTCGGGCGCCCTGGTCCTCCAGCAGTCGGATGATGTCCAGGGCCGGACTCTCGCGGATGTCGTCGATGTCGCGCTTGTAGGCCACCCCCAACACCAGCACGGACGCGCCCCGGACGGCCTTGCCCTGCCCGTTCAGCGTCTCGGCCAGCTTCCGCACCCAGAACAGCGGCATCTCGGTATTGAGCTCGCCGGCGAGGTCGATGAAGCGGGTCTTGTAGTTGAGCCCCCGCATCTTCCAAGCGAGGTAGTGGGGGTCGATGGGAATGCAGTGTCCCCCGAGTCCCGGACCGGGCAGGAATTTCATGAAGCCGAACGGCTTCGTCGAGGCGGCCTCGATGACTTCCCAGACGTTCACACCGAGCTTGTCGCAGACGATCGCCATCTCGTTCACGAGCCCGATGTTCACGCTGCGGAAGGTGTTCTCGAGCAGCTTCACCAGCTCGGCGGCCTCAGTGGTCGAGACCAACACCAGCGTCTCGATGGCCGGCTGGTACAGCGCCATCGCCACTCGGCTACAATCGCTCGTGATGCCGCCCACCACCTTGGGCGTGTTCCGGGTGCCGTAGTGGGGATTGCCCGGGTCCACGCGCTCGGGGCTGAAGGCGAGGAAAAAATCCTCGCCCACGGCGAGACCGGTGCTCTCGAGCGCGGGCAGAAGGATCTCGCGGGTGGTTCCCGGATAGGTCGTGCTCTCGAGGATGATGGCCTGGCCCCGCCGCAGCGTTCGCTTGACCGCTTCGGTCGCCGCGACGATGTAGCTGACGTCCGGATCCTTGAACTTCGACAACGGCGTCGGCACGCAGATGGAGACCGCATCGGCCTCCGCGAGGCGAAGCATGTCGGTGGTGGCGCTGAAGCGCCCGGCGGCGACGACGGCCTGGAGCTGGGCGTGGCTCACGTCCTTCACGTGCGAGCGCCGCGCGTTGAGGCCGTCCACGACGTTCTCCTGCACGTCGAAGCCCAGCACGCGGTAGCCCGCCTCGGCGAGCTCGACCGCCAGGGGCAGCCCGACGTAGCCGAGCCCGACGATGCCGAACAGCAGATCGCGCCGCTCCGCGCGGGCGATCAAGTCCTGGGCCACGGTCACGCGTAGAACCCCAGGATGGCGTCGATCACCGTCTCCTGCTGCTCGAGGCTGAGCTCGGGATAGACCGGGAGGGAGATCACCTGCTCGGTGGCCGCCTCCGAGATCGGCAGGCTGCCCTTGGCGTAGTCGAGGTACGCGAAGCACGGCTGCAGATGCAGCGACAGCGGGTAGTAGATCGAGTTCCCGATCTGCTTCGACTTGAGGTGCGCCTGCAGCGCGTCGCGTTGGGACACGCGGATCGTGTACTGGTTGAAGATGTGCTCGTTGGCCGGGTCGGTCCGCGGGGGACATACCTCGGGATGGTTCCCGAAGGCCTCGGTGTAACGCGTGGCATTGCGGGCGCGCGCCGCGCTCCAGTCGGCGAGGTGCGGGAGCTTGGCCAACAGGACGGCCGCGTGCAGCGTATCGAGCCTGCTGTTGAATCCCACCTCGTCATGGTAGTACTGCCGGGCGCCGCCGTGGAGCCGCAGACGCTGCAGCCGGGCGGCCAGAGCGTCGTCCTGGGTCACCATCATGCCGCCGTCGCCGTAGGCGCCGAGGTTCTTGCTGGGAAAAAACGACAGCGTGCCGACCGTGCCCAGCTCACCGGCCACGCGCCAGACGCCGTCCACCTTCCGCCGGGCGCCGATCGACTGCGCCGCGTCCTCGATGAGCGCGACGCCGTGCCGTGCGGCGATCGGCCCCAGGGCTTCCATGGCCGCCATCTGGCCGAACAGGTGGACCACGACGATGCCACGGGTCCGCGGGGTGATCGCGGCCTCGACGGCCGCCGAGTCGATGTTGAAGGTTCCGGCCTCGATGTCCACGAAGACCGGCTTGCCGCCGGCATTGTGGATGGCTCCCGCGGTCGCGAAGAACGTGAAGGGCGTGGTGATGACCTCGTCGCCCGGCTTGAGGTCCAGCGCCTTGAGCGGCAGCAGGAGCGCGTCGGTCCCGCTCGCGCAGCCGACGGCGTGCTTCGCATGAGACAGCGCCGCCACCGCAGCTTCGAGCTTCGCGACCTCGGGGCCCATGATGAAGCCCTGGCGCTCGATCACGGCCATCACGGCCTCGAGCACCTCGTCCTTGATGTCGCGGTACTGCGCGACCAGGTCCAGCAGAGGAACGTTCACCGGTGCAGTCCATGTAGAAAGCGCCCGCGCATCGGCCAGGGCGGCCGGACCGCGGGCGCGGTAAATAGACGGAACCCTTGGCAGCCGTGTAACTTAGACGCGTGGCGCAGGTGGGTCAATCTGGCGGAGCAACCCGCCCTCCTCGCGGTAGCGGGCCCCGCAGGCGGCGCATGTCGCGGCCCCTCCTGTGAGCTCGAGGCGAACGCCGCACTGACACATCCACCCGACCCGACGCGCCGGAACCCCCACCATCAGCCCGAAGGCCGGCACGTCGTCGGTCACCACGGCCCCGGCGCCGACGAAGCTGTACTCACCGAGGGTGACGCCGCAGACGACGGTGGCGTTCGCCCCGATGGTGGTCCCCCGCCGGACCAGGGTCGCGCGATACTCCGATTTCCGCGAGACATGGCTCCGGGGGTTGGTGACGTTGGTGAATACGCAGCTCGGGCCGCAGAAGACGTCGTCCTCGAGGGTCACACCCTCGTAGATCGAGACATTGTTCTGGACCTTCACGTTGTTCCCGAGGCGCGTCCCACCCATCACGACGACGTTTTGGCCCAGATTGCACCGCTCCCCGATCACGGCGCCCGGCATGACGTGGCAGAAGTGCCAGATCCTGGTACCGTCGCCGATGACGGCACCGTCGTCGATGTAGCTGGATTCGTGGGCGAAGTAATCGGGCATGAGACGCCTGGTCACGACTCGGGATTGAGGTACTCACCCAGGGACCCGATCAGTTTCACCTCGGGCTCGAGCTGCACATCGAACCGCGTCTCGACCTCGCGCTGGGCGCGCTCGATGAGGGCCCGGACGTCGGCGGCGGTGGCGTCGCCGGCGTTGACGAAGTAGTTGGCGTGCATCGGCGAGACCTGCGCGCCGCCCATGCGCACGCCCTTGAGGCCGGCCGCCTCCACGAGCTGCCCCGCGGTGCGCGGGCCGCCTTCCCGCTTCCAGCTCGGGCCGGCCGGATTCTTGAACACGCTTCCGCAGCACGGCTGGTTGAATGGCGTGCCCCGCTGCCGCCATTCGAACATCTCGGTGATCTGCTCGTCGAGCCGAGCCTGCGCCTCAGGGCGGAGGCGCACGGTCGTGTCGAGCACGATGCGGCCGTCCAGGCCGCTCCGCCTGTAGGTGAACGGCACCTCGCTCCGGCCGAGCACCTGGTCGTTTCCTCTTCCGTCCACCACCGTCACCTGCTCGACGACCTCGGACCAGTCGCCGCCATGGCACCCCGCGTTCATGTACACCCCCCCGCCGACGGTACCCGGCACGCCGACGAAGATGTGGAGCCCGGCGAAGCCAGCCCCCGCGGTCTTTCGCGCGGCGAGCGGCGCCGGCAGTCCCGCCCCGATGGTCCAGCGCTCGCCGTCCTGGCGGAGGCTGTCGAGGCCCTTCCCCAGACGAATCACGAGCGCGTCGAGCCCGGTGTCCGGTAGCAGGATGTTCGAGCCGAGACCGACGGCGAACCATGGGACGCCCGCCTCGTTCGCCGTCCGAAGAGCCTCGGCGACGTCCTCGGGCCCGGCCGGCAGCACCACCGTGGCGGGCCCGCCGATCCGGTAGGTGGAGTACCGCGCCAGCGCCTCGCGTTCCCGCACCTCGCCGCGCACCTTCGCCCGGAGCTTCTTGGCGAAGGCCGGGTCGCGCGCGGTCAGCCGGTCCATTCGGGCGACATCTCCCGCGCGAGCACATGCCACTCCTGCAGCGACCGCACCTCGCCGGCCCGGCTCCGCAGGGCGATGATCGCGTCGCAGGCCGCCGAGGCGCCAGACAGCGTCGTCGTGTAGGGCACCCGCTGCTGCAGCGCCGCCCGGCGGATCGCGTAGTCGTCCTGCTGGCTCAGCTTGCCCAGCGGCGTGTTGATGAGGAGCTGGATCTGTCCGGACACCAGGAGGTCGATGGCATTCGGCCGGCTCTCGTGGACCTTGAGCACCCGCTCCGCGGGCACACCGCGGGCGCGCAGGTATCGCGCTGTGCCTTCGGTGGCGAGGATCCGGAAACCGAGCCCGTGGAATCGCCGGACGATCGGCACCACGTTCGCCTTGTCGTGGTCGTTGACCGTCACGAAGATGGCGCCCGAGAGCGGGAGCGCGCCGTCGGCCGAGATCTGCGCCTTGGCAAAGGCCATCCCAAACGAGTCGGCGATCCCCATCACCTCACCGGTAGACCGCATCTCGGGACCGAGGATGAGGTCCACTCCCTGCAGCTTGCTGAAGGGGAACACCGCTTCCTTGACCGCGACGTACGGTTGGAGCACGTCGTCGTGCAGGCCGAGGTCGTCGAGGGTGGCGCCGGTCATGATCGCGGCGGCCAGGCTCGCGAGCGCCACGCCGGTCGTCTTCGAGACGAACGGCACCGTCCGGGAACCGCGCGGATTCACCTCGAGAACGTAGACGATCCCGTTCTTGATGGCGTACTGCACGTTGAGCAATCCAACCACGCCAAGGCGCTCGGCGAAGGCGCGGGTGTGCTGCCGCATCTCGTCGACTTGCGCGTCGGTGATCAGGTAGGGAGGGAGGACGCAGGCGGAGTCGCCCGAATGAATGCCGGCGTCCTCGATGTGCTGCATGACGCCGCCGATCACGCACCGCGTGCCGTCGGCGATCGCGTCCACGTCCGCCTCGAACGCATCCTCGAGGAAGCTGTCGATCAGCACCGGATGCTCGGGGGCCACCCGCGCCGCTCGCCCGAAGTAGCTCCGAAGCGAGGTGTCGTCGTAGACGATCTCCATCGCCCGCCCGCCGAGCACGTAGGACGGCCGCACCAGTACCGGATACCCGACGCGGGCGGCCACGGCCACCGCCTCCTCCACCGAAAACGCCACGCCGCTCGGCGGCTGTGCCACGCCCAGCTCGCGGGTGATCGCCTCGAACCGGCCGCGGTCTTCGGCGAGGTCGATGGCCTCGGGAGACGTGCCGAGGATCTTCACGCCCTCGCGCTCGAGCCCGCGCGCCAGCCTGAGCGGTGTCTGGCCGCCGAGTTGCACGACCACGCCAAGCGGTCGCTCGACATGCACGATCTCGAGCACGTCCTCGAGCGTGAGGGGCTCGAAGTAGAGGGCGTCGGAGATGTCGAAGTCGGTGGAGACCGTCTCGGGATTGGAGTTGACCATCACGGTGCGGTAGCCCAGCTCGCGGAACGCCATCGCCGCGCGCACACAGCAATAGTCGAACTCGACGCCTTGCCCGATCCGATTGGGACCGCTGCCGAGGATCACGATGGTCCGGTCGCCGCTCGCGACCGCCTCGTTCTCCTCGTCGTACGACGAGTAGAGATATGGGGTGGAGGATGGGAACTCCCCGGCGCACGTGTCCACGGTCTTGTAGGCCGGTCGGATCCCCAGCCGGTGCCGCTCCTTCCTGATCTCGGCCTCGGTGACTCCGGCCAAGTCACCGAGCTGGCGGTCCGAGAAGCCGAGCCGCTTCATTTTCCGCAGCGTCGTCCGCCTCTCCTCGTCGCCGCTCGCCTGATCGCCCGATCGCCCCTTCGCCCCGACCCGATCGTCCGCTCGGCTGCTCGCCTGGCCCAACGCCTGCCACTCTCCCTCGGCCGCCAGGAGGTCGGCGAGCTGGTAGAGGAACCAGGGATCGATTCCGGTCCGCTCCGCCAGCGCCTCGACCGACGCGCCGAGCCGGAGGGCGCGCTTGATCTGGAAGACGCGCTCGGGCGTCGGCGTGCGGAGCGCCACAAGCACGGTCTCGAGCGACTCGTCCTGCAACCGATCATCTGCCGGCGTGGCGCCGAGCACCCATCCGGTCCGGTCCGCTTCCAGGCCGCGGAGGCCTTTCTGGAAGGCCTCCTTGAACGTGCGTCCGATCGCCATCGCTTCGCCGACCGATTTCATCTGGGTCGTGAGCGTCGGATCGGCAGCGGGGAACTTCTCGAAAGCGAATCGGGGGATCTTCACCACGACGTAGTCCAGCACCGGCTCGAACGAGGCCGGCGTGACGCGCGTGATGTCATTGGGCAGCTCGTCCAGCCGATAGCCGACGGCCACCTTGGTGCCGATGCGGGCGATCGGGAAGCCCGTGGCCTTCGACGCGAGCGCCGAGGAGCGCGAGACCCGCGGGTTCATCTCGATGACGAGCTGCTCGCCCGTCGCCGGGTTGACCGCGAACTGGATGTTGCAGCCGCCCGCGGCCACGCCGATCTCGCGGATGATGCGGATGGAGGCATCGCGCATCACCTGGTACTCTCGGTCGGTGAGCGTCATGGCGGGCGCGACCGTGATCGAGTCGCCCGTGTGGACGCCCATCGGGTCGAAATTCTCGATGGAGCAGACGATCACGACGTTGTCCGCGCCGTCGCGCATCACCTCGAGCTCGAACTCCTTCCAGCCGATGATGCTGCGCTCGACCAGCACCGAGCCCACCGGCGAGAGCTCGAGTCCCCGCCGGATCAGGGTCTCGAACTCCTCCAGATTGTAGGCGATGCCTCCGCCGGTCCCACCGAGGGTGAAGGATGGGCGCAGGATCGCGGGATAACCGGTCGTCTCCACCGCCTCAAGGGCCTCGTCGAGGCTTCGGACGGTGCGTCCCGGCGGCGTGGCCAGTCCGATGCGCGCCATCGCCTCCGCGAACTCCTGCCGGTCCTCCGCAAGACGGATGGCCCGTTCGTTCGCCCCGATCAGCTCGACGCCGTACTTCTCGAGCGTGCCGTCGCGCTGGAGCGCCATGGCCACGTTGAGGGCCGTCTGGCCGCCCATCGTCGGCAGCAGGGCGTCCGGACGCTCGCGCTCGATCACCTTCGCCACCCATTCCGGGGTGACCGGCTCGATGTAGGTCCGGTCGGCGAGCTCCGGGTCGGTCATGATCGTCGCCGGATTCGAATTGACCAGGACGACGCGGTATCCCTCCTCCTTGAGCGCCCGAACGGCCTGCGTACCCGAGTAGTCGAACTCGGCCCCCTGTCCGATGACGATGGGGCCCGAGCCGATGAGGAGGATCGTCTTGAGGTCAGTCCGCTTCGGCATCAACCAGTTCCTGGAGCGTCTGTTCGAGTGAGATCGCCGGCGCCCACCCTGTGGCGCGACGGAGTTTAGTCGGATCCCCGACGAGATGCGGGATGTCGGCCCGCCGCATGAGCGCGGGATCGGGGGTTGCCGCCGCCGTGGTTCCCACCAGGGCTGCGAGCCGTCGGAACACCTCCTCCAGCGACAGCCCTTCGCCTCGCGCGACGTTGTAGGCTTCGCCGGCGGCCCCGAGCGTCAACAGCTGGCGGTAGGCGGCGACCACATCCCGCACGTCCAGCAGGTCGCGTACGGGCGTCAGGTTGCCGGTCGGGACTCGCACCGCGCCGTTGGCCCGGGCCACCTTGAGCCGCCGAGCGAATGCCGGAACGGCGTAGTCGGGGCTCTGGCCCGGTCCGGTGTGCGGGAACGGCCGGGCGACCACCACCCTCAGGCCCGTCCGCCGATATGCCTCCATCGCCGCCACCTCCGCCCCCAGCTTGCTCGCCGCGTAAGGCGAGAGCGGCAGCAGCGCATCGGTCTCGCGTCGCGGCGCATCGGAGCCCGCGCCGTACACTTCACCGGAAGAGATCAGCAGGACCACCGGATCCAGGCGTGCCGCCTGGAGCAGCGAGCCGGCCGCACCGGTGAGCCTGGCCGTGCCCACCGCATTCACGATCCAGGCCGCGCCGGGATTCTCCCGCGCCTGCCGCACCGAGGCCACGGCGGCCAGATGCACCACGGCATCGGGCTGCCACTCGAGCGCCGCGCGAACGGAGGCGTCATCCGTGATCTCGAGCGGAAGCACCGTCACCCGTGCGCCGGCCGGTGCGCCGTTCGACCAGTCCACTGCAGGGCCGCCGGGCCGGCACCCCGCCGCCACTTCGTCGCCCGCCTGGAGAAGATGTCGCACCAGGTGGCGGCCGACGAATCCGTCCGCCCCGGTGACGAGCACCCTCACGCGTGGCCCGTCATCGCGCCCCGCGGCCGGCCAGCGACGTCGTGGCGCTCAGGCGCTCCAGGTCGGCGTCGACCATCATTCCGACCAGATCGGCGAAGCCGACCTTCGGCGTCCAGCCCAGCTCGCGGCGAGCCTTGGACGGGTCGGCGAGCAGGAGGTCTACCTCGGCCGGGCGATAAAACCTGGGATCGCTGACCACGTGCTTCCGATAGTCGAGGCCCACGTGCGCGAAGGCGAGCTCGACCAGCTCGCGGACGCTATGGGTTGCGCCGCTGCCGATGACGTAGTCCTGCGGCGTCTCCCGCTGGAGCATGAGCCACATCGCCTCGACGTAGTCGCCGGCGAAGCCCCAGTCCCGTCGCGCCTCGAGGTTCCCGAGCCGAAGCTCGGTGGCGAGGCCGAGCTTGATACGGGCGACGCCGTCCGTGACCTTGCGCGTCACGAACTCGATGCCTCGACGCGGCGACTCGTGGTTGAACAGGATACCGCTCACCGCGTAGAGCCCGTAGGACTCGCGGTAGTTCACCGTGATCCAGTGGCCATAGACCTTGGCCACCCCGTAGGGCGACCGGGGATAGAACGCCGTGCCTTCCCGCTGCGGGGTCTCGGTCACCTTGCCGAACATCTCGGAGGAGCTCGCCTGATAGAACCGGCAGCCGGGGTGCACCAGACGGATCGCCTCGAGAATCCTGGTCACCCCGAGCGCGGTAAACTCCCCCGTGAGAACGGGCTGGGTCCACGACGTAGGGACATAGGACTGGGCCGCCAGGTTGTACACCTCGTCCGGCCGGGTCTCCTGCAACACCACGGTGAGCGAATGCTGGTCCAGCAGGTCCGCCGCCACCACCTCGACCCGGTCGAGCAGGTGTTCGATCCGCTCGTAGCTGTGATGGCTGGTCCGGCGGACCATGCCGACGACGTCGTACCCTTTGGCGAGCAGCAATTCCGCCAGGTAGGAGCCGTCCTGGCCGGTGATCCCGGTGATGAGGGCCTTAGGCATGAGATGGGGCCGGAGGTTGTGTCATCGGCATTCGTCCATTAGGTTTACGGGCTTTCCGGCGATCGGGTGGCCGGCGCAAAACCAGCATCCCAGACACGACCAAAGGTGGAGCTATGGCACGGGTGTGCTCCGTGTGCGGCAAGGGGCCGGTCACCGGCAACAACGTCAGCCACGCCAACAATCGAACCAAGCGTCGCTGGTATCCGAATCTGCAGACCGTCCGGGTGCTGGTCGAGGGTGCGCCCAAGCGCGTCCGGGTGTGTACGCAGTGCCTGAAGAGTAACCGGATCACCAAAGCGCCCAAGGCGGTCGCCGCCGCGGTCTGACCGATCGGCGCGAGCGGTCATGAAAAAGGGGACCCCAGGGTCCCCTTTCTTGTTGCGCGGAAGCAAGGCGCCGGTCACTCGGAGAGCAACTCGATCCGGGCGATGTCCGCGCCGTCGCCGTCGCGGTGGCCGAGCTTGAGGATGCGCGTGTAACCGCCGGGCCGCGCGGCGAACCGCGGGCCGATCTCGGCGAAAAGGCGGGACAGCGTTTCCCGGCTCTTGATCTTCCGCTCCACCAGCCGGCGCGCGTGCAGATCGCCGCGGCGGGCCAGCGTGATGAGCTTCTCGGCGAACGGCCGGAGCTCCTTGGCCTTGGCCTCGGTGGTGATGACACGGCCATGCTCGAACAGACTGGTGGCCATGTTGTTGAGCATCGCGCGACGATGGCTCGAGGTGCGGCTCAGCTGCCGGCCTTTGGCGCGATGACGCATTTACTGGATCTCCCCGGTCCCGGCGGAGGGATGCGCCATCGGCGGAGTGCCCGAGCGGAGCACGCGCAGCTCCCCGTCGCTCTCCTCGAACGCCATGCCGAAGTTGAGCCCTTCGCGCTGCAACAGCTCGGCGATCTCGCTCAGCGCCTTCTCGCCCACGTTCTTGACCTTGAGCAGATCGTCCTCGCTGAACTCGACCAGATCCTTGAGGGTCCGGATGTTCGAGTTCTTGAGGGAGTTGAGCGACCGCACCGAGAGGCCGAAGTCGTCGATCGGGCGCGCCAGCCGCTGGCGCAGGTTGGTGCCGTTGCCGGCGCCGGCCGCCGCCCCCGCGTCCCGCATGGTGGGAACCTTGCCGAAGTCCACGAAGTACTGGAAGTGGACCTGGGCGAGCGCCGCGGCGTACGCGATGGCGTCTTCGGGCGTGATGGTCCCGTTGGTCTCGACCTGGACCGTGAGCCGGTCGTAGTCGGTGCGCTGGCCGACGCGGGTTTCGGCCACCGCGAAATTGGCACGGCGGACCGGGTTGTAGATGGCGTCGATCCGCACCAGGTCCACCGGCAAGGAACGGTCGGCCGGGTGCATCTCGGCCTCGACGTAGCCCCGCCCCTTGTTCACGTACAGCTCCATGCTGACGTCGCGGTCATCCTGGAGGGTGAACAACAGGTGGTCCGGGTTCTTGACGGTGACGGCGCCATGTTCCTGGATGTCGCGGGCGTAGACCGGCCCTGCGCCATCGCGGCGGATGTGGAGCACGGCCTCGTCGACGTCCTCGCTCAGGACCAGCGTGAGCGCCTTGAGTCGCTGGACGACCTGGTGCACGTCCTCGAGCACGCCCTGCACGGTCTGGTGCTCGTGCACCACGCCGTCCAGGCGGAAGCCCCACACCGCGCTGCCGCGGAGGGAAGAAAGGAGAAGTCGGCGAAGCGAGTTGCCGAGGGTGTAGCCGAAGCCCCGCTCCAGCGGCTGCAGGCGGAACTCGGCGGCGTTGGGATTGTCGTCCCGCTTCGTCATCTCGACGAGATGCGGACGTACCAACCCGGTCAGGTCAATGGTCATGGTCACTTCGAGTAGAGCTCGACGATGAGCTGTTCCTGGGCGTTGATCGGGATCGCCTCGCGGGTGGGCCGCTCCGTCATGCGGCCGGCCGCCTTGTCGGCGTCCACCGAGAGCCAGGCCACCGGCTGCCCACGCGAGGCGGCTTCCTGGGCCAGCTTGACGGACACGAGCTCGCGGCTGGCGGGCGCGACGCGCACCTCCTCGCCCGGGGCGACCCGGTACGCGGGGATGTCCACGCGGTGGCCGTTCACTTCGATGTGCCCGTGGGCGATGAATTGCCGCGCGGCCTTGCGGCTCGACGCGAAGCCCATCCGGTGCACGATGTTGTCCAGCCGGCTCTCGAGGGCGATGAGCAGGTTGGTGCCCTTCACGCCGGGCTCGCGGGTCACGGCGTCGAACGTGTTGCGGAACTGCCGCTCGCTCAGGCCGTACATCCGCTTCACCTTCTGCTTCTCACGCATCTGCTTCGCGTATTCGGACGCCTTGCGCGGCCGCCCACCGGTCTGGCCGTGCTGGCCGGGCGCGTACGCGCGCCGCTCCACCGGGCACTTCTCGGTGAGGCACTTGGTGCCCTTCAAAAACAGCTTGGTCCCCTCGCGGCGGCAGAGGCGGCAGCTTGGTCCGACGTATCGTGACATTGATCAGACCCGCCGTTTCTTCGGAGGACGGCACCCGTTGTGAGGAATCGGGGTGACGTCACGAATGGACACGACACGAAGCCCGACCGAGGCCAGCGCCTGGATGGCGGACTCGCGGCCGCTGCCGGGACCCTGCACGCGCACGTGCACCCGCCGCAGCCCGAGGTTCATCGCCTCGCGGCCGCAGTTCTCGGCCGCCACGGTGGCGGCGAACGGGGTGGACTTCTTGGAGCCCTTGAAGCCGGCCTTGCCCGCCGATCCCCACGCGAGGGTATTGCCCTTCATGTCGGTGATCGTGATGAGCAGATTGTTGAACGTCGCCGAGATGTGGGCCACGCCCTCGGACTCGACGACCTTCTTGCCGCGCTTCGCGCTCGGCGCCTTTGCAGGAGCGGGAGCGGGAGTCGGTGCAGTCATTACTTCTTGGTCACTTTCTTCTTGCCGGCGATGGCGCGCCGCGGACCCTTCTTGGTCCGGGCATTGGTGTGCGTCCGCTGGCCGCGGACCGGCAGGCCGCGCCGATGGCGGATGCCGCGATAGCTCCCGATATCCATCAGGCGCTTGATGTTCATGGCGACTTCGGTCCGGAGGGAACCCTCCACCTTGACCGAGCGCTCGATGACCTGCCGAAGGCGCGCGACCTCCGCGTCCGAGAGGTCCCGGACCCGGGTATCGGGGCTCACGCCCGTTTCGCCGAGGATGCGGCTGCTCGTGGGCTGGCCGATCCCGAAGATGTACGTGAGGGCGACTTCGACGCGCTTCTCGCGCGGAAGGTCAACGCCAGCGATACGCGCCATGATCAGCCTTGCCGCTGCTTGTGCTTGGGATTGCGCTTGCAGATGATGCGAGTCACGCCCTGTCGCTTGACGACCTTGCAGTGCTCACAAATCGGCTTCACGCTCGAACGAACCTTCACACGACTCTCCAGGGCCTGTTAGGGACTAGCTGTCCAATATATCGAGGGATGGAAAGTCATGCAAGGAGGGGACTTCGCCTGCGACGCCCAGCCCGCCGTTCAGGTCGCCTCGACGGTAGCGAACGCGTTCCTCTTCCCACTATAAACTCCCAACAAACCCCGGTTCCCGGGTCACCCCAGGGCCGGCCCCCGGGGGCCTCCCGTCAACCGACTACGCGCAACTCCACCAGACTCCAACCGGTCGGCGTCTTCCGGTAGCCCAACAGGAGCCCCTGCACCCGAATCTCCTGCGTGCCGGCGATGCGATAGCTCCGCTGCAGCTCGACGTACCCCCGACCGGGCTCCGTTTCCCGCGCCGCCCGCACGACGGTTTCGACCTCCTGGGCCGACGAGAAGAAATCCGACAGCAGGGCCGCCGCCTGTTCCGGGCCGAGGGCGGCCGACGGGTCGGCCCCCGGAAGCTGGACGAGGAGACGGGGGCTGTCCGCTACCAAGGCGGCCGCGTTGTGGGCGAACCAGGCGCGTCGCGCCTGCTCGGCCGCCGCGTCCAGCCCGACGTCGGCCACCTGGGCGCTGGCCGTGAACGGGACGAGGAGGGCGATGACCGTCAGGAGCCGATACACTGGGCCTCCTCCTGAAACCCTCGAAATGCCGCGGACGGATCTCCCGCCTGGAGGATCGGGCGGCCTACCACGAGGTGGGTGGCCCCGGCGGCGACCGCGTCGCCTGCAGTCGCTACCCGGACCTGGTCGCCCCGCGCGTCGCGGGCTCCCCGGATCCCGGGAACCACGATGAGCGCCTCCGGTCCGACGGAGCGACGTACCATGGCCACCTCGTGCGGCGAGCAGACCACCCCGGCCAGGCCGGCACGCACTGCTTCCCCACTCTGCCGCTCGACCTCGCGGGCGAGATCCACTTCGCGCCGCCCGACGGCGCGCGCGTACGCGGCAGGGTCGTGCGACGTGAGGACCGTCACGCCAACCAGGCTCAGGCGCCCGCCGGCGGCGACCGCGGCCGCTTCCATCATCGCGGCGCCGCCGAGGGTGTGGACCGTGGCCATCGAGACCCCGAGGCCCCGGGCCGCCGACACCGCCTCCGCGACGGTGTTCGGAATGTCGTGCCATTTGAGGTCGAGGAACACCCGCAGCCCACGATCGGTCAGCACGCGAACGAGGTCGGGGCCCTCACGGGTCATCAGGATCGATCCGACCTTGACCCAGCGCGCCTCCGGCAATCGGTCGAGGAGACGGATAGCCTCCGAGCCGCTCGGTAGATCCAGCGCGACGATCACTTCAGCCATGCCCACGCTCCAGCTCCCGAATGATTCGTTCCGGCAGTCTTGGATCGGCGAGGGCGGCCGTGCCCACCCCCACCAGCGACGCCCCGACCCGAAGGTACTGCCGCACATCGTCCGCCGAGCGGACACCGCCGACCCCGATCACGGGCATCCCCTCCGTCCGTTCCACCACCCTGGCCACCGCGAGAACTCCGATCGGCAGCAGGACCGGGCCACTCACCCCGCCGTTGCCGTTCCCAAGTCGGGACGCGGTGCCCTCCTCCGCAAAGAGGAGGCCGGGCACGGTATTCACGACGGAGATCGCATCGGCCCCGGCATCGCGAGCAACCAGGGCCATGGCCGGGATGTCGGGCAGGACAGGAGAGAGCTTGGCGGAAATGGCCAGCCGGGTGCGTGTCCGGCACGAGGCGACGATCCGGCGCACGCACTCGGGATCGGCCCCGAATTCGATCCCGCCCGCGCTCGTATTCGGGCAAGACAAATTGAGCTCGTAGCCCGCGATCCCGGCGACTCCGTCGAGTCCGGCCACGACCTCGGCGTACTCCTCGACCGTGAAGCCTACGACGTTGACGAGGACCTGGACGCGGCTCACGTGACGCGCGAGCCATGGGAGCAGCTCCGCGCGCACCCGCTCCAGCCCGGGGTTGGCCAGGCCGACCGAGTTGAGCATGCCGCCCCGAAACTCCGCCACGCGAGGGGGAGCGTTCCCCGCTCGCGGCGCCAGCGAGACGGCCTTGGTCACGAGCCCGCCGAGCCGATCCAGGTCCATGACGCCGGCGAGCTCGCGGCCGAAGCCGGCCGTGCCGGCCGCGAGGACGAGCGGATTCTGAAAGTGACGACCGAGGATGGTTCGGGAGAGATCGCGCGAGGCGACGGTCACGGCTCGAGGCCGTGACGCGGCGGCGGCGGGGTGCCTCCAGGCGATTCGACGCCGCGCCGCGGCTGCTGCCCGTTCGCCGGCGTAGGGACCCGCGCTCCGGGCGACGGGCGTGCCCGGACATCCGCCCCACCCCGACGCGGCACGATCACGGGCTGGGCCGCCGCGAAGGCTTCGAGCGAATCCTCGAGCACCCGGTAGGCCGGCGAGTCCTCGCCGCGAACCAGCGCCAGGTAGGGACTATCGCGATATAGGCTGTCGAGACGAAGGCGCGTTCCATCCGGATCCGACGGGTCGAGCAGCTCGGCCGCCAGGAGCGCCTTGGGCGCGTAGGGCGACGCGGGCCATTCGTCGCCAAGGCGGCGGAAAAGCGTCGCCGAGAGCGCGCGGGCGTGGAGCGTATCCCGCGCGGCCTCGGCGCCGAGAAAGAGACGAAGGTCTCCGAGCGGCACCTCCGGCACAGCCGAGTCGTTCAGCTGGCGGAGCTGCGCCACCATCGCCGCCAGCGCGGACGCTTCCAGCCCCGCGTTGGTGGGATGCGCGGCCAGGGCCACAAGGGAATCCCCGACCGGCGCAAGCTCCTCGAGGCTGCGCGCCCCGCTCAGCGAGGTACGCAGCAGGCGGAGCCGCGCGCGATCGCTGCCGTCGGTTGATCCCGGAATCCGCGCCGCCTGCTGCAGGCGGGCCAGTGCCGCCGCAGAATCCACCCCTATCAGACGCACGCCATCGTCGTACAACCGACGCGCCCGCAGCTCGGCCGGCGTGTGGGGATCGCCGTCAAGGCGGGTCACGATCGCGGACGCGGCCCGCGGATCCCGCCCTCCGATCGTCGCGACGACGCTGTCCCACACGAAGCTGGAATCGTTGCGCGCGAGCATCGAGTCGGCGAACGCGAGCGCCTCGTCCGTCCGACCGCTTGCCGCGAGCGAGACCAGCAGGTCCTCTCGTGCGCGCGCATCGGGGTTCTCGCGCAGAAGGGTCAGTGCCTCCTCGTATGCGCCCGTCATCCGCAGGGCGCGGGCGTGGCGAAGGCGCGCCTCATGGCGGCGGGCCGAATCCGCGCTGTTGAGCACGCGCGCGAATGCGAGATCGGCGAGCGCGGGGTCCCCGAGCTGCAGCTGGCAGCGGCCGAGTGCCATGGCGGACTCTTCCGCGAGATCGGTGGGCAGGTCCGCCATGCTCAGTCGGCCGAGCGAACCGACCGCTTCCTGGCACTGGTTGAGCCGCGCGAGCGCGAGCCCGCGCAGGACCGTCGCCTGATCGGCGTACTTGCTGGTGGGATGCCGAAGCACCAGCGAGTCTGCCCGGGTGATGACCTGACCCCACAGGCTCTGCGCCTCGAACTGCCGCCCGTCGCGCTCGGCCTTCCGGGCCGATTTGGCGAGACGGTTCGTGTTGTACATCCCGTTGTAGTAGACGCAGCCGCCGAGCAGCAGGACGCCCGCGATGAGCGAGAGGCGCGCGGCGCGACCGGGGCGGCTCACCGCGCGGCCCCCGAGTCGGGCGACGTGCCGGTCTTCCGCTCGTACTCGAGCAGATATTCGACGATAGCGTCGGCGATCGAGGAAGCCATGGCCTTCTGGCTGCTCCGGGCGGTGAGAAACTGGCCGTCCTGCGGATTCGTGCTGTAGCCGAGCTCGACCAGGATGGCTGGGCGGCGCGCGGTGGTGAGCACCATGAAGCCCGCCTGTTTGACGCCGCGGCTCTCGCCGGTGTGCACAGTCGCGAGGTCGCGCTGGACCAGCTCGGCCAGCCGGGCCGACTCGCGCAGGTGCTCGTTCAGCTGCAGGTCCTTGAGGATAAAGTCGAGGCCGCCCACGGTGCCGGCGGTGCCCTGGTCGGTCTCGAAGCGGACCGCGTCATTTTCCATCTGCGCGACGCGCGCCGCGTCCTCGGTCCGCGCCTCGGCCAGGAAGAAGGTCTCGAATCCGCGGACGTCGGTATAGCCCCGTCGCCGGGCCAGCGAGTTGATGTGGAGGCTCACGAAGAGATCGCACGCCTCGGTACAGAATCCGCCGCGGTCGCCGAGCGCGATGAGCGTGTCGGTGGTGCGCGTCATCCGGACGCCGATCCCCCGCCGCTTGAGCTCGTCCCGCAGCCGAAGGCCCACCTGCAGGGTGACATCCTTTTCCCGGACCCCGCGCGGAAAGAAGGTGCCCGGATTGCCGGGATCCACGCCGCCGTGGCCGGGATCGACGGCGACGACGTGACCCGGCCGGAGCCCGTTGGGCAGGCGCGCCGCGCCACCGGCCGCCCGACCCGCCAGCGTCGTCGTCCGACGGCGAAGCTCCTCGAGTCGCGCGCGTCGGCCGTCCCAGCGGTACTGGTCCGCCAGGTAGTACGGAAGGATCTCGGCCAGGAACTGATACGGGAGGAAGAGCGAGTCGCCCGAGAGGGATGCCGCGCCGGCGAGAGGCCTGAGCTGACTGCTGAACTGGAACAGGGGCGCCCCGAGGAGGAACCGGAACGGCTGTCGAGCAACCACCACGTCGGCCCACCCGGAATCGACGTGCAGCTCCCCGCCGAGTGCCGTGAGCAGCGGCGCGGCCGGAACGACGGGCGACCCGGCCGGGTCGAGCCGGACCGGGATCCGGGCCTCACCGTGGAGCGTGGCCACGGTGACTTCCTGCGGGAGCGCCCCGCGCGGCCCGCCGATCAGCACGCCCGCCAGAACGAGCGCTGCGATCACCGGCGTCCTCGGACGGAGACGGCGCGGGCCGTCTCGCGCTCGATCGCGCGCCGCTTGAGGTCCTCGCGTTTGTCGTACTGCTTCTTGCCGCGACCCAACGCCAGCGCCACCTTGGCGCGTCCGTTCCGGAAGTAGAGCTCCAGGGGCACCAGGGTCAGCCCCTTCTGCTCGACCGAGCCGATCAGCTTCTCGATCTCTTTTCGGTGGAGGAGCAGCTTTCGTGTCCGGACGGGGTCATGGTTGTAGCGGTTGCCTTGCTCGTAGGGCGTGATGTTCATACCGTCGAGGAAGACCTCGCCGTTTCGGAGCCTGGCATACGCCTCCTTGATGGAGGCCTTTCCGCTCCGGAGCGACTTGACCTCGGTGCCAGTCAACACGATGCCGCATTCCCAGGTCTCGAGAATGTGGTAGTCGTGAGTCGCCTTGGGATTGCGGGCGACGCTCTGTTTACGCTCGGCTGGCGGGGAAGAATCGCGGGTCACGTCGTCATTCCTAAGCAAATGATAGGCCACCACTTCGGGGGGGTCAACCCGACGACAATCCGGGCTGTCGACGTGGCCGTGCCGGTCGACGTGGGGCCGCGAGAGCATGTTCGCTCGGGAGACGGGCGGGAGACCTCGGCAGGACAACGGGCCTGCGGGCGTTGATTCCACCCTCCCGGCGCGCTAGCTTTGCGCCCTCGCCGAAGTGGTGGAACTGGTAGACGCGCTGCGTTCAGGGCGCAGTGGGCGCAAGCCCGTGCGGGTTCGAGTCCCGCCTTCGGCACTACTCGCCTACGGCAGTACTCTTCGGCACGGCTCAAGGACAGTCCGCCGTTGGACGGTCGGAACATACGAACGGGCGGAGAGGAAATCCCTCTCCGCCCGTTGCAGTTCACCCCTTTTGTCAGCGCCCGGAGAACCACCCCCTACGAACTCCGATCGCGGCTCAATACCGTACCATTCCCGGTTCCACCCGCTCCGCCCACGCGTCGATTCCTCCAGCCAGACTGCGAACCTTGCCGAACCCCGCACCCTTGAGGATCTCGAGCGCCTTGAGGCTTCGCGCGCCGTGATGGCACTGGGTAACGATCTCCGCGTGGCCGTCGAGCTCGTTGAGACGGTCGGGCAGCTGGCTCAGCGGGATGAGCCTGGCGCCCTCGATGTGGACGATCTCCCACTCGTGGGGCTCGCGCACGTCCACGAGAATTAGCGCGTCGCCCTTGGCCTCGCGTTCGCGCCGGAATTCGTCCACGTCGATCTCGAGCCCCTCGTAATCGGGTTCCGCCCCGATGCCGCAGAAGGCCTGGTAATCGATCAGCTCGTGGATCGTCGGGCGGTCCCCGCAGATCGGGCAGCTCGGGTCCTTCCGCAGCTTGAGCTCGCGGAACCGCAGCTTGAGCGCATCGAACAGCACGAGGCGGCCGACGAGCGAGTCTCCCGCGCCGATGATCCACTTGATCGTCTCGAGGGCCTGGAGGCTGCCGATGATCCCGGGCAGGACGCCGAGGACACCGCCCTCGGCGCAGCTCGGCACCAGTCCCGGAGGCGGCGGCTCGGAGTAGAGGCATCGATAGCACGGCCCTTCCTTGGCGTAGAACACCGACGCCTGGCCCTCGAAGCGGAAAATGCTGCCGTAGACGTTCGGCTTGCCGAGCAGCACGCAGGCATCGTTCACGAGGTAGCGGGTCGGGAAATTGTCCGTGCCATCGACGACGATGTCGTACTCCCTGATGATGTCGAGCGCGTTCTCCGAGGTGAGCCGCGCCTCGTGGCCGATGACATTGACGTTGGGGTTGAGATCGGTGAGTCTCGCCTTGGCCGATTCGAGCTTGGAATGGCCGAGGGTGCCGGTCCCGTGGACGATCTGGCGCTGGAGGTTGGTGAGATCGACCACGTCGAAGTCCACGATCCCGATGGTCCCTACGCCCGCCGCCGCCAGGTAGAGCGACAGCGGCGAGCCCAGCCCGCCGGCGCCGATCGTGAGGACCCGCGCGGCCTTGAGCTTCCGCTGCCCATCGACGCCCACCTCGGGCAGGAGCAGGTGCCGTGAATACCGCAACACCTCCGCGTGGCTCAGCTTGGGAAGCGCGGTCTCGGTGGCGGGACTTCCGCCCGCGATGCTGGGCACGATCGTGAGCACGTCTCCCGAGGCCACCCGCGTGGCGACGGACTCGAGCTGCCGAATGTCCGTGTCGTTGAGGTAGAGATTCACGAAGGTGCGGAGGCGCCCATCGTCCTGGACGAGGTGGCGCTTGAGCCCCGTGTGCGCGGCGAGCAGTTCGTCGAGCACTTCGCCGACGGTGGCCCCGGAAACGTCGACCGCATCGCGGCCGCCGGTGAAGTTGCGGAGCGGGGTCGGAATGGCAACGGTCACGGACATCGTCACACCTCGCTGAAAACGTCGAGCGGTTCGGGCAGCATGTGAGGGCGGTCGTCGTCGAGCACCCAGCTCGCCAGGTCGCGGCCGTGTCCCCGGTCGATCCGCACGATCACATAACTGTACCACGGCCACGCGTGGTCCGCATCGAATGCCGACGGCGCGGCCGGGTGGTCGGGGTGGGAATGGTAGTACCCGACGATCTCGAGGCCGAGCGAGCGCGTCTCGAGCTCGAGGCGGCGGAGGTCGTCGGGGGCGATGAGATACCGGTGCGGGTCATCCGTCCGCCGGTTCACGGCCGGCACGACACGAACCACGTCCTTCGCCCCGCCGTCCACCCTCCCCACGAGGGCGCCACAGCATTCCGCAGGATAGGCCGCCTCCCCGTGACGCCGGATCTCGTCCGCGAGCGTGCCGGGCAATCGGAGGCTCACGGTCCCATCCAGCGATGCGGCTCGCTCAGGTAGCGGGCCCCGGTATCGCAGCCGACAGCGACCACACACGCGTCCGGATTCTTCCGCGCGAGGTCGATCGCCACCGAGACGGCAGCGCCCGCGGACCATCCGACCAAAAGTCCCGTGGCCCGGGCAAGCCACCGGGCGCTCCCGTCGGCCACCTCCGTCGGGACCTCGGCTACGAGGTCGGGAACCCGCGGATCGTACAGCGCCGGCGGCTCCGTCGTCGTGGCGAGATGCTTGAGCCCCTCGAGACCGTGGTACGGCGAGTCAGGCTGGACGCCGACGAGGGTGACCGACGGATTGCGCTCCTTGAGGTAACCACCGGTGCCCATCATGGTGCCGGTGGTGCCCATCGCGGCCACGAAGTGCGTGATCCGGCCATTGGTTTGCGACCAGAGCTCGGGTCCGGTCGACTCCCGATGCGCCCGCGGGTTCGCCGGGTTGCTGTACTGGTCGGCGTAGAAGTATCGGTCCGGGTCGGCCGCCACCATCTCGCGCGCGCGTCGCACCGCCCCCTCGGTGCCTTCCATCCGGTCGGTGGTCACGACCTCGGCCCCGTATACCTCGAGTAACGCCCGACGTTCGGGGCTCGCATTGGCGGGCAGGCATATGGTCACGCCGACGCCGGCCGACGCACCGAGCATCGCGTAGGCGATCCCGGTGTTGCCGCTCGACGCATCGAGCAGGCGGCGCCCCGGCAGGAGTCCTCGCCGCAGACCATCACGGAGGATCGCTCGCGCGGCGCGATCCTTCACGCTGCCGCCGGGGTTGAGCCATTCCGCCTTGAGCCAGAAGTGCCCGCCACCGTCCGGCAGCGACACCGGCAGGAGCGGTGTATTGCCCACGGCCTGCCAGAGTGCCGGCTCTCCGATCCCGACGCGCTCCTCGACTGCAATCATCCCGTGTCTCCAAATGAAAAAACCCGACCGGAGGGGTCGGGTTCCAAGCGACGACCAGAGGGCGACGCTAGCTCGCGGACGAGATCCCGACCAACTCCACGACTTGCGGCTCCTGCTTCATCAGATCGGCGAGGGAAATGCTCGCCAGCAGCTCGTCTACGCGCTGCTGCAACGCGTGCCAGACGGGCCGGATGCTGCAGGTGGAGTCGGGGCTACATCGCGCCGCGTCCACGGGATGGGTCTCGCAGTTCACCTCGAACGTCTGGTGCTCGGAGGCCGTCATGACGTCCCGCACCGAGATGGTGGTGGGTTCCTTCGCGAGCAGGTAGCCGCCCTTCGCGCCCCGCACGCTTTCCACCAGGCCGGCGCGTCGGAGACGCAGGAGGATCTGCTCGACATAGTCGGCGGGGAGCCGTTCGGCGTCGGCGAGCTCGCGCGCGGCCACGGGGCCGCCGCCGGTCCGGCTGCGGCGGGCCAGATGGATGGAGATGATCAGGCTGTACTCGGTCCAGGTGGTGACCCGCATGGAACTGAATATGCGCGGCCGGAGGTTGGGATTCAATGGCCGCGCGGCGTCGCCTTAGCGCTTATCCGCCGAGGTCCAGCGCGCCACTTCCTCCGCACTCAGCGAGCCGTAAGGGCGGATGCGGGCATCGCGAAAGCTGCCGCCGAACACATCGCCGAGATACTGCGACCAGGACAGGAGCGTGCCGTAGCAGACCGGATCCTCGGCGTCCGGCGCATCGACCTCGGTGGCCACCCGGCCCAGCAGCTCATGCATGAGCCAGCCTGGCACGCGCGAGCGGGCGCTCGGGAAGATGAAGCCGAACAGGACCAGGTGCGTCAGCAGTACGCGCCAGTGCGCGCCGAACCGCTCCAGCAACCGGTACCAGTCGAGGCGGTCCCCGTAGGCCAGGATGATGTGCGCCACATCGGCCCCGTCGAATCGTTCGCGTTCCATGACGAACGCCTTGGACCAGATGCTCTCTTCGGCGGGTGCGACCAGCACGTTGAGGCCAAGCACGTTCTGCTCGGTCGCGTGGTCGAACCACGGGTCGTCCACGACGGCGATCCCGTTTCCCGAGCTGAAGATCACGTCGATGAATCCGTCGGAAGACCGCACCTTGGCCAGCCAGTGCGAGAACACGAGCTCGGCCTCGTATCCCGCCGCCGCGCATACCTCGAGCAGACGGTGCACGTCGGCGGGCCGTACGAAGATGTCGAGGTCCTTGGTCGAACGGTCGATGCCCGCCTGGTGCACGAAGGCGAATGCCCCGCCGACCAGGAAGGGAACATCACCGCGTCTCAGGACCTCCATCGCCTGCCGGTAGAAGGCGCGCGAGGGGGTTTCGACCAAGGACTGGGTAGGCGCGAGGGCCATGGCGCTGCCTCCTGGATCGGCTAGCATAACTGCTGTCCCGCCGGGGGGTTGTGGCCGGGATCACCGCTCGGCCCTCCGTCGCCGGATTGATTGGGCGTATGGCCAAGTCCTCACAGACGGTTCGGATCGCCGCGGTGGCCGACCTCCATTTCGGCCGAACAGGTTACGGTCCGCCGCTCCGGGCACTCTTCGACGGCCTCGGGGAGCGGGCGGACGTGCTCGCGATCTGCGGCGACCTCACCGATACCGGCGACCCCGAGGAGGCCCGGGGGCTCGCCAGGGTGCTCGGCGGGGCCACCGTGCCCACGGTGGCCGTGCTCGGGAACCACGACTACGAGTCGGGGAAGGTCGCCGAGCTGAGCCGGATCCTGTGCGACGTGGGTGTGCACGTGCTCGATGGGAGCACGTTCGAAATACGCGGGGTCGGGTTCGCGGGGGTGAAGGGGTTCGCCGGCGGATTCGGGCGGCGGGCCCTGGGCCCGTGGGGGGAGGAGACGATCAAGCTCTTCGTACAGGAGGCGTTGAACGAGGCACTCAAGCTGGAGACCGCGCTGGCCAAGATCCGTGCCTCCCGCCGCGTCGTGCTGATGCACTATTCGCCGGTCGAGAGCACCGTGGAGGGGGAGCCGAAGGAGATCTATCCGTACCTCGGCTCGAGCCGGCTCGAGGAGCCGCTCACCCGCTATCCGGTCGACGCCGTCTTCCACGGCCACGCGCATCACGGCGCGCCCGAGGGACGTACGAAGACCGGCGTGCCGGTCTACAACGTCTCGATCAATCTGCTCCAGCGCGTGCACCCCGACGGCTGGCCGGTGCGGCTGCTCGAGCTCGCCGTGGACGGGGAGGGGCCCGCCTGATCACCCGCCCCCGGGAATCCCCTTCCCGCCCGGCACGCCGAGCTCGGTCATCGCCCGAAGGTTCAGAATCTCGTCGAGCTCGCGACCCGCGAGCAGCTCTTTCTTCACCACCAGCTCCTTGACCGTGAGCCCGGTGGCGATCGCCTCTTTCGCCAGCTTGGCCGCCTCGGCGTAGCCGATCTTCGGCGCGAGGGCCGTGACCAGCGCCGGGCTCCGCTCGAGCCAGTACGCGCACTGCCGTTCGTCGGCCTCGATCCCGTCGACGCACCGCTCGGCCAGGACACGGCTCGCGTTGCCCACGATCTGGAGGCCGAACACGATGTTGTGGGTGATGACCGGCATCATCACGTTGAGCTCGAGCTGTCCGGCCTCCGCCGCCAGCGCCACGGTGGTGTCGAGACCGAGGGCCTGGAAGCACACCTGGTTCACCATCTCGGCGATCGAGGGATTCACCTTGCCCGGCATGATGCTCGATCCCGGCTGCACGGCCGGGAGCATGATCTCGGCCAGCCCGGTGCGCGGGCCGGACGCGAGCAGCCGGATGTCGTTGGCGATCTTGTTGAGGTCGAGCACGTACGCCCGGAACGCACCGCTGCAGCGTGGCGATGTCGCCCATGCGACTGCATGAGCTGGATCCGGTCGCGCGCTTCGCGGAGGTCGAGCCCGCTCACCTCGGCGAGGTACTTCACCATCAGCGACGGGATAGATGGGCTCGGCGTTGAGGCCGGTGCCCACCGCAGTGCCGCCGATGTTCAGCTCGCGGAGCCAGTCCGCCGCCTGCGCGAGCTTCTCGCGATGGCGCTGCACCGTGTGCCCGTAGGCGGTGAACTCCTGGCCCAGTCGGATGGGCGTGGCATCCTGCAGGTGCGTGCGGCCCGACTTGATGATGTCGTCGAACGCCGTGCCCTTGGCCAGCAGCGAGGTCGGCGAGGACATCGAGCGCGCCGAGAACGGACGGAAGCGTGGCCAGCATCGCGAGCCGCATCGCCGTGGGGATCACGTCGTTGGTGCTCTGGGCCATGTTGACGTGATCGTTCGGGTGGACCGGCGCGTACACGCCGCGCGCACCGCCGAGAATCTCGTTGGCCCGGTTCGCGAGCACCTCGTTAACGTTCATGTTGTGGCTCGTGCCCGCGCCCGCCTGGTACACGTCCACGATGAACTGGTCGCGATGCCGCCCGCCGAGCACTTCGTCGGCCGCCTGCACGATGGCGTCGGCCAGGCGGTGCCTCGAGTCGGCCGGTCTCCTTGTGCGTGAGCGCCGCCGAGCGCTTGATCCAGACCACCGCGTCCACGAAAGCGGCAGCGGACGCAGGCCGGAGATCGGGAAATTCTCGGCGGCGCGCAGCGTCTGGATGCCGTACAGCGCGTCCTCGGGGACGGCCTTTTCGCCCAGGGGATCACGTTCGATGCGGGGGCTGGTCATGGTCGGGGCGGTCCTGTGGGCATCGAGTGGGGCGGTGAGCATGCACGCGGAGCGACGGGAATGATACCGGGCGCGGAGGGCCGACAACCGATGAGCGACCATTTCCGCCAGATCTCCGACGCCGCGGCGTTCGACGCCGACCGGGCTACCAAGGCCGACCTGTTCCGCGGCGGGCACCTGTTCGCTCGGGCTCAACTGCTTCGAGCCGGGGCAGGCACAGCACATGCACGCGCACGCCGGAGCGGACAAGTTCTACTTCGTGCTCAGCGGGCAGGCGCGAATGACGGTGGGCGATGAAACGCGGGAGGCCGAGGCCGGGCACGGTGGTGTGGGCGCCGGCCGATGTGCCGCACGGCGTCGACGAGGCGCTGGAGCGGACGGTGCTGCTAGTGGGGATCGCCCCACCGCCCGGCTAGCTGCCGGAGCGCCGGGCCCACCCCTGTAGACTGCGAGCCGGCCGTAGTGCGGATGCAGCCAGACGCCGAGCACCACACCGACGCCGTTGGCGTAGATCCGCCAGGCCAGCAGCAGCCAGCCTTCGTCGGCGCCGAGATCGCCGGCGGCGCCTCCGAGGAAGCCGAGCTCCACCGCACCCGCGCCCGAGGGCGTGGGCAGGATGAGTTGGCGTAGAGCAGCGCGAACGAGCCCAACGCGAGGGGGCCCATCGGCGGCGGATCGGGCAGCGTGAGCGCCAGGACGGGCAGGATGGCCACGCGCGTGACCAGGTTGACGAAGGGTCAGCGGCACGCTCGCGACGAGCGGCCATCGCGGCATCCGCCGCCAGTAGACCATCGCGCGTCGGACCGGGCGACGGAGCTGGCGGGCCGCCGGCGACCCCACCATCCTCCGCGCCGATCGCCACGCGAGCAGGCTCAGGATCGCCACCACCAGCACCCACGGCCACGCCCCCGCTGCCGCGGTGGTGAGTCGGGGCCCCGCCTCGTGCCACCATTCCGGCGCGTACTGCCACGCGAGCCACCCCGAGGCCAGGATGATCACGGGCCAGGCGGCCAGGACCTCGAGGCTGATCGCCACGAACGCCGCCGGTGCGGGCACGCGGCTCCGCAGCATCCCCGCCAGCCGCGCGGGCTCCCCGCCGATGCGCAGCGGCGTGAGTGCGCACGCGGCGTCGCCGAAGGCGTTCAGCACGAACGAGTCCCAGAGCGACATCCGGTGGCCGAGCCCCTTCACGATCCACTGGATCCGCCAGGCACGCGCCAGGAGATCGGCGGCCACCAAGCCGACGCAGATCAGATGCGCATGCAGCGGCGTCATCCGCGGAGCGCGGTATAGGTGACGGGGCGGTGACGCGCGAGCCAGCGGTCGAGGGTGGGGCCGATCGACGCCGCCGTCGCGGGGTGCGCGAGGTCCTGGGGATGCAGGGCAATCCGCGCGAGCGGCGCGCCGCCCTGGAGGGTCCAGCGGGCCCGGGCGACGGCCACGGAGCCCCACGCGCGAACCGGGCTTCGCGCGCTCCAGCGGACGGCCGGCGCCGGGACTCGACGCCCGGACGGGAACAGATGGATCACGCGGTCGTCCTCGCTGAAGGCGAGGCCCGTACCGCCCGCGGCGCGATGGACGTCGTCGTGCGCGAGCCAGGCGGGCGGCACGAAGCCGACGGGCTCCAGGCCCAGGGCCTGGAGTCGCGCGCGACCGCGCACGATGCGCTCGCGGGCGGCGGGCCCGTCCAGGGTCAGGAACTCGCCTTCCCGCGCCGTCCGCCCCCAGGCACGAAGCGTATCGACGAGTCGACGCGGCGCACCCGCCTCATCGTGGCGTTCGCCATGGAGCACGATCTCGGCGCCGTCGTCCGCGCGAGCCCGAAGCCACGCGACAAACGCGGCGTGCCTCTCGAGCGGCCATTCGCCATGCCAGTCGGGAACGACCAGCAGAGCGGGTCTGAGCCCCCGCGCGACGCACAGCGCCCACAGACGCTCGACCCCAGTCGCGTGCGCCGGCGTCACGTCGTGAATGGAGACGAGCAGGCTCACGTCCGGAGAATGTCCCGGTATATGCCGAAGATCCGGTCGAGCGCGGCGTCCCAGCCGTGGTACGTCTCCGCGTACCGCCGCCCCACGGCGCCCAACTCGGCGAGGTTGCCCTTGAGGAGGTATTCCGCCTGCTCGGCGAGGGCGCCAGCGTCACCGGAGGCGAACAGGGCGCCGGCCCCCGAGCGGCCCACGGTTTCCGCGACGCCGCCGCGGTCGGCGGCGAGCACCGGGGTTCCGCACGCCAGCGCCTCGATGGCCGACAGGCCGGCGGTCTCGGTCGAGGAGGGTGCCACCGCGAGGTCCGCCGCGGCGAACAGTGCCGCGACGCGCTCGCGGTCGTGCTGGAACGGCACCCAGAAGATGCGCTCGCTGCCGGGACACCGGTGGAGACGCCGTCTCGCCGGGCCATCGCCCACGACGGCGAGCCGCGCGCCCGTGCGTCGCTCGACCTCCGGCCAGGCGGCGAGCAGCAGGTCCACCTCCTTGTCGCCGGCCAGCCGCCCGACGTACATCGCGAGCGGGCCCTCCGGCAGGCCGTGACGCCGTCTGGTGTCGGCGGCCTGCTCGCGATAGCGTGGATGGAATTGCAGCAGGTCGACGCCGAGCGACACGCGGACGACCCGCTCCACGCCCACCCGCTCGAGCTCCTGCGCCATGTGATCCGAGGGCGCGAGCGTGGCGCGCACCATACGTCCCAGCCGGCGAACGTACCGCCAGGCGAGCTCCGCCGCCTGGCGGCGCACCGCCCCCACCCGCTCCGGCCACGGAGCGATGATCCTCGGAAAATTGCTGTGGTAGAACCAGGCCACCGGTACATCGATGCGACGCGTCGCGAGATGCACCAGCCACGGCGCGAACCAGGTGCTGCCGACCTCGATCAGGTCCGGCGACTCGTGCGCCACGATTCGGCTGGTCGATCGGGTCGCGAGCATGAACCGGTACGGCTTCTGGGTGGGCACGCTGGGGCCATGAAGGCGGTAGCACCGGACACCGCTCGCCTCGAGAATCTCATCGCGCGCTCCGGGCACCACGATCGCCTGGCGGAGCTCGGGACGGCGCTGCACGTAGCGCGCCTTCTGCAGGAGATAGGTGCGGACGCCTCCGGTGGTCTCCCCGAAGAACTCGGTGATGTCGAGGACACCGAGGTTGGCGGCGGGACGCAGGCGTGGTGGCAGCTCAAGGCGTGAAATGTCGAGCGAGGCGCGCGCGCCGGCCGGCGCCACCACCTCGAGGTCGAGCAGGCCTCCCGCGGTGGCGTCAGTCAGAGCAGTCCCCGAGTGGGTACACGGTGCCGCAGTTGGCGCAGGGGTTCTTGCAGCCCCGGGCGCGGAGGGAGACCTCGAAGCCGCAGCGGTTGCAGGTCGGGCGAGCGGGTCGACCGGCGATTCCTCGATCGGGGTGCCGGCCGGGCGCGCCATCGTCGGTCCCTTCGATCGCCCGCCCGTCCGACCCGCGGATCGCCAGCGCGTCACCCAACGGGAAATGCTCCCGTCAGAAACGGGTTGGTCAGCCGCTCCACGCCGATCGTGGTGTCCGGGCCGTGCCCGCTGTGGACGACGGTCGAATCGGGGAGCGACAGGAACTGGGATTGGATGGTGCTCATCAGCGTCGCGTAGTCGCCGCCGGGGAGGTCGGTACGACCGATCGAGCCATTGAACAGCACGTCGCCGCCGAACACGCGGTCGTGCCCGACGAAGCTCACGCTGCCCGGCGAATGGCCGGGCGTGTACCGCACGTCGAAGGCGAAGCGACCGACCCGCACCGCCGTGCCCGGCTCGAGGTCCACGTCGGGCGGGGGCGGTGGCTCCAGCTGCATGCCCACCCACGCGCCGAACTGAGGCAGGGCATCGTAGATCCCGCGGTCGAGCGGATGCAGGTGGATAGGAACGCCGGTGGCTTCCCGGATCGCGCCGACGCCCAGAATGTGGTCCACGTGCGCGTGCGTCAGCCAGATCGCCCGGAGATGCCAGGCGCGAGTATCGAGCTCGGCGAGAAACATCGCGGGCTCTTCACCCGGATCGATGATGACCGCCTCTCGGGTTTTGCGGTCGGCCACGAGATAGCAGTTTTCGGCGAACTGCCCGTTGGCAAGCGACACCACCTCCAGCTCAGACACCGACCTGCGCCCCCACCGCGCCCGTCCGCCGGTCCTTGAGGAATTTCTCGACCGCGATCGCCGCCGTGGTGGCGTCGCCGACGGCGGTGGTGACCTGCCGGGTCAGCTGGACGCGGAGGTCACCCGCCGCGAACAGGCCGGGAATGGACGTCATCATGCGGTCGTCCGTGACCAGGTAGCCGCTAGCATCGTGGGTGACGTGCTGGGTCACCAGGCCGGAGTTGGGGCGGAAGCCGATGAACACGAAGCAGCCGGTCGCCCGGAGGGACTGGCGCTCGCCCGTGACGGTGTCTTCCGTCTCGATGGACTGCAGACCGGCCGGTCCGCCCTTGAGCTCGAGCACGCGCCGGTTCCAGATCACCTCGATCTTGGGATTCGCGAACAACCGCTCCTGCAGGATCCTGGACGCGCGGAATTCGTCGCGGCGGTGGATCACGTACACCTTGGCCGCGTAGCGCGTCAGATACTCGGCTTCCTCGACCGCCGCGTCGCCGCCGCCCACCACCGCGATCGTCTCGCCCTTGAAGAAGGCGCCGTCGCACACCGCGCAGTAGGACACGCCCCGACCCGCATACTCGAGCTCGCCGGGCACCTCGAGCTTGGTGGGCGTGCCGCCCGCCGTGAGAATCACAGCCGGGGCCTCATACACGGTGCCGTTCGTGGTGCTGACCTCGAAGATGCCGTCCTCGCGCCGGCTGATCGTCTCCACATTCTCCTGCCGGATGTCGGCGCCGAACACCTTGGCGTGAGCCGCCATCTTGTGCGCGAGCTCGCGGCCGAGGACGTGCTCGAAGCCCGGGTAGTCGTCGATCCATTCCGTATTGTTGAGCTCGCCGCCGGGCAGGCCGCGCTCGAGCAGGACCGCCTTGAGCATGCCGCGCCCCGCGTACATGGCGGCACAGAGGCCCGCCGGGCCTCCGCCCACGATGATCAGCTCGAACTCCTCGGTACGACTCATCGCATCCCCGTCGTGTGGTTGGACAAATATAGAACGCTCAGGGGTTCCCGCACCCGCGTGTCGCGGCGGCGGCCGCGCACGCCGCCAGGCGCCGAGCACCCGATCGGAACGCCCACCAAGGCCGGCACGCGTACGCTCGTATGCCCTGCGTGGGCAACGTCTTACGAATGGGCCGCCGAGGAGACCGGCGGCCCAAGGTGCAGCAGGCTGGCCGCGCCGTGGCAGGAGGAGATCGTCCCCACGAGCACGTCGGTGGGCTCCACCGCAGCGCCGGCCCGCGCCACGACCGTGTCCCCCTCGAGCACGGTCGAGACGTCGAACATGCCCACCCCGTACACGCGGTGACGGCAGGTGAACAGGACCGGCCCGGCGGTGGGGGTGTTTCGATTGAGCCGTCGAACGAGCTCCTCCATCGCCTCGGCCATCTCCCAGGTCCGCGGAGCGCGGATCACGGGACAGGTCGCCGGCTCGATGCAATGGGTGGGACACAGCCAATCGGCGAACGACACATAGCGCGTGCCGTCGGGCGCCCGCACGTCGTACGGCGTGCCGGGGCCCATGGCGACCGGGTGCGGCTCGACGACGCGCCCGGGCCAGCGCGCGCGTGCGCGCCGGACCAGCCAGTCGTACATCAGATGAGGCATGAGGGGCGACGGTACGATGGCGTCCGGAGGGCCCGAGCGATCCACGGCCGCGGCGAGGTAGCGATCGAAGAACGCGCCCCACTCTTCGACGACGATGTCGATGCCGGGCGCGGCGCCGAGCTCGACCGCCGCCCTGCAGCGGGGATCACGGTCCACCACCAGCAGGCGCTTCCACTCCGCCGCGCCACGCTCGCGGGCCTTGAGAAGCTGGCCCGCGTAGAAGCGGCCGTAGCAGCCGCCCCCGACGATCACGACGTCGCCGAGCGCGACGCTATCGGATGAGACGGCCGCCATCCACTACCAACACCTCCCCCGTCACATAATCGCCGCCCTCGAGCAGGTAGAGCAATGCGGCGGTCGCATCGGCAGGTGTGCCCAGCCGTTCGAGCGGCGTCGTGCGCGCGAGGCGCTCGCGCTCGTCCGCGTCGTACTCCTCCGGCACCAGCACGGCGCCCGGCGCGATGGCGTTCACCGTGACCTCGGGGGCGAGCGCACGGGCGAGCACGCGCGTCAGCATCACCACCCCGGCCTTGCTGACCGAATGCGCGGCGAAGCCGGGCCAGGCCTCGAGGCCGCTCAGATCCGCCAGGTTGACCACCTTGCCGCGAGCCGCCCGCAGGGCCGGCGCCGCGCCCTGGGTGCAGAAGAAGACCGACCGGAGGTTCAGGCTCAACACCGCATCGTACAGCGCGGGGGTCGTGTCCTCGAACGAGACCCGGTGCATCACCGCCGCCGAGTTGACGAGCACGTCGAGGCCGCCCAGCTCCGCCACCACGCGACGAGGGAGCTCGGCCGCGGCGGCCGCATCGGTGAGGTCCGCCGCGAAGCAAGCGGCACGACCGCCCGCGGCGGTGATCTCGTCGCGGAGCGCCGTCGCGCCTGCGCCCGAGCGGTGATGATGGATGGCCACGGTCATGCCGCGCGAGGCGAGGGCGCGTGCCATCGCCTGACCCAGCCGGCGACCGGCGCCGGTCACCAGCGCGATCCGGCCCGGAAGCTCCATCAGCCGGCGGCGCGCGGAGCGATCGGCCGGATCTCCCCGGTGGGCGCGGAGGGACCGGACACCGCGAGCGCCAAGACGCCGTTCGTCAGGTCGTCCATCTCGACGTACGCCGCGCCTTCCCCCGCGGAGGCGACGTTGTCGCCGGTCCGGGCCATGCCGGGGGCGACGGCGTTGACGCGGATCTGCCGATCGGCCAGCTCGAGGGCCAGGCTGCGCGTGAAGCCCGCGACCGCCGCCTTGGCGGCGGAGTAGACGGCCATCGGGCTCTGCGGATCGAAGTAGGCGATGGACGCGAAGTTGATGATGCAGCCGCGCGTGGCGGTCAGCGCGGGTATGGCGGCCTGGGACACGAGCACCGCGGTCTTGAGATTGATCGCCAGCTCGCGGTCGAGGTCCTGCGCCGTGAGCTGCTCGATCGGTCCGTAGGTGGTGAGCCCGCCCGCGACGTTCACCACCACGTCCAGCCGGCCGAAATGGCGGAGGGCGATCTCGACGGCGAGGGCCGCGAGGTCAGGCTGAGTCAGGTCGCCGGCGCAGGGCCTGGCGTCGACGCCAAGCGCCGCGAACTCGCGGACCCGCTCGGCCACGCCCACGGCATTGACGTCGCACGCCACGATCCGGGCGCCAGCATGGCCGAACGCCAGCGCCACCGCGTTGCCGATCTGCCCCGGCCGGCCCACGCCGGTCACGAGCGCCACCTTGCCGCTGAAGTCGAACGCCGGTGCCGTCATGTCTCACCTCAGTGCTGCGAGCACGATCTCCGCGCCGGGGGCACCCGCCTGGCTGTAGGCCACCCTCCCGTCCTCGTCGATCACGACCACCGAGCGCGCGATGGACGCTCCATCGGGCCGGAGCGCGCCGTAGGCCCCGGCGATGGCGAGCCCAGGATCCGACAGGAGCGGAAACGGCAACCGGAGCCGAGCGGCGTAGCCCGCGTGACTCTCCGGGGACGCGGGGTTCACGCCGAAGGGATGAACCCGCTTGTGCTCGTAGAGGGGCAGGTCGTCGCGCACGGCGGACAGTTGCCGATTTCAGCCGGGCGTGTCGTTGCCCGGATAGAACGCCAGCAGCACCCGGTGACGGGCGAGCAGGTCGTGCAGCACGTATGTCCGCCCGTCCGACGCCTGCGCGGAGAATGCCGGCGCGATGGTGCCCACCGCGACGAGGCTCACGAGACGACCGGTGCGGCGCGCCCGGCCCGCAGCTCTTCCAGGCGCTCCAGCCACTCGAGCGGCACGTCCTGCGACCCCAATGCGCCGTGGGTCTCGCCCGGCTCGGGATCGCCGTGCCAGTCGCTGCCGCCGGTGCGGAGGAGGCCGAGCTTCAGGGCGATGCCGGTGAGGCGCGACCGGAGATCGGCGTCGTGACTGGGATGCCGGACCTCGACCGCATCGAGACCCTCGCGCTTGAGCCGCTCGAGAAACGCCCGGGTGCCGCGCTCCTTGGGATGGGCGAGCGACACCATGCCGCGAACCGAGTGCACCACGTCGGCCACGTCGCGGAACCCGGGCAGGATCTTGTCCACGAAGGCCGGGCGGCCGCGGCCGATGTAGCGGTCGAACGCGTCGGAGATGTCGATGGCGCTGCCCTGGCTGACGATCGCTCGGGCGACGTGGGGCCGGCCCACCGCCCCGCCCTTCGACTGGAGCAGCACGTCGTCGAACTCGAGATGCACGCCCAGATGCTGCAGGCGGCTCACCATCTCGCGGCCGCGCCGCACCCGGTCGGCGCGGCGCCGCTCCAGAAACGCCTCGAGCTCAAGGGATTCGGACGGCAGGAAGTAGCCGAGCACGTGCATCTCGCCCCAGGGCGCGGCGCAGCTGAACTCGCAGCCACCGACCACGCGGAGCCCCACGCGGTCGCCGGCAGCGGTGGCCGCGGCCACGCCCGCGACGGTATCGTGATCGGTGAGGGCCATGGCCGAAAGGCCCGCCGCGTGCGCCCGCCCCACCACGGCTTCCGGCGGAAGGCTTCCGTCGGACGCCGTGGAGTGCACGTGGAGATCGACCACGCCGGCCACCAGCGCGCCGGTGGCGGTCAGCGGCGGTACCCCATCTCGGGCGCGGTCCAGGACGGTTGCGAGTGCGCCAGCAGATCCCTGAGCTCCTGCTCGCTCAGCTGGCTCAGCGACAGTTCACGACTCTTGGCGCCGAGCGGGGTGTAGCGCACCACGCGCTGCTCCCGGTTCGGGCCGGTGCCTTTGCTGAAGACCAGGCCGAACTCGTCCTTCGTGTACTGGGTGACCCGACCGCTGACGGCGACCTCCCACGGCTCCCCGTCCACCTCGATGATACGTCTCGGCATTACGCGTCGCTCCTCACTTCTTCCCACAGGTCCCAGGCGCCGGAATCGTAGTCGGCGACGGCGCGGATCGTGGCTTCCAGCCGCCGCTCATCCTCCGGCGGCGCCGCCACCGCCCGGTGCGTGACCTCGTCGCGGCTCTCGCTGCACTCGAGAAACTGGTCCGCCCGTCCCGCGCGGCGGAATACCCAGAGATGCCGCCCGCGCGCCTCGTGCAGCGCGGCCAGCGCGCGCACCGCCGCCAGGTATTCGTCCTCCCGCCCCGCACGCACCCTCACCCGCGACACGGTGAGCGTGCGGGGCACTCAGACCGCGCCTTCCGGGAACTCCTGCAGGGAACGCTTGACTTCGGCCATGAACCGGTCGGCGTCGGCCCCGTCCACGATCCGGTGGTCGAAGGCGAGGGACAGCATGCCCTTGGTCCGGATCGCCAGGGTGTCGCTCCCATCCACGGTGATCACCGCCGGCTGCTTTTCGATTGTACCGACGCAGAGGATGGCCGCCTGGGGCTGGTTGATGATCGGGGTGCCGATCACCGAGCCGAACACGCCCGGGTTGGTGATGGTGAAGGTGCCTCGCTGTACGTCGTCCGGGCTCAGCTTCTTGGTGCGGGCGCGCTCGCCGAGGTCGTTGATGGCCCGGGCGATCCCGATCAGGGACAGCTCGTCGGCGTGCTTGATGACGGGGACGATGAGTCCCCAGTCGAGCGCCACGGCGATGCCGAGGTTGATGTCGCGCCGAAAGACGGTGCTCTCGCCGCTCACGGCGGAATTGACGCTGGGGTGCTTCCGCAGCGAGTCCGCCACGGCCTTCGCGATGAACGCCAGGTACGTGAGGCTCACGCCGCGATCGGCGTATTCCTTCTTCGCCTTGGCGCGGATCTGGGCCACCCGCGTGTAGTCGATCTCGAAGATGGTGTTCACGTGCGGCGACACTCGCCGCGACATCACCATGTGTTCGGCCGTGAGCTTCCGGATCCGCGACCACGGCTCGACCCGGTCGCCGGGCCACGCCTCGACAGCGGGCGCGGCGGCGGGCACGGATGTGGAGGGCGCTGCGGCCGCGGGCCGGGGCGCGCTCGCCGGCGCGACGGCGGGCGCGGCCGAGGGGGCCGTGCCCGGGCCTCCTTCGATGTAGCTCAGGATGTCGTTCTTGGTGACCCGGCCGGCGAGACCGGACCCGGGAATGGCGCTCAGATCGAGATTGTGCTCGGCCGCGATCTTCCGAACGAGCGGCGTCGACTTCCGCCGAAGGCGCTCCTCCGCGCTCTCCACGCCGTTGCCGGCGGCGGCATCGCCCGGCGCACGTCCGGTGGCCTCGGCGGCCGCCCGTGTCGCCGGCGCGGGAGCGGCCGGCACCGGGGTCGGCCTCGGGGGCGCCGAGGCGGCCGGAGTCGGGGTGGCCGCAGTCGGGGCGGAGGCCGCGGCAGGCGGAGCTGGTGACGCGCTCGGCGCGGGGGCCGACGGCGTCGTAGCCGGCGCGGCCGCCTCGGTCTCGATCGTCGCGACGACCGTTTGCACCGCGACGGTCTGTCCCTCGGTCACGAGGATCTCGGACAGCACGCCGGCCACCGGCGAGGGAATCTCCGCGTCCACCTTGTCGGTCGAGATCTCGAAGATCGGCTCGTCGCGTTTGACGGGCTCGCCCACCTTCTTGATCCAGCGCGAGAGGGTGCCTTCGGCGATGGACTCGCCCATCTGCGGCATGATCACTTCAATCTTGGCCATGGTCGGTCTCCAGCTAGTACGCCGCGAGCCAGCGCGCGGCCCGCACGATGTCCGGGGTCTGCGGCAGCACGAAGTCCTCGAGCTGCGGCGCGTACGGAAGCGGCACGTCGTGCGCGGCCACGCGCCGCACCGGCGCGTCCAGCCACTCGAAGGCCTGCTCGTTGATGCGGGCGGTGATCTCGCCGGCGATCCCGCCGGTCGCCGTATCCTCGTGGACGATGAGCACGCGATTGGTCTTCTTCACGGTGGCGAGGATCGCCTCGTCATCCATCGGCAGCAACGAGCGCAGATCGAGGACCTCCACGGAGAGGCCGTCTTCCCGCTCGAGCTGCTCGGCGGCCTCGAGCGCCTTCCACACGGTCGCCGCGTAGGTGATGATGCTGAGGTCGCGCCCCTCGCGGGCCAGCCTCGCCTTGCCGATGGGCACCACGTGATCGCCCTGGGGCAGCTCTTCCTTGATGCGGCGGTACAGGTACTTGTGCTCGAAGAACAGCACGCAGTCGTCGTCGCGGATGGCGCTCTTGATCAGGCCCTTGGCGTCGCTCGCCGTCGCGGGATAGACGATCTTGAGCCCGGGCGTGTGCAGGAAGGCGGCCTCGGGGTTCTGCGAGTGGAACGGTCCGCCGCGCACGTACCCGCCGCTCGGACCGCGCACGACCATGGGGCACGGGAGGAAGGCGCGATAGCGCGCCGTCGCCACATAATTGGTCAGGATGCTGTACGCGCACGAGACGAAGTCGATGAACTGCATCTCGCACACCGGGCGCATCCCCATGTGCGCCGCCCCCGCGGCCGCCCCGACGAAGCCGGTCTCGCTGATGGGCGTGTCGACCACCCGCTCGGCGCCGAACCGGTCGAGCAGTCCCTCGGTGACCTTGAACGCGCCGCCGTACGCGCCGATGTCCTCGCCCAGGCAGAAGACGCTCGGATCCCGCTCCATCTCCTCGAACAGGCCCTGCCGGATCGCCTCGAGAAAGGTCGCCTCAGCCATCGTGCGTCCCCCAGCTCGCCGGGCGCTCGTGCCGGTCCACGGCGGCCCGGATCCCCGCGCGATACCACAGCGCCGGAGCCTCGGGCGGGTCGGCATAGATGCCGACCAGGCAGTCTCGCGGCTCGGGCGGCGGCGACCGCTCGGCGAGGTCGGTCGCGTCGTCGATCTCCGTCTGCACCCGCGCATCGATCGCCGCCAGCTCCTCGGTGCCGATCGCCTCGGTCGTCGTGAGCCGCTGGGCGTAGCGGTGGAGCGGGTCGTTCTCGCGGGCCCACCGGTCGATCTCGCCGCCGGGAACGTACGACTGGTTGTCGTGCTCGGCGTGTCCCTTCCGGCGGTAGGTCATGAGCTCGATCAGCGTGACGCCCTCGCCGCGCCGCGCGCGGGCCACCGCGTCCCGGGTCACCTGGTAGGCCGCGATCACGTCGTTCCCGTCGGCGCGCACGCCGGGAATGCCGTAGCCCGCCGCTTTGTCGGCCAGCCGCTCGGCGGCGCACTGCTTCGACGTGGGCGTGGAGTAGGCGTAGCGATTGTTCTCGATGATGACCACCAGCGGGCAGCGCTGGACCGCGGCCAGGTTGATCCCCTCGTGGAAGGCGCCGGTGGAGGTGGCGCCGTCGCCCACGTAGACGAGACCGACGCGCGGCTGCTTCCGCATCTTGAAGGAGAGCGTGACTCCGGCCATGACCGGCACCATGTCGCCCAGATGGGAGATCTGGCCGATGAAGTTCCGCTCCTCCACGTCGCCGAAATGGATGTTGAGCTCGCGGCCCCGGGTCGGGGAGTCGCCCTTGGCCATGTACTGCCGCAGCACCTCGAGCGGCGCGGCGCCCTTGACCAGCATCGAGCCGAGGTTCCGGATCAGCGGGGACAGGACGTCCTCGCGTCCCAGCGCGTACGCGGTCCCGACCGCGCAGGCCTCCTGCCCCAGCGAGCGGAACAGTCCGCCGACGACCTTGGTCTGACGGTAGAGGTTGACCAGCCGCTCTTCGAGCGACCGGGTCAGGCGCATCCAATAGTAGAGTTCGAGGAGTTGTTCCCGCGACAACCCCGCCCGGGCGGCCGGATCGGAGGCGAGAGTGCTGGTGACGGCCATGCAAGTCCCGGTTGGAGGAGGCGTATTCCGGGCTGGAAAATCCACACCCGCAGGAGGAGAGTCAAGCGAGCGGCGCGCGCTGCCACGGACCGTCCGACTGCATAGTTATCTGGTCGCCTGCATATGCCGAACGGCCGCGCGAACGCCCGGTGCTCGGAGCCGCCGTCAGGCGAGCGACGGGAGGAACTGCGGCGCCTTCCGGTGGGTGGTGATCTGCTCGAACGCGAACGCCAGCCCGATGAGCACGGGCTCGCTCCAGACCGGGCCGATGAAGGAGAGATTCACCGGCAGGCCCCAGGCGTACCCCATCGGCACGCTGACGCTGGGGTAGCGCGCGACCGCCGCGGGCGTCGAGCTGGAGCCGGTGAAGTGGTCGCCGTTCACGAGATCGGTCGGCCAGGCCGGGTTCCCGGTCGGTGCGACCAGCGCGTCGAGGCGATGCTTCGCGATGACCACATCGAGTCCCTGCGCTCGCGCGAGCCGGCCGCACGTGGCCAGCGCCTTCTTGTAGCCCGCCTCGCTCAAGGGGCCTTTCGCCTCGGCCTGCACGAACAGCTCCTGCCCGAAATACGGCATCTCGCGCTCGCGCTCCCGCTCGTTGAACGCGATGACGTCGGCCAGCGAGCGCACCGGCGCCTTCGGGCCCAGGGCCGTGAGGTAGGCGTTGAGGTTGGCCTTGAGCTCGTAGAGCAGCACCTCCAGCTCGGCCGCGTCGTACTCGCCGGCGTGTGGAATGTCGGCCGGGTCGATCACGACCGCCCCTTCCCGTCGAAGAACCTCGATGGCCGCCTCGGCCAGGCGGTCGGTGACGTCGCTGTACCCGAAGAACTTCGCGCGCGCGACGCCGATGCGCGCGCCGCGCAGACCATCCTTCTTGAGGAACGCCGTGTAGTCCGCCTCGACGTGCCCGGTGGCGGCCGAGGTGGACGTGTCGCGCGGGTCGGCGCCGGCGAGCGCACTCAGCAGCGCCGCGGCATCGCTCACCGTCCGGCAGAGCGGACCGGCCGTATCCTGCGTGTGGGAGATCGGGATGATTCCGGCGCGGCTCACGAGCCCGACGGTGGGCTTGATGCCGACCACGCCGTTGGCGGACGCGGGGCATACGATCGAGCCGTCGGTCTCCGTCCCCACCGCCACCGCGCCGAAGTTGGCCGACACCGCCGCCGCCGAGCCGGAGCTCGAGCCGCAGGGATTGCGATCGAGCACGAACGGGTTGCGGCACTGGCCGCCGCGCGCGCTCCAGCCGCTCGACGATCGGTTGGACCGGATGTTGGCCCACTCGCTCATGTTCGCTTTGGCGAGGAGGACCGCGCCGGCCGCGCGGAGGCGCTCGGCCACGTGCGAGTCCTGGGTCGCGATCGAGCCCTCGAGGGCGAGGGACCCGGCCGTCGTCGTCATCCGGTCAGAGGTGTCGATGTTGTCCTTGAGGAGCACCGGAATACCGTGGAGCGGCCCCCGCGGCCCCTTCGCCGCCCGTTCCTCGTCCAGCTGCCTGGCCAGCTCGATCGCGTCCGGGTTGGTCTCGATGACGGCCTGGACCGACGGTCCGGTCCGGTCCATCGCGGCGATACGGGCGAGATACTGCTCCACGACGCCCCGCGCCGTGTAGCGACCCGAGGCCATGCCCGCCTGCAACTCGGCGACGGTGACCTCCTCGAGCTCGAACGGCGGCGCCGCCGGAGGTGAGTACGGAGGCGGCGCCGCCTCGGCGTTCGCGCGCGCGTCGGGTACTCCGATGCCGCCGGCCGCCGCCGCGCCGAGGACGGCCACGTGATTCAGGAACGCACGGCGGGCGAGCGGCTCGCGCGGATCGGGCATCGGAGTCTCCTGGTGGGGCCGGCTCACGGGGGTGATGCTCCAAGATACACGTCGCAACGGAACGAAGGGGATGCGCCCGACGGGCACACCCCCTTCACTCCGTTCACGCTGGCGCCGCGGATAGCGCGGCGCGTCCCGCCGTCAGGCCTTGACCGCCACCGCCTGCCGTCCCGGCACCTCCGCCGGCGCCGCCTCGATCCGCATACCGTAGAACGACCGGTACACGAAGGTGAGGGCCACGGCCAGGAACGCCGCCGCGAGAACGTGCGTCAACAGTGGACCCTGTTCTTGGTGAGGGACACCGCCAGCTCGACCGCGAGCAGCCCGAACAGCGTCGTGAACTTGATGATCGGGTTGAGCGCGACCGACGACGTGTCCTTGAACGGATCGCCCACCGTGTCGCCGACGACGGTCGCCGCGTGCAGCTCGGTCCCCTTCGCCTTGAGCTCGGTCTCCACGATCTTCTTCGCGTTGTCCCAGGCGCCGCCGGCGTTGGCCATGAAGATGGCCTGGTACAGTCCGAACAGCGCGATCGAGATCAGGTAGCCGATGAAGAAGTAGGGCTCCACGAACGCGAAGGCGAGCGTGGCGAAGAAGACGGTCAGGAAGATGTTGAACATCCCCTTCTGCGCGTACTGCGTGCAGATCTCCACGACCTTCTTGCTGTCGGACACCGAGGCCTTGGTGGTGCTCTCGAGCTTGATGTTGGCCTTGATGAATTCGACCGCCCGGTAGGCGCCCGTCGTCACCGCCTGGATCGAGGCGCCCGTGAACCAGTAGATGACCGCCCCGCCGGCAGATCAGGCCCGAGCAGGAACGGCGGATGCAGGATAGACAGGTTCGACAGGAGCTCGGGCTGCAGCCCCTGCGTCAGTCCGACGATGATCGAGAAGATCATCGTGGTGGCACCCACGACGGCGGTGCCGATGAGCACGGGCTTGGCCGTCGCCTTGAAGGTGTTGCCCGCGCCGTCGTTCTCTTCCAGGTGCTCCTTGGCCAGCTCGAACTGCGGCGCGAAGCCGAAGTCGCGCTTGATCTCGGCCTCGATGCCGGGGATCTGCTCGATGGTCGAGAGCTCGTAGACCGACTGCGCGTTGTCCGTCACCGGGCCGTACGAGTCGACCGCGATGGTCACCGGCCCCATGCCGAGGAAGCCGAAGGCCACGAGCCCGAACGCGAAGACCGCCGGCGCCAGCATCAGGGTGCCGAGGCCGAACGTGCTGACCCCGTACGCGATACCCATCAGGGAGAGGATCGCGAGACCGAGCCAGAAGGCGCTGAAGTTGCCGGCGACGAGGCCCGACAGGATGTTGAGCGACGCGCCGCCTTCGCGCGAGCTGGTGACCACCTCGCGCACGTGCCGGCTGTCCATCGAGGTGAAGACCTTCACCAACTCGGGGATGATGGCGCCGGCGAGCGTGCCGCAGGTGATGACCGTCGAGAGCTTCCACCAGAGCGACGGGTCGCCGCCGATGTCGGGAATCAGGAGATACGAGACGACGTACGTCAGGATCACCGACACGATCGACGTCAGCCACACCAGCGTGGTGAGCGGCGCCTCGTAGTTCATCTTGGCCACGTCCTGGTACTTGGCCCGGGCGACCGCCTCGTTGATGAAGTACGACACGGCCGACGCGATGACCATCATGATGCGCATGGCGAAGATCCAGACCAGCAGCTGGACCTGGACCGCCGGGTCGCTGACGGCGAGCAGGATGAACGAGATCAGCGCGACGCCGGTGACGCCGTAGGTCTCGAACCCGTCGGCCGAGGGGCCGACCGAGTCGCCCGCGTTGTCGCCGGTGCAGTCGGCGATCACGCCGGGGTTGCGCGCGTCGTCTTCCTTGATCTTGAACACGATCTTCATCAGGTCGGCGCCGATGTCGGCGATCTTGGTGAAGATGCCGCCCGCCACGCGCAGCGCCGCCGCGCCCAGCGATTCGCCGATCGCGAACCCGATGAAGCACGGACCCGCGTACGTCGCCCGGAATGAAGAGCAGGATGCACAGCATCAGCAGCAGCTCGACGCTGATGAGCAGCATGCCGATGCTCATGCCGGCCTTGAGCGGGATCTGGTAGCAGGGATACGGCTTGCCGCGAAGGCTCGCGAAGGCGGTGCGGGAGTTGGCGAACGTGTTGACGCGGATGCCGAACCAGGCCACGCCGTAGCTGCCCGGCCATGCCGATCAGGCTGAAGAGCAGGATGACCACCACGCGGCTCAGCGGGAAGCCGTGCACTTCGGCGCCCGTTGCCGGATCGATGGTGCTGGCGAGCTTCCCGAAATACACCGCCACGGCAACCCCGATGAACACCCAGAGCACGAGCAGGAACCGGCCCTGGGTCTGCAGATACGTCTTGCAGGTCTCATAGATGAGCTCGGACACCTCGAGCATCGACCGGTGGACCTCCATCGCCTTGAGCTGGCGATAGATCATCAGACCGAAGCCGAGGCCGAGCGCGCAGACGATCAGGCCGCCCAGGAGCAGCGTCCGGCCGTTGATGCCGCCGAGGAAGGTGGCTCCCGCAAGGTCCGGCAGCACCAGCGCCGCCTCGCCGCCGGCGTGGCGCGCGGGCGCGGCCTCCTGGGCCGCGAGCGGAAGCGCGCCGGCAAGCGCCAGCAGCACCGGGAAGGACAGCGGGGACGGCACGGCGGAGCGCCGAGCGCAGACAGATCATCGGGTAACGCCTCCTGAGAAAGTGCGGTCGTGCGGGTACGGAAATCAGTAGGCACCGATCGGACGGTGCGTCGGCTCTGCCATCGTGTGCACCACGGTCAGAAAGCGCTTGGCCAGCTTGTCGGCCTCGCTCTCCCCCACCTGGTTGGTCTCCACCGTCACGAGCAGGTAGTGGCCGCCATCGGCCTGGGCGGTGACGGCCGACCTGGCCGATGGTGCCGGTGAAGCGCCGGCGCCGGGCCTGCTCCTCGACCGGCGCCAGCCGCGCCCCGAAGAACTCGGTTGCGCGCGCCAGCACGGCGTCGGTGGAGAGGTGCGTGCGGTGGAAGTATTTCACGGTGCTCCTCGACCCGAGGCTCACGCCTCCTGGTAGTACTCGATGCCCAGGTGCGTGATCTGCTCCTCGCCCATCATGAATCGGAGCGTGTTCTTGAGCTTGGTCTGCTGGATGAAGAGGTCGTGCTCGGGGTACAGCCCGGGCGCCACCTGCGGGCTCTTGAAGTAGAAGGAGAGCCATTCCTGGATCCCGCTCAGGCCCGCGCGCTGCGCCAGGTCGAAGAACAGGGCCAGGTCGAGCACCAGCGGCGCGGCGAGAATGGAGTCGCGGCAGAGGAAATCGACCTTGATCTGCATCGGGTAGCCCAGCCACCCGAAGATGTCGATGTTGTCCCAGCCTTCCTTGTTGTCGCCGCGGGGCGGATAGTAGTTGATCCGCACCTTGTGGTACATCTCGCCGTAGAGCTCCGGGATACAGCTGCGGCTGCAGGATGTACTCGAGCACGCCGAGCTTGCGACTCTTCCTTGGTCTTGAAGCTCTCGGGATCGTCGAGCACCTCGCCGTCGCGGTTGCCCAGGATGTTGGTGGAGTACCATCCGGACACGCCCAGCATCCGCGCCTTGAACATCGGCGCGAGGACGGTCTTGATCATGGTCTGGCCGGTCTTGAAGTCCTTGCCGCCGATCGCGACGCCCTTCGACTTGGCCAGCCCTTCCATGGCGGGGAAGTCGCAGGTGAGGTTGGGCGCGCCATTGGCGAACGGGATGCCCTCCTGGATCGCGGCGTAGGCGTAGAGCATGGACGGGGCGATGGTCGTGTCGTTCGCGTCCATCGCCTTCTCGAACGCCTCGAGCGTCCAGTGGGCGGGTCCCGGGCTGATGAAGATCTCGGTGGACGCGCACCACACCATGACCAGCCGGTCGCAGCCCTGCTTGGCCTTGAAGTCGCGGATGTCCTTCCGCAGGGCCTCGGCCAGCTCGCGCTTGGTCTTGCCGGTCTTGACGTTCTTGCCCTCCAGCCGCTTCACGTAGTTCTGGTCGAACACCGCTGGCATCGGCTTGATGGCCTTGAGGAAGTCGGCGATCGGGTCGAGGTGCTCGTGGCGGTCCAGCACGCCCGCGTGGCGGGCGGCGGCGTACGCGTCGTCCGGCACCGGGTCCCAGGCGCCGAAGACGAGGTCCTTGAGATCCGCGAGGGGAACGAAGTCGCGGATGAGCGGCGCGCGGCCTTCGGTCCGCTTGCCGAGCCGGATGGTCCCCATCTGGGTGAGCGATCCGAACGGCTTCGCCGCTCCGCGCCGGATGTTCTCGACGCCGGCGATGAACGTCGTCGCCACGGCGCCCAGTCCGACGCAGAGCACTCCGAGCTTCCCCTTGGCCGGCGTGATGCGCCGGGCCGTCTGGTCAGGCACTGGCTAGCGTCCTTTCGCGAGAGTATCAAGCGGCACCCCGGCATCCCGCGTAGGGGACGGCACCTGGGGCGCGTCGGCGTTCCGGTAGACGTATACGAATCGCTGCACGACGGTGATCACGGATGCCGCCGCGAGCAGGGCCACGATGCCCTCGAGCACCAGCGCGTGCGGGCCGGCGCCCACTGCCAGCGAGAACAGCCCGACCAGCAGGATCCGTTCGGCCCGCTGCGCGATGCCCACCTTGCAGTCGATGCCGAGCCCTTCGGCGCGCGCCCGGGCGTAGCTCACGAGCAGCGAGCTCAGAATGGCGACCATGCACGCGATGGCGGCAGGAACCCGGTAGGCGACGTCCGGCGCGGTGAGGAAGAAGGCGCCGATCCCGATGAACGTGGCGCCGTCGCCCACCCGGTCGAGCGTCGAGTCGTAGAAGGCCCCGAACTTCGTGACCATCGCGCCGCCGCGCGCCACCTGGCCATCCAGCGTGTCCGCGATGCCGCTCACGAGCAGCAGCAATCCCCCGAGGCGGACGTGGCCGAGCCCAAAGGCCAACGCCGACACGAGCACGAGGCCGGTGCCGATGGTCGTAATCGTGTTCGGCCGCACGCCGGACCGGATCAGCCACGCCACGAGCGGATTCACCGTCGCGTAGAACGGCCTCTCCAGCGCACCCAGCAGCTTCACGTCGTTGCGTCCCCCGGAGAGCGTGATTCCGGCCGGACCCCGGGTGGGCGGCCGGGCGAAAGGATAACCGTGAGAACCGCTTAGGGCAATCGGACGATGGGCGACGATGCAGGTGGGTCGCGATCACTCCGGATAGATCAGAAACGGACGCCGCCGATCGACGAACCGGCGGAGTTCCGGCGCCCAGCTCGCGACGATCGAAGCGGGCGGCGCTCCCTCCTCGATCTGCTTCCTGAGCGTCGGTCCACCGGCCAGCCGATCGAAATGCACGGGAATCCAGGCGAACCGTGCGCCGCTCACGCCATACACGGCCGCGAGCAGGTGAACGGCGGTGGCCGTGGGATCGTAGCGCTCACGGTCCGTGACCGCGAGCCGGATACCGACGACGGCCGTGTCGGCGTACTTCCCGTCGCCTGGCCCGCTCGGCGTGAAGGTGACGCCCTCGAATCGGACGCCGGGGAGTCCGTCACTTCGCACACGCGCGAGCACCGCGGCCGTGTCGAGCCACGGCGCCCCGATCTGCTGGAACGGCGCCTCGCTGCCCCGCCCCACGCTCAGGTTCGTGCCCTCGAAGAGGCAGAGACCGGGATAGTGGTAGAGCGCCTCGACCGCGCGGAGGTTCGGACTCGGCGGGATGAAGGGCAGCCCGGTGGCGTCGAGCGGCACCGCGCGCCGCCAGCCGGCGACCGGCACGACGCGGAGATCCGTCGTGAGCCCGAGGTCGGACCGGGCGAGACGGGCGAGCTCTCCCAGCGTCATGCCGTAGCGCATCGGCACCGCGAGCTGGCCGACCGGCGTTCGATACGCGGTGTCCAGCACGTTGCCCTGGACCGCGCCGCCGATCGGGTCCGGACGGTCGAGGACCACCACGGCGACGCCACGGGCAGCGGCCGCGCGCATGACCTCGATGGTCGTGAACAGGTAGGTGTAGTAGCGCGCGCCGGCATCGGGCAGATCCACCAGCAGAATCTCGAGGCCCGCGAGCATCGTGTCGGTGGGGGCGGACGTTCGGCCGTAAAGACTGTAGATTGGAAGACCGGTGGCCGAATCGATGGACGAGGCAACCGCGGCGCCCGGATCGGCCGCGCCTCGAAACCCGTGCTCGGGGCTGAACAGGGCCACGAGCCGCACCCCGGCCGCCTGTAGTCGCGCCACGTCGCTCACCCCTCGGGCATCCACACCCGCCTGGTTGGTCACGAGACCGATCCGGCGGCCGCGCACGACCGCGAGGCTGTCGCTCAGCAGGACGTCGATGCCCGGGCGCACCGCTCCGGACGCCGACGCCTGGGCCGCGGGGGCGTGCGTGCCGCAGCCGAGCGACCATCCGCAGAGTCCCAGCACCACGAGAGATCTGTGCACTCCAAGTACCTCGCCCTGGTAGTGATCCTGCTTGGCGCCTGCGGGCAGCCGTCCGGCGTGGCCACGCCGTCGCCGATTCCAACGGCGGCGGAGGTCGGTCCCAAGACCGACGTCTCGACGCTGCTTGGCGAGCTGTCGGTGCGCGACAAGATCGCGCAGCTGGTGATCCCGTGGATTCCCGGCACCTACGCCGCCTACGACGACGGCGGGTTCGAGCGCGCCGAAGCCTGGGTGGACTCGCTGCACATCGGCGGCGTCATCGTCTCGATCGGCTCGCCGCTCGACGTGGCGGCCAAGCTCAATCGGCTTCAGCAGCGCTCCGCGTTGCCGCTGCTCGTCGCCTCCGACTTCGAGGGTGGCACCAGCCTTCGTCTCAACGGCGGCACGCTCTTCCCTCCCAATATGGGCGTGGGCGCCACCGGGAGCGACAGCGCGGCGTACGACATCGGCCGGATCACGGCGCTCGAGGGCCGCGCGGTGGGAGTGCACCTCGCCTTCGCGCCGGTGGCGGACGTCAACAACAATCCGGCGAACCCGATCATCAATACGCGCGCCTTCGGCGAGGATCCGGTCCAGGTCGGCCGCATGGTCGCGGCGGAGGTGCGCGGCCTGCAGGACTTCGGCATGCTCGCGACGGCCAAGCACTTCCCCGGGCACGGCGACACCGGCACCGACTCGCATCTCGCCCTGCCCGTGATCTTCTCGTCGTGGGCGCGGCTCGACTCGGTCGAGCTGGTGCCGTTCCGGGCGGCCATCGCGGCGGGCGTGGACGTCGTGATGTCGGCGCACATCGCGCTCCCGGGCCTCGACTCCGGCCTGGTGCGCCCTGGCACGGTGGCCCCCAACATCCTGACGGGCCTCTTGCGCGACTCGCTCGGCTTCCGGGGCATGATCGTGACCGACGCCCTCAACATGGCCGGCGTCGCCGATGCCTACGGGGCGGAGGCGGGGGTCCGCGCCTTCCTCGCGGGCGCCGACCTGCTGCTGCAGCCCGCCGACCCGCGCGCCGCCATCGACGCGATGGAGCGGGCCGTAGCCCGCGGTGAGATCACGTCCGAGCGGCTCGACCGGTCGGTCCGGAAGCTCCTCGAGGCCAAGCGCGGCCTTGGCCTCTTCGTCCGGCGCACCGTGCCGCTCGACAGCATCCCCGCGGTCGTGGGCAGCGCGGCGTTCCAGGCGGACGCGGCGGCCATTGCCGCGCGCTCGATCGTGATGGTCAAGGATTCGGCCGGCGTCATCTACGGCCTTCGCGGCGCGCGGCCGCCCCTGACGCTCGTGACCTACGCGGAGGAGGAGAACCGCACGGTCGGGTCGGCGCTCGCGGCCGAGCTCCGGGCGCAAGGCTTTCCCGTCTCGGTGGCACGGATCTGGCCCGCCAGCGGTGCCGCCAGTTACGATTCGGCCGCCGCCGCCCTCGGCCGGACGGCGGTGGCCGTGTTTGCGACGGCCGACCGACCCATCGCGGGACGCGGCACGATCGGCTTGCCGGCGGCGCTCACCGATCTCATCGCCAGGACGGCCCGCGCGCGGCCGGCGGTGCTCGTATCGCTCGGCAACCCTTATCTGATCAGCGGCCTGCCCGAGGTGGGCTCGTACCTGATCGGCTGGCGCTCCAACGCGGTGACCGAGCAGGCTGTGGCTCGCGCGCTCGCCGGAGCGGCGCCGATCACCGGCCGTCTCCCGATCGCCCTTCCACCCGCCTATGCGCGTGGCTGGGGTCTGCAGCGCCACGTGCCGTAGCGGTCGCGACGCAGCTTCGAACCGAGCCACCTGGGTGTCGAGCCGGCACTCGCCGCCCAGGGTGAATCGAGCGGAATCCCTCACACCCGGGACCTCAGATGCATCTCGTCTTCTCCGACTGGCTGATCATCGCGCTCTACTTCGTGGTATCCGCTGCGATCGGCCTTGCCTACACGCGGAAGGCCGGCCAGTCGCTGGCGGACTACTTCGTTTCGGGAAGGTCCTTGCCGTGGTGGCTCGCCGGCACGTCCATGGTGGCCACCACCTTCGCTGCGGACACGCCGCTGGCGGTGGCGGGCCTCGTGGCGAAGTACGGCGTGGCCGGCAACTGGCTCTGGTGGAACGGCGCGGTGTCGGGCGTGCTGACGGTGTTCTTCTTCTCGCGCCTCTGGCGGCGCGCTGGCGTACTGACCGACGTGGAGTTCGCCGAGCTGCGGTACGGCGGGCGACCGGCCGCAGTGCTTCGGGGATTCCGGGCGCTCTATCTCGCGTTGCCCATCAACCTCATCATCATGGGCTGGGTGACGCGCGCCATGGTCACCATCCTCCAGATCAGCCTCAACATCGATCCGTGGAAGGCCGCGCTCTTTCTCTTCGGAGTGACGGCGGTGTACAGCGTGTTCGCCGGACTGTGGGGCGTCATCGTCACCGACCTGTTCCAGTTCATCTTCGCCATGGGCGGCTCGATCCTGCTGGCGGTGCTTGCCGTCCGATCGGAAGGCGGCCTCGACGTGCTTACGGCCAAGACCGCCGCACACTTCGGCTCGCCCGAGGCCGCGTTCGGCGTGATTCCACCGCTCGACGCCCCGTGGCTCCCGATCACGACCCTGATCGTCTGGCTCGGCGTCCAGTGGTGGGCGGCATGGTATCCGGGCCAGGAGCCTGGAGGTGGTGGGTACGTCGTGCAGCGAATTCTCTCCGCCAAGGATGAGCGCCACGGCCTGCTCGCCACCCTGTGGTTCACGATCGCGCACTATGCACTGCGGCCGTGGCCGTGGATCCTCGTCGGGTTCGTGGGCCTGATCCGGTATCCGGGCCTCGCCAACCCCGAGGAAGGCTACGTACGGGTGATGGTCGACATCCTTCCGTCGCCCTTCAAGGGCTTGCTGCTAGCCGCCTTCGCCGCGGCGTACATGAGCACCATCAGCACGCACCTCAATTGGGGAGCGTCCTACCTCGTGAACGATGTCTACATCCGGTTCCTCAAGCCGGACGCGAGCCCTCGGGCCCAGGTGAGGGCCTCGCGCGCGGCGACGGCGCTGCTCATGGTGTCCTCGCTGATCGTGATGGGATTCCTCGGCAGCGTCGAGCAGGGCTGGAAGCTCCTCATCAGCCTCGGCGCCGGCACCGGCCTCGTCTTCATTCTCCGCTGGTACTGGTGGCGGGTGAACGCCTGGTCCGAGATCAGCGCGATGGTGGCGTCGTTCGTGACGTCGATCGCGCTGACCCGCTTCGGGCACTCCATGGGCGACCCCGGCTCCCGCGACTACGCGTTCACGATGGTGACCACCGTCGGCATCACCACCGCCGTCTGGCTGGCGGTCACACTGCTGACCTCCCCCGAGGCCGACGAGACGCTGGACCGGTTCTATCGGCGGGTCCGCCCCGGGGGCCCCGGCTGGCGCCGCGTGGCCGAGCGGCTGGGATACGGGCAGGACCGGATTCCGGGCGGGGCCCTGTCCTGGGTCAACTGGCTGGCGGGGATTGTGGCGGTCTACACGGCGGTATTCGCCGGCGGTGCATTCGTGACCGGCGAGCCGCGTCGGGGCGTGGTGTACGGCCTGGTGGCGATAGGGGCTTTCTTGTTGATCCAGCGTAACTTGCGTGCTGATGAGGGCCTGGCGGCCAGCGTTGACACAGCCCTCGACCCCCGGTTACGTTTGGAGCCAGGAGAATGACGTCCACCAGCGCCCGTTTTGTACGGAAGGAGCACCGCATGAGCATCGAACAGCAGGCCCCGGCGGGGGGCTTCGCCATGACCCTCACCGAACGGGCGGCTGAAGAGGTGCAGAAGTTCATCGCCTCGGAGCAGGTCCCGGTCGAGACTGCGGGCTTGCGGGTGAGCGTGCTGCCGGGCGGCTGCTCGGGATTCAAATACAGCCTCAACATCGAGGAGCGCGCGCTCGACGACGACCTGGTCCAGGAAGTCAACGGCATCCGCGTCTTCATCGACGGCTTCAGCGCCCAGTATCTGGCCGGCATCACCATCGACTACGTCAGCTCCATGCAGGGCGCGGGGTTCACCTTCAACAACCCCAATTCGACGGGCGGCTGCGGGTGCGGCAGCAGCTTCACCGCCTGAGCACGATCCTCCGCTGACATTCGGGGCCCACCGCCGAGAGGCGCGTGGGCCCCGTTTTTCTTTCCATCCCGTGAGGCCGGCCTGCATCGTCTCGACCTGATCGTCGTCGGGCTCTACTTCGTCTTCACGCTCGGCGTCGGCCTCTGGGTCTCGCGCCACCAGCGGAGTGCGTCGGACTATTTCCTCGGCGCGCGCGACCTGCCGGCGTGGGCCATCCTGCTGTCCATCGTCGCCACCGAGACGTCGGCGCTCACGGTCATCTCGGTCCCCGGCATCGGCGCCCGCGGCGACCTGACCTTCCTCCAGCTCACCTTCGGCTACCTGCTCGGCCGGATCGGCGTGGCCCGCTGGCTCCTGCCCGGCTATTTCCGCGGCGATCAGGAGACGGCCTATGCGCGGCTCGAATCGCGCTTCGGTGTCGGCACGCGGCGGCTCACCTCGCTCATCTTCCTTGTCTCGCGCTTCCTCGGCGACGGGGTGCGCGTCTTCGCGAGTGCCATTCCGCTGGCCCTGGTCACGGGCTGGAGCGTGCCGACGGCCATTGTCGTGATGGGCGTCGTCACGATGATCTACACCTGGTTCGGCGGCTTCAAGGCCGTCGTCTGGACCGATGTGCTTCAGCTCTCCGTCTATCTGGCGGGCGGGGTGGGCGCCCTGCTCATCGCGTGGCACCTTGGCGGCGGTGGACACGCCGCGCTGGCGCGGGCCCACGATGCCGGGAAGCTTCGGCTGATCGATCTCGAGCCGAGCCTCACGCACACGTACACCTTCCTGAGCGGGATCGTCGGCGGCGCGCTGCTGTCGGCGGCGTCGCACGGGACCGACCATCTCATCGTGCAGCGCCTCCTCGCCACCCGTTCGCTCCGCGACGCGCGGGTTGCGCTCGTGGGGTCCGGTATCATGGTCGTGTTTCAGTTCACGCTCTTCCTGCTCGTCGGCTCCGCGATCTGGGCCGCGGGCCTCGCTCCGGCGGAGACGCCGAGCGATCAGCTCTTCCCGGCATTCGTGGTGCAGCACCTGCCGGCCGGCCTCGCGGGGCTCGTGATCGCCGGCATTCTCGCGGCCGCCATGGGCACGCACAGCTCGGCGATCAACTCGCTGGCCTCGTCGGCGACCCACGATCTCTACGCCTCGTGGACAGGCCGGCGCGATCCCGCGCACCTCCTCCGCGTCGGGCGCATGATCTCGGCGGGGTGGGCGCTCGGGCTCATCGCGGGGGCCCTGTTCTTTCACGGGTTGGCCGGCGGTGGACAGACTCCTGTCGTGGTGCTGGCCCTTTCCATCGCGTCGGTGACCTACGGGCCGCTCCTCGGCACCTATGTCCTCGCCGGCCGCTGGCCCCGGGCCCGCGGGCGTGACGTCGTCGGCGCCGTCGCATTCACGGTCGTCGTGATGCTGGCGGTGATTTTCGCCAAGCGACTGTCCGCGACGCTCGGCCTCGAATGGTTGGAGCCGGTGGGACGGCTCGCGTGGCCGTGGTACGTGCCGCTGGGCACGCTACTCGCGGTCGGCAGTGGCGTCGTGCTGAGCTATCTTCCGGGTCGAGATGCCCTCACTTCTGCGAGCGTGAGTCAACCGTGACCCGCATCCTCATCGGCGCCGACGTCGGCGGCAGCAAGACCGCGGTCGGTGTCTCCGACGGCAGCGGGATCATCGCGCGAGCCGACGGCGCGGGCGCCGCGGTGCGCCCGGGACGCGCGCTGGTGTCCTCGGCGGTCATCGCGGAGGTCGTTCGGCAGGCGCTCGCCAAGGCAGGACGGCTGAGCGGCGACGTGCTCTACGTCGGCGCGGCCGGCGCGGGTCGCGAGCCGGAGCGCGACGAGCTGCGCAAGGCGCTTCGCGGCGAGAACCTCGCGACGACCGTGGTGGTGTCCACCGACATCGAGATCGCGCTGGCCGCGGCCTTCGACGAAGGCCCGGGCATCGTGGTGAGCGCCGGCACTGGCAGCGTGGCGGTGGGACGTGACCGAGCCGGCAAGCACCACCGGATCGGCGGCTACGGCTGGCAGATGGGCGACGAGGGAAGCGGCTATGCCATCGGGCGGGCCGCCCTCGGCGCCGTGAGTCGCGCGGCCGACGGTCGGAGCCCGCGCACCGCGTTGAGCGAGCGCGTGCTGTCGGTTTCCCGGAGCGAGAACTTCGACGCGCTGGTGCGATGGGCGGCCGGGGCGTCGCCCGCGGAGGTGGCCTCGCTCGCGCCGCACGTGTTCGACGTGGCGGCGCACGGCGACCCGCTGGCCCAGGGCATTCTCGACTACGCCGCCCGCGAGCTGAGCCAGCTCGCCGTCTGCCTGATTCCGGCGATGGACCTCGAGCCGCCGGTCGGCGTCGCGCTGACGGGCGGACTCCTCACCGCGGAGGGACCGCTGCGCCGAAGCGTGCTCGCCCGGATCCGCGAGAGACCCCGGCCTCACGCCGGTCGAGGCCCGGGTGGACGCCGTCGAGGGCGCGATTCTGCTGGCGGGGAAGACGAACTAAAGGAGAGGGATGGAGAGCGATTCGAAGACAGCGTGACCCGACAACTTTCCCCGAGCCACGCCCGGGCCCCAAGCCCGTTAGGCAGATGCCCGCGTCGCTCGGGACGACCGCCTCACCGCTCGACGATCATCTCCCGGCGGCCGACACGGCTTGCGCCTTCCTCGCCAGCCGGCTGTTCCTGACCCCGTACGTGAAATAGATCCCCAGCCCGAGCAGCAGCCACAGGCCGAACCGGATCCAGGTCAGCCGCGGCAGCTGCAACATCAGATACAGACACGTCAGAATCGAGATGATGGGCGTGATCGGGACCAGCGGCGCGCGGAACGGCCGCGGCCGGTCCGGCTCCAGCCTCCGCAGCACGATCACCCCCGCCGAGACCAGCACGAACGCGAACAGCGTCCCGATGTTCGTCAGGTCCACGACCTCGGCGATGTTGGCGAAGGCCGCGAACGTCGCGACGAACAGGCCGGTGATGATCGTGCCGATGTAGGGCGTCTTGAACCGCGGATGGACCCGCGCCAGGAACGGCGGCAACAGGCCGTCCCGGGACATCGACATGAAGATCCGCGGTTGGCCCAGCTGGAAGACGAGCAGCACGCTGCTCATCGCGATGACCGCGCCGAGCGAGACGATCAAGCGCGACATCGTGAGCAGGCGCGGCGATCCGTCGGCCAGCGCGAGCGCCGTGATCATCGGCTCCGCGGTGCCGAGCTTCTGCCACGGCGCCATCCCGGTCATGACCAGCGCCAGCACGATGTAGAGCACCGTGCACACGACGAGGCTCATAATGATGCCGAACGGCATGTCGCGCGCGGGGTCGCGGGCCTCCTCGGCGGCCGTGCTGGTCGCGTCGAATCCGATGTAGCTGAAGAAGATGATCGCCGCGCCCGCGCTGATGCCGGCGAAGCCGTTGGGGGCGAAGCCGCCCATCGCCGGATCGTTCCAGTTGCCCGGCTTGACCAGCGTCACGCCCACCGCGCAGAAGAACAGGATGATGCCGATCTTGAGCAGCACCATCGCGTTGTTCGAGTTGGCGCTCTCGCGAATGCCGATCACCAGGATCACGGTGATGAGGGCGACGATGAGGAACGCAGGCAGGTTGGCGATGACGGGGAAGCCGAACAGGTGGGGCGCCGTGCTGAGCGCGGAGGCGAGATACTGATTCGTCGCGTCCGTCGCGCCGCCGGCGACCGCCTCCGCGGCCATGTGCGCCGACCGGAAGTCGGTCGCGAGCCAGGCGGGCATCGCGACCCCGAAATGGCTCAGCAGCTCGCGGAAGTATCCCGACCAGCCGATCGCGACGCCGATGTTCCCCACCGCGTATTCGATAATCAGGTCCCACCCGATGATCCACGCCACCAGCTCGCCCAGCGACGCGTAGGCGTAGGTGTACGCCGAACCCGAGATCGGCACCATCGCCGCGAACTCGGCATAGCAGAGGGCCGCGAATCCGCACGTCAGCGCGGTGAGCAGGAACGAGAGGACGATCGCCGGCCCCGCCCCGGGCCGCAGCGAATCGCCGACGATCGCGGTGCCGGTCGTCGCGAAGATTCCCGCACCAATCGTGGCGCCGACGCCGAGCGCGGTCAGGTGCCACTTGCCGAGCGAGCGCTTGAGCCCGCCGCGCTCGAGGATGTCGTCTTCGCAGTCCTGCACGGTCTTCCGGAGTAAAAGCCGGCTCATTGCGATCCTCAGAAGGGACGGAGTCGTGCGGGGTCCCGGGTCGTGAGCTGCCGCTTGGCGATCGTCGCTCGCGACTCACCACCCAGGACCACGACTACTCGGATCAGGAGCTGCGTTTGCCGGGGAGCGTGAACGTCACTGTGGTCGTCCCGGCCACCGTCCGGCCGTCGGGCGTGCGGGCCGGGGTAAAGCGGAATGCGCGGATCACTTCGTCGAACTTCCTGGCGTAGTCGCCGTCCGCGATGGCGGGGTCGACCTCGTAGCGGTCCACTCGACCATCCACCCGGACCCAGAACGTCACGGCGAGCGAGGCGCCGCGGAGCTCCTTCGGCGGTGTGTCGAACGGGAAGGCGAGGTCGCGGAGCTCGGGCGGCCGAATCGCTCCGCCTGCCCCACCGCCGCCAGTGCCGGGGCCGGTGCCTGGTCCGTCGCCGGGCCCGATACCCTGCCCGGCACCGCCGCCGGCTCCTCCACCGGCGCCCGGCCCGGTGCCCGGACCCGTCGCGCTCGCGGGGCCCGGCGCGCTCGCCGCGGCGGCGGGTGGGACCGAATCCGTGGGCGGCGGCGCTGGATCGGGGACCTCGGCCGCAGGCTTGGGCGGGGGCGGTGTCGGGATCGGCTTCGGCTCGACGCGCGGCCGCACCACCGGCGCCGTGATCGTCGTCTGCCGAGGCGCCACCGGCTCGGGGATCGGCGGCAGGGTAATATAGGCCACCCGTGGGCCACCGCCACCGCCGCCACCACCACCGCCCGGCGCCAGTGCCGGGTCCCCTGGCGCGAGCGTCCGGGACCACACCCGTTCGCCGCTCCGCACCAGCAGCAGGATGAGCGCGCCGTGCACCGCCAGCGACACCAGGAGTCCGCCGTAGCGGCGGCGGGAGGTGGGGAGGGTGAGGCGGGGTAAGGCTGGCGCGCGCGTGGGGCCCCCGGAATGGATCGCGTGCATCAAGGGCGAAAGATAACGGGCGGGACGGCACCGCCCCTGCCCGAGAGACGTGCCGCCAACCCCCGAACGCACGCGCGGGGACCAAGCTTCGGCCCCCGCGCGGCGTACGGTCGGCGATCCGCTCTACTTCGAGGCGTTCGCCTCTTGCGGCGTGAAGCCGATGATCTGTACCCCGGCTCCGCGCGCGACGTCCATCGCCTCGACGATGTCCTGGTAGATCCGGTTCGGCCCGGCCTTGATGAACAGCAGCTTCGCCGGACGTTGATCGTAGATCGCGTGGATCTGCGTATCCAGCTGGTCCTTGGGGACCGGCTGCCCGTTGATCGAGTAGCTGCCGTCGTCCGCCAGCTCGAGCACGATCTGGTTGGGCGGCGGCGTGTTGGTCTTGGTCTCGTCCGGCGGCGGCACCTGCACGTCCATCGCCATCCGGCTGAGCGGCTGCGTGATCATGAAGATGATCAGCAGCACGAGGAGCACGTCGATCATCGGCGTCACGTTGATATCGGACTGGACGCCCCCACTGGATGCCCCGGCGGTCATGGCCATTACTTCTTCTCCTTCTTGTCCTTGTCCGCCTGGAACAGCCCCGTGTTCTTCGGCTCCGTGATGGCGGCCATGACCCGCACGCCGCTGTGGCGGGCGGTCTCGACGGCTTCCTGGATCTTGGAATACTTCAGCTTGTTGTCCGCCTTGAAGTAGAGGATCTTGTCCTCGGTGCGCGCCGCGAAGATGCCGCGCAGCTGGTCCCCCAAGGTGCCTTCGGGCAGCGGCCGGCCGTTGAGGAAATACCGGCCGAACTCGTCGATGCCCAGCACGACCTCGTTGTCGCCTTCGGGCCGCGGGTCCAGGTTCTTGCCCTTCGGCAAGGTGGCCTTGAACCCGGCGGCGATCAGCGGCGTCACGATCATGAAGATGATCAGCAGCACCAGCATGACGTCGATCATCGGCGTCACGTTGATGTCCGCCTTGACGGCCGACGACCCGGAGTTAGCCGTGGATATGGCCACTGCCGGTCACCGCTTTCTGGGCCTGGAATTCCTTCGTGAAGATCGAACGCCCGAACTCGCTCCCCACGCTCTTGATCAGGTAGTCGATCAATTCCTTCGAGGTGTAGGTCATCTCGACGGTCAGGTTCTCGATCTTCGTGGTGAAGTAGTTGTACGCCCACACCGCCGGAATCGCGACCATCAGACCGAACGCCGTCGTGATCAGCGCCTCGGCGATACCGGCCGAGATGCCCGCGAGGCCGCCCGACGCACCCTGCGCCGCCATGCCCACGAACGCGTTCACGATACCCATCGTGGTGCCGAGGAGGCCGACGAACGGCGCCGTCGAGCCCACCGTGCCGAGCACGCCCAGGCCGCGCTTGAACTCTGACAGCACGATCAGCATCTGGCGCTCCACCGCCCGCTCGGCCGAGTTGATGTCGGCGGCGGTGATGGTGGCGCGGTCACGCAGCAGCGGCTTCACTTCGGCCAGCGCCTCGCCCAGCACGCGGGAGACGTGACTCTTCTTGTTCTTCTCGGCCAGCGAGATGGCCTGGTCCAGGTTCTCCTCCTGGATCGCCCGCGAGAACTGGGGCGCGAACTTCCGCGTCTCCGACTCGCTCCGCTTGAGCTGGATGAGCTTGGTGAAGACGATCGTGAGCGAGTAGATGGACATGATCGCCAAGATGAAAACGATGCCCTTGGCGAACGCGCCCATCTGGGCCCACAGTTGAAGCAGATCGAGACTCATGTTGCCGTGCCTCCTGGGCAGGGTAATGGCCTACTGGCCGACCTTGAACGAAATGCGCTGCTGGACCAACTGGCGAACGGGCTGGCCCTTGAACTTGGCCGGCTTGAACACGCCCTTCCGGATCGCTTCCTGGGCCGGTTCGACGAATGCCGGGTGCGTCGTCTTGAGCACCTTGAACGAGTTCGGCTCCGCGTGGCCCGTCGTATCGACGACGTACTGCAGGTCGACGGCGCCGGCGATCCCGGCGCTCTGCAGCACCGGCGGATAACGCGGCGTCGGGATGGAGATCGGCTGGACCGGATCGTCCAGCTGCGCCTCCAGGAACACCTCACCGCTCACCGGGCCGGTCCCGCCCACGACGCCGGTGGAGATGCCGCCCTCGACGCCCTTGCCCGTGAAATCCTTCGGATCGAACGGCTTCTCGTTCAGATCGATCGGAGGGATGTCTTTCGGGATGTCGGTCGGCGCCACGACCGTCTGAAACCCCTTGGGCGGGGGGTTCGCGGAGACGATGACGTCCGGTGGCGGCTGATCGGGTGGCGGCGGGGGAGGCGGCGGCGGCTTGAGGAACACCATCGTGGTGTCGACCGGGCGATTCTTGATCGTCTCGGCCACACCCTGGGTCGCTTTGACGGCGCCGAAGATGATGGCGCCGTGGACGAGAAAGGACAGGATCGTCTGTCCGATCGTCCGCTGACCCTTCTGCTTGGACTCGATCAGGTTTTCGAACACGCAACTACCTCCGTCAGGGGAGGAATGATCGTGCCGCGAGAAGCTACAACTCCCCTCATGGCTCGTCAGTAGCCCGAACATGACAATTCGATGACAAGCGAATTAGCCGTTTCGTAATGATGGCGGGATGTTCGGGATGGCGTTCAGGCTCGAAACGGGCGTGCGGCGACGCGTCAACTCTGGACCGGCAACGTTCCGTTCCGGGGCAGTCGAACGGTGAAGATCGTGCCCCGGCCCGGGCCGGCTCTGCACGGTGATGGCGCCACCGTGTGCCTCGGCAATCCACTTGGTGATCGCGAGACCGAGGCCGGTCCCTGGCCGATCGCCCGTGCGCGAGCGCGCGGGGTCGGCCCGCCAGAAGCGGTCGAAAATGTGAGGCAGATCACCAGGGGCGATGCCGATGCCCGTATCGCGCACGGTGATGCTGACCGCCTCCTCGTGGTCCGCGAGGGAGAGGTCGATCGTCCCGCCCTGCGGCGTGTACTTGATCGCGTTGGTGACGAGGTTGAGGAGCATCTCCCGGATCCGCTGCCGATCCACCGCCAGCCGGACGGGATGCCGGGGCATCATGCTCGTAACGCTGACGCCGGAGCCTTCGCCCAGCATGCCGGCCGTTTCAACCACGTCGCCGAGGAGGTCCCGCAGGTCCGATTCCTCGACGGCGAGCGGCGCCCGGCCCTCGTCCGCGCGAGCGAGCGTCAACAGGCTTTCCACCAGCTCGGTCATCTCGTTGATCTGCGCGAGCGTCTCGTCGAGCGATTGCATGATCTCGGCGGGCACGCCAGGGTGCACCAGCGCGCGCTCGACGCCGGCCCGGAGCACCATCAGCGGGGTCTTGAGCTCGTGGCTCGCGTCCGCGGTGAACCGATGCAGGCTCGCGAAGCTCTGCTCCAGCCGGGCGAGCATGCCGTTCACCGTCAGGGTGAGCCGGCTCATCTCGTCGCCGGACATCGGCACCGCGAGCCGCCGGTGCAGGCTCCGCCCGTCGGAGATCGCCTTGATCTCGTCCATGATGCCCTGGACCGGACGGAGGAATGTCCCCGCCAGCCAGTAGCCCACCAGGGCCGAGGCGAGCAGGATGACCGGCGCAATGATCAGCATGGACCGGAGCAGATCGCCCGGGCCGAACGCGATCTGGCTGATCGGCGTCGCGACCATGAGACCGCCGATCTCGGGCCCCGCGGCCTCGACGCGCACGGCGAGCCAGCGCAGCGAGCCCGCGTCGGCGCCCAGGTTGATCGTGCCCGCACGCTTGGGCAGGCGGAGGGAGTCGAGCGGAGCGGTGAGACGCTGGAGCGCGTCGGCGCTGAGCGAGCGCGACGCCTCCGAGAGCGCCAGAACGTTGCCGTTGGTGTCGCTGACGACGACGTAGTCGCGCACCGCCTCGAGGTAGGCGCTGATGCCAGGATCGAGCGACGGACTGGTGCCGGCGGTCGTGACGATGCGGCCCAGCACGTTGTAGGACTCGCTCAGCCAGCGATTCGCGAGGTCCGCCTCGAGGCCGAGGCGCTGATCGAGCTCACGGACGCTGGACTGACGCCGCTCCAGGTACAGCAAGGTCCCGAAGGCCGCGATCGTGATCCCGAGCGCGACCGTGTACCAGATGGTCAGCCGCTGCCGGATCGTCCGCACGTCAGGCCTTCACGACGTATCCGACGCCGCGCACGGTATGCACCAGCTTCTGCGCGTGACCCGAGTCCACCTTCTTGCGAAGCCGGTTGATCACCACGTCGACGATGTTGGTGCCGGGGTCGAAGTGATAGTCCCAGGCGTACTCGGTGATGAGCGTGCGCGACATGACCCGGCCGGCGTGCCGCAGGAGATACTCCAGCACCGTGTACTCCTTGGGCGTGAGGTCGATACGCTCGCCCGACCGCCGGACTTCGCGGGTGGCCGTGTCGAGCTCGAGGTCGCCGACGCGCAGCACCGGATCTTGGATCGCCTGGGGGCGGCGCCCCAGCGCCTCCACCCGCGCCAGCAGCTCCTCGAACGCGAAGGGCTTGGTCACGTAGTCGTCGGCGCCCGAGCGCAGCGCCTGGACCTTGAAGTCCACCGCGTCCTGCGCGGTGAGCACCAGGATTGGCGTGGTGAGTCCGCGGTCGCGCAACGTGCGCAGGACCTCGAGGCCATTCATGCCGGGCAACCGGAGGTCGAGCACCACCAGATCGTACCGCCCGCCCGACGCCAGCCGCAGCCCTTCCATGCCCTCGTCCACCAGGTCCGCCTGAAAATGGTGCTCCTCGAGGCCGCGCTTCACGTATTGGCCCACCGTGCGATCGTCCTCGATGACCAGGATCTTCATGCGGCCACCGGCAGGAAGACCCGGAAGGTCGCGCCGCGCCCGGGAGCGCTGTCCACCTCGATGCGTCCGCGGTGGTCGGCGACGATGCCGTAGCAGATGGACAAGCCGAGGCCGGTCCCCCGCCCCGGCGGCTTCGTCGTGTAGAACGGCTCGAAGATCTTGCCGTGCTCGGCGGCGGGAATGCCCATGCCGGTATCCTCCACTTCGACGACGACCTCGTCGGACCGGTGGGGGCTGAGTCTCGTGCGCACGGTGAGCTGGCCACCCTGCTCCATCGCGTCGAGGGCGTTCAGCATGAGCGCCATGAGCGCCTGGATCAGCTGCTCGGCACTCCCGGTCGTCTCGGGGAGTCCGGGCGCCAGGGCCCGTACCACCTGGAGCCGCTTGAAACGCTGGTGATGCTTGAGCAGAAACAGCGTCTCGTCCACCAGGGTGTTGAGGGCGACCGGGCGCCGCGGCGTGGCCTTGGGCCGGCTGAAATCGAGCAGCCCGTCCACGATCCGGCTGCAGCGATCGACCTCCCGGTCGATCGTCTGCAGGTACTCCTCGGCCCGCGTGGTCTCCGGCCCCGCCGGCAGGCGCCCCTCGATCGCGGCGACGCACGCGCTGATCGTGGCCAGCGGGTTGTTGATCTCGTGCATGACGCCGGCGGCGAGCTGGCCGATCGCGGCGAGCTTCTCGCTCTGGAGGATCTGGCGCTGCACGCGGGTGTACTCGGTCACGTCCTCGCCGATCGTGATGACGTGGGTGATCTCGTCGCCGTCCAGGCGCATGGGGATCTTGCTGAGACGGAAGCGCCGGGTCTCGCCACCGGCCGTCACCTCCTGCTCCGTCTGCTGGATCTCGCCGGTCTCGAACACCCGGTCGAACTCCGCGCGCAGCTGCGCCGCCGGCTGCCGCGTGAGGACATCGAAGACGGGCCGTCCCACCACCTCGTCGCGCCGAAGCCCCTGCGTGCCGGTCTCGCGCTTCCGGTTCCAGCTCTGGATGCGGTAGCTCCGGTCCACGACGTACAGTCCCACCGGCAAGCTGTCGACGATGAGGCTGGTGAACCGGCGGTGCTCCTCGATCTCACGCGACTGGGCCGCCACCTCCCCGGCGAGGTCGGCCGACAGCTCGACCGCCGCCAGATAGGGCGCCAGGAAATCGGCGACGATCGGAAGCACGCCCGCCTCGGCGACGGCGTCCCCCAGGCGCGCCTCGAGCAGTCCCAGCCGGACGCCTTCGTGCTCGAGCACGTACCGGCGCCAGCCGGCTCGCAGAGAAACCAGGTCGAGCGACCGTACAGGTGCCGGGCCGTCCGGCGTCGGTGGTGCCTCGACGGACCGAAACGCGGGCGTCCCATGTTCGCGATGCCAGATCGTCACCCCTTCCGCGGGCAGGCCCCGCCGAAGGGTTTCGGCGACCGCCGCGATCGTCGCCTCGGTGCCAAGCTCCTCGTTGAGCAGCTTGGCGACGGAGGCCACGAGCGCGAGCTCAGCGCTCGGCACGGGTGTCTCCGCGGCGCGACGGCGTGGCGGCGAGGCTCAGGATGCGCCACTGGTCGTTGAGGCGCCGGAGCACCATGTGCTCGATCCACTCTCGATCCGTCACCGATCCCGCGACGGGAAGCACGCGACGCGTCACCAGCCACACGCCGGCCAGGTCCCCCTCCTGGCGATAGTCCGCCCGGAGCACGCGGATGTCGAACCGCTTCGCGTCCAGCCCCTCCAACCGTCGCGCGAGCAGGCCGAGCGCGAGATCGATCGACACGGCCTGATGGGCGTCGTTGTCCATGGGGAGCATCGGTCCCGAGTAGGTCGCGTCCGGCCAGAACAGCGCCCGCGCCGCGCTCCAGTCGCGATCCGACAGTGTTCGGGCGTAGCGCGTCACGATCGCCTGCACGGCCTCCTCGTCCCGGCGGCTTCCGGTCGGCGTGTGATCCTCGATCCGGCAGGACGCGGCGGCGAGGAGGCCGAGGCAGAGCAGCATCCGGTGCATGCGGGTCATCGAAATCCTTGGTGGGGTGAGGAAGCGTACACCGACTGTGGCATTCAGTAAACACGCTCGCGCGGCGGTCGGACCACGGCCGGAAGGCTACCCTCGCACGTGGAATCGCACCTCGTGCCGGTCGTGCGTCTCGAAGCGCACACGCGGTGCGGAGAGGGGGACCTCGTCCACTTCGGTGGACTCGACCTCCACGCCACGCAGGCCGACCGTCAGCACCAGGCGAGGCCCGAACAGGTGCCCGACCCGCAGCACGACAGACTGCGGCCGGCGCCGGACCTCGAGGTCGAGAAGGCTCCTTCCGACCCGGAGCCGCCGGAGCGCGAAGCCGTTCCATCCCGATGGAAGCGCCGGGGTCACGCTCAGAGCGGCGGCCGGTGCGTCGGGCTCGAGTCCCCAGAGCGCGGCGACCGACTCGAGCAAGGCAGGTGCGGCGCCCGTCCCGTGCAGCGCGCCCGGCGCCCGGCGCAGCGCCGCGGCCGCCGCCTCGACGATGGCGTGCGGCTCGATCCGGTCCCCGGCCCGCGCCGCGAGGGCTCTTGGCCGGAGTGCCGCGATGGCCGCCGAGCCGGCACGACCGGCCACGTTCTCGAGCGCGTCGAGCACCCGCTCGCTTGGCCCCGTTCCCACGACTTCCGCGAGGAAGGCGAGGGCCTGGGTGATCGACTCGCCCAGCCGGCGAACGCCGTCCTCGTCGCCCGCCCAGGCCAGGAGACGTTCGGCGAGCTCGAGGAAGGCCCGCGTGCCCTCCGGGCTCGGCGAGGACGCGAGACCTCCGAACGGATACGAGGCCGGAATGCCGCCGCCCGGGTGCTGCGCCTGGGCCAGGAACTTGAGCAGCTCGCGCGCCGGATCCCGGGCGCCCGCGACGAGGAGTGCCGCGGCTGCAGTGCAGGCGCGGGTTCCGAAGCACCAGGCGTCGACGGGAGCCCGCGGACAAGCGGTGAGCATCGACCGCCCGACGCCTGGCACTCCGATCAGCGCCTCGTCCCCGCGCTGTCTCGCCCAGTCGAACCCACGCGCAAGCAGCTCGTCCGGCGCCTCGAAGGCTGTCCCGTAGCGTTGGAGCTGCGCCGCCCTTCGCGCCCTAGCCGCGGCCACCTCGCGAACGCCGTCGCGCTCGAGGACCCGGACGGCCCGCTCGAGCTCCGGGGGATCCACCCCCGCGACCGCCACGATCCGGAGCGGCGTGACACCCCGGCACGAGATCTGGACCGCCGCGCGGCCGGGGATAGCGACCGCCTCGAGCCGACCTCCACGGACCGCGAACATCACGCGCGGTCCGCCCGCGGACGCGGTGCGGAGGCTGAGCCCATCGGACGACGACGCGACATCGAGGTCGCCATAGGCGCCTTCGGGGTACGGCCAGGAGCGACGGAGGTCGACTTCCCATTCGGCGACGAGCTCGATGCCTTCGGGACCTCCGATGTCCCACACCACGAGCGGTACATCGGCGGCCGCGACCCAACGCTCCAGCAGTCGATGCCCACCGATCGCAAGCCCGCCCGCTACCTCGTCCGCAGCCAAGTGGCCGGGGGCGCATGGAATCCCGCCACGCACCGTCGCGTCCCGCATCACGCGGAAGGGCGGCGCCCAGACGTCCCGGTACCCGCCGGCCGGTCGGGCGCTTACGAGCATGCGGCGACCGGCGTGCATCCAGGCCGACGCCGGCGTGAGATCGAGCAGCGGAAGCGAGGTGCCGGGCCACGCGTCGGCTGGCGCGGTCAAGCGATGGGCTTCCTCCATCCTGACGACTGCGCACCGGCCCGGCGGCGGCCACAGGATGACGGGACCGGCCCGATCGTGATGCGGAATGGCGTCACCCAGGAGCGCATTGGCCAAGACCACCTCGGCCTCTCGCCGGCCGCCGTCGCCCCGCAAGGCGGGGTCGAACGCCAGACACAGCACCCCTCCGGCGCCCACCGCGAGCTCCCACGCGAGCACGGTGGACGCGTGGACGTCGAGTCCGCGCCGCTCGACCGCCACGACGCCCGCAATGTCCGGCCGCCGACCGTTCGTGTAGCAGTACATCGATTCGGATGCGCGCGTGTTCCAGGGCGCGAGCGAGGCGCCGTCACGCAACCCGGTAAACAGCGGGTGAGAGCCAAAGCCGGCGAGGCCGAACCCGGCCGGGGCCGGATCGGGAAAGGGCAGCTCGACCGGCGATGCCGGCTCGAGGCCGAGGCTGGAGAGGATCGTCGCCCCGTCGTGCGTGGCGAGGAGCCGGCCACCGCGGTGAAGCCAGGCCTCGAGTCCGGAGTCGACCCCCGCGGAGGTCCGCAGCCACACGACGTCGGTCTGGTCGAGGCGCGCGTCGGCCACGCGCTCGACGCGCGTGAGGGCGCCGATCGGCAGCCTCCGCAGCCAGGCCGAAGTCTCGTCGAGGATACGCTCGCCCGGCCGGTCACGCGGCGGATCGATCAGCGCTATCCGCCGCATGCGGGCGGGCTTCTCCGCGTCGCGGCTACGTGAGCGTGCGCAGCTGCGCCAGCAGCTCCGCGTTCTCTCGGCGCGTGCTCGGCGTCTTCTCGGCGTACGTCCAGCGGACGATGCCGTTCCGATCGATCAGGACGTAGGCCCGGTTGGAGAAGAATCGCTCTTCGATGAGGGCGCCGTATCGGCGGCTCACCTCGCGCCTGAAGTCGCTCAGGAGGTCGATCGTGAGTCGTTCCTTGGCCTTGAATTCCTTGAGCGTCGGCACGGAGTCCACGCTGATCGGCAACACGACGGCGTCGGCACCCTGGAACTCCGCGTAGTCCTCCGTGAACGCGGACATCTCGTTGGTGCACGTCTTGGTGAACGCCAGCGGGAAGAACGCGAGCAGCACCTTCTTCCCGCGGAGCTGCGAGAGTGTGATGTCGATGTCGGCCGTGGACGGCAGCGTGAAGTCCGGCGCCGTCGATCCCACGGCGGGGAGCGCATGCCCGGTCGCCAGCGTCGGAGACGCCATGCGCTCAGGCCCCCTTCGCGCGGTCGTACCGGCGCGCGACGTCGGTCCAGTTGACCACGTTCCACCACGCGGCGACGTAGTCGGGGCGGCGATTCTGGTACTTGAGGTAGTAGGCGTGCTCCCACACGTCGCAGCCCAGGATGGGCTTCTTCCCGCTCATGAGCGGCGTGTCCTGATTCGGCGTGCTGTCGATGATGACGCCGCCGCTGCGGTCGGCGATGAGCCACCCCCAGCCGCTGCCGAACCGGCCCACGCACGCCTTCTGGAACTGCTCCTTGAACTGCGCGACGCCACCGAATGCCTTGGCAATGGCGTCCGCCAGCGCGCCCGAGGGCTCCTTGGCTCCGCCGGGGGCCATCATCTCCCAGAACATCGTGTGGTTGACGTGCCCGCCGCCGTTATTCCGGACGGGGGCGCGGATGCCTTCGGGCAGAGCGTCGATATTGGCGATGAGCTCCTCGACCGACTTCTTCTGAAGGTCCGCGTGCGGTTCCAGTGCGGCGTTGAGGTTGTTCACGTACGCCGCGTGATGCTTGTCGTGATGGATCCGCATCGTCTGCTCGTCGATGTGCGGCTCCAGGGCGTTGTAGTCATACGGCAGGGGGGGAAGGGTGAAGGCCATGGCCGGCTCCTCGAGGGTAGAACAAGCTGAAATAACGACTTACCGTCTCAGACTGCGAAATATGCTGGTGCCCCCTGCGGAGGGTCAACGCGGGCTTTCCGCCGCGAGCGAACGCCGCGACATTTCCGCCCGTGACTGCCTCCGCCACGCTCCGGCCGCTCGAGCCCGTGCTCGTGCTCGACCGCCTCGCACCACTCCACGCCCAGCTCATCGCGCTGCTGCGCGGTCTCACCGTCGAAGACTGGGGCCGTCCCACCGCGTGCGCGCTCTGGTCGGTACGCGACATCGCGGCGCACCTCCTCGACGACGACCTCCGCCGTCTGTCCTTCCATCGCGATGGACACGCGGCGCCCGCAGGCGGTCCGGCGAGCGCACAGGACCTCGTGGCCTTCGTCAACCGCATGAACGCGGAGTGGGTGGCGGTCGCGCGCCGGATGAGCCCTCGAGTGATCGTGGACCTCCTGGAGGTCACCGGGCCGTGGGTCGTGGACCTCTTCGGAGCCACGGATCCGTTCGCGCCGGCACACTGGTCGGTCACCTGGGCGGGCGAGGAGTCGTCAGCGCACTGGTTCGACGTGGGCCGCGACTACACGGAGCGCTGGCTGCACCAGCAGCAGATACGCGACGCCGTCGGGGCGCAGCCGCTCACCGGGCGCGAGTGGCTCCATCCCGTGCTCGATCTGTTCGTTCGGGCGCTGCCGGTCGCGTATCGGGAAACCGCCGCCGCCGAGGGAAGCACGGTGCGGTTCGCCATCGACGGTACGGCAGGAGACATCTGGACGCTTCGGCGCGAGCGCACCGGATGGCGCCTCTTCGCCGGCGCGGACCCTGACCCATCGGCGACCGTCACCCTGAGCGACGACACCGCCTGGCGCCTGTTCTCCAAGGGACTCAAGGGCGAGGCGGTCCGGGCGCGAGTCGGGATCGAGGGCGATCAGGCCCTCGGCGCGGTGGCCCTGGGGACGCTCGCGGTGCTGGCCTGAACGAAGCTGAGTCGGCCGCAGCCCGTGACGAGCGCCGCCACCGCGAGTACGGTGTAGACCACCTCAGCGCGAAGGCCCGCGTCGATGGCGAAGAGTGCGCCGACGCCCCCCAGCAGGGCGGCCGTGGCTTCGAGCGCGCGTCGGGCAGCGGCACTCGCCGGTGAGATCCTGATCCAGAGCTCCAGCAGGAGCGCGGCCACGATCAGCAGCGCGGCTCCCAGCTGACCGGGCGGTTCACCCGACATCAGGCCGACCCAGGCGAGCGCCACGGCCACCCCGTCGCGGCGATCCGTCGCCACCGCGTGCCACAGGCCGACCACCACCACCGGCATCGCCAGGGCCCGCCAATGCGCCAGGCCATCGGGCACCGCCGGAACCACGACCCGAAGGACGAGGAGCGCACCGGCGAGCGCGGTGAGCGCCGCGGGTTCCTCACGGTGCAGTGGCCAGAGCCCGCTGGCTGCCCATGACGCCACGATGAGGACGAGCCCGAGCAGGCGTTCGGCGGCCGGACTCCAGGGCAGGTCGGGCAGCGAAACGACTGCCAACCCCTCTGGTCCGGCGATCGTGGACATGAGCCACCACGCGGGAATCACCAACGACGCCAGCAACGGCGCGATCGGGAGCGGGCGGTCTCCCTCCGCCCAGCGCACGCGCCACCCAGCGAATGCGACGAGGAGGGTGCCGAGGAATACGTGGCCGGCGGCGGGGCCCACCGCGGCGAGCAACGTCCCGAGCGCGATCGCGACGACGGAGATGCGGGGCCCGGGACGGCGCTCGTTCGCCACGAGCGACCGCGGGGTGAGCCGTGCGGCTGCGCACAGCAGATACCCCATGCCGGCGAGCGCGACCAGCGCGGCAACCAGGCCGCCGATCGAGGCGCGGACCACCCATGTCGCTGCCTGGAGGGCGAGCAGTACCCCTCCCACGCTCGCGACAGCCGAACCAGCCACGTTCGCCGGCGATCGTTCGCGTCGCAGCGTCACGAACGCACTGCCCATGGCTAGCGTCGCGCCCAGGGTCAGGAGCGCCGCTTCGACGGCGACGAACCCCGCCGGCAATGATTCGGCGGGCGCCGGACCGGCCCCAAGTCCCGCCAGCGCGAGGCCGGATGCAACCGTTGCGAGCGCCGCCAGCACCCGGCCGCGTCCGTCCGAAAGCAGGGCGGCGCCGAGGAGAACAAGCAGAAATCCGGGATGGATCATATTTTGCACTGCCGCATACGCCGAACGGAGTTCCATCCGGACCGTTCAGCGCTGTTCCCTCGGAAAATCGCCGATGAGACGCGCACGTATAGCGATGCCGTCGTGTGAGATGAACGGGTAGAACGCAACCCGTGCAGGTTATCTGCAAGGTACCCGCCGTTCGTCCAGCCGGACTGCCGCACCACCCGTTGACGAAGGGATCGAGACCCCGTGACCGTTGCGATTGAAACCACCACGACCCCCTCTCCGAGCTCGCACGTTGACGGCGGAGACGATCGCCGGCGTCAGATGCCCAAGCGTCGCGCATGGCGTCCGGCTACCGAGCTCGCCGTGGACCTCGGCACCGCCAACACGCTCGTGTTGGTGAAAGGTGAAGGGGTGGTGCTGAACGAGCCCTCGGTCGCCGCGGTGGATCAGGCGACCGGGAACATCATGGGGATCGGGCTCGAGGCCAAGCGGATGCTCGGCCGGACACCGGACGGGATCCTCGCGGTGCGACCGATGAAGGATGGGGTCATCGCCAACTTCGATGTCGCGGAGAAGATGCTCCGCCACTTCCTCCGGCTGGTGATCGACCGGACCATCTTCAAGGTCAAGCCGACGGTCATCGTCTGCGTCCCGTCGGGAATCACCGAGGTCGAGCGCCGCGCCGTGCGCGACTCGGCGCGGTCCGCGGGCGTCAAACGCCTGCTCATGGTCGCGGAGCCGATGGCGGCGGCGATCGGCGTGGGCCTGCCGGTGGATACCCCGGTCGGCAGCATGGTCATCGACATCGGCGGCGGCACCACCAACATCGCGGTCATCGCCCTCGGCGGCATCGTGTGCGACGCGTCGATCCGCACTGGCGGCGACGAGCTGGACCAGGCCATCGTCCAGTTCATGCGCAAGAACTACAGCCTCCTCATCGGCGAGCCCACCGCCGAGCGGATCAAGATCCGCCTCGGCTCGGCGGTCCCGCTCGAGCGCGAGGAGGAGATGGATGTGAAGGGTCGCGATCTCGTGTCCGGCCTGCCCAAGACGGTCCGGGTGGACTCTTCCGGAGTGCGGGACGCCATTCAGGAACCGGTGAGCCGGATCGTAAATGCCGTGCGCCGGGCCCTCGAGATGACGCCTCCCGAGCTGGCGAGCGACATCCTCGAGCGCGGCATCGTTCTCACGGGCGGCGGCTCCCTCATCCGCGGGCTCGACGCCCTGCTGATGGACGAGACCGGCCTGCCTGTACGGGTGGATGACGACCCGCTCACGTCGGTCGTCCGCGGCACCGGTCGCATCCTCGATGACTTCACCAGGTACAGCAACGTCCTGACGACCTGAGACTTCCGGGCGGCCGAGAGGCCGCTCGGGCCCCAGCCCCACACGCCGGTGGTCCCGCCCGAGGGCGAGGTCACCGGCGTGTGGTCTTTCTGTGGGCTCTCCCCAACAACTCCGGGCCGCATCGCCCCCTCACCACGCACTGCAATCCCTGGCCTCGGTGCATCGAGAGCCTACAGTTGGAACGGGTAAGCGCGGCCTTCCACGCCGGTTACCCCGATTGTCACGGGATCGTGCAGCGGCCCCGGCCGTTTGGCATGCCTATTCCTTAACAAGGAAACGCGCGCCTCTACCGTGGATCTCGAGGCGCACGTCCCGATCCCGGAGGTCTCGTGCAGTCGTCCCAGCTCTTTACGGTGACGCTCGGCGCACTCTCGCTCGCCGGTTCGCCTCCCGTCGCGGCTTCCCCGGCGGCGCTGCCGGCGCCGTCTCATCCCACTACGGGCAGGTGACTATGACACCCTCGACCGAGGTGCTGCTGATCGAAGACGAGGCCGCCGACCGCATGCTGGTGCAGGAGCTGGTGGCCCACAAGGGGCGCGGGCGCATTCGCGTGACCGAGGCGCCCGACCTGGCGACCGGCCTGGCCTTGCTGAGCTCCCGGGCCTTCGATCTGGTGTTATTGGATACGAAGCTGCGCGACGTGTCGGCGCTGTCCGCACTCCGCGCCGTGGGAGAGTGCGCGCCCGATACGCCGATTCTGGCCCACCCCACGTTCCTCACGATCGAGACGCGCCAGGCGGCGCGGAACCGTGGACCATGGGACGTCGTCGAGCGGGGCGGGCTCAACCCGATGTGGGCGGCCATGACCAACCTGCTCGCGCCGACACCCGACGAGCGTATCGCGGACAACCGCCTGCTGACGAACTGATCGCTCATGACCTGCGCGGCCGGCGCTCGGTACGGCCGATCGTCCAGTCAGATCTCGTAGCGTCCCGACGGGCGACGAACGGACCGGGGTCTCCCAGGCGTCCCCGGCGTCATCGCCGGCGGCCCGAGCAGGTCGCGCAGGCGCGCGTACAGCTCGGCGAATCCAACCGGCTTGCGGAGCACCGGCAGGTCGCGATACCCCGTGAGCAGCTCCCGATGGTCGGCGTCCACGGCCGCGGCCATGAGCGCCACCCGCACACCCGGATCGAGATCCCGCGCGCGCTCCACCAATTCCCCACCATCCATGCGCGGCATGTCGAGGTCGGCCAGCAGAAGCTTGACCTCTCTGGGATGGGCTTCGAGGTAGTGAAGCGCCGCCCGCCCCCCGTCACAGCTCTGCACCCGGTAGCCCAGCCCGCGGACCATCCGGCACACGGCCGATCGCGCGGCCGACTCGTCATCCACCACCAGCACCAGCGGGCCGATCCCCGCAGCCGAGCCGGCATCTACATCGTCGAGCATGAGGCCTCCGTGCGGCCTGGGGGCCGCCGTTGGCCCTCCCCACGAAGAGGGCGCTCGGTCCGTCTTGTCTGCTTCCCGTCAGGCACGGGGCTGTCGGAAGTCGCTGAGGCGCGAGGGGCGGCCCGCGAACCCGGCGGGGCGCTCCCCACCGCCACGGAACTCGAAATGCCTGTCGTCCAACGGCCGGTCGAGCAGCAGCTCGCCGGACCGCCGACCGCCCCTGAGCCGGGCCGCGGCGACGCAATCGAGCAGCTCCCCGATCGGCCTCCACTCGTTGGCCGGCACGCCGGGATAGAGACCGGCGAACTCCTGCCGCAGTCTGGCCTGACGTCGTCCTGTCTGCATGGACAGCCTGCTTGCCGATGACCTTTTCAAGATATCATCGGCCCGGGAGACCTGCTGTGAGGCGCTTCATCGAACCGGGGTGACTTCGGAGGTGCGCACGACAGACGGAGGCCACTCGGCTGCGACACGATCGCGCCGCGAGGCCTGTCTCGCGGCGCGGTGTCAGCCGTACCTCAGAACTTGACCTGGGCTTGTGCGATGAGCATGCCGTGGCGGACGCCTGGCGTCCCGATCTTGCGGGACACGTAGTTCCCCAGCAGTCTGACCTTGCCGCCACCGAATTCCACGTTCACGCCGCCCGTCGTTCCCAGGTTGCGAACCGCCTCGCTGATCGCCGAGCGCCGGAAATCCTCCTGCTTGAGCACGAACTGAACCCAGGGGAGCACGCGATAGGTGCCCTGCGCGTACCAACCCTTGTCATCGAGCCCACCGCCATCGCGATGCTGGCCGATATACTCGCCCTTGAGGGCGGCGCCTTGGTACTCGAGGCTCAGGTCGACGCCATAGCGCGTGCTGTCCGAGCCGTATTGTGCGAAGTTCCCGCCGAGCGTCAGGTACGCGACCGGGCGCACCGTCGCCCGACCGACCCAGAGGAGCGACGAGTCCGCGTTCGCCGTGACGTTCTGTCCCTCCCCGTTGAACACTCCCAGGATGAGCGTCGCGCTCGGGCCGATCGCGTAGTCCGCCATGATGCCGATGTCCCGCTTGGGGGCGATCGAGTCCACCACCGTCGATCGGTCGGCGGTCTCGACGTCGGCCAGTGAGGTGATGAACTCTCGAGTGAACGGGGTCTTGTACTGCCCCGCCTGAATGCCGAAGTTGCCGGTCCTGTACCGGATGTAGGCGTCCTGGAGCGACACGCTCGCCTTGCCCGTCCCGACCGCACCGGTTCTGAACTCGCCTTGCACGCGCCAGGTGACGTCTCTCGCGAGACCGCCGTACGCCGTGAGTCGGGCCCGGTTGATGGATCCGGTAAGTCCGACCTCGTCGCGGTATGCTTCCCGGGCCTGCAGATAGCCGGTGAAACGCACGCTGGGGGCGGATGGTGGCGCGGGTGCGGGTGCCGGCGCGGGGCCCTGAGCGGCGGCTCGAGTCGCAGAATCGAAGGAGAGAAAGAGAGGTAGAGCAGGCAGACGGCGGACCCGAGACACGGAACGCGCATGGGCTGTCCGGGATGGAGGTGTTGAAGTCGCTTGAGGGTAAATTAGGGTGCGTTAGAGCCAATTTTGGTTGCCCATGTCAGTTTATCAAGTATTATAGGGATCAACATGGGACTCTTGAGCGCTGATCAGGCGGCCTCCTATCTCCACCTGAACGTCAAGCGCGTTCAGGCGCTGGCTCGGGCGGGCAAGCTCCCCGGTCGCCGAGTCGGACGGAAATGGCTGTTCGACGAGCGCGACCTCGACGCGGCGCTCGGGCGCGGTGCCCGGGCCGAGGTCGGCGGTCTCGACCTGAGCGCCCGGAACCAGCTTCACGGCCGCGTGCTCGGGCTCGCCGTCGATGGACTGATGGCGGAGGTTCGCATCGGCATCGGCGATCAGGAGCTGGTGGCCATCATCACCCGGAGCTCGGCCGAACGGCTTCGCCTCAAGGTCGGCGAATCGGTGTTCGCCGTCGTGAAGTCCACCGAGGTCATGATCGCGAAAGGCACCGCCCCGTCATGAACATCGTGATTCGTCTCGCCCTGGCCGCCCTCGGCGTTCCGCTCCTGGCCAGCCGCCCGGTCGAGCCCGCACCGTCGACGCTCAACGTGTTCGCGGCGGCCTCGCTCACCGAGGCGTTCACCGACCTGGGTCACACCCTCGAGCAGCGGAACCCCGGCCTCACGGTCCAGTTCAACTTCGCGGGGTCCCAGCAGCTGGCACTCCAGATCGAACAGGGCGCGCCGGCCGACGTGTTCGCCTCCGCCGACCAGCGCTGGATGGACTACGCGAAGGGAAAGGGAGAGGTGGAAGGCGAGGCACCGACGTTCGCGCGGAATCGTCTCATCGTCATCGTGCCCAAGACGAATCCCGCACGCATCGGCGCGCTGCCCGACCTGGCCCGCCGCGGAACCAAGATCGTCATGGCCGCCGAAGCGGTACCGGTCGGGAAGTACAGCCGCGAGGCGCTGCAGAAGCTGGCCGGCGCCCAAGGCTATCCGGAGGGGTACGACCGAAAGGTGCTCGCCAACGTGGTGTCGCAGGAAGAGAACGTGAAGAGCGTGGTCAGCAAGGTCCAGCTCGGCGAGGCCGACGCCGGGATCGTCTACCGCTCGGACGTCACGCCGGCCGCGTGCGCGCTACGTCCGGGAGTTCGCGATCCCCGACGAATACAACGTGATCGCGGACTATCCGATCGCGGTGCTCAAGTCCGCCAGGAATCCCGAAGCGGCCCGCCTGTTCGTGGAGCTCGTGCGGAGCGAGGACGGGCAGAAGGTCCTGGAGCAGCATGGCCTGCTCCGCGCCATGGCCGCCGAGCCGGTGCCCCACCCCTGACGCTGTCGCAGCGGATCGCCCCGCGGCCCGCCCCTCTGGCGACGTTCGCGCTCCGCGCGACGGGGGCGGTGCTCGCCGGTCTGTTGCTGGTGCTGCTGGGCCTCCCGCTGGTGAGCCTGCTGGTCCGCCTGTCTCCCGGCGCGCTCGCTCGAGCGCCTGCGCGAGCCGTTGGTGCTCCAGGCGCTCCGGCTCAGCCTCGTCACCAGTCTTTCCGCCACCCTCGTCGTCATCGCGCTCGGGCTGCCCGTGGCGTACCTGCTCGCGATGCGCGAGTTTCGCGGGAAGCGCGTCCTCGAGGCGTTCATCGACCTCCCGATGGTGTTGCCGCCGACGGTGGCCGGCGTCGCGCTGCTCACGGCCTTCGGCCGAAACGGGCTCGCAGGCCACGCCCTCGGCGCCCTGGGCATCACGCTGCCCTTCACGACGCTGGGAGTCGTGGTCGCCCAGGCGTTCGTCGCGGCGCCGTTCTTCATCGGCGCCGCCCGGGCCGGCTTCACGGAAGTGGATCGCAAATACCTCGACGCCGCCGCGACCCTGCGCGCGTCCCCGGCGCGTGCCTTTCTCTCGGTGCTCGTCCCGCTGGCCGCACCTGGCCTGCTGGCCGGCGCCGCGACGGGCTGGGCCCGGGCGCTCGGCGAGTTCGGCGCGACCATCACCTTCGCCGGCAACATGCCGGGGATCACACAGACGATGCCGCTCGCCGTGTATCTCGCACTGCAGAGCGATCTGGAGGCCGCCATCGCGCTCTCGGTCCTGCTGCTCCTCTTCTCGTTGACGGTCCTGCTCGCCATCCGGCTCAGCCCTTCGAGCCTCACCGTGCTGGTCGCACGTGCTCGACGCACGGCTCGTTAAGCACCGCTCCGCATTCACGCTCGACGTCGCGTTCCAGGCACCCTCCGGCAGCACCACGGTGCTGGTGGGCGAGAGCGGCGCGGGCAAGACCTCCGTGCTCCGCCTGCTCACGGGTCTCGACCGCCTGGACGACGGCTTGGTCACCCTGGGCGCGGAACGCTACGCCGACGCATCTCTCGGCCTGCACCGTGACCCGTGGCAGCGCGAGATCGGCTATGTCGCGCAGGACTACGCGTTGTTTCCGCACCTGTCCGTGTTCGACAATGTGGCCTTTGGTCTCCGCGCCGCCGGCGTCGAGCGCCGCAGAATCCGCTCCATGGTCGAGGAGGCACTCGGCCTGCTCGGCATTGACGCGCTCGAGGCTCGCGCCTCGCTCCAGCTCTCGGGAGGTCAGCAGCAGCGCGTCGCGCTGGCGCGGGCACTCGTGCTGAGCCCGCGTCTGCTCCTGCTCGACGAGCCCCTGTCCTCGCTCGACCTTCAGACCCGGCGCGCGGTTCGCGGCGAGCTCCGCGCCCTGCTCCAGCGGCTGGACTGCGTGACGGTGTACGTCACCCACAGTCCGGTCGAAGCGCTCGTGTTCGGCGATCAGATCGTGGTGCTCGAGCAGGGGCACGTGGCGCAGGCGGGGACACGCGAGGACCTGCTTCGGCGACCCAGGTCCTCGTTCGTGGCGGAGCTGGTCGGGACCAATCTGTTCGTGGGGCGGCCGAGGGAGGGCGGGCCGCTCTTCTTGCCGACCATTCGGACCGCGGAGGGCGAGTTCTTGGTGGAGGATGCGCCCGGTCCGGGCACCGTGTTCCTGACCGTAAGCCCGCGAGAGATCACCCTCTCTCCCCGCATCCCTGAAACCAGCGCGCAGAACGTCTTCCTCAGCACGATTCGCGAGATCATTCCCGAGGCACCTGCGGGCGACCGGGTCCGCGTGGTGCTCGACGCACGCCCCACCCTGGTCGCCGAGGTCACCCGCGAGGCGGTCGCCACGCTCGACCTTCAGGTCGGCATGCGGATCCACGCCACGTTCAAGGCGACCGGCGTGCACGTGTACGCCTAAGCGCCGGTGCCCCCACCGCAGCACGACCGTTGAAACATACGTTACAACATGCGTTGTGCGGTGGTTTTCGCTAAAACAATCCAAGCCTGCTTCGCCTGTGCAAGACCTCCATGGCCTCGGCCTGCTAGCGTGCCAAGCAACCCGGTCCTGGCGAGCGCCAAGTCCTCGACCCTCCCAACCACATTCCGGTCGCCCGGTGGGCGGCCCTCAAGCTCGAATTCCTCAGGAGGTCTCCATATGGAAAGTGTCCGCCTTTTCAAGATCGCTGTCGGCGCCCTGCTCCCAGTGGTTGCTGCCTGCAGTGACGACAACGCGCCGGCAGCTCCAGCGACGAGCTTCACGGCTACGCTGTCGGGGGCCAACGAGGTTCCGGCAGTGACGACCCCCGCGACGGGGACCGCGACGCTGACGGTGAGCGGCTCGGTCATTCAATACACGGTGAACGTGACCGATCTGCAAAACGCAGTCGTGGCGCACATTCACATCGCGCCGACTGGCCAGAACGGCCCCGTGCGCCTCAACCTATGCGGCACCGGTGACCCGCTGCCTGCGTGCACGAGCGGCACCGGGGTCCTGGCCACGGGCAGCAACGGGACGACCGTTGGCGATCCGGCGATCACGTTCGACTCCTTGCTCTCGGCGATGCGCACGGGGGGAGCGTACGTCAACGTGCACACGAGCGCAGCCGACTGCACGCCTGGCAGCCCGGGCTGCAACCCGGGGGGTGAGATTCGCGGGCAGGTCACCAGCAACTGAAGAGGAGGCTTGCCGCCACCGGCGACGCGCTGGGCGTCGCCGGTTTAGTTGCCGGTCTAGAGGGACTTGAGGTATTCCACCAGGTCGGCCTTCTGCTGCGCCGTCAGATTGAGGCCCTGCCTCGTGTCGTAGCGCTCCACTACCGCCTCGAGCGTCGATGCAATCCCGTTGTGGAAGTACGGCGGGTGCAGCTGGAGCGCCCGCAGTGGGGTTGTGCGGTACAGCTTCGTCGCGCTTCGCGCGGCCGCGCTCGGCGCACCGTTCGGCTCTGGCTCGCTCACGACCTCAGAGGGTGAATGCAGCCGGGTGTTCGCGTCCGTGAGCAGGGTCCCCATGTGGCAGGTCGAGCATTTGCCGGCCCCGGTGAAGACCGCCCGCCCGCGGCTCGCCGCGGCCGCGTCGAAGCTTCCGGCGGCCGGCTTCGGCGCGTTGATGCTCAGTTGGTATGCTTGCAGTGCGGCAAGCTTGTCCGAGATCAGGTCGGGCGGATTCTGGACGTTGATGCCGAGCCGGGGCTCCGCAAATGATCCGTGGCCGTGCATCTGCGTGACGCCCACGTATCGGTTCCAGTATTCAATGTCCTGGCCGTCCCCCGTGAACGTGATGCTGTTGACGCCCCGAAGGCCGTACGCCGGCGGGATGAGCACGGGTCCGTTCAGGCCGTCGAAGTTGATGCGAGGATCGAAGCGTCCCGGCCCCCACGAATTGTAGATCGCCTTCTGCTCAGGGGTGAGCACCGGTGAAAGCGCCACGATCGCGCCCGGATTGAGCTCGAGATTGGGCCAGCCATCGAGCCGCGAGCCGATCCCCTTCGCGATCCGGTCATCGACCGTCGAGTGGCACAAGGCGCAGGTGGTACCGAGCTGCGTGATCTGGTTGTTCGTGTCCACGGTAGCCCGCAGGCCCACCACCGCCCCGAGCTTGAGCAGCGTGACCGTCGTCGCCGGGTCGTTCAGGTCCACTTGCCCGGCCTGAATGGCTTGCAGCACCTCCGGGGGCAGTGTATCCGCATCCACCTTGAGGCCGACCGCGAGCGCCGTGGTGGGTGGGACGTGCTGCACGATCTCGTGCAGGCGCAGCGTGTCGGTCCAGAACGTCTCGTCGCCGAACGTCTCGAAACGGAAGATCTGCTGGCCCTCGTCTATCACCGGCCCGGACGGTGCGGTCGGCTCGGAATCGTGGCTGCAGGAGATCGCGATGAGCACGCTCGCGGCCACGCCGAGCAGCGGCAGCCATCGCATCCCTCGCACCGACATCGCTGACATATTTGCCATGTTCTCCTCCTTGCCGCGCGTCGGTTGCGTCCCGCACGCATCATCACACAGGGTCAGTTATCGAACGATCAGCTTACCCAGCATGGTGGGGTGCAACTCGCAGAAATAGGAATTCTCGCCGCGGTGGTTCGCGACGTAGTGCCCGCTCACGCCTTGAGGCATCGGACCCGTGTTCCATCCGCCTTTCCGCTTGGCCGTCGCGGTGTGCGGGACGATGTCCCGATTGATCCAGACGACGGTGTCCCCGCGCTGCACCTCCAGCACTTCCGGGTGAAACGCCATTCCTCGGATCTCGATGAGCTGGCGGTGGGGAGCGGGATCGCTCGGTCGCGGGGAAACGGCGGCGGCGGTGAGGACCAGGACTCCGGCCACCGCCAGCGCGGCGACCGGAATTCCAGCGGCCCAGGGCCTCACACTCGTCACTTGCTGGCGACCAGCACGCCCTGGAGCTTCTTCGCGTGCTCGAGATGCGTCGCGATGGCCGGCCGCACGTCAACGAGAAGCTGCTTGAGCTCGGCGTTCTCGGTCGTGGGGATCAGAAGCTTGTCCAGCGCATCGAGCACGGCCTGGTGATACGCCACTTCCCGGTCGATGTAGGCCTTGTCGAACGCCTTGCCCTTGAGCGGCTCGATCGTGGCGCGAGCCTCGGCCGCCCCCTTCAGGAGCGACTGGCTGACGTCGTTGTCCTTCGGGGTGACGCCGAGCTTGGCAGCGAGCGCCGACGCCTGCGCGTTCACGGCGCTGTGGTCGGTGACCATGGTCTTCGCGAACTGCTTCACGTCATGATTGGCCGTGCGCGACTGCGCCAGCTTGGCCAAGTCGATGTCGATGCTGTTGGCGGTCACCGCCACGTGGGCGACCTCGGAGTCCGACAGGTCTGGGCTGGCTGCCTGGGCGTGCAAGCCGGTGGAGAGGGCGAAGCTGAGGAACAGCGAGAGCACCGGGTAACTGGAAGGTCGTGACATGGGGCGGCTCCGTGGCGATGGGTTAGATGTTGACCAACGCCACGTTAGCTGGCTTATACTAGTTTGTCAATAGATTGATATGATAACTTGACTAACTCGCGGCCGCACAATATGTTCATTCACTCCTAACAGGCTGGAGCATGACAAACTGGGTGGAGCAACTCACCGGCGAGACGAGGGCGAAGCTGCTCACCCTCCTTCGCCGATCGCGTCGGACGATCACCGCACTCGCGGATGCGTTGCACGTGACGGACAACGCGGTTCGCACGCACGTGGCCGCCCTGGAGCGAGACGGGCTCGTCGAACAGGTGGGCACGCAGCGGGACACCGGCGGCAAGCCGGCCCGCGTGTATGCGATGACCGCCGAGGGTGAGGAGCTGTTCCCCAAGGCCTACGCGCTCGTGCTCGGCGAGCTGGTGGCGGAGATTGCGCGTGAGGATGGCTGGGAGCGTGCCACGGCGCTGTTGAGCGCCGTGGGCCGGCGGGCCGCCTCAGGGGCGGCCGCACCAGCGGATCGGGACGGTCGAGTCGCCGTCGCCGCTGCCGCGCTGCGCAGCCTGGGTGGAGATGTCGAGATCCAGCGCACGGAGCAAGGGTATACGCTGCAGGGATACGCCTGCCCGCTCTCGGCCGTGACCGGGAAGCATCCCCAGGTCTGTGCCCTGGCCCGGGCGCTCGTTGAGGAGATTACGGGACCGTCGGTCACGGAGTGTTGCGAGCGAGGGGACCGGCCACAGTGCAGGTTCCGCATCGATTGCGAGCCAGAGTCCCAGCGTGCGGTGGAGCGCGTCCTTCCACGCAACTAAGGAGCTGGTGCTGAAAAACGTTTCCTAGGGAGCGTACCGGCATCGAACCGGTGGCGAGCGGCGCGGTGCCCGAGTCCAGCGCCCCGGACCGGCGGAAGGCCTCCGCTGCCCGGCGCCACCCGGTCGTCCACCGCACAGCCTTCGGCCCGCAAGCCCGCCAGCACCCGATCAAAATCGTAACGGACTCGTCGATCAGGCACAGTCGCGGTAGACGCTGCGACTGAGCGCTAGGTACACCTTTTGAGTCGCCAGGTCGGAAATCAACGATCGTGCGACACGAGACGCCGGAAGCGCGGCTCGGTGCGAATCGGATCGAACGTCGGATCCACCCGCAGCCACTCGGGCGACAAATAGAACGGCATCCGGAGCAGCGGCTCCAGCTGGTCCAGCGCCAGCTCCGGCTCGCCGATCAGCAGATAGATCCGCACGAGCTGGAGCTGCACGTAGGGACCTAGGAAGGCGTCGCGACTGATCGGGAGCAGCTCAACCCCGCGCCGCCCTTCGCGGATGGCTTCCGCCTTCCGGCCCAGGTAGGCCAGCGCCAGTCCCAGGAGCACGTGGCGCTGCCCGTCCTCGGGAGCGGCCCGGCTCTGCCCTTCCAGGGCGAGCCGCGCCGAGTCGGCGTAGATGATGGCGCGGCGCGCGTCGTGGCGCAGATGATGGATCTCGGCGCGGACGATGCCCCATGCGCCGCGGTCCTGGTCGAACGCGTCCGGGGTGAGCTCTAGCGCCCGCGACTGCTGGGCGTCGTCGAGCACCCAGTAGAGATCCTGGTACGTGACGAGGAAGGCGAGGAGGGTCGTGTCGTCGATCCGCCCGGCCGCCGCCCGAACCGCGCTGCGTGCCCCCGCGAGATCACCCCGCCCGAGCGCCACCATCACCTTGAGCAGCACCATCTGCGGGTTCGTCGGCGCGAGGGCGATGGCCCGGTCGACGGCCGAATCGGCCCGGTCGTACTGCCGCAGGAAGATGTAGGCGGTCGCCAGCCGGCGGGCAGCCGTCGAGGAGCGCGGATCGAGCTGCATGGCGCGCTGCAGCCGCGGGAGGATGCCGTCCCACTGCTGGAGCCGGGCCCCGTTGATGGCCACGGCGCTGAGCAGCTCCACATCGTCGGGGGCGATGCGCAGCCCGCGTTCGTACTCGGCCACCGCGCGGGCGTTGTCGATCGGGTTGACGCTACTGAAGTAGTCGCCGGATGCGAGGTAGACCAGCGGATCGTCGGGCCGGAGCGCCTGGGCACGCTCGGCCGCCGCCCGCCCCGCCTCGGCCAGGGCCTGATCGGGGACGCCGTTCGAGTAGAGCGAGGTGCGGGCCCGCGAGAGCTGGGCCCACGCCTGCGCGAACGTCGAATCGAGCAGGACCGCGCGCTCGTAGCGACCGATTGCCCGCCGCAGGTTCGCCTGGTCGGCCTTCATTTCCTGCGCTGCCTGCTCGCCCTGCAGGAATGCGTCCCACGCGGCCAGGTTGGCGGTCGGCTGCGCCGCCAGTCCGCGCCGGGCGCTGTCGGCGATCGCCACGCCGAGCGCGTCCGCCACCTTCTCGGCGATGTCGGCCTGGACTTGGAAGACGTCGGTGAGGCTGGCGTCGAACTGCTGGGCCCAGCGCGCGTGCGCCGCGCCCCCCGCGCGTGCATCCACCAGCTCGGGCGTCACCCGCACCCGGCTCCCGCCCGCCGCCTTCTCCCAGCGCACGGTGCCGGTGAGCAGATAGTCGGCGCCGAGCTCGCGGGCGACGGCAGTCGGCCGGCCGCGCGAGCCCCGATACTCGAGCGAGCTCCCACGCGCGATCACCTCGAGCCCCGCCACCTGGGCCAGCTTGGTGCGGATCTCGTCGGCGACGCCGTCGGCGAAGTAGGCGTCGGCCGAGTCGCCCAGATTGTCGAAGGGCAGCACCGCGACGACCCGCACACCGCGGTCGGGCCGCGCGGGCGGCGACTGGGTCCGGCGCCAGGCGAAGAGCGCAAGGCCGGCGAGCAGCACGGCGGCCACTACGATCAGCGGTGCTCGTGACCCACCGGGCCGCGACACCACCGGGCTTGCATCGGCAGGCGGTGGCGAGGCCAGGGATGGCGCCGGCACGGTCGCTACCGATGCCGGCCCTGGCCCCGGCGCCACCAGCGCCTGCGCGAACTCCGTGACCGTCGCGAACCGGTCCTCCGGCGCCCGCGCCATCGCCTTCCGGATCGCCGCGTCCACCGGCGGCGGGACCGTGTCGCGGAGGAACCGGGCGCTCGGCGTCGGGTTGGTGAGCCGCTTCGCCACCACGGCCTCGAGCGTCCGCCCCGCGAACGGCGGCTCGCCGGTCAGCATCTCGAACAGCACCGCGGCCAGCGCGTACTGGTCGGTCCGCCCGTCCAGCTCGGCGTCATTGGTCTGCTCGGGACTCATATAGAAGGGCGAGCCGAGCTGGGTGTTGGTCCGCGTCAGCCGCCGCTCGTCGTCGGCGCCGAGCCCGCGTGCGATGCCGAAGTCGCCGACCAGGGTTGTGCCGTCGCGGGTGAGCAGGATGTTCTCGGGCTTCACGTCGCGGTGGACCACCCCCTGCTGGTGCGCGTACGCCAGCGCGCGGGCGGCCTCGGTCGCGATCCGGATCGCGTCGTCGAGAGGGAGGCGGCGCTCGCGGTTGAGCCGGTCGTAGACCGATTCGCCGTCCACGAACGGCATGGTGTACCAGAGCTGCTCGGCGCCCGCGTCGCCGGCCATGCCGGAATCCAGGACGGTCAGGATGTGCGGATGCTGGAGGCGGGCGGCCAGGAGGATTTCGCGCTGAAACCGCTCGGGCCCGGAGCGCAACGCGAGGCCGGGGAGCAGAATCTTGAGGGCGACGGGCCGGTCGTGCCGGATGTCGCGCGCAAGGTAGACGACACCCATGCCGCCGCGACCGAGCTCGCGCTCGATGGCATAGCGGCCCGCCAGCGAGGCGCGGAGCCGTTCGGGAAGGTCGATGCGGGGGGAGGTCACGGCGAACCGTAAGTAAGCGGCGGGCCTCGACCCACGCCAGCCGGTGCCGTCGCCGAATCGCAAGGGGCGGCCCAGGCTACATGCCGGAACCGCTCAAGAAGACAACAGCGCACCTGACTGAGGGATAGCCAGCCGCTGTCGCCTGGGCTCGGGTCAGAGAGTGTTGCGCCTAACTAGGAGCTCGAATCATAGACCGCTCGCCTACCCCAAAAATTCAATGACTTCAGTCGCGGCCCAAGGGGCTTCCGACCAGCTTCGCCAGTTCCGCACGTATGGTGTCGACTGCCGGCCGCAGCGCCGGCTCCGGGTCCGACCGCAGCGCCAGGTAGTGCCGGTAGGCCCTGACCGCGCCCGCGCTGTCCCTGGTCATGGCGGCCAGCCGGCCCTCCTCGCGCAGGTGCGCGGCCAGGTAATCGGTGAGGTGGTAGGCGTACGCTCGCCTCCGGACCGCGGCGAGCGCAGCCTGAAGGTCGCCCTGGCGCTCGCGCAGGTGAGCCACCTCCAGGTTGGCGAAGTCTTCGAACCCGACGGGGCTGATCCCAACGGTGGACCGGACGTACGCCGGGCTCAGGGTGAACGCGACCGGCGGGCCGTTCCGCGCTCCGCCGGGCCCGCTCCGCATGAGGGTGTCCAGGCGATCCAGCGCCTCCGGCGCCGCGCCCGCGGCGCCTAAGGCGGCCGCAAGCTTGGCCTCGAGCAATACCGCGCACACCGTGGCGGTGGTGAGCGACGCGGGCGAGTCGCCGGGCGCGCGCGACCGGAGACGCATGATGGCCTGATCCGCGCCGCCGAGCTCGCCATGACCCAGCCGCCAGAGCGTGACGACGCACAGGTCCGTCTGGCCGACCGCTCGCGCGTCGCTTCCTCCCGAGGCCGGCCTCGCGACGAGCTGGGCCAGCTCCCGCGCCCCCTGGCTGCCGTTCACGCTGTCCCCGTCGCCGTACATCGCGTCGAGCACTCGCTCATACAGCGCCGTGTGCGGCGCGTACTCGTCTTCACCCGCACGCGCCGTGTCCCCCAGCGCCTTCGCCGGATGGCCCCGGTTGATCTCGAAGGCGTGCAGATACGTCTTGCTGCGCTGCCAATCGGAGCTCCGCCCCGCCGTGGCCCGGATCGCGACGGCGGCCGACTCGGCGTCCTCCAGGCGGCGGCCGTCGAGCACCGCGTAGTTCATGATCCGCCACAGACTCGGCAGCCGCATCTGCCGATACTGCGCGCGCAGCGCGGTGAGCGCCGGCTCGTCGTGCAGCCCCTCGCCGATGCGCCAGCGATAGAAACCCAGCAGCTCGCCGCTCGAGTCGCGGGCCAGGTACAGGGGGGCCATGCGTCGCACTGTCGCGCTGTCGTCCTCAAGCAGCGCGATCTCGAGCAGGTGTCCCAACGGCGCGCTGGCCGAATCCAGCGCCACCGACCGGCGGAAAGCCTCCGCCGCCCGCCGCCGGGTGGACTCGATCTGCAGGTAGGGCCCTTCGTGAAAGTACTCATCGCCCAGCTCGTACCACCGCTCCGGCTGGTCGGGGGCGAGATCCACGGCGCGCTCCCACCAGGCCAGATGCTTCGTCAGCGGGGAGACGGCCGGATAATCCGGACCCACTCCGGCCAGGAGCAGTGCCTGGTCGGGCGGGCTCAGCCGGTCGCGACTGCCCCACGCTCGCTCCAGCCCGCGCCGGCCGGCTCCGGGTGCCGTGGTCCAGCCGGCGGCGCTTGCGAGCCTGAGGCCGGCGATCGCGAACGTCGAATCCAGATCGAGGGCCTGACTGAGTCGGGCGACCGCGTCGGGGTAGTTGGCGCGCCGATACGCCGCCTGAGCCTCGAGATAGAGCCGGAGCGCGGGCAGGGGACGATTGACCAAGCCGGCCAGCCCGCGCGGCGCGCCGGCCTCCTCGGTGATGAGCTGGGCGATCAGCCGGTCCACCAGCTGGGGCAGGCTGTCCGCCACCCCTTCGACCTTCGCCTCTGCCCGCGGCCGTCCGCCTGCGACCGGCACCAGCGAGGCGTTGATGGTCAGGTGATCCATCGTACCCACGACGCCGCCGAGCAGGAGCTGACCGGCGCCGAGCCGGCGGGCCAGCCCGAGCGCGTCGCGCTCCGGCAGATCGTCCGCCTGGGGGCCCGCGGCGCGGCGCCAGGCGGCCATGACGGAGCCCGGGTCGGTCGCCCGCGCCCCGCCCTCGCCGGTCAGCCGCGCGGCCACCAGGTCGATCATGCCTTCGCGCAGGTAGCCGAGCGCCGGCACGGCACCCTTGACGCGAAACGGGAGGACGGCGACCAGGTTCGGGTCGAGCGCGGCGTTCGGCCTCGGCCACCAGAGGTAGCCCGCAACGGCGAGCGTGAGCCCCGCGGCCGCGAGGGCAATCATGCGGCGCCCGCGGTAGAGGAGTGATGGCAGCGGGGACGCGACGGCCGTCTCGCGAGGCGTCGCCAGCGCCCCGGCAAACTCGGCGGCCGTGCGGAAGCGGTCGGCCGGTACCTTGGCGAGCGCGCGCAGCACGGTGTGCTCCACGCTCTCCGGCACGGTGGCGCGCACGGTTCGAAGCGGCGGCACCGCATCCATCGCGTGGCGCGCCAGCAGCTGCTGGGCGGTGACCCCCACGAACGGCGGCTGGCCCGCGAGCATCTCGTACACCACGCAGCCGAGCGCGTACAGGTCGCTCCGTCCGTCCAGCTCTCGGCTGCCGCCGGCCTGCTCCGGGCTCATGTAGGAGGGCGTGCCGAGCGCGAGGCCGGTCTCGGTCAGCCGGTCCTCACCCGCGGCAGAGATGGCGCGCGCGACCCCGAAGTCCGCCACGACCGCCTCGTCGCCTTCCAGCAGGATGTTTTCCGGCTTGATATCGCGATGGATGACGCCCTGCGCATGGGCGTAGCCCAGGGCGCTCAGCACCTGGGTGGCGACCCGCACGGCCTGATCGAGTGGCAGCTGGCCCTCGCGCAGCATCCGCTGTCGGAGGGATCCGCCATCCACGTAGGGCATCGTGTACCACAGGCGGCCCGCGGCCTCGCCCGAGTCGTGCACGGCGAGGATGTGCGGATGCTGCAGGCGAGCCGCGATCCTGATCTCCCGAAGGAATCGCTCCGGGCCGAGCGAGGCGGCGAGCTCGGGGCGCAGGACCTTGAGGGCGACCGGCCGATCGTGCCGGAGATCGTGAGCGAGATAGACGGTGGCCATGCCGCCGCGTCCGAGCTCGCGCTCGACGCGATAGCGATCGGCCAGGGCGGCCGCGAGGAGGTCGGACGTCTCGGGCAACGAGGGAACCGTCGGATGCCGTATTGTGTGAGGATGGGCTATTGAGCGAACGGGCTGACTGACAGCGCAAGATGCCGCGTACGGTGGTTTTCTGCCAGGCTGGTTCGGGGCACCGTGGCCGCGGTGTTCTCGGGCATTCTGTCCCGTGCGGACGTTCGCGCGGCGACGGAAGCCCACGCTCTGGCGTGGCGTCCGTCCGACCGTGGTATCTGAGTCACAGCCCCGCCAGCAATCTGCATCCTAGTATGTCTGGCGGCCGTGCTGGTTCACCAGGTCCGCCTGACCCTCGCGCGGTTCCACGCCTGTGCTCATGTCCCACTCCATCCGTCAGTTCGGGATCCTCGTTCTTCCGACCGCCGCCTGCCTCGCGATCGCCTGTGGCGGGGACGGGGGTGACATACAGGCGCCACCGACCGCAGTGGTAACGGTCGTCGTGCAGGCACCGGAGTCAACGCTCGCCGCGGGCCAGTCGGTTCAACTCGCCGCGACCGCACGGGACGCCCAGGGCAATTCTGTCGCCGGCCAGACCTTCACCTGGACGACCACCAATGCGACCATCGCCACGGTGTCCGAGACCGGGCTCGTGACCGGAGTGACCGCGGGACAGACCGAGATCACGGCCACGTCGGATACGGCCCATGGCGGGCTCATGATCACCGTGACCGCGGATACCACGTCACCTCCTGCACCCCCGACCGCCCCGGGTGTGCCAGGATTGCAGGAGATCGCCAGCGGACTGGATATCCCCGTCTTTCTGACGTCGCCTCCGAATGACGACCGCCTCTTCATCGTCGAGAAGGCCGGGACGATCCGCGTAGTGGAAGGCGGAGCGATGCTGCCGACGCCATTCCTCGACATCCACGACCGCGTGTCCGGCAGGACGGAGCAGGGACTGCTCGGCCTGGCGTTTGCGCCCGACTATGCGACCACCGGGCGGTTTTACGTGTACTACACCGACGTGCAGGGCGACACCCGGGTATCCTCGTTCCTGGTCTCGAGCGACCGAAACCACGCCGACGCCTCCACCGAAGCCGTGCTTTTGACCCAGAGCCAGCCGGGGGTGAGCCACAAGGGTGGCGATCTCGCGTTCGGCCCCGACGGCATGCTCTACATCTCACTGGGCGACGGCGGTTCGCATGACGGGATGGATGACGGCCACGGCCAGTCGCTCGACGATCTGCTCGGCGCGATGCTGAGGATCGACGTGTCGTCCGGCACGGGCTACGTCGTGCCGCCCGACAATCCTTTCGTCAGTACGCCGGGTGCTCGGCCGGAGATCTGGAGCTACGGGTTCCGCAATCCGTGGCGCTACAGCTTCGATCGCGCGACCGGCGACCTCTACATCGCCGATGTCGGCGAGCTGCGCTGGGAGGAAGTGAATCGCGCGAGGGCCACGGAGGGCGACGGGCGCGGCCTCAACTACGGCTGGAGCCTGATGGAAGGCGACGTCTGCGAGCAGCCGGGCTGCGATACGACCGGGCTGACGCTCCCGACGTTCGAGTACGGCCACGACCAGGGGTGCGCGATCGTGGGCGGGTACGTCTACCGTGGCAGCGCTCTCCCCGCGCTTGCCGGTCAATACATCTTCGGCGACTACTGCGAGGGGTGGGTCCGGAGCTTCCCCGCGGACGGCGACCCGGGGCAGCCGACGGACTGGCCGGCCCTGAGCCCCGGGCGCGGCATCACAGCTTTCGGCCAGGACGCGGCCGGCGAGCTGTACGTGATCGCGGAATCGGGGTCCGTGTTCAAGATGGTGCCGCGCTAGCGAGGCGATCCTCACCGCTCACCGCTCACCGCTTACTTGCAAGTCACCGTGAGATGATCCCGCACCACCGTGAGAGTGCCGTTCGCGTTCACAGTGACGTGGAAGTTCTCGTGGAGCAGGAAGTTGTTGCCGGGCCCGGGGCCGATGATCTTGAAGTTGTTGATGAAGGTCTCGGTGCTTCCGACGACGCCGCTCGTGGAGATATCCTGCGTGACCCCGGTCGCGCGATAGACGTCGCCGGTCGTCTCGCCCACGCCCGAGACGCCCTGCGGCTGGTCATGAGTTTTGAGAACGAACCGGTTTCCGTTGATCGTCAGGTGAAAGAGGTCATGCAGCGTGCCGCTCAGGTCGACGACCTCGCCCGCACCCCCGGCGGCGCAGGAGATGAACACGGCGAGATCGAAGGGTATTTTCTGGCTGATCGTCGTTGTGATCGCTCGAACGAAGGGCGACGAGTCCTGCACCGGCGAGGCATCGGCGGAGGTCTCGGTCGGCGCGGCCTCACAGCCTGCCAGGCCAGCGGTGAGAACGAGAACGGCGAGGGTGGCACGCACGGGGACCTCCCGAGACGGGGAATAAGAGGGTAGATGCGTACGTTATTCCCTCACACTCGGTCGGCCCCACAGGGGAAGTCAATTGGATCTTGGTGTGACCTGCCGCCTCGGGGAACTCGGTCGACCCCTCGAGACGCGCGCCCACCTGCCTGCCCTTCACCCAGACCAGATCCCTCGTGAGCCAGCGCGGGGCGCCGGGCGCTCTGAGCAGCGTCTCAATGGTCGCCGCCGCTCCTGCTGGCGTTTACTGGACTCAACCCCGCTCTGACCCAAACACATACCTCGGATACCCATTCTTCCCTGCCGCCTGGCTGGCCAGGTCGATGTCCACTGTGACCCAAGGCGTCTCAGGGTTGGTCCGCGCCAGCACCGCTCCCTCCGGCCCGATGATCCACCCGCCGCCGCCGCAGGCCCCGGTCGGGTCCACCCGGTTGGACGAGAGACTGAATGCCCCCGACCGCACCGCTGCCACCACTCCCGCCGCGAACCACTTGGCCATCGTCGTCGCCGCCGTGGCCCTGGGCGACAGGATCACCTGCACGCCCAGCGCAGCGTACGCCGCGTAGGTCTCCAGCGCCCACAGCTCGGTGCAGATGTTGAGCCCGAACCGGAGGCCGCGCGACCGGTAGGCCGGGAACCCCGCGTCCCCCCGGTCGATCCATGCCGCCTCCCACCCCCCCGGCTCGGACGGCAGGAAATACTTTCGACGGAGCGGCGCCAGGCCGGCGTCTTGCGACCAGAGAAATCCCTCGTTGAACCGCCGGCCCTGCTCAGAGGTCGGCCTCGTCCCTACGACCCGCTCGGCCTCTAACTTGTGGAGCTGCTCGAGAAGTGTGTCGGCCTGCGCCAGGGCCTCCGCCCAGCGCCCGGCATCGAACCGCTCCGCCTCCCACACCGCGTCCACCATCGCGAACTCCGGCAACAGCACCAGCTCCGACTCGTGCCGCGACACGTGCCGGCACAACTCGGTCCATGCCGCCGCGAGCGCCGACGGCTCTTGGGGAAGCTCACAGACAGTGACCCGCATTTTGTCAGGCGTTACCAGACTCGCACCCGAGCCGCCGGCGCGAGATACAGCTGGTCCCCCGGCCGCACATCGAAGGCATCGTACCAGGCATCGAGGTTTCGCACGGTGGCGATGCGGTACAGCTCCGGCGCGTGGTCGTTGCTGACGAGCTGGGTGCGGAGCGCGCTCTCGCTGATCCTGCTCCGCCAGCTCCTGGCGAAGCCTAGGAAGAACTCCCGGTCTTGCCGCCGCACGTAGGCGGTGTCGCTGGCCCGGGCGCCAAGGGTGTGGCGGTAGGCGTCAAAGGCAGCGGAGAGGCCCCCGAGGTCGGCGACGTTCTCCGGCAGAGTGAGCTTCCCGTTGACGCCCAAATCCGGGAACGGGTGATACCCCGAAAACTGCCGGGCCAACCCGTCCGCCGCCCCCTGAAACTCCGCGCTGTCCTCCGGCGTCCACCAGCGCCTCACTCGGCCGTCGGCCTCGTACTCCGCCCCTAGCGGGTCGATGAAATGGCTCGCCTCGTGGCCTATGATGGCGCCGATCGCCCCGTAATTCGCGGCGTCCGACGCCGCAGGATCATACTTGGGGGCCTGCAGCAGCGCCGCGGCAAAGGTGAGCGCATTCTGCTGGAAGACGAGCACTGCGCCGACCGTCTGCGGCGCGATCCACCACTCCGTCATGTCCACCGGCTGCCCCAGCCGGGCCAGCGCATGGCGGTAATTCCGGTCCGCCACCCGCCGGAGATTCCCCACCGCGTCCATCGGGTCCACTGTCAGGTCGGAGTAGTCCTCCCACCGCTCCGGGTAGCCAATGCCGACGTAGAGTGTGCTGAGCTTGGCCAGCGCCACTCGCTTGGTGTCCGCCGACATCCACGTCACCGTCTCGACACGGTGACGCAGCGCCTCGATGACATTGGCCCCGATCGCCTGCACCCGGGCCTTCTGCTCGGCCGGGAAATAGCGCTCGGCGTACATCTGTCCGAGGGCCCCGCTCATCGCCACCACCGTCGCCGCCAGCGCCCGCTGGGACGCGGTCGAGTCAGGGAGGCCGGCCACGGCGGCGCCATGCAGCGCCCGAGCCTCCTCGGCATAGCCGCGCGGCAGCACCTCGGCGTACTCGTCCAACAAGTGGAAACGCAAGTAGTCCTTCCACGCCTCGAGCGGCGCCGACCCGACCTCGGCCGCCAGCCCCGTCGCCGCGGACGGCTGCCACACCACGAACGACTCCTGCCTGGCCAGCCCCGCCTCCTTGAAGAACGCCGACCAGTCCATCCCCGGCGCCCGCCGCGCGAAATCGCCTCGCGTCCACGTGCTGTCGGCGTTCTGGTCGTGGGCCGATACCTCCTTCGTGGCCTGCGATCGGGCGAGGGCCGTTTCGAGCGTCATCACCGCCGCCGCCCGCCCCTCGGCCCGATCGAGCCCCGCCAGGGCGAGGAACCGGCCGATGTACCTCTGGTACCTTGCCCGGAGCGCCTGCATGCCGGGCTCGGTGCTGACGTACGGCTCGCGGTCCGGCAGGCCCAGGCCCCCCTGCAGCAGAAAAGCGACGTAGGTCTTTTCGCCATGGAGCGAGGGCTCCACCGACAGCCCCAGCAGGCGCGAGGATCGATAGACCGCCCAGTTGAGCGGGTCGACATCGGCTGCGAGCGCCCGGCCCAGGAGCTTGGTCAGCGACGCCTTGTCGCGCACCCGGTCGATGCTGTCGAAGATCGGCTTGAGTGGCGCGATCCCTTGCCTCTCGATCGCGGCCTCATTCAGATAGGCCGCCCGGACGTCGGCGACCTTCCTGGCGAGGGATCCTGCTGGCGCCACACCGGCGTCGTCGAGCAGGTGCGCGATCTGCTGGCGGGTCACCTCCCCGATTTCGGTCCGCGCGTTCCACCGCTCCTTGCCCGCTGGAATCACCGTAGCCTTGAGCCAGGCGCCGTTCGCGTAGGAGAAGAAGTCGTCCCCCGGCGTGATGCTCGGGTCCGCCCCGTGCTCGAGCGCCGTCTGGTCGCCACGGGACTGCGCCCGGAGCGCCGATCCCGGCCACCCCACGAGCGCCAGGCCGAGGAGTACCGCTGCCCACGCGACCGTCCGGATGGCATCGTCCGGCACTCTCATTGGGGTGCTGCCGCGGCGCGAGTCTCGAGCATGGGCGGGGCCTCTCGAACGAACGGTGGTGATCGTAGATCGGAACCGCGCATCCGCGGGTGGTCACAAAGCTATGAGACGGGCCTCTCGCCGTCGCCGCCCAAGGCCGACAGGTTTGGTGCATTTTCGGACATCTACCCTTCCCCTCATTCCGCCGATCCCCTCTATGCTGTATCCTTGGACCTCATCCTCATGTCCTGAAATGATCGCACGCGCGCAGATGATCGATTTGCTGTTCGTCATCGCCCCCCACTCGCTGCTGCTCGACATCGCGGGGCCGGCGGAGGCATTTCGCCTCGCCAACCTGCATCGCCGGGGCCAGGGACTGCCGCCCCGTTTCCGCCTCGGCTACGCCGGCCCGACGGCAACGGTGCCGACCTCTGTCGGGCTCGGGTTGGTCGACCTCGATCCGCTCCCCGACCGCCTGCGAGTCCCGACGTGGGTGGTGCTGGTCGGTCAGCCAACCGCGCAACTCGCGCATGTCACCCCGGCGATCGCCGCCACCGCGAAGTGGCTCACCGATCGGCTCGGCCGAGCGCTCCTCGCTGAGGATACGCCGCACCGCCTGCTCGCGATCTGCTCCGGCGCGCTCCTCGCCGCGCGGGCTGGCCTCCTCGGCCATCGCCGGTGCACGACGCACCACGAATTGCTGTCCGCGCTCCGGGCCCTGGCGCCCGAGGCCGAGGTGATCGACAACCGCGTCTACGTGGTGGATGGTCCGGTTGCGACCAGCGCCGGCATCACCGCCGGGATCGATCTGGCGTTGCATCTGATTGCAGAGGAGTGCGGAGAGGCGCTCGCGGGGAGTGTCGCGGAGGACATGGTCGTCTATCTCAGGCGCTCGCCCCGCGACCCGGAGCTCTCCCCCTACCTGCAGCATCGGCGCCATCTGCACCCCGCCGTGCACCGGGTGCAGGACGCGATCATCACGCGGCCCGACCGGGAATGGGACATGGCCGCGCTGGCGGCGGTGGGGCATGCCACGGACCGCCACCTGCTCAGGCTCTTCATCGACCACGCCGGCGTGTCGCCGCTCCAGTACCTGCGCTCCATCCGACTCGAGCGCGCCCGACAGTCGCTGGAAAACGGCGCGACGGTCACCGGCGCGGCCGAGGTAGCGGGCTTCCGCTCGGCGCTGCAGCTCCGCCGTGCCTGGAGGAACCAGTGGGGTGGATCGCCGCGCGACGTGGCGCGCGCGGTGGATCATCGGCGTGCTCCTCACGGTGCCCCAGCGGTCTATGCTGCACCCCACCGGCGCGGGTGAGTCCGCGCGAGCTCAAGTGGCAGACGCTCGAGACCGTCGACTCGGTGGATTTCTTTCCCGACCGCCGTTCGTTCTTCGTCTGCGAGACTGAGCACGGCAAGGCCAGCTGCTACCGAAGTCCCATGGACAAGCTCGTGCTCGAGCCGGTCACTCCAGACAGCGTGGGAGGCGGACGGCAGTGCCGGTAGCACCGCGGCCGAAAGGGGCGCCGGCGTGCGCGAGCCTGTCGGTTCCGAGATTGTCCGAAGATTCCTGCCCTGATCCCGCGGCCTCAGGTCGCCTCCAACCCCGGACTCCCATGCGCCATCTCCAGCGCTGCACGCTTGTCGTATTGGTGGGCGCCGCTTCTACCGCTGCCGCCCAACAGCCGACGCTGACCAGTGGCGCCGACACCGTACCGACCATCGCCGAGCGCACGAGAGGTGTCGATCGGCTCGACGGGTTCGTGCCCGCGTATGTTGAGCGCGGCAGCGGCGCCCTGTGGCTCGAGCTCCCGAAGGGCGGGACTCGGCTGCTACAATGCGTCTCGCTCGCGACCGGCCTCGGCTCCAATCCCATCGGGCTCGACCGCGGTGCCGACCGAGGCTGCAGCGTGGCCCGGCTGGAGCCGGTAGGGAGACGTCAGCTCATAGTGCTGGAGAACTGGAACTATCGAAGCACGTTCACCGAGAACCCGGCACATGCGCGATCCGTGGCCGAGTCGTTCGCGCCCAGCACGGTGGCGGCACTGCCAGTGATTGCGGCCGAGGGCGATCGCGTCCTGGTCGACGCCACCGATTATGTGCTCCACGACTGGTGGGATGTGACCGGAGCGCTCGCCGACGCCAAGGAGAATCCCTACGCGTTGGTGAAGGACCGGTCTTGGATCTATGCACCAGCCGTCCGAGGCTTTCCCAAGAACACCGAGCTGGAGGCGGCCCTTACGTTCGAAGCGCGCGAGCGGCCGGGCCGGATCGTTGCCCAGATCGTGCCGGACGGACGGGCGTTCACCGTACGGCAACACCTCACGCTGGCCGAGCTCCCCGACAACGGCTACCGCCCACGGGCTCTCGATCCGCGAATGAGCTTCTTTGGCATCACCTTCAAGGATTATGCGCAGCCGATTCAGCAACCGCTCACGCGCCGCTGGATCAACCGCTTCCGCCTGGAGCGCACCAATCCAGCCGATCCCAAGAGCCCCATCAAGAACCCCATCATCTACTACGTCGATCGCGGCATCCCCGAGCCCATCCGGACCGCGACGCTCGAGGGCGCGCGCTTCTGGACGCAGGCGTTCGACCGGGCCGGCCTCGTTGGCGGGTTCAAGGTGGAGCTCTTGCCGGAGCGCGCGGATCCGCTGGACCTGCGCTACAACATGATCCAGTGGGAGAACCGGAACGAGATCGGCTGGAGTCTCGGCGGCGGACTGTTTGATCCACGGACCGGCGAGATGCTGAAGGGGATGGCGCGGATGGACTCGCATCGTGCACGCACGGCCTATTCGATCGTAGCCGCGCTCGGCGGCGCCGCCACTGCAGCCGACACCCACTACGTCCTCGGACGTGTGCGGCAGGTGACGGCGCACGAAGTGGGGCACACACTAGGCATGGCGCACAACTACATCGCGTCGACCTATGGACGCGCGTCCGTGATGGACTATCCTGCGCCGCTGCTCACCGTCGATGCGTCGGGCAACGTCGACTTCCACGACGCGTACGCTCTTGGGCCCGGCGAGTTCGACGTGCTCGCGATCCGGTGGGGCTACGGGATCTTCCCACCCGAGCACGAAGCCGATTCCCTCCAGGCGATCATCGCCGAGGGCATCAAGCGTGGGCTCGCCTTCCTGAGCGACGCCGACGCGCGACCTGACTACGCCAGCGATCCGAGAGTGAATCTCTGGGATGACGCGAGCTCGCCCGAGGCATTCCTCGCGCGCCAGCTCGCCGTGCGTCGCGCGGCCATGCGGCGGTTCGGCCTCCGAAATATCGGCGTGGGTGAGCCGGTGGCGACGCTGCAGGAGCGTTTCGCGCGTCTGTACTTCTTCCACCGATTCGCAGCCGTTGCGACAGCCAAGGTGGTCGGCGGAGTCGAATACCACCACGCCGTCGCGGGTGACGGCCAGCAGGCCACCCGTCCCGTTCCTGGCGCCCGCCAGCGAACCGCCCTCGCGCAGCTCCTGAGCACGCTCGCCCCCTCGGAGCTAGCAATTCCGGACACGGTGGTCACGCTGCTCGGACCCCGGCCATTCGGGTACGACCCGAATGCCGAAATGTTCGGGTCACGCACGCAGCCCACCTTCGACGAGTTCGGCGCGGCCGGCTCGCTGGCCACCCTCGTGCTGGGGCCGCTGCTCCAGCGCGACCGCTTGGCACGCCTGGTCCAGCAGTCAGCGCACGACCACGGTGCGCTGTCCTTGGGCGAGCTCCTCGGCACAGTAAAGCGATCCGTGTGGGATGCCCCGGCCGAGCGGAGTCCGCGGAATGCTGCGCTCCGCCGCGCGGTGCAGCGGGTGTACACCGACCGACTGCTCAGCCTCGCGGCCGACACCGCGGCCGCGGCAGATGTACGCGCCGCCGCGCAGCTCACCTTGGCTACGCTCAGGCGCGAGGCCGTGGCGCGCGGCGCGGCGGCTGGGACCACGCTCGATGCACGCGCGCACTGGCACGCGCTCGCGGCCGACATCGCTGGTTGGGAGCGGGAGCGCCGCCTACCCACCGCGCAACCGCTGCCGCCGCCGCCCGGCGATCCGTTCGGGGAGGACGAGGAGTCTTGGCATGGGAACTAGCTAGGGCTGGGCATCAGCCGATGTGATGCCTCCCCACGGTCACGAATCGTGGTTACAGAATCAGAGAGCGCGGTGGTTGTGCTCGTGTGGTTGGACGCGCGAAGCCTTGATAGGTCAACACCAGCGGGTACGCGCCGGGGCGTTGGCAAGGCCTCCGGAGCAAGGAGTCGAACGTTCGAATGAGATGGCGGACTGAGGTACGAGATTTTGTGCCGCGCATCTCTCGACGGGTATCATCCCAATGGCGATAGGGCGGTGGTGGGCAGGCAGGATGCCGGGGGTGCACCGGACGGTGGGCGAGGCACTTCGGAAAGGCCCCACGGCCGACGGGACGGACCTTTCCAGTTAAGGCGAGAGCAGAAGAACCCCAAGCGACCCCGGTTCGCCACCATTATTGGCACCGTTGCAGTGGGCGCCGCTGACGCAAAACGCCCCGCCAGCCTCTAACGGCTAACGGGGTATAACTCTACGAAGTGGAGCGTACCGGGATCGAACCGGTGACCCCCTGCTTGCAAAGCAGGTGCTCTCCCAGCTGAGCTAACGCCCCGAATGTCCTACAAGATAACGATTTCCCTGCCCCAGCTGAATCGCTCTAGCAGACTCGGCAGTCAGAAACGGAGGGCGCCACCGGTTTCTCCGAAGGCCGTGAACGCTTCAGGAGAGTTCCTCGGCCAGCGCGACGATGATGCCCGCAGGGCCTCGCATGTAGCAGAGTCTGTACTTGTCCTCGTACTGGACCACCTCGCCGACGAGCTCGGCGCCGTTGGCGCGCAGGCGACCGACAGTGTCGTCGACGCTTTCGACTGCAAACATGACGCTCCGGAGGCCCAGCGTGTTCGGCGGTGCGATCGCCGGCTCGACCTTGACCAGTTTTGGATTGCGAAACTTCGTCAGCTCAAGCCGCCCGTGCCCATCCGGGGTCCGCATCATAACGATGTCGACTTGGACACTTTCGAGCCCGTTGACGCGGTCCACCCACGGGCCCTCGATCGGCATCTCGCCTTCGAGCGTCATGCCGAGCGCGGCGAAAAAAGCGATAGCAGCCGCAAGGTCGTCGACGACGACGCTGACGTGGTCCAATCTCTTGATCGTCATGTCCCTAGTATAGCGGAGGCCGTGCGCGGCGATCCAGGCCGACCGTTCTCGCGAGTTGGACGTGGTTAGCCGAGGAAACGCAGGGAGCTGAGGGCGCAGCCACGCTGCAAGACCGACCTTCAACGGGGTAGCTTCTACCGTGGACGAGTTCCTCCAAGCCGCCCTGGCCGAAGCCCGCCAGGGCCTGCGCGAAGGCGGCATCCCCATCGGCTCGGTCCTGGTCCGGGATGACCGCATTCTCGGTCGCGGGCACAACCGTCGCCAACAGGCCGGCAGCGTGGTGCTCCACGCCGAAATGGATGCCCTGGAGCGGGCCGGCCGGCAGCCCGCCGCGGTGTACCGGGGCTGCACGCTCTACACCACGCTCTCGCCCTGCGCGATGTGCAGCGGGGCGATGCTGCTCTATGGGATTCCGCGGGTCGTGGTCGGCGAGAACCGGACGTTCCGCGGCGAGGAGGAGCTGCTTCGGAGCCGGGGCGTGACGGTGGAGGTGGTCCAGGACCCCGCCTGCGAGCGGCTGCTGGCGGATTTCATCCGGGACCACGCGGACCTGTGGGACGAGGATATCGGGCGGTAGGCGCTAGAGCCTGGACAATCCCACATAGGTCTCCGGCCGCCGGTCGCGGTAGAACTGCCAGACGTTCCGCACCTCGCGGATCTGATCGAGGTCCAGCTCCGCCGTGATCAGCTCGTCCCGGTCTCGAGACGCCTCCGCCACCAGCTGTCCCCGCGGGTTGCAGAAGTAGCTCTGCCCGTAGAACTCCCCGATCCGCCACGGATCCTCATACCCCACCCGGTTGATCGCTCCGACGAAGAAGGCGTTGGCCACCGCGTGCGCCGGCTGCTCCAGCTTCCACAGGTACTCCGACAGGCCGGCCACGGTGGCCGACGGGTTGAACACGATCTCCGCGCCGTTGAGGCCCAGCTCGCGCGCGCCTTCCGGGAAGTGGCGATCATAGCAGATGTAGACGCCGACGTCGGCGTACCGGGTCTTGAAGACCGGGTAGCCCAGGTTGCCGGGCCGGAAATAGAACTTCTCCCAGAAGCCCGGCGCGCAGTGGGGGATGTGGTTCTTGCGATACTTCCCCAGGTAGGACCCATCGGCATCGATCACCGCCGCCGTGTTGTAGTAGATCCCCGCTCCTTCCTCCTCGTACAGCGGGACCACGATCGCCATGGAGTAGCGCCGGGCGACCTCCTGCATGAGCCGGGTCGTCGGTCCGTCCGGAATCGCCTCGACCGCATCGTACCACCTCGCGCTCTGCTCGGCGCAGAAGTAGGGGCCGGTGAAGATCTCCTGCATGCAGAGGATCTGCACGCCCTCGCGCCCCGCCCGCTCGATCAACGCCATGTGCTTGGCGATGTTGGCCTCGCGGATGGTCTCGAGCTTTTCGGACGTGGAGCAGGCGTGGATGGCTTGGATCAGGCCGCACTTGACGACTCGGGGCATATCGTCCTTTCCCGGGTTCGTGGAATGTGTTCACCACGGAAACACGGAAGACACGGAAGGAACGCTGGAAGGTAAACAGCACACCCACATAGCTGCTTTTCCTCCGTGTCTTCCGTGTTTCCGTGGTTAAGCAGTGGGGACGGGTGGGGTCCGACCGCGATGCGTGCGCATGAGCACGAGATAACCGACGAAGCTTAGCCCAAACGTGACGAACCAGGCATACGCATACACCCGGTCGAAGAAGTTCGGGTCCGCCACGGCGCCGCCCGGGGTGGCCACCGCCCGCGCGAACCCCGGCACCACCGGCAGGACCGCGATCACGAACGCCGCGACCGCCCGCCAGTTGACGCCGTCGCGATAGGTGTACGCGCCCCGCTCCCGGAACAAGTCGTTCAGCACCAGCCGCTGGCGGCGGATGATCCAGTAATCGGCGATCAGAATGCCGCCCAGGGCGCCCATGAGGCTCGAGTAGCCCAGGAGCCAGGTGAAGATGTAGGCCGCGGCGTCGGCGTAGAGCCGCCAGGGCATCATCAGGATGCCGATGACTGCGGTGATGAGCCCGCCGGTCACGTAGCTGATCCGCTTCGGGCTCAAGTTGGAGAAGTCGTTGGACGGCGAGACGACGTTCGCCGCCATGTTGGTCGTGAGCTGCGCCGCGAGGACGACCAGGGCCGCGAACACGATCACGCCCGTGCCGCCGATTCGGCCGATCAGCACGACCGGGTCCCAAATCGGCTGGCCGAAGCGCACGATGGTCGCGCTGGTGACCGCCACCCCGATGAAGGCAAACGCCGTCATCGTCGTCGGGAGCCCCATCGCCTGGCCCAGCATCTGGGACCGCTGGCTCCGGGCGTAGCGGGTGAAGTCGGGGATGTTGAGGCTGAGCGTGGCCCAGTACCCGACCGACGCGGTGAGCGCCGACGGAAACAGGGCCCAGAACGGAGTGCGCCTGCCCCGAAGTTGCTCCGACTGCGCCAGCAGGTGGCCGAGCCCTCCCCCAGCCCTGATGGCCCAGACCAGCAGAATCCCACCGCCGGCCAGGAGCAACGGGGCCGACCAGCTCTCGAGCACCTTGATCCCCTCCGTCCCCTTGAGGATCACGGCGACCTGGATCAACCAGAACAGCATGAACGTGATCGCGGTGCCGCCCGGCACCCCGGCCCAACCAGGCCAGGCCGCCCGGAAGAGTGCATCCAGCGCCAGGCCACCGATCCAGGTCTGGATGCCGAACCAGCCGCAGGCGACGATCGCCCGGAGAATCGCCGGCAAATTCGCGCCGCGCACGCCGAAGCTCGCCCGGCAGAGCACCGGGAACGAGATACCGTACTTTGTTCCGGCGTGCGCGTTCAACACCATCGGCACCAGTACGACGGTGTTGCCCAGGAGAATGGTGATCATCGCCTGCCACCAATTCATTCCCTGCTGCATGAGGCCCGAGGCAAGGGTGTAGGTGGTGACCACCACACTCATCCCGATCCAGAGCGCCGCGATGTTGTAGGTGGACCAGGTGCGGCGCTCGGGCGGGGTCGGGGCGAGGTCGGGATTCCAGAGCGGGCTCCGGGTGATGTCCTCAGTCCCGGAGCCCGCGTGCGGTTCTGGAGCGATGCCGGCGGGAATCGTCACCGCGCCACCACGGGCCGCGCGGCGCGCGAGCGTGCGGACGCGGCCGGCGTGTCGGCCGGCGGAGGCGCGGGTGCCTCGGCTCGGGAGGCCTCGAGTCCGGCAGTCGTCCGGGGGAGCCACTGCCCGCGCCCTTCGCGCCCGACCACGGCGTACTGATCCACGATCACCTCACCGCGCGAGAGCGTCGTCCTCGCAAAGCCCGCCAGCTCCCAGCCCTCGTAGGGCGACCAGTCGGCGTTGGTCTCCATCGCCGACGGGGTGACAGGACGAGTCGCGGTGGGATGGATGATCGCCAGGTCGGCGTCGGCACCCACCGCGATGGCGCCCTTCCGCGGATACAGACCCATGATCCGCGCCGGGTTGGTGCTGAGCTTCATGCTCAGCTCTTCCAGCGTGAGCCGCCCGCCGAGCACGCCGCGGGTGTAGACCAGCGGGAGCAGGGTCTCGAGACCGGGAAGGCCCATCGGGATCTTGGTCCAGTCCCCGTTCCACATCGCCTTCTGCTCGCGGGTGAAGGTGCAGGTGTCGGTCGAGACGACCGAAACCTCACCGCCGCGGAGTCCTTTCCACAGCCGCTCGACGTCCTTGGGCTTCTTGACCTGGGGGCAACAGGCGAACAGGTGTCCGTCCTCCCGCTCGAACACCGAGTCGTCCAGCACCAGGTATTGCGCGCAGGTCTCGGCCAGCACGGGGACCCCACGCGCCTGCGCCGCGCGCACGATATCCGCGCCTTCGGCGGTGGACATGTGCACGATGTAGAGCTGGCCGCCCGTCACCTCGCACCACTGCACGGCCCGCTGGATCGCCTCCGCCTCGACGAAGTTCGGACGGGTCATCGGGTGAAGTCGCGCGCCGTAGCGGGCCATCAGCTCCGGGGTGTGGTGCCGCGCGATGAGCTCGTCGAGCACCCGCGCGGACTCGGCGTGCACCAGGAGCATGGTGCCGTGCTCCCGCATCTGCTCCAGGGTGCCGAACAGGGCGCGGTCGTCCGACTGCCACCCCTCCGACTCGTAGATCATGAACTCCTTGAAGGTGGTGAACCCACGGTCCACCATCCCCTTGATCTGCGACTTGTGCTCGTTCCACCGGGTAATGCAGACATGAAACGTGTAGTCGATCAGCGCCTTGCCCTCCGCCTTCCGCATCCAGTTGTCGGCCGCCTGGTCGAGCGATTCACCGGCATAAGGAATGGCGAAGTCGATCACGGTCGTGACCCCGCCCCGCGCGCCGGCCCGGGTGCCGGTGCGATAGTCGTCGGCCGAGACGGTTCCGCAAAACGGGAGAGCGAGATGCACGTGGACGTCGAGCACGCCGGGCAGCACATGATGCCCGGTCGCGTCGATGACCTGCGTGCCCGGGGCGGGCTCGAGCTCGGTGGCGAGGGCCGCGATCTTCTCACCCGCGATGCCGATGTCGCCGGTGAAGCTCCCGGCGGGAGTCACGACGTTGCCGCCCTTGATGATGCGGTCGAGTTTCATGGTCGTGCTGCTCCTCTTGTCGAGTCTGGACGCGATCATCCCGAACGTAGCAAGGCCTACTCCGCGGCCACCTGATCGGTCTGGGGCGGGGCGTAGCCTTCCGTCACTTCGTAGCCGGAGTGGTACCCCGCGGCGTCAGGCCTCCGGATCTCCGACTGCGCCACGATCCGATTCCGCCGGAGTCCCCGGAAGCTCTCGACCCCGCTCCACCCATCCGCCGCATGGCGCTCGAGAAACCCATCGAGCCCGGCCAACAGCCGCTTGATCACATTGGGCCCCACCGCCTGGTCGAGCATGGCCGCCGTACACACTTGGACCGTGCCGCAACCCAGGAGGAGGTAGGACAGCGCCTGGGAGAAGTCCGAGATCCCGCCGATCCCCGAGAAGCTCTTGTCGGGAAACGCCCGGGTCATCTGGGCCATCTTCGCGAGCGAGAGCGGGAGGATCGCCGGGCCGCCGAGCCCACCGCTCGACACCAGGCCATCCACGTTGATCTCGAACTCGAGGGTGTCGGGGTCGATCAGGGGAATCGAAGGGAAGGTGTTGGAGGAGACGATGGCGTCGGCCCCTCCCCGGAAACAGGCCGCCGCTTCGACTTCGATCTCGGCCGTGGCGGGCGTGAGCTTGCACCAGACCGGCACCGTGGCCGCTTCCTTCACCGCCTCGGTGACCACCGAGCAGAGCCCGTGGTCCTTGCCGATGTTGGATCCCATGTCGCGGCGGTCCATGTGCGGACAGGAGAAGTTGAGCTCTAGCCCGTCCGCCCCGGCCTCCTGGCAATCGCCGGCGAGTCGCTGCCAGTTCTGCAGCTCCTTGTCGTTCCCGGAGCCGGCCATGATCGAGGCGATGAGGATCCGGTCGGGAAACGCCTGCTTGATCCGTCGGATGCGGGGGAGCCACCAGTCGATGGTCTTGTCGGAGATGAGCTCCCAGTTCCAGGATGAGTGCAGCGCCGCACCGGGGCGCTTCTTCATGGAGACGTTGGCGTCCTCGGGAGTGGTGCGCATGAACTTGGCCTTGGCTCCGACGACGTTGACGACCGGGTGGAGCCCGATCGTCTTGGTCACTACGCCGGCCCACCCGGCCTCGAAGGCGCGAAGGATGTTGCTCTCCGACTCCGTCGGCGGCGCCGAGGAGAGCAGGAAGGGATTCGCGAAGTCGAGTCCCGTGAACTTGACGGATCGGTTGGCAGACATGGCGGACAGCCTCCATTCACGACATCCAACTCACGCCGGTCATCCCGGCGCTTGCGCGCTCCATCACCCCGCGGGCGATCGCGCCGTCTTGGCAAAAATGGAGGCGGCGTTGCCGTTGGGCGAGCTATCACGGACGGCGGGGTATTTCATGGCTCCTCCGAGGAACCTCGGCCCGCGCTCGGGAGGCAGCGTGGCCATAGCGGAGAGGCGAGAGGCGGATGGAGGTGGGCCGTTCCAGTCAACATAACGATGCGCTCCAGCGGGGGGCAAACATGACGGCCGGAGGGCCCAGCCCGAGTCAGCAGGCCGGAGCAGCCACGGCGCCTCACCCTTGATATCGGCTTGACTGGAGGGTGGTATCGGTAGCTCAAGCACCAAGCATTTCCCTGATCATACCGAGTTCGAGGCCGAGGAGGCTCCGATGCCGACCGCCCGTTTCCTTCCGCTCCTGATCTCGTTGCTGGGGCTTGCCGCCTGCGGGGAGGACCATCCACCCACGGGCCCGTCGGATTCGGCTGCGCCAGGCGCCGAGCTCGGCATGTCCACAGCAGGGCGCCGAGTCGTCACGAGCCTCGCCGATCCCGGTAACGGCATCTGCAATACGGTCCAGTGCACCTTGCGCGAAGCGATCAACGACCCGGGCAGCACCGACATCACTTTCGTCTCAGGGCTGGCTGGTACGATCACGCTTGCCGCGCCCGCGAAGGGAGGCGGCGAGCTCGTGATCAAGAAGTCGCTGACGATCAGCGCCCCCGCTAGTGGGATCACGGTTCGGCGCCGGAGCACGGATCCAGCCTTCCGCATTCTCCGAATCGTCTCGGCTGTGACCGTGTCGCTGACGAACCTGACGCTCCGCGGCGGCAAGATCATCGACCAACCGGGCGGCGGCATCATCAATTTTGGTAGCCTCGCGCTCACGAGGTGTACAGTGACGGATAACCTTGCCCCTCATGGCGGCGGCATTGAGAGCCACGGCCCGCTGACGCTGACCAACAGCACGCTCGCGAACAACTCCGGTGGGGGGGTCGAGAATCACAACAACGCCACGCTCACCATCAAGCACAGCACGGTCACACGGAATCTGGGCGTGGGTGTCACGAACATCGGAAGTACGTTGGTGGTCCTGAACAGCACGGTCTCCGACAACAGCGGCACCGGCGTGGCCGTCAATCGAGGCATGTCCACGCTCACCACCGCCCGGATCGTAGGGAACAAGCGAGGAGGCATCAGAGTGGCAGTTGGCGACATGACAGTCACCAAGAGCACGGTTGCGCGCAACCTGAGCACCGATGGAGGCGGTATCGCCAATTTTGGCGGAAACCTCACGATCACCAACACCACGGTCACGGGCAATTCGGCCACGGGCCACGGCGGGGGCATTTACAACACGACGGGCGATCCAAACGGTCGTGGGGGTGCGAGTCTCACGCTCACGAATAGCACAGTCTCAGGGAATTCTGCTGCTGTCGGCGGAGGAATCGATAACTTGGACAAGCTGGGCGGCGCTCGGCTCACCGCAACCAATAGTACGGTGGCGCTGAACTCGGCCCATGACGGAGGTGGGGGCATCCACCAGGGAACCGGCGTTGAGACGAGCAACTCCATCGCTCTCATCAATAGCCTGGTCGCAAAGAACACCGCGCCGTCCGGGGCCGATGTGCTGGGTGAGTCCGTCGAGAACGAATCCCGGTTCTTTGTGACCTTCAGCGTAATCGGAGACGGGCGCGGGAGCAGCATCACGAACGCTGACGGCAACCAGGTCGGCAACGTCGCCCCGAACACGTCGTCCATAGACCCTCTCCTGGGCCCGCTGGCGCTCAACGGTGGCCCCACCAGGACGCACGCGCTCCTACCGGAGAGCCCGGCACTCGATGCCGCGTCGACGCCGGACTGCCCGCCCACCGACCAGCGTGGCGTGGCGCGCCCACAAGGGGCGGGTTGCGACAGTGGCAGCTACGAGCAGGAGTGACTGACGGATACCTGGGGGGCTGGCCCAGGGCTGCCTACGGCACGGTCTGGCCCAGCTGTTCTCAGCAGAATTGAAGTCTCTCCTGTCGCGGGCGCTGGCCAGAGCGGTGTTGCGCCTCCCGAGCTCCGGCGCCAGGTCCCGCCGCTTCAGGACAGAGGGGTATGCATCAGTCTCCCTGCAGCCGCAGCCGATCGGTCGCGCGTCGGCGCAGTGTCGGGTCCGCCGGCGGCGATCCTTCGTGCCGGAACTCGAAGTGTGCGCTGTCTAGCACGCGGTCGGCGATCGATCTGCCGCCGCCGTGCTGCAGGCGTCGGGCCCACACGATATCGGCCATGGTCGCGGCCTGGATCCAGACCTCCGGCGTGATGCCCGGGTACAGATGCGCCGAGGCTGCGCGGAGGCGCGCTTCCCTCGGCAGGTCTTGCTCGCCGCTCTCGGGATTCATTCGTCTTCCTCGGCTCGTCTCTTGACGACGTGCTCGCCGGCCGCGAAGGCGCCGCCGACGGGTTTTGTGCTCTCAAACCTATGCGAAAGACCAGCACCCGGTACCAATCGGGCGGCAGCCGACGGCTACGAACGGCTCCGCTCCGCCCAGGGCTCGCGACGTGACGTCGATCTTCGAGCCCACTTCCCGTCGCAGGCCCATCCCCGCATCTTCGGCCATCGTCCTGTTCCCGCTCCCGATGAGGACCACCGTATGCCCGAAGTCGCTCCCATCCTGATCGATGGTGCCTGGATTCCCGCGCGCGCTCGAGCGACGCGCGAGGTCCGGAACCCAGCTACTCTCGACCTCCTCGGTCTCGTCGCCGACTGCGGACCCGACGACGTTGCCGCCGCCGTCGAGGCGGCCGCCCGAGCCCAGCCCTCATGGTGGCGGGTGCCCGGGGTCGAGAAGGCGAACTATCTGCGGCGTGTCGCGGGCAAGATCCGCGAGAACGAGCGCGCGCTCTCGACGCTCATGGCCCGCGAGACCGGCAAGCCCTTGATCGAGGCGGTCGACTGCATCGAATGGGTAGCGGCCTGTTTCGACTACTACGCCGAGGTGGGCCGGCGGAGCTACGGCACCTCCATTCCGCCGGTCGCCGCGCACCAGATCAACTTCACGATCAAGGAGCCCTACGGAGTGGTTGCGGCCATCGTACCGTTCAACTTTCCCCTGCTCCTCATGGCGTGGAAGGTGGCGCCGGCGCTCGCGGCCGGAAACACGCTGGTCTGCAAGCCCCCGCACCAGAATCCGCTTTCGAACCTGCTGATGGCGCGGTGCTTCGACGATCTTCCCGCCGGCGTCGTGAACGTCATCACCGGAGGTCCGGACACCGGCGAGGCGCTCGTCCGGCATCCCCGCGTGGACCTCATCGCCTTCACCGGCTCGGTGGCCGCGGGGCGCCGGATCGCGGCGCAGGCGGGCCAGGACCTCAAGAAGGTCAATCTCGAGCTCGGCAGCGTGGACCCGCTCATCGTCTTCGCGGATGCCGACCTCGACGTCGCCGTCCCCGGCGCCGCGTGGGCGCGCCTCCTCAACGCCGGGCAGGTGTGTACGTCGGCCAAGCGAGTGTACCTGGTCGAGCCGATCGCGCGCGAGTTCACCGAGCGGCTCGAGCAGTATGTGAGCACGCTGCGCGTCGGCGACCCGATGGATCCGGCCGTGGACGTCGGTCCGCTCATCTCGAAGGACGCACTCGACACCGTCGAGCGGCAGATCGCCGAAGCGGTGACTCAAGGCGCGCGGCTGCTCACCGGTGGCTGCCGCGTCCAGCCGGACGGTCTGCGTGGACATTTCCTCGCCCCGACGATCCTGACCGACGTGCGGCACGGGACGCTGCCGACGACGGAGGAAATCTTCGGTCCGGTGCTGTCCCTCACGGTCGCGCGTGACGCGGACGAGGCCATCCGCCTGGCCAACGACAGCCGGTACGGCCTCGGCGCGACGGTCTATACCAAGAGCCTCGAGACGGCGATGCGGGCGATGCAGGAGATCAAGGCGGGCACGTTCTGGATCAACGATCCGCTCACCGACAACGACGCCGGGCCATTCGGCGGGATGCGCTGGAGCGGTATCGGACGCGAGCTCGGCGAGGAGGGACTGGATGCCTTCCGCGAGCCCAAGCACGTGCATCTCGACTATGTGATGGAGCGGAAGGACTACTGGTACCCCTACAGCGAGCGCCCGATCCCGACGCACGGTCCCGCCCACGGGGCGTGACGGGGAGCGCTCGCGGCCTCCTCCTACCCTTCTGCCGCCCAGTTTCTCGGTTCGAGCATCGCCAGCAGCTCCGCCTCGAAGCTCCCCGGCTCGTACTCCGGGGCGTATTCCCATGCAGCCAGCGGCGGAAGGCTCATGAGCACGCTCTCGATCCGGGCGTTGGTCTGGAGCCCGAAGATCGTGCCGCGGTCGTGGACCAGGTTGAACTCGACGTACCTGCCGCGCCGCGCAAGCTGGAACCGCCGTTCCCGCTCGCCATACGGAAGCGCCCGCCGGCGTTCGACGATCGGCTCGTACGCCATTGGCAGCGAGCCCCCGACGTCGAGCACGAATGCGACGAGCTGGTCGAGCGACAAGCCGCCGTCCCCATCCCTCAGGTTGTCGAAGAAGATGCCCCCGATGCCGCGCCGCTCGTCGCCCCGGTGCGTGTTGACGAAGTAGTGATCACACCAGCTCTTGAACCTGGAATAGAGCCCGGCATGGTGCCGATCGCACACGACCTTGAGCGCACGATGGAAGTGCGTCGCGTCCTCCGGAAACGGGTACGTGGGTGTGAGATCGGTTCCGCCGCCGAGCCAGACGTCCAGCGTGCGCCCCTCCGCGTCGCAGAGGTCGAAATAGCGCACGTTGAGGTGCACGGTCGGCACCATCGGGCTGCGCGGGTGCACCACGAGGCTCATGCCGGTTGCGTAGAACAGAGCCTCCTCGCCGGTCGGCGTCCGCGCGCCCAGCCGCTGCGCCGCGCCTCCGGTGAGAACCCCGCTCACGGCCGAGCGGTTGATCCCCGCCTTCTCGAACGTCGCGCCGTCCGTCAGCACGCGGGCGATGCCCCCGCCGCCACCCGGGCGGTCCCAGCGATCCTCCCGAAAGGTGCCGCCACCGTCGAGCCGGCCGAAGAAGGCCGTCGTTTCGTCGTGGAGACGCTCGATCATCGCGGACACGCGCTCGCGGAGCGGTCCCGCGGTCACGGCGCCCGCCAGGCCTTCACCGCGTCGACGAACGCGCGAGCGTGGCCCACCGGCACGTCCGGGTTGATGCCGTGCCCGAGATTGGCGATGTGGTTCCGGCCGCCGAACGCGTCCAGCATCTCGTGCGTCCGTCTCGCGATCTCCGCCGGCGACGCGTACAGCCAGCACGGATCGAGGTTGCCCTGGAGCGCGACGGGCCGGGCACCGAGCCGCCGGCGCGCGTCCGACGCGTCGGTTTGCCAGTCGACGCCGATCACATCGGCTCCCGTCGCGTCAGCGATCTCCTCGAGCGCCCAGCCCGCGCCCGGTGCGAACGCGATGACGGGTGCGCCCGCCAGCCTCGCGAGGCGCGCCGCCTCGGCTAGGTAGGGCAGCGCGAACTCGCGGAAGTCCCGGGGGCCGAGGGCGCTCGCCCACGAGTCGAAGAGCTGGACGGCCTGGGCCCCGGCGGCGACCTGCGCCGCCAGGAACGCCCCGACCGCTCTCGCCAGCCTGGCGAGCAGGGCATGGGCCCGTGCCGGGTCCTGCACGAGCAGCCGCTTGGCGTGCGTGAACGACTTCGACCCCTGGCCCTCTACCATGTAGCTCATCAGCGTCCATGGTGCGCCGGCAAATCCGATCAGCGGCACCCGGCCGTCGAGCTCGCGCCGCGCCAGCCGCAGCGCGTCGAGCACGTAGCCCAGATGTTCCTCGGGGTGGATGTCGTGAATACACTCGAAATCGGCCGCCGAGCGGAGCGGCTGATGGAACCGCGGTCCAATGCCTTCATCCACGGAGAGGGCCATTCCCATGGCCTGCGGAACGACGAGGATGTCGCTGAATATGATCGCGGCGTCCACGCCGAGCAGGTCCACGGGCTGCAGCGTCACTTCGACGGCGAGCTCCGGTGTGCCGACCATGGTGAGGAAGTCCGCGCGCTCCCGGACGGCGCGGTACTCCGGCAGATACCGGCCCGCCTGACGCATCATCCACACGGGAGGTCGTTCGACCACCTCGCGGCGGCAGGCTCGGAGGAAGAGATCGTTCATGTGCCTCCGAGGCTGTTCACTGAGAGGAGACCAGCGACCGGACGGCCACGGCCAGGGCCTCCGCGGTCGGCCGGGACGCCACCTTGGCGGGCGGCCAGCCTGACGCGCGTGCCGCCGCCGCCGTGGTAGGTCCCACCGCCAGCAGGGCCGGCCGCACGCCCGAGGGGCACGCGCGCGCGAGGAGATCCGCGACGCTGGGACTGGTCACCACGAGCACCTGCGCGCGCTCCGCCACGCGGCGCGCCTCCACCTCGCCGGCGAGCACGGACCGGTAACACACCACCTCGTGGATCTCCACGCCTTGGTCCCGCAGGCGGGCGGGCAGCTCGTCGCGCCGGATGTCGCCGCAGGGAAACAGCACCGGCCCCTGGACGCCCGAGGCCAGCAGTGCATCGCTCAGCGCCACCGCCGCCCCGAGCTCGCCCACCGCGCGCTCGTCGGGGCGTCGGATCTCGCCGAGCGACTCTCCCAGCGCCCGGACGGTACCCTCGCCGGCAGCCCACACCGCCGGCCCGCGCGCCGGCGTGGCGTCCAGCACTCGGAGCCGCTCCGTAAACGCCGTCGCCGATCGTGGCGACGTGAACGCCACGGCGTGGTATCGGCCGAGGTGTCGTACGGCCGCATCCACCGGCTCCCAATCGAGCGGTGGGGCGAACGTCATGAGCGGTGCCTCTTCCACCGCGACGGGAATCGCGCGCAGGGCCTCGTGCAACCCTGGAAACGTCCCGGCTGACGCCGTCACCACGACGGTCGCCGGCATCACGGCTCCGGGACGGCGGGCGCCTGGGCGGCACGCACCTCCGACAGGATCGAGGCCGCCCCATCCTCGAGCACACGCTCCGCAAGGCGGACTCCCAGGTCTTCGGCCTCGCGCTCGTCCCGCACGGGGCCGATCTCCTCTCCGTCGACCCCGCGCTCGCCACGAAGCGAGACGACCCTCCCGCGGAGTCGCAGGGTGCCGTCGGCGAGCACCGCGAGCGCCGCGACCGGCACCTGACAGCCGCCTTCGAGCGTGCGGAGAAACGAGCGCTCCGCGGCGACAGAGAGCGAGGTCGGCCCGTGGTGAATCGACCGCGCCGCGGCGGCCACGGCGGGGAGATCGCCGGTACGCGCGGTCAGCGCCAGCGCCCCCTGGCCGGGGGCGGGCAGCATGATCTCCGGAGGAAGCCGCTGCCCGATCCTGTCGGCCAGGCCAAGACGCACGAGGCCCGCCGCCGCGAGCAGGATGCCCGACCACTCCGGGTTCGCGGCCAGTTTGGCGAGTCGGGTGTCTACGTTGCCGCGGATATCGCGGACCTCGAGGTCGGAGCGAACATGAAGCAATTGGGCCCGCCGGCGGAGGCTGCTCGTGGCGAGCACGGCGCCCCGACCAAGATCATCCCATGAGATCGGCCCGCGGCCCACCAGCGCGTCGCTCGGGTCTTCCCGTTCGTCCACCGCCACGATCGCGATTCCGTCCGGTAGCGTCGTCGGCAGATCCTTGAGCGAATGCACGGCGAGATCGATCCGGCCGTCAAGCATGGCGTCGTCGATCTGTCGGGTGAACAGCGCGCGGGCGCCGATCTGCGCGAGGGGAATGTGTTGCACCATGTCGCCCGTGGTCCGGATCTCGACCCGCTCCGTGGAAAAGCCCGAGGCGCGGAGTCGGGCCCGGACGTGCTCGGTCTGCCAGAGCGCGAGGGCACTGGCGCGGGTCCCGATGCGGAGCGGCGAGCTCACGCGTTGCCCGCGCCTGCCGGTACCGCGCCGGCGACGCGTTCGGCCGCTGCTTCGCCGGACGCGACCGCCTCGCTGACGGCGACTCCCTCGCGATACGATCCGGCCAGCGCGAATCCAGGGTTGCGCCGCTCCACTTCGTCCATGATGTCCTTGAAGCGGCCGTAGGTGAGATCGTACTGGGGGATGGCCTTCGGCCACAGCTGAAACGTCCGGAACGTCGGCTCCCCCACGGCGCCGACCAGCAACCGCAGGTCGTCGTGGACCCGCGCGGTGATGGTCGGCAGATCCGCGTTGGCGAGGTCGGGGTGGCGCACGCCGCCGATGAAGGCGGTGAGCAGCACGTGGCCATCGGGCGCGCGTCCCGCGAAGATGGTCGACGAGAAGATGACGCCGAGCACGCTCCGGCGCTCGACCTCGGGCACCAGGAAGCCGAAGCCGTCGAGCGGGTGACTCACCTCCGATCGGCGGAACCCCAGCCCCAGCACCGCGACCGGCGGGTGCGTGATGCTCGCGAGGGTCTTGAGGCGGTCGCCGGCAGGGAACGCCAGGTCCACCTCGTCCACGCAGTGAGCCGGCGCCGCGTAGATGACGGCGTCGTAGAGCTCGGTCGCCTGAAACGCGGCGCCCACGGCCCACCCCTTGGGCCCCGCGCGCAGCTGCGTGACCGCGGCCCGCGGCCGGATCTCCGCGTGCAGCTCGCGCGCGAGCGCGTCCGGCAGCTCCTGCAGTCCGGTCCGGAAGGAGAACATTCCGCCGGTGACGTCCTCCCCGGCCGCGTCCTCGTCGCGCCGCCGCGCCCGCATCATGCCCGCGAAGGCCTTCATCACGGAGCCGTGCGTGCGCTCGAGGCCGTGGAGCCGCGGCAGCGCGTGGCGCACGGAGAGCTGCTCGGGATCACCCGCGAAGATCCCCGCGACGAACGGGTTAGCGATGTAGTCGAGGATTTCCTGGTTGAATCGCCGGCGGATGAAGGTGGCGACGCTCTCGTCGACCGATCCGTCGGCGGCATCCACCAGCGGCTCGCCGAAGACGGCGAGCTTGGCACCGTTCGAGAGCAAGCGCGTGGTGAGGAAGTCCTGCGGTGAAGTGGGAAGCGGGCGGAGCTTCTTCTTCTTCACGATGTAGCGGTTCCGCGCAGCCGGCGAGGCCGGAACGACGCTCGATTGGAGACCGAGCTCGCCGATCAGCCCCCGCAGCCCGGCGGCCGGCGTTGCGATCGAGGTGGGCCCGAGCTCCGCGACGTACCCTTCCCGCCGGTCGGTGCGAACCATCCCCCCGACGCGGTCCGCCGCCTCGTACACCACCACTCGAATCCCGCGCTGCTTGAGGCGATAGGCGGCGGTGAGACCCGCGACGCCACCCCCGACGATCGCTACCGCGCCCATGCCGAGGCCAGGGCGGCCTCGAGGGCCGCCAGCTCCGGGTCGCCGTGCACGGCGGACGTGAAGGCGGCCTCGAAGGCCGAAGGCGCCAGGTAAATGCCGCCCTCGAGCATGGCATGGAAGAAGGCATTGTACGCGGCGCGGTCGCATCGCTTCGCGTCGGCGTAGTCGCGCACCGGGACGTCCGTGAAAAACGGAGTCAGCATCGTCCCGACCCGCTGCACGGTCACCGGGACGCCGGTCTCGCCCGCCCGGCGCGTGATCGCCTCGGCGGCGCGGGCCGCCCACCGCTCCGCGCGCTCCCAGGTGCCGGGTCGCGCGAGGACCTCGAGCGTCGCCAGTCCGGCCGCCATGGCGACCGGGTTGCCGGACAACGTGCCCGCCTGATAGACCGGCCCGGCCGGCGCGATGAGCTCCATCAGCGCGCGAGGCCCGCCGTACGCGGCGGCCGGCATCCCCCCGCCGACCACCTTGCCCAGGATCGTGAGGTCCGGCCTGACCCCGTAGAGCACCTGCGCGCCGACCGGGTGCACGCGCCAGCCGGTCATGACCTCGTCGAACACCAGAAGCGCGCCGGCGCGCCGGGTGAGCTCGCGAAGCCCCTCGAGAAACCCTTTGGCCGGAGGCACGACACCCATGTTGCCGGCCACCGGCTCCACCAGCACCGCCGCGATGTCCGGTCCGCGTGAGGCGAAGACGGCCTCGACCGCGGCCAAATCGTTGAACGGCGCGACGAGGGTGTCCGCGACCGTCGCCTGGGTGACCCCCGGAGAATCGGGCAGCCCCAGGGTCGCCACGCCCGAGCCGGCGGAGGCGAGCAGCGAATCGGCATGGCCGTGGTAGCATCCGTCGAACTTGACGATCGCCTTGCGTCCCGTGGCCGCTCGCGCCAGGCGCACCGCGCTCATGGCCGCTTCCGTGCCGCTGCTCACGAAGCGCACCATCTCGATGGAGGGGAAGGTCGTCGTGACACGCTCGGCGAGTCGCACCTCGAGCTCGGTCGGCGCGCCGTAGGTCGTCCCGCGCGCGGCCGTTTCCACGACGGCTTCCAGCACCTCCGGGTGGGCGTGGCCGAGGATCAACGGGCCCCACGACAGCACGAGGTCCACGTATCGGTTGCCGTCCACGTCCTCGATCCACGGGCCCTGACCCCGCGCGATGAACCTCGGCGTGCCGCCGACGCTTCGGAACGCCCGCACCGGACTGTTGACGCCGCCGGGCAGCACCTGCTGGGCAGCGGCGAACAGCCGCTCGGATGCGCTCGTCGTTCGGGCCGCGCGCACCTCCGTCATCGTCCCTGCTCCTCCGCCAGCCAGGCCGCGACGTCCTTGGCGTGGTAGGAGATGATCGCGTCCGCGCCCGCCCGGCGCATGCCCGTCATCGTCTCCAGCACCACGCGACGCTCCTCGATCCATCCCAGGCGTGCGGCCGCCTTTACCATCGAGTACTCGCCGCTCACGTTGTACGCTACGAGCGGGAGCGAGGTCCGCTCGCGCACGGCCCGCACCACGTCGAGGTAGGCGAGCGCGGGTTTCACCATCAGCAGGTCGGCGCCTTCCGCCTCGTCGAGCGCCGCCTCGATCAGCGCCTCCCGGACGTTCGCGGGATCCATCTGATACTGACGCCGGTCGCCGAAGGCGGGCGCGCTGTCGGCGGCTTCGCGAAACGGGCCGTAGTAGGCGCTGGCATACTTCACGGCGTAGCTCAGGATGCCTCGCTCCGCGTAGCCGGCGCCGTCGAGCGCCGCTCGGATCGCCCGCACCATGCCATCCATCATGCCGCTGGGCGCCACGATGTCGGCTCCGGCCCGCGCGTGCGTCACGGCCACCCGGCCAAGGATCTCGAGCGTGGCGTCGTTGTCGACCACACCCTCCCGAAGGACCCCGCAGTGTCCGTGGCTGGTGTACTCGCAGCAGCAGACGTCAGTGAGGAGCAGCAGATCCTCGTGGCGCGCCCTGATCCGGCGGAGCGCCCGCTGGACCACGCCGTCCTCCGCGAAGTTTTCGGTGCCCAGCTCGTCCTTCGCCGCTGGCAGCCCGAAGAGGAGCACCGCCCCGATCCCGAGCGACCGGACGCGGTCCACTTCCCGGTCGAGCGACTCGTCCACGGACAGGTGGAAGACGCCGGGCATGGAGCCGATCTCGCGCTCCACGCCGGCGCCATGCACCACGAAAATCGGTTGGATGAAGTCGGCGGCGGCCAGCTCATGCTCGCGCACGAGCCGCCGCAGGGCGTCGGTGCGCCGCCGGCGTCGTGGGCGATGGATCTGGGAGGTGGTCACGCCGGTAACACTATGGAGCCAGAGAGGCTGCCGCAACCGGACGACTACGCACGCGAAGCACCGGGCATGGCCTTTGCCCGTCGTCACTGGTGGCCGGGGTCACGGCGTGCTACTGCTTCTGTATCACCGCTTGATCGTTCCGTCCGTTCGCATCTTGTAGCAGGAATCGGGCAGTTTGCGGTGCCGTAGTTCGGTGCCAGTGCTCGAGGCAAGATGGAGCAGGCTGCCCATGAGGATCGTCGCGTTATCCGCCTTCGCCGGACTGGCCGGCCTTGTGGCCGCCGCCTGTGGCGCGCCCCCAGCCAGGCTCGTTCCTCCTCCACCCGTCAATCCCGCGACCGCCATCGTCGGCGCCACCCTCTGGGACGGCACCGGACGCGCCCCCGTCACCAATGCGGTCACGGTCGTGCGCGGCGACCGCATCCTGTGCGCCGGTGTCGCCGGGGAGTGCCCCGTGCCACAAGGCGCCAAGGTCATCGACGCGAAGGGGATGTATCTCATCCCCGGCCTCATCGACAGCCATGTGCACCTGCTCTTCCTGCAGAACGGGAGCGCCGTGGAGGATCTCGGTCTCGACCTCCGTGACCTGCTCGCCCAAGGGATCACGACGGTTCGCGACATGGGCACCAGCCCGGCGGCGTTGCTCTCCCGCGTGTCGGGTTTCGATGCCGCCCCGCGCGTCTACGCCATGCAGCTCGTGGCCGGCCGGCGCTTCTTCTACCCCGCCATGCGCCTGATGCAGACGGAGCGCGGCGTTCAGTACCGGCAGGCGCCCGCCCTCACCATGCAGTGGCTGGGCTGGAATCCCATCCTGTTCGATCGGAACGACGATCCCGACTCGGTCGTCGCGCAGGCTCGCCGAGCCGGGGCGATGGGGCTCAAGCTCTACGCGCAGCTCGACAGCGTCAGCATCCGCCGGCTCACCTCGGCCGCGCACCGGATGGGCATGCCGGTCTGGGGACATGCCTGGCCCCAGCCGGCGAGCGTCGGCGAGCAGACCAGGGCGGGCATGGACGGCGTGGTCCACGCTGCCGGCATGGCGGGCGAGCTGTTCTCGCCCGAGGATCGGGATACGCTCGTGAACGACGGAGCGCTGCAGTCGGCCACCGCGCGCGTGGCCACGGCCGAATCCGCGGACGACCCGCGCATCCTCGCGACCCTCGATTCGATGGCCGTGCACGGGGTCATGTTCGAACCCACCCTCGACGCCACGCGGCACAGCGTGGCCACCTACGACTCGCGGGTGCGCCACGTGCCCTCGCTGCAGGAGGACTACGTTCGGGCCGCCGCCGCCTTCGGCATGGAGGTCACCCGCGAGGCCGTGAAGCACGGGGTCGGCATCAGCGCCGGTACGGACCACGTCGCGTACGGGCCGGTGGGAGATCGCGCGTCCCTCCTCGACGAGCTGCGCCTCTACGTGGACTCGATCGGCCTGTCCCCTACTGCCGCGCTGTTGGCAGCGACGCGCGACGCGGCCCGCGCCATCGGCGGGGATCCCGGGCGTCAGCTCGGAACGATCGTGGCGGGGCATTACGCCGATCTCGTGCTGGTCGGCAAGAATCCGCTGGAAAACATCGACAACCTCGAGGCGGTCGAACTGGTGATGCGGGGCGGCCGGGTCTGGCGGCCGGGCCAGCTGCGAAGTGGCATCGCGATGCGATAGGGCATCCTGCATCCACATCCACGGCAATACGAAGGGGGCATGCTCGAGCATGCCCCCTTCGTGCTTGGCTGCATGCGCGCTGACGCAGCTACGGCGCGGAGCCGGTGGCCACCGGGAGCGAAGTATTCTCGGCCCATTCGGTCCACGAGCCCACGTAGATCCGGACGCGTGGGTAGCCCAACAGGTACCGCAGGGTGAAGTAGACGTGGCTCGCCTCGGTGGCGCTGTTGCAGTAGGCGATGATATCGCGCTCGGGCACGATTCCTTGCGCGGCGTACGCCTGCCGCAGCTCGGCCGCCGGCTTCCACACGTGTCCGAAGCCCTCCTGGGTCAGATCGTCCTGCCAGTAGTGGTTGATCGCCCCGGGTATGTGCCCGTGCCGCATCTGCGAACCGGCCTGCCCCGCGTACTGGTCCGGCGGCCGCGCATCGACGAGCAGGCCGCCCGCGCTCATGGCCTGCTGTACCTCGGACAGGACGGCCGCCTCGGGGTGGAACGGGCGATCGGGAAACGAGGTCGTCTGGAGCCGCGGATACGGCTGTACGACCGCCCGCTGCTCGAGCTGCCACTTGAAGAACCCGCCGTCCAGCACGAACACCTTGGGATGGCCGAAGCCTGCGAGCAGCCACGCCAGGAACGTGGCGTCGATGTTGTGGGTCTCGCCGGCGCTGTAGATCACCACCGGGCGGTCGAAGGCGATGCCGAGCCGTCCGAACAGCTCGCGATAGGCACCCGCGGAGAGCAGCCGGGTGGGGATCCCGCCTTCGCTCGCCCGAATCGTCTCCGTGTTCAGATACTCGGCGCCCGGAAGGTGGCCCTTCAGGTAAGTGAACACATCGGTCCGTACGTCGAGCACCACGGCGTTGCTCTCCGCCTGCCATCGCGCGAGCTCCTCCGTCGAAATCAGCCGCGGCAGCGTCGAGGAGGCGGGCGCCGGCGCGGCCGCGGGTCCCGCGCACGCACCGCATAGCCAGGCCCAGACGAGAGCGGTCCCGAATCGTCGTTTCACGGGAGCGAGTCCTCCAGCCCCATGTACGCGTGCTCCTCCTCGACATAGACTCGCGCCGCGTTCCGCCGGCGGCGTGAATTGAGCGAGACCGGGCGGTTCTCCTCGGGCGGCGGGAGCGCGGCAAGCGCCCGCTGCATCGGGACGCCGCGCTCGACCGCTGATCGCATGTCGTCCTCGAGGCCCGTGATGTACGCACGTGTCCGAGCCACGAGGGCGGCCGCGTCCGCCGGGATCGCGCCATGCCCCGGGACCACCATCCGGGCCCCGAGGCTGTCGATGAAGTCCAGGCTGCGCCGAAGCGCGCGCGCGCTCCCATCCACCACCATCGTGACGCCGTCCTCGATCAAGAGATCGCCCGCGAAGAGTACCCGCTCCTTGGGAAGCCACACGATGAGGTCGCCGGCCGTATGCGCCGCTCCCGGGTGGTCGAGGACGATCGTCCGGCCGCCCAGCCGAAGCGTATCCCGGCCGGTCACCGGCCGGTCAGGCGTGTCGGCGAACTCGAACCCGCGCATCGCGTCGAGTCCCACCACGCGCACCCAGTCGGCGACCAGGGCATCAGGCCCGCCCTCGCTGGCGAGCGTCCGCGTGTCCGGATGGGCGATGACCTTGGCTCCCGCGCGCCGGAAGACGACGGCGCCGAACGTGTGATCGGGATGATGGTGCGTGAGCACCAGCCACCGCACCGGCTGTGTGGTAACCCGGCGGATGGTCTTGAGCAGTGCTTCGCCCTCACGTGGGCTCGCCAGCGCGTCCACCACGACGACGCCGTCCGTCGTGACGATGAAGCCCGCGTTCGATCGGCCTTCGGAGCCACGGCCCGTATCGCCCAGCACGGCGTAGACCCCGTCGGCGAGACGCCGGGGGGTATAGGCCGGGGCTCGCGACGTATCCGCGCTCACCCATGTGGCGGTCACGAGGCCGGACAGCAGACTGAGCAGCGTGGGGAGAGGAGTCACGGGAAGGCGGGGCGAGAAGCCCGGCCCGGCATGCGGCTACGCCGCGGCGAAGGCGATGGTGACCGACTGCCGGTAGACGCCGCCCTTGTTGTCGGTCCAGACCATCGTGAGCGGCGCTTCCTTGTCTGCGGTGAGCGTGAAGCTCACGATGGGGTCCTTGCTCACGCCGGACGTCCACTCGAACCGGGCCACCTGGTCCTCGCCGTACGTCACCACGACTTCACGGATGAAGTACGCGGGAATGGCCTGCCCTTCCGCGGTGCGGAAGAACCCGGTGTCCATGGGGTGGACCACGATCGCGTTCACCGTGATGAGGTCGCCGCGCGAGATGCGGTCGGGAATCCGGATGCGGGCGTCGCCGATGGTCATCACCCGCACCCGTTGAGCGAGACGTTGACGTGGGCGTAGGCCGCCCAGACGTCACCGGTCGAGGTCTCGAGGATCGCGCGCACCCAGGTAGTGCGCTTCATCTTGATCCGGGTCTGGATGGCCACCGAGCCGATCGCGGGCGTCAGGTGATACGCGGCCAGATGGGGGTCGGGGTTGTGGTCCACGATCAGATGGACGGCCTTCACGTAGTTGTCGGGCGTCATCGGGAGGCCGCTCTCGATGATGACCGGAACGATGCGACCGTCCTCCGCGACCGCCGGCATGTCCAGCGTGAGCTGGCCCTTCCGGATCGGACGGTCACCGAAGAGATCCTTGAGAATCCGGGCCACCTCTTCGTTCGGTACCTCGGGATCGCCCGGGTCGGAAACCGACGCGAGGAGACGCTCACCTCGGCCCAGAACACCCGAACCGAACAAGCCGGCGCCGGCGAGAGCGCAACTCCTGAGGAACGATCGGCGGGAGGCCATGCGGATAACCTCAGACCTCCCGGAAGCGAAGTCAAGCGAGGCCTTTTGGTTCCGAAACGGCGCGGGCCTTGCGGGGGCGGGTCGGGGCCGCCGAGCCGGCCCCTGCAACTTGTGTCATGCTGGGCCGGTTGCTAGTTTAAACCATTCTGTTACAAAGCGATGTGAGGCCCCCTCCTCACTCCTCTTCAGGCTGAGGCGCCGTGGACACCCAAGAACTTCAACAGGTCGCGTTGTTCGACAAGTGCCGCGAATTCACCAAAGCGCGGGAACTCCAGGCGCTTGGTCTATATCCGTACTTCAATCCGATTTCCGAATCGGAGGACACCGTCGTCGTCATCGACGGACAGAAGCGGATCATGCTTGGGTCGAACAACTACCTGGGACTGACCCACCACCCCAAGGTCCTCGAGTCCGCCAGCCGGGCGCTCAGCCGCTATGGCTCGGGCTGCACGGGGAGCCGGTTCCTGAACGGCACGCTCGATCTGCACGAGCAGCTCGAGCACGCCCTGGCTGAGTTCCTTGGCAAGGAGGCCTGTCTCGTTTTCTCGACCGGCTACACCGCCAACCTGGGCCTGATCTCGGGTCTCGTCGGCCGCGGCGAGGTGGTCTACCTCGACAAGCTCGATCACGCCTCGATCGTGGACGGCGCGAAGATGTCCTACGGCGAGACCGAGCGCTTCAACCATGGCGACCTCGGCAACCTCGAGCGTCGGATGGAGCGGAACGGGTCGGGCAAGGGCTCGATGATCGTGGTGGACGGCGTGTACTCGATGGAAGGCAACATCGCCGACGTGCCGTCGCTGGTCCGCATCGCCCGGAAGTACGGTTCCGCGCTTGCGCTGGACGACGCCCACGCGCTCGGCGTTCTCGGCCCCAATGGCGATGGCACGGCCGCCCATTTCGGGATGACAGATGAGGTGGACATCATCGCCGGCACGTTCTCCAAGTCGCTGGCCTCGATCGGCGGCTTCGTCGCCGCGAGCGAAAACGTCATTCACTACCTGAAGCACCATAGTCGGCCTCTCATCTTCACGGCCTCTCTTCCGCCGGCCAACACCGCCGGCGTGCTCACGGCCCTTCAGGTGCTGCAGGACGAGCCGGGACGCCGTGACTACCTGTGGGCCAATACCCGCCGGCTGCAGGACGGGTTCCGGAGCCTGGGCTTCGACATCGGGCCCACCGAGACCCCGATCGTACCGGTCCTCATCGGTCCGCTCGAGAAGACCTTCCTCATGTGGCGCCGCCTGTTCGACGCGGGCGTCTTCACGAACCCGGTGGCGCCGCCAGCCGTGCCGCCGACCCAATGCCGCCTCCGGACGAGCGTCATGGCCACGCACACGTTCGAGCAGATCGACTTCGCGCTCGAACAGTTCGCGCGCATCGGACGGGACCTGGGGGTCATCTGACCGAGCCGCTGCGCGTCCGCGCGGCGCGCGAGCGGACCGACGTTCACCGCTTCATCGATCTGCCGTACCGGCTCCACGCGCGGGACCCGCTCTGGGTCCCGCCGTTGCGTCGGGATGTCGCGCTGCTCCTCTCCCGCGAGAAGAATCCCTTCTTCGAGCACGCCGAGGCCGAGTACTTCCTCGCCGAGCGCGGCGGGGAGGCCGTCGGCCGCATCGCGGCGATCAGCAACCGCCTGCACAACGAGACCCACGGCGACCGGGTGGGATTCTTCGGTTTCTTCGAGTGCGTTGACGACCAGTCCGTCGCCGACGCGCTGGTTGCAATCGCGGCCGAATGGTGCCGCGGCAAGGGCCACGACGTGCTCCGCGGGCCGGCGTCCTTTTCCGTGAACGACGAGTGCGGGCTCCTCGTGGACGGCTTTGAAACGCCGCCGACCATCATGATGCCGCATAACCCTCGCTACTACGTGGCGCTGCTCGAGCGGGCGGGATTTGCGAAGGCGAAGGACCTCCTGGTCTACGAAGGTGGAGACCACGAGCGCTACAAGCCCGTGCCCGAGCGGCTGGCCCGCGGCACGGAGTTGATCCGCCAGCGCATGGGCATCACCCTCCGCCCCCTCAACGTGAAGAACTTCGAGGCCGAGGTGGAGCTCATCAAGGAGCTCTACAACGCCGCATGGGAGAAGAACTGGGGCTTCGTCCCGATGACCGACCATGAGATCGATCATCTGGCGGAGCAGTTCAAGCCGGTCGTGATTCCGGAGCTGGTGCCGATCGCCGAGAAGGACGGGAAGGTCATCGGGTTCGGCCTCGCGCTGCCCGATCTCAACGTGGTTTTTCAGCAGAATCGCTCGGGGCGGATGTTCCCGATGGTCCTCAAGCTTCTGTGGGCCCTCAAGACCCGGAAGATTCGCCGCGCCCGCATTCTCCTGCTCGGCATCCTGCCCGAGTATCGAGGGAGGGGCGTGGACGCGATGCTGTACCACTGGATCTGGACTAAATCCGGCGACCGCGGGATCTACTGGGGCGAGGCGGGATGGATTCTCGAGGACAATCCCGCCATGAACGCCGGGTTGGAGAAGATGACGTTCAAGGTCTACAAGACCTACCGGCTCTACGACCGGCCGATATGAAGGCGCTGGTCACCGGCGCCACGGGGTTCGTCGGCAGTCACCTCGTCGAAGCGCTCCGCCGCCGGGGGGCTGAGGTCTCCGCGCTGGCCCGTTCCGCGAGCAAGGCCGCGGCCCTGACGCCGCTCGGCGTCCGCGTGGTGGCGGGAGATCTGCACGACCGGGGGGCGCTCGAGCGCGCGATGGACGGGCAGGACGTCGTCTACCACGTTGCCGGCGTCGTCGCGGCCCGGAGCGAGGCGGACTTCATGGCGGCCAATCGTGATGGAACCCGCAACATCGTCGACACGTTGGAGCGCGCGGGATCCGGACGGCTGGTGTTCGTCTCCTCGATGGCCGCGGCGGGTCCGACGATCAAGGGACGGCCGCTCCGGGGCGATGAGGCCCCCCGACCGGTCACCGCCTACGGCCGCAGCAAGCTCGCCGCCGAGCAGGCCGTTACCGCGGGCCGCTCGCCGTGGACCATCATTCGGCCGCCCCTGGTCTACGGCCCCAGGGACCAGGAAGTGCTCAAGGTGTTCCGGCTGGCCCGGCTCGGCGTCGCGCCGGTGCTGGGCGACGGCTCCCAGGAGCTGTCGGCGGTGCACGGCGCCGATCTCGCCGAGGCGCTCGTCGCGGCCGGGATCTCGGACGCCACGGTCGGCCGGACCTACTACGCCTGCCATCCCGAAGTCTTCAGCGGCGCCGACATGGCTCGCGCCGTCGGCCGCGCGATGGGGAAGTCGCCGGCCGTCATCCGCGTGCCGGCGACGATCGGTCGCGGTGTACTCATGATCACCGAGGCCGCCGCCCGGCTCACCGGTCACGCCACCATTCTCACCGCCGACAAGGCCAACGAGTTCTTCCAGCCGGCCTGGACCGGCGACCCGAGCCCGCTCACGCGCGACACCGGCTGGCAGGCGGCGCACGATCTGCGCAGCGGGCTCGAGGAGACGTATCAGTGGTACCGGGCGGCGGGATGGCTGTAGCGGTTCGTCCCAGCGCCTCGGTGCGCTCGCCCTCGCCTCGCCAGGCCGGCCTGCTGCCGGTCGACCTCGTCCTCCTCGGCTACCTCGGTATCGTGACCGTCGTCGCGATCCGCCGCGCGCCGTCGCAGCCCGGGTGCTGGTGGCTGGTGGTCGCGAACGGCTTCGCGGCGCTGCTCGTCGCCCTTCTGAGCAGGCCAGGCCTCGGACGCCTCGGCCAGGCGATCCGGGAGATCTATCCCCTGCTGCTCCTCGTCGGCCTCTACGGTCAGCTGGACGTCCTCAACCGCGGGGTCGTGCGGGCGCACGACGCGCTGGTGCAGCACTGGGAGCTGACGCTGTTCGGCGCCCAGGTCAGCCGGGTCTGGTGGCAGGCCGCGCCGAGCGTGTTCTGGTCCACCGTGCTCCACGGCGCGTACTTCGCCTACTACTTCATTATTACTGTCCCCGCCTGCTACTTCCTCTGGCGCGGCGACCTCGTCGCGGTCCGGCGGTTCGTGCTCACGGTGCTCACGACGTTCGTGCTCTGCTACCTGGTGTTCATCTTCTTCCCGGTGGCCGGACCCTACTACGTGTTCCCGCGACCGGCGGACTGGTTCGTGGCGAACCCGGCCGCGCGGCTGGTGTACGAGACGCTCGCGGAAGGCAGCTCCTACGGGGCGGCCTTTCCCAGCTCGCACGTCGCGGCCACGGTGGCGGCGGCGGTGACCGCGGCCATGGGGTCTCGACGCCTCGGCCTGTTGCTGCTCGTGCCGACCGTGCTGTTGACGGTGGGCGTGGTCTACTGCCAGATGCACTATGGCGTCGACGCGTTGGCCGGGCTTGCTGTCGGTGGACTCGTAGCGCTCGGAGCCTATCGGGTCCGCGTGGTCTGAAGCCGTCCGGGCGGCCTGCGGCCGGGACCGGAGGCCGCGACGATGATGGCGCGGATGAAAAAAAGGGGACTCCGTGGAGGAGTCCCCTTTGCGTGCTCCGTTCCTTCGCGAACTACTGAACGGTGATCTTGCCGTGCATGCCCAGCGCGAGGTGCGGAAGGCAGTAGAACTTGTAGTCACCCGTCGGAGCGCCGCTGAAGCTGACCTTGTATGTCCCATCCTGCTCGGTGAGCAGCGGGCCCTCGAGGGGCGCCATTTGATCGGGCATACCCGCCTTGAGCTTGTCTGCCGCACCGGCCGGAACACTGTCGGCCCAGAACGACACGTTGTGCGGGCCGCCGCTCTTGTTGTGAAACGTCACGACATCGCCGGACTTGATGGTCAGGTCGGACGGATCAAACTTGTAGGTGCTGCCCTCGAGCACCATGTTCACGTCGTGGTTGCCGCCGCCAGCGGCGTCAGGGGCAGCAGGCGCCGCTGCCGCCGGCTGTTCCGGGGCCGCAGTCGTCGTGGTTTGCTCGTCAGCCTTTTTCTCGCCACCGCAGGCTGCCAGAACGAGGGCCAGCCCCGCCACCATGGATGTCACACGCATCGCCGCTCTCGCCTCCGAAAACAGGAAAGTTGCCGACCTTGTGAACCCTTTCACAAGACCCCAAGTATACTCTGCTCCCCTCTGAAAGGAAGAGGGAGCCGCAGCGGCATCGCCGCGTTAGGTTAGGCTATCATGACGATCTCCGCGCCGTCTCGCCCGCTTCGCCCTCCGACGGCTCAGAATGCGCCGCCCTGCCGCAGCCTCGGGGCCCAATGTCGCAGCCTCCGTGTCACGCTGCGCATCGGTGAGCTCGAGGAGGGCCCGGAGTCCCTGGACCACGAGGCGACCTGGCTCCTGGGCCACACCCAGAATATCGACTTTCTCGAGCTGTGGGAGGGTGAGGGCGACTTGTACGTCGATGCGGTGCTGCACGTGCCGTGTCGCTATCTGCACCAGGAAGGCGACGTCGCGCACTGCCGCGCGCATGGCTTCTCGGGCCCCGTGCCCCGCAGCCCTCGGCGTGAGCTACAGGCGCTCCAGCTCGGCGGGGACCGCTTCGTGGTAGTGGAGGGGTGCCAAAACACCGTCCGAAGCCTGCCGTTGCCGCCCCGCTCGCTTCCCGTCCTCGCGAGCGCGGCGGCGGCGGAGAACCCGTGCGCCACGGCGGCGTGCCGCACCGCCGACAACACGCGCAAGGCGGCGTGTTGCCGTGACCTGCAAGTGGAGATCATGTGCACCCGAGGGCAGCAGCGCCTCGAGGCTCTGGTGCGATCACGGCGTTCGCCGTACCTATGCAAGATCGAGCGGGGTGGTGATTACAGCCTCGAAGTCGAAATGATCTCCGCCTGCGGTTATCTCGAGGCCGACGGCGTCTCCTGCAGCCTGCATGGCCGCCATCGGCCCGACGGCCGCACGGCCAAGCCCGATCTGTGCTTCGAATGGCCCCCCAAGAACCGGGGACTCCATCCCGGCTGTATCTTCGGGCCGCGGCGTCGTGCCGCGCGCCGTTGACGGGCGCAAGTGTGCAAGAATCTGGAGGTTGGCCGTCCCTTCTGGCGTTCCGGCCTCCCCGGTAGTTGAGCGGAGACCGCGCCTCGTTGGACATCTCTGGAGGGTCGGTGACTGACGACCTCGAACAGCTGTACCAGAGCACCTACACGGCCGTCGTTCGCTTCCTGTACCGCAAGGTATGGGACGCTGAGCGGGCGGAGGACCTGGCCCAGGAAGTCTTCGTTCGGGCCCTGTCGCACCGACCGGAGAAGCCACGCGCCTGGGTCTTCGCCGTGGCCGCGAACCTGGCACGTGACGAGGCGCGTGCGGCGATGCGGCGGAAGCGCCACTTGACGCTTCTCAAGGGCGACCCGATCGCGCAGCCCACGATCACGCCAGCTGCCGACGACACCGTGGAGCACGACGAGCAGATGGCCTCGGTCCAGGATGCCCTCAACACGCTCACCCCGAGGGACCGCGAGATCCTGCTGCTCTGGGATGCTGGCTTGAGCTATCCCGAGATCGCGGCGCAGACAGGGTTGGCGGTCGGCGCCGTGGGAACGACGCTGGCGCGTGCGCGCCGTCGGCTGGTCGACGCGCATGATCGTCAGCAAACCCGAACGGGGACCGATGCGGCACATTCCTGAGGACGAGCTGCACGCCTATCTGGACCAGGCGCTGAGCCGGACGCAGTGCGTCGAGATCGAAAGTCATCTCGCCGACTGCCCGCCCTGCCGTGCCACCCGGGACGGCATCGCCGCGCTGCGGGACCGGACCACGGCGCTGCTGGCGCGCCTGGCGCCGCCTCCAGCAATCCCGCCCGCGTTCGATCGCCTGCGGAGGCATGCCGCCGAGGTCGAGACGCGGCGGCGGCGCCGGATCCACGTCGTGGCCTGGGCCGCCAGTCTGGTCGCGGCGGTCGGGATCGGCTGGAGTGCGAGCTCGCTCCTGCGCACCAGCCAGGCGCGGCAAGCGACGTCCGCCGTGGCCCGCGCGTCCGACACGGCGGTGCGTACCCCGTCATCAGCTTCCATTCCCGCCCCTTCGATTCCCGCACCCAGCGCAGTTCCCGTGGCCGCCGAGCCCTCGCACCGGTCGCCGGTGGCCCGTCCGGCGCCCCCATCACCAGCGCGCACGGTGAAGCCGTCCTCCCGCCCACGCGAGGTCGTCGCGCCCTCGCAGGATTCCGCTCAGGCAGCCCGCGACGCCACGCTCAGCGTGCTCGCGCCGAAGCCGACGCTCGAGCTCACGCGCCTCGATCCGTCGGGGCGGCAGGATGACCTCGACGGGATGTGGCGCACGATGTCCTGGGACGGCGCCAAGGCGGAGGCGGGGGAGCGGTTGCCGCACATCGACGGACTGCCGGTCGTGCGGGTGCAGGTGCAGAGCGGCGAGCAGAGCTCGCGGCCCGTTACCGTCGTGGCTCAGCAGCTCGCTTCGGGCCAGGTGATCCGCACGATCGAGGGGCCGGCCACGGATGTAACCGAGATCCTGTCGCGCCGCTCGACAGCCGATGTGGACTCGCTGCTTCGGGCCGGCGACTCGAGCGCGCGCGTGAACGACGGCGGCCACGCCATGGCCATGCAGGTCGGCGACCGGATGCTGGCCATCACCGGGGACCTCCCGGCGGACAGCCTCCGCGCCATGATTCGCCGCCTCAACGCGGAGATGCGCAGCAAGTAGCTCGCGGGTCATCCTGAGCGAACAAGGAAGGGGGCATGCCTCACAGGCATGCCCCCTTCGCGTTGCCCAGGCGACCTCCCGGCCTACTCGCGCGGGTGGCCCCGCCGCTCCACCGCGTCGGGTGAGACGTAGTCCTTCGGGCTCTCCTCGTGCTCGTATTCCGCCGAGATCAGCGCGCTGGCGTGTCCACGCTCGCGTTCGAGCGTGATCTCCGCCAGGCCGGGCGAGATCATGGGAAACGTCCGAGCATAGAGCGCGTAGGCGAGCAGGTACAGGCCGATGAAGAGCAGCGTCGGGCCGGCCTCGGGAAGGCGGAAGACCGGCCCCGGCTGCAGCGTGATCGACGGCATCACCAGCAGATAGCGCTCCAGCCACAGCGACACGAGGCTGATGGTCGCGAAGAAGCCGAGCGTCACCCTGACCTTCTTCGGGGCCACGCCGAGCAGGCCGAAGAACGGCACGATGAACATGCCGATGAGCACCACCTTGCCCACCGGCAGCCAGTGGCCCCAGAGACGCGTGAACACGAAGCCGGTTTCTTCCGGAAGGTTGCCGTACCAGATCACGAGGAACTGGGCCCACATGAGGTAGGTCCAGAACACCGTGAATCCGAAGCACAGCTTCCCGAGATCGTGGCGCTGCTTGGGCGAAACGAGGTCGGTCACGCCCAGGTGCGACGCGCCGTAGATGGTCATCAGCGCCAGCAGCATGTGGGCGCCGAGGAACGACCCCATGAAGAAGAATCCGCCGAGCAGGTTCGAGAACCAGTGGGGCTGAAGCGCCATGATGCCGTCGAACGCGATCAGCGTGAGCACGATCGCATAGGTGACGACGTAGCCCGGCGCCAGGCGTCCGATGTGCTCCTGGAGCGCGAACCTCGCCTCGCTGCTCCCGTCGAAGCCGCGGGTCCACCGGTCGTAGAGCGCCCGCCGATTGGCCGGCACGACCGCACGCACGGCGAGCAGGTCGGGCACCATGTCCGCCCGCACGAGCCGCCAGGCGAGGACCGTGAGAAAGCCCAGGCCGATGAACAGGCGCGCGAACATGAAAGGATGGGAGAGCCACACCACCTTCCCGTGTTGCATCCCGTGGGTGGCAGCCACCATCGGCCCGTAGATCGCCGAGTATCCCGCCGTGAAGATCAGCACCAGGGCCACGAACGACACGGGAAGAAACGCCGCCGAGGCCGAGGCGAACCGGATGATCATGCCGGACCACTTGGCGTTGGTGACCTTCTGTACGGCCACGAACGCCACGCTTCCGGTGGCGAGGCCGGTGAAGTAGAGCCAGTTCACGTGCACCAGGTGCCAGACCCGGACCGTCTGCCCGGCGTTTACCGCCCAGGCGATGAAGATGAGGCCGAGCACGGCCAGGCCGCCGCCCAGGCCGAGGAAGAGATCATACCGGCCGGCGACCGCGCGTTGGGCGAGCCGCTCGCGAAGCGTGGGACTCATCGGGGCCTCTCTCCGGTCGAGCCGGTAGCGCTCGGCGCGGGCGGGATGCCCGCCGCCGCCGCCGCCGGCTCGGGCGCGAGGGGCACCTGCCCCTGGAGCTTGCGCACGTGATTGACGATGGCCCACCGATCACTGGGCAGATACACCTTGTCGCCGTATCGCGGCATCACCCCGCGACCATACCGAATGATGCTGTAGACGTAGCCGTCCGAGTACCCACGGGCCCGCCCCGTGAGCAACGAGGGCGCGCCGATCCGCGACGAGACGGGTCCCTTCGCGTCGCCGGCCGTGCCGTGGCACACCGCGCAGTAGGTCTGGAACAGCGTGTCGCCCGCGGCGTCGATGTCCCGGGGAATGACGGACACGGACGGGCCCGCAGACTTCGCCTTGACGGTGTCCCCGGCGCCGGCCGCGTACGGGTTCTTGAGCGCGTTCGCGGTCGTGAGCTTCCCGGTCGTCCACTCGCCCGACCAGTCGGGCTCGCCGCCGGTGACGGGCACGATGCCCGGTGGCGTGTAGCGCGGGACGGCGGCGGTCTGGTACGGGTGGACGTACTTGGCGCGGATCATGTGGTCGAACCAGGGGATCACGTGCCAGAGATCGTCCGGCGACGGGACCCGGTTGTACCAGACATCGCAGCCGGTGGTCGCCACGGTGAGCGCGGCGAGGCCGGCCAGGCACCACTCACGCCGCCTCACGACGCACCTCCACGGCTCCCGCCGTCCGCAGCAGCTGCTCGACCGCGCCCTGCTGATCGGCCCCGCCCGGGACGAAGATGCCGATCCGATCGTCGCTGTAGCTGGGGTCGTAGGCGATCCCGCGCTTGCCCATGAGGACGCTGAACAGCGCCACGGCCACGACGGTGCTGAGCGCGCCCAGCAGGATGGTCAGTTCAAACGCGATCACGACGTAGGGAGGGATCGAGGCGATCGTCTTGCCGCCCACGATGAGCGGCCAGTCGAGCGACATCCAGATCGTCATGCCGAACCCGGCCGCGCAGCCGGTCAGCCCGCCGATGAGGGTGAAGAGCCGCACGGGACTCACCGAGTGCTCCAATGCCTCGTCGATCTCGTGGTTCGGCGAGGCGGAGTAGACCACCATGTTCCTGTGCCCGCGGGCGCGGAGGGCCCGGATCGCCTCGGTCGCCGCGTCCACGTGGACGAACGAGGCGAGCACGCCCGGGGTCCGGCGGTTCGACAGGGCCATCAGTGGTGCCCTCCCCCCCGCTTCCGAGGCATCGGGATCATCTCCTTGATCTCCTGGATCGCGACGATCGGGAAGCTCTTCGCGAAGAGGAGGAACCACATCGAGAACCACCCGAAGGAGCCGAGCAGGATGCCCCAGTCGGCCCAGGTGATGGTCGGATTCGACCAGGCCCAGGGGATGTAGTCGTTGCTGAGCGACGAGACGATGATCACGAAGCGCTCGAACCACATCCCGAGGTTGATGAAGATCGAGATGACGAACAGCGAGGTCAGGTTGGTGCGGATCTTCCGGAACCAGAGCAGCTGCGAGACGAAGGCGTTGCAGATGATCATGGTCCAGCCGGCCCACCACATCGAGCCGAACGCGCGACGGAAGAAGGTCGTCTGCTCGAAGGTATTTCCGCTGTACCACGCCACGAAGTACTCCATTCCGTAGGCGTAGAACAGGATCGAGCCGGTAAACAGGGTGAGCTTGGCCAGGTTATCGAAGTGGTACTCGGTGATCATGTGCTCGATCCGGAGCGTCCGGCGGAGCGGGATGATCAGCGTGAGCACCATGCCGAGGCCCGAGTAGATCGCGCCGGCCACGAAGTACGGGGCGAAGATCGTCCCGTGCCAGCCCGGAACGATCGACGCCGCGAAGTCCCAGCTTACGACGGAGTGCACGGACAGCACCAGCGGCGTCGCGAGCGCGGCAAGATAGAGGTACGCGCGGGAGTAGTGGCGCCACTGATTGTCGGTGCCCTGCCAGCCGACGGAGGCGAGCGAATACACCGACCTCCGCCAGCCCGTCACCTTGTCACGGACGGCCGCGACGTCCGGGATCAGGCCGAACACGAGGAAGGTGGAGCTCACCGTGAAGTACGTCGAGATGGCGAAGACGTCCCAGAGGAGCGGCGACTTGAAGTTGGGCCAGAGCCAGCGCTGGTTGGGGTACGGCAGCAGCCAATAGAAGATCCACTGGCGCCCGATGTGGATGATCGGGAACAGCGCCGCCGTCATCACGGCGAACACCGTCATGGCCTCGGTGGAGCGGTACACCGCGGTCCGCCACGGGCTGCGGAACAGGAACAGGATCGCCGAGATCAGCGTCCCCGCGTGGCCGATGCCGATCCAGAACACGAACGTCGTGATGTAGACGCTCCAGAAGATCGGCGGGGTGTATCCGGCATGGCCCAGGCCGTCCTTGACCAGGATCAGGAACGTGAGCAGGCCGAGGAGGAACGCCGAGACGGCGCAGGCCAGCAGCAGGAGGTAGCCCGTGCTCGGTTGCCCCAGGGTCGCCACGACGTCGCGGGTGACGTCGGCATGCGTCTGGGTGATCTCGAGCTCCGGCTTGGCGCCGGTGGGGGTCGGGTGTGCGACGACAGCCATCGATCAGGCCTCCACCGATTGCAGGACCTTGGCCAGGTACGTGACCGCCGGGCGGGTGTTGACGTCCTCGAGCGCGTGGTACCCTCTGGGGTCCTGCTTGATCGCCGCCACACGGCTCTGGGGGTCGCGCACGTTGCCGAACACGATCGCGTCCGACGGGCACGCCTGCGCGCAGGCCGTGGTGAACTCCCCGTCGCGGATGGGCCGGTCCTCGAGCCGGGCCTGGTTCTGCGCGCCTCGGATCCGCTGGATGCAGAAGGTGCACTTCTCCATGACCCCGCGGGCCCGCACCGTGACGTCCGGGTTGAGCTGCAGGTGGAGCGGCTCGGGCCACGCCATCTCGTTGTACTTGTACCAGTTGAAGTAGCGCACCTTGTATGGGCAGTTGTTGGCGCAGTACCGGGTACCGACGCACCGGTTGTAGACCTGGCCGTTGAGGCCGTCGGCGGTGTGGTACGCGGCGTACACGGGACATACGGGCTCGCACGGCGCGTTGCCGCAGTGCTGGCACAGCATCGGAATGAAGCGCGCCGACGGCGTCTCGCCCGCCTCCTCGCCACCCTCCCAGTACCGCTCGATGCGGATCCAGGTGAGTTCCCGGCCCTTGAGGATCTCCTGCTCACCGACGGTCGGAATGTTGTTCTCCGCGTAGCAGGCCGTCACGCACGCCTGACAGCCGGTGCAGCGGGCGAGATCGATCGCCATCCCCCACTGCGGCAGATCCCGGGTGTAGTCACCCTTGGTGGCGGCCCGGTGCTGGGCCTCGCTCCACCCCTTGAGCGCCTCCACCTCGCGCTCGTTAACCTCGTGCTCGCCCTCGCCTTCGCCCAGGTGGAACTCCTGGAGCGTGAGCCCCTTCTGCGCGGCCGCGACCGGCATCGCCTCGGCGATGCCGCGCCCGAGCTGCCGGGGGACGCCCTGCACGCTCGCGAGCTTCCGGAAGGCGCCGGTCTTCTCGAGGGTCACCCGGGTGGACACATAGGCCACGTATTCCCCGGTGGGCGCGCCCAGCAGGTCGAGCGCGTTGACCCCGCGGCCCTTGGCGAACGCCCCGTACTCGGTGTGGCCCAGCCCCAACGGCACGGCGACGGCGTCCTGGTGCAGTCCGAAATGGATGTAGGCCGGCGCCTCGAGCGCGCCGTGCGGCGAGGTGAGTCGCACGATCTCGCCATCCTGGATGTCGAGCCGCCGCGCCGTCTCGGGGCTCACCTCGACCCAGGAATGCCACGTGATCTTGGTGACGGGGTCGGCATTCTCGAGCAGCCACGGCTTGTTGGCCCCGCGGCCGTCGTGCAGCAGGCCGTGCGGATAGGCGAGGAGCACGAAGCTCCCATTGCCCTCGAACGCCGGCTTGGTGTACGCGATGTCCGCCGCGCTCGCCGCGAGGGCGACCGACGCCGGCGGCGCCGGTTCCGCGAAGACGCCGCCGCGCTGCAGGGCCGCGCGCCAGAAGTCGTCCGGACTGGTCGCCTTCGCCTCGTCCGCGAGCGCCTGCCAACGGCTCCTGAGCCGGGCCTCCCAGCTCGCATCGGTGAATTTCCCGAGCGCGCCGCCCGCCTTCTTGGCGGCGAGCAGCAGGATGTCACCCGCGGAGCGGGTATCGAACACCGGCTCCATCACCGGCTGCATGAGGCTCCGCACGCCGGCGCGGGGCGCAAGGTCGTCCCACCGCTCGAGCGCGTGGTGTTGCGGGAGCAGGAGGTCGCACTGGGCGGCCGTCTCGTCGAGGAAGACCGACGTCGAGACCTTGAAGGGCACCTTCTTCAGCTTGTCCGCGAAGCCCGAGGCCTTGGGCAGTGCGTAGACCGGGTTGGCGTCGTGCACCAGCAGGACCGCCACCTGGCCGCCGTCCATCGCCGCCGCGAGCTGCGCCAACGCGGCGTAGCCGTCGGCCGCGGCGAGCTCGGGGCCGAACAGGACGGTCTGGCCGACGTTCCCGGCGACGAAATTGAGCAGGTTCACCGCGGCACACAGCTCGGTCGCGCCCGCGTGCTGCGTACCCACGCCGCCCGCGACGGCCAGGCTGGGCTTGGCCGCGGCGAACTCGCGTGCGACGCGCTCGATCTGGTCGGCCGGCACGCCGGTTTCCTGCGCCGCCGCGGCTGGCGTGAACTTGGCGAGCGCCTGGGCCACGCCGGCGGGCGCGCCGTTCGCGGTCGCAACCGCGTTGGCGATCGCGAGGGCGAGCACCGTCTCGGTGCCGGGGCGAACCGCCAGCCACTGGTCCGCGTTGAGCCCGGTGAGATCCCGGCGCGCACCGGCATAGACGAACTTGGCCACGTCACCGTCGGCGAATCCGTGGGCCTGGGCGAAACCGCGCTGGTTCTCGGTGGGCGAGAGCCAGGTCTCCAGGAAGTCCGCGCCGAAGGAGAGGATGTACTGCGCCTTGCCGAAATCGTGCGCCGGGAGCTGGTCCACGCCGAACACGCGGCGGTTCGCCGCCCGGACCGGCTCGTGGTCGAACGGCGTCCAGCGGACCGCCTTGCCGCCGAGCGCGGCGGTCCATTCGGCGAGGAACTCCGAAAACGTTCCCGGGCCCGCGCCGCTCAGCACCGCGACCTTGCCCGCGGCACCTCCGAGCTTCGCGGCCAGCCGGCCGATGGCGTCGTCCCAGGTGATCTCTCCGAACGACCCATCGGGCTTCCGGGCCATCGGCGCCTTGATGCGCCCCGGGTTGTAGAGGCCCTGGAGCGCCGCCTGGCCGCGCGAGCACAGCTTGCCCTGGTTGACCGGGTGCTCAGGATTGCCTTCCAGCTTGACGGCACGTCCCTCGCGAGTGCGCACGTGCACGCCGCAGCCGGCCCCGCACTCCGTACAGGTACTCGCGTACCACGTGGGTACGCCCGGGATCTGATCCTCGGACTGCACCAGGTACGGCACCAGCTTCTCGACGTGGCTGGTGGAGCACCCGGACAGTGCGAGCGCGCCACCACTGGTGGTGCCGAGCACCGTCAGGAACTTGCGGCGATCCATCCCGGCCGGACGATCGACCTCAGACATCGCGGTTCCTCACCATCAGTAGTGGCACACCGAGCAGTCGCGCGAGACCTTCCGCTCGACATGGCAGGTGATGCAAAAACCCATGTTGTTGACGTTGTTCACCTTGAAGACCTGCGGCATGCGATCGACGTCGCCGTGGCAGGTGGTGCAGGCGTTCGGGCCGAGCACTTTGATGTGCCGCTGATGCGGAAAGTGCGCATGGCGTGCGATGTAGTGAACGCGCACCCATTCGACGGGCTTCTTGTCGGTCCAGGCCTGACGGAGCTTCTTGATCTCCGTCTTCGCCCCGCTGTCGCTGCCGCTCACGACCAGGTGACAGCCCATGCAGGTCTGGATGGACGGAATGCCCGGCTCCGTCGAGACCGCCACCGAGTAGTGGCAGTACTGGCACTGGAGCTTGAACTGGCCGGCGTGGATGTCGTGACGGAAGAAGATCGGCTGGCGCGGCCCCTCGAGCGCTCCGGTGTCGGAAATGACCGGGGCCGCGATCGAGTCGGCGGCGGGCTTGGCTTGCTGCGCCTGGGTCGAATGACCTCCGAACGCTAGCAGCGCCACGATTGCAGAGGCCGCCACGCCCCCGGCCACGAGAGCCAACGTACGCATTATCGATCCCAAACGGTGAAGGAGACGCCGCCGAGTGCTCGTACAGCCTTCGCTAGCTCGCGTGCCCGAACGAAATCGCGCCCGGCCAAGAGCGCGCCGAAGTATATTCGCCGCATCCTAGTACACAACCCGACCCATGGTCTATCCCGACCTTATTATTCGGGATCCTCGAGGCCGTTGCCGGCCCGCCGGCGCGCGCGAAGCTGCGGGGCCCGCTGCGGCGCTGGCCGCTCGCCCAGCCACTCGGCCTTTCGGGCGGCGAATCGCAGGAACGTGTCCACCGAGCGGCGATCGTCCAGCAGCAGCCAGCACCATTTGAGCGGGCCGGTTCGCTGGCCTTCGTCGATGGCACGCCGGATCTCCGCGGGCACCCGGCCGGCCCGTCCGAGGCGATCCTCTTCGGCATCGCTCAGGGTGAAGGTGGCCGACAGAGCGTCACCGATCACGTGCACCCAGCAGAGCTTCCGGTTGCCCACGCCATATTCCCACGCCCAGCGCCACGAGACTCCCATGTAGCGCACCACCTCGGCGACGCCGCCGAGCGCGGTGAGGCCCGTCCGCAGCGTTCGGAACCGCGACGCGGCAGCCGCCGGCAGGTCCTTGAGGGGGGCCGCCGCGGCCGGCTCGCTGGCTTCGTCGCTGTAGCGGTTGGCCGCCCAGTAGGCGTTCGAGCGTGCTCTCGTCATACCCCCTCTTCGTCGGAAGTGTCCACGGAAGTGTCCCCGGCCACCGGCGGGGCGCCTGCCAGTGGGGCTCCTACCCGCTGGAGATACCGCGCCACCTCGATCCCCATCGCGCGCACCAACGAGGCTTCGCGGCCGTCGAGGTCGGCACGAAAGACGAACTCGCGAAACGAGCGCATCACGCTTTCCGAGCGCCGGGTCTTGAAGAAGTCGATGGCCCAGAGCGCCCGGTGCCAGTCGTCGAAGAGCTCCTCGAGCTGGCCCGAGGTGGCCGGCGCGGCCTCGCGGCGGGGAGCCTTGAGAGGGAACGCCTCCCCGCCCCGCGCGTTCCACGTCTCGTATGCCATGATCGCAACTGCCTGCGCCAGATTGAGCGACGGGTGCGTGGGATCGGTTGCGATCGTGACCACGGTGCGGCACAGATCGAGCTCGGCGTTGGTGAGCCCGCTGTCCTCGCGGCCCGCGACGATGGCGACCGGGCCCGTGCGCAGGTCCCGCACCAGCTCGGCCGCCGCTTCCCTGGGCCGCAGCGTCCGCCGCTTGGCGGCACGCTCGCGGCCGGTCAGCACGAAGCTCGACACACAGTCCGCGAGAGCAGCCTCGAGCGTCGGAAGGATCTCGATCCGCGCGACGAAGTCGGCCGTGTTGTGCGCGATCCCCTCGATCCGCCACGGATCGAACACCTCGGGGTCCACGAGCCGCATGCGCTCGATCCCGAAGTTCCTGGCGATGCGAACCGCGCTCGCGATGTTGACGATGTCCTGGGGGTTGACCAGAACGAGGATGGGCGACACAGCGGGCGCCTGCCGCCCCGCGTCATCCCTCGCCGAGGAAGGAGACGTCATACCGCTTCGCCTTGAGCGCCGCGGCGAATCCGGCCTTCTCGACGGCCTTCATGTACGCTTCCTTCGGCTCCACCTGCTTCGATTCCACCAGCTCCATCAGCGCGTCGTTGAGGGTGACCATGCCCACCCGCCGGTTGGTCTGCATGACCGACGGGATCTGAAAGGTCTTCCCCTCGCGAATCAGGTTGGACACCGCCGGGATCGAGAGCAGGATCTCGCGGGCGGCCACCCGCCCGCCGCCAATCTTCTTGCACAGGGTCTGCGCGATCACGCCCCGGAGCGACTCGGAGAGCATCACCCGCACCTGCGATTGCCGGTCGGGCGGAAACTGATCGATGATGCGGTCGATCGTGGAGGCCGCCGTCGTGGTGTGGAGGGTGCCGAAGACCAGGTGGCCTGTCTCCGCCGTCTCGATCGCGATCGAGACGGTCTCGAGATCGCGCATCTCGCCGACCAGGATGATGTCCGGATCCTCTCGGAGCGCGGCCCGGAGCGCCTGCTTGAACGACCGGGTGTGGACGCCGACCTGCCGCTGGGTCACCAGGCACTGCTTGCTCTGGTGCACGAACTCGATCGGATCCTCGATCGTGATGATGTGGTCAGTTCGCGTGCGGTTGATCAGGTCCACCAGGGCCGCCAGCGTCGTGCTCTTGCCCGAGCCGGTGGGGCCGGTGACCACGACGAGCCCCTTCGTCAGGTAGCAGAGGTTCTGCACCTCGCGCGAGAGACCCATGTCGTCGGCGGTGCGGACCGTCGTCGGGATCACGCGGAAGACCGCGATCGGTCCGTGCCGGTCGCGCCCGGCGTTGCACCGGAACCGGGCGAGCCCGTCGATCTCGTAGGCCCAGTCGGTGTCTCCGACCTCGCGGAACTCGGCGATCTCGCGCGGGGTCATGATGCTGACGAGCATCGTTTCCAGGCGCTCGGGCGTGAGCGGCGGGCGGTCCTGGCGGCCCAGCACGCCGTGGTGCCGCAGGAGCGGCGGCTCGTTCGACCGGAGGTGGAGATCGGACGCGCCGGCATTCACCAGCAGGTGGAAGAGCTCGTCCATGACCGCGCGCGCCTCGGCCAGCTCGGCGCTGCTCCGCCCGCCGGTGACGACGGCCCCGCCGGCCGTCGGCGCGGCGGACGCGTCGGCGCGGACCTCGACCAGCGGCCCACCGGCGCCGGGCGTGACCGCGACGGTCACCGGGCCGCTCGGCGAGCGATACGGAAAGCTCACCGGTTCGCCGCCCCCGAGTCGCGGGATCGATGCCGGGTCCGCGACCTCGCGCACCAGCGACAGGATCTGCGCGTCCGTCAGCGGCTCGCGGGTCAGCGGACGGGCGGACCCGTTCGAAACCAGCGCCGCCGGCTTGCCGACGGTGAGCTGCAGCGCGTCGGCGCGTTGTTCGTGCAGGACTTGGATCAGGCGATCGAGCCGGGCCACAGGCAGTCTCAGTCGAGGGGGCGCGCGAAACGGACGCGCGACTTGTTGATGTACCAGCTGATGTCGTCGCGACCGAGGACGAAGAAGACGCCCGGTCCGTTCAGATAGTCGAGGCTTCGCGCCCGCGACGGCGGCAGCTCGAGCGCGGCACGGCCACGATATTCCGTCCCACCCTGCACCACCACCTCGAGCTCGATGTGCCGCGCCGCCGATTCCCGCTCGGGATCAAGGAGACGCGGCCGGTCCCGGCAGGAAACGACGACCACCTGGGTCTTCGGAATGAACGTGACCCCGCCGCCCTCCAGCGTGAGCGCGAAGAACCCGTCGTCCCGATTGAGCATCTCGAGCGGCGTCTCCGGCCCGGGCGGGTACGTGGTACGGGCGTACAAATGCAGGTCGCCCGCGAGGGTGATGCCCTCGGCCAGCACGACTTCCGCGGGCACCTTGGTGGTGATTCCCCAGTCGCTCATTCGCTCTGTCCGGGCAAGTGGAGGGAAGCTGACGACAGGGGCCCACCGCGGCAAGTGGGCATCAGCCGCGGATCTCCACGCCTGCTTGCCGCTCGGTGAGCCGGATGGGATCGAGGTAGTCGGCCGCCTCGCCGAGGGTCGACCGCGCGCTGGCAAGCACGGAGCGAGCGAGTTCGAAGATCGGCCCGGCCACGCCGGTCTCGGCCAGGAGGTCCGTGGCGATCGCGACGTCCTTCTCGAGCAGGGCCAACCGGAACGTTCGTGGCCAGGCTCCCGTGAGGACCCGTTCGGGCACGAGCACCTCGCTGACGAAGGAACGCCCGCTCGAGACGTTGAGGACGTCGAGCGCGAGGCGCGGCGCGACTCCCGCCTTGACCAGGGCCGCGAGTCCCTCGCCCACCGCCTGGATGTTGACCGCGAGCAGGGCGTTGTTCACGGCTTTGAGCGCGTCGCCTGCGCCCACCGGACCCACGTGCTCGATGCGACGCCCGAACGCCTCGAGCACGGGCCGGGCCCGCGCGAACGTCGCCGCGTCCGCGCCCACCATGATCGTGAGGGTCCCCGACTCGGCGCCGTTCGTGCCGCCGCTGACGGGTGCGTCTGCGAAGGCCACGCCCTGCTCGGCCAGGCGAGCCGCGATGCGCCGCGAGGTCGCCGGGTCTCCGGACGTACAGTCGAGGAACAGGGTGCCCGGCCGCAGGCCCGCGAGCAGCCCGTCGGGGCCGTCGAGCAGCGAGACCACGTCGGCCGAGGTGCTGAGGCAGGTGATCACGACCTCGGCTGCCGCCGCCTCGCGCGGCGTGGCCACGGCGGTCGCGCCGTAGCGCGCCGCAAAGGCGGTCGCCCGCGACCCGGTCCGGTTCCAGACCGTGAGGCCGCCACGACGGGCGAGATGCGCGGCCATGGGAGCGCCGATGGCGCCCAGGCCGAGGAAGCCGACGTGCATCAGACGGACCTTTCGGGAGCGCGAGCGGGCGAGCGAGGACGTCGAAAAGTAGCGAGGGCGCGCGTCGATGGAACTGCCGGCCGGTCCGGCGCCACACGTCCGGCACTCGGCCGGGCTAATTTGAGAGCATGGGTGCACGCATCCTCCACGTCGACCTCGACGCCTTCTTCGTCGAGGTCTGCCGACAGCGACATCCCGAGCTTCGCGACGTCGAGCTCCTGGTCGTCGGCGGGCGCCGCGATCAGCGCGGCGTGGTCCAATCCGCCTCCTACGGGGCGCGGCGCTTCGGGATTCACGCCGGGATGCCCATCGCGCAGGCGGTCCGCCTGTGTCCCGCGGCGACCTTCTTCCAGGGCTCCTTCCCCGACTACCGCGACGCCTCGCGCGCGGTGCGCGCGGTACTCCAGGGCTTCAGCCCGACGGTGGTGATGGCCTCGCTCGACGAGGCCTACCTCGACTTCGCCGGGACTGAGCGCCTCTATCCGGTGTCCCTGCTTCCCGTCGCGGAGCAGATCCGGGACACCGTGCGCGCAAACACCGGGCTCGATTGCAGCATCGGCATCGGACCGAACCGGATGATCGCGAAGCTCGCGTCCGACGCCGCCAAGCCGCGCGGCCTGATGGAGGTGCGCGCGGGATGGGAGGAGGGGTTCCTGGCGGGACTGGCGCTGCGGGCGATGCCCGGCGTCGGCCCCAGGACCGCGGAGCGCTGGGCGGAGCTCGGACTGGCGGACGTCTGGCAGGTTCAGCGGATGGAGGAGGGAGCGCTCGAGCGGCTGATCGGCCCGGAAGCGCGGCCTCTCAAGCGGCGCGCGCACGGGTACGGCGGCACCACGCTCCGCGCGGACCGGCTGCCCCGCTCCGTGAGTCGGGAGACGACCCTGTCGCGAGATCTTCGCGACCCCACCCAGCTCGAGGCCACCTTGTCGCTGCTCGCCGCCCGCGTCGCCGGCCAGCTCCGCGACGAGCATCTGGTGGCCCGCACGGTGACGCTGAAGCTGCGCCACGACGATTTCCGCACCGTGACACGCCGTCACACCTTCGAGATGGCCACGGATCTCGACGCCGAGCTCTACGGCGCTGCGCGCGATCTGTTCCGGGCGGCGTTCGAGGAAGTGCGGGTGCGGAACCGCGGTGTGCGGCTCATCGGCGTCGCCGCAACAAACCTGTCCGAGGCCGCCGAGGCCGACCTGTTCGAGCCGCCCCGGCGTCGGCGCCTGCGCGACCTCTCCGCCGCGGTCGACCAGTTGCGGGAGAAGTACGGCTTCGCGGCCGTCACGCCGGGGAGCGCGCTCCGCTCGAAGCGGCGGCGGGATGCCGACTCGCCGTAACCGCCGCTCGCGACCGCTACCTCATATCCTTGTCCTCGAACCTGAGCCCCACCGCGCCATCCGCCGCCGTCACCTGTCCGCCGAGATCCTGGAAGGTTGCCGATCGCGCGGCCACCCCCCGCGCCTGCACCGTGCTGTTCCGAAAGAGCCGGTAGTAACCGATGAAGACGCGGCGCCCGCCGGCACGCACGGCGCAGCCGCAATCCAGGGCGCCTTGCAGACCGGCGTTCACGATGAGCCGGAGCGGCTGGGTCGACGCGTTGGTGATGAGTGGCGCGAAATACGCGCCGTCGGCCGTCCGGCTGGCCGATCGCAGACGGGTCGTGCCGGAGGGGCGCTGCAGCACTGAGGAGCCCCGCATCTCCTCGCCCATCGGCGTGCCGTCGGCCGAGCGGGGACGAAGCAGCTGCCACTGCACTACCGCCGTTCGCCCACGCGGGACTCCGACACGCACCGTGCTTCCGGGCGCGACGGTCAGTGGCGACCCGTTGCCCACGACCAGACGCACCGGCGCCGTGAGCGTATTGGTGAACGCCACGTGAGGCCGAAGCAGCAGCAGCACGCCGGCCGCCGCGGCGACAATCAGGAGCAGGAGCAGCGCGATCGGCAGGACCGGCATCCGCGGCCCTTCCAGGCCAGGGGCGGAAGGCACCGGGTTCTGGTCGGCGAAGGTCATCAGGTGATTGGCGCGGGTCGTCAGTGAGTGGGGAGAAAGCCCCGCAGCGGATCGCGACGCTCCGGGGGACGCGAACGGCGGACGACCGCCGGCTTGAGCGGGGTCAGTAGCGACGCCGGCATGACCCGGAAGACGACCACGCCGGACATCGAGTCCACCCCGGTGAGGATGGCATTGAATTTCCCGACCGCGTGAGCCGTGTCCCGGACCCGAACCGAGCTGGTGCGGTCGAGCGGGTAGTAGCCCAGCCGAAGCGAGTCGCCGGGCGCGATGATGCACGCGCAGTCGAATGTGTCACGGCCGCTCACGACCGCGGCCTCGATGCGTCGGCCGCTGCGGTTCACGATCAGCGGCGCGAACCGTGGCCGCCCCCCCGTCCCGGCGGCGACGACCTCGCGCACGTCGCCGCGCACGTCGTCGGCCACGATGCTGCCCTCCACTTCCCCGCCCAGCGGCCGGCCGGTTCCCGCGGTAGGGCGCACCATCGCCCAGTGCGCCTCGAGCGGTCGGCGCGGCCGCAGCGGCAGGCGGAGGCTATCGCCCGAGCGCACGGTGAAGCCGGTGTCGTCGAGCGTGAGCGCGATGGGCTCCGTGAGACGGTTGTACACCACCAGCGATGCGTGCGGCCGCACCGATGCCCAGAGCGCTCCCACCACCGCCACGAGACCGAGCGCCACGAGGGCCCGGCGTCGTCCGACGCGACGACGAGCCCGGGGCATCGCGGCCGTCGGCGTTTCGTCCTCCGCGGAGGCGGCCGGGAGGCGGGCCGGAGCGGCGCCGTCGTCCTGGACCGCGCCGGGCACCGGGGTGGACAGGCCTGCCCTCCGTCCGTCCCGGATCGCTTCGAGCACGGCGCGCGCGCTCGGATAGCGGTCGTCCGGGTGTTTGGCGAGGCACCGGAGGATGATCGCCGTAAGCCAGGGCGGCACGCGATCCCGCGAGAGGGTGGCCACCGGGACCGGCTGGTGCAGGTGACGGGTGACGATCTCCTGCGAATCGTTCCCCTCGAACGGCGGCGCGCCGGTCAGCATCTGGAACAGCACGACGCCCATTCCGTACACGTCCGCCCGAGCATCCACGTCGTCCCGCCCGAGCGCCTGCTCCGGACTCATGTACAATGGCGTGCCCACGATGAAGCCGGTCTGCGTGTGACCGGCCGCCCCATCCAGATCCTTCACGATGCCGAAGTCGACCAGGAGCGGGCGCCCCGTTCCGGACTCGATGAGAATGTTGTCCGGCTTCACGTCCCGATGCACCAGCCCGGCCTCATGGGCGTGCTGCAGGGTCTCGAGGATCGGCTCCGCGATGGCCAGCGCGCGGTGGAACGGCAACGCCCCGTCCGCCCGAAGCAGATCGGCCAGCGTGCGCCCCTCGCAGTACGGCATCACGTAGAAGACGAGCCCTTCGACTTCGCCGACGAAATGGATCGGTAGCGTGTTGGGGTGGTTGAGGCGCGCGATGGCGCGGGCCTCCTGCTTGAAGCGCGCGAGCGTGGCCGGGCTCCAGGGCAGATCGGCGCGCAGGACCTTCGCCGCGAGCCGACGCTGGAGGTCCTCGTCCCGGACCTCGTAGACCTCGGCGAATCCCCCGCGGCCGAGCAGGCGAACGACCCGGTATTTGCGCCCGAGCGCCCGCGCGAGCGCGGGCCCGCGATCGGCTTCCGGAACCCGCGGTGAGGGAAGCGGCAGCTCGCCGGTCGCGAGCAACGCCAGGCTCCCCGGGCCGCAGCGCGGACAGTCGGCGTTGCCCTCGGGGAGCGGGGCGTGACAGGACGAGCAGACCAGCAGGGCCAGAACACCTCCGTTGGAACCCAGTGGAACCCACGGCCCTGTAAAGCTTAACGCATCCGTCGAGGGGGGGTGAGTGCAATTTTGGGGATGGGTGAAGCGGTGGTGGCTTCAGGCATATTATGCAGTCATTGTGGCCCAATTCTCGTCTACTGCGGTCAGGTTTGCACCTATGAACAGCATTTTGTGCAATGTGTGCACGATTCTCTTGACATGAAAAGTGCCGGTTCGTATACTCCGCTAGTCGAGATGCCGGACCCTGTACCCGGAGCCACGATGCGCCAGTCCTTCCGAAATCCGTCGCCGCGCCATCGCGAACCGCCCGGGCCCCCGTCCCGCTGCCCCGCAGCGTCCCCGATGCCCCTGCGTTCGCGATGCGACGCAGGGGCATCTCACTGAGATCCACCTCCACCACCAGCGCGAGACCGCCATGGCCACAACCGCACGCACGAGCACCGCGAAGCGCTCTCCCCAGACCAGTGAGGTCGGCAAGCTGCTCGACCTCATCCGGCAGCAGCACATCCAGGTCGTGGACGTCAAGTTCTGCGACCTGCCGGGCACCTGGCAGCACTTCTCCATTCCCGCCGCGACGCTCGACGAGGAGATGATCCGGGAGGGGCTGGGCTTCGACGGCTCCTCGATCCGTGGCTTTCAGGCGATCAACGAAAGCGACATGCTCCTCCTCCCCGACGTGTCCAGCGCGTTCGTAGACCCGGTGCTCGAGGTGCCGACGCTGTCGCTCACCTGCGACATCTACGACCCGCTCACGCTCGAGCCGTACTCGCGCGATCCGCGGTTCATCGCCTTCAAGGCCGAGGAGTACCTCCGCACCACCGGCATCGCCACCACGTCGTACTGGGGTCCCGAGGCGGAGTTCTTCATCTTCAACAGCGTGCGTTTCGACCAGAACGCCCATGAGGCCTTCTATCATATCGACGCGGAAGAAGGCGTGTGGAACTCGGGCCGGAACGGGGGAAGCCCGAACCTCGGCCACCGGCCGCGCCACAAGGAGGGGTACTTCCCCGTCCCGCCGGTGGATCGACTGCAGGACGTGCGATCGAAGATCATGCTGGCGCTGATCCAGGCGGGCGTCCCGGTCGAGGTCCAGCATCACGAGGTGGCGACGGCGGGCCAGGCGGAGATCGACTTCAAGTTCGGCACCCTGGTGCAGACCGCCGACCGCCTGATGGCCTACAAGTACGTGGTGAAGAACGTCTGTCACAACCTGGGCTACACGGCCACGTTCATGCCCAAGCCGCTGTTCGGCGACAACGGGTCGGGCATGCACGTGCACCAGTCACTCTGGAAGAACGACTCTCCGCTCTTCTACGACGAGAACGGCTACGCCCTGCTCTCCGAGACGGCTCGGCACTACATCGGCGGCCTCATCGCCCACGCGCCGGCCTTGCTCGCGCTCTGCGCGCCGACCACCAACAGCTATCGGCGGCTGGTGCCGGGCTTCGAGGCGCCGGTCAACCTGATGTACTCGGCCCGGAACCGGTCGGCCATCTGCCGCATCCCGACCTATTCGAGCAGCCCGAAGGCCCGCCGGGTCGAGTTCCGGGCGCCCGATCCGACGGCCAACCCGTACCTGGCCTTCTCGGCGCTGCTCATGGCGGGCCTCGACGGGATCCAGCGCAAGCTCGAGCCGCCGGCCCCGATCGACGAAGACCTGTACGAGCTGCACGACGAGCGGAAGGCGTCCATCAGGACGGTACCCGGCTCGCTCGCCGAGGCGGTGGCCGCGCTCGAGGCCGACCACGACTTCCTGCTCGCCGGGGACGTCTTCACGCCCGACGTGCTGGAAACGTGGATCACGATGAAGCGGACCAAGGACATCGCGCCGATGAACCTGCGGCCGCACCCGTACGAGTTCTTCCTGTACTACGACGCCTGATGCACCGCGAGGCCTGATAGCGCGTTCGCGGTAGCGACGCCCGTGGGACGTGAGTCGCGGGTCGTGGGATCTCCCACGGCCCGCGACTCACGGCTTCACCGCCCCCCCTCTACATTTCCGTCATGCCCGACTCCCTCCGCAGCGCCGCGATCACCGCCGGCGTCCAGCGCGCGCCCAACCGCGCCATGCTTCGCGCCGTCGGCTTCGGCGACGCCGACTTCGGCAAGCCCATCATCGGGATCGCGAACGGCTACAGCACGATCACGCCGTGCAACGCGGGACTCGACGTCCTCGCGCGGCGGGCGGAGGCGGCGGTACGCGCCGCCGGGGCCATGCCGCAGCTGTTCGGCACGATCACGGTGAGCGACGGGATCTCGATGGGAACCGAGGGCATGAAGTACTCGCTCGTCTCGCGCGAGGTGATCGCCGACTCGATCGAGACGGCCTGCGGCGCCGAGAGCATGGACGGGGTGGTGGCGGTGGGCGGGTGCGACAAAAATATGCCGGGTGCCATGATCGCGATGGCCCGGATGAACATTCCGGCCATCTTCGTCTACGGCGGCACGATCAAGCCGGGGCACCTGCACGGCCGCGACCTCACGGTCGTGAGCGCCTTCGAGGCGGTGGGGCAGTTCAGCGCGGGCCGGATCGACGAGCGCGAGCTGCTCGACGTCGAGCGCCACGCCTGCCCGGGCATGGGCTCGTGCGGCGGGATGTTCACCGCCAACACCATGTCCTCCGTGTTCGAGGCGATGGGCATGAGTCTGCCGCGCTCCTCGACGATGGCGGCCGAAGACGGCGAGAAGGCGGACAGCGCGGCCCGCTCGGGCGAAGTGCTGGTGGCGGCGGTTCGCCGCGACATCCGGCCGCGGGCCATCCTCACCCGGCAAGCGTTCGAGAACGGCATCGCCGTGGCGATGGCGCTCGGAGGGAGCACCAACGCGGTCCTCCACCTGCTCGCCATCGCCCACTCGGCGGGCGTCCCGCTGGCCCTGGACGATTTCGAGGCGATCCGCGCGCGCGTCCCGGTACTCTGCGATCTCAAGCCGTCGGGCCGCTACGTCGCCACCGACCTCCACGCGGCCGGCGGCGTGCCGCAGGTCATGAAAATGCTCCTGGCGCACGGCCTGCTGCACGGCGACGCCCTCACCGTCAGCGGCGACACCATCGCCGAAACGCTTCGCGACGTGCCCGAGGCGCCGCGTGCGGACCAGGACGTCATTCGTCCCTGGACGCGCCCCCTCTATGCCCAGGGGCACCTGGCGGTGCTGCGGGGCAACCTGGCCCCGGAGGGATCGGTCGCGAAGATCGCCGGCGTGAAGGAGCCCCGGATCACCGGGCCCGCGCGCATCTTCGAGTCCGAAGAGGCCTGCCTCGACGCCATCCTCGATGGTCGGATCCGGGCGGGCGACGTCCTTGTGATCCGCTACGAGGGTCCACGGGGCGGGCCGGGAATGCGCGAAATGCTGGCGCCGACCTCGGCCATCATCGGCGCCGGCCTGGGCGACTCGGTCGCGCTGATCACCGACGGCCGGTTCTCGGGCGGCACCTACGGCCTGGTGGTGGGACACGTCGCCCCGGAAGCTGCCGTCGGCGGGCCGATCGCCCTGCTCGAGGAAGGCGACCTCATCACCATCGACGCGAACGAACGGCTGTTGGCCGTGGACGTCTGCGAGGAGGAGCTCGCGAAGCGGCGCGAGGCGTGGACGCCGCCGCCGGCCCGCTACACAGCCGGCGTCCTCCACAAGTACGCCCGACAGGTGTCGAGCGCGAGTCTGGGCGCGGTGACCGATCTCTAACGCCCTGGCCGTCGATCGTCCGCAGTCGGCGTCCCGGGCGACGCGAAGCGCGGTCCTCGCGGGCGTCTGCTTCGCCTTGTTCGGCGCGGTCGCAGTCGCTGTGTTGGCCGGATGGACCCAGGCGCTCGACGTTCGCCTGATGCTGGCCGTCGGCCAGCTCAGGACGGACGAGCTGACGATCGTGATGCAATCGGTCAGCGCCATCGGCGCCGGCGAAATCGAGGTGCCCCTCGCCCTGCTCCTGAGCCTCCGCCTGTCCATGATTCGCCGTCGACCTGAGGCGGCAGGCTACGCCGCCGCCACTCTGAGCGGCTGGGCCCTCTATGGCGTGACCAAGTGGGTGTTCCAGCGCCACCGCCCGCGCGTCATTCCGAGGCTGTCCTCGGCGGGCTGGCTCTCCTTTCCTTCCGGTCACGCCACCATGGCGCCACTGGTGTTCGGCCTCGGCATCCTGATCTGGTCCGCGCCGTTGGCGCGAGGCACGCGGGTCGCGCTGCTCGTGCTGGCCGCCTTCGTGTCGCTCCTCATCGCCTTCTCGCGCGTGTACCTGGGCGTTCATTGGCCGACCGACGTGCTGGCAGGTCTGCTGCTCGGAACGGGGTGGGCGGCGCTATGGGTGTGGTGGTGGGAGCAGGCCGACCTGAGGCGCTCGAAGGTTCGGAATCCCTAGAGGCAGGGCTCGCCCGTCGAGGCGCGCGAGGGTCGCCTGAGCGGTCAGCTCCGCTCGACGAGTTGCCCCCGGAGCACCGCCCGTGCGACCCACTCGCCCAGCTCGCGGGTTCCGACAGTCGGCTCCCCCGGCGCGGCAATGTCCGGCGTGCGGAGGCCCGCTGCGAGGACCCCGGCCACCGCCTGGTCCACCTGGTCGGCCGCGTCCGCCTGGCCAAGCCCGTACCGAAGCAGCAGGGCGGCCGACGCGATCGCGCCGAGCGGGTTGGCAATGCCCCGGCCGGCGATATCGGGCGCCGAACCGTGGACCGGCTCGAACAGTCCGGGCCCATCGCCGATCGAGGCCGAAGGCAGGAGGCCCAACGAGCCGCTCAGCACGGCCGCTTCGTCGCTCAGGATGTCGCCGAACAGGTTCTCGGTCAGCAGGACGTCGATCGCCGCCGGGTTGGCCACGAGGCGCATCGCCGCGTAATCCACGTAGAGGTGCTCCAGGCGCACGTCGGGATATTCCGCCGCCACCCGACTCACCGTTTCCCGCCAGAGCTGCGAAACCTCCAGCACATTCGCCTTGTCCACCGACGTCAGCGTCTTCCGGCGCCCCTGGGCGGCCTGGAACGCCACGCGGGCCACCCGCTCGATCTCCCCCACGGAGTAGCGCATGGTGTTGACCGCGGCCTCCCGGTCGAGCGCTCGGGGCTGCCCATAGTAGAGCCCTCCCAGGAGCTCCCGCACGATCAGGAGGTCGACGCCGTCGAGCCGCTCCGGCCTGAGGGGTGAGGCGTGGCGCAGGGCGGCATGAACCGTGACCGGCCGGAGGTTGGCGTACGCACCGAGGAGCTTCCGCAGTGCCAGGAGACCGGCCTCCGGCCGGCGCCGCCCCTCCGCAGCCGCCAGCGACGGGTGCCCGACCGCGCCGAGCAGGACCGCGTCAGCCTGCGTCACGCCGCCTGCGGTGGCGTCGGGCAGCGAGTCGCCCGCCTCCGCGACCCCCGCCGCGCCGACGGCAAACTCGCTCGTCTCGATCACGAACCCATGCAGGTCGGCAACGGCGCGGAGGACCCGGACCGCCTCGGCCGTGACCTCGGGGCCGATGCCGTCGCCGGGAAGCACCGCGATCGCGTACCGGGTCATACCGAATTCCGAGCCGTGAGGGCGGCGCGACGCCGCTCGAAAGCGGCGATCCTGGGTTCCTCCAGCAGGGTCATCCCGATCTCGTCGAGCCCCTTCAGAAGCATCTCGCGACGGTAGTCATCGAACTCGAAGGTGGCCGCGAAGCCCTCACCGTCATGAACGCGGCGTTCCCGCAGGTCGATCGTGACGCGGTGGTGCGGCGACGAATCCGCGCGCTCGGCGAGCGCACGGACCTGGCCCTCTGGCAAAACCACGGGCAGTAAGCCATTTTGACAGCAGTTCCCAAAGAAGATGTCTGCGAAGGACGGGGCAATGATCGCCCGGAATCCGTAGTCCGCGAGGGCCCATGGGGCATGCTCCCGGGAGCTGCCGCACCCGAAATTCGAGCCCGAGATCAGAATCGTGGCGCCGGTCGCGCCGGGGCGGTTGAGCTCGAAGTCCGGGTTCGGCGAGCCGTCGGAGAGGTACCGCCAGTCGTAGAACAACGAAGGACCGAATCCGGTCCGTTCGATGCGCTTGAGGAACTGCTTCGGGATGATCTGATCGGTGTCGACGTTCGCTCGCGGGAGCGAAACAGCACGTCCGCTATGCAAAATGAAGGGCTGCATACGCTCTCGGATAAATATTCAGTCGTTTTGGAGATTGATATTAGTATTTACTTTAAGTAAATCTAGTAATAGACTTCTTGTGAGTAAGTTACGATGTCTACTGTAAGTGATTTCTGACTATGTATCCAGCTTCGTATTGCCTGCATATTGAGCCCATCACCCCCGCATGAGCCCTCGAACGTCCACCAGACGCCCTTCCACCGCCGCTGCGACGGCCATGATTGGACTCACGAGGTGAGTTCGGCCTCCCTTTCCCTGTCGGCCCTCGAAATTCCGGTTCGATGTCGAGGCGCAACGCTCCCCCGGACCCAGGATGTCGTCGTTCATCCCGAGGCACATCGAGCAGCCTGGATTCCGCCATTCGAAGCCCGCCTCGGTGAAGATCCGGTCCAGGCCCTCTTGCTCAGCCATCGCCTTCACGCGCTGCGACCCGGGAACCACCATCGCACGGACCCCATTTGCCACTTTTCGGCCTCGCGCCATTTTGGCAGCTTCGCGAAGATCTTCGATCCTCGCGTTGGTGCACGATCCCAGGAATACCCGATCGACTTTCAGACCTTCGAGAGGTGTCCCGGGACGCAGTCCCATGTACTCGAGTGCGCGCTCGTACGACCGCCGCTCGGCCTCGGAGGGCGCCTCCGCCGGGTCGGGAACGCGCCCGGTGATGTCCGCCGTCATGCCGGGGTTGGTGCCCCACGTGACTTGGGGAGCGAGTCCCGACGCGTCGAGGAGGACCGTGGTGTCGTAGGTGGCGCCGGGATCGGCTCGGAGCTGCGCCCAGGAGGCCGTGGCCCGGTCCCACCGGTCGGCCCGAGGAGCACGGGGACGCCCCCTCAGGTAGGCGAATGTCGTGTCGTCAGGGGCGACCATCCCGGCCCGGGCGCCTGCCTCGATGGACATGTTGCACACGGTCATCCGGCCTTCCATGGACAGGGCCCGGATGGCTTCCCCGGTGTACTCGATGACGTGGCCGGTGGCACCGGCGGTCCCGATCCGGCGGATGAGCGCCAGGACCAGGTCCTTGGCCGTCACCCCGGGCGCCGGCCTACCCTCGAACCGCACTTCCATGGTTCGGGGGCGAGCCTGGACGATGCACTGGGTCGCCAGCACGTGCTCGACCTCGCTGGTCCCGATCCCGAATGCCAGGGCGCCGAAGGCCCCGTGGGTGGCAGTGTGGGAGTCGCCGCAGACGATGATCATCCCCGGCTGGGTCAACCCCAACTCGGGCCCGATGACGTGCACGATGCCCTGCTCCGGGCTCTCCAGGTCGAACAGCTCGACTCCGAATTCCCGGGCGTTGCGGACCAGGGCGTCGACCTGTCGGGCCGATACCACGTCCGCGATCGGGAGCCGCCGATCCCCGGTGGGCACGTTGTGGTCCACCGTGGCCACGGTGAGCTCGGGGCGCCGGACAAGCCGTCCGGCGAGGCGAAGGCCCTCGAACGCCTGGGGCGAGGTGACCTCGTGGACCAGATGGAGGTCAACGTAGAGCAGCGCCGGCCCGGATCCCGGCCCGCCGGGGACGACGTGCGAGTCCCAGACCTTCTCGAACAGGGTTCGCGGAGCCGTCACGAGACGGCTGCCGGCTTCCGGGGCGTCGGCTCCCTGGCCTCGGGCGCCCCTCGCGGAGCCGCCTTCCCCTCCTCGGACCAGGGCATCATGGCGCGAAGCCGGGCGCCCACCTGCTCGATCGCGTGGTCGCGGTCCGCCTGCCGCATGCGCTCGAAATTGTGACGACCGCTCCGGTTCTCGGCGAGCCACTCCCGGGCGAACGATCCGTCCTGGATCGCGTCGAGGATCTTTCGCATCTCGGCGCGGGTCGCGTCGGTCACGATGCGCGGGCCCCGGGTGTAGTCTCCATACTCCGCCGTGTCGCTGATCGAGTAGCGCATGAACTGCATGCCGCCACGGTACATGAGATCCACGATGAGCTTGAGCTCGTGGAGGCACTCGAAGTAGGCCATCTCGGGCCGGTATCCGGCGGCGGTGAGCGTCTCGAACCCGGCCTTGACCAACGCCGTCACCCCACCGCACAGCACCGCCTGCTCGCCGAAGAGATCGGTCTCCGTCTCCTCGCGGAAGGTCGTCTCGATGACGCCGGCCCGCGTGCATCCGATCCCCGCGGCGTAGGCGAGCGCGTTCGCCAGCGCCTGCCCACTGGCGTCCTGGTGGACCGCCACCAGCGCCGGCACGCCCCGCCCGGCTTCGAACTCACTGCGCACCAGGTGTCCCGGCGACTTGGGCGCGACCATCGACACGTCCACGCCCTGGGGCGCCACGATCTCGTCGAAATGGATGTTGAACCCATGGGCAAACATCAGGGTCTTGCCAGGGGTGAGGCCCTGGACGACCCCGCCCTCGTAGATCGCGCGACCGTCCTGATCGGGGGTGAGCATCATGACCACATCCGCGGCCGCCGCCGCGTCGGCGACCGTTCGGACGTCGAGGCCGGCCGCCCTGGCCTTCTCCCACGAGACGCCGCCCTTCCGGAGGCCCACGACGACCTTGGCACCGCTGTCGCGGAGGTTCAGGGCATGGGCGTGACCCTGGCTGCCGTAGCCGATGATCGCGAAGGTGCGGCCGGCGAGGCGGCCCCGGTCGGCATCGGCATCGTAATACACGCGCGTGGGATCGTTCGTCATTGCTCCGTCTCTCGTTAGATGTTCGCCGGCATCCGGGTGCCGGCCTCGGTCAGGCCCGTCTCGAGCGCGACCGCGCCGCTCCGGGCCACTTCCAGGATGTCGAAGCGCTCGAGCGCGCGGATGCAGGACAACACGAAGGCCTCGGAGCCCGTGAGCTCGATGATCGTGGCTTCCGGGTCGTCGTCGACCACGGAGGCGTGGTAGAGCTGCACGACGTCGAGGAGCTCGCCGTACCGATCGGCGGTGGCGCGCACCTTGACCAGCGCCAGCTCGCGGGTGACGCCGTCACGGGCCGGAAAGGAGGTCGCCTGCCGGACGCCCACGACCTTCTCGAGCTGCTGGACGGCGCGTTCGGCCGTCGCTTCGTCGGACTGGATCATGATGGTGAGTCTCGAGACGCCCGGCGTGACCGTGGGACCCACGGCGATGCTCCGCACGGGCAGGTTTCGCCGTCGGATGAGCCCGACGGCACGATTGAACGTGATGATACGGTCCTCGAGGAGAACGGTGACGGCGCGCTGCATCGTCATACCGTGACCGTCTCCGACTCGATCGGCTCGCTGAGCGACGCCCCCGGCGGAATCATCGGGAACACGTTCGCTTCCTGCTCGATCAGGAACTCCACGAGCGCCGGTCCCTCGTAGGCCAGCGCGGCGCGCACCACGCCGTCCACCTGGTCCGCCCGCTCGACGCGGTACCCCTGAATTCCATACGCCTCGGCGAGTCGGACATAGTCGGGGCTCCAGATGGGCGTGGCCGAATAGCGACGGCCGTGGAAGAACTGTTGCCACTGCCGCACCATCCCCAGGTACCCGTTGTTGAAGATCGCCATCTTCACGGGGATCTCTTCCTGCACCATGGTGGCGATCTCCTGCATGTTCATCTGGAAGCCGCCATCCCCCGAGATGGCCCACACCGGCTCGCCGGGGCGCGCCAGCGCGACGCCCATGGCGGCCGGCACCGCGAACCCCATCGTTCCCAGGCCGCCGGAGGTGATGTGGGTGTTGGGCCGTTGATACCGGAACAGCTTTGCCACCCACATCTGGTGCTGGCCCACGTCCGAGACGATCGTGCAGCGCCCGGCGGTGGCGTCCTCGAGCGCCGAAAGAATTCCGTCGGGGGACAGCCCGCCCTTGAAGCTCTCCACGCGCGGCCGCACGAAGCTTTCGATCTCGGCCCGCCAGCCGTCGCAGTGGCGCGCCTCGACGCCCTCGAGCAGGGCCCGGAGCGTTTCGCGCGCGTCACCGACCAGGCCGACCGTGACGGGCACGTTCTTCCCGATCTCGGACGCGTCGAGCTCGATATGGATGATCTTCGCGCCGCGCGCGAAGGCGGCGAGGTTGCCGGTCACCCGGTCGTCGAACCGGAGCCCGATCCCGATGAGGAGGTCGGCCTGCTGGATGGCCCGGTTGACGTGGACCTCGCCGTGCATGCCCGGCATCCCCAGATGCAGCGGGTGCGACTCGGGGAACGCGCTGATGCCGAGGAGCGTGGTGATCACCGGGATGCCGGTGCGCTCCGCCAGCTCGCGGAGCTCGGCGTAGGCGTCACTCAGGATCACGCCGTGCCCGGCCAGAATGACCGGCCGCTCGGCACGGGCCACGAGCCGCGCCGCCTCGACGAGCGCCGTGCGGGTGGCTCGTCCCACCAATCCTTCGCGCCGCTCGTCGGCCCCGCCGCCCGCTTCCGCGCGATTGGGGACATCGAGCTTCTGGTTCTGCACGTCCTTCGGGACGTCAAGCAGCACCGGACCGGGCCGTCCTTCCCGCGCCACCGCGAAGACCTCATGGACCGCGTCCGCGAGCTCGCCGACGTCTTCAACCAGGCGGCTGTGCTTGGTGATCGGCTGCGTGATCCCGATGATGTCCGTCTCCTGGAACGCGTCCCGCCCGATCATCGCGCGCGGCACCTGGCCGGTGATGGCGACCAGCGGAGTGCTGTCCATGTGCGCCGTCGCGATGCCGGTCACCAGGTTGGTGGCACCCGGTCCCGACGTCGCCACGCACACGCCCGGTCGCCCGCTCGCGCGGGCGTACCCGTCCGCGGCATGCGCCGCGGCCTGCTCGTGGCGCACCAGCACGTGCCGGAGACCGGGATGTTCCGGCAGCGCGTGGTAGAACGGCATGATGGCCCCGCCCGGGTACCCGAAGAGGATGTCCACGCCTTCCTCGAGCAGTGCCCGGCAGAGAATCTGCGCGCCCGTCAGCTGCTCGGCCATCACACGCCCCACAGGTAGACGGCGTTGAGCGAGGTCGCCTCCAGCCGGTCGGCGTGGTGCGCCTTGTTGATCGCATGGATCAACGCCCGCGCGCTGGCCTCCACGATGTCCGTGGATGCCCCGTTCCCGGAGAGCGATTTGCCGTCCACCTTGGCCTGCAGGAACACCTGGCCCACGCTGTCGCGCCCGGGCGTGAGCGAGCGCAGCGAGAGGCTCAGCACCTCGAGCTGACGGCCGAGAATCTCGCTGATCGCCGTGAACGCGGCGGCGATGGGGCCGTCGCCGGTCCCGCGCGCGGAGCGCTCGCCCGCCCACGGGCCGGTCATCCGGACCTCGGCCGTCGGCGTGATGCTGCCGCACACGACCCGCAGGTGGCTCAGCTGGTACTCCTCGGGCGCGTCGTGAAAGGTCTCGTGGAGCAGCGCCAGCAGATCTTCGTCCAGGATCTCGCGCTTGCGGTCGGCCAGGGCGGAGAATTCCTGATAGACCTCCCCGACCTGCTGCTCGGTCAGGTCGTATCCCAGCTCGCGGTAGCGACGCTCGAGCGCGTGGCGGCCCGAGTGCTTGCCGAGCACGAGGGTCGAGCGCGGGATCCCCACCATCTCGGGCCGGATGATCTCGTAGGTCAGCCCGTTCTGCAGCATGCCATGCTGATGGATGCCGGCTTCGTGGGCGAACGCGTTCCGGCCGACGATGGCCTTGTTGGCCTGGGGAAAGCTGCCGGTGAGGTAGGACAGCAGCTGGCTGGTGCGGTAGATCTCGCGGGTATCCACGTTGCAGCGGAACCCCAGGGCCGAGCCGCGCACGTGGCTGGCCATGACCAGCTCTTCCATGGCGGCATTCCCGGCGCGCTCGCCGATGCCGTTGACGGTGCATTCGACCTGGCGTGCGCCGGCCTCCACCGCGGCGAGCGAATTGGCCACGGCGAGCCCCAGATCATCGTGGCAGTGCGCGCTCAGCACGACGGTGTCGGCGCCCGGCACGCGGGCCAGCACGCCGCGAAACATGTCGCCGTACTCGCCCGGCATGGCGTAGCCGACCGTGTCCGGGAGGTTCACGGTGCTTGCTCCTTCCCGGATCGCCGCTTCGACGATGCGACAGAGGAATTCGGGGTCGGTGCGGCTCGCGTCCTCCGCCGAGAACTCGACGTCGTCGGTGTAGTCGCGCGCCTGGCGGATGGCGGCGCGCGCCAGGGCGAGAACGTCCTCGCGGGTGCTCTTGAGCTTGTCCCGGATGTGCAGGTCGGACGTGGAGATGAACACATGCAGGCGACCCCGCTCCGCGGCGCGGATGGCTTCGCCCGCGAGCTCGATGTCGCGCGCGTGGCATCGGGCCAGCGCGGCAATCACCGGGCGCCGGAGCTCGGTCGCGATCTGCAGGACGCTGCGGTAGTCGCCCTCGGACGCCGCCGGAAACCCGGCTTCCATGACGTCCACGCCGAGCGCGTCGAGCTGCCGGGCGAGTCGAAGCTTCTCCTCGGGGCTGAGACTGTTGCCGGGAGCCTGCTCGCCATCGCGCAGGGTGGTGTCGAAGATGAGAACGTCGTGGATCGCCATACGGTCGCCGGCTCGTGAGTGAAGGGTGAAACGAAAAACGCCGCGGACCTCTGGGTCCGCGGCGCCGGTGCATTCGGTGGAGACTTACTGTCTCACGTTGCTCGTGTCGGCACGCCGCGGACCCCTGGCTCACCAATAAGGACGGTAAGCAGGAGGCCAATAAGGACGACGACGAGCACGAGATTGAGCAGCATGGATCCTGAAGTGCGCTGGTGGTCGCCGAGAGCCCACGGTGGGCGAGCGAGTTATGAGCCTAACGCGTGGCCCCGCTGCGCGTCAAGGGGGAGCGCCGCTTGACACATGCATCGTGGTGCATAATAATACGGTACATGAACGCCACGCGCCTCCCGGTCGCCGCCCGCATCAATCTCGCTACCCCTCGGGGAGCGACCGGGTAAGCGAGCGTTCTCGCGCAGGAACCCCGGCCCGCTCCCAGATCGGAGCGGGCTTTTGCTTGCCCTGGATCGGTCTCTCCGGCCGCCGGGCTCACCATCGCAGGAGGCACCATGGCCGCCCCTGGGCAGCGGATCCACCCGGCCGGTTCCCACTCGCTGGACCCCCGACATCGCGCGGCGCCCCCCGATCGGGCCCTCGATCCCGCGCGGGAGCACGACGCCTGCGGCGTCGGCTTCGTCGCGCACGCGTCGGGCGCGCGATCGCACGAGGTGGTGCGGATGGCGCTCGAGGCAGTGGCACGCGTCGCGCACCGCGGCGCCGCCTCGACCGACAACTCGGGTGACGGCGCGGGACTGCTCACCCAGATTCCGCATCGGCTGTTTTATCGCGACGCCTACCGCCTCGGCCTGCACTTGCAGCCGGGCCTGCCGTTCGGCGTCGGCGCCTTCTTCCTGCCGCGCGAGCCCCACGCGCTCGGCGAGTCCGTGGCCATGGTGGAGGCCGTGCTTGCCGAGGACGGGATCCCGTTCCTGGGCTGGCGCGACGTGCCCACCCACCAGGCGGCGCTCGGCCCCACGGCGCTCGCGTCGTGCCCGGTGATCCGGCAGGTGCTCGTGGGTCGGCCCGCGCTCGCGGCGGACGAGGAGCAGTGGGAGCAGTCGCTCTACCTCGCGCGACGAGAGATGGAGCGACGCGCGGAGGAGCGACGGCTCCCCGACTTCTACGTCTGCAGTCTCTCCTGCCGCACCATCGTCTACAAAGCCCTGCTCACCGGGACCCAGCTCCCCGCCTTCTTCACCGATTTCCGGTATCCGGAGTACGAAAGCGCGATCGCCGTCTTTCACCAGCGGTACTCCACCAACACGCTGCCGAGCTGGCCGCTGGCGCAGCCGTTCCGGCTGCTGGCGCACAACGGCGAGATCAACACGCTCTGGGGCAACCGGAACGCCATGACGATGCGCCAGCCGATGCTGGCCTCGCCGGTGTGGGGCCGGAAGATCGAGCGCCTGCGTCAGGTGATCTGGCGGGAGGGCAGCGACTCGGCCAGCCTGGACAACGCGATGGAGCTGCTGGTGCGCTCGGGCCGCGACGTCGTGCACACGTCGATGATGATGGTGCCGCAGGCCTGGGAGAAGTATCCGGACGTGGACCCGGCGGTGAAGGCGTTCTACGAGTACCACCAGTGCGTGCTCGAGCCGTGGGACGGCCCCGCGGCCATCGCCTTCACCGACGGCGTGCGATGCGGCGCGTCGGTCGACCGGAATGGACTCCGGCCCTCGCGCTACAAGGTCCGGCGCGACGGCCTCGTCGTGTCGGGCTCCGAGGTCGGGCTGGTGGACCTGGATCCCCGCGAGGTGGTCGAGTGCGGGAAGGTGGGTCCGGGCGAGGTCCTGGTGGTGGACACGGGGCGAGGCGAGGTCATCCGGAACCTCGACGCGAAGCGCGAGGTGGCCGGCCGCCGGCCGTACGCCCGCTGGGTCGCGCGCTACATGGCGACGCTGGTCCCGGATCCGGCGCGCGTGCCGCCGGTTCACACGGGGACGCGGCTCGCCCACTCGCAGCGGACGTTCGGGTACGGGTTCGAGGATCTCCGGCTGGTGCTGGAGCCGATGGGCGGCACGGGCGCCGATCCCGTGTGGAGCATGGGCGACGACACGCCGATCCCCCCGCTCTCGGCGGTGCCCCAGAGCCTGTACGCGTACTTCCGACAGCGCTTCGCGCAGGTCACCAACCCCCCGATCGACTCGCTGCGCGAATCGATGGTCATGTCGCTCCGCATGCACCTGGGCCGGCGTGGCTCGCCGCTGCTCGAGCGGCCGAGCTATGCGCGCATGCTGCGCCTCGAGCATCCGGTGCTGCTCCCCGAGGAGATGGCCGCGCTGCGGAACGTCGCGGGGTTCTCGACCGTCACGCTCGACGCCGTGTGGGACCCGACGCGCGGGGTGGACGGGCTCCGCCCCGCCCTCACGGCGCTCCGCCGCGGTGCCGAGCGCGCCGCCCGCCGCGGGGCGCACATCCTCGTGATCAGCGATCGCGCCGCGGACGCGACGCACGCGCCGATTCCGATGCTGCTCGCCGTCGGCGCCGTCCGCCAGCATTTGGTGCACACCGGTCTTCGGGCACGGGTAGGACTCGTGGCCGAGGCGGGCGACGCGTTCGACATCCACCACTTCGCCACGCTGATCGGCTACGGCGCGGAGGCGGTGCACCCGTGGCTGGCGCTCGAGACCCTGGAAGGCCTGTTCGCCGAAGCGCGGGAGCCGTCGCGGCGCGAGCGGGACGGCGATGCGGCGCCCCGCCCGACGCCCGCAGAGGCACGCGGGCAATTCCGCGCGGCGGCCGAGAAGGGCCTGCTCAAGATCCTGTCGAAGATGGGCATCTCCACCCTCAGCTCCTACTGCGGCGCTCAGATCTTCGAAGCGCTCGGGCTCGGCCAGGAAGTGATCGGCGCATGCTTCGCGGGCACCGCCTCGCCACTCGGCGGCATCGGCTTCGAGGAGATCGCCGAAGACGTCCTGGCGCGCCATCGCGCGGCCTACCCGCCCGCCCAGGCTGCCGACGACGAGGTCTCCCTTCCGGACCACGGGCGCGTCCGGTTCCGGAAGGACGGCGAGGATCATGGCTGGGCACCGCCGGTCGTGGTGGCGCTCCAGCAGGCGGTAAAGTCCGGCGGCTCCGACGCGTACGGCGGATTCCTCGTCAAGCACGGGAGCCGGCGGCCGGCGGGACCGCGCGATCTCCTGACGATGCGCGCCGGGACACCGGTGCCGCTCGAGGAGGTCGAGAGCGCCGAAGCGATCCGCACGCGGTTCGTGTCGTCGGCCATGTCGCTCGGGGCGCTCTCGCCGGAGGCGCACGCCACCTTGTCCATCGCGATGAACCGCATGGGCGCACGCTCGAACTCGGGCGAGGGCGGCGAGGATCCGCACAGCTATCACGGATTCGCCAACGGCGACCGGGCGGACAACCGGATCAAGCAGGTGGCGAGCGCCCGGTTCGGCGTCACCACCGAGTATCTCGCCCGCGCGGAGGAGCTGGAGATCAAGATCGTCCAGGGCGCGAAGCCGGGCGAAGGCGGACAGCTCCCGGCGCACAAGGTCACCGATCTGATCGCCCGCCTCCGGCACTCCGTGCCCGGCGTGTCGCTCATCTCGCCGCCGCCCCATCACGACATCTATTCAATCGAGGACCTGGCGCAGCTGATCCACGATCTCAAGACGGTGAATCCGCGCGCGCGGGTGGGCGTCAAGCTGGTCGCCGAGACCGGCGTCGGGACCGTCGCGGCGGGCGTGGCGAAGGCGTACGCCGACTACGTCCTCATCGCCGGACACAACGGCGGCACGGGCGCCTCCCCGCTGTCATCCATCAAGCACGCGGGCTCGCCGTGGGAGCTCGGGCTCGCGGAGGCGCAGGCGACCCTCGTCCGCAACGGGCTTCGGCACCGCATCGAGGTGCGGACAGACGGCGGGCTCAAGGCCGGACGTGATGTGGTGATCGCGGCGCTGCTCGGCGCGGAGTCCTACGGATTCGGAACGGCCCCGCTTGTCGCGATGGGCTGCGCGATGGCGCGCCAATGCCACGTCAACACGTGTCCGACCGGCATCGCCACACAACGGGAGGATCTGCGGGCCAAGTTCAAGGGCACCCCCGAGCAGGTGATCCGGTACTTCACGCTCCTGGCCGAGGATGTCCGGCAGATTCTCGCCGGCATGGGCTTCCGCACGCTCGACGAGATCATCGGCCGCTCGGACCTGCTGCAGCGGATCGAGCGACCGGACGTGCCGCGCGCGCAGATGCTGGACCTTTCGGTCCTGCTCGCGCCCCCGGCCAGCGCCGGCCCCACCCGGCGCACCGAGGCGCGGAACGATCGGCCGGGGGTCGTGTCCCTCGATACGGAGGTCCTCGCCGATCTCGAGCCGTACCTCGAGAGCGGACTGCCCTTCTCGGGAGCGTATCCGATCCACAACCATCATCTGACCGTGGGCGCGCGAGTGGCCGGCGCCATCGCCGAGCGCAACGGCGACGCGGGCCTTCCCCCCGGGGCGGTCCGCCTTCGGTTCACCGGGAGCGCAGGTCAGAGCTTCGGTGCGTTCACCTGTCGGGGCATGCACCTCGAGCTCGAAGGCGAAGCGAACGACTACGTGGGCAAGGGACTGAGCGGTGGCGAGCTGGTCATCCGGCCCTTCCGCCGGGCCGCGTACGCCGATGCGTCGCACCAGCACCTGATCATCGGCAATACGATCCTCTACGGCGCCACCGCCGGGAAGCTGTTCGCCGCCGGCCAAGCGGGCGATCGCTTCGCGGTGCGCAACTCCGGCGCGATCGCGGTGATCGAAGGCGCCGGCAACCACTGCTGCGAGTACATGACGGCCGGCATCGTGGTCGTGCTCGGCCGGGCGGGGCGGAACTTCGGGGCCGGAATGTCGAACGGCGTGGCGTACGTCGTGGACGAGGCGGGCACCTTCGGGACCCGCGTCAACCAGGACATGGTGGAGGTCGCGGAGCTCGACGACACCGATAGCCTGGTCCTTCAACGTCTCATCCGCGAGCACGAGGAGAAGACCGCGAGTCCGCGCGCACGCCGCATCCTGGTCCACTGGGATCAGTTCCTGCCCGTGTTCAGGAAGGTGGTCGCCCGGAATTCGGCCCAGCTCGTGGCCGCGGCACGGGACGCGTATCTCCAATCCGTTTCGAGCGAGTTGGAGGTGGTGCTGGAGCGGCGAAGCGCGTAAGGAGCCACCGAGACATACGCCTGCACCACATGCATCCCAAATTGCGGCGGTGCAAGCAGTTAAAGTTGCTCTCCATCGTGGGTCGCATGGCCCGGGTAGTCGGCACCGGGCCGTTGGCTCTTGCATGGTTGAGTCACGAAGCATACACTTGCTAGACGACAAGCAAGCCATGCCAACTGGAGATTCTCGTGACCCAGCCCGCCGAGAAGGAACGCAACGCCGCTCGGTCACGATCGGCCATCCTCGATGCGGCCGAACGCCTGTTCGCCGAACGCGGATACGACGGGACCAGCCTCAACGAAGTCGGCGCCGCCGCCGGCGTCAGTCGGGGCACGCCCGGCTATTTCTTCGGCAGCAAGGCCGATTTGTACCGGGCCGTCCTCGATCGTGCGTTCGCGGAGGTGCGCGAGGCGGTCCGCGCCGGTCGCGCGCGCGCGCTTGCGAGCAGCCAGACGGCCGAGGCGATTCTCGCCGGCGCCGTCTCCGACTACTTCGACTTCCTGACCGCGCGACCGAATTTCGTTCGCCTCATCGAGCGGGAGGCCCTCAGCGGCGCGGGCCTGCTCGAAGGCGCCAGCCATCTCTCCGCGGGACAGGAGGCGCTCGCCGCGATCAGCGCCGAGCTGGGCCTCGACGACGGCGAATCGGGCGACGCAGCACAGCTCCTCCTGAGCATCATCTCTCTCTGCTGGTTCCCCCTGATCCATGCGCGCACCGTGGCGCCCGCCGTCGGTGTCGAGCTCGAGCGCGCCGGCGACTTCGAGCGCCGCAAGCACCACGTGGTGAGCCTGGTGCTCCACGGATTGCCCGGACTCGCCCGTTCCGCGACCCCCGCTCTCGTCGAGGCCAAGACCCATGACTGACGTCCTCACCCCTCGCACGCCGCCACCCGAGCAGCCGCTCGCCACCGAGCAGGAGGCTCGAGAGGTGGCCGAGGCGGCCCGGGAAAAGGAATGGGAGGCGCCGAGCTTCGTGCGCGAGCTGTTCGAGGGCTCCTTCCGCCTGGACCTGGTCCATCCCTTCCCTGCAATGGACCCCGCGGATGTCGAGCGTGCCCGGCCCTTCATGGAGCGCCTCGAGCGCTTCCTCGCCGAGCGCGTCGACAGCGACCGCATCGACCGGGAGGGCAGGATCCCGGCGGACGTGATCCAGGGACTTCGCGACCTCGGCGCGTTCGGCATCAAGATTCCCGAGGAGTACGGCGGCCTCGGCCTGAGCCAAACCGCCTACACTCACGCCATCGGCATGGTGACCAGCGTGGACGGCAACCTGACGGCGCTGCTCTCCGCCGCGCAGTCGATCGGCGTGCCGCAGCCGCTCAAGCTCTTCGGCACCCCGGAACAGAAGCGGCGGTACCTGCCGCGCCTCGCCAAGGGGGCGATCAGCGCGTTCGCGCTCACCGAGAGCAACGTCGGCAGCGACCCGGCCGCCATGCAGACGACCGCGGTGCTGTCGGAGGACGGCACGCACTACCTCCTCAATGGCGAGAAACTCTGGTGCACCAACGGCACCATCGCCGAACTGATGGTGGTGATGGCACGCACGGGGCCCAAGAAGATCACCGCCTTCATCGTCGAGGCCGACTGGCCCGGGGTGGAGGTGGTACAGCGCCTCCATTTCATGGGCCTCAAGGCCATCGAGAACGGCATCATTCGCTTCACCGACGTGAAGGTGCCCGTCGAAAACATGCTGTGGGGCGAGGGGAAGGGCCTGAAGCTCGCGCTCGTCACCCTCAACACCGGCCGGCTCACGCTTCCCGCATCGGCCGTGGCGGGCTCGAAGCGCGCCCTGGCGGTGGCGCGCCGCTGGGCAGCGGAGCGAGTCCAGTGGGGGCAGCCGATCGGCAAGCACGACGCCATCGCACAGAAGCTCGGGCGGATGGCGGCCGACATCTTCGCCATGGAAGCGGTCGCCGATCTGGCGTCGCTCATGGCCGATGGTGGTCGCACGGACATCCGGCTCGAGGCCGCGATGGCCAAGATGTGGAACACCGAGGCCGGCTGGCGGATCGTGGATGACGCCCTCCAGATCAAGGGCGGCCGGGGGTACGAGACGGCGGATAGCCTGCGCAGTCGAGGTGAGCGTCCCGAGGCGATCGAGCGCATGATGCGCGACTACCGCATCAATCTGATTTTCGAAGGGTCGAGCGAGATCATGCGGCTGTTCATCGCACGGGAGGCGGTGGACACACACCTGAAGGTTGCGGGCGCTTTGATCGATCCCAAGCGCTCGACAGCCGAGAAGCTCTCGGCGCTGGCGCGATCGGCAGTGTTCTACGGGACGTGGTACCCCCGCCTGTGGTTCGGCCTCCGGGGGCGGATCGGGTACGGCGGCTTCGGCCCGCTCGCCCCGCACCTTCGGTTCGTGGACCGCGCCAGCCGCAAGCTCGCGCGGACGCTGTTTCACTGCATGGTGCGATTCGGTCCCAAGCTCGAGAAGCGGCAGGCGGTCCTGGGACGACTGGTCGAAATCGGCGCCGAGCTGCTGGCGATCAGCGCAGCCTGCAGCCGCGCTCAGGCCATGATCCAGCGGGATCCGGCGAACCGCGGCCCGGTGGAGCTGGCCGACCTCTTCAGTCGTCAGGCCCGCCGCCGGATCGAGGACCGGTTCGCGGCTGTGTTCGACAACGACGACGTCGCCGCGTACGCGGTGGCCCAACAGGTGATCCAGGGCCAGCATGCCTGGCTCGAGCAGGGGATGGCACGGGTCGAGCCCTGGACCGCGGCCTGAGGCCCGTGGTCCGGCGGCCGCCGACTATCTTTCAGCAACCCCAACGCGAGCGGCAGATGGCGATAGCCGAAGGCAGGACGATACCGTTCACCGGTCCCGAGGCGGTGGATGTGGCCGTGCTCGAGACGTTCGAGTACGCCGGCCCCGAGCAGGAGATCGTGACCGAGACGCGGGAGTTCAGCCCGGTCTGCCCCTACAGCGGGCTGCCGGACTTCGCCACGCTACGGATCGTGTACGTGCCCGGCGACCGGTGCATCGAGCTCAAGAGCCTCAAGTACTACGTCATCAGCTATCGCAGCGTCGGGATCTTTCAGGAGCACGCGACCGCCAAGATCGCCGAGGATCTGTTCGGCGTCCTACGGCCTCGGCGACTCACCGTGACCACGGTGTACAACACGCGTGGCGGATTCGACACCACCTGCTCGGTGACGCTGCCCCGCGCGTAGATCGTCGTCTTCGGCAAGCGAGAAGAGTGCCCGAGTGCGTCGCGGTGACGCATTCGGGCACTCCGTCTTTCACGTGACGCCGTCAGTTCATCCCGCCAGGGCTCACGCGCGTTCCGCTGCCGCCTGAGCCCGGAATGCGTAACTAGTTGGTCGTCGCGCCGGCTGACGGCTTGGTGGGCACGGTCTCCGGCGCGCGCTTGGGTCCGCGCGCCAACAGCTCCGGCAGGTTCGCCAGCTCGAACGCCGTCACGGCCATGACCGCGGCAGCCTGTTCGAGGTCCCCCGGCACGGCCTTGTCGAAGGTGTCGCTCTGCGAGTGGTGGGTATGGGGGTAGCCACGGGGGAGCTGGTCGAAATTGAAGCCGGGCACGCCGTACGGCAGGAAGCTCAGATGATCGGTGCCGGACTTCGAGGCGTTGCGAACGCTGTCGGCGCCGAGGTAGGCCACCGGCGCGAGCAGGTCGCGCCACAGTCCTTCGAGCTCCGGGCGACCCTGGAGCGCCTGGCCGGTGATGGCTCCGGTCCCGTTGTCGAGCACCAGCACGGCCTGCATGCTGTCCGCCTCTCCCGCATGCGCGGCGGCATACGCCTTCGAGCCCAGCAGTCCCTCCTCTTCGCCGCTGAATAGGATGAAACGGATCGTCCGCTTCGGTCTGAGGCCCGATTGGGCGAGCATTCGCGCGGCCTCGAGCACGACCATCGAGCCGGTGCCGTTGTCCGTGACGCCCTGCCCCAGATCCCAGCTGTCGAGATGCGCGCCCAGGATGACCACCTGCCCTGGCCGCTCGCTGCCGCGGAGCTCGGCGACGGTGTTCCGCTGCTGCACCGGAGCCCGGCCGATGACGTTCTCCACCTTTCCCTGGAGACGCGGGCCGGCGCCGGAGACGATCTGTCGCTCGAGCATCGCGTAGTCCTCGTGCGCGATCACGAGGTTGGGGAGCGGTGACACCCGGTTCGGCGAGCCGCTCATGGTCATCAGGGCGTGCTCCTTGGAACCGTCCACCAGGGTGCCCAGGGCGCCGGCGGTCTTGAGCACGTACGGCAGGTCGAGCGCGAACTGCCGGCGCGCGAGGACGGCGGCCGCGCTCGTGTCCGCCGTTGCCTGCCCGCGTGCCTTGAGGGTCTGGGCCTGAGTCGCCGAGTCGGCCGCGGTCATCGGGGGTCCGTCGGGATTCCAGAGCGGATACGCCGAGCGCGGTAGGACCCAGGCACCTCGAACCTTGCCCTTGTACGCGGCCAGGCTGTCTGGCGTGGTCAGGTCCGCGAGCACCACCGGCCCGGTGAGGATCTTGCCGACCGTTCCGGCGGTCCACGCCCAGCTCTGTGCCGTGATCGTTCGCGTGAACGGCGCGATCAGCCTGAGGGACGCCGACCCGCGCTCCCACGTGACGCCGAAGGTGTAGGCCTCCAGGGATGTGGTGAGGCCATAGGCGCGGAACCGTCCGGCGGTCCAGTCGTTCGCGCGGCGCATCGCGGCGGAGCCGGAGAGACGGGGGCCGATGACGTCGCTCAGCTCCCGGAGATTGGTCATGACTTCGGAGTGGTCCATCGCTTGGGCGATGAGCGCGCCGGCGCCGGTGGTATCTACCGTGACCTGCGCGTGGACACGCGGCGGAGTCGCGAGCAGGATCGCGAGGAACAGCAGGGATCGGGACATGACAGGCCGTTCGGTGGCTTGGGAGTCGGTGAAGTTCGTCATCGAGGCGCTCAGGCCGTGGCCGGCACACCTGAGACCAGCCGTCCGGCAAGGCCCATCAAGATGGGCCGGTCGACCGAGGCCGTCCAGGCGGACGGAATCGCCGCTGCCCCGTCGCGGGCCCCGAGCAGCGCGCCGACCAGTCCCGCCCTGCCGGCCCTCGCCGAGCCCGCCCCCGCGAACTCGGCGAGGCCGCGCTCGAGCAACGGCTCGTGGTAGGCGAGACGAAGTGCCGCCACGACGTCGGCCGGCGCGTGACCGGCCGCGACGGCGGCCTCCTCGACCTGCGCGCGGCGCGGTAGCGGCACGCGCCGTACGGCAAGGAGTAGCTCCTCCGGCACATCGTTACTTCGAAGCGCCTCGATGACGTCGGGCACCACATCCCGCTTCCCGTTCACGCAGCCGGCGACGGCGACGTTCATCGCCACCGCCGCCCACGCGACCAGGGGGTGAGGATGGGTCAGCGCGACCACGTGATAGGTCGCGCTCACGAGGGTGCGAGGCGCGTCGTGGCAGGCCAGCGCGATCGGGACCGCGCGCAGCAGCGGGTCGCTGCCGAGACCGGCCGCCTGGGACGGAGGAGCATCGTGACGCGTAAGGTGGGCCAGCGCGGCGCTGGTCTCGGCATCGATGTCCGTCGAATCGGCCGCGTGGCGCGCTACCCATCGATGCGCCAGCGCCTGGAGGTCGCGACGCCCGGATGCGAGCTCGTCGGCGAGGAGGAGCATCAGCGCCATGGTGCCGTCCGGGCCCCGGTCCTGCGCCAGCGCGCGTCCCGCGCCAAGGCCGAGGAGCGCGCCCGCGGCGCGATCGGTGAGCGTGGAAACGGGCTTGGTCAGGGTCGCTCCGGACGAATTTTTCGGGTGGCGGACGGTACCCGGCTCAAGTTATACTCGGGAAACCGTCTTACGCTCACCTGGCGCGCTCGACTTACGAAGGAGCAGGCTCGTGGCCAAAGATACGCTCACGATCACGGACAACCGCACTGGGAAGAGCTACGAGGTACCGATCGAGGATGAGACGATCAAGGCCACCGATCTCCGCCAGATCAAGGTGTCGAGCGACGAGTTCGGGATGATGACGTACGACCCGGCATTCATGAACACCGCCGCCTGCCGGAGCGGGATCACCTTCATCGACGGCGACAAGGGCATCCTGCGGTATCGCGGGTATCCCATCGAGCAGTTGGCAGAGCAGTCGAGCTTCCTGGAGGTGGCGTACCTCCTGTGCGAGGGAGAGCTCCCCACCAAGGCCCAGCTCAAGACGTGGGACGAGACCATCAAGTTCCACACCTACGTGCACACCAACATCACCAAGTTCCTCGAGGGGTTCCGCTACGACGCCCACCCGATGGGCATGCTCCTCGGCGTGGTCGGCGCGCTCTCGACGTTCTATCCCGACGCCAAGAACATCCACGACCCCGCCAATCGCTACCTGCAGCGCGTCCGGCTCCTGGCCAAGGCGCCCACGATCGCGTCCTTCGCGTTCCGCCACTCGCGGGGGCTGCCCTTCGTCTTCCCGGACAACGATCTGGACTACATCGGCAACTTCGTCAACATGACGTTCAGCATCGGCGGCAGGCACCGGCCGAACAAGGTGCTGCAGCGCGCGCTCGAGATCCTGCTCATCCTGCACGCGGATCACGAGCAGAACTGCTCGACCAGCGCCGTGCGCGCGGTCGGCTCCTCGCACGTGGATCCGTTCTCCGCCATCAGCGCGGGCATCGCCGCCCTGTACGGTCCGCTCCACGGCGGCGCGAACGAGGCCGTGCTCCTCATGCTGGACGAGATCGGCGAGAAGAAGAACGTCCCGCGCTTCATCGAGGAGGTGAAGGCTGGCCGCGGCCGGCTGATGGGATTCGGCCACCGCGTGTACAAGTCGTACGACCCGCGGGCCAAGCTCATCAAGCGGGTGGCGGACGATGTGTTCGGCCAGACCGGCCTCAACCCCAAGCTCGAGATCGCCCTCGAGCTGGAGCGGATCGCGCTCGAAGACGACTACTTCATCAAGCGGAAGCTGTATCCGAACGTGGACTTCTACTCGGGGCTCATCTATCAGGCGATGGGCTATCCCACCGAGTACTTCACGGTCCTCTTCGCCCTGGGCCGGATGCCGGGCTGGCTGGCGCAGTGGGAAGAAATGCTGCTCGACAAGGACCAGAAGATCGCCAGGCCGCGACAGATCTACACCGGAAAGGACGAGCGGCCGTTCGTCCCCATCGACAAGCGGTGAACGCATGAGCGACCAGCTCGAGACGCTACTCTCCGAGCAGCGGCGATTCCCCACCACCGTCGAGTTCGCCTCGCGGTCGGCCGCCACCGACGCGTTGTACGCCGCAGGCCAGAACCCGGTGCAGTTCTGGGAAGACCAAGCCAGGTCGCTCGAGTGGATGTCGCCCTGGAGCCAAGTCCTCGACTGGAAGCCGCCGCACGCGAAGTGGTTCGTCGGCGGGACGCTCAACGTCTCGGTCAACTGCCTGGATCGGCACCTTCGGGGCCCCCGGCGCAACAAGGCCGCCATCATCTGGGAAGGCGAGCCCGGAGACCGGCGAGTTCTCACCTACTGGGACATGGCCCGGGAGGTGGGCCGGTGCGCCAATGCCCTCAAGCGGCTCGGGGTGCGGCGGGGCGACCGGGTCGCGATCTACCTCCCCATGGTGCCCGAGGCGGCCATCGCCATGCTCGCCTGCGCCCGGATCGGTGCGGTGCACTCGGTCGTGTTCGGCGGATTCTCCGCCGAGGCGCTGAGTGATCGCATCAACGACGCCGGAGCCGTCGCGCTCATCACCGCGGACGGCGGCTTCCGACGTGGCCAGATCCAGCCGCTCAAGCGGATGGCGGATGCCGCGATGGCCCAGGCGCCCTCGATCAAGCACTGCATCGTGGTCCGCCGGATGGGCGAGGAGTCGAGTGCCGACATGACCGAGGGCCGCGATCACTGGTGGCACCGGCTGCTGGACCATGAGTCGGCCGCTTGCCCGGCGGAAGCGATGGACGCGGAGGACATGCTCTTCATCCTCTACACCTCCGGCACCACCGGAAAGCCCAAGGGCATCGTCCACACCACCGGTGGCTATCTCACGCACGTGGCCTCCACGACACGACACGTGTTCGATCTCGGCGACCAGGACGTCTTCTGGTGCACCGCCGACGTGGGGTGGGTCACAGGGCACTCCTACGTCGTGTACGGTCCCCTGGCGAACGGGGCCACGGTGCTCATGTACGAAGGCGCGCCGGACTGGCCGGAGCGGGACCGGTTCTGGCGCCTCATCGAGAGCTACGGGGTCACGATCTTCTACACCGCGCCCACGGCCATCCGCGCCTTCATGAAGTGGGGCACCGAGCATCCCAACCGGTACGACCTGTCCACCCTTCGCCTGCTGGGCACGGTCGGGGAGCCGATTAACCCCGAGGCCTGGATCTGGTATCACACGAACATCGGCAAGGGCCTGTGCCCCATCGTGGACACCTGGTGGCAGACCGAGACGGGCGGCATCATGATCACGCCGTTGCCCGCCGTCGTGGTCACCAAGCCGGGATCCGCCACGATTCCCTACCCCGGCATCACTCCTGAGCTGGTGGACGCCAAGGGCGACCGACTCGCGTCGGGCGGCGGATTCCTCACCATCTCGCAGCCGTGGCCGGGCATGCTGCGCACGATCTTCGGGGACGACCAGCGCTATCATGAGATCTACTGGAGCCGATTCCCCGGCCGCTATTTCACCGGCGACGGGGCGAAGCTGGACGAGGAAGGCTACTGGTGGATTCTCGGGCGGGTGGATGACGTGCTCAACGTCGCGGGGCACCGGATCGGCACCATGGAAGTGGAGAGCGCCCTGGTGGACCACCCGGCCGTCGCCGAGGCGGCGGTGGTGGGGCGGGCCCACGAGCTCAAGGGACAGGCACTGGCGGCGTTCGTGACCCTCAAGGAGGGGCACCAGGCATCACCCGGCCTCAAGGACGAGCTCAAGGCGCACGTGACCGTGAAGATCGGGGCCATCGCCAGACCAGACGACATCTTCTTTTCGGCGGACCTGCCAAAGACCCGAAGCGGGAAGATCATGCGGCGGCTGCTCAAGGACATCGCCGAAGGGCGCGCGCTCGGAGATACGACGACCCTGGCCGATCCGGGCGTGGTGAGCAAGCTGAAGGACCAATACGAGTCGCAGGAAGCGTAGGGCAGGCAGTCGGAGGTCGTAGGCCGCGCGGCCTACGACCTTTCGCGGGGCAGCGGCTATCTCACCGGAACATCACCTTCCAAATACGTGTACCCCTCGAGCCCGGCCACGAAGTCGGCGATGAAGCTGTTCGCCTCCTGCCGGCTCAGCTCCTTGGCCGCGCTCACCTTGCGGCGGAACGTGGCCAGCAGGTCGGAGGCGTGGAACTGCACGTAGTTCAACACCTCGGTGACCGTGTCGCCATGGACCAGGTCGGTGATCTCATAGCCCTGCTCGGTGAGCCGGACGTGCACGGCGTTCGTATCACCGAACAGGTTGTGCAAATCACCGAGAATCTCCTGGTACGCGCCGGTGAGAAAGATGCCGAGGATGTAGGGTTCGCCCTCGTGCACCGGATGCACCTCGAGCGAGGGCTTCCCCTTCCGGCCGCCGGCGAAGCGGTCGATCACGCCGTCCGAGTCGCAGGTGACGTCCTGCAGGGTCCCGCGCCGCGTGGGCTGCTCGGTTAGCCGGTGGATCGGCATGATCGGAAAGAGCTGGTCGATCGCCCAGTTGTCGGGCAGCGACTGAAAGACGGAGAAGTTGCAGAAGTAGCGGTCCACCAGCGCGCCATCGATGTGGGCGGCGATCTCGGGGAACGATGAGCGGTCCTCGCCCATGGCATGCTGGATGGAGTTGAGCGTGACCAGGTACAGCTGGTCGGCGGCGGCCTTCTCGCGCAGGGAGAACACTCCGCTCGCGAAATATTCCTGCGCCCGCTCCTTGGCGAACACGGCGTCATGGAAGGCCTCCTCAACCCGGTCGGCGGAGAGCTCGTCCAGGTTCTCGGCCATCTCCTTGAGCAGCGGGTGGGCATCCTTCTCGAGCTCGGGCGGGACCGGTTCGATCTGGGATTCGACGTCGATGACATTGATGAGCAGCAGCGCGTGGTGCGCCGTGAGCGCGCGGCCGGACTCCGAGATCAGGTGCGGCATCGGGAGACCCTCGGTGCGGCACACGGCTCCAATGGTGTACACCACGTCGTTCGCGTATTCCCGCATCGAGTAGTTCATGCTGGCGGGCCGCGTGGATCGCGAGCCGTCGTAGTCGACCCCCAAGCCGCCGCCCACGTCGACGTGAGTCAGATCGAACCCCATGCCGCGGAGCTCGGCGTAGTACCGGCCGACTTCCTCCAGGCCGGCCTTCACGTAGCGGATGTCGGTGATCTGGCTGCCCAGGTGGAAGTGCACGAGCTTCAGGATGTCCTTGCGCCCCAGGCGATCGAGCTGGTCGAGGAGCCGCATGAGCTCCACCGCGCCGAGGCCGAACTTGGAGCGCTCGCCGCCGCTCTTGGCCCACCGCCCCGAGCCTTCGGTCGCGAGCTTGACCCGGACGCCGGCCGTCGGCTGCACGCCCATCTCGTCCGCCACCTTGAGCAGGACCTCGAGCTCGTTCAGCTGCTCGAGCACGATCATGACGGTGTGACCCAGGCGCTGCCCCATGAGCGCCAGCCGCATGAACTCCTCGTCCTTGTAGCCGTTGCAGACGATGAGATGGGTGGTGTTCTCGTTGAGGCCGAGGATGGCCTGAAGCTCCGGCTTGCTCCCGCACTCCAAGCCCACGCCATGGGGCGCGCCGAACTCCACGATCTCCTGCACCACATGTCGCTGCTGATTGACCTTGACCGGATACACCGTCGTGTAGCTGCCGTCGTAGCCGAATTCCTTGATGGCGCTGGCGAACTGGGACGCCAGCGATTCGATCCGGGACCGCAGGATATCGCTGAAGCGGAGCAGGAGCGGAAGGCCGACGCCCTGGGCGTTGAGATCCATCGCGAGCTGATAGAGATCGAGCCCGCGCTTGCGATTGGTGTCGGGGTGGACGGTGACGTGCCCGTCAGGGCTCACGCGGAAGTAGCCCAGTCCCCAGCCGCTCATGTTGTAGAGCTTCTCGGCGTCCTTGACGCTCCAGCTCGGCTGGGCGACGACAGTGGTGGCGATGGCGCAACTCCGGCAAAGGAGAAGGCGGCAAATGTAATGGGCTTTAGCGGAGATTACCTCCCCCGGTTACGGCTCCGCGTCGGTCCCGACAGGTTCCCGTGCCTCACACCCAGCCACGGGTCAGCCTGTCGCCACTCCCCCCGCAGGGCGAGCGGCCAGCCCTGTTTTGCCGATCAAGCCGGACGCCTGTAGTCCCACAACGGCGTCTCGGGCGCAGTAGCGCCCGTGCCACAGCGCGCGTTTCTGCGCCTCTGTGCAAGCCCTCGCATGACTACTAAGTCGTCATTCCGTAACCGGATGCGGGCGAGCATCCGGACGGGCGGGCGGCGGCCCGAGGGCACGATCCTCGCATTTTTAGCCGTCGCTCAGCGTGACACCTTTCAATCCCAGTTCTTGCACTGATCTACGGAAGAGGGGGCACCATGGCTGCGCCCAGTCTGATCGCCGCTCGCCGTTTCTCGCACTCGCTGCGTCTCCGCCTTCAGGTGCTGTTCGCGAAGGCGTTCGAGTCGCTCGCCGATACGTATCGCATCCAGGCCGTGGACTTCGTTCGCCGTCTGCGCGGGCGGATGACCGTGGAAGAGGCGCTCGAGCGGTACTTCCGCGAGGTCGGCGTGCCGCACGCGATGGAGCAGACGGTCAGGGCCCGGGCGCTGATCGCGCTCGCGCCGACCGCCCACGACTTCCCGGAGCCGGATACCCGCTCGAGCGGCGGCTGGGCGCAGCTCCGGCCCGACCAGCTGCTCGATACGCTGCGCCGCAGGGCGCAGACGCAGGAAGAGACCAGCCTGGACTGTCGTATGGCGGCGTCCGTCTCCGACGAGGCGATCGCGGCGACCCACGTGGCCATGGCCCTCGAGACGGTGGCCCTGCTGGAGGACGAAGTCAGCGCGGACGACGCCATCATGCACTACGTGCGCTACTTCAACCTTCCCTCGATCGAGGCCCAGATCATCTTCCGCCGCACGCTGGCGGCCTGGGCGGAGCGGCACCCCGTCCGGGACCCGTCCGCGACCGTGTGCGCCACGCCGTCCCTGCCCTTCACGCCCCGGGTTCCGCTCAGCCTGCGCGTCGCCGGCTAAGCACCCGGACGCACCGCAGCGACTCCGCGGGGTAATATCTTTCCGCTGGCGCCGGCAACCCCCGGCGCCAGCGGAGGAGCTTGTCATGCGGTGGTCGTATACGATCGCACGAATCGCCGGCACGGACGTGAAGGTCCACGTGACCTTCCTACTGCTGCTGGGCTACATCGCGTACGACGCGTGGTCCGTCGAGGGGCCAGCCGCCGCGGCGGCCTACACGTTGTTCTTCATCGCCTTCTTCCTCTGCATTCTCCTCCACGAGTTCGGGCACATCACGATGGCTAGGCGATTCGGCGTGCGCACACCGGACGTGATTCTCCTGCCCATTGGCGGCGTGGCGCGATTGGAGCGCATTCCAGAGGATCCGCGGCAGGAGCTCCTGGTGGCGCTCGCGGGACCGGCCGTCACGGTGGCCATCATCGTCGGGCTCCTCGTCGCCATCCTCGCTACAGGCGGGTCCCTGGTCCACCCCGATCCGTTGGCCGAGAGCACCCCGTTCCTGGTGCGGCTCCTCGGCGTCAACGTCTACGTGCTGGGGTTCAATCTCCTGCCCGCCTTTCCGCTCGACGGCGGGCGCGTGCTGCGGGCGTTGCTCGCGCGCCGCATGGGACTGGCGCGGGCCACGAGGATCGCCGGGGCGATCGGGCAAGTCTTCGCCGTGGGGTTGGGCGTGCTGGGGTTCGTCCAGAGTCAGCCGCTGTGGATGCTCGTCGCGTTCTTCATCTTCCTTGGCGCCGGCAGCGAGGCCAGCGCGGTGGCCACCCGCCTCGCCGGCCGGGGGCTCACCGTCTCCCACATGATGGTGACCGAGTTCCGGACCATTCCGGTGCATGCGTCGCTCCAGCAGGCCGTGGACCTGCTGCTGTCGGGCGAGCAGCGCGAGTTTCCAGTGGTGGACAACCTGGGCCGGACCGAAGGGCTGCTGACGCGAGACAACCTGATCCGCGGCCTGAGCCGCCTGGGACCTGCGGGCACCGTCAGCGAGGCGATGACCACGGACACCCCGACCGTGACGCCCACGCTCGGGTTTCAGGAGGCGCTCGACCGGCTCCGAGCCAGCGGGCTGCCCGCCCTGCCGGTCGTGGACGCCGGAGGGGCGCTCGTCGGGCTTCTGACCAAGGACAACATCACCGACCTGCTGCTGGTGCGGGGAGCCACACGGTAGGCTCCCGCCGTCGGTCAGCGGAGCCGGTTGTTGCCCCGCTCGACGTCCGGCAACACTGACCGGGGATCGACCAGCACGCCGGTGACCTTCTTGCCGCCGCGGACGCGGTAGGCGAAGGCCGGACCCAGGTTCCACATCTCGACCGGCAGCCGCACCCGCTCCGTGGTCCCGTCCTCGTAGGTCAGGTCCATCTCCAACGGCAGGGTCATCGTACCCCGATTGGAGAGAAAGACCTTCTGCTGTTTCTCGACCATCGCTACCGAGTCCACCGCCTGATCGAGCCGGGCCGTCGAGTAAATCCAGTCGCGCCAGAAGAAGTCCAGATCCATCCCGGATGCGTCACGCATGGTGCGGAAAAAATCGGCGGGGGTGGGGTGCTTGAACGCCCATGCCCTCAGGTACCGCCGGAACGCGTCGTCGAAGCGCTCCTTGCCCAGGACCTCGTAGCGGAGGGTCTGCATCATCAACGCCGGCTTCTGGTACCCGGTCCAGAACAGGTCGTGGGACTCGACGGGCCGGCTGATGAGCGGCTCCTCCTTCCCCGGGATGGCGTGATCGGCGTACAGGTGGAGCGGGTGTACCTCGATGCTGTCACCGTACGGGGTGCCCTTGAAGTAGCGGGCCGCGTTGCCCAAATCGATGAACGTGTTGAAACCCTCATCCATCCAGGGGTAGAGCCGCTCGTTCGAGCCGACGATCATGGGAACCCACTGATGTCCCAGCTCGTGAGCCAGCACCCACTGCCGCTCTTCCCGGCTCGGCGAGCGCGGGCAGAAGGTGATCATCGGGTACTCCATCCCCTCGATCGGGCCCTCGATGCTGGTGATGTGCGCATAGGGGTACGGATACCACTGCTCGCTGTAGTATTGCACCGCATCGCGCACCATCCGGTTGGCTTCCTCCCACTCCGGCGCCGACGATCGGTAGAGCGTGTGAACCAGCGTGCGGCGATACGCGCTTGCGTCCCACCGGAAGTCCGGCGCCGCTCCAAAGGCGAAGTCCCGGACACTGTCCGCCGAGAACCGCCACGTGAGCGTCCCGGACGAGGTCGGTCGGGTACGCGCCGCGTCGCCGGCCTCGTCCGCGCTGATGATGGCGACAGGCGTCGCCGAGCTCCGGGCCTTGTCGAGGCGGGCACGCTGGGTGGCCGTCAGCACCTCGGCAGCATTGAGCAGCACGCCGGTCGCGCCCACGACGTAGGTCGCCGGCACCGTGAGGGCGACGTCGAAGCGCCCGTACTCGAGATAGAACTCGCCGCCACCGATGTAGGGCTCGTGGTTCCATCCGCGCACGTCGTCGTACACCACGACGCGCGGGTACCACTGGCCGAGCTCGTAGAGGGTCCCATCGCGTCCCATGCGCCCCGCGCCGTAGTCGGGCACGGTGAACCGCCAGCCGATGTCGAGGTCGATGAACCGCCCCGGTGCGAGCGGCCGCGGCAGGTTCACCCGCATCGTGGTGCCGTAGACGACGGTGGGCACCTCGTGGAGCCCGAGGCGCACGTGCTCCAGGGTGAGTCCGCCCGCGAAGCTCTTGCACGAGAAATCGAAGATCGATCCGAGGAAGACCAGGGCGGGCTGATCGAGCTGATTGGTCACGCTGCCCGGCGCGCAGATGTTCTGCTCGAGAAACAGCCAGACGTAGGGCAGCGAATCCGGACTGTGATTGACGTAGTGGATCGTCTCGCGGCCGCGGAGCTCGTGCCGCTCGGGATCCAGGGTGGCCCGGATGCGATAGTCCACGCGTTGCTGCCAGTAGGCTCGCCCCGGCCGGCCGGAGCCCGTCCGCGCCTCGCTCGGCGCGGGGAGCACGAGGGGCCGGAAGGGGGAGCTGCCGACGGAATCGGAGGATTGCGCGCGGACGGGGCCCGCGAGCGCGAGGAGCAGGGTGGCCATGCACGCGGGGCGGCGAGACATTGCGTACTCCGACGGAGGCTGGGGTTGCGGGAAGTTACGCGCCCCGACCGGTGCGGGCGAGTCGCCTTTTGCGCGCGCTGCATGCGGTCGTCATACTTCACGTTGGGTGGCAGGGTGTAAAACGCCCAAGCCATGGGATGGCGCCGCCCGCCGCCGAGCCGAGCAGCGCCGCTCCGACCGCGAGCCCTGCCATGAGTTCGATCGACCTGACGGTTGCCAATCCAGGAAGGCCCTCCGACGATGCCATCCCGTCCCACGGTGCTCGAGCGGTCCGTTCACCTTCCCTTTCCGGCCGACGAGGTGTTCAGGTGGCACGAGCGCCCTGGAGCGCTCGAGCGGCTCACGCCTCCATGGGAGCAGGTGGACGTGCTCGAGCGCTCCGGCGGCATCGAGGACGGGGGTCGGGTCGTCGCGAAGATCGGGTGGCCGGTCGCGATCAGGTGGGTCGCGCGCCACCGCGACTACCAGCCCGGCCGCCAGTTCGCCGACGAACAGGTGCAGGGCCCCTTCTCCCGCTGGGTGCATCTCCACCGCTTCGAGCCGGACGGTATAGGCTCGTGTGTGGTCACCGACCGTATCGAATACACTCCGCCGCTGGGTGCTCTGGGCGCGGCGAGCGTGCCGGCGCTGGTCCAGCCACGGCTCGAGCGCCTCCTGGGCTATCGGCACGAAGTGCTTCGGCGAGACCTCGAGACGCACGCCCGCTTCGCCGACCGGCCGCGGCTTCGCATCGCCGTCACGGGGGCCAGTGGGTTCATCGGCCGCGCCCTCGTGCCGTTCCTCACGACAGGGGGGCACATCGTCGTTCGCATGGTGCGGAAGCGGCGGCCGGGCGAGAACGAGGCGTCGTGGGACTGGGGGCTCGGCCGCATCGATGCCGACCGTCTGGAGGGGCTGGACGCCGTGGTCCACCTGGCCGGCGAGAACGTGGGGGCCCGGTGGACGCCCGAACGGCGCCGGCGCATCCGCGACAGCCGCGGGATCGGCACCCGGTTTCTGAGCGAGACCCTGGCACGCCTCGCGCTCCCGCCGCGGGCGCTCGTCTCGGCCTCGGCAGTGGGCATCTACGGGAACCGCGGGGACGAGCCCCTGACCGAGTCCAGTTCCACGCTCGCGCCGACCAAGGACTTTCTCAGCGACGTCAGCCGGGAGTGGGAGGCAGCCACCGAGCCGGCCCGCGCGGCGGGCATCCGGGTCGTGCTACCCCGCTTCGGCATGGTCCTGAGCCCGGCCGGGGGCGCGCTCGGTCGGATGCTACCGCCGTTCCGCCTGGGCCTCGGCGGCCCGTTCGGAAGCGGCCACCAGCAGGTGAGCTGGATCTCGATGGACGACCTGCTCGGCATCATCAACCACCTCCTGATGACCGAGTCGCTGGACGGGCCGGTCAATGCGACCGCGCCGCACCCGGTGACCAACCTGGAATTCGCCAGGACGCTGGGGCAGGTGCTGGAGCGGCCCACGGTGGTACCGGTGCCCGCCGCCGCGCTGCGTCTGGCCTTCGGTGAGATGGCGGACGTGGCGCTGCTCTCGGGCGCCCGCGTGATGCCCGCCCGACTCGAGGCGTCCGGTTACCCTTTCCGCTACCCCGTTCTCGAGGGCGCGCTGCGCCACCTCCTGGGCCGGCTGCGTCCGACATGACAGCCCTCCGCCCCTCCCCTACTTTTCGCCCCATGACGTCTCCCAAGGCCGTAGTCCTCCTGAGCGGCGGGATGGACTCCACGACCACCGCGGCCATCGCCCAGCGCGAGGGCTTCGACGTGCACGCCCTCAGCGTGCGCTACGGCCAGCGGCATGCGGTGGAGCTCGAGGCCGCGCGTCGGGTCGCCGAGCGGCTCGGCATTCGTCATCACGTCGTGATCGATCTCGACTTAGGTGCGTTCGGAGGCTCGGCTCTGACCGCCGACGTCCCGGTCCCGAAGGACACGCCGATGTCCGAGATCGGGAGCCGGATCCCGTCAACCTATGTTCCCGCCCGCAATACGATCTTCCTCGCCCTCGCGCTCGCCTGGTCCGAGACGCTGGGCGCCAGCGACATCTTCATCGGCGCCAACGCGCTCGACTACAGCGGCTATCCGGACTGCCGACCGGAGTATCTGGAGGCATTCGCGCGCATGGCGACCCTGGCGACCCGGGCGGGTGTCGAAGGCGCGCGCCTCACGATTCACACTCCGCTCCTCCGCCTCACCAAGGCCCAGATCGTGGCGCGGGGCCTCGAGCTGGGTCTCGACTACGGCATGACCAGCACCTGCTACGACCCCGCCGCTGACGGGGCCGCCTGCGGGCGATGCGAGGCATGCCTGCTCCGGCTCAAGGGCTTCGAGGAGGCCGGAGTCCCGGATCCCGCGAGGTACCAGGCCGCTCACGCATGACGTACGCGGTGAAGGAGATTTTCTACACTCTGCAGGGCGAGGGCGCGAACGCGGGGCGCCCGGCGGTGTTCTGCCGCTTCGCCGGGTGCAACCTGTGGACGGGCCGCGAGGCCGACCGCGCATCGGCCGTCTGCCAGTTCTGCGACACCGATTTCGTCGGGACCGACGGGCCGGGCGGCGGCAAGTTCGGGACGCCGGCGGCGCTCGCCGCGGCGGTGGCGGCAGCGTGGCCGCAGGGCGATCCCCTGGCCCGCCCGCTGGTCGTCTGCACGGGGGGCGAGCCGCTGCTCCAGCTCGACCCGCCGCTCGTCGGGGCGCTGCACGCAGCCGGCTTCGAGATCGCGGTGGAGACCAACGGGACCGTGGAGCCGCCGGCGGGCCTCGATTGGGTCTGCGTCAGCCCGAAGGCAGACGCGGCGCTCGTCGTGACGTCGGGCGACGAGCTCAAGCTGGTGTTCCCCCAGGAGGACGCGCCGCCCGAGCGCTTCACCGGGCTCGCCTTCCGGCACTTCTTCCTCCAGCCGATGGACGGCCCGGCGCGCGAGGCGAACACGCGCTCGGCCCTCGCCTATTGTCTCGCGCATCCGCGCTGGCGACTGAGCCTGCAGACGCATAAGCTTCTCGGCATTCCTTAACCGGCCCTCCATGCACGGATATTCCGACCGCATCAACCACGCGTTCGCGTTCGCGGCCAAGTACTACAACGTGCTCGCTCCTGCCGGTGCCGGGGTGGACTACCTCGCGCATCCCGCCAACGTCGCCGTCATCCTGTCCCGCTATGGGTGCGAGCAGGTGACCATCGTCGCGGGCATCCTGCACCACGTGCTGGAGGAGAGCCCGCCGGACCAGTGGCCGGCCCTGGAGCACAAGATCGGCGAGAAGTTCGGCCCGGTCGTCCTGGCGGTGGCCAAGGACGCCATCGAGCCCAAATACGACCGGCGCGGCACCGAGCGCGCGTGGCAGCCGTGCAAGCAGGAGTATCTGACCCAGCTCGCGATCGCGGAGCCCCGCGCGCTCGACATTATCGTGGCCGACGAGCTGCACTCCTGCGGATCCACCATGACGGCGCTCCGGCGCCTGGGCGTGGAGTACCTCCGCACCGTGTCGCGGGCGGGCTCGGAGCAGACGATCTGGTGGTATCGCTCGCTCCTCGAGATCCTCACGGCGCGCTCGGACTGGCCACGGCGCGAGATGCTCTCGGAGCTGCGTCTCATGAGCGCCGAGATGGTGCGAAGCCTACGCCAAAGCGAGGAGGGGCTGTGAGCGGATGTCGGGTGCGGGCGATCCTCGGGGGCATGCTGCTGGGCGCCGCCGCATGCGTCAGCGGCGCCGCGCCGAAGCCGGCGCCGCTCAATCCGGTCCGCTTCCTGCTCGTGAACGACGTGTACGTCGCCGACACCATGGCCGACGGCAGCGGCGGGCTGGCGCGCGTCGCCACCGTCCGCCAGCGCCTCGCCGACGAGGGGCCGATCGTCTTCGTGCTCGCGGGCGACGTCCTGAGTCCGAGCCTGTTGAGCAAATACTACTCCGGTCGCCAGATGGTCGAGGCGTTCAACGCCGCCAAGCTCGACTACGCCACCTTCGGGAATCACGAGTTCGAGCTGCCGCTCGATACGCTCGAGGCCCGAGTGGCCGAGTCCCACTTCAAGTGGATCTCCAGCAACTGCGGCAAGGCCGACGGCTCCCCGATCGCGAAGGTCCTGCCGTGGGACACGCTGCGGGTGTCGGGGCAGAAGGTCGGCCTGTTCGGCCTGACACTCATCGGCGCCTACCGGAAGGCCTACCGCTGCACCGACCCGGACAGCGCGGCGCACCTCGTGATCGACACGCTGGTGGCGCAGGGTGCCGAGCTGGTGGTGGGGATCACCCACCAGACGATCGAAGCCGACCGCAGCCTGCTGTCGCGCGAGTCGCGCCTGGATCTCATCCTGGGCGGGCATGAACACGAGTGGCACGACTCGGTGGTCTCCGGCCGTCACGTCGTCAAGGCCGACGCGAATTCCCGGACCGCCCAGTTCGTCACCCTCTGGGGCGGGAAGGGCGCATGGCGACAGGCAGTCGGACTGGTGAAGATGGACAACCGCCTGCCGGACGACACGACCGTGGCGGAGATCGTGGACCGGTGGGACGACAGCCTGCGTGCACGGCTCGGCCCTGAGCGGGTGATCGCCGGGACGTCGGTGCCGATCGACGCCCGAGACGAGATCGGTCGCCAGCAGGAGTCGGTGCTCGGCGACCTGGTGACCGATGCGATGCGCGCGGGCACCGGCGCGGACGTGGCCGTGCTCAACGCGGGGACGCTCCGCCTGGACGACGTGATCCGACCGGGCCCGCTCAGCAACTACCAGCTCGAGTCCATCTTCCTTTTCCCCGACGAGACTCGCGTGCTGACCGTTCCCCTCACCGGAGCGCGGCTCCGGGAACTGCTGGAGCATGGCGTGGCGGAGGGGTCGCTCGGCAAGGGCGCATTCCTGCAGGTCTCGGGTCTGGCGTTTGCGTTCGACCCGAGCGCGCAGTCGGGCCGGCGTGTGGTGGGTGAGGTCCGACGGCCGGCTGGGGGGATCATCAAGCCCGGTGACACCATCCGGGTGGCGATCCCGGTCTATCCCGCGTGTGAGGGGGGCGACGGGTACCAGGTTCCAGAGGCCGCGGGAGCGTGTGCGAGCCGGGACTCGGCTCCGCGTGCCGCGGATCTGCTCATGAAATACGTCGGGGATTCTCTGCGCGGCGTCGTTGTCGCACCGGATACCGGGCGGATCTCGCGGACCAAAAACACAAATCCCGGCTGACATCGCCGGGACCGGTGGCCTTAGCGGTTTTTGGTCACCCAGGCCGCAAAGCCGAAATCCCCTGGGGCCCCGAAGGGCTATGCTTCTGTTGTCTGCGTAGTAGAGTAGTCGGGTCGCGCCACCGGTGCAAGTCGTTGTTACACAGCGTTACGGATGCTCTTTCGCCTCCTCGGCACCCCGTCGGCACGGGGGGGCCGGCGCTTGCGGGGGCCAAGGCGCCAAGGCCGTCCCGCTCCCCACAACTCCTGTCCGCGGGTATACTTGGGCATGGCTTCAACGCCGCCAACCGCTCTCGCCACGCTTCCCAGTGCCTTCGCCGCCGCCTGCCGCCTCTCGCGTACCGAGGGAGAGCTGTTCGAGCGTTGCCGGGTGGCCCTGGTGCGCCGTTTTCAGAGCGAGTTGATCTGGCTGTCCCTGGTTTCCCCCACGGAGCACATGCCGCGGGTTGGCCCGGCCAAGGGCTTCGAGGACGCCCAGGAAGTCGCCCGTCTGAGCAGCGGGGAGACCGAGGTCCTGATCCACGCGGATCCGGGGGTGGCGGGAGAGATGCGGGCGGTCGCCATGCCGCTGGCACTCGGCCTCAGCGTCGTCCTCGAGCTTCGGAGCATTCTGCTCGAGCGGCAGGCCGCCCTCGATGACGCGGTCTTCCAGCTTCGCGCGCTCCGTCAGGTGGCGCGGCTCCTGTCGTCCGTCCACTCGATCGAGGATACCGAGCAGCTCATCCTCGATTTCATGGCCGAGGTCTTCTTCGCCTGGTGGGCCTGTCTCTACCGTCCCGAGGGCGACGCCTACGCCCCCAAGGTCTTCCGCTCGCTCAATGACCGCCTGCGGCCCGCCCCGATGGACCGGGCCGCGCTGGACCGCGCGCTTCCACCCGGCAGCGCGGCGACGGGCGCCGACGACGTGGCGGTGGCCTCATTGCTCGGGCCGGGAGCGGAGCTGGTGGTACCGCTGGACGCGGGCGCGGAGCGGATGGCGGTACTGGTCCTCGGCTCCCGGATCAGCGACAAGCTCTACGGCCGCGCGGAGCTCGAGCTGGCCGGTACGCTCTCCTTCGCCGCGGCGATCGCGCTCAAGAACTCGGAGCTCGTCGAGCAGCTCCACAGCGCCGCGACCACCGACGAGCTGACGGGGCTCTACAACCGGCGCGCGCTCGAGGAACGACTCGCGGCCGAAATTTCGCGCAGCCTCCGGCACCAGCTGCACACCAGCGTGCTGCTGCTCGACCTGGATCGCTTCAAGGTCATCAACGATACGATGGGCCACGCGGCGGGCGATCGGCTGCTCATCCTGGTGGCCAAGATCCTGCGGCAGCAATGCCGCGCGCTCGACGTCGTGGGCCGGCTGGGCGGCGACGAGTTCCTGGTCATTCTCCCGATGACCAAGCCGAGTGAGGCGCAGGTATTCGTCGGCCGCGTGCAGGCGAGCCTCCGTGACATGGAAAAGGGCAATCCGGAGTTCGGGTCCTGCACGCTCAGCATGGGCGTCGCCGAGTCGCCCCGGCATGGAACCACGGTGAGCAGCCTGCTCGCGGCCGCTGACAGCGCGCTCTACAAGGCCAAACGCGGCGGTCGGAATACCGTTGAGGTTGCGGACGACTAGCCGCGATGCCCCTCGAAGCGTTCATCGTCCTCGGCGACGCTCTCTGGCTGGACTTCGTCAACACCGCCCGCGGCCGCACGGCCTTCCCTCCCGATCAACTCCCCGATCCTGACGCCTACGCCGCGTGGTGTGCCCGCCAGCAGGTGGCTGGCGCTGGCGGGGCAATCCCTTTCCCCCGAGTGCTCGCGTTCCGGGACCGGCTGAGCGAGCTGGCGGAGGCGCTGGCGGACCGGCGCCAGGTGCCCGGCGCCGCGATCGCAGCACTCAACGATCTCCTGGGCCGGAGCCCTGGCATCCAGCGGCTGACGCGGGTTCGCGGCGAGTGGCGGCTCCGCTTCGCGCCGGTCCGCGCGCCCGAGGCGCTGGAGGCGATCGCCCGCTCGGCGGCGGCGACGCTGGTCGACACGCGGCTCGCCGTCCGCCGTTGCGCGGCCGAGGGCTGCTCCCTGCTGTTCGCCGACAACTCGCCCACCGGTGTCCGGCGCTGGTGCGATCCCGCCACGTGCGGCCTCAACGGCCGAGTCGAGCGACGCCGCGGGCTCCGCCGATGACCACGCCGAATCCGGTCGCTTCGTTCGACCGCACCCGCGCGGCGTTGGGCGACCGCTACCGGCTCGAGCGCATCGCGGCCGCCAACGCGGACCGGGTGCTGTTCGAAGCGTACGATGAGACGCTCAAGCGGCGCGTGAGCGTCCGGATCAACTTCTTCCGTGACGGCGCCATCCGCGCCTGGTTCCTCCGGGAGGCGGAGGCGCTCGGGCAGCTCGACCATCCCGCCATCCGGCACGTCTACGACGCGGGCGTCGTGGGCGATCTGGCGTACCGCATCGGGAATTGGATCGAGGGGGAGGGCCTGGCCGATGCCGTGCATCGGGGACCGCGCATCATCCCCGCGGTCCTGTCTCTCGCGCGCGATCTGCTCGGCGCGCTCGATCACGCCCACCTCCAGGGCATCATCGTGCGCCGGATCTCTCCGGCCTCGGTCCTCGTCAGCGCGAGCGGTCGCGGGACCGTGACCGACCTTCGCTGGAGCAGCTACACGCTGCCGGCCATTCCGGCCGGCACCGCCCCCAGCATGCTGATGTTCATGGCCCCGGAGGTGCGCGGCGGCGCGGTGGGCGATCCCGCCTGCGACGTGTATACCGCCGGGGCGCTGCTCTACTTCGCGGTCACCGGCCAGGAGCCCCCGCTCGACGTGCGGCAGCTCCGGCGGCCCACCGAGCTCCGCCCGACGTGCCCCCGGGCCATCGAGCGCATCGTGATGCGCGCGCTCAAGCTCGCCCCGGATGATCGGTACCTGACGGCGGCGGAAATGCTGGAGGATCTGGCGTCGGACGCCGGAACGTTCGAGACCCGCGCGGCGGCGGTGGTGCAAGGGCCGATCACCGACTCGGAGGAGAGCACGCGGGTCGAGAAGTGGCTCCGCCGCGCGCTGGGCGACGACTACGAGCTGCTGTCGCTCCTCGGGCGCGGCGGGTTCGGCAGCGTGTATCGGGTGCGGGATCTCCATCTGGAGCGCGAGGTGGCCCTCAAGGTCCTGCACCCGGCGCTCACACAGGATCCCGAGGTGATCGAGCGGTTCCGGCGCGAGGCGCAGCTCGCCGCGGGTCTGAGCCACCCGAACATCGTGAACATCTACGACATCGCGGGGCGCTTCGGCCTCATCTGGTACACGATGGAGCTGGTCAACGGGCCCAGCCTTGCGCAGCTCGTGGAGCGTGACGGCCCTCTCTCGCTGGAGCAGGTACTCCGGCTGCTTCGGGAGGCGCTCTCCGCTCTGGCCCACGCGCATGGCTCGGGGCTGGTCCATCGGGACATCAAGCCGGAGAACATCCTGATCGACCCGACCGGGAGCGTGCAGATCACCGACTTCGGCCTCGCCCTCGCGCTCCGAGGAAAGTTCGGCGGGGCCACCAGCCAGAGTGGGACGCCGCAGTTTGCGAGCCCCGAGCAACTGCTGGGAGAGCGCGTGGATCAGCGCTCCGACCTCTACAGCCTGGCCGCCGTCGCCTACTACGCGTTGCTCGGCATGCCGCCGTTTCCGGGCGCGACCACCGAGCAAGTCCTGGCGCGACAGACGACTAACCAGTTTCCGGCCCCACGTGAGCAGCGCGACGACGTGAGCGAGGCGTTCGAGCGCGTGCTCGATCGCGCGCTGAGCGCGGACGTGGAGAGTCGCTTTCCATCGGCGGCAGAATTCCTGCAGGCGGTCAACCGGGCGTCGGAGCCGGGGCACCGGGAGCCCGTCGCGGACTGGGCGCGGGCCGCCGCGCGGTGGCTCAGAGGGTCGCCTCTTGACTAAACGCAACCCCGCGACAGATTTATGCGCGCTTGGCCATGGCCAGGCCCGAACGGACCGCCGAAACAACACCCACCCTGGCGTTCGCGGCTAGGGTTTATCTCGTTCAAAATCAAGACTATAGCTGACGAGCACGGCAGGTCGGCTACCCGCTTTGCATCACTCGGGATAGGCCCGAGCGTATGCAAACTCGGTGGACCACGCACGTGGTCCCCGACGCAGTCAAACAAACATGGAGTAGGAGCAATGGCTCGCACCCTAGGCACGGTGAAGTGGTTCAACGACGCGAAGGGCTTTGGTTTCATCACTCCGGAGAATGGGGACAAGGACTGCTTTGTCCACCACACCGCCATCAAGGCAGAGGGCTTCCGCAGCCTTGCCGAGGGTGACCGGGTGGAGTTCGACATCGTGCAGGGTGCGAAGGGGCCTGCCGCTGAGAACGTGGTCAAGCTCAAGTAAGCACGATCGACTGTAACTCAACGGGCCGCTCGACAGAGCGGCCCGTTGTTGTTTCGGATGCCTCCATGGCGCCGGCGCCGGACCGTCAGCCGGTCGGGATCGGGCGCGTATTCCGGGGTCACTTGTGGCGATAGATCACCCGGCCGCGCGTCAAATCGTAGGGGGAGAGCACGACACTGACCCGGTCGCCTTCGAGCACCCGGATCTTGAACTTGCTCATCTTCCCGGCGGCGTACGCCAGGATCTCGTGACCGTTCTCGAGCATCACCCGGTAGTTCCGGTCGGGCAACACCTCGGTCACGACCCCTTCCATTTCGATCCCTTCTTCTTTGGCCATCCAGGCTCTCCTATAACGAGACAGGCAATCGGCGCCGCGGCACCGGGCTCGGCAGCGCCGGGCTCGGGGGAGGAATCTTGCGCCGAGGGGGCCGGGAAGCAACTCGTCGGGGGGTGGCGAGAGGCGGTTGGGACAGGAGCTGAATGGCCGCGGAGGCTGGGATGGGTGGGTGGCCATCCCCCCCTCGGGCGGAACCTGGCAGCTCGCTCTCGGACCCTACGCCGCCGCCTGGAGTTGCGAACGGATCTGCTCGATCTGGTCCTCGACGAGCTGGACCAGCTCGCCGATCAGGCCGGCATCGAACGTGAGCTTCGCGCCGGCGGTGCGGTACATGTCCGGCAGGCTCCGGACCGCGCCCAAGGCGAGCGCCTCCCGGTAGTGAGCCACCGCTCCGGCGTGATCCTTCAGGCTGTTACGCCAGATCTGGAGCGCGCCGAGCTGGGCGATGCCGTACTCGATGTAGTAGAACGGATACATGAAGATGTGCAGCTGCCGATACCAGCGAGCGATCCGCTCGGTTTCCAGGCCCGTCCAGTCCACCCCCCGCTCGAACCGGCTGCGAATGCGGAGCCATTCGTCGTCACGCGCCGCGGCATCGCCGCCGTTCGGATCGGTGTAGATCCACGTCTGGAACGCATCCACCGAGGCGATGTGCACCAGGCTGAGCAGCACATCCTCCAGATGCTCGAGCCACGCGCCGCGGTGATCCTGCGCCGAGAAGTAGCCGGTGGGCTGGGCCAGATGCGGCGAGGCGAGCAGCTCCATGGACATGGAGGCCAGCTCTGCGGCTTCCGATCCGGGGTGGCGCTGCCAGATGAGCGGCTGCCGATGCGAAGCGAACGCGTGGAACGCGTGCCCCGCCTCGTGGAGAAGCGTCATCACATCGTCGACCAGCCCGACCGCGTTCATGAAGATGAACGGGCGCCCGCGGAAGTGGAGCGTCTCGCAGTAGCCACCCGGCGCCTTGCCCTTCCGACTGTCGAGATCCAGCAGCCGCTCGTCGATCATAGTCTGAAACTGACCGCCAAGGAGCGGGTCCACCCGATCGAAGACATGGCGGGCCGTCTTCACGAACTGCTCGACCGTTTCGAACGGCCGGAGCGGCGTGGCGCGGTAGGGATCGACGGCCAGGTCCCACGGCCGTAGCACGTCAAGCCCGAGGCGGCGCCGCCGTTGATCGAGCACGCGCGCCACCGCCGGCGTGACCTTCTCCTCCACCGCCTCGTGGAAGCGCTCGACGTCGTCCGGCGTATAGTCGAATCGGAACTTGGCGGGAAACACGTAGTCTCGATAGTTGGCGAACCCCGCGTTGCGCGCCGCCTGCTGGCGGAGATAGAACATCCGGTCGAACAGCCCGGCCAGTGCGCCGTGCTCCTCGATATATGGCTGGGTGGAGGCCCGGAACGCGCGCTCGCGCACCGCCCGGTCCGGGCTCTTGAGGAAGGGCTGCAGCTGTGGCAGCGGCCGCTCGACGCCGTCCCATTCGACCGTCATCGACCCCGTGATGCGCTGGTACCGGGCGCTCAGCTCTTCCAGCTCCGAGAAGAGCGGGACGTTCGCCTCGCGGAAGATGTCGATCGACGTCCGGAACCGGGCCAGCGTGGTGACGAGCTCGGGCGTGCTGTGCTCCAGGGCGACGAAGCGCCGCGCGAGCTCGACGCTCCGCTCCTCCATTTTCGGCAGGATCTCGGTGGAGAAGCGAAGGTGGTCCTTCTCCTTCTCGGCATCCGAGGTGTCGATGGTATACGCGATCATCGCGAGCGCGGCGGCCTCGGTGACGAGCTCTTCCAGTCGCGACCACGCGAGGAGCCAGGCGTCAACGGTCGAGGCGTCGAGCGGCCGCTCGACGAGATCATCGAAGTAGGGGACGACGTCGTCCCAGGTAGCTTTGGCGAAGGCCGTTGGAGAAGCTGGCAATACCGACGCGGTCACGAGCGCTCCTGCGGTGGGCGGTCGAAGTGGTGCCGAGATATAACCGTGATCGCGCGAAGGCCACAATAGTTGCATCCGGGACCGCGGGAGGCGGCGGAACGGCCAGGCGAAGAGCCCGGAACGCTCACGTCGGCCCGAGCGCGCGCGGCTCAGGCACGCTCGCTGCGGTCGTACCGATAGTAGAGGTACGCGAGCGAGAGCGCCACGAGCGCCAACAGGAACACCGAGCCGACGCGATAGAGCGCATCGAGCGAGGAGAGGTCGAAGAAGACCACCTTGAAGACCGCGAGCCCCGCCACGGCCAAGCCCGCCACGCGTGCAGGCTGCAGCGAGAGGCGAAATCCGACCGTGACCAGCGTGGCCGCGTACAGGAGCCACCAGGCGCTGACCGCGAGACCCGACGCAAGGCTCGCCGTCTCGGCAGTCAGACTGCGAAGCTCGAAGAAGCGCCTGAGCTCCCCCGTCACGCCGAAGAGCGCCATGGCCCCGGCGGCCACCCAGAGGCCCGAGCGGATCAGGCGGGTATCCTCTCGCCCACCTTCCACCCGCCAGAGCCGCGCGGCGAATGCGAACGTCACGGCCACAGTGCCCCACAGCGCGAGCGGCCACGGCCCGACGAAGGCCTGGTCGTCCGCACCCCTGATGCCCGCGGCGCCATCGAACAGCTGCTGCGCCGCCGCGATCAGCGTCAGGAGGCCGTACCAGCGGCCGTCGGTTCGGTCGAGCCGCCGATCGAGGAGCGCCCAGAGCCCCGCGAGTGCCAGGAGAGCCCAGACTTGCGGCACGCCATCCCAGCGCTGCACGGCGGACACGCCCAGGGCCGTCGCACCCACCGCGGCGAAGGCGGGTCGGGGCCGCAGGTACCCGGCGGCCAGGTACGGAACCGCCACGATCGCCGGCGCCAGCCACGGCCGCGCGTCGAAGAAGTGCGCGTCCAGGCCGTGCACGGCCCACCCGAGCAGGATCGGCGTGACGAAGAAGTACAGCGCTTCGCCGGCGGACCAGCCCGGGCCCGCACCGCGCGGCCCGAGATGGAGTGGGCTGACCTGGGGCCGGCGGAGCCCATGCCACCACACCGGCGCCGTGAGCACCAGTCCGGCGATCAGCACCGCCCAATGCTGCGGAATCCGCTGCCCGGCCACGGCGAGCAACGTCCACCCGCCGCCGAACGTCAGCAGTCGAGTCTCCCACCAGCGCTCGCGCAGCCCCACATACAGGCCGGCGCTCCCGCCCACCAGGCCATACAGGAGCACCCCCCAGGGGTGGGCGTGATCCGCCGCCCCGATCGTTCCGACGCCGAAATAGCTGGCGGCGACGACCAGGGCGGCGAGGCGCCATTGCCGCCGGGCAGCCACCATGCCGAGACCCGCGGCCATGCAGAACAGATAGAGCAGCAGCAGGTCGGCATTGGCCTGGTTCCGACCCAGCAGGATCGGAGCGAAGAACGCGCCGAGCGCGGCGGTGACGCCGAGCGCCTCGACGTTGATCGCGTAGGCGATCATGGCCAGGGCGGCCGAGACCAGCGCGAGTCCTACGATTCCGGAGGTCGAGGGCAGGACACCGTAGAGCTCGGACGCGGCCCAGATGGACAGGTAGATGATGCCGGCACCAGTCCCGATGAGAGCGGCGCCGTAGGTGCGGTAGCGGGACTCGAGCCGCCACCCGAGCGCGCCGATGGCGAGCCCGGTGACCACGCCACCCACGCAGCGCAGGACCGGGGAGATCCAGCCCCGGTCGAAGCTGAGCTTCAGCAGGTAGCCAGCGGCCAGCAGCAGCGCGACGACGCCGATGCCCAGGAACACCCGTTGGCCTATCCACCGCTCCGAGTCGAGCGAGGGCGTGCGGGCGCCTTTGCGACCGGGTGCCGGGCGAGCGATGGGCTGCGGACGAGGGGGGGCGGCGGGCCGCGGGGGCGGCAGTTCCGCGCGGGGCGGCGGCTCTACAGGGGGCGAGGCTCCCGGCGGTGGCGCCGCCGTATCAACGGAACGCGCCGCCGGCGGTGCGACGGACGCCTCGGGCGCTCGCGGCGTCCCGCTTCCAGCGGCGAGCTGCCGGATCAGGGTCTCGAGCACGGCGACCCGCTGTTCGAGGCGGTCGAGCCGGTCTTCGCTGCTCAGAAGCGTTCCGTCATGTCGCGCGCGCCTCCTCCGGGGTCGATGCGGCTACCTGTGGGTCCCTGGGAACCTGCAACATGAGAACGGCAGCGACGGTGACGATGCCGCCGGCCACGAAGAACGGCCAGTCGTGCCCGAGTCGCTGGTAGATGGTCGTGGCCGCCAGCGGCGCGACCACACGAGCGAGCCCGGCGAACGTCTGGGCGACGCCCATCGTCGTCCCCAGCTCGCTCGCGTCCGAGTAGCGGGACATGAGCGAGGTCGTCGCCGGGAACAGCAGCGCCGTGCCAATCGGAACCAGGGGGATGACGGCCGCCAGGGGCCAGAGACTCTCTGGAATAGGATACAGCCACAGGCCCACGGCGAGAAGCAGAGCCCCCAATCGCATGGTCCAGCGCTCCCCGAGCCGGTCCACGATGGGGCCAAGGAGGAGGCTCCGCATGACAAGGGACAGGACCCCCACATAGGCGAAGATCCACCCGATCGTCTTCTCCGTCAGGCCGAACTCCGCCGCGAGATAGAGCGCCAGCACCGAGGTCATCGCCGAGAAAGCCACCATCCCGATCCCGTAGATCCAGATCAGGCGCGAGACCAGGTTGCCCGGGTGGCGCACCACGAGCCACGCCGGGTGCCAGATGGGTCGGCGCGGGCCCTCCTTCCGAGCCGTGGCCGGCCGCGATTCCGCGAGCCACCGCCACGCAAAGGCCACGTTGATGAGACACAGCGCGGACGCGACGAGGCCCGGCGCCGCCGGCCCCAGGTTGAACGCGAACGAGCCGATCGCCGGCCCGAGAATGACGCCCGCTGCCGTCGCCGATGAAAGCCAGCCCAGTGCTCGCGCCCGGTCCTTGGGCTCGACGGTGTCCGCCACATACGCCTGGGCCACGCCGGTCGTGCCACCACCGGCGCCCTGCACGATGCGTGAGATGAACAGCAGCCACACCGCGTCGGCGACGCTGAACACCGCGAACGCGATCGCCGACGCGCCGAGTCCGATCAGCAGCGCCGGGCGCCGGCCATAGCGGTCCGACACCCGCCCCCAGAGCGGCGCGGAGAGGAGCTGCGCGATCGAGAACGAGGCGATCAGCCGCCCCACCGTTTCCGGCGTGGCATGCAGGCGGATGGCGTAGAACGGCAGCAAGGGGAGGATGATCATGAAGCCGATCGCGTCCACGAAACAGACGAAGATCAGCACCGCGAGTCGCCGGAGGCGCGCGCGGTTTCCGTTCGGCGGTGGAGTCATCCGGCGCTGCCGCGGTCCGCACCCACGGCGAAGACCACGGCGCTCACCAGCATCAGGACCACGCCGTAGGCGGCCGCGACGCCCACGTCCGATTGCCGGAGGCTGGAGAGAATCTCGAGCGAGATCGGACGGGTGTCGTACGTATAGAGCATGATCGAGGTCACGAAATCTCCGAGCGCCGTGACGAAGGCGAGGCTCGCCCCAGCCAGCAAGGCCGGTCGGAGGAGCGGCAAAGTGATCCGGCGAAGGGTTCGAGCCCGGCCCGCCCCGAGCGACGCGGCCGCCTCGTCGAGCGAGGGATCGAGAGCGCGAACGCCGGCCAGGATGGCGCGGCTGGTGATCGGTAGATTCCGTACGAGATATGCGAGTGGAAGGATCCAGAGCGTGCCGACCAGGATCACACGACCGGCCCAGGGCGCCCGCACGCTGAAGGCGGTGGCCAGCGCGATCGCGAACACGGTGCCGGGTACCGCCCACGGCAGCGCGAGCAGCGTTTCGATGGCTCGTCCGCCGCGGACCCGGCTCCGCGCGCTGACGAGCGCGCCCGCGAGCGCGATCGCCACGGCCGCGGCTGTCGCGACGGCCGCGAGCCAGAGGCTGTTGACGAGCGGCCGGGCGCGAACCGGGTCCTGCACCAGCGTCAGATAGTTCCGAAGGGTGTAGGCTGGGGGAAACGGCTCCGTGGTCCAGGTGCCGATCGGCACCAGCGAGACGAGCAGCAGGGTGAGATGCGGCAGCAGGAGAATGGCCGCTAGCCCCCACCCGAGGACCGCGAGCGCGAGACGCGTGCCCCGATGTCGTACCGGTATCCGCGCGGGACCGGCGCCCTTCCGTCCGCCCGCCGCATCCACCATCCGCGTCCCCCGGAAGAGCCAGAGCGCGGCCAGCGCAAGCAAGGTCAGCGAGATGGTTTCCACCATCGCGAGCCCGTCGTCGCCGTTGAGGCGCGTGGCGACGATCTGCGTCGGCATCACGCGAAAGCCGCCGCCGAAGATGTATGGCGCGCTGAACGACGCCAGCGAGGTCATGAACGTGAGGAGCGCAGCCCCGCCGAGCGCGGGACGGAGCTGGGGCAACACGATCCGCCAGAGCGTCCGCCAGCGGCCCGCCCCAAGGCTGGCCGCCGCTTCCAGGAGGGAGCCGTCGAAGGACTGGAGCGCCGCGCGGACGAAGAGATAGAAGTAGACGTACATCGAGTAGGCGTGCACCAGCAGGATCGCCCCCGCGCCCTGGAGCCGCCACGGCGGGTCGGTCAGGCCCAGGATGCGCTGCACGAGCAGCGAGGCGAAGCCCGTCTCGCCGTAGAGGAACAGGAACGCGAGGACCCCGACGAGCGGCGGGAGCACCGCCGGCAGGGCCACGAGGCCGCCCAGGATTCGTCCGGCCGGCAGCTCGTAGCGAGCGAACAGGAATGCCAGCGGGATACCGATGGCCCCGGCCAGCAGTACGCTGACCACCGAGATCCAGAGACTCCCCCACAGCGCCTGCCATTCGGTGGGCCGCGCGAGGAAGGCCCGCACGAACCGGAGCGTCCAGCCGCCGGGCTCGCGCACGCCTTCGACCAGCACCAGCACCAGCGGGTACGCCACCAGCCAGACCAGGACCAGGAGCAGCAGCGCCGCCAGCACGCGCACCCGCCAGGACCCGGTCATGCCCCGTTCGCCGGAAACAGGTGGATGCCGCCGCCGACCCGCCGGCTCGGCATGAGTCCGACCCGCGCGCCCGCGGGCACGGCCTGCGGTGGCGCGACGACCTCCAGCACCGCCCCACCATCGGTGCGGACCGTGTAGACCGCGGAAGGGCCGACGAAGCGGCGGGACGTAACGGTCGCCGGAATGGCGCCGGGATCGGGCGGCGTGAGCCGGAGGGCTTCGGGACGGACCAGCATCACCGCTCGACCGGCCGCGGGCATCGGCACCCCGGGTATCGCGTCCACGTCCCACTCGACGCCCTCGACCGCGACACGGATGCCGCGCGCCGAGGCCCCGAGCACCGTCACCTCCGCGCTGGTGGAGCGACCCACGAACCCGGCGACGAACACGTTGGCCGGCGCGCCGTAGAGCTCGTCGGGGGTGCCCACCTGCTCGAGCCGCCCCCCGCGCATGACGGCGACGCGGTCGCCCAGCTCGAAGGCCTCGTCCTGCTCGTGGGTCACCAGGACGGTCGTGATGCCGACGCGGTGGATGACGTCGCGGATCTCCCGGCGGGTCCGCTCGCGCAGGGTCGGGTCGAGGTTGGACAGGGGCTCGTCCAGCAGCAGCACCCGCGGCTCGGGCGCGAGTGCGCGCGCGAGGGCGACGCGCTGCTGCTGGCCCCCTGAGAGCTGCGCGATACGGCGCGGTCCGAACCCCGCCAGGTCCACCAGGGCGAGCGCCCGGTCTACCCGCCGATCGAGCTCGGCGTCAGGCACGCCGAGCGACTCGAGGCCGAAGGCCACGTTCGAGCGAACGTCGAGATGGGGGAACAGGGCGTAGTGCTGGAATACCATGCCGAAGCGGCGGGAGACCGGCGCCACCCGGGTGACGTCCTCGCCGTCCACCACGACCCGACCTTGGTCCGGCGCCTCGAACCCGGCCAGCAGCCGGAGCGTCGTCGTCTTTCCGCTCCCGCTCGGGCCGAGCAACGCCAGCATCTCGCCGCGCTCGAGCGCCAGGGACAGCCGGTCGACCGCCACGGTCCCGTCGAACCGCTTCACCAGCCCCTCGAGCCGGAGGAAGCCGCTCATCGCGCGGCTCGCCGCCCGGTGCCGCGAACGTGCTGGTCCCAGTAGCTCATCCAAGCCGGCCCCTCTTGCGCCAGCCGGTCCCAATCCACATCCGCGACGACCATCTCGCGCTCGACCTCTTCCACCCATGCCGGCAGCCGCTCGCGGGGCAGATCGTGGCGCGCCGGAAGCCGGTACACCCGGGACGCGGCAAGCAACTGGCCTTCCTCGCTGCCCACGAAGTCGATGAAGGCGCGCGCCGCGGCGGGATGCCGGCTCCCACGCACCAGGCCGATCGCGTCGTCGATCACCACGGTGCCGCTCCGCGGAAAGGTGTAGTCGAACGGCATGCCCTTCGACCGGCTGATGAGCACATCGGGGAGATCCCAGAGCGTCACCAGGCCCTCGCCACGCGCGAGTCGGGCATCGAGGATCGCAGGGTTCAGGGCGTAGGCCTTGGTCTGGCCGTCGAGGTGCCGCAGCCACGCCATGCCGTCGGCCGTGTCGCCGGTACGGCGAAGACTGCGCTCGATGATCAGGCCCCAGATCGCCCGCATCGTCCCGCTCGCCATCGGGTCCCGGATGAGCACCCGGTCGAACCAGCGGGGCGCGAGCACTTCGTCCCAGTCGGTGGGTGCCTGATCACGGGCCACGAGGCGGCTGTTGAAGACGATCACCGCCGGCGTTCGGTACGCGGGATAGTACAGGTCGTTCGGACCGATCCCGCGCGGCCCCACATCGGCGGCCCAGGTCGGATGGTACGGCGCCAGGAGAGAATCGGCTACGCCGCGATCGAAGATCGTGGTCGGGCCGCCGAACCACACGTCGGCCTGCGGATTCACGCGCTCGAATCGGAGCCGATCGAGGATCTCCTGCGATCCCATGTCGAGCCAGCGTACGTCGATGTCGGGATGAGTCCGCTCGAAGGCCTGCTCCAGCAGGGTGAGCTGGTCGCGCCCGTGTGGCGAGTAGACGACGACAGGCGTGCGCGCGTCGGAGTCGCAGGACAGGATGCCAAGGAGCGCGAGGCCGGACAGCGCGCGCCATGGCCGCCGCACGCGCCGCGCGGGCGGGCGACATGCCGCCACCCTGGCCGCGTCCTCCGGCCCCGCCGTCATTTCGCCAGCGCGAGCAGGTTGGCGAACAGGCGGAATGCGCCCGGCACGCCCGAGGGTAGCTGGCGGAAGAAGCTGAGTCCGGTGTAGACGTACGTTCCCTGCCCCACGTGAGCGAGAAGCAAGCCGCCTTCGAGCGGCGCATCGCCCGGGTCGTGCGTTTCTAGCAGGGGGCGATAGGCCGGATCCCAGCTTCGCGCGAAGTAGAGCCCGCGCTCCTGGATCCACCCGCGCCAGTCCTGCTCCGTGATGCGATTGGGCGCGCGAAATACTGGATCCGACGGCGCGAGGATCCGGACCGGCGCGGTTTCATCGGTCACGCGGTCATGGCCCACCGGCGCGCCACCGGGCGTGAGCGAGGGACCCCCGACGGTGAGTGGGTAGGGAGCGAAGCCGCCGTTGAAATACGGCTGCTGCTGGTACTGCACGATGACGACCCCGCCTCGCCGCGCGTATGCCACCAGGCGCCCGTTCGCCTCGACCAGCGCCGAGTCGGTCTCGTAGGCGCGCGGCCCGACGACGATGGCGTCGAACCGCGACAGGTCGCCGCGCTCGATGGTCCCGCCGTCCAGCACGCTCACCGGCAGCCCCGCCTCGATCAGCGCCTCGGGCACACGGTCCGCCGCGCCCCGGACGTAGCCGATCCTGGTGAGGGCCGGCCAAGCCAGCTGCGCCATCCGCACCGTGGCCGCCGCGGGACGCACCAGCGATCGCGGGCGGATGTGCGGATAGTCCACGGTCACGAGCCCCGTCTCGTACCTGCGTCCGCTCGCGTCCCGAGCGACCGCCCGGACCTGGACCGTCCCCTGCACCGGCGCGACGGGCGGCCGGACGTCGAACGAGTATGTCTCGCGCTCGTCCTCGTGCTCGAGCCGGAACGACTGCGGCGTGACGGCCGTCCAGCCCGCAGGAAGCTCGAGGGTCAGCGTGCCCGTGGTCGTATCACGGGCTCCGTGGGCCAGGGTAACCGTGAACCGCCGGGCCTTGCGGGAGCCGGCGGACCACACGGCCGTCCCCGGATCGAGCGCCACGTCCACGCGCGGCACGACCGCGAGCGGGCGCCGCACCTCACCGCGCGCCTGATCGTTGAGTCGGTAGCTGACCTCGCGCTCGACGACCGCGGTGCCGTCCAGCACGAACCGGCCGGAGAGCTCCGGCGGACCGAACGGCTCGCCGCGCACAGAGGGCGCGGCCGCGCGCCAGTCGTACACCGCCGTATCGCCGCCGAGCAGGCGGAAATACGGGGCTGTCAGCGCCGCGTCCGGGCGGACGGTCGCCGTCACCTGCCTGGAGACCAGCGCGCCCGGCGCGAGACGCAGAGTCGCGGCGGTCGTGTCCGCATCGATGGCGCGCCCGGGGGCGAGCATGACGGCCACCGTGCGGGCGGAGAGGCCGGTGTTCCAGCACTCGATGACGACCGCGAGGCGCTGGCCGGGCGTGACGCGATCGTCGTCGCTCCTCGCGTCGCACACGACGCCGGCGGCGGCCACGATCGCGCGGTCGAGATGGGCCAGCTCGGTGGCCGGCACCTCCGATGACGCCCAGTGCCGCCGAAGCGTGAGCAGCGCGTCGACGTCCGCCGTCGGCCCGCGCGGAGCGGCGCTCGCCGCCTGCAGCGTGGTGTCGATCCCGGCGAACAGGTCGCCACCGCCACCCGTCCTGTCCTCGAGCAGGGCGAGCGGCACCCGCGAAGGGCCCAGCGCCTGAAGCCGCCCCATGTCCTGCGATCGGTGGAGACTTCGGCCCGCCATCGCGATCTGGTGATAGGAGAGCCCGACAGCCCGATCCAGCGCGCCACCCTCGAGCACCATGGTCGTGGCGGCGGAATCGAACCGCGTGCTGCGATAGAGCTTGCTCGGCGTCCATGGCGCGAGCCCCTCCTCGCGCGCCAGCTCCGGGAACCGCGTGCTGTCGCCGGCGGCCCGAAAGGCCTCCATCGCCGCCCAGCCCGCGGCCTGATGCTGTCCGTGGCCGTCCCGCGGCGTGCCGCTGAACACGGAGACGATGATCTGCGGACGGAACCGGCGGACGATGCGCACCACGTCCTTGAGGATGGTGTCCCGTGGCCAGTGGGTCCACGTCTCGTCGAGGGTCTTGGAGTAGCCGAAATCGTACGCACGAGTGAAGTACTGGCGTGCTCCGTCCAGCCGCCGCGCCGCGAGCAGCTCTTCGGACCGGAGCAGGCCGAGGGCCTCGCCGAGCTCGGGACCGATCAGGTTCTGCCCGCCCTCGCCCCGGTTGAGGGAGAGGTACGCGGCGTCCGCGCCCATCCCACGCACGAGGACGGTCAGGAGCTCAGTGTCCTCGTCATCGGGGTGCGCGCCGATCATGAGGACCCGCTCCTCGTGCCCCAGCATCCGGAGCTCGCGGTCGAGCGTGACCGCCCCGCCGGTGGACGGCGGCTCGAGCTGAGCCGAAGCAGTCGTGGAGGAAGTGATGCCGAGAAGAACAGAGGCTACCGCGAAGAAGAGCGAGCGCAGACGCACAAACCCCGGCCGAGAGGGTGAGGGAGGAAGCTATACCTGTCCGGCGGGAAACGTGAGATGATCGGCGGAGGGAGCCAGGGCGGGGACGACGGACGAGGCTCGAGCGGCCCGCCCGTAGCCCCCTGCCAGGCGGCTATTGCATCGGCGCCGCGCCCAGCGGCGTGTTCCGGATCGACTCGCGGAACGCCGGGTGTCGCCGCCAGAGATAGAATGCCATACTGACGGCCGCCAGCGTATTGGCAGTCACGACCGCCCAGAACGGGAACAGCTCGTGTGTGCGTTCCGACAGGACCTCGAGAAAGCCGTAAAACAACACCTCGAAGACCAAGAACACCGGCAATAGGGCATACCGAACGACCGGATTCTCGACACCCCAGTGCACCAGGGCCACGAGACCCATCCCGATCAGCGCGAAGACGATGAAGTGGAATGCCGTGTAGAGGAGGATGGCGCCGAAAGCCAACTGGCTGTCGGGCGTCCGATCGCCCAGGAGGACCATTTGGCCGAGCAGGCTCGGCGTCTGGAAGGGATGGCCGGCAAGCGTGTCGAGCGCAAGGAACCAGACGGCCACCACGATTCCGCCGATCAGCCCTACATCTGTGCCCTCGCCGATGACCGAGTGACGGTTATCAGGCATGCGCACCCCTATGAAAGCCCGGGCAGGTCATCCGCCGAGCCGGTGATCCGGCACTGCGCCCCGCGGGCCCGAAACCGCAGGCGCCGCCTTCTGAAGGCGTACATTCACAGTGGGAAAGTCAGCGGCCGGGCGCAAGAGAGGACACCGTGCTGGACGTAAGGCCGATCTGGTCGTGCCCTCGCGCCAACCCAGCCAATTCACCTCGAGGAGGATGCCCATGCCAGAGCCCCGGAACGACCGGCGGATCGACTACATCGAGTTCCCGGTTCCGGACGTCGCGACAGCCAAGCAGTTCTATGGGACGGTGTTCGGGTGGACCTTCACGGACTACGGCCCGGACTATACCAGCTTCGAGGACGGACGGTTGAGCGGGGGCTTTCGCGGGGGCGCGGCCGTGTTGGCGGGCGGTCCTCTCGTGGTCATCTACGCCGTCAATCTCGAGGTCATCGCCGCCGCAGTCCAGGCGGCCGGCGGCCGGATCACCCAACCGACGTTCGACTTTCCCGGGGGCCGCCGGTTTCATTTCGTCGACCCGAGCGGGCACGAGCTGGCCGTCTGGTCGGATCCGTTGCGCTAGGTCACGCCGCGCGAGGCCGCTCCGGAGAACTCGTAGGGCGGGGCGGATGGGGCGGCGGAGGGATCTCCGAGCCCAGGGGGACCTCGTGCATGGATTGTACGAGCCCAGGGTGACGCGGCCACAGGAAGCCGGCCATGCCCAGCGCCCCGAGCAGGCTGCCGCTGATGACGGACCACGGCGAGAACCGCTCGCCGGACGCGGTCCCCAGCATGTACATCTCGCCCGCAAACAAGCCGAACGCGATCGTCAGCCCGATCCACACGCCCATCCGGAGCGCGGGATTCCGGGTGGCGAGGTGCACCAGGCACGAAAGCCCCATACCGACCAGGATGAACGCCAGCACGTGGATCACCGTGTAGCCGATCACGGCCTCCGGGGCGATCCGTGTTGCCGAAGGAGCGAGGTCCCCTCGGAAGAAGATCTTCCCCAGGACGTTCGGCGTGTGGAACGGGTGCCCTGCCCCGGTGTCCACGATGAAGAACCACCCCGCCACAATGACCGCGCCGATGATGCCGGTGACCACTCCCTCACGAACCGTCGAATGCTCGCCCGCGCGCATAGCCCTTCCCTCCGTCGATGCGGTTTTCGCCGCGGCTCCAGAGTGGGAGACATCGTGGCACCGGGATGTGTCGGAGGTCACCGGGATCGGGCACGGTCCCCCTGGCACGCCTCGCAGGGGCACGCGGCCAGGAGACGCTCGAACGTGTAGATGCCGGTGTCGTGCCCGTCACTCCAGCGAATCTTGAGGCCATAGGTGCCCACCAGGGCGACGAACACGGGTCGAATGTCCATGGAAACGGTCGAAGGGTCGAGCAGGGGCCTACCCGACATTTCCTCGACGCACGCCGCGCAGGGACAGGCCAGGCGCAACGGCCTCGCCGGATAGAGTGCCGCGTGCTCCCCCCGTACCCACTCGATGAGCAGCCCGTCGTCCTGTCGGGTGATGGCGTAGGGCATGGGGGTCGGCATCGGCGCTCCGGCGGAAGATGGTAGATGGATAGTATATTGCGCCTGACTACAACCATCACGGAACATGCCCACCGACGCGACCAATCCCTTCGGCGCCCGCACGACCCTCCCACTCGGCGACGGAATCGCTACCATCTACAGGCTCTCCGAGCTCGACCGGCAGGGCCTGGCCCGACTCGACCTGCTCCCCTTCTCCATCCGTGTCCTGTTGGAGAACGCCCTCCGCCACGCCGGCCGGGGCTTCGTGACGGAGTCGCACGTCCGCGACCTCGGCGCCTGGACGCCGACGGCCGCGACCCGGGGCGAAGTGCCCTTCATGCCCGCGCGGGTCGTTTTGCAGGACTTCACCGGCGTGCCGTGCGTGGTGGACCTGGCGGCGATGCGGGACGCGATGGGCCGCATGAAGGGCGACCCGAACCGCATCAACCCGGTGGTTCCCTGCGACCTGGTCATCGACCACTCGGTGCAGGTCGACTCGTACGGGTCGGAGCGGTCACTCAAGCTGAACGTGGAGCTCGAATTCAAGCGCAACCGGGAGCGGTACCAGCTCCTCAAGTTCGCTCAGCGAGCCTTCGACAACTTCCGGGTGGTGCCGCCGGGCACCGGCATCGTGCACCAAGTCAACCTGGAGTACCTGGCGCCTGTCGTGCAGCTCCGGTCCCAGTTCGGTGAGCCGACCGCCTATCCCGACACCCTGGTCGGCACCGATTCCCATACCACGATGATCAACGGTCTGGGAGTACTCGGCTGGGGCGTCGGTGGGATCGAGGCCGAGGCGGTGATGCTGGGGCAGCCGTACTTCATGCTGCTGCCCGAGGTGATCGGGATGAAGCTCGTGGGCGAGCTCCCTCTGGGGACGACCGCGACCGATCTTGTGCTGACGGTCACCCAGATGCTGCGGAAGAAGGGCGTGGTCGACAAGTTCGTCGAGTTCTACGGACCCGGTCTGAGCGCGCTCGGACTCGCGGATCGGGCCACGATCGCCAACATGGCCCCGGAGTACGGCGCCACCTGCGGGTTCTTCCCCGTGGACGCCGAGACGGTGCGGTACCTGGAGCGGACGGGGCGCGGTCGCGCGATCTGCGAGCGGGTCGAGCGGTACAGCAAGGAGCAAGGGCTCTTCCGCACCGATGCGACGCCCGATCCTCAGTTCACCTCCACGCTCGAGCTCGACCTCGGCACCGTGACCCCGAGCCTGGCCGGCCCCAAGCGGCCCCAGGACCTGGTCGGCCTGACCCAGCTCAAGCGGAATTTCATCGTCAACCTGCCCGGCCTGATGAGCGCCAGCGTTCCCACGGTGCGCAAGGAATTGGCGCAGAATGCCTACTCGCGGTGGATGGGCGAGGGCGGGGCCAACGTGACCATCGGCGAGCACGGCGCGGAGGAGACTACGGCGGCCGTCGCGGCCGCCGACCCCGACGCGCCGCCGATCGTTCGCGGGCAGCTCGACGGCGCGGACATCGCGCTGCACGACGGGGCCGTGGTGATCGCCGCAATCACGAGCTGCACCAACACGTCGAATCCGTCGGTCATGATCGGCGCCGGCCTCGTCGCGAAGAAGGCCGTGGAGCGCGGGCTCATGACGAAGCCCTGGGTCAAGACGAGCCTGGCGCCCGGGTCGCGCGTCGTGACGGACTACCTCGAGGGCTCGGGCCTCCAGCGCTATCTCGACCAGCTCCGGTTCCAGACCGTCGGCTACGGCTGCACCACGTGCATCGGGAACAGCGGCCCGCTGCCCGACGTCGTGGCCGCCCTGATCGATGAGCACTCGCTGGTGACAGCGGCCGTCCTGAGCGGCAATCGGAACTTCGAGGCGCGGGTGCATCCTCAGGTCCGGGCCAATTACCTCGCATCGCCCATGCTGGTCGTGGCCTTCGCGCTGGCCGGACGGGTGGACATCGACCTCACCCGCGAGCCGCTCGGCGTCGGGACGGACGGGAAGCCTGTGTTCCTGCGCGACCTCTGGCCCACTCCCGCCGAGGTCCGGGACGCGATGGCGGCCTCGCTCAAGCCCGAGCTGTTCGAGCGCCGCTATGGGGCGGTGTTCGAGGGCGATGAGACCTGGCGCGTGCTGCGGGTGCCCGAGGGAAGCCGGTACGCCTGGGAGCCCAGCTCCACGTACGTGCAGGAGCCGCCGTTCTTCACCAACCTGCCGGCCGAGCCGCCGGCCCTGACCGACATCACCGACGCGCGGGTGCTCGCGGTGCTGGGCGATTCGGTGACCACGGACCACATCAGCCCCGCCGGGTCGATTCCCAAGAACGGACCGGCCGCGCGGTATCTGAAGGAACATGGGGTCGAGCAGGTCGACTGGAATACCTTCGGCTCGCGGCGGGGCAATCACGAGGTCATGATGCGCGGAACCTTCGGGAACGTGCGCATCGTCAATGCCCTCGTCCCGGGGAAGGAAGGCAACTGGACGCTCCACTTCCCCACCGGCGAAGTCGTCTCGATCTATGACGCCGCCATGCGCTATCAGCAGGCCGGCACGCCCCTTGTCATCCTGACCGGCAAGGAGTACGGGACCGGCTCGAGTCGGGATTGGGCGGCCAAAGGGCCGGCGCTCCTGGGCGTGAAGGCCATCATCGCCGAGAGCTACGAGCGCATCCATCGGAGCAATCTGGTCGGCATGGGGGTACTGCCCCTGGGCTATCAGCCGGGGACCGACCGGAAGGCGTTGGGCCTCACGGGGACCGAGACCATCAGCATCTCGGGGATCGCGACGGGGCTCACGCCGGGCGGGACCGTGACGGTGACCGCGCGTAACGACCAAGGGAAGGAGACGGTCTTCCTCGCCGTCGTGCGGCTCAACTCGGCGGTCGAGCTGGAGTACTACCGGCACGGCGGTATTCTGCAGCGCGTGCTGCGCCAGTTCCTTCGGGCGAGCTGACGGGTCCGGACAGGGGCATGCCCGCCCCGTCGTCCGGGGTAGGATGTCCCGGCACCGTCACCAGACCAAGCAAAACGCCCCCCGAACTGCTGTTCGGGGGGCGTTTCATCAGCTGGGTCTGGCGAATCAGGCCACGAGATCCCGCAGTCGATCGCCGGTCTCGCCTTCGCGAAGGCGGAGGAGGGCCCGGTCCCGGAGCTGACGGATCCGCTCGCGGGTGACACCCATCATCCGACCGATCTCCTCGAGCGTGCGACTGTTTCCGTCGTCGAGACCGAAGTAGAGCCGCAGCACCTTGGCATCCCGCGGCGGCAGCGCGGCGAGCGCGGCCTCGATGTCGCGAGTCTGGCTGTTCGCCATGGTGCTCATGTCGGTGCTTTCCTGCTCACCGCTCGTGAACCGCTCGATCCGCTCGTTCCCCTCGCCGTCGCGCGTCGGGTGGTCGAGGCGTACGGCCTCGGAGTTGAGCGCGCTCAGCGACCGGACTGCCTCGACCGTGAGGCCGGTAGCACGGGCCAGCTCCTCGGTGGTCGGCATGCGGCCGAGCTTGTCCTTGAGGAGCGTCGTGGTGCGGCCGAGGCGGCTCAGATCCGCGGTGCGGTTGAGCGGCACCCGAACGGGACGACCGTGACGTGCGATGGCGGCCTGCACCGCCTGGCGGATCCACCAGACGGCGTACGAGATGAACTTGACGCCGCGGTCGGGGTCGAACTTCCGAGCGGCCGTCATGAGCCCGAGGTTCCCCTCGCCGATCAGGTCGACGAGCGGCACACCACGGTTCTGGAACTTCTTGGCCACCGAGACGACGAACCGGACGTTGTGGCGTGCCAGCTTCTCCTGGGCGGCCACGTTGCCCTTGAACGCCTTCCGCGCGAGCTCCATCTCCTCCTCACGATTGAGGAGGGGCACCCGGCTGATCTCGTCGAGATACAGGTCCAGGCTTTCACGGCCTTCATCAATTGCACGAGCGATCTGCGCCGGTCGCACCGGGCGACGCTTGCCACGTGCCTTCATCGTCACGCTGTTGACCTCCTCAGGACTCCCGTCCCCGCAGGTATACCAGCAAGGAAACTGGGACCGACTGGTTTTAAGACGGGCCAATATACCGTCTAAGATGCCTAAAATCAACACCTTAGGCTAAGACGTGACAGGAAGCATAGTTGCGCGGACGCAACGGACGGGGTACCGCCGGATTACAGAACGGGGTCGGGAGGCTGCGGGTTTGGCAGTCCTTACTGGCAGATCACGGAATCGGCCGGAGGGCACAAAGCGTAGTCTGTATAGCTACTCCGTGATACCCCTCCTTCTGGCCGCGTGAGTCACGAACGACGCCGCCCCGGTCACTGGTGACGCCGAGGCGGTCATCGAGCAGGCCATTCAAGTCAGTGAAGGCCGCTGCCGCCCGACAACTGCTTCACCAGCTCACCGATGACGTTCTTGGCGTCGCCGAACAGCATCCAGGTCTTGTCCGAGAAGTAGAGCTCGTTGTCGATGCCGGCGAAACCCGGGGTTCTTGCTGCGCTTGATCGCGAAGACGGTGCGCGCCTTGATCGGCGTCGATGATCGGCATGCCGTAGATCGGGCTGGTCTTGTCGGTGCGTGCCGCGGGATTGACGACGTCGTTCGCGCCGACGACGAGCGCGACGTCGCACTGCGGCATGTCGGGATTGATCTCGTCCATCTCGACCAGGTCGGTGTACGGGATGTCGGCCTCCGCGAGGAGGACGTTCATGTGGCCCGGCATGCGGCCCGCCACGGGATGGATCGCGAACTTGACGGTGATCCCGCGCTTCTTCAGCTGATCGTACAGCTCGCGGACCTTGTGCTGGGCCTGGGCGACGGCCATGCCGTAGCCGGGGATGATCACGACCAGGTTCGCCTGCTCGAGCACCTGCGCCGCGCCCTCGATGGTCTCCGCCTTGTACGACCTTTTCCTCGCCGCCGGCCTTGACCTGCTGCACCTGGCCGAACGCGCCGAACAGCACGTTGGTGAACGACCGGTTCATCGCCTTGCACATGATGATCGGAGAGGATGAGGCCGCTCGAGCCGTCGAGCGCGCCGGCGGTGATCAGGAGCTTGTTGTCGAGCACGAAGCCCATCGCGACGGCGGAGAGCCCGGCGTAGGAGTTGAGGATCGCGATCACGGTCGGCATGTCGGCGCCGCCGATCGGGATGATCAGCAGCACGCCGAACAGGAGCGCGAGGACGATGATGACCGGAAACACGAAGGGCGCCCAGGACGCCGTCGGATCGATCACCAGCGGCAGCACCGGCAGCCGCGGCCACGGCGAGCAGCGCCAGGTTGATGACGTTCTGCACGGGATAGGTGACCGGCCGCTGCGGGATCAACTTCACTTCCTGCAGCTTGCCGGCGGCCATGAGGCTCCCGGTGAAGGTCAGGAAGCCGAGGATGATCTCCACGACGATCGCGATCATGCGGAAGGCCGTGAGATTCTCCGGACCCTCCCCGAGCCACAGGTAGTACTTGGCGGTGCCGACCAGCCCGGCCGCGAGGCCACCGAAGGCATGCGACAGGGCGGTCCGCTGCGGGACGGCCGTGAGCGGCACCGCGACAGCGGCACCCCGACGAGGATGCCGGCGACCAGGGCCACCACGATCCAGCCGTGATGGACGATCTCGGGCTCGGCCCAGGTTGCGAGGACGGCGATCATCATGCCCGCCACGCCGGCGTAGACGCCGTTCGCGCGCGGTGGCCGGCATCGTTCATCCAGTGCAGCGCGAAGATGAAGAGCGCCGTCGCGATGAGGTAGGCGAGCTGGACGAGGGCGTGGGTCATGAGTGGCCGCTCCCGCTCGCGCCCGGCTTGCTGTCGGTCTTGAACATCTTGAGCATGCGGTCGGTGATCAGGAACCCGCTCACGATGTTCGTCATCGAGGCGAACAGCGCGATGGCGCCCAGGATCCGGATCGGCAGGGGGTAGTCAGCGCCGGTCACGATGATCGAGCCGACGACCGCGATCGCGGAGATCGCGTTGGTGAGCGACATGAGCGGCGTGTGCAGCAGCCGGGAGACGCGGCGGATCACGCCCAGGCCGATGAACGTCGCCAGCACGAACACGAAGAGCTGGCCCCAGAAGTCCGTCGTCGGGGTCGATGCCCCCTCCTTGGCGAGCGCGTCACGGGTGCGCGCGTGCCGAACCTCGCCCGCGTGCGTGATCAAGGCGCCCTGCTGGATGTCGTCGTTGAGGTCGAGCTGGAACGCGCCGTCCTTGGTGAAGGCCAGCAGGAAGGCGGTGAGGTTGCGCGAAAAGAGCAGGCTCGCGTGCAGCGGCATCGAAGCCGGCAGGTTGAGCGGCGCCATCACGGTGACGCCGCCGACCGCCACGGTTTCTCCGGGCCGCGACAGCTCGCAGTTGCCGCCGCCATCGGCGCCGAGGTCCACGATCACGGCGCCCGGCCGCATGGCGCGGACCATGTCACCGGTGATCAGCTTCGGCGCGAACACGCCGCCGATGAGCGCGGTGGTGACCACGACGTCGGACTGGGCGACCTGGGCCGCGAGGATCTCGCGCTGTCGGGCCTTGTCCTCATCGGACAGCTCCTTGGCATACCCGCCGCCGGCAGCGGCGCTTTCCGTGAGCTCGATGCCGACGTACTTGCCGCCGACGCTTTCGATCTGCTCCTTCACCTCGGGCCGCACGTCGGTGGCCGTCACGTTGGCGCCGAGACGCTTCGCGGTGGCGATCGCCTGCAGGCCGGCGACCCCCGCGCCGATGACGAACACTTTGGCCGGCGGCACCATGCCGGCGGCGGTCATGAACATCGGGAAGTACTTGTTGAGCTCGGCCGCGGCGAGGAGGACGCCCTTGTAGCCGCTGATGTTGGCCATGGACGACAGGGTGTCCATGCTCTGGGCGCGGGTGGTGCGCGGGATCGCATCGGTCGCGAAGGCGGTGACCTGCCGCTCGGCCAACGCGCGAGTCGCCCGCAGGTGCCGGAGCGGCATGAGCGAGCCCAGGTAGACGGCGTTGGGCCGCATCCAGGCGACCTCGTCCCGGCCGCCGTCGACCGCCGGCGGCCCGACCCTGAGCACCACGTCGGCGGCGCCGAGGAGGCCCGCGGGGTCGGACTCGATGGCGACGCCGACGTCGCGGTACGCCACGTCGGGATAGCCGGCGGCTTCGCCCGCGCCCGACTCGGCGGCGATATCGTAGCCCGCCTGCTTGAGCTTCTTGGCCGACTCGGGCACTAGCGCGACGCGCCGCTCGCCCGGGGCGGTTTCTTTGGGTACGGCGATGCGCATCGGAGCTCCGCTTCGAGGTAGGGCCGTCTAATGATACCCGCGAATAAGGAAGCGGCCAGTGAGATCGGCCGGGCGATCGGGCGATCGCCCGGCCGTCACAGCTTGATCTTCGGCAGCTTGATCCCGGGCGCGAGCCCTCCCGTGAGGCGCTTGAGCTCGGCCTGCAGGTCCGCCTCGGCCTTGTCGAGCTGCTGCTGTTGGTCGGCGACCTGCTTGCTCGCCTCGGCCTGGAGGACCGCGATGCGCTGCTTCACCGGCTCGACCTTGGCGTTCACGAGACTGTCCACCTTCGCCCGCGCCATCGCCTCGGCCTTGGCCACCTCTTCGCCGACCACCGCCTTGAGGCGTTGCGCGATGGCGTCGTCCAGGTTGCTCCGCACGGACAGCTTCGGCGCCTTCACCGTCCCGGCGAGCTGCGCCGTCACGTCGAGCTGTTTGAGCCCCGACAGGACGCGCCAGACGACCTGCTCCAGGTCGCTCCGCGTGCCGGTGCTGTTCAGCGCCCAGGCGACCCGATCCGACCCGATCGACCAGTGGCCCGCCAACCGGTCGCCGCGAAGCAGGAAGGTGAGCGCGGCGTCGCCGGTGCCCGGCGCGATTCGGAAGGGGAGGCCGGGAATGTCGAACGACGGCAACTCCACCCCGCGGAGCCTGGCCGCCACGGAGTCGCGCACGGCGGCGCTCCGATGGTCCACGATCGCGCCGACGTCGAGTCCGGCGATGACCGAACCCGGAGCGTCGCGCTTGGCACTCACCACCATCGGCTTGCCATAGAGCGACGGGGCCGAGGTCAGCCCCTGCACCGTGGCCGCGTAGGCGCCCTTGAGCAATCCCCCACCGATCGTGAAATCCAGCTGTCCCAGCTGCAGCAGGAACGACGGCCAGGTGCGCTCCTTGGGAAAGCCGACCGTGGTGCCCGACGCGCGCAGGCGCTGGGGACCAGGGTCCTGGCGTGGCAGGAGCCCGGGCGGCATGTAGTGGCGCGCCAGCTCGGCCCAGTAGAGCGCCTGCTGAAACCGCTCGATGCTGACCTTGCCGAAGAACGCATTGCCGATGTCCGGTGCCGAAAAGGTGGGAAGCTTGAGCAGCGACCTCGCGAACGCGTAGTCCCGCTTCCGCGCCTCGTCCAGGCTCTCCACGCCCGAGCCGAGGAGTCGCAAACCGTCCTTCACGTTTCGCTCGAGCCCCGTCACCTGCCGCTTGGCCTGATCGAGCTGGTCGAGCGTCTGCTGGACCGACTCGATGGCCCGGCGGGTTCCGTCCAATCCGAGCGTCTTGGGATCGGTGGCGGCAAGCCGGTCGGCGAGAGCGCGCGCCGAGTCCACTGTGCCCTGCACGTCGAGCGCCTTGAACCCCGTCTCGAGCGCCTGCCGGGTCGAGTCGGTGCGCGCGAGCAGCCCCTGCGCCTCCTGCACGGTGCTGAGCTGCGTGGGGTTGAGCACGAGGGACTTGATGGTATCGACGGGCGTGAGCTGCAGGATCGGCACGTCGAACTGCTCGCTCCACTGCCGCACGGCGCGCAATGCCTGCGGCGCGAAGCCGCCGCCCTTTACCGGCCGGGCAGGCCGCTTCCGCGGCGTGCCGAAGCGCATACCCTGCAGCGCCAGCCGCTCGACCACGAGCTTCTTCTCGGCCAGGGCCTCGGGGTTGAGCTTGAGCAGGATGCGGTCGGCCTCGATCAGGTTGCGCCGGGGCTCGAACGGGTCTGCCACCTGGAGCGCCCCCAGGTCTACCGAGGCCTGCCTGGGCAACAGGTCGAGGCGGCCGACGTCGACCTCCGTGCCGAGGAGCTCGGTGCCCGCCTCCTCGGTGGTCTGGCGCGCCACCGGCTCGGCGAAGAGCCACACCAGGATCGCGAGCACGACCAGGAAGAGCAGCAGCGGACCGATCGCCTTCCAGCGGATGATCTTCACGCCCATGCTCAGCTCGGCCTGAACAGGCGGTACCAGTTGTACGCCTGCGACGCGGTGACGGCCTGGTAGAGCTTCGACCGCCGCACGCGCTCGCCGATCGTGGCGCGGTATCGGGCTACGCCATACCGTGCGGCGAAGAAGATCGGGACGGCGAGCACGAGCCACGCCACGACGCTGCCCAGGACGACCGTGTTGTTGAAATTCGTGTAGGGCACGAGCGGCGTGTTGTACCAGGAGGTCCAGAGCGGGCGCAGCGACGGAGCGCCCAACAGGCCGGCCCCGATGCGGTCGAACACGGGATCGAGGAGGAATCCGAACGGCACGAACAGCGCCCACCCCAGCATTCCGCCGCCGAACGACACGTTGAGCAGCACGATCAGCGAAAACACGATGAGGTTGTGGACGTTGATCAGCGGCGTGAGGCCGAGCGCCGAGCCGAGCGCGATGCCCACGGCCACCTGCCCCGGCGTGCCGTCCGAGTGCAGCGTCTTGATGATCGACTGGATCAGCTTGAGCAGAGTGAACATCCAGGGTATCCTCTACGACTTATGCCACGTTCCCGCCGAGCGCCACACGTGCACAAGTTCGGCGGTGCGTCGCTGGCCGATTCCGCCGCCGTTCGCCACGCCGTCGACATCATCCGCCGCCACGCCCAGGAGCCCACCGTCGTGGTCGTCTCGGCGATGGCGGGCACCACCGACGCGCTGCTCGATGTGGCCCAGCAGGCCGGAGCCGGCGAGTCGCGCACCGTCGCGTCGCTCATCGCGCGGCTGCGGTCGCGGCACGCCGAGGTCGCCCGCGCGATCCTGCCGTCGGGGCGGGGTCGCGCGGACGTGCTGCAGTACATCGGCGACGTGTTCGAGGAGCTCGAGGCCCTCGCGCAGGGCCTGCGCCTGCTGCGCGAGGTCACACCGAGAACAACCGACTACCTCGCGTCGCGAGGCGAGCGGTTGAGCGCTCGCCTCGTCGCAGCCGCCCTCGAGGCGACGGGGACGAAGGCAAAGTACGTCGATGCCCTCGACCTCGTCCACACCGACGGCGCGTTCGGACAAGCCGCCCCGGATTTCGCCCGTACCGACCGCAGCGTCCAGCGCACGCTCGCGCCGTTGCTCGCGCGCGGGATCGTTCCGATCGTGCCCGGGTTCATCGGATCCGCCCCGAACGGCGAGGTGGCCACGCTGGGGCGTGGCGGCTCGGACCTCACGGCGACGCTGCTCGCCCGCGGGCTGGCCGCCGGCCGCGTCTCCCTCTGGAAGGACGTCCCCGGGCTCCTCACCGCCGATCCGCGCGTCGTCCCCGATGCCCGCGTAATACCGCAGCTCCACGCCCGCGAGGCCGCGGAGCTCGCCTACTATGGCGCCAAGGTTCTTCACCCCCGCGCATTGATCCCGGTCACCGGACGACGCATCCCCGTCTACGTCCGTCCGTTCGCCGATCCGAGCGCGGGCGGCACCGAGGTCTCCGAGCGGGTGTCCCCCGCGCGCTTTCCCGTCAAGGCGCTCACGGCGGCGGGCGGCCAGGCCCTGGTGACGGTGACGGGCAACGGCATGCTCGGCGTTCCCGGGATCGCGGCGCGCACCTTCCACGCCCTGCACGAGCGCCAGATCTCGGTCTCCCTCATCTCGCAGGCGAGCTCCGAGCACTCGATCTGCTTCAGCGTTCCCGAGGCGCTCGCGAACGACGCGCAGGAGAGCCTCACCCGCGAGTTCGGCGGAGAGATCGCGCGGGGCGAGATCGATGGGGTCGAGCTCACGCCGTCGATGGCGACGGTCGCGGTGGTGGGGCTGGGGATGCACGGCACGCCCGGCGTCGCCGCGGCGGTCTTCGGCGCGCTCGCGGCGGCGAAGATCAACGTGGTGGCCATCGCTCAGGGCAGCTCGGAGCTCAACATCTCGGTGGTGGTCGAGGCCCGGCACGCCGCCGAGGCACAGCGCAGGATCCACGGTGCGTTTCAGCTCTCACGGATCGCCGGCGGGGGCGTGATCCGGCCCGAGCGCATGGAGGTCGTGCTGCTCGGCTTCGGCCAGATCGGCCGGAGCCTGGCCGCGATGATCGGGCAGGTCCGCCGGCCCGCGCTCGATCTCAAGGTCGCGGCCGTGATCGATCGTTCCGGCTTCGTGTTCGACCCGCAGGGCCTTGGCCCGCGGCGCCTGGCCGCCCTCGCCGCGGACAAACGGAAGGGCGTCCGCCTCGCTCGGGCGCCGCGCGGGCGACCGGGCACGGCGGAGGAGGCGATCCGGCATATCGCCGGATACGCGCTCACCCGCCCGGTGCTCGTGGATCTGACGGCCGACGAGACAGCGCCCGCGCTGGAGCAGGGCCTCGAGCACGGCATGGACCTCGTCCTCGCCAACAAGCGCCCGCTCGCGGGGCGGCGCTCGGTGAGCGAGTCTCTGTGGCAGACCGCGCGGGCGCGCGGACGCCGGGTCCAGCACGAGGCGACCGTGGGCGCCGGCCTCCCGATCATCGACACGTACCACAAGCTGATCGAGAGCGGCGACCGCGTGGAGCGCATCGAGGGCCTGCTTTCGGGCACGCTCGGCTTCGTCCTGACGGAAGTGTCGGCGGGCGCGACATTCTCCGACGCCGTGCGCGCCGCGATGAGCCGCGGCTATACCGAGCCGGATCCGCGCGAGGACCTGTCGGGCATGGACGTGGGCCGGAAGGCGCTGATCCTGGCGCGGCTCCTCGGCTATCAAGGCGAGCTGTCACGCGCGGCGGTCGAGTCGCTGGTGCCCAAGTGGGCGCGCGGCATTCCGCTCGTGGACTTTCTCGAGCGGCTCGACGAGGTGGACGCCGCCTGGCGCCGCCGGACGGCCGTCGCGGCGCGGAGCGGAGTCGTCCTCCGCTACGTGGCCACCGTCACGCCGTCGAGGATCGCGGTCGGCCTGCGCGAAGTGCCGACCTCGAGTCCGCTCGCGGCGATCAAGGGCTCGGACAACCAGCTCGTGTTCACCACGGCGCGCTACAAGGCCAACCCGCTCGTCATCACCGGTCCCGGCGCGGGAGCGGAGGTCACGGCGGCGGGCGTGCTGAACGACATCCTGCGGTTGGCTGGACGATGAGGGCGTCGGGACCGGTCACCGCGTTCGCGCCCGGCGGCGTCGGCAATCTCGGCCCGGGGCTCGACGTCCTGGGGCTCGCCGTGGACGGCGCCGGCGACGAGGTGCGCGCCGAGTGGACGCGAGCGTCGGGCATCCAGGTGCTCGAGCCCGGGCACCCCACCCTTCCCCGAGATCCTGCCCGTCACACCTCGGCGCTCGCCGCCCGCGCGGTACTCGACGCCGTGAACGAGTCACTCGCGGGAGGCCGCGGCATCGCGCTCACGGTCAGGAAGGGGCTCCCGCTCTCGGGCGGCCAGGGCGGCAGCGCCGCCTCGGCCGTGGCGGGGGCGGTCGCGACGAACGCGTTGCTCGGCGCGCCACTCGACCGTGCCGGGCTCCTGGCCGCGTGCCTCGTCGCGGAGGAAACCGTCTCGGGTCGCCACCTGGACAACATCGCGCCGTCGTTGCTCGGCGGCATCGTGCTGATCCGCTGCATGGAGACCCCGGACATCGTACAGCTTCCCGTGCCGGACGAGCTCACGGTGGTCCTGGTGCGGCCCGAACAGCAAATGCGGACCGCCGACGCGCGTGCCGTGCTGCCCGCCGAGGTCTCGCGCGACATTGCCGTCTATCAGGCCGCCCAAGTGGGCGCGATGGTGGCGGCGCTCGCCAGCTCGGACTACGAGTTGCTCGGCCGCGCGATCGATGATCGCATCGCGGAGCCCGCGCGCGCCCGGCTGCTGCCCGGCTTCATGGAGGCGAAGGCCGCGGCGCTCGCGGCGGGCGCGCTCGGGAGCTCGATTTCCGGCAGCGGGCCCACGGCCTTCGCGCTCACGCGGGGGGTTGCCGTCGGGGAGCGAGTGGCCACGGCCATGATCGCGGCGTACGCATCGAAGGGACAGCCGGCGGCGGCCCGGGTAGCGCCCGTCGACCGGGTCGGGGCACGGCTGATCGAGGTGACCGGAGGTACGTAAATGCGATTCCAGACGGCGCGGCCGGACAGCTGGCAGGTATGCATCGCCTGCGGCAACGAAACGACCGAGCTCGATCCCCATCCCCGCTGCGTCTCGTGCGGCGGGCTGCTCGAGATCCAGCACCGCCCACCCACGCTGACACCCGCCGAGCTGATCGAGCGCTTCACCGAGCGACGCGGGCAGCGTCCGGGGGCGCTGGCATCGGGTGTGTGGCGGTTCCGCGAAATCGTGCTTCCCTCGGCGAAGGACGTGATCTCCCATCCCGAAGGCAACACGCCGCTGCTCCACCGGGACGTCATCGACCGCTGGACCGGCACCGACCGCCTGCTGCTGAAGCACGAGGGGCACAACCCGACGGGCTCGTTCAAGGACCGTGGGATGACGGTCGGCGTGACGCAGGCGCGTCGCATCGGGGCCACGGCCGTCGCCTGCGCCTCGACCGGCAACACGTCGGCGTCCCTGGCGGCCTATGCGGCGCAGGCGGCCATCCCCGCGCTGGTCCTCGTCCCGGCCGGGCAGGTGGCCATGGGCAAGCTCGCGCAGACGCTCGCCTACGGCGCCAAGACGCTGCTGGTCCGCGGGGACTTCGACGAGTGCCTGCGACTGATCGAGGAGGCAAGCCAGCGCCTCGGCGTGTATCTCCTCAACTCGATCAACCCGTTCCGCATCGAAGGCCAGAAGACGATCGTGCTGGAGATGCTCCAGCAACTGGGCTGGCAGCCGCCCGACTGGATCGTGCTCCCCGCGGGCAACCTCGGCAACACGGCGGCGTTCGGGAAGGCGCTGCTCGAGGCCTACCGGTGGGGACTCATCCCCCGCCTCCCACGCTTGGCCGCGGTGCAGGCGGCCGGCGCCGCGCCGTTCGCGCGCAGCTTCGCGGAGGAGTTCGAGCACCGCTACGCGGTGCGCGCCGAGACCGTCGCGACGGCCATCCGGATCGGCAACCCGGCGTCGTTCGAGCGCGCCGTACACGCGATCCGGGAGACGGACGGCGTCGTTCTCGCCGTGACCGACGCGGACATCCTGGAAGCGAAGGCGGTGGTGGACGGCTCGGGCGTGGGATGCGAGCCCGCGAGCGCGGCGAGTGTGGCAGGGGTTCGGGACCTGATCCGACGCGGACTGATGGCGCCCGAGCACCACGCCGTGGCCGTGCTCACGGGCCATATCCTCAAGGACCCCGGCCTGCTGCTCGAGTACCACCGTGAGATGGACCCGCCGCCGCCCGGCGCGAACCGTCCCATCGAGATCGCGCCGGAGCTCGAGGCCATCGAGCGCGTGCTCGCAGGCGGGTGACCCGGCGGAGGGCGCGCCCGCCGCGGGGGTGCCTCGAGGTCGCCCTCCTACTGTTTCCTGACTACTCGCCAGATGGTGTGGTTGTCGTCGGCCGAGATGAACAGCGCCCCGTCCTTGCCCACCGCGAGCCCCACCGGCCGAAAAGACTGGCCCTTCATGGTCGCGAAGTCCTTGTACGAGCCCGTGGGCTGTCCGTCCGAGAACGGCGCGAACGCCACGCGGAACCCGTCCTGAGGCAGGGGCGCGCGATTCCAGCTCCCGTGAAATGCGATGAAGAGTCCGCTGGTGTACTGGGGCCCGAACTCGGAGCCCGGATAGAACGCGAGCGACATCGGCGCCCAGTGTCCGGGGAACGCGATTGCCGGGTCCTTGGCCTTCGCGCAACGACCGACCTCCCGCCCGTCGCCGCCGTACTCGGGGGAGAGCACCTTCTTGTGTGCGTCGTTGCTGTAGTAGCAGTAGGGCCAGCCGAGGTCGTCGCCCTCCGAGAGCCGCACCAGCTCCTCGGCCGGATTGTTGGCGTTCGCCTCGTCGCTGAAGCCCCAGTTGGCGCTGAGCTGATCCCGTCCGTGCACCGCGGCCCAGACCGCGTTCGTCCCTGGTTGTACGCCGAGCGCTTCGGCGTTGCGGAGACCCGTCGCCCAGCGCCGGCCGTCGGCGAAGCGCTGACCCGGACGGCCAGCGTCGAAGCGCCAGATCCCGGCGTGCCGCTGGAGCTCGGTGCAGGGATCCTCGCCGGGGGACTTGGGAATCCGGTTCATGCGCTGACAGCTGTTCGAGGCCGACCCGATCTTGACCAGCATGACGTCGCCGCCGGGGAACGCGAGCGTCTTGAGGCTGTGGTCGCCGTCGTCGGGCAGGTCCTCCACGATCGGCTCGGGATCGCCCGCCGGCTCGAGCTTCCCCGGCGTGAGACGCCACCGGACCACGCGGTTCCTGCCGGCGAGATACAGGAAGCCGTCGTGCACCGCGACATCGTTGCCGCCGCGCGGGCCGAAGGACGCGCGATCCTCCAGGGTGCCGTCGCCGTCCCGATCCCGGAAGGCGACGACGGCGCTGCCGAGGAATCCGCCCGACGTCGCCGCGTAGAGGGTGCCGTCCGGACCGACGGCGAGATGTCGCACGCCCTTCACGTCATCCGCGACGACCGACGCGCAGAAACCGCCCGCGAGCTGCAGGCCACCGTTGTCCGGTGCGCAGCCGGGGGGAGTCGATCTCGCGCCCAGCAGTGCGGCGGCTGCGAAGGGAAGCGCAGCGAGGACGATTTCGCGGGAGGGCAGGCGGGACATGGCGGCACACCGTGGCTGAGGCGGACGTTGGAGCCGAACCTTCGCGGCATTTCCCGGAAGATAGTCGCCCCCGGTCCCGGCCCTCGAGACCTCGCGCCCGAGGGAGAATCGGTCCGGATCCGAGGGAGACGCCGGCCGGGCTGCTGGCTTGGCGGCCCGTTCTTCCGAGGGAAAATCGGCTTTTTCCGAGGGAACAACACCAAAAAACCCGGTTTCCGAGGGAAAAACCGGCCGAAATCGTGATTTTCCGAGGGAAAATGGCGATTTCCCTATTGTAAATCCGCGCCGGTTGCTTACTGTTTGTCTCGGTAGTTGGGGCAGGACGAGAGGCACGCAGTTCTCACATTCACTGGGAGACACGCGATGGCCGCCAAAAAGAAGACTGCCAAGAAGTCCGCCAAGAAGAAGACCGCCAAGAGGTCGGCCAAGAAGGCCACGAAGAAGGCCGCCAAGAAGTCGAGCAAGAAGCGCACACCGAGCGCCGCCTTCATGCGTCCGGTCACCCCGGACACCGCGCTCTCGGCCGTGGTCGGCAGCTCCCCGCTGCCGCGCACCGAGCTGACCAAGAAGCTGTGGGCGTACATCAAGCGGAACGGACTGCAGGACGCGAAGAACCGTCGCGCGATCAACGCCGACGACAGGCTCCGCCCCGTGTTCGGCGGCCGGGCACAGGTCACGATGTTCGACATGACCAAGCTGGTGAACAAGCACGTGAGCTGATCTCCCGGCTTCGGCCGGCGCAGCATAAAGGGCGTCCCCGCTGGGACGCCCTTTCTGTTATGTTTCCCGCCCTATGGCCGGCGAATACATCTTCACGATGCGCGACCTGCGCAAGGTCGTGCCCCCGTCTCGCGAGATCCTCAAGGGGATCCACCTTTCGTTCTTTCCCGGTGCGAAGATCGGCGTCCTCGGCGCCAACGGCGCCGGGAAATCGTCGCTGCTGCGCATCATGGCGGGCGTCGACAAGGATTTCCTCGGCGACGCGCGTCCGCTGCCGGGCACCCGCATCGGCTTCCTCCCGCAGGAGCCGCAGCTCGATCCGTCGAAGGACGTCCGCGGCAACGTGATGGACGGGGTGCGCGAGCAGCAGGCGATGCTCGATCAGTTCAACGCGATCAGCGCCAAGTTCGCCGAGCCGATGGACGACGACGAAATGGCGCGGCTGCTCGAGAAGCAGGGCAACCTGCAGGAGCGGATCGACGCGCTCGGCCTGTGGGAGCTCGATCACAAGATCGACCTCGCGATGGACGCGCTCCGGCTGCCGCCGGGCGACGCCGACGTAGCCAGGATCTCGGGCGGCGAGCGCCGCCGCGTCGCGCTGTGCCGGCTCCTGCTCGAGGAGCCGGACATGCTTCTCCTCGACGAGCCCACGAACCATCTCGACGCCGAGAGCGTCTGGTGGCTCGAGCGCTACCTGGCGGAGTTCAAGGGCACGGTCGTCGCCGTCACGCACGATCGCTACTTCCTCGACAACGTCGCCGGCTGGATCCTCGAGCTGTACCAGGGCGCAGGCATTCCCTGGGAAGGCAACTACTCGTCGTGGCTGGACCAGAAGCAGCGCCGGCTCGCCCAGGAGGAGAAGCAGGCATCGGCGCGGCAGAAGACGCTCCTGCGCGAGCTCGAGTGGGTACGGATGGCACCGCGCGCTCGGCAGGCCAAGAGCAAGGCGCGCATCACTCGCTACGAGGAGCTGCGCGAGGAGGCCGAACGGCAGACCGAAGGCTCGGCCGAAATCCTCATTCCGGTCCCCGAGCGGCTGGGCGAGGAGGTCGTGATCGCCAGCGAGGTCGCGAAGGGGTTCGGCGACCGGCTCCTGTTCGACAACCTGAGCTTTGCGCTGCCGCGCGGCGGGATCGTCGGCGTGATCGGGCCGAACGGCGCGGGCAAGACGACGCTGTTCCGGATGATCACCGGCCAGGAGCAGCCCGATGCGGGCACGCTCACCGTAGGCTCGACCGTCAGCATCGCGTACGTGGACCAGAGCCGGGATACGCTCGAGGCCGACAAGACGGTGTACGAGGAGATCAGTGGCGGGCAGGACCAGCTTCAGTTCGGCCGCCGCACGGTGAACGCGCGCGCCTACGCCGCGGGCTTCAACTTCCGGGGCGCTGATCAGCAGAAGAAGGTGGGCACGCTCTCGGGCGGTGAGCGGAACCGCCTGCACCTCGCCAAGCTGCTCAAGAGCGGCGGCAACCTGCTGCTGCTCGACGAGCCCACCAACGACCTCGACGTCGACACGCTTCGCGCGCTCGAGGAGGCGCTCCTCGGCTTCGCGGGGTGCGCGGTGGTCATCAGCCACGACCGATGGTTCCTCGACCGCATCGCCACTCACATCCTCGCGTTCGAGGGCAACAGCGAGGTGGTGTGGTTCGAGGGCAACTACGCCGAGTACGCGGCCGACCTCAAGCGCCGGAAGGGCGTGGACGCGAACCAGCCCCACCGAATCCGGTACAAGAAGCTGGTGCATTGAGGGGCCGCCGGCCACTCGACGGCGCGAGACCGCGCGGCCGACATCGACCAGCCCGTTCCACTGACTCCGTCCCGCCACACCGAAGTCACGATTCTGTCGCCTGCTCGGCCCCGTGTTCCCGGTTCCCCGCCTCCGCTATACTACGGCGATGACGACCCCGCACAGCCGGATTCCCTACCTGCCGGCCCGCATCGAAGGGCTGTCCAACCTCTCGATGAACCTCTGGTGGAGCTGGAGCCGGGAGGCCCGGGCACTGTTCCGGTCGATCGACGAGGCGCTGTGGCATCTCACCCGACATAACCCGCTCGAGCTGCTCTGCCGCGTGGACCCGGCTCGGATCGCGGCCTGCGCGAGCGACAGCGATTTCCTCCGCCGCTACGACGACGTCATGGCGCGGCTGGCCCATGGCACCACCAGCGAGGACACGTGGTTCGCGGAGCGCTATCCGGCGCTCGACGGCCGGCCCGTGGCGTACTTCTGCGCCGAGTTCGGCCTCCACAGCTCGGTCCCCATCTACTCCGGCGGTCTCGGCGTCCTCGCGGGCGACCACTGCAAGGCGTCGAGCGACCTCGGCGTCCCCATGGTGGGCGTCGGGCTGTTCTACATGAAGGGGTACTTCGACCAGCGGCTACGCCTGGACGGCTGGCAGGAAGACAGCGACGAGGAGTACGACATCAGCCTCACGCCGCTCGTGCCGGTCCCGGGCGAGAAGCAGCAGCCGTTCCTCACGATGGTCGAGACGTCCGGACGCCCGGTACACGTCCGCGCCTGGCGCATGATGGTCGGTCGGGTGCCGATCTACCTCCTGGATACGAATCTCGAGGTCAACCACCCGGACGACCGAGCCCTCATGAACAAGCTCTACGCCGGCGGGCCCGACATGCGCCTCCGGCAGGAGTGGATCCTCGGCGTGGGCGGGGTGAGGGTGCTGCGCGCGCTGGGCATCGACCCCGGCGTGTGGCACGCCAACGAGGGACACGCCGCGTTCATGATGGTCGAGCGTCTTCGAGAGCACCTTGCCGAGGGGCTTCCACTCGACCAGGCCGTGCGGCAGGTCCGCGCCCACAGTGTGTTCACCACGCACACGCCGGTGCCGGCGGGGCACGACGCCTTCTCCGTCGAGCAGCTGGAGAGCGTCGCGGGACCCGTGTGGGAGGACATGAAGATCGACCGCGACACGTTCTTCCGTCTCGGCGCCCATCCCGACCTGCCGGACCAGTTCCACATGACGGTCACCGCCATGCGGCTCTCGGCCGGGGTGAATGGGGTCTCGCGGCGCCACGGACAGGTGTCCCGCAACATCTGGCGCGACCTATGGCCCGGACGGCCCTGGGAGACGGTGCCGATCGGCCATGTGACCAACGGCGTGCATCTGGCCACGTGGATGGCCAGCCCGATCATGGCGCTGCTGGACGAGCACCTCGGTGAGGACTGGGGCGCGAGGCTGGACGAGCCCGGCCTCTGGGACCGGGTGTTGACGCTCGACCACCGGCGTCTGTGGGAGGCGCACCTCCGGCTCAAGCAGATCCTGGCGACGTTCGTCCGCGAGGAAGCGCGCCGCCGCTTCGCCACCCAGATGAAAGAAGCGGCCCAGGTCGTGGGCGCGGGGACGTTGCTCGATCCGACGGCGCTCACCATCGGCTTCGCGCGCCGGTTCGCCACCTACAAGCGCGCGAACCTGATCTTCCGCGATCTCGATCGCCTGCGCCGTCTTCTGGTCGATCCGTGGCGCCCCGTGCAGATCATCTTCGCGGGCAAGGCGCACCCGGCCGACAATCCCGGCAAGGAAGTGCTCCAGAGCGTCTACCAGTTCACCCGTGACCCCGAGTTCGAGGGCCGCGTGGCGTTCCTCGAAGACTACGACATGCACCTCGCGCACCTGCTGGTGCAGGGCGTGGACGTCTGGGTCAACCTGCCCAGGGTCCCGCTCGAGGCCAGCGGCACGAGCGGAATGAAGGCGGCGCTCAACGGGATTCCACAGCTCAGTACGCTGGACGGCTGGTGGCAGGAGGGATACGACGGGCTCAGCGGGTGGGCCATCTCGCCCGCCGGCGAGAGCGAGGACGCGGACGCCGGCGACGCCGACCGTTTCTACCGTCTGCTCGAGGAGCAGGTCATTCCGCTGTACTACACCCGCAGCGCCGCCGGTGTCCCGCTCGGCTGGGTCGAGAAGATGCGCCACGCGCTGCGTCTGGCCGGCTCGCGGTTCACCGCGCGACGCATGATTCAGGACTACGTGCAGGAGCACTATGCTCCGGCGATCAGTGGCGGCTCGTCCGGGGACGACCCGCCCACGGCATGAGGCTGGCAGGATGGCGACCACGCTCGAGACCACCCTCCCGCCGCTGACGACAGCGGGCGGCGCCAAGGTGTCCGTCGTCCACGTGGCGGCGGAATATTTTCCCTACGCGCGCACGGGCGGCCTCGCCGAGGCCGTGAGCGGGCTCGCGCAGCATCAGCGGGCGGCCGGGCTCAACGTGCTGGCGATCCTCCCGCTCTATCGCACCGTGCGCGACGCCGAGCCGGACCTCGAGCCGGTCGGGCCGCCCTTCCTGGTGTCGATGGGCGGCCGCACCGAGGAGGCGCGCCTGTTCCGCGCCACGGGCGCCGCCGCGCGAGGCCCGCAGGTGTTCTTCATCGAGCACCTCGACTACTTCAACCGGCCGGGCATCTACGGCGAGAGCGCCGTGGACTATCCCGACAACGCCCGCCGGTTCGCCTTCTTCGCGCTCGCGGCCCTGACCGCCCTGCCCCGCCTCGTGAGCGGTCCGGTGCTGCTCCACGCCCACGACTGGCATACGGCGCTCGTCCCGGTCTACCTCCGCACGACGCTCGCGGGCGAGCGCTTCGCCGGCGCGACCACGACCGTGCTGTCGGTCCACAATCCGGGCTACCAGGGACACTTTCCGCCGGAGACGATGGCCGACGTCGGACTGCCGTGGGCGATCTACAACTGGCGTCAGCTCGAGTGGTACGGGAAAGTGAACTTCCTCAAGGGCGGGATCGTCTTCACCGATTTCGTCACCACGGTGAGCCCCACGCAGGCCGTCGAGCTGCGGACGCCCGGCGGCGGCTTCGGGCTGCACGACAATTTCAACTGGCTGGGCGACCGCCTCGTGGGAGTGCTCAACGGCATCGACCAGCGCGAGTGGGACCCCGCCACCGATACGCAGATCACCGCGAAGTACTCGGCGGACCACCTCGACGGCAAGCGCCGGTGCAAGGCCGCGCTGCAGCGCTCGTTCGGGCTGCCGCAGCGGCGAAAGACGCCCCTCTTCGGCATGACCGGCCGGCTCGTGACTCAGAAGGGCCTCGACCTGATTCTCGGCGCGCACGATCTTCTCGCGAGCGACGCGCAGTTCGTCTTTCTCGGCAGCGGCGAGCAGCGCTACGAGCAGGCGCTGGTGGAGCTGGCCACCTCGGCCCCCAACCGCATCGGCGTCCAGCTCGACTTCGTCGACCGTCTCGAACACCGGCTCATGGCCGGGGCCGACATCTTCCTCATGCCCTCGCTCTATGAGCCCTGCGGGCTCACCCAGATGCGCTCTCAACGCTACGGGGCGCCCCCCATCGTGCGAAACGTGGGCGGCCTCCGTGATACCGTCGAGGACGGTGTGACCGGCTTCTCGTTCGACCCCTATACCTCGGACGCGTTCAGCGATGCCGCATTCCGCGCGCTCGACTGCTACGCCGACTCCGGGCGCTGGCGGACCCTGATGCGGCGCGGCATGGCGAGCGACTTCAGCTGGGAGCGGTCGGTCGCCGAGTATCTCGACGTCTACCGTCGCGCCGTGGCGCACTCGGGAGCCCGATGAACGGCGGGCCGATGGACTTCGTGTTCACGCTGCACAGTCACCTGCCCTACGTGCTGAACCACGGCCGCTGGCCGCACGGCAGCGACTGGCTCTGCGAAGCGGCGCTGGACACCTATCTCCCCCTGCTCGAGACGCTCCGGCGCCTCGGCACCGAGGACACGCCCGCGCCGGTGACGATCGGGTTCACGCCCGTCCTCGCCAACCAGCTCGCGAGCCCGCTGTTCGCGCAGGAGATGAACGCGTTCTTCGATCAGCGGCTCGCCGCGTGTGACGAGGCGCCGGCTTCGCTGGCCGTCACCAGCGAGACGAGCCTCCTGCCGCAGGTCGCCTTCTGGCGCGACCGGTTCAGGCGCCTGCGGCGCCTCTTCGACGAGATCGATGGCGACCTGGTGGGCGCGTTCCGGGCGCTCGAAGCCGCGGGACGGCTCGAGATCATCGGCTCTGCCGCCACTCACGGCTTCCTGCCGCTGCTCGCCCGCGACGAGAGCATCCGCTTTCAGCTCGCCGTCGGCACCGCCGAGCACCGCCGCCTCTTCGGGCGCGCGCCCCAGGGATGCTGGCTCCCCGAATGCGCCTATCGCCCGCGGGGCCCGTGGGCGCCGTGGCCCACGGGCCCCCGCAGCGGCATGCGGCGCGGCATCGAGGAGCACCTCGCGGACGCGGGCTTCCGGTTCTTCTTCGTGGACTCGCATCTCGCGTCGGCCGGCCGGCCGCTCGGTCTCTCGGGCGACCCCGCCGCGCTCGACCCGGAGGTCCACCAGCCGATGGCTCGCGCGGGCCTGGGGCCCGCGGCGCGCTCGCCGTACTATGCGTATCGCGTCGCGCACGGGCGAGGCACGGACGTATCCGCCTTCGTCCGCGATCCGCGCGCCTCGATGCAGGTGTGGAGCCGCTTCGAGGGCTATCCGGGCGACGGCGTCTACCTCGAGTTCCACAAGATGCGCTGGCCCGGCGGTCTCAAGCTCTGGCGCGTGAGCGGCCCGGACGTGGACCTCGGCGCGAAGGAGCCATACGACCCGGCCGTGGCCGAGGACCGCGTGCGGGGACACGCCCAGCATTTCGCCTCCCTGCTCAACAACATCGCCACCGGGGAGACACGGCATCGGGACGGCGTGGTCGTCGCGCCCTTCGACACCGAGCTGTTCGGCCACTGGTGGTTCGAGGGGCCGGACTTCCTGGGCAACGTCTACCGCGAGCTGCGCGGCCGGACCGACGTGCGTCCGGCTACCGGGTCACAGCACCTCGTTCGTCATCCCACGCGCGCCGCCATCCGCATGCCGGCCGGCTCGTGGGGCGCCAACGGCGATTTTTCCATGTGGCTGAGCGGCCAGACGGCCTGGACCTGGGAGCGGCTCTGGCCGCTCGAGCAGCGGTTCTGGGACGCGGCCCCGGCGGCGCTGGCGTCGGACGACACGCGGTTCATCCTGGCCCAGGCCGCGCGCGAGCTGCTGCTGGCCCAGTCGTCCGACTGGCAGTTCATCATCTCGACGGGCGCCGCGGCCGACTACGGCGAACGGCGCTTCCGCGAGCACTGCAGCGACACGGAGGAACTGGTCAAGGTCCTGGAGGATCGCTCTGCCGAGGCGCTCGACCGCGGCCATCGCCGCGCGGCCGAGCTGGCCGAGCGCGACGCGCTGTTCCCCGACGTGCTGCCCGCGCTGGCAGCGGCGCTTGGCGGCTCGCGCTCCCTCGTGCTCGGCTGACGCATGGCGCCGATCCGGTTCGCGTTCGGACTCCATCTCCATCAGCCCGTCGGCAACTTCGACCACGTGTTCGCCCAGCACGTGGACGACGTGTATCGCCCGCTGCTGGACGCGCTCGCCGCCCGCGAGTTTCTGCCCGTCGTCTTCCATCTGAGCGGCCCGCTGCTCGAATGGCTCGAGCAGCACGAGCCTGCCTACCTCGATCGCCTGGGGCGGCTGGCGGCGGACGGCCGCGTCGAGCTGCTCCTCGCCGGCTTCTACGAGCCCGTGCTCGCGTCGCTGCCCCGGCCCGACCGGGTGGAACAGATCCGCTGGATGCATGAGGCCGTGCGCCGCCGGTTCGGGGTGGACGCGCGCGGCCTGTGGCTGACCGAGCGCGTGTGGGAGCCCGAGCTCGCCGCTGACCTGGCGGACGCGGGCGTCCGCTACGCGCTGGTCGACGACCGGCACTTTCTCGTGACCGGCTTCGCCGCCGACCAGCTCCACGCGCCGTTCTGGACCGAGAGCGACGGCAAGCGAGTGGCCCTGTTCCCCATCGACGAGCGGCTGCGCTACCTCATCCCCTTCCGGCCGCCAGAGGAGACCGCCGACTACCTGCGCGAGCTTCGCGGGGCCGGCCATGGTCTCGCCGTCCTGGCCGACGACGGGGAGAAGTTCGGGGGCTGGCCTGGCACCAAGGAATGGGTCTATGGCAAGGGCTGGCTGGACCGCTTCATGGCGACGATCGGCGGGCTGGTGGACCGCGGCGAGGTGATGCTGAGCCGGCTCGACGACGCGCTCGACGCGGTGCCGAGCGGCGGGCTCGCGTACCTGCCGACAGCGTCGTATCGCGAGATGGAGGCCTGGTCGCTCCCGCCGGACGCGGCGCTGCGTTTGGCGCGGCTCGAGCGGGACCTGGGCGAGGCGCGCGTCGCCGGCCCCGACGGTTCCCTCATCCGCGGCGCGCACTGGCGGAATTTCCTGGTCAAGTATCCGGAGTCCAACCGGATGCACAAGAAGATGATGGCGCTGAGCGCCCTGGCGCGCCGGGCCGGCGACCCGCCCGCCGTTCGCCGGGCCATCGGCCGCGCCCAGTGCAACGACGCCTACTGGCACGGGGTCTTCGGCGGCCTCTACCTGCCGCATCTGCGCGACGCGGTCTGGCGGAACCTCGCGGAAGCGGAGGCCGGCCTCCGGCGCGGCGAGGGGCTCGCCTGGGACGTGCTGGACGTGGACGGGGACGGCTTCGAGGAGATCTGGATCCACTCGCCCGCGTTCGCCGCCATCGTGAGCCCCGCACGGGGCGGAGCGGTCGAGGAGTACACGCTCTTCGCGAACGGCGTCAACTACGCCAACACGCTAACGCGTCGTCGCGAGGCCTACCACGATCTTGCCCTGGAGCGAGCCGCCGACCACGCGGCCTCGAGCGACGCGGGCACGGCCAGCATTCACGACATCGAGGAAGGCCTCCGGCTCGACGTGCGCCCGCCACTCGACACCGACGACCGCGCGCTGTTCGTCGACCGCATCCTGCCGCGAGGCGCCACGCTGGAGGACTACGCCGCCGCGCAGTCGTGGGCCGTGTTGTCGTGGGCCCGGAGTCGGTGCGCCTACGCCGTGGAGCGCCGGAAGGGGGGCGTGGAGATCACCTGCACCGCGGCCGGCGAGCGCACGCGGCTCGAGAAGCGGATCTGGTGCGACGCCGAGGGTAACCTCACAGTCTCGTGGCAGTGGGAGCCGTCGGCGGCGGAGCCGGGAGACCTGTTCGCGACCGAGCTCTCCCTTGCCGGACCCGTCGACCTGGTGGCCACGCCAGCAGCCGACGAGTGGCGGTTCGAGATCGAGACGATCGCCAAATCGGAGCGGGGGCTCGATCGTACCCGCCAGGGCGAATCGGTGACCCTCCGCTGGCCCGTCGGCCTCGGTGCCGCGTCGGTGGAGGTCAGGCCTGTCCGGAGTTGACCCGTCCTACTGCGCCAGACCGAGCTGTTTGAAGAAGCCGTACGCGTCATAGTAGTCACCCTGATAGGCGATCTTTCCGTCCCGCACCCGGATGAGCGTCAGGCCGTTAAAGGTGAACGGCTTGCCCGTCGCCTTTGTACCGTCGGCCCACGGCCCCGTGTTGGTGCCCTGAAACGTCCACTGGAATGCGATCCCGTCCTTCCCCACGAGCGGCTCGCCGCTCCGGGTCCAGCGGCAGTCGGGCGCGGCGGTCAGGAAGGCCTGAATCACGTTGTGCTGCGCGTTGGACCGGCCCTTCTGCGGGGCTGGCGTGCTCGCGTCGTAGTATTCCACGTCGTCGGTCATGAAGCGGGCGGCCTGCTCCGCGTCGTGCGCGTTCCACGCCGCCATGTAGGCGTCGACGAGGGCGAGCGGGCTGCGTCCGGGTGAACCGGGATTCGGCGGCGCTCCCTGGGCCGCCCCGTGAACGGGCGCGGCGAGCAGGAGCGCGAGCAGGATCCGATAGCGCGGCATCGGGACCTCCAGCCTGAGGATGGGAGCTCGGTGGCGGAAATGTATGGCAGGAACTCGGGTCACGTCGACCGGACGCACAGCGGGGCATGCATAAGACGCATGCCCCGCTTCCGGCGCCCACCTTGCAACCGGCGGACCTATCCCTTCGGCGCCGCCGGCCGCCCAGCCGAGATCTTCCCGTCAGCCCGGCTCTTTACGTACGCATAGATGGCGTCTACTTGCTCATCGCTCAGGAGCTTGGCGAACCCCGGCATCCCGTGATCGGCCCGACCGTTCTTGACCACCGCGACGAAAGATGCCTGGTCCGCCACCGGCCCCCCGGTGCCCGCCGATTTGAGCAGGTCCGCCGCCACGGGATTGCCGACTACATCCTGGCCGTGGCAGCGCGCGCACTGCACGCTGTACTGCCGCCAGCCCTCGTACTCCTGCGCGTTGACCCTTGGCGCCTTCGGCGCGGAGCCCTGCGCGGGCAAGCGCGGCGGCGCGGCCAGAGCCAGCGCCACGAGCAGCGCGCGTCCGAGCTCGCGCGACACGCCTAGCCCTCCTTCTTCACAGCGGGCCGTCCCGGACTGATCTTCGCGTCGCTCCGCCCTTTCACGTACAGATAGATGTCGTTGATCTTGTCCATGTCCAGCCCGAGCGCGCACCAGGCCGGCATGCCCTTCGCCGGGCGGCCGGCACAGACGGTCTGTACGAACAGTTCCTTGGTGTTGATGGGGCCGTCGGGTTTGAGCGACACGATGAGATGTGGCGCGATCGTGGTACCTGACACGTCCTCCCCGTGGCAGCGGGCGCAATTCAGGTTGAACTGTTTCCAGCCATCGTAGACGGCCTCACTCACGGTGTCGTGCGGCGCCTGATGGTACGCGTCGCGAAGGGGAGCATCGGCCTGGGGAGTCGACGTGTCCTGCTGTTGCGCGGCCGGCGCGGCCGGCGCCGCCGAGGCAGTCTTGGCGCTATCAGCCGCCGTCGGCTTCGCCGCGTTGTTCGCGGCCGGCGCCGTATAGTGTGTGGCGGGAGTCTTGGGAGCAACGGGCTTCTTCCCGCTCCCCGGCGCCGTTGCCGTGTGCTTGGCGCCGCTCTCTCCGGGCGCGGCGGCAGGAGTACTTGGCGGCTTGGCCGTGTCTGCGGTGGCCGCCGCGGGCGGCGCCGTCGAAGAATCGCGAGTGGCGGCCGCCGCGCCGGTCGTGTCCGAGCCGGCCCCCGACCGAGCACGATCCCCACCACACCCGGAGAGCAGGCTGAACGTCAGCAGGACGCCGATATGATGGTGCAGAGAAGCCATGGAACCTCCCTTTCCGTAGCGGGGAGGCCGGAGCCGGCGCCCGGCCTGATGTTCCTCAAGATGAGGCGGCCCCGATGATCGTCCGGTGACCCGCGTCACCCGGTGCCCCCATCGTTTCTTCGACTTATCTTCCACGCCATGAATAACGCCGCGCCATCGTCGGTCACCCTGGGGCTCGTCCAGCACCACTGCGTTACCGACCCCGAGGCCAACATGCGGAAGGCGGTCGAGGGCGTGCGCGAGGCGGCGGCGCGCGGCGCGCAGATCGTCTGCCTGCAGGAGCTGTTTCGCAGCCAGTACTTCTGTCAGGTCGAGGACCACCGGTTCTTCGACCTCGCCGAGCCGATTCCCGGTCCGTCCACCCACGCGCTGACGGCCCTCGCGACCGAGCTCGGCGTGGTGATCGTGGCGTCCCTCTTCGAGAAGCGGGCCGAAGGCCTCTACCACAATACGGCCGCCATCATTGATGCGGACGGGCAGTATCTCGGCAAGTACCGGAAGATGCACATTCCGGACGATCCGCAGTATTACGAGAAGTTCTACTTCACCCCCGGTGACCTTGGCTTCCGGAGCTGGGACACGAGGTTCGGCCGGATCGGGGTCCTCGTGTGTTGGGACCAGTGGTACCCGGAGGCCGCCCGGTTGACGGCCCTGTCCGGGGCCCAGATCCTCTTCTACCCCACCGCCATCGGATGGCTCCCCGCCGAGAAGGCCGAACACGGTGCCCAGCAGCAGTCGGCCTGGGAAACGATCCAGCGCAGCCATGCGATTGCGAACGGCGTGTACGTGTGCGCCGTCAACCGCGTCGGTCACGAGGGCGACCCCGCGAGCGGGATTGAATTCTGGGGCGGCAGCTTCGTAGCCGATCCCGGCGGGCGCCTCCTCGCGAAGGGCGGTAGCGGCGACGAGGTCCTGACCGCGACCATCGATCTGGGCAAAGTGGACGTGAGCCGCACGCACTGGCCGTTCCTGCGCGACCGGCGCATCGACGCCTATCAGGATATTACCCGACGGTATCTGGATTGAGGATGGTCGGAAACCGCGAGTCGTAGGTCTCGAGCCACCCGACTGCTCTTACGACCCATGCCCGACGATCCGTCGCTTCCCGCCGCCCTCGGGTTCCGCATGCCCGCCGAATGGGCTTCTCATCGCGGCACCTGGCTGAGCTGGCCGCACAAGGAGGCCTCCTGGCCCGGCAAGTTCGGACCGGTGCCGGGCATCTTTGCCGCACTGGTGCGCGAGCTCGCCGACCACGAGCAGGTCCACATCAACGTGGCGGGCCCGGCGATGGAGGCCGCGGTGCGAACGCTGCTCGCACACGAGCGGGCAGACCTCGGCCACGTGTTCTTCCACGGCAATCCCACCAACGACGCCTGGTGCCGGGACCACGGCCCCATCTTCATCGAGCGCGAGCACCAGGGCCAGCGCGAGCAGGCGATCGTGGACTGGGGGTACAACGCCTGGGGCGGGAAATACCCTCCCTATGACCTCGACGACGTGGTCCCATCGCGCGTGGGCGCGGAGCTCGGCCTTCGCGTGTTTCACCCGGGCATCGTCATGGAGGGCGGCTCCATCGACGTGAACGGGCGCGGCACCTTGCTCACCACCGAGGCGTGCCTGCTCAACCCCAACCGCAATCCCCAGCTCGACCGTGCCGAGATCGAGGCCTACCTCCGGAACTACCTCGGCGTCTCCAAGATCCTCTGGCTGGGCGATGGCATCGTCGGCGACGATACCGACGGCCACGTCGACGACCTCACCAGGTTCGTGGACGAGCGCACCGTGGTGACCGTGGTCGAGAACGATCCCGCCGATGAAAACTACGAGCCGCTCCAGGAAAACCTGGAGCGGCTCCGCCACATGAGTGATCAGGACGACCGGCCCCTGCGCGTGGTCACGCTACCGATGCCTCGCGCCGTGTATCACGACGGCCAGCGCCTGCCCGCGAGCTACGCCAACTTCTACGTCGCCAATGGGGTCGTACTGGTGCCCACCTACGACCCGCCCCGCGACGAGGCCGCCCTCGCCACGCTCGCCGAGGTGTTTCCCGGCCGGCGCATCGTCGGCATCGACTGCACCGATTTGGTCTGGGGGCTCGGCGCCTTCCACTGCGTCACACAGCAGTGGCCCGCCTGAGTCACGACTTCTTCCAGGTCCCCACCAGCGCCGCGCGCCGGTTTCCGCAGCTATCCATGCCCAAGCCCGCGATGTGCAGCTCGTCGCCCGTCCGACTCACCACATAGCGCGCGTCGGCCGTCTGGCACGCGCCGCCGGCGGTATCGGCCTTGAAGAGCAGCGTATCGCCGACGAACGCCGCCTTACCCTTCATGTCCACCGAATCGGGCCAGCGGGGTGACGGCAACATGAGCTTCACGTCGCCGTTCGACGCGAGGTCCATCTTCACTTCGCCCTCGCCGTACAGGTCGCGAGACCAGTTGCCGGAGTACTTCGAGGCTTCGCCTCCACATCCCGCGAGAGTGAGCACGGCTGCGGCAAGAGCCAGCGGCACGGAGCCGATCGGGAGAAAACGGCGCGACATGTGAGCTCCTCCATGGAGGTGACGGGGCCGGGCCGGTCGTCCTACAGAACGCCAATAATGTGGAACGAGCCTCCGCTACGCCAGGGGAGGCTCGTCCACATCCACGCATCGCCTACGGGACTAGGCTACTGGCGCGGCAGTACCTCCGGCGTCGGTATTGGCAGCGTGGTGAAGATCACGTCCGGCAGATCGCCCCCGCGCTCGTTGGTCTTGAGAGCGTCCAGCCGGCCCCAGCGCCGGTAGTCGATCCAGCTGTGGCCGCCCTCGTACATGAGGGAGTAACGCTTGTTGTAGAGCAGCTCGGTGACCAGTGACGCCTGGTCCACCGCCCCCGCGTACGGCGCGAGCCCGCCCGAGGTAGTGCGGACCAGGTCGAGGTCCGGGACGGCGCCAGCCGCGTTGTTGAGACCGATGTTGGCCTCGGCGCGGAGCAGGATCAGCTCCTCGTTCTTGATGATCGGTATCGACGAGTTGGGGCTCGGATACCGGATCCAGCCGAGATCAGAGGTCAGCTGCGTCGGCGTACCAGCCGAGCGCGGCGGACGGTCGACCAGCTTGTCCAGGAAGCGCTGGTCCGGCTCGCCGGTGGGCTGCAGCTGTGCCCCGGTCCTGAGCGACGGGTGCCCGAAGTTTTCGCCCACCTGCGGGTCGATCGCCAGCGGATTCGCGAAGTCGCCGGGCCCGGCGCTGAAATCCATGTACACGCCACGGTCGAGCGGCCCGGCGGGGTCGATGAACGATTCCGCCAGGATGGCGAGCGCGTTGGTGTAGTCCGCGCGATACACCGCCACCCGGGCGCGCAGCGCTCGGTTGAACTGGCGGAACGTCGCCGGCGTGTTGAAGCCCGCGAAACCCGGCGGAAGCGAGAACGGGAACGCGGCCCCGCCGGCGTCCAGCTCGGCCACCGCGCCGTCGAGCAGCGAGATGACCCGCGCGTAGGCGTCGGCGTTGCTGACGAACGGCGCGGGCGGCGCTGTCACGTCGGTGCCCACGTCGACCGGGATCGAGTCCTGCAGATGCGAGTCGAGCACGATGAGAAAGTTGTAGGCCTGGAACGTGTGCGCGAAGCCCTTGGTCGCGCTTTGCTCTTCGGCCGTTAACGCCGTCGCCGTGCCGATCACCGCCAGCAGGTCATTGGCGGTCCGAATCGCAGCGTACTCCTCCGCCCAGTGATCGCCACCGAAGGCGCCGCTTCCCGGGTCGAGCGGCCCCTGCATCAGCTCGCCGACGAATCTCGGGTCGGATCCGTCGAACCGGTACGCTTCGCGACCGAAGATGCCGCCGTCGAGGGCCCAGTCCGCCATGTCCGCGCGGGTTGCGATCAGGATGCCATTGGCCGTCGCCGAGACCTCGGAGCGGTTGGGATCCTCCCCGATGACGTCCGGGGTGTTGGGATTGGCGATGTCGTACGAGCAGGCCCCCGAGCCGATGACGCCGAGAACGAGAGCCAGAGTTGACAGCTTCGTGATGGTCGTCATGGTCAGAACCCCAGGTCGATGGCGAAGAAGAAGCTGCGACTGGGCGGGAACGGTGCCACATCGATGTTTCGCACGATGGCCTGTCGGCCGAAGTTGCTCACCTCGGGATCGAGACCGCGATAGCCGGTGAAGCGCAACAGGTTCCGGCCCGTCACCGAGAGCCGCGCCGTCCGAACGCCGCGCCCGAAGATCGACGAGACGAACCGCTGCGAAAGGTTGTAGGACAGGTTGAGCTCGCGGAGCTTCACGTACGTGCCGCTCTGGATGTAAGGCTCCGTGAACCCCGCGCCGAACCGCGCGATGCGCTCCGCGCCACCACCCGGATCGGTGTAGTCCACGCTGTTCTGGCCGGCATCGTACAGGAACTCGGTCAGGTTGATGATGTCACCACCCTGCTTGTAATCGAACAGCAAACCGAGCGTGAACCGGTGGAAGTCGACGTCGCTGGAGAACGACATCTGGAAGTCCGGGTTCGCGTCTCCCACCTTTCCCGCCACCGGATTGCCGTTGCCGTCCACGCCGACCAATCCGAAGATCTGGGTCGGCGAGCTGTCCTGCTCGATCTGAAACGTGCCCAGCGAGAGCGCGAAGCCACCGGTCTGGAATGTCGGCACGGTGAGCTCCGTGATCTTGCTCTTGTTGGCGAAGAAGGTCGTGCGCAGGATCCAGTTCACGTCCCGGGTCTGCACCGGCTGGACCGTGAACGACGCCTCGAGGCCCTGGTTCCGGAGCGAGCTGGTGGAGCTGAAGATCTGGTTTATCTGGCCGGATGAGGGCGCCAGCGTGCGCTCGAGCAGCAGGTCGGTGATGTTCTTCTGGTACAGCGTCAGCGAGAGCTGCGCGCGCCCGTTCGCAAGCGTGGCGTCGAAGCCCGTCTCGATCTCCTTCTGGCGCTCGGGCTTGAGGTTCGCGTCCCCGGCGCGGGTGCCGATCGGCGTACCGGAGGCCCCGCCGATCGTGCCGGTGGTGTCCGGCGAGAACAGGGCGCCGAAGGCCGCCCGGTTGCCGGTCTGCCCGTACGCCGCCCGGAACTTGAGCTCTTCCACGCCGCCGAACGGGTGCTCGAACAGGTAGGAGGCCGCGAACTTCGGGTAGAAGAAGAATTCGCTCGAATTGCCGTTGGCGCTGCTGCGGTCGGCGCGCAGACCGGCGGTGAGGAGCAGTCGACGGTCGGCCAGCAGGACTTCCTCCTGTCCGAAGAGGCCGAGGTCGCGCACCGGCTCGATGCGCGAGAGCACGGTCTGGCTCGCGGCCTGCTGCGGGCTGGTCTGCCCGGTGAGCAGCGTCCGCCCGATGATCTGGGTGGCAAACAGCCGGCGCTCCTCGAACTGAACCCCGGCTGACGTCGTCCACTGCGTCCCGTGGTCGGGGTCACCCGGCAGGTACGTGTGGGTCGCGTTGAGCGACAGGTTCAGGTTGCGGTTGGAGGACTTGCTCAGGACCACGGTGCCGGGCTGCCCGTCATTGGGCTCGTACTGCAGCTCGGGCGGCGACACGAAGTTGTTGTCCTGCTGGAAGTAGTCCACGCCCCCGATGCCGATCAGCTGGAGGTTGCTCTTGGCCTTCCGGATCGCCTGCCACCGGAGAGTGCTGGTGCCGAGCAGGCGCCAGACGTCCTCGTTGTTCGTGAGGAATTGGAAGGTCTGGAGCGGGTTGCTCCGCTCGAACGGGTTGTTCGGGAAGTCGGACGGCAGCAAGCTGTCCCCGCTCGACGTGGGCAGCAGGTCCATGAAGTTGGGCGTGAACGGGAACACCAGGAACGGACTGGTGCCGGAGTTGTCGTTGTTCGAGATCCCGCGGTCCGACGCGCTGTGCGTGCCGCTCAGATTCACCCCGAGCGAGAACCCATTGCCCAGATCCTGATCGAGGTTCGAGCGGAGGGCCTGCTTCTTGTACCCGGTATTCGTCGCGATCCCGCCGTCGTCCTTGATGAGCGCCGAGACGTAGTACCGGGTGTTCTCGGTGCCGCCGTTCACGCTGGCGTCGGTCTCGTACGAGAAGGGTTTCTGTCCGTAGATCTCCTTCTCGAAATCGAACACCCGACCCTCCTGATACTGCGCGGTCACGAGGGCGGTGTCGGTGAAGACGGTCAGCGCGTCGGCCAGCGTCGGAAACGTTCGCGAGCCCAGCTCGTTGGCCCGCTCGTAGACGCCCAGCTTCTGGCTGATGTTGAACTGCGGCTTGCCGACCTGGCCTCGCTTGGTCGTGATGAAAATGACGCCGTTGGTGGCCTTGGAGCCGTAGATCGCAGCCGCGCTCCCGCCCTTCATGACTTCGATCTTCTCGATGTCCTCGGGATTGATGTCCGCGATGCGGTTGACGGCGTTGTCCTGGTTCCTCGGGTTGCCGCCGGCCTGCGCCTGGGTCACGGCATTGGCGCCATTCGGGATTGCCACGTCGCTCACCGCGATGCCGTCGACCACGTAGAGCGGCTCGATGTCGCCGATGATGGTCGAGACGCCCCGGAGATTGACCTGGATGCCGCCGCCGGGCGCACCGGAATTGGCTTGGATGGTGGCGCCCGGAATCTTGCCCTGGAGCGCGCTCTCGATCGTCGCTGTCGGCGCGCGGGTCAACTCCCCCGCGCTCACGGTCGAGACCGCGTTCGGCAGATTCCGCTGCTGGACCCCGGTGGCCTGACCGGTGATGACGATCTCTTCCAGCTTGAAGACGTCCGGCTCGAGGGCCACGGCCACCGTATGCTGGTCGGCGCCGACCGTGACCTGTTGCCGCTTGTACCCGATGCCGCGGATCACGAGGTTCGCGAGCCCCGCGGGCGCGTTCAGGGTGAAACGGCCCTCATTGTCGGCCTGCGCCACGATCTGCGTGCCCAGCACCGCGATCGTGGCTTCGGACACACCTTGCTCCGTCTGCGCGTTCGTGATGCGACCGGAAATCTGTCGCACCTGGGCGTTCCCCGCCTGGACACCCAGGCCGAGGAGAAGAAGCGAGACGACGACACCGACCATGCGTTGTGCCATGGCGCCTCCGGGGAGGAGATACCGAATCGAAACGGCAGGAAGTACTACAGTGCAGTGACGGAGGCGGATCAGCAAGTCACACACGGCGGCGGGTCAGCGTTCCAGACGGAATCCGGACGCGGTCCACGCGGGGGCGCCCCCCACCACCGTGGCGAGGCAGGCATTGGCGCGAAGGTGATACAGCCAATGGGTCGGGTCGGGAGCGTCGATGACGGCGAAGTCGGCGGCCTTGCCTGGCTCGAGGGAGCCGATTCGCTCCTCGAGTCCGATCGCGCGCGCGGCCAGGATGGTGGCGCCCTTGAGCGCCTCCGCCGGCGTCATCCGCTGCAGCGTGCAGGCCAGGGTAAGCGCGAACGGCAGATGACAGCTTGGCGCGGAGCCGGGATTGAAGTCGGTCGCCACGGCGACGGCGACGCCGGCGTCGATCCACCGACGCACCGGCGCCGGCTGCTGTCCGAGGTAGAGCGAGGCGATCGGCAGGCTGACCGCGACGACACCGGCCCGCGCCATGGCCGCGAGGCCCGAGGGCGACGCGCACTCGAGGTGATCCGCCGACGCGGCGTGCATCTCCGCCGCGAGCGCCGCGCCGCCGCCGTCAGTGAGCTGGTCGGCGTGGAGTTTGGCGCCCAGCCCCGCCGCGCGCGCCACGGTCAGCAGGCGACGCGCTTCCTCCACCGTGAACGCCGAGCGCTCCACGAAGACGTCGCAGAACGCGGCCAGCCGATCTCGCGCGATCGTCGGCAGGAGATCGTCGATGAGAAGCGCCAGATACCCCGCCCGATCGTCGCGGAACTCGGGCGGCACGACATGCGCGCCAAGGAAGGTCGGGACCAGGCGCACCGGCTGCGCGCGCCCGAGGGTCCGATAGAGACGGAGGACGCGCAGCTCGTTGGCGCGGTCGAGGCCGTAGCCGCTCTTGCATTCCACGGTCGTGACCCCGAGCGCGAGCATCTCGCGCAGGAATGCCGTCGCGCGCGCGGCGAGCTCCTCGTCGCTCGCGGCGCGGGTGAGCCGCATGGTGCGCGCGATGCCGCCGCCCGCGGCGGCGATCTCGAGGTAGCTCCGGCCCAGGAGACGCTGCTCGAATTCCTCTGCGCGCCAGCCGCCGAAGGCGAGATGCGTATGGCAGTCCACCAGGCCGGGAATCACGAGCCCACCGCCGGCATCGTGGCGCGCGGCATCGCGGAACTCCGCCGGCAGTGCCGAGCGGGGGCCGACCCAGCGGACGCGGTCGCCTTCCCACACCAGCGCGGCGTCCGCGATTGCGTGGACCTCCCCCTGCCCGCCTTCGGCGCGGCAGGTCGCGAGCTGGCCGATGTTCTCAAGGAGGTTCATTGCCGGGGGGGCCAAACCTGGACCTGCCGGGCCGGTGGGCGAACACGACCAAGGGCACGAGGCCGCTCCGCGGAAGTGGGAGCCGTCGTGCCCTTCGAGCCGTCGTCGTGAACGACCACCGGCGCCGCTCCGTGACCGGGGTTAGCCGTTGACCATCGGCAGATCCAGCCCCCGCTCCCGCGCCGTCTCGATCGCCAGCTCGTAACCCGCGTCCGCGTGACGCATCACGCCCGTGCCGGGATCGGCGGTGAGCACGCGCTCGAGCCGCCGGTCGGCCGTCGGCGTCCCGTCGGCCACGGCCACCATGCCCGAGTGAATCGAGTAGCCGATCCCCACTCCGCCGCCGTGATGCAGCGACACCCAGCTCGCGCCGCAGGCCGTGTTGAGCAGCGCGTTGAGCAGGGGCCAGTCGGCGATGGCGTCCGAGCCGTCCTTCATCCCTTCCGTCTCGCGATTGGGCGACGCCACCGACCCGGTGTCGAGGTGGTCGCGCCCGATGACGATCGGCGCGCGGACCTTGCCGTGCTTCACCAGCCAGTTGAACCGGAGGCCCATCTCCGCGCGCTCGCCGTACTCGAGCCAGCAGATCCGGGCGGGCAACCCCTGGAACTGCACCCGCTCCTGCGCCTGGCGGATCCAGCGCGCGAGCGCGTCCTTCTGGGGAAAGGTCTCCAGCACCGCCTGGTCGGTCGTCGCGATGTCCGCCGGATCGCCCGAGAGCGCCGCCCACCGGAACGGTCCCGCGCCACGACAGAACAGCGGCCGGATGAACGCGGGCACGAAACCGGGGAAGTCGAAGGCCTCCCGCATGCCGCGGTGGTCGGCGACCTGGCCCCGGAGATTGTTGCCGTAGTCGAAGGTCACGGCGCCCTTGGCCTGCAAGGCGAGCATCGCGCGCACGTGCACTACCATCGAATCCAGCACGCGCGCCTCGTAGACGGCAGGGTCCCGCTCCCGGAGTCCGGCGGCCGCGTCGAGCGAGAGGCCGGCGGGGATGTACCCCACGCGGAGGTCGTGCGCGGAGGTCTGGTCGGTGACCACGTCGGGCACGAGCCCGCGTCGGACCAGCTCCGGCAGCACCTCGGCGATGTTGCCCACCAGGCCCACGGAGAGCGCCTGTCGGCTCGCCCGCGCGTCTTCGACCAGGCGCAGCGCCCGGTCGAGGTCGTGCTCGAGTCGGTCGCAGTAGCGCGTCTCCACCCGCCGCCGGATGCGGCTCTCGTCCACGTCGACGCCGAGGAACGCCGCGCCGTTCATCGTCGCGGCCAGCGGCTGCGCGCCCCCCATCCCGCCCAATCCCCCCGTCACCACCAGCCGGCCCTCGAGGGTGCCCCCGAAGTGCTGCCGCGCGCACTCGGCGAACGTCTCGTAGGTGCCCTGCAGGATGCCCTGCGTGCCGATGTAGATCCATGAGCCTGCGGTCATCTGCCCGTACATCGTCAGGCCGAGGGCGTCGAGCCGCCGGAACTCGTCCCACGTCGCCCAGCGCGGGACGAGGTGCGCGTTCGCGATCAGCACGCGCGGCGCCTCCTCGTGGGTCCGGAACACGCCGACCGGTTTCCCGCTCTGGACCAGGAGGGTTTCGTCGTTCTCCAGCCGGCGGAGCGTCGCCACGATCCGCTCGTAGCACTCCCAGTTGCGCGCGGCCTTGCCGCCCCCGCCGTAGACGATCAGCTCCTCGGGTCGCTCGGCGACCGCGGGGTCGAGGTTGTTCATCAGCATTCGGAGCGCCGCCTCCTGGTGCCACCCCTTGCAGGAGAGCGTGGTTCCGGTCGGCGCGGTGATGGGCGCATGGGCTAGGGAGGTCATGGTCGGAATCTACGCCGCGGAATCGGCTTCACCAATCCGCGCGCCCGCGTGCGGCGTACATGGGCTGTCGAACCGATTCCATTCGGAGCGTGAGATGCGAGAGACATGGATGGCCCTGGTCCTGTGGGCCGGAGCCGAGGTGGCAAGCCCGACCGCCACCATGGACGTGCACACCTTCCAGTTCAGTCAGCCGGCGGTCGTGGTGCCGGCCGGCACCGAGGTCGTGTGGTTCAACCGGGACGCCATCGAGCACACCGTGACCTCCGGCGCTCCCGACAGCGCCGATGGCGTCTTTGCCGGCCGTCTGGCGGACAGCGGCGCCGTGTTCCGCCATCGGTTCGACCGACCGGGCGTATCCCGCTACTTCTGCGAGCGCCACCACTTCATGCGCGGCGAGATCCGCGTCGTTTCCCCCACTCACGGAGAATCCTGATCATGTCGCTGCTGTCCCGAATCCGCGCTGGCGCGGCCGGCCTCGCCGCCGCCGTCCTGCTCGCATCTACCCCCGCGGCTGCGCAGTCCGTCGCAGCCTCGGATCTGCGCACCACCCTGAATACTGCGCTCGCCGAGCACGTGTGGCTCGCCGCGGCCGCCACCGAAGCGGCGCTCGACGGCCGGACCGGCGAGTTCAAGAGCGCGGCCGGGGCCCTCGATGCGAACAGCGTCGCGCTGAGCCAGGCCATCGGCTCGGTCTACGGGCAGGGAGCGGGCACGGCGTTCCTCGAGCTCTGGCGCAAGCACATCGGCTGGTTCGTGGACTACACCACGGGCGCGGCCAGGAAGGACAAGGCGATGCAGGACATGGCCGTCAAGAACCTGATGGGATACGCGGACGACTTCGGCGCGTTCCTGGCCTCCGCGAACCCGAACCTCCCCAAGGACGTCGTGGCCGGACTGGTGCGCGAGCACGTCGTCGGTCTCAAGGCCGTGGTCGACGCCCAGGCTGCCCGCGATTGGCCGACCGCCTACGCCAGGCTCCGCGAGGCGGCCGGCCACATGCAGATGATCGCCGACCCGCTGGCCGGTGCGATCGCGAAGCAGTTCCCCGAAAAGTTCGCGATGCGGTAGGCGCCCGCGGCGGTCGATCGTGGTCGACCGAGGGGACGGAGCGGCCAACCCGAGGGCCGTTCCGTCCCCTCGGTCTTGCGCGTCGCGAGGCCCCTTCCCTCCCCGGTCCCCGACCTGCAACCTTTTGACCCACCGTCCGATCCAACCCCCCGCGATGACCCCACCAGGGACTGGAGCAACGACGCTGGAGCACCAGGCAACCGGCAGAACCGATCCGGACGCGGTCGACGCGACGCTCGCCGCCAGCGGGGACGCCCATGCCTTCGAGCGGCTCTATCGCGGCCACCTGTCGCGGATCTCGAGTCTCGTCCGGCGCATGCTGGGCGACGAGGATCCGGAGGACGTGATCCAGGACGTCTTCGTCCGCGCGTGGCAGAAGCTCGGCACGTTCCGGGGAGAGTCCGCGTTCGGGACCTGGCTCCACCGGCTGGCCATCAACGTGATTCTGGGCCGGCGCGAGACGCTGGGCATCCGGCGCCAACGACACCTGGATGGTGACGCCGTGCTCGAGACGGTGCCGAGCCGGCGGACGACGCCTGAGATCTCGATGGATTTCGAGGCGGCGATCGAGCGGCTGCCGGACGGGGCGCGACGGATCTTCGTTCTGCACGATGTGGAAGGCTATCGCCACGAGGAGATCGCCGAGATGCTCGGTCTGGCGACGGGAACCTCGAAATCGCAGCTGCACCGGGCGCGGATGGCGCTGCGCCAGCATCTCGAGCGGTGAGCGGTCAGAAGGAGGAGCGTGACATGAGCGACCAGTGGACGGATCGGCTGTCCGAGTATCTCGACGACGAGCTCGAGCCCGATGAGCGGGCGGCGCTCGAGGCGCACCTCCGCCAGTGCGTGGCGTGCGGCGCGGTCCTCGCCGATCTCAAGCGGATCGTCACCCGGGCCCGCGGCCTCGAAGACCGCCTGCCCGAGCGCGATCTCTGGCCCGGCATCGCCGCACGCATCGGCGTGGGAAGCGGCGAGGTCCCGGCCGTCGATCTCGCGGCGGAGCGCGCGCGGCGGCGTTGGAGCTTCTCGCTGCCGCAGCTCATCGCGGCTGGCATCGCACTCATGGCGCTGTCCGGCGGTACGGCGTGGCTGCTGCATCCGACCGCGGCACCGTCCATGGCCACGCGCGAGCCCACTGGGACGCCGCCGGTCATTCCTGTGGGAAGCGTCCCAGTCGCCGGCTCTGCGGCCGAACGCTCGCGTGTCACGGGCCAGCGCTACGCCGCGGCCGTCGCCGACCTCGAGCGCGTGCTCGAGCAGGGACGTGGCCGCCTCGATACGACCACCGTCAAGGTGATCGAGCGAAACCTGGCGACGATCGACAGTGCCATCGCGCAGGCCCAGCGGGCCGTGGCCGCGGATTCGGCCAACGTCTACCTGAATTCGCACCTGGCCGAGACCATGCAGCGCAAGCTCGAGCTGCTGCGTCAGGCCGCCGCCCTCGTCTCCTCGGTGAGCTGAAAGGACCGACCGTGCTCCTCACGCTGGCTTCCGGCGCCCTCGCGGCGCTCGCACTCGTCCAACAGATCGACACGACCGTCCCGGCCCGGATGGGCCAGCGGCTCGTGGTCGACTCGTACGGCGGCGAGATCGACGTGAAGACCTGGGGGCGGAACGCCGTGCGGGTCGAGGCCGATCCCTCATCCCGGACCGCGGTCGAGGTGTCGAGCTCGAGCGGCGCGGTCAGCGTCCGAACCGAAGGCCGCCGCGGTCCTCCGTCCCAGGTGGACTTCACCATCACCGTGCCCGCCTGGATGGGGCTGGATCTCTCGGGCGTGTACACCGACGTGAAGGTGACCGGCGTGCGCGCGCCGATCACGGTGGAGACCGTCCAGGGCGAGGTCGACGTGAACGGCGGCGAAGGTACCGTCTCGCTGCGTTCGGTCCAGGGGCACGTCATTCTGAGGGCCGCCAAGGGGCGGATCGACGTGCACTCGGTGAACGAGGATGTCCGCGTGTTCGATGCGAGCGGCGAGATCACGGCGGAGACGGTGAACGGGGAGGTCGTGCTCGAGCGGGTGGACGCGACGAGCCTCGAGGCAGAGACCGTGAACGGCGATCTGGCCTACGACGGTCCGCTCCGGAGCGGAGGCCGCTACACCCTCTCGAGCCACAACGGCGACGTGACGATCGCCGCGGCCGAGAATGCGAGCGCCATGGTCACCGTGAGCACCTTCAGCGGTGAATTCGAATCCGATTTCCCGGTGCCGCTCAAGGAGACCCGCAAGGGCCGGCGCTTCAGCTTCACGCTGGGCGGTGGAAGCGCGCAGGTCTCGCTCGAGTCTTTCCAGGGAACGGTCCGACTGGTGAGACCGGGCCACATCGCGCGAGATCGGGACGACAGCGAGGACGACGACTCGGACCGCTGACCACGAAGAGCCAGCGCACCGCAATATGACGACATCGGAACCGGCATTTCCGACGATTTCGGAAGTGCCGCGCTCTTGGACAGCCAAATCTGCCGAGCCGCGGCAGCTCTGACCCCTCCCGGTAATTACAGACCCCACCGCAGCTTGGCGCGCCGATCGATTCCGCTGACGTCATTCTTGTCGTCAACAAACGCTACGCAACTCAAGAAAATGCGATGCATGGCATAGGTCTTGTAAACCCGCCTTCGCCAGCCCGTATCCCCCTTGGGCCGTATCGGCAGATCGCCACCAAAACCTTTACCCCCGGAGTGCACACGATGCAGCACCCCTTGAACCGCGCCCTGGCCGGCGCCGTTGCCCTGGCCCTGGCGATGGCGAGCAGCGCCCAGGCGCAGATCGGCCTGCTTTCCAACACCGCGCAGGTGACGCTCAACGCCACCAAGCTGTCGACGTTGGCGGTGAGCCCCACGACTGCGACGACCACGATCGCCAGCATCACCGATAACTCAGCCGCGAACGTCTTCCCCAACGTCGGCCTCACGACGGACTGGAACCTGACGGCCGGGACGTCGGTCAGGCTCATCGGCTGGTTCGCGACCCCCGCTTCGGCGCTTGCCAACGGCGCCGCGGTGATCCCGTCGAGCAGCGTCGAGGGCGGCATCAACGGCGGCGGGTTCACGCCGTTCACCGGCGCGGCCGTCGGCGGCGTCGGCGTAGCGGGTGGAAGCCTGCAGCTCTTCAGCCAGGCGGTGGCCGCGGGCACCTACTTCGGGACCCGCACCGACCAGCTCAACCTGCGCCTCAACCTCGTCGGCTTTCCGACGACCACGGCCGGTCTCTACACCGGCACGCTCAACGTCCAGGCTGTCGTTCAGTAGTCCCCGATGCGCCTCCGGGTCGGCCTCCGCTTCCATCTTGGTCTGAGCTTCCTCGCCTCGAGCGCCGTCCTGGCGCTCGGAGCGCGGGAGGCGCAGGCACAAGCGGGCACGGTCTCGGCGGCTCAGGTCATCGCGCTCGTCGCCACCAAGACGTCGCAATTGTCCGTCACCGTGACCTCCGGGGCCGTGCAGTCCATCCCGAGCCTCACGGACAACGCGGTAAACTCCTTTCCCACGCCAGCAGTCATCACGACCACGTGGGACGTGAATCCCGGACAAACGAACACCGTGAACCTGATGGCGTATTTCTCCACGCCCGCGCAGGCGCTGACGGGCGGGACCACCCAGATCCCGTCGAGCCGGGTGCTGGGTCGCATGACGACCGGCCTACCGGTCGCCTTCACGGCCATCACCCAGAACGCCGTGGGCGGTGTCGGCACGGCGGGTGGAAGCCTGAAGCTGTTCGCGCAGACCATCAGCGGCCCGAACAAGAAGTCGAGCCGGACCGACAATCTGAACTTGCAGATCGACCTCGTGGGGTTCCCGACCCTGGCACCAGGCACTTACAGCGGCACGCTCAACCTCCGCGCCGTCACGCAGTAAGACCCCGGGGCTCGAGCCCGAGCCGCCGGGGGACATGCTCAACCTTCGACCGAGAGGTGTGTTCCCGACCCGACTGACCAGCCTGGGGAGCCCGGCCCGCGACAGCCAGCGGTGGCGACCGCCCGATTTCAGCCGTACGTTCGGGCATGACCAGTCGCTGGAGCGTGCTGACCCTGCTGGCGGTGCTTGCGCCGCCCCTTCGCGCGCAGATCGGGCTCGCGTCGGCCGGCGCCACCATCGCCCTCTCGGCCACCAAGGCCGCATCGGTGAGCGTAGCGCTCCCGAACGGCAGCTCCGCCGGCCTCCCAGGCGCGCTCGTCACCGGGCCGAACGACTTTGCCCCTATCCCCGTCACCACGTCTTGGGAAGTGGATCCCCAGCGCACGTCCGCTGTCGCCCTGGTGGCCTACTTCGAGCAGCCCAACCGTGCCCTGGCCGGCCCGGGCTCGGCGATTCCCTCCTCCGCGGTGCTCGGGCAAGTGCCGAGCGGCGGCCCAAAGTCGTTCGCTCCGTTCGTGGGGGCGCCCGTGTCGGTCGGAACCGCCGCGGCAGGCTCGGCGGGTGGGACGCTGATGTTGTTCACGCAGACGATCTCCGGCGCCAACGCCGTCGGCGCCCGGACGGACAATCTGCAGGTGAGGATCGACTTGACCGAGTCGCCCGAGCTTCCCGCCGGGAGCTACACCGGGACCCTCGACCTGCTGGTGATCACGCAATGAGGACCCATGCTCGCTGTTCTGGTACCGCCCATCCGCCGCCGGCGGTTCGTCCGCCCGACTAGTCTCGTGGTCGGCACGCTCGCGTGCCTGGCCCTCGCCCTTCCGCTCGCCGCCCAGTCCGTCAGTCCACCCATCGCCGAATATCAGGAACGCGCCCGATCGAGCTTCCAGCTCATCAACTCGGGCATCTTCCCTCTCAATGTCGTGCTCGAGGTCCGCGGCTTTCGTGTGACCGAGCAGGGCGAGGTAGAGGACGCGCCGCTCGACACGACCCGGTTGCACGTCAAGCTGTCGGCGATGAGCTTCCGCATCCCGCCGCGTGGGACCTACACGGTCTTCTACGAGGCGTCGGCGGACAGTCTCCCGGCGTGGTTCAATATCCTGAGCGCGATGACGGGCGCACGGACGGAGAGCGGGCTCAACCTCCGGATCCTGCTGCCCCACGTCGTGTACCTCAACCAGAAACAGAACCTGCGAAGGGAGCAGGTGGCCATCCGGGCCCTGGAGATCGACTCGACCTCGGGCAAGCTCCGCGTGCAGCTCGAGAACCTCGGTCCCAACCTCGGGCGCGTCCAGGAGGTCACGGCCTCGGCGGGCAAGACCGCCAGCCCACCCGGCCCCGGCTTCCCGCTCTTCCCCCACATGCTGCGCTGGACCACGCTCGACTGGCCCGGGCCGGCGAAGCCGGAGCGGTTGAGCGTGCGGTTCGCGAAGTTCACGGTGGACACCTCGCTCGCAGCACGTTCACCCTAGCCGCCATGGGACCCTGTCGCCGTCCGGCCATCGTTGCCGCCGTGATCCTCATGGCGACCTTGGTCGTTTCAGGGACGGGCGCGGCGCAGACGGTCGTCGAGATGCAGGGCGGCGGCTCGTCGCTCCTCGGCGGGTACGGCGCGACGGCCAACTTCTGGCGCAATGGCGTGGACGGGTGGATCGGACTTGGCTACCTCGACGGCCTGCGGGCGGGCGCGTTTCTGCGCACCGCCGTGGGCAAGGACACGCTGCGACTGGGCAACGATGCCCTGGTAATGCGCTTCCCCACCGATCTCTTCAGCAGCGGGTACAACCTGCTCGTGCAGGGGGCCAGCATGGGCGGCGGAACCGGGCGCACGTCCTATCTCGCCTTTGCGGGCGCCAGCTCGTCGGGCCTCGCCGCGCCGTCGTTCCAGGCCACGAGCATCGAGAAACCGATGGGTGCGGTGTTTCTCCAGCACCGCCTCTCACCGACGGTGCGGCTCACCGGCAACGTCCTCGTCGCCGAACATCAGACGCTGATGCCCGGGGTCCAGTGGCAACCCGTGCCCGATCTTACGACGGCACTCGTGGCCGGCATCGGAGCCGGCAGCCCGTACGTGGCCGGCGCGATCACGGCCCGCCGCGGCCCCCTCGGCGTCAAAGCGATGTACGGGTGGAACCCGGACCGCTTCCGTCGTGCGGATGTGCCGGGACCGACCCAGACGGAGGCGGAGAAGGAGAACATCTCGCTCACCTACGACTTCGGGTCCGCGTTTCAGGTGGGGGTCGCGCGCCAGCACTTCCTGCAGGACTCGGCCGCCGCCGCCGTGCCGATCCGGGCGAGCGGGAACTCCTTCTTCGCGAGCGGGCGCGTCCGCGAGGTGCGTCTGACCGGCGGCGTCTACGATTCACGCTCGCAGGGCACGAGCAACTTGAGCTCCTATTTCGCCGTCGGCCGCGAGGTCACGTCCTGGCTCGACGCGGAGCTCTTTCTCCTGCAGAGCAGGCCGTCGGGCCGCGCGTCGAGCACGACGCCTGTCATGAACCTCCGCTGGCGCCTCTCCCCCCGGGTGCGGCTGATGCAGCAGTTGTCGATGCACGAGCATCGGCCCACGGTGCAGTTCGGGGCCAACCTGGTCACTGCTCTCGGCGAGTTCGGCGCGGACTACCAGATCGTCCACCAGCCGTTCCAGCCGTTCCAGCCGTTCCGGAGCGCGCTCAACCTCACCGCCCGGCTGCAGCTCGGACGCTACTCGACCAACCTTGGCACCTACGTGCGACCCGATGGCGCGGTGGACTACTCCGCCTCGGGGAGCACGTTCCTGTACATGGGCGCCTTCGGGGGCGTGCAGCCGCAGCAACTCGGCCAGGGCCAAAGCATGGGACGGTACTTGGTGCGCGGGGTGGTGCGGGACGAAGCGGGCGGCCCGGTGGAAGGCGCCGCGATCGGAATCGGCGGAGAGGTGGCGTTCAGCAACTCGCGCGGCGAATTCTTCGTGCGGGCGCGGCGGCCGCAGCGCTACGACATCTCGGTTTCGCTGGAGGAGTTCCTGCTGCCGGGCCAGTGGGAGGTCGTATCGGCGCCCAGCCAGGTCACGGCGGAGCCGGAGGATCGCAGCCACGGGTTCGAGATCATCCTTCGGCGCGCACAGCCTGCCGCGCCGCGCCAGGATCCGCCTCCGGCGCCGGCGGACGCCGTGCCGGCGCATTGAAGCGATCCCGCCGATCCCGGCGACATCGGGCAAGCGAAGGGGGCATGATCCTGTCATGCCCCCTTCGTGTACTTAGACCACCGGCACCTGGTTCTGCTATGGCATCGCGACCTTGTCCGTCGCGATGGCCGAATGATCGATGACCAGCGCCACGCGACGGTTTTCGACTCCGTCGTCGCCCGGGCCCTGCGCCCCCGGCATCACCTGCCGGTTGCGGACCTCGCCGTAGCTCACCGCCCGGATGGTCTCGCTGTTGAACCCCTCGGAGGTCGAGAGGTAGTCACGAACCGCCTCGGCACGGTGCTGGCCGAGGCGCTGATTGTATGCCGGGCTCCCGGCGGCGTCGGTGAAGCCCTCGACGGTGATGATCGCACCGGGGTAGTACTCCTTCACCACCGACGCGAATCGGTCGAGCACGGGCCGGTCGGCCTCACGCAGCTCGGCGCTGTCGAACTCGAAGTGCACCGGGACATCGAACTTGAGCTGGGTCTTGACCTTCTCCATGCTCACGTTGAAGTCGCTCTTCAGGCTCTGCAACTCCTGCTCGAGCGCGTCGAGACGCTTCGTGTGGTCGGCCACGGTCTGGTCGGTGGAGTCGACCCGACTCGCCAGCTTCTGGTCGCCACTCTGCATCTCCTGGCGGAGACGCGCCACCTCGTTGTTGAAATCCGTCTCCTTGACCTTTGCGGCGCAACCGGCCAGCCCGAACGAGACGCCAAGCGCCCCGAGCGCAGTCATGACCTGCACACCGCGCTGCCGTGTGAACATCAGGACCTCCTGCCTGCGGATGGGGGACATGGGCGTCGGCGGACGGCGCTCACGAACAGAACGTCGGTGCGGCGGTCACCCCCCTGCGGTGATCCAGGTCACAAGGCAGTCTCACTCGACTCCGAGCACCTCGACGTCGAATACCAGGGTTGCCCCGGGAGGAATGGCCGGCGGCGCACCACCATCACCGTACGCGAGCGCCGGCGGCAGCACCAGCTTCCGGCGACCCCCTACCTTCATCCCGTTGACGCCTTCGTCCCAGCCGGTGATGACCTGACCCGCGCCGAGGGTGAAGGCGAAGGGCTCGCCGCGGTCGCGGCTGCTGTCGAACTTGGTCCCGTCGGGAAGCCAGCCAGTGTAGTGCACCCTCACGGTGCGCCCTGGCCCGACCGGCTCGCCCTGCCCCATGGCGAGGTCGGTATACCAGAGACCCGAGGGGGCCTTGGTCATCTTCGTGGTGTCCACACCGAGCGAGGCGCTGAACCCGCCAGACTTGGTGTCCTTGCCGCACGCCGCGAGCGCGACCAGGGCGAGAAGAAGGGAAAGACGGCGCATGCGTGCTCCGCGGAGGTAAGGGATGGCCATTAACGAGAAGGCCGACCCGAAGGTCGGCCCAGCAGGAATCGGGACGGCGGGATTTGAACCCGCGACCCCTGCAACCCCATTGCAGTGCGCTACCGGACTGCGCTACGTCCCGTCGTGCGAGGCGGAATTCTAGCCCGCGTCCTCCGAAGTGGGAAGGGGCGAGGAGCTCCGACTCGGACGAAGGGATCCCCTCGATCGGCGAGCATGAAGGTGCGCCATTCGAACAATCGATCGCCTTCGGCCCGGCGCCGTCGTCTCGTCGCTGGCCCCGTCCAGCCCGGGCCGAGCGCACTCGTGAAGGCCGCTCCCCCGGCTCCAGAGGCCCGGCTATGGCCGATTCCAGGCCAAGGCGTTCCACGGTCCCCTGCTGCGAATGGGGAGACCCCGTGCGGGCCCCTCGCAGGGCACGGGTGCCGGGTGACCAGCCCCACCTCGCCTGTCCCCGCCCCCAGCCGATACTTAGGAGGCCTCCGTAACAGCAGCCGTCGGATCGGGCCCGGCATTTGCATTTTCAGGGACCCTGCTGGCAGGCCACCCATGTCGGACCGAAGGAGACCACAATGAGCACGGACGAAGGGCTGCCCTGGGAAGGCGGTGGAGATCTGCCCTGGGACGCGTCGGAGGGGGTTTGGGAGCCCGAAGACGGCGAAGCGTGGCGCGGGGAACTCCACCTGGGTGAATGGCCGGAGAATCTGGCCGGTCCGGAGTACTGGCTCTACAAGAAAGAGCAGGGCGATGAGTAGAACCGTCGAAGCGCGCACGGATTGAAGGGGCCGACGTCACGTCGGCCCCTTCTCATTTCGCACCCTGAAGGAAAACCGAAGCATGCCCTTCTAACTCCTTGCCGCCAGCCAACATACAACCTGTTGACAGCATGTAACTCGTTGCTATATTGATATTTACGTTGAGCCGAACGGGAGTCGGGCAGCCTCTCTGGCCGCCCGCGTCCCCGACCGACTCGACGAGAAAATGCCGCCCGAAAGGGGGCATGGAACCGGAGGGGCCGCCCGTCGGCGGTCCCATGCACAGGACTGAGGAGAACCACACCCATGTCGGATACAATGCCGAATCCCGCCGAAAACGCGGCCCAGCTGCCGCAACCGTGGGATCCGTTTCAGTTGATGGACCGGTTGGACGAGGAGGCGCTTCGCAGGGAGCTCGACGGGGTCGCGGCAACCGATCTCGTGTACGTGGTGAAGGAGGGAGGCCAGGAAGTCGTGGGGCTGTCGAAGACCGGCGTGGATGAGTGCTGCATGGCGCTGGTGTCGCAGGGCCAGGTCATCCGCGAGGAGGACCTGCAGTACGACGTGATTGGGGAAGGTGAGGACCGCGAGGCCCTCTTCAAGGTCAAGGCGGCGCGATTCGCCGTGTCGCCCGAGGGCCAGGACGTGCGGCTCGATCAGGTGATCGGAGTCAAGCGTCAGCCGCTCTTCTTCGAGGCCACCCAGCTCGATCTCGATGCGCGTGTGCCCAGCAAGAAATACAAGGGCCGCACCTACCGCGAGCTGCTGCAGTCGGACGAGGGACGGGACTATCTGGGCTGGATGGCCGAGCACTTCAGCGAGCCGGCCATTCGCGACTTTGTCCGGCGCATCCTGTCAGGCGAAGAGATCACCGCCCACCGCGAGCGCCAGCTCAATCCGCATTGGTACGAGGCCGGCGCGATGAAGGCGGCCCGGAACGCCCGCTTCCGCCTCATCCCGGGCAACGTGCGCGCGCAGGTCATCGCGAGCGCGCGGCACACGGGCCAAGCCCGAGTGGTCGAAGCGCAGCCTGGTGCGCTCCGCGGCGTTTCGAGGGCCGCTCCCGCGCAGCCTGCAGAAGCGGCGCCTGCGCCGGCCGGAGAGCTGGTCACCCGCGTCGGGCCCTATGCGCCGACGGAAAAGCAGGTCGCGTTCTACCAGAGACTCGCCGAATCACCGGTATTCAGCGAGGAGGAGCGTCGCCGGGCCCTCGAATGGCTCGCGACCAAGGCCACGCGGCAGACGATCAAGGATCAGATCGATTGGCTCAAGCGCCAAGTCGAGACTCGCCGCGCGAACCGGGGGCAGTCGGCCGCGTAGCGTGCCGGCGGACGGCCCAAGTCGCGGCCCGATGAGGGGAACAGCGAAGGGGGCATGCGCACTGCGCATGCCCCCTTCGTTGCGTTCGTCCGGGGGCCCTCGCCGCTATCGAATCTCCCTCAGCCTTCTCAGCTCCGGAACACGCACCGCGGTCACCGCCACCACCGCGAGCGTCGCCAGGCCGCCGAGGACCACGGACGGCACGGTCCCCAGGAGCTTCGCCGCCACCCCGGATTCGAACGCACCGATCTCGTTGGAGCTCCCGATGAAGATGGCGTTCACCGAGGAGACGCGCCCGAGCAGGTGCTCCGGCGTCAGCACCTGAAGCAACGTGCTCCGCACGACGACGCTCACGGTATCCACCATCCCGCTCACGCCGAGCGCCACGAGCGAGAGCCCGAAGCTCCTGGAGACCCCGAACACGATCATCGATATCCCGAACAGTGCCACGTTCACCAACAGCGTCCGGCCCGCGCGACGCAGCGGGGGACGGTGCGCCAGCACCAGCGACACGATGACCGCGCCGGCGGCGGGAGCGGCCCGAAGCAGGCCCAGCCCCTCCGGTCCTACATGCAGGATCTCGTCGGCGAACACCGGCAACAGAGCGGTGGCGCCGCCGAACAGGACCGAGAAGAGGTCGAGCGCGAGCGCGCCAAGGATCACGGGCTGACCCCACACGAATCGCACGCCGCTACCGAGGCTCTCGAGCACCGACTCTCCGAAGCGGTCCCGCACCGGCGGGGCGTGGCGGATGCGGGCGATCGCGACGAGCGCCGCGAGCATCAACGATGCGTCCACGATATACGCCGCCGTCGCGTTGCCGAACCCGTAGATCAGCCCGCCGACGGCCGGCCCGAGGACGGCGGCGAGCTGCCAGGTCGAGCTGCGCCACGTGACGGCATTGGGATACAGCGAGCGCGGGACGACCTCCGCGCTGAGTGCCGTGCGGGACGGCTGGAGGAAACTACGGGCGATGCCGCTGAGGAAGATGACGAGATAGATCGGCCAGACGCGTCCCGGATGCAGCATGCCGGGCTGGACCGTGAACCACAGCAGCGAGAGCGAGCATCCGAGCAAGGCGACCAGGGACCACCGCGCGATCCGAAGCCGCGAGATCACGTCCGCCACGTGCCCCGCCGGCAGTGCAAACCCGATGAAGGGCAGCGCCTCGGCCAGCCCGATGAGGCCGAGGGACAACGGGTCGTGCGTGAGCGCATAGATCTGCCAGGACACGACCACGGCCTGGAGCTGGGTGGCCACGTTCATCGTCAGCAGGCTGACGATGAACCAGCGGAAATTGGGAATCCGCAGGGAGGCGTAGGGATCGTGTCGTGGGATCGCGGCGGCCATGGCGGCGGGAAGATAATCGCCGAGCGAGCGCCGGTTTTCCGTGCCGGTGGAGCCCGAGCTCGGTCGCCAATCCGGATGGGTGAAGCGAGCAAATCACCCGGTATCGCCGCGTGGTTTTTTGCCAGCCGCCAGAGATTTTGCGCGGCCGATCGCCAGAGGCGGCCCGTTCGCGACGTGTAACTCCATCTCATTCAATGGTATAGCCATACACTAGTGTCGGCCTGATTCGTGCGTGTAACGCGCGCGAATCGAAGGCCCTTCGCAACCCTACATCCCGACCTCGCCAGGCATGAAGCGACTGCTCCAACTATGCCCGCTCGTTGTTCTGGCGGCCTGCGCTAGCCATATCCCGCCCGCCCCCACGGCGGCGCCGTTGTCTGCTGCAGTCCACGATTCCGTCGCACCGGTCGTCGATCTCGATGCGCTCACCCACGAGAGCTCCGCCGCCGACGCCGTCGTGCTCAACGATCTGGCCGACGCCACGCCGAGCGAGGCCGAAGTCCCCGCGTTCGACGCGAGCGACGTGCGCTGGGACATCGACGTCCTCACCTACGCCAACCACCCGCGGGTCCAGTACTACCTCGGCTACTTCCAGGGACTGGCCCGCGGCCGGATGGAGATCTTCCTGAGCCGCGGCGCCCGCTACGAGTCCATGATCCGTGCCCGCTTTCAGGCGGAGGGTCTGCCCGGAGACCTCGGCTATCTCGCGCTCATCGAGAGCGGGTACTCGAACGAAGCCGTGAGCCGGGCCTACGCCGTCGGCATGTGGCAGTTCATGCGCGGCACGGGCAGAGGCTACGGCCTCCGCGTGGATTCCTGGGTGGACGAGCGTCGTGACCCGGTCAAGGCGACCGATGCGGCCGCGCGGCATCTGCGCGACCTCCGTGCGCGCTTCGGGTCGCTCTATCTCGCAGCGGCCGCCTACAACGCCGGGGCCGGCAAGGTCTCACGCAGCCTTGGCAAGCTCGAGTGGGACGCGCCGTCCGACACGAGCACGGCGCAGCCGGCGGCGGAGGACACGGTCGACGAGGAGCCCGCGGCGGACGCGGCGGAGGACACGACCGATCTCGCCACGGAGGCCCCGGCTGACTCGGCCGATTCAGTCGACGTGGACGCCTCCGACCTGGCGTCCGGCGAAAGCGTGGTGGCGGACTCGACCTCGATCCCGGTCGAGGACGTCGTCGCTCCGGAGACACAGGGCATCACCAGCGATGCGGCCTTCTTCCGGCTCGCATCGAATGACCTGTTGGCGAGCGAGACGCAGGACTATGTCCCGAAACTGATCGCGGCGGCGCTGATCGCGAAGGCGCCCGCGCGCTACGGGTTCTCCTCGCCCACGCCGGCTCCGCTGGTCTATGACTCGCTCGTGGTCCATGACGTCACCGGCCTCGACGTGATCGCGAGGCTCGCCGGCACCAGCGTCGCCGAGATTCGCGACCTCAATCCCCAATACCTCCGCCTCGCCACCCCGCCGCGGTCCACGATGGTGGTCCGCCTGCCGGTCGGCACCGGCGCGGAGGTGGCCGGGCGCTACGCGGCCCTGAGCCCGAAGTCCCGCGTCCACTACCTGACCCACGTGACCGGCCGGAACGAGCGTCTCACCCGGATCGCGGCGCGCTATCGCCTGCCGGTCCGCGAGATCCAGGCGGCCAACCCGAACCTCCGGACCAGCCGGCCTGCCCGCGGCACCCGAATCGTGATCCCCGCCGTCGCGGTGCCCTCGGCGCTCGCGATGAAGGCCACTGGGACGATCGGCGGCCCTCGCGCTGTCTACGCCAGGGGAACGCTCCACCGCGTGCGTCGCGGCGAAACGCTCACGGGCATCGCCCGCCAGTATCGCGTGTCGGTCCGCTCGCTTCGGCGCGTGAACGCGCTGCACAGCGACCACGCGCTCCGTGCCGGAATGCGCATCCGCATCCCCGGCTGATCCCTCACCCTCAACAGGTACGCAGAGAGACCCTTCCGTGTCCGCCGACAGCAGCGTCGCCGCTCCGTCCGCGCCAGTCTCTGAACGCACCGCCTTCGCGGTGCTGGGCTCCATGGTCCTCCTGATCGTGGCGCTCACCGTCCTGCTCATTCAAACCACCTGGGTGGACTCGGCGAGTGCCGCCGAGCCGCCGGCCGCCGACGGCGCGAGCCTCGCGCAGCGGTGACGTTCCGCCTGAACGGCCTCTTGGGTCGCGTGCTGGCGGGCGCCCTCGCGATCGGCGCGCTCGCCACGAACGCCGGGACCGGCGTTCGTGGTTACGTCGACACGGCCGCGCCCGACGACACGCTCAGGGCACGCCTGGCCTCGACGACGTCGACCGTGGACCGCGGTCACACGATCGGGGCCATGGTGTTCGGCTACCTGTCGGCGCACGGCCTTCCGCCCCTCGAAGGCGTCATGACGGTCACGGACACCGGACTGGTCTTCCGATCGGCCGACGGCCGGTACGGGCGGACGCTGCCGGTGGTCGGACCGGTGCGCCGGTCCGCACAGGGCGCCTGGCGCGCGTCGGCCGTTTCCCTGGCGTATGTAGACGAGTCGCTCGGACGCCCCGCGTACCTGTTCCGCGTCGAAGGCGGCGTGTTCGAGACCGAGGCGCCGGGCGCACTTCTGCCGCTCGCGGCGCATCCCGCATGGCTCGACAGCCTGGCGTCACGGGAATGGAGCGTGGAGCCGGGCCTGGTCGGGGCCGACGACGGGGCCGGCGTGTGGTCGCTCCTCAATCACGTCATGAGCGACTCCTACGCTGATTCGCTCTACCGAATCTTCGGCCGACCCGTGCGCCCGGCGGGATTGGTCGGCGAGCGTGGGCGCGCGGCAGGACGCCTCGGCGAGTACGTGAACTCGCGTGACTCACTCGCCCTCGATCCGGCGCGCATCATCAGCGCCGAGCAACTCCGCCACACGCTGGCGCACGAGCTGGCGCACCGGTGGCAGGCGCGCTCGGCCGCGCAACTCGCCATGCTGTGGGCGGGCGTACCGGAAATCCGGGACCCGAAACGTTACGGCTACGGCAACGTGAGCGAGCATCAAGCCGAGGCCGCCGCGTTCGCGGTCCATTTCCTTCTGTCGACCGCGAGCTCACGCGATCCCGCCGCGGAGGCGTCGACGCTCGATCACTACGAGCTGCTGGTGCCCGGCACACGGACGCTCGTGCGTTATTTCGCGCTGCAGCCCATGTTCGCGCGACATCCGCTCCGCGCCTGGCTGACGGGAGCGTCGGCACAGTCCTAGGATCGCCGCGCCAGGCAAGCGGGATGAGACAGAGGCACGCCGACGCGTGCCTCTGTCTTTTGTAAAGATTTTCCCCCCTCCGCGACGGTGCGCCCCCCCGGCCGATCCGCTTTCCGACTGCCTACGATCTGCCCCGACCGCGTACGGGGCGTGAGTCCGCCCCAGAAGGTGGTCCTGCGCACAGCCGTATCCGGGTGGCGCCCGTAGTCTGTGTCATGGGCGCCCTCATGGGGAGCGACGAATGCGCATCACCATCCACTGCCTGGACTGCGGTTTCCGCCTGTCCGTGACACTGCCGGCCAGCGACACCGCTCAGACCGTCATCGACTCGCTGTCCTGCGGCCAGTGCGGTTGCCGGCGGTGGTCCGCGGCCTGACCGCCTCCCTCTCGCGATGCCGTTTGGCGTGTCGGACGACGCGGTTCTGCTGCTCCGCATCCTCGTGGCGGCGGTGTTGGCGGCGGTGGCAGGATGGGATCGAGAACACGCCGGCAAGTCCGCAGGACTCCGCACCCACATGCTCGTGGGGCTCGCGGCCGCGCTGTATACCGGGCTCGGCGTTCTCGCGACGGGTGAGGCGGCGGGTTCGACCGGATTGCGCGGCGATCCGGTACGCGTCATCCAGGCGGTGGCGCTCGGCGTCGGGTTCCTCGGCGGCGGAGCGATCTCCGCCCAGCGAAGCCCCGGACACGTCGTCGGCCTGACCACCGCGGCGTCCATCTGGGCCACCGCGGGGATCGGCATCGCCGCGGGCTTCGGTCACTTCCTGCTGGCCGCAGGGGCCACGCTGCTCCAGTTCATCGTCCTGCGAGGGCTCGCGCGGTTCGACCGATAGACGCGACCTCCGCCATCGCGACACGTGCCTCCGTCGGGGTCGTCGCGTATCTTCTGTTCGCCCCTTCCGCTTCATCGCTGTCCCGCACGTTCCTCCGGTCGGGAGACCGTCATGCCTCTCTGGCTTCAGGCCGCGGCCACTTTGCCGCACGGCTACTGCCTGCTCTGGCAGCCCGGGCTCATCTGGCTGCACGCCGGATCCGACGCGTTGATCGGCGCCGCGTACGTGACCATCCCGCTCACGCTCGCCCATTTCCTGCGTCAGCGACGAGACCTTCCGTTCAACTGGATGGTCTGGTGCTTCGTCACCTTCATCCTCGCGTGCGGGGCGACCCACTGGCTCGGCGTGTTGAACATCTGGGTGCCGACCTGGGGGTTCACCGGCAGCGTGAAGGCGCTGACGGCGCTCGCCTCGGTACCCACCGCGATACTGCTTGGCCGCCTCGTTCCCCAAATGGTGGCCATTCCCAGTCCGTCGCAGCTCCAGCGCATCAACGACACCCTCGCGTCGGAGATTGCCGAGCGGCGAAACGTCGAGGAGCAGCTCCGCCAGGCCCAGGCGGAACTGGAGCGGCGGGTCGAGGAGCGCACCGCGGAGCTCGCGGCGGCCAATGCCTCGCTCCGGCTGCTCGAGTCCGCCGTGCAGCAGGCCAGCGACGCCGTCACCATCACGACGTCGGAGCTGGACCGGCCGGGCCCACGAATCGTGTACGCCAATCCCGCGTTCACCAAGATCACCGGCTACCCCCTCGACGATGTGCTGGGCCGGACGCCGCGACTGCTCCAGGGGCCAAAAACGGAGCGATCGGTGCTCGACGCCCTCCGAGCGACGCTCGTCGCCGGCCAGGTGTTCGCGGGCGAGACGACGAACTACCGCAACGACGGAACAGAGTTCCTGATGCAGTGGCGCGTGGCACCACTCCGGGACCGGGCCGGCACGGTGACGCACTACGTGGCCATTCAGCGGGACGTGACCGAGCAGCGGAGCATCGAGACGCAGCTTCAGCAGGCCCAGAAGATGGAAGCGATCGGGCAGCTCGCGGGCGGGATCGCGCACGACTTCAATAACTTGCTGACCGCGATTCAGGGAAACTGCGCGCTGCTGCTGCCGTATTTCGGGGCGGACGACCCAGGGCGGGAGTTCCTCGAGGAGATCGAGGACGCGGGGACGCGCGCCGCGCGGCTCACCCATCAGCTGCTCGCCTTCAGCCGCCGGCAGGTCCGTCAGCCGGTCTCGGTAGACCTCAACGGGCAGATCGAGGACACTCTGCGCCTCGTGAGCCGGCTGCTCGGCGAACAGATCCGCATCGGCTTCAAGCCCGCGGCGGACCTCGGCGCCATCTGGGCCGACCCTGGGCAGATCGAGCAGGTCCTCGTGAACCTCGTCGTCAATGCGCGGGACGCGATGCCCCGCGGCGGCACCCTGGCGATCGAGACCGAGAACGTCGAGCTGACCGAGGCCTACGCCGGATTTCACCTCAGCGTCGTGCCGGGGTCATACGTGGTGCTGTCGGTCCGCGACAGCGGTACGGGCATGGACGCGGTGACGCGCGCGCACATCTTCGAGCCGTTTTTCACGACCAAGGGCGCGGCCAAGGGTACCGGCCTCGGCCTATCCACCGTGTACGGCATCATGAAACAGGGCAGAGGCAACATCTGGGTGTACAGCGAGCCGGGACACGGCACCACGTTCAAGCTCTACTTCCCTCGAATTCCCAACCGGGCCGCCGAGCGTGGGACCACCACTCTCCGCGAGACGGACGTCGTACCCGGAACCGGCGTGGTTCTGATCGTCGAAGACGATCCCGCGGTGCGCTCCCTGGCGGCCAACATCCTGCGCTTGGCCGGCTATCGCACCATTTCCGCGACGACACCCGAAACGGCACTCGAGTTCGGACGCGACGAGACCCAGACCATCGACCTCATGCTGACCGACGTGGTGATGCCGCACATGAGCGGGCGAGACCTCGCGCTCGCGCTCCGGGTGCTGCGGCCGTCGCTGCGCGTCGTGTTTATGTCTGGCTACACCAATGGGGCGCTGGAGGAGCGCGATCTCCTCGAGCAGGGCGCGGTGCTCGTTAGCAAGCCGTTCAGTCCCTGGAGCCTGAGCAATGCGTTGGCGGGGCTCAGGCCACCGGAAAACCCGGAGCCGAGCTGATGGTGCGCAGGGGTATACTGCGGCGTAGACCACTCCCCGAAACCGTCCCCAAACCGTCGCCGAGAGGGTCTCGTCCTCGCACACGAACAACGTCTCGCCTGGCGGCGAGACGTTGTTCAGCGCGGGCGCACAGGCTAGGGGATATACTGCAGGTTGTTGCCGGGCGCGTTCCCGCCCACCACCTCGATCCGCGGCTGGCCATTGAGGAACACTTTGCTACCCGCAATACCGGTGCGTGGACTCGGCCTTGGGGCCCGCCGCGTCCACGCGTCCGTGATCGGATTGTAGACGCTATTCCAATCGACGGCCTCCCATGCGTGACGCGCAGCGATGTAACGCGAGCCGCCAATCACGTACAGCTTAGACTCGAGCACAGCCGTCGCCGCGCCGGCGCGGTTCAGGTCAAGGGAGGTCTTCGGAGTCCAGCGGTTCGTGCTGGGATCATAGACGGCGAACCAGGCCTTGGTCGTGTTCACCGATCCGCCCATGACGTAGAACTTCCCACCGATGACTCCCCCGGCGTACGGCGACCGGGTCTCTGCGCCAAACGGTGACGCGAGAATGGTCCACTGGTCGGTCACCGGATTGTACCGGAAGAACCCTGGGCCGCTGTAACGGCAGCCTTCCTCATCGATCCCCGACGGCTCAAATTCGGAGAAACACGCGGTGAAGACGTAGAGCTTGCTACCGACGACTCCGGTCACGCCGCGGGCGCCGAACAAGCCGGTGAGGTCCCCGTACTGGTCATGAATGACTGGCAGGTCACGCTTCCGGGTCCAAGTATTCGCAGCGGGATCGTACATGTAGAGGCCGACTTGGAGGTCATCCAAGTGGAAGTTGGAGAACCCCCCGGAGACGTAGATCTTCCCATTAATGACGCCCGCGCCGTTGGAGAACGCCAACGGAACCGGCAGCCCACGCCGGAAGGTCCAGGTGTTGGTGGCGACGTTGTAGGCGGCGTGTGCCGCAATCGGCACGCCGTTGGGGTTGCGCCCACCCATGGCGTACACGACCGACTGTCCCGCCGCGTTCGTCACGGTGGCGACGGCGAGGTCGGTCCGGTTGGTCAGCATGTCGGCCCGGGTGATCCAGGTGTTGGTCGCCAGGGCCAACTCGGGCGCGGTAGCCGTGGGCTGCGCCGGCAGGTCGGGTTGGGTCGGGTTGTCGTCGCCGCAGGCAGCGAGCCCAAGCGCGCTGAGCGTCAGCAGGCTGGGCAACAGTAGACGGTGGCTCATATGTTCCTCCAGGGACGTTCGGTCGCACCGCGACCAGACGTGTCCGCCTGTCAATTCAAGCACGCAGAAGCTTGCGCCCTGGCGCACGAAGCGAGTGTGAGTCAGCTGTGAAGGCATCCTCACGGAGTGACCCCGGCGATCACTAGCATCTGTGCTATTTGCGAAGTCCGCAGGCTGACCAAAGGGCCCGCGCGGCACCGTTAGGCGCTCAGCGCATTGTGGGTGGCACCGTCGCCGGCGCGACCGGCGATCGGCGCCTCGTACTGAGTACGGGGGCGAGACAAAGAAAAAGCGCCGTCGTAAACCGACGGCGCGAGCGAGCGTCCAAAGGCGTCCCAGAGCCACAGGTCGGATTTGAACCGACGACCGCTCGATTACGAATCGAGTGCTCTACCCCTGAGCTACTGTGGCCGATCAACAGCGCGGGGGCGCACGCCGGTGCGCCCCCGAATCAATGCCCTGGCGCGGATTCGAACCGCGACGCCTTTCGGCACTACCCCCTCAAGATAGCGTGTCTACCAGTTTCACCACCAGGGCGTGCGGCGGAGCAAGATAGCCCTCGCGCCAGAGGGGGTCAACCCTCGGCGCGACGGCGGAAGTCCTTGCTCTGCGTTGACTAACGCACTCAGCGGAAGAACCGGATATGTGTGGTGTAGGGGCTCCCGTGGATCGCCACGCCATTGAGGGTGATGGCCACTTTCACCGTGCCCACCGTGATCGGGGTCCACACGACCCGGTAGGTACCGTCGCCCCGATCCTCCGCGGCGATGGGGCTCCCCCCACCCGGCGTCACCACTACCACATCGCCGCCCCGTCCCACCGGATTCCCTTGCGCATCCGCCACCTGCACGAGGATCTCGAGCGGGTTCGCGTACACGCCGTCGGGAACCGTGGCGGTCGTCTTGCTCGGATCCGACGCGCCGGCCGCGACGGTGCTCGTGAACGGCGAGCCCGGGATCGGCTGGCCGGCCACGCGCAGGTCGAGCTGGTCGGCGCCGGTGTGCGCGGGAGTGTACTTCGCCAGGTAGCCGCCTCCGCCGACATCCTCGATGCGGACGTTCGCGCCCGCGTTGGCGCCGGCCACCACCATGGCGATCTGGCCGGCGGCGCCGGGCACCGGGTTGCCGAACTCGTCCTGGAGTCGCACGCTGACAGCGGTCTCCGTCCCCGCGACACCGGCTGGCGCTTCGGCCGTGGACCGGGCTGCCGCGGGTGCGCCAGCGTTGACCGTGACGGTGCGGGTACCGAGCGTAACGCCGCCCGTGACCGCCGTGATGTCGTGATCGCCGGACGCCGTGGCGCTGAATTGCCCGGTCGTCGTGCCCGTGCCGTCGGTCGGAGCCGGCTGCGTGAGCGACACGCCCGGACCGGTGGCGGACAGGGTGACGACCTGCCCAGAAATCGGGTTGCCGGTCGCGTCGCGCACCTTGATCGTGACGATGCTGATGCTCGATCCCGTGGAGGCCGGGATCGTCTTCGGCGCCGCCTCCACCGAGCTCTTCGACGCGCTGGCGGCGCCAGGTAGCGCGGTAGCGGTGAAGGTCACCGGATTGCCGCTCACGGCGTCCGCGCCCACGGTTGCCGTGAGCGTGTTGGCCCCGGTCGCGCTGCCGAGCGTCCAACCGCCTACGGTTGCGATGCCGTCCGCACCGGTGGTAGCGGCCGCACCGGTCAATGTGCCGCCGCCGGACGCGACCGCGAACGTCACGGGGATGCCGGGCACCGGCGTTCCGCCGCCGTCGCGCACGACAACCGCCGGCAGGACTGGCACCGCCGTTCCGACTCGCACCGATTGCCCATCGCCGGCCGACACCGCCACCGCGCTCGGGGCGCCCACGCCGAGCGAGACGGGCGTGCTGATCGCGGAGGCATAGCCATCGGCGGCGAAGATGAGCGTCCGCGTACCCGGAGGTCCGGCGATCGCGAGATCGGTGAACTCGACGCGCCCGTCGGCATCGCTCCCGCGGCTCGTCGTCCCTCGGAGGGCGCCGTCGCCCGAGGCGATCTGGACCGTGACCGATACGCCCGCGCGGGCGAGCGGCGCCCCGGTGGGATCCTGGAGCTCGAGGATGGGCTGTGGATCGAAGGGCGTGCCGGAGGACGCCAGCGGGCCGGGCTGGGTCACGAGCAGCAGCTTGGCCGCGACGGCGGTCGTGGTGAAGGTGACCGCGCTCTCGGGAAGCGGAGTGGCTACGGCGGTGGTGCCGTAGCTACCGACCTGCGCGCCCAGCATGCGCTGAGTGGCGGCGCGCCCGTCCGTGCCGGTCACCACGCTGGCCGGCGAGACGTCGCCACCGCCCTGTGGAGACCACGACACCTCGACGCCGGAGACGGGGTTGTCGAAGCGGTCCACCACGCGGACGACGAGCGATTCGGCGGCCGGCGCCAGAATGGTCCCGGTCTGCGCGTCGCCCGCAATCTCGACCACCTTCGCGGCCTGGCCCTCGTTCGGCAGCACGAGATCCCCGCCCCCGCACCCGATTGCGGCGAGAGAGAAGAGCGCGAGTGCGATCGTCAGGCGGACACGGATCATGGACACCCTGAGGGGTTTCCGCACGCTTCCTGGCCCGGAAGGGGCATAGTCCTGCATCAGAAGGCGTTCGTATTTAAATACTTGTCTCGATGCGTCCACTTCGGCCGACCACGAGGCGGCCCCTCTGGGCAAGGCGCGAACGATTCGGTGTTGTAAGGATCTCCTATAGGCTACTCTGGCGTACACGCTTCGACTAGGACCTGGGTCACATCTGGCCGTTCACCGGCTGTGGTGCCCGCGCAGCATCACCTTGATCGCGGCCGGGGGCGGGCTAGTTCACGGTATGAGTCTTGGGATCGGCGCGGCTGGCGCCGAAGGCTGCGTCGCCTTCGTATTCCGCAGCGATGGTGAATTCGCCGGCGACCGGAAAGACGATCGTGCAGGCGCCGGCGCTCACCGCGGCCGTGCACGACGGGCCCCCGTCACTCGACACCGTGACGTTTCCCGTCGGCGAGCCTCCGTGCGCATCCACACGGAATCCCACGGTCACCGGCTCGCCCGCGAGCGAGGGATCCGGTGCATCGGAAACGATCTCCGTCCTGGTTTCGCGCAACGCGAGCGTGATCGGCGCGGACTCGACCGCCGTGAAGCCTGCGGCGGTGAATCGAATGGTGTAGCTGCCCGGCGGCCCGTCGATGCGGAGATCGTTCCACGACGCGTGGCCCTTCTTGTCGGTCTGTTGCGTGAGCGTACCAGAGAGCGTTCCACCGCCTGAGGCCAGCTCGGCCACGATCGAAACCCCCGGGGATTCCAGCTCCGAGCCGGTCGCGGTGCGGAGCCCGAGCTCCGGTTGCCGATCGAAGGGACTCCCCGACTGGGCCGTGGCCGACGGCTGCGTGCGAATCGACAGCGCCGACGGTGCCGGCGCCGTCACGACCGTCACGGTCGGCTGCTCGGCGATGGTGACTCCCCCCGCGACGGCCGTGAGCGCCTTGGTTCCCACCTCGGCAGAGCGGAAGCTGAATTTGGCCTCCCCCTTCCTGTTGGTGGTGGCCGATGGTGGGGAGATCGTGTTGCCGCCGCCCGTGGCGGACAGGACCACGGGGACGCCCTCGATCTCGCGGCCGTTGGCGTCGCGCACGACGACCTTCACGTCGGTATTCCGGTTGATCTCGATGCTGGCGTCCTTCACGTCGACGCTCGACGCGGTGGCGCTGGGAGCCGGCGGCGGCGGTGCCGGCACGCGTACCGTGTGCCGATCGCTGTCGCTGCTTCCCGCGAATCCTCCCTCACCCGCATACGTGGCGGTGAGGGTCCGCTCCCCTGCCGCGGTGAGCGTCAGAGCACACGACCCGTCGCCGATGCCGGCGGCACAGGTCTCGGCCCCGCCGCTCGCCGTGACCGTCACGGTGCCGGTGGGCGTTCCCGATGCCGCGGTGACGGTGAACCGGACGGTCACGGTCTGCCCGACGTCGGACGGATCGGGATCGTCGGCCGTGATCCGCGTCGTCGTCCCCGTCGGCGCGAGCGCCTCGACGAGGTGCGACTCGGCGTCCGAGCTTCCCTCGAATTCGGCACCGCCTGCATAGGTCGCCGTGAGGGTACGCGCCCCGGTGCTCACGGGCACGAGCGAGCATTCCGCGGCCGCCACGGTCGCGCTGCAGGTCGCGCCATCGTCCGAGTCCACCCGGACCGTCCCATCTGGCACGCCGCCTGGTGACTGTACCCGGAACCGAACGCGCACCGGCACACCGGGGGCGGACGGATCCGGCTCGTCGGAAACGATGGCGGTCGTCGTTCCCGCACGCGCGAGACCGATGCTGTGCGAGGTGACCCCCGTGTAGTTCGTCGCGGAGAAGGCGAGGGCGTAGGATCCCGGCGGCCCCTGGAGCGCGAGGTCGTGAAACTCGGCACGGCCCTCGGCGTTCGTGGCGCGGGTAAGTGTGCCACGGATCGTGGCGCCGCCGGGAACGAGGGACACGGTGACGTTGACGCCGGCCTTCCGACGGACCGACCCGTCCGGCTCGCGAAGCTGCACGACCGGCTGGACGGCGAGTACGACACCGCGCACGGCGGATTCCGACGGCTGCACCTCCAACGTCAGCCCCGGCGGCGCCCCCGGATCTCCGGTCGCGGTAAAGCCGACCGTGCCGACGCCCGAGATCACGGCCGTCGCGGTGTTCCTGCCCGCAGACGGCCCGAGCGTCCAACGGGTGGAGGCACGGCCGTCGGCGTCGGTGGCGCTCGTGGCCGGCGCCAGGCCACCCCCGCCCTCGCCGACGACCCACGTCACCGGAAGGTCCGCCACCGGATTGCCGTCCGCATCGTGCGCCCGCACCACGAGCGGGTCGGGCAGCGCGGTGCCCGCGAGCGCGGACTGCCCGTCGCCCGAAACGAGCTCGAGGACCGCGGCCGCGCCGGCCATGGCGGTGTGGGTGAAGGTGACAGGCGAACCCGAAAGGCCACCCGCGCTTGCCAACGTATGCTGGGTACCGGCACCCGGCCCGAGCGTCCGCTCTACCGAGGCGCTCCCGTCGGGCCCGGTCACGGTCGTCTCGTCGCTCAGTGTGCCGCCGGCATCCGCAGTCCACGTGATCGTGACGCCGGCAATCGGATTGCCGAATCCGTCGGTCACCCGCACCACCAGCGGCTCGGGCAGGGGCGCGCCCACCGACGCGCGCTGCTGATCGCCGGAGACCTCCGTCAGCACGTTCGCGTCGGCCGAGAGGGCCGTGAGCGAGACCGGGGCCGAGAGGACGCCCGAGCCGCCACCGGGACTTACCCGAACCTCCGCGCCGACCGCGCCGACGCGGGTGCCCATCATCACCTGGAACGCAGCCTCGCCGTCCGACCCGGTGACCATCGTGTCGGGCGCCACGGTGGCGTCGGACCCGTCGTCGAACGCGAAGGCGACGGGCACGCCGACGACCGGCCGCCCCTGCCCATCCGATACGAGGGCGACGACCGGCTCCGCGAGGGCGGTGCCGACGCTGGCGGCCTGGCCATCCCCCTCGACGATTTCGATGCGCGCCGGCTCGCCGGCCGCGGGCAGCAAGAGATCGCCGCCGCCGCACGCCACGAGGACGGCCATGACGGGGACGAGGCGGCAGACGGCGCTGGATGAGAACACAGAGCTCTGCGAGGTTGAGGCGGACGACGTTGTGGAAACGAAGCGAAGCTACGAGCGGGCGCGATGGGCGTCGGTGGGATGCGTCACAGGCGGGCGGACGCCGGTACGCGAGGGTGAGTCGGCGGAAGGCTGTTAGAAGGCTGTTAGTTGATCGTGAATGTCTGATCCGGCGTGGTATCCTCACCCCCGCTGGCCGTTCCGCCGTTGTCCTCGAGGTGCACGGTCACGGTCGTGGGCCCCAGAAAGAGCGCGTTCGGGGTGAACGTCAGCGTTCCGTTCGAGTCGATACTGGGCGGAGCGTCGAACTTGAGCGCATCGAGCGGGCCCACCGACACCACGAAGGTCAGCGCCTGACCGGCCTCGTCCGCCGGTCCGGCGCTCAGGCTGGTGGCCCACGGCTGGCTGAAGGCCACGCCCGCGGCCGTCGACGTCACGTCACCGCCGGGCGTGAAGCTCGGCGCGTCGTTTACGGCGGTGACGGTGATCGTAACCGTGGCGGCCGCGGACGACCCGCCGTCGCCGTCTTGTGCCGTGTAGGTAAAGCTGTCGGTCCCGTTGAAGTCCGCATTAGGCGTGTAGGTAAAGGTCCCGTCGAGAGCGAGCGTAACGGTACCGTGCGCTGGCTCGCTCGCCTTGTGCGCGGTCAGCGACGACTCGGGGCCGTCCGGGTCGTCGTCGTTCTTGAGCACGCTGCCACCGCCTCCTACCGAGAGCTGCGTGTCCTCCTGCGTGGAGTATGAAGGATCGTCCGTCGCGGTCGGCGGCACGTTGGGCACCGCGTTGACCGTCTGGGTGACGGGGCTGGAGGTGCTGCCCTCGAACGTTGGCGACCCCTGGTACACTGCCGTGATGGCGTGGTCACCCACGGGCAAATCGTTCTTGGCAAACGTGGCGTCGCCGGAGGCGTTGAGGTTGCCCTGGCCGAGCTGCGTGGCCCCCTCGAAGAACTTCACCTGACCGGTCGGGCTTCCGGTGCCCGACGTCGCGGCCACGTGAGCGGTGAACGTCACGTTGTCCCCGGCGTTCGACGGATTGAGCGATGACGACAACGCCGTGCTCGTCTCGCCGTGGACGACGTGGGGCTCGTTGTCGGTGGAGGCGTTGAAATTGGCATCCCCCGGATAGCTGGCGGTGAGGTTCCGGTTGCCGCTCGCCGTGAGCACCACGTCGCAGCTGCCGGTCCCGAACACGGCGGGTGCGGTGCAGGTCTCGGTGCCGCCGCTCACCGTCACGGTCACGTCGCCCGTGGCGGTGCCGGCTCCGGCGCCCGTCGGTGCGAGCGTCCACTGGACGGTCACCGATTGGCCGACGACGGACGGATCATCCGGCCCGTCCGACGTGATGGTAAGGCTCGTGTTGGCCTTGTTCACGGTGTGGATGACCGCCGTTGACACGCTGCCCGCGAAGTTCACGTCACCGTTGTAGGTCGCTGTCACGTTCCTGGCGCCGACGGACGTGAAGAAGATCTGGCAGCTGCCCACGCCCGTGCCGGCATTGATCCCGCCCGTGCAGCTGTCGGTGCCGTCCGATACGGTCACCGTACCCGTCAAGCTCCCTGCGCCCGGGGAAACGATGTTGATGTCGTAGTTGAAGGTCTCTGGCTGGCCGAAGACCGACGGTCCGGACGGCGACTTCGACGTGATGTTGATTGTCGTGCTGGCCTGGACGACGTCGAACGGGTTGCTGGTCGCGCTCGCCACCCCCGACCCGAGGGCGGTGAGTGTATAGGCCGTGCCGGCCTTGTTCACGGCGAGGTTGTTGAAGGTGGCGGTGCCGAAGACTGGAGTGGCCGTGGCGGCGCCGGTGAGCGTCCCGGTCACGGACGAAATCAGCGTGATTGGGTTGCCCGTCAGAACGGGGTTCCCGCCCGCATCCTGGACCTGCACTTGGATCGCCGGCGAGAACCGCTCGCCCACCACGCGGTTGGTCGGCTGTGTGATGAACACGAGTCGGTTGGCCGCCCCGGTCAGAATATCGAACGAGGCGCTGGTCACGCCCGTCAGCGCGCTTGCCGCCGCGGTGAGCGTGTACCCGTTGCCGGCCTTGTCGATCGAGAGATTGCTGAAGGTGGCGACGCCGTTGACCGCGCCCACCGTGACGGTGCCCGAGAGCACGCCGCCCGCGGGGTTGCTGCCGATGGCGAGCGTCACCGCGTCAGTGGCCGAGGTGACCGTGTTGCCGGCCGCATCCTGGATGGCGACCTTGACCGCCGGCGTGATGGTGCCGCCGGCCGAGGTATTCACCGGCGCCTGGCTGAACGCCAGCTTGGTGGCGACGCCAGCCGTCGCCGTCGCCGTGAAGGGCACCGACGGAAGTCCCGAGAACACGGCGTTGAGGAGGTTCGAGCCCGCGTTCGGCCCGAGCGTCCAGCTGGTCTCCGCGAGGCCGGTCGGGCTGGTGGTCACGTTCTGCGGATTGACCGAGCCACCGCCGGTCGCGACGACCCACGTGATCGCCTTCCCGCCGACCCCGTTCCCGTTGTCGTCCACCAGGCGAACCACGAGAGGCGCCGAGAGTGCGGATCCTGCCTGGACGCTTTGGGCGTCGCCCGACACCAGCAGAAGGGCGGTGGGATTTGCGGCTTCGGCGGTCTGGGTGAAGGTGACCGTCGTAAGGCCGCCGGCGGACGCCATCGCCGTCTGCGTGCCCGATGCGTTGCCGAGCACTCGCTCGGCCGCGGCCAGTCCATCGGCGCCGCTCACGAGCGTGGCCGGGCTGATGGAGCCGCCGCCGCCGACGGCCCAGGTCACCTGGACGCCGGCCACGGGATTGCCCAGCACATCGGTCACCCGAACGACCAGCGAATCGGGCAGCGCCGACCCGACGGCCGCAGTTTGGTTGTCGCCGCTGACCACGACGAGCTGCGCCCCAGCTCCCGAGACCGCCGTCGCATTGAAGCTCACATTGAGGGTCGCGGGAACCCCGGTCCCGGTCACCTTCGCCGTCACCCGCTGCTGCCCCGCTGCCGGGCCCAGGGTCCAGGTCGCGGAGGCTTGGCCGTTCGGTCCCGTGGTGGCACTGCCGGGTGTGACCTGCCCACCGCCTGCATCGATCGTGAAGCTCACGGCCTGACCTTCGACCGGACGGTCGAAGTCGTCGGCGACGCGGACCACGAGCGGTTGCGACAATGCGCCACCGGCAGGTGCCGACTGGCTGTCTCCGCTCACGATGGTAATAGCTGTCGCGAACTCGTTGGGCAGCACGACCCCGTCGCTCCCGCAGCCGATGGCTGCAGCGGGCAGGGCGAGCGCGATCAGTGACGCGAGACGTCGCCGGATCGTGGTCAAGGCATGTCCTGTAGAGGGACGATGAACCGAATTGCGCTGGCTCGTCGGATCAGGCGGGAATCCAAGCAGGATACATGCCCCGGTGGGATCCGGCGGAAAGCAGGCAGCTCGTTATCGCAAATCGACTTAGTGCCGGGCGAGATCTGAGTGTTGCGCGACCGCTACAACAGGACCTAGAATCCCACCGTGGCGGTAAAGGTAACGGATGAGGTGCTGGCCTCTTCGACTTCCGCGGTGGCCCTCTGGACGCCGATCTCGTTTCCCAGGGTCCAGATCACGCTGGTCGTTCCATCAGCAGCCGTGACGCTTTCTTCCGGCGCCAGATCCCCGTTCCCGTGTTCGGCGTTCCATTTGACGCGGACTCCCGCCACCGGGTTCCCGAAGCGGTCCACCACGGCGACGACGAGCGGCTCGTCGAGCGGTTCCCGGCGGCGCCCCGGTTGAATCAGCGGTCCCACGGCGCGCACCGTGTCCGGCGCGCCGACTGTCGCCGCGGCCTGAAGCGGCACGATGGCCGGGGCGGCACCGCTGTCGGGAACGATGCGGGCCTCGGCGGCGTACGCACCAGGGGCGCGGCCGAGCACCCACTGGGTGGACGCATGACCGACTGAGTCGGTGAGCGAGGTGTCGGGATCGAAGACGTCGTCGGTGCCGGTGCGGACAAACGCCACCTTCTGCCCGCCCATCGGAGCGCCGGCAGCACTGCGCACCACGACGACCACTGGGTCGGCGAGAGGCTGGCCCACCGTGCCGGTCTGGCCATCGCCACCGACGACGGCCAAGCTCAGCGGAGACACCGTGGAGCCAGGAAGGGTGATATCACCGCTGCAGCCGCCAAGGACGATGGCCGCCGCGGTCACCAAGACTGCAAACTCTTTCATGCGCGCCACCTACGAGCCTTCCGTGCGGACCTCTTACCATACCCGGGAGGCGGGCATCTTGCCAGTAGTGGCCCTACCGGCCCGCTGGAACAGGACCCCGACGCCGAAGTTCACGACGCGCCCGCGGTACCCTTCGCCGCCCCGACCGAGTCCTGGAGCCGCGCCAGCCCAGCCGAGGCTTCCTGAGCTGCCGCCGCACCACCGAGCAACAGGAGCAGAGCACCAGCCGTGACGCCACGCCGAAGCGCCGTCTTCAACCACCCCGTCATCGTTAGGTTGCGGGCGTTCGTGGGATACGGCGGAGTGAAAGGCAAGAGCCCGACGCGGCCGGCGCCCATGCCATTTGCTTGTTCCGGCGGCGTTTAGCGGCGGACAACCGCGGGCGCTTCCTTTTCGACCAATCCTCAACTGCACAACGCATGGCACCCACCGCACGCCGGATCACGATGGCCGTCATGCTGCTGATCGCCGTCGGCTTCGCTCGCCTCGGCGTCTGGCAGCTGTCGCGGCTCAGGGAGCGCCGGGCGGCGAACGTCGCGATCGTCGCGGCGCGAGCCGCGGCCGCGGTGCGGATCACCGCGACGTCAGCCGGCACCGACACGCTGCGTGAGCACCGGGTCATGGCGGAGGGACGGTACGACCAGGCGCGGGAGATCGTTCTCCGTGGCGAGGTCTTCGAAGGCGTGCCAGGCGTGCGGATCGTGACGCCGCTGCTGCTGGCGGAGGGTGGCCCGGCGATACTCGTCGATCGAGGGTTCTTGCCGGCCGCCGATGCGGTCTCGGTGGACACGCACGGCACCGAGGAGCCGGGAGTGCGAGCCGTGCGCGGAATCGCGCTTCCGATCGGGACGGCGCCGGGTGAGGCAGTCGAGCACGCCGGACGCACGACGTGGCGGCGGCTCGATCTCGCGGCGGTGCGACGAGTGCTGCCGTATGGCGTGCTTCCCGTGTTCATCGCGCAGAGTCCCGACAGCTCGCTGCCGCGCTTCCCTCGACGGGTTGAACCGCCGCCGGTCGACGAGGGCCCGCACCTGGGCTACGCGATCCAGTGGTTCCTGTTCGCGGGGCTGGCGGCGGCGTTCGCGGTGCTGGTGGTGGGGCGGACGGGGAAGCGGGATGCGGTGCCGGGCGACGAGTGAGGTGCACGCCGCCCGTTCAGGACGCCGACACCCGCCTAGGACGTCGGCTTCGCTCCGTCGAGCTGCGCGATGGTCTTCGTCGACGGCTCGCGCTCGCGCTGGAGCCGCGCGGCGGTCGTCTCGGCCTGGCGCAGCACGCGCAGCATATTCTGTCCCGCGAGCTTCTTGAGATCCGCGTCGCTCCATCCGCGCCGAATCAGCTCGGCGAAGAGGTTGGGGAACTTCGACACGTCCTCGAGCCCGGCCGGCGTGTAGTCCACCCCGTCGAAGTCGCTGCCGATGCCGACGTGGTCCACGCCGGCGACCTGGCGAACGTGCTCGATGTGGTCGGCCACCTGGGCGAGCGTCGCGGTGGGCGAGGGGTGGGCGGCCTCCCACTGCTCCCACTGCCGGTGCGCCTCGGTCGTGTCCGGCACCGCCGCGCGGATCGCCTTTCGGGCGGAATCGCCGGCGTCTTCCCAGCCCTTGAACTCGTTGGACACGAACGACGGGACGAACGTCACCATGACCACGCCCCCGTTTTTCGGCAGGCGCTGCAGGATCGAATCGGGCACGTTCCGCGGATGGTCCACCAGGGCGCGTGCGGCCGAGTGGGAGAAGATGACCGGCGCTTCGGCGACGTCGAGGGCGTCGCTCATGGTGGCCGGCGAGACATGGGACAGGTCCACCAGCATGCCCATCCGGTTCATCTCGCGCACGACCTCCTTGCCGAACTCCGTGAGGCCGCCATGGCGGGCGCTGTCGAGCGCCGCATCGGCCCAGTCGAGCGTGACGTTGTGCGTCAGCGTCATGTACCGCGCGCCCAGCGCATAGTACGCGCGCAGGGCTCCAAGCGAGTTCTCGATGGCGTGACCGCCCTCGATCCCCAGGAGCGACCCGAGCCGTTTCTGCTTGAACGCCCGCTCGATGTCGTCGGCGGTGAGCGCGAGCGAGAGCCGGTCCGGATAGTGGGCGATCATGCGCCGCGCGATGTCGAACTGCTCGAGCTGCACCCGCGCGTACCCGCTGTCCTTCATCTCGCCGTCGGTGTAGATCGACCAGAATTGGGCGCCTACCTGCCCCGTCTTGAGTCGCGCCAGATCGGTGTGCTTGGGCGACGGCTGGCGGAGGTCGTACGCGGCCACATCGAACGGGTGGTCCTTGGCCCGCCGAATCTCCCAGGGAAGATCGTTGTGCCCGTCGATGAGTGGGGTGGACCGGAGCAGCGCGTGGGCATGCGCCAACGCGGCGTCGGTCGGGGCTGGAGCGGACTGGCCGTCAACGGCGGCAGGCATGACGAGGGACCGGGTGGCAAGGGAGACGAGGAGCGGAATTGTCGCGTACAGGGTCTTCACGCGTCACCGTTCGAATGTGAGCCGTGTGGGAGAGCGTGGCCGAGCTGAACCAGCTCGGGCCGGGAGGTGAACTCGGGACAGATCGTCCGGTCGTACTCGTACGGGCCGCCCGTCTCGGCATCGACCCACGGGAACCCGCGGCAGACGGCGGGATAGTACGCCTCTGCGTGGATGGTGCAGACATTGTCCTTCAAGAAGACGCACCGCCCCCCGCGCACCCGCGTCCGCCACTCGCCCCAGCGCGCGCGATAAATCATCACGTCCCCATGGGCACGGGCAATGGCGGCGGCCTCGTCGTCACTCAGGGTGACACCGTAGGCGCAGCAGGACGAAAGATGAGGACAGGGGTAGCACGGGAGCGATGGAAAATCGTGCATGGGGCAAAGTTAGCGTGAGGGGGGGATGCGCGGCAGGGCCGCCGACCCTCGAGTGTTGCTCCCTCCCGGTCAGCCTCGTAGCTTCTGCACGAATCGCGATCCCTGAAGGTCTCGCCTCCCTTCCCCCGGCACGCCGACCGTCGCCACGAGGCACGCATGGACGCAGGTGCCATCGGAGTCTTCATCCCGATCGCCGCCATCCTGACATGGGGCGCCATCCGCATCGTCTCCATTCAGGCCCAGCACAAGAAGGCCGCCGATCCGGACACGACGGATCGCCTCCAGGCCCTGGAAGGAGAGGTGGGAACCCTCCGCCAGGAGCTGACCGAGACGCAGGAGCGGCTCGACTTCACCGAGCGGATGCTGTCGCAGCAGCGCCCGCCCGAGCGGCTGGATCAGGGGAGGTAGGCCTCGGCTCGCGCGACGCTGGAAATCCTGCTGCCGGCAGCGCTTGCGCACTCGAGTTCCCTCCCGTCTTTCCCGATGGATCCATTGGGAACCCTGCGACGTTTATAGGGTGACTCGAGACGACAGGCGGACATGAGCAAGATCTCCATCCAACCCCTCCGCACGCGACTGGCCGGTCTAGGCGCGATCCTGGGCATGAGTGTGCTGGCGCTGGGCTTTGGGCCCGCTCCGGCGCAGCAGACCGCCCTCTTCGCGGGGGGATGTTTCTGGTCCATGCAGAAGGCGTTCGACGGCGTCCCCGGCGTCGCCAGCGTCACCGCGGGCTATGCGGGCGGCACGCTCAAGAACCCGACCTACGAGCAGGTCGAGACCGGGCAGACCGGTCATGCCGAGTCGGTGCAGGTGATCTACGATCCGGCCAAGATCACCTATGACAGCCTGCTCCAGGTGTACTGGCACCATATCGATCCGACGACCCCGAACCAGGCGTTCTGCGATCACGGGCCCCAGTATCGCTCGATCATCTTCTACGGGAATGGCGAGCAGAAGCGGGAGGCCGAAGCCTCGAGGGCGGCACTCGACCGTTCGGGCCGATTCCACACGCCGGTGGTCACGGCCATCCAGGCTGCGTCGCCGTTCTATGCCGCTGAGGAATACCACCAGCAGTTCTACAAGAAGAATCCGACGCACTACGAGGCGTATCGCATCGGGTGCCGGCGGGACGAGCGGTTGAAGCAGCTCTGGGGCGAGCAGGTCGCCGCCAAGGAGGCGGCCCGATGAGAGCGCTCGCGGCCGCCGCGGCCCTGGTCCTGGTGACGGCCGGAATGGCCGCGGCACAGACACCGGTAGCCAACCCCACGCACACGACGGGATGGAACGCGATGACCTTCAAGAAGCCGACCGACGCGGAGCTCAAGCAGAAGCTGACGTCCGAGCAGTATGCCGTGACCCAGAAGGACGCCACCGAGCGCCCTTTCCACAACGCATTCTGGGACAACCACGAGGCGGGGATCTACGTGGACGTCGTCTCGGGCGAGCCGCTGTTCAGCTCACTCGACAAGTATGACTCGGGCACCGGCTGGCCGAGCTTCGTCCGGCCGCTCGAGCCGGCGAACCTTGCCACGCACAGCGACCACCAGCTCTTCGCGGAGCGGACCGAGGTGCGCTCGGCGCACGCCAACTCGCACTTGGGGCACGTGTTCGATGACGGGCCGAAGCCGACCGGATTGCGGTACTGCATGAACTCCGCGGCGCTCCGCTTCATCCCCGTGGACAAGCTCGAGGCCGAGGGGTACGGACAGTACCTGCCGTTGTTCAAGAAGGCAGGGGTCTAGGCGCTCCTCCCTCCCGGCGTCACGACACTCGAGACCCTCATCCGGCGAAGCTCCGGATGAGGGTTTCGAGCATTCGGGCCAGGCATTCCCGGAGACCGCCCCGGGCTAGCGGCCTCGCGCCATTGTCTTAGTGTAGCTGGCGGGCTCGTCCCCGCTCTGTCAGTCACCGCTACCACATGACCGTTATCCCGCCCGGCACACGGGTGGGGAGGGCACGATGGCATACAAGGGTCCGCTCAAAGTCGGCAGTACGATCGAAGCAAAGCTGTTGCTGGATCATACGGCCTCCGGCCCGGCCTTTCTTCTGGTCGGCTACGGCCGGCGGGGCGGCTCGCCGAGCGGAGACGGCGATACCGTCGCGCCGGGAGGAACCGCGCGCGCCTCCATGGAGCTCGACGCGGCCGGCCGGCTCGAGGTCGGGGTGGACATGTCCACCAATGGCGATACGGCCGTCCTCGTGATCAGCGTGGACGGAGCGGAAACGCGGGAGAACATCCAGGGCGACACGATCTGGGCGTACGCCGTCCTCGGGGGCCGTCGAGGCCGCACGTGAGCCCGTCATGGAGCGGGGCGGCCTTCACGGTCTGGCTCGCCGTCGCGGCGCTGACACCGGTCGCCCTGGTGGCACAGGAGCGGGATTCGTTGTGCGCGGCAGAGCTGATCAAGGACGGCCTCACGCCGGCGGCGGCGAGCGAGGAGCCCTGCAATCAGCTGGCGCAATCGCTGGTCGAACACGTGCGGACGCCGCCGTTGCTCGACGCCATGCTCGAGCGCGTCCCGGCGCGCGACTTCCAGTCGCGTGCCACCGGGAACGCGGGCAGCGCGGGGGCGCCGAACCAGAGCGAGGCCGTTCCCTCGGTGCAGCCGCTCGCCCTCGCGGGCGGATCGCTCGCCGCCGTCGGCTCGGACGGAGGGACGGACGCGATCGCCGCCTTCACGATCAATCCGGCGATGCTCTTCGGGATTCAGGACCCGGCGCAGGCCGCCGCGCTGAGCCGACTGCTCGACCTGAGCGTGCTCGCGCCGATCAACGACCTGGATCGCAATCAGGACGGAAAGGTGGACTACTACGGCCTCCGGGCGAGGCTCAACATCACGGGCCCGGGCGCCGGCAAGCACCTCGTGGCCGCGGTCAGGGCATTCGCGGCTCACACGCAGGAGGCGCTCGACGCGGCCACCGTCCTGGACACGGTGCTCCAGCAGACCCCGACCTTCGCGAGCTGCGTGGCCGCGCTGCGCAGGGACTCGGTGGACACCGACCTGATGCAGAGGACTTGCGGCCGGACCCTCGATCTGGCCGACGACCCGAAGACCCTGTCCACGCTCCGGGAGCAGCTGAGCCTCGCGCGCGAAGCCGCCGACGCGAGGTACCTCGGCCTCGACCTCCGGCTCGATCAGGGCGATCCGACGCTGGGCGGCACCCCAGGAGCGGCGGGGACCGCACTGTTCGCAGGAATCGCGTACGGCCGGAAGTTCGTCGCTCGAACGACCGTGGGCCCGACCTTCGGACTCAAGGCGCGGCTCGGCGTGCAACACGTGTCGCTCGATGACGCCACGCTGGCCGAGAGCGATCGCAACAACACGGCGATCGATGGCGCGGTGGCGTTCGACTTCACGTATCCCTACGAGTTCCAGCCGCTCAAGCTGGCGGCCGGGCTCGAGTTCCGTTCCGGCGATCCGCCCGTGCCCAATGCGGACAAGGCGTTCCAGACGAATTTCCTGCAGGCCCGCCTCTCGCTCGAAGTGCCTATCACGCCGGCCAACAGCATTTCGATCGCGTTCGCCGGGCCGCTCACCGGTGAGCAGAGGCCGACGCTCACGATCAACGGCAACTGGCAGCTCCTGTTATCGGGACGACCGGGCCTCGCCCCGTCCGCGCCCTGACCTCGTGACGCCACTCACCGCGCCGGGCTCCGTCCGGCGCTACCCCTGAACCGTGACTGCCTCGAAGTCGTCGACCCGCCGCCGCGTGCTGGGTGCCGGCGCGAGCCTGCTGCTCTTCGCGGGGGCCGTGTTCGTGCTCCACTCGGAGCTCCGCGACCATCCAGTCCGTGAGATCATAGCCGAGCTCAGGACCTTTCCCGCGCTCCGTCTCGCGCTCTCGCTCGCCGCGACGGTGCTCGGATTCCTCGCCCTCGCGGGTTACGACGCGATCTCGCTCGCGGCGCTCGGACACCGGCTGCCGTTTCGGCGCGTGGCCATCGCGGCATTCCTCGGATATGCGTTCGCCAACTCGCTGCCGCTTTCCGTCGTGACGGGCGCCGCGGTGCGCTACCGGCTCTATTCGCAGTGGGGCATCGAGCGCGGCGACGCGGCGCGCGTGATCACCCTCAACACGGTGACGTACGTGGTCGGCCTGCTCGCGTCCGCCGGGCTGGCCTTCGCCCTGCAGCCGGTGCTCGTCCCGGGCTTTCTCCGTCTTCCGCTGCACACCGCGCGGCCGCTGGGATTCGTGTGCCTCGCCGTCGTCGCCGGATATCTCATCTGGAGCGGCCGCGAAGGCGACGACCTGAGGATCCGGCGCTGGGAGCTGCCGCGCCCGACCTTCCGGCGCGCGGTCGCCCAGATCGGGGTGTCGTTCGCCGACTGGGTGTTCTCGGGCGCGGCGCTGTACGTGCTGCTACCGCACCGGGTGCCGTTTCACGTGTTCTTCGCGGTGTTCCTGCTGGGTCAGATCGCGGGACTCATCGCGCAGGTGCCGGCCGGGCTCGGCGTGTTCGAGGCGGTCATGCTCTGGGGACTCACGCCGGCCCTCTCGACGCCATCCGTGCTGGTCGGACTGGTGGCGTACCGGCTGGTCTACTTTCTCCTGCCCCTCGTGCTGGCGACGGGCTTCTGGGTGGCGCGCGAAGGGAACCGGTGGCTCCGGCGGAGGCGGGCCGGGACAGTGCGGCGGGCGTCGGCGTAGAGCACGACCGCCAACTCACCTGCCCCGCAACATCAGTCTCTGTCGCTCATCCTCCTGTGCGGCCCTTCCTCACCACACCCGCACCCGATCGTCCGGCGCCAGATACAGCGTCTGCCCCTTCTTCACGCCGAACGCCTTGTACCACGCATCGATATTCCGGACCGTCGACGCGCGATACTCGTACGGCGCGTGGCCGTCGGTGAGGATGGCGTTCCGCATGGTCGGCTCGCGGAGCTTGCCCCGCCAGCTCTGCGCGAAGCTGATGAAGAACTGCTGGTCACCGGTGAAGCCCTGCACCGCCGGCGCCGGCTTGCCGTGCAGCGAGCGGTGGTACGCGTCGTAGGCCGCGGTGAGGCCGGCCAGGTCCGCGATGTTCTCGCCCAGGGTCTGCTGGCCCTTGACCGCGAGGTCGGGGAACGGCTTGTAGGCGTCGTACTGTGCGACGAGCTGCTTCGAGGAGGCCTCGAAGTGCTTGAAGTCCTCCGGTGTCCACCAGTTCCGGAGGCGCCCCTTGGAGTCGAACAGGGCCCCTGAATTGTCGAAGCTGTGGCTCACCTCGTGGCCGATGATGGCCCCCATCGCGCCGTAGTCCAGGGCCAGCGGGCGCTTCGGGTCGAAGTACGGCGGCTGGAGGATCGCCGCCGGAAAGTTGAGGGCATTCATCGCCGGCAGGTTCACCGCGTTCACCAGCTGGGGATTCATCACCCACTCGCCGCGGTCCACCGGCTGGCCAAGCTTGGCGAGAGCCTGATGGAGCTGGAACAGCCGCGCGCGCTCCGCGTTGCCGTATGCGTCGCCGACTCTCACCTCGAGCCCGGTGTAGTCCGGCCAGGAGTCGGGATACCCGACGCCGACCTTGAGCACGGCGAGCTTGGCCTTGGCCTCCGCCTTCGTCGCCGGCGACATCCAGTCGAGCCGGTCGATCCGCTCCTTGAACGCCGCGATCAGGTTCGCGACCATCGCCTGTGCGCGCGCCTTTTCCGAGGGCGGGAAATACCGTTCGGCGTAGCGCCGGCCGACCGCGAAGCCGAGCGCGGCGTTGGTGGCGCTCACGGCCCGCTTCCATCGGTCACGCGGCTTCGTGGCGCCGGTCAAGACCGGCCCGAAGAAGGAGAACGACTGCTGATACAGCGCGGCCGGCAACACGCCCGCCCGCGACTGGATGGCATGGAAGGTCAGATACGCCTTCCACGCCTCGATCGGCTCGCTCCCTACCAGCGCGGCAATGCCGGTGATCGCGCTCGGCTGCCACGCCACGAACCGGATGGCCTTGCCGAGGCCGGCGGCCGCGAAGTAGGCGTCCCAGTCGAGGCCGGGCGCCTTGGCGGCGAAGTCGGCGCGCGCCCAGTGGTTGTTGCCCTTGGTGACGTCTCCCGATTCCTGGCGGCTCAGGTGGACGGTCGCGATCCTGGTCTCGAGATCCACGATCGTCTTGGCCTTGGCATCCGCGTCGGCCACCTTGGCGAGTCCAAGCAGCGCAGCGACGTGTTGCCGATACTTCCCGCGGATCGTCGCCATGGCCGAAGACGAGTCGACGTAATAGCTCCGGTCGGGCATGCCGAGGCCGCCCTGGAGCAGGAACGGGGAATAGTGCGTCGGATCGTCGAGGTCCTGCGCCACCCACAGGCCGAACAGGTTTTCCGTGTAGAAGTTCGTGTTGTTGAAGACGTCCACGTCCGCCCGCAGGGTCGAGCCGAGCACGCGGGCCAGGTCCTTCCGGTCCTGGATCGCGACGATCGAATCGAGCGTGGGCTTGAGCGGCGTGAGGCCCCCCGATTCGATGGAGGCGGTGTCCATGAAGCCGCTGTAGAAATCGCCGATCTTCCGCAGGTCGGAGCCCGCGGGCGCGTTGGCCTTGGTCGCCCCCTGGATCAACTCGGCCACCCGGCGGTCGGTCACATCGGTGAGGATGGCGCCGGCCGAATACGCGCTCCGGTCGGCCGGGATCTCGGTCTGCTCGAGCCATGTGCCGTTGGCGAACTCGAAGAAGTTGTTGCCCGGCTTGACCGAGCGATCCATGCCCGCCACATCCAGGCCCGGGGACCGGGGAGCAGCGGAGGTCTCTTCGGGTGTGGCTTGGGCGACGGCGAGATGGATCGGGATGGCGGTCAGAGCAGCAACGGCAAGCAGCAGACTGAAACACGGGCGAAGTCGAAGCATCGATATCCTCGGGTCGGTATCGTCGGGGCCAAACATAAGCGGTCCGTGGCCGGCGGGTACCGCCAGTCGCCGCGGTCGGGCGCCATCGGACCGTCGCCGTCCTTCGCCGGAGTGACCTTGCTGATCACGGCCGCGGGCGACCCTGCTCAATCCCAACGCAGGTGCGGGTGGGGGTTGACAGGTGACCAACAGGTCACATAATATGACCGCCATGGATGAGGTGTTCAGAGCCTTGGCCGACCCCACCCGCCGCGGACTGCTGGACGAACTGTTCAAGCAGGATGGCCAGACCCTCGGCGCGCTTGGGCGGCGACTGACGATGACCCGCTTCGGCGTGATGAAGCATCTGCGGGTGCTCGAGTCCGCGGGGCTGGTGGTCACGAAACGGCGGGGACGGGAGAAGCTTCACTTCCTCAATCCCGTGCCGATCCGCCTGATCCATGACCGTTGGATCGACAAATACACCGAGCCCTGGGCGGCCATGCTGAGCGGGCTCAAGCACCGGATGGAGGAGGGACGCATGGAGAAGATCTTCGAGATCTACATCAAGGCGACGCCGGAGCGGCTGTGGGACGCCATCACCGATCCCGAGATGCGGCGGAAGTACACCTTCGGCGTCGGGGTCGAGTCCGACTGGACTCCGGGCTCCCGCTACGTGGGCATTCCGCGACAGGCGCCCGAGCTCACGATCTGCGAGGGCGAGAATCTTGAGGTCGACCCGCCGCGCCGACTCGTACAGAGCTTCCGGGCGCTCTGGAGCGACGACGTGAAGCGCGAAGGCACGTCGCGGGTGACATGGGAGATCGAGCCGATCGGCGACTCCTGCCGGCTGACCGTGACGCACGATCAGCTCCGGCCCGGCGCCAACAGCGAGCTCTACGGCGGCTGGCCGATGGTGCTGTCGGGACTCAAGACGCTGCTCGAGACCGGCGAGCTGCTCACCACGCCGGGCTCGCTGCAATATCTCGGGCCCGAGGAGGGAGGCAACGCCGGATGGCGAGGCTCGTCGCATTCACGCAGCTGAGGCTGGACGGGTACTTCGCCGAAGTCTCGTGCGGCACCTGACCTAGGTGGTCATGAATCCGGTCGCCCTCCGCGGCGGCCGGACGTCGTTTGCGGGAGCGCAATAGGCACTTCGCCGTCTTGAAGGGCCGTTGCCCGGCATCTAGCGTGGCCCATTGTTCCCATGGGCTCCAGGGCGGTCTCGCCCGCAAGAGACCGAGAGTCGCTCGAGGCATACTTCGATGTCCACCACCCATCGTCACAGCCACGCCATGTCGCTGACGATCGGCCTGGCGGCTGCCGTGATCGCGGGCTGCGACACTGAGGGCTTCGGCCTGACGGGCGGCGGGGACTGCAATCTGGATACGGGCTCCTCCTCCATCGTCGGCGCCGTCACGGCCCAGTACTTCGCCTCCACGACGGGCGATGCCCTCCTCAGCTCGCTGACCTACGCGACGGACGGCGGGCCGCATACCATCGGCAAACCCACCGTCCCCTTCTCCGCCAGGGTCACCCTCACAGCCAATCGGGCGCGCATTCAGGCGACCGGATCGTCGGCGAACGGGACCATCTCGATCAGCTTCGCGGTGAGTAACGAGATAGGGCCGTTGGAGCAGCTGCAGGCGGTCTGCCCGTGAGGTGAGTCGGAGGCGCGCCGGTCAGGGTAGATGGAGCGCCCCGCGCCTCCCTTCACGGTGCGGGGTCCAGGTCGCGGAGCTAGCGGCAGGCCCCGGTCGCGCGGCCGAGGTCGGCGTCGAGCCGGAGGGTGTCCACCGGAGGCGTGCCCAACCGGAGCTCGAGCGTGGCGCCCGGGAGCTCCTGGGTCATGGCACCGGGCCCGGTCACGAGCAGCGATACGGTGGCTGGACCAGGTACCGCGAAGGCCGGGCCCACCTCCACGACGTACCCACCCGCCCGATCCGTCGTGACCGGGCCGACGCGGGTGTCGACGGGCCGTGCCTGCCCTGCCTCGGCCTGCACGACGTGCAGTGCCACCTCGGCGCCGGGCACCGGGATACCGCACCTGAAGACGGTCCCGCGGACCGCGCCCGTCACCGGCGCGCCGGCGGAGATGGCCAGGTCGCCGCCGCCCTCAACGCAGCCAAGACAGGCGAGGCTCGCGAGCCCGATGAGCGCCGGCAATGCGTGGGTCATCCAGTGAACCTACCGGCTCGGCCGGCGCAGGGAAGACGGGGCTCGCGCAACCGGTCATGACTTCCGGTGCAGCTCGTACCGGAGGAGCCCCGCGGCGGTCTCGGAAGCGAGCACGAACCCGGTCTTGCGCAGCACACCGATCGAGGCCACGAGCCCGGGATAGGTCATGGCCGCGATGGTGACGATGGAAGGGTCCTCGAACGCCTCGGCCACGAGAGCCAGGACGGCCTCGGTCGCGTAACCTCGGCGCTGATGCTCTGCGGCGATCGCATAGCCGATCTCCACGATGCCTCTGGCCGACGGCGGACCGGCGAAGCCGGCAACCCCCACCAGCTCGCGCGGGCCGCCCGCGACCGGCCGTAGCACCACGTACCGAAGCGACCAGGCCCGGCTCTCCGGATGGTGCTCGAGCTGCCGCCGGACCCGCTGAACATCATCCCGCTCGAACACGGGCGGCGGCCAGGACACAGGCGGATGCGCACCGAGCACCTGCCCGACCTCGGCCGGCCCCCGCATCTCCGCGTCGCACAGGTCGAGCGTTGCCGGAATGAGCTCGAGCCTGCCGGTCATCCAGGACCGCCGATCTTGAGTGTGATCCCAAGGTACGTCTCGCCCGCGACCTCACGCCAGCGCGTTTATCTACTCTCGCTGCAGCGTGACAGGCGGTGTGGGCAGCAGGATCACCTTGCCATGGGTCCGCCGGCCCTCGAGCTGGCGATGCGCTTCGGCGGCCTCAACAAGTGGCAGCATCATTCCCACGCTCACACGAAGGTCGCCGCTCACGACCCACTCCTGAAGCTCGCGGCGAGCCGTTTGCCAACGATCCGGGGCATCGGCCGCGAGCCAGAAGCTGCTCACGCGGAGGTTGCGCCCGTACAGCTCATCGGGATGAATGGGCACGGGCGAGCCGCTGGACTCGCCGAAGAACACCAGGTGGCCGTACAAACCGAGCGCGGCCAGGCTCCCGGCCTGCGTGGCGCGTCCGATGGAATCGAACACGGCATTGACGCCGCGGCCGCCGGTGGCGGCCCGTAACGCCTCGGCCATGTCGCCATCGTAGCCCAGAGGCTCCGCGCCGGCCTCGCGCACGAGCGCCCGCTTGGCGGCGGTGGACGCGGTGCCGAAGACCCGCACCCCGCGACGGCGGAGCAGCTGTACCAGGAGCGCGCCGACGCCGCCGGCCGCGGCGTGGACCAGGGCCGATTGGCCCGGCTCGAGTGTCGTGGCGTAGTGCGCGAGCCCGTAGGCGGTGAGGCCCTGGGCCGGGAGGGCGGCGCCGACCGGGAACTCGAGCGCGTCAAGGAGGGGGAAGAGCCACGCGGCCGGCGCGACGGTGTACTCCGCGTACGCGCCGCTGGTACGCGGAGCCCAGAAAGCGACCCGACGACCGAGCCAGTGTTCTTCCACAGCCGGACCCAGGCGCTCGACGACCCCCGCCGCCTCGTTGCCGGGAATCCACGGTAGCGGCGGAGGCTCGTACGTGCCCCGGCGACGCTCAGTCTCGGTGAAGTTGACCCCGATGGCCTCCACGCGAACCAGCACCTCGCCCGGACCGGGCTCGGGCCTGGCCGCCGTCGCCAGAGCCAGAACTTCCGGACCGCCGAGGGCGCGTACGACGATGGCGCGCATTCAACGAGCGTCCGTCGCCGCCGCGGCCATCTAGCGCAGGTCCCTCGGGAGATGAGGGGCCGAGAGCAGGGCGCGGAACGCCGTCCAGCGACCGGCCTCCGAGTCGCCGCCGATCCGTCCGACCCAGGCGGCGACGAGGTCCCGTCCCAGGTTGTAGTTGATGACGTAGCTGCGGTAGGTATCGATGAACCGCACGGTCTTGGCGGCCGCCTCGGGGGAGCTCAACCAGTAGCGCTGCATGGCGGTTCGCGCGCCTGCGGAGTCGAGGTCGCCATCGAGGTATCGGCGGGCCACTTCATTCCGCGCGTAGTTCAGCCGCTCCACGACCTGCCGCACGGCCGCGTTCCGCTCCGCCAGCGATCGATCGAGCCCAGCGAGCGGGAACAATGAGTCCCGCTCGAACGCCGTTCGCTCGGCGATTGGAAAGGCCATGTCGATCCCGTAGTTCGCGCTCCCCTCGGCAATGAGTGACTGGGGGCTGAACAACGGATACATCGAGATCTCGACCCACCCGCGGTCGTGCACCAGCGCCTGCTCGAGCAGCGCGTTGTAGACGTGATGCCCGGGATATCCCTCGTGGCATGCGAGGTCGATGGCTCGATCCAGCGGGACCGGAAAGTCCAGGTTCACCTGGATCAGGCTGTGATACGCGCCCTTGTACCAGTTGTAGGCGTTCCAGGACGTCCCCTTCACGTACTCGAGATCGAAGCGCTCGCCCGGCGGCAGCGGCATGTGCGCCAGCGTGCGGGCGCGGCACGCTGCGATGGCGGTCTTGAAGACCGTGTCCACCTTGCCGGCGGGGATGTTGAGGCGGTCGCGGAAATGCTGGTAGCGCTGCGCGAGCGGCTCGCGACCCGGGAGCAGGCTGTCGAGCCGCGCGAGCAGTGAATCGAAGTGCGCGTCCGGAAAGTGAGGTGGCGCCGCATCGTACAGGGCCTCGGCCTCCTGGTCGAATCGGAGCCGCTCGCCACCGAGCATCCGTGCGCGCGCCGCCATCGCGCCGAGCTGCACGCGGAGATAGCGATGCCGCAGGCGGACCAACGAGTCGGCGTAGGCCGGCACGCTGTCGCCCAGCATGGCGATGAGCGATTCCGCCGAGGATCGGACCTGTGCGACCGTGAGCGACTCGGCGTTGGCCGCCGCACGCAGGGAGTCGGGGCCATAGTACGCATCGACGTAGTTGGCGTCGTGGCGGCCGAGCTCGAGACCGAGGACGACGTACCGCCGGGCGATCGCGTCCAAGGCCCGCGGGTCGGGCGCGGGCGGCGCCGATGGGCGGCAGGCCACGAGGATGAGAGCCACGCCCAGAAGCCGCCGACGGTGTTCCAGTGTCATGGTGGGATTCGAGCCTCGAGCTCGTGGGTCAGTGTCCGCCCGATGGAGGCTCGGACTTCAGGATCTCCGCATTGTAGCGCAGCATGTATTCGTGCGACCGGGTCCAGAGCCGCTTCTCCATGTCCGACATGACGTCACCCGACATCGTGATGACCAGGCGAGTGCCATGGGTGGCGAGCAGATGATGGTAGGCTCGGTCCTCGTCTTCCGGGCCGGGCGTTTCGATGCCCGAGCCGTAGTCGCCAGCCAGGAGGCGATTATCCCGCGCCGCCATCGCCGCGCGCGCCTCTCGAACGGGTCCTGCCGCTCGAACCGGCGGAGCAGCAGCCAATCCTCGAGCGGGCCGTGGCCGACGAGCGCACCGCCGATGAGGAGGATCGCCGCGAATCCGATCAGGAGGCGTTTCACCTGGCGTGTCCCGTCCACCCGACGAGGCCCGTGAAGGGGAGCACAACGGTGGGGAGCAGCGTGTCAGCCGTTGACGAGATGAAGGGGCCGGTATCGCCTCACCACGGGGGTCACGATTGCACCCGCACCTTCTCGGTGCGACTGAGCGATCCCCAATCGGCCAGCGTGTCGGTCGTGATCTCGGGCTCCGATGGGGGCCGTACCGTCCCGGTCAACCAGTCCCGGAACATCCGGACGTTGTCGGGCGTGAGCTCGAAGGTGATGTCGGGCGACGCCCAATCGTACAGGACCCGGGAGACGAGGTCATCACCGTCGTCCCAGCGCAGGAAATCCGACGCGATGACGGCGAAGCCGATGGTCTCGAGGGCTGGCCCCGGCAGCTCTCCACCCAGGACCGCGTCACAGAGGCGGACCAGCATCGGCGCCGTGATCGTGAGCCGTTGGCCCCCGACCAGGTCCTCGATGTGCACCCGGCGCCGGTTCCGTTTCAGGAGCTCAACGGCGCCTCGCGCCTCGAGGGCCAACTGGCCGGCCGAGGCGGCGCCCTGAAGAAAATCTCTGAGCGTGGCTTCCTTCAAGACCGATAGATTCAAGGGCGCACGACACGCGTTGTCCGTTGCGAACCAACCGCTGTCCTCCGAGCAAGGAGCCCGGCCCGCGGCATTCTCCACGCAATTGGAAATACATCGATCGTCCGCCTGCGCAAGGTCGCTCGCCCGGACTGCGCGGACATCCTCGTGAAGCTCGAGTGGGACAATCCGACTGACAGCATGAAGGACAGGTCCGGCGAGCCTAGACCTGCGTTCCCCACCCGTCGAACTCGCAATCGCACTCGAGGCCGGCCGTCACCATCCAGTCGACCCATTGCTCCAGGATCTGCCCGGAGATCATCGTCGGCTGCGTGCTGCCGGACACGGTCCAGTCGCGGCCTGGGAACGGGCCGGCCGATTGTACCAGCACCGAGTAGTCCGTCCGATCCTCCAGCAGCAGCTTGAGCGCCTCGGCGGCGGGGCGACTCGGCGCCCGGAACGAGAAGTCGAGCCGCACCTCGGTGGTCGGCGTGACGCCGCGCTGACGGAGGGTCCGCCAGGTCTGGTCGGTCAGCGCGAGCTGTGTGGCGAGCAGTCGCCGATATCGATCGTCTCGAGAGTCGTCCACGAGCCCGCTCCGGGTAGCGCATGGCCTGATGGCCGCAGGTCCACCTGATACCTCGAGTACTCCTATCGAATCGGCACCCTGGAGCAGCGTGCGCACCGCACTCATGGCAGGCACCGCGCGCCGGACAGCCGGATGTTGGTGGAGCTCGTTGTGAACGGGATACGAGAAGCTACGGCGCGAACGGGGTCGGCGATAGCGGGAAATCGGGCCGCCAAGCGGCGTAGATGCGACACCCGGGGTGGGATTCCTGTCGCAAAGGCACCTATCGTGCATTCGAAGCGCACTCGTGCGGCGACGGGCCGCGCGACCCATCGCTCACCCGCGAGGCGAACCGACTCACGGGCCGGTTTTTCCCAACCAGGCGGCATGCGCGGCCGGCTGCTGCATCTGCGCGGCGCCGAACGATTCGGACTGCCCCGGCGGTATGCTCAGGAATCGCCACGCCGCACCGCAGAGCGCCCGAGCCGCGTACACCACCTGCCCCACGTGATAGCTCGTGTGCGCCAGCGATCGGTGCAGTGCCTGGTCCACCCGAAGCGGCTGACCGCGTATCGTGACGGTGCGGGTCAGATCATCGTCATTCAACGCCGCCAGCGCCGCGAACAGGACGCCCCACCCCGCTTCCCAGTGGGCCAGAAGCTCCGCCTGGGTGACCGAGCGCGCGTGGAACTCCTCCTCGCGCTTGCGCCAGGGTTTCTCGCCGTCGCTCGTGAGAAAATCGGTGAACCGGGAACGCAGGTTGCCGCCGACGTGCCAACAGATCGTGGCGATCGCATTGCCCCCGTTCGGTCCCGGCGCCGTCAGCTGCTCGTCGGTCAGCTGGCGCACCGCGCCCTCCGCCAGCGCCTTGTAGCGCTGGTATTCACCCGTGATCGAATCGATGATCGACCTCATCGCACACTCCTGAATTCTGAAGTCTATTCCCTACGGGGTCTGCACGGTCCGGGCACGTAAGGGACGCCCTCGGCCACCGCCATTGATCCTGGCACGCCGAGATCTGGAGGCACGCACCATTCGGACTGCCGGGTGCTCATTCGGCCCATCCTGCATCTCGGATATGCCGACGCTGCCAGATTCGCCAGTACACCCAGCCGTTCACCACGAGTACCAGCGTGCCCAGCGCGACCTGCATCGTTCGCGTGAGGCCGGCTGGGTAGAGCGCGGCCGTCACGTAGTGCTCGATGAACCCGCCCTCGTACGCCCGCTCGCCCGCGGCGCGGCGCCAGGCCTTCTCGACCGGCGTGAGGGGGCAGATGAAGCCGAGAAACTCGATCGCCGCGCCCCACGCCGCCGCGGGCAGGTGGACCCAGGCCAGCCTGGGCCACCGCAGGACCAGGAGTCCGCCGGCGATCACGAAGACCACAAAGGCCGCATGCAGGAGGAGCAGCACGTCGGCCAGGGCTCCGAACGGAACGGTCAGCGCATCGACCGAGGCCATCGCTGGAATCAACTCTGGCGGCGCAGCGCGTTGTAGTAGGCAGACGGTCGCTTTGCCGTCGCGGGACCGCCGTCGCCCCCAGCACAACGCCGAGGGCAAGGCGCCGACCCCGCCGGTCGCGAGGCATTCGACGCGTCTCAGCTACCAGAGCTCACCGGCTCGCCATTCCGCGGAGAGCGAGTCGTTCAAGTCCACACGCGGCGATCCCGGGAGCCGATGGATCATGACCCCCTCGTCCGGCGTCTCGATGAGGTTCGAGCCCTGGCGGATGAACAGCCTCCCCGCCCATTCCTGCCATCCGAGACGCCGATAGAAATGCAGCCCTCGATCGGTTGGGGAGAGCGCCGCGAGCTCGAAGGCGGCCACCTGGCTCACGAGCGTGCGCATCACGGCCGTTCCGAAGCCCCTGCCCTGGTGCACCGGGTCCGTGGCGACGGCCTCGAGATAGGCTGTTCGAAGCGGAGGGTCTCGTCCAGGCGCCAGCCAGCGCGTGATCCAAAGCGCGTGGCTCACGAGAACGCCGTCGGTCGTGGCCAGCACGTGCATAGGGTCGGTGAACGTCTGGAAGGTCGCTCGCAGGTCTTCGCCGTACGCCCGGTCGCAGAGTGCGAGAATCTCGCCCCGGACGCGGGGCGACAGCTCCGCGGCGGGAACCACGTGAAGCCTCAGGCTCTCACTCCGGGATGGCGCTGTAGGATTGCGCATCAGTGCTGGCGATAAGCGGGTGATCTGAGCATGAGCGATGGCGCGGGGGTAGAGCAGGGTCGCATGCTCACGACATCGGGCAACCAGCCTGGACGTCGTGCAGGAAGTACGTCAGGACCACGGCCCGTGACGGGGATGCCTGGATGGTATGAGTGATCGCGCTCCCGCGAAAGGGGAATCGAGCGGGGCGGTATCAGGAACGCACGATCACCGTTCGGAACGGACGGCTGTACTACCGCCGCGGCTCGAACCCGGAGTCGCCGCTCAGGCCCATGGCCCAGGACCTCTTCGAGGTGGAGGCGAACCCCGCGCTCCGCGTGCGATTCGTCGGGGCTGCCACGGGGCCGGCTGAGAAGCTGATCAGATCGATGGCGAGGGGACGATCGACGAGTCGGTGCGATCGAAGTGAGCTTCCCGCGGGAGTTCGAGCGCAAGCTTCGGGAGGCGACTTCGGATCGCGGCCGCTAGCTTCGGCGCTCCCCTATCGGAGCAGCTCATGTCGCGCTACCGCGTCCGAAGCATTCCCGAGACCATCGCCCACGCGGTGCGGACCTCGTTGCGGTCTCCCCAGTACGGGCACCCCGCCCACATGGAGATGGCCGCCGGCTACGGGCCCTGCCGCCTCTGCCTGCGCACCTTCGAGCTCGGCGTGGAGCAACGGCTGCTCTTCACCTATCAGCCGTTTACGGATCCAGCGGCGCTGCCCGCGCCCGGCCCCGTCTTCATCCATCGGGATCCGTGCGAGCCGTATGACGCGCCGGTCTTTCCCGAGACGCTCCGCCCCCTGCCCCTCGTCGTCGAGGGCTACGGTGAGGCGGGAGCGCTCGTGGCGCAGCGCCGTGTCGGCGACCTGCGGGTCGAGTTCGTCCTCGAACAGGTGCTGGAGCATTCCGAGGTGCGGTACGCGCACCTGCGCAACGCCGACGCGGGGTGCTTCATCGCTCGGGTCGATCGCGAGAGCGGGCTCGTCTGACCGGTCGCGACGGGCGCGCGAGCGGTTCGGGCACCGGCGGTGATCGTGCGGTCGAGTCGTGACCCACAGGTCGGGTGGCGATCAATCGCCGGTCCCGTGACCTAGCGTTCCAGGTCCAATCGGCGCGACTCCTGGGCCTGCGCCAGGATGCGCTCGGCGAAATCGAGGCGCTCCTGGGTTTCGCTCAACTCCCGCCGCAAGCCGTTCACATCGATCTCGAGCACCTCCAGGCGAGCCGGCAGGTCACCCGCGACGGCGCCGTGTAGGCGCTGCGCCCACAGGCCGAACGCAACGGCGAGCAGGGCATGAACCCCCGCGTGCCAGGGCTCCGCCGCATTGGCGGCGGCGCCGACGGCAATCAGGTTGATGCCGCTCAGCACGGCGGCGATGGGACGCCAGAGCGTGGGCTTGAAGGTCATGGCGACATCCTGTCTTGGAGTCCGCCTGCATCAAAAGCGAAACGACTGGGAAAGAACTACGGCCATTCCGGCTCCAGGGTTCAGCCGACCTCGACCGTATTGTGCAACGCGGCGATCTCCCAGCCACCCGGCTCCTTCGTCAGCACCAGGGTGAAGCGTGCCCCATGCCGGCCGGCGAGCGGACCCCGGGGGGCGTCCAATCTGGAGTGAACGTGGACGAGGGCGACGTCGGGACGCAGCAGGCGCGCCGCCTCGACGGACAAGTGGTTGGTGCTTCCGGCGTAGATGGTCTTAAAGATCGCGGCGTGACCCGCCCCGATCGCGGGCCGCCCGCGGAAGTGCTCGCCGCGGATCGTGACGAAGTCCGCATCATTGGCAAACGGCGCCGCGAACGCCTCGCCGTCCCCCGCGTTCCAGGCGGCCTCCAGCAAGCTTGCGATACGCTCGAACGCAGCCCCGTCCTCCCGCGGCCCGTCGGCCATCACGGTACTCTCGTCTGGGTCGTCACGGTGCCCGTATATGCTGCATGTTCACCCTCCCTGCGGGGGTCAGGCGTCGCCGACGCGGCACCGGATCGACGAGATGCACCGCATATCCGGTCGAGGCGAGCCAGAGCGCAGAGGCGCCGGCGGCTCCGCCGACGTCCGCGATGGTGGCGGGAGGTGGCGGCGCGAAGCGCCGGATCAGCTCCCGGCTCCGCTCCTCCTCGAGCTGGAATGGTCCCTGCTCGAGCCGTGACTCCTCGGGTGTCCGATCATAGAAGTCCGCGATGACCGGGTCGAAGCCCCCGGGGGGCAGCTTGCTCATGCCGACATTCCTCGCGTCCGGCGAGGCGAAGGCCTTCCCGAGGCAACGATCTCACCCCACCACGGGGAGCGCCACGCGGAATACCGTCCGCCCTGGCTCGGACTCCACCTCGATCGAGCCTTCGTTCCGGTCGACGAGTCGCCTGACGATGTCGAGGCCGAGCCCGGTCCCCTGCCCCACGGGCTTCGTGGTGAAGAACGGGTCGAAGATCCTGCTTCTCACGTCCGCCGGGATCCCCGGTCCATCGTCGGTCACGCGGACCACGACCTTCCCTCCTTCCGCGCGTGCCGTCACGATCACCCGCCCCTCCTGGCTCACCGCGTCGAGCGCGTTGTCGATGAGGTTGGCCCACACCTGATTCAGCTCGCCGCCGAATCCGCACACCCGCGGCAGGTCCGGGGGCACGTCCACTGCCAGCGACGCCGACTTCCCGCGCGCTTTGGCCCCCATCACGGCCAGCGTGTCGGTGAGTCCCTTGGCGACGTCCACCGGCTCGGCAGACGGCGCGTGGTCCATGTACGTGAAGCCCTTCACGGCGCTGACCAGCTCGTGCACCCGCGTGGCGGCCCGCTCGACGTCGCGCGCGAGCCCGCGCACGGTGCACGCGGCCGCCACCCAGCGGAGCGACGCGCGGAGCCGATCGCTGTCGACCGCCGTCGCGAGCTCGTCGAGCGTTGCGAGCGTGACGTTCGTCTCGCCCAGCGGGGCCGCGAGCGCATCATCGACGCCATGATCCGTCAGCCAATCGGCGAGCGCCTCCTCGCGATCCGCGCGCTCGAGCGGCGAGAACACCCCCGTGGAAGGTCCCCCGCTGCAGACCCAGCGGACGCGCTCGACCGCCGCCAGCGCCAGGCCATCGAGATCCGCCTCCCCGAGCGCCCGAGACGCCTCCTCCGACTCCGCCAGGGCCGCGGCGATGAGCTGGGCGCTCCTGGCGGCCGCGGACGCAGGGTTGTTCAGCTCGTGGGCCAGCCCCGCCGCCAGCTTGCCGAGGGAGGCCATCTTCTCCACCTGCAGGTCGCTGACCTTGAACGCCCGTGCCCGGTCGACCATCACGTGCACCAGCTCCGCGGTCACGTGCGGGCACTCGATCGGCAGCGCCGGCAGGTGCTCGCGGCCGACGCGCAGCAGCTCGGTCGGCTCCTCGATCACGGAATTCCCCGGCGCGGTGGCCATCCGAGAGTACGGCAGCAGCCCGGTCGCGTCCCCATCGCGCCAGTCCACGGCCTTGCGCCACGTGCCGCCTTGGTCCAGGAAGTGGGCCACGTGCCCCTTGAAGATGATGTAGAGCGCTTCGACCGGCTCACCCTTGCGCGCGACCATCGCGCCAGGCTCGTAGCGCTCGAGCGTCCCGTGGGCGGCCAGCCACTCCAGCTCCTCGCGCGGCGCCTTCCCGAGGGCCCGGTGCGCCACCAGGCGGGCGAAGAGGTCTGCCTCGTCTTTCGGAGTCTCGGTCATCGCCCTATACCGTGCGCAGATACTGGTGGACCATGCTGACCGTGGCCGACCCCTCGCCGACGGCCGCCGCGACGCGCTTCCCGGAGCCGTGGCGCGCATCGCCGGCACAGAAGACACCGGGGACATTCGTCTCGAAGAGGTATGGATCGCGCAGAGCGGTCCAGCCGGCCGGGGGACGTCCATCGGTCATCACCTCGCGCCCGGTGAGCACGAAGCCCTGCGAGTCGCGCATGACGAGGTTCCCGCACAGCGCTGTTCGGGGGGTGGTCCCGATGAAGATGAACATGGCGGCCGCCGGCAGCTCCCGTCGGGCGCCGCTCTCCGCGTCGGTTACCGTGACTGCCTCGAGCCGCCCGTTGCCGCGCGCCGAGGCCACGCTGGCGTTCACCAGTACTTCCACATTCTGCGCCTCGCGGATCCGGTCCACGAGATAGCTGGACATACCGGCCGCGATGTCGGGCCCGCGCACGAGCATGGTGACCTTACGAGCGTACCGCGAAAAGAACATTGCCCCCTGCCCCGCCGAGTTCGCGCCACCGACGACGATCACGTCGCAGCCGCGGTAGGTCGCGGCCTCGCTGAGCGCGGCGCCGTAGTACACCCCCGCGCCGAGGAGCGGCTCGATGCCGTCGGCGTCGAGTCGCCGCACCTCCATGCCCGGCGCGATCATGAGTGCATACCCCGTCAGCTCGGATCCATCGGCGAGGATCACCTTCCGGTACGGATCCTCGCGCCTGATCTCGACCGCCTCCTGCGTCGCGAGGATTTCGGCGCCGAAGCGCCTGGCCTGGGCCGCCGCACCTCGTGCGAGATCCGCTCCGGTGACACCATTCGGAAAGCCGAGGTAGTTCTCGATCTTCGAGCTGGTTCCGGCCTGACCACCCGGAGCGCTGCGTTCGACGAGGATCGTGCGCAGCCCTTCCGAGGCGCCATACACCGCGCCCGCGAGACCGGCCGGACCCCCGCCGACGACGATGAGATCGTAGAACGTCTTCTGGGCGCGCGTCTGCAACCCGACCCTCTCGGCCAGCTCCCGGATGGTGGGCTGCACCAACGTCGTCCCATCTGGGAACAGCACCATCGGAAGCCGCGCCACGCCGCCGCTGGCGCCCGAGAGGAGCTCGTGGACGGTCGCCTCGTTGTCCATGTCGAGCCACCTGTACGGCACCTGGTTGGACGCGAGGAAGTCCTTTACCGCGTAGCTCGCCGGCGAGAGCGCCGTGCCCGCCACGCGGATGCCATCGAACCCGGGCCTGGCGCGGGCGAACCACTCGGAGAGAAGGTCCTCGAGCACCGGATAGAGCCGGACGCTCGGCGGCTCCCACGGCTTCAGGAGGTAGTGATCGAGCCCGACTTGGTTGATCGCGGTGATGGCGGTGTCGGTGTCGGCATACGCGGTGAGTAGTACGCGTCGCGCATCCGGATAGATCTTGACCGCCTCGAGCAGGAATTGCGTCCCGGTCATATGCGGCATGCGCTCGTCGACCAGGAAGAGCGCCACCTGCGCGCCCCGCAGCAGGAGCTGGCGGATCGTGTCCAGTGCCTCCGCGCCGGACGACGCCTTGACCACACGATAGTCCGAGCGGAAATGGTGCCGGAGATCGCGCTCGATGGCGTTCAACACTTCCGGGTCGTCATCTACTGTCAGCAGGACGGGCTTGCTCATGCGGTCGGTGATTCGGGATCAGGTACATCGTGGCGATGCGTCTGGGGCAGCTCCACCCGGGGGTGACCCGCGGCGACGGCCCGCTCCAGGAAATCGATCCGTTCGTGCAGCTCCTCGAGCTCCGCCTGGACCCGATGGATCGCAGGGTCGTCGACGATGCCGGGTGAACCTCCACCCTCGATGCGCTTCGCGAGCGCGCTCGCGACGGGCCCGAGGACCCTGACGAGCACCCAGCCGGCCGCGAGCAGGCCGCCGAGGTCTATGAGCGTGAAATCGTGCACGGTTCTCAGCCCCGGTAGCTCGGCGCCATCGCGGGAAGCTTGGGGTGCCCGCGCCAGTCGGCGGCAGGGGGTGCCGAATTCAGTCCGGCTTGACTACGGGCGCCGGGGGCGGCTCGTCGGCCTGGGGTTCCGTCGACGGCACGTCGGCCCGATCGCGCTTCCGTTGCCGCTTCTCCTCCTGCTTCCGCTGTTTGTTGAGCTCCTTCTGCCGCTTCTCGTATCCATAGTTGCGCTTGGGCAAGCCGACACCCCCGAGTACTGCCGCGGATCGCTCGTGCGCGACAAGGCGCCGCCGACGGCTTCGCGGATCTCCTCGAAAGTAGCCTCTCACCGGCGGCCTCGCTGCCCCGGCCGGCCGGTCACACGATCTGCCGCTCCTCGGTGACGAAGTAGGCGCTCCGCGAGGGATCCACGAAATTGGCCTCATCGGCCGTCGAAGCAGCCCACTCCGGCGACTGCCGCGCCCGTAGCATCGCCGCCAAGTCGTCGAACCAAAGCTCGGCCATGCCGTCGAAATCGGCGGGCCGATCATTGCCGGACATCGCCAGCGCGTAGCTCTGCACGAGCTTTCGGAGGCCGGGAATACGCGCGCCGATGGGTCCGTGGACGTCCGCCCAGTAGCGGACGAACTCCTCGCGACTGAGCTCCGGCCTTCGGTGGATGCAATAGACCAGCTTCACCACAGGTGGCTCTCCGATCCCGCGCCCCGAGAGCGACGAATGACGGGCGCGCTCAGCCCGCGACCGTGGGCTGCGACAGGAGCCGCCATGCCCAGATGGCCATCGCTCCTGCGGCCAGGAAGACGATCAACGAGACCGCCGCCGGAACCGGGTGGCCGGCAATCAGGAGCGGCCACCGCGTAAAGGTGCGAATCAGGTGAATGATGGCGACGAGACCGAACACGAAGCCGGATATCCGCACATAGGATCGCATCCTGTTCTCCTTCCCTCGGTACCGGAATGGGGTGAGGCCATTGCGGAGCGCCCACGCCGGGTGCATCAGCCGCGCCGGGCACGCTCCCTGCCTCCCGGGAGCTAAACGCGCTTCTTCCCAGGAGGATCCATGCGTTCAGCCCGACATTTTGGAACGGCTCTGGCGGTTCTCGCTGCAACGGCTTGCAGCTCCTTCACCCCGACCAGCCAGAGTCAGCCGTCCCCGGCCGTTCGGCGGGGGCCAAGCACCGCCGCCACGCTGGGCATCCCGCCCGGCCACCTACCGCCTCCCGGCCAGTGTCGCGTCTGGCTGCCCGGCACGCCGCCCGGCCATCAGCCGCGGCCGCGCAGCTGTGCCGACATCGAGCGCACCGCTCCGGCGGGCAGCTGGATCGTCTACCGTCCCAGCAAGGACCGGAAGGTGGTCCAGGTGCGAGTCGTCGATGAACGGCGGGCCGGAGTCGTCGTACGCCTGCGCGTGTACGACGCCGAGCGGGGAACGCTGATTCGGGAAGACTGACTTCGGCGCTCGGGCGTCGGTACGCGGTCAGCAGTACGAGAACGCCGGCCCCCGGCACCGGGGCCGAGCCATCCTCACCCCGCTTCCGATGTCTCGACCCCTTTCCACCCGAACGGTCGCTCCCGAAGGATCCAGAGGAGATACGCCACCGGCACCGCCTCAAGTGCCGCAAGCCTCACGCTGCCAACCAGCAGCCGCCCCCACGTCGCGACCGGATCGCCGGGGTGCAGCCATTCCATACCCATGAGCGCGGCCAACGCCGCGGGCACGCCCGCGGTGAACGCGACCAGGAGCGCGCCCGGGTAGCTCCGGGACAGCGACCGCCCGCTTCGCATCACGAACCCGCTGCAGGCGAACGCCTGCAGCACGAGAACGGCGAGCTGCGCTCCCGTGAGTGCCGCGGCGGTCCGTCTCGGCCAGCCGAGCGTGGCCGAGATCGCCAGCGCCGCGCCGACCACCGCGAAGGTCCCGCTCATCCAGGCGACCAGGCCGTCCCAGATGCGATCCGGAATCGGTGTGTCGCTCGGCGCGGTCGTCGCCTCGTCCGAGCGCTCGATCAAGGGACGGCCAGAGGCAGATGCCTGCGGGCAAGATGGGGAGGCGTCATCCGCTCCTCGCGTGTGATCGAGAATTGCCGACTCATTCTCACCCACCAGGCCATGACGGGTCAAGCCAGACTGGCATCGTCGTCCACATTGACGGCTCGGCCCGTCACCTGTTCCTTACGCTGCTCGAGCAGCGAATCCGCGTCCAAATTCCGAAGAGCAGACCCGCCGGCCGGACGAACCGGAATTCCGGCGCCACACGGGTCAGGAGATGCCGCCGTTGAAAGCCCTGAAGATCGCCGGAATGGTGTTCGCCGTGCTGATCGTCGCTGCCCTCGGCCTCTACGCGTGGGCCGCCGCGGCATCGAGCCGGAAGCTCGCCCGCCGGTACGAGGTGCACACGGTTGACTTCCCCATTCCGTTCCCCCTCAGCGCGCAGGAGGTCGCGAGCGGCCGGCTCACGACCGACTCGGCCAACGAGCTCGCACGGAACCGGGCGCTCGAGCGGGGGAGACATCTGATCGAGGCCCGCTACGCCTGCAGCGAATGTCACGGGTCGGGGTTCGGCGGGGGGGTCATGATCGACGATCCGGCCATCGGCCGCATCCTCGGGCCGAACCTCACCGCCGGGACCGGAAGCCGAACCGCGGGTTTTCGGCCGGCGGACTGGGACCGGATCGTCCGCCACGGCGTCAAGCCCGGCGGCGTGCCCGGGCTCATGCCGTCGGTGGACTTCCGGAGCATGAGCGACCAGGAGCTGTCCGACATCGTGCTCTACATCCGGTCGCAGCCACCGGTGAACCACCTGGTGCCCTCGTCGACGCTTGGCCCGGTCGGGAAGATGCTGGTCGCCACCGGGAAGTTCACCCTGTCCGCCGATCTCATCGGGTCGCACCCCGTGCCCCATGCCCTCACGCCACCCGAGGCCGCGCCGACGATCGAGTTCGGCAAGCACGTCGCGACGACCTGTTCGGGCTGCCATCGGGACGACCTCGGCGGGGGACCGATCGTGGGCGGCGATCCGAGCTGGCCGCCGGCGGCCAACTTGACGCCGGGAAGCGGCGGGATCGGCGGCTGGACCTTCGCGCAGTTCACCACCGCGATGCACGAGGGAAAAAGACCGGACGGCACGTCGCTCCGCGCGCCGATGTCGGGCGTGGTGCAATACGCGCGGAACTTGACGGACGTGGAGATGCAGGCGCTGTGGAGCTATCTGCGGTCGCTGCCCGCAGTCGCCGCCCGCAAGTGAGGTCGGCGAGGGGGTGAGCCGCCCGGGGTGATTGCTGGCGCATCCGGCACTGCGCACGTATGCTCCCCGCGTCGTCCCCCTGCAACAAGGGACCTCACATGCTCGACCACCTGAACGCGGCGCTGGCCGACCGGTACACGGTGGAGCGCGAGCTGGGCCGGGGCGGCATGGCCTCGGTATGGCTGGCGCGCGACCGGCGCCACGATCGCGTCGTCGCCATCAAGGTGCTGCACCCGGAGCTCGCGGGCGCGATCGGCGTGGACCGGTTCGTTCGCGAGATTCGTCTCACCGCCAGGCTCCAACATCCCAACATCGTCCCCGTGCTCGACTCCGGCGTCTTTCCGGGGCCGCGTGGCGATCCCCTCCCCTGGTACGCCATGGCGTACGTCCCCGGCGAATCGCTTCGCGTTCGGATGCAGCGCGAGCGCCACCTGCCGGTGGACGACGCGCTGCGCATCGTCGAAGACACCGCGTCGGCGCTCCAGGTCGCGCACCGCGAAGGCATCGTGCACCGCGACATCAAGCCAGAGAACCTGCTGCTCGCCGAGGGGCGGGTATACGTCGCCGACTTCGGAATTGCGAAGGCGCTCCTCGAAACCGGCAGCGAGCGGCTCACCAGCACCGGCCTCGCCATCGGGACCCCCGTGTACATGAGCCCGGAGCAGGCCAGCGCGCAGCCGGTGGATGCCCGGAGCGACCAGTACAGCCTTGCCAGCGTGCTGTACGAGATGCTCGTGGGCGAGCCCCCCTTCACCGGCCCCACCGCGCAGGCGATCGTCGCCCGCCGGCTGGCGGAGCCGGCCCGCGCCATCCGACCGGTGCGCCCCACGGTGCCGGCGGGCGCCGAGGCCGCGGTGCTGCGGGCACTCGAGCGGGTGCCGGCCGACCGGTTCCCCGACGTCGCGGCGTTCGCCGGCGCGCTGCGGGCCACGTCCACGCCGGTCGAAGGAAGGCGAGTCCGGCCGGGGAGGTCGGCGATTCGCGCCGTCGGCGGAACGCTGCTGGTCGCGGCAGTCGTGCTCGGTGTGTGGCTTCTGGCTCACCGGCAAAGCGAGGTACGAGACGCTCGGGACCCGGACGTGATCGCGCTGTACCAACGCGGCGTCCATGAGTACGACAAGCGCACGCCGGAGTCCATCGGCGAGGCGGTTCGCGCCCTCACGGCCGCCGTCCGGCGGGACTCGACATACCGCGAAGCATGGGCGGCGCTCGCCAAGACCTACGTCCGCGCCTACGACCGGCGGTTCGTCTTTTCCGGCATGGCCCGCGACAGCGTTCTCCGGCTCGCGGTGGCGGCGTCGGATCGCGCCATGGCGGGGGCTCGCCCCAGCGCGGAGGCCTGGGCGACCCAGGCGATCGTGAGCCGGATCGTGGACCCGACCGATCGCACGTCGCCCATCCGATCGCTGCGGCAGGCGCTGGCGCTCGACTCGACCGATGCGGAGGCCTGGCACTTCCTCGCACTCAGCCTGGCCGAGGCACGCGACCTGGACGGCGCGTTCGAGGCCTGGCGCCGCTCGGTCGCGGCGGACCCAAGCTATGCCGACGGGCAGGGGCTCGCGTTCCTGGCCCTCGGCCACTACTGGCGGCACCAGTACGACAGCGCAGCGCGCTGGGCGGACAGCGCCATCGCTCTGCAGCCGAATTCCCTGCTGGCCCGGGGGGTGGTGGGTTACATCGCCATCGAACGAGGTGACGTCGCGCGAGGGCGGGCGGCCTTCGACGCGGCGGAGCGGCTCAGCACGGGCATCGAGGTGCCCAACGCACTGGGCGGAAGGGCGCTGGCCGAGGCACGCGCGGGCGCTCCGAGAGCGGCGCGGGGCATTCTCCAACGGGCCGAGTCGCTGGCCGCCTCCTACTCGCCGACGCCGCTGCACACCGCGGTGTTCCTCGCCCAGGCGTATGCCGGTCTCGGAGACAGGGACCGCGCCATCGCATGGTTACGGCGGTACGCGCCGCGCAATGATCTCCACTTTCAGCTCCACCTCCGCTGCGATCCTCCGTTCGCGGCGATCGAGGCCGATCCGCGTTTCCGTTCGCTCCTCCTCGCCCCCAGGCCGGCCGGGTCGCAGGGCTGCTAGCCGCCTGCCGATCGCCGCAGCCGCGTCACCACCCGGTCGAGTGCAGCCGCGAAGGCCTGCCTGGCTCGAGCGTCGTATGGGGGCGGTCCTCCCGTGACCATGCCGGCGATACGGGCCTGATCCATGAAGTCGCGCACCGAGAGCCGCTCGCCGATCGTCTCGGCGGTATGCTCCTCTCCGCGTGGATCGAGAACGGCCACGCCCTTGGGCACGAGCAGCGCGGCGAGCGGCACGTCCTGGGTGACGACGAGATCGCCGGCGGTCGCGTGGGCCGCGATGTACTGGTCGGCGACGTCGGCGCCGCCGTCCACCCTGACCGCCTGGACGTGCGGGTTCCCGGGCGGCGTCTGCAGCCGCTGGTTGGCGACGAGGACGGTTTCGATCGCCAGGCGCTTGGCCGCGCGGAACACCAGTTCCTTCACGTCTCGGGGCGCCGCGTCGGCGTCGATCCAGATCTTCAGGGTGGGCTCGCGCGGTGGAGGGGAGACGGAGTTACGGCGTGCGTGTGCCCACGGCGTCGTCCCCCCACGTGAGCGTCGAGCAGCAGCGGAAGCCGCCACACTCCCCCGCGCGACGGGCCACCCCCGAGCCTCACCACCGCGAGCGTGACCATCGCTAGCGCTGAACCACCGGCGATGTGGCGGGTTTCGGCTCGTCGAGCAACCCAGGGTCGGCCCGGTAGAAGCGGTACGGCTGCTCGCCCGACACGTACATGTCGTCGTCGTTTGGCGGGAGGTCGGCATTGAAGTAATACCGAAGCACGTTTCCGAGGACGTTCACCAGCGTCACCGGCTCGCGGAACGCGCTGGCACCTTCCGCCGGGAGGTAGAAGGCGCCGAACGCCCCGAAGCGCTCGCGAATGAACGCCTTCGAGACGCGTTCCGGGTGTCCATAGAACCCGACATCGGCGAACCGCGGACCGTGGTCGCCGACCACGAGGATCACCGGCGGTGTCGGCGAGCGCCGGAGCAGAGTCGTCACCAGATCGAGCACCAGGTGGTCGACGCACCGCACCTGGCCGATGTAGTCGGCACGTTGCTCGGGTGTATCGGCCTCCTGGTCGTCCGGAATCCCATGGGCGAGAGGACGGCACCGATCGTCCACCAGGTACGGCACATGGGGGAGGAGGATGTGCGCGAAGGTGAAGGTCGGCGCAGGGTTCGCCGCCACCGCGCGCAGACCCTCGAACGAGCGGAGAAAGTGCTCCACGACCGGGACCGGCGCTCGATCCGCCCCGAGGACGAAACGCAACAACGACGAGCGCAGCACGGCGAGCCGCAGCTCCGTGCGGCGGACCTCGTGCTCGAGCTCGAACGCCGGGCCGGGGTCGAACTCCGCGTCGGCCAGCGGACTGGTCGACGTGGCCGCCCACCACGCCGACGGGAAGAGCACATACTCGTACCCACGTGCCTTCAGGAATCGTGCGGCGCGGTTGTACTTCACCAGATACGTGGGCAGCGAATGGTCCTTGCTCGTAACACCCGCGTCCCTGGCGAGCCTCGTCACGTGCGCGAAGTTCAAGAGCGACGAGACCGACAGGTAGGTCTGCACGTAGTTGCTCCGCACGTTCCGGGGCACCAGAAACCCGAGCGCGCGCAGGCTGTCCTCGAACCGCGAGTTGTCGAACCCGAACACCTCCTCCAACACTCTGGCATTGGCGTGCCCGTCGAGCACGATCAGATAGATGTCGCGGGGTGGCGTGTTCCGGCTCGGCGGCGGCGCGCCGACGGTGCGTACCGGTACCGCGAGCTCGCGTGCGAGGCCGCTCCGCCGCGCCGCCCGTGGCCCGCGCGCCTGCGAGAGCACCACCTGCGACCCTACCATGAGCAGCAGCAGGAGGCCGAATCGCGTCATGAGCGCGCTCACGCCGAGCAGCCGCTCGCGCGGCTGACGGAGCAGCCAAGCCGCCGCCGCGAGCGTGGCGAGGACGCCGACCGGCACGAGCACGCTATCGCGCGAAACGCCTGGGCTGAGAGCGGCGATCGCGTTCCGCGCAGGGACATAGTAGAAGAACCACGCCACGGCGAGCATGGCCAGCGCCGCCGCCAGGGGCGCCGCTCGATCGGCCCGGTCGAGCAGGCGCACCACCGCGTACGTAGCCGCCACCGCCAAAACGGCTAGGAGGGTCACCGCGGCGAGCACCACGATGAGGTCGGATGGGCGGTACTGTCCCGTGCTGGTCGCCGCGATGCCCAGCACGAGCGAGGCGGCGAAGAACACCGGGTACAGCAACGGATAGAATGGCCCCCCGCGGGGTGCCATCCTAGGCCTCGCGCCGATGCATCAGGTACAGCGAGCGCTGCGAATCGTCGATGGGCGCCTTCGTTGCGATCTCGTAGTGACGCTCGAATGCGCGCTCGAAGCCGTCCTGCGTGTATTCCGGGAAGATGTCCGGGCGGTTCCGGAGCAGCCGCTCGACCTGCGAGTCCGATTTCGGGACGAACTCGACCACCAGGCTCCGGCCGAGTCGGGCGAAGAGCTCGGCGATGCGCTGGAGCGGGACGTTGTTCGGGATGGCCAGGTGATGGACGAGCGCCAGCGCGATGACGGCGTCCGCCGGCCCACGAGCCTCGAGAGACGAGCGCTCCTCGTGCGCCCATCCGATGGCGGGGGACGGGTTCATCAGATCGAGCTGCAGCGGGAGGAGTCCCGTCTCCCCACGCCGGCGGACCTCGCGGTAGTTCAACTCCACTGCCGCGGGGTCGGCGTCGAAACAGACAACCGACGGGACTATCTCCCGCGCCGTACGGCTGAACTCACCCGTGTTTCCGCCCAGGTCCCACACCGTCCGTGGCTTGGCCGAGGCGAGGTAGTCGCGCACCAGACGTTGCTTCGCCGCTCGCGCGCCCTCCGAGTAATTGTGGTCCCTGGCGTAGTCCGCCCACGGCGTGCCCGCCGGCCGCCAATTGAGCCGCTCCACCGCGTTGCGCAGGCTGGCCACGAACCCTAGCAGTCCGCGCTTGCTCAGCCCCCGGCTCCGCGTCACGGCCGCGACGGATGCCCCCTGGTATCGCTTGGTCGCCCGCGCGTGCATGTGCACGTGCAACAGCATGCCGGCGCGCGCCCAGGTCCACCGGGGAAGCAGCGCGCTCCCAAGGTCGACCGGGACACCGTCCATGTACTCGCGCTGGAGCCGGCCGCAGCGAACATCGCGCATGCTCATCAGCGCGAGCGGTACGAGGAAGTGCTCGCAGAACTGCTTGTAGGCCGCCCAGGGCTCACCCTCGCGGTAGCGAGCGAACGAGAGCGTGTCGATCAGGATCGGGCGCGCGTCGCGAAATTGCACGTTGTAGGCGCTCGCATCCCGCAGGACGAACCCACGGGCCAGTGCGCGCTCCTGTACGTCGAGGGTCAACAAAGCCGCGTCCTTGAGCTCTCCGAACGTCCACTCGTACGGGTACGAGACGAACTCGATGCGCGTCGGTTCGATCACCGCGTGGGCATCGGGCGAGGATGCCCGCTCGATGCCCACGGGACGGTGCGGGATCAGGAGCCCACCGGCCGCGAGCTCGTCGTAGAGCCCGGAAGCCACACACGCGTCGAACTCTTCGGCGAAGACCCGGTTGACCTGCCGATAGAGCACACCATCGGCGAGGTAGACGAATCCGCTCGGGTCGCGGAACGAGCCCCGCACGTCTTCCACCATCAGGGTTTCTCGCTCCGGCCGAGCAACCTCCGGAAGAAGCGCTTCACCGATTCCCGCGCGCTCTTGACGCTGGCCGTCACGGCGAGGACGCCGGCAGCCAGCACCTGCAGGATCAGGCTTCCAGCTGCAGGATCGATGTACATGCGGACCTCATCGTGAGAGTGTGACCCAGCGTGTGTTCCCGACGCACAGATCCCGCAGACCGACCGAACGACGTCAACCTTGCCCACCGCCATTCGATCCCGACGTGACGTGCGCACCCCGGGCGTAGGACATGGCCGGCTTGGCCAGCTGTCGCCGAAGGAAGGCAATCTGGCCCAGATGATAGGAGTCGTGCTGCACCAGGAAAGCGATCAGACCCAGCCGAGTGCTGTCTCCGAGCGGGAAGCGGTGCACATTGGACTCGGACAGCTCCGCCTCCGTCATCCGCTCCAGAATCTCACGCAAGTGCAGGCTGACAGATAGCCACCCGGTCCGGATCTCCTCCAGCGTCGGCCATTCGCCAATGTCCGCGAGGCTTCGCGCATCGGCGAGATAGGGAGCGAGCGGATTGGCGAGCGAGTCCCCCAGCCTTTCGACCAGGAAGTGCCGGGTATCCGTCAGATGGGCGGCTAGGAACGCCACGTTGTTCCCACCCCCGTCGAGGCAGCGCCGCGCCTCCGCGTCCGAGAGATCGCCGATACAGTTGAGCAGCAGATCGGTGTTGAGGTCGAAGATGGCGGCCAGCGGAGCGAGCTGGGAATTCATGAGGTCATCTCCTGGCGCTGACCGTTCGCTGCCGACTCGGACGCGCGTCACCCAGGCACGCATTCGGGTGGCTCACGGGTCGCGGCGGGCGGCGAGAAGATCGGATGGCGAGTCGCCTGTGGCCGTGAGGGTGGGGAATGGAGAAATCTCGTGCGGCCGATCGGCGGCGCTAAGCGGGCCGAGCCTGGGTCCTGCCGGCCCTCAGGCGGGCCAGGTGGGGGTAAGACATCCCCATTCAGGCCCCAGATCACCCCAAGAATCACCGGGCCCCGTCGCACGGGCGAATTCTCGACAGGAATCGTGAAGAGCTAGACGCAGTCGCGGTGGGCGGTCAGGCCTGCTTCCGGTTTCGCTCCCGAAGCCGGAGCAGGGCGGCCATCATCTCGCTGGCGGCGGCATGGTGCTCCTTCGCGAGCGCGACCTGGCGGGCCGCGAGGGAACGCGACTCGGCGGCGTCGGCGCGGGCCAGGCGGGAGCGCTGGCGGGCCGCCTGCGACTCGAGCACGAGCGGCTCGACCACGGCAGCCAGGTGCTCGATCGAGAATGGCTTGTGGACGAAGGGGACTTCCTGGAGGTCGGGCGGCAGCTCGGACGATCCCGACATCGCAACCAGTGAAAGGTCTGGGCGGCACTCCTGGAGGACGGCGATCAGCTCGGCCCCGGAGACCACCGGCATCTCGAGATCGGTGACGACGGCGTCGAACAGATGCGCCTCGTCCCGCCCGATGACCTGGATGGCATGCTCCCCGTCGGCCGCCTCGACCACCGTGATACGACTGAGCTCGAGCATGCGCCGCACCGAGCGCCGGACCATCGGATCGTCGTCCACGACCAGCAACGTCGATCCTTCCGGCAGGTTGCGCTCGGTCGAGCTCGAGATCGAAATCGGCCATGCGAGCCACCGTGTCGATGGTGATTTCGGGGGAGGGTGCATCCGTAATATGCGGCCGCCGAACGCCGGAGGCCAGCGCCCATGCCACGCGCCTGGTACCGCCTACTTGGAACGCGTCCCCTGGGGATCCACGTGCAGGACCGCCATCATGCCCGCGCCGAGGTGCTCCGCGATGTGGCAGTGCAGCATCCACGCGCCGGGGTTGGACGCGTCGATCAACAGGTCCACCGTCGAGCCGACCGGAACCAGCGCCGTATCCTTCCACACGAGGTTCCTGGTTGGGACGCCGTCACGCGCAACGACCAGCATGCGCTGGCCGTGCAGGTGAATCGGATGTTGCATCGGATGGAACGAGCGCGGGTCGTTGAAGATCCTGAGCTTGACCACCGACCCCTGCTTCACGTGCCAGTCGATGGCGTCGTTTTCCTTACCCGTCGCGTCGTCCCGCAAAATCCAGCGCACCTGCGCCGAGGTCGAGAGCCAGTTCATGTCCGGCATGCCGTCCACCCACTCGACCGGCGCGTAGTAGGCGGTATCGATCGTCATGAACTGAACTGTGGCGAGCGGCAGCCCGGACGTGCGCACAGTCAGCGTGAGGCGCTTGTCGGGCGGCGTGCCGAAGTAGGGCCGGAACCGCTCGATGTCCTTGGACACCTCGGCGTTGGCGCGGAGTCGGTCGAACGCGGCGCCGTGGTCCGGCGTGGCCGGCGCGGAATCCACCATCACGACGCCGAGCGTATCCGCCTGCGCCTCGAACTCCCCGCGATAGTGGTTGATGGCCTGCACGGCGTTGACCAGCGGATAGCGGCCCGGACGATCGAACCGCACCTCCGCGATGTAGCGCTCCGCCGGCGCCAGCACGACGCTCGGCACCCGGACCTCGCGCTCGAACCGGCTCACGTCAGAAGCGAGAACCTTGATCGGCGCGCCGCCGAACGAAAGGTTGAACGTCCGTGAGCTCGCGGCGTTGGTGAGGTAGAAGCGCACCACCTCGCCGCGATGCACGTGCAGCGTGTAGTCGGGCTCGCCGTTCACGAGCAGCAGGTTGCCGACCCGGCCCATCAGGGTGAAGTCCGGCGCCTCGCGGCCGTACGGGATGAGAGTGTCCCGCTGCATCAGCAGATCGCCCAGTACCAGCGCCTGCTCCTGGTTGGCCGGCGAGTAGTAGTCCTGCTCGGGCGAGTCCACGAGCATGTTGCCGACGAGACCCATCGCCTGCTCGATGTCCTCGCGCACGTGCGGGTGATACCAATAGACGCCGGCGTCGGGAAACCGGACCGTATAGACGAAGTCGCCTCCCGGCGGCACCGGCTCCTGGGTGACCCCGACCGCGCCGTCCGAGCGATTGTCCAGCCGCACGCCGTGCCAGTGCACGCTGCTCGGCAGGTCGATCCGGTTGTGGAAGCGGACGGTGATCGTGGCCCCCTGAGGAACACGGATGAGCGGCCCCGGCACCTGGCCGTTGAACCCGTACATGGCGAACGCGTGCCCGCGAATCGTGCGTCGGAGCAGCGCGGCCGTGAGGTCGAGGGTGTCGCCGCGCCGGAGCGGCGTGAGCGATGCGGGCCTGGCGACCGGAAGGCGCATCGGATCGGAGCCCCCGCCCGGGACAAAGGACGCGACGGCGGGGGTGAGGCCCACGAGTCCCGGCATCATCGCCATCCCCCGGGGCATCGGTACGGGCATCGCCATCGCGGTGTCCGAAGGCGCCATACCGGGCATGTCCTTCATGCCACGCATGTCGTGCGCCGGCTGCTGTGCGGGTTGCTGCGCCGCGAGGGACGAGCTCGCCATCGTGCTGGCGGCGACGGCGGCTCCGAGCGTCGCCCGCACCAGGCGTGCGCATGCGGTGCCGCTCATTGGGTGATGCCGCGGAAGAGCGGATGGGTCACGAACGATTGCAGCCAGCCGCTCGGCGAGGTGCCGTGCAGTACGGTGGGGCCCGTGTGCGCGGCCGCCGCGGAATCCGACTCGGCCGTGATGACGAGGAGGAACTTGTTGAGCTCCGCCGGCCCGACCGTCGATGTGCCGTTGTTCACGAGCCCAAGGCGCACCCACTGGCTCAGATCGGGCAGGACCGCCCAGGCGACGTAGGCGGTGAAGCGCCCCAGCCTGTCGGGCCTGGGGAGATGCGAGGCGGTGATGGTGATGTTGTAGCTCGCGTGGCCGTCGGCCGTGACGCCGACGCCGAAGGGCGAGTCCGTCGGGATCAGGCGGGCCCGGCCCTCCGCGCCGGGCGCCGCCGTGGTCGGGTGGAGCGCGATGTCGTACGGGCCGGCCGGGACGACGAGCAGGAGCAGGCCCGCGGCCAGCGCACCGAGCCGGGGGGTCACCGCGTGCTCTTGCCCTCGGACGTCGCCGCCGCGGCCACGACGGGCCCCCGATCGTAGTCCTGTACGCTCGAGATGTTCGGCATCCCGTGGTCATGGCCGTTCCAGCCCTTGAACCCGTCGAGCTTGAACAGCCAGAGCCCGCTCCGCATGTCGCTCATCGCGATCAGCCCGTCGCGGTTTCGCACGTCGATGCCGAAGGCGCCCTGCTCCACGCTGTTCGAGCCCTGCCACCCGTTGTCGAAGTTGCCACCGAAGCCCTTCCCGTGCTCGCATTCGCAGGTGTAGTACCAGCCGTCGGTCTTGGGCGCCGTCGGATCCTTGAGGTCGAACACCTGAAAGCCGTCCTCGTAGGCGGCGACGAAGACGTAGGGCCAGCGGACCTCGTGGTTGTGCGACAGGTCGCGCCAGTCCGCGGTCCACGCGCTGATGGCGAGGTCCAGGTTCTTGGTCGAGTCGCGCTGGCCGGGGCCGAGGTCCCAGATCCGGAGTGGGGTGTACTCGTACTCCGTCATGGTGACGGCGTAGCGGCCATCGGGCGACGGCGTGAAGGTATGGGCGATGTCGAAGCCCAGGCCGGTGAGGGTGAACATCTGCGTCGGCGCCTCGGGATGAGTCACGTCCCACACCGAGTAGCCGCCCAGGCCGGCGCCGTAGAACTTGTCCTGCTTGGTCGCGGGATCGTAGCCGACGTAGAAGTCGTGATAGCCGCCGGCGCCGATCTGCTTGAACGGCGTCGGATTCGGCACTCCGCCGACGATCCAGCTGCTCGAGTCGGCCCCGCTCACCACCTTGCCCAGGTCGTAGACCAGCGCCTTGGTGTCGTTGATCGTGGCGAACAGCAGCACCCGTCCGTCGGAGTGTTTATAGGCGAAGATGTTGTGGAAGCCGCCCGGCGCCGCGGGATAGCGGAGGCGAGCCACCTCCTTGACCTTGCTCGAGGCGGGCAGGCCGGTCACGTCGAACACGACGGCGCCGAGATCGGCGTCGGGGCTGCCCTGCATGAACTGGAGCGACTGCACGAAGTAGTATTTCTGGCCGATCTTGAAGTACTTGCCGTCCATGGCGCCGATGCCGCGGTGCAGCTCCGGGTTCGCGATGTGCCAGTCGAAGATCTTGCGGGGATGGGACGGGTCCTTCACGTCGTAGATCTGGGTGCCGAAGTTCACGAAGCCGCACACGTAGACGTAGGGCCGGCCGGGGTCCTGCTCCATCTCCATGTCGGCTGCTTTCCACGCGCCGGGATTGTTGACGATGTGGGCCAACAGGTGCACCGACTTGCTGCCGCCGTGCTTCTGGTCGAACGGGCGCACCGCGACGCCGGGATCCTGGGCCCACGCCGCGGCGGGGATGCCGCACAGCGCCAGCAGGACGAGCAACCGGGACATCGAACCTCCGTTGAGGGTGATCGGGGAAAGATAGCGGCGCCAGCAAGCCGGAGGCTTCCGGGACGACTGTGAACGGGCCTGCCGCCGGGCTGGCGGCGTGGGTGGCGCATTCGGGCTAGATTCTTCCCGTCACGAACCCTCCGACGGGAAATCATGCACGCCCTCCTGATCCTTCTCTCTGCCGCCACCACCATCGTCCAACTCCCCGCTCAGAACCCGCGCGACGGCGACGTCGCTCGCTGGGAGCGCGAAGCCCGTGCGGTCACGATCGTGCGGGACGACTGGGGGATCGCCCACGTCCATGGGAAGACCGACGCCGACGCGATCTTCGGGATGATCTACGCCCAGGCGGAGGACGACTTCAACCGGATCGAGACCAACTACCTCAACTCGATGGGCCGGCAGGCCGAGGCCGAGGGCGAGGACGCGATCTGGCAGGACCTCCGGATGAAGCTCTTCATCAATCCGGACAGCATGCGGGCCAAGTACGCCGCCAGCCCGGTCTGGCTCAAGCGGCTGATGGACGCCTGGGCCGACGGTCTCAACTTCTATCTCCACACCCATACCGGGGTGAAACCACGCGTCATCACCCGCTTCGAGCCGTGGATGGCGCTGACCTTCAGCGAGGGCAGCATCGGCGGGGACATCGAGAGCGTGGACCTCGACGGGCTCCGGGCGTTCTATGGCGACAGCGCCGGTCGGCCCGGTCCGGCAGTGGGAAGTCGATCGGGCACGGACACCCGCGAGCCCTCGGGCTCGAACGGGTTCGCGATCGCGCCGTCCAATACGGTGAACCACCGAGCGCTGCTCCTCATCAATCCCCATACCTCGTTTTTCTTCCGCGCCGAGCAACAGGTCACGAGCGACGAGGGCCTCAACGCCTACGGCGCCGCGACCTGGGGACAGTTCTTCCTCTATCAGGGGTTCAATCAGCGGGTCGGCTGGATGCACACCTCGACCGGCGCGGACGCGATCGACGAGTACGTCGAGGTCATCGTGCAGAAGGGCGGTCGCCTCTTCTACAGGTACGGGCGAGAGGAGCGGCACCTCGTCGCCGAGCGGATCGCGGTACCCTATCGGACCGCGCAGGGAATGGCGGAGAGAGCATTCACGGTCTACCGCACCCATCACGGGCCCGTCGTGCGAGCGGCGGATGGGCGGTGGATCAGTGTCCGGCTCATGGAGAAGCCGATCGAAGCGTTGAGCCAGTCGTACCTCCGGACCAAGGCGCGGACGCTCGCCGAGTACCGGAAGGCCATGGAGCTGCACGCCAACTCGTCCAACAACACCGTCTATGCGGACGCCGATGGGCACATCGCGTACTTCCATCCGCAGTTCGTGCCCAAGCGGGACGGTCGGTTTGACTGGACCCGTCCGGTCGACGGGAGTGACCCCGCGACCGAGTGGCGCGGCGTGCACGGGGTCGAGGACAGCCCGCACGTGGTCGACCCACCCAACGGCTGGATCCAGAACACGAACGACTGGCCCTACTCGGCGGCGGCGCAGTACAGCCCCCGGCGCGAGGACTTCCCCGCGTACATGGACGAGGCCGGGGAGAGCCCGCGCGGGCTGCACGCGATCCGGGTGCTCGAGGCCCGGAAGGACTTCACGCTCGACCGGCTGAGAGACGCTGCCTTCGATAGCTATCTCACCGCCTTCGCCCGGCTGGTGCCGCCGCTGCTCGAGGCGTACGATGGCCTCCCCGCGGCCGACTCGCTCCGCCGGAAGCTCGCCGAGCCGATCGCGCGACTCCACGAATGGGACTTCCGCTGGTCCGCGGGCTCGGTGCCTACGTCGCTCGCGGTCTACTGGGGCGACACGCTCTGCGACCCTCTCCCAGCGCGACGCGCGCGCGGCCCATCTTGGGCTGTACGACTACATGGCGACGCGAGCGACGGCGGCGCAGCGGCTCGGCGCGCTCGACGCGGCGGTCGGACGCCTCACCCGCGACTTCGGCACCTGGCGCACCCCCTGGGGAGAGATCAACCGATTCCAGCGGCTCACCGGAGCCATCGTGCAGCGGTTCGACGACGCGGGGGCGAGCATCCCGGTGCCGTTCACCTCGGCGCGATGGGGCTCGCTCGCGTCCTTCGGCGCGCGCACGTACCCGGGCACGAAACGGATGTACGGCACGAGCGGCAACAGTTTCGTCGCGGTGGTGGAGTTCGGGCGGGACAGCGTCCGGGCCAAGGCGGTCACGGCGGGCGGCGAGAGCGGGGATCCGCGGTCGAAACACTTCGGCGACCAGGCCGAGCGATACGCCGAAGGTCACCTGCGCGATGTCTACTTCTATCCGGCGCAGCTCGAGGGTCACATCGAGCGGACATACTCTCCGGGGGAGTGACCTGGTCCGCCCGTGGCGGCGGCGGTCAGGGTCCCCCGCCGCTCACGATGAGCGCGATCGCGGCGAGGGCGCAGACCACGCCGGCCATCTGCCGCGTATTGAGGCGCTCGCCGAGCACCACGCGCGCGAGGAGCACGGTGCTTGCCGGGTAGAGCGACACGAGCGTCACCACGACACTGAGCGGCCCGATGCGCGCGGCGACCAGGTACAAGGCGTTCGCGAACATGTCGATGACGCCGCACGCGATCGTGAGCAGCAACACGCCCGGCAGCCGGAGCGACTGCCGGGTGACTACGGCCGCGAGCCCGAAGGCGATCGTGGCCAGGGAGCGCGAGACGAGAATGGGCCACATCCCGGCCTCGCGGCGCGTCTGCGCGAGGGACAAGAGAAAGAACCCGATGGCGACGCCCGACACGAGCGCGATGCCGATGCCTGGGGGCAGGCGTCCACCGGCGACCGCGCCGGCGTGTGACGCGTCCGGCGCGCTCTGCTGGCTCACCAGGACGATCGCGACGATGCCGAGGAGGATGCCGAGTGCCGCGACCGGCGCGGGCCGCTCGCCGAGCCCGATCGACACCAGGACCGGAATGGCGACGGCGCACACCGCGGTGGTCGGCGCTACGACCGCCATGCGCCCGATGGCGAGCGCGCGATAGAGGAGCGCGACGCCCACGCCGCCGGTGAGCCCCGCCGACGCGCCCCAGAGCAGGTCGGCGCGGGAGGGCGCGGCAGGCGGGAGGAACGGCATCAGCACGAGAAGCAGCACGAGGCCGCTCAGCTGTGACAGCACGACGACGGGGAGCATGCCCGCGCGCCGTGTGACCAGACCGCCGGCAAAGTCACCGGCGCCGTAGAGCGCAGCGGAGAGGAGGGCGAGGAGGAATGCCATGGGCGGCGAATCATACACGGACGCCGCCCCGTCCGGATCTTGCCACACATACCTGCAGATCGAACCGCCCGCCTTCGTGAATGTCAGCCGTCCCGGCGAACATCCCACGCTTCGAGCACCTCCATTACCTCGCGCTCGAGCGTCACACCGCCGGGAAACGTGCGCACAAACTCGTCTCGCAGCCGCGCCGCGTGCTTCGCCAGGTAGCGGTCGAGATCTGCCTGGCACTCGGCGTCGTACCGCATTCGGTATCGGCCCGGTGCCGAACGGGCGAAGGCCGCCGCCCGAAAGCAACCGGTGGCGAGGAGCGCCGGGATGTGGTGCTCGCGCATGTAGCGCTCATACGCGGGAGTCAGGCTCGCTTCGACCGTCGCGGTGACCTCGTAGCTCAGCATGAATTGGGTCGGAACGGGTGGTCGAACCGCAGGTGAAGGCACTTGATGCTGAATGCCTCTCGAAAACCTACTCGAAGGCCGTTCAGATGTCAGTTTATGTAGATCTGTTATCTGCTTACATTGATGATACTTACAGAGTAGTTATGAGTCATCTTCGAGCTCACGATGCGCTGGCGCGCTAATAACTTCACGCCATCTCGAGTGCTGAGCGGTTCGGTCCAGACGCCAGGGTAGCGCCCCCGGGCGTGGCGCCATCATGACGACGGCCTGGGCGATCCCCGGAAGAGCTGGATGATCCCCATCAGGCTCACGCCGAACAGCACGCCGCTCGCGAACAGCAGCACGAAGTCGACCGTGCGCACGTGCGGCGCCGCACGCATGGCCGACACGAGGGCTACGAGCATCGGCGCCGCGAAGACGGCGGCGCGGCGACGAGCTGGGCTCTCCATGGCCGGCCCCTCCCTCAAGGTGATCCTGCCACGGCAACATCCCGAACGTGGTGTGCAGAGGCACGGACGGTCGCTCGGCGCGGCATCGCAGGTTACCCCGCGAACTCCAGTCGCACCGTACTCACACCGGACCCCTCGAGCGCAACCGGCACCGCGTGTCCGCCATCCGCGAGCGGGAGCTCCACCCCAGCATCGTCACGCTCGTCCGCCCGAAGCCGGACCGCGCGTGTGGCCGGGCGCCCAAGCCGCCAGACGCCAGACACTGGCTCCGCTCGCGCGTTCCAGCAGCGGAGCACGAGCCCGTCCCCGGCTTCCGGCGGCTTGGCGGCGGAGAAAACAAGTCCGCGGCCTTCGAGGCGGACGTGGCCTGGCGGGATCGAGAGTGGGCTCGCCTGACGAAGCCAGAGCGCCCGCGGGGGCAGGAAGACGTCCTCCCACAATTCGGGAAGCGAGCTACCCATCCAGAGATCGGCGGCTTGGACCGGGACGATGGCCAACTGCAGCTCGTCCGTGCCCAGGCACTGCGCCTCTGGTGTCGGCGTGGGCCAGCCGGCGTGGCCGGGCCTGGTGGGCAGATCGTCGCGCGAGAGCTGCCCGACGGCGCGGAGCAGCGTCACGCGGAGGTCGCCGTCCGAGCCCAGCTCGTATTCGAAGAACCCCGGAGCCAGGACGGCGAGACCGCGCTCGCCATCCGCCACCGCGACAAATCGCTGCGCCGGTGCCGTGGTCACGGGCGTCTCGCGCGGGTAGCGGGCTGCGTCTGCGGCGACCGCCGAGCGGACGACGGTCCCGAACTGGGCCCCCGCCACGGCAGCCGCCGCCGGCACCCCGGACGGGACGTGAAGGCGAAGCCGGTGATCCGTCGCCTGGTTATCCAGCTGGACAGTACAGCGAACCGCGGGGCTCCCCGCGTGGAGCGTGACCACGAGCCGCATACCCACCCACCCGTTCGCGCAACCGAGGCGACCGCTGACCTCGAGTGCCGCGACGACGGGACCCCGTGCCAACACGCGTACCGCCACCGGCCCGTTCAGCCGATGCACGCGATCCCGCGCGCGCGGCGCCCAGGTGTACGTGTCGCCCGCATCGCCGGCGGACTCGAGGCCGAGCAGCGAGGGGTACAGCAGGCCCGTCCGGCGATCGGCCAGCGCGATGGTCCCGTCCCGGCCGACCGTGAGAGCGAGCATCCCGTTGTCGAGGCTCCGCTCGGCGGCGCGCGCGCCGCCCTCCACGCTGGCGCGCTGGCGCTCGATCGGCTCGAGAAGGGCAACCCCAAGGCCTCCCAGCGCCGGCGCCTGGAAGGCGACGCGCACCACGTCCACTTCGTCCTGATCTGGGTAGTGGCGCGGCGCGTCGAGTCGCTCGTGCTCCAACGCACGACCGAGCGGCTGGAGCGGGATCGGACCGTCGGGTCCGAGCAGCGAGATGGCGCGCGCGCCGTCTCCCCGTCGGGGCTCGCGGCCGCCAGGCGGTCCGATGAGCACGTCACGCCGGAACCATGTGAGGTCCGCGACGACCACACCTCCTCCCCGCACGCGCGCCGCGGGATTCCACAGGACGAGGCGCGGGGCCGTGTCTTCGGGATGATCGCGCGCGCGATCGGGATCGTTCCCCGTGAGGGCGTCGAGGCTCGCCCGGGCGATCTCGCGCGCGCCCTGCACGGCGTCGTCGAGACGGCCGGCGACGCGCCTCGCGACCACATCCGACGTGCAGCCTCCGATCGAGTCGTGGAACTGGGAGCGCACCAGCGTGCGCCAGCCGTCTCGGAGGAGCGGCCGCCGGTCACCGCGCCCCGCGGCGAAGGCCAGCGCGGCCAGCGGCTCGGCGGTGCGCTCCAGCAGCAGCTCGGCTTGGGCATGGCGGCGCTTGAGCGGGGCGCGGGTGGCGTGAACGCCCTGGAGCGTCCAGGTGTAGCCGTAGCTCCAGCGAAGCTCGCCGCGGAGCGCCGTCACGCCGTTCGCCTGCGCCTCGACCGCCTGGAAGAACTCGTCGAACCGCGAGACCCGCACCTCGGCGTTGGGCTCGAGCGCTGCGATCAGATCGCGTACGCGCCCGATTGCCGCCGGAGCCGCGTGATGATCCGCCCCGACGGTCACCGCCAGATGCGAGCTGGCCGCGCGGCGCACGAGCACGGGCTTGAGGATGCTCCAGGCCTGGCGCAGCCGTGGCGGATCATCCACCAGGCCCGAGCCGGCTTCGTAGCCGTCGGGCGGGAGGTGGTATAGCAGGATCGAGCGGCCGTCGGGCGCGTACCAGCGGAAGAGGTCGCCCTCCTGACCGACCTCACCGCCGAGCCCTCGCCACAGCACGCCGTGGCCGATGCCGAACTCGGCGGCGAGCGCGGGCCATATCGCGGGGTGGCCGAAGGCGTCGGGCGAATACAGCACGCCGGGCCGTCCACCGAGCGACTCCGCGTCGGCGCGACCGAGCAGCAGGTTCCGAACCAGCGACTCGCCGGACGGGATCAGCTCGTCCGCGAGCACGTACCACGGCCCGACCTGCAGCCGGCCGGCGCGGACGAGCGACGAGACGCGCTGGCGCTGATCGGGGCGCACGCGGAGGTAGTCTTCGAGCAGGACGGTCTGCCCATCGAGAAAGAAGCTGCGAAACTCGGGCGAGGCGTCGAGCCGGTCGAGGAGGTCGTCGAGGGCGGGAATCAGGCGGGCGACGAAGGCGGCGCGCGGGAGGTACCACTCACGATCCCAGTGGGTGTGCGGGATCAGATGGACCGTCAGCCCGGACACCGGCGCGCCTTAGTAGTTACGCGGGCGGAAGGCCCAGAGTGCGATCTTGAGGGCGATCAGACCGACTAACCCGTAGGCCACGATGTCCCAGCGAATGCCCGAGGCCCAGAACTCGACGTTGGCGCCGAGGGTCCGGAAGGTCGTTCCGGCAACCTGGGCGAGAATGAGCGCGTATTCCACCATGGGTGCCTGCCGGGGCGAGCGCGTGTCGCGAGCGGATACGTGCGGCCGGGATCGCCGTCGCGATCATCATCGGAGCCGGATGTCGGGGTAGCCATTCCGAGCGGACCACGCACCCGCCGGCGAAGCCCGCTTCCGGTGGAGCTCCCGCTCGGTACGGCCCCCACGACATTGGACTCGATGGCTTGCCTCAATCTAACCGGCGCGCCGCCCGCCGGAACACCGCCTGGTCGAGCTGACCCGCGACCGACGTGGCCGGCACCTCCATCATCCCGTCCGCGGACATCCGCAGCTCGATCACGTCCGCCGCCGGACCGAACCATCGGGTGCTCGGCTCGATATCCGACGGGTACACGAACTCCGGCAGCGCGGCCGCCGCCAGCGCCGCCTGGGAGCCGAGCCCTGATTCGGGCATGGTTCCCGCCCACAGGCGGACCCCGTGCTCGCGGGCGAGCCGGACGACGCGGCAGACTTCGGTGAGTCCGCCCATCCGGTGAACCTTCACGTTCCAGACGCGCGGGCCATCGAGCTCCAGCAGCTGTCGTCCCGCTCGGGCTGAGTGAAGGGACTCGTCCACGCACACCGGCGTTCGAAGCGTCTGAGACAGCCGGGCGTGACCGACCAGCTCGTCGGGCGCGAGCGGCTGCTCGAAGTAGAGGAGGCCGGCATCGTCGAGCGCGCGGATGGCGGGCTCGTGGGCGGGCCACTCGTATCCGCCATTGGCGTCCACCGTGAGCGGGACGCCGGTGCCCTCGAGCAGGTGGCGCGCCGTCGCGACGGGCTCGGCATCCCACCCGGGCGCGATCTTGATCTTCACGCGACGGTAGCCGTCCCCCAGCGCGTCCTCGATCCACCGTGTGAGCGTCGCGGTCGAGCGGTCCGCCGGAATGCCGAGCGCGACGCCGCAGGGAATCGCGGCCGCCGGGGCGACGCCCAGTCGCTCGGCGAGGAGTGCCGCGATCCCGGTGCCGCGGCGATGCGCCTCGAGGTCCCAGGCAGCGGTCTCGAGCGCGGCGCGAGCGAACGCGTTGCCGCGGACGCCCTGGCGGAGGAGCGCGTCCACGGCCTCGGGGCTTTCGATCTCCCGACCCACGAGCCGTGGGATGAGGACCTCCTCGAGCATCAAGCGGGCGGAGCCGAGGGTCTCCTCGGAGTAGAACGGGAGCTCGAACGGAGGCGACTCACCGTAGCCGACGTGGCCGGTGTCGTCGTGCAGGATGACGACCAGCGACCGGCGCACGGTCATCGTCCCGCCCGAGATGATGAACGGCTCGTCGAGCGGGAGGGCGAGATCGAGGAGGTCGATGGACGTCAGGCGCACGTCCCGCTCACGCGCTCTCGCACAAATCGAGGAACCGGAGCTCTCCACCCTGGCGATGCATCACGCCGCTCCGCTCTAGGTCGAGCATCCCCGCCACCAGGCCCTCCTCCGGGTGAAAGAACAGGGCGTGCAGCGCCCGCTGGGTGCGTGATCCCTCGACCGCCGGATACTCCGTGAGCGGGAGCTGAAAGTAGGTATGCAGCTCGACGCTCTCACACCCGGCCCGTGCGTAGTCCAGCACCATCCGCCCGGAGCAGACGTTTCCGGTCCCGACGAGCGGCGGCAATCGTCGCCCCTCCTGTCGCGCCGCGCGGAGCACGCGCAGATTGCGCTCGCTCAGGTCCCAGCCGCCGTACGCGACGCTCGATCCGGCGTCCCACAGCCGGTTGAAGCACACGAGGGCGTCCGCCCCGGCCACGGCCGCGAGCATCTCGCGCTGGAAGGCGTCGTCGAATCGCGCGTTCATGAGCTTGATCGCGAGCCGGAGCGGCGCAGCTCCGGCGGCCCGACGGATCTGGCCCGGCACCTCGCGCACCCAGCGGAGGATTCGGCCCCGCTCGTCGGCGAGCGCGTCCCCGGCGAGCGTGGGCGAGAAGTCCTTCTCCAGCGGCAGATCGCCCGCGCCCCAGGCCTCCGCGATCCGGCTGGTGGTGTACCGGTATTCCTCCGAGCGGAACGGCTCATCGCAGGCGCGGCAGGTGGTACTTGACCGACGGCACGGCGAGCAGGGCGCCCGCGCGGGTCAAGTCGCCAGCGGCACGGACCAGCGCGAGATAGTCGCCGAACGAGCGGTCCCAGCCCCTGCCCTTCCAGGTCACGGTCCAGCCGGTCCTCCCGCCCGTCGCCTCTCGAGGCTCGACCTTCATCCGGGACTCGTGGATCGCCCACGCGCCCATCGACCGCTCGCCCTCGGCATCCTCGGCGATCACGGTCTTGAGCACGACGAAGGCGAGACCCGCCTCGCGATCCGTGTCGAGCTGATCGACGTTGAGCGAGAGCTGGCCCGAGCCCTTGCCGACGGGGTGCGGAATCTCGAATCCCAGGTAGCGCGCGGTGAGGTCGATGCCGTACGTCTCGCGCACGTACGCTGCCGGGGCGGGCGGCATTGCGCGGCCGAACCGCTCGAAGTCAGCCGCCAGCCGCTCGCGCATCGCGGACGGCGCGCTCGACCTCGTCGCGCTCTTCGGGTGGCAAAGCCGGTCCCCACGGATCGTTGCACGCGTCCGCCGGCAGCGCGCCGTCCGCCGCCGCGGCCCACAGCATTCGGCGGACGTAGCCTTCCATCGGAGGAATGAACGTCGCCTCGGCGAGCCGGTCGCAGGCCGCGGATCGGGCGTGGAAGGCCGCCCAGTCACGGTCGGCGAACGCCCGGAGCAGCCCCGCCTGGAGGCCCGGCAGCGCGGCGCCCATCCCGATGAGGGCCGCGCGCGCCCCCAGCATGAGGGAGTAGCCGAGGAAGCGGTCTTCGCCGGTGATGAGCACCTTGTCGGGATGGGAGCGGAGCAGGCCGGCGAGGTGCTGGAAGGTCATCACGGAATCGAGCGTCGCGATCTTGATGCCGATGACCCCGGGCAGATCCATGATCGCGTGAAGCGTGGCGTCATCGTAGGCCACCCCACCCGCGGCCTCGTACAGCCAGAAGGCGATCACCGGCAGCTCGCGGCTCAGCCGCGCGTGGTACCTCACCGGATCATCGCGCTCGGGAAAGGCGAGCAAGGCGTCGGCCCGGCCGCGGCGCGCCTCGATGGCCATGGTGATGTCGCGCGCGCCGGCGACGATGATCCGCTCGGGCAACGCCTCGCGCCAGGTCTCGAGCACGACGCGTCGCTGGTCCGCCGAGAGGTGCGGCCCGCGCCCCGTGTGCGCCCACACGGCGACTCCGGCCACCGGCTGATGGCTCATCCAGGCGGCGTACCCACGCTGAGCCGCCTCGTCCAACGCATCGCCGCGAAAGGGCACCGGTACGGCCGGGATCAGGCCCCACTGCAGCCGTTCACCGAGCGAGGTCACCGCACTCACCGGCCGGCGAGAGTGCGGGCGTTCCCACTCTCGATGGCCGCCCGATCGCCGGGCGCGAGGTCCAGAAGGTCGAGCTTGGCGCCCGCGTTTTCCGGCAGCCGCAGCGGCTGGCCGGTGCCGAGGACGAAGCGGGCGGGGCCCACGGTGCCGAGGAGCGTCTGCAGGTGATCCTCCGGCGGACCCCAGATCCAGCAGATGTCCCACCAGATGCGCGACGCCTCGGCGGGCGTGGACCCGAAGTGCACCTCCTCCACGAACGGGCGGTCCGCGTGGGTGACCAGCACCCGAACGCGCGGATCGCTCCGGATCAGCGCGCGCACCGCGGCGGCCGGCAGCTCGGGAGCGATGTCGTTCGGATGCCGCTGGCGGCCGTCCTCGAACCGCACCGCGAGCGAGAGCGCGACGTTTGCCTCGCCGCATGCCGCGGCGAGCGCGCGCATGGCCGGGCCGGCGGGATCGATACCGTAGAACGTGGGATCCGCCCGGACCGCCGGCGCGCCGGCGTCCGCCGCCGCGCGCAACGCGTCGCGCCAGTCGGCGAGCCCCGGATGCACCGCCGGAACCGGGCGGAGGCGCCGGTGCCCGCGGGTGAGCTCGAGGAGCCAGGCGTTGCCCTCGGTCGGGTCGCGCCAGAAGACGCTAGGCAGATGGGTCACCCAGGCGTCGTCGATTCCCACCCGGTCCATCGCCGCCACCACGGCCTCGGGCGCGGTGCCCGGCACGCGGCGGAAGGGATAGGAGCCGACGAACGCGTTGACGTCGGTTCGCATCAGTCCGTGGGAAACGCGCCGGCAGGGAAGATCGCCGCGGCGTTGCGCCAGCGGACGCGATCGAGGTCGGCGGCCGGCAGCAGATGCTCCAGGTAGCGAAGCTTGGCCCAGCCGGTCTCGATGGTGAGATCGCAGCCCCACAGGAGTCGCTCGACGCCGACCGCCTCGAGGCAAGCCTCGAGCATGCCACCGTCTACCCCGCTCCCAGACAGGTCCACGTACACGTTGGGCAGCGAGCGGAGATCGTGCAGCGAGTGGAGCCAGTCGCCGCCGCCGCCGATGTGCGCGAGCAGGAACGGCACGCGCGGGTGACGCACGGCCAGCTCGCCAAGCTCGCGCGCGTCCGACGCCTCCTGCCCGGGCCAGTCGCGGCGGCGGTGTTGCCAGATGTGGTGCAGGACGGGGACCCCCCGCTCGGCGGCGAGGCGGCAGATGGGGTCGAGCAGCGGATCGTTCGCGCGGCGGCTGGCGGCGAGCTTGACCCCGACCATGCCCGCATCGAGACAACGCCCGATCTCGGCGAGGGACTCCTCGGTGTAGTTCGGGTTCACGGCGACGTAGCCGCGGACGCGATCGGGGTGTTGGCGCTGCAGCGCGAGCAGCCAGTCGTTCGCGTAGCGCAGGTCGGGCAAGGACGGGAAATAGGTGGGCGACGTCGCGCCCCAGCTTCCGAGGATCGACGCGACATGGACGGTGATGCCCACGCGTTCCCCCGCCCCGAGCCGGCTGGCGTTCCGTTCACGCCAATCGCTGCGTGGCGTGCGATCGTGCAGGAAGTGCGCGTGGACGTCGATCAGCAACCGGGGTCGGCTCCGGGCAGGGGGTGCCTGGACAATCTAAACGGGAGTCAGGGAAAGCCGGGTAGCGGGAGTCGCTACGAGCCCAGCCCTCCCAGCACCTCCCCCAGCACGCCGACCACCCGTTCCACGTCGCGCTCCCCGTGCGCCATGCTCACGAAGTTGTACGGACTTCGCTTGAACAGCACTCCGCGCCGTGCCGTCTCGACCGCTACCCGCGCGCCGACAGCTTCGTCGTGGAACAGGAGACAGCACATCTCGGGGAGTCCACCAACGCCACGAACGTGGCTCGGGTGGCGCTCAGCGAGCCCGCGGAGCCCGTCCATCAACCACGCGCCGATCCTGCCGAGCTGCTCGGGCACGCGGCGAGCCTCCAGCACGCCCAGCGTCGCGCGGGCCGCGGCGAGCGAGACGAACTCCGTCGCGAGCGTGGAGGAGACCCAGGTACGAGCGACGCCGGCCATGAGGTCGGTGCGTCCGCCGACCGCGGCGAGCGGAAATCCGTTGGCGATGGCCTTGCCCATCACCACGAGATCAGGCCGGACCCCGAACCGCTCGCACGCGCCGCCCAACGCCAGGCGACCGATCGTCTTGATCTCGTCGGCGATCAGCACGGCCCCGGCCCGATCCGTCTCCTCGCGCAGCACCGCGAGCCACTGCGGATCCGGCGCGGCGAGGATCACCGGCTCGAACACCACCGCCGCCAGCGTGCTGCCTGCGCGACGGATCAGCTCGCGGGACCGCTCCGGGTCGTTGAACGGGATCTCTGCATACAGCGCCCGCGTCCCTGCCGGAACACCGCGGGCGTCCTGGCCCTGGCACCAGTCGAGCCAGCCGTGGTACCCGCACCCGAGCACGGCCTCCCGCCCCGTTGCGGTGCGCGCGAGCCGCACGGCGGCGGCCATCGCCTCCGCGCCCGTCTTGAGAAAGCGCACCTGTTCGATCCACGGCATGATCCGGCGGAGGTCGGCGGCCAGCTCCGCCTCGAGCACCGGCGGGAGCGGTCCCACCACGCCGTTTCCGACCGCGAGGACGGCGGCGGCGTTCACCTCCGCGTGGCCGTACCCGAGGGCGACCGCGCCGAGCGCCATGATCAGGTCGAGATATTCCCTGCCCTCCTCGTCCCACACCCTGCAGCCGGACGAGCGGGTCATCCTGTGCGGGAGCTCGGGATAGTCGCCGGCGAAGAGGGCCTCGGGCCGCTTGCTCCCGGTGGACGTGTACCCCGCGACGGCGCCGACCGTCTCGTCGCTCATCCGAGCTCCAGCGTTCCGAACGCCTCGAGCGCCTGGCGATCGCCGCGGAGATAAACCCACCCGCCGCCGCCGCTCCAGACGAGCTGCCCGGCCCGCCGCAGGCGGTCGGGGTGCATCTCGTTCACGATGAAGTCGAAGCCGACGGCATCGCCCCCGCGCGGACCCCACTCCGGCAGCGCGACTCGAAGCGCCATCGAGTAGCCGGTGCCGGTGCGCCGCCAGGCGCCCGTCACCGGATCCGGGGATCCGGCGCTCCCCGACGTGAGCCGCACGCGAACGCGACCCTCGTCGTCCGACGGGACGACCAGAAAGCCGTACACGGGTCCGTCCCCCTCCGGCCGGAGATAGACCTGAATCCCGTCGGCATGGATGTCGTCAGGCTCGTTGTCGAGCCGGAGTGGCGGGGCGTCATCCGGTCGCACGGTTACTTCGGCCTTCACAACGTCCACGCCCAGGTAGAGCGCGTCCTCGTTCCAGTTGGCCAACAGCGTCGCGGAGAACTCCTCCGCGCCGTGATAGGGCTCTTCGCTCCGCCGGTACTGATCGTCGTAGTCGAGGGCTATCGGCTCGCTCGCGTCGAAAGTGTCGAGACGACCGTCGAGGTCGGGCGCGACCCGGACATACAGCGCCTTGCCGGCGGCCCGCACCGGGCGGTTGAGGTCGATGAGCGGCGCGCGGGCCACCTCGGCGCGCCGGAGACCGCCCAGCTTCGTGGTCCCCGCGGGGCCTGCGATTTCCCATCCGACCGGCCCGACGACGTGCCGGTCCACGCCGGCCGTGGTCTCAACCTCGATCACATCACCCTCCGTGCCGAGCGAGCGCAGAGTCGGAGGGGCCAGTGTGCTCTCGAGTGCGGCCACGATGCGCGCGCCGCGGCCGGTCGAGCGGACCAGATACATCGTGCCGCGCGCGGGCCCGCCCGGCCGGCCCGGCGCGCTCGCGCGGAGCAGCGTGCCGTCGAACCGCAGATGCAGGGTCAGCGTCGCCCCGTTCTCGCCGTGGGACCGGAGCACCACCCCATCCTCGGTTCGGCCGGTGAACCGCTCCACGCGCTCGAGAAACTGCTCATCCCACGGCTCGGCGGTCCAGTCTCCGGGCGTTACCATCTCGATGCGACCGGCCAGGTGCCACGGGAGCTCGATGGTGCGATCCTCGCTCGCGTCCAGCTCGACGACGTCCACCACGTACTCGCCGGCGACCAGCGTTCGCGACATCTCGCCGTACCGTCCGCGTACCCAGCTCCAACCCCCACGGACGTCGAAGGCTTCGCAGGTCGCATCGCCCGGGACCTGCGAGCGCCCGTCGAGGCGCGGCGCGTCGTGCGCGAGCGTGGAGCGGTACCAGAAGAGATCGCCGGCGACGTAGGAGCCGGTGCCCGGGTCCGCGAGCCAATGGACGCCGTCGGCGAAGAGGGTGAGGTGCAGTCGGTCGGGATGGCCGTGCCCGCCGCCGAGCCGGCCGCACTCGAGGCTGGCATACCGGTCGCCGTCGCGCAGGATGGCGAGCCCTTGGCGCTCGAGCAGCACCGCCCCCGGCGCCCAGGGTGCCGCCTGTTCCGGCGCCGCGGGGGCCATCTCGAGCAGGGACCACCAGGAAAGGTCGGCACGTCCGCGCCTCGACGGTGCGGGCTCCCCGGCCTCGTGCAGGTAGGAATCGAATGTCTCCGCCTTCGGCGCGGGAGTGGCGTACAGCTCGCGGAGCCAGCTCCAGAGATCCGAGCGCTCGTCGCCCAGGCGAGCGAGGCCGACCTCCCAGAGTTCGATGTACATCGGCTGCGCCAGCGACAGGCCGAACCTCGAATCCTTTCGAGCCGGGAAGGTGTCGTCTGGCAGCGCCGTGAGCGCCGGCGCCCGGAGCGCGGCGGCGAGGCGGGCGGCCAGGCGCTCGTCCTCGAGCAGGTCCACCCCGGCATGCCTCGCCCAGCCCATGGCGACGAGCTGCCCGCGCAGCGCGAACAGATGGTAGTTCTCACCCTCGTACCACATCCCGTCATCGCCGAATCCTTCCATCAAATGCGCCAGCATGCCCGTCGGCGCCTGCACGGCGCGCGTCAACAGCTCTTCGTCCTCGAACCACACGGCGATGGCGGCCAACGCCGCGTTGTGCCACGTCTGCCGATTGGAGAACCCCTCGTCGAACTCGCCGATCAGGTTCGCGGCCTCCTCGGCAACGACCCCCACGCCCTCGGCGACGTCGTCCGGGAGGCGCCCGCTCTCGCGGAGCAATGTGGCCGCCGAGAGATAGTTGGTGAGCCAGATGGACTCGAGATAGGTGGAGAAGAAGAGGCGGCTTGGACCGAGGACGTTGTCGCGGTTGGGATAGTCGAAGTAGGACGAGGCGTAGGCCGAGAGGATCCCGGCAGCGCGCTCCGCGGCGCCGTCGTGCCCCACCAGCGCGGCGAGCGTCGCCAGGGTCGCGCCGCGCTCCGCGAGCCAGAGGTGTCCGAAGCGCGCCCACGCCCGGTCGTGCCGCTCGCCGGCGAAGGTTCGGCCGCACCGGGAACAGCGGTGCGAGGCGGCACTCCTGGGGTCGAACTCGAGCGCGGCCCCGTCGTCGGGACAGACGCCCCCGTCCGCCGAGAGAAGCGCCTTGTGCGGCGGCACGGTCGGCGGCCGCGCGATCAGCGGCGCCACCCGCTCGGCGAGGCGGCGCGCGAGCGCGGACAAGTCGGCCGACGCGGCGAGCAGCTCGCGGCGGGCGTCGAGATCCGCGGTGCTCAGCATGCCTCGACGCCTGCGGGCGACCACCGTACGGGCAGGATCGTCATGCCGAGCCCACGCACGGCGGCGATGGCCGCGGTCGGATCGTCCGGGCCGAGGAAGAACATCGAGCCGCCGGCACCCGCGCCGGCCGCCTTGCCGCCCAGGGCGCCGGCCTCGCGCATCGCGTTCGCGAGCCGGGCCATCGGCGGCGTGCACATGGCAGGGTCCAGGATCTCCTGGTGCCGCCAGTTGGCGTCGAGCAGCCGACCGATGGCCGCAAGGTCGCCGGCGCGGAGCGCCTCCGCCATGCGCTCGGCGACGCCGCGGAGCCCGTGCAGCGCACCGGTGACCGCGGCGTCCCCGCGCTCGTACGCCTGCATCACGCGGCCGATCGTCGCGCCCGAAAAGCGGGACGCGCCTGTGTAGACCAGGATCATGCGGCGCGCGAGCTCGGCGAGCAGTCCTGGGTCGAGCGCGAGCGGCTCCACGGTCGCCTCGGGGTCGCGGAAACCGAGTCGCAGGAACCCACCGAACGCGGCGGTGAACTGGTCCTGCCGGCCGCCGGGGATCCCGGCCTCGATGCGCTCGAGGTGGCACGCGAGCCTGGCGACCTCGCCCGCGGCCAGGACCTCGCCGCGGGCCGCGGCCAGGGCGCCCACGAGGGCGACGTCGAGCGCGCCCGAGCTGCCGACGCCAGAGCCGGGTGGGGCGTCGGAGCGGGTGCTGAGCGCACACGCACCGACCGGCAGCATGCGCAGCCCCGCCTGCAGCAGCGAGAGCGGGCCGGTCGCGGTGAGCGCGGCCTCGTCAGGGAGCTCGAGCGTCGCGCCCAGGTCCTCGGCGACGAGTCGAAATCCCACGCCACCCGGCCGAACCTCGGCGTGCGCGCGAAGCCCGATCGCCGCGGACACGACCACACCGCCCTCGCGCGCGGAGAACGGCGGCACGTCGGTCCAGCCGCCCGCGAAGTCGAGGCGGACCGGCGCCGATGCGCGAAAGGCCGTCACGGCGCGACCCACCAGTCGTGCACCGTCGGCAGCTCACCCCTGAGGTCCATCCGCACCCCACGTACCCGACGATTCATGCCCTGGAGTCCCCGCGCGTGGTAGAGGACGACGGCCGGCAGCGAGTCGGCGAACATCCGTTGCGCCGCGGCGGCGTCGGTGGGCGCGTGGAGCCCGGCGACGGCCGCGAGGGGGCGAAGATAGGCCAGGCCCGCGTCGCCCGTCACGCCCAGTACGGCCGCGTCGAAGTCATGCGCCGGGCCGTACACGCGGGCCAGAAATGCGGAGAGCTCGAGCTGGCGAATCGTGGCGTCGATGCCCGCAGCGCGGAGCCGCGCCTGCACCATCTGCTCGAGCGGCGCCTCGCCGCTGCCGACGGTGAGCAGCTCGAAGCGGAGCGGCGGACCGGAGGCCACCCGTGCATCCCCGGCGGCGGACACCGGAACATAGCCCGGAACGTCCGCGGGCACGGGCGAGCGTGACGGCGTGCCGTAGCCATACAGATAGCCGTCGACGATCTCGCGCCGGTCGACCGCGGCATCCACCCGCCGGCGGGTCTCGAGTAGATCGAACGGTGGACGGCGGGCGTTCAACGCGATGACGTAGGTGAAGAGGAGCGGGTAGCTCAGCACGGCGAGATCGGGATCGCGCGCGACGAACGCCGCGTGCGCCGGCTGGATGCCGGCGAAGTCCAGCTCACCCGCGGTCAGCGCCGCGAGTTTGGTGGCGGGCTCGTCCACGACGACGATGATGAGGCGGTCGAGCTTGGGCGGACCGCCGAGCGCGACGGGAAAGCCGGGGTTGGCCGCAAAGACCCAGCGGCGGTTGGGCTCGTGCGCGACGAAGCGGAAGGGGCCGTTGCCGACGGGATGCTCGTTCCAGGAGGCCTGGCGCAGCCGGCCTCGCGGCACGGTGTCGAGCAGATGCGCGGGAACGATGGCGAGGTCGGTGAGCACGTCGGGAAACCGCGCCCGGGGTGCGTCGAATCGAAGCATCACGGTCGAGTCGTCCGTCGCTTCGACTCGCTCGAGCGCCGTGAGCTCGCCGGCCCGAGGATAGCCGACGACCGGATCCCGCGCCGCCTCGAGCGTCCAGCGCACGTCGCGCGCGGTCGTCGGCGCGCCGTCGTGCCATCGCACGCCCGTGACGAGGTGCATGACGAGGGTCCGCCGGTCCGCGGCCCAATCCCACGATCGTGCGAGGTAGGGCTGCGCAACGAGCGCCGAATCGTACCGGGCGAGGGTCATGAGCAGGACGTAGCGCTCGACCTGGCGGGCAAGCGGATGGAGCGTCAGCAACGGATTGATGCTCTGCAGGTCGGCGCCCGAGGCGAACATGACGGTCGCGCCGCGTCGCGCCGCGCCCGGCTGGCAGCCGGTGAAGGCGACGAGCGCCGCCAGCAGGACGGAAAGGCGCGAAGGCACGGCGAAAGGTAGAGCGCTTCGGGCCACAGGGTCCAGGCGCGTGCACGAGCCAAGCCGCGCCGCAGGATGGCCCGGCGCTCGCCGAAGCGCCCGTGCGCTGGCGCGGCAACCCCGACCCGCGAAGATTGCATCCCATGCACGCACTCGCCCGCCGCGCGATCAGCGGCTTTGCCGTGGTCCTCGGCGTGGTGACGCTGATGTTCGCCCTCCTCCGTCTCGCGCCCGGCGACCCAGCGCTCCTCCTCGTCGGCCCCGCGGCCAGCGCCGAGCAGCTCGCCGCTCAACGCCACACCCTCGGCCTCGACCGTCCGTTGCCGGCCCAATACGCCGCGTGGCTCGGCCGCTTCGCCCGCGGGGACTGGGGCACCAGCATCGCCACCGGGCGCCCGGTCCGCACGATGCTCGGCGAGGCGTGGCCCGCCACCGTGTGCCTCGTCGGCCTCTCACTGGTGCTGAGCTACCTGCTGGGCATCGCGGTCGGCGTCGTGCAGGCCGCGCGCGGCGGCACCCTCGATACGGCGCTCTCGGTGGCCACGGTCACGCTGTTCGCCCTGCCCGGCTACTGGCTCGGGCTCATGCTCGTCATGCTGTTCACCTACCGGCTGCGGTGGCTGCCGGCCTTCGGCGCGGCCGGGTTCGATGCGGACTTCCTCCCGCCGGCGGCGCGCGTAGCCGATCGCCTGCGCCACCTCGCGCTTCCGCTCGCCACGCTCACGCTGGTCGGCGTCGGCGGCACCGCGCGCTTCGTGCGCGGCGCGATGCTCGACGTGGCCGGCGCGCCATTCGTGACGGTGGCCCGATCCAAGGGGCTCTCCGAGAGCCGCGTGACCGTGCGGCACGTCCTCCGGAACGCCCTCATCCCGGTGCTCACCCTGCTTGGGCTCTCGCTGCCGACGCTGTTCTCGGGCGCCGTCTTCATCGAGGCCATCTTCGCCTGGCCCGGAGTGGGACGGGTCCTGGTCGAGGCGGTTCAGGCGCGCGACTATCCGGTCGTGATGGCGGCGACGGCGGTGAGCGCGGTCCTCGTCGTGCTCGGCAACCTGCTCGCGGAGGTGCTCGTGAGCTGGGCTGACCCGAGAGTACGATGAGGCCGAGACGATGAGACTCGCCACGAGGGACCCAGGTTGAGAGGCGAGGCACGCCGGCTCTTCCTCGATCGCCGCGCGGCCGTGGGCGCCGGGCTGCTGGCGGCTGCCGCGCTCGCGGCGGTCCTCGCTCCCCTCCTCGCGGGCGATCCGATCGCCCAGCACGACATCGTGCTGACCCGGTTCCTGCCACCGCTCGCCACCGATCCCTTCGGCGCCTTCCACCTCCTCGGCACCGATCGGTTCGGCCGGGACGTGTGGGCACGACTCGTGTACGGGGCGCGCGTGTCGCTCGGCGTCGGCGTGCTGGCCGTCCTGCTGTCGGTGGTCGTCGGCGTGGCGGTCGGAGCGGCCGCGGGCTTCTGGCGCGGGTGGCTCGGGACCACCCTGCTCGGACTCACCGATTTCGCGCTGGCGCTCCCGCGGGTCGTGTTGCTCCTCCTTCTGGCCTCCCTCTGGCAGCCGAGCGCCGGGCTCGTGATCGTGGTGCTCGGGCTCACCGGCTGGATGACGATCGCGCGACTGGTCCATGCGGAGGTGCGGACGCTCACGGGACGGCCCTTCGTGGAAAGCGCCATCGGGCTCGGTGTCCCGGGTACACGTATCCTCGTGCGGCACATCCTGCCCAACGCGATGACGCCGGTGATCGTCGCCGCCGCGCTCGGCCTTGGCAACGCGATCCTGCTCGAGGCGGGTCTGTCGTTTCTCGGGTTGGGCGTGCAACCGCCGACCCCGTCGTGGGGCAACCTCATCGCCTCCGGGCGGGACACGCTGGTCAACGCGCCGTGGGTCGCAACGGCTCCGGGAGTCGCGCTGGTGCTCGTCGTCGTGGCGGCGACACTGTTGGGCGATGCGGTGCGGGACCGGCTCGATCCCGGAAAGATCGGGTGAGGGCGGGGATCAACGAGGGGAGCGCCGGTAGAACATCGGCATGAAGCCGATCACTCGAGGGGTTCCATAACTGCTTTCCATTACACCACGCCTATCTCCCGACCCACCTCCGCACGCCTGCTACCTCATCGATCCGCTGCTCGAGCGCCGCGAGCTGCTCGGGCGCGCCCATGCATCCATGATCGTGTTCGATCCGCTTGGTGCGCCCATTCATCCGCACCTCCGTGATGACGGACGGCAAGTCGGTCGCGTAGCGCTCGCAGTCCGGCTCGCCCATCGCGTACCGGTCGGCGAAGGCGAACCACCCTGCCGCTTCGACCTCGCGGAAGAGGCTGTCGGCCCGCGCGGGCGGAATCGAGCCCGTATGCGCGCCGCTGTCGGCGACGAAACGCCGCCCCTCATAGGCGACCTCACCGGTGCGTTCGAGCGTGACCGTGTACACCGGACAGGCGCCGAAACATGGCCGCCGCTCCAGCGTGATGCGGCCGTCGGCCAGCGCCGGATCGGTCTGCGGCGGTGGTGCCGGCCGCTGACCGCACGCCGCGGCCACGGCGATCAGAACAGACCAACGGACAGGCGCCAGCCGCATCATCGAGCCGGCACCGCGACACGCACCGAGCGTCCCACGACCCCGTTTGACAGCTGAACGTCGAGGCTGGTCCGGTCGGTCGCGACCTCCGCCGAGCCCCCGCTGGCGAACGAGAGCACCTGCCCCGTGCTCGGGTCCCGGACCATCACCATCGGGTGGGCCGAGGCATCCCACCGGACCGACACCCGGCCCGCCGCCGAACGTGCGGTCCGCACATCGACCGGCGCGCCGGCGGAGGCGACCCCGCGAACGGACACCGACGGCCGCCCGGGGACACTGAGCCGGATCTCGTCGAGTCGTCCGGCCCGATCGGGCTGAAGCGGCACCGCGAATGCGAAGTGCCGACCGCCATTCGGATCGTCGGCGACTTCCTGAGGCTCGAAGCTCACCTGGAACACCCGGTCCCCGGTAGCGTCGCGACCCTCGACGCTGTATGCGCCCGCTCTGGACGGCAGGCGCGGCCGGGTGACGACCTGGAAGGCCGGCTCGAGGACCGGCTGGCCGTTCTCGATGCGTCCCCATACGAGGAGACAGGGCTGCATCGCCTGCGCGAACGCCGAGGCGACATCGGTCTGCGTCTCGCGCCAGTCGAGCACACCCTTGTAGGTGTAGTCGCTGATCCACTCGTTGTTGCAGTAGCCCATGACGTCCGTGAAGGTAGGCGGCTTGAGCGAGAGGATCGCCACATCGAGCCCGTAGGCGCCGATCGCGCCGCCCGCGTAGGGATAGTTCCCATCGGGGCCGGACGGATTGCCGCACGGCGCATGGCTCCGGCCCCAGTTGTGTCCCCACTCGTGCGCCGCGACTTGGTCCGCCCCGTTTTTGTCCCAGCCGATGGCGGTCTCCCCGCCGACGTACCCGATGCCCGCGACGCCGTTGCCGTAGGGCGGGCTCACGACGCCGAAGTAGTAGCGTGAGCTCGCGTCCGTGGCGCGCAGCGCATCCACCTGGCTCAGGATCGTGGTCCAGGCGTTGTTGTCGTTGCCCGCATCCAGCGCGGGCGCGGTCGTGGTGTAGGGCGCGCGGAGATCTGCGTCGTACGCCGCCAGCGGGTGCATCCTCATCGTCGCGGCGAGGAAGTCGTCCTTGTTGGCGTTGGTGACGTTGCCCTGCCGGCCATTCACGCTCTGCAGCACCGGCACGAACCGCACGCTGAAGGTGGGGCTCACGTGCACGTCGAGCGGCAGCGGCGTACCGGCCGCCGGGAACTCGTTGTCGGTCTCGTCCGCCTCCGCCACCGAGTTGCCCGGATCCACGTCGGCGAGCACCGCGAGGCCTGGCTGAATGAGCGTCCTGGACACGGCCACGTTCCATGACGAGCTCAGCGTCCCCTCGTCGGGAAAGAGCGGCACGGACGTGGAGGGAGGCGCGAGGGTGAGCGTCGATACCAACGAGGGGCCGTTGTAGAACCGCACCCGCACCTGGGGAGCAACGATGTTCGAGGCGTTGGCGGTAACGAACACACGCAGGTATCCGTCCCGGCCCTTCACCAGAGGCACGGTGCCGGTGTAGGTCTGGATGCTCTGCGTCAGGTAGAGCCCGTCGATACGCAGGTTGAACCCGCTGCCGGAACCCGCGGTATAGCTCACGTTGGAGGTCGCGTTGCCGCCCGCCCCCACGCTCACCACCTGGCTGCCCGGGCTCGGATTGTAAGTCGTGCCGCCGGGTGAGACGCTTTGCGCGGTGAGCGTGTACACCCCGGGGTCGAGGCCGATGCGTGTGGCGGTCGCGGTCACATCATCGGCGTACCCGTTCGGGCCGGCGACATGGATCGCGGCTGTGGCGCCCGCCGGCAAGCCCGCCACGTTCACGGTGAGACTCCCGTCGGCCAGGCCGTAGACCACGTTCGCCGTCGCGGTCGAAGCGGACACCGCCACGGTCTGGGTAGGCACCGTCGCCTGGTAGGACTGACCGCCGCTGCTCACCACGTCGGCCACCACCGTGTAGCTGCCCGACGCGAGGCCGCCCAGCGTCTCCGACGCGCTCAGGTCGTGGGCGTACCCATCGGGGCCGGTGACCGTGACGGCCGCATCGGCCCCGTTCGGCAGGCCCGTGACGCTGACCATCAGGCTGCCGACGCTCGGTTCGATTGGGTCACCTCCTGCACAGCCGACCAGCAGCACGAGGATGCCCGAGAGCAGTCGACGCGAGGCGATCATGCGGCCTTCCGACAAGCGGTGGACGATGGATGACGTGGAAGCGTGCGAGGCCAGCGTTTCTGCCGCCGCGTGGCGAACCGCAGGGCCACCGGCGCGATCCTACATGGCGTAATTCCAGGCAAGTCCCTGCCTCAGCGAGGCTTGGCCGGAAGGACGCGAGGCACCGTCACCGCGTGCGGCAACAGGCGCGCCAAGGTGACGAAGTCATTGCGACAGAACACAGGCAACAGAACACAGATAATGGAAGGACGCCCAGAGTGCACTTTCTGTCACTCAGAGGCCGGACTAGAGGCATTCATGGCGGCACACGGAGCGCGCGGGCCAGGGGTACCGAGCGCGCCGCGCGCAGCTTGGGCTGTGGCAGGCTATGACGCGCGCGCCAGTCCCCGGCCAACCCGCGCCGCCCGCACGTGCGCGAGCAGGTGAGTTCCATCGGATCGAAAGCACGGAAACAGATTGAGGTAGCCCGTGAGGTTGCAGGCGATGGCGATCAGCAGCAGATCGCCCAGCGTGGTGCCGAGGGCGGGTTGGCCCATCCAATCCCACCATCCGGACAGCAGCAGCGCGCCGGCGAGGTTGCTCAGGCCCCCGGCCGCGGAGATGATGGGTGCCCGCCAGGCCTCCGGCCCCCACTCGAACCGCCAGCGGCCTCCCACGATGTCTCGATATCCGATGGCAGATGCGTCCTCATCGAGTAGCTGGACGGCGCCGACAAACGGCAGCAATGCCAGATGCACCCGGCAATCCGCGATCGTGCCGCGCCAGAGGATAGGACCGACGCCCAGGCGGACGCCCCAGATACGGACGCCAACCAGCAGCGCGGCGCAGGCGTGGCCCAGCTCGTGGAACAACAACGCGATCCAGGAGGCCGCGACGGCGGCCAGAACGGTGTTCGCCACCTGCCCCAGGATGGCGCCGAACAACGGGTCGATCTCCATCACGTGCGCGTGCATTCGTTCGAACCTCCACGTCCTTTCGGCGCATCACGTTCAACGCTGAACCTGGGAGCTCCGACTCTCTTCAGCGTAATCCAATTCGCGCGGGCCTCGCCGGGTTCCAACTCACACCGCGTGGCGTCCACGAGGGGTCACGTCGTCTCGGACGATCGACCCTCCGGGCTGGAACTCGTCGCTCGGCAGTCCGCGGGGTGAGCCTGATCACACTGGTTTGACGCGCGGCTCGTTATCTAGTACCGTCCCATTGGAGACAATCATGGACGACTTTGAAGCGCAGACGTACTGCCAGCGTGCGCAACTCGAGCTGGTGGCCCTGATCATGCATCAGCGCAGGCCGCGCGGCCGGTTGCGCCGGGATCCTGTGTTGCTGCGGCGCTTCATCTCGGTCGTGCTCGGCGGGGGACCGCCCGCGCACCTGCTGCAGGGTGGCCCATGGAAGATCGGAACCAAGCCGCTCAAGAAGCCCGGACGCGGCGGACTGGACTTCATCCCGCTCGTCCAGCGCGGCGACACCACGATCATGGTCTCGACGCCGCAGGAGGCCGAGGACATGGTCGCATTCCTCAACTATTGCGGGATGGACGAGTTCTCCGGCCGCTGATCTGCTTGACCGCATCGCCCCAGCTTCCTACGTTGGAACCACTACCTCAAAGTGAAACGCATACCCGGCGAAAGCCGGTGACGCAAAGCCACGGGTCCTCGACGCCCGCAGGGATCTCCCTGCGAGCACCACGACCGCCGAGCTACCGCAGACTCGCTCGCCGAACGTGCGCCCGAGCGAGCCGAGGCGTTTGGTCCCTGCACGCAATTCTCCCCAGCGGAAAGGATGCGGACATGTGGTGTCTCGCACGCGGGCGTGCCGCGGCGTGGGCCGCGGCCTTCGCGATGGTGCTGGCGATCGGCGGTTGCAGCGACGACAGTGAGGACAATGGCTCGGTGGGACCGGACGCGAGTCCGAACCTCCCGACGCTGGATCAGGTCAAGGCGCTCCTCGATCCGATCGTGGACTCGGCCAACAACGGAGGGTTCAACCTCCAGATGTGGGCCACGATCGTGGATCGAAGCGGCATCGTTCGCGTCGTCACCTTCTCGGGCACCGCCGAGGACGATCAGTGGCCCGCCTCCCGGGTCATCTCCGCCCAGAAGGCGAACACGGCGAACAGTCTCAGCCTGGACGGGCTGGCGCTTTCCACCGCGAATCTCTACAGCGCCGTTCAGCCGGGCGGGAGCCTTTTCGGCCTGCAGGAGAGCAACCCCGTAAATCCGGACGTCGCGTACGGCGGAAACGCCGACGACTACGGGACGGCCAACGACTTCATGCTGGGGAAGCGAATCGGCGGAGTGAACGTGTTCGGCGGAGGACTGGCGCTCTACGACGTCAGCGGGCAGGTCATCGGCGCCCTCGGCTTGAGCGGGGACACCTCGTGCGCCGACCATACCATCGCGTGGAAGCTGCGGCACGCGCTGCTGCTCGACTACGTCCCGGGAGGCGTCGACCCCGCCAGCGGCACCGACAACATCGTGTTCGACATCGACGGCAGCGGCCAGAGCGCCAGCGGATGGGGACATCCCACCTGCCCGCCGGATCCGGCGGCGGTCGTCGCGATCGGGGAAGCCCTCCCGGTCACCCACCCGGTCAGAACCTCGACACCCTAGCCGCGATCGCGGGGCCTCGCCTCAGGAGGCCCCGCGACGCCCCGGAGAGCGGCTCAGCCGCCTCCGGCGGACTCCGACCGCCCGCCGCCCTGCTCCGCCAGCGCGGATTCGAGCCGACCGATCAGCTCCGCCTGGGCCGGGTTCATGCGTCCTCGCGCCGTCTCCGGATCGAACCACGCGCACCGGTCCACCTCGGGGTACGTCACCCAGCGTCCCGAGCCCGGTGGCCACTCGACTCGCGCCATGTTGCTGACGATGGCGCTGGCGTCCGCATCGCCCTCCCACGCCCAGGCATGCACCACCTTTCCCGCCTTCTGTCGAACGCTGCCGAGGGCGAGGAATGGACCCACGGGACGGATGCCGGTCTCCTCCACGAACTCTCGGCGCGCGGCGTCGAGCAGCTCCTCGCCCTCGTCCACGATGCCCTTCGGAATCGTCCAGGCGCCGGCGTCCCGGTCGCGCCAGAACGGGCCGCCCGGATGGGCCAACAGCACCTCGAGCCCGTGCCCGCCTCTGCGGTAGAGCAGCAGGCCGGCGCTCACGTTGGGACGGCGGCGGCGCGGAGCGGACTCACTCAATGCGCATCCCTCGGCGGCGCCGCGCCGCCCGTGTGACGTCGCAGCAGCAGAATCGCGGGCGAAACCACGAGGAAGCTGATCAGGAGCAGCATCCAGGCGTTGTTATAGCTCAGCATCGCCGCCTGACGCGAAACTTCCTGGTCGAGCAGCGCGAGAGCGGCCCGATGGGCCGCGTCGGGGCCATAGCCATGCGCCACCAGGGTGGCGGTGAGCGCCTGAATCCGCTCCTCCAGCAGCCGCTGTCCGGGATAGACGTTCGTCAGCAGGTCCACTCGGTGGTACTGGTTGTGGACGGTGAGATAGGTCGCGAGGATGGCGATGCCGAACGAGCCGCCGAGCTGCCGCGCGAGGTTGATGAGTCCCGCCGCCTGCTGGGCCTCGCTCGGCTTGAGGCTGGCGTAGGCGACGTTGTTGATCGGCGTGAACAGGAAGCCGAGCCCGGCGCCGCGCACGATGAGCGCGAACCGCACGTCGGGCTCGCCCGCTGCCGTCGTGAGGTGGCCCAGGTCCCACATCGCGGACACGAAGATCGCGACGCCGATCGCGATGAGGATCCGCGGGTCGACCAACGGCCGCGGGCCGTTGAGCAGGCGCCCGCAGATGAGCGCGGTGGCCGCGGTCGCGAGACCGCCCGGTAGCAGGGCGAGCCCGGTCTCCGTGGGCGTGAAGTGGAGGATGGTCTGCGTGAACAGCGGAAAGATGAACACGCCGCCGTAGAGGCCGAACCCGAGCGCCACGAACAGGAAGATGGACGCGGCCAGCTCGCGGTTCTTGAGCACCCGGAAGTTCACCACGGGGTGCGTGTTGCGCGGCGTGAGCTCCCACCAGACCATGGTGATCAGGCACCCGGCCGCCACGATCGCCAGACGGAGGATCAGCGGGTCGGAGAACCAGTCGTCCTGATTGCCCTCCTCGAGCACATACTGAAGCGCGCCGAGGCCCACCGTGAGCAGGCTTATGCCGAGCCAGTCGACCCGTCCCGCCCGGCGCGTCTGGCCCGGCGGATCCTTGAGAAACGTCGTCACCAGGAAGGTCGCCGCGATGGCGATCGGCACGTTGATGAAGAAGCACCAGTTCCAGGTGTAGTTGTCCGTGATCCAGCCACCGAGCGTGGGCCCCAGGGTCGGCGCGACGATGATACCCAGCAGGAAGATGGCCTGAACCAGGCCCTGCTGTTCTCGCGGGAAGATCTGCCGAATGGTGGCCTGGGCCGTGGAGAGCAACGCCGCGCCGCCCGCGCCCTGGACGATGCGCCAGATGACGAGCTCGACCAGCGAGTGGGAGGTGCCGCAGAGAAACGAGGCGACCGCGAACAGGATGATCGAGGCGGTCAGGTAGCGCCGGCGGCCGAACCGCTCGGTGAAGAACGCGGTCATCGGGAGCACGACCACGTTGGACAGGATGTACCCGGTGCTCACCCAGCTGATCTCCTGCTGGGTCGCTCCCAGATTGCCGGCCATCTGCGGCAACGCCACGTTCACGATCGTGGTGTCGAGCACCTCCATGATGGCGGCGGTGATGAGACCGAGGAGGATGAGCCAGCGGGTGCTCCCGATGCGCTCGGCTTCGTCGTCGTGGGGGGCCGGCCTGGCCGTGGGCTGCGGTTTTTCGATGGCGTCCGTGGTCACGTACCATCCGGTCGTTGGGCGTCTTGGACCGGAAAACTAGTCGGGGTCTGCAGCGACGGTGGCCCGGCGAGGTCAGCGTGGCCAGGCCCCCAGCAGCCGGCGCGCCACGATCAGCTCACCGAGATGGAAGGCCGTGTGGTCGAGGACCAGCAGGATCTCGCGCAGATATGTCTGCCCGCTCCCGTGCGGGATGGTGGCCGCGAGGTCGATGGAGGTGTCGCGCGCCAGCGCCTGAAGCGCGGCGCGATCCTCCCCGACCTTCCGCACACTCGTGTCCCAGGCGGCCTCCGACGGTGGGGCCGGCGACTTCGGCCAGTAGTCGTCCGGCCAGGTGATCTCCTCATAGTCCGGGTTGCGGCAGAAATCCAGGATGTCGTGCTGAGTAATCCGAATGTGCTCGAGGAGCTGCCAGGGCGAATAGGGCAGTCCGGCCGGCGTGCGGCTGCGGAGCGGCGGCGCGAGGTCGGCGACCGCGTCATCGAACGTCATATGGGCCTCGCCCCATGCGAGGCTTCGGGCGAGATGGTCTCGAAAGTCCTGGTCCACGGTGGGGGGTTCCGCCTCTCTTGTGCTTCGGGTTTTGTTCGGGTACTCTAGTGCAGGTCCCAGACCGGAGGAAGCCCGATGCTGCACGTGCCCGACTTGGAGCGAAAGCTCGACACCCTGATCACCTTGGCCCAGGACGACCGGGAGGGGCCGCCAACCCCGCCCCGCCTCCGCCACGCGCGGCAGTCCGGCGCGCTCGGGCCGCTCAACATTCGTCGCCTCCGGTCCGGCGGACGGGAAACGCGTCTGCTGCGAATCTTGATGACGAACGCGTGCAGCTACAACTGCCACTACTGCCCCATGCGCCGGGACCGCAACATGCCGCGCACGCTGCTCAAGCCCGAGGAGCTGGTGCGCATCTTTCTTGGCGCCCTGCGGCGCGGCTGGGTGGACGGACTCTTCGTCACCACGGGCATTCCGAGCAACCCCGTGAAGGTGATGGACAACCTCATCGCGGCCCTCGAGCTCCTCCGCGAGCGCCACGGGTTCACGGGGTATATCCACGTCAAGCTGGTCGCCGGCGCGGAGCCGGCGCAGATCGAGCGCCTTACCGCGCTCGCGAGCCGGGTGTCACTCAACCTCGAGGCCCCGTGCGGACAGAGCCTGTCGCGCATCGCGCCGGAGAAGAGCCTGCCCGTCGCCATCGAAAATCTCGAGCGTGTGCGCGCTCTGGTGCTCGAGGAGCGCACGGCCCGGGCCCATGGCCGGCCGGGGGATCCGCTGCACCCCGGTGGGGTCGCGGGCATCACGATGCAGTTCGTCGTGGGCGCCACGCCGGACACCGATCGCACGCTCATCGAGACGGTAGGCCGGCTGCAGGCCCGCGGTGGCATCCACCACGCGCACTTCGCGGCGTTTCGCCCGATCAAGGACACGCCGATGGAGGGGGTGCCGGCGGCGCCGGCGCTCCGCGAGCACCGGCTGTATCAGGCAGACTATCTGCTCCACGACTACGGCTTCGGCGCGGAGGAGGTCGTGTTCGAGCCCACCGGCAATCTGCCGCTCGGCGTGGATCCGAAGACCGCGTGGGCCCTGGCGCATCCCGAGCGATTTCCGGTCGAGGTCACACGCGCGGACCGGGAGACGCTGCTCCGGGTGCCCGGCATCGGCCCGGTGGCCGCGCGCCGGCTCGTCACCGAGCGCAGCGGCGTCACGCTTCGCGGGCTCGCGGACCTGCGGGGACTCGGCGTGGTCACGACGCGCGCCGCGGGATTCCTGACGCTGCGCGGACGGAAACTGCAGACCACTCGGTGGACCGAGCAGCTCGGCTTCTGGGCGCCGGAGGAGGAGGCGGGGCGCTATCACCTGACCTATGAGGTGAGCCCCGGGACGTTCCGGTAACCGGGGATGATGCCTCCCGCACGCGGTCATTCCTGGCGGAGCATCGCTCCCGGGGCAGGCCGTCCGGTTCGATGAACCGGGAACTTCGCGGCGAGACCCGGGGTTGACACGGTGGAAGGAGTTCGATAACCATTGAACTGTGACTACACGTGATGGTGCCGAGCACCGCCTGACCAGCCGCCAGTTCGAGCTCATCGCCAAGGCGCTGGCGGACCCGAGGCGCATGGCGCTGCTGGAAACGATCGCAGGGGAGCGTCCGTGTCCCTGCAGCCGTCTCCGGGACCAGTTCCCGGTCTCCAAGGCGACGATCTCGCACCACATCAAGGAGCTGGTCCGTGCCGGGCTGGTGGACGCACGCAAGGCGGGTCAATACCTGCACTGCGAGGTACGGCGGGACGTCCTGCGAGCCTACACGGCCGAGCTGATGCGTAGGATCGGCAAGACGGCATAGGAGAAGGTGTAGAAGAGGGCCAACGCGAAGCGTGGCGCCGCGTTCCCACGAAGGTGTTAGATGGTTGTAAAACTATCGTAACGGTTGACCGGCCCCCTCGTGGGGCCGCGGCGCTCATGGAGGATGGCATGCCGTCCCGATCGCTTCCGCTGGTCGTTCTGGTCGCCTCGTTCCTCGGTGTCCTCGCGGGCTGCTCGGCCAAGCCGCCGGCCCAACCCCCGCCACCGGCCGTCAGCGTGGCGCCGGCCCTCCAGCGCGACATCGCCGAGTGGGACGAGTTCAGCGGCCGACTCGAGGCGGTCGACCACGTGGACATCCGACCCCGCGTGTCGGGCTACATCAAGCGGGTCACGTTCACCGAAGGGCGCGAAGTCCGGAAGGGCGAGGTGCTCTTCGAGATCGACCCGCGGGAATACCAGGCCGACCTGGCGCAAGCGCAGGCCCAGCTCGAGCAGGCGCGCACCGCGTCCGATCTGGCCGCGCGTGAAGTCGCCCGCGCCGAGAAGCTGGTGAACGTCCAGGCCATCTCGCGCGAGGAGTTCGACAGCCGGGTCAGTGCCCAGGCCAACGGCGTCGCATCGGTCCAGGCCGCCGAAGCCGCGGTCGCGAACGCCCGGCTCAACCTCGGCTGGACCGTGGTGCGCTCGCCGATCACCGGCCGCGTGAGCCGCGCGGAAGTGACCGAGGGAAACCTCGTGCAGTCGGGGCCGCCCGACGCCACCTTGCTCACGACCGTCGTGTCGCTCGACTCCATGTACCTCTACTTCGACAGCGACGAGCAGACCTACCTGCGCTACTCCGGGCGCGCCGCCGCCGCGGGCCACCGGGGCTGGAGCGACGCACGCTTCCCCGTGTACCTCGGGCTGGCCAACGAGACCGGCTTCCCCCACGAGGGGCGGCTCGACTTCGTGGACAACCGGATCGACCCGGCCAGCGGGACCATCCGGACCCGCGCGATTTTCTCCAACCGTGACCGCCGGTTCACCCCGGGCCTCTTCGCCCGGGTCAAGCTCGTGGGCAGCCAGAGCGCACCGGCTCTCCTCGTGCGCGACGCGGCCGTCGGCACCGACCAGGACCGCAAGTTCGTCCTGGTGCTCGGCAAGGGCGACAGCCTCATGTATCGGCCGGTCCAGCTCGGCCGCCTCTCGGACGACGGCTTGCGCATCGTGCGCTCGGGCATCGAGCCCAGTGACAAGGTGGTGGTCAACGGGCTCATGCGGGTGCGGCCGGGGATGAAGGTCACCGCGAAGGTCGTCGCCATGACCGACTCGTCCGATTCGACCGTCGCGGAGCGCTAGACCATGGGACTCTCCCGCTTCTTCATCGATCGGCCGATCTTCGCGGCCGTGCTGTCGATCGTGATTTTCATCTCGGGCCTGATCGCGATGTTCACGCTGCCGATCAGCGAGTACCCGGAGGTCGTGCCGCCCTCGGTCGTGGTCCGGGCGATCTATCCGGGCGCCAACCCCCGGACGCTGTCCGAGACCGTCGCGACACCGCTCGAAGAGCAGATCAACGGCGTCGAGAACATGCTGTACATGCAGTCCCAGGGCACCTCGGACGGCGTGCTCACGCTCACCGTGACCTTCCGGGTCGGCACCGACGTGGACCTGGCGCAGGTGCAGGTGCAGAACCGCGTGAGCCAGGCCCTGCCCCGCCTGCCGGAGGAGGTGCGCCAGCTCGGCGTCACCACCGTCAAGAGCTCGCCCAACTTCATCATGGTGGTGCACCTCGTCTCGCCCGATAACCGGTATGACGTCGTGTACCTGCGGAACTACGGGCTGCTGCAGGTCAAGGACGTGCTGGCCCGGATCCCCGGCGTGGGGCAGGTCCAGGTGTTCGGCGGCGGCGACTATGCCATGCGGGTGTGGCTCGATCCCGGCAAGGTGGCGTCCCGCGGCTTGACCGCGAGCGACGTGGTGAGCGCCATCCGTGAACAGAACGTGCAGGTCGCGGCCGGCGTGGTCGGGGCCCCCCCGATGCCCGTACCGGTCGATTACACGCTCAGCGTGAACGCCCGCGGCCGCCTGCTCGACGAGAAGGAGTTCGGCGACATCATCCTCAAGACCGGCGAGAACGGGGAGATCACGCGGCTCCGCGACGTGGCGCGCCTCGAGCTCGCGGCCGGAGACTACGCGCTCCGCTCGTTGCTGAACAATCGGGAGGCGGTCGGCATCGGCATCTTCCAAGCGCCGGGATCCAACGCGCTCCAGCTCTCCACCACCGTCCGCCAGACGATGGAAGGGCTCAAAAAGAACTTCCCGGAGGGCGTGGAGTACCGGATCGTCTACGACCCGACGACCAACGTGCGGGACGGGATCCACGAGGTGGTGAAGACGCTGTTCGAGGCGATCCTGCTGGTCGTCCTCGTGGTGGTGCTGTTCCTCCAGACCTGGCGCGCCTCCATCATCCCGCTGGTGGCGGTACCGATCTCGATCGTGGGCACGTTCGCCATCCTGCTGGGCTTCGGCTTCTCGATCAATACGCTGTCGCTGTTCGGGCTGGTGCTTGCCATCGGCATCGTGGTGGACGACGCAATCGTCGTGGTCGAGAACGTCGAGCGCAACATCGAGGCCGGCCTTTCGCCGCGGGACGCGTCGCACAAGGCCATGGAAGAGGTGAGCGGGCCGATCATCGCCATCTGCCTGGTGCTCTGCGCCGTGTTCGTGCCGGTGGCGTTCCTCAGCGGCCTGACGGGCGAGTTCTACCGCCAGTTCGCGCTCACGATCGCCTTCTCGACCGTCATCTCGGCCTTGAACTCGCTCACGCTGAGCCCCGCCCTGAGCTCCATCCTGCTCAGGAGCCGCGAGGCGCCGCCCGACCGGCTCACGCGGCTTCTCGATCGGAGCCTCGGGTGGATCTTCCGTCCCTTCAACCGGGGCTTTCAACGCGCGTCGACAGCCTACGGCCACGGCGTGGCACGGGTCATCCGGACGGGAGGTATCGCGCTCGCGGTGTACGCCGGGCTGCTGGCGCTCACGTTCGTGGGCTTCAACAAGGTGCCGCACGGGTTTGTGCCCACCCAGGACAAGCAGTACCTCGTGGCGTTCGCGCAGCTGCCCGACGCCGCGACGCTCGACCGCACCGAGAAGGTCATGCGCCAGATGGCCGATATCGGCGGCCACGAACCCGGCGTCGCCAACTCGGTGCAGTTCCCCGGGCTTTCGATCAACGGCTTCGTCAACTCGCCGAATGCCGGCATCGTGTTCTTCCCGCTCACGCCGTTCGACGAGCGCAAGAGCAAGGCGGAATACGGGCTCACGCTCGCGGGGACGCTCAACGGCAAGTTCTCGAGCGTTCAGGATGCGTTCGTGGCCGTGTTCCCGCCCCCGCCCGTCAACGGCCTGGGCCAGGTTGGCGGGTTCAAGCTCATGGTTGAGGACCGCGCCGGCCTGGGAGAGGCGGCACTCAACGACGCCACTCAGGCGCTGATCGGGCGGGCGTACCAGACCCCCGAGCTCGCCGGCGTGTTCACCAGCTACCGGATCAACGTTCCCCAGCTCGAGGTCGTGGTCGACCGCGAGAAAGTGAAGCAGGAGGGGATCTCGCTCACCGATCTCTTCCAGACGATGCAGGTGTACCTGGGCTCGGTGTACGCCAACGACTTCAACCGCTTCGGCCGGACGTACCAGGTCAAGGTGCAGGCCGACGCGCAGTACCGCGCCACCGCCGACAACATCACGCAGCTCAAGGTGCGGAACGCGGCGGGCGCCATGGTGCCGCTTGGCTCGGTCGTGCAGGTCCGGGAATCGCACGGGCCCGACCAGTCCCTCCGGTACAACGGATACCCGGCGGCCGACATCAACGGCGGCCCGGCGCCCGGCTTCAGCTCGGGGCAGGCCGAGGCCGCAATCGAGCGGATCGCGGCCGAGGTGCTGCCCAACGGCATCGGCTATGAGTGGACCGACCTCAGCTACCAGCAACGCCTGGCCGGCAACAGCGCGATTTTCGTGTTCCCGCTGTGCGTGCTGCTCGCGTTCCTGGTCCTCGCGGCGCAATACGAGAGCTGGTCGCTACCGCTCGCGGTTATCCTGATCGTCCCCATGTCGCTGCTCTGCGCCATCACGGGCGTGTTTCTCACGAAGGGCGACAACAACATCTTCACGCAGATCGGGTTCCTCGTGCTCATCGGCCTGGCCTGCAAGAACGCGATTCTGATCGTCGAGTTCGCGCGCGAGCTCCACATGCGGGGCCGGTCCGCCGTCGAAGCGGCGCTCGAGGCCTGCCGCATCCGGCTTCGGCCCATCCTCATGACGTCGTTCGCGTTCATCATGGGCGTGCTCCCGCTGGTGTTCTCGAGCGGGGCCGGCGCCGAGATGCGGCACGCGATGGGCGTGGCGGTGTTCTCGGGCATGCTTGGCGTGACCTTCTTCGGCCTCGTGCTCACGCCGGTGTTCTACGTCGTCATCTCGCGCATCGTCGAGCGCCGGCAGCGCTCGAGCACAACGCCTACCGAGCGGCCGGCCGCGGAGGCGATCCATGCGTAGGAACCTCCTCATTCTCGCGACCCTCGCGCTCCCCGGCTGCTCGAGCGCGCCGGGGTACCGGCCGTCGCCCGTCGCCGTGCCGGCCGAGTTCCGCGAGAAGGCGCGGGACACCACCACGGCGGAGCTTCCGCCGCCGACAACCCCCGACACCGGCGTCCAGGTGGTTCCGGTCGCTCCTGAGCGAACGGCAGCCGGGACCGTGGACGTCACCACCTACTGGCACGCGCTCGGGGACACGACGCTCGATCGCCTGATGACCGAGGCGCTGGGCGCCAATCTGGACATCCACGCGGCCCTGGCGCGTGTGCGCGGGGCACGCGCGGCTCGTACGGAGACCGCGCTCGACCTGGCGCCGACCGTCGTCGCGGTCGGCGGATATACGCGGCAGCGGCTCTCCTCGGCCACGTTCCCGATCAGCGGCGGGGCGCCGTTCCCGGACCAGAACATCTGGGACGTCGGGTTCGACGCGTCGTGGGAGATCGACCTGTTCGGCCGGGTCCGGCACAACGTGCAGGCGCAGGGCGCGCTGGTCGGCGCGGCCGACGAGGACCTGCGCGATGTGCAGGTGGTCCTCACTGCGGAGCTTGCGCGGACCTACTTCGAGCTGCGCGGCGCGCAGGAACGGCTGGCCGTGGCCCGGCGTAACGGCGACAACCAGCGCCGCACGCTCGAGGTCACGCAGCAGCGGCTGGATGCCGGGCGCGGCACGGCGTTCGATACCGAACGGGCCCGCACGCAGCTCGGGTTCACGCTGGCGTCGATCCCCTCACTCGAGGCTCAGGTCGCCTCGTCGCAGTACGCCATCGGGGTCCTGGTCGGCCGGTCTCCGGCCGCGGTAGCGGTGGAGCTCGCACCCGTCGCGGCCGTTCCGGCGTTGCCCGCGGACGTGGTGGTCGAGCGCGCCGACTCGCTCGTGCGCCGCCGGCCGGACGTGGCCTCGGCCGAGCGTCAGGCGGCGGCGGAGCACGCGTTCGTCGGCGCGGCGAAGGCGGATTACCTGCCGCGCATTACCCTCAGCGCGACCGCGGGCTACACCGCCGACGAGCTCGGCCGCATCAGCGACGAGGGCACCTCACGCTACGCCGTCGGGCCGATCGTCACCTGGCCGTTTCTCAACCTGGGCCGCGTGCGGGCGCGCGTCGATGAGAGCCGCGCGCGCGCCGAGGAAGCGGACGCGCGGTATACCCAGACCGTGCTGCGGGCCCTCCAGGAAGTCGAAACGGGACTCTCGCGATACCGGACGTCGCGCGCGCGGGTCGAGCGGATCCGCGACGCCGCGGCGGCGAGCGCCCGCGCCTCGGATCTCGCCCGCCTCCGATTCGAGGGCGGCGTGGCGGACTTCCTGGAGGTCCTGGACGCCGAGCGAACGCAGCTCGACGCGGAGGACCAGCTGGCGCAGGCGCACACGGATGCCGCGACGTCCTATGCGGCGCTGTATCAGGCGCTGGGTGGGCAGGTCCCGGCCTCGGGGGGTGGATCCGAGTAGGATTGCAGTAGTCGATCACACGTCGTCGCGCGGGATGGAGGCAGTAGTGGTCGTCATCTTCATCCCGGGCGACCACCTCGCGGCATCTGCGCCGTATCCGTGCCGTCCGCGATGCCCGCGCCCTTCGTCTCAGTCTCGCCCTCCCTCCATCGCCTCCCCGCCCGTGCAGCTTCCGCTCCCGTCAGCCACTGTCCCCTTTCGCTTCTGGCTCTCACGCCTCGATCACATCCGCATCCTCGACCTGAAACCCCTGAGCGCCACCCGCCCGTAGAGCAGAAGACCCTCACCGCTTCCGGAGCCCGCATGTGTGGTTCGACCGCTGTCGCCGTGGTCCTCGCGTTCGCCCTCGCACCAGGGGCCGCGGCACAGGCCTCCCGAGGTGCGCTCGCGACCGGCACCTTCGCCGTGACCAATGTCGCGGTGATCCCGATGACTCGCGACACGATCGTCACCGATGCGACCGTCCTGGTGCGCGACGGCCGGATTGTCCGGATCGAGCCAAGCGCGGCGGCCAAGCTTCCCAAGGGGGCGCGTCGCATCGACGGGCGCGGCAAGTACCTGATTCCCGGCCTGGCCGACATGCACGTCCATCTCTACTCGGACGAAGACACGCCCGACTCCGTCGCCCCAGCCGAGCTCGGCGTGATGATCGCGAACGGCGTCACCACGGCGCGACTGATGATCGGAACGCCGGAGCATCTCGCCCTCCGCCGGGAGATCCAGGCGGGCCGCATGCTTGGTCCGCAGCTGTGGGTCGCGAGCCCGCAGCTCACCGGCCAGGCCACGTCCAATGCTCGAGTCGTCACGGATTCGGCGTCGGCGCGAGACGTGGTCAAGGCGCTGGCCGACACCGGATACGATTTCATCAAGCTCACCACCGACATCACGGTGCCCGTGTACGAGGCGGTGGTCGCCGAGGCCGCCCGCAACGGGATCCGGGTCGTGGGCCACGTGGATCCAAGAGTCGGCGTGGCGCGCGCACTCGCGGCGGGACAGCAGATCGAGCACCTCGACAACTACGTCGAGTCGGTGCTCGCCGACTCGGCTCCCTCGCGCGAGTCGGTCTCCGACCTCGGCGTGTTCTATCCGAAGCGGTGGCCGACGATCGATTACATCGACGACCGGAAGGTCGAGCAGATCGCCGGCGCCACGGCACGCGCCCGCGTCTGGGTCACGCCGACGCTCACGATGTTCAAGGAGGCGTTCGGGCTCGGCCAGTCGGACTCGCTCATCCGGTCCCGGCCGGACTGGCGCATGATGCCCGCCGCCGAGCGCGAGCTCTATCTGGGCGCGCGGAACAGCTACTGGGCCAAGGCGCCGAGCGAAGCGCGACGCATGCGCTGGATCGGGGTGCGGAACCGGCTGGTCAAGGCGATCGCCGATTCGGGCGGCGGCATCCTCGCGGGGTCGGATACGCCCGAGTGGTTCCTGGGCTACGGCTTCACCCTCCACCGCGAGCTCGAGAGCCTCGTCGCGGCGGGCCTCAGCCCCTGGCAGGCCCTCGCAGCCGCGACGCGGAATCCGGCGGAGTTCCTCCACGCGCTCGGCGAGTGGGGAACCGTGGAGCCGGGGAAGCGGGCGGACCTGGTGCTCATCGCGGGCAACCCCCTCGAGCACATCGGCAATACCGCGCGGATCGAGGGCGTGGCGGTGGGAGGACGATGGCTGGCGAGGCCGGAGCTCGATCGCATGATCGAGACGGCGATGCGCGAACTCGGACCGCACGAGCGCGAGCAGCCCTGAGCAGTTGCTTACGGCGTGCCGTCGCCCGGACGCCGATAGACGGTCCGCCCCTCCAGCAGCGTCCGCACGACTTTCGCCTCGTGAATCCGGGAGGCCGGCAGGTCGAACAGGTTCTGGTCCAGCACCACGAGATCGGCCAGCTTTCCCACCTCCACCGACCCCGTTTCCCGATCGAGATGATGTGCCCAGGCAGCGTTGATCGTGTAGAGCGCCAGCATGGTGGGGAGGTCGACCCGCTCCACGGGGTTCCACGGCCGCGTGACGGTGTCACCCGGCTCACGATGGGTGATGCCGACCTCGATGGCCTCGAGCGGATCGAGCGACGACACCGACCAATCGCTGCCGCCCGAGACGACCGCACCGCTCCGGACCACGCTTGCGATCGGATACTGCCAGCGGGACCGCGTCGGGCCGAGACCGGGCTCCGCCATCTTCGTGAGATACTCGTCGCCGTTGGCCCAGCGGGCCTCGAAGTTGGCGACGACCCCCAGCTTCCGGAACCGCGGAACGTCGGCGGGGTCGATCACCTGCAGGTGCGCGATGGCGTCGCGGCGATCGCGGGGGCCGTTGACCGCCGCGGCGTGCTCGAACGCGTCGAGCGTCATCCGGATGGCGCGATCGCCGATGGCGTGCACGTGGATCTGGAAGCCGTCGCGGTCGAGCGCGGCCGTGAGGGTGTCCAGCGTCGCCTGGTCACGTACGGGCTCGCCGGCGTCGCCGTGCCGGTCCAGGTAGGGCGCAAGCATCGCGGCAGTCCGGGTCTCGATGACCCCATCCTGGAACAGCTTCACCGCGACCGGTCGAACGTGTGGCGTCGCGTACCGGGCACGCCAGTCGCGGAGCCGCGCGAGCATCGTGTCGCCCCCGCCCGAGGCGGTCAGCGCGGCGATCACGCGAAGCCCGAGCCGGCCCGCGCGGTCGGCGTCCGCAAAGGTGCGGAGCTCATCCTCGCCGGTGTTGGCGGCGAAGATCGTGGTGATGCCGAACGAGTGGGCCAGCCGCTGCGCGCGCTCGAGCCCGTCGGAGAGCTCGGCGGCGGTCGGGGTGGGCACCACGGAATCGAGCAGATCGCCCGCCGACTCGCGCAGTGTGCCGGTCGGCTCGTGGGTGCGCGGATCGCGCTCGATGCGCCCGCTCGGCGGGTCGGGGGTATCGCGCGTGATGCCGGCGAGGGCGAGGGCGCGGGAGTTGGCCCAGGCGGAATGCCCGTCGCCAGACCAGAGGAGCGCGGGCCGGTCGGGGACCAGGCTGTCGAGCAGCTCCTTCCGGGGGTTCGCCTGGGGAAAGTAGGGGAGCTGCCAGCCCGAACCGCGAACCCACGGCAGCGTCGGGTGCGCCGCGGCATACGCGCGGATCGTGCTCAGCACCTCGGCGGCGCTCGCCGCATCATTGAGATCGCACAGGCCCAGGTCCACGCCGCTCTCGACCAAGTGTACGTGCGCGTCCTGAAAGGCGGGGAGGAGCATCCGGCCGGCGAGGTCCACCACTTCGGTGTGCGGCCCAAGGACGCCCGGCGGGAGGCTGTCGGTGCCGACGTAGACGATCCGCCCGCCGCGGACGGCCACGGCGCTCGCCCAGCTTCGGGCCGCGTCGATCGTGTAGACGGCGCCGTGCCGGAACACGAGGTCGGCCGGGGGCACGCTCGGGGCGCCGCGCTGGACCTCGCAGGCCACGACCGTGGTCAGCCAGGCGGCGACAAGACCCCGGCGGATCACGCCGCCGAGCACGGGGTGACGCGCGATCGGGTCAACGGCTCGCGTGCCCCATCCTGGAGGGCGAGAGCGGAGTCGGCATCGCGGAGCTAGAGACCGAAGAACGCCAGCGTGTCGACCACGTTGCCCAACGTGGACGAGAGGACCGGATGGGAAGCCTCGAGGCGGCGCAGGGCGTCGGTGGCCCGTTCGCGAAGCGACGCGCTGAACTCGGCGTCCGCACCGGCCGGACCCGCCAGGGTCTCCAGGTCGCGCACCAGCTCCTCGAGCGAGCGCCGGGTGCCGGCCGGCAGTCCCTCGGCGCTCGCGAGCTGCGCCCGCATTTCCTCCACGACATTTCGAAGGCGGGGATCGGACATGGTCCCATTATGCGGTGTCCGCCCGGCCCGCGCGAGCCCGGGCTTCCAATCCGGAGCCCTTCCGGCTAGCCTCATCCCCCGAACGGATGTCACCACGACAGGGGAACGACCGATGAAACGGGGCCCAAAGGTCAGGATCGCGCGCGCGTTGGGCATCGCCCTCACGCCGAAGGCGGCGCGGATCATGGAGCGCCGGCCCAACCCGCCGGGTCAGCACGGCGCGACCACGCGGCGCAAGGTGAGCGACTATAAGAAGCAGCTGCTCGAGAAGCAGCGTCTGCGCGCGCAGTACTACATCAGCGAGCGCCAGCTTCAGAACGCCTTCACCCACGCGACCCGGCAGCCGGGCAACACCGGTGTGCGGCTGCTGCAGCTGCTCGAGCTGCGGCTGGACGCCGTCGTGCTGCGGTCGGGCTTCGTTCGGACGATCTACGCCGCCCGTCAGGCGGTGGTGCACGGGCACGTGCTGGTCAACGGCCGGCGGGCGGACCGGCCCGCGCGCCGGTTGCAGCCTGGCGACACTGTGGCCCTCGCGGCCAAGAGCCGGGACCTCCCCATGTTCACGGTTCCGCTCGAGAACGCCCGGCCGGGCGCCCACCTGGATCTGGACCGCGAGCGCCGGAGCGTGCGCGTCCGGGAGATTCCGGAGCGGGAGCAGATTCCGGTACAGTGCGAGGTCTCCCTGATCGTCGAGTACTATTCGCGGTAAGACTCGGGCGCGGGGCGACTCGTCAATGTGCCCGGCTCGCAAACTCGAGGGATCTTCTCCGGACTGACCGTTCCTGTCCGGGCAGATCCCTCGCTTCGTTGGGGCCGGTGACCGTGGACCGTCGCCTTACGCTCCGATGAGGGTGAGGGCGCGCCCGCGCTCCGGCCAGCATAGGCGTGGCTCGAGCCCGGCGCGCCTGAAGGCCGCCTGCACCTCCGCCCGTGACTCGCTGAAGTGTTCCCACCCCTCGAAGTGGAGCGGCACCACGACGGCGCCGGCGAAGGCCCGCGCTGCCTCCACCGCGCCGTCGGCGGTGAGCGTGAGCGGCCATGGGCCCACCGCCGCCACCTGTGCCGCGCCCAAGAAGAGGATCGCCGCCGCCGCGGAGTACCGGCGCGCCACCTCCGCCATCCCATCGTACCAGACGCTGTCGCCCGAGATGTAGACCGGAGCGCCGGCGTCAGCCGATTCGAGCACGAACCCGACGACCGGCCCGCGGTCGAGATGCTCCGGTCCGTGGCGCGCCGGGGTCGCCGTCACTCGCAGCGTCCCGCCGTCCGGCCGTGCCAGCTCCGTGGCCTCCCAGGGCTCGAGACCCAGGGCGGCTCCGCCGAGCCGCTCCGCCCCGGCGAGCGTGGTGAGCACGCGTGGCACGTCCGCGAGAAAGCGTCGCCCCGCGGCGTCGAGATTGTCGAAGTGGTGATCGTGGCTGAGCAGGACCGCATCGACCCGGCCGAGCGCCGCGGGCGCGATCGCGGGTCCTTGCGTCTTCCGGAGCACGTACGCGCCTGACCGGAACTCGGATCCGGGTGGATCGAACGTGGGATCGGTCAGGAGCCGGAGCCCGCCCCATTCGACCAGCGCGGTCGGCCCGCCGATGTACGTGAGGCTGGGAGCGTTCACGGGGCGGTCAGGGACGGACGGACGACGGGCCTCGCGTCGCGAGGAACGCCACGAGCGTCCGCACCTGGTCCGGCGTCAGGGTCCGGGCGTACGCCGGCATGTTGAGGCTGCCGTTCGTGATCCGCGCGGCGATCTGATCGGGCGCCATGCGGCTGCGCACGTCGGACAGGTCCGGGCCGCGCTTCCCGCCGTATCCCTCGATCGCATGGCAGTACTCGCAGCCCTTCGCGCGGAAGAGTCGCGCGCCTTCGGTGACGAGGGAATCGGTGCTGCGGACCACGGCCGGCGGCAGGGCGGCCGCCGAGAAGTTGGGCGACCAGTCGGCCCGCTCGCCCGCGGCCCAGAAGGTCAGGATGATCGTCCAGATAAAGACGACGAGCAACGCCGCCAGCGGGCGCTCGCGCATGCTGCGCGGCCCCTTGTTGAAGAACGGCAGCAGCAGCAGCACGGCGCCGAAGACGAGTGGCCCGGCGACGATGATGAAGTTCTCCAGGTTCTGCGGGGCGAGGGCCAGCAGCGCGAAATACCACAGGAAGTACCAGTCGGGGCGCGGATACGCCTCGAGAACGCTCGGGTCGGGGGGCCTGGAAAGCTCGGGTGGCCCGACGACGAGCGCGAGGACCACGATCGTCGCGACGACCGCGGCGCCGAACACGACGTCGCGCCACGCGGCGTCAGGCCAGAACGGTACGCCTTCCTTCTGAAGCAGCCGGGCGTAGCGGTCGCGATAGGTGGCCGGGTCCACGTGCTCGCCGCTCTTGGGGCGCTCCGAGATGCCGTGCCGCAGGACCAGCGCGAGGTGGAGTCCGATGAAGGCGAAGACGATCGCTGGAATGAAGAAGACGTGGAACGCGAAGAAGCGGCTCAGCGTCGCCCCGCCGATCGTGTCCCCCGCCAGGATGAAGCGCGCGATGTCGCCGCCGATCACGGGCATGCGGCCCGCCTGAGCGGCGCCGACGATCACCGACCACACGGCGTTCTGGTCCCAGCGGAGCAGCTGGCCGGTGAACGCGAGCGCGAGCGTGAGGAGGAGCAGCACCGCGCCGGTGAGCCAGTTGAGCTCGCGAGGATACTTGAACGCGCCCATCAGATAGGTGCGGGAGACGTGGATCCCGATCAGCAGCACCATCGCGGAGGCGCCGAAGTAGTGCATCCCGCGCAGGAAGCGGCCGAGCAGCGCCTGCTCGGAAATGAACTTGAGGCTGTCGTACGCCTGGCCGCTCGAAGGCACGTACGCCGTGGCGAGCGCGATGCCGGTGGCCACCTGCAGGACGAAGGCGATGAACGTGGCGCTGCCGAACACGTACCACCAGCCGGTGCGCGGCGGCACCGGATGCTCGAGCGCGTGACGCGTCGCGGTGAGGAGGCCGCTTCGATCGTCGAGCCAGGCGAGAACGCGCCGGAGCACCGTGTGCTCAGGCGATCGGGATGGGGCTGGTCAGAATTTCGACCTGGCCGTTCCTGACGCGGACGGGATACTGCGGCAGGTTTCGGGGCGGCGGTCCGGCGGATACCGTGCCGTCCCGGTAGTAGACCCCGCCGTGACACGGGCAGAGAAAGAGCTGCGCGTCCGCCACCCAGCGCACGGGACAGCCGAGGTGGGTGCAGTGCACGCTAAAGGCGGTGAACCGCTCGGCGTCGTCGCGCCGGAGCCACGCCGCGGTCCGCGCGGTGACGCCGGCCCACGGGAGCGGAGACGCGTCCTCGAAGACCACGTCGACGGTGTCGCCGACGGTGAAGCGGTCCACCGGTCCCACTCCGCGCCAGATCCGCGGCGTCTTCCGGGTGAGCGGCGAGAGCAGGAAGCCGATGACGGGGAGCGTGGCGACGGCGCCGATGGCGCCGGATAGGACGAGGGAGAGACGCGAGAGAAAGCGGCGTCTCGACGGGGACATTTCGGCTGGGACTTCAGGCTCCATGCGGGCTCCGCCGAGCGGGACGATCGGAGGTGTGAAACGCCAACTTATGCCAAACCGTCGAGGCGAACAAGCTGCCCCGCTCGACCAAAGGCTACTTGACAAGCTCCGTCCCGCTTCCCATCGTGCCCACGTCGCGAGCACTCGAAAATGAGATGGCGCCGCTCTGGCGACCATTCCTCGCGAACCAACCAGAACTCCACCGCAGCAGCCCCAGCACCCGACAACCGACAACATCTACGTCGGCCGTTCTCGTGGATCGGCCGCCCCCTGCTCCGTTTCCTTCCGCACGGAGGAGCGACCATGTCGCGTCCGCTCGTTTACCTGGCGGCGACGCTCTTGATTGTTGCCTGTACTGATCAAACCGATGTTTCCGCGCCCGAATCCGAGCCCGCCGACGAGGCCGGTCAGACCGCGTCGCCGCTCGAGCTCTCCGCCGATCGTATTCCCGGTGGCGCACACACGGCGCTCTCCGGCGGCGCCACTACCGTGTTCGACGCGACGGCGAACGCGTTTTCGCTGGCCGCGCCGAACCTCGCGGGCGAGGCCGTCGACCAGCACGAGCGCGGTGACGAGGACTTCGAGGACGCCTTCGAGCCGGGGCCCGGCGCCGAGCACAGCGGGCTCGGGCCCGTGTTCGACAACGTGTCGTGCGAGGGGTGCCACGCGGGCGATGGCCGCGGTCGCCCGCCGCGCCCCGGCGAAGAGATCAGCTCGCTGCTCTTCCGCGCGAGCGTGTCGGGGGTCGGCGCGCACGGAGGCCCACTGCCGGTGCCGGGATTCGGGGGGCAGCTGCAGCTCCGCTCCATTCCGGGCTATACGCCCGAGGTGCAGGCCGCCATCAGCTATGTCGAGACGCAGGGCGTGTTCACCGACGGCACTCCCTTTCAGTTGCGGGTACCCACTTATACGCTGACGGGACTGTATGAGGCCCTTCCGCCTGGCGTCCTCGTGTCGCCGCGCGTGGCTCCGGTCGTATTCGGGCTCGGACTGCTCGAAGCGGTGCCCGCGTTCGACCTTTTCGCGATGGCGGATCCGAGAGACCGCGACCACGACGGCATCTCCGGGCGGGTGAACTCCGTGTGGGATGAGGCGCGTCAGCGCCTGGCCGTCGGACGCTTCGGATGGAAGGCGAACGCCCCGAACCTGTTCCAGCAGTCGGCGGGCGCGTACAACGGAGACATGGGCGTCACCAGCCCACTCTTCCCGGCCGAATCGTGCGAGGGACAGTTCCCGGGCTGCGAGGGGCACGACCCCGAGGTGGACGACGCCACCGTCGGGGACGTCGCGTTCTATACGCAGACGCTGGGCGTCCCGGCCCGGCGCAATCTGGACGATCCCCAAGTGAGCCGCGGTGAAGTCCTGTTCCACGCCGCGGGGTGCGCCGGATGCCACGTCGCGACGCTCCGCACCGGCACCCTGGACGGGGTCGATGCCGTCTCACACCAGATCATCCATCCCTACACCGACCTGCTGCTCCATGACATGGGGCCGGGGCTCGCGGACGACCGTCCCGACTTCAGGGCCTCGGGCAGCGAGTGGCGCACCGCGCCGCTCTGGGGCATCGGACTGGTGGAGATCGTGAACGGACACACGAACTTCCTGCACGACGGCCGAGCCCGGTCGCTGCTGGAGGCGGTCATGTGGCACGGCGGCGAGGCCCAGCGCGCGCGCGATCGCGTGAAGGGCTTTTCGGCGGAGCAGCGCGCGGCGCTCGTGGCGTTCCTGCAGTCGCTGTGAGCGGTCGGTCGGGATGGACGACGCACCTGGCGGTCTCGCCCTGCTACGGCGCGCCGTCCATCAAGGTCGGCCGCCACCGTCCGGCCGATGCGCTCAGCCTATCCCATCCAGCAGCCATACGTCCCCCCCGTGCGGCGCGGCGCGATCGAACAGCACGCGCCGCCCATCCGGGGACCAGACCGGGTAGTCGATTCTCACGTCCGGATTCGTGAACTCGAACACCCTGCGCGGCGGAGAGCCGTCCACCGGATAGGCCCAGAGCGTCCGGTGTCCGCGCACGTCGAGGATGATCGACTGGTCGGGTGACCAGGACATGTGCGCCCCGCTCGCGATCTCGGGCATCGGGGTGACCGTGCCCTGCTCTACGTCCACGCGCACGATGCGAGTCTGCGTGCCGCTCTCGGCCCGGTAGACCACGCTGCGGCCGTCGCGCGTCCAGCGGATGAAGTGCCCGCCCGCCCCCGTCGAGCCCACCCGCCGCTGACCCGAGCCATCGGCATTCATCATCCAGACCTCGGTTCGGCCGAGCCGGTCGGACATGAAGGCGATGGACCGGCCGTCGGGCGAGTAGAACGGGTTGGTCTCCATGGCCGAGGCGTCCGTCAGCCGGACCAGCCGCCCGTCCCCCACGGTCACGGACCACACGTCGATGTTGCCGGCGCGGGCGGAGAAGAACACCAGCGAACGCCCGTCGGGCGACCACTCGGGCTGATAGTCGCCACCCGGGCCGCTCGTGAGCCGCCGGTCGGCACCGGTCGCCACGTCGTGCAGCCAGATGTTCATCTCGCCGAGCCGGTCGGAGTTGAACGCGATGGCGCGTCCATCGGGGGACCACGCGCCGCGGCTCTCGACGCGGGTGGTCAGGATCACGGCCGACGGTGGACCGGTAGGCTCCCCGGTGATCGGGGAAACCGGCAGCTGCCAGACGTCGGAGTTGAGTCCGCGCACGGCGAACGCCAGGCGGTGCCCGTCCGGCGAGGGCGCGGGCTCGACGTCGTCGCCCGCCCCGGTGGTGAGCTGCTGGGCCGAGCCCGCCGCGCGTCCGTCACCGTCGAGCGGCGCTCGCCACACATTGATGCCGCCGCCCCGGTTCGATGCGAAGTAGATCCATTTCCCGTCCGGCGACCACGCGGGGTCGAGATCCGTCGCCGCGTCCTGCGTCAGGCGCGCCAACGCGCCGGACGCGACGTCGGCGGTCAGCAGATCGGAGGTGGTCTTCTCGATGCGCCGGAACACGAGCCGCTGCCCGTCCGGGGACCACCGTGCCCCCGCGTGAATCACCGCCTCGCTCGAGTCAGACGTGAGTTGCCGCGGATTGAGGCCGCTGCTGTCGCTCACCCAGATGCGGCGCGGCCCGGCCCAGGAGGCGTCGAAGGCGAGCCGGGTCCCGTCGGGCGACCACGCGGGCGCAAACGCGTTGGTGACGACGCGGCTCGTATCGCCCGAGGCGACCTCCACCGTCCAGATGTCGCCGCCCTCGAAATACCAGCCGTTGAGATCGGCCGGCTCGAGCTTCCCGCTGTCCGCCGTCGCGCGGACGAATGCGAGCCGCCGGCCGTCAGGCGACCAGGCGGGCTGGATGTCGTCGCGGGCGGCGTGCGTGAGCCGGCGCTCCTCGCCGGTCGCGAGGGTCCGGAGGAAGATCTGCCGGTATCCTCCCGCCTCCGCCACGTAGGCCAAACGGGTCCCGTCCGGCGACCAGGCGGGCCACTCCTCGACGCCCTCCGCGGTGGTGAGCTGCGCCATCTTGCGATTGAAGCCCGACGCGACGGTACCGGCGGCCAGCCCCGCGGTGCTCGTCCCCTCCCCCCGCCTGAGCAGGACCACGCTTACGATCGCGACGAGCGCGAACGCCGCGAGCGGCACACCCCACGCCCACGGAGTCGGCCGGCTCGCGCCCGCTTCGTGCTCCAGCGCGGACGCCAACTCCGCCGCGGTCGTGTAGCGGTCACCCGGCGCCTTGGCCATCGCCTTGCGCACGACGCGCTCGAGCGATGGTGGGACGCGCCTCCCCGCGTCGCGCAGGGGAGGCGGGGCCTCGGTCATGTGCCGCGCCAGGATGGCGTGCGGGGTCGCGCCCGTGAAGGGCGGCCGGCCCGCCAGCATCTCGTAGAGCACGCAGCCCAGCGAGTAGAGGTCGCTCCGCGCGTCCACTTCGACTTCGGCGCTCGCTTGCTCCGGGCTCATGTAGCTGGGCGTGCCCACCACCATGCCACCCGTCGTCAGCCGTTCGACGCCGGCCTCGGTCGTCCGCGCGATGCCGAAGTCGGCGACCAGCGTGCTCCCGTCACCCGTCAGGAGGATGTTCTCGGGCTTGATGTCGCGGTGGATGACCCCGTGCTGGTGCGCATACGCGAGCGCCTGCGACGCCTCGCGCGCGATGCGCAGCGCCTCGGCCGTTTCGAGCCGCGGCTTCCGCTCGAGCCGCTGGCGGAGGGTCTCGCCCTCCACGTACGGCATGGTGAACCAGAGACGACCGGTGGTCTCGCCCGAGTCGAACACCGGGAGGATATGGGGATGCTGGAGACGCGCGGCGGTCTCGATCTCGCGCAGGAACCGCTCCGCCCCCAGCTCGACCGCGAGCGACTCGCGGAGAACCTTGAGGGCCACGAGCCGTCGGTGGTGCAGCTCGCGAGCGAGATACACGGTGGCCATGCCGCCACGGCCCAGCTCGCGCTCCACGATGTAGGTGGTGGCGAGCGCGTCAAAAAATGCCGAGTTGTCGGAGGTCACGGCGCCACGACTGCCTCTCACGGGTGAACACTCAACAAGTAGCACATCCTCACTGCCCGGGCTAGCGCGATGACGCTGGACGCGCTCCATCGGCACCGGGAATGCCACGAGCAGTGGACCGTTGAGCAGGCTGGCGCCCGGGGAATAGCTCACAAGTCTCGCCGGGCGAGCCGGCGATCGGTCGTCGCCCGGCGGAGAAGGTCGAGGAAGAACGGGAGGTTGAGCTGGAGCGCCGCTCAGGACGGCGAGCGCCCGAGGGGGACACGATAGGCGCCATCGCCGCCCGCGGGTCTCCCGGCGGTCAGTCGATCGCCTTCCTTCAGGAATACGCGCGAGCCATGGACCCGGACCTCGACTCGCGGCGCGTCGCGAGGAATCTCGATGGCAAACGTATCGGCCAGACCATGGGTGTCGATCAGCAGCCGCGAGACCTCCGACGTGAACGCGGCGCGACCGGCTCCGGCGCGCACCAGGATGTCCGCTCGGTCCGCGATTACGATCCGCGCCTCGCCGGCCGCGGCGCCATCGAACTGGATGACGAGTGCGTTGCCCGGGGCCACGGCGATGCCGGCCCCTTCCCGGCGGGGTTCCTGTGGTCGGGCGGGCGCGGTCGCCTTCGGACCCTCCTCGCTCCACCCCTTCATGACGCCGGCGACCCAGCTCCGAAGGGGCGATGCCGGCAGCGCGAACGCCGCTCCCGCGATCCCTGCCGTGAGGAGCACGGCCGCCGCCCACCGTACCCGCGAGGGACCGCGCGCGGCGCGCCCAGCGATCTCCTGGGCGGTCACCGCCGGAACCGGGTGGTCCAGGACCCGGAGCAGCTCGTCGATCCGTCCGTCGTCAATAGGCATCGGCGTCCCCGTAGAGCTCCCGGAACCGTTCCCGCGCCCGCGCCAGCAACGTTCCGACGCTCGCTTCGTGAAGCCCGAGCCCACCGGCGATCTCGCGGTAGCTGAACCCTTCCGCCTGAAGCAGCAGCATGCGCCGGTCGCGCTCGGACAGCCGGTCGATGGTCTCTCGCACGTGTCGGCGCATCTCGTCGGTCGCGAGCGCCTGATCGGGCGTCGCCGGCGGATCGGCCGAGGTCGGCCCCCCCCGCGACCCGGCGAGCAGGCGCAGTCGGCGACGGCCCGTGACCCGGGTGTTCCGGAACAGATTCATGGCAACGCTGACGAGCCAGGCCTCGGGACTGTCGGGCATCGTACCCCGGCGATACAGGCGCACGAAGGCCTCCTGCGCCAGGTCCGCGGCCAGCTCGGGATCCCCCGATAACCGATCGAGGTACCGGAAGAGACGCGCGAAGGTCGCGTCAAACACCGCGGTGAACTGGTCGTGGAACGACGTCGTCTCCAGGAGCGTGTCCCAGGAGGAGCCCGGCAGCGGGCGTCTTGTGACGAGTGACACGGGATCGGCTCAGTACTGCCAGTCCAGACCCACGACGAGGGGCGAGAACGGCCGCATCTCTACGGCGCCCCGTGCTCCCGTGGATGGATCCGGCGCGAAGGCCAGCACGTTGCTGCGGCCGAGCAGGTTGGTCATCGTCCCGAACACGGCGATGACGGCATCCCGTCCGGCCACACGCAGGTGAAAGTGTTGCCGGACGCCAAGGTCGAGCCGCAGGTATGGCGGCAGGCCGGTGGCGCCGAGCTCGGCACTCTGATATCGAGGGCTCCCGGCAAGCTCGCAGGTCTTGTCGAGCAGGTTGCAGGACTCCCACTCGACGGCGCCGGACGACTGGGTCCCTCGCCTGCCCGCCGACCCGACGAGACCGATTCGTACGGAAGAGGTGGCCGTGGGAAAAACGATGGCTCCGGCCGACAGCAGGTGTGCGGTGCCGTATTCCGGTGCGTAGCTCACACGGTCGTCGCTGAGGCGAAGGCGCTGGAAATCGTAGCCGGCCACGACCGCGTAGCGTTCGGTGCCGAACGAGGCGTCGAAAGAGCCACCATAGGCCGTTCCCGAGCCCGTCGCGAAGCCCGTGGTGCCGAACGGCTCGCCCGAGCGTGTCGCGACCAGCGCGAGGCCGTCGAGTTGCCGCGCGTACGCCGAGGCGCCGAAATGAAGTCCCGCCGAAGGACGGATCTCCAGCGCGAGCACGGCGAGGTCGCTCCGGGCAACCGGGACGCCCGCCCCGCTCCCAACGAAGAAGTCCGCGGGAAAGACGTTGCCGATCAGCGACTCCGGATTCCGGAACGACTGGCTGAGCTGGTGACGGCGGATCCAGCTCGCCGACAGGTGGACGTCGGCGTCTGGCCTGTACTCCAGCCTCACGCCGGGATCCAGCCATATCCCTTTCGCCCCGACCGTGGCCGTTGCGCCCAGCTCGAGCCCGACCCTGCGGGTGAGCGCGCGGGTTTGTCGTGCGAACACACTCGCCGTCGGCGTCCGTGCGAGCAGCTCCCACGACGCGCTGCCGGAGTCCGGCACGACATCGTAAGCCGTCAGGCTTCGCTCGAAGCGCACACCGAGCACGGTGCTCGCCCTCGATCCACGGCGCTCGACGGCGGCGAGCCCGCCCAGGTCGCTCCGCGAGCTCGCCATGCCGATAGGCCCGGTGGCCCCGAGCCACGACGCGGTGGCGCCGGTCGTCGCGCTCCAGCCCGAGAGGCGAACGGCCCCGGACCTCGTTTCGCGCCGCCACTCCCCACCGAGCGAGGTTCCTTTCCACTCGAAGCGGTTCCTCGGTGGCGGTGGCATTGGCGACGCCGGCTCGGTCTCCGCCACCGCGGCGGCATTGAGCTCGTTCTCGTTGTCATACGCGAGGAGGTGCAGCTCGCCGCCCGCGACGGGCACCACCAGCTTGGCCAGCTCGTCTCCGGTCTCGCCGCGGATGCGTGACGGATCGGGCCCGCCGCCGACGCCTCCGGGGAACCCCGATCGAATGCTGGCGAGGAACCCGGCGCCGCCGATCCCGACCGGACCATCCACCGTGAGGCGGCCTTGTGTCGTGCTCAGCGCGCCCTGGGTCCGGACCCGGTCGCCTGGCGATCTCGTCGCGCCGGAGATCACGCCGGAGAGGCCGCTCGCCGCATCATCGGCCGCTCCGGTCGGTGACAGGCTGACGCCTGCCAGCGCGTCGGGATTCCACGCGGTGAACAGGCCTGCCGAGTGATAGGGGCTCAGCACCGGCACCCCATCCAGCGCGTAGGCGGTCTCGTCCGCGCTGCCGCCGTACACGTGCACGCCGCCCGGCGACTCCGGCTGCAACACCACGCCTCCACCGGTCAGAGCCTCCAGGGCGTCGGGCTCGGCGAGGAGCGGATGGTTGCGAATGGCGGCGATCGAGAGAGCCCGACCGGGCAGCGACGTCGTGTCCGCGTCGAGACCGCGCACCGCGACCGGCGGTCGGACTTCGATCGTGCGAAGCCGGCGCGGGGACGGGTGCAAGGCGATGGTGATCTGGAGCGTGCCCTCGCGCGGGACCAGCGCATGCATGACGCGCGGCGCGTACCCGATGTAGCGCACGGCGAGGTGCTGCGGGCCCGCCGGGACCTCCACGAACACGTACCGACCTTCGGCGTCCGCGGTGGTGACTCGGCTCAGATCGGAGAGCACGACCTCTGCCCCGGCGATCGGCGCACCGGTCTCCTGGTCACGGATGGTGCCCGTGACGACGGCCTGAGGCGCCTGCAGCAGGGTCGCGGCCAGATAGGCGAACGGCGGGAGAACTGTCACGCCGGCTCCGAGGTAATCCGCCCCCTCAACATTCGCGAACAGCCCCGGTCCGACAAGACGCCGGTTCCACGTCGTCACCGACCGGTGGCCGCGGGCGCGACCCGGTCGATGGCGCGCCTCTTGCCCCCTGGGCCCGCCGTCCCTTTTCCAGGTGTCGACAACATGCGGAGTTATGTCGCGGTCCGGGCCGTCAGGGCGTCACGTGCGCTGGCGCTTTGCGGCGCTGTCGTGCTCTCGGCCTGTGGCGGCGGCGCTCATTACGCGCAGGTTCCTGCGCGCCTGCAGGTGGCGCCCTACGGACGGGTCGCGATCGTGACTTTCGCCACCGATCACTCGGGCGATTCGCTCGAGGCGCTCGCCACCCGGCACTTCGCCGAGGCGGTGCTCGAAAGCCAGTCGAATGTCGAGCTGCTGGAGCTCGGGCCCGCCGACTCCACGGTGCGTCGGGTCGGTCCCGCGGGTGATGCGGCCGCGCTGGCGCAGGCCCTCGGCAAGGACCGCAACGTGTCGGCGGTCTTCCTGGGCAACCTGAAGATGTCGAGCGTGAAGCCGCGCGGGGTGGTGGCGAGCGTCCGGGATCTTCGGGTGGGCGCGGAAGTGTCGGGACAGCTGACGGTAAGTCTCGTGAATGCGAGCACCGGCGGGACCGTCTGGCGCTCGAGCGCGATGGCGAGCCGGACCGTCGGGCGGGTCGCGCTGGCGGACGCCCACCCGTCGGTCGCGGTGCGCGATCCCAACGACGCCTACGGTGAGATCGTGCGCGAGCTGGTCGCGGGCGTCACCCACGACCTCCGTCCCACCTGGGTCAGGCAGTAGGGCGCACGGCGGGGGTCACGCGACCTCCGCCATCATCCGTCCCGCCACTTCCTTCACGATCTTCGCGGCCACCGTCGCCGTGAGCCCGCCGATGTCGCGTCGCGGGTTGTACTCGACGACATCGGCGGCGACGAGATCGCCGTCCAGCTGCTGCACCAGCGACAGCACCTCTCGGGTCGCAAGTCCGCCCGGCTCATGGTGGCTCACCCCCGGCGCGAACGCCGGATCCAGACCGTCCAGATCGATCGACAGATAGACCTTGCCGCTGGTACGCGGCCGCGTGCCAGTGAGCCACGCCGGCATGTCGATCACCTCGACACCGAACCGGTCGGCCTGATCGCGCTGGTGGCGGTTCATGGTTCGGATCCCGACCTGCACGAGGCGTGTCGCCAGTCCTTCCTCCATGATCCGCGCGAACGGGCAGGCGTGCGAATAGCGGTCTCCCTCGAACACGTCGTACAGATCGGAGTGCGCATCCACGTGCAGGATGGTGAGCGGCCCGTGGGCTCGTGCGACCGCGCGGACCGCCGGGTAGGTCACGGAGTGGTCTCCACCGAGCGCGAGCGGCCGCCACCCATCGGTGATAACCTGGGTGACACCCGATTCGATGAGCGACCGCGCATCGGCCGTGGGCGGCAGGGCCAGATCCCCCGCATCGGTCAGCCCGCCGGGCCCCAGCACCTCGCGCAGCCCGTGCGCCCAGGCGTTCGACGCCGGCGAGTGCAGCGCGGCCCGGATGAGCACAGGCGCCTCCGCCGGTCCCCGGAGGAACGAGGAGCTGGCGTCGTACGGCAGACCGACCAGTCGCGGCCGGCTCGCTGTCACGCACCCGCCTCGACCGCGGCGGCCTGCTCGCCTAACACGCGAAGGGCCAGGTCGATGTTTCGCCGGTGCGTTCGGAATGCGAGCGCGACCATCCGAAGGGTGAACCGGCCATCGAGCATGGTCGAGGAGAGGAAGATCCGGCCGTCGCGCCGAACGCCGTCCACGATCCGCCGGTTCATTCGGTTGGTCTGCTCGAGGTCGGCCCCCGGCGGCGCCCACCGGAAGGTCACGATCGACAGATCGGGCGGCGGCCCCGTCTCGTAGCCCAGCGCCCGAACCTCCTCGTGGAAGTAGCGCGCCAGCAGAAGCTTCTCGTCGAGCGCGGCCCGGAACGGCCGGGTGCCGAGGAGGATGAGCGGCAGCCACATCCGAGGCCCGCGAAAATGCTTCGACAGCTCGGCCGAGAGGTCCGCGGGAGACCGTTCGGTCGGGTCGGGGAGGGCGTCCTGCATGTACGCGCCGGAGTATTCGTGCGCGGCGAGGAGTGGCGCCGCATCGCGGCAGAGGACGATGCCCGATCCGTATGGGAGGAACAGCCCCTTGTGCGGGTCGAGGACCACCGAATCCGATCGCTCGATGCCGGGGAGCACGCGCCGCCCGCGATCGGTGAGGAGAAAGAAGCCGCCATACGCCGCGTCCACGTGGAACCAGCAGTGCTCGCGCTCGGCGACGGAGGCGATCGCATCGAGCGGATCCACGGCCCCGGCGTCTGTCGTCCCGGCGGCGGCGACAATGAGCCAGGGCCGGAGGCCGGCCGTGCGGTCGGTCCTGATCGCCTCGGCCAGCGCGTCGGCCCGCAGTCGATGGCGTTCGTCCATCGCGACGTAGCGGAGCTGGGCCCCGCCGAGTCCGGCGATCCGCAGCGACTTCTGGAGGCAGTGATGCGCCTGGGTCGTGAGGTACACGACCGCGCGTGCCACCTCCGCACCGGCGATCTCGTGCGCATCGCGCGCGGCGCACACCGCCGCGAGCGTGGCGATGCTCCCGCCCGACGCGATCGCGCCCGCGGCCGCGGGCGGATACCCCACGAGATCCGCTACCCATCGGACCAGCATGTTCTCCATTCGCGCGGCACCGGGCCCGGCGAAGAAGACACCGGAGTACTTGTTGCTGACCGCGGCGAGGAAGTCGCCGATCGCGGAGTGGTAGAGGCCGCCCCCCGGGATATAGGCCATGTGCCCGGCCGAGGCAGGGTTGGCCCCGGGACGCACGACCTCACGCTCGAGCAGGGCTATCGCGCGCTCGAGGGGGATTCCGTGCTCGCCGATGGGCGCCTCCAGCAGGCCGGCGCCCTTGTCCTCGGTCTCCTCGTACGCGTGGAGGTCGTCGATCCGACGAAGCAGGCGCTCCGACGAGGCCACCGCCGCGGTGCGGAGCCGCCGTCGGCGCCCGGTGCCGGGGTCGAGCGGCCGAGAGGCACGCTCCAAGCGGCGGAGCTCCGCCAGGAGTTCGGCACGCTCGGCCTCGGGAGATGGGGTGAGTGGCGGCATCGAGGCCTCGAAGTTAATCGCCCCCCGGGGAGACAGAATGGCCTCCGAGTCGGCGCCGGGCCTGGCTCCAAGGAGGACGGATGGCTTGCCCTCCTCCGTCGGTGGTCCTAGAATTTGCCCCGCGCCGGGCCGCATCGAGCGGCCGGCGCTTTCCCGTATCCCAAGAGGGCCATCGTGTCGTTCGCCGCCGTTCTGCCCGTGCTCATGCTCGTGCTGCAGCAGCAGGCCTCGCTCCCGACATCGCCGATCAAGCGAATCGAGGTGCTGCCAGCCACGCGCACCATCGTCGCGGGGGATTCGGTTCACCTGGAGCTGCGCGCCCTGGATGCCGACGGCAAGCCCGTCCCGGGTGCGGTGCTCTACTCCAAGCTGCTGGGCGGCGAAGGCGAAGGCTCGCTGCAGGCCGGGACCGGATGGCTCGTGGTGAGCTCGGTGGGCAAGTTCCCGCTGTCGGTCAGCGCGGTGGTGCCGGGCTACCTCCCGTTCGTAGACACCACCTCGATCCGGTTCCAGGGCGTGCCGGGGCCGGCCACGCGGATCGAGCTGAGCTCCCACGCCGCCACGATCGCCACGGGGCAGTCGCTCCCGCTCACCGCGCTGGCCTTCTCGAAGGCGAACGACCGTACGCGCGACTCGATCCGCTGGCAGTCGAGCCTGCCGAAAGTCGCGAGCGTGGACCGCTCCGGCGTCGTCACCGGCGTCGCGCCGGGCAGGGCCACGCTCACGGCATCGGTGCGGGGCGCGTCGGCCTCCCTCGACGTCCGGGTTGTGCCGGCGACGATCGGGAAGCTGACACTGTCACCCTCGAAGCCGACGGTGCGCCAGGGCGACGTAGTCGCGTTCAGCGTGGAGGGCCGCGACGGGGCCGGCAAGCCGATCGCCAATCTCACACCGACGTGGAGCTTCTCGCCCGGTGACGGGCAGCTCGACGCGGACGGCCGCTTCGTGGCGTATCGCACCGGCACCTATACGGTGACCGCCGCGCTCGGCCGCGTGGCGGCGAGCACGACCGTGCAGGTGAGCGAGCGCGACGTGCGGCGGCCCGTGACCGTCGTGGGGCGCCTGCCCCGCACCGGGTTCTCGACGTCCGAGGTCTGGATCCACCAGAACGGCAAGGTGGCCTACCTCGGCACCCACCAGGGCGGAGACCGGCTGTACGCGATCGACATCACCGATCCGTCGAAGCCGGTCGTCGTGGACTCGATCATGGCGAACATGCGGCTCGTGAACGACATGCAGACCACGCCCGACGGCAACTACATGGTCTTCACCCGCGAGGGGGCGTCCGACCGCAAGAACGGCATCGTCATCGCCGACACGCACGACCCGCTCCACCCCAAGGAGATCGCCCAGTTCACCGACGGTGTCGCCGCCGGCGTGCATTCGGTCTACATCTACGAGAACCCGCAGTACGGCCGCTACGTCTTCATCACCAACGACGGCACCGGCGCCATCGACATCGTCAACATCACCGACCCCGCCAAGCCGACCCGCGCCGGCGAGTGGCGGACCGACCGCCCCGACGCCGCGCGCTACGTGCACGATCTCGACATCGTGGACGGGCTGATGTACGCGAGCTACTGGAACGACGGGCTGGTCATCCTCGACATCGGGAACGGCAAGTGGGGCGGCCGGCCGGACAAGCCGGTGCTGGTCTCGCAGTTCAAGTACGACCTTGACTCCCTCTACAAGGAAGTCGAGGACGTGTCCCGGCCCGGCTTCACCCGTGGCACGCACACGGCCTGGCGGCAGCGTGGCGGCAAGTACGTCTTCATCTCGGACGAGGTCTATCGCAACGGCAACATCCGTGGCGCGAAGGACGCCTCGGCCGACCGGATGTACGGCACCCTGCAGGTCGTGGACGTGAGCGACATCGAGCATCCGAAGTCGGTGGCGTGGTACACCCCCGAGAGCGGCGGCGTGCACAACGTGTGGCAGGTGGCCGACACGCTCTACCTCGGCGCGTACGACGCCGGCTTCCACGTGTTCGACATCTCGGGCGAGCTCAAGGGCGACCTGCGGGCGCAGCACCGCGAGATTGCGTCGCTCAACACGGCCGATCTGGGCGGCATCGTGCCCAACGCCGCGTTCGACTGGGGCGTGGTGGTGAACCCCAAGGACGGGCTCGCCTACGTGAACGACTTCAACAACGGCCTCTGGGTGGTGCGGGTGGACCCCAAGGCCACCGCCGCCCCGCTCACGCCGTGAGCGCCCTGCACAGGATCGGCGCGCTCGCGGGGCTCGTCGCGACGCTGACGGCCGCCGCGCCACCCGACAAGAACTACTACGTCTTCGTCGCGAGCGAGGGCAACGACCGCATCGCTCTCGTCCGCTTCGGCCCGGAGGGCGCGCGGGTCGAGCGGGAGCGGAAAGTCGGCACCAATCCAACCGAGCTGGCGGGGCCGCACGGCCTGTACGTCTCGCCGGATGGCAAGTGGTACTACGTGACCACGGCGCACGGCACGCCCAACGGCGCGTTGTGGAAGTTCTCCACGGAGAATGACGAACAGGCGGGTCGAGTCGAGCTCGGCCGGTTTCCGGCGACGGTGCAGATCTCCCCCGACGGGCACTACGCGTGGGTGGTGAACTTCAACCTCTATGGCGACATGGTGCCGTCGTCGGTTTCCGTCGTGTGGACCGATCAGATGCAGGAGGTACACCGCATCCCGACCTGCGTGATGCCGCATGGCTCGCGCCTCTCGCCGGATGGCACCCGGCAGTACTCCGCCTGCATGATGAACGATGAGCTGGTGGAGATCGACGCGGCCAGGATGGCGGTGGCGCGGACCTTCCTGCTGAAGAAGGGCCTCGAGCACGGGATGACGACTCCCGCGATCGGGACCGCCTCCGCCGGCGGCCACGACATGACGGCGCCCAAACCGGCTGACGTGGGGTGCTCGCCCACCTGGGCGCAGCCGTCCACGGACGGCCGGACCGTCTGGGTGGCGTGCAACAAATCGAACGAGCTGGTGGAGATTGACGTCGCCTCGTGGACGCTGCGGCGGCGGATCCCGGCGGGCGAAGGGATTTACAATCTGGCCGCGAGTGCGGATGGCCGCCTTGTCGTGGCGACGAACAAGAAAGGCAAGTCGGTCTCGGTCTTCGACGCCGCGACCGGCAAGGAGCTCGCGCGCATCGCGACGACCAGGCGGGTGCCGAGCGGGCTCGTGATCTCGCCGGACAGCAGGTACGCGTTCGTCACGCAGGAGGGCGTCGGCGCGGAGCCGGGAACGGTGGATATGATCGACCTGCAGACGCTCGAGCGCGCGGCCAGCGTGGACGTCGGGCAGCAGGCCGGAGGGATCGATTTCTGGAAGGTGGAGGCCCTGGGGCGGTAGGGTTGCTCCTCGCGCGGGAATCACTCCGCTTGGATTGCTACCCGGTGCCAGGCGTTGTTCGCGTAACCCTTCACGTTCCAGGTTTCGCCCAGCGCGACCGGCATCGTCGCGCCGGTGGCGTCGGCGGCTCGCACGGCGAGGATGTGCCGCCCGCGGGCCAGGTCGAGCGTCGCTTCCCAGAGGCTCCAGGTCCATGTCGCGCCGGGCACCGCGATGCGGGCGGGCACCCAGTCCGCGCCTCCGTTCGGGCTGACTTCGACCGCCGTGATCGGCTGGCCGCCCGTTCCCATCGCCCACCCGCGCACCCGCACCTTCCCTGCGGCGACGACCTGATCTCTCGACGGCTCGAGGATCACCGCGTTGAGGCACACCTCGCTCAGCGGGATCCCGCCGGAAACGTCTCTCGGGTTCGCGGGATCGATCTCCCGCTGCACGCGATACGCCTTACTCTGAAAGTAGTTGTTCGAGGGTTCGGCGGCGAGCGTGATTCGACCGAGCCACTTCACACTGCGTGCGCCGATCCAGCCGGGCACGAGGCTGCGGATCGGGAAGCCATGGACGGGCGGTAACGGTGCCCCGTTGAGCTCGCTCGCGAGCAGCACGTCCGGCGTCAAAGCCTTGGCAAGGTCGATCGATCCCCCGAATCCGAAGCGCTGGCCGTGGCGCTCGACCGCGTCGAGGCCAACGAATTCGACGTAGCGGGCCTCCCGCCTTACACCCGCCTGCCGCAACACCTCCGCGAGGCCGCAGCCACCCCACCGTCCGGTGCTCACCGGCTCGGGGCCCCACGGCAGCTCGCCGGGCAACGGGCCGAGCGCCAGGAATTCGTCGCGACGAAGACCGGCGCAGATGAGCGTGGCGGGCACCTCCCGACGAGGCAAGGCCGCGAGATCCTCGAGCGACAATCGGAGTGGGTGGTCGACGAGTCCGCCGATCTCGAGACGCCAGCTATGGGGATCGATCGATGGTGTGGCGGCGTGACTGCGGGTGAAAAAGCTCTCGGTGGTGGTGACCAGTTCGCACTGGCGGAGGGGCCAGAGCGCGGTGTTGTGCCCTTCGGGATCGTGAATGAGGCGACGGCCGTTCGCGGTCATGATACTCCGGGAGTCTGGGATCGTCGTGCGCTGGGGAATGGTCGCCGCGCCTCCATCGCCGGTCAAGCGTCAGCGTCCCAAGCGTCAGCGTGCCTGCTCGGAGCCCACATCCGGCAGGTAACCCCGCAGCTCGCGCGCCCACCAGGCGCCGCTGCGCGCGCGCTCGGCCGGGGTGGTGAAGCGATAGTCATAGAGCGCGAAGTGAATGAAGCGCGGTGGGGCGTCAGGAAACGGGTTCCGGGCGAGCAGCGCCGTGACTTCGGGCGTCCCGGCACGCAGGCGCTGCGCGAGCGCCTGCAGGAGCGGAAGGCCCTGCATCGGATCGAGCGCGGCGAACCACATCTGCCAATCGAGCCGCGGATGATAGGGCTCGACGAACGGCGGCGGACGCTGCAGCGAACCCGGCTTGTAGCGGAACTCGTACTCCATCCAGTGGTCACCGTCCCGGCTGCCCTCGACCACGATCTCCGGGCGCTCCGTCGTCATCACCCGGAAGAGGCCATACCCGTTGAACGACCGAAGCGGCGCGACCCACGCCAGGACCGTCGAGCCCCAGCTGGGAAGCAGCGTCCGGCCGCGGCCCTCGGGCAGCGTGTACGCAATTTCGGCCCAGGCGCTCAGCGCGCTCACGAGCGCGATCACGGGCACGATCCCCATCAGTAGACCCCGCCAGGCGCGCGACTCGCCTCCCGCCGCGGTGAACCTCGCCGGCGCTACCCGGCCGAGCACGCGATCGTCCAGGGCAGGAATGCAGAGCATGATGGCCAGCAGGTTGAAGAACCCATAGTTGCCCGTGAGCGCGATGCCGGCCTGCAGCAGGACGAGCCCGGCGACGCCCGCGTAGCGCAGCGAGCGGAAACGCGACGGCGCGAACAGCAGCCACGGCGCGCCCAGCTCCACGACGAACATTCCCGCCGTGCCGAGGCGGTGGGTCCAGCCAGGGAGCTGATGCGCGTACCACCCTGGCCAGGTCGGCAAGGGTTGGGTCTCGAAGTGGTAGTCGAGCGCGGTGAGATGCCGCCAGGTCGGATCGCCGCTCAGGAGCTTGGTGGCGCCCGAGAGGAACATGAGCTTGAAGAGGAGAAAGACGAACAGCCACCGTACGGGCGCGGACGCGGGAGGCTCCTGGCGCGAAGGTCGCCACCCCGGCGGCGCCCACAGGAGGCCAAGGAGCCCGGTCTCGAGCAGCAGGCCATCCCACTGAAACGAGAGGAAGTCCTGTCCCGCCACCACGAGCGAGAGGTAGAGGACCCACGCACCGGCGAGGGTCGCTCGCGGGGCGATCCCGACGATGTGCAGCACCGCGAGGCTCGCGCCAGTCCAGGCCACGAGGCCGAGCGCCGTGGTGCCGGCCCCGAGCCAGAAGACAGTGGGCAGCAGGCGGTAGGCGCGGCTGCCGTAGAGCGAATGGACCGAGTCCAGAAATGCGTGCGCCGGAAGGAGGCCGTTCGGGCCGATGAGCCCGGCCACCTGCACCGCCAGCGAGACGAAGGCGATGAGATACACCACCCCGAGCAGGCGGAGAAACAGCCAGCGGGTGACCTGGTAGCCTCCGCCTAGCGGCTGACCGTCAGCCATATCACCAGCGCGACGCCCGCCACGGCCACCACTCGCAGGCTCAGGAGGACGGCCCGGGGCGCGTCGAGCAGCGCGGCGAAGACCAGCGCCGTCATGGAAACCACGCTGAGCGCCATGCAGGCGAGCCGCCAGCCTTCGCGGCGGAGTCGTCGCTCCAGGACCGCCCGATCGGGGCCAGCGCGAGCGGCCAGGAGGTCACGCACCCGTTTCCACCGTCGGTAGCCGCGCTGCACCACGAGCACGCTCAAGGCGGCAAAGAAGACGAACAGTCCCCACCAGAATCGAAAGTCGCGCACAGCCAACCCTTGTGGTCCCGCGAGCCTTGCCTGCGGCCTTCCATCGGTCACAGGGAATGCAATCTGGTCGGCCCTCGTTGTGGGCGTAAGGGAAATCGCGCGGGAAGGTAGGTGAAGTGCGGGATGACAGCCCGATCGGCTCGGCACCGGGACGCCGATGGATGGGGCGCAACCATGAAGGCACATCTCGTTCGCGACCGCCGAGCTCCTATCTTTGGCTGGAGACCCGTCCGGCCCGCGAGATCGCCGGCCGGGCAACTTCGGGAGGCGGCGATGGACTGGTTCTCCGCGCCGGATTACCGGCTGACCAGATTCGCCATCGAGCGAGGGCTCGGGCTCATCTACCTGGTCGCGTTCCTGGTGACGCTGGACCAGTTCCCGGCCCTGCTGGGCGAGCGTGGGCTCCTGCCCACCCCTCGCTTCCTCCGGCGTTCGACCTTCCGCGAATCTCCCAGCCTGTTTCACCTCCGCTACTCGGACCGCTTGCTTCGCGTGGTGGCGGCGATGGGCAGTGTCCTGTCCCTTTCCGTCGTGGCGGGCGTACCGCAATCGGGGCCGCTGTGGCTGCCGATGCTGGTCTGGCTCGTGCTCTGGCTCCTCTACCTCTCCATCGTCAACGTCGGCCAGCAGTTCTATTCGTTCGGGTGGGAGTCGCTTCTGCTCGAGGCCGGGTTTCTCGCGATCTTCCTCGGCAACGCGCGCACCCTCCCGGCGTTTCCGGTGCTAGTCCTCTTTCGGTGGCTCGCCTTCCGCGTGGAACTGGGCGCCGGACTCATCAAGCTCCGTGGCGATCCATGCTGGCGCGAGCTCACCTGCATGGAATACCATCACGAGACCCAGCCCATGCCGAACCCGCTGAGCCGCGCCGTGCACCGGCTCCCGCGAGTGTTTCACCGGGCCGAGGTCCTCGGCAACTTCGTCGCCCAGCTTGGCGCGCCGTTCCTGCTCTTCCTTCCGCAGCCCATCGCCGGGGCCGGCGCCCTGCTCATGGTGGCGACGCAGGGATACCTCGTGCTGAGCGGCAACTATGCGTGGCTCAACGTGCTCACGATGGTGATCGCGGTGTCGGCGATCCCCGACACGTTCATTACTGCGGCGCTGCCCTTCGCCGTCCGAGCGGCCTCGGCCGAGCCTCCGGTCTGGTTCGTGGCCCTCGTGCTGGCCCTGACGGTCCTGTTTGCGGTGTTGAGCTACTGGCCCGTGGTCAACCTGCTCGCGAAGCGGCAGCTCATGAACTACGCGTTCAATCGGCTGCACCTCGTCGGCACGTACGGCGCATTCGGGAGTGTCACCCGCGAGCGCTACGAGATCGTCCTGGAGGGCACCAGCGCAAGCGTTCCCGGCCCCGATGCCGACTGGCGCGAATACGAATTCAAGGGGAAACCCGGCGATCCGCGGCGCCGACCACCGCAGATCGCCCCGTACCACCTGCGCCTCGACTGGCTCATGTGGTTCGCCGCGCTGTCACCGCGGTACGCGGAGCCCTGGTTCTCCGAGATGGTCGAGCGGCTGCTGCGGGGGGATGCGTTGCTCCTGCGCCTGCTCGGCCGGAATCCGTTTCCCGAGGCGCCGCCGGCCTGGATCCGTGCTCGATACTACCACTACCGTTTCACGAGCCGCGCCGAGCGCCGGGCCACTGGGGCCTGGTGGTCGCGCGAGCCGGCGGGCGATTTCATGAAGCCGGTCACACTCGCCAAGCGACACGACGACCGCGGAACACCGCCTTCGTCCACGCCGGCTCGAGCTGGGTGAGTCAGTGTTGCGCGGTCTCGCTGCGTGAGGGGCCGCCGGCCGCGGTGTGCGGCGACGCGTTCGGTACGGAGCCCGGCGAATCGCCCGGGCGCCCGGGGCCGCCTCGGGCGAGCGACCACCAGCCCATCGCGACCGCCGCCACGTAGAGCACGAACCCCACGAAGTACACTGCCCCGCCGATGGCCTGATCCCGCGCGAGCCACCCCGCCTGCCCCAGCAGCTGCGCCCAGTCGTGCTCTCCACCGCCTACCAGCGGGAGCTCCTGCGCCCGGGCATCCTTGATGTAGACCGAGATGTTCCAGCAGTTCTGGCCCAGCCACCAGAGAGGGACGGTGGCGCCGTGGCGGTCGCCCTGGCGCCAAAGGGCCACTGTAAAGGCCAGCGGAACGAGCAGCTGCATGAGCGTCCCGCCGAGCACCGTCAGGGTCTCGCCGCCGAAGGCGAAGACCAGGTGGCCGGTCTCGTGGATCGCGAGATCCAGGCTGTCGAGCCAGCGGTAGGTACCGGGCGTTTGCAGGCAGCGCCATCCGTAGATCGCCAGGACGGCGGTGAGGATGGCCCGCCAGCGGCGCTCGCCAGCTGGCAGCTCACGCTGATTTCCCACAACGACCTCCTGTCGGCATGATCGGGCCAGCGGGCTGCCTCCGCGAAAAGATAGCGGGTCCGCCACCCGCTCCCTCGGTGGGAGCCGCGGACTTCGACCGCAAGAATCGGGGCGCGTCGACGGGCGTGGCCGCGTACACTGCAGCCGTGGACGACGACATGGCAGACGGATCACATCGGCTGAGCGAAAGGAAGGGACGATGAGCCTGTCACTCACCCCCGTTGCCCGGGCACCAGACACCGACAGCGGACCGCTCGAGATTGGCTTCGCCACGGGCGAATGCTCGCTGGGAACCATCCTCGTCGCGCGAACCAGCCGCGGCGTGTGCGCCATCCTGCTCGGCGACGACGCCGAGACCCTCACGCGAGATCTCGGCCGCCGGTTTCCCACGGCACGGGTTCGCCCTGACCCTGAGGCCGACACGATGCTGGAGACGGTGACCCGCCTCATCGAATCGCCCGGCCTCGAGCTGTATCTGCCGCTCGACCCTCGCGGGACGCCGTTTCAGCTCGAGGTATGGCAGGCCCTCCGGGAAATCCCCGCCGGCACGACCGCGAGTTACTCCGAGGTCGCGCGGCGCATCGGGGCGCCGGCCTCGGCACGGGCCGTGGCGCAGGCCTGCGCGGCCAACGCGCTGGCGGTGGCGATTCCCTGCCATCGAGTGGTGCGGACCGACGGCAGTCTCTCGGGCTATCGATGGGGCGTCGAGCGAAAGCGGGTGCTCCTGGCGCGCGAGGCGCAGGCATGAGCGCGGTGGTGGCACTGCCTGCGACGGCCGAGCCCACGGTGGACTGGACCCGCGTCTCCAGGGCCCTCGATGACTACGGCTGCGCCGTTCTCGAGGGCCTCGTACCGAAGGAGGTGTGCGTCGCCCTTGCCGGGCTGTACCAGGATGGCGCCAGGTTTCGGAGCCGGGTCGTCATGGCGCGTCACGGATTCGGCCGCGGGGAGTACCAATACTTCCGCTACCCGCTGCCGGACGCCATCGCCGAGCTCCGGACGGCCGTCTACGCGCGCCTGGCGCCGGTCGCGAACCGGTGGAACGACGCGATGGCCATCCAGGTTCGCTTTCCCGCGACGCACGCCGAATTCCTCGCCCGATGCCACGCCGCGGGCCAGTGCAAGCCGACACCACTCCTGCTGCGCTACGAGGCGGGCGACTACAACTGCCTTCACCAGGACCTCTATGGCGAGCACGTGTTTCCGTTGCAACTCGCGGTGTTGCTCTCGGAGCCTGGCCGGGACTTCACCGGCGGCGAGTTCGTGATGACCGAGCAGCGCCCACGGATGCAGTCGCGAGCGGAGGTGGTGCCACTCGGACAGGGTGACGGCGTGGTGTTCGCCGTCCACCACCGCCCCGTGCGCGGGACGCGCGGAAACTATCGGGTGAATCTCCGCCACGGCGTGAGCCGCATTCGGTCGGGACGGCGCCACACGGTCGGCATCATCTTCCACGACGCGGAGTGAGCTCGTCGGTCAGCGATTGGCGCGCCAAGTGCCTGATACCGCTCCCGACATCCGGCTCCGCTGACCGCTCACCCGTCGGGCCTCGGTGTCGCGGCCTGGCCTGGTGGTGGGACGCGGGACAACCCCCGATCTTCCTGGTCCCCCGGCGGAAACCCCGCCGCCGGCCCGGGCGTAAGGGTGACGCCCGTCCCGAACGACCCATCCACCCCCACGGAGGCTTCGTGCGCTCCTTCGCCGTTCTGCTCCCTCTTGCGTTGATCGCGGGCCACGCGGCACCCAAGACGGGCCACGATCTGATTCGTCAGATGCACGCGCGATACGCCGACAAGTGGTACCGCACCATCACCTTTACCCAGACGACCTCCTATCCCGACCGGCCCGCGGAAACGTGGTACGAGGCCGGCACGATTCCCGGAAAGCTCCGCATCGACGTGGAGCCGCTCGACAGCATGACCGCGTTCATGTTCATCGGCGACTCGACGATCGTCTTCAAGGGCGGGACGAGGGTCGCCGCCCGTCAGGACCGCAACCTGCTCATGACCCTGGGCTTCGACGTCTACGGGCAGCCACCCGAGACCACGGTGGCGCAGCTCGCGGAGGCGGGCATCGACATGGGCAAGGTGCGGGAGGACCGCTGGAACGGCACGAAGGTGTGGGTGGTCGGGGCCGCCAAGGGCGACACGGCGACGAGCCAGTTCTGGATCGAGCAGGATCGTCTGCTCTTCGTGCGCCTGATCGAGGCCAGGCCCGCCAAGCAGGCCGGCGCGCCGCCCAACCTCCTCGACGTCACGTTCGAGAACTATGCGCCGCTGGGAAAGGGCTGGATGGCGCCCAAGGTGGTGATCAAGCTGAACGGCAAGGAGGTCCAGCGGGAAGAGTATCACGACGTGCGGGCCGACACCCCGCTGCAGCCCGACCTCTACGACATGCAGACCTATCACAAGGCGGAGTGGATCCGGCCTCACTAGGAGCTCGCCGGCGATGGCGCGCGGGAGAGGGAGATGGCAGATTCGGAAACGTCGGTTCAGCCATCTTCCTCTGGAGCGTACCCGGAGAGTCTCCATGATCAATTCGCTATCGGCCGCGACGTCCGTGCTGGCCTCCATCGCCCTCGTGACGCTCGCCTGTTCGGATGCCGCCGCCCCTTCGTCCCCCGCCGCCATTGCGCTCAAGAACAAGAGCGCCACGCCCGCCCTCACCCCCCAGCAGAGCGGCACGACCAACCGCCTTCAGGCCATCAGCCCGGTCAACGCGCGGGTCGCCTGGGCCAGCGGCACCGGCGGCACCTACGTCGTCACTACCAACGGCGGCGAGACCTGGCGCGCCGGCGTGGTGCCGGGCGCGGAGGCGCTCGAGTTCCGCGATGTCGAAGGGGTGAGCGAGCGCGTCGCCTATCTCATGGCGGCCGGCCCGGGGGAGGACTCGCGCATCTACAAGACGGAGGACGGGGGCGCCACCTGGGCCCTGCAGTTCCAGAACGAGGACCCGAGCGCCTTCTATGACTGCTTCGCCTTCTGGGACGCGAAGAGCGGCGTGACGTTCAGCGACGGCGTGAACGGCGTGTTCCCGGCCATTCGCACGACGAACGGCAGGACCTGGCAGAACATCGGCTCGCGGCTTCCCGCCGCGCAGGCGGGCGAAGCGGCCTTTGCCGCCAGCGGGACGTGCATCGCGGCTCAAGGTGGGAAGCGTGCCTGGATCGCGACCGGCGGCGCCCCGAAGGCGCGGGTCCTCGCCACCACCGACGGCGGGGACAGCTGGCAGGCCTTCGACACTCCGATCACGCAGGGCACGCCGTTTTCCGGCGGGATCAGCATCGCGTTCCGCGATCCCCACCACGGCATCCTCGCCGGCGGGGACCTGGTCAGCAGCGCCGTCCCCACCGACAACGTCGCGGTCTCGGACGATGGCGGCAAGACGTGGACCCTCGCGAGCCCGACGCCGTTCGCCAGCGCCGTGTACGGCCTCGCCTACGTGCCCGGGTTCGGCAAGCGCACCGTCGTCGCGACCGGGCCGGCGGGCGCCGCGTGGTCGTCCGATGACGGCGCCTCGTGGACCAGCTTGCCCGGCGTCTCGGGCTTCTGGGCGGTCGGCATCGCCGGCCGGAGCGCCGGGTGGCTGGTCGGGGTCGGCGGGACGATCACCAAGATCAGCTTCTGACTCGTATGACGACGAAGGGCCTCGCCGGATCCGGCGAGGCCCTTCGTGGTGTGCGGCTGGTCGCAAGATCCCGACGCCGGATCAGGGCTCCACGACGATCTGCCCCGTCATGAACGGGTGCGGCGTGCAGTGATAGGCGTAGGTTCCCGGCCGGTCGAAGAGCCGTTCATACGCCTTGCCCGGATCGATCAGCCCCGAGTCAAATCCGCCATCATCGGCCGTTACCGTGTGCTGGAGCTGGTCCCCGTTGGTCCACCGCACGGTCGTTCCCGCGCGCACGTGGACCACCTTCGCGTCGAACGCGAGGTTGGCGATCCGCACGGCCGTCGCGCCCGGCGTGGCGGCGTGCTGGGTCGTGTCCTGCGCCGCCGGGGTCTTCCCCCGGTGGCCGAAGTACCGCGAGAGCGTGAACGGAATGGTGAACTCGAAGCCCGCCATGTGGGCGCCCGACACGCCGCGTGAGGAGCCCTCGATCGAGGCACTCTGGGTGTTGGTGAACTGGATCGAGAGCGTGTGCGGAGTGTAGGGGATCCGGATCTGCGCACCCGCGCCCCAGGCCGCCGTCTTCAGGTCCGCCCCATCCGGCGCGTTCACGAAGCCGAACACGTCGCCCGCGAAGCTGAGCCAGTTCGTGACCCGGACCACCGCCCCGCCGCCCGCGCCCCAGAGCGACTGCTGCACGTCGTACCCGTTCGTCATGCCGCGCACCGTGCCGAGGAGCCGCACGCGGCCGAGCGTCCGGACCAGGCTCAGCTCGCCGTCCACGCTCTGCGGAGCGAACGCGTAGCCACCCGTCGCGGTGACGTCGAGCGGGGCACCGTGCGACTGCCGGAACAGCTGCCGGCGCAGTGTCAACTGGTATTCGTTGGGGATGCCCGTGAAGACGGTGGAGTTGGTCGCGTAGTCGAGGGCGACGTTGAATTCGTACGGGAGCCCCGTAGCCAGCCGGAAGTTCGGGAAGCTCGTGACCTTCCGGGCCGGGGGCGGGCTGACCTCGAAGCGGTGCAGGAAATTGAACTGGATGACCCCGGTCGGCACGACCCACCCGTTGTCGAGGTTGGGCGTGCGGTCGACGACTCCCTGCGCCTCGACACCCGGCGCCGAAATGAACAGGAGCAGCGCGGCGGCCGCGCCCGTCCTGATCATGGTGCAGTCACGGTCAAGGTGCCCTTCATGAAGGGATGGATCCGGCAGAAGTAGGTGTAGGTGCCGGGCGCGCCCGCGGTGAACTGGAACGTCTGGCCCTGGCCGAACGCGCTCGAGTCGAAGGCCCCGTCGTCGGCGGAGACGGTGTGCTGGTCGGGGTCCTCGTTGGTCCAGGTCACCGTGGTGCCGCTGGTCACGCTCAGGTTGGGCGGCACGAACGCGAACTTCTGAATGGCGACCGTGGTTCCGAGGGTCGGTTCCTCGGGGGCGGTCGTCGGACGGTCGCTGACGCATGCGACGAAGCCCGCTGCGAGCCAGGGGAGTCCCCCGGCCCGCAGCGCGCGCATCACCGTCCTCCGGCCAAGTGCCATAGCGTCTCTACTGCACGACGACCGTGCCGCTCATCGCCGCCCCATGTACGGCGCACTCGTACTGGTAGGTGCCCGCGGTCGTGAAGGTAAAGGTGTACGTCATCCCGTCACCGGCCATGATCGTGCTGCTCGTAAAGCTGGGCGTGCCCTCCGACAGGACGCTGTGCGAGATGGATCCGGTGCCGGTCCAGGTCCAGGTCACGGGCTGTCCGACCGTCACCGTATCCAGGGCGGGCCGGGTGCCGTTGTGGCTGCTCTGGAAGAAGTCGTTGCCGACGATGACCGCGCCGACCGGCCCACCGCCCGTGCCGCCGGTGCCACCGGTGCCGCCATTGTTCGGGGCGGTGGTGCTATTGCTGGAGCACCCGAGCGCGGCGGCCATGGCGCCGGCCAGCATCCAGGTGCGGGTGATACGCATGCCTTCCTCCTCCTCGTGTGTCGTCCGGAGCCCGCGGACACGTCTTGCCCGCGCCGGGCGTCTTGATCACCTTATCTGTTATAACAGATCTCGTCAAGGCATTTGTTGTCACAGACGTCGGAGCCACTCTGTCCCCTGTTGCAGCACGCACCAGTCCTCAACCGCCGAGCGCAACCGACATGCGCCACCTCCGGCAGGCCATCAAGCAGCGGAAGCCGTTCGAGAGCCTCCAGCAGGAGGTCTTCCTGGAGGTGCTGCGCACCGGGCACGCGCTGGTGCAGGATCTCGTCGACCTCCTCAAGCCGTATGGCCTGACGCAGCCGCAGTACAACGTCCTCCGGATCCTCCGCGGCGCGCGGCCCGACGGCTTGTCCACGGGTGAGGTGGGTGACCGGATGGTGGCGAGCCGCGAGCCGGACGTCACGCGGCTCCTCGTGCGGATGGAGCGGCTCGGGCTGCTGGTGCGCGAGCGGCGGCCCGACAATCGACGGTTCGTCACCGCGCGCATCACACGCCGCGGGCTCCGACGTGCTCAAGGCGCTCGACGGCCCGGTGAAGGGCATGCACGCCTCGCAGCTTCGCCACATGTCGCGGCGGGATCTCGAACGGCTGGCGGGATTGCTCGAGCGGGCGCGGCGGGAAGGATGACCACGGGTTGCAAGCACAAAAAAAGGGCTCCTCGAAGGAGCCCTAACTTCCCTCCATCCTCGGAGGCCTCGAGGATAGCCACGCCCGCTGTGATCCCACTCAGGGGCTTCCGACCAGCTTCGCTAGTTCCGCACGTATTGTGTCGCCGGCTCGGGGTCCGACCGCAATGCCAGGTAGTGCCAGTAGGCCCCGACCGCGCCCCCGCGGTCCCCGGGCACGTCGGCCAGGCGGCCCTCCTCGCGCAAGTGCGTGGCCAAGTGTTCGGTGAGGTGGTAGGCGTACGCCTCTTGGGCGTCGGCAGCAGTGGCCCCGACGAGCATCAGCAGAGCCGTGTATCGAATAGCGCTGCGCATCGATTATCTCCCAATTTCGTTCGTTGTCTAATTCAGGTCAGGCAGCAGGAGGAAATCGAACGGCGCCCCGCCACCTGGCGCATCCACCGCGATCACGGTGCGCACCTGCCCGCTCTCCAGCGTGAGGGTGCCGCTGTCGAGTGCCACCACCTTGGTCCCGGCCGGCGTCACCCGGACCTGGTAGTCCCCCGCCGGCACCTCGAGATAGTCGGCCACGTCGCCGAACTCGACGCTGGTGAGCACGGGCAGGGCCGTTTCGATGGCCGCGCCGGGCGCCGTGACGTAGACATCCACCGCGGGCGCACCTGGGGCGCCGTGAATGGCGCGAACTCGAGCGCTGCCGGACGCAGGCGTGGAATTGTCGTCCAGCAGCACGATCGGCGTGATCTCGGCGGTGACATTGGAGGCGATCACGGTGTAATCGGCGCCGTCCGTGAGCGTCACGTCCGCATCGATGACCGTGGTGGCCGTGCCCGCCGCGTTCACCTTGAGCTTGTGCGCGCCGGCGGAAGCCTCGAGGTAGTCCGAGGCCTCGAGGTAGGTCACGTCACTCAGCACTCTGTTGTCGTCGAGCAGGACGTCCACATTTGGCGCGTCAGGGGAGGCATGGACGACCCTGACACGGGCTTCGCCTGCCGGCCCCGTGTTGTCGTCGTCGCAGGCGGCCGTCAGCGCGGTGGCGGCCAGCAGCAGTGTGAGCAGCTTGAGCTTCATTGGTGTCGATCCTCCGGGTTAGCTGGCGGTCGAGAGCTGCCAGCGGTGCTGAATCGCCTTCCACTGCAGCGCCTGATAGAGGCCGGCGAGCCCCACGAGGATGTACACCGCGCGGCTGAGAGGACTCAGATTGCCGAAAATGGTTCCCACTAGATCCATCCCCCCCGTCACGCCCACCACGCCCCAGTTGAGGCCGCCGACGACGAGAAGCGCGGCAGCCAACACGTCCATCTTTTTCATGGTCCAACCTCCGGATGTTTGAACTATGTCTAACAATCGTCGAGCAAACTAGGCTACGTACCGCCAACTGTCAAGCGTTTGTCTAATTCATTATCTTGACAATAGCTAGACGACGCTGTACAGTGGAGGAGTGACCGAGTCCACGCTTCCACCTTCCGCCGCGCCTCGCTACCCCGTTCGGCTGGTCGCCCTCCGGACCGGACTGTCGCCCCACGTACTCCGTGCTTGGGAGCGCCGCTACCGCGTTGTCACGCCCACCAGGACAGAGGGGGGCCAGCGCCTCTATTCCGACCTGGACGTCGAGCGCCTGCTGCGCCTGCGCCGACTCACCGAGCACGGCCACGCGATCGGGCGCATCGCCTCGCTCCCACTCCCTGAACTGGCGCGCTTGGAACAGGAGGCGCCGCCGGAACCGCTGGGGTTCGCAAGCGACGAGGCGGCGGAGGCTGCCACCGCGGCCCTCCAAGCCACGCGGCGGCTCGATGCACCGGAGCTGCAAGCCGTGCTCGAGCGGGCCGCCCTCACGCTCGGCGTTCCCCTGTTCCTCGATCAAGTCGTCGCTGCACTGCTCGGACGGATCGGCGACGGCTGGAGCGAGCACTCGGTTTCCGTGGCCCAGGAGCACATGGCTTCGGCCCTCATACGGCGGGTGCTGGGCTGGCTCTTGCGCGTGTACGAGGTGAGGAACGGCGCGCCCAGGGTGGTGGTCGCCACGCCGCCGCAGCACTCGCACGAGCTCGGCGCCCTCATGGCGGCGGCCAGCGCCGCGGCCGAAGGCTGGAACGTGACCTACCTCGGTCCCGACCTGCCGGTGGCCGACCTCGTCAGCGCGGTCGGGCAGTCGGACGCGCGAGCGGTGGCGATCAGCGCCGTGTATCAGCCTCAAGGCGTTGATCTGCTCGAAGTGCTGCGCGACATCCGGGCGCGGCTTCCCGGCCACGTCACCCTGCTTGTAGGCGGCACTGGCGCGCTTCGGGTCCGCGTGGAGGCCGAGGCAGCGGGGGCGCGTGTGATTGAATCGCTGACCGAGTTTCGGACCCTGCTCCCTCGCCTGGCGAAAGAGACGGCTGAATGACTCGTAAGGGGGAGCTCGTCCTGCTAACTGGTGCGACCGGCTATGTGGGTGGTCGCCTACGGAGGGCCCTGGAGGCTGAGGGGCGCCCTCTGCGCTGCATGGCGCGGCGGCCCGAGTACCTGCGTACGCGGGTGGCGGAGGGCACCGACGTCGTTGCGGGAGACATCCTGAAACCCGACACGCTACCCTCTGCCCTTCGAGGCGTGCACACCGCGTATTACCTGATCCATTCCATGGCTGCCTGCAAGGACTACGCGGCCAGCGACCGGCGCGGCGCCGAGGCATTCGCCCGCGCCGCCCGGGAGGCAGGCGTTCGGCGGATCATCTATCTCGGTGGCCTGGGCGAGGGAGACCAGCTGTCGCGGCATCTGGCAAGCCGCCAGCAAGTCGGCCGTATCCTGCGCGAGTCAGGCGTGTCGACCATTGAGTTCCGTGCCTCGATCGTGATCGGGTCCGGCAGCCTCTCCTTCGAGCTGGTGCGCGCGCTCGTCGAGAAGCTCCCGATCATGCTGACGCCCCGCTGGGTGGAGTCATCCACTCAGCCGATTGGAGTCGAGGACCTGGTGGACTACCTGGTCGCTGCGCTCGACCTCCCGACGGAGGTGGGGGTTGTCTACGAGGTCGGCGGGCCTGATCGCGTCTGCTACGGGGACCTCATGCGCGAGTATGCCCGGCTTCGCGGCCTTCGGCGCGTCATGATCCCGGTGCCCGCCCTGACGCCTCGCCTCTCGAGCCTCTGGCTGGGGCTGGTCACGCCGGTGTACGCGCAGGTCGGTCGAGAGCTGATCGAGGGCGTCCGCAATCCGACCGTGGTGAGTGACGACCGCGCACTCGAGGACTTCCGCATTCGGCCTCGCGGGATCCGGGAAGTGCTGGCCCGCGCGCTGATCAACGAAGATCTCGGCTTTGCCGCGACGCGCTGGTCGGATGCGCTCTCCTCCCGGCGTGTCGGCCGCAGCTGGGGCGGGGTGCGGTTCGGCTCCCGCCGAGTGGACTCACGCGCGGCCTGGGTCGCCTGCCCTCCGGAGCAGGCATACCGTCCGATCTCGCGCATCGGCGGCCAGGTCGGTTGGTACTACGGCAACCGCCTCTGGAGGCTGCGCGGACTGATGGATCTCGCGGTCGGCGGCCCGGGCCTGCGCCGCGGCCGTCGGGACGCGGACTCACTCTCTCCCGGGGACACTTTGGACTTCTGGCGGGTCGAAGCGGTCGAACCGGGTCGTCTGCTCCGCCTGGCCGCTGAGATGCGGCTACCGGGGAGGGCGTGGCTGCAATTCGAGGTGACGCCGGAAGCCGGCGGAAGCCTGATCCGGCAGACCGCTCTGTTCGATCCTGTCGGCTTGCGCGGCCTCCTCTACTGGTATGCGCTGTGGGGCATCCATCGGCTGGTCTTCGCGGGGATGCTGCGCAACATCGTTCGTGCGGCCGCGGGAGGTGACGCGCGGCTTCACAACTCCTCCGTACCGTCCGTCGCGACTCAGGCGCGATGAAGGTCGACGGGGTCGTGGCGTGCTACCCTGAGCGCTTGAACGGCGCAACCAGGTCCTAAGATCGACTTTATGGCGGCGGATTCGCAGACCACGTGCTTCGAGATGCCCGACGGAGCAACCATCCTCATCGTGGACCACGACCCATCGTTGCGCCGATCGCTGCGCAGGATGCTCGAGATGGAGGGAACTTCCGTGGTGGAGGCAGTCGACGGCGAGCAGGCCCTTCGTGTGATTGAGGGGGACGGCGAGGATCAGCTGCTCGACGTGGTCCTGACCAGCCTGCTTCTGCCCCTCATGTCCGGCCCCGAATTGATCGCTGTACTCCTCGAATGCCGCGTGGCATTGCCGGTCGTGGCTATGTCGGGATCGCTCGAAGTGCCGGCCGACTTCCCTACAGTGCCGCTTCTGCGGAAGCCGTTCGACCATGAGGAGCTGGTGCGAACAGTGACCCCCCTCATTCTCAGCTCGCAAGCGAATCGCCGGCGGGCACGGCATGCGCGCGCTGATGCCGCCGAAGCGCGTACACTGGCCGAACGAACAGACGATCTGTTCCAAGAAATTGTGCTGCGCACTCCTCGAGGGTATGACCTCAACAGCGATAGGCCACCGGGATGAGGCAGGCTGGAGTGAGGCGGATGTACTGGCATCTGGTCCCGGTAAGACGTAAGTCGCCTCGCAGCGCCGCACCCCGTATCAAGAAGCATCGCGTCCAGGAGGCCACGACAGAGCCCCGATGGCGCGGCTAGCGCGACCGGGGCTCGGCACTGGATGCAGCTCCCAAACTGGACCACTAAACTTGGCCACGAACCGCAAACTCAATGCGCCGCGTAGGAATCGAACCTACAACCTAGTGATTAAGAGGCCATTGCCAGGGGTGCGCGGTCGTCCGTATCGCGCACGTCACACCCCTGCTAACCCGTGCGGGTGACGACACTTCACGTCACTTCGCGCACCTCGGGTCCTGTTGTCACCTCTCTAGGTTTCGTAGCCATTGGCCCGAGAATGGCCACGAAATGGCCACGCGCTGAGGGGGCGAGTGGGCGGTCGGCCCCGGGCTCCATCTCCGGTCGAATCGGGCTGACATGCGGCTCGCCAAAGGGGCACCACGTGAAGCCGTCCATGCGGGCTTACTCCTGAGCGGGGGTGAGCGGTAGACTACGCCCGCGCCCTCAACCGACCCTCAACACTGGCTCGGATCAGACCCCACCACACACGCATAGGTGCCCGGCTCATGAGCATCAGGAAGAAGCAGGCTTGCGTGGACTGCCACTTCTTCGTCAAGCAGGCCGCGCCGCTCCCCTCGCCGCAGGTCTACGTATCGCTCGTGACTCGGGAGGAGCGACAACAGGCGAAGGCTGGCGACTACGCGTGGAGTAATCACTACTCCCTCGGATGCCACATGCTAGTGTGGGATGAGGGGCATCAGTTTGATGCGACGCGGAAGCACGCTGCCGTTGTCGTGGCCGACCGCCGCAAGTTCTGTTTCTTCTGGGAATTTCGGCCAGGGATGATGCTCCCCGCCGCCCGCACGCTACAAGAGCGTGAAGCGGCCGACAGCAGGGCAGCGCGTAACCGTACCCTGACCACCATCGGGCTTTGGATTGCTGCGCTCGCCCTCGTGGCTGACGTGATTGTCGGGCTCATGCAGCGATGCTCGCTCGGTCGCTAGATTTCATCGCAGACCCGATAAATCTGCCCGCTGCGCCGTCGCGGGCCCGAGGGGGGACGGACCACGCGGCCCGACCCGTTCGGGCCGCAGCGTGGCGTTTAGCGCGTCGTCGCGGGTCCCATTTTTTTCCGAACGGAGGTCCGAGTGCATCGGCAGGTGTGGGCACATGAGCATCGGTCCGGCTGCCTCGGTGGACCGATGCACCACGAGACCGAGGGCGACTACCGCGCAGGGACACCTTCGTCCCGAAGCCGTAACTTGTCGTCTGTTCCACCATCGCTCCCTCCCTAGCAGAACCCGCCTGGCTCCGGAAAGCCTCATTTACCTCCGTGTCACTCCGTCGTGAACGGGAAGAGCATGCCGTACGAGCCGTTGCTCCCCTTCCAACCACCCCCCATGCCGCTCATGGGCATACCAGCGTGAGAGCCGCCCATCATGCCTGGCATGAGCCATTGGCCGCCATCCTGGCCCATATGGGTCTGCAGGTCGATAGGGTGCCCGTCGGCGTCCATCATTCCGCCACCCATATGGAACGTGTACGCCGTATTCGGGTCGAGCGGCTGCATCGGGAGGCACGTGACGGTCTGACGGTCGGTGGACCACGTGCACGTGATCGGCACGAGTGGACCGCTGGCGTCACCCCGGTGAAGGTCGAGGTACTGCTCCATGCCGGTCTGCATCGGCCCGCTGAAGGTCAGGTTCATCGGACCTGTCGTGGAGACCCCCGTCGATCCTCCCGCCGGCGCCACGCTGAGAAGCGCGGTGGTGCTCGGGGTCGGGGTCGGGGTAGGTGCGGTGGCGTCGCTTCCCCCACACGCTGTTGCCACGAGCGCGCCGATCATCGTCCAACCCAGTCGCATACGTCGATTCATAGAGATCTACCTGCGGCCTAGCCCCAAGAAGCGGGCGCCGCAATGTGTTGTCCTGCGATCACTGCTCGGTGCCTCCGCTTCCTATCATACGGTTCGTGCCCGAAGGGTACGTGAGGCCTTCATGAAAAGACCTTCAGGGCGTAACCCCGATCAGCAGGTCCCTGACCCGTGCTCTTCCATCTCAGACTGCGGACCGCCGCAGCAGCTGCGCGTTCAGCGCTACGATGACGGTGCTCAGCGACATCAGCACGGCCCCGACGGCGGGCGAAAGCAGGATGCCCTGGCGGGCGAGTACGCCGGCCGCGAGCGGGATGGCCACCACGTTGTAGCCGGCCGCCCACCACAGGTTCTGCACCATCTTCCGGTACGAGGCCCGGCTGAGCCGGATGATGCGCGGCACATCGCGGGGGTCGCTTCGCACCAGCACGATGTCGCCCGCTTCGACCGCGACGTCGGTGCCCGCCCGATCGCGATGCCCACGTCGGCGGAAACCAGGGCCGGGGCGTCGTTCACTCCGTCGCCCACCATGCCGACTCGCTTCCCCGGCTCGCTGGAGCTCCTGGATCTTCCCGACCTTGTCCTGCGGCAGCACTTCCGCGAACACGGTGTCGATGCCCAGCTCCGAGGCCACGGCCTCGGCGACCGGGCGAGCGTCACCGGTCAGCATGACGACCTTGATGTGCTGAGCGTGCAACTCGCTGCACGGCGGCCCTGGATTCGGGTCGCACCACGTCGGCCACGGTGAACATGGCGAGTGCCTCGACGCCCGGCCCGGTGCGGACCTCTTCGACCAGGAAGACGGCCGTCTGGCCGCGGCCGGCCGCCAGGTCGGCCGCTCTGCGCAAGGGATCGGGAACGGCGACGGAGCGCGCCTTGAGAAGCGCGGGGCCGCCCATCAGCGAGCGACCGCCCCTCGACTCCGGCGCTCACGCCGACGCCCGGAATCGCCCGAAATCCCTCCGCCGCGGGGAACGTGGATCCCGCGCTGCCGGGCGCGATCGGACAATCGCCCTGGGCGATGGTATGCTCGGAGTCCTGTTCGACCGCCGCCGCCAACCGCAACGCCTCTACGTCGGTGAAGCCGCCCGCGGTCGCGATGCCGACCACGCCGAATCTCGCCGCGCGTGAGCGTCCCGGTCTTGTCGAAGACGACTGGTCGTCAGGTTCCGCGCCTCCTCGAGGCCGCGTCGGTCGCGCACCAGGAGCCCACCCCTCGCGCCGAGCGTCGTCGAGATCGCGATGACCAGCGGCACGGCCAGCCCAAGCGCGTGCGGGCACGCGATCACCAGCACGGTGACCAGTCGCTCGACGGCGAACGCGGGATCGCCGCCGGACCGCCATCCACACCACGAACGTCACCGCGCCCGCAACGACGGCCGACGATGGTGAGCCAGAACGCCGCGCGGTCGGCCAGGGCCTGGGCTCGCGACCTGGACGTCTGCGCCTGCTCGACCAGCCGCATGATCCCGGCGAGCGCGGTCTGCTCGCCGGTGCCGGTGACCTGCACGCGCAGCGATCCCGGCTCCATTGACCGTTCCGGCGATCACCTGGTGCGCCCTCGATCTTCTTCACCGGCGTCGATTCGCCGGTGATCATCGACTCGTTGACCTCGCTCGAGCCCTCGCGTGACGGTACCGTCGGCCGGAACGCCCGCGCCCGGACGAACCAGCACCAGGTCCCCTGTACGGAGAGCGCTGATGGGCACCTCCTCGACCTCGCCGCCGTGCACGCGGAGCGCGGTGTTCGGCAGCAGCCTGGCCAGCTCTCGCAGCGCGCCCTGGGCCTGGGAGATCGAGCGCATCTCGATCCAGTGCCCCAGGAGCATGATCGTTACCAGCGTCGCCAGCTCCTCCCACAGCGGCATTCCGGGGTAGCCGAGCGTGACGGCCGCGCTGAACACGAACGCCACCGAGATCGCCAGGGCGATGAGCGTCATCATGCCGGGCAGCCGGTCGCGCAGCTCTCGCCACGCACCCTGGAGGAAGACCAGTCCGCCGTACAGGAACACCGCCGTGCCGAACACGGGAGCGATCCACTGAGAGCCGGGCACATGCGGCGGGGCGTACTTCGAGCACCCGTGGAAGCATGTGACCCCAGACGAGCGTCGGCACCGTGAGCGACAGCGAGATCCAGAACTTGTCCCGGAACATCGCGACGCTATGGCCTGCGTGTTTGTCGTGGGCACCGTGTCCCGCGTGCTCGTCGGAACTGTCGTGGTGGACGTGACCGGGCCGGCCATGACTTGCGTGATGATTGTGCTCGTTCATCGCAACACTCCGCTCTGTCTGTCCGCGTCCCGGTCCTCCGCATGCGCCCTCTGCAGCGTGCTCGGGCGCAACCGGACGTACACCGCGATCCCCGCCGGGGTGCGCGTGCCGTAACTCGTCTTCAGGGCCTCGGGAACGAAGTTGAGCGAGCCTCGAAGGCCCAGCCCGAGGCTCGCGCCGCCGTACTGCAGGACCTCTCGGACATAGCCCAGCACCAGCGCGGACACGTTGTAGCGTGATTGCGGGTCGGCGCTCGGGACCACCAGCTCCTCGGCGCTCTTCTGCACCCACTCGGCCCGGCCGAAGACACTGTTGCGGTCGTCGAGCTGGGCGTTGCTCTCCAGGAGCAGACTGTGGTCGAAGCCGTGCCCGGGCTCACCGGGCACGGTGTGCTTGTTGGCCCCGTAGATCAGCGCGCTGGCCCAATCACCACCCCGGCCAGGGTGCCTGGTGTACAGCACCGAAGCCCCGAGCCGGTGCTGGTCTTCCTCAGGCTTGAGCAACTCGGGGCTCTTCAGGTATCCGTAGCTCGCGGCCAGGCTCCAGTGAGGGTCGGGGTTCACGGTCAGCCGCCCACCGTACGAGTCGAGCGCGCCGAAGTCGAAGTCGTAGCGGTCGTCGTCCGGCTCGCGGCCCTGGAACAGGGTGCCTTCGAGCTGCACCGTTCGCGTGAACACCCCGGCCGTGATGACGCCGAAGGTGATGTGGGTCGCGTCCTGCCAGTGGTGGCCCAGCGGCGCGAACGGATCGTTCTGCGCCGAGGGACGATGCATGTAGGCCACCGGGCCGATCGCGGGCTCGCCCACCGGCGCGGCGAAGAGGGACACACCCACCGTCCGAGTCACCGGCACCTCGTAGCGGGCCGACAGCTCCATGAAGAGGTCGTGCGGATGCTGCCGGTCGACCAGGGGGGCGCCCTGATACGACTCACCCGTCTGCACGAGCAGCGGGTAGCCTCGAGCCCCCACAGTGAACGGCTCCGCGCTGAGCATGCCGTGCAGATGCAGCATCCCGGCACCGATCGGGTGCATCGCCATGAGCATCGCCCAGTTGGTGCTGCCGATCTGGTCGTCGCCACGTGGGCTGCCCTGATGGTCGTAGTACATCCCCACCTCTCCGTGCAGCATCAACGTCCAGCCGTCCGGCATGAAGTGGTAGGCGCGCATGGGCGAGGCGTCCGGCAGCCACGAGGTGCCCGAGCCCATCCGGCTCATGGGAATCCCGAACGGCCGGGACGGCATCGCCGCCATGCCGGGCATTGGCCCCATACCAGCCATGTCACCCATCGCAGCCATCGAGTCGCGGCTCATGGCCGAGTCATGTGCCATCGGCCGGGCCGATGTGTCCGCGTGCTCGGGCGCGTGGGGATGCTCGTGCTCCTGGGCTCGAGCAACTTCTAGAGGCCAGAGCACCAGGCACGCCACCGCGAGTGCCGTCGCCGAATGGCGGAGCCGGACCGTGCTTCGAGCAGTCTCGAGGTCCAGCATTGAGATCCTCCTAGTCGCGATGATCCTGGAGCCCTGCGGCTCCGCGCGCAAATGGACTAGGCGATCGGTTGCGGGGGTCGAGTGTCTGGGGACGACGCGGTGGAGGAAAACGTGACGTCAGCCGACTCTAAGGTGACTCTGCGTCCAGGGAGCTGAACGAGTGCGGCCTTGGCCGGTGGAACGGCGGACAAGGTGAGACTGGTGCAAGCCACCATGCTCCGGCAGTCAGGGGCTGGACAGTGGTGGCATCCGCCACCCCGAGTGTCTAGCCAAACCGGAGGCGCGAGCACTCGGTCTGGCGCCACGGACACCGGCACACTCTCGTGCCCGGTCATCAGGTGCGAGCGGCAGTGCGGCGAGCCGTTCACTCCCGCGATGGGACTGGCGATGCCCAGGAGGCCACACACCGTGAGGCTCACCAGCAGCGCATCCTGCCACTTGCGCTTAACCACGGCGACGGTCGCACTGACGAGACAGGACGCCAGGACCAGAGTGATTACGACGTCCCGCATTAGCCGATCCAAGTTATTTCGTGAGGACCAGGACCACGACCTCTTCGCCGAACGTCCCTTGTGCGCGCAGACGGCTGGGCTCTGCGGTGAACGGGACATCCCGCATGAAGGTGTCGGCCGCCTGATCGAAGGTGACTGTCGTGCTCCTCAGGGTCCACGTACCGGCAAGATTGGCGTCCAAGTTCTCGCCTCCTGCACCAACGCCTGGCACCAAGATGCGACCTGAGGTCGTGCCATCTGGCGCTAAGGTGATCGTGACACTCGCGCCCATCGCAAGTAAGTCGGTCGCGCCGCTGCCGCCGTCGAAGGTGAAGGTGGTCGCCTGGTAGGTACCAGCCACCTCATCCACGGTCGGATTGAAGCCATCGTCCCCGCAGCTGAGCAGGCTGAGCCATAGGGTGACAGCGCCAAGCTTCGAGACAACGCGAGGCACGGGTACACCTCCGCCAGGATGGGATGTGGATGTGGTGGTGCTGATCCGGCCGCGAAGGCTCGAAGCTCGCCCCACAGTCGGCGCAGTCGCGCTCGAGCCACGCGGGCAGCGGGGCCGCACGATCTGATGCCGTGAACCGAACTGTGTAGCGGCGTTACACAGTTGGTGGGCGCGGTTTCCGGGGCAGACCCTATCGCTTGAGTCCCTCCCGGTACCACCTGACGCCATGAGCCGAACTGTGTCACGGCGTGATACAGTTGGTCCTTAGTCGGAGAGCGCTCCGCGAAACGAACTCCGCCGCACCCCAGAAGGAGTCGCACGGCGCAACAGCTCCCGGCGCTCAGGTCGCTGTCGCTCATGATGCCGGCCTCTCGCGGCTGGTCATGATGGCGGTCTGCAACGCCTGCACATAGGCCGTGAGCGTGACAAGCGCCGCCTGATACTCCGCGCCTAGGCCATCGGCCGTGGCCAGCTCCTCGGTGCGCCGCACGATGGTCAGCGCGTACTCCGCCGCGCGCAGGAGGTCTTCATCTTCGATCATCCGGCCACTCATGGTGAACCTCCGCCGCTTCAGCTCCGCCTGGCTTCCGCCGCTGCGCGGTATGCCCCCAGCTTGCGCCATCGCGGGTCGAGCGCGCGCACCTGGGCAGCCGTGAGCGTCTCGTGCTCGACGAGCGCCTCCGCCACCGCCTTCACCCACGGCCAGTGCGCGTCGAGGCGTCGGCGCACTGGCGGTGGACGCGCTGTACGACGTGATGGTGCACTCGTGGGCGCCGCTTGCCACCCCGAATGCGGTGAAGGGACCATATCGGGCACGGCCCCTTCGCTACGCTGCGGGTGACAGAGTGGTGCGCTCCGGTGACAGTTGTCGCTGAGCTCAGGCTGTTAGCCCGAATACCGTCAGAACGATCAGCAGCGCGGCGGCCAATGCCACCAGCCCCGACAACCCCCAATAGAGCCGGCCCAGCCCCATATACTTGGCTCGAACGACCCGCGCGAGGTTGTAGGCGATGATCACGACCTCTGCGTTGAGCTGCTCCATGCGGGCCTCGCCCCAGGCCTGCCGATACGCGTCGAGCTCGTAGCCGGCGATGCCCTCCCAATAGAGGATGCCGAGCAGTCCCGAACTCCCTTCATGGCCGTTGCGCAGCAGATGCGCGTACTGCAGTGGCCGGGGCCGCAGACAGTCCACCGCGTAGTACACGAAGAGGAACGTCAGTCCGCCGTACACCCCGATGAAGCCGATCAGCCAAGCTCTCGACGTCGGCGGCAGCTCGCCCAGCAGGTGCGAGCGCGAGACCACCAGGAACACGAAGGCGTTCAGCACGCTCATCACCACCAGCGCGTACCGGGCCCGGTGGTCGGCCAGCTCGATCACGTGCCGCCCTTCGTCCACCAGCTCAGAAAGGATCCGAAAGCGCTCGAAGCTTTGCGGCGGCCGCCCCGCGTCGCGCCGCCGCTTCGCTTCCTGTTTCAGCCGCTTGCGAGCCTGCTTGGCGTGCTCGCCGGGCACCAGCTCGGGTCGCAGCGGTGCGCCGCCCAAGACGGCTTCCAGTCGCTCAGCGACCTCGGGCTCCGCGATACTATGGTGAGTTGCCATGACCCAACCCCGCGTGAAGGAGTTCCCCCATTGTAGGTTAGCTCGGAGGCGATGAACCGGTGATGAAGCGCCCTTGAAGCGCCGTTCATACCGGGCTCGGGAGCGCGATGGCTGCCGCCGCGGTCCGAGTTGCCCCTCGTGGGCTTGAACCAGGACTCTTCTGATCCAGAGTGACCGCTGTGCCCCCCGACTTCCGGCAACTTGCAGCCATTCACGCGAGATCATATCACCTGATGCCGGGCGTCGCGGGGTCTGATGCTGGACTTTTTTGAGTATCTCTTCCCGGGAGCCAAGCAGTTCCCACGGGCAGACGACCTTGGCCAGGTAGCCCATCGGCTGCTCGCGGCGCTAAGGCCGATCATTTGGAGCACCATTAATCAGCGTCTCGGCCAGGGAGACCCTGCTGGTGATCACACAGCGCCTCGAAGCACGCACAAAACAAAACGGGTTGGCTCAAGCCAACCCGTTCTCTCGCACGCTATTCTGTATTGTGCTGTAGTGCGCCGCGTAGGAATCGAACCTACAACCTAGTGATTAAGAGTCACTTGCTCTGCCAATTGAGCTAGCGGCGCTCACCTTCGTCCCTACGCCCCGGCCCCATAGCCCCAAGGGGAGTCGAACCCCTCTCTGGACCTTGAAAGGGTCCCGTCCTAACCGATAGACGATGGGGCCCTACTCCTGCCTCCTGCTATAGCGCTAACGGGATTCGAACCCGTGTTTGGGCCTTGAGAGGGCCCCGTCCTAGTCCCCTAGACGATAGCGCCTTGGGTCCCGCGATCCTGCCACACACACCCACGCACAGGCCCGGAGGGAATCGAACCCCCAACCCCCGGTTTTGGAGACCGGTGCTCTACCAATTGAGCTACGGACCTCTGACCTCTACCAGGGTGGCTGACGGGACTTGAACCCGCAACCTCCGGAGCCACAGTCCGGCGCTCTAACCGATTGAGCTACAACCACCGCGAGGAGCCTGGGCCCCGTTCCAGAGCCCGAAAAAGTACCGCGCCATCCGGGTTCTGGTCAAGGCCAGAACCTGCTCGCGAGCCGCTCCGTTTCGGGCGCTTCCGCAATCGCTCCGCCGTCGAGTGAGGCGACCGGTACGACGCCGCGGACCGCGTTCGCGACGAACATCGGCATGCCCCGGACCTCGTCGATGGTCACCTTCCGCTCCCGGATCTCGCCCACGATCTCGGCGATCCGGGCCCGGGCGACGCCCGGCAGGATCCCGAGCTCGAGCGGCGGCGCCGCCACCTGGCCGTCCTCCCACCAGAATACGCCCCAGATGGCCGTCTCGGCGACCTGCCCGCCGACCGTGAGCAGCAGTCCGTCGTCCGCCCCCGCCGCCTTGGCGTCGGCGAGCGCCCGATCGAATCGCTCGCGGTCGACAAGCTTATGCGGATACGGGCGATGGACCACCTTGGACGTCAGCAGCCGCACGGGAGCGACGTTTCCTACCGGACGCTCACCCACCACCAGCCCGCGCCGGCTCGCCAGCATCCGATGCACGCGATCGGCCCCGCCCTCAGGCGTGATCAGCTCCGTCGGGATCGGGACACCCAGCGCCCGACAGCTCGTGGCGAGGCGCCGGACGTGGAGGTGCCAGAGCGGTGCGGCGCCGTTCCGGATCCGGACGGTCTCGATTAGGGTATCCATCGCGAGCTCCCTTCGACAGCGCCACCGCCGCCGTTCGCGACCACCGCCAACTCCGCCGGAGGGGTGATCGCGCGCTGCGCACGCGCGTCGAGCCAGCCCTTGAGGGTCGTCGCACCGAGGATGATCGCGCCGCCCAACAGCGCCCAGGGGCCCGGCCGCTCGCCCTGGAACAACCACGCCCATACCGGATTGAGCACCGGCTCGATCAACAGGATCAGCGAGGCCTCGAGCGCCGGGATGTGCCGCAATCCCGACGTCACCAGCACGTAGGCGACCGCGATCTGGAACACACCGAGGTAGATCACCACCGCCCAGTCGACCGTCGAGTGCCCGCTGAGCGGGAGCGCCATCGGCAGCGCGACCAGGAACGCCGTGACGTTGCCGCTCACCACCGCGGCCATCGCCGATCCCTGCCCCCGTTCGCCCGCTCCCAGCCATCGGAGCCCGCACACCGTCAGCGCCCAGCAGAAACCGCTGACGAGCGCCAGGATGTTCCCGCGCACGGGATCGGGCGCGGTGGCCACCGGCGCCTCCGCGCTGACGAAGAACAGCGCCAGCCCGACGCCCACCGCCGCCATGAGACCGAGGTCCTGCCGCCGGATCGGCTCCTTGAGGAGCCAGGGACTCAGCACCAGTAGGTACAGCGGCGCGGTGCTCTGCAGGAAGATCGTGTTCGCCGCGGTGGTGAGCCGGTTGGCAAGGACGAACAGGGTGAGGCAGGCGGCGTAGGCCAATCCCACGAGCACCGCGCGCACGCTCCATCCGCGGCGGGCCGCCGGCGTGATGAGCACGATCGCGAGTGCGGCGATGCCGCTCCGAAGGCACGCCGTCTGCCAGCCGGTGAACTCGGCGGCCTTGATCGCCGCGCCGCCGGTCGAGAACAGCATGGCGGCGACCGCGAGCTGCAGCCGGGCGCGAGGACGGGCGGGCATGGCGCGAAGATAACCGCGGCTCGATCGAGAACGCCATCGCGGCTGGTGTCATCGGCATGCTCGGCCAGCTCCTGGACCAGCACATGGACGGGGTCGGTGCTGGTGGTCCGGCGGGATGCCTGAATGTTGGCGAATGGACCCCACGCGGCCCGGGTGTTCGAAGGTGGCGTAGCCGGTATTCGCCGGATCCGCGCCGTTAATCGACGCCCACCACCGTCTGCAGGAGCCGAGGGTGCTCCGGGTCCGATAGATCGACCCAGGTCCAGGGCACCCGCCTCGTGCGTGCACGGCGCCCGAGCCCAAGCGCCCGAAGCGTAGGAAGCTGGTGCCCGAAGGCGAGCAGGCGCGCAAGTCGGCCATGCGGACCTACCACGAGGTGTGTGACCAGGTACTCGTCGCCGTCCGGCACGGCCTCGACGTCCTCGATCCTGCCCACGGGAAAGCCGTGGGCGTCCATCAGGAGGCAGCCCATCAGGCGCTCCAACCGGATCTCGCGCGCGGCCGTCACGCGCCGGGGATCCGCCCGATGACGTGGTCCCGAACCCATCGCTCCCAGTGCAGCGCCGGACTCGGCTCCGTCTCCACGTCCACCTTGACGTCCACGCCGATCTTCACGACCCGACTCCATGGAATGCGAGCCGTGTGGCCCGGGCCGCCCAGCTTCCGCTCGACCCAGCGCGCCAGCCCGCGGTGAAGCCGCCAGAGAATCGTCGTACCACCCACCACTACGTGCGTCGCGCGAGCCGGCTCGCCCGCTCGTGCCTCCAGCACGATGCCGTCCACCTTGCCCATCTGGCAGTCATGGACGTCGATGACCTCCTGGTCGAGCACCGTGCGGCCGAGCAGCATCTCAGTTCCCGAGCAGCTGGAGAGGGATGGCCACCAGCGCGACCACGCACGCCACCAGGCTCACGGCGAGCACCGCGGCGTTGCTGATCCAGCCGTTAGTATGATCGCCGAGGTACATCGAGTCGTTCATGAGCACCAGCAGCGGCACCACCGTCACCGGCAGTGACAGGGCAGTCAGAGCCATCGCGAACACCGTGAGCTTGAGGGGATCGATCCCCGTGAGGATGACCACCGCCGCCAGTGGCAGGGCCAGCGTGTATACCAGCGCGAACCGGGCCGCCTCACGCGGACGGAGGTTCTCGCCCCATCGCCACCCGAAGCCCTGGGCGGCAAGGTAGGCGAGCTGCAGCGCGATCTCGAGCGCGGCTCCGAAGCACGCCACCGCGAGAGACGCGATGAAGAGCACGAACCCCGCTTGGCCTAAGGGCGAGCTCAGAAGGAGCGGCAGCTGCTCGTAGCGGTCCACTTGAATGCCGAGAGGATGTAGCACCATCGCGGCACACACGAGCACCGCCACCGCCACCGCTCCCCCGAACGTCATGCCGAGACCGGAGACGATTCGATTGATGACGAGGTAACCTTCGTCCCACTCGTCCTCGACGGCGCCCGCCGAATAGAAGTAGAACAGGTACGGGCTGACCGAGGCGCCGACGATGCTCACGGCCATGAACCAGTAGCGGGCCGGATCGTGCGTCGGGAGCGAGGGCAGCAGATGCGCTGCCAGGTCGGACGGGCTGGGATGCAGTCGCACCGCTCCCACCACGAAGGCAAGCGTCACGAGGCCGAGCATGGACGCTCCCTTCTCGATTATGCCAAACGTGCCTTTCCAGAGGAAGAGCCACAGGAGCGCCGCCACGGGAAGCGCCCACCAGCGGAGCGACACTCCGCTGGCGAACTGCAGAGCGAGGCACACGCCGCCGATCTCCGAGGCGAGCACGAGAAAGGACACCAGCGCCACCGTGACGAGCGGCACGAGAAAGAAGCCGATGCCGAACCGCTCGCGCATGGCGTCAGGCAGCGTGTGACGGCTGACGGCCGCGAGGCGACCGCCCATTTCGACCAGGAACGCGATGCACACGGTCCCGAGCACGATCGCCCAGGCGAGCTGAAAGCCGAATGCGGATCCGGCTTGCGCAGCGGTGGCAAGCGATCCGGCTTCGAGAAAGCCGCCGATACCGGTCACGATGCCGAGGGCGATCTCGAGCAGCTTGCTCACGGTGCCTGCGCCTCACGGAGTCGGGTCTCGGCTTGCTCACGTCCTTCCGCCGCGGCGCGGCGCACCTGTTCGGCGAAGAGCGCCGGCACGGCTTGGCGTGCCTGCTCGCGCCGTAGCAGCTCGAGAGTCGCGTCCCATGACCGGAGCTCGGCCTTGGCCTTGTCCGCCTCCTTCGCGGACGACCTGCCGCACGCGAGCTGGATGCCCGCAAGCGCGATGAGCCGGAGCCCTCGAGCTCTAGCTGCGGTCACGGCGTCGAGGCGGGGTGTTCCGGTGATGACGCACATGCGGACTTGATACCGGTCCGGTCACGGTACCGTGTCCCGTCTCGCCCGGGGAAGCGCCGGAGGCGGCTTGCGCCCGAGCTGCCCAGGTGAAGTGCGGTGTCGGAGCGCTGATCCTCCGACTATCACTCGGCAGGCGCGGGGGCTCGTGAGTCGACCGTCCAAGACTCTGCAGCAGGCCCGTGGGTCGGCGCCCCGTATCGAAGAAATGCGGTTTCGCGGCGCCCCCGTCGCTCACTCCCGAGGCCGAAGCGTCGGCGTCGGCGCCCATGCCCATGAGCTGGCCGCGGAGGCCGCGGCACGCGCCAGACAAGCACAACGTCGCCGTGGCGATCGTGCGAATGAACCGTCTGATTGACCGTGGAGTCGACGTGGTAGCCTCCAATCTCGGACACCCCGGCGGCTTCATCCTCCCGCCCCGACCGCCGCCGGCAAGCTCACCGTATCCGGCGAGACCGTGTGCGCTGGTGACGGAGGCTTCACGGGCTCGTTCCCCGTCCCGAGGCTCCGGATGAAAGCCACAATCCGCCAGATCTGATCGTCCTGCAGGCGTCCGCGCCAGGCGGGCATGCCATTGGGACGTCCTTCCGCGATGCTCGAGAACACCTGGGCGTCGTTGTGGCCATAAAGCCAGAGCGAGTCGCGCAGGCTCGGGCCCATCCCGCCGCCAGCATAGGCGGAGTGGCACCCGCCGCAGTTCATGCCGGTAAAGAGCTGCTGTCCGGCCACGATGGCCGCCTTGTCGCCGGTGTAGGGGTTGGTGACCGCTCCGAGGACGACCTGCGGCCGGATGCCGGGCTCGACCCCCCCGGTCGGCTGGTCGCCCGTCGAGCCCTGATCCGACACCCGGGTCTCGTCCTGTTGCAGGCCGGAACGGGTGCACGCAGCCGCTCCGAGAGCGGCGGCGAGCACCGTCAGCATCAGCCATCGCATGGCTCCTCCTTCGAAGCGCTCGATCGGCACTTGCTCACTGGTACACGCAGGCTGACGCGAGGGTGCGCGTCCTCCTGCGGCGAGTCGCCGAGGAGTGGTACCCCGTATTGGCGGAGCACCCGCTCGATGTCAGGCTGCCGGCGCGCCATCGCACCATCGAGTTGCGCGCGGAGGGCGGTATCTCCGGGCCGAACCCCCGCGGCGATTGCGAACGTGAAGCGCAGCCCCGGTGGGTCTTCCGCCGGCGTGACGCGCCGAAGGCGCATCGGCACCCCTTCGCGGGTGCCGAAGTAGCCGGCGAACGGTCCCCACACGATGGCGAGGTCAACCTCCCCGCGTGCGACCGCGCGGACCAGATCGGACGGCGGGTTGGGCTTCGCGTAATTGCCGTAGATGCTATATCCGACCACGTTCTGCACGATATGCCGCCGGGCCAGCGCGTGGGCCGGCGGCGGGTTCATGTAGTCATCGCCTATGAAATGGATACCGATGCGCAGCGTCCGCAGCCGTGGATCGTCGAGCGACCGGACGTCCAGGTGACGGTCGCGCCGGGACAGAAAGACGTACGTCGAGGTGTAATAGGGGCGCGTAGGGAGCACGCGGTCGCTCCTTGCGGGGATGCCGAGCACGACGTCGCAGCGTCCGGCGCTCAGCGTCTTACGGATGAACCCGCGCCACTCCGGCGCCCAGGTGTAGACGACCGGGCGATGCAGCTCGTCTCCAACGATCTCGGCGATCCGGTTTTCGAAGCCCTCCCGGCGCTCGTTCGAGAACGGCAGGTTGTTCGGATCGGCGCAGACGCGAAGCGGCGGCGGGGGCGCTGCGGCCATGAGGGCCGCGCCGAGTGCGGCCACGAACGTCGCGGACGACAGAGCGAGCCCAGCACTACGGCAGCGCGAAGACATACACCATTCCACCAGGCGCCGTATAGTTCGGCAAGTCCTTCATGGCGTTGACGAAGCCGAGGGCGGCGGTCGGATCCGACGGCGACAAGCCGAGTGCCACGGCGCCGGCCCATCCGCCGACGCCGGCGTACACGGCGACGTACTGCTTGCCATCGGGGCCCAGGTACGACATGAAGTTGCCGATGAGACCCGAGCCGGTCTTGAACTTCCACAGCACCTCGCCGGTGCGCGCGTTCACCGCCTTCACCCATCCATCCATCGTGCCGTAGAAGGTCACGTCGCCACCGGTGACGAGCGCCCCCGTCCAAACGGGAAAGCGCTCTGGTATCCGCCATACCTTCTTGCCGGCGACCGGGTCCCACGCGAAGAACTCGCCGCGGTTGCCTCCCGGCCCGGGGTACATCATCACTTCGGCTCCGACATACGGCGTGCCCGCGATGTATCCCGTCTCGGTGGCCTTGTAGTCCATGCACAGGTTTGTGCCCGGGCTGTAGAAGAGGTGGGTGCGGAATGAGAAGGCGGCAGGCTGCTGATCCTTGGCCCCGGTAGCAGCCGGACAGATGTTGGTGACGTTGACGTCCTGATGGGTCTTCTTGTTCGGCACCTCGATGGGACGGCCGGTCTTCAAGTCGATCCCGGAGGCCCAGTTGACGTGCTCGAAGGTCGGCGCTGACAACAGCTCACCCGTAGCGCGGTCGAACGTGTACACGAAGCCGGTCCGCCCGAACTGCACCAGGACCTTCCGCGGCTTCCCGTCGATCGTCAGATCCACAGGGATGTGCTCATTGATGTCGTCGTAGTCCCACTCGTCGTGCGGCGTCGTCTGATACGCCCAGATGGCGTCACCGGTGCGCGGATCGCGCGCGAAGCTCGCGGTCGACCAGAGATTGTCGCCCGGCCGGAGATCCGGGTTCCACACGCCAGGATTGCCCGAGCCGTAGAACAGCAGGTCCAGCTCGGGGTCGTAGCTGATCCAGCCCCACACACTGCCGCCGCCCCGCTGCCACTGATCCGGCGGCCACGACTTCACGCCGAGGTCGGTCCCGCGCATCCACGAGTAGAACGGCTTGAACCTCGGCCCGATGAGCACATCCTTGTCGGGCCCGCTGTTGTAGGCCTGCCAAAGTACCTTGCCGGTGCCCAGATCGAGCGCGGTGATCCAGCCGCGGACGCCCATCTCGCCGCCGCTGTTGCCGACGAAGACGCGGCCGTTCACTATCAGCGGCGCCATCGTCATCGTCGAGCCTTCGTTGATGTCGCCGAGCTTGGTCTGCCACACCACCTTACCTGTCTCGGCGTCGAGCGCCACCGTTACGTTGTCCAGCCGGTTGAACACCAGTTTGCCGTCGGCGTAGGCAGCGCCCCGGTTCACCACGTCGCAGCAGGCTTCCCCACGTGCGGCGGGATCGGTCGCCGGCTGATAGCTCCACTTGAGCGGGCCGGTGGGATTGGCGAGATCGATCGCGAAGACGTTGTTGGGATGCGGGGTCACGACGTACATCGTGTGATCCACGACTAGTGGCGTCCCTTCGTGCCCGCGATTGATGCCGGTTGAGAGGGTCCAGGCCACGCGTAGATTCTTCGCGTTTTGGGCGGTGATCTGGGCGAGGGGGCTGTAGCGCGTGTTGGCGTAGTCCCGCCCGGGCAGCGTCCACTCCCCCGGCTCCGGCGCGCCGGGCTGTGCAGCGGCGCTGCTCGAGCTCGCGGCGGAGTCGACCGTTGCGATCGTCGCATTCGCGGCCTGAGCGTCCGCCCGCGACGCGCCACCGCCACCGCAGCCTGCTACCGCGACGAGCCCTGCGGCGACGATCGCGGAGGCATAGCACCGGTATATGCCCCTCCGCTCGCCATGCGCACCCGGCCCTGTGCGATATCCTTCGATCGTGATATACATGGTGGCACCGCGTGCCAAGTTGTCCGCCCAGGGAGTCCCGGGGCGACGGCAATGCGCGTCGCCCATGGTTACCGTTCTGCCGCGTGGTTTTACTAGACGCTTTTGGTGGACCTGATGCCGTGATGCGGGTCACCCGCGTCCTTCAGCCCCCTTCTGACGCCTGTGAGCACGCTGGCAATGCGCACCATCATCGAGCCATTCAAGATCAAGTCGGTCGAGCCCATTCGCATGACGTCGCCGGAGGAGCGCGACGCCAAGCTGCGCCACGCCGGCTACAACGTCTTCCTGCTGACGGCCGAGGACGTGCTCATCGACCTGCTCACGGACAGCGGTACCGCGGCGATGAGCGCCGAGCAGTGGGCGGCCGTCATGCGCGGCGACGAGGCCTACGCCGGCAGCCGATCCTGGTACCGCTTCGAGGCCAGTGTCCGCGACATCTTCGGCTTCCGGCACGTGCTGCCGACGCACCAGGGCCGGGCCGCCGAGCGCATCCTCTTCTCGCTGCTCTGCAAGCCGGGCGACGTGGTGCCGAACAACACGCACTTCGACACCACGCGCGCCAACGCGGAGGCGGCCGGCGCGGAGGCGCGCGACCTCGTCATTCCGGAAGGCCGCGTGCCGGCCGCCCGCCACCCGTTCAAGGGCAACATGGACGTGGCCGCGCTCCGCTCGCTCATCGCCCGGGTGGGCCGGGAGCGCATTCCGCTCTGCATGCTCACGGTGACCAACAATTCGGGTGGCGGCCAGCCGGTGTCGATGGCGAACGTCCGCGAGGTCTCGGCGCTGTGCCGCGAGCACGGGATCCCGCTCTACATCGACGCGTGCCGCTTCGCGGAGAACGCGTATTTCATCAAGCTGCGGGAGGATGGCTATCGGGACCGGTCGCCGATCGAGATCGCAAGGGAGCTGTTCTCGTACGCCGACGGCTGCACCATGTCGGCCAAGAAGGACGGCCTGGCGAACATCGGCGGGTTCCTGGCCACGAACGACGATCGCCTCGCGGTGGAGCAACGGAACCTGCTGATCCTGACGGAAGGGTTTCCGACGTACGGCGGCCTCGCCGGACGAGATCTCGATGCAATCGCCGTGGGACTGCACGAGGCGCTCGACGAGGACTACCTGCTCTACCGCATCACGTCGACCACGTACCTGGGCGAGCACGTGAGCCGGGCCGGCGTGCCCATCGTTCAGCCCCCCGGCGGCCATGCCGTGTATCTCGATGCCTCGGCGTTCTTCCCCCACATCCGGGCGCTCGAGCTGCCGGGGCAGGCGCTCGTAGTCGAGTTGTATCGCGAGGCGGGAATCCGGGCGGTCGAGATAGGGACGGTCATGTTTGGCCGGCGCGATCCGGCGACCGGCACCGAGTCGGCCGCGCCGATGGAGCTCGTGCGCCTGGCGATCCCGCGGCGCGTCTATACCCAGAGCCACGTGGACTATGTGGTCGAGGCGATCCTCAACGTGTGGGAACGACGGCAGCACGTGCGTGGGTACCGCATGACCGAGCAATCGCCGGTGCTGCGCCATTTTACCGCCCGATTCGAGCCGCTTTAGTCGTTAGACGTTGGCGGTGTACGTCTCTTCGCGCACGGCGGTGAAGCCGCGCTGAAGGTAGTTCGGAAGGGCCGCCGGATGATCCAGCGTACAGGTATGCAGCCATACGCGGGTCGGAGCGCCGCGCCATGCCTCGCGCGCCGCCTCCGTCAGCAGGTACTTACCCCACCCCCGTCCGAAATACTCCGGCAACAAGCCGAAATACGCGATCTCGGTCGAGCCGTCCGCGTGCGGCTTGAGCTCGAAATAGCCGGCCGGAGCCGCCTCCCAGGTGAGCAACCAGACCGACAGGCCCGGCGTAGCGAGGTGGGCTCGGATCACCTCGTCCGTCCACCGCAGGCGGTCGGTCCAGTGGAAGGCCCGCCCCACCTCCGCGTAGAGGTATCGGTAGAACGAGGCCGGGCACTCGCCCAGGCGCTCCACGCGCGGTGCCGGCACGGGTGTGGATGCTGGGCGCAGGTCGGCCGGCGAGCGAAGCTCGAGATAGGTGCGGGTGACCAGCGTGGACATGAGGCAAGAGTCTAACACGAAGCGGCCCCGGCGTCTGCCGGGGCCGCTCGGAAACAAAGCTGAACTGCGAGGTTACTTCTGCGACGAGCTGTCCGCCGAAGGCGGCATCATCGTGCTGTCCGTGGTCGCGCCGGTTGACGGAGCGGTTGGGGCCGGAGCAGTCGGATTGGAGGTGCTGGTGCTGTCATAGCCGCTACTCGGCGGAACCGCGGTGCTGTCGGAGGTCGGGGCCGGCGCGGCTGCGCTGGTATCGGCCTTCGGCATCGACGTGGTGTCCGTCGTCGGCGCCGGAGCCGGCGTCGCCTGCGTGGTGTCGTACCCGCTCGTCACAGCAGTGGTGTCAGCCTTTTCAGGGGCGGCGCCGGTCTCATCCGATCGGTTGTGGCAGGCGGCGAAGGTGGCAGCCGCCGCCAGGATCCAAAGAGTTTTCATGATTTTCTCCTAGTGGCGACCGATGCCCTGCCCGCTCGGGGCGTCGTCGCCGATATCTCGTCAGCTGCGGGCCTGCATTCCAAGCTTAAAGCCGAAGGGGCAAGATATCCCTCATTCCCAGCCGCGACTAGGTCATAGATCACATAATTCGGGGGTTGCAGGTCAGGACGTCTGAAGGGCCTCGAGGTGGCGGAAGAGGTCCAGGGCGGCTGGGTTCGCCAGCGCATCCATGTTCTTGACCTCACGGCCGTGCACCACGTCCCGAACGGCCAGTTCGGTGATCTTGCCGCTGATGGTTCGTGGAATATCCGCGACCTGCAAAATCTTGCGCGGCACATGGTGGGGGCTGGCGTGCTCGCGGATCCGGCGGCGGATGCGGTCGCACAGGGTCTCGTCCAGGGTGGTTCCCTCGCGCAACCGCAGGAACAGGACGATCCGGACGTCGCCCTCCCAGTCCTGACCGATCACCAGGCTTTCCACCACCTCGGGCAGCTGCTCCACCTGGCGATAGATCTCCGCCGTGCCGATGCGAACCCCGCCCGGGTTGAGGGTCGCGTCGCTTCTGCCGAGGATCACGAGCCCGTCGTGCCCGGTCAGCCGGGCCCAGTCGCCGTGCCGCCAGACACCCGGGTAGACGTCGAAATAGGCCGCACGGTAGCGCGAGCCGTCCGGGTCGTCCCAAAACGCGACGGGCATGCTGGGGAACGGGCGGGTGCACACGAGCTCGCCTTCCTGCTCGCGGGAGGGGCGGCCTCGACTGTCGAACACCTCGACCGCCATGCCGAGCCCCCGCATCTGGAGCTCCCCGCGCCAGACGGGACCCGCGGGGTTGCCCAGTGCGAAGCACGAGATGATGTCGGTCCCTCCGCTGATGCTCGCGAGGTGGAGGTCCGCCTTGATGTCCCTGTATGCGTATTCGAAGCTGTGGCCGGCGAGTGGGCTCCCGGTGGACAGGACGGATCGGAGCGCGCTCAGGTCATGGGTGCGGGCCGGCTCGAGTCCTTCCTTCTCGGCCAGCGCGAGGTATTTCGCGCTGGTGCCGAACACCGTCACTCGTTCGGACGACGCCATGTCCCACAGGATGTCGGGCGGCGAGAGCGGGGCGCCGTCGAAGAGGACCACGGTGGCGCCGGTCGCCAGGCCACTCACCAGCCAGTTCCACATCATCCACCCGCAGGTGGTGAAGTAGAAGACTCGGTCGTCGGATCCCACGTCGGTGTGCAGCACCAGCTCCTTCAGGTGCTGGAGCAGCGTCCCGCCCGCCCCGTGGACCATGCACTTCGGAAGTCCAGTCGTGCCCGATGAGTACATGATGTAGAGCGGGTGGTCGAACGGGAGCCGCGTGAATACCGGCGTGGCGGGGCCACGATGCTGGTCGAGGAGCCGATCCCACGCGTGGGCGCCGGCGAGTGGCGTCAAATCCGGGTGCTCGGCGAGGTACGGCACCACGAGGACGTGCTCGATGTCTGGCAGCCGTTGCCGGACCTCGGCCACGCGCGGCCGAAGGTCGATCGCCTTTCCCGCGTAGCGATAGCCATCCGCACACACCAGCAGCTTGGGACGAATCTGGCCGAATCGATCGACCACGCCGTTTGCGCCGAAGTCCGGCGAGCACGACGACCAGATCGCGCCGAGACTCGCGGCGGCGAGCATGGCGATCACCGTCTCGGGAAGGTTGGGCAGGAAACCCGCCACGCGGTCGCCAGTGCCGAGGCCGAGCGCCGCGAACGCGCTCGCGGCCGCGGCGACCTCGCGGCGAAGCTCGCGGTGGCTCAGCCGCCGCTGCGGCCCGCGCTCGTTCCAGAACACGAGCGCGTCGGCGTCCCCATCATGACGAAGGAGGTTTTCGGCGAAGTTGAGGCGCGCACCGAGAAACCAGCGCGGACCGTGCACCGGGTCGGGAGGCGCCATGCGGTCGAGCCCGCGGACCACCTCGTCCCACGCGCCACCCGCGGGCCGCTCTTCGGCAACGACCCCGCAGAATCGCCACACCTCCGGCCAGAACGCGTCCGGCCGCCTCACGGACCATTCGTAGAGCGTCGGAACGTCCCAGACGCCGTCGGCACCACTGGGTGCGTGCGCCCGCACATGGGCCAGGAATTGAGTCATCTCCGCCCGAGCCACGCGGGTGGGCCCGGGCGTCCAGATCGGCGTAAGGGGCGCCCGGTCAGCCATCCGCCGGACCGCGCGACAAACCTCCCGGCGCCCGCACCGCAAAGCCTCGAGGGATACGGAGGCGAGGCACGGCTCCGTATCCCTCGGTGGCTATCGAATCTTCGTGGCGAGTCAGCGAGTCCGCCACGGGTCGATCCACGCTCACGTCGTGGGCGGATTGAACTGGGCGTGCTGGGCGTCGAGCCAGCTCTTGTGGTAGTCCGGGTCTTCGATGCTGGTGGCCTGCGCGGCCACCTTGAGGGGCCGGAAGCTGTCCATCATCACGGCGAGCTCCTCCGTGTACTTGGCCCCGATGCTCGCCTCGGCGCGACCGGGATGCGGTCCGTGCGGAATCCCGTCCGGATGATGCGTGATGCTCCCGAACTCGATCCCCTTCCGGCTCATGAATTCGCTCGACGCGTAGTACAACACCTCGTCCGAGTCCACATTGCTGTGGTTATACGGCGCCGGGACGGCTTCGGGATGGAAATCGTAGGGCCGAGGGCAGAAGCTGCAGACCACGAACCCGTCGCCCTGAAACGTCTGATGCACCGGCGGCGGCTGATGCACCCGGCCGACGATGGGCTCGAAGTCGTAGATGTTGAACGCCCAGGGGTAGAAGTAGCCATCCCAGCCGACGACGTCGAACGGGTGATGGTCCAGAATGATCTCGTTCAGCCCATCGTACTGCTTGACGAGGATACGGAAGTCGCCGCGCTCGTCGTGCGTCCGGAGGAGGCTCGGCTGCCGGATGTCACGCTCGCTGTAGGGCGCGCCCTCGATGAGCTGGCCGAATTCGTTCCGGTACCGCTTGGGCCAACGCACGTGGCCGCGGCTCTCCATGACCAGCAGCTTGTTTGGCTCGGCGGACAGGTCCAGCCGCCACCGATGCATGATGCCCCGGTGGATCACGAGGTAGTCCCCCTCGCGATATGGCAGGTCGCCGAAGACGGTCTCGAGTGTGCCGGTGCCCTTGGCTACGTAGACGAGCTCGTCGGCCTGCGCGTTCCGATAGAAATGGGCGTCGTTCTCGTCCGGCTCCACGTACAGCATCGCGATGTCCTGATTGAACAGGAGCGGGATGCGATCGAGGGTCGGACTGCCGCCGCGTTTCACCTGCGAGGTCCGGAAGTGCCGGTGCCGCAGGGTCTGGTCGGGATCGGCCTCCAGCTTGAGCTCGCGCAGCCGGCGCACGCTCTTCACCGTCGTCGGCGGGTGCGTGTGATAGAGCAGCGACGACGTCCCGGTGAACCCCTCGTGCCCCATCAACTCTTCGGCGTACAGGCCGCCGTCGGGGCGCCGGAACGCGATATGGCGCTTGCGCGGGATCTGGCCCAGGCTGTGATAGATTGGCATCGCCCATTTCCCCTTGGTGATCACTGCTCCGACAGCATCGCGGAGCGCGGAGCGCAGGGCCCGGTCTCTGGAGTCTCTCCTCCGGTGACGGCCCCGACCTTCAGAGGTTGCCGCGCGCCGCCTGCTCCCGCTCGATCGCCTCGAACAGCGCTCGGAAGTTCCCCTTGCCGAAGCTGCGGGCACCCTTCCGCTGGATGATCTCGTAGAACACGGTGGGCCGGTCCTCGACGGGCCGCGTGAAGATCTGGAGCAGGTAGCCGTCTGGATCGCGGTCCACCAGGATCCCGAGTGAGGCGAGCACGTCGACGGGCTCCTCGATCCTGCCCACCCGGCCTTGGAGCTCGTCGTAGTAGCTGGTGGGCACCGAGAGGAACTCGACCCCGCGATCCCGCAGCGCGGTGACGGTCCCGATGATGTCGTCGGTGGCAAGCGCCATGTGCTGGACGCCGGGGCCCTGGTAGAACTCGAGGTACTCGTCGATCTGCGACTTCTTCTTGCCCGAGGCCGGCTCGTTGATCGGAAATTTGATCCGGTCGTTGCCGTTGGCCATCACCTTGGACATGAGCGAGCTGTATTCCGTCGAGATGTCCTTGTCGTCGAACGTGAGCAGGTTGCGGAAGCCCATCACGTCCGCATAGAACTGAACCCACACGTTCATCTTGCCCAGCTCGACGTTGCCCACGCAGTGATCCACGTACTTGAGTCCGACCGACGCCGGCTGGTACTGGGGCCGCGCCGCCCGGTATCCCGGCATGAAGAGTCCCCGATATCCTCGGCGCTCCACCAGCGAGTGAATGGTGTCCCCATAGGTCCGGATCGCGGCGATCACGACCTCGCCGTCGTCATCGCGCACCACCCGAGGCTCCTGTGCGGAGACCGCGCCCCGCTCGATGGCCTTGGCATAGGCCTCCCGCGCGTCGTCCACCCACAGGGCGAGGTCGCGAACACCATCCCCGTGGCGATGGATGTGGTCCGCAATGACCCGGGCCTCCTCCGACAGGTCCGGCCGGATCGGCGTCGTCAGGACGAATCGGATCTTGTCCTGCTGCAGCAGGTAGCTCGCCCGGTCCCGCACCCCCGTCTCCGGGCCCCGGTAACCCACCAGCTGGAAGCCGAAGGCGGCCCGGTAATAGAGGCTCGCCTGGCGGGCATTCCCCACCCAGAACTCGATGTAGTCGGTGCCGTTGATGGGGAAGGTATCGCCGGCCGTGGCCGGGGCGGTGAGGATGTCGGTCTGCATGCGGTTTCTCTCTCGCGTCGAGACAAGTCAACAAAAAGATACCCAAGGGCTTAGCCAGCCGCCACGAGCCACGTCGCTTTGCGCTCCATTTCCACGCGCGCTATGTTGAGTATGAGGCGGAAGATGCGGTCCAGGTGGGGGAGCGTGAGCAGGTGGGGGAGCGTGAGCAGGTGGGGGGAGCGTGAGCAGGATGCCGGGACACGAGCAGGGACGTGATATCCAAGGACATGATATCGTCGTGGTGGGATTCTCTGCGGGCGGCATCCAGCCTCTGATAAGGCTGGTCAGGGACCTGCCCTCCGATTTTCCTGCCTCGCTGTTCGTCGTCCATCACTTCCCACCCCAAAGTGTGAGTGCGCTGCCGGGCATCATCCAGCGGGCGGCTCGCCTCCCGGTGGCCGCCCCAGAGGAGGGCGATTCGATCGCGCGGGGGCACATCTACGTAGGCCGGCCCGATCGCCACCTGCTCGTCATGCCGGGGCACGTCCGCCTCACCACAGGACCTCGCGAGCACGGGAACCGTCCGGCCCTCGATCCCCTCTTTCGGTCCGCAGCCCGTAGCTACGGGCCGCGCGTCATCGGCGTGGTGCTGTCCGGCACCCTCGACGACGGCACCTCGGGACTTCGCGCCATCAAATCGGCCGGCGGCATGGCGGTCGTGCAGGACCCGGGGCACGCGGAATATCCCGGCATGCCGCGGAACGCGATCGAACACGTCGATATTGATTACGTAATGCCGCCTGAGGAGATCGGCAGCCTCTTGAGCCGCCTGGTGTGCCAGCCCGCTGCCCCGCCTCCCGCGAGCCTCAGAGGCGCCGAGGAGACTGTGGCGGTTGCCTCGGCAAGAAGACGCCCGGTGGCCCCGACGAAGGGCGAGAGCACCGCGGCACCGAAGGGTGTCAGTGCCAGGGCTGGCATCAAGAAGACCCCCGACCCGAGGCGAGGACCGTCATGGTGATGAGCCTGGCAACCCGGCGGCCACAGGCCTCGCGGGTCATCGCCATCTCCGCATCAGCCGGTGGGCTTGCCGCACTCATCGCCGTTCTGGCGGAGCTGTCGCCGACGCTCGCGGCCTCGGTCCTCGTCGTGCAGCACCTGGCGCCGACCCATGTCAGTCATCTGGTCGAGATTCTGGGCTGGCATACCGGTCTCGAGGTCCTGCCGGCGCAGCCGGCCGCCGTGATCCGGCGCGCCACCGTGTACGTAGCGCCCCCGGGCCTCCACCTGCTTGTCGGCGTCGACCGCCGCCTGGTGCTCTCCCCTCTGCCCCCCGTGAATTTCTGCCGGCCGTCGGGCGACCGTCTGTTCGCGTCGCTCGCGACGACCTTCGGCGACCGCACGGTGGCCGTGGTGTTGACGGGGTGTGGGCACGACGGCGCCGAGGGCGCGCAGCTCGTGCGGCGCGCCGGCGGCACGGTCATCGTTCAGGATCCCGACAGCGCCGAGTTCGGCGGCATGCCGCGGGCGGCGCTCCGCGCCGGAGCCGTGGACCACGTCGTGCCGCTCGAGGCCATCGCCCGCACGCTCGAATCCCTCATCCCGTCGGGAAGCCTGGAATGAGCAAGGCCGTCCCCCGCCCGGGCGAGATCACCCTTCCGGAGGATTCCGAGTCCCTGGCCGAGTTCGAGGCCCTGCTCGCCTACCTCAAGCAGAGCCGGGGGTTCGACTTCACCGCCTACAAGCGGTCCAGCCTCATGCGTCGGGTGATGGTGCGCATGCAGACAATGGGATCGAAGGGATTCAGCGATTATCTCGATTTCCTGCAGGTCGACTCCGAGGAGTTCACCCGACTCTTCAACACCATCCTCATCAACGTCACGAGCTTCTTCCGCGATACCGCCAACTGGGAACTGGTGCGGGACGCGGTCGTTCCCCGCATGACCGGGCCGTCCGACTCTTCGGCGCTGATTCGCGTGTGGAGCGCGGGCTGCGCCTCCGGCGAAGAGGCCTACTCGATCGCCATGCTGCTCGCGGAGGCCATGGGCTCCGAAGCCTTTCGGGAACGGGTGAAGATTTATGCTACGGACGTGGACGAAGACGCGCTCAACCAGGCACGCCACGCGGTCTATGGAGCGCACACCGCGGAGGATGTCCCCGCCCCCCTGCTCGAGAAGTACTTCGACCGCCAGGAGGAGGATCGGTACGTCTTCAACAAGGATCTCCGCCGCTCCGTCATCTTCGGTCGCCACGACCTGATCCAGGACGCGCCGATCTCGCGCGTCGACCTGCTCATCTGCCGCAACTGCCTCATGTATTTCAATACGGAGGCACAGGCACGCATCCTCGCGCGTTTCCATTTCGCAGTGGTGCCCGCCGGCGTACTTTTCCTGGGCAAGGCGGAAACGCTCCTCGCCCAGAGCGCGGCCTTCGAGCCGCTGGACATCAAGCGGCGCCTGTTCCTCAAAGCCGATCGGCAGCCGGAGGTCCGGCATATGACCACCACGGCCCCGGACGCAAACGACCGAGCGCGTTACCTCCGAGACGCCGCCAGCGACGCGGCGCCGTCGGCCCAGCTGGTGGTGGATCGCGATGGCATCATCGTCCACGCCAACCCGCCGCTTCGCGCCATGTTCGGACTCACCGCGCGCGATCTGGGCCGCCCTCTGCAGGACCTCGAGCTCTCCTACCGACCCTTCGAGCTGCGCTCGTCTCTCGAGCGGGTGTACCTGGAGCGCCGTCCGATCACCTTGACGGATGGTCGCTGGACCGGTCCCGGCGGCCAGATCAGCTCGCTCGAGCTTCTGGTCACCCCCTTGTTGGATCCGGGCGGCATCCTCCTCGGAGCGAGCATCAACTTCCTGGATGTTTCCCGCCAGCGCCAGCTGCAGGAGGAGGTCGCCCGGGCCAGCCAGGAGCTCGAGACGGCCCTCGAGGAGCTCCAGTCTACCAATGAGGAGCTCGAGACCACCAACGAGGAATTGCAGTCCACCGTCGAGGAACTGGAGACCACGAACGAGGAGCTCCAGTCCACCAACGAGGAGCTCGAGACGATGAACGAGGAGCTCCAGTCCACCAACGAGGAGCTCCAGACGATCAATGAGGAGGCCCGCGAGCGGGGCGACCAGCTCGGCGAGCTCAACGGCTTCCTGGAATCCATCCTCACGTCGCTGAGGAGCGCCGTGGCCGTGGTGGATCGCGACCTCCACGTCCGGAAGTGGAGCCGGCGCGCCGAGGACCTCTGGGGGCTCCGCGCCGACGAGGTGCTCCAGAAGAATTTCCTCAACCTGGACATCGGCCTCCCGGTGGATCGCCTCCGGTCCCCCATCCGCTCGTGCCTGGCCGGCGAAGCCGAGGTTCTGGATCTGACCCTCGACGCCACCAACCGCCGCGGCCGGGCGATCCAGATCCATATCACCTGCACGCCGCTCACGGCTTCCTCGTCCCAGGAATCGCGCGGTGTCATTCTCATGATGGAGGAGACGGACGGACGGCCCTGAGCGTCCGCGGTGCTCTGACGAGGTCGCAGTGAAGGCAGACGAATTCGCGCGGCGCCTGGACGACATGCGCCGGCGTGTACACGACATCAGGAAGCGAACGGCGCTCCCCAGCGAAGTGGTCGACGAGCTGCTTCGGGCGGTCGAGGAGTTGAGCATCGCCGAGGAGGAGCTGCGCCAGCAGAACGAGGCCTTGGCCGCCGCCCACCAGGCGCTGGAGGAGGAGCGCGCGCGGTACCAGCACCTGTTTCAGTACGCCCCCGATGCCTACCTGCTCACCGACCTCGGCGGCGTCATCCGCGAAGCCAACCTTTCGGCTGCCCGTCTGCTCAACGTGAAGCCCCGATTCATGGTGGGGAAGACGCTGGTGTCGTTCGTGGCGCTCCAGGATCGCGCGCGGGTCCGGGCGGAGCTCGGGCGGTGGCGCTCGGAGCCGACTCCCAAGGTGCTCGAGATCCGGCTGCAACCTCGGCAGTGCGAGGCCTTCGATGCGGCCATCGCTCTGTCCGTGGCGCGGGGCGGTCCACGGGATACGGCCATCGGCTTCCGGTGGCTCGTGCGGGACGTGTCCGCTCAGCGCCAGCTGACCGAGGACCTCCAGTTCCGCGAACAGGACGCCCGAAGAGCGGCGGAAGCCAGCGAGGCCAGCGCGCGCCACGTGCAGAAGCTCGAGAGCATCGGCGTCCTGGCGGGCGGCATCGCGCACGACTTCAACAACCTGCTGCACGTCGTCCTCGGCAACGCGGACCTCGCCCGCCTCCAGCTCCCGGGCGAGGCGCCGGCACGCGAGCATCTGGACGAAGTCGTCCGGGCGACGCAACGGGCGGCCGAGCTGACCCAGCAGCTCCTGGCCTACTCAGGCCGCGGCGCCGTCGAGATCCGGCACCTCGATCTGTCCCACGAGGTACGCGAGATGGCGACGCTGCTTCGGACCGCGATCTCGAAGCAGGCGACACTAGTGTGGGAGCTGGCGCCCGACCTGCCGGCCATCAGCGCCGACCCGACCCAGGTGCGCCAAATCGTGATGAACCTCATCACCAACGCCTCCGACGCCTTGACCGACGCTCCCGGCTCCATCACCCTCCGCACCGGGCGGGCCGACGATCCCGCTGAGGAGTCGAGTGCGAAGGACTTCGTCTTTCTCGAGGTGAGCGACACCGGGTGCGGCATGGAGACGAGCACCCTGCAGCGGATCTTCGATCCTTTTTTCAGCACCAAGTTCACCGGCCGGGGGCTCGGGCTCGCAGCGGTCATCGGCATCGTGGAAGGCCATCACGGACACGTTCGCATCCGCACCGCACCCGGCGAGGGCACCACCTTCCGCATCCTGTTTCCCGCCGTGCCCGCGTTGCCCGACGTCGAGCCTCGCCGGACCTCGGGCGCCAACTGGCGCGGCCGCGGGACCGTCCTGCTGGTGGAGGACGAAGAGGGCGTCCGCGAGGTCGTGACCCGCATGCTCGAGCGCCTCGGATTCCGCGTGCTTTCGGCTGAGGACGGCATTGCCGCCCTCGAAGCCCTCGATCACGGCGACGCGGTCGTGACCGCCGTGCTGCTCGATCTGTCGATGCCTCGCATGGGCGGCTCCGACGCGCTGCGCCACATACGAGAGCGTCGCCCGGACCTGCCCGTCGTCCTCATGAGCGGCTACACCCAGCAAGAGGTGGCTCCCAGACACCTCATCGCCGAGGGGGGAGCCGCCGGATTCCTCCAGAAGCCATTCCTTCCCGAAGATCTCGCCAGTGCCCTCCGCCACGCCTCCAAGGCCGCCCTGGGCTGAACGGGCCAGGCACAGGACGTGCAAGCCCTTGGTGTCGATGCATCTCCCGTGTCTTGTATGACTTGCATGCGCTCACCGGCTCACTTTGCCAACTGCGTGGGATGACGGAATTTGCACTACTTGACGAGACCGGGGTGGACTCTGCTGCGATCGCCCAATAGGATCCGGATCACGGTCCAACTGTCCACCGGCGGCCAATATTGGTGCGGCGGGTGGGATGTCCCTCTGTGCAGGGGCTCATGACAGCCGATCTCGCCCAGCTGTTCGATCAGTACTATGGCTCGCTGGTCCGGATGCTGTACCGCCGGGTCGGCGACCGCGACCGTGCCGAGGATCTCGCGCAAGAGACGTTCGCGCGGGCGGTGGCTGCGCCGCCGAACAATCCACGCCCGTGGCTGTTCGCGGTGGCGCTCAATCTGGTCCGGGAGGACGGACGCCGTGCCGCCACGCGAGGCCGCCGGCTGGAGCTCCTGCGAGGCGAGCAGGACCCACCCGCCAACGCACCGGACGCGGAATACGAGCGGCGGGAGGACGCGGAGCGGGTGCGGGCGGCGCTGGCGACGCTGAACGAGCGGGATCGCGAGGCGCTGCTCCTGCGCGCTGAAGGGTTCGATTACGAGGAGATCGCCGCCACGCTCGGCCTCGCCAAGGGGGCCATCGGTACGACGCTGGCGCGAGCCCGCCGCCGGCTGGTCGAGGCGTACCGGGCGCAGGAGCGGAGCAAGGCCAAGGACCGAGGGAAACATGTCGCATCTTGACGAAGGCACGCTGCACTCGCTCCTCGACGGGGAGCTCGAGACCCATGAGGTGGCCGAGATCCAGGCGCACCTCGGGTCGTGTTCGGCATGCGGTCTTCGGCTGCGCGAGGTGAGGGAGTTCTACGCCGAGGCGGACCGGTTGATCGCGTCCATCGACCTGCAGGCGCCGGCGATGGCGGCGTCGCGCCCGACGCCGATCCCCTCGGCGCCCGCACCGGCTCCCATCCGGCCCGAGCCGGAGGCACGCCGCGAGCCCCCGCCCCGGCCGCAGGCGACCGCCGCTCCCAGCAAATGGGAGCCATGGAATGAGCCCCCGCCGATGCTGCTCCTGCCGGACAACGAATCGCTGTCCGAGCGCCGCATGCGCCGCATGCGGCGGTTCGGCTGGGCGGCGATCGTCATGGTTATCGCCGGCGCCGGGTTCGTCGAGGCGAGGAAGTTCATGCCCGTGAGCCCCGAGGAGGGGTCGCCCGCCGCGAACACGAACGCGGTCGTGAGTCAGGCGGAGGCGCCGACCGTGCTGGCGAAGACGGATTCTCCCGCGGCCAAGACGGATCCTCCGGCACCGACCCGGGCCGTCGCCCTTATGCCGACGCCCCAACGGGACACGAAGCAGACCCAGTCGGCCGCCGCAGGGAAAGGCATCCTCGCAGGGGCGGCCCGCCCCGAAGCCGGTGGCGACTCCGCCGCCCCGGACGCGTCGTCGAACGAAAAGGCGGCCGACGTTCCTGAGGGGAAGGACGAGGCCGACTCGGCTGCGTCCACCGACCTTGCCACCGTGCGCGCAAAGGCCTCGGAGGCGTTGGCCCAACTGGATCGGGAGCGGCGCGCCGACCGGGCGGCAGCCGCGACGGCAGCTCTCGACGCGCAGAAGCGTCGCAATGCTACCGTGCGGGCCGCCGGTCCGGTCCCGGCGGCCGCGCCGACGCCACCCCCGACTCCCCCGACGCTCGAACAGCGGTCGCAGATCTATCTCCGTATCGGCCTCGATGAGGCCTCACGGCAACTCGGTGGGCCGACCCACGTGATCGAGGGCTTGAGCCCGCTGTTCATGGGATTGGTGCAGGGCGGCTCGGTGGCGGGCGCCGACGGCACCCGGCCGGTCGTGAGGGTGGTGTATCAGGACTCGCAGGGCCGACTCATCCTGCTCGACCAGCAGCGCATCAGGACCGGCCAGGCCACGCCCGCCGTCTCCGCGCTTTCCTGGACCATCGGGGACACCGCGATGTGGCTCAATGGCGAGGCCGCCCCGGACATCCTGCGTACGTACCGTCCCCGCGTGCGGTGACGGGTTCGACGGTCGCGCCGCTCAGGCGCGGCCGTCGAGCGTCGCCCGCACCCGCCGCACCAGCTCCTCCGCCGCGAATGGTTTCCGAATCAGGGCCACTTCCCGTCCCCGCACGCCTCGCTGCAGCACCTCGTCGTCGGTGTAGCCGGAGATGTACAGCACCTTGAGCTCGGGCCGCCGGTCAAGCAGCGTCTCGGCGAGCTCGCGGCCGCTCATCTCGGGCATGACGATGTCGGTCAGGAGCAGGTCGATGCCGTCCCTCCGCTCGCCGGCCATCATGAGCGCATCACTCCCGTGGCGCGCGGCCAGCACCGTGTAGCCGTACTCGACCAGCACCTTTCGCAGCAGCTCCCGCACGCCGTCCTCGTCCTCGGCCACCAGCACCGTTTCCGTGCCGTGGAGCGACCGCGCTGCCGCCTCCTCGTCCACCTCGGCATCGGACGCCTCGAGACGGGGAAGGTAGACCTTGATCGTCGTTCCTACGCCGGCCTCGCTGGACACGCGGACGACGCCACCGACCTGGCGTACGATCCCGAAGACGACGGCGCGCCCAAGGTCCGGACGCGGTGCCCCGCCGGGACCGGCCTCGGGATCCATCTCCTCCCCGGTGTCGCTCACTTCGAGGACGACATAGCGGCCCGGCCGAACAGGCCGGCCGCGGCTCAGCCCGCTGATCCGGCGTTCGCTGGTCTGGATGGTGAGCCGTCCGCCCGCGGGCATCGCGTCGCGCGCGTTGAGCAGGAGATTCACCACGACGTGCTCCAGCTGAGCCGGATCGATGCGCACCTGACCGATCGTGGGGCCGAGACGGACCTCGAGCTGAATGTCCGCCCCGACCAGGCGCTGGGCCAGCGGCTCGATGCCGCGCACCACCTCGTTGAGGTTCACGGGCCGTGGCGCCTGCGCCTGGTTTCGACCGAACGCCAGCAGCTGGCGGGTGAGCAACGCGCCGCGGTCGGCCGCCTGGCAGATGCGTTGGAGGTCGTGCCGGCGGCGATCGTCCGGGACCATGTCGAGCAGCAACATCTCGCCGAAGCCGCGGATGGTGGTGAGAAGGTTGTTGAAGTCGTACGCGACCGCGCCCGCGATGCGCCCGAGCGCCTCGACCCGCTGCGCGTGGCGCAGTTGATCCTCGCTATCGTGCAGGGCGGCGCGGGTGCGCGTGCGCTCGCTGATGTCGGCGGCCTGCACCAGCCGCACGCGGCGACCGTCGAGCTCGAGCTCGTGCGAGACGATCTCCATCTCGACGATGGTCCCGTCACGGCGCCGGTGGCGCGCCAGCGCGACCTCCCCTCGTTGGCCGCTGGGGCCGGCCGCGCCCTGAACCGGAGGACTGGACTCCTCGGGCGCGAGGAGGTCCATGATCGTCATCCCGAGAAATTCCTCGCGGGTCCACCCATAGTGGTGGATCGCCGCCTCGTTGACGGCGAGGAAGACGAGCGTGTCCACGTCGAAGGCCCACATCGGCTGTGGGTGGGCCTCGAAGACGAGGCGGGCGCGGCGGTCCGCCTGCGCGGCCTCGTCCCGCAAGCGGGCGTTCTGAACGGCCAGCCCGCTTCCCCGACCGAGCTCCTCCGCGAGGCTCACGTCGGCGCCGGTGAACCGACGTCCGGTTTCGCTCACCGTTCCCAGGGTGACAAGGCCGACACGGTCCGAGCCGGACTCGAATGGAATGCGGAGCACGGCGGTTGGCGACAGGGACCGGTAGAGCTTGCGCTCCTCCGCGTCGGCGGCGGACTGCCGCACGAGTGTATCCCGCACCTCCGTCACCTGCCCCATCGGGGCCGCCGTGAATGGAGGCGAGCGGTCACCATACTCGCCCAGCGCGCGAATCACGAGGTCCTTCGTGGCATCGCGGTGCGCCCCGGCGACGAACCGCAAGCGATCCCCTTCGGTGGCGAGATGGATGGTGCACCAGTCCGCCAACGTCGGCACGATGAGCCGGGTGAGATCGCGGAACGCGGCCTCGATCCCTCGTTCGGAGGTCAGGATGAGGGAGGCCTGCTCGAGGAAGCCGAACCGCCGCGCGAGTGCTTCCGCGTCTGCCCGGGTCACCTCGAGGCGCTCCGCGCGCTTCACCCGGTCGTGCATGTGGGCCACCGCGAGCCCCGTGAGCAGCACGGCGGCCGCGACGGCCAGCAGGCTCGCCACATGATCGGGCGCATAGCGCAGCGGCAGCCCGGGCTCAGCGAAGTAGTGCAGCGCGTAGAGTATGGTCACCACGACGCTGACCAGCGCCGGCCTGAGGCCCCCGGTGGCGCCCGCGTAGACCACGGTGAGGAGCAGGACGGGGAAGGGCGAGAGCAGCGCCACCTCGTGCCGGCGAAGCACGTCGAGGAGGACCACTGCCGCGACCGTGAGCAGGGGACCCCGGACCGACGCCCCGATCCGGGCCCAGTCGGGTGGGCCATCCGCGTGCCGGCCGAGAAACCGACCGAAGACACCGGGCTGGACGGTGGGCGTGGCACTGCTCTGGGGCATGGCTCGGTCCACGGCGGCGTCCTGGCTGGGGGTCGTCGATCTGGGAGGACAGATTGAAGGTCGGCACCGACGCACGACAAGTCTGTGATTTGCCCCACACCGACTTGCCGACCGCTCTGCAAGACGATATCCTATCCCGACCCACAGCCAGCCATGCCGCGAACCCTGCCCGGATGCCGCCCGGAACACGGGACCTCGCGCGCACTCTCGCCCACGGAAAGGACACCTGTCCCATGAATGTGCCGAGTCCGCTGCGGTCCGCCTTTGCCATGCTCCTCCTGGGTCTCATCGCTCTCCCCGCCCGCCTCCATGGGCAGGCGCAGGCCACCACAGGCGTCATTCGCGGAACGATCACCGATTCCTCCTCCGGCCGAGCACTCGCCGGCGCCCATGTGACCCTGCGGAACGCCGAAACCAACGCCGAGCGCGTGCTCACGACGAACGAGCAGGGAGTGTACGTGGCCACCCTCCTCCGGGTCGGCACGTACGACGTGGCGGCCCGCGCCCTGGGGTTCACGGAAGCCAAGCGCACGGCCATCAGCCTGCGACTCGGTGAGACGCAGGACCTTTCGTTCGCGCTGGCGCCGCAGGCGGTGCAACTCCAGGAAATCACGGTCGCGGGGGCCGAGCCCACCGTGGACGTCACCAAGTCCGAGGGTTCGACCCGGCTCGGCGCGGAGGCGGTGGAAGGGCTCCCGAACAACGGCCGGAACATCTTCAACTACACGACCCTCACGCCGAACGTGGCCATCGTCCAGGGGCCCGACGGCGACGAGATCAGCATCGGCGGCCAGAAAGGCATCCACAACAACGTCTCGGTGGACGGCGCCGACTTCAACAACCCGTTCTTCGGCGAGCAGCGCGGCGGCCAGCGGCCCGCGTTCACCTTCAACCTGGACGCGGTCCAGGACTTCGTCGTCGTGGCGGACGGGGCCAACGCGGAATTCGGCCGGTCCAGCGGCGGCTTCATCAATGTCATCACGAAGTCGGGAACCAACGAGTTCCACGGATCGGCCCACTACTTCGGCAAGTACGACGGGCTCTCCGCCGACTACAGCCACACGTTTCCGAACGGCCTGACCAGCGGCTTCGTCCCCGACTTCAATCAGCACCAGTTCGGCGCCACGTTCGGCGGACCGCTCGTCCGGGACAAGGCCTTCTTCTTCCTGGCCTACGACCAGCAGGAGTACAGTGACGTCAAGCAGTCGGACCGGCAGAGCACGATCGACCCGGCGCTGGTGGCGTGGACGGATACCGCTTTCGGCGGAGCCCTCAACGGCGACTTCGGATCGATCTCGCGGACCAACGACGCGAACGCCTTCCTTGGCAAGCTCGACTTCCGTCTCGGCGAGAAGCACAACGCGTCGCTCAAGTACAACTACACCCGCTCGAACCAGCAGAACGGCACCTTCGACGTGGACTCGTGGGGTCGAAGCTCCAACGCGCTGGAGCAGGACCACTCGCATGCCGTGAACGGCAGCCTGACGTCCCTGTTCTCCTCGTCGCTGTCGAACGAGTTCCGGTTCCAGTGGGCCCGCGAGGACCGGCCGCGTCCATACGAGGGCGCGATCAATCCGGCGACCGGGCGTCCGTTCCCCGACACCGACATCCCCTTCATCGGCTCGAACGGCATCGAAGGCTACCGGATCGGCATGCCGTTCTTCATCCCGCTGCAGACCGCGTACGACTTCCGGTTCCAGGTGCTGGACAACATCTCGCTGCTGCGCGGCAACCACCTGTTCAAGTTCGGCGCGGAGTGGAACCGGACCGGCGTGAACCAGACGTTCCTCGGGTTCGCGAACGGTCGCATGATCTTCAACTCGCTGAACGGATTCCTCAATTACGCCGCCAACGGGCCCAGCTATGTGGAGTGCGCCCAGGACGGCACCAACGCGCCGACGCCGCCGCAGCTCACCGGCGCGTGTCCGACCGGCGAGCACATCACCGGCCCCCTGTCGACCTACCTGCAGCAGGCGGGTGTCGGCGGGTTGACGGTCGAGGAGGCGGGCACCCAGACCATCATCCAGCACGAGCTCGCGCTGTTCCTCCAGGACAGCTGGAAGCCCAAGGCGAACCTGACCGTGAACTACGGCCTCCGATGGGAGGCGCAGATCCAGCCCAGCCTCATCACGCCGATCGAACAGCTCTTCTATGCCCCGTTCATCGGACAGACCGTGACCAACTCGGTGGGCACGTTCGAGTTTCCTGGGGACGGCACGATTCCGAGCGACTACAAGATGTTCCAGCCACGCCTGGGGATCGCGTACGACGTGAAGGGCGACGGCAAGCAGGTCCTTCGCGCCAACGCGGGCCTCTACTACGCCCGCATCCCGGGCCTCAACCTCGCGAGCAGCCGGAGCACGGACGGCTCGCGCGGACAAACCCTGTTCACGAACAGCGCCCTCAACGCCGTCCTGGGCGCGCCGCCCGCGTACGGCGATCTGCTCCCGAGCCCGACCGGCGGGCCGTTCTTCCCGGGTGTGTTCGTGTTCGACAAGAATTTCGAGAACCCGAGGACCTTCAGCGCCACGTTCGGGTACGAGCGCGAGGTGTCGCGTGGCCTGGCTGCCAGCCTGAGCTACACGTATGCCAGCACGGATCACCTCACGCGGTTCATCAACCGCAACGACGCCGTGTTCGGCACTCCGTGGGGAACGGGCCTCGAGCCGGGTGGCACCAACGGCATCGGGACGCTGACCGTGGTAGAGAGCAGCGCCAAGTCCCGCTTCAACGGGATCACGGCCGAACTCAAGCACCTCGGGAACGACCGGATCCAGTTCGAAGCGAACTACACGCTCTCCTACGACAAGTCGGATGACGACAACGAGCGCGACCCCTTCACCTTCCGCTACGCGCAGGCCGACTCGCTCGACCGCGAGTACAACTGGAGTGATCGCGACCAGCGCCACCGGTTCAACGCCTGGGTGCTGGCGATCCTGCCGGCCGATTTCTACCTCAACAACCGGGTGAGCGCCTATTCCGCGCAGCCAGTCTCGGAGATCTGCGGCCTGAACAACGAGGGCACCGGCCAGCGCGCCGTGCAGCCGTCCCAGCGCATCTGCCCCGACGGCCACATCCTTCAGCGCAACACGATTCGCCGGGACAACGCGTTCTTCTCGTGGGACATCCGGCTCTCGAAGCCGTTCCCGATCGGCCCCCACAGCACGTTCGAGGCGATCTTCGAGGTGTTCAACGTGACCAACACCGACAACTTCAAGGACCCGTCGTCCAGCGGCACGTTCGCCAACTTCGACGGCACCATCCGGAGCGGGCTCGGCGAGCCGCGGCAGTTCCAGGTGGGAGGACGCTACCTGTTCTAGACGACGCGATCAAAGCATGGAACGAAGAAAAGGAGGGCCCGATCCGGGCCCTCCTTTTCGCTTCACACCACCCGCCCCCTCGGTCAGAACGTCAGCGTCAGCACCACCGCAAAGGCCCGATTCTTGACATCCGCCCCCTCCAGCACCGACCGCACCCCACCCGTATAGCGCGCCTCGAGCGCCATCGCCGACTGCGGCCATCGAATCTCGAGGCCGCCACCCACGACGAGGCCGAAATCGACCTGACGAAAGTCCGAGATGCCGGCTTCGGAACAGACCACGCGGACGGGAGAGTTGGGATCGATGAGCTGGAGATTGCAACCGATCTGCAGCGAGGTCGCGGCGCCGCCGAAGAACATCGGACGGTATCGCCCGCGGGTCGGGCCGATCCGGAGGAGGACGGGCAGCTCGATGTAGGCGAGCTCGATGTCGAGGTCCCTCGTGACACCGCTGTCCACGGTCGTCTGCGCGCGCCCGCCCTTCAATGCGAAGAGGAACTCCGTTCGGAGGAAGAGTGGCGGCTTGATGGGCAGCTGCACGTAGACGCCGGTCAGGGCCCCCTGGCGGCTCTGCACGCGCTCCGCGTCGCTGCCACCCAGGTCGCTGCGCGAGTAGCCGAGCTCGCCGCCTACCGCCGGGCGGAGGCTGGAGCGCTGCGCGGGCGCCTGCGCGGACAGCAACGCGGGCACGAGGAGAAGCATGAGAATGAAGATCGGGAGGTGGCGAGCCGCCATGCCCCGAAGTTAACTCCGCCAGGCCCGGCGGGCGCGGCTAGTTCGGGCCGTTCGGATGGTCGAGGACTTCGCGGACCTTCCGGGCGAGGTCGGCGGGTGCGAACGGCTTCTGCAGGAACGGCTCGCCGTCGTCGATCATGCCGCGGCGGCGCAGGTCGTCGAGGGAGTAGCCCGACATGAGCAGCACCGGCAGGCTGCTTCGACGGCGTGAAAGCTGGGTACGGAGGCTCCGGCCGTCCACCACCGGCATCGCGATGTCGCTCACGACGAGCTGAACGGCGTCGTCGTGCCGATCGAGTACCTCGAGCGCCTCCTGCCCGTTCTGGGCCTGGAACACGCGGTAGCCCTCGGCCCTGAGCGCGCGGGCGGCGATCGCCCGCATGTGCGGCTCGTCCTCCACCAGGAGCACGACCTCGTCGCCCCCGGTCACCCCGAGGTCGCTCGCGGTCGCCTCGACGGACAGCGCCTCGACGAGGGGGAGGTGGATCTGGATCGTGGTGCCATGCTCTCGCTCGCTCTGTGCCCACACGTAGCCGTCGGCCTGCTTCACGATTCCATACACCGCGGCCAGCCCCAGTCCGGAGCCCTTCCCCACGTCCTTGGTCGTGAAGAACGGCTCGAAGATGCGCTCCACGGTCCCCTGCTCCATCCCGATGCCGGTATCGCTCACGGCGATCCGGACGTAGCGGCCTTCGCGAATCGGAAAGTCGCGCCGAGGGCCGCGGCCGGGCTCCGGAAGCGTCACCTCGCGCGTTTCGATCGTCAGCGTTCCGCCGCCCGGCATCGCGTCGACCGCGTTGAGCACCAGATTGAGCAGCACCTGTTCGATCTGACCGCGCCCGATCTGCACGTGATGGGGCGACGCGAGCCGGGTCTCGAGTCGGGACTTCTCGCCCAGGGTCCGCTGGAGCACCGGAGCGAAGGCCTGAATGGCGCCGTTCACCTCGAGCACCTCGGGCTGGACCAGGTGACGGCGGCTGAACGTGAGCAGCTGCTGGGTGACGGCCGCCGTGCGCTCGGCCGCACGCCGCACCTGATCCAGATCGCCGCGGACGTCGGCGGGGATGTCGGCACGGCGCAGGATGAAGTCGGTGAAGCCGATCACGACGGCCATCTGATTGTTGGTTTCGTGCGCCATGCCGCCGGCGAGCCGGCCGAGGGCCTCCATCCGCTGGACCTGACGAAGGTGCTCCTCGGAACGCCGCTGCTCGGTCACGTCCGCCGCAATCCCCACGATGCGGACCGGGCACCCCATCTCGTCCGCCACCACCCGTCCCGCCATGCGGATCCACGCCGCCGAACCGTCGTCGCGCAGCAGACGGAACTCCACGGTGTGATCGCCACCCTCGGCCAGTCCCCGCTCGACGGAGGCGCGCACGCGACGGGCGTCCTCCGCCGTCAGCCTGGCGAGCAGCGCATCGAAGGTGCCTGGGAGCCAGTCGTCCGATCCGATCAACACTTGGGCGGCATCCGAGGACCAGATCATGCCCCCGGTGCGGACGTCGAGGTCCCACGTGCTCATGCGCCCAACCGCGAGGGCGAGCCGCACGCGCTCCTGGGGCTCACGCATCGTCAGTTCCGAGATCACGCGTGTGGGTTCTGCCCGCATGTGCCTGCCGTCGGTGGCATACGTTGAACGTCCAACCGCCAGTCGGCGGCAGCCTGGTCGTTTCCAAGCCAAGGCTCCGATTGTAGGACAGTCGAGCAGTTCACGAAGTGTCGGGGAGCACACGGGGGCGCGGCCCGCGGGTGGTCGGGTGGCGGGTAAGCTCAGGCGAGGCTTTGGCCTACGGGCACGGCGGGACCGTCGCGACGCAAGGTCGCAACCATCGATCAGCGATGGCGACGCCGCGCTAGGTGGTGCAGCGAAACACGCGCGCGGGGAGCACGTTCAGGGGCTCGAATTCCTGTCGCACGTGCCCGAAGACGCGGCGCAGCTCCGGCAGGGCCGACCGGGTGAACTGGTAGACCACCAACACCCCGCCCGGCCGAAGCAGCCGCCGCCATGCCGCGATCAGCGCGAGCCGGTCGGTCTTGGTGAGGCTGCTGAGTGGAATCCCGGAGACCAGCAGATCGACGGAGCCGATGCCGCGCTCCGCGAGCGCCTCTCCGGCCTCGGCGGCCGATCGGTGGACCACCGTGAGCCTGCGATCCGGAATCTCGTTTCGCAGGTGAGCCACGAACGTCGGGTTCATCTCGAAGGCGAGAAGCATCCCGTCGCCACCGAGGCGCCCGAGAATCGGTGTGGTCAAGGTGCCCACGCCGGGGCCGGCCTCCACGACCACCCTCGTGCCGGGCCAGTCCACCTGACGCAGGACGCGGGAAATCAGGAATCGGCTGCTGGGAACGACCGAGCCGAGCATTCGAGGGTGTCGGAGGAAAGTTCGGCCAAAGAGGAGGCCGGGAGGGAGCGGCCGGCGGCGGGCCGGGGCCGGATAGATTTCTTCGCCGTGCTCGTTCGTCGCCATCAATGTAAGTACAGCCGACCGGTCACCGCGGCAAGAGAGGCGGGTCACGACGGAAACCGCCGTCGGGGGGCAGATTGACCCATTGCCAGGGCAGTTGGTGAGCCTCACCTTGTCCACGGAAGGCCGCCTACAGAGATTTCAGTGCGATTCTTCTCCTGAAGGTTGTGCATGCCCGAGCCCACCCACACGCGCCCCACGAACCACCCGTCCGTCCTTCTGGTCGAAGCGGAGCCGATGCTTCGCATGACCATGACCAAGTTCCTGCAGCGCTCGGGGTATCAGGTCACCGCGTGCCCCGATGCTGCGGCCGCCGAGGCCTTCCTCGTCGGCGCTTCCTCCGGGCCGGACCTGATCGTACTCGGCGTGCGAGTGCTCGACCGCGCCACCGCGCTGGCCGCGCGCCGCCTGCGCGATGCGGCACGCGACGTACCGATGCTCGGCATCGCCGACGTGCTGCACTACGACGGCGGCGAGGCGCCCGCCCTACCGGACAACCTCCGCTTCCTCGCCCATCCCTTCGACATGCCCGACGTGCTGCGCGCGGTTCGCTCGTCGCTCCGCCAGCCCGGCTCCGGAACGGCCATCAGCCAGCAGGCCTGATATCGCCGGTTCGCAGGACCGCGGGCATAGACTCGTCGCTACTCGGCGGCCTCTCGCCTCGCGCGAGCCGGCCGCGAGGCCAGATCCACGCGCGTCTCTCCCTGCCGATACGCCGGATTGCGGATCCGGTACCAGAGCGTCTCGGGCGCATACGGGTCGCGGCCGCGCTTGGCCACGATACCCTCGAGGTCCATACGTCGTGCCGCCGCGAACAGGGCGCGGCCGTGCTCCTCCAGCGTGAACACCTTGTAGAGCGGCCCGGTGTCCGCGGGGAGCAGCTCGGCCAGACGCCGCTTTCGTTCGACGAGCGGTGCCGAGCGGAGGTCCGCGCCGTCCAGCCACAGCAGATCCGACGCCGCGAACGCGAGGTAGCCGCGTCCCTTCAGCAGCTCCCGGAACACAGGCTTGCCCTTGGAATCGAGCGAGACGATCTCGCCGTCGAGGATGGCCTCATGGCCTTCGAGCACCCGGGCGACGCGCTCGCGCAGCTCGCTGAACGTCTCGAAGTGCGCGTCCTGTCGCGCCCTGAGATCGCAGCCATCCCGGGAGCCGTACAGTAACGCCCTGAACCCATCGTACTTGGGCTCGAACATCCAGTCGGGGCCGTCGAACGGCTCTCGCCACGGCAGCAGGCTTATGGGTTCGGCGTCGGGAAGAGCGCTGGTGATCGTGGGCATGGACGGGCTCCGGGGCCGCGGCAACGGCCAAGAGTCCTCCCCACGAGGAGGGATCGCAAGCTTGGAGAATTGGGCGGCCCCGAGCCGCCTACACGAGGTGCGCCGAAGATGTTACGACGCAGAAGCGGGTTATGCCAGGGGTGGCACTGCCTGGAGGCGGCCTGTGTCATCACGCCCGGGGCGTCAACGGTGGTGGCGCGTGGACTCGTTACACGTGTGGCAAGTGTGTGCAGAAAATTGGGTGGAAATGTTCAAAAGCGCGGCTGACAGTGGAGGGCCATGTGCACGGATCAGTGGACAGCCTGCGGTCATCCGTCACGCTCGGAGAAACGCAGGTAGCCATCTGGCGAGAATGTGACCCGTCAACGACGGGACAACCGTCAGGCCGATGGGTCAGGCTGTTTCGCGCTGATAGTGCAGTCCCACGACGCCCGTCGGATAGGGAATGGCGGAACTCAAGGTGAACGTCGCATGCACCCCGTTCGGCAGGACCCGCTTGCCGCTCCCCAACGTCAGTGGATACACCAGCAAGTGGAGTTCATCGACCAGGTCGTGCGCCAACAGGGCGTGGACCAACTGGCTGCTGCCGTCCGTGACGATGTTCCTGCCAGGCTGTGCCTTCAGGGCGCGCACCGACTCGATCACGTTCTCCCGGATGATGGTGGTGTCCCGCCAGGTTGGGCGCTCGAGCGTCCTCGATACCACGTACTTCTCGGGTGTGTTCATCATATCCCCGAAGGGATCACCCGGAGCCATGGGCTCGAACGCCGCGGCGTGTGTCACATACGTGCGTCGCCCCAGCAGCAGCGCGTCGACGTTCTTCATCAGCGCGCCGAAACTCTCGCCGATGGCGTCGTGCCAGTAGGGCAGCGTCCAGCCGCCGTGCTCGAACCCTCCGTCCCGGTCCTCGTCCTTGCCACCCGGCGCCTGCATCACGCCGTCCAGCGTCACGAACTCGGAAACAATGAGCTTTCTCATGGGATCTTCCCTTGGTGTCGTCGTTGTCGATGGAGGCCTGAGCGTCCGGTCTCATAGAAACGTCGAATGGCGTGCGGCCAAGTCGACACCGGACCAACGCCGAGTTCCGCCACGGCTTCGAGCAAGAATGAAGGCAGGGGCTCATCATCCTGGGGCTCAGCCATGGCCGGACCCGCCTTGCTTCGGCCCGTCAATACGCCTCGCCGACGCCAAAGTAGAACAGCCCGCCGTCCCGACCCCACGAGTAATCGAACCGCATGTGCATCGGAAATTTCTTGGTCAGCTGGTAGCGCAGCCCGAAGCCGCCGGCCAGCAGCATCTGGGCCGTGAAAATGTCGCCCGCGCTCGGCGCGACCTGGCCGAAGCCCCCGAAGGCGGTGGCGCCAAAGCGACCGGAGGAGTGATAGCGCAGCTCCGCCTGGCCGGTCGTCATCACCGAATCGCGGTACCGGCCCTGGGTGTAGCCGCGCAGCCCCCCACGACCGGACCCGATGGAGCACATGGTCCAAAAGGGCGAGCCCCCGCTCACGCCACAGGCGCTCAGATTGGTGGCCAGCGCCAGCTGCTCGCCGCGGAGCGGCGTGTACCACGACCCCGAGAACAGGTAGCGCTGAAACGTCCGCGAGCCGCCGAGCGCATCGGTGAAGAAGAACGCCTTGAGCCGAACGAGGATGCCGTGAGTCGGCCAGTAATCGCTGTTGCGGGTATCGCCCTCCCCCTGAAGCCCCCACGCGAAGAGCCCGGTGCGCGCGGTGTCCGCGGGGACGGGCACCGGCAGCGACGCCCAGGCCCGCCGTGTCGCGCAAGGCGATGGAGGCCTCGATCCAGAGCGCGGTAACGCCGAGGTAGACGCCGTGGGTGACGCGCCGGAGGGCCGCCCCCGTCACGAAGTTCATGTTCTGCTGGAGGCCGATGGACTTCCCGGCATCGCCCGCCCCTTGGCCGATGCCGTAGAAGTCGTAGCGAATTTCGGGGTGGCTCAGGAGTACGCGCAGGCGCCACTTGTCGCCCCCCAGCTTCGCATTCTCGACCGCCATGATGCCCCAGCTCCCGTTTTCGGTCACGAAGCCGCCCGCCATCCCGGTCGAGGGCTTGACCGCAGGGTCGGAGTCGAACTTGTGGATGAGTCCTCCCATCAGCATGAGGCCCCACCCGACCTGCGTGTTCTTGAACGGGATCGGGGCGACCATCGGGGTGACGGACTTGCCGGTGCTCTGGGCGGCGGCTTCACTGGGATCGGACTCGGGTTCGAGGCTCGGTGAGGTCACGGCCTCCGGCTCCACCACGACCGACCCGCCCTCCTCCGATTGCGCGACCGCAGCCCGGAAGGGGAACGATGCCGCGGCCACGACGAGCGGCAAAACGGCCGCGCGAGTTGCGTGGGCGGTGATTCGCCCGATACGGCGCATGCTTCCTTGATGAGACATGGCTCTCCAGGCGCCTCTTTGGGACTCTGGCGAGGTCAGAGGCCAGGAACGACCATGGCGGCGATCTCGCCGGGGTGGCCGGGGCGGCTCAGCACCGCGGCTGTCTGTCGATGTCGGTAAGGGCCTACTGGACCTCCGGTCCATCGCCCGAGGTCGGAAAGCGGCCGTGGTGCAGGTAGGGTCAGGAGGGCCACGCTACTGTCCACAGTGCGGGGAGGGGAGTGGACTTTGGTCCAGCCACGGCGAGTGGTCAGTACCCAGGACCAGCATCAGTGGACTCTGGACGGGAGGTCATGCCAGGATCCGCATTGAGCACGAACGCCCATGTCCCGTTGGGCGGCGAAACTCAGCGCGGAGCAGACGGACGCCGCACCTCACACCACGGGCCGCCCGGATTACACGCGAACTGACGGGCTTACCTCGTTCGTTTGTCGTGCAGGGGACCTACTACGAAGGTCCCCCCACAACGCTACATCGCGCCTGCGACTTTCGTGGGCTGGAGCCGCCGCATGGTGGTGCCGTCGCCCAACCCGCCGCTGAAGTTGTCTCCCCAGCAGTAGCCCACCCCCGCGGGGGTCCTGGCACATCCGTGCGCGAAGCCGGCACTCACTTGGTCGAACAGGTGGCCGCCGGCGACGGGAGTCGGCATGTGCTGCTCGATCAGGTTTCCGGTGCCGAGCTCGGCATTCTGGTTCGTGCCCCAGCAGTAGGGAACCTTGGCTGTGGTGATCGCGCAGGTTTGGTAGGCTCCCGCGGAGAGATCCTGGATAGCGAGCCCGCCGCTCACCGCCCTGGGCCAGAGCCGCCTGTTGGTCTTGTTGTCGCCGACCTGACCGAACGTGTTGGCTCCCCAGCAGTACGCCTTGTCCGCCGACGTGACGGCGCAGGTGTGGAAGCCGCCTGCATCCACCCGCCGGTAGAGGCGACCCCCGACCACCAGCACGGGCGTTGTCCGCGCCTCCCTAGTGCTGTCGCCCAGTTCGCCATCCGTATTGATGCCCCAGCACCGCGCGCGGTCGTCCATCGTGACACCGCATGTATGGTTCCACCCCGCGTCGACATTGCGGAACCGGAAGGAGCCGCCCACCGCGACCGGCCTGAGCCGCCGGGTGATGGTGCCGTCGCCGATCTGGCCGGTGGCGTTGCCGCCCCAACACCACAACCGGTCGTCGGTCGCCACGCCACAGGTGTGGGCCAGCCCGGCGGTCAGCTGGCGAAACAAATGACCACCCAGCACCGCGACCGGCATGTGCCGGTCCATGACGGTGCCGTCCCCCAGTCCCCCCGCATTGGTGACGCTGAACGAGTTGGCGCCCCAGCAGTAGGCGCGGCTGTCGGTGGTGACGGCGCAGGTGAAGTCATAGCCCAGTGTGACCTGGCGGAAGCGGAGGGCGCCGCCAATGGGCACTGGACGCAAGCGCCGACTGGTTGTCCCGTCGCCGATCTGGCCCTTGGTGTTCGATCCCCAGCAGTACAGCCGACCGTCGGCGACGATGCCGCAACTGTGGCCCTGGCCAGTGCCGGCTGCGACCTGGGCGAACACCAGGGCACTAGTGGTAGCGAGGGAGGGCAGACTCGCCTGTGGAGTGGAGGGCGCGACCTCTGTGGGCAACGCGGCGTCGTCGCGGCAGCCGAGCGCCGCCAGCAACAGCGCGGTTGCGGCTATCCGTGTTCGTGTGTTCATGAGCCACTCCCGTGAGTTGACGAAGAGCCGACTCCTATGACGGACGTAGCCGAGCCGGCGCAGGGCCGGAATTGTGGTGGACGGGTCCAGGCTACTGTGTCTCAGTCAAGCCGGTATCAAGTCGGGAGAAGCGCCCGCCCCGACGGGTGGCCGGAAGGCAAGGTTCGACGAGTAGTGGTGCCTATGGTACGCTGTCTGGCAGGACGGCCACCCACGCCTCCATCTGACGTTGCGCCGCCACTCGCTCATCACTTGAGAACTCATCTCGTTACTGTGTACCGTCTCCGGGAGCGAGAGTCGGCTCAGAGTGCGGGCCTAATTCCTGAGAGTGAAGGGGATGCGGACCAGTGACCGGACCCAGGCTCCATTTACCCGGGCCGGCCTAAACTGGCAGTTGTCCAGGAGCGTTGGGGCGATTCGCTCGATCTCGGGGGAAGTCGCATTGAGTGCTCGAATTGAGCCCGGCTCCGGCAGGCCATCCCATCCGACAACGAATTCCAGGGTAACGCTGCCCACTAGGTTCGGGTTTTTCGGGTCGCACCTTAAGAGCTGGGCCGGATCGGCTATAGAACCGGCGATGAACGGCGGAGCAGATGCCGCGAAGCGCACCTGCTGCCGCATGAGAGTCGGGATTGCAGTCGTGTCCAAGACTGGACGGAATCGACAGACTGCGAGGACCCTCTGTAGCGCTGCTCGAAGGGTGGGTTGATCCGTGCCGTTTACCTTCTCCACGACCAGGCTGGCCGTGTCTGAGATGCCTTCGGCCGATACCCGGTACGTGAACTCACCGCTGGCGCGGAGGTACCCGAGGTAGAGTGAGTCCCAAGCACACCACTGCAACGAGGGAGGGCTGGACACTCGGGGATCGTCTGCGCGCGGGTAGCTTAACGTGTCGCCAGGTCGGGGGCTGAGGAGGGAGCCCTGAAGCTCTCCCGGCTCCATCTGCGACTGGAGATAGCTCAAATCGTCCGCCATGCGGGTTTCCGCGTAGCCAACTGGCGGCGCGAACAGGTCATCGTCCACGGTCTTGGGCTCGACCTTGATGGCTTCGATGAGCGTAGGCGAGCTGCCCTCCTTCACAAGGCTGAGCTTGAGAAGCCCTGTGCTGACGCCTTCGGGCGGCAGGCCGTGCACGGAGCCGTCGGCGGACTGACTGTCTCCCACAATGGCACTCATGACCTGCTGCAGCGCGATGCCGGTGCCCGCGGCCGCAATACACGCTTCGCCTTTGTCGTTGCTGCCAGCGGGATCGCGGCCGAGCCACACCTCACATGGGACACCCGCTACGATCTCCGTCCTGCCGGTGTTCTCGAATTTGAGGTTGCCCCAGAGCTTGCTCCAGTCTCCCCCTTCCAACTTCCTTTGCTTCATCCTCTCCGAAAACGTTGGTTCCAGCATCGGCCTTATCGCGTCGAGCTGCTTGGCATCCGTCTCCGTAATCGTCAAGTATTGCTTCTTGTCATGCCGGATCATCCTCGACACACGGGCATCGGCGTCCACGATCATCGTGCAAGAAACCTTCAGACTCGGGCAGGTGTAATCAAACCGGGCCTTGCGGCCCTTGGTCGTCTGGGTCTCCGTCTCTTGCTGGCCGTTCACTAGGGTCCGCCACACCACGACGCCATTGAAGCCGGTCTGCGCTGCGGCAATGCTGGGCTGCAGCGAGCTGCCGGCCAGCAGCACCGCGACCCCTGTCTTTAACCCTCGCATCACCCCGCGCCCCGTGACACGCTGCGGGCGAGAGCGGTCGGTTATCGGGTTGCTACCCCCGCAGTGCATGTGCAAGCTAGGCGGCCCGTGCGAGCGCGGTGCCGAGCTCGGTGAGGGCTTTCTCTACCCACGCCCGGGTTCTATCCAAATCAGACTTATACATCCACGCCCCCATTCCCCAGCAAAACAACAGAGCGATCGCTCCCCGAACGGGGCCGCCAGCCAACACAATGTTGACTCCCGCTCCAGCGGTGCCGACGAACCACGCGCCAAAAAACATGGTAGAGCTAATTGACAAGCGACATTCTACGCGGGCCTGGCTACCTTGCCACCGTATCACCCCTTGGCGTTGCGAGATCTGGCGCGGCCAAGATCGGCCTGGGAAACCCTCGCTTACGGAACAGGCACTCGGTGGGGCTGACAATCCTGGCGACGGCATTCTGCAATCCAATTGTACCCGAGCCGGCAGCGCGCCGGACTGGCGGCCCCAGCGTGCTCGGTTGTTGCAGTACACGGAGGCCATGATGGAACACCCAAGGGACAAACTGTGTGATTGCAACCTCCTCGAGCAACTGAACCAAGAAGGCTACGGGGCAGAGTGCCGCGCCCGCATAGAAGAGGAGGTCGGCTAGGACCCGAATAGCCGACATCTAGATCCTTTCTTGCGCGATTCGAGGCGGCGCCGGGCGCGTCACGTGAGCGCGAGCGTGGGTCACGTGTGTCGAGTCCGTGTGGCAGCCGCCGCTGTCGGTGGGGTCGAAGCACGGACCGGTCGGACCGCTGTCGCAGGCGGCCAGCAGGCTAAGGGTCACGAGCGCGAGCCAGTATCCGGTCCGGCCGTGGGGTACCCGCATGGCATCCTCCAAGTCAGGGTGGTTAGCGCCAATGCTCCACTCGGCCGGTCAAGGCCGCGTCAAGGGATGCACGCGGTTGCATTACCGTCGGGCGGCGCGGAGAGTCGCGAACCAAATCAAGGCTCGGGCTCGCCTCGAAACGCGAATGCTCCCGTCGGGCGGACGGATGCTCTGTATGTGGCTGAGTCGTGGGTTGGCGCTCCCAGGGGAACCGGACGGAGGAGCACCAACGCCAAGATAACGGGCGGTGGCGAGCGAGCGCCAGAGCGCCACGACGCTTCGGAACGAAAGAACTGCTAGTGCAAGAGCGGCCTCAGTGTGTCGAGGTCGACACCAGCCCCGTCACCGCCTTCAAGAGGGCGTCCGGAGTAAATGGCTTCGGAAGGAAGGGGCCTGGATAGTCGGGGGCTGGCCCACCCTGGCCCGACACGAGCAGGACCGGTACGGCGGACCATCGGTGCGCCATGAGCGCCGATAACTCAACGCCCGTCATCTCTGGCATCGCGATGTCGCTCACCACAAGCTGCACCGCGCCGTCGAGCGCCGAGAGCAGGCTCACGGCTTCGGCCCCGCTGTGAGCCTCCAACACACGACAACCCGCCTCCACCAGGACACGGGCCGTGAACCGACACACCACATCCTCGTCATCCACCACCAACACAACCCGCTCCGGAAGAGAACGAGCAGCGCTGCCCATCGGCCACGCCTCGGGATTGGGGAGAATGTGCGTCAATTTACCGTTCCCGGCTCGACCCGCTAGACCGCCTGAACTGCCTATGAACTCCTCCTTCCCGCGCGATCAGGTGTGGCACACGCGTCTGACACGAAGGCTCCTCGCAGCTTCAATCGTTCTGGGGTCTATCGTGCGGATTCTTGCATACCGGAGCGGCGCCACCGGTGCGCCGCCAGTCCGATTCTCGCGATCCAGATCACAGCCTCCCCACGGTCAGACACTTCGGTTGACCATGGGCCAGAGGCTGCCTCATCCTCCCCTGGCTGCCATGACGAGCAGACCTGATCCTTCAACTCGCTCGTCAAGCAATTCGGTTGGGGCGTCTTTCACGGAGTATACCGCTCGGTGATCCCGAGCACCCGCAGCAGGTTCCGTCCTCCCACCGCATATAGCAGGGCGTTGTTGATCACGCCGACCCCGAACTCCCCCCGCTCGGCGATCATCGGGGCTTTCGTCGTCCAGGAGTTGCTGGCCGGGTCGTACATGTGGACCACGTTCCAGTAGAAGGTTCCGTCACCGTTTCGGCCGCCGAGGACATAAAATTTCCCGCCGATCGTGGCGCCGCCGGGCGCGACCCGTGCATTCGGCATGGCGGCCCTGGTGGACCAGGTGTTGGTTCCCGGATCGTACACGTCCAACCTGGCGCTGGGCGTGCCCGACGCGTTGCTCCCGCCCGCCACGTAGATCTTGCCGCCAATCGTTCCGACCGCCGGGAACCGGTGTACGGCGGGCGCGGCACGAAGGGTCGTCCACGTGTTTGCCGCAGGGTTGTACCGGTGAAGGAGTCCCGCCAGGACCTCTCTGCCGGCCGAGAGCGTGCACCCCGAGAAGACGTACACCATGCCAGCGATCGCCGCCGATCCGCCGCATCCACCCACCACGGGCATGCTCGCTTTGGTGCTCCACGTATTGGTGCTCGCATTGTAGGCGAACACCGATCTGGTCAGCGTGCCACTCGCGTTCTTGCCGCCGGCGACGTAGATGATGCCGGCGACGGCGGTCGCGCCATTTCCCGCCTGACGTGCGGCCGGCAGTGCGGCCTTGGCGCTCCAGACGTTCGTGCCGGGGTCGTAGACCTGCACCGTGGTGAGCGTGGCCCCGGCACTGTTGGCTCCCCCAAAGGTGTAGACCCGGCCACCCCAGGTACCAACGGCGTTCACTCGTCGAGCGGGGAGCGCCTCTGCCCGTTCGGACCAGAAGTTGGTGGACGGGATCGTCCAGCGGACAGCCCGCTGCGGGCCACCGGTGCGATAGTTGCTCTCGCCCACGATCACCGCGGAGCCACTGATCGCGGCAGCGAAGGTGTTGTCCCCGCCGAGGGTACCGAGATCGCTCATCACCCCGCTCTGCCAGACGAACGCGTGATACACCGAGCGATGCCTGGTGTCACTGGCGGTTTTGCTGGAGCCGACGATCACACCGTTGTCGCTGATGTCGAGGGCCGAGCTGGTGGGTCCCCCGAGGGTGCCCAGGTCGGTCATCTTGCCGTTGGTCCAGAGGAACGCGTGATCGCTGCCGCCCGCCGTCCCGCTGGCGCCGACGATCTGGCCTGAACTGTTGATCGCTGCGGCCCCGCTCTGGGGACCGCCCAGCGTACCCAGATCCCGCATCGTGCCATTGACCCACAGAAAGGCGTGCGGGACTCCGCTCTCGATACTACTCTGACCGACGATCTGCTGGTTGTCGTTGATGTCCATGGCCTCGCCGCAGCCGCCGCCCAGTGAGCCAAGGTCCTCCACCCTGCCATTGGTCCACAGGACGGCTTCCCGGAAGCAGGAGCTGGTCTCGCTCATTCCGACGACGTCGCCGGTCTGGTTGATGCCGTTTGCAAATGCGTGTGTGGGGGCGTCAGGGAGTCGGCCGAGGTCAGTCATGGTGCCGTTCTGCCACAGGAACGCAGACGCGAAGGTGGTCTCGCCGACCTGATAGAAACTCGTGCCCGCAATCTGACCGGCATCGTTGACGTCCGCAGCAACGCTTGTGGGGAACAGGCCGCCCAAGGTTCCCAAATCCGTCATGGTTCCCGACTGCCAAGAGAATGCGTGCCTCAGGCCTGCCGTGAAATAACTGTAGCCGACAATCCGCCCGTGGCCGTTGATGCCGCTGGCGCCGCTTTCCCCACCGCCGAGATCCCCCAGATCGGTGATGGTGCTGGCGACCGCGGCCGCGGTCGGCTCCGGTCCAGCCGGAACTGACACGCTGGGCTCCACCGGAGCATCCCGGAGGCATCCCGCGGTCGAGATGCCGAGCGCGAGGGCGACCAACCATCGGCCTTGCGGCCTGGCGGACAGTGTCCAAGAGGACTGGATAGCCGAGGCGACCACGCGGACGAGTCGCCCGATGAGGGTCTCAGCGATGGGTGCCATGGTGACCTCCTAGGTCCAGCAGGCAGTAGCCCGAGGCGTGCTTCGAAGCTCGTGCTCGAGGGCTTCGGCACCCGTCCGAGTGCTGGGAGAATGAGTACCGTCCATGGGTCAAGCCGGTCTCAAGCGGCCATTCGCATCGGACACGACATATACAAACGGCGAGCGGCAGATCGGCGAGCGTCGGGTTCTACAAGGCGTCCGGCTCTCAGGAGTCGGACGTCGAGGAGGAGGCGAGGACCCGTGACTTTGCGGCCCCGATTATCGCCGTGCGTGACTTTCGCGAGGATTGTGGGACTGAGATACGGGGCCGAAAGGGAGTCGTCAATAGCCCTAGCGCCGCCGCTCGGACGGCGGCAGAGCCGACTCGTGGGGTGCGCCGTCGATGGCTGATCGCCTCAGCTCCGCTCGTCTGAGTCGCCCAGTGCCTAGGCGGAGCCAGAATGTAAGTGCACGTCGCGGTACTGCTCGGGCCCGCGGCATTGCGGACACCTCCCACAGCCGCGGCGGCCTCTTGCACAAACACTAGATCCCCAGCACCTGCACCCAGTCCGTCGGCAGGCCGGGCGCCTTCCTGGCGAGGCCCGACGCCGCGCGGGCCCGTCGTTCACGATGGCTTGATTCCATGGTCGTCGTGTGACCCCTGGAACCAGGTGAGCGGCGCTGCCGCTGCCGAGCTAGCGTCCGACGCGGGCCTGCGGACGAAGATGTTCCGTCACACCTACTGCGCCGCGCGGCTGCAGACACTGGATCGTGGAGCGCCGGTCTCGACCTACACCGTGGCGCGCGAGCTGGGCCACGAGTCGGAGGCGATGGTGCGCCGGGTGTATGCGCACCTGGGCGAGGTGCGGCACCGCTCCGAGGTTGTGGAGTATCGGGTGGCGCAGCACCTCGAGCAGGTCGGCGAGCGGCTGAAAAAGCTGGGGATTGTTACTGGGAACGTTACTGCGGATCCGGCTGCCGCTGAAAAGGAAACGCCCCGCGATCACGGAAGTGACCACGGGGCGGACGTTTCAGACCAGTGGGCCTGGGTAGAGTTGAACTACCGACCTCACGCTTATCAGGCGATTTGATTCGTCTTCCGCCGCCGATATTCTGCCGTCAACGGTTGATCACTAAGGCACTATTGCACCAGCACTTACCGATCAGACGGCCCCGCCACCTGCCGACATCAAGCGACGTGAAATGCCGGGCGATGCCGCCTCCAATGGACAACACAACGGACAACACAGGATCCGTGGCTGGGGTCGGGACTCGAGGAGCGTGATCCTACGGCTTAATGATGCTCTCGGCGACTCGCTCGTTGGACAAGCCACCATCTTAGAGGAAGCCCCGAGCACGGTGCCCCAGCTCGGGGGTAAGCTCGTCGTGTCTACCCAGAGGTAGCCAATTTGACGCAGCTCTGCGCGACCGTGTCGATGATGCTTAACCGATCAATGAGGCGATCAAAGATGCGCTCGTCACGGGTCACGGCCAGCCAGCGGCCTCTTTGCGCTACGAGAAGTCTGGCCTTCGTAGTCTCGTCACTACGTTGTAAGTCCGCTAGGCTGATCGATGCTGGATCCAATGCTGGCCCCATGATCTGCTCCAGGTCTGCCGCAGTGAGCCATCGCGCGTGTTCAGCCTTTGGCGGACTCCTTCCGGGAAGGATCACCCACTCATCCGATTGCTGTGCCACTGCAGCGTCTATTTGAATGGAATCGAGAAAGGCACGAAGAAGCTGCGCTGCCGGCTCCACGCCACCGCCCGGCCACTCCAAGCGACCGTTGTCATTGGAGATTGTCGGACCGCCAGGAGGAAATGCCATGCCCGGTAAGGGCAAAGGCCAGAGGGTGGATTCTGCGTGAATCAGGGCTGCCTCTAGATAAGGGAAACGTGCAGCAAGCCGCCAGCGCACTTTTTCGCATTCGCTGACCCCTACAAGCCTGCGACGGACATGACCCGACGTTTCCAAGAACACTAATGCACGGAGACCACGCATCCGGGCCAAAATTACTGAGAGTATGAACAGACGCGATGTCAGCCACTCAGACCCCTCACCCAAGTCCACAGCAGCGTAGTCAATCTGCGAAGGGTCACGAATCTGGTCGTAGAAGCTCCGCAAAGTCGAGTCATTAATATCGGCTGATTGACCGGCATGACGCAGATCCACCGCACCGCTCATCTGCAGTGGTAACCGCTGTGCCTCAGCGAAGTCGATCGAGAACCCGCCTACGGAGAGTGACTTTAGGCGCGGCGCAATCAGTCTCGCGACCTCAACAAGACGGCCACGGAATATCCAGATCACAATGACCAGGACAAGCGGCCAGATTAGGGCACTCACCAAGGCCGCTATGTCTAGCGTAGTGGTTAGCCCTGGACTAGGAGTCGCGAGGCTTTGCATAGCCTGCACCACCATATCGGCAGAAATCTCATCCACTACCAAGCTCCCGTTTGACATCAGTGGTTAGGACCGAGAGCAGCCAGAAGTCGCACCCGACGGTCGATCCCCTAGCGCCAGTTGCAAATCGTGGAGTCCTTCGTGGCGTCGGATGCGGCGCCGCAGAGGGAGGCGACCGGCCGGGATCTCGGGGTGTGCCTTTCACCATTCAAGCGGGAAGTCGGACCCACTTTGCGCAGCGGTACTGCTATCGTCAAGATGCCGCGTTCAGAATGGGGGAACTTTGTGCGAACCTTCTTATGGCGGCGATGTCGCGATCTTGTGTTCAAGCGCATGTGCCGTGCCAGGACTGCGTTTGCGCTGTCGCACGGAGCGCAGAACCTAGCTCAGGCGGGACAGCCGACGAGAAGCTGCCGGGAGGGTTGATCATAACAAACTCACCTGATCCAGCATCGCGAGTAAATCCCGAGGTGACCAGGGGGCCTCCTGAGGTTTGCGCTTCGAGTTGCGGCTACCCGAAGGGACGTGCCGACCTCCCGGTTATCAGGCGAGTTGATTCGTCTTCCATCACCGATATTTTGCCGTCAACGGTAAATCACTAACACTCTACTTCATCAGCATTTATCAACCAGACGGCCCCCCACCTGCCGACCTCAAGTGACGTGAAATGCCGCGCAACGCCGCCCTCAATGGACAACATAACGGACAACATGACTTTCCTCCGGAGACAATCAACTGCCACAAAGACTCACTGTCGCACCCAGCTCAACTTCTTTAGTGCGTCCCGTCGAGCGCGGAGCCAGCGCAACACAAAAGGCCTAGTACGCGGTCCATACACAGCGCCGATAGCGTCGATATATTGTCCGGCCCGACCACTCAATCCGATAATCTGTGACTTAGGGGGAGCGATGTAGCTGAAATCTGTGTGCCCCCCCTCACCACCTACGTCAAGATCGGGCGCGCTCGCAATCTCGGTATTCGGGCCACCAATCCAGAGGGTGAGATGGTCGATGTAGTCGCCATAACGTCCAGAAACGCACTTCAAGTACTGGCCTTCCGCCAGGTCTAAGCTCGCCCAGCCGTCGCCGCCGTCCCCGCCGTGTTGGGGTAACGTTATTCGCTTACCATTCGGCGCTTCGCAGACTAGTTGGAGTGCATCAATCCAGTTGCCTGCTCGAACTCGGACCTGAGCAAGACGCGCCCCCATCGGGATTGAGTCGCTGAAAGGCTCGCCACCATACCCCCCGACCGGCTCATTGCTGTCGTCATCCACAGAAAGCAGCCGACGGTATTTCAGATGCTTGCGCACTGCGTTAGCATGAGCGGTTATGGCGCCATCCAATTCCTCCACTAGACCCTGCATTTCGCGCATGCGTTTGCCGCACTGCCGAGGATCGAATCCGTTTGTAAGGTTTGATACGCGGTCAAACTCATTGAGAGTGCTTCGCATTGTGGAAGCCACGTCCTGCGTGGCATAAAGCTTGGCTTCGGCCACTCGGCGTGTGAGCTGAAGGTACATACGCTGGACCTTCCCCCAGGTCTGCTCTTTGGCCTCGGAGGACTCCTCGCGATCCTCCTCAAAGGTTGAAGCTACCTCTACATCCAGCTTAGTCTCGGCAAGAGTGCGAGCCATTCGCTCCGACCAGGCTAAGCGGCGATCGAAGGCTCGCTCCCGGCGAAATCGTGCCAGTGTTGCAAGTGCGCCCACAACGCCCGCGACAACACCTGTTGCAAGACCAGTGATGATTGCAGCGACAAGGGTAGCTGTGGGCTGGTCGAAGAGCTGTGACTGCATATGGGAGTACCGCCAGTCAAGTGGCTACCGCCGTAGACCGGGTCAGGCACCAGAGACGTGCATCAACCACGTTGGCCCCCGGATGAGTCTTGTGCTTCCCGGGTCTGTCAGATGTGGCGGCTTCAACTGGACTGGAATGGTGCAACCCAAGATCCGGTAAGCGCGTACCCTCCTAGTAGAAGGGTATGTCATCCGCCAGTCTCTCGCCCACCCAATCCGTCCTGACTGCCAAGGCTGTTTCACTGCCAAAGCCCTCCACGATGGTAGGGATCGTCTGCGCAATGGTGATCGTTGCATACAGTTTGTCTCCATCAAGCGTACCTTCGATCATATCTAGGGGAGGGTTAGGCCGTTTCATCTCGGTAATGGCGACGATCCGGACCCTATTCCCATCCCAGTCAACGGCAGTATCGTCTGGCTGCCACTGCTTCTTCAGATAGAGGTATTTGGCATGCCAACGATCATAGTCCCCCTCAAAGCGGTTTACCGCGATAAACGAGGGCAGCCCGACGCCCGTGTTCTTCCATATCCCAACCCGCGGATCTCTTCTGGCAACCCAAACCCGCTCCGTTGCTCGGCTGTCTCGGAGAGAACCACGTAAGACCCTGTCAGGACCGCCGCTACCGCGGGCTAGAGTCCTGGCCGTGTACTCGACGACGCCCTGCCCACCGTGACGTGCTGCATGCCAGAACGTTAGTAGTCCAGCTTCAGTGTTGCTCCCATCAGCGCCGGGACGCCAACGAATTTCGTTCAGCGGCACCCACTCACGCGTGTCTTGGTAAAAGATCATCCCGACCCAGCCATTCCGCGGCAGGCGGCTTAGCTGGAGGATGAACTCCGGTCCATCGTCGGCATCCAAACGACATTCCCACAGCGCACCAGCGGCCTGAACTTGCGGTCGAACCTCCAGACCATCAGGGCTAATGGTGCCGAAGCGCGCCACCGCCGCATCAAGGGCGTTCTCAGGGCTCGCGGCATCGGCGATCCGGCGGCTGTTAGCGATGACGTACCGAAAGGCGGTGGCGCCTTCTGTGATGTGTCGCGGGTACGTCGCGGGCGGAGCGGGTGGCTCAACGCTCCGATCGACGGTGAACAGGCCGAAGCGTGCATCGGGCTGATACCCGAACGCCCACTCCCAGTTATCCACAATGGTCCAATGGACGTAGCCAATAACGTTCACTCCCTCCCGGATGGCCCGAAGCACTTGCTGCAAGTGTGCGACTGTGTAGGCAGCCCGGTTCCTATCCTGGGACTGGCTTATCCCATTTTCCGTGATGAGGATCGGCAGCGCATACCGCTTGTGAAAATCCGTTAAGACTTCGTATAGGCCTTCTGGATGAATCGTTGAACCAATGTCATTCCACAGGTACTCCTCCAAGTAGGCGTCGTTGCTCCGCCGGATATCTACCTGGTAGTTTCCACCCCACCAGGGTGCCACGAACGCGATCAGTTTGTCGTGCCAAATGTCAACTGCTCGGTAGTACTGGGGGGCGATGAAATCCAGTTTGCCTGCCCACTCCTCTCTGTGGTCAAGCGCATCCTTGCGCCAAATCTCTGGGTTGTAGTCGCCATTGACGACGGCGTCCAGGAAGTACTTGTTGAATTGATAATCAAACTGACTTGTCGCTGCCGTATTGTCGCCCCCAGTGACGGCGTTAACCCACTCTTGAGGCGCCGGCCTTGCGAATTGGACAATATGGGCGAATCCGACTTGGGCATGTGTTCCGGCGAGCTCCTTGATCACGTCGTAGGCGCGCACGTGCGCATCAATCAAGTTGAAGTAGACACTCTTCGCGCGCGCCCCTTTGCCGGTGAACCCTGGTGGGAAGACCCCACCCATGTAGCCTGCCCCGATCATCGAGCCGACGGGCTCGTTCAGCGTGATCCAGTATCGGACGACGTCGCGGAAATGCGGCACCACGGCCCTTACGAAATGCTCGAACGCCTTCACAGTAACGGGGCTCTCCCAGCCGCGTAGGGAGCGACCGAATCCCGTGTCCGGCCTCGCGCCGTACATGGAATCTGCTTCGGGCGGCGTCAGCACCCACGCGGGCAGCGACATGTGGTTCAGGGTTAGGATTGGCTCCAGGCCTCGGTTGATCATGAGGTCTACCATCTGCCTATAGTGGCCGATCGCGTCAGCGTCGAAATCAGCAGAATCGTAGGGCGCACTATCGATCGCACTGAGTTCCTCGTCACTAAATGGTGCACCCGTGTCGTATCGACGATCGAATTCCATCCAGCGGTCGAGATACGCCTGAACCCACACATCCGCCCAAGCTGGTCGATTGTGCTCAATCCGACTCCATTCCAGCGAGAATCGATACGCGTTCATACCGAGGAGCTTAGCCCGATCAAGATCCGCTGCAAGAACGTCGAGATTCCAGTGGTCTACGGCCCTTGTGGGCGGCTCAATCACCAGTTTGGTATTGGCTAGGCGCCCGAGGCCTTCTACTCTGGCCTTGATATGCGCAGACGTCGTGAATTGGTGCCAATCACTGTTCTTAAGGCCCCCCTCCACCTGGTGGGAGGCGGTTGCGACCCCCCACAGGAATGGGGAATTCTTGTGGTCGAAGTTGACGACGGTCGGCTCCAGCGGTTCCCACTCGCTCCAATCGCCGTACTGGCCGTTCTGCCAGCGGTGATAGATCTGGTCGTCGGTGCCCACGATGAAGACCTCGAAGCCGCCGTCGCGGAGCCATCCCACGGCCACTTCCTTCGCGTCGTGATCCATGGACTCGAATTGGCTCCAGTCGCCATACGCGCCGTTCTGCCAACTGTGGTGGAGCTGGTCGTCGGTGCCGACGATGAACACTTCGAAGGCTCCGTTCGACATCCGACCCAGGACTATGCGCTTGCCCGCGGCGCTCATGGTCTCCCACTCGCTCCAATCGCCGTACTGGCCGTTCTGCCAGCGGTGATAGATCTGGTCGTCGGTGCCCACGATGAAGACCTCGAAGCCGCCGTCGCGGAGCCATCCCACGGCCACTTCCTTCGCGTCGTGATCCATGGACTCGAATTGGCTCCAGTCGCCATACGCGCCGTTCTGCCAACTGTGGTGGAGCTGGTCGTCGGTGCCGACGATGAACACTTCGAAGGCTCCGTTCGACATCCGACCCAGGACTATGCGCTTGCCCGCGGCGCTCATGGTCTCCCACTCGCTCCAATCGCCGTACTGGCCGTTCTGCCAGCGGTGATAGATCTGGTCGTCGGTGCCCACGATGAAGACCTCGAAGCCGCCGTCGCGGAGCCATCCCACGGCCACTTCCTTCGCGTCGTGATCCATGGACTCGAATTGGCTCCAGTCGCCATACGCGCCGTTCTGCCAACTGTGGTAGAGCTGATCGTCAGTGCCGACGATGAACACTTCGAAGGCTCCGTTGGACATCTGCCCCACGACTATGCACTTACCATCGGCGCTCATGGCCTCCCAGTCACCCCAGTTGCCGTACCAACCGTCCTGCCAAATGTGCTCGATCCGGTTGTCGGGACGCACGACAAATACCTCGAAGCCGCCATCGCGCAGGCGACCCAAGGCGATTTTAGCATCGCTCATAAGCATTCCCCGACCAGCTCTGTTTGCGTATATGATTTGTGTGGTGGAGTTATCCGGCGTAACCGCCTTCGTCGGCAACGTGCCGAGTTGCTAACCTGACGCGTAGGCGACCCAAACGGGTACGGCCGGCATACGTGTATCTCAGGGATCGGCGGCAGATTCGCCTGGCGCCCAACCCCCGTCCGCATACAACCAGCGGCCAGGGCGGAGCGGACATCCGGCCCCCGCACAGAGGATCGGGTGGCGCCCAGTAGGATCGGGTGATGCCCACCGGCCCGTGCTACCATGAACACTGCGGAAGGGATAAGAGATTGTTCGGCTCGTCGTAGTCAGCAACAGTCTTGATATAGCGCTTACCTCGGGCGCTAACCGCCACCTCGACAAGGACTCGATCGCCGACTGGCTGCTCGACCCAGAATTGCTCTCCATCATCGATGGCCCGAATTACCTTCTCAACACTTAGCTTCCAGCGTCGACCGTCTGGGTGCACCCCACCCACATATGAAATGCGGCGATCAGGGTCCCGAGGGCGGGGCTTCACAATGCAACTGATTTCTGATCCATGCCACTCAATACGTACCTTTCGGGATTCTACGGCACTCACATTCCCTCCCCAATCAACTGCTACTACCTGGAACTCGAATTCTCCGTTACGGTCACGAAAATCAGGACCTCCCACGGTCTTTCCCATCCACCAAGCACCTTGCTTGGCGTTCGTCCCAACGCGCATCCACTCCCAGTCGCCGACGATCATCGGGGGCGAAGTGCTCTTGTATGGATCTTCAGTTCGGACGAAGTACGGCGGTCCACCGTCTTTACGCACGGTCACACGGAGGAGAACATTGGTGTATTCGCGAGTGTCAATCTGAAACCAGAGGGACGGCACGAACAGGAGGTTGTATGAGTATGCGCTGAACTCTGCAATCGTCGGAGTCGACGGGTTTGAGACGACGAAGTCCGAGTCATTCGCCTCCTCATGAGCTTGAATACGCGGACATAGCTCGCCCGGATCGTAGCCATGGTTGTGAAAGTCGTCATGATTGGTGAGGTATGCCTCACCCGGAGCTGCGATGTTCCATTGACTACCATCAACGCCGCCGCATACTCTGATCCCCTGAGACTCATAAGCATACTCCACGATGCCGTCGCAGCGGGTATCGCTGATGTCCGAGATTGTACCATCCCAGTCATGAGGCCCCTGGTTTCGCCATTTCGTAGTGACGCAGCATGTCCATCCATGTGTATGCGATGTTCTTTCCAAGCATTTGCAATGCTGTATCAGCAATTCTTCGGCGTTGTACTGGCGTGATGCCGGGAGCGGTCCGCGCGCCGTGGTAGACTGATGTTGGGGCGTACGTGCGGATGAAAGCGTCCCGCAAGGCCGCCATGGTACTGGCGACGTCGGTGTTGGGTGAGGCGAAGGACGTGTCGACCTCAAATTTGACGACAACGTCCCCGTAGAAGGACGCCAGATCCCCGTAGGCGTGTACCAGCGTCATGGCTCCGCGGCCTTGTGCGCCGAGGGTAAACCCGGTGTAGATCGCAGAGTGCCAGGCGCCTGTCCGGACATAGAAGCCCTGGATCTCCATGTCGCGGTACAGCGTCGCCCAGATGCATACCAGTGGCGTAGGGTTCATTGCTCATAAACCACCTGCTCGGCCGACGGTTGTTGACGGATCATAGCTTCGAGCTCCTCGGGGCTGAGCGAACGCCCATCAGGCATTTGCACCAGGCGCTGCGCCTGCGGCTCGACGAGGTCAGGAACGAGAGTGATCGCACGTAGATATGCCTTTGACTGGCGTTTACCGAGTGCAGCAAGTTTGGCGGGCTCACTGCCGAAGGTAGCAATGGCCGCAGCAACAGCTTCGGGACTGGGTCGCTTCGTATCGAACACCGCCAACAACCGAGCAAGGCTTGGAGCAGCCAAGACTGTAGCAGCGGCGGCGAGCACGGCGGTTGCTTCGGCTACAGTCTTAGCTTGTGTTGCCGCCTTTCCTAACGCCTTTCTTGCCGCTGGGGTGCCGATCATCACCAGTGCCCTCAGATGCGGGACGCCATGGAGTCGCTCTGGCAAGTATGAGCCTTAGCAGCCCTGCCTCAAGACGTCGAGCCTGTGCTCGTACGCCGGCCAGACCGGCGGGCAGCCTCTTCCAGCACCAGATCTCCGGATCTCAGCAGAGCGCTCAGCGTTTCGTCGATCTCAGGTCCGGGGTCGTCGATGAGTGAGCGCACCACTCTTGCTCGGATACCGATCGGCTGGGCAGCGTCCCCGATCAGACGAGAGGAGACGGCACGTTCGCTCGGACTGAATCTCGCCATCCCGCAGACGCGCTCCAAGTAGTCGACGAGCGCAGCCCGGGTATGTGCCGTCAGTCTGGTGTCTCCGATGCTATCGAGAATGGATGCCCGGAGCGCGCCGTCGACTTGGGAAGGATCGGGCAGTGACCGTATGGCCCATTCGCCACGGAGCTGTCCACCAAGATGCTGCGCAGCGGTGTCGAGAACTTGCAGCGCGTCACGAACTGGTAAGGTCTCGAATGCTTTACGGATCGTGCGCTCAAGCTCTGAAGATGCTTCGCGCCTGCCTGTGTCTGTCATCGGAATTCTGAGAGTTGGATAGAATGGGGGACGCAACCTCACGGTCCTACTTCATGATTCGCAGCAGTGCTTCCCGTTCTCCGCTTCGCTCGGCGATCCGCCTTTGAACCACCTTCTCAGCGATCATCTCGACGTCGACTTGACATTGCAGTGTCGATCGCGCGCCTAGATTCGAGTCTTTGGGCGTGCGAGCTGTCGGCCTTAGGCCGACGAGTTCCCATCGAGACACCAGACGAGACCCTTCGAGGGGCCGGCTACTCGTCGTCTGATGTTGAAGCACCATTGGCTGCCCGCACTATCTCCAGCCTGCCACTGGGCGCCTCAGGTTCCTTGCCGCAGCTAGGCTGGCACCACACCTTCCTGCCCGATGTGAATCTTTACGCTCGCCTCTCCAATCCTCTCACCGCTCCCGGCCCGCAGACTAATACGGTGCGAGCCCGCCGGAAGTCCTGAAACCTGTACACAGGTGCCAGTGCCCAGCGGTCCGCTGACAGAGGAACTCCAAGCGAGCAGCTCGCGCTCCGGACGACCCTTCTTCCAGCCAGTTACCTTGTCCACGGAGCTGTACGGGCTCGCCACGCGCGAAACGGGTCCCGGCCGCCGGTGCTAGGATCATCTCAGTGCACGGCTTTATAGGTACCTTGAAGGGTCTACTGCTCACATTGACCGTATTCACCCCATCTGTCGCCATGACGGCAATCCTGCAGCGATCACCGCCGGGCAGTAAATCGAAGTCGACCTCTTGTTCTGTATCGGGGCCACTAAAGCAGAGCGCCATCCAATTGCTGCCGTCATTGTGTGAATAGGCCAACACAAAGTGGACCGGACGTCCCTCCGGGTGCTCCGCAGTCCATCGTATCACCTGTCGGCCCTTGCCTGTTCGGGGTATCCTCCACGCGAGGCGCACCGCGGGGCCGCTCCGAGGCACCTCGACTTCATGGATGAGGACCTCGTCACGAAAAATTCGGATGGCGCGCGTCCCTGTAATAAAAGGGACCTTCGCTGCCACGAGCTGTTCGGCTGTCGTACTATGGTCATGGCAGAGCGATCCCGTGGGGAGGCCGTATCGGAGCATCGTGTGACCGCTCTCGTCGACCAGTTCAGCTACAACGCCACTCTCCGGTGCCTCGACTGCGTATTCGGCTCGGTTCGTGAGATAGCCAGGTTGTAGGACCAGACTGTTGTCCGGCAGCAGGATGCCGACGATTGTCAGATAATGGCTGCTTCTCGTTTTCTGGTGGGTTCATAATCAAGCCCTTCAGGCGTACTAAATCGGGAATGTGTTGAACGCAATATCCCAGAATGCAATGGATGGCCACCTGGAGTTGTTGTCGCCGCAGTAGCTCATTATCTCATTCGTCCCGGACGGCACCGTTGATTGTGCTGCTATGTCCATTCCCGTGTCCTCGGTAGCAGCAGGCAACCGAGAATCAATCGGCCCAGGGGGGTTCCCGCACGGCGCGTGGAAGATCCCGAGAGTGTGTCCCATTTCGTGCGCATACGTGCCGCTGTTATCCGTCCGCGCGTTTTGGGTGGACTCTCCCCCGTCTCTTTGACCTCCTCGCGCGACAAATGCGGGATGAACGAAAGGTGCCATTGGTGTCCCCACACCCCCCACCGTGGCATCATAGCTGGAAGAGTCCGGCACGAGTGCACCCCTAATGCCAACCACGAGTGGGTCCATGATGAAAATCTCCGTGGCAATTGTCATTAGCAGCCTGTCCCAGCCGCTGCGGTCGCGGAGATCTGCATAAACAGGAAGTGCACGCCTGATTGGAGGGTTGATGATGAAACCGTCCTCCGCAATGGGAAAGCGACTTATTGCCCCTTGCAGCGAGTAGTAGTAGTCGCTCATAGTCGGCGCAGGCAGGCCGAGATGCTGATCCTCAATGAGGTACGGGAGAATCGCTTGTGTCGGCTGGTTCAAGAATGTGACTGAGATCGTCTCAGAGGCGCTGTACGGGCCGCCGTTGTCACCTTGGTGCCCCTCGACCCAGACCTTCGCCTGGATCGCAACCCGACCTGAGGTCTGAGGCAGAGGTATCTCGAAGTTGAGCGAGTCTCTGGTACGATTGCGCTCTATATCGTCACGAGGTTGAGCTGTCACGACCTCCCATGAGTTCGACCTCGAAAACCATGGCAGCCCGGCGTCGATACCATACCTGGCGCCTTCGGGAACTACCGTAATCCGGCCCGTGACGCCCGGTAAATTGTTTGGTCCGTATCCATAGTCGAACCCGTCCCGGACTCCGGAGTCGACATATAGGCGGACAGCAGTGCGTTTTCCAGCGACGAGCCGGACGTTATTGCCGGTGCCGGAAGCTATGTCATACCGCTGGATCGCCTGGACCACCTCAATGCCCGCGATCGCGAGGTTCGGCCTCCGTGTGACCTCAAACTCCACCATGTCCGCCATAGATCCGCACCGGCTGGAGGCACTAGCGGTGACCTTCAGCGTTTTTGAAACCTTGACGAATGGCGTGTGATAGGTAAGTGAGCCAGTCGCTGGAAGCCCCGGCGTAGACGTGGTCGTGCCGTCCAATTCTGTAATATTGATGCGCACAGATGTACCCAGGTCGGGAATGGCGCGCCAAGCGATCACGACGTCAGTGTCCCGCTCCACCTGCACCCGGCCCTTGCGTCCATCGACGGTAAGCGACTGCATGATCGGTAGGCCACCGGTGAACCAACTAACGCTGCCTGGTAAACACTCTGGACACCGACCGAAGAGGGACTGAGCAGTCTCTGTAAGGACCAGCGACACAAAGGAGGCTGACGACCCAAAGGTGGCTTTTAGCTGGGAGGCCAGTTCCTTGGTGGCCACCACCATGAGCTCTGGCCACCCAAGTTCGTCCCGAGGGGTCTCTTCCCGTTCGAGTTCCGGCACTTCCGGCAACTCAATCATGAAGCCTATACAGCCAGGACCGGCCTCGTCTGGCACCCGCACTTGGATCGTGTTGTCTGTCCAACTTCCCTCGACTACTTCCGCGCGCACGCAACCACCGCCGCGGGCCGCGAACATCACCGAGTAGCCATACGGTCTTCCAAACGCGCTGCCTGTGATTGTTACGATTTCGCCCGGACAGGCATCTGAAGGATCGATGTTGGTTATGGTTGGGCGGTTGCCCGAGCCCGGGAGGTAAGCCCGAGGCCATCGGCGCGGTCTATTAATTGCGACACTGCGAAAGTTATTGATTAGTTTCAGGACGGCACGGACCTTGGGATGAGTTCCAAGCTTCTGCGTGTCACTAAATGCCCTTGGAAGTTGCGGCAAACGAGAAATTCTTCGTCCGATTCCGAGCTCTCTCAAGAACACATTCGTGGCATCGAAACCGAAAGCCACCTGCACTAGGACCTTACTCATCTTTAGCGGCCAAGCTGTCTCTGATAAGCTTCGTGCACCAGCTATGAGGAACTCGACGGCGGATTGTTGAAATACCCCCTCGGGAGTCTTCGGGGCAGCGTCCGCGTCCAGCCAGTCCAACACAAAAGCTGACCTGTCGTTCCCTTTGAGTATCGGATGCTCGTGTAGGAGGGCTGACAGTTCCTGGTACGCGGCAATCGTGTGGGTTAGCTCGGAGACTTCACGCCCCTGCTCAAGCTGCCCGGGCCGCCGAACGGTTCGTGAGGACTCAGCACCACCCCTCAACGCCAAGCGCCGAGCGAGTGCTGGCGTGTGCTCTAAGCGCTCGCGGAGCTTCTGGAACTCGGGGGTGTCGCCCCCCGGTAGTCGTCGATAGTCAGCCATTGACGCCTCAACTGCGTTTTGTACCTATTAGTTGGGTGAGTCAGGCGCTGGCGAATGCACGCGATCCCCAGTCATACGGCAACGGCACCTGTAACGTGATAAATGGGTTCGTCTCGCCGTCTACCATCCGCCCAACAGCGACTCTCCGGGGTGGCTCAGGCGCGCTTCTGCGCCTGCGCATGACGCCACACTGGCAGCTGTGCATGACAACTCGGCGATATTGGAGCCTTCGGGGCGTCGTTTGGCGGCGTCGCGGAGGTGACGAGGAGCTGTAGCTTTGCGTCGCCGGCTTGCGCCAGGTTTGCTGTAGGGGCAAATGCTGCGAGGCTGCAACTACTCTGCGCATCGGTACCGCTGCCGTCAATAGCGGGTTTGGGCAATTGTATCAATCGAGGGACTCTACCGCGCTTCAGCTGCGTCGCGGTTCCGCGCGAAATTGTGTCAAAGAATCCATTTATTGTGCGGATGGTGTCGCGTCCAGAGGAATCGGGCAAGATTGTGCGCACGGCGGACCGTTGACCTCGAGAAAGGTGAGGCATTGGAACCGGACAACATCGCTAGCGTTTGGTTCGGCTAACACATGGATAGAAGCGTATAGTCGGAGCGGGGCATGAGCGTTCCTAAGATGGCACCCCGCCCACAGAAGCAACGGTAAATGTCCGCATGTCACGCCGATCCCGTGGTCACCCCCGAGTGAGTTGCAACGCACTTGATGTAGATGTACGCAGCACGCGCGCAAAGTCACCTAAGATGACCCTAGACGCCATGTCCTTGTCGCAAGCGTCCACACCGGCGAATTATGGTCCTGTTCGGCTTCTTGATCTTTCACTAAGTTGTCGAACGTTGCTCAGTGGCGGTGGACGGGATGTCTAGAAGGAAGGCAGTAGGATCCAAACGCGGACCCAAGGCGAAGGCGGCTCGACAGGCCAAAGTCCCTGATGAGTCGGTGGCCCGCCGCGGCAGTGCCGTGTCCGCCACGGCCACTCCCAACAGATCGACCTCTATCCCCGGCACAACGGCCGTCATCACGGGCGGGCAGACCATCATTGACCCCGAACTGCCGGTGTTCGGCGCTGACCCCATCGCCAACTTCTTCGATGTGGGACGTCCGGGTCATGCCGTGGTGCGGCCGCAGGACTTGGTGGCGCTGCGGCTGGAGCTGCACAACCTGGTGGTGCAGCCCGGCAGCCCACCCGGCTAAAGAAGGCAAAGCCCGGCGTCGCATTCCTGGTGCTGCATTTCCCCCCGCAGGCCATCACCGAGGAAACCTTCTTCGAGACGCGTCCCGCGGGAACCAGAATCCGCCCCCGAAGCCCGGCGTCCCGGAAAAGCCCGAGCCCTCTGTCGAGGAGCTGTCCGGCCCTCCGGTGCGTGCGCGCATCGCGGGCGAGTCTCGCGTTGCTTACGCCGTGCCCGACGGATTCGACGTGGAATACACCCTGGAGGGGGTGCTCGCCGCCGTGGAAGGGCTCGCCCTCTCGGTACCCGCCAACGCAAAGCCCCCGGGCGCCGGTACGGGGCCCATCTCAATCGACGAGCTGTTCGCGCCCAACGTCAGCCTACTCTCCCGCGTCCCAACGTGCGGCGCTTTCCAGCTTCGCTGTGCGCACTCTGCGGATCGCCTTGGTTCAGGGCGACGCTACCACGGCGCGATTGCGTCAGGCGATCGGCGGACCGGGATTGCGTCGGCCGAGTCGCGCACGTGCGAAGAACGTCGTCATCGATACGGGGGTGACGCCGGGCCCCGTCGTCTTGCGGCCGCGCAGCCTGCGGCCGGGCCTGCCCGGTCTATTGGAGACCGCCATCGAGCTACCCTGGCGGCTGCTCTTGAGCCCGCACAGCGCAGAACAGTGGCGTCACGCGAAAGCTCCGGTCATCTCGCCGGCCACCCATCGTACCGAACTCTGGCATTCGAGGTTGGTGGGACCGCAGAGCAATGGTCCCATCATCGAGCCGCCGCGGCTGGACGCCCAGCGCACAGTGCGTGCGGTCTGGGCGCTGACGGGGGAGGGTTCCACGCGAGCCATGGAGAGCGCGTTCCCAGCGACGCTGCCTAATCCGGCCACGAGTCCATTCCGAATGCCGCTGGATGACTTCGACCGCTTCCAGTTTGTGCACCTGTCGTCGAACTTCTCCAGCCCGCAGTACACGCCGACGGCAGTGGGGGTCAACCTGCTGATGCTCTCGGCGCTCGGCGGCTGGCTCGATTCGCGTAGCGAGTGGGATCCGCCGGCGGGCCTCTCAATAGAGGAGTGGGTACACCGGACAGGGATGGCACGCGACCACTCCGTGCGCGTCGTCTACAAGGGTTTTCTGTTTCCGTTCGGCCACCGGGTGGCACTGGTCAAGGTGAGCGAACGCAAGTTCCACAACGGAGCGCTCAACGCCAACGGGCAGCCGACCATCGAGCAAAAGGTTGGCAACACGGCGTACCTCCGGCAGCGTTTGTTCATCATCATACGCGAGCCCGAACGGCTCTTCGCCGATACGACGCTGACCAACAAGACGGGCGCGGTTTTCTATCACCGGCAGCTACCTTTCTCCAGCATCCGCCTCCTCAACAAGGTTACGCCTAACCTGGACCGGCCGGACATCGCCCCCAGCCAGGTGCGGACCTCGGCCAGACCATGTTCTGGCCCTACGTGAACGGACAGCCGTTCCGCTTCCAGTGCGCCGCCACCGACCTGGACGGCCGCACACTGCGGTTCGACCTCCCGATGATTTTCATGGACAACACGCTGGTGAATCCCGGCCCCCTTACCACCGCGCCGAACTACGCTGAGGCGGAGGTGAATGCGCAGACCGCCCGGACGGACTGGTGCTCCCCCGCGCGCGGCGGACTACGCGTCGCCAAGTTCATGCAGCAGAGCGTAGCGCTGGCGCAGAGCGTCAAGGCTGGCGATACCACGGTGCAGGCTAACGAGGTCAGCTTCGACGCCGAAGTTGATCCCGGCAACGAGAAGCTGCGGACCTACAGTGCCAAGCTCTCACGTCCCGTGTTCTATCCGAAGGTCGACGAGGCCTACGTCCGGCTCGCCGCGCTCGCCCAGCTCACCGGGAGCGCGAAGAACAACAAAGTGGTATGGAACGCCCATTACCTGCAGTACGGCTTCGCTGCCAGCAACCAGGGCCAGGTATTTGCAGAGGTAGTCGCAGAGCCTGGCATGGCGAAGCTCGACTTTTCCACCCAGGGCGACCGCTCCGGCGGATTTGTTCAGCCTAACCTGACGCCGAGCGCCATCTCGAGGCTGACCGGCCCGGTCGCCGGCAAGGTTAGTGACTTTATCACCGGCAACTTTAAGGGTGTCGACGCGTTCCCGGCTACCATCTCCGACCTGCCGCTGCCGCTGCTGTTCGGCTGCATTCCGCTAGGCGAAGTCCTCGAAGCGGTGAGCAATTTCGGGAGTAAACCTGAGCAGGTGCCCAGGTTTGCTTCCGAGGCCAGCACCCAGGTCGAAGACTTCATCAATGGCCTCGGGCGGCTATTCGATCTCGTCTCCAAGTTGTCCGACCAGCCGGGGCGTATCGCCGACGCGGCCATCGTGGCGGCCAAAAGCACACTGCAGGACCTGATCGCCCAAGCGCAGGCCTACGCTGCACCCTTGGTGGCTGATGCCCAGACTCGCATCAACCAGCTCGTCACAGCGCTTAACGCCCTGGCAACCCAGGTGCAGTTGCTCATCGACACGACAATCGAGAGCGCGCCGGCATTGCCCGGCCTTCCCGGCGCCATCAACGGTGTAAAGATGGCGGTCACCAATTTGCGCAGTGCTGCCAATGCTCAGGTGGGCGGCGTGTCACTGCCCTCGGGCTACGGCGCTCCCTCCCTGCAGCCGCCGACCGTCTCGAGGCCTTCGCCAGTGACGTTGCGACAGTCACGACGCTGCTGACCCAGGGGAAGGCACTCTACGCTGCGCTCGACGCCATCGTCGGCCATCCCGACCAGATCGGCACGTGCTTTCGGACCCGGCGCCGCTCAAGACCAGGCTGCAGGCGGTGGAGGTCGCGATCACGCCGATGCCTGCCACGCTGATGAGCTTCCGCCTGCTGGAAGGCGCACCGCGCCAAGCAATGCTGAATGCCATCGACGTCGTGCTGCAGGTCCTGGGCGCAGTGGACGACCTGCTGAAGCTGCTGGAGATGCTTACCGGCGACGAGCTAACCATCCGCTTCGACTGGAACCCGACGATTTCCAATTGGGGCGCTGCCCGGCGGCGACCCAAACGCCGACGCGTTGTTCCGCGCCAACGACAAGCATGGCTTCCTGGTGGCGGTCGAGGCCAAGGTCAAGAAGAACGGCCCGAGCGCGCCCAAGATCAGCGTGGTCTGCGGGCTCAAGCAGTTCGACCTGGTGCTGATCGCACCCGGGAGCTTCCTCGAGCTCAATTTCGAGAAGGTCGAGTTCAGCGTGACGCGCGGCGAGGGATGCGGACGTCGACGTCCTCCTCACGGACATCAAGTTCGTCGGGCCGCTTGAGCTTCGTCGAGGCCCTGCGCGACCTGATCCCCGCTCGACGGTTTCTCCGATCCACCGTTTCTCGACATCGCGGCCCAGGGCATCGATGCCGGGTGCTTCGGGTGGCGGGCTTCCGGCGTCTCGATTGGAGTCTGTCGACCTCGAGCGAACCTGAGCCTTGGGGCCGGCTTCACCGTGCCCTTCATCGGCCAGCCGCTCAGCGTGCGTTTCAACTTCTGCACCCGCGAGCAGCCGTTCATTGCCTCACCGTGGCACATCTTCGGCGGCGGCGGCTCCTTCGGCGTCACCCTCGATCCGCACGGGATCCAGATCCTGGAGGCGTCGTTCGAGTTCGGCGCCAGCATCTCGATCGACCTCGGCGTCGCCTCCGGCGGCGTCCACGTGATGGCGGGCATGTACTTCCACATGGAGAGACGGCCTGTGCACTCACCGGCTACTTCCGCCTGGGCGGCCACGTGACGTGCTCGGCATCATCACCGCCTCGCTTCGAGCTCTATCTCGAGCTCAATTCGAGTTCCAGAGCGGCAAGTGCACCGGCAAGGCGCAGCTCACGATCGAGAAGTTTCGCTCTTCATCTTCTCGGGCAGCGTCACCGTCTCCTGCGAGCGCAAGTTCGCCGGCTCCGATGGCGACCCCCGACGCTGCGCGAGCTTCTGGGCTTCCGCTCCGACCTGCCCCTCGCCGACAGGACTGGGCCTGATCGACGCCAACACCGCGTACGCTTGGCGGGAGCACCTTTGCGAGCGTTCGCCTGAGAGACCTGGGACATGGCCCAAGAAGAATCCTCTGGACCGTGCTGCCCCTCGGACGGGTGCCCGGCGGACCTTCGCCGGACGCTTGCGGGTGAGCATCGTGGTGTCGCCGCGGCTCACCCCCAAGGCCCGCCGACGAGCAGATGCTGAAAGCCTTCCCTGAGGTTCTCGACTGGCCGCACACGCTGCGCAATGTCGAGCTCCGGCTGCGCGTGGGCCACGGCTCGCGTAAGGCTGGAACGCGGTCGGCGTCTCAGCGCCGCGCCTGTCGGGAGCGGCTGTTCGGGCCGACGACGCCGGTGGCCGGGTTCGTGTTCGGCGGACATCGAGCAAGGCCAACCTGCGATCCGTACGCCGTGCGCAACGTGCTGGGCCTCGTGCGCCAGCACTCCGGCACACTCGCCGTCCAGGCCGCCTGCGCCCATCCTACCCTGCTGCCCTGGCGCGATGCGCATCCCCATCCTCAAGGACATGCTGGGCGCGCTTGGAACGCGTACGGTCCCGGCGATCAGTGATGACGGCGTCGGATCGACGTGCCGCTGCCCGGCTTCGATCGCTTCTTCGACGAGCCGGCGGTGCGAGTCTCGAGCGCCAAGCTGGAAATGGTCTTCGGCCCGGACAGCATCTATGCCGGTGCGGCGGTCGGGATCGGCTCTGATCCCACGGCAATCCGCAGCCGGGCGGTAGCTCTAGCGCTCCGCGTGCTGCCCCCCGACTGGCACGACCCGGCGAATGGCGGACCCGACGTAGTGATGACGCAGTTCTCGTCCGCCGATGAGTATACGTTCTATCAGGCCAACCGCTTTTACCGCCGCGAGCCGCCGAGCGACGCCGAGCGCGAGATGCGCCGCCGGACCTGAACAGATTCCGCCACCGCCCAAGCCGCCGGAATACGACTTCCATCGCATGGTCGCGTCCTATGCCGACTACCCGAGCTACTGCGGGCGCTCGGCCTGGTGATCGACTGCGCGCTGAAGAACGACTCGCCCATCGACCCGCACTCGCCGCAGCGGCACCACCAAGAGCCTGATGTCGCGTCGAGTCAGAGTGGTCGAACCACCACAACGCCGCTGACGACCGCCGCGCCCTGACCGCCTGGCGGGCCGACAAGGAGCGCTTCACGACGCGCGCGCGCCGGGCGATCTCCACCGCGGCCTGCTCGACTCGGGCATTCCGACGACAGCTGGGGACTCTCAACCGGGAGCCAGGCCTGTTCGATGTCTACCAGGTCGATCCCGACGGCACGGCGCTCAAGACGGTCTTTCCCGCTCAGCGCACAGAACCTGGTGGCGAGGAGCTTGAAGCCGGCCGCCGATGGCGAGGTCACCTACACCACCGGCGACAAGCAACCGGTGGCGGCGCTGCGGTCGGGCGGGCTCGGCGTATCCCGGCATGGCCGCGCCGCCCAGGTGGCGCAGGATGCCGCCGCGGCCGACCTCAAGGACCAGGCGGTCGAGGCCGGCAACGGCGCCAAGGTGGTGTTCTTTGCCGAAGACGTGCTGCGCGGCTACCGCGTCGACGTGGCAGCTGCCCGACGCGGTCAAGGGGCAAGGTGGCACACCCTGTGCGCGCGACGGCACCTATCGCCTGATCGAGACCGAGCGAGACCATCCCTTGCCGGCGGACGAAGGCTACGTGTCGGGCGCCTCGACCACCAGCACGCGCCAGTCCCGGCGTCAATCCCGACGACCACTACCTGCACGAATCGATGTTCCGCTGGACCGGCTGGAGCTTGTGCACGCCGCGGCCGGGACTGACCCTGCAGGCCAAGCCGGTGCCCGGCACGCAGCTGCAGAGCGAAGAGCCCGACGCAGGTTACGGACCAGGCGACGCAGGGGCAGCGGCGTGGCCGCCATCTTCAAGGCGCGAGAAGGGGACGCTGCCGCGGCTGCGCTTCGGCCAGCTCTACCGCTTCCGCGCCCGCGTCGTGGACCTCGCCGGCAATAGCCTTGCCCGCGACGACAAGACGCTCGGCGACCTGGAGAATGCCAGCGACGCCACCGGCTACTGGCGCTTCGAGCCGGTCGATCCGCCGGCCATGGTGCAGCGCGCGCGCCTGAGCGAGGGCGAAGCGCTGGAGCGCATGGTGATCCGCAGCAACTACAACGCCACCACCACGACCTATCTCACTACCGCCGACTTCGCTGCGGCAATCGCCCTGCCGGAATCAGAAGGATTACGTATACCTGCGCTCAATGAACGCCATCTGGTGCCGCCGAAGTCCTCGCAACTGCAATGCGAGCAGCACGGCCTGTTCGATCCGTTCTTCACTGACCCGACGAGGATCAAGGACGGTTACGCAATCGCCAGCCGGGAAGCCGGCACCCTCTACGATCTGGCCACCGGGATCGACTGGTCACACCGGCCTCGCTGAAGAGGGTGGCGACCACGACGTCCGTGCCGCCGGCGCTGCCCTCGCCGGACAATCCCGTCGGCGATCGCCTGAGCGGCGGCCAGTACGTCATTCACCGCGAAGCAACGATGACGACGCCTTACCTGCCCGATGCTGCGGCCGGCGGCGTGGCGCTGCGTGGGCTGCCTGGGCATAGCCTGCCGGGCGTCACGGGCCCCATGGTGCTCGGACCGAGCGCGGCGGTGGTGCGGGCGAAGAACGAGGACTTGGTGCTGCTTGTAGCCCACGCTGGAGACTGGCCCGATTCCCAAGGCTTTCGCCTCGTGCTGGCGGAGCGCAAGGCGCAGCTTTCGGACCCCCCCTGCGCTCGATTTTTGCCGACGAAGGCGCGCCAGAGTGGAAAGAGGACACTCGCGAGCTCAAGCTGTTCATTCCCAAGGGCCGTATCGTGCGCCTGCGCTACTCAAGCTTCGTGCATAGGGATTTCCTCGGACCACTGCCGGCTTGCTCGATTGGGTGGACTCCTCCGGAGAGCGGGACTTCGTACGTGGCATGGCCCAAGCGGGTTGCGGCTATATGATCACACCATATCGCGCTCTGACGATGGTTCATGCGACCCAGCAGCCGGTGTGCCAGCCGACATTCCTCGGATTGCAGGCCAATCGTGCCCTGGGGGATCAGCACGCCACGCTAGTGAGCCGAATCCGCTTGCACGGCCCGAGCACCGGCAAGTTCGAGATCGAGGCGGAATGGGACGAGTGGGTGGATGACCTGGACAAGACGGAACCCCGGCTCATCACCTCCCGCGGTGCGCTGGGCGAACTGCTACTAGCTGAGAACCACGAAGACGTGTTCAGCTTAGATGAGGCGGTTGATGCCCAGATGCATGACCCGAAGCGACCGCGGGCTCGCGGGGACCGCCACGAGTTCGGCGACACGAGGTTCCGCCTGATTCGCTACACCCTGCGCGCGACGACACGCTTTCGCGAGTACCTGCCCGAAGCACTGTACACGGTGCGCGACCAGGTCACGCGCGTCGGTCCCATCGCCTACGGACCAGCGATGAGCGTGGCCGATGACGCCGGGGCACCGGTGCTGAAAGTCGGTGCCGGGGCCCGGCCCAGAACACCATAGTCCCGGCTAGCGCGCCCCCTGACGAGCCGCGCCCGCTGTACACAGTGCCGACCTTCCGCTGGCGCGAAACGCCCAGCGGGGACGCGCTCGACAGCACGCGCGAGGGTAATGGCCTGCGCGTGTGGTTGGAGCGACCGTGGTTTTCCTCAGGCACCGGCGAACTGCTTGGGGTCGTGATCCTGGGCGACAACAGGCCGTTCACTGAGATCAACAACAAGCTCGTGCCACTGGTGACGCAATGGGGCCTCGACCCCTTGTGGGACACCGCGCTGCCGAAGCATCGCACGCGGGTGAGCGATTTCCCGACGCACGTGGCGGCCGAGCTGGTCCATCTGCGGGAACTCGAGGCCGAGCAAGTGCACGTGGTCGGGCACCGGGTGCATTGGGATTCCGTGCGCGGCCTGTGGTACTGCGACATTGAGCTCGACCCTGGGCACAGCTATATGCCCTTCGTGCGGCTCGCGCTGGTTCGCTATCAACCTAATGCCCTGGCGTCAGCGAAGATCTCGAATGTGGTGCTGGCCGACTTTGCGCAGGTGCTGCCGCGGCGCCGCGCATCGTTTCGCCGGCACGGGACGCCGCTGGAGTTCGGCCTTTACGGCATTGTGCCGGATCGCGGACCAATGGCGTTCCCACTGGACTCGGTGTACCAGGACATCTCCTTCAGTGCAGGGATGGGTCAGGCCGTCGAGACGGGGCGTAACAAGGTCGAGCTAGTGCTACAGGCGCAGGAACCTGCACTCGACAGCGACCTGGCGTGGAGCGATGTGAGGGTGCTTAGCTCAAACTTGGTGGGCCCGGTAGCCGGAGGCATCATCGGTGGTGCGGCCACCACTGGCGATCACCTGAAACGGCGCATCGACTTGGGGACGGCCGTCGACCTCGGCAGCATAAGTGCGCTCGATGCGACGACTGCGGTGGGTGTGGGGGGCCAGGAAGAGGTCATCGCCGACCCAATCGAATCAGCGCTTTTTCAGAGCAGCGTGACCCTTCCGGACACCGGCGGGAAGCCCGCTCGCGTGGTGGCGCGCGAGTACGAGCGTTACTACACAGACCGCACGGTCCCCGAAGACCGCGCCGGGGCAACGCGCCGCAGGCGCGTCGTGGAGGAACGACTGGTCTACACGGCGTTCTTCGGCCTCTGACACCGCCAACGCTGCGGCCGGCCGGCGCGGGGCAGGTTGGCGATCGCGAGCGGCGCTGTCTGAGCGGTAGGCGGGCAGCGGCCCCTCGGAACTTCGCATACCGTCGATCCGAAGCTCTCCTAGGCGAGGAAGGTCGGCAGTATACCACATGCCACCAACCCTATGCCCGGGGGTCAACGTTCGCACTGGAGTTGGGGCCTACCATGAATCGAGGCACGCACGAACACTTCTGTGTACGCTAGCGCACCAATCTTGCCCGCTCCCATCCTGCCAATACCGGACAATTTGTCTTGACGCCTCAGGTACCGCCCCCTACCCTAGCGCACACCTGAACAAGGGTACACCCGGCGAATGCCGCGGCTGTGAAGCTGCGGGGTCTCGTCGGGGTTCAGAAAGCTCCGTCATCACTCCGGCATGTAGGGGGCTGCACCCGGCAGCCTCCTACTCGGCCCCACACTTCAACAGCAGGCCATTCGGCAGCTTGCGGTCATACTGCACATCGACGAGAAGGCGAGGACAGGATGGGCATCTGGCTTCTTGACTACACAACTGCGGGCCTGCCAAACGGCGGCAGCACGAAGTACTTCAGGTTTTGGTACGACAAGAGTCTCAGCGTCCCGGCGGGGCTAGAACTCACCAAGGAGATCATGAGCTCTTGCGACTCGGACTTCCTCCTCATGTCTTCGTGGTTTCCAGGAGTCTCAATACCTTATCCAATAAATGTCTTCGTTACTCCAGAGACCGGGGGCGCTCGTTGGCTCGGGTTTGGGTTTATCACCCCACTTCAGGTGTTCGTTGGCATGGGAGAACAAGCATTAATACCCCGACCGTTGTTCGCCAGATATTTACTCGTCTGTGAAGTCACGGAAATGTTTATGCGTGAGAACTTCATGCGAGGCTGGTTCTCAAGCTTCAGCGAAGGCAGCAAGGGCGAAGCGCTGGGGCGGGTTTCTTGGAGCCACGTTCTTGAAGCTGCAGGGCCACTGCTATGTTCCGGAAAAGTTTCGCGCAGCGGCGAAGTGGCTAACCAGTGCCCGTGACAAAAATCATATCGATAATCCCACGGATGACATCCAACCCAACGAGATCGTAGGCTGCGGAACCCTCTTCCTGTTTTACTTTGCATGACCCCCACTCGGCTTTAGCGTCAACAAGATCATCGCCAATGGTGGCCTCACGCTTGGGACGGTCTACCGTAACTTGACAGGGCGCACGGATGGCTGGACATCCTTCCGCGACCTCGTCAATCAGTACTATCCACCCGGCCCTGACTACGACCCCATTTGTGAGACCCTCTACTTGCAGTATCTGACCTGACTGCGGCACCGGCACAAAGGGAGACTCACTGGGTAACCAACTGCGAGTTCAATCGAGTGTTCCTGACTCTACTGCCTGCACTCCAGGTCGACGTCACTGTAACGCTCGCGAGTCTTAACCAGGGCGTAATTACGGTCCCTGCAACGGTTGTGATTCCTCGGAACCAAACCTCGGTCTGGTTCGACTTCACCGTGCTGCCGCAGGCAGCAAGATTCACCAGTCGGGATGTGGAACTGACCGCCCGGTGGGCCGAGAAAGTCATTGCTTGGAAGATCACAGTCGTACGGCCGGAAGCCCTCAGGGTAAGCCCACTCCTGATTGCGCCGAAGCCACCCGAAAACCCCTGTACTCAGATCCTAATCGAGGGCAGCGAGCAGGAATTCATTATTGCCAACCTCGATGTCATTTGCCGCCACAACAACCTCGTATATGAGTGGTCAGTAGACGGGGCGGTGCCAGTTGCAACCGACCGACCAGTGTTGACCATCGCAAGCCTGCCGCGTGCAGGATCAGAGGTCACCATCAAGGTCACTGTAAGCAATGCGGACAAAATCCACTCATCAGGAGGCTTCACATTCACCACGAGTGGCAAAGAGACGGGGTTGGACTCGCTGGAGCGCTACGGTTGAATGCTATCTGTAGAAGATTTAAGAACATGAATGCTAGCGTCGCTCCGTGGGTCCCTGTTCAAAGAGCAGAACGCGAGCACTACAACCAGCAGCTTGAAACGATTGAAAGCCAAGCACGTCAAGTGATCCGTGCCGCTGAAGACGTGATCGGATCTATCGATAATGTAGGAGGTTGGCAATTCGACGGGCTGATGGCTAGCGGACCCATGTTAAGGTGCTTTGTGGCCGGGGACGCCTAGCGCGCAAGGCCGCGGCGCGGCGCGACCCTTGTGGCCATGTTTGGCGCGGGGTTCGGGCAGCGCCCCTGACACGGACTTGGAGTGAGCTCAAGCTCGCCTGGAGTTCAGCTTTACGGGAGGGAGTGGTCGGCGCGTCTGCTGTAGCGGGACGCGGAGGCATGGCGGATTAGACCGCGTGGAACTAGCGTGTACGGGGATACGGGACCTGGCTCGTCTTGGAAGTGCAGATCCAATACAAGTTAGGCAGCGAGGACAAGACAGACTATGGCGCTCCGCAAATTGCCGTTCAATACCGCGGCCCCTGCCGTACGGCGATTTCTGTCAAGTCCCGAAGACGACGAAACGATTGATCTCATTCGTCGACTTCGCTCGGCGCGGAAGCGCGGCTACTTGCGACCATCCGATCTGGAAGCGATCTGCTATTGGAAATCGCCTCGAGCAATCCAGCTGATCCGAAGCAATCCTCCTTCGGCGATTCGCTCTGCAACTCGAGCTGCGCTGGCGACTCGGAGTGAGCGGCAACGGCTGGAGCACTTGCGCGGTTTGCGCGGCGTTTCAGTGCCGATGGCTTCCTCCATTCTCATGTTCGTTGATCCGAAGCGTTATGGCGTAATCGACATCCGTGTCTGGGGCTTACTTCACAAGCTCGGCACGGTTTCAAAGAATTCTTCCGGTGTCGGATTCACCTTTCGAAATTGGTACCAATTCCTGATGATTATTCGGTATTTCGCGAGAAAATTCCGTTGCAATGCGAGGGATGTCGAGAGAGCTCTATTCGTCGCGCACAAGGAGTATCAAAAGGGCACGTTGTACAACTGGAAGTCGGGCTGACGCCGCTGCCTAACACGCGCTTGCAGCCGGTGAAGGCGCGGCGCAGGCCTGCAACGAAGCGAGGTCCAGGGGCGCCTTCGCGGCTGAAGCGCAGGCGCTAGGCAGACAACGGAGTGCGATGGTCAATCTCGCCAACTATTACGACGAGTGGAGGACAAGCCAGCACGGATGCCGTCGGTGCGACTGGGTTGGTCCGGGCACAGCCTTGGTGATCGGTGAGGTCTTTGCCGAACTGACTGAATTCGACTGTCCCAGTTGCGGCGAAAAACTCCTGCTCGTCGGGCACCCAAGTACTCAGGAATCGCGCGACAATTGGGAGAAGTTGGATGATGGTGAACGGCGGCATGTCGAAGCCATCGAACGATTCCGCGACCAGTTCCAACATGAGAAGTTGAGGTCCGCCGACGATTTGCCGGATGTGTCGGCCGACCAGTTCGCAGTCATTTGGGATTTTGTGAACGATGACCCCTCCAACTCGCGGACCGTAATGAAAGTGGGTGATCGCGTTCTCTTCAGCGAGCCGGCCGTGTACGAGGGCTACGAGCGTTTCGCGGAAGTGGCGCGGATTCTAAAGGCGAAATACGGTTCGCACGTCAAGGATCTCATTCCGACCGAACGAAGCCGCTTGTACTTGTATGGAGACCGGCTCAGCGCTCTGGAATTCATTGACAGAGTCCGTCGGGAGTTATCTTCATGAACGCTTCTTGCTGTCTCTACCTGACGATGAGCTTACGGTGACTCTTCCTCATGCTACTTACGAGCGTCAGCGGACGCCCTGTCGCATTTACACAAAATCAGCGCTATGTGCCTTTAAGTCGTCTTCAAGGGGCCAAGTATACATCTGATCTCGTCGCCCCTGAAACAATTGCAACGCTGGAGTCGTGACCAGCACCTGTGTATCAGGCTTCAAGCGCGTCCCAGCCCGACCCCTGCTTGTTCGGTTGACCTGAGCGCGTTGGCCATCGTATGACGCTCCTAGGCAGCTACGAATGCAGTCCATTGGGCCGCAGGTTCAAATCGCCCAGTCCAGGATCACATCCCCATGCGACATTTCGTCGTCTACCACAATCCGGACGTCATGCCATACCCAGCCGATCACGTAAGCGAACTGTCGGTCTATTCGAACAAGGTCGTCTCCGACCTACGAGGAGACCGCATTTGGCTGCTGACGGGCTCGGAGAGGCCACGTAAGTTCTTTCTAGTCAGCACGTTCCTCGTTGATGACGTCGACACTTCGGGCCGTGAGGGTTTCCAGCTCAAAGCCTTAGGAACCAAGGGCCGCATCTTCAAGCCTTTTCCGAGGCTGGACGAGCTCCCTTGGTTCGACGAACTGAAGCGGGCCCAAGGCAACTTCGCGTTCGGCTTGCAGCCCATCACGCAGCCAGAAGTCCTGACTGGTCTGACTCACGTCGCCGAGGAGGCTGGGGGGTTGTAAAGCAGAGGAAGGAAGCGTCGTGCCGGCGCATGCATGGGGCCACGCACAATTTGGCGGCCGGGCTGCTCACCGCCTGACACTCCTCTCAGACGGCGGCAAGATTTGCAAGCGAGAGATCAAGACCAGCAGAATCGCTGATGCGCCTCATCTCTTGGAACCTGGCCGGTCGTGGCGCTAAGGCCCGCGAGCACAGTTCGGCGCTGGCAGCCCGGCGTCCAGATCTTGTCGCGCTGCAAGAAGTTCTGCCTTCATCGGTATCCAGCCTCCAAGATGCGCTGGCGCAGATCGGGCTCCATCACAGTATCGTGAGCCCTCGCCGGCATACTCACCAGGTGACCGTCAGCCGCCACCCGGTCGCCAAGTTGCGAAGCTCTAATGCCCGAACCAAGAGCCCGCTGAGGGGCAAGCATTGACCACTACGCGCCCCTGGATTGCTCCACCCACCACCCCGCCGCTTCCTTCGCCGCGTGTGTGAGCATTGCCGTGAGAAGTATGGCCATAGCATCGCGCGTGAGCCCAGGCGGTACTGCACCAGAGCGTGCGAAAGCCCCGCAGTGGAGCAGCAGGCAATACCCCAAGCCGATCGAAGCCCCAACGCGCCTAGCGTCACTGCGTAACACAACTGACTCCGCCAAGGGAGCGCTAGCCTCTCACTAACTCTAGGCGGGCCCTTTTCTTGCTCCACTCGCTAGTCCTCACACGGAATCATTGGCGGAGCGCACCGGCTTTCCCGTTGGGGAACCAATGCGGAGGGTGTGAGGGAGATGTTGACGGTCCCGTTGAGGCTGCAACGTTAGCCTAGCGGGAGCGAGGCTGTCCTTCATCTGCGTACCATCAGCAGGGTAAGAGGGGCAGGTAACTGTACTCACCGAGCAGGTGGAGCCCTAAGATGCGCCTTCCACGCCTCCGGGACCTTTCGGAGATCGCTGTAGGTCTGGTGTTCATTGCCCTCATCGTGCTCGGCAGCTTGTTACTAGTTGTGATAGGTGCACTCGCGCTGCAAATCTTCTTGGGGCTAGTGGTTGTGTTCGGTCTAATCGCACTTGTCGTCGACATTGCTAAGGAAGCAGTGAAACCCTTCCGCAAGCGGCGCAAATGTAATGGTTCGCATGGTCCACTGCAGTAGGGGTGTTTGCGCTCCCGCGCGCCAAGCTCTGTCGTCCTGCCCTTCCCTTCGCGTTCTCCCTCAACCCTCCCACATGGCCTCATTGGCAAGGCGCACTGACTTTCCTCTGAGTTGACCCAATGTGGGCTCACCACTGAGGAGCCGGACTGTGCTGCGGAATGAAGGCTACTAGATCATCCCTACACACTGGAATGGGGATCATGCCTCAGGCGCGCCTGCCAACGCTCGCATGCACGGTAGACATAGAGCAGAGGTGCATTCATGAGAAGGATCACCGCTGTGTTGCCCAAGAGTGCCGCCCGCCAAGGCAAGTGCCCGGCGAACCAAGCCATGCTCATGATCCAGAGGACGAACGCCACCAGGGCGCACGGGTGGGCAACAAACCAGAGAGGCGCGTTCATACGCACTTGCCGCAGTACCCTCTGTATGTTGGACACCGACGCTCTCCTAGTTGCTGACAGCTTGCAGATTGCCACGCAATATGTTTGCGGGCGGGGCCGAGAATGCCAATAAGCTTTCGTCCCCGGGGGGAACCGTCTGAGAAGCAAGAGCCAAGCCAGGGAACGCCAGCTATCGACCTCGGGCGTTGGAACGTACGGCATAGGGGGGCGATGCTGTGGGAAGGGACGTGGACTTAACCGACACGCGAAAGACTCTCAGCTAGGATGCGACTCCTCACAGGCTAGAAACTCAGCGATAGCTAGAGCGCGTTGACGCGAGCGAAAGCGCAGATGCTTCGTGAATAGGCAACGCACCGACTGGCTATGAACTTCAATGTCCTGATACTCTATGTGGGCGCGAGCGCGGAAGTGGTCCTCAAAGTACTCTTGCGCGTCCCTGCCGTGAGCGACAATAGCTCTTGGCGTTAGGGCTTCTAGTATCAACTCCATGCACGCCGATACCCGTTGCGCGGTGGGCAACTCAGAGATGGTCCGCGATGCCGCAGGGAACACGTTCGTCTCAAGTATCCGGCACGTGGGCTTGTGGCCAAGAATCCACTCTATCATTTGGCGCGTGCGACTTACAAGTTCGATCTGTTCACCATTCTCGATGCGCTCCTGCCGCTCTCGCTTGTATTGGTCGAACCATCGAGCCCGCTGAAAACCCTCACCTGGCTGCCAGAAGTCCCAGAAGTCCGCCTTCATTTCAGTAGCGGGGTTCGCCCCCACGATCAGCGCCTGGCAATCGAGTGGCGACCCGTCACACACAAAGGGCCGCAGCGCTGCGGGCTGCCCGATCATTTCTAGCAGTCGAGCTTCGAAAGTTCGAAGGTCCAAGGGCCTACTCCTCGGCGTGTGCCGGCAAGTGCCGCAACATCTTCAGAAACGCATCCAACGCTTGCTGCACAAAGTCCTGCCTCTGCGTGTACTCAATGATGAACAGATAGATGGCTAGATTCCGAAAGACCCGTCTGGCCGTCTGTGTGAAGAATTCATCCTTCAGGTCCTGCACATCGGGAATTCCTTGCGACCCTGCATAGAGGAGGCGGTTCCTCTCGTTGGCGAGCTTCCGTATGTGCGCGAGGATGGTCTTTGCCTTTTGCCGTGAGGCGAGCTGCTGTAGCTCAGCGGGAAAATCGTGCTGCACCCCGGCGAGTCTCACGACGCCGTGCAACGGCGGCTCAGGCATAATCGCATACTTCTGGCCGTTGGCGTCGCAGGCTGCTAACCGCAGTACAATGCGCGGCAGCTTCGATGTAGGCTTTCGCAAGATCACTGTCGGCTCAAAGGCCATCATGCCTACTAGCCCATGCTCCAAGGCAGCAAGGAAGGGCACCATTGCAGCCTTATGCAAGTGCCGGTGATGGTCTAAGGTGGCAGCGCCTTTGTAGTGTCGTGCTTTGAGCGCATGAAATATGGCCGTCACTGACTCCTCGTCACCTGTGATGCCACGAAAGACGGCCATTGCGGGATCGGCCTGCCGAAGCTCCCAGCCCCTCTGAAGATGAACGATTGCGCTGCGAGCGGCGTGCTTACCCGGCGAGGGAGTTTTCTCGACAACCTGCCTGACCTTGTCTTGCCAGTCAGCTAGTGGGAGCGTGGCCATCTTTGCCTCGGCTTCGGGGTCGCGGATCAACGAGTCAATGTCCAGCAAGCTACCGCTTAGCTCCTGCGGCGAGGTTCCTGTGATTGGCTATCTGTACGATGGAGCGGGCTACTAGGGGGCCGTCCTCCGGCGAGGCCCCCGCCGCGCTTTGGCATGGCGGCGGAGGCTCGTGGACTTGGCTCGTGGACTTGGCTCGTGTGACTAGGCTGGCTGCAGCTTTCCTAGCTTTGTGCCAAGCTCTCGTTTCACCTGATTGTTGACGTGATAACGGGCAACGACTGCTGCGGTGAGGGCTTCCTCAGAGAGCGCATCCTCCACATCCTCAACGGTCCACTCTTTGGAGTCCTTCAAGGCTTGGACTCCAATGACCGTCTCAACTAGGGCCTGTGCAAACCACGCACGTACCGTGTCCCGAATCTGTTCCCGCGCGCCCGGCCTGTCTTTGTACACCTTGACCCAACGCTCGATCATATCGGTGAAAACCCGGAAGTCTCCATTGATTAGAAGGAGGTTCTGATCGACATGAAAGCGGGCAGCCCGGTCCTCTATATCGCCAATCTCGCGGGTGCCGTCCAAGACGCTGACCCAATGGATTCTGGGGAATACATCCGGGCGCACCTCCCTCGCGGCAACGCCATCTTTCTTTTGGAATACGGCGTATGCACCACCGGCGGTTCCTCCGCCTGCCGCGCCGGTTCGCGCACTACCACGCGGGGTGGACGGCTTCTCCCGCTCTTGTGGTTGCCCGCCTCGACTGCGGCGTGCGTCGTCTACGAGCACTTGGCCGGTTGGGGTAAGCCGATAGCGGCTCACCTTATAAAGATCGAGGTGCTCCTTGAGCCGCTCACGGATTGCCTCGTTCTGATCTGATTCGTGAGCGCCCGCCGCAACGCTCTCAATTAGCGCCTCGATCTCAGCGGGCATGTGCTCCCGGAACTCAGCGGCCCACTCGGACCAAGGAAGCGGGAGGTTATTCAGGAGGAGTTCTGTCCTGGGAGTATTGGTAGTGAGGTGGACGCCGTTTGACGCCGAGGGCTCCACATAGATCACGACCCGCCTGTGTCCAGTCCAGATGCCGAATTGCTGCAGTCGAGCCGAGCCGGATCGGCCTGTGTGCATTTCGTATAACTCGTCCCGGTACAATGCCGCAATGTGGCCAGACGATTCCAAGAAGCCAGAGTTCTGCGTTAGCGCCGTCTCATCCTTGAGAATCCACCAGTGTGCGGCCGCATTCTCTAGTGCTACTTGGCCAGAGCTCTCCGAATGTTGACTCAGGTATTCAGCTTGCCCTACGACTCGCCGCAGGAGGTTGCGATCCTTGTCGGAGCGTGGGAACTCCCAACCCTCACGCGCGCGGATCGCAATCTCGCTCGGGATCTTGAAGTACCTCGTGTTCAGATACTTGGCTACCCACCGTGATGGCGAGGCCGCGCTTTCCGGCGCTTGCATCGTGTTCGCGGAATCATCGCTGCCATATAGGATGATCTTCGTGCCGCTGCCGCTGATTGTCTCTGGCTTCACAGCATCTTCTACGTCAGTGAAGTGACCGAAGGTGCCGTCAGGGCGCTCAAACTGGCGTAGTCCATACTGGCCGGTCCTTGGGTCACGCCAGAGATGGATCATCGCACCTTCACCGTTCTTCCAAGAGAGATAGATCAGGCCCGCGTGGTTTCTGGTGGCGGCGGCAATCTTGGCTCCGACACCATAGTTGCCCGCGAGGTCTTGTGGGCTCAGCGAGGAGGAAAGCTGGTTGATGTACTTGACCATCTCGGGGCCGGTCATCCCGTCACCGTTATCGGCTATGCTGAGCTTGTAGACGCCTTCAAGGTCGTACTCGATCGAATCCACATCCCAGGCTCCCCAGAAGAACAAGGACGGCAGGACGCAGCGCTATTGGACTGCGATGACGAGTGTCCGTGAAGGCGATGTGATCCTCTGTTTCGTTAAACAGCACGTTGCCGCGATTGCCGTGGCGAACGGGCTTGCTTACACCAGCGATAGACCGTTTAAATCCAAGGAAGGAGCGGTGTGGGAGAAGGTTGGCTGGCGGGTCGACGCGACCTACGAGCCGGTTTCGCCTCGAATTCCAATACCACCACTCGCCAAACGATTGGGGGAGGTTCTACCCGCCAGGTACAGCCCGCTCACGCGGTATGGGAAGGGGGTACAGGGGTATCTATTCCATCTGCCAGATGCCGCTGCCAACCTCATCCTTGGGCGGTCAGGCATCTCCGAGAATCCGGCGGTTGACCCTATTGCTGATGCAGTGACGAGACTTCCACTCGACGCAACCACAAAGAAGGCGTTAGTAGACAGCCGGATCGGCCAGGGGCGGTTCAGGCAGGATCTTCTCAAGGCTTGGGATAACCGCTGCGCAGTGACTGGGCTGGCCCTGCCAGCGTTGCTCCGCGCGTCTCACATTAAGGCCGTGGCGGGCGGGGAACAATGAGGAACGACTCGACGTCAACAACGGCCTGTTGCTGTCGCCCTCTTACGACGCCGCTTTCGACGCCGGACTCGTCTCCTTCGACGACACTGGAAGACTCTTGGCCTCCCCCTCTCTAGATGCGTCGACCTTGCGAATCCTGGGTGTAGACCGCCATGCGACGCTCCGGTTCGTCAAAAAGGGACATCGGCCGTACCTGAGCATACGCATCGCCAGGAGATCTTCGAGGTCGCCGGGACGTGAGGCTGCGAGCTGGGGGCCCAAGATTCAGCTTCGGCCTCGGCGGGATTGCCTGACGGTCACCCGCCTCAGTGGTCCCAGACGTCATACGGCTCGCGCTCACCCGGCGCGGGCCGCTCGACTAACGCCCCGAAAAAGACCAACGCGAGCGGCGCCGCCAGGGGGCTGCGCCGGTCTTCAGACCCTCCAGCCACACGCTCCTCCGCCGGAAAGACCCACGCAAGCATCAGAGACGCCAATGTAACGATCACCTACCGCGACTTCTTGAAGCGCCGGCGAGGACACGGCGAACGGCCTCATGGCTCACGCTCACTCCATGTCGCTCTTGGACGGTCTCCGCGATTTTCCTGAGGCTTGCCTTGCCCTTGAGTGCGAGCATTGTGCGGATGGCCGCCTGCTGCTTTGGTACGGAGGTCAAATGCGCTTCCTTACCAGTGCCCTCGACACGATAGCCGAATGGTGCCGAGCCGCCGATGTGTCCGCCGCGAACGGCCTTGGCCTGCCGGCCCTCGTTTGTGCGCTCGAGGATGCGCTCCCGTTCAAATTCCGCCACCAGCGCTAACATCCCGAAAAACAGCTTCGCCACGCCGTTGTCCGTGACCGGATCCGGTCCCATGTCGGCGACGATCAGCCTGACACCCCCGCGCTTCCAAACATCTGCCTTGGCGAGAGCATCTGCGGCATTTCGGAATGCGCGGTCGAGCTTCGCGACTATCAGCGTGTCATGCCGCCGAAGGGTACCATAGAGCTCGCGGCCGGAGGGGCGGTCCTCGAGGGGCAGCGAGCCAGAGACGCCAGGTTCGTGGAAGACCCGGGCGACCTCAAGCCCCTTCATCAGCGCAACGCCGTGGATCTTGCGTTGCTGCTCCTCCAGGCTGGTTCCACTGGCCTGTTCGACCGTTGAGACCCGCACGTACCCGTAGGTAGGCATAGCTCAGATCGCCGTGAATATTTTTTTAGAGCCGGAGTCCGGTCGAATCATATTTTTTCGAGGCCGATACCAGGCCTTCGCTCCACCCACCCCGGCTTCGGATTTGAGGGGGGGGTCGAGCAAGTACACCCGCGGGACTTCGCTCCGCCCACCCCCGGTTTCGGATTTGAGACCGGTCGACCAGTACGCCCGCTTCCGCGCGGCCCCGCACAGGCCTCGGGCGCTCCAATATGAGCCGGCAGCGTTACCTGTCAAGCTGCCGTAAGAGCCTGACAGATGGTCGTTCTCAACAAGCACGGGCGGTTTGTTTAACGTCTGATATGCAAGCGACTTAGACATCGCGCGCGAGGCCCAGGGGGACCCTGACTCCTCGACGACTAGGGCGTCAACAACGCCCTGCCTGCCAGCGTCTCACGCGCGTGCGCGCGCAGTGCGCCGCACGCCCTAGAACCCCGGCTCGATCTCCTGAGCGGACCCGTCGTCACCCGCTACGGCAGCGAAACTTTCGAGCTCACCGGGTGTGAGAGCGAAAGGCGCCGCTAACGCAGCTCGTGACGATGCCGTGGCCGGACGCTACGGCCCTGTGCGATCGGACATCCAGGCTTCGCGCCGGATCTCTCGACCCAGGGACTCGAGGGCCTACGCCGGGCGCTCGACAACGGCGTGGCCCTCCCTGCAGCTATTCTTGGGGCGGGGTTGGTGGGGTCGAAGAAGAAGAAGAGTCTGTGGGACGAGGTGACCGAGTAAACGCTCGGAGCTCTCCCTTGCCGTAGAATTCGGCCTCTTCCGCCGCCGTGAGCTCAGTACCCTCAGTCTCTCGCCCGGACGAGCTAACCGGCCGCTTCAATGCGCATCAGAAGGGGCGACTCCTACTTCAAGTCGAGGAGGGATTCTGGGCTGGAGACAAGAAGGCCGAAGGTGCCTTGAAGCATATGATCACATCGGAGACTGTCCGCATTGAGCCGAAGTTTGTCGACTCCTTCGAAATTCCGAACTACGCCCGGCTCCTCGTTACGTCGAACAAGGAGTGGGTAGTCCCGGCCGGGCTTGGTGAAAGGCGATTCGCCGTTCTCGATGTCAGCGATGCGCGGGCAAACGACCTCTCATACTTCGCTGCGTTGCGCCACCAAATGTTCCACGAGGGTGGCAGCGCGCGGTTCCTCAAGTTCCTTCTGACCGAAGTAGCGGTCGATTACGGTGTGATTCGGCGTCCTCCAGCGACCGCAGCTCTCCTCGAGCAGCAGCTCGAAAGTCTTGATCCCGAAGACCGCTGGCTTATGGACCTGCTAGCACGGGGCGAGCTCCCAGACGATGACGATGAAGGGTGGACAACAAAGTCTGCACTGTTTCAGGACTTCCGGCAGTTCATGCAGAGCGGTGGCCGTGGGATGCGAGCCAGCGAGGTCTTCCTCGGAAGGCACCTCAGCAAGCGCCTCGGGTCAGCCGTGCGAAGTGACCGCATCACCCGCGAAAATATCCAAGGGCAGCGACCCTGGATCTATAGCTTCACTCGGCTGTCGGAATGCCGTACAGCATTCGCAGAAAAGCTCGCGCTCAGTCCTGAATGGCCGGAGATCGACGGCTGGCAGCGACCTCCTTCTTTGGAATCGCTGCGGGTGCTCCCATGAGCGCGCCTACCACCAGGGGCTCACACTTTGCCCCGCAAGTCAGTAGGCTCGACCTCTCGACGCAGTGGCGAGTTCACGCAAAGACCCTCCGCTCATTCGGAGCAACGAGTCAGGCAGAAGCTGTCGAGCGGTGCGCGTTTGACCTCGAGAATGCAATTGCCACCGAAGACGGCGAGCTGCTCACTCTTCAGCGCGCGGCTCAGCTTTCGGGCTACAGCCCCGATCATCTGGGTCGGCTCGTTCGCCAAGGCGCAATTCGTAACCTGGGACGCCCGAGATCTCCCCGCGTTCGTCGCGGGGACCTTCCAGCGAAGGCGGGAGCCTTGCCTCGACAGAATGTAAGCCTGCATCTTCTCGGGGCAGACCCTCGGCAGGTGGCGAGGGCCGTCGTAACCTCCCAAAAGGGGGAACGATGAGCCATCGCAAGCAGAGGGAAACGCCGTCCTACGTCACCGGTGAGAAGGGCAAGAACCGCGTCCGGGTATTCACCGACCCGCGCACGGGGAAGGTCTACCTCGAGTACCGAGACGGGCAGGGGCGGAAGGCGCGCACGGCATGTGGGCACCGCGACTTCGCGAGCGCCAAGGCGCAAGCGGATCAACTGGCGGCCCAGCTTCGCCGCCCCGACCGAGGCAGGTCGGGGCGATCGCGCTCGCCGAGCTCTTTGACAACTACTTGCGTGAGGTAACCCCGACCAAAGGCGTCTCGAAGCAAGCGCACGACCGCCGAACCGCCGTGTTGGTGCTCGATATTCTGGGGCCGGCTCGGCGGGCAGAGGAGCTCACCCACCGCGATGCTGCCGGGTTTGTGGCCGAGCGGCGGAGGCGAGGAGATCGTCGGTCTGGGGCACGGCGTGGACAGCCGCTCCGGGCTCGTGCGTTGCAGTACGACATATCGTGGCTCAAAGCCGTCCTGGCTTGGGCCGTCGGCGCAGGTCTCCTCGATCGAAACCCGCTGCGTAGGCTACTCGCCTCCCACAGAATCGTCGCCCCGGCGGCCGATCGTAACAGCCTCAGAGTATGAGGCGCTCCTCGCGGTGAGTGACACGATTCATCCACTCTTCCGCCTGGCGCTCATCATAGTCCACGAAACGGGCCATCGGATCGGAGCGGTACGGCTGCTGCGCTGGACCGACATCGACTTCGAGCATCAGGTGGTGCGGTGGCGCGGGGAGAACGACAAGATCGGATATGAGCACGAGACGTGGCTTACACCCGGCGCGGTTGAGGCCCTCCAGGCCGCCCGGCGATTCGCAAGCCGTGATTAGCGAGTGGGTCTTTCCGGCCCCCTCGGACCTAGCGAAGCCACTTTCGCGGCACCTGCTTCGGGACTGGTGGGACCGGGCGCAGGCGCAGGCCAAGTTGCCGGCCGAGCCCGGACGTGGCTGGCACAGTCTCCGTCGGCAGTTTGCGACGGAGATGAAGCACGCGCCACTCAGGGATCTCTGTGCACTCGGAGGCTGGAAGAGTCCCCAGACGGTCTTGACCTGCTACCAGCGGGCCGACTCGGCATCGATGCAGCAGGCTCTAGCAGCACGGCGACGGTTCGAAGCCTGAGCACCAACGGACAACACAACGGACAACATGGAGGTCAAGGATCACAAAAATGACAACCCCGCGAGCGCCGAAACGCTCGCGGGGTGCAGAGATAGCCCAATGGGCCTGGGTAGAGTTGAACTACCGACCTCACGCTTATCAGGCGTGCGCTCTAACCACCTGAGCTACAGGCCCTGAGTCACTACAAGCCAACAACCTCATCTGCCTCGGCGCAACCCCTCAGGCCGGGGTGCTACCGATTGGTGCTACCGATTGGCTGGGTACGCCCTTCTCCCACAACCCGGCTCCGCCCAGCACATGGCCAAGATAGTGGCGTCATCCGGCTGCTGGTAGCGCTTCGTCAGTGTCTGCGTGCCCTTACCAGCCGCCAGGGGCGGCCACGCCGGCGAGCGGAAGGAGCTTCCGGGCCGTGGCCCCCTGCGCCGATATGGATGCCAGATCCCCCGCTCCAGCTTCGCCAGCCCGGCGAGCTTCTCGGCGCGACGAAGCCACTCGGAGGCGAGCCCGTCACCCGCCCTGCCATCCCTCTTCCGCGTCCGCCGCGTTCCTGTCGGCGCGGCGGCTGGTGAGGGTCGATCCGGCACTGGCGGCGATCACCAGCGCGATCGCGAGCCACTGCGGTGGCGTGAGCACCTCGTGGAGGAAGATCAGGCCGGCGAAGGCGGCGAGAGCCGGCTCCACGCTCATCAGGATGCCGAAGGTCCGGGCGGGGATCGCCTTCAGCGCAATCATTTCCAGCGTGTAGGGGATTGCGCTGGAAAGGAGCGCCACACCGATTCCGGCGCCGAAGCGGCCCGCGGTGAGGTGCGTGAACCCGCCCATGGCCGCCGCGATGGGCACGGCGGTGATGGCGGCCACCATCATCCCCGCCGCCACCGCGGCGCCGCCGGGAAGCATGCGCGACACGCGCCCGCCCAGCAGGATGTACGCGGCCCAGCAGGCGCCCGCCGCCCCCGCCAGCAGCACACCCACCGGGTCGACGTCGCGCGAGCCGCTCCACGGGGTGATCAGCGCGATTCCCGCGGCGGCCAACACTACCCACAGCAGATCGACCGCCTTGCGCGAGCCGAACACGGCCACGGCCAGCGGGCCGCTGAACTCTACCGTCACCGCCAGCCCCAGCGGAATGCGCGAGAGCGAGAAGTAGAAGAGCATGTTCATCACCCCCAGCACCACGCCGTAGGGGATGATGGCGCGCCACTGCGCCGCGTTCAGGCGGTTCAGCCGCGGCCGGAACGCCGCCAGCAGCATCAGCGCCGAGACGCCGATGCGCAGCCCCACCGTGCCCATGGGGCCGAGAGCGGGGAACAGGCCCTTGGCCAGCGCCGCGCCGCCCTGGACGCTGATCATGCCTATGACAACGGCCGGGAGCGGTGGGATGGCGGGCTTCATACGAGTCGGTTTCATCCCGCTGGGGATACCTCCCCGCGTGCGCGTGGGCAAGGGGACGCCGGGGTCTCCCATGACGTGTGCAGGATCGGATGCAGAAACGATGCGAAACCTGGACTCAGGGTTCGCACCGTTGGCGTGTAGTCGCTGACGTCATCGCAGCTTCAGCGAAGCACGGAGACCTTCGGGCCTGCGCTACAGGCCCTTGCGGGGACGGGAGGATAGCAGGTGCCCCGGCCGGCGCCAGCTCGTGGCCGCCGCCTGGCTCTCAGCGCTCCTCTTCCTCCTCCTCGAACTCCTCGAACTCCTCGAGATCGTCGTCGTCGAGGTCCTCGTCATCGTCGAGGTCATCCTCGTCGTCCAGGACGTCATCCTCCTCGTCCTCGTCGTCGTCGTCGAAGGTGAACCCGTCGTCTTCGAACTCGTCGTCGTCTTCGTCGAACTTGCGACGCAGCTCCAGGGCCTCCATCGACGTCTCCCAGGCCAACATGATGTCCTCCGCCATCAGAGAGAGTGTAGTGCCGGGGTCCTAGGACGCATCCGCCACCCGGGCGGCCCGAGCGGCCTTCTTGCGGTCGTTCGCCGTCAGCACCCGCTTGCGCAGGCGGATGTTCTTGGGCGTGACCTCAATGAGCTCGTCTTCCTCGATGTACTCGAGCGCGTACTCCAGGGTGATCTGGCGCGGCGGCTCCAGAATAACGTTCTCGTCCGAAGCCGTGGTTCGCATGTTGGTGAGCTTCTTCTCCTTCGTCACGTTGACGTCCATGTCACCGGGCCGGGAGCTCTCGCCGGCGATCATGCCCTCGTAGACGTGGTCGCCCGGGGTGACGAACATCTGGGCCCGCTCCTGCAGGTTGCCCAACGCGAACGCCACCACCAACCCCTCACGGTCCGCCACCATCACGCCGCGCTTCCGGCCCGCGAGCGGTCCGGCCCACGGGCCGTAATCGAGGAACCGGTGGTGCATGATGCCCGTGCCCCGGGTGTCGGTGAGGAACTCCGACCGGTAGCCGAACAAGCCGCGGGCGGGGATGCGGAAAGTGAGCCGCACCATGCCCTGCCCCGGGTTCCGCATCTCGGTCATTTCGCTCCGGCGCGGTCCCAGCTTTTCCATGACGACGCCCATGTACTCCTCGGGCACGTCCACGGTGAGCTCCTCGTACGGCTCCAGCCGCTCGCCGTCGGGACCCAGTTTCGTGATGACGCGGGGTCGGGAGACCTGGAACTCGTACCCTTCGCGGCGCATCGTCTCCATCAGGATGCCAAGGTGGAGCTCGCCCCGCCCGGCGACCGCGTGCGTGTCGGGACTGTCGGTGTCCTCTACGCGGAGCGCAACGTTTCGCTCCAGCTCCCGGTACAGCCGGTCCTTGAGCTGCCGGCTGGTCACGTACTTTCCTTCCCGGCCGGCGAAGGGGCCGTTGTTCACGATGAAGTCCACCGAGATCGTTGGCTCTTCTACCGCGATGCCGGCCAGCCGTTCGGGCGCATCCACCGAGGTGAAGGTCTTTCCAATCTCGATCGTCTCGAACCCCGCGAGCGCGACGATATCGCCCGCTCCGGCCACGTCGACCTCCACCCGGCTGAGCCCGTCGAACGTGTAGAGCTTGGTGACCCGGTTCCGCTCGAAGGTCTCCTCAGTCATCGTTCCGGGCTCGCCCAGCGGCAGCAGGGCCACCTGATCGCCCACGCGCACGCGCCCGCGCTCGATCCGTCCGATGGCAATCCGGCCGAGGAAGCTCGAGAAATCGAGCGTCGACACCAGCATCTGGAACGGGCCCTCGGGATCCCCCTTGGGCGGGGGCACATAGTCGAGAATGGACTGGAAGAGCGGCCGGAGATCGGTGCCCGGATGAGCGAGCTCGGCTGTGGCCGTACCGGCGCGGCTCGAGGTGTACAGGAACGGCGCGTCGAGCTGCTCGGGCGTGGCGTCCAGATCGATGAACAGGCCGAGCACCTCGTCGTGGACCCGAAGCGGCTCCGCGTCGGCCCGGTCGATCTTGTTGATGGCGACGATGGGGCGGAGGCCGAGCGCGAGCGCCTTGCGCGTGACGAAGCGGGTCTGCGGCATCGGACCCTCGGCCGCGTCCACCAGGATCAGGACGCCGTCGACCATGCGCAGGATCCGCTCGACCTCGCCGCCGAAGTCGGCGTGGCCGGGCGTGTCCACGATGTTGATCTTGACGCCCTGCCAGCGGACCGCGGTGTTCTTAGCCAGGATGGTGATCCCGCGCTCGCGCTCGAGCGGGTTCGAGTCCATGACTCGCTCTTCCACCTGCTGGTTGGCGCGGAACGCTCCTGCCTGCCGCAGCATTTGATCCACCAGGGTGGTCTTGCCGTGGTCGACATGAGCGATGATGGCGAGATTCCGGATCACAGCGGCACTTCCCTCGGTCTGAACGGACGAGGCCCGGACGCCCGGGCCTCCGCGGCGCATATATAGACTAGGCCGGGCAACCCCGCAAGAAGGCCGGAGAGGCCGGGAAACGTCCGAGAGGGCGGAAGGGGGATGGCCCCTCCGCCCTCTCCGACGTTCGCGCCTGCCCGATGATCAGTGAAAGTGACCCGCGTGTCCGCGCCCGCCGTTGGCCGCGGGAGCGGTTGCCCGCACTCCCTCGCACTCGTCCGCCACCTCCAGCTGCATCGTGACGTGGCCGATACCGAGAGCCGCCATCTCGGCACGGATGCCCTCCAACACGCCTGGATGGGACTCCAGGTCGGGCACCACCGCGTGTCCGCTCATGGCAACGACCCCGTTCACTACCGTCCACACGTGGAGGTCGTGGACCGCCGCGACGCCGGGCACTTCGAGGATCCGCCGCTGGACCTCGGCCATGGCCACGTGACGCGGAACCGCGTCGAGCAGGATGTCGGTGCTCTCTCGGAGCAGCCGCCAGGCGCCCGCCAGAATCAGGACCGAGAGGGCGACCGACACGATCGGGTCGGCCAGCGTCCAGCCGGTGAACCAGATGATCGCCGCGGCGGCCAGCGCGCCGACCGAGCCGAGCGCGTCACCCATCACGTGGAGATACGCGCCACGGGCGTTGAGGCTCCCGTCGCGCGAGCCGTGGAGCAGTCCGAGGCTGATCAGGTTGACCACCAGGCCGGCCGCGGCAACCGTCAGGAAGAGGCCGGTCCGGATGGGTGCGGGGTGCTGGATGCGCTGGATGGCCTCGAGCACGACCCACCCGGCGATGCCGAACAACGCCGCCCCATTCACGAGCGCGGCCAGGATCTCCCACCGGAGATACCCGTACGTCTTGTTGGCGTCGGCGGGGCGCTGCGCGATCCACGCGGTGAGCAGGCTGAGTCCGAGCGCGCCCACGTCGGTCAGCATGTGTCCCGCATCGGCGAGCAGCGCGAGCGAGCCGCTCAGCCATCCGCCCACCGCCTCGAGCACCATGAACGTGCCCGTGAGGCCGAGCACCGCCCAGAGGCGGGGAAGCGGGGTCGCGGGGCCCCGGGCCAGGTGGACGCATTCGGTGCGGGAGGCGACGGAAGCCATGGCTGGAATCTAGGCCTTGCCCGAACGGACGTCACGCTCGATCAGGGTGACTCCACGACCCGTCCCGCCCCCGAGTCGCGGCGACCCGCCTCCCGCCGGATGCGCACCGCCTCCGCGTGCCCGTACAGGCCCTCGGCCTCGGCGAGCGCGATGATCGCCTCGGCGTCATCGGCCAGGCGAGCCCGGGTGTACCGGATGACGCTCGTGCGCTTCACGAAGTCGTACACGCCGAGGGGCGAACTGTACCGCGCGGTGCCCGCGGTCGGGAGGACATGGCTCGGGCCGGCCAGGTAGTCGCCGACCGGCTCGGGGGTGTCGTCGCCCAGGAAAATCGCTCCCGCGTGGCGGATCGCCCCGGCTACCCGATCGGCACCCTCGGTGACGATCTGGAGATGCTCGGGTGCCCGGCGGTTGGCGACCTCGATCGCTTCGCGGATGGACGGCACCAGCACGAGCAGGCCGTTCCGCTCGAGCGCCGTTCGCGCGATCGCGGCCCGGGGTGCTCGGGCCAGGGCCTCCTGCAGCGCGGCCGGCAGGGCCTCGGCCAGGGCCGGATCGGTCGTCACGCACCAACTCACGGCATCCTCGTCGTGCTCCGCCTGGGCGATGAGGTCCGCGGCCACGCGGGTGGGACGGGCGGTGTGGTCGGCCAGGACGAGCACCTCGGTGGGACCGGCGATCATGTCGATGCCGACCTGCCCCACGACCTGGCGCTTGGCCTCCGCGACCCAGCGGTTGCCGGGCCCGACGATCTTGTCCACCCGCGGCACGGTGGCCGTTCCGTACGCCAGCGCGGCGACGGCGTGGGCGCCGCCGATCCGGAAGATGCGGGTCACCCCTGAGAGCGCGCACGCGGCCAGTACGACGTCGGTGACACCGCCCGGGGGCATCACGACCACGATCTCCTGCACCCCGGCGACCAGCGCGGGCACCGCGTTCATGATGACGGAGGATGGATACGAGGCCTTGCCGCCCGGGACATACAGGCCCACCCGGTCGAGCGGGGTGACCTTCATCCCAATCACGCTCCCGTCGGCCTCGCTGAGATGGAAGCCGGGTTCGCGCTGGTGCTCGTGGTAGGCGCGGACCCGGTCCACGGCCCGAACCAGCGCTGCCCGGAGTGCCGGATCGATCCGTGCCAAGGCCCCCTGCCAGGTGCCGGCGTCGAGCGCCCAGTCGGCGGGCGCCAAGTCCACGCCATCGTACCGTCGGGCGTACTCCCGGATGGCCTCATCGCCCCGGGCGAGCACATCGTCCAGGATGGCGCGCACGCTGTCCCGGGTGGCCGGATCGCTGCCGGCACGGCGGGGAAGGAAGGGCTCGAGCGCCTCGAACGGCGGCACGGCCAGCACGCGAATCATCCGGAGCCCTCGCGGTAAAGCGTTTGAGGCACTACGCTTGTACCATATGGAACCGCCCGCAACACCCTCGATCGGCCTCGGTCTCGCCGCGGTCGTCGTCTTAGTGCTCGCCAACGCCTTCTTCGTGGCGGCGGAGTTCGCGTTGGTAGGCGCGCGGCGGACCCGCCTGGACGAGCTGGCCGGAGCGGGGGATGGCAAAGCTAGGCTCGCGCGGCGTGCGGTACAATCGCTCGACCGCTACATCTCGGCGACGCAGCTCGGCATCACACTCGCCTCGCTGGGACTGGGCTGGATCGGCGAGCCGGCGCTGGCCGGACTCATCAGGGGCGGATTCGCCTGGCTCCCGAAATCGCTGGAGGCCATCGCGACCCATGGGGTCGCGTCCGCCATCGCCTTCATCGTCATCACCATCCTGCACATCATCCTGGGTGAGCTGGTGCCGAAGGCGGTGGCGTTGATCTACCCTGAAGAGGTGAGTCGGTGGGTGTCGGCTCCCCTCATCGGGTTCGGCTGGCTCATGGCGTGGCCGATCACCCTGCTCAACGGCACCGCCAACCGGCTTCTCCGCCTGATGAGAATCGCGCCGCCGGGCGAGCACGAGCGACTGCACTCGCCGGAGGAGATTCGCATGCTGGTCGAGCAGAGCACCGAGGGAGGAAGCCTGCTCAAGGAGGACGCCAGGCTGCTCGAAGGCGTCTTCGAGTTCAGCGAGAAGACCGCCCAGGAGGTCATGACGCCGCGGACCCAGATGATCGCCCTCGATGCCGGGCTCGGCGTCCAGGAGGCGGCCGACGAGGTGGCCCAGGCCCGGCGCTCACGCTATCCGGTGTACACCGAGTCGCTGGACGAGATCGCCGGGGTGGTGCACGCCAAGGACATCCTGACCGCCCTCCGCGCCCGTCCCGAACGATACGATCCAGGACATCATGCGCCCGCCGCTCTTCGTGCCGGGGACCCGCGAGGTCGAGGATGTGCTGGCCGACATGAAGCGGCTCAAGACCCACCTGGCGGTGGTGCTCGACGAGTACGGCGGCACGGCTGGGCTGGTCACGATGGAGGATTTGCTCGAGGAGATCGTGGGGCCGATCTTCGACGAGTACGACCCCCAGGATCGCGCGGCGGCCGGCGACGGCACCGCACGGCTCGACGGGGCCATGCCGATCACCGAGTTCAACACGAAGTACGACGCGGCGCTGGACGACACCGACTACACGACCCTCGGCGGCTACGTCTTCGGCCAGCTCGGGCGGCTGCCCCGCCCCGGCGACCGGGTGACCGTCACGCCTCACACGTTCGAGGTCGTCGAGATGGACGGCCGTCGCGTCAAGGGCCTCCGGCTCCACACGGCGGCGCCGGTGGAAGTCGAACACGGAGACAGGAAGTCCGATGCCTAGTGCCTGGGAATCCGTACCGCGCGCGGAGCGAAAGACCGCCGCCTTCTTCGAGGTCAGCCGGCGGCTGAGCGCCGCCCGCACCGCCGAGGAAGCGGCCCGGATCATCGTGGCGGTCGCCCAGGAGCTGCTCGGGTGGGACGCGTGCACCCTCGACCTCTATTTCGCCGAATCCCATCGGGTCCAGGACGTGCTCACGATGGACTCGTTCGACGGCCCGCCCGTGGACGTGCCATCCGCGAATACCTCCACCCTTCCGACCCCGATGTTCGCCCGGGTGCTCCGCGAGGGCCCGCTCCTGATCCTCCGGCCCGAGTCCAGCCAGGAGTCCCCGGAACTGATAGCCTTCGGCAACACCACCCGCCGGTCGCGGTCCCTCATGTTCGTGCCGCTGCATCACGCCGACCGCATCACCGGCATCCTCTCGATCCAGAGCTACACGCCGGAGGCCTACGACCAGAACGACCTGGCCATGCTGCAGGAGCTCGCGGACCATTGCGGGGGCGCGATCGAACGCCTCCGGATCGAGAACGAGCTTCGCGAGAGCCGGGCGCAGCTCGCGCGCACGGAGGCGTTCGCGCTCGTGATGACGGCGCATCTCGGGATGGACGGCCGCTGGATGAAGGTCCCCCCGACGCTCAGCCGCCTGCTCGGGCTCGAGGAGCCGCAGCTCATCGGAACGCCGATCTCGGCCGTGCTGCACCCCGACGACATCGCCGGCGAGCTCGCCGAGCGGGAGCGGCTCCTCCGGGGTGAGACCCGCACACTGGACCTGGAGATGCGCTGGCGTCAGCCCGGCGGCCGACCGCTGTGGATGTACATGAACGCGTCGGTCGTGCAGGACGCCGATGGCCAGGCGCAGTATCTGCTGGTGTACCTGCGCGACATTACGGAGCGAAAGAGCCTGGAGGACCAGCTCCGACTCGCCCAGAAGATGGAGGCGGTCGGCCAGCTCGCGGGCGGAATCGCCCACGACTTCAACAACCTGCTCACCGCCATCCTCGGCAGCACCGAGCTGTTGCTCGCGAACACCGCCCCGATCGACCCGCGCCGTGACGACGTCCAGGAGATCGGCCGCGCGGCCCACCGGGCGTCGGCGCTCGTCCGTCAGCTCCTCGCGTTCAGCCGCAAGCAGGTCATGCAGCCGCGACAGGTCAACCTCAACACGATCGTGCGCGACATGGGCGGCATGCTGCGGCGGCTCGTGGGCGAGCGGATCCTGCTCCGGCTCGATCTCGATCCCGCGCTCGGCGACGTGACCGCGGATCCCGGCCAGCTCGAGCAGGTGATCGCGAACCTGGGCGTCAACGCCAGGGACGCCATGCCGGAGGGCGGCGCGCTCACGATCGCGACCGTCAACGTGAGCAGGATCGGCGTCCCCGGCGTTGGCGACGACGGTCTGCCGCCGGGCGGCCCGCTCGTGGTGCTCACAGTGAAGGACACCGGCACCGGCATGGACGAGCACGTGCTGGCCCACCTGTTCGAGCCCTTCTTCACCACCAAGGAGCTCGGTCGCGGCACCGGGCTCGGGCTTGCGACGGTCTACGGCATCGTGCGGCAGACCGGCGGGCACATCCAGGTGACCTCCCGACCGGGGGAGGGAAGCACGTTCACGGTATACCTGCCCCGGGTCGAAGCCCCGGGACGCGCCGGCGCCGCGCTGGCCGGGCTGCCCGAGCCCGCGCCGGGCGGGACAGAGACGGTGCTCGTGGTGGAGGACGAGGACGCGGTACGGCATCTGGTTTGCCGAGTGCTCCGCTCCAAGGGCTATCGTGTGCTCGACGCGGCGCACGGCGAGGCGGCGCTGCTCGTGGCCGGCTCGACGCAGGAGCCGATCGATCTCCTCATCACCGACATGGTCATGCCCGGGATGGGCGGCACCGCCCTCGCGACGGAGCTCGTGGCCGTGCGTCCCTCGCTCCGGGTCCTCTTCATCACCGGCTACGCGCCGGAGGCGATCGAGCGCCGCGGCGAGCTGGCCGACGCGAGCGGGTTGCTCGAGAAGCCGTTCAGCGCGGACCAGCTGGCCCGCAAGGTTCGCGAGGTGCTCGCCGCCACCGTCTGACCACGCAGGCTCGCGTCCCGCCGCCGCGGGGCGTTACCTTCCCGCGCCATGCTCCCATCGCTCCTCGCCGTGACGCCGCCCGGTGCGCTCGACCTCACCGGCGAAGCCGCCCGGCGCCGCCGCCAGCTCCAGCGCGCCGCGATGGCGGTGCTGGAGCACGCGGCGTACGAGGAGCTCATTCCGCCGACGCTGGAGTATCAGGAGACGTTCCTCCGGGCCGGTGGCGCCGCGGTCGCCGAGCGGCTGATCCGTTTTCCGGATCGCGACGGCCGCATTCTCGCGCTCCGATACGATTTCACCGCGAGCCTCGCCCGCGTCGCCGCGACCACCTTCGCGGACACCGCCCGGACGCTGCGGCTCTGTTACTCGGGCACCGTGTATCGCCAGGAGCCCGAGCGCGGGGGCCGGCCGCGCGAGATGCTCCAGGTCGGCGCCGAGCTACTCGGCGAGGCAGGCCTGGCCGCGGATGTCGAGGTCGTCCGGCTCTCGATCGCGCTGCTTCGCGCCGCGGGCATCCAGGATTTCCAGGTGAACGTGGGCCACGTGGGCGTGCTCGCACCGGGCCTCGCGGCGCTGACCGAGGACGTGCGCGCGGATGTGCGTCGCTGGATCGACCGGAAGGATCGCGGCAGCCTGGGGCGGGCGCTCGCCGACGCGCGCGGCGACGCGGCCACATTGGCGGTGCTGCCCTTCGTCATCGGGCGCCGCGAGGCGCTGACCCGCGCCCTCGGCCTCGCACCACGCGCCGCGATCGAAGGGCTGGAGCACCTCCTCGCGCTCGACCGTGCGCTCGCCCCGGAGGAGCGGACCCACGTCGTGTACGACCTCGGCGAAGTACGGGGGCTCGAGTACTACACGGGGATGCACTTCGAGGTGTTCGTCGCGGGGGCGGGCCGGGCCGCGGGCGCCGGGGGCCGTTACGACGAGCTGATGGCGCGGTTCGGGCGGCCGATGCCCGCCGTGGGCCTCTCGCTCGACCTCGACACGATTGCGGAGGTGCCGCGATGACGCGGCTTCGGGTCGCCCTCGCCAAAGGACGCCTCTACGAGCCGTCGGTGGAGCGCTTCAGCCGAGCCGGGGCGACGCCGGCCGCGGACGCCGGCCGTCGCCTGCTCATCCCGTCGAGCGATCCGGCGATCGAGTTTCTCGCCGTGAAACCGGCTGACGTGCCGGTGTACGTGGAGTCCGGCGCGGCGGACATTGGCGTCACCGGCACGGACGTCCTCCGAGAGACCGGCGCGGACGTGCTCGAGCCGCTGGAGCTGGGATTCGGGTTCTGCAGGCTGAGTGTCGCGGCCCCCAGCGACGCACCCTACCCGGCGCTCCCCGGGGGCATCGCGGCTCGCGTCGCGACCAAGTACCCGCGCCTCGCGCAGGCACACTTCGGCGCGGCGGGGCGGCCGGTCGACATCATTCAGGTGAACGGATCGGTGGAGGTCGCGCCACTGCTGGGGCTGGCCCACTGGATCGTGGATCTGGTGGATACCGGGAACACGCTTCGAGCGAACGGCCTGATCGAGCGCGAGGTTGTCCTGCAGTGCGGGGCCATCCTCGTGGCCAACCGCGCGGCGCAAAAGCTCAAGCTGGACGCCTACCTCGATCTCATGGAGCGACTGGAGCGCGCGTAGCTCCCGGAGGCCGGCCCGCGGGTGCGAGCCGGAGCCGGGCCGCCGCCGGGTTACCGCCTGCCGGCGAGCTTGACCGCGAGCTCGACCGCCGCGCGCATGCTCGAGGCGTCCGCCTTTCCCGACCCCGCAATGTCGAGCGCCGTCCCATGGTCCGGCGACGTTCGGGGAAACGGCAGACCGAGGGTGACGTTCACCGCTCGCCCGAACGACGCCACCTTGATCGCGGTCATCCCCACGTCGTGATACGGCGCGAGCACTGCGTCGAACTCTCCCCGCATCGCGCGAACGAACACGGTATCGGCCGGCAAGGGTCCGATCGCCCCCAACGCCTCGGCGGCTGGTCGGAGCACCCGCTCCTCGTCGTCGCCGAAAAGCCCGCTCTCGCCGGCATGCGGGTTGACCGCGCACACGGCCAGCCGAGGGGCGGCGATGCCGAACCAGTCGGCGAGTGCCTGGCGGGTGATCCTGCCGATCCGCGTGACGCGCTCGACCGTGAGAAGCGCAGGCACGTCCCGGAACGGCACGTGGGTCGTGACTAGCACCACGCGGAGCTCGGGCGAGGCGAGCATCATCGCCACGTCCACGCCCCCCGCGAGCTTCGCCAGCCACTCGGTATGCCCCGGATACGGAAAGCCCGCGAGGTGGAGCGCGTGCTTGTGTGCCGGGGCGGTCACGATCGCGTCGACCTGACCCTTCAGGGCGAGCCCGGCCGCCGTCTCGACCGAATGGCCCGCGATCCGCCCGGCCCTGATCGTCCGGGCGCGGTCGTCGGGCCGGTCTCCGCTCCCGAGACCCCAGGTCCCCACGCCGACCCTGGCGGCCGCGGGGAGTGCGGCGATCTGATCCTCCGCGCCCACCACGGTGATCTCCGCGTCGAGCGGCTCGGCGAGGGCGGCCGCGACGATCTCCGGCCCGATTCCTCGCGGATCGCCGAGGGTGATGGCGACGCGGCTCATCGAGCCGAAACGGCGACAGCGGAGAGGCCGTCCGGGCGCACGCCCTCGGTCCCCTCCGCCGTCTCCGCCCGCGCCGTCATCCAGTTAGGACCGGATGTCCACGTACGTCGCGCGCCGCAAGCGATCGATGTAGCGCCGAATCGCGAGCTGCTGGCCCAGCTGCTCCCGGATGCGATCGCGGACGTCCTCGTAGCGGATGTCGCCCGGCGGCCGGCGCCCGATGACCTGGACCACCACGAACTGGCTTCGTGAGCCGGCGCCCGGGAGCTCGAAGACCGGAGCGACCGACCCTGAATCCGCATCGCCAAGGGCCTTGGTGTACGCCTCGGGCACCTTGTCCACGGGGACGTTGTCCGCCTGTCGTTCGGCCGACGGGTCATGGTAGCGGCGCTGGAGCGAGTCGAAGGAGGCTCCGCGCATCACCAGCCGGCGCACCGAGTCCGCCAGGGTGCGGGCGCTGTCCACGTGCAGCGAATCGATATCCGGGATGAGCAGGATGTGCCGCGCCTGCACCTCGCCGGGCTGGACCCGCTCGACCTGGATGATGTGGAACCCGAAGGGCGATTCGACCGGATCCGAGATGGTTCCCGGGCGGAGGCCGAACGCTACTCGCTCGAACTCCGGCACCATCACACCGCGCCGGAACCAGTTCAGCGACCCGCCCTGATCCTTCGAGCCCGGGTCCTGCGAGAAGCGCTTCGCCGCCGTGGCGAAGTCGGCGCCGCGGCGAAGCTCCAGGACGATCGAATCGGCCTGGGCCTTGGTCCGCGCCTTGGCCCCCGGGCTCGGGCGCGGGGCGATCACGATCTGACGGAACGAGATCGTCGCGGGCCGGGAGCCAAGATTGGCTTTCTGCTCGTCGAAGTACTCCCGCATCTCCGGCTCGGTGGGTGGGACCGCCTTCAGCTTCCCGTCCGACCGCAGCTTGTCGATGAGCCGATTCTGGAAGGCCGCGCGACGCTGCTGGTCGGTGAGCCAGCGGCGGTATTCCTCGGGCGTCTGAAAGCCCGCCTTCTTGAGCTCGTTCTTGTAGTCCAACTCGGACTGGAAGTTCGACCGGACCTTCTTCACCTGCTGCTCGACGCCGTCCGCGATCTCCTGGTCGGTCACCTTGATCGCGGTGTCCCGCTGCGCCTGTTGCACCAGCAGCTCCTCGTCCACGATCGAGCCGATGACCTGCTTGCGGATCGCCTCCAGCGAGTCGGGATCGTTGGGGACCTGCTGTCCCTGCGACTGGCGCGAGAAGATCTCCTCTTCCACCTGCGAGGCCAGCACCGGCCGATTCCCGACCACCGCGACGACGCGGTCCACCACCACCGCGGTGTCCGGCATCATCGCCATGGCGGGCGGATTCGCGCCCTCCGCCGCGGCCGATGTCGTGTCGGGCGCCGCCGCTGGCACCCGTGACTGCGGCGGCGCGAGCGGCGCCGAATCCGCCGGCGCCACCAAGGGCGCCGGCCGGGTGATGCCGGTCGTGTCCTGCGCCGCGAGCCGCGCGCCCACTGCGGGCCCGATCAGGGCCAGCCCGAGGAGCGCCCGGCCTACGCGGGTCCTGCCACCGATCATGGGCGCTTCGCTCCCGGGGCGGCCGGCGGCGGCGGCGCGGGCGCGGACGCACCAGGCGCGGCTCCCGGAGCCGGCTGCATGCCTGGCACCGGCGGCGGTCCGGGCGCCCGCTGCATCGGTCCCTTGGGCGCGCTCGAGTCCGCCTTGGCCTTGGCTTCCGCGGCGAGCTCGACCGCGCGAGCCACGCCCGCCTCGTGAACGGTGTAGGGCAGCCGTTCACGCAGGAGCGTCGCGAGCGCGGACGGGAGCGGCCGCAGGTGGGTCTTCCCGGCGATCAGGTCGTCGAAGTAGTGCTCGACCTTGAGGCCCGCCACCTTCTCACGCTCGCCGACGGCCACGCCGGAATCGGTGATGTCGCCGTCCTGCAGCCCCATCTCCAGCCGTAGCGTGTCGAGCTGGTCCTGGTAGCGCCGCTTCAGGGTGGCCCACTCGAGCGAGGTGATCTGGATCTTGTTCTGATCGGCTTCGCGCAGGAGCAGCACGTTCTGCGTGAGGATGCGGGCGAAGCGGTTCAGCGTCGAGTCGCTCGCCTCGCGAAGCTGCTGCGAGTACTGAGGCGGCAGGGCGCGCACCCAGCGAAGGTAGTCCTTCACCGTGAGCTCGCCGCCAGTGAACTTCACCAGCGTCTTGGTCGACTTCCGACTCTCGTCCGGCGACTCGGCCGCCGCGCGCATCGCGACCGGCGCGCCGCTCACGACCTGGATCTTGTTCGCCGTGGCGAGGCTGTCCATGTAGAGCGAATCGAGATGCGCGCCGGCGCGCTCCTCGAGATAGTTGACGATGTGGCCGTGCGCCTCTTCCAGCGAGGGGCGCTTGATGATGTGGTAGCCGAAAGGCGTCTCCACCAGCCCGCTCACCTGCCCCGGCTGAAGCAGCCAGCCCACGCTGTCGAACGCCGGCACGAACCGGCCCTTGGGGCTCGGCGGGAGGTACCCGCTGTCGGCCCGGCTACCGGGATCCTCGGAAAGCGTCGCGGCGAGCTGGTCGAAGCTCGCGCCCTTCTTGATCTGCGCGAGCGTGGCCTCGGCCTTCTTCTTGACCGCGGTGCGTTGCGTCGCATCGATGTTGGGCCGGGCGCCGAACAGGATGTGCTGGAGCAGCCGGGTGTCGGCCGACTTGTAGACGCTGTCCACCGCCGCGTCGCTGATCGATGTCCGGTGCGCCATCAGCGTGTCGTGCCAATGAGTTCCCTTGAGCTCGGAGATCTCCGGCCAGACCGCTTCGGCCACGCTGGCCGAGTCGAGCGGCAGCTGGCCATGCACCACGGCCTGGCCGAGCAACGCGTAATCCACCCAGACGTTCGCGACGTAGTCGGCGGTCTCGGTGTTGATCTTGACCCCCTTCCCGCCGGAGCTCAGAATCTGCGCGAGCCGTTGCGCGGGAAGCTGCTGGCTGCCGGCCTCCGCGGCCACGTCGGCATGCGCCGAGAACAGGTCGCGGAACGAGTTACAGCCGACCAGGCCGGTCGCCAGGACCGCCATGAGGATCACGTTGCGTCGCATGACATCTCCAAAAAGGGTTACTTCACCGCCGCCTTGAGGGCGCGCACCAAGCCGGGCACGATGGGCTCCCCGCCCAGGCGTAAGAGCCGGAGCGAGAGGGGTACCGTGCGCCGCACTTCGGCCGCGAGCTGGACGTCGTCCAGCGCCGAGGTCAGTCCGGCCAGCCGGGGGGTCGTCCCCTGGCGGAACGTCAGCCGGGCCTCGTCCCCCCGCACCAGCACATGCTGAAGGCCGAGCACCGCTCCCAGGACGCGGAGCCGCGCCATGTCGAGCAGCGTCTCGGCCTCGGCAGGGAGCGGCCCGAAGCGCTCGCGCAGTTCGTCGCGAAGCCCATCAATGTCGCCAGACGTCCCGGCGCGCGCCAGTCGTCGATACAGGTCGAGTTTGACGTCGTCGTCGGGGACGTACCCGTCGGGGAGATGCGACGGCCGGTCGAGTACCACGTCGGGCGGGGCGGGCTGCTCGGTCGTGCCCTGCCCGCGGAGCGCCTGTACCGTCTCTTCGAGCCACCGCATGTAGAGGTCGAAGCCCACGGCCTGCGCGTGCCCGGACTGCTCGGCCCCCAGCAGGTTACCCGCACCGCGAAGCTCGAGGTCCTTGAGCGCGATGCGGTAACCCGCGCCCAGATCGGTATGATGTTCCAGGACCTTGAGACGTTCCTCCGCATCCGGGTCCATCGTGTCGGGCACGAGGAGATAGCAGTAGGCTCGGCGGTGGCTCCTGCCCACGCGGCCGCGGAGCTGGTAGAGCTGCGCCAGCCCGAACCGATGCGCGTCGTGCACCACCATGGTGTTCGCGTTGGGAACGTCGAGCCCGGACTCCACGATCATCGTGGAGACCAGGATGTCCACCTCCCCGGACACGAAGTCGCGCATGACGGACTCCAGGCCCTCCGCCGCCATCTGGCCGTGGGCCACTCCCACTCTCGCTCTGGGGGCCAATGTCCGGACCCGGGCCGCGATCGTCTCGATCGTCTCGATGCGGTTGTGGACCACGAACACCTGTCCGCCCCGGTCGATCTCCCGCGCGAACGCTTCCTCGAGCAGCCCGTCGTCCCAGGGCTCGACGAACGTCAGGATCGGGGAACGGTCCCGCGGAGGGGTTTCGATCAGCGTGAGGTCGCGCAGGCCGGCGAGGGAGAGGTGAAGGGTGCGGGGAATGGGCGTCGCGGTGAGCGTCAGGACGTCCACGGACAGGCGGAGCGCCTTGAGCCGCTCCTTGTGCTTCACGCCGAACCGGTGCTCCTCGTCCACGACCAGCAGTCCCAGGTCCTTGAACTCGACGTCCTTCGACAGCAGGCGGTGGGTGCCGATCACGATGTCGGTCTGGCCGGCGCCGAGGCGCTCGAGAGCCGCCTTCTGTTCCTTGGTCGTCCGAAAGCGGGACAGGACCTCGACCGAGAGCGGATAGTCCGCCAGCCGCTCGAGGAACGTCCGGCCGTGCTGCTCCGCCAGAATCGTCGTGGGCACCAGCACCGCGGCCTGCTTTCCGCCCTGCACCGCTTTGAACGCCGCGCGCACGGCCACCTCGGTCTTGCCGTAGCCGACGTCGCCCACCAGGAGCCGGTCCATCGGGCGCGGCCGCTCCATGTCGGCCTTCACCTCTTCAGTGGCCTTCCGCTGGTCGGGCGTGTCCTCGTAGAGAAAGCTCGACTCGAGCTCCCGCTGCCAGCGGGTATCGGGTGGGAAGGCGAACCCCGCGCTCACGGTGCGTCGCGCGTAGAGGTCGAGCAGCTCCGCCGCCATGTGCTTGATGGCCTGGCGGGTCTTTTCGCGCACCCTGGCCCAGGACGAGCCACCCAGGCGGTGGAGTCTTGGCGGCGGGCGGTCGCCGTCCTCGCCGCCGGCGCGGTAACGCTCGAGCTGGTCGAGCCGATAGAGCGGCACGTTGAGCCGATCCCCGCCCTCGTACTCGACGATGGCCACTTCGAGGGTGGACTCCCCCGCGGTGATCGTATCGATGCCGCGATAGATCCCGATGCCGTGGTCGAGGTGGACGACGTAGTCGCCTTCGACCAGGGCGCCCGTCGCCGCCGACGGCGCCGCCTGGCGATAGCGCCGGGGGCGGCGGAGCCGGCGAGCCCGTCGGAAGATCTCGTGGTCCGTGAGGACGCGGAGCGACGGCATCACGAAGCCGCCGTCGAGGGCGCCGATAGCCAGCGTCGCGCGCCCCGGGCCGCGGGCGCCGTCCTCGAGCAGCTCCTCGAGCCGCTCGAGCTGGCCCTCGTTGTCGCACAGGACGAGCGTCGGCGGGCCGCCCGCCAGCAATGCCCGCATGCGATTGAGATCGCGGTCGATCTTCTCGGGCGGAAAGAAGCCGAACTGCAGGTCGACCCGCTCGTCGCGCAAGAGCAGCCGGGGGTACGCCGAGACTCGGTTCCGCCATTGCTCGGGCGGCTCGAGGATCTCTTCTCGCCCGGGCACGTCCTCGCCCAGCCGCCGGGCGACCTCGAGATGATGCTCGGCCTCGTTCCACGCGCGCTGCACCTCGTCCTGATCGGGCCCCGCCGCTTCCTCCAGCAGGATCGTGTCGGACGGGAGCAGCTCGAGCAGCGTCCGGCGCGCGGCCGGCTCGTCCGGTGATCCAGCGATGCCCGCGTGGCCGGTGGCCGACCGAAGCGGCCGGGGCTCGGGCCCGGCGGCGGAGGCTTCGGTCAGCCCGACGCCGGCGCCGGCCTCGACCTCCGGCTCGCGTACCCCGCGGGTGTCGATCGGAAGCACGGTGACTTCGGTGAGCTCCTGCAGCGAACGCTGGGTCGTCAGATCGAACCCGCGGATGGACGAGATGTCGTCACCCCACCACTCGAGCCGCGCCGGACCAGCCATGCCAAAGCCGTACAGGTCGAGGATGCCGCCGCGCACGCTGAACTCGGCGACCTCCGTCACCGTCGGCACGCGGCTGTATCCCATCCGCTCCAGCGCCTGGGCCACGTCGGTGGGCGGCCGTCGCTCGCCGATCGCGAGCCGGAGTCGGAGCCGCTCGAGCGCGGCCGGCATGAGGGTCCGCTCCGCGGTGGCGCGGGCCGTCGTCACCAGCATGCGCAAGCGGCCCTGCAGCAGGGCCTCGATCGTCTCCGCGCGCTCGCCGGCGATCTCGTAGTGCGGCTCGTCCTCGCCCAGCGCTTCGCGCTGCGGATAGAGCGCGACGCCCTCGTCGGTCAGGTGGGCGAGGTCCGTGAGCCAACGCTCCGCGTCGCCGGGTGTGGGGGCCACGATGATCAGCAGCCGCTGCGGAAACCGCTCGGCCAGCCAGGCCGCGAGCACCGCGCCGCTGGACCCCGGCAGCCCGCCGAGCCGCAGGGTGTCGCCCCGGCGCGGCAGCCGCTCGGCCAGGTCGAACGCGGCGGGCGTTCGGGTGAACGCATCGAGCACCGGCTTGAGCCTCATCGGGCTTGCCGCCTCCAGACGCTCGCGAGCGCGGTCTCGGCCAGCGCGAACAACAGCGCCGCCCAGAGCAGCGGGCCGCGGAGGTCGCCGCGCGCGGCGCCGGTGAACACCGCGTCCCCCATGTCGTCCAGCGACACGAGACGCGCCTGGTTCCAGAGTCGCCGCACCTGGGCGTCGGTGGCGGGGGCGAGCAACGATTCGCGCGGATCGATGTTGGCTGTGATCGCCCCGACGGTGTCGTCGCCCGAGACGAGGAAGTAGGCGCCGGGCTCGCCCGGCCGGAACACGCCGCCGCCCTCCACCCGCCAGTCCCGCTCGCCCTGGCGGACGTCCGAGACGAGGTCGGGCAGCGGCACGGGATCGCCCGGCGCGCCGTCCTCCAGCGACACCTCGCCGCGCGCCAGCCGGTTCACCAACGCGTCCATGAACGGCATGAACCCGGCGTGGATCGGCAGGTCGGTCCACGCCGGATCCAGGCGACTTCCGAGGAGCACCACGTTGCCGCTGCGGACCAGCCAGGGCGAGCCGTTCACGGTGGCGAGCACACCGGTGCGGCCGCTCTGCCCGGTCTGCAGCTCGTACCTCCGAAGCACGCGCACGCGGCCGACCAGGATGCCGCTGTCGGTCGTCGCGGGCTCGATCCGGGGCGCGCCATATCGCCAGGAAACGCCGCGGGCCGCGAGCGCCCGATTGAGCGCGCCCAGCTCCGCGGGATCCTCCGGCGGCTGGACGATCGAGCTCCCGCGCCCGAGACGGCCGAGCGTCACGTCACGACCGCGGGAGATGCGGCGGTTCGACTCGAGCACCTCGCAGGCGGCGGCGATGAACCGGCTTGCCGAATCCCAGTCCACGCGCGCGACGGGCGCCACCCGGACCACCCCGACGCGCCGGTCGTCCAGTCGGAGCTCATCGGGATCGAGCTCCGCATCGGCGCTCCACCAGCCCGGCCCGACGCCGGGCATCGCCAGCACCGCGGCACCGCCCACTCGGGCGAGCGCCTGGCGCGGCGGCCGCGTGCCGAGTCGGGCCGTCACGGGCGTCCCCTCGCCGGAATCGCCGACCAGCGAGACCGTGAGGCGCCCGCCGTCGCCACCCCACGGCTGCGGTCCGGTCTCGAGCCGGGCGATCCCGACGTTTCGCGGTGGGGGCTGGTCGGGCCGCCCCACGACGAGCGGCAGGTGGAGGTCGGCCGGCGAGACCGCGCTCGCCTGCAGATCGGTGAGCAGCGCGATCTCGCCCGGGCGCGACTCACCAGCGAGCACCTCCGCCGCCAGTCCGAGCGCCGCGCCCAGGTCGAGCCGGCGCGAGCTCAGCGGCAGCGTGGCCACTTGATCGAGCAGCGTCTGCCGGCCCCCGCGTCGGGGAACGCCGTCGGCGGCCAGCAGCCAGAGCGCGTCGTCGGGCGTCGCGCGGTCGAGCACCCGACGGGCCGCGGCCTGCAGCTCCGCCAGACGCGCCGTCCCCGCGACGACGACGCCGCTGCTGGGCGAGTTGTCGACCACGAGCACCAGCGCGCTCGGTGCATGCCCGGCGATCCCGCGTCGCGGCAGCGTCGGTCCGGCCGCGGCCAGCACGAGCGCGACGATGAGCAGCGTGCGGAACAGCAACAGGAGCAGATGTTGGAGCTTGAGCCGGCGCTGGTGCTCCTGGGTGGTCGTGATCAGGTAGCGCACCGCGGGAAAGACGACGGTCGGCGGCTCCCGCCGCGCCAGCAGATGGAGCAGCAGCGGAATCGCGGCGGCGGCGAGCCCGACGAGCGCCCAGGGCTGAAGGAACGCGATCATGCCGTTCTGGAGGATGGTGCGAGCGCTTCGCGCAGCACGATGCCGTACGGCGTGTCCGTCGTCACCCGGTGGTAGGCGATGCCGTGGCGCCGGCACGCGAGCCGCCACTCCTTCACGACCGCGCGCACGGTCTCCTGATAGGGCGCGGCCCAGTCGCGCGGGCGAAGGACGACTGCGGCGCGCGACTCGGGGTCCTCGAACCGCGCCTCCGTCGGCCCGCCGAGCGCCACTTCGCCGGGGTCCATCACGTGGAGCACCAGCACCTGGTGCCCGCGATGGCGCAGGAAGCGGAGCGCCTTGAGCGCCAGCTCGCGGTCGAACAGCAGGTCGGAGACGAATACGACGAGCCCGCGCCGGCGAAGCTGGTGCACCACGCGCCGGAGGGCCGGCTCCGCGGCCGTTCCGAGGCCCGCCTCCAGGGCCCCCAGCGTCCCGAGCAGCTGCCGCCAGTGGCTCAAGCGCGCGCGAGGCGGCAGCACGGTCCTGACGTCGTCGTCGAACGTGATGAGGCCCGTCGCGTCGCGTTGGCGCAGCAGGATCAGGGAGAGCGCGGCGATGAGCCGCTGCGCGTAGGCGAGCTTCGGCAGCACGGTGTCCGGGCTGCCGGTCCAGGCCATCGAGCGACTGGCATCACACACCACCATGGCGCGGAGGTTGGTCTCCTCCTCGAACTGCTTGACGTACAGGCGGTCGTTGCGGCCGAGGATCTTCCAGTCCACGTAGCGGAGCTCATCGCCAGGCTGATACATCCGGTGCTCGGCGAACTCGACGGAAAACCCTCTTCTGGGCGATCGGTGGAGGCCGGACAGAAAGCCTTCGACGACCCCTTCGGTAATGACTTCCAGCCCGCCCAGCTTGGAGACCTCGAAAGGGTCGAGCAGGTCGAGTCGGGGGCGGTTCTGGACTGCAGCGGGGCGGTTCATGCAGGCGTGAATCGTAGGGGAGTGGGGAGGCGGAGGCAATCGGGAAGACCCTCCTCCAAGGCTCCCTGAAGCTCGAGCATCGAGCTGGCGAGCGGCGCGTTTCCCCGGTGAGGCAGCAGCGTCCAGTGGATAGGACGGCCGGCCCGGTCGCGCCTCCAGCTCCCCATCGCGAAGGCTTTATGTGCACCCATCTTATGTCGACACCCCATCCTGGCACACCGCCTGCTGAGAACGGACCGATTGCTTCGAGCACATCGGAGGCTTGATGCTCGTCACGCTGGGATGGGCGCTGCTGGCCGGCGTCCCCCCCACCCGAACCCCCGCACAGCTGGACCTCTCTCCTCCCGCCCACGTTTCGGCGGCGGGTCGAGTCGCGGTCTGGACCGATCGTGACGCGCCGTACGCCCGCGGCGAAGGGGCGGAGGTCTACCTCCGCGTGGACGAGTCATCGTATGTCGCCGTATTTCGGGTGGACACGGACGGCAGGGTCCGCGTCTTGTTCCCGCAGGAGCCGTGGGCCGACGCCTATGTGCGCCCGGGACGCGATCTCGAAGTCACCGGGCAACGCGACGGTCGCGCCTTCCTCGTCGATGACGATCCCGGCATGGGGTACCTCTTCGCCATCGCCTCCGCCGACCCGCTCGACTTCCGCGACATCACCCGGGGTGACTACTGGGACTATCGTCTGATCGACGGCGGACGAATTCAGGGCGATCCCTACGTCCGGCTCACCGACCTGGCGGCGCGGCTCGCGCCAGCCGGCCACTACGACTACGACATTGCGCCGTACTACGTCGACCACCACTACGACTACCCACGCTTCGTCTGCTACGACTGTCACGCCTACGCCAGCTACCGCGACTGGGACCCCTACCGCTCCTCGTGCACCCGCTACCGCGTGGTGATCCGGGACGATCCCCGGTATTACCCCTACCGCTATGGCGGCCGCAACGTCATCGCGGACCGGCTCGCCCACCCCGGTCCCCGGTACGTCTTCCGGGATGCGGATCCGCGACTCCCCGCGGTGACCCGTGGGGCGCTCGAGCGGCGCGGGAAGGAGGACGAGCCGGGTCGCACCAGCGACGACATCGGCGGACGCGGGTCGGTGCCGGCGCCCAGGGTCCAGGCGTTGCGTCGGCCCGAGGCCGACGTCGCGCCCCAGCTCTCGCCGGTACGGCCGCTCCTCGACGAGCGGCGCCGGGCGGAGCGCCGGCGCGAGGCCCAGCCGCAGGGCTCCCGCCAGGGCAACGACAGCTCGCGCGACGTGCCCGACGGCCTGCGCCCGTCGACCTCGGAGCCCCGGAGCACGGGAGAGCCCGAGCTGCGCCGCCGGCGCCCCTGAGCGAGCGCACCCCGCTATAATCCGCCGGCGTTCGTTCGCCGGCATCCTCCACCAGGACCGTCCCCATATGCGTCGTCTCGTCCTCGCCGGCCTCGTCCTCGTGACGAGGCCCGCCGCGGCCCAAACCTCGGCCCCTGCCGACAAGGCCGCCGCGTCCATCACGCCCGCCGATGTCGCCCGCCGCATCGGCATCATCGCGGACGACTCGATGCTGGGCCGCGACACGCCGAGCCGGGGACTCGAGCTCACGGCCAAGTACGTCGCGGACCAGTTCCGCGCCTTCGGGCTGCGCCCCGCCGGCGACAGCGGGACGTTCCTGCAGCGTTATCCGATCACCCGGCGTCGGTTCGAGGCGGCGGACTCCCGCGTCACGCTCAAGGCCGGCGGGATCGCGGCGGAGGCGCGGTTCGATCGCAGCGCGCGCTTCCTCCAGGGAACGGTGCCGCCCAATCCGGTCACGGGCCCGGTAGTGCTGGTGGGCGGGAACCTCGACCCCGACGCCGTGAGCCGCATGGCCCTGCGCGGGAAGGTGGTGCTGTATCCGATCGATCCCGCCTCCGCGTCCGACCGCACCACTCAGGTGACGCGCGCGCTTCGGCTCGCCGGGCCGAGCGCGGTCGTCCTGCTCGCCGATCTTCCGGCTGAAAGCTACGGCGCCCGACTCCCGAATACGTCGGTCGCGCGGACCGCCGTCGACCTCGGGCTCGTGAGTCCGCCGATCGTCGAGGTGAACCAGCCGGCGGTGGCGTCCGCGCTGCGCGCGGCGAGCGTGGATCCGGCGGCGGTCCGCGCCGCCCCGGGCCCCGTCTATCGCGAGCTGAGCGGGCTCAAGGCCACCGTCGCGCTCAAGGATTCCGTCCTGCACACGCTCACCGCCCCGAACACGGTCGGCATCGTCGAGGGCAGCGACCCGGCGCTCCGCGAAGAGTACCTGGTTTTCTCGGCGCACATGGATCACATCGGCATCACCCCGGGGCTGGCCGACAGCGTGAACAACGGCGCCGACGACGATGGCTCGGGCACGGCCGGCGTCATGGAGCTGGCCGAGGCCTTCAGCCGGCCCGGCGCACGCCCGAAGCGCTCGATCATCTTCCTGACGGTGAGCGGCGAGGAGAAGGGGCTTTGGGGCAGCCGCTATTTCAGCGAGCACACGCCGGTGCCGTTGGACCACATCGTGGCCGACCTCAACATCGACATGATCGGCCGCAACTGGCGCGACACGATCGTAGCGATCGGAAAGGAGCACTCCGACCTCGGCACGACGCTCTCGCGGGTCAACCGGGCCCATCCCGAGCTCCACATGACCGCGATCGACGACCGGTGGCCGGAGGAACACTTCTACTTCCGCTCCGATCACTACAACTTCGCCCGCAAGGGCGTGCCAATTCTCTTTTTCTTCAACGGCGTGCATCCGGATTATCACCAGGTCACGGATTCACCCGACAAGATCGACTCCGAGAAGGAGTCGCGGATTCTCCGCCTCCTGTACTATCTGGGCCGCGAGGTCGGGAACGATCCCCAGCGACCCAAGTGGAATCCCGAGAGCTATCGGGAGATCGTGGACGCAGCGGCCGGTCATTGAGCGTTGGCGCCGTGGTATATTGGGCGCCATGGCGGACACCATCGCGGATTTCAATGCCTTCCGCACCCGGATGAACGACCTCATCCTGGGCGCGGGCAACCTCACGATCAGCCGATTCTTCGCGCTCGACAACCGGACCTACGAGCCGGGCGCGCTGGGTACCAAGACGAAGGAGATGCTGGGGCTCGTGTCGTCGCTCGTGCTCCGCTGCGACGACTGCGTGACCTACCACGTGCTGCGCTGCCATGAGGAAGGAGTCACGCGCGAGGAGTTCCTGGAGATCTTTTCGGTCGGATTGGTGGTGGGCGGGAGCATCGTGATTCCGCATTTGCGGCGAGCCTTGGCGCGGCTCGAGGAGTTGGAAGCGAAGTAGATCTCGGACTACCAGCGCGTCAGCAACACCCCCGCAATGATGAGCACCGCCCCCACCGCCTGCGACGGGCGCCCGTGCTCGCCCAGCATGATCCACGCGGCGCCGCCGGCTACCAGGGGCGTCACGCACATGTAGATGGCCGTTCTGGTGCCGCCGACGGTCTTCACGCTCCGGTTCCACAGGATGTACGCGAGGACGAGCGAGAGAAGCGTCGCGTAGGCCAAGGCAGTCCACGCCATCGCAGGGATCGAGCCCCACTCCAGCCGAATCAGGTCGGGCAGGCCGACGAGGACCAGTCCGGGCATGCCCGCAATGGTCGTGATCATCGTGATCCGAAGCGGGCTGACGCCCGCCGGCACGTCACGGAGGCCGACCGTATAGCCGGCCCAGCATAGCACGGCGACGACGGAGAGGAGATCGCCGTGGAGCGTGCTGGCTGAGAACTCGATGCCGCCGGCCGCGATCACGAGCACGACGCCAAGCGTACCGAGGCCGATGCCCCACCACATCCGCGTCGTGACGCGCTCGAGGCCCAGCACGCCGGCGAACACCGCCACGACGGTCGGCACCGTCGCGATGATCAGCGAGCTGTTGGTTGCCGTCGTGTGGGCCAGCCCGAGAATGAAGGCGAGCTGATAGAAGGTGTTCCCGATGACACCCAGGATGATGAGGCGCCTCAAGGCGGGCGCCGGCAGCCGCATCGGCCCCTCCGACATGCGGAGCACGAGCCAGAGCAGCACGCTCGCGATGGTGAACCGGATCGCGGTGAACGCCAGGGCCGGAATCTGCGCGATGGCGAGCTTCATCACGCTGAAGTTGACGCCCCAGATGAGGCAGACGAGGAGCATGCCGGCGTCGGCGGCCGAGGGGCGGCCGGCGGGACGATCAGCCGGCTGGGCGACCGGGCGATCGGCTCGTTCGGTGTGTGGGCGGGTCACGGCATAAAGAGTAACATCCGACCCCGGAATTTCTGACGCCTCGCCATCCCATGGACCGATCGTTCGGCCGCCCGACCGTCCGACCGCGCTATATTCTGGCCATGTCCCAGGCCCGCATCCGCAACTTCTGCATCGTCGCGCACATCGACCATGGCAAATCGACCCTCGCCGACCGTCTCATCGAGGCCACGGGGACGGTCGAGAAGCGCCAGATGCGCGAGCAGCTGCTCGATACCATGGACCTCGAGCGGGAGCGGGGGATCACGATCAAGCTCAACGCGGTCCGCATGAGCTACACCGCGCGGAACGGCGGGACCTACGAGCTCAATCTCATCGACACCCCGGGGCACGTGGATTTCACCTACGAGGTGTCCCGATCGCTGGCCGCGTGCGAGGGGGCGATCCTGGTGGTGGACGCCTCGCAGGGCGTCCAGGCCCAGACGTTGAGCAACCTGTTTCTGGCGATGGACGCGGGCCTCGAGATCATCCCCGTCCTCAACAAGATCGATCTGCCCGGCGCCGAGCCCGAGAAGCGGGCCCAGGAGATCATGGACCTGATCGGGGCCAAGCGCGAGGAGATCCTGGCCGTATCGGCCAAGGAAGGCACCGGCGTACCGGAGTTGCTCGAGGCGATCGTGGCCAGAGTGCCGCCACCCCGCGGCCGGGAGGAGGCGCCGCTCCGCGCCCTCATCTTCGACTCGTATTACGACCGCTACCGGGGCGCGATCCCGAGCGTCCGGGTCGTGGACGGGACCGTGCGCGAGGGCATGGAGATCGCCTTCGGCTCCCATCCCGACGACGTCTACCACGTGGACGAGGTCGGGTATCTGCGCCTGGGGCAGCACCCCGCGGCCGAGCTCGAGGCCGGCGAGGTGGGCTACGTGGTCGCCAGCCTTCGCGGCGTGCGCGACGCTCGCGTGGGGGACACGATCCTGGACGCGCACGACCGGGCGGGAGAGCTGCTCTCGGGATATCGCGACGTGAAGTCCATGGTGTTCGCCGGCATCTACCCGACGGATTCGGACCAGTACGAGGGCCTCCGGGACGCGCTCGAGAAGCTGGTGCTCAACGATGCGAGCCTCCACTACGAGCCCGAGTCGTCCACCGCGCTCGGGTTCGGGTTCCGGTGCGGCTTCCTCGGCCTGCTGCACATGGAGATCGTGCAGGAGCGGCTCGAGCGCGAGTTCAACCTGAGCCTGATCACCACGGTCCCGACGGTAGAGTATCACGTCTACCGGACCGACGGCGAGATGCTCCTGCTCGAGAATCCGAGCAACCTGCCCGATCCCGCGGGCATCGACCGGATCGACGAGCCCTACGTCAAGGCGCGCATCATGGCGCCCGCCGACTACATCGGCGGCATCATGAAGCTCGGCCAGGAACGCCGCGGCGTCTACAACGGCATGCACTACATCGACACGACCCGCGTAGAGTTCGACTTCGAGTTCCCGCTGGGCGAGATCGTGCTCGACTTCTACGACAAGCTCAAGTCGCTCTCGCGCGGCTACGCCTCGCTCGACTACGAGATGGCGGGCTACCGCGAGTCGGACCTGGTGAAGCTGGACATGCTCATCAACGGCGACCCGATCGACGCCTTCAGCGTCATCATCCACCGCGACAAGGCCCAGGAGTACGGCCGGAAGGTGGCCGAGAAGCTGAAGGAGCTCATTCCACGGCAGCTGTATCAGGTCGCGATCCAGGCGGCCATCGGCAACAAGATCATCGCCCGCGAGACCATTTCGGCGTTCCGGAAGGACGTGCTCGCCAAGTGCTACGGCGGCGACATCACGCGCAAGCGCAAGCTCCTCGAGAAGCAGAAGGAGGGGAAGAAGCGCATGAAGCAGATCGGCGCCGTCGAGATCCCGCAGGAGGCGTTCCTGGCGGTCCTGCAGGTGGAATAGTGGACGGATCGTCCGGCCGTCCGACCGTCCTCGTCATCCAGACCGCCTTCCTCGGCGACGTGGTGCTCACCACGCCGCTGCTGACCGCGCTCGCCGCGAGGCACGGGCCGGTGGACGTCGTGACGACGCCCGCCGCCGCCGCGCTGCTCGAGACGCATCCTGGCGTGGCGACCGTGATCCGGTACGACAAGCGCGGCGCCGACCGGGGACTGCGCGGTGTCGTACGGCTGGGGCGGCGGCTCCGGGCCCGACGCTACCTTCGGGCGTACCTGCCGCATCGGTCGTGGCGGTCGGCGACGCTCGCGATGCTCTCGGGCGCCGGCGAGCGGGTAGGCTTCGCGGACAGCCCCGCGGCTGCCGCCTACACCCGCCGCGTCCCGCGACCGTCCGGCGGACACGAGGTCGAGCGCCTGCTGGCCTTGGCCGGCGGGGACGGCGGGGCGCCCCCGGTGCGAATCGGCCTCACCGCAGACGATCGCGCCCTGGCCGACGCCTGGCTTCGGGAGCGCGGGGTATCGCCGGGCTTCGTCGCCGTGGCGCCCGGATCGATCTGGGGCACCAAGCGATGGCCGGGCTACGCCGAGCTCGCGGCGTCGCTGGAGTCCCCGATCGTGGTCGTGGGAAGCCGGGAGGACGCTGCACTGGCCGAGGCCGTCGCGGCCGCCGCACCGGGCCGAGCGCACAGCGCGGCGGGCGCGCTGGGCCTGCGCGCTTCCGCGGCGCTCATCGAGCGGGCGGCCGTGCTCGTCACCAACGACTCGGCTCCGCTGCACCTCGCGACCGCGGTGGGCACCCCGATCGTGGCCGTGTTCGGGCCGACCGTGCCCGCCTTCGGATTCGGTCCGCGCGGGCCGCGGGACCGCGTGGTGGAGAACTCATCGCTCGCGTGCCGGCCGTGTTCGGCGCACGGGCCGCAGACGTGCCCACTGGGTCATCACCGCTGCATGCAAGAGCTGTCGGTCGAGTCCGTCGCGTCGGCGGTGGCCGCCGTCGCAGGCGTGGAGGCGCATCGTGCGATTCGTACTCGGGATTGACATCGGCGGGACCAACCTGGTCGTCGGCAGCGTGGCCGAAGACGGGTCGCGCCTGCTCGCCGCCGCGAGCGAGCCGACGCACGCGGAGGCCGGCGCCAAGGACGTGCTCGAGCGGCTGGTCGGCCTGGCCGAGCGGGCCATCGTCGCGACGAAGCGCGAGGCGCCCGATGCGGAGATCCTGGGCGTGGGCGTCGGCGCCCCGGGACCGCTCGACACCAAGCGCGGCATCGTGCTGCTGACGCCCAACCTGGGCTGGGTGAATCTGCCGCTGCGCCAGATCATCCACGACCGGCTCAACATCCGCGCGGCGCTCGACAACGATGCCAACTGCGCCGTACTCGGCGAATGGTGGGTCGGGGCCGCGCGCGGCGCGCGGCAGGCCATCGGCATCACCATCGGCACGGGCATCGGCGGCGGGCTCATCCTCGACGGCAAGCTGTACCACGGGGCGTCGGACGTCGCCGGCGAGATCGGGCACACGACGATCGATGTCGAGGGCCGTCGCTGCAAGTGCGGCAACTACGGCTGCCTCGAGGCGTACGCCTCGGGTCCCAACATCGCGCTGCGCGCGGTCGAGGAGATCGAGGCCGGCGCCGTGAGCCGGCTGCCCTCGCTCGTCAACGGAGACCTGTCGCTGGTCACGGCCCAGACCGTCTATCAGGCGGCCCATGACGGCGACGACCTCGCCCTCGAAGTCGTGAACGACACCGCCCGATTTCTCGGCGTCGGCATCGGCAACCTGCTCAACGTCTTCAATCCCGAAGTCGTGGTGGTGTGCGGCGGAGTGACCATGGCCGGCGACCACCTGTTCATCCCGCTGCGCCGCGAGGTCGCCCGGCGTGCGTTCAAGCCGGCCGTGGCCGCGTGCCGCATCGTGCCGGGTGAGCTCGCCGGCACGGCGGGCGTGTACGGGGCGGCCAAGGCGTTCCTGGACCAGACCCTCGGTGCCTAGAGGTCGGCGTCGTCGGCTCGCTCGTCTGGGACCTCATCCACGGCCGGGATCCGCTGGCGCCCCCGACCGAGGAATGGGGCGGGATCGCGTACGCGCTCGGCGGCCTCGACGCGAGCCTGCCGCCCGAGTGGGAGATCGTCCCGCTCATCAAGGTCGGTCGCGACCTCGCGCCGCAGGCGGCGGAGCTGCTGTCGGACCTGAAGCGGTTGGCGCCGGGCGCCCGCTGCGTCGAGGTCCCCGCGCCGAACAACCGGGTCGTGCTCCACTACGAGTCGGCCGAGCGGCGCTGCGAGCGGATGAGCGGCGGCGTGCCCGGCTGGACCTGGCTGGAGCTCGGGCCGATGGTGATGGACCTCGACGCGATCTACCTCAATTTCATTTCCGGGTTCGAGCTCGCGCTGGGGACGGCCCAGGCGCTTCGGCAGGGATTTCACGGGCCGATCTACGCCGACCTGCACAGCCTGTTCCTCGGCATGCATCACGACGGCATCCGCGTGCTCCAGCCGCTGGCCGAGCCTACCGCCTGGTTCGGCTGTTTCGACGTGGTCCAGCTCAACGAGGACGAGATGCACCAGCTCTCGCCTGACCCGCTGTCGCTCTCGGTCGGTGCCCTCGGCGCCGGCACGTCCCTGCTGGTAGTAACCCTCGGGCCGAAAGGCGCGGCGTACGTCGCCGCCCCGGGGTTCGACGGGTGGCGATCGAACGATCGGGTGGCCGTGCCCTCCCGCGAGCGGCTCATCCAATCGACCGACCGTCTGACCGTCGGACGGTCCGCCCACCCCGTCCGCACCGCCCTCGTGCCCGCCCCGCGGATCGAGGCCCTCGATCCCACCGGCTGCGGCGACGTGTTCGGAGCGGCCGCCTGCGCTCGGCTCCTGGCCGGCGACAGCGTGGAGGCCGCGCTCGCCCACGCGACCGCGCTCGCCGCTCGCAATGCGGGGCTGCGCGGCGCCGGCGGGCTCGGCCGGCACCTTCGCGGCGAGCTCCTGGTTCCATGACGCGCGTCGTCGAGGTCCCGGCCACGTTCGACGACCGCTCGTTCGAGCAGTTCGCCGCGGCCTTCGGCCAGTGGCCGCCGGACGAGAAGATCCTGTTCGATGCGCGGGGCGCCCAGTGGGCCTCGCCGTATGGTCTGCTCACCATGCTGACGGCGGGCCAGGCGCTGGCGGAGGCGCGACGGGAGCGTCCGCTCTTCACCGTGCCCACGAGCGACGACGTGAAGCGGTATTGGGCGCGCGCCGGCTTCTTCAAGTACGCGGCCGAGCTGTTCGAGCTGCACGGGAAATTGCCGAAGGTGAGCGCCTCGGGGCCGTCGGACGTGCTGCTGGACGTGACGCCCGTTCGGGCCACCGAGGACGTGCACGAGGTCGTCGAGAAGATCTCCCAGGGCGCATCGCGCATTTTGCACGGCGAGCTCGGGCTCGAGATGAAGGCCACGCTCCGATTCAGTATGGCGCTTTCGGAGGCATGCCAGAATATTGTTGAGCACGCCGGCACCAGCGGCTGGGTCGCGGTGCAGGCGTACACCTTCCGGCGGCGGCTGGGCCGGCGGGTGGTCGTGATCGCGGTGAGCGATGCGGGGATCGGCTTCCGACGCTCGCTCGAGAGCACCCACGCCAAGCGGTTCGGTGACCGCTGGGGCGACGGCGCGGCGCTCGAAGCGGCGCTGATCCAGGGGGTGAGCCGCTTCCGCGATCCCGGCCGAGGGCAGGGCCTCGCCTTCATCAAGCGCTTTCTGGATCAGTGGAAGGGCAAGATCTCGATCCGGAGCGGCACGGCGCGCCTCGCGATCGTGCCGCCGTGGGACGAGGACGTCCCATTATCCGAACATCTCCCGTTCTTCCCCGGAGCCCAGGTGCAGATCATCATCCCCGCGCAGGACGACGAGGCCCGATGATCCAGACCATCCACATCGGTCACCTGCTGCGCGAGACGGTCGCGTCGCCCTACCGAAACCTCGTCACCCGCCCCACCGGGGCCGCCATCCGGAACCGGATCCAGGCCGTCATCGCGGACTCCGACTGCCTCACGGCTCTGCTCGACTTCTCCGGCATCGAGCTCCTCGATTTCAGCTGCGCCGACGAGGTTGTGGCCAAGCTGCTGCTCGACGACGAGGAGCGCGGCAGCCGGTTCGTGGTTCTGAGCGGGCTGCGGGAGGACCAGCACGAGGCGATCGAGCACGTGCTCACCCATCATCGGCTCGCCGTGACCGCGGTGCCCGGCGGGGAGCATCCCGAGCCTCGCCTGCTGGGGTGGGTGACCGCCGACGCTCGCGCGGCCTTCGGTTTCGTGTGCGAGCGGGGCGCGCTGAATGCGGTCGAGCTCGCCTCCGCGCTCGGATGGCCTGCGGCCCGCGCGGAGGAGGCGCTCGAGGCGCTCGCGTTCCATCGCCTGGTGCTGACCGACGGGGACCGGTACCACCCGCTCCCGACCGGATGAGTCCGCGCCGCGCCGGACCCTCCACCACCGCCATCCACGGCGTTCCCCACCGGCGGCCGGACTGGTCCCCGATCGCGCCGGCCCTGCAGCAGAGCAGCACCTTCGTGTCCCCCGTCGGCAGCGACGAGGACATCCTCTACAGCCGCTACGGCAACAACCCCAACCAGGTCCAGCTGGCGAAGAAATACGCGCTGCTCGAGGGGGCCGAAGACGCGATCTTCCTGGCGAGCGGCATGGGGGCCACGGCGCTGGCGCACCTCGCGGTGCTCCGGCCCGGCGATCATCTCGTGAGCAGCAGCTGGATCTACGGCGGCACCCAGCACCTCTTCGACGAGGAGCTCGGGCGACTCGGCATCGACATCACCTACGTCCGCCCGGACCAGCCGCGACTGTGGCGGAAATCGGTCCGGAAAGCCACCCGGGCCATCTTCATCGAGACGCCCACCAACCCGCTCATGCGGGTGGTCGACCTGGGGCCGGTGGCGCACGTGGCCCGGGAGTTCGGCCTGGCGCTGCTGGTGGATGCCACCTTCGCGAGTCCGATCAACTTCCGGCCGCTGGAGCACGGCGCCGACATCGCCATCACGAGCGCGACCAAGTACCTCAACGGTCACAGCGACGTGATCGCCGGCGCGGTGGCCGGCTCGACCGCGTTCGTGGAAGAGGTCAACCGGCTCATGCGCCTCTGGGGCCAGGCCATTGATCCGCACGCGGCATGGCTGGTCGACCGCGGGATGCGGACGCTGGCGCTTCGCATGGCACGGCACAACACGAACGGCGCCGCGGTCGCGGAGTGGGCCGAGGCGCACCCGGGTATCGCGCGAGTGCACTACCCCGGCCTCGCCTCGCATCCCGATCACGCCCTCGCCGCGGCGGTGCTCGACGGGTTCGGTGGCATGGTCGGCCTCGAGCTGGCCGGCGGCCCCAAGGCGGCCGAGCGGATGCTCAAGCGGCTCAAGCTGGTCGCCCACGCGCCCAGCCTCGCCGGGGTCGAAACGCTGGTGAGCGAGCCCCGGTACACCTCCCACAAGGGTATCTCGGCCGAGGATCGCGCCGCGCTCGGCATTCCCGATGGATTCCTCCGGCTGAGCTGCGGCATCGAGGACGTCGACGACATCATCGCGGATCTGGGGCAGGCGCTGGAGAAGTCGTAATTCGCGCGGTCGTCGCTTCTCCCCGCAAACCCGCCCTTTTACTTTCCGACCGTGATCTCCCTCTCCCACGTCTACAAGAACTATCCGAACGGTGCGCTGGCCCTGAAGGACGTCTCCTTCCGGATCGGCCGCGGCGAGTTCGTCTTCCTCACCGGGCACTCGGGCGCCGGCAAGTCCACCATCATGAAGCTGCTCTTCGCCGAGCAGCGGCCGACGAGCGGCGAGGTGCGCGTCTCCGGCTACGATGTGAGCGCGCTCCGCACCGACGAGGTGCCCAAGCTGCGCCGGCGGCTAGGGGTCGTGTTTCAGGATTTCCGGCTGCTCGAGGATCGCACCGCGGCGGAGAACATCGCGTTCGCGCTCGAGGTGACGGGCGCGCGGGGTGACACCATCGAGGCCCGGGTCATGCGCGTCCTGACGCAGGTGGGGCTCACGGCCAAGAGCCGCGCGTACCCGCGAGAGCTCTCGGGCGGGGAGCAGCAGCGCGTCGCGATCGCGCGCGCCCTGGTCAACGATCCGGCGATTCTCGTCGCGGACGAGCCCACCGGCAACCTCGACGAGCGGGCCACGCGGGGAGTCTTCCAGCTCCTGCGCGACATCAACGCCGGCGGGACCGTGGTCGTCATGGCCACCCACGATCTCGACCTGGTCCGCCAGGCGAGCTATCGCACGATCGAGATGCGCGACGGTGGCGTCGTCTTCGACAGCGCGGTGGACGAGGACGACCGGGAGACCGCCACGTGAGTCTGCTCACGCGTGAGGCCGTGCTGTCGTTCCGGCGCGCGCCGCTCCTCTCCACCCTGTCGATCACGACGATCGCCTTCTCCCTGTTCACCCTCGGACTCTTCGGGCTGGTGGCCATCAACCTGCGGCAGGCGCTGCAGGGCCTCGAGGAACGAGTGGAGATCGTCGCGTTCACGCTGCGCGGGACCCCCGCCGAGACGATCACGCTGGCCACCCAGGACATCGCGGCGTTTCCCGAGGTGCAGGAAGTCACCTACGTGACCGAGGAGCAGGCGCTGGCCCGCGCCCGGCGCGAGCTGGTGGAGTTCCGCGACGCCTACCGCGACCTGCAGGTGAACCCGCTGCCCGCCTCGATCGAGGTGCGGCTCAAACCGGGCAACCGGGATGCCGCCACCGTCGAACGGGTGGCGCAGCGCCTCCGTGGCTTCGGATTCGTCAACGATGTCCGCTTCGGCCGGGAATGGGTGCAGAAGCTCGATCACCTGCGGAACATCACCGGCATCGTGGGCCTCGTGATCGGGCTCGCGTTCGCCGCGGTCGCGGTGGTGATCATCGGGGTCACGATCCGGCTGACACTGCTGCAGCGCGCACGGGAGATCTCGATCATGCGCCTGGTGGGCGCGACCAACTGGTTCATCCGCGGCCCGTTCCTCCTCGAGGGCGCGCTCAAGGGCCTGCTCGGCGGGCTGCTCTCGCTGGTCCTGTGCTACGCCGGCTACCTCCTCTTCCGAGACCGGAGCGGCGGCACGTTCGCCGGGCTCATCTTCTTCCAGCCCTACCAGATGGTGGCCATCGTGGTGTTCGGGGTGCTGCTCGGGCTGAGCGGAAGCCTGGTGAGCGTGGGGAGGCACCTCAGGCATGTGTAGAGGGGAACCCCTGTTCCTCCTCCTGCTTCTCTCGCTCGTGATCGCGGCTCCCCTCCGTGCTCAGGACACCACCATTCAGGCCAGCCGACGGCGGCTCCAGGAAATCCGTCGCGAGCGGGACCGGCTCGAGGAGCAGCAGCAGCGGCTCCAGGGGCAGGTCCACGATGTGAATGACGAGCTGAGCAATCTCGAGCGGCAGCGCGAATCCACGCAACGGATCATGAACGAGATCGAGCGGCAGATCGGTGGCCTGTCGAGCGAGCTCGATCGGTCGAGCGCCGAGCTGATACTGGCCGAGGACAATCTCGCCGAGCGGCGCGCGGTGCTGGACCGCCGGCTCGTCGACATCTACAAGCGCGGAACGCTCTACACCTTTCAGGCGCTGATGGCCGCCGAGTCGTTCGGGGACCTGCTCAGCCGCTACAAGTACCTCTTTCTCACGAGCCAGCAGGACCGCGCGCTGGTGACCGACGTCGAGCTGCTCCGGGGCCGCGTCGTCGCCGAGCGGGACAACATCCTCGACGTGCGCGGCCAGCTCGACCGCTCGCGCCAGGAGCGCGAGGCGGAGTACGCCAAGTACACGGAGCTGGCGCAGGCTCGCGAGCGCAGGCTGGAGCAGCTGCGGCGCTCGGCGCGGAGCACCGAGCGACGGCTCTCGGCGCTGCAGAAGGACGAGGCCCGCCTGAACGGCCTTCTCGCGGCGCTCGAGCGCGCCCGGCGGGAGGAGCTGGCCCGTGGCTCGCTTCGCGGTACGGTGGCCGGCCCCGGCTCGATCACCACCGCCAGCCTCGGCAAGCTCGACTGGCCGGTCGAGGGCACCATCGTCTACCGGTTCGGCCGGGACACGCTGCCGAGCGGCGGCATCATCCGGTGGAACGGCATCGGCATCGCGGCGCAGGTCGGCACGCCCGTGCATGCGGTGGCGGCGGGAAAGGTCCGGCTGGTGGGACAGTTCGGCACCTACGGACTCACGGTCGTCCTGGAGCACGGCAACGGCTACTACTCGGTGTACTCCCATCTGGAGTCGGCCGCGGTCAAGCTCGGCGCCTCGATCACGAAGGGGGCGCTGATCGGGAGCGTGGGCGGTGAGAACTCCGAGTACGGGCCGCACCTCCATTTCGAGATCCGCGGCGACAACCAGGTCGCGCTCGATCCCACGACCTGGCTCCGGAGGCGTTGATCCGGCGCACGGGTCCGCAGCGTCATGCGACTCGTCGCACCGGACGATCGCTGGACGGTCGGCTCAATCCGCCACGCCGATGCGCTCGCCGCTCTGCGCCCGGCCGCGGAGCAGCGCCGCCTCGACCAGCGCGAAGAGGTCGTCCGGCACGGTGACGGCTGGGTGAGGATACGCGACGATTCCCGCACTCGTCCCATCGAGATGTTTCCGCAGCCGGAGCACCGACCGCCGCGCCCCGTCCGCGTCGGTCTCGGGAAGGACGACCGCGACCTCGGCGTCGCCGTAGGGCGACACGAAATCCGGCAGCCGGAGCTCGCGCCTGACGTAGCCGGTCGCCTCGCGTCTCCGCCGCTCACGTGCCTCGAAGTCGGTGGGATCCTCGTCGGGTGGCGTCTCCACATCGAGCAGGACGAAGCTGAAGCCGAGCGAATAGCGCCGCGCGCGCTCGAGCTCTTCCTGGAGACGCCGATCGAGCGCCGGGTCCGTGGACGATGTCGTGTGGCCGCCGCTCCGGCCGCGGCCGGCCTCGAGCGCTCGCGCCGCCGCCTCGGCGAGGCTCGCCGCGAGACCGAGCTGCCTGGCGCTCAGGGCCGGGGCGGTATCTTGTCCCCGGAGGAGCAGGACGCCGCTCACCTCGTCGTCCACCACGACCGGCAGGATTGTCGTGGCCGCTCCCGCGCCCGTGTGCGTTTCCGTGAGAGCGAGCGCCCGGCGGCTCCGGATCGCCTCCGCGATCTCGGGATAGCGATCCAGGTCCAGGTGCGACGTCTCGGGCTGCCCGTCGCCCGGGTGGGCGAGCACGCGGCCGTGGTCCTCCCCGGGGCGCGTGACCACGAAGGAGCATTGCGCGAGCGCGAGGGCCCGTCCGAGGCGGCGCACCAGTGCCAGCGCGATCTCGTCGGGCTGGAGTGGTGAGCGCGCCTCCTCGACCAGGTCGCGAAGGCTGTCCCGGATACGAGCCTCGTACGGCGTTCGGAACGGGGCCTGACGGTCGCGAATGCGCGCCACGAGCCGAGCGCAGAGGTCCGGGAGGTGGACCGGAGCCGCGAGCGCGTCGGCGGCCCCGAGCGCGAGCGCCGCGGCCACACCATCGCGGTCCTCCGCTGCGAACACGATTATCCTTGGCGGCTCCGCGCCGGCGGCGGCGAGAACCTGGCTGAGGCGTTCGGGATCGGCGGTGGGGAGTGTAGTGACGATGGCGTCCGGAACCGGCTCGTGCGGGCCGTTCGTCCCCTCGTCCAGCTGAAACCCAGCCCGGGTCAGCGCACGCTCGAGCCCCTCGGGCCGCGCCGCGGCGTCGCCCGTCAGGACGAGACGAGGCCGCGCGAGCGAGTCGCCGCCGGTCACAGGATCACGAGGGCTGAATGGGTCAACGAACGCCGTCCGAACTGCTGGGCGCGCACGTCTCAACCCAAGGGGGCGTGTGGACTGCCCCCGGCCGCGGCACGGCCATCGGGGCCTCCGCTGTTCAGATTTTCACCAAGACTCCCAACCAGTGGCGGGAGCCGGTCATCGAGAGCGACACCGCTGACGCCTTCCGTCGCGAACTCGCGCGCAGCGGCATCGCCCGTATAGTGGCGCATGATTCCTACCTAATCAACCTCGCGTCGCCGGAGCGCACGCTGCGCGCGCGCTCCGAGGCATCGTTCGGCGCGGAGCTCGAGCGGTGCGCGCGCCTCGGCATTCCGTACGTCGTCTCCCATCCCGGCAACTACATCGACGACCGCGCGTCCGGCCTGGCACGGAACGCGGAGTCGTACACCCGATGCCTCGAAGCCGTTCAGGGCGTGGGCGTCCTGATCGAGACTACGGCTGGGACCGGCTCGTGCCTAGGGAGCACCTTCGAAGAGCTCGCCGCCCTGCGCGAGGCGATCGGCGGACGGGTGCGCCGGCGCGTCGCCTTCTGCGCCGACACGTGCCACCTCTATTCCGCGGGGTACGACCTGGTGAAGGACTTCGACGGCGTGTGGGACCGATGGGACGCGGTCATCGGACTGGCGCACCTCAAGGTGCTTCACCTCAATGATTCCAAGACGCCGTTCCATTCGCGCCGCGACCGGCACGAGCTCATCGGCGAGGGCTCGCTCGGCCCCGAGCCGTTCCGGCGGATCATGCGGGACCCGCGCTTCGCCGGCGTCATGAAGATCCTCGAGACGCCGAAAGGCGACGACGAGTTCACCCATGACCGTCGCATGCTGCGACGTCTGCGCGCCTATGCGCGCGTTCGACCGGCGCGTTGACCGCGCGCATGGCCGTCGGCATCTTCCCCCCCATGCGAAAGCCAATCCTGTTGCTGGCCCTGCTGTTTCCGGCCGGCGTCTCGAGCCTTCGGGCCCAGACGGAGTTCTATGCCCGCCTTGGCGCGGTCGGTTCGACCAACCTGCTGCGCGACGTGATCGTGAACGAGGTCACGGTGCGACAGTCGATCGCCCCGATGCTCGCGCTCGGTGGGTCGCTCCCGATCGGTACGGGCGGCTACCGAGTGGGCCTCGAAGGGACCTTCGCGTCGGGGAAGTTCCACAGCACCGAGGACGGCAACGACACCGATCTCGGCACGCTCCGGACCGGCAGCCTGATGCTGCAGCTCGAGGGTCCGCTCCACCAGGCCTTTCGCTGGCGCGTGGGGCTCGGCGCGTTGCAGTACTGGCCCGATGAGAAGGAAGGCATCTTCGCGCTCGGGGGTGACACCCGCTTCCTGGCCGGCGCCGGAATCGATTACCGCAAGCAGGTAATGACCAAGTGGGACCTCATGACGTCGTTGCGCTACGACTTTCACCGCTTCACCACCGACGAGCTCAAGCGGCGCGGCTTCTCGCAGACCCAGGACGTGAGCCGGGTGTCGCTCTCGATTGGGCTGAGCCGGAGACCCAGCCAATGAGCCGCCGCGTCCGCTGGACCGCGGGCCTTCTGGTCGCCGCCACCTCGGCGTGCAGCGACATCGCCGCGCCGATCCGCAGCGACTTCTACGAGTGGCGGCTGATCACTCCCAAGGTGACCGGCTCGGGCGACGACAGCCTCTCGTTCCATTGGCCGGCGAGCCGCATACCGGTACGTATCTGGGTGGAGGACGCCGCCAGCCTCCCGCAGAACATGCCGAACGCCATCTCGGCCTGGCGAACGGCCTTCCTCTACGGCGAATTCGACGCCACGGTGGTCAGCGACTCGACCAGCGCCGACGTGATCGTCCGGGCCGGGGCGGCTCCGGGCATCCAGTTCGCCAGGGCGCGGCTCAACAGCGCCCTAGCGCCGGAGTGCGCGGGGGCCACCGATCTCGACATCAGCGAGGATCACACCCAGCTTCGCCTGCCGGTCCGCGTGTTCATCGACCCGCGGTCGGAGCCGAACGCTCCTGGGCTTCCCGAATGCCTCGCGCTCACGACCACGCACGAGCTCGGCCATGCGCTGGGCATCTGGCGCCATTCATCCACCGCGACCGACTTGATGTTCGCGGACCCGTCGGTCGACGGGCCGAGCGCGCGGGACCTGGGGACGGCGGAGGTGATCTACCACGTCCCGGCGAACGTGGAGGCGGTGGGGAGGTAGGTCGGGCCGGCGAGCAGGGAAGTCGGAGGTTGGCAAGCGAGCGGCTGTGATCTCGGGCGTGGCTACAGAGGTTGTCCGCGGGTATCGGGCGCCAACCCGAGGCGGCCATCCTCCGGGCGAGCCCGCCCGCCGCCTCCGAACCCGGCCGCTCGGACCGAGCGGACTCCGGGCTTCGAGTTGGCCCATCCTCTTCATCCCCTGGCTGACATCGCCTCCAACCGCACCCGACGCAAGTACTTACCCATCCCCCAGTTGTCTCCGGGGCTCCGCCTGCCGATAATTCCCCGCCTGAACGCGGCCGTCCCCGTCCCTTGGCCGAGCCTTTTGCCGCGCGCTACGCGCCCCAGGAGCGTATGAATACCGAGACGAGTTCACTCCCTCGCGAGAGCCTCACCCTCGTCGAGCATGGCCTCTTCCCGATCCGCATTCACGCCAACCTGACGCCCCCCGCGCTCCTCGAACACGCGCTCCGCCGCAGCGAAGGACAGCTGACCGATCGTGGGGCCTTCGCCGCCGTAACCTCGCCCCACACCGGCCGGTCCCCGAAGGACAAGTTCCTGATCGAGGAGGCGGGCACCGGCGACCGCATCTGGTGGGACAAGAATCCCCGCCTCGACCCCGGCGCGTTCGAGCGCCTGCACGAGGACGTCCGCGCCTACCTCGACGCGCGGGAGCTCTACGTGGAGGACCTCTTCGGCGGCGCGGACCCGGCCTACCGGATTCCCGTTCGATTCATCACGCCCAACGCCTGGCATGCGCTCTTCGTGCGCAACATGTTCATCCGCGCCTTGCCCGCGGAGCTCGCGCACTTCCGTCCCGGATTCACGGTGCTTCACGCGCCGGACTTCCAGGCGGACCCCGCGCGGCACGGCACCCGGAGCAGCACGTTCATCGTGCTCAACTTCGCCAAGAAGCTGGTGCTGATCGGCGGGACGCGGTACGCCGGCGAGATGAAGAAGTCGATCTTCACGGCCCTCAACTACCTGCTCCCGGCGCAGGGCGTGATGACCATGCACTGCTCCGCCAACGTCGGCCCCACAGGCGACACGGCGGTGTTCTTCGGCCTCTCCGGCACGGGCAAGACCACGCTGTCCGCCGATCCGAGCCGGCAGCTCATCGGCGACGACGAGCACGGCTGGAGCGATCGCGGCGTCTTCAACTTCGAGGGCGGCTGCTACGCGAAGGTGATTCGACTCCGCGCCGAAACCGAGCCCGAGATCTATGCGGCGACCCAGATGTTCGGGACGGTGCTCGAGAACGTCGTGCTGGATCCAGTGACCCGCGCGGTGGATTTCGACTCCGACAAGCTCACCGAGAACACCCGGGCCTGCTACCCGATCAACTACATCCCGAACTTTCAGCCGAGCGGCGCCGGCGGCCACCCGAAGAACATTGTCTTCCTGACCGCGGACGCGTTCGGCGTCATGCCGCCCATCTCTCGGCTCAACGCCGAGCAGGCGATGTACCACTTCCTCTCGGGTTACACCGCCAAGGTCGCCGGGACCGAGCGCGGGGTGACCGAGCCCTCGGCCACGTTCTCGGCCTGCTTCGGCGCGCCGTTCCTGCCGATGCATCCCGGCGTCTACGCGAAGATGCTGGGCGAGCGGATCGAGCGTCACGGCGCCAAGGTGTGGCTCGTGAACACCGGCTGGACCGGCGGACCCCACGGCGTCGGCACGCGGATGAAGCTGTCGTACACGCGGGCGATGGTGCGCGCTGCTCTGGCCGGCGCGCTGGAACGGTCGGCCTTCGTGAAGGATCCCGTGTTCGGCGTCGAGGTGCCCACCAGCGTGCCCGACGTGCCGCCCGAGATTCTGGTGCCACGGCGGACCTGGGCGGATCCGGCAGCTTACGACGAGCAGGCGCGCAAGCTCGCCCGGATGTTTCGCGAGAACTTCGAGCAGTTCCGCGCCGGGGTTTCCGATGCGGTCGCCGGGGCTGGGCCGGTGGGGTGATCTCGCGCGGTCCGGGAACCCCGACTCAGGGCTAGATTCCCTCGATGGTCGAGCCCAAAGACCTCGAAGTCATCCGCGACCCCCTCTGGGACAACATCCGCCTCGATCGTCCGGCGCTCCTCACGCTGGACACGGCGGCCGTGCAGCGACTGCGGTACGTGCGGCAGGTCGGCCACGCCTTCCTCGTCTATCCCGGCGCCACCCACACCCGGTTCGAGCACGCGCTGGGCGCCTACCACCTGACCCGGCGCGCCCTGGCGAGCCTGGAGGAGCGCGGCGAGCTCGAGCGCGTGCCGGAGGACGAGTGTCTCGCGGTGCGGCTCGCCGCGCTGCTCCACGACATCGGCCATTACCCCTTCTCCCACGCCCTCGAGGAGGCCGGCTTTCCGTCGCACGAGCAGCTGGGCGTCATGAAGCTGGGCCAGGGCGAGCTGGGAGCGCGGCTGGAGGAGATCGGCGGCGCGTGCTACGCCGACACGCTCGGCGCGTTGATTCGCGGCCGGAGCCAGAGCGCACTCCAGGGCCTGATCTCGGGGTCGCTCGACCTCGACAAGATCGACTATCTGAGTCGCGACGCCCGCATGTGCGGCGTACCGTATGGGACGGTGGACGTGGACCGCCTGCTCGCCACGCTGACCCTGGTCGAGATCGCGCCCGGCCGTTACGAGGTGGGCGTGCTGGAGAAGGGCGTGAGTGCGCTCGAATCGCTCCTGTTCGCGAAGTATCAGATGTACCGGAACGTCTATTGGCATCACGCGGTGCGGTCGGCCACGTGCATGTTCAAGCGCGCGGTCCGGGGCGCGGTCGCGCGCGGCAGCATCACCGTCGCCGAGATCGCCGAGGCCACCGACGACGGCCTGATGGAGCGCCTGATCACGCGCGACGGCAACGCGCTCGCCGCCGCCATCCGCGCTCGCCGCCTCTACAAGCGCGCGCTCGACCTGCCCGCCAGCGACGTGCCCGAGGTGCCGGAAACCTGGATCGCGGATGATCCAGCCCTGCTGGAGCGGGTCGAGGATGCGGTCGCCCGCGAGGTCGGGCTGGCCCAGGGCGAGGTGCTGTTAGACTTCCCGGAACGCTCCTCGATGCTCGGCGTCGACCTGCCGCTTCGCACTCGCGGCGGGACCGTCGAGCGCCTGACCGACGCCGGGCGTGCCGGCCAGCTCGGCCTGCCGCGCGTCGCCGACGAGCTCTACCGGAGCGCCCGTCGCCTCCGCGTCTTCGTCGGGGATACGCCGACCGGCTCGCTCCGCGGCGTGCCGGCCCTGCTCACCTGCCCCGCGGCCGAGCTACGTCAGCGGCTGGACGCGGGCAGTCCATTGCTCGAGAGGAGAAGTGCTCGATGATCACCCGCCGCAACTTCGTCGTCCAGGCCGCCGGCTTCGCGCTCGCCGCCATCGGCGCGCGTCGCCTGCTGGGGCAGCGCGCGTCGTCGCCCACCGCCATCACCGTCTACAAGAGCGCCACCTGCGTCTGCTGCGCCAAGTGGGTGGACCATCTGAGCGCCAACGGGTTCTCGCCGGCCGTGCACGACGAGGCGGACATGGACGCCATCAAGGACGAGATGGGAGTGCCGAAAGACGTTCGCTCCTGCCACACCGCGCTCGTGGACCGTTACCAGATCGAGGGCCATGTGCCCGCCGCCGACATCCGGCGCCTGCTCAAGGAGCGTCCGGCGGTCGCGGGCCTCGCGGTACCGGGAATGCCCAAGAGCACGCCAGGCATGGCGGCTCCGGGCGAGGCCGCAGAGCCGTACGAGGTCGTGTCGTTCGCGCGGGACGGCAAGACGACGGTGTTCGCGCGCCACTGACCGGGACCTCCCGATGGCCGAAGTGGTGACGTATCGCGAGGAGTGGCGGGGCGAGTTCGAGCGGCTGAACCGCGAGTGGATCGAGACCTGGTTCACGCTCGAGCCGGCGGACCTCGAGACGTTCCGGGACCCGGCGGGCAAGATCGTGGCTCCCGGCGGCCAGGTCTTCTTCGTCCTCGAGGACGGCAAGGTGATGGGGACGTGCGCGGTGGTCCGCCACCGCTCCGACGAGCATGAGATCGCCAAGATGGCGGTGGCGCCCGAGGCGCGCGGGCGGGGCTACGGCGACCTGCTGATGGAGGCGGCGGTGGAATTCTCCCGTCGGGCGGGCGCGCGCCGGGTCGTGATCGTTTCCAACACCAAGCTCGCTCCCGCGATCCATCTCTACGAGAAGCACGGGTTCGTCCGCGTCCCCCTCGCGCCCGAGGAGCGCTACCTCCGGGCCGACATCCGGCTGGAGCGGGAGCTCATCGCGGCCGAGGGTCGCGCGTCCGGCGGCGCCGATTCGCCCACCGGCATGAGCCGATTCGGCTAGCTGACAAGCGTCCCAGCGCCCACCACACCAAGCAACCGAGGGACCTGCTCTCGCCGAGTATGATTCCGGCCCGAGCGGTCCCTCGGTCGCTTCAGTTTCCGGACAGCTGGCCTCGGCCTCAGGTCGATCCCGCCGCCGCCGCGGCCGTCGGGTGCTCGCCCGTCGTGCTGTCCACCGAGTCGATCCGGATCACGATGGCGGTGATGTTGTCGAGGCCGCCGCGCCGGTTGGCTTCGGTCACCATGCGGTCGACCCAGTGCTGGGGTCCGCCATCCGCGCTGAGGATGCGCGTCAGCTGCTCGTCCTCCAGCATGCCCGTCAGGCCGTCGGAGGCGAGCAGGATGACGTCGCCCTCCTCGAGCGTGCCGAAGTAGATGTCCGGCACGACGTCCATGCTGGCGCCGACGCACCGGGTGATCACGTTGCTGTACGGGTGGACGCGAGCCTGCTCGGGCGTGAGGAGTCCCGCGTCGACCTGTTCCTGCACGTACGAGTGGTCCTTGGTGAGCTGCTGGAACTCGCCCTTCCGGAGCAGGTAGGCCCGGCTGTCCCCCACCTGGCCGATCAGATACCGCTTGGGCATGAGCACGAGCACGGTGGCGGTCGTGCCCATGCCGCGCTTGTCGTGCTCCGAGATCGTCCGCTCGAAGATCGCATCGTTGGCCGCGCGGATCGCGGTCGAGACCCGGTCGCCGGCCTGTTCGTCGCTCAGGCCGCGGACCGACCCGATCTTGTGCGAGGTGATCCGGACCGCCATCTCGCTCGCGACCTCGCCCGCGGCGTGCCCGCCCATGCCGTCCGCGACGATGAAGACCCCGCGGTCGGCGAGCATGAGGTAGTTGTCCTCGTTCCCCGAGCGAACGATGCCGATATCGGTGCGAGCGGCGCAGGTGAAGTGCACGGGATCCCGTTCGTCAGCGCAGAAGGAAGAATGCCACGACAGCGCCGACCACAACGAGCGCCGCGATGAGCCAGGTCGGCGGCCCGCTCGGCCGCGGCGTCGCCGCCCGAATGGTGCGGCGCGGACGCAGCTCCGCGTCCGGCTCGCCCGCCGACGCCTCCTCGGCCTCGCCGCGCGGGAGCACCGCCGAGAGCACCTGCGTCCCGGACGACCGCCGGATCGGCGTGGCTTCGTCGAGCGGCTCGAACAGCACCGCCACCTCGCCGAACTTGATCGTCGCGCCCGGGCCGAGCGCGACCTCGCCCGACAGGCGCTCGCCCTCGACGAACGTACCGTTGGTCGAGCCCAGGTCGCTCAGGACCCACACGTCGTCGCGCCGTTGGAGCTTCGCGTGGGTGGTACTCACGCTCGGGTCGTTGATCACGACGTCGTTGAAGTCGGCCCGGCCGATGTTGACCACCGGCACCTTCACCGGCAGCCGGCGCCCCTTCATCGCGCCGCTGCGGACGAGGAGCGAGGCGAGCGGCGCCACCTGGGGCGTCGTCGGCGTGACCGTGGCGTTCGGCATGGGCTGCGGCATGCCAAGAAGCGTATCGGACAGCCGCGAGCCCGCGCCGGTCGGCGGCTGCGGCGCCGTCACGGGCGGGACGCTGCGGCGTCCGCGAGGCGGTGGTGGCGGGGCCGCCACATCGGCATAGAAGCGGAACTCGTCGTGGCCGATCCGGATCACGTCGGCGCGGGCCAGCAGTTGCTGCCGTCCGACGCGCTCGCCGTTCACGTAGGTCCCGTTCACGCTCAGGTCGTTGAGGACATAGCCCTCCGGCGTGGCCTGGATTTCGGCGTGACGGCGCGACACCTCGTTGCCCGTGACCACGACGTCCGACCCCGCGTCCCGGCCGAACACGAGGCTCGCGCCGGACATGGTGTACTCCCGTCCGTCGGTCAGGCAGACGATGCGGCCGCCGGAGGCGGCCGGCGTGGCCGGGGTCGAAGGACGGGGCGGGGCGAGGTCGGTGAAAGCGCCGGAGTCGAACAGTTGCGTATGGCCGGTGCGGCGGCTGTCGACGGCGAGGATCTCGTGCGCGCCGATCTGAATCTTGTCGCCGTGCAGCACGGGGGTGGGATCGACACCCAGGGCGACGCCGTTGACGATGATTTCCGCGTCCGGCCCTGCCGCCCGGAGCGCGGCGGCGCCCTGGGCGGTCCCCAGCACGATCGCATGCCGGGGCAGGATGCCGGCGCCCTCGAGCAGGATGGCACTGCCCGGCGCGGACCCTATGATCATCTCACCGACGGGCACGGGGATTCGTGCGCCGCCGAATTCGAGCTGCATCATCGATCAAATTCCTAAGTGTAGAAACGGCCGCCGACAAACGTATCCCGCGGCCCGTAACCGCGCAAGCAAGTTCGGGTTAGGCAATCTTGCGCTCCTCCTGACCGCGCAGTTGGAGCTGGTACAGGCGCTCGTACAGGCCGCGCTGCGCCAGGAGCTCGCGATGGCTCCCGCGTTCCCGGATCTCCCCATGATGGAGCACGAGAATCTCGTCCGCGTGGAGAATCGTGCTGAGCCGGTGGGCGACGACGAGACTGGTGCGGCCCGCCATCAACTCCGCGATGGCCCGTTGAATCTGCGCTTCGGCCTCGGCATCGACCGAGCTCGTCGCCTCGTCGAGCACCAGGATCCTCGGATCGAGGGCGAGCGCCCGCGCGAAGCTCAGAAGCTGGCGCTCACCGACGCTGAGGCTTCGCCCGCGCTCCCCCAGCACGTGTTGGTAACCCGCGGGAAGCCGCTCGATGAACCGGTCCGCGCCCACGCGGTGCGCCGCCAGGTGGGCGGCCTCCGCTGTGATCGGAGCATCGAGGGTGAGATTGTGCTGCACGTCGCCCGTGAACAGAAACAGATCCTGCTGCACGAAACCAATGATGGATCGCAGGTCGGCGGTCGAGAGCTCACGGATGTCCACCCCGTCCACCGTGATCCGCCCCCGCTCGGGATCGTAGAACCGGAGCAGCAGGCTCACGATCGTGGTCTTCCCCGCCCCGGTATGACCCACCAGCGCGATCGTCTGCCCCGGCATCGCCGTGAACGATACGTCGCGCAGTACCCACGGACCGGTCGGCGAATAGCGGAACCACACCCCCTCGAACCGCACGGCGCCCCGGACGGGGCGAGAAAGCGGGACGGGCCGTTCCGGCTCGCGCACGGTCACTGGCTCGTCGAGCAGGGTGAAGACGCGCTCCGAGGAGGCCATCGCGCTCTGCAGCAGGTTGAACTTCTCCGACAGATCCTGGAGCGGCTGGAAGAAGCGCCGCGTGTACTGGATGAACGCCGCGAGGATGCCGACGGTGAGCGTCCCGTCGAGCACCCGAAGGCCGCCGTACCAGAGGAGGAGCGCCATCGCGATGGCGGTGAGCACCTCGACCGCCGGGAAGAACACCGCGTAGATCGTGATCGAACGGAGATGCGCCTCCAGGTGATCCTGGTTGAGCGCCGCGAACCGGCGCGCCGTATCCTCTTCCCGTCCGAACAGCTGCACCACCCGCATGCCGCTCAACCGCTCCTGCAGGAAGGCATTGAGGCGGGCGAGCCGGACCCGGATGTCGCTGAAGGCCGCGCGCACCTGCCGGCGGAAGACCCGGGCGGTGAGCCAGACCAGCGGGATCACGGCGAACGTCACGAGCGCGAGCCGCCAGTCGATGGCGAGCATCATCCCCATGATCGCGACCAGGGTGAACGCGTCGCCGAAGATGGTCACGACCCCCGAGGAGAACAGCTCGTTGAGCGTTTCCACGTCCGAGGTCACCCGGGTCATCAGCCGGCCCACCGGGTTTCGGTCGAAGTAGCCGATGCTGAGGCGCTGCAGGTGCGCGTAGATCTCCATCCGGAGGTCGTACATGACGCGTTGTCCGATGTACGTCATGAGCAGCGTGCCCCCGTATTCGACGGTGAAGTCGAGCAGGAGCGTCGCCAGGTACAGTCCGGCCAGGAGACCGAGCAGGCCCACGTCGTGCTTGGGCACGGCCACGTCGAGCGCGTGCTCGGTGAGTCGCGGACCGACCAGGGCCAGTGCCGACTGCGACAGCAGCAGCGTGACGGCGACCCCCGTCAGCCCGCGGTACGGACGCAGGTAGCGGAGCAGGCGGCGCAGCAGCGCGCCGTCGTATCCGCGGCTACCGGCGTCCGAGTCGTCGGAGGTCTGGCTCATGTCGCTATCCGGTCGGCTCCGGGAGCACGGTCTGGTCCACGCCCTTGAGCCCGCTGCGCACCCAGCTCGAGAACACCACGAAGCCGACGGCGAGCGTGATGTAGGTGAGGATGATTCGCCAGAGCAGGATGTAGATCGGCGTCAGCTCGCGCGGCACGTACGAGCTCATGACCGCGGCCGAGAGGACCTCGCCGATCCCCGAGGCGCCGGGCGTCGGCGCGAAGTACAGCAGGAACATCACCAACGTCTGGACCAGCAGGATGTCCACGAAGTTCGCGTGCAGTCCGAGGGTGCGGAGGGCGACGTACCCGGCGAGCAGCTTGTTCGCGTGCGAGGGAGCGGAGAGGAGCGTGGCCCACACCAGGGTCAGCCACCCGCTCGGGCTGTTGAAGGCGATGACGCTCTCGTGGATCGCGTCGATTCCCGCCTGGAGCCGCTCGAGCCGGTCCGCGACCCGCTGGCTCCGCCGCCCGACCCATACGGCGACGCGATGAATCAGGTCGCGCACGAAGCGGGGAAAGAAGATCACGATGGCCATCAGGACGCCGATGCTGGCGATGATCGTCAGGCTTCCCCGGAAGAGATCGTACAGCGAGAGGCCCAGCAGGTTGCCCCGCTGCCCCAGCGACTGCCCGGCCCCGAACAGGAGCGCGAGCGGCCCGGCGATCGCGAAGAACAGCACCGTCGCCACGAAGGTTATGAAGGTGGAGGTCACCGCGACCGGCAGCGGCACGCCGTAGCGCCGCATCGTGTACATCGTCATCGGCCCGGCGCCCGAGCTGAGCGGCGTGATGTAGCCCGCCCAGGCGCCCATGCCGCCGGCGACGATCATCCCCTTGAGCGATGGGTTCGGGAACACGTGCCGGGCCACGACCCAGTTCCGGAGTCCGCCGCCGATCCAATCCAGCGACGCGAGCCCGACCCCGACCGGCAGCCATATCCAATGGAGCCGCCCGAGTCCCGCCACGAACGCATGGAAGTTGTTGCCGTACAGGAGAATGATCCCGAAGCCCACCAGGGAGGCCAGGACCGAGAACTCGAAGCCGCGGAGGAGAAACTTGGGGGTGAGGAGACGGGACATGTGAGGGCGAAAGCTAAGGGGGGCGGGAGAAGCCGGAAAAGGGTTCGAAAGGCCGAGGGACGCGACAACCCGGTTCGCAAAACGGCCGGCGTGCGCCGACACGGCGTCACGATCCAGCGGAGTGCGTCACGTACCGAACATGCCCCGAACCCCTTATCCTTCCATCCGACATGATCCGCATCGTCAACGCCCGGCAGAACAACCTGCAGGGAATCACCGTCGAGCTGCCGCACCGGGCGCTCATCGTCGTCACGGGCCCGTCCGGCTCCGGCAAGAGCACGCTCGCGTTCGACACCCTCTACGCCGAAGGACAGCGGCGCTACATCGAGTCGCTCTCCACCTACGCGAAGCAGTTCCTCGAGCGGATGCCGAAGCCGCTGGTGGACCACCTCGAGGGCATCGCCCCGTCCGTGGCCATCGAGCAGCGGAACCCGACCGTCAGCAGCCGGTCCACCGTCGGCACGGCCACCGAAGTGTACGACTACCTGCGGCTGCTCTGGGCCCGCGTCGGCCGAAGCTACTGCCGCGCGTGCGGCGCGCCCGTCCGGCGCGATACGCCGCAGAGCGCGACGGACGATGTGCTGGCGGCCGCCCCGGGCGCGCGGCTCCAGGTCGCGTTTCCGCTGCCTCCGGTCGCGCGGCTCACGCACGAAGCCGTGGTCGAGAATCTCCGCGCGCTCGGCTTCGTCCGCGTGCTGGCGGATGGTACCCCACACCACCTCGACGAGCTGCCGTCCGGCCTGGACCTCACGCGGGCCGCGGAGCTGTTGGTCGTGGTCGATCGCCTGACGGCCGAGCCGGCAGCGGCCGGGCGGCTGGCCGAGTCGGTGGCGACGGCGTTCCAGGAAGGCGAAGGCGTCGCGGTCGTCCTCCACTCGGGCGATGCTCGAGGGACCGACCGGCTCCGGTTCACGCGCTTCCCTGCCTGCAGCGCGTGCGACACGCCGGCCGCGATGGTGACGCCGGCCCTCTTCTCCTTCAACAATCCGCGCGGCGCCTGCGCCCACTGCAACGGCTTCGGCGCGGTACTCGAGTACGACGAGTCGCTCGTGGTCCCGGACCCGACCCGAAGCCTCGCCAACGGCGCCATCGATCCGTGGACCAAGCCGCGGTACGAGTCCCGACGCCGCATCCTGCTCGACTACGCGCGCACCCTGGGCGCCGACGCGTCCAAGCCCTGGCAGAAGCTCAAGGCGGCCCACCGCCGCGAGCTGTTGTACGGACGCAAGGGGCGCTACGTCGGCATCTTCCCGTTCCTCAAGGGACTCGAGGAGAAGCGGTACAAGCAGTATATCCGCGTGTTTCTCCGGCAGTACCAGCTCGCGAAGACCTGCGAGGCGTGCGGGGGCAGCCGCCTCAATCCGGACGCGCTCGCCGTCCGAATCGGGGGGGACGCGATCGCGGACGTGTCGTCGCGGTCAGTGGACGGGATCCACCTCTGGCTCGCCTCGCTCGAGCTCACGGCCTGGGAGCGCGAGATCGCCGACCTCATCGTCGCGCAGCTCGACGCCCAGCTCGGCTTTCTCCGCGACGTCGGCCTCGGCTATCTCACGCTCGACCGTCAGACCCGCACCCTGTCCGGCGGCGAGGCTCAGCGCATCGCGCTCGCCAACGCCCTCGGCTCGAGGCTGGTGGACACGCTGTACGTGCTCGACGAGCCGTCCATCGGCCTCCACCCGCGCGACACCGACCGCCTGCTCGGGCTGTTGCGCCGGCTACGCGATGCCGGCAACACCGTGGTCGTCGTGGAGCACGACCTGGCCGCCGTCCGGCAGGCGGACTTCATGCTGGAGCTCGGACCCGGCTCGGGCGATCGCGGCGGCCGTGTGGTGCACGCGGGTCCCGTCGAGACCGCGAGCGCCTCGCTCACCGGCCAGTACCTCACCGGCCAGAAGCGGATCGCCGTCCCCAGCGCGCGACGCCCGGTGGGACCGCGCTGGCTGCGGATTCGCGGCGCTACGCTGCACAACCTCAAGGGCGTCGACGCCGACATTCCGCTCGGCGCGCTGACGGCGATCACGGGCGTGAGCGGCTCCGGCAAGAGCTCGCTCCTGTACGATGTGGTCTACCGGAACCTCGAGGCCCGCCTCCATGGCGGGCACAGCGCCAAGAGTCACCTCGGGGAGCCCGTCGGACAGGTCGCCTCGCTCACGGGGTGGGAGTTCCTCCAGGACGTGCTCCTCGTGGACCAGTCGCCGATCGGCCGCTCGCCCCGGTCGAACCCGATCACGTACATCAAGGCCTTCGACGAGATCCGCGAGCTGTTCGCGGCGCAGCCGCTCGCGCGCGAGCGCAAGTACACCGGCGCCACGTTCTCCTTCAACCTTCCGGGCGGCCGCTGCGACGCCTGCGAGGGCGCGGGACACGTGCAGGTGGAGATGGTGTTCCTCGCCGACGTCTACGTTCCGTGCGAGACCTGCGGGGGCACCCGCTACCGCCGCGAGGTGCTCGATGTCCGGATCCACGGGCACTCGATCCACGACGTGCTGCAGTGGACCGTGGACGAGGCCATCGCCCGCTTTCGTCACCAGGCGAAGCTGGGCGCCGCGCTCTGGCAGCTCCAGCAGGTGGGACTCGGCTACCTCCGCCTCGGGCAGCCCGCGACGACGCTGTCGGGCGGCGAGGCACAGCGCCTCAAGATCGCGCGGGAGCTGGCCCAGGCCGGCAAGCGGGTCGGCCGGAAGCTCTACATCCTCGACGAGCCCACCACCGGCCTGCACCTCGACGACGTCCGCGTCCTCCTTCAGGTGCTCGACCGTCTCGTGGACGCCGGGCACACGGTCGTCGTCATCGAGCACCACATGGACGTGGTCAAGCGTGCCGACTGGATCATCGACCTCGGCCCCGAAGCCGGCGATGCCGGCGGCCGGCTGGTGGCCCAGGGCAGGCCCGACCAGGTAGCCGCGGTCGAAGCGTCCCACACCGGACGGTATCTCCGGCCGCTCCTGGCCCTGCACGCTCCCGCGGAAGCTCTAGTCGGATGAGTCGGCGCCGGGCCGTCCTGGCGCTGGTGCTGGTGTGTCTGGTGTGGGGGGTGTCGTTCACGGCGATCAAGCAGGCGCTCGACTACACCTCTCCGGTCGTGCTGCTGGGGCTCAGATTCGGCATCGCGACCCTGTTCCTGCTCGGAAGCCTGCGCGGACTCTCACGCGACGAGGCGGTCGGCGGCCTCGTGCTGGGCGGCCTCTTCTGGGCGGGGTTCGTCTTTCAGACCAAAGGCCTGCAGTACACCACGCCAAGCCGCTCGGCGTTCATCACGATTCTTTCGACGCCGCTGGTGCCGGTGCTCCAGTTTCTGCTGCACCGCACCGTGCCCCGATGGCCGACGGTCGTGGCCATCGTCCTCGCGGTGGCCGGCACCTGGCTGCTCACGAGTCCGGATGGCGGCGGCCTCAATCGCGGCGACCTCCTCACGATCGGCTGCGCGATCGTGTTCACCGGACAGATCGTGGCCGCCGGGCACTACGCGGCGCGCATTCCCATCGGCCGCCTGCTGGCGCTCGAGCTCGGCACCTCCGCCCTGCTCTCGCTCGCGAGCGCGCCGGCCCTCGAAGCGCCGCGGCTCGACGTCACCGGCACGTTCGTCGCGCTGCTGGCCTTTCTCGCCCTCAGCGGTCTCTGGTCGTTCCGCACCCAGCTCCGCGCCCAACAGGTTCTGACGCCGACCCACACGGCACTGGTATTCACGCTCGAGCCAGTATTTGCCGGCGTCACCAGCTTCCTTGTGCTCGGCGAGCGGCTGAGTGCCCTCCAGCTTTTCGGGGGCGCACTGATCATGACCGCGGTCGCGGCGCCGGCGCTCGAGTCCATCGAGTCCGACGGCTGACGAGGGATTCTGCCTCGGTCCCTCACCGGCTCGACCTTACTTCAGCTCCTCCGCCGCCTTCCGCACCGCATCCCACGCCGCCCGCACATGCTCCCGCTCGGTCGCCCGCTGACCCACCACGAGCCGGATGGCGTACCTGCCGCCGAGCCGCGTGTGCGTGAGGTACCGGTCGCGTCCCGCATTCACCGCCGCGAGCAGCCGGGCATTGTGCCCATCGAGCTCCGCGTCGTCCAGGCCCGCTGGACGCCAGCGGAAGCACACCAGCCCGAACGGCACCGGTGCCATCAGCTCGAATGCAGGGTCGGCCGTGATCCACCCGGCCAGCTCGCGCGCGAGCGCGACGTGGCGGCGGATGATGGCGCGCAGTCCCTCGACGCCGTAGCTCCGGATCACGAACCAGAGCTTGAGCGCCCGGAACCGGCGGCCGAGCTGGATGCCCCAGTCCCGGAAGTTGACCACGTCGGCGTCGTACTCGGTGCGGAGGTACTCGGGCGTCGCCTGAAACGTCGACAGCAGCGCGGACGGATCGCGGACGAAGTACGCCGTGCAGTCGAAGTTGGTCAGCAGCCACTTGTGGGGGTTGAAGACGATGCTGTCGGCGGCCTCCATGCCGTCGAACGAGGACCGGAGCTCGGGCACGATCGCCGCGGCGCCGGCGTAGGCCGCGTCCACGTGGAGCCACGCGCCCGAGCGGCGGCAGAGCTCGGCGATCGGCCGGAGCGGGTCGATCGCCGTGCTCGAGGTTGTCCCGATCGAGGCGACGACGCACGCGGGACGGATGTTGGCCGATCGGTCGGCCTCGAGCGCGCGCGCCAGCGCCTCGGGCCTCATCGCGTACGCGTCGTCCGTCTCGATGTGCCGCAACAGGTCCAGCCCGTAGCCGGCGAGCTTGACGGCCTTGTCGATGGATGAATGGGCCTCGCCCGAGGCATACACCGCGAGCGGCGCGCCCGCGGCGGCGAGGCCCGCCGATCCGGCTTTCCCCGAGGTCGCGCGCTCGCGTGCAGTCAGCAGCGCTACGAGGGTAGCCGTGGACGCGGTGTCCTGGATGACCCCGACGAAGCCGTCCGGCAGGCCCATCATCTGCCGCAGCCAGTCCATCACCACCTGCTCGAGCTCGGTTGCGGCCGGCGACGTCACCCAGCTCATGCCTTGCGCGCCGAGGGTAGCCGTGAGCATTTCCCCGAGGATCGAGGGCGGACTGTTGTTGCAGGGGAAGTAGGCGAACCAGCCGGGGTGGTTCCAGTGCGTCATGCCCGGCATGATGATCTCGCGGAAGTCCTCGAACAGCGCGTCGAACGGCTCCGGATCGATCGGTGGCGCGCCGGGGATCCGCCGGCGAATGTCCCCGGGAGCGACGGCGGGGGTGACGGGCAATGTTCCCACGTCGCGCAGGTAGTCGGCCATCCAGTCGACGAGCGCGTGGGCGTGGCGGCGGAAGTCGTCAGGGTGCATGTGGCAAAGCGAACGCGCGACGGCGCGAACGTCAAGCCGGAGACACCCCCGCGACTTCGGAGAGCCCTGTTACCTTTGCACGGCGCAACTCCACCAGTGCACGGCCCAACTCCGCGAGCGATTCGCGCCATCCTGCGCACGCGACCCCTCGACGACTCCCCGGCCTCGGAGATCGAGTCCGGACAGAGTCGCCGGTTTAAGGATGCCATGTCCCCTGCCCGTTCGAACCGCGGTCTCGGCTGGATGGTCCTCGCGCAGGCCTGCTTCGCCGGCATGAACGTCTGCACCCGGCTCGGCAGCCGGCACCTGCCATGGGCGGAGATCGCGGCGGTGCGGTTCCTCGTGGGAGCGCTGATCGCCGGGGCGCTCGCGACGTTGACCGGAAAGTCGCTCAGGGTCGTCGATCGCGCGGGCACGTGGCGACGGAGCATCTACGGAACGCTCGCGGCAGCGGGCAGCTTCTACGCGCTGGGCTCGAGCCGTGTGGCGGTGGGCGACGCGGTGACGCTGGGGGCCACGACGCCGATCTTCGTCGCGCTGCTCTCGCGGCCGCTCCTCGGCGAGCGGGTGGGACGTCATGTCGCGCTGGCGGTGGCGGTGGCGTTCGCGGGGGTCGCGTTGCTGGTCCGGCCGTCCTTCGCCGTCGCGTGGCCGGTGGCGCTGGTCGCCACGCTCGGCGCGTTCTTCTACGCCCTCGCGATGATCTGGCTCCGACGAATCGGCCCGGGCGAGTCGCACGAGGCCATCGTGCTCCACTTCTCGCTCGTCGGGCTCGCGACGATGGTCACGCTCGCGCTGCCCGTCTGGCGCTGGCCCGACGCGACCGGCGGTCTCGCGCTGCTCGGCGCCGGATTGGGCGGAGGGGGCGCCCAGCTCGCGATGACGCGCGCCTACTCCCTCCAGCAGGCGGCGCCGGTAAGCGCGGTCTCGACGCTGGGCGTCGTCATCACCTACCTGCTCGCGGTTCCCCTGTTCGGCGACTTGCCGACGCCTTGGCAGCTCGCCGGCGCGGCGCTCGTCCTTGCCGCGACCGCGCTCCTCACCACCGGCGGCCGATGAAAGGCCGTGTATCTTCTACGATATGGGGGTCAGCCTCGTCGTTTCCGTTCCCGGCCTCACGTACGATCCTGAGCTCGCCTGCCGTCATCTGACGGCCGTCGATCCGCGGCTCGGCGAGCTGATCGCCCGGGCGGGGGCGTTCACCATGCGGCCCGAGCCGACCCAGAGCCTGTTCGGGGCGCTCGTCGAAGCGATCGTCTACCAACAGCTCTCCGGCAAGGCCGCGGAGACGATCCTGGGCCGGGTCGTCGCCATCTATCGCCCGCGCCGGTTCCCTCGCCCGGGGGATATCCTCGATACGCCGGCCGACCGGCTTCGCGCCGCCGGTCTCTCGGCCGCGAAGACGGCGGCCATCAAGGACCTCGCCGCGCGCACGCTGGACGGTACCGTGCCGACGATGGCACGAGTGCGGCGGATGTCGGACGAGGAGATCATCGAACGGCTGACGACGGTGCGCGGCATCGGCCGGTGGACGGTCGAGATGCTACTGCTGTTTCGGCTCGGACGTCCAGACGTGCTGCCCTTGGGGGACCTGGGTGTCCGGAAGGGTTTCGCTCGCGCCTTCAACCGGCGCGTGCTGCGCGATCCGCTCGTGCTGAGCCGGCGCGCCGAGCGTTGGCGGCCCTATCGTTCGGTGGCGAGCTGGTACCTGTGGCGCGCGCTCGATGGCAAGGGCGCCTGATTCGAAGGGAGGGCGAAGGATGAGCCAGTCGATCACGCCGCCTCCGGCGCAGTCGCCGCACGAGCCCGGGCTCCGCGCCGTCGAGCTTCTCTGCGAGCGCCTGGGCGAGCTGGGTCTCCCCATCGGGCCCGATACCGCGCGCGAGCTGCTCCGGTCCGTGCTGGCGCTGGAGATGCCGCGCATGGAGGCCGAGGTCCACGAGGCGCTGCAGACGTCGATCGAGACCATCCGCGTGGCGGCCCAATCGGCGAGCGGCGTGCTCGCGACCGTGGATCCCGTGCAGACCCGGCCGAAGGCACGTGCGGTGCCGCCGGAGCCCGTGTTGGACCCGGTGCCGCGCCGGCAGGCGCAACCACCGACGCCGCGGCCGAACCCGGCCAGACGTCCTGCCGCGCGCCGGCCGTCCGATGGCGAAGGCGGGGATGATTTGAACGGGGAGAAGCGCCCGGTCTTCCGGCGCCCGCGAGGACACTGAGGTCAGGAGACGCCGTCTCGACGCGGGACGCGTCGAGGTCGACTGGAACTCAGAACTCGCGCTTCTTCATCTCCTTGAAGAGACGGCGGGTCTCGGGGTCTTCCTCCTGCGAGCGCTGGCGCAGCGTCGGGTCGAATTGCACCTCCCGCTCGCTCTTGGGGGGAACGACCTTGGCGGCGTTTTTCTTGGCCAGGGCGGCGAGCCGCTGGTCCTCGCGTTTGGACATCCGGGATGCCTCCGGCAGCGTGGGTTCCGCGAAGCGTGGGGTTCCGCGAAAAGTAGCTGGACGCGTGACGAGAGTCAGGCACCCCCGGCCCTACCAGCAGGTGGTCGGCCCGGCACACGTCTTCATCGCCGCCAGGTGGTCCGCGAGCCGCTTCCGAATGGCAGCATAGGCTGGGTCCGCGTGGCGGCTCGCCACCTCCGCCGAGTCGATGCCCAGGTCGTAAAACTCGCGATCGCCGTTGCCATACTCGGTGTACACGTACCTGCCCTGCCGGATGGACCAGAAGACGGAGGCGGGACCTCCCAGAGGACTGTCTTCGACCATCACGTACCGCCCCGGCGAGGTACCCCAACTGGACTGTCCCTGCAGCAGTGGCCACAGGCTTTGACCGTCCATGATCCGGCGCGGTGTGGCTCCCGTGGTCGCGACGATCGTGGGCGCCAAATCGACATTCGCGACGGCCGCCGAGTTTCGCCCGCCCATGGCGATCCCCGGACCGCGGATCAGGAGCGGCACCTTTACCGCGGGTTCGTAGGGAAGAGTCTTGCCGAACTCGATCCGGTGCTCGCCCTGGAACCAGCCGTTGTCGGACGTGTAGATCACCAGCGTGTTCTGCAGCACGCCGACGTTCTGCAGTGCCTTGACAATGCTGCCAACCCCTTCGTCCACGGCCAGCAGCGACTCCAGCCGCAGCCGGTACGCCTTCTGAAGATCGGTCTTCTGGGTCGACGTGAGCAGCGGACGGCTGCGCATGCTCGCCGGCTTGTCCGTCATGTCGGCTTCGTTGAAGGCCGGCGATTTCGGCAGGACTTCAGCGGCGAAGCGTCCCTGGTGCCGTGGGGCGGGGACCGCGGTCTGGATCGTCGTCCCGTCGTTCTCTTCGGAGGCATTGGCCCAATGCGGCGCGAGGTACGTGACGAAGAGGAAGAACGGCTTGCCGCCCGCGGCGGCCGTCCGCCCCCGTCGGGTGATGAAGTCGACGGCCTTGCGGGTGTAGAAGTCCGACTGATACTGGTCCGGGGCGCTGCCGTGTGAGACAACGGTCCCGTTCTGATTCACCTTGTAGCCGTAGTATTTGTATGCCGACTGGCCGAGGGAACCGAACCACTCGGTGTACCCGGGCGGAATCGCCGTCGAGTCCACCTCCCCGTACCCGTTGAGGTACTTGCCGATGTGCCCGGTGACGTAGCCCGCCTGCTGCAGCCAGACCGGAAGCGTGTTGGTGTGGTCCAGCTTGTGGTATCCCCCCTCTGTCCCACCGTTGCTCCGAACCCCGTGATTGTGCGGATATTGTCCGGTCAAGAACGTGGCACGGGAGGGACAGCAGAGTGAATACGTGACCACGCTGTTCCGAAACGTCATCCCGGCCGACCCGATCAGACTACGGGTCTGCGTCATGACGCGCATCTCTTCGACCGTTTGGTCATCGCTCATGATCACCACGACGTTCGGACGCCCGACGGCGCTCGCCAGGATGGCTCCGCCTGCCGTGTCGGCCGCGGTCACCCGGACGCTCGGCGCCGTCATCTCGGGGTCGGTCGAGCAGGCGGAGACGGACACCGAGGCTATCGCGAAGCCGCGCCATAGCGCGGCAGAGATCCGGCCCTGCATGGTGCACCTCACTTCCCGTTCACGGCTCCATGGCAATGACTCCATGGTGCGGAAGTTCACGAGGCGCGCCTGAGGCTATGGTGAACGAGTCGTGAAGATTTCAGTAGGCCAGGCGAGACCGTCGCTGGTGCTGGATTCGGGCTCGCGTGCCATTGAGCCGCTCTTCAACTTGACGGCGCTGCCAATCCGGCTAACCTGTTCTTCCCGACCACCGACCTTTCCGTCCTCACCAGCGAGCCGCCGATGCCCTCCACCCCTCCCGTCATCCTCCTCGGCCTCGACGCCGCCGAGATCGACGTGGTGGATCGCCTCATCGCCACCGGCCGCATGCCGAATCTGGCCAAGCTGCGTGACCAGGGCCGCTGGGGCCGGCTCCAGACCGAGCCCCCTCACTTCCTGAGCCTGGTCTGGTCCACACTCTTCTGCGGGTCGCGCGTGGGCGATCAGGGCTGGTACTTCAACAAGATCTGGAACCCCGATCGCCAGCGGCTGCAGTACGTCGACCCCTCGTGGCTCCCCGTGCAGCCGTTCTGGCTGTCGCTCGACCCGGCGTACCGCGTCGCGATCCTCGACCTGCCGTATGCGACCCAGCTCCCGACGCGGCCCAACATGACGACGCTGCACGGGTGGCAGTGCCACGACGCCTTTGGACACGATTCGCTGCCGCCGGATCTGTGGGCGCGGCTCCTGGAGCGGCACGGCAAGCCGCGGATGACCGCGGAAGTCTTCGGCCCTCAGACCGCCGCGACCCTGCTGGCCCAGCGGCAGGAGGTGCTGGAGGGAAACCGCCAGTTCGCCGACATCTGCCGCGACCTGTTGACGCACGATCGCTTCGATCTGTTCCTGGCCGTGTTCGGTCTGGTGCATCGGGGCGCGCACTATTTGTGGGATTTGTCGCAGATCGGCCGCGACGATGGGGACGGGCCCACCCGCGCGGTGCTGGAAGGCGGCCTGGACGACAGCTACGCGTCCGGCGACGAGGCCCTGGGCCGGGTGCTCGACGCCGCGCCGGCCGATGCGCGCGTGGTCGTGTTCGCGCTCCACGGCATGGGGCCCAATGACGGCTGGTACGAGTTCCTGCCTCGCATTCTCGAGCGGATCCACAGTGGCGCGGACGGCGGCGGCGCGCGGGCCAGACCCGGCCTGCTGTTCCGCTTCAAGCGGGCCCTGCCGTGGACGCTGGCGCGCCAGGTAACCCGCCGAATCCCCGCTGCCTGGAACAAGGCCCTGGTCCCGCTGTGGTCCCGTCGCATGCACGACTGGCCCAGCACGAGGTACTTCGCCCTGCCCATGGACTACAACGGCTACGTCCGCCTCAACCTCAAGGGGCGCGAGCAACAGGGCAGCGTCGACCCGGCGGACGCCGATCGCGTGCTCGCCGAGGTCGACACCGCGCTCCGAACCTTCCGGGACATCGCCACCGGCAAGCCGGTGATCCGGGGCACGATCAAGGTGGACGAGCTCATCTCCCCCACCGCGCCACGCCGCCGCTATCTACCCGATCTGGTCGTGCTGTGGGATCCGCCGGGCCCGGCGTGGGCGTCCCTGGGCGTGGTCTCCGACCAGTTCGGCGAGATTCGCTTCCCCCAGGGCCGGAAGCTGGCCTCCGGCCGCTCGGGCAACCACACCCCCCATGGCTGGTTCATCGCCAAGGGGCCCGGGATCCCGCCGGGGCGGAGCGCCCGGACCTACGACACCGCCGACCTCATGCCCACCATCTTCCAGTGGCTCGGCGCGCCGCGGCCGCCCCATTTCGCCGGCCGCCCGATCGAGGAGCTGGTGGGCGATCAGCGCGACCCCGCGATGGCGTCCAGGTAGACCTGTTCCACTCGCGCGGCCATCTGCTCCCACGAGAACTCGCGCCGGACCTGGGCGCGCGCGGCGTCGCCCAGCGTCCGCGCCAGCGCGCGGTCGGTGAGCAGCCGCTCGATCGCCCCGGCCATCGCGGCCGTATCGCCGTCCGGCACGCACAGGCCGCTCACCTCGTGCCGCAGCGGCACCGCCGAGCCCTCGAACGAGACGATCGGCAGACCCGCGGCCATGTAGTTGAGCAGCTTCTGCGGGATGCCGGCGCTTCGGACCCGGGGGTTGACCGCGACCGTCGCGGCGGCCAGCAGCGCCGGCTGCTCCGCGAACGTGGCCCGCCGTACCTCGACGGCATCCAGCACGCCGAGCTGCCGCGCCAGCGGCTCGAAGGGCGTGAACGGCGAGTCCGTCACGATCACGAGACGCACGTCGGCCCGGCGCGCATGCAGCGCGGCGAACGCCTCGAGCATGAGGTTCACCCCCTGATAGGGGGCGAGGTTGCCGGTGAAGATGACGGTGTGACCGTCCGGCGCACTCCCCCGCTCGGCCGGGAAGCGCTCCCACTCCACCCCGCTGGGAATGACGTGCACGCGCTCGGGCGCGCAGGCGCCGAGGGTCGTGAGCCTGTCGCGGATCGCTTCGCTGACGGCGATGATGCGGTCGGCCCGTCGTGGCAGGTGACCGTCGAGCCACGGAGCCACCGCCCGGATCCAGCCGCGTGGCACACCGAGCGGATAGGTGGGCAGCTCGCTCGTGAGCAGTGTGTGAGCGTCGTACACGATCGGGACGTCCCGGAGCGCGCGGGACGCGACGAGCAGTCCCTCGTAATGATGCGCGTGGACGAGGTCGAAGCGGTGCTCGCGATGCAGGCGGCGCAGCAGGGCCACGAGCATCGGGTCGAGCTGGCAAAGCTTCCGGACCGTGGGGCCGGGATCGGTGCGGCGATAGCTGGGGACGTCGCGGATCCGGTGGACGACGTAGGGCGCGTCGGCCACCGCCTCGCCCAGGTGGTAGGTCGCGACATGGACGTCGTGCCCCCGGCGCGCCACGGCTTCGGCCATGCGCTCGATCCGGACGGGCGTGCCGCGCGGCCAGGGAAACGGGCAGGCCGCGATCATGGCGACGCGCAGGGGCTCAGTCATCGTGGATCGCGATCGCGGTCTCGAGCTGCTGCTCCGGCTCCAGGGCCATCCGCGGGTGCCGGGCCATGCTCCGGTAGGCGTCGGCGATCAGCCACACGGCGACGAAGGTCTGCGAGACGACCGTCACCCACGCCGCCCCCAGCGCGCCGTAGCGCGGGATGGCCACCAGGTTGAGGATCACGTTGAGGGCGACGCCGAAGGCCATGATGACGACGGCGCGCCATTCCCGTATCGTGGACGACGCCAGCAGCATCGCCACCGTCGCGATGTACAGCCCCGGCACGCTCAGGTACAGCACCCGGAGCACCTCGGCCGAATCATCATACGTGTTGGTGTAGACGATCCGGATGATCGGCAGGGCCAGCAGGGCCACGAGCCCCCACGCCGCCACGCCGAGGACGGCCATGCCGGCGAACATCTTGTGCATCAGGCGGCGGAGCTCGCCCCACTGCTGCCGGGACGCGAGTGCCGCGCACACTGGGAGCAGGATCAGGGTCAACGGCCGGACCACGAATTGGGACGCCTCGAGCAGCTTGGCAGCCGCCTGGTAGCGGGCCACCTGCTCGTACGGCTGCAGGTAGCCCAGCATCACCGTGTCGGCGCCGAAGTGCACCAGCCCCGCGACCGAGAGCACGAAGAGCCAGATCGACTCCTTGAAGACGCGCTGCATCCGGCGCCACCCGCTTCGCAGCCGGATGGGCCCGATCTTGAGCCGCGTGATCCCGGCCGCCACACCCAGCAGCACCGCGCCGCTCAGCACGTGGGCCCCGGTCATCCATGCCAGCCCGCCGCCGGTCAGGGCACCGGCAGCTACCGCCAGCACGAGCGCGACGAGCGACGCCCCGAACGCCACGACCGTGTACCCGATCTGATGGAGCCCCTGGAAGAGCGAGGAGTAGGTGCGGTAGATGTCCTTGCACACGCTGAACACGGCGATGGCCGCGGCCACCGCCAAGGCGTCCGGCTTGGTGACCGCCACCCAGGCGGGCAGGAGCACGAGATACGCCGCGACGAGGGGCAGGCGCGCCGACAGCACGGCCTCGAGCCGGCGCCGGGCCCCGGCGGGCGCGGCCGCCACTCGGCGCGACAGGTCCGTGCTGGCGCCCAGGTCCGTGGCGAGCACGGTCACCCCGCAGAGGGTGAGGGCGAACATCAGCTTGCCGTACTCCGCCTGGGACAGCAGCCGTGCCATGACGGCGAGCACGACGAAGCCGAGCACCTTGAAGGCCAGCTGCGAGGCGAAGGCGATCACCAGGTCACGCCGGATCTTCCCCTTCCTCATGAGTCGCGTCCGCCCGCCAACCGCCAGTTAAGCCTGGCGACCAGGTCGAGCGCGCGCTGCGCCGCGCCCTCGAGCGCGGAATGCCGCCACCTCGGGTTGTAGGGAAAGGGACCGGCGGTCAGGACCTCGAGGTCCCGGCGTCGCCGGCTGGTCCGCATGTCCCGGCGCACGTCGCGCACATGGGGCAGCATCCGGACCGTCGATCCGGCCGCCCAGAGCCAATGCCCGATCCAGCCTTTCCTGACCGCGCCGAGCAACTGGAACGTCTCGAACACGCCCAGCGCCGGCGCGAACCGGAGCAGCGTGCCCGGCTGGTACAGCATCAGGACCGTCAACCAGCGGTTGCGAATGGTGTGGCGGACCCGGAAGGGGGTGAAGCGTCCGGTCTCGCGGACCGAGAGGCCGATGGTGCCGGCCCGGTGCAGGCAGCGGGCCGCCGGCACGATGAGGCAGTCGTACCCCTGGAGGCTGGCTCTGAGGCCGAACTCATGGTCCTCCAGATAGATGAAGAGACCCTCGTCGAACCAGCGCCGGTCGCCGAAGCGCGCCCGGTCCACCATCACGCAGCAGGTGATCGCGCTCCCCACGGCACGGACGACGTCCTCCAACTCGGCCGCGGGCGTGTCCGCCCGGAGCGGCGCCGTCGTCCCGAGGAAGTGCGGCACGGCGCCGGCGTACTGGACCGTGTCGGGCGCGTGCTCGTAGAGCACCGCCGCCATCGCCAGGATCGCGCTGGCGTGCCCGTCGAGCGCCGCGGAGAGCGCCTCCACGCTGCCGGGCTGCGGCTCGACGTCGTTGTCGATCAGCAGGACCCGGTCGTGCGCCGCCTCGCGGATGGCGCGGTTGCGGGCCGCGGCGGGGCCGAGGTTGGCGCCCAGCTCGATCACGCGGAGCCGGGGGGCTTCCGCGCGCGCGAGCGCCACGCCGCCGTCGGCGGAGCCGCTGTCGATGAGCAGCACGTCGTCCACGGCAGGGCCCAGCCGGGCCACCGCGCGGAGCGTCTGCCGCAGGTACGACTCCCCATTGTGGTTCACGATCCCGACGGAGACGCGACGAGCGGCCACGGATACCTGTCGTGTCTGGGGAGCGAGCGACGTTGACGCGGATTGGTGTCGCCATTAGAGATCGGCGGGCATTCCTCTGATCGCCGGACCTCCGGGTCGGCCGAATAATACCACGGACCCCCCACCATGATCCTCGATGGCCAGCAGGGACTCGGGCACGAGCTGCCGCACTACGACCTCTGCATCGTCGGCGCCGGCGCGGCGGGCATCACGCTGGCCCTGGAGCTCGAGGGAACGGGATTGCGCGTGTGCCTGCTGGAAGCGGGCGGGCCGGGATACGAGGCGGAGACCCAGCGCCTGCTCGAGGGCGAGGTCGTCGGCCAGCCGTATCCCATGCTCCGGGACACCCGGGTCGGCGCCCTCGGCGGCTCCACCACCGTGTGGGCGGGCTGGTGCCGTCCGCTCGAGGCGCTGGACTTGGAGCCCCGGGACTGGTGCGGCGCCGCCGGATGGCCCTTCGGCCTCGACGAGCTTCGTCCCTGGTACGTCCGAGCCCACGAGATCTGCGGGCTCGCCGCCTTCGAGTACGCCCCCGAGCGCTGGGCCCACGTCCTCGGCCCGCCCGGAATGCTGCCCGACGATCCCGCCTTCGCCAACGAGATCTTTCACGTCCAGATCCAGGACTTCGGCCGGCGCTATCGGGAGCGGCTCGAGCGATCGACGGCCATCGATCTGCTGCTGCACGCCCCGGTCACGCGCCTGCGTCTGGAGGGCTCGGCCTGCACGGCGGTCGAGATCCGCACGCTCGGCGGAGCCGACCTGGCCATCCGCGCGGACCGGTTCGTGCTCGCCGCCGGCGGCATCGAGAATCCCAGGCTCCTGCTGGTCTCCGCGGCCGACCCGGCCGGCGGGCCCGGTAATGCCGGCGGGCTCGTCGGCCGCTATTTCGCCGATCACGCGTTCGTCGATCCGGGGACCCTGGTCCTGCGGGAGCCGGCCTCGCTGGGCTTCTATCACGGGCGTTCGGTGGACTCGGCCCCAGGGGCCGCGTCCGTCCGGGGGGCCCTCTCACTCCGCCGCGAGGTCGTGGAGCGCGAGCGCCTCATGAACGCGGCCTGGTGGTTCCATCCCCGCTACGAGGCCCATCGGGCCTTCGCGACCGAGGAGGTCAAGGCCTTCCTGCAGCTCTGGAACAAGTTCCAACGGCGAGGGGTCCCGGGAGCGGTCTGGCCGTATGCCAAGCAGGCCGCGAGAGCACCTCACCGGGTGGCCGCGGCGATGGCGCGGAAGCTTCTGGTGCGCCAGGGGACCGCCCGGCGCTGGCGCATGCGCGCGTCCTTCGAGATCGCGTTCCGGCACGACAACCGCGTCACGCTGAGCGACGCGCGCGACCGACTCGGCAGGCCCAAGGTCCGCATCGACTGGCAGGTCGCCGAGTCGGACATCGAGAACATGCGCCGGGTGACGCAGCTTCTCGACCAGGCCGTCCGGCAGGCCGGCGTCGGCTACCTGGAGCGCGCCTTTCCGGACGATTCCGCGGCGTGGCGGCGGACCCTGGAGGCCGGCAAGCACCACATGGGAACCACCCGGATGCACGCCGCGTCACGACACGGCGTTGTGGACGAGCACGGCCGGGTCCACGGGACGACGAACCTGTTCGTCACCGGTAGCTCGGTCTTTCCGAGCGGTGGGTATGCCAATCCCACGCTGACGATCGTCGCACTGGCGGCTCGGCTGGGGGATCATCTCAAGCGGGTGACCGGCGCCCTCAGGCCCGCGCCTGGGGCCATCGCGGGGCGCGAGTGATGCGGTAACTTGGTTGGAAGGTTGAGCCGAGCACGCCAAGGAGACCTAATCAATGACGCTCGAATGCATCAATCCCAAAGATCTGCCTACTCCGCAAACGTACACCCAGGTCGTCGTTGCGACGGGAAGCAAGATGGTATTCGTATCGGGCCAGGAGCCCGAAGACATACATGGCAAGCTTGTTGGCCCTGATGATCTTGCTACTCAGGCGCGCCAGGTGTTTGGCAATCTCGGCCGAGCACTTGCTGCTGCCGGTGCGCGGCCTGCGCAGGTCACCAGGATCACAATCTACGTCGTCAATTACAAACGCGACGAATGCTTGCCGATTATTGAAAAGGCCCGGATAGCGCTGTTCGGAGATCACAAGCCAGCGGACGTGGTGCTCGGCGTAGCGACGCTGTCCCCCGACTACCTGATCGAAGTTGACGCGATCGCGATCATTGATTGACCATACCACCGAGATTGACCATACCACCGAGAGCTACACAAGGACGCGGTAGAGCATCTCTCCGGGGATGCCCTGCGGGAGATTGACGCCTTCCTCCGGAAGTCGGGCAAGGTCATCATCCCGTCTACGGTACGGGAGGTACTAAGACAAGCACCTAGCCGCCCCGGTGTTATCCCCGCAGGTCCAAAATCACCCCAAGACGGGCAACCGGGAAACAAGAGCGGCAACAAGCCCGGTTGCCCGTAACCTGTCGCCGCTCTGGCTAAATCCGTTGTCTTGTTCAGGCTCCCGAGGAGGGACTCGAATCCCCGACCCGGTGATTAACAGGAAGCGATAGCCCGCCGGGCGGGCCGTGCGGCGCAACGACTTGCGCGCTCGCGCCGGGCCGATGTTATCCCACTGTTATCCTCGCGCCTGGATCATCCGCCTTGAGGCGGCGCTGGACCGTCAGGCGCAGGCGAGCGAGTCGAGAGGGTTGGCGCGTAGCCCCGCATGGTGTAAGCCCCATCTCGAAGGAACACGAGTTCGCCTTCCAACTCGTCGGGGATCAGCTCCGTAAGTCGCTCGACGCACACCGCCAGCACATCGTGCCCGGTAATCAAACAGTGCTGCGCCATGTCGAGCTTCTCTTGCCGCCAGTGCAAGAGGCCTTTGTTCAGGTCGCCCACTGCCTGGTGGAACAGTCTGAATGCCTCGACGGCCTTATGTTGAGCCTCCTTGCTAGCCGCCGGGGCATTGTCGATGAGGGCTTCCGCGCGATCTTCAGCGGCCTTCATCTCATTGGCTCCGCACCGCTTCCATGCCCATGCTTGAAGAAGGTGGAGCCGCTCGCTGTTGGTGCCACGCACCTCGGCGACCAAGTCGCCGGGCAGTCGGTCGGAGTAAGGGACCGGCTCGTCCAGCCACGAACGTAGTTGCCGCGCGAGCTTGAATGCGGCCCATCCGATGCGCTTGTCAGCCGCGTCCCCCTGCTGTGCCCGGACCTGTTGCTCCAACTCGCGCCGCTCTCGCTCGTGGCGCGCAACCATTGCGTTCTGTGCCCGCTGCAACCGGAAGAGCAGAATCGAGAACACCCCCGACACGAAGAGCGCGCCAATAGCAATCCTGTTCGCGACTGACCAACCTTCGGGAGAAGAAGCGACCCTGACTGTGTCGGCGACGTGCACCGACAACGAACCGAGAGTTGCCCGCACACTGTCAGCAATGTGCATTGAGCCGAGGATAGCTCGGACCGAGTCACTGACTGTTTCGGCGATGTGCGCCGACAACGAACCGAGAGTTGCCCGCACACTATCAGCAATGTGCGTGGAGCCGAGGATAGCTCGGACCGAGTCACTGACTGTTTCGGCGACATGCACCGACAACGAACCGAGAGTTGCCCGCACACTATCAGCAATGTGCGTGGAGCCGAGGATAGCTCGGACCGAATCACTCAGGACAGAGACGGGAACGTGGACGGTATCCTGCACGGGCGGCGTCAACCCGGCCGTCACACGCCCGCCGCCCAATAGGCTTCCAGCTTCGCCACCGCATCCCCGTCCTGCCCGCTCAGCACGTGCCCGTACACGTCGAGCGTCATCTTGGCGCTGGCGTGGCCGACGCGCTTCGCGACCACGTGTACCGGCGTCCCTGCCGCGAGCAGGTGCGTCACGTGCGTGTGTCGCAGGTCGTACACCCGGACATCGGGCAGCGGGTAGTAGGCCGTGAGGAGCGGCTTGAAGTGCCGCGCCGAGATGGGCGGGGCGCTCGACCTCAAGAGTCGCACCTCGGATTTCGGCCGTCCGCTCTTGCCCGGTTTCCCGCCCGAGTTGCCGGGATTGCCGCCACGAAGGCGGCCTTGGGCGTCGCGCTCGGGCCGACCTTGACGCGCCGAGTTCTCCGCCGAGTTTTGCCGGCGCATAGGGTCACCTACCGCGCATGAGGGTATCGGAGCTTGGCTCAACTGTTCGTCGCCCTAGAAGACGCTAGCGCCTTCGCATTATCACTGTCACCATCTGAGGGCTGTTGGTCGCTCCCGTAGCCGATACCTTAATCCAGCCTGAGTAGGTGCCCAACGGCAGGCCTGTGCCATCAACCGAAAACTTCATGGTAGACGGCGCTGTCCCTGATACCGGGGGGGATCTCCTGAGCCAAGTCCCGTTCTTACTGGATGTCCAGTTGAGTGTCCCACCCCCAGTGTTGCTGATGGCCACGGATATAGTCGACGGGCATGGTCGATTGCCCCCGATTGCAGGGTAACAGAGAACGAATACGGGGGGGAGGGGCAAGATGGTGATGGTAGGTGCCACCCGGTAGACGCCGTCCTCGAAACCGCTGAGCGCCATGTCCAGGTTGTAGGTGACGACCAGGGAGTCTCCCTGGTAGGTGGCGGTTGCCTGCCACTGCGGCCGGCTCGCGTCGAAGTCGAGACTGATGGACGCGTTCACCCGCGCATACCTCCCCGTGTACTCGAAGAAGCCGAAGGACGTCGTCAGGTATTGCAGGGCAAAGGTGCTATCCTCGTAGAGGACGTAGCGGGATTTCGCGCCGCTCGCTTCCGCGGAGACCCGGACGTACGTCAGCGCGCCCGCGGGAACGGGCGGAAACGCGCCCGGTGGACCGGGCGCAGCGGGGACGGGGATCCTCCGGGAGACGGTCCCCGTCGCCCCCACGTCGTCGGTGACGGTCAGCGCGACCAGGTAATGGCCGGTGGCCGCGTAGCCGTGCACCGGGTTCGCTTCTGTGCTGGTCTCGCCGTCGCCGAAGTCCCAGGCGTACGACGCCACCGAGCCGCCGACGTTGCCGTCGGAACTCCCATCGCTGAAGGTGCAGGTGAGGTCGGTGCAGGAGACCGTGAAATCCGCCGTGGGAGCGACATTCGCCTCACTCGCGTCCACCTCCCTGGTGGCGGTCGCGGTCTCGCCGTCATCGTCGGTCACGGTGAGCGTCACGGTGAACCGGCCGCCCGGGGCGGGATAGGTGTGGACCGCATCCCGCGTGGTCACATGGGGGCCGTGGTCGCCGAAGTCCCAGTCGTAGCCCTCGATGGTGCCGTCGGTATCGGTGCTGCTGTTAGCGAACGTGCAGGTGAGCGGGTTGCACTGGGCCGCGAAAGCCGCCGTCGGTGCTGTGTTCGACGGACTGTTCGACGGATCGGTGCCCTCGTCACCGCAGGCCGCGAGCAACGCGGCAACGGCGACCAAGGGAAAGACATGCGAGAAGCGCATAGTAGCTGCGAGTGCCACGTGCCGATTCATGCGCACGGCTCCTCCTCAAGTCATGAGTTCTGAACTTTCACGAGGCGTGGAGCTGCGTGAGCGGCGGGTGGCACACAGGGCACAGGAGTACCCGGAGCCCTGCGCATGGAAAGCACCCTTGGCCGCGAGCGCGAAGCCGGGGCGGGCCGGAGCGGCTCGTGCCGGGTGGGGCTGTGGAGGGTATGCGCCTATGCTACCGCGTATTCCTTGCCCGTCAAGGCGACCGGCTGCGGGCCCACCGGGGGAGCCGGATACCCAGGGCCTTGGCGTTCTGGCGCAATTCCCAGCGCCGGAGCGGCCCGCCAGCCACGCGATAGGCGCGGAGCAGATCGGCCTAGGTGAAGGCGTAGAACGCTATCCCGTCATCGGTGACGGCGAAGCGCACGGGCACCCCGGCGGCGAGCACGGCGGCGGCGAAATGTGCCCGTTCCCCTTGTCCCGATCCGAGCGGGCGTCGGCGAGCACGTCCGGCGCTCATTTCTTCCGTGTCGAGGCGCGCGCCTCGGCCAGCGCGGCTTCCAACTGCTCGACGCGGGTGTTCAGGGCCGACAACGCGGCATCGGTGCGATGCACCGGTCCAATGCCTGGGCGATGGACGCCTGAGTGATCGGGTCCATGTGCGCCTCAAAGCAGGTAGTCGAGGTCCCGCGCTCGGGCCGCGCGGTATTCGTCGTCCATCGGGCCACGCTCGGCTTCGACTTCGGCGATCAGTTCCGCCGTCAGCTTGGCGAGCCCATAGTGCGGTGAGCCGGGGTACGCGGTCCCGTTGGGGTCGAGCACGATGTAGCTCCGCTGATCCTTCGAGATCAAGATGCAGGAGGCGAGGGCGGCGCTGGTACAGGTGGGGGGCCGGAGTGTTATCCCCGGTGTCATCCCACAGGTCCAAAATCAGGCCAAAACTGACAATCAGCAAGCAAAAGCGGCAACAAGCCCGGTTGCCCGTAACTCGTTGCCGCTCTCGCTAATCCGTTGTCTTGCTGAGGCTCCCGAGGAGGGACTCGAACCCCCGACCCGGTGATTAACAGTCACCTGCTCTACCAACTGAGCTACTCGGGAAGAAGATAGCACTGCGCGGGGTAGAATTTCGCCCGCTCGGTATCGAGGGTCAAGGCGCAACTGCCTTAAGCCTAGAGGTCCTGTCGGCCTGCGTCCTATCGGGGCAGCCGGGCCGACAGGACCTCATTTCGACACTGGCCCTGCATCACTTTCACGCCAAACCTCGAGCGACCCAGATCGACGGGACAAGGGCGGGAGTCGAGGCGCCATCAAGGCGTCACTATATGACCATCACGCCGCCACCGACAAGCCCCAGCCAGCGGTCGGGGGTAATGCGACAAAGGGAGCGGATCTCGCAACCGGGATACCTGGCCGATGGCAAACCCCAGCGAGCGTTCTCCCGCCCTAAGAAGCGAAGTAGCTTCCCGTGGCTACTTTATGCGGCAAAGTGATACCGACGACCAACTTAAGTCATTGTTGAAAAACATGTTACACCGCGTAGCTACCCTTTTCCCCAGCGCTCCTTACCTTCTGTCCATGTCGCTGCCACCCATGACCGGGCACGCAACCGCCCGTCAGCGCTTGGCTCAAGCGGTCCGAACTGACCGCCTCCCCCAGGTGATCACCATCTCCGGCCCGCCGGGGATCGGGAAACAGCGGCTGGCGCTCTGGCTCAGCCAGCTCGTCTTCTGTCAGGAACGAGGTCTCGAGCCGTGCGGGCGCTGTCGGCCCTGTCGTCTCGTGGATGGGCTGAGCCACCCCGACCTGCACTGGTTCGTCCCGATTCCGCGTCCCAAGGCCGCGGATCCGGACAAGGCGATTGACGAAGCGGCCCAGGCCATCGCTGAGACGATGGACGAGCGCCGGACGAAGCCGCTCTACGGGCCGCCCGACGGGATGGCGAGCCACTCGATGGCGTCGGTGCGCCTGCTCCAGCGGCACGCTTCGCTCACCTCGGTGGAGGGCGGCCGCCGCGTGTTCATCCTCGGCGACGCCGAGCGCCTGGTGCCGCAGGAGTCCAGTCAGGAAGCGGCGAACGCGCTCCTCAAGCTGCTCGAGGAGCCGCCCAGGGGGAGCCTCTTTCTGCTTACGACCATGGATCCCCGTCGGCTCCTGCCGACCATCCGCTCCCGAGCGGTGCCGGTGCGGCTCAACCGCCTGGCGGATGACGAGGTGCGCGGGTTCCTCTCGCGCGAAGTGGACTCGCCGCTCGCCGGCCGCGCTCTCGAGGACCGCGTGGCGCTCGCCGGCGGCTCGATCGGCGATGCGCTGGCCGCCGGCGATGAGAGCGCCAAGGCCCATCGGGCGGCCGGGCAGCTCCTGGAAACGGTGCTCGCCGGCCCGGCCGACCGCTACGAGCGGGCGCTCAAGCAGGCGCCGTTCTCTGCCCGCGGCGAGTTCACCGCGATGCTCGATGCGCTGGCGGAGACGTTGGGTGACGCCGCCCGCGGCGGGATGGGTCAGGCCACCAGACGCCCCGTCCCGCCGGCACTGCTCAAGCGTGCCGACACCGCGTCCCTGCTCCGCGCGATGGAACGGGTCGCCGAGGCTCGCGAAGCGGCGTACGGCAACGTCAACCCGCAGATCCTCCTCGCCGCCCTGGGCGAGGACCTGGCGGAGGTGTTGTGAAGCTGAGCCACCTCGACGAGGCGAGCCGGGCGCGCATGGTGGACGTGGGCGGCAAGCCGGAGACGGAGCGCACGGCCACCGCCGAGGGACTGGTGAGGATGTCGCGCGAGGCCTACGAGCAGGTGGCCGCGCACGCCGTCGCGAAGGGCGACGTGCTGGCGGTGGCGGAGGTCGCCGGGGTGATGGCGGCCAAGCGCACCGGCGAGTTGATCCCGCTGTGTCACCCGCTGGGGCTCGACGTCGTGACCGTCGAGGCACGGCTGGAGCCGGACCTGCCGGGCCTGCGCGTGACCGCAACGGCAAAGGTGACGGGGCGCACAGGCGTCGAGATGGAGGCGCTCACAGCCGCAACCGTGGCGTGCCTGACAGTTTATGATATGGTGAAAGCCATAGACCGGGCGATGGTCATCGAAGGTGTTCGTCTGCTCAGCAAGACCGGGGGGACCCGGGGAGACTGGCGCCGCTCCGATCCCTAGGACCTGGAGGACGCGGCCTTCTCGTACAGGAGGTTGGCCATGAAGCGACCGACCGATAAATACAACGATCCCGGTCCGCGCACCCTGCGCAACCTGCTCGTGCGTGGTGGCCTCCTGCTCGTGACCGCGGCGGTCGTGGGCTCGCTGGCGGGCTGGACCAGGCGCGTTCGCGCCACCGATTCGGCCGCGAAGAGCGCGGACGCGACGATCATCGTCGCCGCGCGCCGCATCGGAAGCCTGGCGGACCAGCTGGCCGCCGCGAACGGCGATCGGGACCTGCTCAAGATCCAGCTCGACCGCGCCAACGCGATCATGGCGAGCTCCAGCAAGTACCGGATCCCGGCCGACCTGGCCGCGTCGATCTACGATGTCGCGCTGGGTGAGGGCATCGATCCGGCCCTTGGCTTCCAGCTGGTGAAGATCGAGAGCGACTTCAAGGCGAACGCCCGCAGCCCGATGGGGGCGATCGGCTACACGCAGGTGCAGGTGGCCACCGCGCGGTTCTATGAGCCGGGCGTGACCGAGCGGGCGCTGATGACGAACCGCGAGCTGAACCTGCGGATCGGCTTCCGCTTCCTGAACGAGTTGCTGACGAGGTTCGACCGCAACACCCATCTCGCGCTCCTCGCGTACAATCGCGGGCCGGCCAAGGTGGCGGACATCCTGGCGCAGGGCGGCGACCCGACCAACGGGTATCCCGCCGCGGTGCTCGACGGCTATCGGGCGCCCAGCTCGACGGGACCGGGTTGGCGGTAGCCGCTCGGCGGTAAGCCGGAGTCGCTGGAGCAAGCGAAGGGGGCATGCGCGGACGCATGCCCCCCTTTGTTTCGTTTGGGATGACCCGCGAGCGCTATCCCGTCATCCAGGAATCTTGATCGTTGCGCCGGCGCGGAGCCCATCCTCGCCGGACAGGCCGTTCGCGTCCCGGAGCGCCTGCACCGACACGCCGTAACGCTTGGCGAGGCCGCTCAGCGTCTCCCCGCGCCGTACGGTGTGCCTGCGCGCCGCCGAGGCGTCGGATGAGGCGAGCTTCGTCGGGCTCGCGCGCCGTTCGGCCCGGGGCGCCGTCACGCGGAGTCGCTGACCCGACCGGATCCCGTCCTCGGGCCCGAGGCCGTTCCAGGCCCGAATCTGTCGCACGGTGACGCCGTACTCCGACGCGAGGCCCGAGAGGGTCTCGCCACGACGCACGCGGTGGAATCCGGTGGCGCTGCTCGACGCCGGCTCCACCGGGTCAGCCATGCGGCGAGCCACCGAGGTGGAGATGGCGCCGCCCGTCGGCACGATCACCCGCATTCCCGGCCGCAGCATGCGCCCGCGCAGCTTGGGGTTCGCCTCCGTCAGGAGCCGCTGGCTCACGTGGTAGCGCGCGGCGATTCCGCTCATCGTCTCGCCCCGCGCCACCGTGTGCTCGACGAAGGTGATACGCCGCGCGGGCGGCAGCTCGGCGTAGGCCGCGACCGTGGAAGGCCCACGGCCGGTGGGGATCCGCACCAGGGAGGCGACTCCCGGCGGCGTGGCGAGACGGAGATACTGCGGATTCATCTCGCGGATGGCGGCGACAGTGGTATCGGCCAGGCGGGCGATCACGTCAAGGCCGGTCATCGTGGGCACGACGATCGAGTCGTAGCTCGACGGCTCGACGGAGTCGATGTGAAAGCCGTAGCGCGCCGGCTCCTTCGCGATGCGCGCCGCGGCGATCAGCTTCGGAACGTAGTCCTTGGTCTCGCGACGCAGCAGCTTAGTGTCGTAGAGCCGGAAGAAGGTGGCGTCCGAGTTGATCGAGTCGGCGTCCTCGTCGTCGGGCAGGCGGCGCACGCCGCGCGAGACCTTGCCCGCTCCGGCGTTGTAGGCGGCCGCCGCCATATACACGGAACCGAACCGCGCGTTCAGACCCTTGAGATGCCGGGCCGCGGCCGTCGTCGCCCGATACGGATCCCGCCGCTCGTCCACCCACGAATCGACCCGCAGGCCGTAACCTCTCGCCGTGCCCTTCATGAACTGCCACATGCCCACGGCCTTGGCGCGGCTCGTCGCGGTGTTGGAGAAGCCGCTCTCGATCAGCGCGAGATACACGAGGTCGCCCGGCAGGCCTTGCTCCGCCAGGCGCTGGCGGATCATGCCCTCGTAGCGCGGCATGCGCGCGAGCCAGGTCCCCATGCGCTCGCGACCCTTCCCCTGGAAGAAGTCCAGGTAGTACTGCACGCGATCGTGACTGGTGTACGTGTCGACGTCGATGTCCCATCTGACCGGCGTCGGGGTCAGCGCATCGTCGGCGGCGTCCTCATCGCCCGGGTGCGCCTCATCGAGCTCCTCGAGCACGGCTTCGTCGGCCGCGCTGTCGGCCGCGAGGCGAAGCTCGGCCGCAAGCTCGTCCGCAGGGACCAGCGTGTCGAGGTCGGGCGCGGGCGGCAGGAGTGCTTCGCTGGCCTGGGGGGCGTGCGCGAGCGAGTCGGTCGGGGCGGCGGGCAGCGCGGCCTCTGGCACGGGCCCGCCCTCCTGCGGGCGCCGATGACCGCCGCACGCGAGGGTGACCGCAAGGAACGACAAGAGGACGAACCGCTGCATCACGTACTCCGGGGTGAGCGGAGAAACGGTACCTCCGACCGGGCAGGGCACGCGAGCCGGTTCGGGGAACATTCGGGTACGCAAACCGCGGGAGCCGAGGCGAACTACGGCAAGCTGCCCGGCCTCCGAGGCGTCTAACGCATGAAGAGGCGGTTACCCAGGATACGGTTGGTAGCGTTCAGCACGGCGAGTGCCGCACCTCGGGCAGCGTCGCTTTCGGTGAGGTAGGAGCCGACGACGCGGTGCCCACTGCCTTCGCCCTGCACGGCCAGCGACACGATGACGACGGTGGCGTCGAAGGCTCGAACGGCCTTCACGCCGAGGAGCTCGAACCTCATGTCGCCCTGCACTGCCTGCGTGAGGGCCTCCACGCACGCCTGTGCTGAGCACCGCAGCTCACCGGCCTGCGAGCCGAGTCCTTCGTTCTCCGCGGTGAAATGCTCCGAGTCCTTCCAGGTCAGCCCAACCCTCGCGCGGCACCGCCCGTTCGGCAGCCGGTCGAGCACGAACTCGGAAAATCGGAGCCGTTCGCTGAGCGGGTTGGGAGGCGACATAGCGCTCCTCGGGGGGCAAAGGCCATGCCAGTCAACGTCATGCGGTCTCGAAACGGACCTCGAGCTGATTGCCGTGCTCGGCGGGCGGACGGATGACATCGACCTCGAGCTGCGGATGGCCGGCCTCGTCCATATCCACGCCGACAACCAGCAGCTGGCCGTCGGCCATCTCGACGCGGAGCTGCCGCCGATCCGAGCGCATCACGGCCCCGCCCACGGTATGCCCGCGAACGGCGGCAAGCGTCTCGGTAATACGACGGAGGTCCTGGAGCGACACCGGGCGCACGGGAGGGCGGGTCATTGCAGATGCTCCGCGAGGAAGGCGGCGATGGTGTCGTCCGGAATCTTTTCGGCCTGCGCGAACAGCGCGGACCGCGATGAGGACGAGAGCGGATAGGTGGCCCAGAACGAATCCTGCCCAACGTCGGTCGGTCGGAACGAGAACACCAGATTCCACTGCGGGGAGTTGGCGCGTCGTTCAGCCGCGATTGACACGTTCCACCGCCGGTCGTCGTGTTCGACGACTCTCCACACCATCCGCAGGCTCCGGGCTGAGGCACCGCTCGGCCGTCGAGGGTCGGCCAATATGGGCCGCGGCCGGAGATCAGGTCAAGAGTCGGGGGTCCCGACCGAGCTGCCGTCGGCGGCGACGATGATGTCATGGGGGTCGGTGAGCGCCGAGAGAATCCTGCAGGAGCCGGGGCAGGTTCGGCGCTTCGTCGAGCGTCGGGATGGCGACCTACAGGAGCGTGGTCAGCTCCGCACGAGGGCCTGGAAGCGGGTGCGGAGATCGCGCGTGATCGGGCCCGACTTGCCCGCGCCGATCAGCCGGCCATCCACCTGCCGGATGGCGACGACCTCGGCGGCCGTGCCGGTGAAGAACGCCTCGTCCGCGGTATAGACGTCGTAGCGGTTGAGCATCGTTTCCCGGACCTCGTAGCCCGCGCCGCGCGCGAGCTCGATCACGACGTCGCGCGTCACGCCCTTGAGGATGCCCGCGTATACCGCCGGCGTCGAGAGGATGCCGTGCTTCGCGATGAACAGGTTCTGGCCGGAGCCTTCGGCGACGCTGCCCGCGCTGTCGAGCATGAGCACCTCGTCGGCGCCCGCCTGCACGCCCTCGATCTTGGCGAGGATGTGCGCCATGTAGTTGAGCGACTTCACCCGGGGCGAGAGCGACTCGCGCTGGGGAATCGGCGTCCCCGCGGTCACGACCTTGAGGCCCGTCTCGTACACTTCCTCGGGCCACAACTTGATCGTGTCCACGATGATGATGATGGAGGGCCGAGGGCACTTCCGCGGATCGAGGCCGAGATCGCCCACGCCGCGGGTGATGATGTGGCGGATGTAGCCCTCGGTGATGCCGGAGCGGCGGACGGCTTCCTCCGTCACGGCCGCCATCTCGTCGCGAGGCATCGGAATCGTGAGCCAGATGGCGTGCGCGGAGTCGTAGAGGCGCTCGAGGTGCTCCGCAAGGCGGAAAATCCTCCCGCCGTAGATGCGGATGCCTTCGAAGACTCCGTCGCCGTACAGCAATCCGTGATCGTACACCGAGACCGTCGCGGTGTCGCGATCGTACCACTTGCCGTCGAGCCAGATCGTGGGCACACCGGCTCCCGCAGTCGGGGCCTGCTTGGCAGGCTGAAGGGTCGCGCTCATCTGGAGAATGTAACTAGGCGACAGCGCCTCCGCAGCTTGAGCCCGCCCCGACGGGAAGGCATCGGGCCAACGCGCCGGGCGGGGACGGTGTATGTGCTTGCGTTCGACCCCACGTACCCGATTTGGGAGGTTCGTCCATGCGCTTCCGCGCCCTGTCACTCGCGCTCTTCACCCTCGCAATCGCCGCACCGGCGGCTGTGGCCCAGTACTCCAATGATTCTGGCGCCGGTCAAGGCGGCGGATACTCGGGCCGGATGCACGGCCGAGGTCACGGCACGCCTCCGGATCCTGTCGTGCTCAAGGGACCACCCGCCCCCGACGAATTCGCGAGCCTGGTGCAGCTCCCGGCCGACAAGGTCGATGGCTACAAAGGGCTCTATGACCACTTCATGGCGGATACGAAGCCCCAGCGGGACAGCTTGGCGATGCTCCGCCGGGACATGACCAGCGGCTCGGATAGCGAGGATCGCGAAGCGTTCCAGCGGCGCCGGGAGGTGTTCATGCCCATCAACGATGAGCTCACGCGGCGGCAGTCCGCCTTCGACGATGCGCTCAAGGACATGCTCGACAAGGACCAGTGGAAGCGGTATCAGAAGTGGCGGGAGGACCAGCGCAAGGCGGCCGAGCAGCAACGGCAGGAGCGGTGGAAACATCACGGGAACGGCGCACCTACGGAAGGCCAGCCGCCGGCGTGATGAGCCTTGAACCGCCTGGAAGCCCCGCGATCGTGTATCGGTAGAGCAGCAGCGTGAAATCGTGATCGTGCCCGCCGCCACCAGGCCGGCGGCGGGACAAGTTGGCACCCATCCCCGAAACACCTCGGCATTGTGCCGCACCGTCACGCGGCGGTGGCAGCGCCGACGGGTCAATTGTTCCGCTACTCTTGCCAATTTCACCTTCGACGTGCACTGTCATCGGTCCTGCGGTTCATCCCTGGTCATCCGAGCATCCGGAGTTCCGCCTGCCGCCCTCGGGCGGAGCGAACCGGAGCGGAGGCAGCGATGTCCGATCCCGCACGCTCCACGCCGTCCACTCGACGCATGGCCCGACTTCGCCCCGGCCTCGAGGCGCAGCATCCGAGTCTGGGGCGGACCTGGTATCGCGTGCTCGACCGCAACGACGCGGCCCTCTGTCCCCTGCCGCCGGCGGGCCAGCTCTGGCTGGAGGTCGAGAGCCGGCGACGGCTGCTGCCAGTGGACATTTTCGAGTTCGAGGACGAAGACGCCGTGTAACGGTGCGCGGCAGGGAGCTCCGCAGTCTCGGAGAATTGTGACAGAGGGCAGCATTGACGGCCACCGAGTTCGGCTCTATCTGATCTTCAATGACCTTCGACCTTCGAGACACCCCAGTCCTCCGCGAGGCCCGACTCCGACCGGAGGCCGCCGATCGGTATCCCTGGGCGCCCAGGAACAGCTGGCTCCCCGCCAGCGCGATGGCCGATGAAGCACTCAAGAACGACGAGCCGATCGCTCGTGCGGTGCGGGCGCTTCCCAACGAGGCCTTCGAGTTCCGCGGTGGTCGACCGGAAGCGTCGGTCCGGGGTCGGGCCCGCACGCGATGGTCCGACTACCCGAACCCTATGAGAGGAACACGGCGTCACTGAACGACCGAGCGTGACGTCGACCATCACCTCGTATTCGGCGTCCTCCACCCTGCCGCTGTTATCCCGACCCTGGTGTCCCGTCATGACTGCCCGACGCCCCATCCATCGACGGTAACGTCCAGACATCCCCAGAACGTGCGTGGTGGCGATCCATCCGTTGTAGTTTTTGCGCCGGGAGACCGCCGGGAAGACCGTAGATTCGGTTTCTCACAGCGCGGAGTGTGCCTTGATCAATGTGGAGCGGCTCTCCGGATCCCCCCTCGTGCTCATCGTCGACGACACGCTTCCCGTGCGCCTGATGATTTCACGCATTCTCTCGCAGGCGGGATATCGCGTGGCCACCGCCGCCGATGGAGTCAGTGCGGTCGCGCTGATCGAGGGCCGCGGGCCACCGGGCCTCGTCGTCACCGACCTCAGAATGCCGCTGATGCGCGGCGAGGCGTTCGCGCGATGGCTCACCAGGCACTACCCGGGTACGCCCGTGCTCTTTATGTCCGGCTTCGGCCCCGAAGACGCCGAGCAGCTGCCTGCCCCACTGCTTCGGAAACCCTTCACACCCGAAGCGCTGCTCGGCGCCGTCGGTCGGGCGCTGACCCGAAACGATGCCAGGATTGCCCCGGGTGCCGGGATGAGTGCGGGAAGCGAACCCACGAGGCAAACTGGGGATTGACGGTTGTAGGACGCGGGCTTGGCCACGCGACTCGACGCCGGGATAGTGGCGCGTCAGTGGCGCTTTCACCCGATCCTCTGATTCCGGCTATGGCTCGAATGAACCATGTCGCGTTCACTCGGCCGGAAATACCTTCTGCCTATGGCGGATCCCAACCCATCTCTCAGGGCGCTGCAGCAGCCACTCGTGCTGGTAGTGGACGACGAGCCCCTCATGCGCCGAATCCTCACGGTGACGCTCCAGGACGACTATCGAGTTCTGGCGGCCGGGGACGTGCGAGAGGCGCTGGACATGTTCGATACGTTGAAGCGGGATATTGCAGCGGTCGTGACCGACATTCGCTTGCCGGAGATCGACGGGATCTCCTTCGCGGCGACCATGCGACAGACCGGCGAGTCCCCACCCATCCTGTTCATCTCGGGGTATGCCGCGCCGGCCGAGGCCCCCGGGCCCTTCCTCGCCAAGCCCTTCACGCCGGACGATCTGCTCGGGGCGCTGCGTCGCCTGATCGCCGGTTACCCTCTGCCGGCCCGCAAGACCTGACGACGCGAGCGCACAAGCGAAGGGGGCGGAGCACGGCCGCACCGGCCGTACCCCACCCCCTTGGCACTCCAACGCGTCAGCGGCCGAAGTTCATCGCCCCCATCAGACCGAAGGACGTGTCGCCGCCGTCGAGCCCGATCGGGAAGTTGATGCTCGGGTTCAGGCTGAACCGCGAGTTGAACACGAACCCGGTGCCCAGCGTGAGCAACGCATAGCTCTGCGAGTCGGAAGCCGAACCCGTGCCGTCGTCCGCGCTCGCGCGCGTGTTGGCGAACTGGAAGCTCGCGTTCGGCAGGATCCGGAGCTGCGGGCTGCGTCCGAGCAACGCCCCGACGGACGCCCCGAACGCGAGTGTGCGGCTCGAGATATCCGTGCCGGTTCCCAGCACATCCTTCGGCCCCGAGCCGATGCTCAGGTTGGCGACCGGGCAGAGCTCGGCCGTGCGGCTGGTGTGCAGCGGGATCTGGTAGCCGCCGCCGACGTTGAAGTCGAACGACGACCCATCAAACGCGTCGTAGGACGTGGTGCCGACTCCGGCCTTGCCGTACAGGGCTTTCGGCGTGCCGTACCCGAACGTGCCGCCGAAGCTGCTGACCCCGTCCGCGAACTGGCCGCCGCCCGCGATCTGCATCTGGCCGCTCGAGAACGACGGCATGCCGACGCAAGTCTGGGCCGCTGCCTGCGCGGTCAGATAGAAAGGAAGGGCCAACGAAAGCATGAACGTGCGCCGCATGGCTGTCTCCCGGCTGTGGTTGAACAGGAGGGGTCTCGCCTCTTGCGAGATTCCTCGCTTTACGTCCCCGCGTCGTGGCGGGCTTCCGTTGATAACTGGGGCTGGTGGCTAGAGTTCCGCTCCACCGGACGGCGTGCGCGGCAACCCCCGTGCCGACGGGGGTGCAAACAGATGCACCGAGAGTGTGCTGGGGTTACTAGTGGTGCAGGAAGTCGAGGAAGTCGAACACGTCGGGCTCCCACTCGGCCACGCGAAGGTAGACCAGGGCGTGTCCTTCGGCCGGCGTCCGACCCACCGCGGGATACACTTTCAACCGATGCGGGCGGCCGAGCCGCTCCATCTCGGCAGCCAGCGTCGTGCCAGGTGCGACGGAGTAGTCGTTGGCCGCATGGATGAAGAACACGGGTGCGACGACGCGGCCCACGGCCTCCTCGAGCCGTCGGCGCAGCTCAGGCGAACGATCCCAGCTCACGGCGGACCCGGAGAACACCACGGCCGCTCGAAGGGATGTGTCGCGTTCGGCGAGAAGAAGCGTCAGCGAGGCACCGAACGAATGTCCCGCGACCGCGACACGATTCGGGTCCACTTCACGCCGATGGTGCAAGACCGCAAGCGCGGAAAGAGCCTCGTTCAGCTCGTCCTTCTCGAGTAACTGTAGCTGCTCCCGATTCCGGCCCTGTTGGCCCTCCGCGGCCATCGCGCGTTCCATGAGATCGCCCTCGGCCGTGCCCTGGCCGGTGGACAGGCCGACGCCCTGACGGAACAAGTAGAGAAGGACGAAGCCATGTCGGGCAAAGACGGCGCCTATGACGGCGGGTTCGCCCATATCGATCGGTTCGCCGGTGCCGTGCCTGCCGTGGTTGAACAGGACGGCCGGGAACGGGCCGGAGCCGACGGGGCGCCAGAGCAGTGCGCGCAACGTGAGCGCTCCACTCTGGACGAGGACGGTGTCGGGCCCGGTGATGGCTTGTGCCGCAGCGGTCGTGACCGACACCGAAACGAAGGTGAGCGCTACGCCCAGGCAGCGCCTCACGCCGACCTCCTCTCAGTGTCCCCCGCTGCCTTCGGGCATGACGTAGAGGAGCAGAGTCGGCTTGACCGAAATGGCCCCGGAGAATGGGCGGCTATACGCGGCGACCAGCAGGATGGCGGCCGCGGCGCCGGTCGCGAAGATGCCAAGAATGATTCGGTTGGCCGTCGGATTGTCGCAGTGGACCATGGCGATGGTCAGCAGGATGAGGCCTACCTGAACCATCAGCGCCGCCCACTTGACCACGCTGACGGACGAGCCGCTCAGCACGATGCGCTGCCGGCGAGCATCGAACGCGTTCTGAATCGAGGTCACGAGCTCGCGCTGGGCGATGACCTGCCCCGGCGAATGCGGGTCGAGGCGGAGCGAGAGCTCGAGCGCGTCGGCGAGCGCGCGGGGAACGATGGTGAGCGTCACGCTATGGCGCGCCATCGCGGGCCACCCCTCCTGGACGGCCATCTGGATGTGCTGGCGGACCAGGTCGTTCAGCCGCGCCTGGGGCTCGCCGGGGAACTCTCTGGAGAGCAGGACGGTCGCGCGGAGCGCGCTCGCCTCGCGGTTGACCGCCGTGCTTGCCCGGTCGGCGTCGCTCCACACCTGCGCGGCGAGGAACCCCACGAGCAAGGCAAAGACGACTGAGAGCGGCGGCAGCATGCCAGGAGAGATGGCCTTGAACGCGCGGGTCCGCTCACCGACCGCAAGCCTGGTGACCACCATGTAGATGACGGCCGCCAGGAGATAGTGCGCCGCGAGGATTGCGAGCGCCAGCCCCGAGACGGGCAGGTTGAGGAGCCAGTCCATCTGATCCTCCTCGGAAACAGGTGCCAGGCGGGATTGCCCGGGGCGACAACATTGCACTCAGGACTCGCATCCGACCAGAGGGCGCCGGGGGTGAGTGCAGGCTGGAGGTGGCAGCGTGAATGGAGAAGGGTGGCCCCGGCGGCGCTTCAGTCCGCTGGTTGTAGTTCCAGCAATTCGATCCGATTTCCGAACGGGTCGGCGAGGTGCATCCGCTCGATCCCAGACGCCGGCACCTCACGCACGATCGGATAGCCGGCCCCCGTGCACTGGACTATGAAGAACGTCAGTGGAGCCGATGCAGCCCTCGTCGGCGGCGAGCGGGCTGCCCTGCTCGTTCTAGTCCAGCAGCCGAACTGACACCCAGCGCCCGAGATAGAGCCCTGCGCCCGTGCCGACGATGCTTGCGATGCACGCCGTGAAGATGCCCACCGGGGCCCCTGCCCACCAGCCGACCGCACCACCGACGGTTGCCCCTGCCCACCCCAGAAGTCCCCGCACATCGCCTCCCTGAAAGGTTCCACCGTGGAAAGCCTGGTGTTGGATGCCAGCCCGCCGGTTCTCTCAGCCGTCATAGGGCTTATGCGACCGCGGCGCGTCCGGCAGCTGCTCGTCGAGCGACTGGCGATAGCGCACACACCCTCGCAGGAAGGTCGGCCAGTCGGGGACAGTGGGCAACGGGTCCTGTTGCTCCGGCAGGAGACGCCACAGCTCAGGATGGTGCCAGCACAGGTCGTGGCCGGAGCTGTCGCGATGCGACCGGATCCCGGCGCGGAGGCTCCGCACTTGTTCGATCAGTTGTTCGCGGCTCATGCCGGCCAGGTCTTCGTCCATCGCTACCTCAGAGGGCGTTGCCGGGGATCCCAGGCGTCAGCCCTCGTTGAATTGTACGAGAACGGGCTTGAGGTCGATGACAGGCGTGCCGTCGATCGCTTCGAGCCCCTGCACCTCGAGCACGGCGCTGTCCTTGTCGATCGTCAGAACCGTGACCCGGTGGAGCCCGACCGGATTGGGCCGATCCGCCGAGCGCGTGGCGAATACGCCGGTTAGCGGTCTCGCAACATCATCGCGCGGGTGGACCGCGAGGGTGTCACGCTCAGCCTCGTGCAGCCAGGTGAGAACGAAAAGGTCGTCCCCCGGCTCGATCCCGTCGAGGCCCGGAGCGAAAGCGGGCTCGATGCGCACCTGCGCGTTGGGAGCTCCCTCGAATCCCTGCTTGGGTGCTTCGGCACGGTTGGTCAGGCTCGAGCGCACCCATCCGATCGGTCGGGCCGAATACGTCATGGACCGTCTCATCGGTCGTCCTTTCGAGCTCGGCGCATCATCCATCGAGAAGCAACGGCTCAAGCAGTCGCCAGTAATCGGCGATCAGGCCGATGCCGGCGATCTTCCGCCGCGCGAGCGTGAAGCCGAGCACCACGGGCCCGTTACTGCGACACGCCCAGGCGGCCGTCACTGTGGTAGGTGAGAACCTGGTAGACCAGCTGGCGGACCGCCTTTCCGTCCTTCCGAGCGGGCTCGTACCTGGCTCGCCGGATTTCTGGCAGGACGGCATCCGTCCATTCCGCCGAGGATTCCTCTACCAGCGCGATAGTGCAGCGGTCGACCCAGCCTGAGGAATCGACGACGAACCGGAGCATCGTGCGACCGGTAAGCACTTCACGCATGCGATAGGGAAGCTCGGGCACCTTCACATAGGGGGCCCTGGCGGGACGGTCCACCGAGTCGGCTTGATACACCCGCTCGGTGCTGGCCGGGCGCGAGGCGTCGCAGCCGGTCTGCGTCGCGGACAACATCCGCGGCCGGTCGACCTCCTGTGCCTGGAGGTCGCGGGGAGCGGCCAGGCAGGCGATCACGACACCGCCGATCCAGCAGCGTGGGGACATGCGGTCCCTCAATCAACGGCGACGAGCGGCCCTGGCTTTCGCAGACTCCGGCTCAGCTGGCGCCCGCGACCTGCGTGGAGATCCACCAGGTGTTTCCTGCTGGATCCTTGACGCCGCCACGGCGGTCGGGGTCGCCCTCTTTCTGCTGGGGCTCCTGGACCGGTACACCACCCAGCGCCACGGCCCGCTGGTAGACCGCGTCCACGTCCGCCACGTACACGTGCAGCCACGAAGGAAAGGCGGGCCAACCCTCGCTCGCCTCGGCGAGCATGACGACGGAATCGTCGATGCGGAGCTCCGCGTGCATCACGGTGCCGTCGGGCATGTCGAATCGCCGCAGCGCGGTTGCACCGAAGGCCTGCTCGAGGACGAAACGGGTCAAGCTGGTCCCAGGCCCGCCGTTGTCCGGCGAGGGCTCATCGGGCCGAGGAATCCAGCCACGTCAGCCCTTCATCAGCGGTCCGAAACACCCGGGTGGCTGCGAAGTACTTCTCCGAGAACACCTCGAACATCCGCGACATGCCGAAGAGCGCCTCCGACGTGGCGATGATCGCGCAATACCGAAAACGAACGCGGGGGAGCACTCGCGCGATCTCGGTCGATACCCTGTTCAGCTCAGCACTCGTGGGGAGCGTGTTCATGTCGGACAGGTCCAGCAGCACATCGAGCCACTCGGGACACTCGGGGTCTGCACTCAGGATGGCGAAGTGCTCGAGGACTTGTTCGAGGGGTACCTCGCCCACACACCGGGTGTATACCCGCTGTTGCGCGTGGTTGATCTGATAGGTCACCGCCATGCTTTCCCCGCGTCCGCGGAGCACACTGCTCCTCGATCTGCCGTAAGTCGGGACGAAGCCGTCGCGAATCCTGCGTGGCGGCGAGACGGAAAGCAAGTCGGGTGCGGCGTTGGAGCCCCGCGCCCGATCCCCGAGCGATGCAGGTAGCTACGACGTCGCCGTCGCCCTAGCTGACGACCTCGAACGTCCCCTTCACTGGGTGCCATTGGTCCTGGCTCGAGGCGTAGCCGGCGATCACCTGGGTTGCAAAGTTGAGGGCGACCGTGAGCGTGAACCCCGACGGGGCGAGGTAGGAGACGATGGATACCTCCTTGCTCATCTCGAAGGCGCCGTAGCGCGGCCGCTCAGGTGGTACCTCGGGCTTGGCAGAAGAGGCTGCATTGGGGTCACGCCATTCGACCGTGCCATCGGGATGAAAGACGTGCTCGTGCACCAGACCCTTGGTTGGGCCTTCGGTCCAGATGAAGCGGATCGTGGCGCCTTCAATGGCGGGTGCGCGCGGGATGTCGGTCATATTGGTGCCTCCAGGATCACGGTGGTTCCTTCAGGCCCAGATCGGCGGATTCGAGCGGCGCGTCAAGATCATCACCAAGAGGAGGCGAACCTCGCTCGCGCCTATCGCAGCTCGACACGACCATGTGGCGTGTCCAGTGTTGCCATCAGTGCCGGCCTCGAGCCCTGAAGCACATGGAGCTCGAGGCCGAGGCGCCGCACGTCCTCACGGATGGCGGCAGGCTCCGGATGCTCCCCACGCAGATCCAGCAGGTGAACACCGCCAGGCGCTGCCTGTGCGGGATGAGGACTGTCCGCCCAATCGATCAGGAATGGGACGAGCCCGGATCCCAGGTGCACATCGGGATAGGTGAGCCGCCAGGAGAGCACCCGGCCGCCGCGGAGCTCGCGCCGCCCGGTCCGCACCTCGCCGAGCGGGAGCCCCGCGCGTCGGGCCGCGGTCGCTCGTCGGTCCAAGTCGGCGCTCTTGGCGGCCCACGCAACGAGGCGGGAGTCGGTGAGCGTGTCCAGCCCGAACCATCGAGCGCGGACAGGGAGTGCCTGGCCCGGATCGGGGGCGATCAGCTCCAGATACATGTCGGGACCCAGGCCAAGCAGGGCATTGTGGGTTCCTTCGCCGGGGTGTCGCCCGCCAGGTACTGGGCGCACTCCCGTCCATGCATGGAAGCGCTCGATCTCTTCGTCGAGATCTCGCCCGCCCCAGACGAGGTGGTCGACGGGAGGCAACGCGCCACTTCCGTGATTCAGCAGCGGGACAGCGTCCATTTGTCCTCGGCATGCTCCAGGTGTGGAGCGTTCGACTCGATCATCAGAAATCGACTCCGAGTTTTTGCTCGCCTCTTGATCGGCCCCAAACTTCGCTCGGCTCTCGACCGTCGTCAGGTCTCCGGTTGCGCCAGCATGTTGCAACGTGGCACGGTGCCGCGAGTCCAGATCGGCGGCCTCCCCATCTGAACTCTAGCGCCGGCCCAGCCGCCGTAGTGCGCGTGTGAAACCTCATGGACCCGCGCGACGTTTCCATCGAGTATGACCTGATGGCGTCGGCTTGACGCCTCGAGCCTCGCGACCTATCGTCGCCGATTGAGGTCACCTCTTCAACGCAGGAGCACGCCATGTCCCACGCCACCACCGCCACCAAGATCCGCGTCGGCCTGTATGTCCGCCTCGAGGCGAAGCCCGGACAGGAGAACGCAGTCGCCGCCTTCCTTCAGAGCGCGCTGCCGCTGGTGGAGCGGGAGCCAGCCACCATGACCTGGTATGCCATGCGGCTCGGCCCGAGCACCTTCGGCATCTACGACACCTTTCCGGATGACCAGGGACGCGAGGCCCATCTGTCCGGTCAGGTAGCGGCGGCGCTGATGCAGAAAGCCCCCGAGCTGCTCGCGAGCCCTCCGGTCATTCAGAAGATCGACGTGCTCGCGGCCAAGCTGCCAGACTAGCGGCGCAGATCCGATCGCCCGCCGCCGGCGTTCCTCGGATGGTCGTTCACCCATACGCCATTCGAGGAGCGCGCATGTCTTCCCGCACGAGACTTCCCGCCGTCATCATAGGCGCCGCCGCACTGGTCCTCCAGGTCATTCTGTCTCCCACTGCCGTCGTGGCGCAGCAGGATTCGAGCATGATGTCGCACGATTCCGCCATGACCATGCAGAGCGACTCGGCCATGATGCCGCACGATTCGATGAAAATGGATCACCCGCAGACGATGGAGCACGATCAGATGGGCGCCGGGAACGGGATGACGTTCACCGGCCTCGGAGGGCAGAAGGCGGCCGGTACGTACGCGCTGACCGAGAGCGGCGGCAAGCGGAATCTCACGCTGAGCACCGACTTCGTGGTGCCCGCGGCTCCGGACCTCTACCTCGTGCTCGCGAACGATCCTGTCCCCGGCGCTGACGCGCTCTATCTGGGCAAGCTCAAGAGGGCCACGGGCGCCGAGACCTATGAGCTGCCGAAGGGTAAGGACCTGAGCGGCTACACGACGCTGCTGGTGTGGAGCAAGAAGGAGAAGCGCGCCGTGGCGAGCGCGGAATGGCACCCGACATCGGGCAAGATGACTGATCATATGTAGGACTTCGACCGCTTCGCCGGATGCGGCGCGACACCGCGTCCGGCGAGGCGGAGATCCCTCGCTTCCTCCCCGCCGCCGCGTCACTGGCACGGGTGGATCAGGAAGGTGGGGACCCACTGGGCGATGATAACCAGCACGAACAGGACGCTCGTCGCAAGACCGAGAGTGGCCATGAATTCGCCCGACCGCCGGTGCGCACGCCACGCGACCGCCACGCCGATCAGCGCGATGAGCAGAACGGCCGCGTGCGCGGTATGCTGGGGCAGCATCGTTCCCCTGAGGCACCCCGGTCGCACCAGGAGATAGCCCACTTCCAGTCCGGTGAGCCATGCGGCCGGGGCCAGGAGCAGACCCACACAGAGTAACAGCACTCGCCCGGGATCCCGAATCTCCGTCCGGGGATCCGTCATCGACCCGCCAGGTACGGCGTAAGGAACGCGATCGCCGCGAGCGGAATCCATGCGGCGGTCATGAAATACCAGTAGAGCGCGTTGTCGGCGAGCGCCGAGATATCTCGTTGCTCCAGCTTTGGACTGTAGAGGAGGGCCGTCTGCACCAGGGTCTCGAGCGTCTCGACCAGGAGCAGCGTCGCATGCGACACCAGGATGGCCCAGGCCGCGCTGCCGTACGCGCTGTGATCCCAGCGCACGTTGAGGGCGGCGAACTCGAAGCCCCGAAGCACGCACATGCCCACGGCCAGGAGCGACACGACGACCATCCCGACCCGCATCGCGCGGAGATCGAGTCTTCTCGAGGCGCGGTCCACGATGACCATGGGGATGTTGCTCACTACCATGAGCGTGACCTGCGCGAGCATAGGGCCGAGATCCGGTCGCGGCGCGGCACTCGGCGCCCACTGGCCGACCGTGACCCGCAGATACAGGTAGCTCATCGCGCAGATCAAGAGCGTCGTGCCCTCGATCACGATGAAGCCCAGGGTGCCCCACCAGGCCATGCTGCGGTGGCCGAACGTGGTGGTCGGGAGATTGGCCACGCTGCCGACCACGCGCATGCTGCTCACGCTCCGACCTCGAGCGGCGCCTCGGCCTCGACGCTCACCTGCTCGAGATGGTCCTCGCCGCTCGGCCAGGCCCACCCGAGGAACGCGAGGAAGAGCAGCGGCACGCCGATCACCATGCCCCACGGCGTGAAGACGAGCGCGATGAACGTGATGGCCGTGGCCACCGCGCCCAGCAGCGGCCAGACGGTCGGACCCGGATGCCGGTGCCGGCTGTCCGGCTCCGCGTCGAGGAGCGTCGTGACCAGTACGTCCCGGACATCGGTCCGCAGTCCCGACATGGCCGGCATCCCGTCGGGATTCCGCCAGAGGGGAGCGCGGTCGTCCACCACGGGGATGAGCGAAAAGTTGTAGGGACGCGGCGGAGAGCTGGTGGCCCACTCGAGCGTGCCGCCGGCCCACGGATCGCTCCCGGCCGCCGCCCCCGACCGGAGGCTCCGCGCGACGTTGACCAGGAACACGAGGATGCTTCCCGCGATCGTGGCCGCGCCGAGGGTCGCGATCAGGTTGAGATCGCCCCAACCCGTCTCCGCCAGATACGTGTAGACGCGGCGCGGCATGCCCTCGAGACCGAGCTGGTGCATCGGGAAGAAGGTGACATTCATCCCGACGGCGAAAAGCCAGAAGTGCCAGCGACCCATCCGCTCGCCCAGCATCTTGCCTGTCAACTTGGGAAACCAGTAATAGATCGCCCCGAACAACGGGAAGACCGCGCCGCCGATAAGCACGTAGTGCAGGTGGGCGACGACGAAGTAGGTGTCATGCACCTGCTGGTCGAGCGGCACCGAGGCGACCATCACGCCCGTGAACCCGCCGATGATGAACACGACGACGAAACCGAGGACCCACAGGAGGGGCAGGTCGAACCGCGGGCGCCCGGCCCAGATGGTGGCGATCCAGCAGAAGATCTGGATGCCGCTCGGAATCGCGATCATGAGGCTCGCGGCGGTGAAGAAGCTCTCGCCGAGCTGTGGCAGGCCGGTCGCGAACATGTGGTGGACCCAGAGGCCGAAGCCCAGCACGCCGGTGGCGATCAGTGAGAGCACCATAGCGGGATACCCGAACACCGGCCGGCGGGCGAACGTCGCCACGATCGACGACACGAAGCCGAGGGCCGGCACGAAGATGATGTACACCTCGGGGTGCCCGAAGAACCAGAACAGATGCTGCCACAGCACCGCGTCGCCGCCGCGGCCCACGTCGAAGAAGTGGGTGTGCACCAGGCGGTCCATCGCAATGAACTGGCTGGCCGTGGCCACCCACGGCATCGCGAACAGCACCATGAACGACTGCACCACCATCGCCCACACCAGGAGGGGCATCCGGTCGAGCGTCATGCCGGGCGCCCGGTTCTTGAAGACGGTGACGATGATCTCGACAGCGGCCACGAGGGACGCGATCTCGGTGAACGTGATCGCCTGGGCCCAGACGTCCACCCGGTGCGTGGGCGAGTACAGCGACTCGGACAGTGGCGCGTAGTTGAACCAGCCGGCGTCGGGGCCGGTATTGAGGAAGAACATGACGTAGAGGAAGAGGCCGCCGGACAGGTAGACCCAGTAGCCGTACGCGTTGAGCTTGGGGAACGCCACGTTGCGGGCGCCGATCATCAGCGGCACCAGATACAGGGCGGCCGCGTCCATGACCGGCACGGCGAACATGAACATCATCGTCGTGCCGTGCATGGTGAAGAACTGGTTGTACGCGTCCGGGCCGAGCAGCGTATTCTCCGGTCGTGCCAGCTGAGCCCGCATGACCGCCGCCTCGAGCCCGCCCAGCAGGAAGAAGACGAACGCGGTGACGGCGTACCGGGTCGCGATCGACTTGTGGTCCACGCTCCGGATCCAGCCGAGCAGCCCGGGCTGGGGCCGCCAGGTCTCCTCGAGCTGCGCTACGACCTCCGACACCGAGGTCGCGGTGCGGCCGTCCCGCGGAGGAGTCGTCCCGGCGAGCGTCGCGCTCACCGCAAGGTCTCCAGATAGGCCACGAGTGCCTGGAGGTCAGCCGCACTCAATCTGCTCGGCGGCATCTTGGCGCCCGGCTTCATGCTCTGGGGATCGAGGATCCAGCCCGCCAGGTTGCCGCGCAGGTTCGGGCGGGTCCCCGCGGCGACGCTCCTCCGCCCGGCCAGATGGCTCAGCTCGGGTCCGACGCGTCCGCCGGCTGGAGTGCCGGCCACCGCGTGACACAGCGGACACGATCCGCCGAGGAATACGTCTCGGCCACGTTGCGCCAAGGCATCGCTCGGCAGCGGAGCCGCCTCTCGCTCGCGGGCCAGCCATTGCTCGAAGGCGTCGGCAGGCTCCGCGATCACCAGAAAGGCCATCTTGGCGTGCTCGGCGCCGCAGAACTCGGCGCACAGGCCGCGATACACACCCGGCCGGTCGGCCTGGAGGCGCAGGGAGGTGATTCGACCCGGGATGAGATCGCGTTTCCCGCTCAGGCTGGGCGTCCAGAAGCTGTGGATGACGTCGGTCGAGCGGAGCTCGAGAACCACCGGTCGCCCTACCGGCACGTGAATCTCGTTGGCGGTCGTGACGCGACGCGCAGGCAGCGAGTCGGGGTACTGGACGTCCCACCACCACTGATGACCCGTCACGCGTATGCGGAGCGCGTCCGGAGGCGCGCCGCTCGCGGCATGGCCGACCGTGCCGTCCATGATCAGCACCGCGAACAGCACGACGACGGTGAGCGCGGTCGCCGCCCCGACGGCCCGCGCCAGACGAGGCTCGTACGCGACATCGTCGGGGCTCTCACCGGTCGGCCGCCGACGGAAGGCGGCCCCCAGAAGCGCCGCCGTCACCAGCACGAAGGTGACCAGGGCCGCGGCGAGCATCGGATCCCACAGCCAGTCCTTGATCGCCGCCGCTTGTGGGCCGGCGGGATCGAGCGCCGAGTGCGCGCCGGGAAACTGCGGGGCCTGCAAGAGCATGACGATCACCATGGGCAAGCCGGCGGCTCGGATGGGCCGGGACTGGAGCGCGTCCGCGAACATCGCGTCGGGACTTGAGCGTCGGCCGCGATGCGGATCACACGTGGGCCTCAGCGCTTCGAGGCTCGACGACGCGAGCTCGTCGGGCCCGTCTCGGCCTCCCTGGCGCCCTCGACAGGCCGGGCCGGCTCCTGCGGCAACAGGTCGAGCCCGAAGAGAAAGGCGACGAACGTGGCGACCAGAAGGAGGGTCACCCCGCCCGAGTGGGCCGCGAAGCTGGGGCCGATCATTGCGGCCGCGTTGGCCAGCAACACCCCGGAGCCTGCGTACACCACACCGAGGTCGACCCAGACGCGCTTCGGCATCGGCCGCCCGGTGGCCTTACGTCGACTCCGGGGGTAGGTCACGCTGAAGACGAGCGTGGGCACGGCCGTGACGAGACTCGACACTCGGACGACCACCCCGGTCGACGCCCCGAGCAGCCACAGCAACGGTGGCAGGAGTGAGCCGACGATGACCGTGATGCCCAGGTAGAGGATGTTGTGAATCAGCAGGACGTCGTACTTCGACATCTGCCCGCCGAGCGCCTCCCGAAAGGTGATGAACACCGTGGAAAAGCCCACGAAGGTCACGGCGACGACGGCAACCGTGTACAGATAGTTCGCGGCGTCGCGCTCCATGGCCTCGGCCTCGTGGTGAGAGCTCCGCCGACCCGACGACGGACAGCAGCGCGAACCTAGGCCGTGAAAGGCCCGTGACGATGTGCCTCAGGTCACCCGGCGGGCCGATAGGGAAGCGCCCAGGGCTCGACACCCTGGGCGCTTCGTAAACGCATGGTTACCAGGTTGGGCTGCTACTCCTTGCTGGAGAGCGATCGATCCTTGGGCTGGGCCTTCGCGCTCGCCTGGGCCTGCTGCTCGAGTGTCTTGGCGCGATCCAGGTGCTGCTGGATCATCGGTAGCTCCTGTTCGACCAGGTCGCGCACCTGCGCCGACTTCGCCGCCCTGCCCTCCTTCTCGAAGTAGGGAACCACGGAAGCGAGGTTCTCGCGCACGATATCCAGGTAGACCCGATCGAACTGATGGTGCGATGCCTTCTCGAGGCGATCGACCTTCTCCTGGTGCTTGGGCCCGAGGTGCTGATTGACCGTCACGCCGCCCTTCGAGGCCACATCCTCCCAGCGGCCCCGCCAGTTCGTGAAACTGGTCAGCATCCGGTCGGCGAACTGCCGGACGTCCTTGTCCGTGGCCTTCTGCTTCGCCATTTGCGCCAACTGCACCTCCATCAAGTGACCCGTGGCCACTTCCTTGATGTAATCGGCGTCGGACCGCACGTCCTTGTTCGAGCCGTTACCTTCGGCCGCCCCCACCTTGCCGTGCTGGTCCTCGGACGCGTTGGCGGCCACAGCGGTGCCGCCGACCTCGTCCGCGACCTGCTGGGCCATCGTCAGGTGCTGCCGCATCGTGGCGAGGCTGCTCGCGGCCAACTGCCGCACATCCGCCGACTTCGCTTGCGGCCCCGAGTGTTGAAAGGCGTCGATGTCGCGTCGATGATCCTGCACCATCTCGTTCATGTACGCGCGATCGAAATTCGCACCGGACAGCGACGTCAGGCGGCTCAGTGTCTGCTGCTGGTTCGCATCGAGGCTGGCCCGGACCGGCATGGCCGTCCTCGAGACGAGCGCAGCCCACTGGTTGCCCATCGTCGTGTGGTCCGCGACCATCCGCTCCGCGAACTGCTTCACCGCCGAGCTGGACGCGCGCTGCGCCGCGAGGTTGCCGAGCCGCACCTCGAGCAGATTGCCCGCGCTCGCCTCACGGACGAACGCGGTATCGGACCAGGCGCTCCGATTCTCTGCCGTGGCGCCAGGGGCCGGTGCGGGGGCGGTGGTGGTCGGCACGTTCCACGTCCGGTGGGCCGCCGAGTCCTGCGCCGAGGTCTGTGCGTGGAGCGCGGTCGCCGGCGCCACAGCCAGTACCACGCTCAATCCCGCGGCGGCAACCATGTATCGCTTCGCTTTCATGCGTTCGAATCCCCGTCAAGAGTTGGCGTTCGTAGTGCAAGTTCTCCGATTGCAGGATAGTGCGAGGCTGGAGGCGATGCTGTGACCGCTGGCACGATGAGGGGGATGTGGCTCAGATCACCACGGCACAGCCGGCGCACGCATCGATGGGTCTCAGCAGCCATCGCGCGGGGAGCCGCACGCTGCGCCGACGAAGACGCCAGATTGTCCGCCGGCGGGCGCGCGAGGGGCCAGAACGACCCGCGCTGGAAGACTCTGGCACGAGTCGATGGACGCAATGCGCGTGGCCACAACACTTCGGGGGATTGGCCGTTTTCTTGCCTACGACGATCGCGCATCTACCAGTGAGGGGCTGTGCGGATCGCGCTCGTCACGGAGTACTACTATCCCCATCTCGGCGGGGTCACCGAGCACGTTCATAACCTGGCGCTTCAACTCGAGCGCCATGGGCATCACCCGGTCGTGGTCACCGCCCACATGGAGGAGCCTCGCCGGGGAGCAGACTCCGACCACATCGCAGGCGACGCCGCCTTCGTCCGCCGCATCGGCACCAGCCGCACGATCTACAGCGCCGGCTCGTTCGCGCGCATCACGACCGGACTCGGTCTTCGACGCGGCCTCAGGGACTTGTTCCGGCGCGAGCACATCGAACTTGTCCACGTGCATGGGGGCCTCAACCCGACGCTCGGATTGGTGGCGCCGGATGCGGCCAGGGATCTGGGGCTTCCAGTGGTCGCGACCTTCCACTCGTGGTTCGCCGGCTCGGCCCTGTGCCACATCTTCCGCCAGCCGCTCCAGTGCCGGCTCGACCGTCACGCGGCGGTGATGGCAGTGAGCCAGCCGGTTATCGAGGCACATTCACGGTACTTCGATGCAGAGTGGGAGATCGTACCCAATGGAGTGGACACGGAGTTCTTCCGACCCGCGACCCGACGACCAGCCGGCAGCGAGTCGGCCCAGCTGTTGTTCCTGGGCCGGCTCGATCCCAGGAACGGTCTGGACACCGTGCTCGCGGCGATGCCGCGGGTGCTCGAACATCTGCCGGGCGCGCGCCTGACAATCGCCGGCGACGGGCCGCTCCGCCCCGTCTACGAGCGGATGGCACGGCCGCTGGGCGAGGCGGTCGCGTTCCTGGGCCGCGTCAATGGGGATCGTCCCGCACTCTACGCTCAGGCCGACCTGTACCTCTGCCCCACGACGCAGGCCTCCTTCGGTATCACGCTGCTCGAGGCGATGGCCTGCGGGACCCCCATGGTTGTCTCCGACATCATCGGCTTCCGCGAGCTCATCGGCGGAGGCGCCGAGGCGGTGCTGGCACCGAAGGACCGGCCGGAGGTCTGGGCGAGAAAGGCCGTCGCACTGATGGGCGACTCCGACCGGCGCTCCCTCATGGGGCGCGCCGGGCGCCAGAAGGCGGAGGGGTACGCGTGGCCCCTCGTGGCCGAGCAGGTGATGCGGGTCTATCGGAGGGTGCTGCAGTGATCCTCGGGGCCCTGGCCGGCGCGGCCGCGGGCGGGGCTGCCGTGTTGGCGCATGGCGCCCTGGCACCCAACAGCCCCGTCTTCGGGCCGGTGGTGAGCCGTGGTCCGCGTGAGCGCGCCCTCTATCTCACCTTCGATGACGGCCCCGGTCCATACGCCACGGAGCGCATCGTGCGCGTGCTCAGGGACCAGCGCGTGCCGGCCACCTTCTTCATGATCGGGCGACACGTCGGGCTGTTTCCCGAGCTGGCGCGGCTGGTGACACGGAACGGTTTCGGCGTCGGCAACCACACGCAGACCCATTGCCGGCTCGCGCTGGCCGGACGGGGGCGCACCGCGTGGGAGGTACACGCGGCTCACCTCGCGATCCTGGAAGTGACCGGCGTGACGCCGACCAGCTTCCGCGCACCGCATGGCTATCGCAATCCCTACCTCAAGCGCGTGGTACCGATCTACGGGTACCGCGTCTTCGGATGGACCTTCGGCGTGTGGGACAGCGCGTGTCCAGGCCCCGATGTGATCCGCGATCGCGTGCGTCGTGGACTCCGACCTGGGGCGGTGCTCCTGCTCCACGACGGCGATGGCTACGATCCCCTCGGCGATCGTGGACAGACCGCGGAGGCGCTGCCCGGCATCATCGAGGATGCGCGCGCGTTGGGATACGAGTTCCGGTCGCTCGACCAGATTCCGATCGCGTGAAGCCGTCATGGCGGTGGGTACTCGGCGCCCTGCTGATCGTGGCCGGATTGCGATACGGCGTGCGGTTTCCTTGGGGTGAGACGTGGCGCAGCCTGGCCTCCGCTGAGTGGCGGCTGCTCGCCGCCGCCGCGGCCGTCAACCTGCTCTCGCTCGCCTGCAAGGGCGCCGAATGGTACCTGCTGTTGCGGCCGGTCGTTCCCGCACAGGTGAGCACGACGCAGGCAGCCACGTTCGTAGGGGCGGCGGTTGGCTCGATCGGGATCTCGGTGAGCGGGGAAGCCGCGCGGGCCCACCTCCTCGCGCAGCGAGACGGCGTGGAGGTGGGAACGGCCGCGCGCACGATCGCCTCCAGCCGCCTCGTGGAGGCCGCCGCGCTCGGCGTTCTCCTCGTGGCGCTCGCCGCCGGCGGTGGCTCGGCGCTTGGATGGCGGACGTTGGCGGCCGCGGTGGTCCTCTCGGTGGGCGCGCTATCGGTGCTGCGCTGGTTGCCCTGGCTGCGGCCGTTCCGGGCGGACGGCCATCGCGCGCCTCGCTATCCGGCGCGGCAGCTCCTCGCGCCGCTGGCGTTGGCTACGGCGGCGTGGTCGCTACAGTGGGCGACGTATCACCTCTCCATCCTCGCCGTGCACGCCCGGGTAGCGCCATACCATTCCGCCATCGCGCTCCTCGTCGCCAACCTGGGCGGCATCCTGAGGCTTACACCCGCGAACGTCGGGGTCGTTCAGGGGGCGCTCGTCGCCAGCCTGGCGCCGGCCGGTGTGCCCGCGGCGCAGGCGGTGGCCGCCGGTCTGGCGCTGCAGGCGGTCCAGGTCCTGCCAGTGCTGCTCATCGGGATGGCCGTGCTGGGACGTCACGGGATGCGGGAGGCGATCCTCGCGGCGCGGGGCCGGCTGACGCTGCTTCGGGAGTCGCTGGATGAGCCGCTGGTCGACACCTATGAGTGAATAGCAAGCGGCCGTGGCCCCTGCCCCTCATGAAGACGTCTTAACGCTCGGTTCACATCCCTTTCGCTTCCTCCGGTGCACTCTCCCAGTCCACCCCGCGAGGGTGTGCTCGAGTAAGGACGCGCTCGAGCCAGGTCCGCGGCCGACAGTCACCTCTACTTCTAGGTGAGGGCACGTCGGTTACTCAGACGCATATGGCCAGCACATGATCACTCCGACAGGATCACACCATGCTCCACCACTCCTTTGATACCGAGAGTCACGGGATGACAGCCGTGCAATCATCCGTGATCACGGACGGCGGCTTCTCGAGTGCACGACGGGCTCGAATGCACGCGGCCCTGCGACGCCATGTCGACAGCGGCCAGATTCCCGGGCTTGTGGCGCTGGTCCACCAGCGCGGGCGAGAGCACGTGGAGACGATCGGCACCATGGCCTACGACAGCAACGTGCCGATGCGACGAGACACGATCTTCCGGCTCGCCTCCACGACCAAGCCGATCACCGCGGTCGGCGCCATGATCCTCGTGGAGGAATGCAAGGTCAGGCTCGACGATCCGGTCGACGAATGGCTGCCGGAGCTCAAGGACCGCCAGGTCCTGCGGACGATCGAGAGCCCGCTCGACGACACGGTGCCCGCGAAGCGCGCCATCACGCTCCGCGACCTCCTCACGTTTCGATCGGGCTACGGTGAGGTGGGCTTTCTCTCGCCGACGTGTCCATTTCAGAAGGCGTGGGCGGAGGCACGCCTACCCCTCAGCGAATGGCCTTTCGCTGGCACATTCGACGAGCTCATGAGGCGCCTGGGCGGCCTCCCGCTCGTGCATCAACCAGGGGAGCGATGGCTGTACCACATGAGTGCCGAGATCCTGGGAGTGCTGATCGCTCGCGTCTCCGGCAAGTCGCTGGGGGCTTTCCTTCATGAGCGCATCTTCGAGCCGCTCGGGATGGCGGACACCGGCTTCCAGGTCCCTGAGACGAAGCTCGATCGGCTCCCACCCTGCTACGGTAGGGATTTGGTCACCGGCGAGCTCGTCGTCTTGGAGGAAGGGCGTGGCGGCTACGCCGCCCGGCGGCCCATCTTTGAATCCGGTGCCGGGGGGCTCGTCTCGACGGTCGACGATCTGCTCGCCTTCGGTCGGATGATGCTGGTGAACGGCGCATGTGCCGGCGAGCGCGTTCTTTCGCGGCCATCGATCGAGCTGATGACCATGGATCACCTCACGCCCGAGCAGAAGGCCGTCTCACCGTTCTTCGAGAACTTCTGGGATACGTACGGCTGGGGCTTCGGCATGGGAATAGTCATTGCGCGCAATGATCTTGCGGACGTTCCCGGGCGCTTCGGTTGGGACGGCGCCTTCGGTACGTCGTGGCACGTCGACCCGAGAGAGGGGCTAGTTGGCGTCCTCATGACCCAACGCCGTCCAGACCGGCTCGCTCTTCCCCCCGTCGTGCTCGACTTTTGGACCTCGGCCTACCAACTCCTCGACGTTTGAGAACAGATGACGACGACACCATGAGCCATGGTCGCGATGCCGTGCCGCCGGCTGTGTCCGTGGGCGGTTCGTCCACGCGCCTCAGATCGGCTCAGCGAACTCTGCCGGCAGGTCTTCCGGGAGGGCGGTCACGGGCATCGACCCGAGCGTCGCTTCGACCGCTTGACACCAGCGCTCGAGTGCGGTGGTGATGCGGGCGGTCAGTTCCGAAAACTCCTTGGCGCGGTGACACAACCCGACGGAGCGGCTGAGGTACTTCGGAAGCAATTCAAGCAGCTCACCGAGCGCCCACAGGCGCTCCGCATCCGGCGGACTCATGTCCGCGGCCATCGCCTGGACCAGCCGGCATTCGTTCGCTACCCGCGCTGGAAACGCTCCCCGCAGATACTCTATCGCGGCCCACCTGGCCCAGGGCCCCGCATTGGCTTGGCGCGCAGGGCCGAGCGTCGCGGCAACCTCTCTCCGCCAGTGCGAGTGCACTCGAACGAGACGTGGAAGCAGTAACTCCGCGTTCCGGGGCACGACTGTCGCGGCGGTCATGGCAAGGGTCCCTTCCATCCAGTGGTTCGATAGATCGGGCAGTAGCCCAGCAGGCCTGTGCCGAACGGGATCAGGCCGATCAGTGCGAGGTATCGCCAGGGAGACGGCAGCGCCCCGTACAAGCCGAGCAGTGCGATGCCAAGTGCCAGGCGCACGACTCGCTCGATGGTGCCGAGGTTGCGAATCACGAATGCCTCCCTTCCCCGGATATCAGCCGCCGGTTCTAGAGTGGAACGGTGAGCAAGCACACGGGACGTCGACCCCGATCTCGTCTACGCCGAGTGTCGCGCCTCGTCGCCCAGTGTGGCCCGTTCAGGTGGCGTGGTGATCGGCCGCCCATTCACGAGGTCGCTGAGCGCCACGCCGATTCGGTCGAGCGGCAGAACGTAGTCCACCGCCCCCGAATTGATCGCCGAGCTCGGCATGTCGAAGTGCTCGGAGCTGGCGCGGTCCTGCGCGATCACTATGCCACCCTGTTGCCTGATGGCTTGCACGCCGTCGGTACCATCCGAATCCATGCCGGTCAGCACCACCCCGATTGTGCGGGTGCCGCCTGTTTTGGCGGCTGACAGGAATAGAGGATTCGCGGATGAGAGCACATGGTGGATCCGTCGGCCATTGATGAAATCCAGGGTGCGGTCCGGGTTGACGATCAGATGAGCGTTTACTGGCGCCAGGTACACCGTTCCCGGAACCAGCGGCTCGCCCGGCTCAGACCGCTTCACTCGCAGCCGCGACCGCCGCGCCAGCACGACCGGAAGCAAGTCCGGAAACTTGGGCGACCGATGCTGCACAATGCATATCGGGACGGGAAAGTCCGCCGGCAGATCGGACAGCACCTGCTGGAGCGCTTTCACGCCCCCCGCGGAGGCGGCGATGACGACGAGCTCGAACCGTGGTCGCTGTTCCATGGATGCATCATGGCATGGGGGGAGCCAACAACGCGTGAAATGCGGGTGAAGACTTCTTGTCATTCCCCTCCGAAGCATGTCCTACAGACGGCCAGTCGCTGCCGCTGTCAGCGCTTCACACTCGGCGTGGCGCGCCCGCTGCTCGATGTCGGTCGCCGGGTCCGTTTCTTGGTAGCAGCCTTTCTCGCCGGATGGCAGACGAGCACCGGAACGTCAGCAGCGCGGACCAACTTGTCAGCGATGCTGCCCAGCGCCAGGCGGCGAATCCCCCCGCGGCCGTGCGTGGCGAGCACGACGAGACTCACCCGCTCTGGCCGAGCAACTTCGAGGATGGACTCGGCTGCGTTCCAACCGACTACGGCAACCCCCGACGCGCGGATGCCCTGCTCTCTCATCTGATCGCTGATCCCCTCCAGGTAGTCCTTCGCCTGTTCCCGGCATTGGGCCGTGAGCTCTTCGTCGTAGGCCGACAGCCACGGCAGGGCAGCGTCGGACGAGAGCGGCACCGGATGGACGACCTGAAGCAGAGTGACGTGCGCGGCCCACAGCCGTGCGATTCGTCCGGCGGCCTCGAGCGCCTCTTCGGCAAGCGGCGAGCCGTCGAGCGGCACCAGGACCTGGCGATCACCGGGATCGAATTCCTCCGACGGCTGAGTCCCGGCCGGCCGTACGAGCAGCACCGGAATATCCGTGTGGCGGACCAGGTGATCAGCGACGCTACCCAGCCATGCCCGGCTGATCCCGCCCCGGCCATGGGTCGCCATGACGATCAGGTCGACGTCCATTTCCTGCGCGTACTGAGCGAGCGACGGACCGACGGCGCCTTTCAGCGTGACCGCCGACGACAGGCGAATACCGCGCTCGCGCAGCCGTGTCTGGACGCCCCTCAGGTATGCCTGCTCGGCTTCCCTCCTCGCCACCTCGATGGCCGTGAACATCTTGCGGCGGCTGAATCTACCGGCGCTGGAGGAATCTGGTGCACCAGCACCAGATGGAGCTTGCTGGTATCCTGCTGAGCGATCTGGATCGCCAGGGGTAACGCCTGCTCGGCCAGCGGTGACCCGTCGAGCGGAACCAGGATCGAGGGGAACGAATCGCGCCTCATTGAGACAACCTCTCTCGAAGCCTGTGGAAGCTATCCCATCGTCTGACGGCGATTCCCCTTCGACTCGCGGTCAGGGGAAGCGTCCAACCCTACAGTACCCCACAATCGATGAAGAAATCGTGAAGGGATGGACAAACTGCCTTGTGCTGCGACCGACGAGGTCTCCTTCTCCGAATGATGGAGCGACGGTTGTAGCCGGAAGTGCTGTTCTGCGCGACTATCCGCTCGGGAGTGGCAAGATGTCAGTCGGCGCTCGTGCCGAAGAGGGCACCGACGCCGGCGGTGAGGGCCATGGCGAGGGCGCCCCAGAAGACTACGCGAGCCGTACCGATCAGCGAACGCGCACCGCCGGCGCGCGCAGCGAGCCACCCGAGAGTTCCCAGGCAGAGCAGCGACGCACCAGCCACGGCTGGTACGAGCCTAGCCTCCGGCGCGAACAGCACGACTATCAAGGGGAGTACCGCACCGACGGCGAACGTAAGTGCCGAAGTAAGGGCCGCCTGCACGGGACGAGCTCGCAGGGCGGCGGAGATGCCTAGTTCGTCGCGCGCATGTGCCGCGAGGGCGTCGTGAGCCATGAGCTCGATGGCGACCTGCTGCGCCAGCGCGGGGCTCAATCCCCGCCCGACGTAGATCGACGCGAGCTCCTCCTGCTCGGCTGGGCCGCTCGCGGCCAGCTCCGTCCGCTCACGCTCGAGGTCGGCCCGCTCGGTGTCGGCCTGAGAGCTGACCGACACGTACTCGCCGGCCGCCATGGACATGGCGCCAGCCACGAGCCCCGCCACGCCGGCGACGAGCACAGTCGTCCGACCCCCGTCGGCCGCCGCGACGCCAAGGACTAGACTTGCCGTCGAGACGATCCCGTCGTTGGCCCCGAGCACGGCAGCCCGAAGCCAGCCGATGCGCTCGGTGCGATGCCGTTCGCGGTGCCGTGCACTCATATGGCCTCGCTGGGATGGGGAAGAGGGTCGCGCCTGCCCGCTGACGACGGACACATCGGCCTAAATGCGGGTCACGGTCGCGCGACCTCAGGCACGCCAGTATCGCACTGTCCCCGTTGTATGTCGGCCCTGGCAGCTTCCGCCAGCCGCACGTAGCCTGCGAGCATCCGGTCGAGGTCGGGGGCATCGAGCTCTTCAAGGTCCAGCAGGGCGTTGTGCGCTCCCGTCGTAGCGCGCAGCAGCTCGTCCAACTTTACCTGCACGGCCTCGGCGTCTCGGTATTGAGTATTCTGAATGAGGAACACCATCAAGAAGGTGATGATGGTCGTACCCGTGTTGATCACGAGCTGCCAGGTATCACTGAACCGAAAGACCGGACCCGTTACGAGCCAGGCCAAGATCACGCTCACGGCGAGGGTGAATGCCACGGGTCTGCCCGTCGCCCGCGACGTCGCCTTCGCAAAGTGCGTGAACCGCGATCCGGACTGTGTAGGGTGCATGTGACTGATTCTGCCCTGTGGTGACCTCATGTGAGAGCCTCCGCGGTGACGCCCGGGTACCCGAAGTGTTGGCTGGTCAGCTCACAGGCACGTCTGATCGAGACCGGCCTCGCTCTGGAGCCGAGGTGATACCGGCTTCATGCGTCCGCTGGCGACCCACCGCCTCCCGATGAGCCCGCTCACCCGCAGTCCCCGCAGGGCGGCGGTCCAGCTCCTTGAGCCGCGACGTCATGCCGTAAGCGATCAAGAGGTCGCCTGGCTGCACCGCCGTCGGCCCGCGCGGCGCGCCGACGTAGCTTCCATCAGTCCGCTCGATGCCCAGGATCAGCGCGCCCTCGGACCGGAGGTCCAGCTCCGCGAGCGTCTTGTTGGCCAGCCATTCGTCGGGCCTCACCCGCATTTCGATGACGCTGTATTCCCCCACGAGCCGGAGAAGGCTGGCATAGTCGCGTACGTCGAGGTCGGTCCAGTGCCGGAGCGCGATCGCGATGATCCGGGAGAGATGCTGATCGATGGTCCGGCTGGTGAACACCACCCACAAGAGCCCGACCCCTGCGATCAGGCCCCCGGCCCGGGGCAGCCAACTCGCGGGACCGGAGGCGGACAGGAATACGAGAAGCAGACCTGACACCGTGACGACCGCGCCGGCATTGCCCAGCAGCATGAGCATCATGATGATGCGCCGGCGAACCGGGTGGTCGACGACGTGCTCCGCCTCATGGGTGGTGAAGCCGACGCCTAGAAACGCGGATTGAGCCTGGAACCGGGCCGATTCCCGCGACAGGCCGGTCAGGGTGAGGGCCACCGCCCCGATCCGCATGATGAGGAGCGAGAGCGACAGCACCACGAGAAGGGAGAGTAGGGCGATCATTAGGAGTCGACCAAGCGTTTGCCCATAGCCAGGTGCTTCACTGCCAGCCGGGCTTCGTCGGGCAGCGTGTCGAGAGAAACGCCGTTGCAGGCGAGCTCGACTTGCGCGCACCACAGCTCGAGCGCGTTGAGAAACTCCTCGGTCGGCGCCGCGAGCCCGGCGGTGACGGGGCGCCGGCGGCTGATGCGGTCAAGCGTTAGGTGCAGCCGGGCGACCCGCTCCCCGCCCTCTTCCAGCGCGTTCATCTCGCGGGCCGTGATGAAGGGCCGGAGCTCCCTCAGTAAGGCGCGCTCGATGCTGAATCGCTCGAGGAACCCTTCATTCAGGTAGCGAACCATCGACCACCGATCCCAGAATACCGGATCCGGCATTGTGGCCGGGGGGAGCAGCCGCCGGACTTCCTCGACCCACGCATCGTGGCTGGGGCTGAGCACGGCACCAAGAGTCTCGTCGACCCGGATGGTGCTGGCGGCTGAGGTGGCGGCGCACATGACCTGCCTCGCTGTTGGAGCCTGATGCCTCACGTTACGCGCGCTATGCTGAAGGAACGATGAAGCTCCCTGGAAGGGAGCTTGTGCCGAAGGCGCGACCGACTGCCCACCATGGCCGCGATCTTCACGCGGATCCATGCTCAAGGCCAGATCAGCAGTCCTGCCAGCAGGCTCACGGCAAAGGCCAGAAGTCCAAGGGCAGCGGGCCGCCGGAAGCCAGGGCTACCGAGACCCAGGGCAAGCGCAAGCTTGAGCACCGTGTTCGAGAGCAATCCGATCGCAATGGCGCGGGCAGCGAGGGGCGCATCTCCCGTTGTGGCTCCGAGCCGCGACATCGAGTAGGTCAAGGCATCCATGTCGGTCAGCCCCAGCACGGCCGCGGAGCCTAACACACCGGCGGATCCCCAGAAGTGCTCCGCGGTCGGGACGGCGAGCAATACCAGCTGGAAGGCGAGCGCCATCTGAATGGCTGTACCCAGGCGGAGCGGATTACCCCCCTCCCGTGCCTCCGCGCGGGCGGGGGCGGGCTGGCTCCGGAGCAGAGCGTAGGTCAAGAAGCAGCCAGCGATCACTACGGGGGCAATGACATACGGTACGAGCTGCCGAGCCACCGAAGGGTTCAGCACGAACGTCACGGTGAGCACCCGAGGCAACAGCACGGTGCAGGCGGCGATGACCCCGAGCGCGAGTCCCCGCGCGTACGCAGGTGTGAGGCGACTCTGGCGAGAGAAGCTCAGGGTCACCGCCGTTGACGACACCAGGCCTCCCAACATGCCGGCGATGCCGTAGCCCCGCTCGGCGCCGATGGCCCGTCGTGCCAGGTAGCCGATGAAGTTGACCCCCGAAAAGATCAGGACCACGGTCCACAGCTCGCGAGGCCGGATCGCGTCGCCCGGACCGAATGGTCCCGTCGGAAGCAGTGGGAGGATGACTACGGCGAGGACGGCGAAATGAAGAGCCGCCCGGAGCTCGGTCTCGCCTATTCTGCCGATGAACTCGCGGATGCGGCTCTTTTCGGCCAGCGCCAAAACCGCCACGGCCGCCACGCCAGCGGCGAGGGTCTCGTATCCCAGTCCGGAGAGACTGCCCGTGCCGAGGACCAGGAGCGCTGCGGCCTCAGTGGTGCCGTCCCGGTCCGCCGTCTGCGTCGAGGCCAGCACGTAGGCAGCGACAGCCAAAGCCGCGGAGCCGCCCACCAGGACCGCAGCCAGCAGGAGGTGGTCCTGCGCGGCGAGCCAGCCGGCGATGCCGCCCACCAACCCGAGCAAGAAGAACGTCCGCGCGCCGGCAAACCGCGCACGCGCTCCGGAGGCGTGGCCGGACCATTCCCGCTCCACGCCGATCGTGAGCCCTATCAGCCCCGCGACAGCGAGTCGCAGCGGAGGATCGAGATCGTCCAGCAAAGGGGCCATCATGGGCTCTCTCCGTTGCTGCGCCGGTTCCCTGCGTCGCAGGCCACGCCGGCGGCGCTCGGCCTCCTATCGGTCTCGCACCACGACCGCGTCGAGCCCTCCGCCCGGCTTGTCGATGATCACGACCGTGCTCGCCTGCCCGGCCGACAGCGGGACGGGATCCACGACGAGCAGGGTGTCCCGCGGCACGTCGGGCGGCACGCCGTTGTCGCGCGCCTCCGTCGCGATCAGCACCTGCCAGTCGCCTGGGTCGCTCTCTACGTAGCCGCTCAGCGTCCGGTACGCGAACGGGAACACCAGAGTGAGGAGACCGTCGAAGTCGGGCTGCCGGCGGTATACGTCGATCGGGCCGATCAAGGTGGCGAAGTTGGCCACCTGGAGCTTGGTCCGGCCGGCGGCCGGCACGCTGCCGGTGTCGGTAAGGACGATCGGGTTCAACACCGTGGACGAGTCGATGACGACGGCGGTGTATTCGTCGTCGGCCACAACCGAGAGGTGCAGCTCTTTGGGGCTCGCGGCGTCACCCACGGGCCGGAACGCGATCTCGCGCTGCCCTGCCGGCACCGCCACCGGCGAGCTCACCGCACCGACGGCCAGCCGGTGGATGACCACGTTGCCGTCCACCAGCACGTCGATCGTGGCGGTGCTTTCGGCGGCCTGGATCACCCGGAGCGTTCCCGCAGGCCCGGTCGGACCGGTGTCGCCGCTGTCACCCGAGCAGCCGGCACCCGTCAGGAGGGCAATCCCCATCAGCAGACGGACGCAGGTCGCCTTTTGCATGGTCTCCTCCCGCGGTGCGGTTCCACGCGATAACGGATGGGACGTTCAACGCAGTAAAGATCGAGCCACACACTCAGCCGGCGACTCCGGCTCGATCCTGCACCAGGCCGACGATCAGCTGCTCAGGCACGTACACCGCTCGTGTCCAAGCAGGATAGGCGGGACGCTGCGAGCGATGAATGAAGCCCGCGTGAAGAAGCTTTCAGGTGGCCTTCGTCCTCCCTTCAGCCGACGTCTCCGAGTTTGTCTCATTGAACAGAATCGGAGGTATCCATGCGCGCGCACCCTCGACATCTCACGACCGGAGTCGCACTCCTGGCGCTTTCCTACCTCGGCTACGCCGCCACGACCTGGCGCCGCTACGGTCGCAACGGGGTGCGGCCTCACCCGGCCGACGATTCGCCGCTCGACCGCTTCATGCCGGACTGCGAGGTCGCCGAGCGCCACGAGATCGTGGTCGCCGCACCGGCCGAGCTCACCATGGCCGCCGCCCGCGAGATGGACATCTTCCACTCGCCGCTGGTGCGCGCCGTGTTCGCCGTCCGCACCCTTCCCGGGCGGCTCCGCGGGGCCGTCGCACGCAAGCCGACGCCGCTCCTCTCCGAGGCCCTGGCGCTCGGCTGGCGCGTCCTCGCCGACGAGCCGGGCCGAGCGATCGTGGTGGGCGCGGTCGCCCAGCCGTGGCGCGCCAACGTGACATTCCGCGGGGTCGAGCCGGAGGCGTTCGCTGGCTTCGACGAGCCGGGCTACGCCAAGATCGCCTGGACGTTCGAAGCCATCCCGCTGGGCCCCACGGCCTCGCGCTTTCGCACGGAGACCCGCGTCGCCACGACCGACGCGCGTTCCCGGGCGCTCTTCCGCCGGTATTGGGCGCTGTTCTCGCCGGGCATCCTGCTCATCCGGCGCGCGTCCCTCGGCCTGGTGAAGGCCGACGCCGAGCGGCGGTTCCGGGCCGCGGGTCCGGTCGCGGGGCAACTCGTCGCGCAGCATTCCTGAGGGAGGAAACGACCGTGTCGAGCATCTTGATCGTCTACGGCAGCACCTACGGGCAGACCGAGCGCATCGCCTGCCGGATCGCCGAGCTCCTGCGCGAGGCGGACTACACGGTGGACATGCACCGCGGAGACCAGCCGCCGGACCCGTTGACGTTGGGAACCTACGCCAGCGTCGTCGTCGCGGCGTCGGTGCTGAAGGGCCATCACCAGGGCTACATTCGCGAGTTCGTGAGCCGCCACGCGCACCGTCTCAACCGGCTGCCCACGGCGTTCGTCTCGGTGTGCGGCGCCGCGCGGGGGGATCCGCTGACCGCCGAGGCCTACGTGGATGCGCTGCTCCGCGAGTCGGGCTGGCAGCCCACCATCGCCCGGTCATTCACGGGGGCGGTGGCGTACACGAAGTACCCGTGGTTGCTCCGCTGGGTCATGAAACGGATCAGCCGCCAGAAGGGGCTGCCAACGGATACCTCGCGGGACTGGGACCTCACGGAGTGGGACCAGGTGGACCGCTTTGGGCGAGCGCTCGCAGCCAGGTTCGCCGTGGGCCCCGCCGCGCCCGTGATGCGGGCCAGCTGATCAGCCGTGACGCGGGCCAGCTGAAGGGGCGCACGAGCAGGGGCGGGACGTCGAGGTGCCGGATCAAATGATCCGCCGCGCCCGCACCTCGTCACCGTCATCCGCCCCATGCAGTGGAGTTCGACCACCTCCAGCGACCTTAACCACCGGCGCGTGCATCGGAGGTGCGCCCGGACGCCAACACCTCCTCGAGCTGCCGGACGATGTCGGTCCACCCCTCCCGGTGCGATTTGAAGCTCGCCTGCGGCAGGCGTTGGTGCGTCAGGACCAGCTCGGTGCCGGAGCCTCGTGCCAGGAACTCGATGGTGACGATGGTGGGCAGGAGGTCGGTGGCCTGCGAGATCCAGGTGAACGAGAGCAGTGACGGCGGCTCGATGGCCAGGTACTCGCCCCGATGCTCGTAGTCCTTCTCCGAATGCATCACGATGCGGAACTTGCCGCCGATCCGCGGATCGACGTCGACCGTCGCCCTGGACGTGCCGCCCGGACGCATCCACTGCGCCAGACTGGCTCCGTCGAGCCAGGCGGCGAACACCTGCTCGCGCGGAAAGGGGATCTGGCGCCGCACCACCAGTACCTCTGCCGCATCGTCCGTCGTGGTCATCTGCCACCCTTTCCAGTCTGTCGCCTCGGCTGTCCCCGCCCTGACGTGGTCGACCGCTGTTGTTTCGCGAGGAACGCCTCCAGCCCGTCCAGCCTCGTCTCCCAGAACGCGCGGTAATGCTCGAGCCAGCCCGCCGCAGCGCGCAGCGGTACAGGATTGAGCTTGAGGCGGTGCTCGCGCCCGTGGATCGCGCGATCGACGAGCCCCGCCCGCTCCAGGACCTTCACGTGCTTCGAGACGCCGTTGAACGAGATGGGGAAGCGATCGGCGAGGGCGCCGACGGTCGCTTCGCCACCGGCAAGGACGGCGAGGATGGCGCGACGGGTCGGGTCGGCGATCGCGCCGTAGACCTGATCCAACAGCGGCTCGGCGGGCTGGGCCATGGCTTGCATTCAACCGTTTGGTAGAATAATATACCTTCAACCGACTGGTAGAATATCGCCTCGTCGCGGAGATCGCGCCAGTCGGAGCATCCGACGTCGACCTGCACGGGCCGCCGCCGAGCGGCCGGAGGGAAGTCCCATGGCAAGCGTCACCAGCAGCACCGTCAACGATCATCCGGTGGTACCGCACGAGGGGTGGCTCGCCGCGCGCAAGGCGCTCCTTCTCAAGGAGAAGGAGCTGACCCGCCTCCGGGACGAGCTGAGCCGGGAGCGCCGCGCGCTTCCCTGGGAGCGCGTCGAGAAGCCGTATCTCTTCGATGGGCCCAGCGGCCAGGAGACGCTGGCCGATCTCTTCGAGGGCCGAAGCCAGCTGGTGGTCTATCACTTCATGTTCGCCCCCGACTGGGAGGAGGGCTGCCCCGGCTGCTCCTTCTGGGCCGACAGCTTCGACGGTCTCGGGGTTCACCTGCGCCACCGCGATGTGACCTTCGCCGCGATTTCCCGCGCACCGCTCGCCAAGATCGACCCGTTCAAGCGGCGGATGGGGTGGAGCTTCAAGTGGGTCTCGTCGGGCGGAAACGACTTCAACTACGACTATCACGTGTCGTTCAGGCCGGAAACGCTCGACGGCGGAGGCGCGGTGTACAACTACGCGAAGTCGGCCACGAAGGCGTCGGATCTCCCGGGGGTGAGCGTGTTCTACCGGGACGAGTCGGGCGACATCTACCACACGTACTCCGCGTACGCCCGCGGGATCGACGCGGTGAACGCCGCCTACCAGTACCTCGACCTGGTCCCCAAGGGACGTGACGAGGACGCGCTGGCGTCCCCCAACGCCTGGTGGCGGCACCATGACCGCTACGACGGCTGACTCGGCGCGAGGGCCCGGCGGCATTCGATCCGCCGGGCCCTCGGGATGGGCCGCCGATCGGGCGTTCATCGGAGGCAGCGCCCTGCTGTTTGCCGCATGCACTGTGGCGACGGTCCGCTCGTGCTGGTCGACCTCGCCGCGCATGCCGATGCCGGGTGATTCGCTCAGAGAGGCGGTCGCCTTCGTGGGCGCGTGGGCGGTCATGATGGTCGCGATGATGCTGCCGTCGTTCCTGCCGGCGCTCCTGGGCTACCGGCGCGAGCTTCGTGAGGCGGACGCGCGCTCGGTGGCCACGCAGACGGTGCTCGCCGGGGTCGGATACTTCCTGGTGTGGACCAGCGCCGGGGCGATCGTGTATCTCCTCAGCGTTGGGGTCATGACGGCGGAGATACGGTGGCCCGCCCTGGGATCGTCAGTGCCCTGGTCCGGTGGGGTGGTCTTCCTGGTCGCGGGTGCGGTTCAGCTCACGGCGTGGAAGGCGCGGCAACTGGAGCGCTGTCGGATGGGGCTGCGCTGCGGACGGGTGCTCTCGGGGAACAGGTGGAACGCCTGGCGGGATGGCGTGCGCTTCGGGGTGCACTGCTGTCTGTGCTGCGCGGGGTTCATGTTGGCGCTGCTGGTATCCGGAATGATGGACCTCGGCGGCGTCGCGGGAATCGCTGCCCTCATCACTCTCGAGCGTGTTGCGAGGAGGCCGGAACGTGCGGCGCGAGCCGCCGGCATCGTTCTCCTTGCCACGGCGGCACTACGGATTCACCAGTAGGGAGGTTCACAGAGAATATTCCGCGCGGGCCCCTCGAGAGCCGACGCGCTGACGTCGCGGTAGGACCGTCAGTCAGAATGGAACCGCTAGTTGGTGGCCACCGGACTCCAGGTCGAGTCCGGATTGTACTTCTCCATGGCGCGGAAACTTTCGAGGGTTTCGGGACCGAGGTCCTGCTCGTATACGGTGCCCTCGTGACTCACGATGAAGGTCTTCACGCCGGTCACCCGGTACTCCGCCGGCGCGGCGGCCAAGGCGAAGCCGCCGATCATCAGCCCCTTCACCAGGAAGTTCATCTCCCCCAGCGGCGCCGCGGGCCCCTGCCCTTTCAGCACCTTGAAGTAGTAGCCATGGTAGGGGTTGGAGCGATCGGTGTAGCCCTCCGCGATCACCCGGGCGATCGCTTCTCCGACCGGCCCTCCCCAGGTGCCGTCCGGGTTGCGCCACGCCAGGCCGTCCTGTTTGCCCGGTGTGCTGATGATGCGCTGGGCGTACTGATTGATGCTCGCGCCGTCGTGCCTCGTCAGGGCGTACGCACGCTCGGCCTCGACGAAGCCGCGGCACACGTCGATGGCATCGAGCTCGTTTTCGCCGACACGGCGGACCAGCATCTCGCGCGCGCCGGCCTCGGCATCGAAGCGCCAGCGGCCGTTCTCCTTCACGAGCGGGATGGGGAGCGGCCAGCCGGTCGCCCCGACCGAGACGGTGGCGGTCTTCCCCGACGAATGGAGCTCGATCTTTTCCTTCTCCTTGGCCTGCGCTACAAAGTCGGCGGCGTGCTTGCGGTCCGCCACCGAATCCCGTGACAGCACGAGCGGCTTGCCCTCGCTCCCGAGGATCTCCACGAGCGCCGGCCGGTCGAAGCGCTCGGCAGCCTCAACGAGTGCGGCCACGGCCTCCTTGGGGGAGCCGAACCGACGCTGCTCGACGGGTGCCGTGGTGTCTTCGCGCGCCGCCGTGGTGTCTTCGTGCGCTCCCGCCGTGTCTTCGCGCGCTGCCGAGGTGGCTCCGCGCGCTGCCTCGCGGCCGCAGGCACCCGTGAAGACGGACACCACGACCAGCCCCACCCATGCGGCGCGTCCCCGAGTGGACGACGGTGGCCGCTTGCGCGCGATTCGGGTCATTGCACTCATCTCCGGCGTCCGCCTCCACCCCCGCCTCCGCCGCGCGAGTATCCCCCGCCGCCCATGCTCGACGAACCCCGCGAGCTGCTCGCGCGCGCGCTCCCTCCATCGTAGCCGCGGCTGCCACCACTGAACCCGCTGTTGCCCGCGGACCTGCCGGCATCGCGGGGGATTTCGCGGTTGCCGATGGGGTCACTGCCGGCGGACCTGCCCGCGCCGGCACCCGCGGACCGGTCGCTGGCACCGGCGCTACGCTGCCCCTGCCCGGCGGCCGACCGATCGCTCACGCCCGCGCCTGCACCCGCGCCCGCGCCGCGCTGTCCTTGGCCGCCAACGCCCGACTGGCCAGCACCGGCGGCGCGCTGCTGCCCCTGTCCGCCGCGGGTCGATCCACCGTATTTGTTGGCCGTCCGCGTGTCGGCATACGGCGCCCCGCCGCGATGCTGGGGGTTGTGCTGCCAGTTGCCGCCCCGGTTGCCGCTGTTGTAGTGATTCACCCGGTTGAAGTTGTTGTTGACGTTGATGTTGACGTTGCCATGCCCCCAGCCGGCATGACAGCACGACCCGCCCCACATCGCGGCGCCCCACATCATGCCGACACCGAACGAAATGAACGCGGCCCCGGGGGGATAGTACGGATAGTAGATCGGCGGATACGGATAGATCGGTGCGCCGTAGACGACCGTCGGACTGTAGGACGGGACGTAGATGACTTCGGGGTTCTGAGACTCGATGACGACGACTTCCTTCTTCTCCACCACCTTGGTCTCGACCTTCTGTTGCTCGTTGGTTTCCAGCGTCCCCTTGTCCTTCGCCTTCTTGCGCATCCGCTGGACGGCGGTCATCACGTCGGCCTGCTGCGCGAGGAAGGCGTTGCCGAGGTCGGTGGTCCACTGGATGTCGTCCGCGAGCCGCTTGACGAGGTCGGGTATCGCGGCCATCGACTGGATGCTCGGGTCCCACGGCTGCTTGGCGACCGAGTCGGCCAAGGCCTGGTCCTTGAGCTTCGGATTCTTGGCGAGCCACTGCTGCAGCTGGACGATCTCGAGCGGATAGGTGGCGGCGACCAGGGTCTGGGCCAGGAGCTCATCGGGGTAGAGGGCGATCGGCGCCACCAGCGCGTCGAGCTGGTCGGGTGTGCGCTGAATGGTATCCGCGGTTGCTGCAGCCTTGGCTTTCTGGGCCGAATCCGTCGCCGGGGCCGGGGCCTTCTTGGCCGTGTCCTGGGAGACGGCGGTCGGCGCGCCGGCCAGCAGGTACCACGCACCGGAGGCGCAAAGCAACGCCCACCGCACGTGCGTGAGCAGGCGGAGGTGCCGCGATGCCATCATGGCCGGAAGCTCATCATACGCCCGAAAGGTGAGATCAAGGCTCCAATCTAGGGATCGAGGATGGCGGGGCCGCTGGACCTAAGTCTAGGAAGGCGGACGGTGCGGATGGAAACGGCTCGGCGACGGCAAGTCGTTCGTGTTCGTAGGGTTATTGGGCCAAACATCGGCCGCGCCTGATTGCCGTTTGAAAGGGGCGGGCGTCCGGATGCGCGCGCGAAGCCTTCGCTGAGGGAGAGCGCCGCCGTGCCTGGCCGTGAGGTGGCTGCTGTTTGGATTCGGGTTGGACTGTGTGCGCCGAGAGTGAGGAGGACTGCGCCAGGTACTGCTAGGCGCGCCCGATCAAGGCTAGAAGGCGAGGCTGGAGATCCCGATCCCGGCGCCCGTCCCGAGCACATATCCGACGGCGGTCACCAGCCACGCGTGACCTCCGGGAAGGGGCGCTCGCTCGCCGCCGGGGAACACGTAGCTGTGAAGGAGAGGTACGGACACACCGCTGGCCGTGCCGATGAGACTGCCCACCAGCATGTCCGAGGGGAAATGCTGGTCGGCCTGGTTGCGCAGATTGGACGTGAACCCGGCGAGCAGGCCCCCGATCGCGGCGATCGCCACATGCTCCTTGCTTCCGGCATCGGGACGGGACAGCAGGTTGTCCGTCGCCGCATACGAAGCGGCGGCGAAGGTGGTCGCGGCGTGGCCTGACGGCATGGAGAGGAAGGCGTCGTCCGCGGTGACGTCGTAGCCCGACTCCGTCGGGCGCTCCGACGCCGGCAGGTAGGTGAACGGCCTCGGCCGGTCGATGGCGTGCTTCAGGACCTGTGTGAACCCCTGCGCCAGCAGCACCGATTCCCCATAGAGCACGAACGGCCGCCGGATGACATTTCCGAACCCGTGCACGCCCGGTTGTGTCAGGAGGGCGAGGAGGGGCGGACCGGCGAGCGTCGCGAAGACAGCCACATCACTCGCCTTGTCTGCGCTCGTGCTCGGATTGCCGATCGCGTTTCGATCTATACCCCAGTTGATGTTCGAGGGGTCCAGCCCTTCCTCCGGCACGGCCTGCCGAGTGACCGGCAGGCTGAGGCCGATCGCATTTCCCGCCAGACCAACAGCGCCTAGGGCGCCATCGGACAGCCAGTGCAACTCGGGGAGAGCGACTGAGCTCGAGCCCTCGGCGGCGGCCGCTCCCACAACCGCGCTGCTTGGTACGGACACCCGTGTGATCACCGAGCCAGGGAGCTCTACGGCGTGTCCTCCCCCGACATCGCGGGCATCCCACGACGGGAACACGGGCTCGGCGATCGCCGCCAGCGGTGCGAGGGAGCGAGGGGCCTGTGCATAGGCGCGCTCCGTCGAGTTCAGCAGCGTCGCTGCGACGGTGAGAGCCGCGGGGACCAGTCGCAGGAGAGGGTGGTGCATCGAGGAGTCAGTCATCGAGAAGAACAGCTTACCAGCCTGGCGGGCGGCGTCAAGCTGCCCAACACGCGTCCGTCTCGCCGAACAACGGGGGCCAAAGGGGTACGTGACAAGTCGGTGGCGCGTCGTTAGGCCGGGATGGTGCAACCAGTCGGGCCTGTGCGTTGCTACGGGGTGTAGACCTGAACCTTCCTAACCATCCCCAGCATCTCCAGATCTTTTACGCCGCCAATCACGAATAGCTTGTGGTTCGCAACCGCGCTCCCTCAACGCATCTGCCCGATGAGCATCTGTGATTGTGTTTCGGTGAAAGGCGCTTTCATGGCACTCGGGGTGGCAACAGGTAGAGCGTCATGGCGAAGATCGCATAGACCATCAGCAGCAGGACACCCACGAACCACGATGAGCGCCCGCTGTTGGTCACCATCGAGGCGGACACCGAGGCGATGAACATCATCACCACGGCCCCCGGCCAAAACTGAAGGTTCATCGGCGTCGGCCCGATGACATAGCTCACGAGCACCAGCACAGGCGCGACAAACAACGCGATTTGGGTCGCGCTTCCGAGCGCGATGCCCACGCTCATGTCCAACCGGTTCTTGCGCGCGCCGGAAAACGCCGTGGGCATCGCCGATGCGCCGCCGACCAGCGCCACGATGATGAAACCCACGAACGCCGGGGTCATCCCGAACGCCTCGGCCGCCTGCTGCACCGACTCGACGAAGATTTCGCTCACAAGGGCAACCAGGACGGTGACGCCTGCCAGCGTGGCGAGGGCCAGGCCCATCGGCCACGGCGATTGCCCGGCCTCGGAATGTGCCACGCTGCCAAACCACTCGCGGTGCGTCTTGAGCGAGTGCAGCATGCTCAGTCCGTAGGTGACGATGAGCAGCACCGCGAGACCGACGCTTAACTTGTGGCTGAACGCCACTGCCGCGGCGTCGGCGTGCGACGTTGCCGAAGGAACCAGCAACGCGACCGTGGCCAGGAAGAGCAGTGCGGCCTGCACGCGGGCGCTGACCTGGTTGTACTCCTGCACGTGGTGCTTGAGCCCGCCCAGCAGAAACGACATGCCCAGGATGAACAACATGTTGGTGACAATCGTGCCGGCTATGGACGCCTTCACCAGCGTGTACTGCCCGGCGCGCAAGGCGGCCAGCGCGATCACCAGTTCTGCCAGGTTACCGAGCGTGGCGTTCAGCAGGCCACCGACCGCATCGCCGGTTTTGGCGGCCACGGACTCGGTGGCATAGCTCAGCAGCACGGTCAACGGCATAATGGCCAGGACGGATAGTACGAAGAGCAGCGTGTGAGCGTTGGGCGCGAGTGGTTGGGCCACGAGCACCACGGGCGCGAAGGCCAGCAGCCAGAGCAGTTTGTTGTGCCGGATTACTGTGAGCAGTTCGTTCATGGTTCACCTTTCTTCGGCTGCGGACCTGAGAAGAAACAACCTGCTCACCACCGCGAAGAAGAATGCCGTGGACAACCCGCACATCAGGATGCCGGTCAATCCCTCCACCGAGCCGATCAGTCGCCACTCCTTCGGCAGCACCACATCCCCGTAGCCCAACGTGGTGTAGGTGACACCTGAGAAATAGAACGATGACTCGGCATCAGGCAGACACTTCTGCCACCAGTAGAACAGTGCCCATACCGCAATCTCGGCGAGATGCAGGAGGACCAGCCACCACGCGACCTTAATGAGCAATCGGGTCACCGGCCAGAACCGCAAGTCCGGCGGAACGGACGCCCTGCGGGGCACCAGCGCCGACATCCCCGCGGCATGAATCGTCACCGTAAGGGCCAACAGACACCAGGCGGTCAGGAGCTTCGAGATCATCGCTACCAGGGATTGGCGATCACGCAATCTCCTCCATAATTTCGCCCCTGTCGAGGCCGCGGCTCTGGGAGCTTCACGCTTCGGCTGCGTGACTTCGGGAGCGCCACCGATTACCTCGACGGTCTGGCACGACGCGACGTGCTGGCCGTCCACTGAGCGTGTCGCGTACTGCCAAGGGATTGTCGGCGTGAGGCACGCCGAATCGGCGACCGGATGTACACGATTGGGGAACCGGCACCAGAGCCCTTCTATTTCACGTCGTGGCGCTACCCCTTTCACGTCGTGGCGCTACCCCGCCGCGGCCCGGCCACGATCTTCCTCCGGTGGAGGTGTCGTGCCTCGGGGTCGTCGGATCCCTGGCCATCTCGGAATTGCGGAACAGGGTTCAAAATCCAGGTTCCTCGCAGGAATGACGCGCGCGCTACGGTACTGGGCGAACGATTCGCGCTAGCTGCGTGACTTCGGGGTGAGGCATGCTTTGGAACTGCCGCGCTGCCTCGGTGTGATAAAAGAGGGGTGCACAGCGCATTCCGGGAGATCGATATTCCCGCCAGGTCCGCGTGAACGCTTAGAAGCCAAAGGCGGCGCCCGCCTGCACCAGCGTTCCCTCGGTCGAGGACTCCACGCCGACGGACAGTGTGTTCCGGCGGTCGAGAAAGCCGAGCCACACGCCGCCGCCGCCCCCGCTGTGCCAGCCCCCAGGCGATTCCCCGTCCACGTAGACGCGTCCGGCACCGAGGTCCCCGTAGACGCCCCACACGGCCGGGAGCGCCAGAAACACGGTTCCCACGGTCAGTCGGAGCTGGGCCCCACCATACAGGCTCGCATCTCCGGCGAACCGCTTCGAATGGTACCCTGGCAGCGTCGACGAGCCGCCCACGAAGGCCGACTCGAAAAACGGGAACGAGCCCCAGACCTTGCGGCCGCCTGCCCGGAGCGCCAGGGTGGGGAGGCCCGGCAGTGGAGCCGTTACGAAAGCGTCGGCCCGCACCTCGCCTGCACCGTACGTGCTCGGGACGTCCCACACGCCCGGATCCACCTCGGCATCGGCCGAGACGTGAACACCGCTCAGCGGATTCACGGGCCGGTCCCGGCTGTCGAAGTCGAGCCCCACTCGGCCTCCCACCTGTCCGAAGCCACGCCCCCCGAGCAGCGTGTCCTGGAGCGGCGCGATGAAGCGCCCGGTATTGTCGCCCGTGTGCGTGTACCACCCGAAGACGCCGACGCTCACGTCCAGGTGTGGGGCGACCGGGACCACGAAGGCCGGCTCGGCGATGTACCGCTGCTGGCTCACGCGGTAGAAGCTGCTGTTCCCCAGGTTCGGCGTATCGTTGCCGAGTCCGTAGTAGTGGAGCGTCTCGATGCCGGAGGCCCGGAGGCGGACTCGCCAGAAATGTGAGGTGTTCTCCGGGTGGAACTCGCCGTCCAGGTCCGCCCGAAACGCTTGTGCGCCGGTGGAGTAGCCCAGCCGGCCCTGGATCTCGGAGGCGAACGGTTCACGGCGGAAGCCGTACTCGGTGCGCAGGAAGCCGAAGCCGGCAAACAGGCCGAGATCGCTGCTCGCACGTAACCAGGGCACGGGCCGCCACCAGGTGCCCCACTCCCGGGGAGGATAGCGGTTGGTGTCGCTGCCCACCCACTCCTGGTGAGGCTTCGTGTTGACGCTGACGCGGCGGCTCCCTTCGGTGGTCGTGTGCCCCGAGTCGTCGTAGAAGCGGACGTCGCCGCTCCGGGTCGAGTCCGTGAACACCTCGTCGCCGGGCCCGCCCACGACGCGCAGCCGGATGTTCGGCGTATCGGCGCCGCGCACGACCACACTGTCGTCGCCTCCCCACACCATCAGGCGGATCTCGCGGGTCTCCCGATCGTCGAACCGGCGCGCGAAGTACGGCTCGGCCTTGTCGCGGACCCGGATCGCGACATCGAGATGATGTGGGTCCATGCAGGTGATCTCCGCGACCTCGGCTGCGTCGGTGGCGCGAATCTCGACCTCGCGGGAGAGAAACTCGTAATAGCTGAGCGCCTCGTGCTCGAGGCCGTCTCGCCGGCTCCGCAGCACCTTCGCGAGCCGCTCGCCGCCGACGGGATACATCTCCGGGGGCATCCCGCGCACGGCCGCCTCGATCGTCGAGTCGGTCAGCATGGCCTGCAGCGCGGTGGCTGTCGAGTCCCACGTGGCGCGGTCCAGCTCGACGAGGAATCGCCGGTCCACTTCACGGGCGTGCCAGTTGAGGCGGTCGTGCCTCGGGTAACTGGGTTCGAACGTGATGAGCGGCTGGTAATAGAGGCGCGCCAGGTCAAGGCCGATCCCGTCGAGCTGCACGAAGGCCTCGTCATGGTCGCGCGAGATCGGCTGCCAGAGGGTCGGGTGGCCCTTCTCGAACGACGCCCAGCGGAACTGGTCTCGGTGCCGGTCGCGGTCGCCCATGAAGATGTCCATGAGCCGAGCGCGGAGGAACGCCCGCGCGTCCACGCGGCTGTCCGGGCTGGCGTCGATCCGCTGAAAGAGCTTGGTCGGCGAGATCACCTTCCGTGGGCCACCCGTCGTGTCCTCCGCGTTCGCGTCGGGCCGCTCCTCGATCAGACCGAGCACGCCCTTGAAATCCGATCGGAACTCGCCGAGGGCGGGATCGTCGGGGAGGACGGCGAGGGTCTGCGGATCGACCAGCACACCGACGGCCTCCAGCAGCCCGGTGGCCACGAGCGGCGCCGCGGGAAACGACGCGCTGACGCCGTCCTGCAGTGACTTGGCGTACGCGGAGCCGCGGAGCTCCGGGACGAGCGCCGCCGTCGGGTCCTTGTCCACCGCGCGGAACTGGTATTGGTGCCCGTTCGCCCCGGTGAATCGGAGCGATTTCGTCTGGCTGCCCGTGTGGGCCGACACCGGGGTCAGCCCACCGGCGAACTGACGGAGATCCAGGACGCGGACCCGGATCGGCGTGGTCCAGAGATCCCGGTAGTGCCGCCCGGCGAATGCCACGCCCAGTCCACCCTTGGCGTACCGGGCTCCCGGGGTCATGACGACGAAACTGTCCGCCCAGCGCGGCGGCTCCGGTGTGAGAGGGCTCGACTCTTGGGCCGCGATGCCGGTTGCATGAAGGGAGACTAGTACCGGACCAACGATCATGGTCCACGTGCGGCGGGGTTTCCAGTTCATCGCGATGCCCCTTCTGTCACATGCTCGCGCGACGCCCGTCCTCTATTGTGCTGCGCGCGCATCGTGGCCTTCAGCGACATGCCAATCGATATTGCGCCACCTGCCCGGCCTCAACATGGCAAGAAATTACGGTGGTGGTACCATCCTACTGCCTGGCGCCGGGAGGTCAACTGACAAAAGAGCCGCCGCCGGTCGAACATCGCCCCTCGACGTTGCACGTCCTGATGATCCATTCTGTTTCTCCTTCACTGCCGGCTGCCGGATCCCGCCACGCTGTTGCCGCTGAGGCATGCCGCCAGCCGCTCCGGAGCCCGCGCGTACCGCACACGCTGGTAGCCTTCCATCAGCCGCGCGACCTGCACGATCTCGTCAGCGACCTGATTCAGATCGGCGCTCGCACCGACGTGCTGCTGCCGCGCTTCGAGGCCTGCAGAAGCTGCGCCTGCGATCGCGCGAATCGATGCGAGCGATAGGGCGGCCTTTAGAGATTTCAGGAGAAGACGCGGAAGCGGCACCACCTCGACGGTTGGGGCCGCTGAAGAAGGGCTCTGGTCCCTGCACACTTCCGAATGGTGCTTTGTGGGGGTATGGCTGTGTCCGGTCTGTGGGCGCCCAGGTGACTCCAGGCAAGGGACCACCGTCCCTCATGTAGCTCGATGCCTCGATCCCCTCACCTGGTAGGGCTTCGCCCTAGTCACGGCCCCGCGGCAGATGGGGCCCCAGAACGGGCGAGAAGCCGGTCATCACCACCGCCGTGATAGCTCCAGCCGATGACACCGCCGTAGAGCAGGTGGCCGAGCAGGCTGCCGGTGATCAGCTCGAGGTCGCCTCGTGAGAAAAGCCCCCCGCCGACCAGCGGCATGAATACGACTTGGGCCACGACGAAGACCATCGCCCCGTACACCGCTCCGCGCACCACGGGCGGCCCGGGAAGGCGTGCGTCGAAGGCCGCGGCGTAGATCACCGCCAGCACCACGCCGATGCCGAAGTGGAGGCACCAGCCGAGCGCCGGGCCTACTGCCAGGTGCGCAGTCGTGAGGCCGAGCGAGGTGCTCAGAACCTGACCCATCGCGATCTTCGGCAGGCCGATCGACGGCTCCACCAGGAGCAGCGCCGTCATGGCCGCAGTGCCGACCAGGCCGGCGACCGCCGCGCGCCCGACGTTCATCGTCCCCCCTTTCCTCGCTGCGTCAAGGCTTGGCCATCCCGTGGCTCACGGCGTACACGTAGGACGCGACCAGGAAGACCTGCGACTCCTCGATGCCCCCTGGGTGCGGCACCATGAGCGTGCCCGCCAGTCCGTTGTCCACCCGCTCGATGATCGCCGAATAGGTGCCGTCGATGTGCCGCCACGACTTACCGGTCAGTGCCGGCGCGACCGGACCGCCCTGCAGCTTGTCGCCGTGACAGCCGAAGCAGGTGCCCTTGCCGTGAAAGATCTTCCGACCCGCGTCGATCATCGGCGTGGTGAGCATCGTGCTGTCCGGCACGGGGCCACGCGCGCTGTCGGCGGTCTGCGCCCGCGCATGCCGCGCCCCAAGGGACAGCGCCCCGGTCACCAGCAGGAGCCGCAGTGCTCGGCTCATCGGGCCCACCTCGGAAATGGAATCGGGAGCTTCGCTCACATACTTGCGCCCGCCCGCACTGGAGACAAGGGTCCCGGTGCGGACAGATTGTCCCCGACCAAAGATTCAAAAGTCCTTCATCCTGTCTTCATCGACGTGGCCCAACCGTAGAGCACCTCATCCCTCGGCGGTTCCCATGCCTGCGAAGCACCGGCTGGTCCCCGTGCTCCTCTGCGTCCTCGCTTCCCCGCTGTCCGCGACGGACGATCTCGGTGATCTCGCCCGCGCCTATGTGGCCGCGCACACCACCGCTCACCTCCGCCTTCCCAGCTACGCCCGCCAGACCGGGCTCGCGTGCAGCGCCTGTCACTATCAGTTCCTTATGCTCACGCCGTTCGGCCGCAAGTTCAAGCTGAACGGGTACACGCTCACCAACCTGATGACGATCAACGAGAAGGATTCCACCAACGGTGGCCGGCTGAGCCTTTCACCGGTCTCCCTGCTTTCCGGGATGGTGACCGCCGGCTACACCCGCATCAAGGACGACCTGCCGGATACGCAGAACGGTGCCGCTGCGCTGCCCCAGGAGCTGAGCGGCTTTCTCGCGGGACGCATCAGCTCGAACATGGGGATGTTCTCGCAGTTCACCTACTCGGGCGCCGACGGCGCATTCGGGATCGACAACGTGGATATCCGGTTCGCCGACAAAACGTCGATCGGCAGCACCGAGCTGACCTACGGGGCGACGCTCAACAACAGCCCCTCGGTGCAGGATCTGTGGAACACGACCCCGGTGTGGGGCTACCCGTTCATCGGCTCGGATGCCGCGCCGGGCGGCGCCGCCGGCACGCTGATCGACGAGGGGCTGGCGCAGAACGTTCTCGGGCTTGGCGGGTATGCGATGCTGGCGAACCACGTGTACGGTGAGGTGTCGTTCTACCGGTCTGCCCTGCAGGGCTCGGCAGCGCCGACCTCGGAAACCGGGGCGATCCACGGCGTGGCCCCGTACTGGCGCCTCGCGCTCCAGCAGGAGTGGGAGCACCGCTACCTGATGATCGGCACCTTCGGGCTGCACGGGAGCCTGTTCCCCGACGTGCTGAGCGGTCCGCGGGACACCTACAGCGATGTGGGCGCCGACGCACAGTTCGAGACAGCCGCCGGCAGCGGGAACGTCGTGTTGCGAGGCTCGTACGTCCACGAAGACCAGACGCTGGACGCGACCGCGGCAGCCGGCGGGGCGGACAACGTGAAGAACTCGCTCGAGGTCCTACGGTTCAATGCGAGCTGGTATCCGAACCAGTGGCTCGGCCTGAGCGGCGGGTACTTCGATACGCAGGGCACCACCGACGCCGGGCTGTACGCGCCCGGCCCCGTGGACGGCAGCGCCAGCGGGAGCCCCAAGACCGACGGGTTCGTCGGGGAAGTCGACCTGAACCCGTGGGAGAACACGCGGGTGGGACTCCAGTACATCGCCTATTCCAACTTCAACGGCGGGAAGACGGACTACGACGGGTCCGACCGGAGCGCGTCGGGGAACAACACGTTGTTCGCGTTCGCATGGCTGGCCTTCTGATATCCGGCCGGCGTTCTGATCGGTGGTTTGCTCAGGGACCTGCCACGCGCAGGTCCCGCGGCATATGCGGCCCGGAGAGCAGCGACGCGCACGCTCGCCAGCGCCCTGCCTCCGAGTCGCCTCCGGTCCTCGCCACCCAAGCGGCGACGAGGTCCTTTGCTTGCTGTCCAGAGCCATCGAAGGGTTCAAAATGAGGAACACTAAACGAGGCTCAGCGGGGCTTCTACGCGTTGCCAGCGCCACCGTAAGGAGCTCGCGGTAGCCTGATCATCTTCCGCGAACCAAAGGCGCCCGGCCTGGGCGCCTTCTTCTGATTCGGGCGTTGACAGAGGGCTAAACTGGACCATCAAACTAGGCCACAAAAAGCTAAGTCTATGAGGGCGGTGGGGCTCGAACCCACGACCTAGGGATTAAAAGTCACGGGCTAGTCGGTGAGCCCTGTTCACCTTCGTTTGCTTGAATGTTGCTGTGACACAACTTAGTCGCAAGCGCTGTAGCCCTGAGAATGGCCCTGAGCGCCCCAGGTCCGCTGACTCTGCACACAAGTGTGCACACAAGATCGACTCGGCAAGCGTGACAGCTTGGGGTTCGCCCACCGTGCGAGCAGCCCGGGTTAGGCTGCTCAGATGAGCCCCCTCGCGAGCTGAAAGCCTGAGTGAGTGTTGCGAGCCTCTCGATTCGCTTGCTGACTCACTCCCGCCACTCACACCGCCTAAGACGCGAAGTCCGGTACGACGGAGGCCTTGCCGGGCTCGAAAGCCAGCAACTCCAGCATGGGGTGACGCGAATTCGGCGTAAAGGTCAGCAAGTTGCTGAGTTTGGGCGGTTACAACGGCCCCTCTGGATCAGGAGAGTGCCGGGTCCGAGCGAAGGAGGAGCATTGGCCGGCGCTGTTGCGCCGGCAATTCGTCTCAGCCTGCGGGCCGAGCCGACGAGGGTCAAATCGAGCCGGACTTTGCCGTACTTTCCTCACTCAAATGTTCGACTTTGCACGTCTCACCGACGTAACAGTACCAGGCCCGAGGACCCGATAAGAGGACCACCATGAGCAAGGTCTGGTTTATCACTGGAGCCGGCAGCGGCATCGGTGCCGGCGTTGCCAGGGCCGCTCTCAAGGCGGGGCACCGGGTCGTGGCGACGGGCCGGAACATGGAGAAGCTGAGCGGCGCCTTCGCCAACCTCGCCAGCGACGACCTGCTGCTCGAGCGGCTAGACGTCACCAGCGAGACGGAGGCGAAGCGGGCCGCTGATGTTGCCGTCGCCCGGTTCGGTCGCATCGACGTCTTGGTGAACAACGCCGGCTACAGCCTGCTCGGCAACTTCGAGGAGTGCACCACCGAGCAGATCGAGCGGCAGTTCGAGCCGAACTTCTGGGGCGTCGTGCACATGATGCGCGCCGTACTCCCGATCATGCGCCGCCAACGCTCGGGCCACATCATCAACATCTCCTCCGTGGCCGGCGTCGTGGGTCAAGGAGCCGTGGCGGCCTACGGAGCGAGCAAGTTCGCAGTCGAGGGGCTCTCGCTCGCGGTTGCGCAGGAGATCGAGCGGTTCGGCATCAAGGTCACTGTGGTCGAGCCGGGCTTCTTCCGGACTGGCCTCCTCGACCCATCATCAGTCGAGTGGAGCAGCGAGCACATCGACGACTACGGGCCCGCGGGCAACATCGCGGCCGCGTGGTCGGTCTACGACGGTCAGCAACCCAATGACCCGGCGGCCCTTGGCGAGGCGCTGGTCCAGATCGCCGACATGGAGCACCCGCCCAAGGTCTTCGCCGCAGGGGGCGACGCCCTCGACGCAATCACGCCGGTGGTGGAGGCTCGACTCGCGGAGCTCCGGGGCCACGCCGATCTCTCCAAGGCGGCGGGCGGCACGTTCACTCCCGCAGGCTCGGCGTCCTGAGCAGCGGGAACAACATTGTCGGCAAGGTCCTTGTCATGACGGCCTCAAAATAGGAAAGCGCCGCCACCGGGAAATCCGATGCGGCGCTTTCAGTTGCCCCTCCTGGGCTCGAACCAGGACTCTCCTGATCCAGAGGGGCGATCGAAACCGCAGGTTTTTGAGCAACTTGCACCTTCACTGCGAGATCGTGTCACCCTTTGCTCAGCTCTGCCTTTCACTCGAATACATGTTGCAAAGATTCCGGCTTAGAGCTGCTTGCGTCTGGAGCGATCTTCTTAAGCCTGATGAGTTGCTGGACGGTACCTGCTGACGTCATAAGCCTAAAGCCGAAGCAGCATCTGCGGCGCTCTGGATCTGGCTCCGGCCTGCCCGGACAGGGCTTCCTCTTGGCAGGGGGCTGCCTCCACCAACGGAATTCCGCACGAGAGGTAGGGGTAATGGCAATCCTACCAGCGTTCATGCGCTTTTGCCCTTCCTTCTAAAAAGATCGGGGCTCAATGCCCGCGCGACGCAAACGCCCTTCGCGGTCATTCCGGTTCATTTCTTCCGTCGCAAACGGGTAGCGGGAATTCGGACTGGCGAGTGGGCCACCAAGGGCGATGCGCTGCATGATCACACCGGCGAAGAAGCCGAGATAGAGGATCCCAAAGACCAAGTCCCACCATCGGACCGCGCCCCGGCTGAAGACTTCCATGAAGTACAAAATGGCCAGCGGCACATGACCGAATATGACCGCCACGAGGCCCGGGTTGTACCAGGTCTTTAACTTGGAATTGATGATGACTCCATGGACGATCACCTGACCTACGAGTCCGAACAGCATCTGTCCGAAACCCAGCCAGAGCACGCGCGGGAGCAGCACCGGTACAAGGTAGAACACCCAACCAAGCACGTTGATGAATGCCGCATTGTTCTGGTTGAGAGGATAGCGATCAGGCGGACCGCCCGGTTTCGGCGTCAATACTTCGTTGCAGATCCAGGGAAAGCCGCCGGGCCAGGCATACTCCTCGAACTGATGGAGAATCAGAACGATAAAATTCAACGCAAGGAGTTTCTGCACCCAAACGATGTCATTCCATTGCCACGCCAGCCACACGGCCATCACGGCCGCAGGAATCAAGCCCAGGCTATACCAGTGTCTTCGAAATACGTTCATGTGCTTTTGATTCGCTTTCGCAGGACGGCTAGTTCCCCTGCGGCGTCAAAACTGGCCGCAACGACTCAGGCTTGAAGAACCGGCTCGCAATGGCCGCCAAGATAATCGGCGCGAAACCGATCACGGCGGCAAAGACCAGCAGGCCCGCATTGCCGATCACCCCGTTCTTGTACAACCCGTAGCCCATGAAAAGCAGGACATGAGTGACGGCTCCGGCGCCGAACGCCACGACCACGACCTTGCCGCTGTACGGTCCGCGAATCGTGCACGCGTATATGACCCAGAGGGACAACGGAACAAACAAGATGACGCTGCTCCATAGGCCGGTGTTGTAAGCGCCCGCCACGACGCCCGCCCGCGGTGTGCAGAAGTCCGTTGGCCAAGAGCAGTCCCCAGAAGCTGAGGCCGATGAGGACGTTGCGCCTGCAGAGGTACGCCGCCAGTGGCGCCCCGAACCACATCAGAGCGATGTTCACCACCGGGTAGAAGGCCAGCGGAATCGGGCAGTCCGGATACGGCGGAAAGCCGAGGTTCTTGCAGATCATTTCCTGGATTGAGTAGTCGAAGCCCAGCACCGGCAGGCTGTATTCCTCGAACTGATGTATCCAGTAGAGCGGCACGGCGAGCCATGCCAGCCACACAGGATCACGCCAGCGCGATACCGTGGTGTTGCCACGGAATGTGTCGGTCAGCAGCAGGATGGCGACCATCACGATCGCCCCGCCCACCCCTATGAACGGCCAAACGGTGTAGAACCAGTGTGTTTGCATGGGGCGTCCCCTTTGCGCTGGCGCCTAACGAATGGCAAATCAGCCGCGGCGGAGCTGGGTTGCTCCTCAGTGGTGGGCGGGCGGCCCGGAGGTACCAGTCACCCCCGCCCGTGAATGGCCCGAAGGCATGCGCCAGTCTATGAGCCGGCCAGTCGACCGGGTATTGGACTTTGGACCATGTCGGCGGGGCCGCTTTGAAATCGAGCCGCGTTGGCGCCTGCTGACGACACGAGGAAGCCCGACATGACCTAGGTCATTGTCGGGCTTCATTGCCCCCGTGGCGACGCTGGTCGACGTGACCGGGCTGGTGATCTATTTCTCAGTGGGGTTGGTCATCCTGGGAGTGGAAGGACACCCTCACCACGCTGCACCTGTGGACCCAGATCGTGGGAGAAATCCGGCTGGCACGTCCTCCTGGACAGGATGCGCGTCCGGTCAGCGTGAACACCCGGCGTGAGACACAGCCAGTCTCGGTGCACCTTTTCGTACTAGCCGCCTCCTAGTTCAAGGGGCTTCTGCCGCGCTGCTCCTTGTCCCACCGGCTGACAAGGTTCATCAGGCGGTCCCAGAACCCTACGGGACCGGCACGCGACCCGCTTCCATTATCGTCGTAGCACTCGGGGAATCCCGGCAGCCCGCCAGGGCGGAGGAGCGACACGAGAGAGTTCACGCCGTAGGCGATGGATTTTTCTAATCCGACGGGAGGTCGGCAGGCCCACTGGGCGGAAGGCCGGCGGGGGACTGTTCCACCGGCCCGAGTGATTCTCAGCCCTTTTCTGGGGGGCCTTGGCTGGCCAACGCGAGCTCGCCGTTGATCTCGAACGTCGGCAGCACCCCCGGAATGCTGAGTGTCGCATGCACCGGCAGGATCTCGTTTCCAGTGAGCTTGCCTTCGCGCAGAGCCGTCTCCACCGCCCGCTCTATTTCGCGCTGCGCCGTTACTCCGAAGCCCTTGAGGAACTTCCGGACCTCGAGATTGAAGACGTCCTCATTCACGGTTACCTCCGGACTGATCATCTCCCCATCGGGTCCGCAACTTCGGATCCTGCTGCTCCCCGCCCCGACATGCGAAGTACAGATCTTCTAGCATGCGAAGCCCCACCTCCCACCGCGGACCCAAGCTGGCTCCAGTTCCCGCAACTGCGGGGCAACTGTGCGTGCAACGGTACGCGCTGGTATCCAGGTGGCCACCGCGATAGTTGGATTACCACGGGGCAGGCTCAGGGGGTTCCAAGCGCCTGTGCCCCCTATCTAGGTACCCCGGGGTGGGACCACGCCACCACCTTCGGTCGCCTTGTCGATCTGGTCGCTGAGCGCCTCCGGCTCCGTCGCCTCCGCCAGCACCCGCACCTCAGCGCCCTCGTCGAATTGGCAGCCAACCGTCCGCCCGATCTCCTCCAGCATCAGCAGCATCTTCGTGTTCTCCTGCTCGGCCAAGAGGTTCAGCTGCAGGTCCAGATGACCGCGCTTGTCGCTGATCTTGGCCGCGCGGTTCTGGCTCATCAGGATGAAGATCGCGAGAAAGATCGCTTCCACCGAGAGCACGAGCGCCATCACCCGCTCGACGTTGTGGCGCGTCAGGTCCGCCGCGGAGTGCGGCTGTAAGGGGCGGTCTGCCGCTGAGGGGCCTGAGCCTCCTGGGTCACTCGCTATCCGACGATCTCGCTGTAAGCGGCCCCAGTCAGGTACCACGCGGCCCCCCTGATTTCGCAACCAAAGCTGTCTTCCTCCCGTATCGAGTCCCGAACTCGCTGCCCCGAGTCTAGGGGGAAGGACGGCGGGGCACGGTGAGGGTCCTCACGCAGCGGGTGGCTGTACGGTAGCGTACCGGAGTCGCGCTCAAGCGCCTGCGAGGTCGGCAACGAAGGGACGCACATCACGGCGCAGCGCAGGTCCGTGGGCGAGACTGCATGCCCCGCCGACCCAGCGATGTGGGGCCGGACCGTCATGAGACGCATCACCGCGGAGCAAGCCATGCCGCTCGATAGCTTGGAGAAGTTGTTTGTCGAAGAGTTGAAGGACGTCTACCATGCCGAGAAGCAGCTCGTCGCGGCGTTGCCCAAGTTGGCCGACGCTGCCAGCGATCCCGCCTTGGCCGAGGCCTTCGCCAAGCACCTCAAGGAAACCGAAGGACACGTGGCCCGGATCGAGAAGGTGTTCCAGATCCTCGGTCTTCCCAATCGGGGGAAGACGTGCAGAGGGATGCAAGGCCTGGTGGAGGAAGGGAAAGAGATTCTCGAGGAGAAGGGCGAGGACAGCGTGATCGACGCCGCCCTGATCTCAGCCGCGCAGCGGGTGGAACACTATGAAATGGCCGCCTACGGCTGCCTGCGGAGCTACGCCCAGTTGTTGGGCCACACCGACGTCGCCCAGCTCCTCGAGCACACGCTTCAGGAAGAGGAAGCGGCGGACGAGAAGTTGACGGAGCTGGCCGAGGGTGGCATCAACGAGGCGGCGCTAGCCGGGCCACCGTTCAAAGGTTCTGAAGCCAAGCAAGCGATGTAAGCCGGGGTGGGCGCGTGATGACTGCACCGCCGCCCTGTCGGGCGGCGGTACTTTCCACAGTCACGGGCGCCTCTCCTTCCTCACCCTCGCCATCAGTACCCATCCCCTCGTCGTTGCCTGTTTCACCGGACTTCGCTCTGAGCGGTACGCGAGCCTGCGCGTTGCTAGGCCCTGACGCCGGCGGCCTCCATCGGGCGGCCCCGCAGCTCGGCGAGATACTGGTGCACCACGGCGATCGCCATGCTCCCCTCGCCGACACCGGACGCGACGCGCTTGATTGACCCGTGCCGCACGTCGCCCGCCGCGAGGATGCCCGGGACGCTGGTCTCGAGCAGATACGGATCCCGCGCCAGTGGCCAGGTGGCTGGCCGCCGCTCCGCGAGCTGGTCCACCACGTCGCGCCCCGTGCAGACGTAGCCCCAGCGATCTCGGATCACGTCTTCGGGCAACCAGGAAGTCTCGGCGCGCGCTCCGATGAACACGAAAACCCCGTCGCTTGGAATCCGTTCCGGCTGTCTCGCGGCCTTCCTGAGCACGTGGATGGCCTGCAGCGAATCCTCGCCCTCGACCTCCACGACCTCGACCTCGGTCTCGATCGTCACATTTCCCTTGGTGGCCAGCTGGTCTACCAGGTATTGGGACATGCTGTCGGCGACCGATGGGCCGCGCACAAGCATCGTCACCGATTCCGCGTAGTTGGCGAACATCATCGCGGCCTGACCGGCCGAATTGCCGCCGCCGATCAGGTGCACCGACTGGCCGCGGAGCCGGAGCCCCTCTGCCCGCGCGGCTCCGTAGTACACCCCGTGACCCACCAGGCGATCCATGCCCGGCACGTCGAGGCGCCTCCATTCGACGCCGGTGGCCACGATCACCGACCGCGCGAAGATGTCGGACCCGTCCTCGAGCTCAAGTGCGTGCGGCGCCCCCGGCTCCGCTGACTTCAGCGCCCTCGCAGACCGAGTCACCAACAGCTCGGCGCCCAGCCGGAGGGCCTGCTGCGTCGCCTTCTCGCTCAGCTCCTCGCCGGAGAGCCCGCCGGGAAAGCCGAGATAGTTCTCGATACGGGACGACGTGCCGGCCTGGCCGCCCCAGGCCGTCCGCTCGACGAGCAGGGTTCGGAGCCCTTCCGAGGCGCCGTACACCGCGGCTGCGAGGCCGGCCGGGCCGCCGCCCACTATGGCGACGTCATACCGGTCCTCCCTGGGCTCGGTCTGGAAGCCGAGCGCCTCGGCGAGCAGGCGATACGAGGGGACCTCCAGCCGTCTTCCGTCTGGCAGCAGCACCGCGGGTGGTCTCTCCTCCTCGCGCCAGACGAATGGAACGCGGTTTCGGGACAGGAACTCGCGCAGGTCGTAGCAGACCGGATCGTGCCGCTGTCCGACGACCGTCGCCATCACAGTGGGCGCGTCCGCGGTCGCCTGCTGCAGGCGGCCCACACGGCTGACCATCGTCCGCGAGATCTCGCTGCTCAACACCCGGCACTGGGTGACCATCTCCAGGAAGTCGGGGCGGTCGAGCCGCAGGAGGCGGGTCGGCTCGGTAGCCTGGAGGGTGGCGAGCGCGGGCGCGCCGAGAAGCAGTGGCACCTCGCCGAAATAGTCGCCAGGACCGTATGTAGCGATCCGCTGATCGCGGCCGCCGATCGCCTTGAATACATCGATCCTGCCCTCGAGCAGGCCGAAGAATGCCGGGGCCTGCCCCTCGAACAGCAGGTACTCGCCGATCCTGAGGCGCACATCGGCCGAGCGCGCCGCGAGCGACGCGCGCTCGGCGTCGGGGATGGCGGCGAAGAGCGAAATCTCCCTGAGGAGGTCGGCGGTGATCACGCGGCCTCCTGCGGGACCCCGACGAGGTCGCTACTGGGAGGCCTTGCGCTCACTGGTACACTGGGGGGTGATGCCTCACCGCCGCCGTAGCCTCGTCAAGGCGACCGAGGTATTCGGTGACGGTCTCGCCCGCGCGCCGCCGAGGCAGCACGAAATGCACGTCGTCGGGCTCGCGGGTGACGCCGTGAGGCCCTTCGTCCACCATGAGATCTCCGCCGCGCGACTCGACCGCGAGCTCGAAGCGCTCAACCGACTCGAGGAGCGTCGCCAGCTCGTCGCTCGTCTCCCGCCCGGTGAGCGCGACAGCGCGCTGCCGCAGGCGGGCGCTCGTCTCAGCCACGGCGCAGCGAAGCTCTTCCTGTTGCTCGGGATACATGATTGTACCTTGGGCTCCTCTCTTGGTGTCCCAGAGACCGTCGCTTTCAACTCTCACCATGCGCCGACTTGCCGCAAGCCCTCGCGGGTGTGGGCTCACGGACGGCAGTTCTGTCGAAGTTTGCCGGGGCTCGAACTCTGGAATCCCGCTTCTGCGGTGCCGTATAGTTGAGCCCTAGGGCGATCCTGACCAAATCGGCAAGAAAGCCCGCCCTATTTCGCGTCACCTGCCGATGTGCTTTCACGTGATCTCACCGGTCCCCGTGCGCACCCTATTCGTCAGTTCGGATACAAGAGGCAATCAGCAGGAGGCGTTCTAGCGTCATGGGGCCGGGCCACGAAGAGAGACCGCGGCCGTCGGTGACGTCCGCTTTCCCGCTCCAACGGTTGGTTGCGTACCGTAGAAGTGGACAAACCCCCGGATCACGTTCGCAATCGCAACGCTGAAATCGCCGAGCGCTTTGCTCAACGATGCAACCGACTGCTCGGTCGGGGTACCCGCTCCCGAGGCGGTCAGCCGTGTCTCCTTCTCAGCAATCGTTCGCCGGCTTGCGACATCGCGCAGGAACCATCGTGCTACGAGGTGCGCCGTCCCGGCGGTGTCCGTCTCGAAGCTCAGCACGTCGATCTCGAGCTGATAGGTTGGCCGCTCTTGAGCCGGCCAGGGCTGCACTCTTACCCGATCGCGGAGCAGGACCGATAAGTTGTGAGCCAGCACCTGCCCAATGTTGTCTTCCAGGGGCTCTGCCCAACGATCATCGCCGGAGAGAGTAACACGATTCTGGGAGATCCGGGTAACTATCTGGTCCTGATCCAGATATCCCGGCAGTTGGATGGGCCCCAGGCCTATCGCAGGCCGCGCCAGCCCTGGCGAATTCGTGGTCGCGGCCTGCTCGGCTCCGGGTTCTGGAAGCGGGCTGAGGGTAAAGAGTCCCCATGGCTGTTGCTGCTGTTGGCCGACGTGCACGCAGCCGGTGAAGCAGATGCAGGCCAACGCCAGGAACACGGGTCGAGCACGCGGACCCCGCATCACTGCTTCCCGGCCACAGGTTTGCCGAAGATGACCGCGCTCGGGTTGCGCTCCAGATATCCGCTCAAGAGGCGGACGGAGCGCGCAGCCGCAGAAACCTCCTGCAACGTCCGGGTGAGCTCGTACATCACGGAGGGATCGTTGACGGTTGCGTCGGTGTGCTGCAGGACCTGGTCGGCCTGATCCATCATCGCCCCCGCCTTCACGCTGGTCTGGTGGAAATCCGCCGTCAGCTTGGAGACGTTGCTGTCGAGCCCGGTGGCCAGCTGTGACACATTGCCGGCCGCGTCGCCCAGCCGGCCTGCGACATTGCCAAGGGATCGGATCGTCAGCTTCAGGTCCGGCGAGCCGACCAGTTGGTGCAGGTCCGAGATAGCTTGCCGGGCAGAATCGACGAGGCCCTCGAGGTCGCTTGCTGCCAGCTTGGTGAGTACTTCCGTTACCGCCGTCCGCGCCTTCTCGCTCGAGGACGGCTCGGTCGGAATCTCGCGGTACCGGAACTTGCGGGTGCCCGGCTGTTGGACCAAGACGGTGGGGCTGCCGGGGAAATATTCCAACGCCACAAATAGGACCCCGGTGACGAAACTCTCGGTCTGAAGCTGCCCGCGAAGCCCGGCATCGATCGCGCTCCGATACTCCGCCGGGCTATTGAGAATGGTCTCGCTGCCACCGAGACTGGTAATCTTATCGGGGTCGATCCCGATGATGACCGGTATGCGGAACACGCTCTGGTCCCGCTTCAACTGGAGCCGGATGTCTTGAACGGAGCCGATCTCGACCCCGCGGAACTTGACAGGCGCTCCAACGCGGAGGCCGTTCACTGAACCAGCGAAATAGAGCACGAATGTGTAGGTCCGGTGAAAGTAGCGACCGGAGCCGATCAGAACGACTGCCGTCACAGCCAGCAGCACTGCACCAACCACGAAGGCGCCGATCAGAGTTGGGCTGACACGCTGGTTCATCGTCATGGATTTCCTCCCCGCGTCAGGAAGCTCCGAAGGGTGGGGTCCTGCGTCCGGGCCAATAGCTCCTTCGGGGGACCGCTGGCCGTGATCGCCCGGCTCGGCATGTCGAGGTAGATGCTGTGGGTGCCGATGGCGAAGATGCTGGCCAGGTCGTGGCTGACCACCACCAGGGTGATTCCGAGGCTGTCGCGCAGGTTGAGAATCAGCTCGTCCAGCCGGCGCGCGCTGATCGGGTCGAGCCCGGCCGATGGCTCGTCGAAGAACAGGATGTCGGGATCCAGCGCCATGGCCCGAGCCAATCCGGCTCGCTTCTGCATCCCGCCGCTGATCTCCGACGGGTAGTAGTCCTCGAAGCCTTTGAGGCCCACGAGCGCGAGCTTGAGTGCGGCGACCTGGCGGATCTCGGCGGACTTGAGATCGGTGTACTCCTCCAGCAGCAGCCCGATATTTTCACTCAGGGTCATCGCGCTCCACAGGGCGCCGCCCTGAAACAGAACCCCAACATCTTTGAGAATCCGTTCCCGCTGGCTCGGGTCCGCCGTCGTGAAGTTTTCCCCCTCGTAATAGATGCTGCCGTGCGCCGGCTGGTTGAGGCCGATCAGGTGTCGCAGCAGGGTGCTCTTGCCGCTCCCGCTGCCGCCCATGATGATGAAGACATCGCCCCGGTTGACGGTGAACGTCATGTCGCGCATCAGCACGAAGCTGCCGTATGCCATGGTGAGATCGCGCACGGTGATGCAGGGCGTCGCTCCCTTTCCGGCGACGGACTCGTCGGCCATCAGACCCCCAGGACGTAGAACAGGAAGGCGAACACGCCACAGGCCACGATGATGGCAACCAGGCTGGTCACGACGGCGGAGGTGGCTGCCCTCCCGACGGCCGATGCGCTGCTCCCGGCCTGCAGGCCGCGCACGCAGCCGGCACCCGCGATCAAGCCGCCGTACACGGCGCTCTTGAACACGCCACCGACGGTGTCGCCCAGGCGGACGGCGTGGGTGGTCTGCCCGATGTACATCGTCCATGAGAGATCCAGCATCCCGACGCCGATCGTCGCCCCGCCGATGATGCCGACGAAGTCCGCGTACAGGCAGAGCAGCGGCATCATCAGGACCAGTGCCAGGACCCGGGGGAGAACGAGAAATTCAGGGATCGAAAAGCCCGCGGTCGTGAAGGCGTCGAGCTCCTGCGTGACCTTCATGGTGCCAAGCTCGGCCGCAAACGCGGCGCCGGTGCGGCCCGCCATGAGGATGGCGCTCATCAGCGCAGCCATCTCCCGGGTCATCGCCACACCGACCAGGTTGGCGACATAGATCTGTGCGCCAAACTGTTTGAGCTGGATGGCGCTGACGAATGCGAGAATGACCCCCACCAGGAAACTGATCAGCGTCACGATCGGGAGCGCCTCGATCCCGCACTGCTGGATCAGCAACCAGAGGTCGGATGGCCGATAGCGCGCGGTCCTTCGGACCAGCCGAATGGACGCCAGGGTCAGGTTGCCGAGGAACGAAAGGGTTTCGCCTCCTTCGGCGACGAGAGCGAGCGCGGGCGCGCCCAGGCGCTCGAGGAACGGGGGCGCGCTGAGGTCCTTGCGGGCGCCCGCTCGTTCGGGCACCGCCACGGCGAGGTCCAGAAGGTTGTGCAGTCCGGCCGGCAGCGCCGTGGCGTCGAGCGCTACGCCTCGTTCGCGGCAGGTGTCGCTGACCCGGGCGAGGAAGACCAGCATGCTGCTGTCCCAGAGACCCAGCTCCTGGGTGTCGAACGCGACCCTCGTCGGGAGCGGCTCCCGCCGTAATTCGGTTTCGACGGCGGCGGCGGAGGCCAGCCCGTTCTCCAAGTTCCATCGTCCAGCAAGCCGAATCTGGAGGACATCGTTCTCGAGCCGGTCAATCGCGACGTGGTTCATCGCCAAGGTGCACCACCAACCAGTGGGGCCCGGCGCTGATCCCTGCTTGGGCTCCTGCCCGCCTGCCGCCGACGCGAGGAGACGGACGCGAGCAGACTCACGGCCCCAAGGTATGGTCGCACTCGCTTGACGCCGCGCCGCTCTGCTCTCATGGCGTACAAGCTAGGCTCCCTGGTCGGCGCGCTCGCGAACGCCGTTGAGGAACGAAATTGCGCTGCTCAGGAATCGACTAGCGGCGGTGCCGCCACCCCGCCTACGTGGCGGCCTTGCGGCCTGCAACAATGGCCTCGCCGCTTGCATCAACCGCGCCCAGGGTCACATTTGGCCGGACTACGTGTCCTCTTTCTAGGAGCGTCCGACCTATGTCGAGTGGTCTGCTGATGCTGCTTCGCCTCGTTCACATCGTCGTGGGCGTCTTTTGGGTGGGCGCCGTCGCGTTCATTGCCTTCTTTCTCCTTCCGACCATTCAGAGCGTGGGAGCGGCCGGCGAGGCCGTCATGCGGCAGCTCAACCAGATCCGACGGATGCAGCGCTGGCTCACCGCGGCCGCCGTGTTGACCATCCTCGCCGGCCTCCTGCTCTACTGGCATGATTCCGCTGGGTTCGGGTCGGTGCAGTGGATGCGCTCCGGGCCCGGGGTCACGTTCGGCCTCGGTGCCGTGCTCGCCATTGCCGCTACGGGTTTCCACTCCGCGGTGATCGCCCCGGCCGCCCGGGAGCTGGCCGCCATCATGGCCCTCGCCGACGCGGCAGGCGGGCCTCCCTCGTCCGATCTCGCGACGGTACAGCGCCTGCAGGCGCGCCTGGCGTGGGGTGCCCGCACTTGGGCGGTGCTGCTGCTGCTCGCGGCGGCGGCCATGTCCGTCGCGCGATACGTCGGCTAGCGCCAGCAGAGATCGTCGTGGCGGCGCGGACCCTGCAACTACCCGGCGCAGCCTCGTTCAACAGTTTCGAGCAGGACACGCGGAGAGGCCCGGTGTGAGTACTCCGAGCCCGACGTACAGCGTCCGGCCGCACAGCCGTCGGCGGAAGGGCATCAGTTTGGCATGCGAGTGGATTGACTTCCAGCAGCCGTCCCACCCGACCCCTGCTCCTCTCAACGATCGGGTAAGCGGGTTCCGCTCGTGACCGCGGCGCGCGCGTGCAGGTGCCGGAACCCGCCCTGGGCTCCGTAGCCAAGGACGTAGCCCAGTTGGATGTTGAGCACCCCGAGCGGCTCGAGCAGACGCGCGTTCTTGAGCGACCCCGCGTTCACCGCATCGAACCCGATGTCGCGGGCCAGCTCCGTCACCGTGGAGCGCGCCGCGTCGTCATCGCCCGCCACGAACGCGGTCAAGGGCTGCCCTTCCACCTGCCCCGTCTCCATGAGTCCGGCAAACACGGTGTTGAACGCCTTCACCACGTGGGCCCCCGGGAGCTTCTCTTGCAGCTCCTCGCCCCCACTGGTGGTGAAGCCGATCGCCAGACTGGCATGGTCGTTCAGCGCGTTGGTCACGTCCACGATCGGCTTCCCCGCCGTGACCGGCTCGATGATCTGGGCCACGTCGCCGACGGCCGCGAACGGCACCGCCAGGATCACGACGTCGGCCCACTCGGCGACGTCCCGGATTGCTCGCTCGTCCTTTTCCACCGCGTTCACCTCGTGCCCGGCCCGCGAGAGTCCCCGGCTCAGGGCACGAGCGACATGGCCCCGTCCCACGATTGCGATCTTCTTGGCCATACCCTTCCTGTCTCCTTTCATTTATTTGACCGCGGGGACGACGGGTACCGGCGTCACCTGACAGCCTGGGTGGACCCTGGGTAGTGCTTGAACATCTTCTCGACGGCCTTGTTGAGGTTCCTCTCCCACCGTTCCGGACTCTGGCCCAGGTCCAGATCCTTGGTCGCGGCGGCGCGCCAGACCAGCGAGTGGCTCTTCGCTTCGATCATGCCGACAACAAGCGTACCGACCGGCACCGGCTTGGCGCGGGCCCAACTCGGGCCGCCGTCGGGAACGACCCCGCGGTTGGTGGAGCCGTTGAACTCCAGATCCTGCCTGAGGCCTACCTGGTAGAAGACCTGCACGTCCGGGTTCGCCGTGCTGTCCTCCTGGGCCAGCCCCTTCATCGCGAGCTGGCTATCCACGGCGGCGACGATGCGGGCGTGGTTGAGATCGTCGGCGGCCAGGGTCGTGCCGCCGACCCAGGCGTAGGTGCGGTAGGCGGCGAAGCTGGCGTGCCGGTCATAGTCGTAGTTCACGTCCTGTGCTGCTGCGCCTCGGGCCAGCAGCACCAATCCTGCAGCCCAGAGCAGGGTGATCGTTCGCAAGTGACCTCTTCTCTTAGATGATGGAAAGCCACGTGGCCTGCCTCGAGCGAACAACCTAGCCTTGGGACACGGTCAGATCGTGGATGTCGCTGCTGAACGAAATTGCGGCCGCGGGTTGCCTCACGGCTTCGAGAACGATCTCGATATCGATACGTTCACCGATCATGATGCCGTAGTTGTCCCAGGCAACGTTCCCACTCGCGCTAAAGTCCCGCCGTCTAATGGCTGTCTTGGCGGAGAATCGGGCACGCTCGGATCCCGACCGATCGAGAGCGACGCCGCTGCTCTCGGTCTCGAGTATCACCTCGCCCACCCGACCCTTCATCGTGAGCTCGCCGACGAGCTGGAACGCGTCCGCCTGCCGTGCGGTGACGTAGAGCGTCTGGAACGTGATGACGGGGTAGCGTTCGACGTCCAGGAAGTGTGCGGTCCGGAGGTCCGTGTCCCGCTTAGGTATGCCGGTGTCGATGCTCGATGCGTCGATCACGACGTCCACGGTGGCGCGACTCCAGTCGCCGTCCGGAACCTGCACCGTCCCGCTCCAGCGGCTGAACCGGCCGCGCACCTTCGAGATCAAAAGGTGGCGCACAGTGAAATGGATTTCCGAGCTACTTGCGATCTCCCAGCGTTCGATGCTCATCTTGGTCTCCTGTTTTGGTGGAGGCTCTGGTGGAGCCCTGTTGTTGTCGTGACGGTCAGGCCGGCGCCGGTCAGTTGCCGCCGCCCAGAATCGGCCGGTGGATCAGGGCCGGAATCACCGGGATCACCTCGAGCACCAACCTTCCCCTGTCTCCATATGTGTCCTGGCTGACAACCGAGTACTCGGCACCGAGCGAGAGCTTGACCGGCATCTTGCCGAACAGGGCGGTTTTTGCGACGCTGAGGCCGACGGGCACGTTCCACTTGTTGCCGTCTGTGGCCCTGTGGTCGTAGGTGATGGTCGGGTCGAAGGCGATCTGCCAGGCGTTCGGCAGGTTATACGCGAAGAAGTAGAGCAGGTTCATGAAGCTGGCGTCCTTGACGCCGGGCTCGCGGTCGCCCTGCGATCCGATGCCGAAGTAGTACTGGGCAAACGCGCCGAAGGTCGCTGCTGGTGTCCGGTAGCCCACAACCGCGGACGGACCGATGCCCCATTGGTCGCGACCGAAGGCATCGTGGCTCGCGGTGGGAAACAGGAAGGCAGGTCCGGCGCCGAGGATCCAGTTCCCGGTCGGGGGCGCGATCACGGTCGGCAGCTGGATGTCACCCAGCCCGCCGGTGTGGCCGAAGCTGTTGAGACCGGTCGGAACCGGCTGACTGAACAGCACTGGAATGGTGGGCCGCGCGATGAGGTTCCACCGGTTCGCCCCGGTGCCGTGGAGTGGCACCGGGAGAATCGGCTGAAAGAGCATGCTGCTCCCGACCTTCGCGTCGCCCTGATTCAGGTCGCCGTCTGCAAGGCTGGCGTCGAATCGAGTGAACAAGGCCCACACATCCGAGAGCGGGTTCGAGAGTTTTTTGCCGGTCTCCGCGACGTCGTTGGCCGAGCCCGCCGCTGACTGGGGCTCCTGTGCGCCGGCCACTGGTACGAACCAGATAGACGCGAGCACACTCGCCGCAGCCAGACATGATCGCATGCGCTGGATTGGGTTAGCGCATCGCATGCGCGTGACCTCCTGCGCTATGGCCGTGCATACACGACCATCATCACCGAGTCCATAACGGCCTTCCTGGCGGCGACCTCGCTGGCGGTCAGGGTCTCTGACTTGGGCGCCTGCTCATAGCTGTCATATTCGTAGCCCATCTGCGCCGGTACGATCGGTCTCGCTGACCGGCAAATACACGGCCTTACCGCTTCTGTCGCCGTAGGCGAACTTGCGGTCGAGGTACTTGGGATCGGTGGGATTCTTGTTGCCGAGCCGGTTCCAGCTCTCCCACAGCCGGTCGATGTTGGCGTGGTGGAGATAAAAGATCGGATCCGCTCCCACCGTGGAGAATTCCGCCATGTCGCCGCCGAGTGCGAAATGAGTGAAGAAGTGCGGGTTCTGGTCCAAGTGGGGCTCAAACCCGAGGCCACCGTTCGCCGAGTCGATGTAAAACTTCTCGTTGAGGGCATCCAGGCTGATCCAGTTCCGGTACAGGAGGTCGATCCGTTCGCCGGCATTGACCCAGGGCCAGCGAGTGGGGTTGAACAGCGCGCTGCCCGGATCCCGGAACTGCGGCCGGAACGATGAGATCGTCGGGGTTTCCGGTGACCGGGTTCCAGTAGGGCAGGGTGAAGCTGTCGTCGTGCAGCACCTCGCGGATGACTCCCTCGAACTGGTGCAGCATGAGTCGGTGCCAGGGCAGGAAGAACCACTGCTGAAAATGTTCCGGGTCGGAGGGATCGTGGGCGTGTGCCTGGCAGCCGTTCCACACGGCCCAGGCCGCTGCCCGGTACTGCGGCGGCAGTGAGTCGATCGCTTCCTTCTTGCGCTTCTGGGACAAGTCCCACAGGAACGCCGGGTAACCCTTGATCCAATGGGTATTCCACCACCAGGTCCAGGAGCGGGTATCGTATGCCGGCAACGTCTTCATGATCTCGACCGCCCGGGCGTATTTCTGGAGCATGACCTGGCCTTCCGGGCTGTTGACGTTGTAGCGGATGGAGGGCTTCGTCGAATCCCGGGAGGCCGCCCGCGCGTTGCTGGAGAGCGCCCCTCCAGCACTGAAAGGGGCGTCCCAGATGCGGAAAGGCAGGCTTTTCGGACCACCGGGGGAGTTCCCCCCGGTGTTGATGGAAACCTTCTTTGGCGCTTCGCTCTTCGTCGCCGCTGTCGGCTTCGGCTTGAAGAAGTCCAGCATCAGCACGTCATGCGACCCGGTGTGGGTCTCGAGATGCGGGTCGAAGAACACCAGAGCGCCGGCCGACTGGATCATCCCGCTCACCAGGTGGAATTCATTGCCGATCACCGCACCCGCGACGCCGTGGCGCGGCATCATCATGGGGGGCAGTGTGATCCACGTGTTGATCGCCGGGTCGTACGCCTGGACGCCGTTGTACGCGCCGACCAGACCGTTGGTCGTGATCTCGCCGCCCGCCACGTAGATCAGCTTGCCGTCGGAACCCCAGGCCCCGCCGCTTCGGGCATACGGCATCCGCTCTCTCGGAGCACCCCACGAGTCGTTCAGCGGATTGTACACTTCCACCGCGTCGGTATTGGTGGCGCTCAGGATGAAGGCGTGGCCGGTGCGGCCGCCGATCACGTAGATCTTGCCATCGACGACGCCGCCGTACGCGTGATTGCGCGCCACCGTCATCGGGGTGCGGGTCTCCCACTTATTCGTTGCGGGATCGTACACCTCGTTGGTGGTGAGCTACCTTGGCCGGCCCGTACGCGGTGAAGAACGAGTCCTTGGATGCGTCCACCGTGGTGGCGCCACCCATGATGTAGATCTTGCCGCCCGACTTCGGAGGCCAGAGCGGAGCCGCGCCTGGTGGGCATCGGGGCCAGCGACTTCCAGGTATCGGCGGCCGGGTCGTACTCCCAGGTGTCGTTAATGGGTTGCCACGCGGCGCCCAGCGGCACGGTCGTGTTGGCGGGGGGGATGAAACCACCGAAGACGTAAATCTTCCCGTTCAGAGTGGCCATGGCCGCGTGGTGGGCCGGCCGCGGCATGGACTTTTTCTCGGTCCATCTGTCGGTGGCGGGGTCGTACTACGTAGTTGAAGCCTCCAGCCTTACCGTCGGCCCACCCGCCCATCACGTACATCTTGCCGTTGGCGGCGGCGCCGTAGAGCTCCTCGTCCGGCTTCGGGAATGGCGCCGCCTTCTTCCACGGAGATGTCGGTGGCATCTGCGCCAGCGCGGCCGTGGCAAGACCCAGGCTGACGAGTGCGGTGAGTACCGCGGTTCTTCGTTGCAGCAGATTCGACATGAAGCACTCCCTTCGAGAAAGTTGATGGTCGTTCACTTCGTGTTGACGATCAGGCCAAACATCAGGTAGTCGACATCCTTGAGTCCGTCGCTCTTTTCCCAGAGGTAGGACGGCTGAAACGACACCTGCTTCGTGAGCGGCAGCGTGACGCCGGCCCACACGCGATCTTTGCTCCAGCCAGCACCGCCGCCGTCATAGGTGGCCTCGTATGCGGCAAAGGGCTGCCAGATGTGGTGTTGAACCGCGAGCGGATGCGAGATCATGACTCGACCGCGATAGCGGTTGATATCCTCTCTTGGAGCTGGCAGAAACCTTCTGACATACATGTTGCGGACGGCGATCTGGAACTTCCGGAGGGCGAACCCCACGGTGCCGTCGATGCGGAACTGGTGCTCCCCATAGCTGTCGGTGAATCCTGCCGGCTCCGGCGCGAGCTTATTGAGCCCGCTGGCAGGAACCGAGTAGTACATGTAGCTGGGCGTAATCGTCAGAAACTTTGTCGCCCGAATAGGGACGTCCACCTGCCCGACCGGTGCTTTCAGGTCGCCGATGTAAAATCCGTAGAATCTCAGAGCGACCTGTTTTTGCAGCGGGGCGTTGAGCTCCAGGTAGCCGGAAGGCGCGAACACCGAGCCCGATCCACTGCCTGAAGGCGCGTCCACTTCCTGGGCTACGCACGGCTGGCCAAACGATGCCAGACCAATCACCAGAAGACCTGGCACCAGATGCGCCGCGAAACGTGGGAATTCTTTCATACCCTCCCCTCTTATCCGGTTGGTTGTGAGCACCGCCTGCGACGGCGAACTCCGTCGCACGGCCATCATTCTACGGCCGAGCCGTTGCGGGCTCTTGAACGCGGCAGAGGAATGAAATTGCTATCTTCAGCGACGCTCACAGCACACCCACCAGGGTGTAGAAGACGAGCATCGCCGCACCCATTGTGGCCGCAATGATCCCCTGCTGGCGGAACGTGAGCGGCCTGCGGTCCTGGTTCATATCATCCTCCTAGGCAGCAACGCGCGTGACCGAATCGATCACAGAATCGATCAGCAGCTGAACGGCCGCGGCTGACTGCTTGCGCCGTTCCAGGTCTTTCACGATCTGACGCTGCGCCCGGACGATCGACTCTTGTATGTTTCTGGCCGCCGGTAGACCCTCGTAGTCCTTCTTCATTGTCATTCTCCTCGTGCTAGCAAACCTTCTGAAGAACTTGTCCGTCGTGACGGCGCACATAATGCGACGGCGCGCGAGGCGCCACCATTCAGCAAACGGTTAGAAGTCAGTACGACTTTTCTTCACTGTGGCTACGACTTTCGACGGCGAGACGATCGGCGTACGGGGTATAGCGCAAAGGTCGTAGTTCCACCCCCTCCTTTCGGACGCATCAAGGCCTCTCGGCTCTGGGTGGGGTCCGCGCCGGCGACGGATGCCGTCGCGCGGCGCGGATACTATGCGGGGAAGGTCGTGCGGAGGTGAACGCTACAGAGGAACGAAATTGCGGCGGCTGCCGATCCGCACCGACGCGGGATGCCGTCGCACGGGGCTGATACTACGCGGGAAAGGTCGAGAGGGCGTGAACGCTACAGAGGAACGAAATTGCGGCGGACGAGCCGGCTCCACAGCACGGACCATCGGGAACGCTCAGGCAGGACGAGGACCACCTCAGTGCCGGCACCCGGTGCGCTCGTGATGGTGAGCCTGGCGCCGATCGCCGACGCCCGCTCCCGCATGCCGACCAGGCCCCAGTGTCCCTTCGGGCTCCCCTGCTTGGGGTCGAACCCACCTCCGTCGTCGCGCACAGCCATGCTGAGCGCTCGGGAATCGTAGGCGCAGGCCACCCACACGGTGCGGCAGCCGGCGTGGCGCCGCGCATTCGTCATGGCCTCACCGGCGATGCTGACCAGCTCCGCCTCGAGCGCCGGCGGGTAGGGACGTGCGGTGCCTGTCTGCGTGAGGTGGATCACGATCTCCGTCTCGGCAAAGGTCCGCTGCGCCGCGCCGGCCAGTTGGTCGTGAAGCAAGCCGGCGTTGGAGCGGGTGCGCATGGCGAGCACGAACCGTCTAGTCTCGGCCAGCGTTTGCCGGGCCTGGACGCCCAGACTTGAGAGGAGGTTGGCGGCGGTCGCGGAGTTGCTGTCGCCCGCAGCCAGGCGTCCGGCGCCGGCCTCCAGTTGCAGTGCGACCCCTGCCAGGCCGTTCGAGCAGCGTGTCGTGCAGCTCGCGGGCGACGCGGGTGCGCTCCGCGAGGATCGCCTCGAAACGCGCCTGAGTGCGCGCCGCGGCCAGACGCCCGCGACGGCGCTGCCACGCGACCGCGGCGATGGCCGGCGTCGTCAGGAGGGTGAAGGCGACGAGTCCCAAGAACCACCAGGTCTGGTTCCACGCCGGAGCGATGGCAAAGGCCAGTGACGCACCGGTGGTGTTCCAGACGCCGTCGTCATTCGCGGCGATGACGCGGAACCGGTAGCGGCCAGGCGCCAGGTTGGTGAAGAACGCCTCGCGGCGGCTGCCGGCATCCTGCCATGTGTCCTGGAGACCTTCAAGCCGGTACTTGAACCGCACCCGGTCGGGAATGGCCAGGCTGTAGGCCGTGTACGCCACGCTGAGCGCGGTGGTGCGTGCCGGCAGCCGTACCGTGTCGACGGCCGACTGCCCGAGGAAGTAGCGCTGCCGTCCGGCCGTGAGCGCGCGCACCTGCACCGGCGGCGGCACCGGGTTGCGCCGCACCCGATGCGGGTCGACCCAGGCGACGCCCCCCGCGGAGGCGAACCAGATGCGGCCGTCCGGGCCGGCCGCGGCCGAGGGCAACGGACGGACTTGCTGCGCCGGGGGCTCGATGCCGTCGCGGTAATCGAGGCGCTCGTACCGGACCTGGTACCCGGGCTCGGCGTGTGCTCGACGAACCTCCGCCGCCGGAATCCGGGTGACGCCGTCGGCGCCGTTGAGCCAGAGCTCCCCATCTGCCGTCTCGACCACGCCCGACACGCCGCGCAGCGGCTCCCCGGCCGTGAGCATCGGGACAAACAGGTGGCCCCGCCTGTCGGCCTCACGTGGGTCGAATGCGGCCACGCCGGACTGGCCTCCGATCCACACGCGGTCGCCGTACACGGAGATGGCGAGGACGCGTCCCACGTCGAGTCCCTGTTCCGCCCCGAACAGGCGGACCGAGTCGCCCACCACCAGCACCAGCTCGCCACTCTGGTATCCCAGCCACGTCCGGCCGCTGGTGTCGGTGGTAATCACGTTGGCGGGACTGCGCTCGAGCCCTGGCCGCGGCACGAACTGCTTCCAGCCGCGCCCGGGCCGGCGGCGGAAGACGCCGGCATTGAACGCGATCGCCACCCACAGCCCGCCGTCCCGCTCACGCGCCACCGCCTGGATCTCGCGCTCGAAGGCCGCTCCTCCCGACTGCACCGGCGGCAGGGGCACGGGAGCGAACGCGTCACCTTTCCGCTCCCAGAGTCCGATCCCGCCAATCCAGAGGCCGCCGCGGAGATCGCGGTAGATGCACGTCAGCATCGGGGGGGCGTCGAGCCGCGGGACGATGCGGTCACCGACCCTGAGCAGAGCCGCCGGCGGACCGCGTCTCGTGGCGACCCACGCCGTTCCGCTGGTGTCCGGCGCGACGGCCGCCAATTCCAGGTACCCCGGCGGTGCGATCGGGGTGAGCTTGGTCTCGCGAAACCGGTCGATGCCGGTCGGGGTCCCGACCCAGAGGCTCCCCTCCCGATCGTACAGCGCGGCCACGATGAGATTCCCACTCATGCCCGCAGTGCGGGAGAAAGGGATGGTGAGCGCCCTTGGCGAAACGGTCTCCGGCGTCCCGGCCTCGCCGCCCCCGAGGGTGGAAAGCCACAGACGGACGAGGCGGCCCGAGGTTCCAATGGCCACCACGGGATTGTCCCGGGACCAGCTCAGGGAGTAGATGCCGGTATCGGGGTATGCGAGCGTGCGGGATGGCGGCGGGCCCCCGCGGCCGTCCGCCAGAGGGAACACGCCGTACGATCGGTGGACGGCCCAGACCGAGCCGTCCGGCGCCGCCACCAAGTCCAGCTCGCCATCGCGGCGGCCGGCCCGGGTCGGCTCGCGCTTCTCGAAGCGCGCCGCCCCTCTCGGTAGGATGTAGATCCCGTCTCCCGCCACGGCCCAGACCGACCCGCTCCCGTCCACGAGGACCGGCTCGGTGTAGCCTCCCGGATATCCGGCGGCGGTGTCGATCGTCTCCCACCGCCCGCCGACGAGCCGGGCGAGTCCACGCGACGTCGCGGCCCACATCGTGCCGCCCGAGTCCCGCGCGATCGCGGTCACGGCGCCGCCCGGCAGGCCGTCCTGGGTGCCGTAGGTGAGGATCCTGCCCCGACGGAAGACGCTCACGCCGGCAGTCAAGTGGCCAATCCACAGGGAAGTGTCCGGCAGAGCGAGCAGGACGTTGGGCGCGTGCGGCAGGAGAGTCTGGCCCGGCGGGGGCTCGAATCGCTCGAACCGAACGCCGTCGAACTGGAAGAGGCCGCGCGCCGAGGCGATCCAGAGCACGCCGTCCGCCCCTTGCGCCAGATAGCTGATCCCCCCCGGCGCCCCGTCCCGCACCCCCCACGCGGTATGCGCGTACTGGGCGAGGTCGAGCGACTGTGCCGAGAGGGAGGCGCACGGGCAGCAAGCCACGATGCAGGCGATCCGCGCGATCGCCTGCGTTGCTGAGGCCGCTCGCGGCGCGTGACCGCGATGCGCACACGCACGCCGGCTCATGGCTCGAAGCACATTCTTCAGGCTACAGCAAAGAACGGGGGAGTGCCAGAGCGGCAGCGACACTCCCGGACCTCACTGGGACCAGCTGGCCACGACGTCCGTTCCGGCGCCTGGCTCAGTGACGAACATGAGGGCGACGGCGGCGCGGGCCGCGCGATGCATACTGGTCAGCCCAGCGTCGTCGGCACAAATGTTCTCGAGGTCGAACTCACCCCATGCGGATGAGACCGCGCTCCACCGCCTTGGCGACCGCATCGGTCCGGCTGCTCGCACCGAGCTTCTCCAACAGGTGGCTGAGATGGATCTTGACAGTGGCCTCGCTGATGAAGAGGGTCTCCCCGATCTCCCGGTTGGACTTCCCCTCGGCCACCTGGCGGAGCACGCGCATCTCCTGCGGTGTGATCTGCGCCCGGGTAATCCGCGCCACCAGCTTAGACGCGACGGTAGGTGAGACCCACGTGCCGCCGGCGTGCACCGTACGCACGCAGGCTACTAGGTCGCCTCGGGCCACGTCCTTTAACAGGTAGCCCTTGGCTCCCGCGAGCAGCGTGCGATCGATGTCGTCGTCCGTGTCGAAGGTGGTCAGGACCACCAGCACCGCCTCGGGGAACTCCCGCCGCAGGCGCTCGACGACCTGGAACCCGTCCAATTTCGGCATCTGGAGATCCAGGAGCGCCACGTCCGGCCGCTCCTGGCGATACAGCACGATGGCGGATTCACCATCCTCCGCCTCCGCGACAACCCGGATGTCCGCCTGCTCGTTGAGGATCTGGGCAACGCCGTTCCGGACAATCGCGTGATCGTCGGCCAGGAGGACTCGGATGGGCACGCTCGCCAGAATGGCGGCGCGCACCGCGCCGACGGGCGGCGTCGCGACTGTCACCCTCGTCGCGCCGTCCGTCCCCAGCGCACGCCCGAATGCCTCGGCCGACTCGAACCGGTCGGCGGCGACAGGCGCGAGGGCGCGGGCCACCGCCTCGTCCACCGCGGCGGGCACGCTGGGTCGCGCGTGGCGTACCCTCGGCACTTCGCCGCTGAAGCGCTTGGCGATGATGGCCTGCGCGCTGGGCCCGGTGAACGGCGGCTCGCCAGCCAGCATCTCGTAGAGCACGGCGCCGAGCGAGAAGATGTCGGTCCGGGCGTCGAGCGCGCGGTCGCCCGCGGCCTGCTCGGGGCTCATGTAGGCCGGGGTCCCGATCGCGAGTCCGATCTCGGTCAGCCGCTCACCGTCGGGGGTGAGCGCGCGGGCGATGCCGAAGTCGGCGACCAGGGTCGAGCCGTCCACGGTGAGCAGAATGTTCTCGGGCTTGATGTCGCGGTGAACGACGCCGTGCTTGTGGGCGTACTCGAGCGCGCGCGCCGCCTCGGTGGCGATCCGGAGCGCTGCGTCCACCGGCAGCTGTCGCTCGCGGGTCAGCCGATCGCGGAGCGACTCCCCTTCCACAAAGGGCATGGTGAACCAGAGCCGCCCATCCGCCTCGCCGGAGTCCAGCACAGTGAGAATGTGCGGGTGCTGGAGCCGGGCCGCGAGCCGGATCTCGAGCTTGAATCGCTCGGGGCCGAGCGTCTGGGCCAGGTCGGGGTCGAGGACCTTGAGCGCGACCAGGCGGTCGTGCCGGAGGTCGTGGGCGAGGTACACCGCAGCCATGCCACCGTGGCCCAACTCGCGGTCGAGCACGTACCGGTCGCGAAGCGCGTCGGCCAGGGCTGTGGGGACGGTCACGGTGATGCCGGGTGGGGGTCGGGGACAAACCTGTGCGCCGCGGTGCCGGAATGCCAGCACGCGCGCGGGTAGATCTGGGCCACGCGGTTCTGGACGATCGCGTGGTCATCGGCCAGGAGGACTCGTAGGGGCACGCTCGCCATGATCTCACCTCAGGATGCCTCGTCGGCCGAACGGGACTGGGCGAGGCCTGGGATCCAAGGTATCGCCGCCCAGCACCCCCCGTCCATTCGATAGGCAACGGAGCCGGCGCGGGGAGAGCCACGCCGATCACCTTGAGGCTACAGCGGAGGTCGGCGGGCTGCCAGAGCAGGAGGGAGGCTCCCGAACGCGCCCCGAGCGGGAATTACGTGACCTGCGGCTGGTTATCGGTCAGGGTGATGCCGGTATCGAGCATAGGCGCGCTCGATCTCACCGAGAATGGCGAAGGTGGGCACCAGCTCGGCGCCATCAGTCGGGCTCACGTGGGCGAGGTGAAAGCTTCACCCCGCGGGACTCACAGAACACCCACCAGCGTATAAAAGACGATCATCGCCGCACCCATTGCGGCCGCAAGGATCCCCTGCTGGCGGAACGTGAGCGGCGGGGGATCCTGTTTCATAAATCCTCCAAAGCTAATGTGATGGCTGTGGCGGCTGATCGTGCCGCCACGCGAAAAGGATCCTCGATCCGTTAGGCAGCAAGGCGCGTCACCGAGTCGATAGACCCTCGTAGTGCTTCTTCATCGTCGTTCTCCTGGTTGGCCTGTTTCCTTTATGTTTCTCTGACTTCCCTCACCATCTGGACTCCGGGCGCTTACCCATCATCAGCAAACCTTCTGCAGAACCTGTGGCTGGTGGTCAATGTCGGCCGGAAGCAGCTCCAGGACGCCCTCAGGCACGGGCTGTCTCTCGTCGCTTTCCCCGCGACCGAGGCCGACTGCGGTTCTCCACGCGCCCGGGGTCAGGCCGTACACCCCCTTGAACTTGCGGCTCAGATGGCTTTGGTCGGCGAAGCCACACTCGTTCGCCACCGTTGCTACCGATAGACCACAGGAGAGCAGCTCGACTGCACGGGCGAGCCGCAGCCGCAGGTGATACGCGTGCGGTGGCAAGCCGAATTCGAGGTGAAACGCTCGAATAAAATGCGACTCCGTGAGGCCGATCATCTCGGCCAAAGCCGCCGTCGGGATCAGCTCGGCAAGGTGGGCATGGAGGTGCCGGCGCACGGGAGCGAGCGACCTGCCGCAGGAACGGGCATGTCCCAGCGGCGCGCTGCGTGCGAACAGGCCTTCGAGTAGCGATCGAGGGATGGCTTCGTGGCCGACCAAGCCCACCGGACGCTGCAACTGGCCAATGAGCGCCGCCAGCTGTGCAACACACTCCTGGTCAGTGACGAGTGCCGGCCGGTCAGGAACAGCAAGTCCCTCCAGGTCAGCCGCTTCGAGAAGCAAGGTCACCGGCCCCCGGTCGGGGTCGCCCTGGGCCCGCAACGCGCAGAGCTGTAATCGAGGTAGGAGCAGGATTTGGTTCCGGTCCGCGGCGAAGCCCCTGCTCGATTCCACCGTGACGAAGGCGGGTGAGCGAAGGAGCTCGATTGCGAATCGGCTGTGGATCCGCGGTGCGACATCCCCCGGGGCGTCCTCCAGGCAAAGGAGATGGGCGACCTGCTCGGGGAACGGGCGCCACACCCGAGACCGCTCAGCCACCCGTAGCGCATCCGGTGCGAGGCTCGAGCACGCGTGGTCTATCCGCATGGTGGTCTGCATCGTGATCTGCTCGGACACTCGCGCCATCACATCCTCCAATGGGCTTGATGAGCAACAGCAGCGGGCGAGGTCTCAGGCTGCCGGCCTGACGTCCCCGTAGCCGAACTCGCTCACGTACTTCCGGAGCTGGAGAGCGGATTTCTTGAATCCCGCCAGCTCGGCGAAAGCTTCCCGCTCGAACTCCTGCCGGGTGTATTCGTCGATCGCCTCGCGCTCCGCTTCGGGAGCATCGTTCCATCCGTTGTAATCGGCCGTCATGGGGACTTCCCTCACGCTGTCGTGACGGCGCATAGAATGCGACAGCGCGCGAGACGCCACAATGCGGCAAACGGCTAGAAGTCGGTACGACTTTTTTTGGCAGTGGCTACGACTTTTGGCGGCGAGACAACCGGCAAAACGTCATGGAGTGCTTGATGGGGGCAAGGCAGCGGCCGTTATCGTGAGGAGGCGCCCACAGATCGGGGTATAGAACGAAAGTTGTAGGCTCATGCCGAAGGTGGAGGGAACCAAGGTCGCCGAGCGGATCCGGCGGAACTTTCCCGAGGCGGTGCTGGTGGTCTTGACCACGTTCGACACCGACGACGACATCGATCGCGGGAGCGCGGGGCGGTCAGATCGTGACACTGACCGCGCCCCAGAGGCGCCCCGTCACTCCTCCGCCGGGCTCCAGCTCGCGATCACCTCGGTGCTTGCCTCAGGCCCGGTGAGGAAGGTACGCGCGACGCCGGCGCGAGTTGCTCGCTCCAGGCGTCTCAGGATTTGGAGCTGCGCCAGGATAATAGACTGTTCCAGGTTTGCGGCCGCCGGTAGACCCTCGTAATGCTTTTCCATCTTGACCCTCCTGGCCGGCATGGCCGGCCTTCATTGTTTATATCCCGAGTTCCCGTCACCGTCTGGAGTCAGCTGCCGTTACTCGAGTACAAGGTGCGACGGACCGCGAGGCGAGACAATTCAGCAAACGGCTACAAGTGGCTATGACTTTCGTCGGCGCATCCCTCGGCAAAAGGTCAACCCGGAGGTGCATAGTGCGAAAGTCGTAGGCGCGACCTGTCCTTCGGCTGATGGACTGGGCTCCCAGACGGCGATAGGTTGGCTCTAGGCCCCGCGTGTCTTGCGGCCGGCGAGAAAGTCCTGAGGTGAGATCTTGGCGAGCGTACCCATTCGAGTCCTCCTGGCCGACGACCACGCCATCATCCGAAACGGCGTAGCCCTGATCCTGGACGAGCAGCCCGACATTGAGGTCGTCGCCCAGGCAGAGGACGGTGAATCGGCCATCGTGCTGTATCGGCAGGAACGCCCTAACGTGGCACTGCTGGATCTCCGGATGCCGAAGGTGGAGGGGACCCAGGTCGTCGAGCGGATCCGGCGGGAGTTTCCCGAGGCGGTGCTGGTAGTCCTGACCACGTTCGACACCGACGACGACATCGATCGCGCGCTGCTCGCGGGAGCTAAGGGTTACTTGCTGAAGGATGTGACCCCGGGAGATCTAGTAGCCTGCGTGCGTACGGTGCACGGCGGCGGCACCTGGGTCTCACCCACTGTCGCGTCGAAGCTGGTGGCGCGGATGACCCGGGTGCAGATCACGCCGCAGGAAATGCGCGTGCTTCGCCAGGTGGCCGAAGGAATGTCCAACCGGGAGGTCGGCGAGACCCTGTTCATCAGCGAGGCCACCGTCAAGATCCATCTCAGCCATCTCTTTGAGAAGCTCGGTGCGAGCAGTCGGACCGATGCGGTCGCCAAGGCGGTGGAGCGGGGCCTGATCCGCATGGGGTGACATCGGTCGCTGACCGCTCGACACGCCCGCGTCCGGGGAGCATTAAGGAGTGCCAGTCCATACTGATCCAGCAGCGCCTCCGGTGAAGAGCATCAAAGGGGTTGCGCCGTGGTTCACGTTCGGCGGCGGCCAGCAGCGTGCGCGGACGGAGCGCGACGGGGCCGCCCACAGGGTGTGGTACCGCGCCGTCCGCTACCTCCTCTCCGCCCTGTGCGTCGCCGCGGCGCTCGCCGTCAGGTTGATCCTTCAGCGCCTCGGTGTCGTCGGTGCCAGCGAGATGAGGATGACGCTTTTCCTCTATGCGATCGCGGTGAGCGGCTGGTATTTGGGCACCGGGCCCGGAATCGTTGCAGCCATACTCTCCGCTCTTGCGTACGACTACTTCTTGGGCGATTCCCATCATTCCTTGCGCATCACGTCGGCCCAGGCCCCGTTCTACGTCGCGTTCGTGCTCTTCGCCGTCATCATCACACGGTTTACCGCCGTCCGGCGCCGCGTCGAGACAGAGCTCCTCCAATCGCGCGACGGGCTCCAGAAGGAGGTAATCGAGCGGCGGATGCGCGAGGACCAGATCCGTGAGCTCAACGGTCAGCTCGAGAAGAGAAGCGCCGAGCTGGAGGCGAGCAACAAGGAGCTGGAGGCCTTCGCCTACTCGATCTCGCACGACCTGCGGGCGCCGCTGCGCCACATGGTGGGTTTCTCAGAGCTGCTGCAGCAGCAGAAAATCACGGCTCTGGACGAGAAGAGCCGGTGGTACACGACGACCATCCTCGATGCCGCTAAGCGGATGGGCGCGCTCATCGACGACCTTCTCGCCTTCTCTCGGATCAGCCGTGCGGAGACGCGCGCGTCGACCATCAGCCTCCGGGACGTGGTGAACCAGGTGGTGGAGGAGATGCGCCCCGACATGGCCGGACGGACCGTCTCATGGCGCATCGGTGACCTGCCGGACCTGTACTGCGACCGCTCGATGCTGAGGATGGTGTTCGTGAACCTGCTCGCCAACGCGATCAAGTTCACCCGTCCGCGCGAGCTGGCCGAGGTCGAGATCGGGTCGCTCGAGGATGCTCGCGGTGTGGTGGTGTTCGTGCGGGACAACGGGGTGGGCTTTGATATGAAGTACTCGAACAAGCTGTTCCACGTCTTCCAGCGTCTTCACCGGAGCGAGGAGTTCGAGGGCACCGGCATCGGCCTCGCGACGGTGCAGCGGATCATCCAGCGTCACGGCGGATCCGTCTGGGCGGAGGGCTCGGTGACCGGCGGCGCTACGTTCTTTCTCGCTTTTCCCCCGGCGCTGAGGCGCTGATCCCGCAGCGCACGAGAACAGGAGAAGTCTGAATGGACGGACTGCGGCGGATTCTGATGGTTGAGGACGATCCGAGAGACGTGGAGTTGACCTTGACGGCGCTGGAGCAGTACAACCTGGCGAACGAGGTCGTGGTCGCGGGTGACGGGGAAGAGGCGCTCGACTACCTCTATCAGCGCGGCAAGTTCAAGGCGCGCGCGAATGGGAACCCCGCCGTCCTGCTGCTGGACCTCAAGCTGCCCAAGGTCGACGGGCTCGAGGTCCTGCAGCAGATCAAGACGGATGAGCGATTGAAAATGATCCCCGTAGTGGTGCTCACCTCCTCGCGCGAGGAGCGCGACATGGTAACGAGCTACAAGCTCGGCGTGAATGCGTACGTGGTCAAACCCGTTGATTTCCACGAGTTCGTGAACGCGGTCAAGGAGCTGGGGATCTTCTGGGCCCTCATCAACGAGCCGCCGCCGGGCAGCATCAATCGGGCGTGATCATGGATTGTCCTCTGCGCATCCTTCATCTCGAAGACAGTATCACCGACTCCGCCCTCACCGTCGAGATGCTGGAGGCAGGTGGCTTCAGCTGCCGAGTGACCCGGGTCGACACTCAGTCGGGATTCGCCGCCTTGCTCGAGGAGGGGAGCTGGGACCTCATCCTGGCCGACTACACCCTGCCCTCGTTCGATGGCCTGTCGGCTCTGCAGCTCGCGAGGGCGCGGCACCCCGAGGTGCCGTTCATCTTCGTCTCCGGGACGCTGGACGAGGAAGTTGCGATCGAGTCGCTGAAGGTCGGCGCGACCGACTACATCTTCAAAACGAAGATGTCGCGAATCGCCCCCTCCGTGCGTCGGGCACTTCGGGAGGCTGAAGACCGGGCGCGTCGCGCCGAGGCGGAGAAAGCCCTGAGGCGGAGCGAGTCGTACCTCGTCGAGGCGCAGAGGCTCAGCCATACCGGGAGCTTTGGCTGGAACCCGGTCAGCGGAACGATCTACTGGTCGGAGGAGACGCATCGCATCTTCGGCATCGAACCCGGAACGCCACCGACACTTGAGCTGGTAGTCCAGCGCACACATCACGATGACAGGGAGGCCGTTCAGGCGACGATCGAGCGCGCGCAGAGAGACGGGCTGGACTTCGAACACAAGTACCGCCTGCTCATGCCCAACGGCTCCGTGAAGCATCTCCATGTCGTCGCCCACGCCGTCTCGGATGACGGAGGCCGCCGCGAGTTCGTCGGAGCGGTCATGGACGTCACGGAGCGCCAGCGCGCCGAAGAAGAGCTCCGCGAGAGCGAGACCCGTTTCCGCACCTTCGTGGACCACGCGACGGACGCGTTCTTTCTGCATGACGACCAGCTGCTCGTGATCGACGTGAACCGCCAGGCCTGCGTCGGCCTCGGCTATTCCCGCGACGAGTTGATCGGCATGTATCCCCTGGATTTCGACGTTGGTCTGGACGAGGCGATGGTCGGGCAGCTGGCGGATCGATTCGCCTCTGGCGAAAACGTCACCTTCGAGAGTCTCCACCGCCGGAAAGATGGGACTGTGTTTCCGGTCGAGGTCCGCATCGGCCGGTTCCAGCGGGGGGGTCGGCTCTACGGCCTCTCGCTGGTGCGCGACATCACCGAGCGCAAGCGGACAGAGGCCGAGTTGTCGGAGATGAGAGAGCGGTACCGCGTTCTTACTGAATCCTCACTTACTGGTATCTATCTCACCGAAGGGACCCGCTTCGTCTACGTGAACCCCGCGATGGCGAAGATGTTCGGCTATACCGTGGAGGAGCTGCTGGGCGGAGGGAGTGGCTCGCTCGATCTGACGTGCCCCGAAGACCGCCACCTGGTGGCGGAAAACATGCGACGTCGGCTCGATGCCGAGGTGGACGAGCTTCGCTACGAGTTTCGAGGACTGCGGAAGGACGGCTCCGTGTTCCCGGTCGAAGTGCATGGTCGGCGGGTCGAGCTGGGCGGCAAGGTCGGCGTACTGGGAACCCTGATCGACAACACCGAGCGCAAACGAGCTGAGGAGGAGCTCCGCGAAGCCGACATCCGCTTCCGTGCCTTCATCGACCACGTCAGCGACGCCTTCACCGTGCACGACGAATCCGGCACTATCGTCGACGCCAACCGGCAGGCCGGCGAGAATCTGGGCTACACCCGCGAGGAGCTGATCGGCATGCATCCCCGCGGTTTCGATCCCAGCTTCGCCGCGGACGAGGCGCTGATCCGGGACATCAACCAGCGGCTGGCAGCCGGGGAAACCTTCGCGTTCGAGACCATACACCGGCGCAAGGATGGAACGCTCTTCCCCGCCGAGGTTCGCATGCGCCCCTTCCGGCATGGCGGCCGGGCATTCGGTCTGGTGCTGACCCGAGATATCACGGAACGTAAGCTAGCAGAGGAGGAGCGCGAGCGGGCGCGCCGGCTGGAACTCGAGCAGCAATCCGCCATCACGGCCGAGCGGACTCGGCTAGCGGGAGAGATCCACGACACTCTGGCGCAGGGACTGGCCATGATCGTGATGCAGCTCGCCGATGCGGAAGCCAAGCTGGGACCCGCGTGGGCTCGCGCGGAGAGGCCGCTGGCCTTGGTCCGGGAGCTGGCAGTGGAGAGCCTGGCCTACGCCCGACGCTCGGTCACCATGTTGCAGCCCAGCGCGCCGGCGGCCGGACTGGCCCGGGCGATCCGCGACGTGGTCGACAGCGGGCGACGGCACTTCGACGGTACGCCTGAACCTTGCCGTCTCCGGCAATGCGGTGCTGCTTCCCGCGTCAGTGGAATCGGCACTGGCCGGCATCGCCCAGGAGGCGCTGACCAACGCGACCCGCCACAGCGCGGCGCCGCAGGTCGAGGTGGAGCTCGCCTTTCAAGATGGAGGAGCAGTCCGGCTCGCGGTGGCGGATAACGGGGTCGGCTTCGACCTCGAGAACGTCCGTTCCGATGGCTATGGGCTGACCAGTATGCAAGACCGCGCGGCCCGGGCCGGCGTCGCCCTCACCTTCGTGACCGAGCCAGGCGCCGGAACGGAGGTGGTGGCCAGCTGGTCCCCGTGACGGCGGCGGCGCCGACCAGAGCGCCACAAACATTACTCACACAGCCCGCAGATAGGAAAAGCCCAACATGACCTAGGTCATTGTCGGGCTTCATTGCCCCTCCTGGGGTCGAATTAGGGCTCTCCTGATCCAGCATCAGGAGATTTGCCGGGGGGTGCCTATGTTGCCGTTGAGAATGTCCAAGCCGGCGTCAGTCGGCACTGCCCAAGAGGTCGAACGAAGTACGACTCTCGTAGACGGCGCGTCTAGCCGAGTAACGCTTCCCGCCTAAATGGCTCAGGAAAATCAGCCGGTCCAGGGATTTTGTGCCGCGAATTTCTCGAGGGGTAACACGGCTAGGCGATAGGGGCGCTTGGGGGGTCAGGCAGGGTCTCTCACTGGGCTCCCCCTCGGGCTTCTGGCACCTTTGGCACCCCCGGGGTGCCGCTCAGAAAACCGCCAGCCAGCGAGAAGACGCCGCGGTGCTCCCAGGTGGAGTCCAATTACAGTCTCGGAGTGCTGGCGGCACCAGAATTAGACCATCAAACTAGACCACGAAAAGCTAAGGCTATGAGGGCGGTGGGGCTCGAACCCACGACCTAGGGATTAAAAGTCCCTTGCTCTACCAGCTGAGCTACGCCCCCGTGATCGAGGAAACCTCTTCGGACTGGAGCGCTTGCACAAGCCAGCCCACTCCCTCGCGCTCCCGCATCCCCGCCACTGGTGGCAAAAATGAGGGCACTTCTGTTCGGGGCTTATGCGGACAGCGCCGCCCGCCGCCGTTGCCCACCGCCCTGATAGACTTAAGCTCATCTGACGCTTCGCAATTGTACCCAAAATGTAGCGTTCTAAATGGGAGCGCCCATGGATCTGACGACCCTGGCCTACCGCGCGCCCCGGGTATCGTGTGCAGCTCAGCCAGTGCTGTTGCCGGGCCCCTAAACACATTTTCATCTGCCGTTCACGCTCGCTTCGGGGCCCGGACGTACTGTTCACGGGTGCACACTGTCCCCGTCGCCTCTGCTGTGAAAGGCGGCGCCATGTTGCGACTTCACGCTGCCGCCGTCTCTCACCGGAGCGCATGATGCGACACCTCATCGCTGGCACTGTCCTTCTCCTCCTCGGTTGTGACGCGGGATCCGTCGCGGCCCCCGAGCCCCCGGCCTTTAAGACCGACCGGGTCAGCTCCCTCCAGTACACCATTCCGCTCAACACGGCCGTGTTTGTGCCCTGCGCGAACGACAATCAGGGCGAGATGGTGGTGATCGAGGGAACCCAGACCTGGAATTTCTTCGTGAACGCAGGGCCGGACGACACGCTGCAACGGGTGCGCATACGGATGGACGGCGTCGGGACCGGCGAAGTGACCGGCGCCACCTGGGACCTGCGCCATATCGAAAAGGACATCTGGCACCGAACCGCCGAGGGCCGTTATAGCGACCACTGGACCGCCCTCGCATTCCTGCGGGGCGAGGGTAGCGCGCCGGACTTCCATACGCAGTTCATGCAATTCTATCGCGTGGACCAGGCCGGGAACCTGCTCCCGGGGGGGATCCAGCGCAACGTGGCCACCTGCCGGTGACGACGGTGGCGGCGGGCAGGCGGAGCGTCTCAGCTCATTGCGCCACCGGTTGCACTACAGACCCCACCGCATGCCGGTAGATCGCGGGCTATCCCGCGAGTACGCCCCTCGGAGAGCCCGCCAGGTCCGAGGGGCAACGTCTGCAGGAACAGACGTGGTCTCTCCGCAGCCGCATTCACAGTAGCTCATTGTTCCCTCATGCTGGTTTGAGGCCCCGCCGGGCTGCCTCCACTCTCGCCGCCGTCTCCCGGTCCCCCTGCCCCACCATGTGCGCCGCGATCGCCGCGGCATCTTCGTCCGGATAGGCCTCCGGGACGTGCTTCATGTAACGGAGGGTCATCGTGGCAGTCGCGTGGCCTAGCAGCTTCTGAAGGCGCACAATCGGGACGCCTGCCATTGCAGCGTGAACGGCGAACGTGTGTCTCGCGTCATGGGGCGTGGCGCCAGCGATCCCGGCGGCCTTGCACGCGCCATCCCAAGCGCGCGTGTCGCCCGTGCCAGGGACTCCGCTACTACTCTGAGCGGGAGAGCACGCCGGACCGGCTCGCACGGAAGGCGAAAGAGCTATACCGGCGGGCGGGGAGCGAGGACGGCAGCGAGCCGTGGATAAAGGCTCCGTGGATGCGATGGAACACCTTTAGTCGGCTCGTGCTAGCCGGCCGTGAGGCGAGCAATACCGCGGATGCGATTATGAACTATCGGCTCGGCCAGGCGCTGGAGGCGATCATAGGCGGCCGCGAGCGACGGGCGCGGCGACGTGCGGCGTGACGGTACTGGCGATCGCCGGCGGCCGGGACTGGCCAGGAAAGCCGGTGAGTCGCGCGATCACCCTCGCCGCCGGCCTGGGACCTGGCTCAGATCATGAGATTGAGCACTCTTGTCTCAGACCTGGCGAGTGCTTCCTTCGTGCTGCTTCCACTGCTGTCACGTGCCTGTGCCACGCCTGTTTAGGGTCGGGGGATAGGACAGCGCACCTATCCTCGAATGCAACGGCTCCAAACTTCCCTATCTCAGGCGGTAGGCCAAGGGCCTCTTGCAGCTGGAGGAATCTGAGGCTTTCCTCTGCCAGCCACTTCAGCTTCCAGTACTGGTCTCGTTTCTCCGACTGTGCCCGTGCCTCTTCTCGGGACAAAGCAGGCCTTGGATGGTAGCCTCTCCCTCAACGGTAACCGACATGGCGTGGGCTGTTCCGCAGCCCAGCAGGACCGAGGTGGATGGCGCTGGCAACGCTCTCACTCGTAGCTCGGCACTCGATTATGGTCGTCGAGCTCGCTGCAACCGCCGGCCGACGTAGGGCCAACGCCTTTTAGCCGGCCACCGCGGGCGTCACGGTGTGTGCGCATTAGCGAGACGTACCAATCAAGCCGTTGAATCGCGGATCCTCCGCAAGGCGTCGGAACCACCAGCCTTCGTCATCGCGCAGACTAGCTCGGTACCCCGGATTCACGGTGAGATAGGCTCTGAGTTGAGTCAGTGCCTCGGTGTTATCTCCCACCAGAGTCCACGCAAACGCGGATATCAGAGTGAGATCTGCCGTAGGATCGATTTCAGGATTGGCCTTCGTATGGTGGAGGAGGCTCCTCGCGCTGTCCTTCTGTTCGGCGCGAGCCAACACGGCCGAGACGAGCACCCGTGCGTACAACTGTTGGTAGCGCCTGTCTCCGGGGTCCTTAGTGAGCAGAACCATCGAATCCGCCAATGCCCAAGCTCGCACGACGTCTGGTGGTTTGAAATCGGTGGTGAGCATCAACAGGTCACATTCCACGAAGTTCGGGTCCTCTGGGAACCGTTGCCGCCCCTCCTGGCACCGTTGGTTCGCGCTAGCGAACTGCCCCCGTCGTAGTCGGCCAGTATAAGGCGCCGGAAGATCACGGCCGCGTTGTCAAGGTAGGCATCCGTTTCCAATGCTTTGTTTGCGGCATAGGCTACATCGACCTTAGTCTTTCCCGGGGCATTGTTGTAGAGGTGCGATAGTGAGGCATAAGCGCTGGCCTGGGCGGGGTTGAAACGTGTTGCTTCCTCCAGATCGGTTTGGGCGCTCGCTAGCAGTTTGTCTCGCTTGGCCGAATCCGCTTCGAGCCCCATCAGCCAACCCCAGTATTTGAGCGTGCCTCGTAGCTCGATCGCATCGGCGCTCTTCGCGTTCAACTTGAGCGCCCGCTCCGCGTGGCCTAGGCCCGAGTCAATCATGCGGCTGGCCAGGGCTAAATCCTGCGGTGCTTGGCGTGTCCTCCGAAGGTTGAGAGCGGCGCGGAGTATGCTGGGATCGGGCCACTGGGGATCTAGCAGCTCGGCAATCGCTGCAACAGAATCACCCACGAGGTAGAGACGGCTCGACCCAGCTATGTTGCCAGCCTTGTGCAGCGAGTCCCCCTTATTACGCGCTAGGAGTGCCCGCTGGTATTTCTCCCAGGCATCGGTGTTCCTAGCCTCAGTCCTTGTCCGGCCCAACTCAACAGCCCTGCCGAGGCGCTTCCGAACCAGCAGGGCCACCTCGTCTGAGAGGCTATCAGATAGTGCTATGAGGTCCCTAGCCTGTTTCTTGACCGTCGCGCGGTCCAACTCGACCCCAGCATCATCGAACAGGCGGACCGTCACCCAGATGCTATCGTGCTCGGGCTCGACGCTGCCCCCCACGAGCGTCCCGACCTTGAGGGCACGCGCAATGCTGTCACGCGCCACAGTGGTTTCGCGGTACTGGGCTACGCCACCCTGCGAAACAACCGACAAGCCTTTGACGCTGGCCAGGGTCCGGATCAGGCTTTCGGTAAGGCCACTTGTCAGGTAGGCCAATTCGTGCTTGGGGCTGTCATCCGTGAAGTAGAGGACGGCGATGCGCTTCCTCTCGAGGCCGCCTTCCACCACTGAGTCTGTCGAGCGCGCTGTTCGCCCAATGCTCACCCACCAAACCACGAGAGTCCCGATTGCCAGGGCGGTCAGGGCGATGGTCCATTTGTGTGGTTGCCGCCATCTGGCCGCGGCCGACTTGTCGGCATCAGGAACCCCTACCGGCACCGTCAGACGGTTGTCTCCCTTCGAGTATGCACGTGTGGTTCCTGCGCTATTCGTCTCGGGCGTAGCGAGCGCCCTAGCAAATGCTTCAGCAGTAGGGAAACGGTCGGCCGGCGTCTTGGCGAGCACACGCTCAAGGACCTGGTCTACCTTGACCGGCACGGTCTCGCGAACAGTTCGGACATGCGGGATCGGTTCACGCAGCCGCTTCGCCAAGATGGCTTGGGCCGAGGTGCCGGTGTACGGTGCCTCACCCGCGAGCATCTCGTATAGGACGCACCCCAGGCTGTACAGGTCCGACCGCCCGTCCAGAGCTGGGTCCGCCAAACTCTGCTCTGGGCTCATGTACGCGGGAGTTCCCACTGACACACCGGTCTCGGTCAGCTGCTCGCGGCCGGCTGCTTGCAACGCACGAGCAACCCCGAAGTCGGCCACGACGGCGTGCCCACGAGAGAGGAGGATGTTTTCCGGCTTTATGTCGCGGTGTACGATACCCTGCCCGTGCGCATATCCCAGCGCGTCGGACACTTCACCAGCGATCTGGAGCGCGTCCTCGACCGACAGCTGGCGCTCGTGCCGGAGGCGGTCACGCAGTGACTCGCCCTCGACGAATGGCATTGTATACCAGAGCTGCCCGGCCGCTTCGCCAGAATCGAGCACCGGCAGTATGTGGGGATGTTGGAGGCGTGCAGTCGTCCGTATCTCGCGTTGGAAGCGCTCCGGGCCGAGCGTTGCCGCGAGCTCCGGGTGAAGCACCTTCAGAGCTACCATTCGGTCGTGCTTCAGCTCGTGCGCCAGGAACACCGTGGCCATGCCACCACGGCCCAGCTCGCGCTGGAGCTGATAGCGGCCGGCCAGAGCCTCTTCGAGCGATTCTCGCAGGTCTGCCACGTGGGGTTAGCAGGGACGGAGGATATGCAAAGATTACAGGGTGTCGTCGGAAGGGCTATGAGCCCGATCGGAACACCTTGTGTATCAAGCGCCTACCAAACCCGCTCCTCGGGGAGCACGACGTGGTGAAAGCCTATACTGAGGTCCACGACGTACTGGTGGCACTTTTGGGGGCAGACAGCGGGGGGTTGGGCGGACTGGACGGACTGAGCCAGACAGCGAACCGCGCGACTGCCAGAGGGAAACGGACCGGGGCGGACAGCGGCGGACGCAGCCGGAATGATCCGCAGGCCCTTAAAAGTCCCTTGCTCTACCAGCTGAGCTACGCCCCCGAGAGCGGAAACATCAGCCGCCAGCGCGGCCCGACCTGCGCCCGGCGCCCACTACGTCGAGTCGATCCGCCGGCGCCGCTCGTCCTGCCGCGCCTGCCGTTCCGCGTCGGCCTGGCCGGCGGACGGAACGCCGCGAAACTCGAAGTGCCGGTCATCGAGCGCCCGATCGCGGGTGAGTGGCACCCGCTCGCGCGCCCGCAGTCGGAGCGCCAGCACCTGGTCCGTCAGCACCGCGGCCGGCTGCCACTCGTTCGCCGCGATGCCCGGGTAGAGGTGCGCGAATTCGGGCTTGAGCATTGCCTGGCGAATCCCGGGCCTCGACATCCCGGCGTCACCGTCTCCGGCGCGCCAGCAGAAAGCCCAGCGCGATCGCCGCGACTCCGATCAGCGCGGCCGATCCGATGGCGCGCTTCACGTTCTTCGACAGGCCCTTGTGCCTCTCGGCGATCTCGCGCGACGTGTCGGCCAGCGCCGAATTGACCCGCTCGCGCTGCTCGAGCCACTCATGGATGAGGCCCGGCTCTTCCACCTCGGTGGGCTTGGCGGCCAGGCGGCGGCGGACCTCGTCCTCGCCGATCGAATCCAGCTCCCTCCAGACCTGCTCACGCGTCTTGCGGACCATTGGATCTCCCGAGCCAAGGCCGGTGTCCGGCCGTTGAGGGAATGTACCTACTCGAGGCGCGCGGGGCATATATTCCACTCCCCGGTGCGCCTCCGCCCTCGCACGAGGTCATCCTCCATGCTTCGATCGATCGGTGCCACGCTCGTGGCCCTCCTGGCGCTCGCGCAGCCGCTGGTCGCCCAGGACGACCGCTGGCAGATCACCCTGGACAACGACCAGTACGTCTGGGACATCCGCCTCGTGCGCCTCGACGGCGACTCCCTCGTCGTGCGGCAGTCGGACAGCCTGGTGCCGGTGCCGGTGGCACGCATCAAGGAGCTCCGGCTGATCCGGAAGACCGAGGTCGAGCTCGGCGGCAACGACGCCGCCGGCGCGATGAACGCACTGGTCGGCGGGGACGACGAGGTGTACGATCTCACGACCCTCGAGTTCGCGGACCGAATCAAGACGGTCCAGAAGATTCTGCTGATGCACCCGGCCGGCCCCTAGCGGCCGAATCCCGAGCAACGCCTCATTTCGAGCCGATACGCGCGGCCAGGAGTACGGGGCCGATTGCCGCATGCGCGATGATCGCGGACGCCGGGTTCCACGCCGCGGAGCTGGTCGAGACATGGACATGACGTCGAACGGAACGCGACCGCCGGCGCTGCCGGTGGCGCATCGGGCCCGCCCACCCGTGTCGCTCCTATTCTGGCGCGACTGCTCGTCGCGGGCGCGCTCACGCTGGTGCCGGCCGGTGCCGCGCGCGCGCAGAAGGCCCCGGCCTCCGCCGACACCCTGCCGCTCGACTCGACGTTCTCGCACGCGGGCCCCGTGCTCCGCTGGAACGTCGCGTCGCGGGCTCTGATCGAGCGAACCATCGCCGCACGCGGCGATCGTCCCGCCACCCCGACCTTCTACGACGGCAACAACAACAGCCGGCTCTATGCGCTCGTGGCCGGCGCGCAGTACGACGCGCTCCGCGTCACGAACGATCCGGTCGAGGCCGAAGCGGCGGCGATCACGGCCGCCGCCTCGGTGCTTCGTACCGTGTTTCCGAGGGATACCGCCTGGATCGCTCGGCGGAGGTCGGCCGAATTCAAGCACCTCCGCGAGGCGGGCCTGTCGGCGGAGGGCCTGCGAGCCGGCCGAGCGGACCGGGTGGAAGGCCGCCGCACGCTGGGTGCAGGATGCGACCGCGGAGCTGCACGTCCCGCCCTGGCATGGCCACGTTCCCACGGGCCCCGGTCGCTGGCACGGCGAAGGCACCGCCCCCGCCCTCGCCATCTCACTTGGGCTCCGCCCGTGGTTTCTCGCGAAGCGGGACCAGTTCCGCCCTCCACCGCCGCCGAGCCCCGATACGCCGGGATTTCGCGCCGCCATCGTGACGGTTCGCAGCGCGACCGCCTACAGGACCCGCGAGCAGACGCGCGCGACGTGGGCCTGGGCGCGGAACGCCGCCACGCTCTGGAGCGAGATCGCCGGCGGGATCATCCTCCGGCGTCGGCTTTCGGAGACGGACGCCGCCCGCGCGCTCATGTACCTCAACATGACGCTCTCCGACGCGACGATCGCGTGCTGGGACGCGAAGCTCACCTACTGGTATCCCCGGCCGTCCCAGGTGGACCCGTCCATCGACTTGTCGGTCCCCCTGCCCGACTTCCCGTCGTATCCCTCGGCGCATGCGACGTTGTTCGCCGCCGGCGCGGCCGTCCTCGGGCGCCTTGTCCCCGACGAGCGGGAAATGCTCGACAGCCTGGCGGAGGAGGCGACGGCCTCGCGCGTATGGGCGGGCGTACACTTTCCCTTCGACAATGCCGCCGGGATCCGGCTCGGGCAGGAGGTCGCCGGCGCCGCGAACGCGGTGCTCGACGCCGAGGGAGTGGACGTCGGGGCGAAGGCCCGGTGAGCGATGTCCGAAGCCGGCTCGCTCGCGGGACTGGCCGCGGTCGGCGAGATTCGACGGTATGAAATGGCCGCCGGCCGCGAGCTGGTAGCCGATTAGCGGCACGCCGATCCCGGAGGCCTGCGCATGATCTCGCTGCTCATCACCGGCACGGACACGGGCGTCGGAAAGACCTGGGTCGCACGCGCGCTGTCGCACGCGCTCGTTGCGGCGGGCCGCCGAGTCGTCGCCGTGAAGCCGGTGGAGACGGGATGCGGTGGCGAGCGGTCCCATCTCGAGGATGGCGCGCTGCTCGCCACGGCCACGGGCCAGGCGGAGCCGCGCGGCGCGCTCCTCAGGTTCGCCGCGCCGGTGGCGCCCGCGCTCGCGGCGGAGCGGGAAGGCGAGACCATCGACCTCGACGCCTGGTGCTCCGGATCGAGGAGTCGAGCGCCGGCGCCGAGGTGTTGCTGATGGAGGGTGCCGGTGGGCTCTTGTCGCCCATCACGTGGGAATGGACCGTGGTGGACCTGGCGCGCCCGTTCGGGGCGTCAGTGCTTCTGGTGGCGGCCGATCGGCTCGGGACCATCAATCACGTGCAGCTCACCTTGAGTGCGCTGGAGCTCGCTGGATTGGATGTGGCGGGGGTGGTCCTGACTCCGCCGGAACGACCGGACGAATCGACGGGAACCAACGCCGCCTCCATCGCTCGGGTGAGCGGCCTCGAGCGGGTGCTCGGTTTGCCGCGGGCCGACGATCCCTCCGGCGCGCGGGACGCGATCGCCCCCGTGCTCGGATGGCTCGACAGCCCCGCCCGCTGAACGCACTCGCCGTCATCGCCGAGCCGCCGTCAGCTCCCGGTCCGCCTCCGCAGCCGCGCGCTCCCGCGCTATCCACCGGACGAATCGCTCGAGCAGATCGGCCAGCACCTTCCTGGTGCCCGGGTGTGTGAGCCGGAGTTCCTGGTCGAATCGCGCGTGCGCCGCGGCGACGAGCAGCTCCGGCGGAGGCAGGAGGCGGGAGTGCGCGTGCGTCAGCAATTGACGAAGGTGGAGCTGTGCGCGCGCGGTGCCGACCTGGCTGGGGGAGCAGCCCATGAGCGCGACCGGCTTCCGCGCCAGCGGCGACAGGCCTGGCAAGCGTGAGCCCCAATCGATCGCGGTCGTAAGCACGCCGGGGATGCCGTTGTTGTACTCCGGGGTCGCGATGAGGATGCCGTCGGCGCCGTGGAGCGTCGCCTTGAAGGCGGCGACCGCCGGTGGGTCGCCGGCGGATTCCACGTCCGCGTTGTAGAACGGCAGGTCGCCGATCTCGATCGTCTCTACCACCACGCCAGCGGGGGCGAGCTCCGTGGCGGCCCGCACCAGGGCGCGGTTGTACGACCCGCGCCGCAGGCTGCCGGCAAATGCCACGATGCGGTCAGCCATGGCGAGCGGTCCCCGGGGGCAGGGACAGCACCAGCCGGTGCGCGCAGCCGTGGCACGCCTCCACATGCTCGGCCACGGCCAGCGCCTCGATCCGGGGAAGGGTGCCCAGGAGATAGAGCTCGAGTCGCACGAGGATCAGCTCACAGGGCCAGCCTAGGGGATACTCCACGACGACCTCGTCACGGTGGTGGGGAGTATCCACAGTTGCCGTGACGAGACAGCCCGTCAATACACCCTTTCAATAGGCCCTAGGCCCATGAGGAGGCCCGGCTACCCGGCCTCCACCTCGTCGGGCCTCATGCCTTCGGCCCGCGACCTCGACAACCGGGGCGGAGACCATCTGCCGGGGCCGCCGATACTACCGGTTTCCGCGGCATCTCCCGCGCGTCTCCTTCCTCTATATAGGCCGGCGCACGATCCCGGCTCCTCTCCAGCGCACCGAACCCCTGAATACGACAGCAGCTATCTGCCTCACCCCGTCGGTGGCGGGGTTCTTGCCATCCGAACCACGAACGGGATCGGCCCGGATGTGCCACGAGTTGCACCGCGCCAATTCCTGCGGCCTCATGTGCGGCACTTTGAACACTGACTCAAACTTGAGAATTGCGGGCCGACCTCCGCCGTTCACAGGTTCGATGCAAGACCACTGAAGACGCCGTCTTCGCGGTCGGCAGCCGGCCGGTCGCCTTCTCCAGCTCAGAGCAACCCGTCGGCGACGGCGGCGCGCAGAGCCAGGGGTCTCTCCGAGACAGCCCAGCCGCCTGGAGGGTACATGTGGATGGATCGCAGGGAGCCGACGTCGAGCCGCTCGGGCTTCGCCCTCGAGGCGACCATGATGCTGCTCATTCTCCTGACCGTGCTCATCAGCGCGGGCCTCGCGGCCACGATGATGGTGCAGCGGAGCTCAGGCGTTGACTATCGCGGCGCCAGCGCCACCTACGCGGCGGAGTCCGGGGCCGACCACGTCATGTCGCAGCTCGAGGGCGACATCCAGGACGGCTCGATCTCGGACGCGGAGCTGGCGGCCCTCACCCCTCCCGTCATCGGCGGGTTCAATATTACCGTCAGCGGTGCCCGCGTCGGCGCGCCGGTCCCCAAGACCATCGCGAGCGGGCCGTATACCGGCCTCTTCGGACTCAACCAGCAGCTCGACATCACGGTGCACGCTCTGGACCCGAGAGCGAATCGCGCCGACGCCGTCGTCTCGGTCAACGCGCAGTCGATCCCGCTGTTCCAGTTCGGCGTGTTCTACGAGGGAGACCTCGAGATCCACAACGGCCCGCCGATGACGTTCGCGGGCTGGGTACATACCAACAGCAACCTGTATCTGTCGTCCGCCAACACCTTCTTCCAGGACCTGATCACGACGCCTGGGAGCGTCTACTGGGATCGGAAGGCCTACTCCGACCGCTTGAACGGCGTGTGGATCAACAACGCCGGCGCCGTGCCGGTCAACCTGACGTTCGACAGCCGGAGCAAGCCGGTACCGAATGACTTCCGCGCCGCCAGCCAGGCCAGCTTCGACGGCCGGGTGATGACGTCCGCGCACGGGGTCACGCCGCTCCGTCTTCCGCTCCCTCAGGGCATGGCGGCCGTCGAGCTGGTGCGCCCCCGGTCCGCCGGCGATGACCCCGATGCGCGCAAGGTCAAGGAGGCGTGGCTGGCGGATCTCTACGTCACGGTGGATCTCAATCAGCTCGCGGCGCCCTGCGTCGGGCCGGGAGCGTTGCAATACCTCGCGCGCCCGAACGGTCGCCAGACGCCCGACGCGCTCGCGTGTCCGCTGATCTTCAACGGCAAGCCCGACGCGTTCCTGGAGGGCCGCGAGAACCTCGGCGTGGACATGCTCGACATCGACGTCGGCGCGCTGGAGAACTGGATCGCGGTCAACCAGCCTGGCCGGCGCGTGGACATCATGTACGTCACGTTCGCCAACGCCAACGCGGGCGTGGCCACCGCGGACTACCCGGCCGTGCGCCTGATCAACGGGAGCGCGTTGCAGTACCCGCTGACCATCGCCACCGATCGGCCACTCTACGTGCAGGGAGACTACAACAGCGTTGGCTGGAAGCCCGCCGCGCTGATGAGCGACGCCGTGACGTTCCTCTCCGCCGGATGGAGCGACGCCGCGCATGCCGCCTTCCCGGCCGGCCCGACGACGTCGAGCGGCGAGATGTGGGTGTTCGCGGCCATCGCGGCGGGGCATTCGGCCACGCCGTGCGACTATCAGGTCGCGGGCTGCCTGGGCGGGCACTATGGCGGCGGCCTGGAAAACTTCCCGCGCTTCCTCGAGCGCTGGAGCGGCATTCAGATGCACTACCGCGGCTCGTTGGTCTCGCTGTTCGAGAGCCAGAACGCCAACCTCCACGAGTGGAGCTGGCGTTACTACTACGATCCGCCGACGCGTGACTGGCAGTTCGACACGCGCTTCCGCGATCCGACGAACCTGCCGCCCGGCACGCCGGTGACGGCGACGGTGAGCCAGATCGCCTACCGGCCGGTGTACTGATGCGCTCCAGGATGCCGCATCCGCGGCGCGGGTTCAGCTTGATCGAGATCATGGTCGTCGTGGTCCTGATCGGGCTCATGATGGCCATCGTGGTGCCGAGGTTCCGCGTCTCCCAGTACACCAGGACGCGGGAAGCGGCGGACCTGCTCGTGCGCGACCTGGAGGCGGTGCGCTCGCGCGCCCTCGCGACCCGGAGCATCGCGCGCATCGTCGTGAGCCCGGGGGCGGGCACCTACACGGGGTACCTCGATGCCGACCGCGACGGGGCCCTGGCGCAGACGGCGGCGGAGACCGACGCGCTCGAGATCTTCCGAACCAGGGCGCTCGACCAGGGCGTGCAGTTCGGCCGCGGCGGTGCCCCCGACGTTCCCGGCTTTGCGGGTGGCGGGAGCATCACGCTGCCAAACAGCCGCGTGGACTTCGACTCGCGCGGGTTGACGACCCCGCTGGGCACACGCGGCGTGGTGTACCTCAGGTCCGTCGCCGACACGACGGCGGTGACGGCCGTCTCGATCAGCCCGGCGGCAGGCATCCAGGCATGGACATATCTGGGGGGAGGCAGGTGGCAATGAGCCGGGCGCGCGACGAGCGGGGTTTCACCCTCATCTCGGTCCTGCTGGCCGTGATGATGCTGACCATCGGGCTGGTCGCGCTCGCGCGCACGCAGGGGTTGCTCACCGCCGCGGAGAGCGGCGTCTCGAACCGCTCGGTGGCGCTCGCCGTCGCGAGCGGATACCTCGAGCAGCTTCGCGGTTCCGACCCGTCTACGCTGGTCTCGGAAGCGCCGGTCGCGGTGGACGCGGACGGCCAGCCAGCCGCAAACGGCCCGTACCAGCGATCGACCGTGGTTACCCTCGACCAGCCCAACCTGGTGCGCCTTCAGGTCATCGTGGACTACCCTCGCTCGTCGATGCCCGTCCAGCTGGTCGCCCTGCTCTACCGGCGGACACCATGAGCACGCCCCGGCTCCGCGCGCGCGCGGGCTTCACCCTGCTGGAGCTCATCCTGGCCCTCACCATCGGGCTGGTGGTGCTCGCGACGTCGACGGCGCTGACCGCCGCCACGTGGCAAAGCGTGCGCGGCGCCACGCTTCGCGACGGCGTCACCCGGAACGCGCGCTACATCGCCGTGACGCTCCAGCGCGACGTGCAGGAGACCGGCGTCGACCTGTCGTCCTCCGTGGACTTCGGAGCGCTCGCCGTGTGGGCGGACACCATCGCGATCCTGCGGGTGCCCTATGCGCCGACGGCTCCCGGCCAGTACCCGCTCAGCCAGAGCAACATTCCGAACGGCCAATGCGGTCCGGCCTGCCTCGAGATCCAGACGGCGGGCGCCGTGCCCGAGCTGTCGGTCGGCGATCTGGCCCGCGTGCAGGTGAGCAACACACGTCGGCTCATCTACGTGACGGCGGTGGATCCGGTGCAGAACGGGTATCGGGTCCAGTTCGCCGACGTGCCGACGCTGCTGCAGCACGCCTCGGGCATTCAGGGCTTGGCGATCGCGCCGGCCAGCACGTTCATCCAGCGGCTCGGGGTGGTCATCTACTATCGGGATGCCACGGGACAACTGCTGCGGGCCACCCGGCTCAACCCGGACCTCACGCCCCAGGGCGAGGTCCTCGCCACGGGCGTCCAGGCGTTCACCGCCAGGCTCGTCTTCGTCGACGGCACCGAGGCCGCGCAAGCCGACAACGGCGCCGACGGGAACGCCGCCAACGACTACGACGACATCGCCGCGTTGCGGGTGCAGGCTACGCTTCAGGGTGACCACACGGACCCGCGGGTGAACGGCGGCAATCCGATCCGACGCCAGCTGCAGTGGTGGTTCGCGCCGCGCAACCTGATCTACGAGCGGAATCGGGCGTAGGTCGATCGAGGGCCTTGGAATGATGCCAGCAGCCCCGGACGCGGGTTCCGCGTCCGGGGCTGTCGCGTTGTGGGACTCAGCTCGGCGGCCGCGAGAGGCGGTCGATCGCCTCCTGCACCGCGGATCTCGCCTCCGGCGACCGAAGCGACGGCGCCGCCTCCTGCAGGAGGGCCAGCGCCGTATCGGCCTCGAGTTGGCTCTGGACCGCGTCGAGCGAATACTCCCGCACCCACGGGCGGTCGTCATCCAGCCCGGCCCGCAGTGCCTGGCGAGCGGTCGTGTCCCCTCGGTCGACGAGGGCCGCGAGCGCGAGCGACGGGAGGGGCTGGGACCCCGTGTGCGCCGCGAGCGCGGCGATCAACCCGGAGTCCGGGCGCTGCACGACCGAGCCCACGGCGGCGTTCTGGATGACGTCGCGATACGATGGCGTTCCGAGTCCCCGCAGCACCACATCGCGCGCGCTCGGGTCCCGCAACCGTACCAGCAGGACCAGCGCCGCGGCGCGCACCTGGTCGCTCGCGTCGTGCTCCCACGCGTCCCGTGCGAGCGCGAGCGCCCGATCACCCCCCACCGCGGTGAGCGCGCTCATCGCTGCCTCACGTACCTGGGCCGAGGTGTCCCGCGCGGCCGCGACGAGCCCCGGGAGTGCCACCACCTCCGGGAACCCGCCGAGCGCTTCGGCGGCCTCGGCGCGGGTGAGGAAATAGTCCGACCCCTGGGCAGCGCGAACCAGGGCCGCCCCCGCGAGCGAGTCTCCGGTGCGCTGGCCGAGGCGTGAGACGGCCCAGGCGCGGAGCCAGAGATGCGGATGCCGCTCGAGCAGGACCGCGAGCCACGCGGTCGGCTGGTCGAAATCCAGCGTCTTGACGACCGCGTTCTCGTCGTCGAACGCGACCATCGTCGGCTGGCCCGGGAGGCTATCGATGCGGATCGTCTGCTCGCGCCGGTCGATGGTCACCCGCCGCACCACGTCCCCGACGGCGGTCCCGACGCGAATCGCGATCGGCGCTCTGAACGCGAGCGGCACGCTGAATCGCAAGCCGGTGCTGTCCGCCTTGGCGGTGTCCACCTGCGTCTGCCGCACGGCGAGCGTGAGCGTACGGGCCGCCGAGTCGTAGGAGGACGTCACGGCGAACGCGGGATAGCCCGCCTGGTAGATCCACTGCGACCAGAACCAGCCCAGGCTCTCGCCGGTCGCGTCGAGCACGGCCTGCCGCAGGTCGTCGCTGGTCGCGGTCCCGAAGGCATGGCGCGTGAGATAGCGCCGAATGCTCGCCCAGAACCGCTCGGGACCCAGCTGGGCCTTGAGCATCGCGAGGACCAGCGCGCCCTTGGGGTAGACGTTGTTCGAGCTGTAGGTCGCGAGCGGCATGCGGCGCCGCGCGTCGAGACCCAGGAACTGCTGATACTCCGCCAGGTAGTAGTCCTGCTCCGCGTGCTTCCCCTGCTTGGCCCCCCAATACTGCCCGGGCATGAACTCCGCCATGCCCTCGTTGAGCCAGTAATTGGCCCAGTTCTCGGCCGTGACGAGGTCGCCGAACCATTGATGGGCCAGCTCGTGCGGGATGAGCGACTGCCGGTACCAGGGTCGGTCGCGGTAGGCCCGCGGATCGGGCAACCAGTCCACCAGCGTCGTGGCGCTCACGTTCTCCATGCCGCCGATGAAGTCCGCGACCGTGACCTGCGCGTACTTGGGCCACGGGTAGGGAACGCCGGTCAGGCGACTGTACACCTCCATCATGTCCGGCGTCACGCCGAACAGCGGCCGCGCGAGCGCGGTGTCCTCGCGGTAGACGTAGTAGTCCACCGGAATGCCGCGCCAGCGATCGGAGATTTTCGCGAACGGCGCCACCGCGAGCGAGATCAGATACGTCGAGGCCGGCTTCTCCTGCCGCCACGTCACGGTGTGCATGCCGCCGGACGCGGGACGGTCGCTCACGAGCCGGCCGTTGGAAACGACCGTGAGCTTGGCCGGTACGGTGGCGGCGAGCTCCCAGGTGGCCTTGTCGGCTGGAGCGCCCCAGGTGGGCAGCCAGCGCGGATTGCCGTCCGTGCCGCCGCCGCTGTAGACCTGTTGCGGACGATGCGGGCGGCCGTCGCTCGGAAAGAAGTAGAGGCCCTGGCCTTGCCGGATGCGTCCGTGGTAGTGCACCGTGAAGCGGACGGTGTCGCCGAAGGCCGCGGGGCGAGGGAGTCGGACGACGAGCGAATCGCCGGGACGCGCATAGGCCCGCGACGGCGTCACGCTCCGGACCTCCAGCGTCCGGCCCATGTCGAGGATGACCGAGTCGAGTCCGGGGCTGAGGGAGACGAGCGTGGTGGCGACGCGGGCGTCGAATGCGGTCGAGTCCCAGTCGAAGTTCCTGAGCTCGATCCGCTGGTGAATCAGGTCGTAGTCGTGGGAGGGAGTGAAGCTGCCGTTGACGACCCGTTCGAGGTTCGATTGAGCGCCGAGGGGTGCGGCCGCGAGGGCGATCGCGGCAAGGGATAGGCAGAAGGATGCGCGGAGCATGCGCGGAATCTACCTAGCCGTGGCGCTCGTCCACCGTGAGCGTGAAGAGGAGCGGCGTACTAGAACAGCGCCAGCTGCGCCAGCGGCGCGAAGGTCAGCCGATGATGGCAGGTGGGGCCGTGCAGGCGGAGCCCTTCGTGATGCTCGTCCGTGCCGTAGCCCATGTTGGTTTGCCACCCGTAGCCCGGGTGGCGTTGGGCCAGCCGCTCCATGAGCCGGTCGCGCGTCGTCTTGGCCAGGACCGAGGCGGCTGCGATGGACTGGCAGCGGGCGTCGCCGTCCACCAGGGCGTCGTGCAGGTAGCCCACCTCCGGGAGCGGGAGCCCGTCGATGAGGATGCGATAGGGCCGGCCGCTCAGGACGGCGTGGCGGATCAGCGCGGTGAGCGCGCGGCGCATCGCGAGGGCCGTGGCCACCCGGATGTTGAGCCGGTCGATCTCGTGCGACGACGCGGCGCCGACGGCGCACGCGAGCGCACGCGCCCGGATGCGGTCGGCCAGCACCCGGCGGACCCGGGCGGGCAGGATCTTGCTGTCGCGGAGACCGCGCACCGCACGACAGTCCGGCGGAAATACGACGGCCGCGGCGACCACTGGTCCAGCCAGTGGGCCGCGGCCCGCTTCGTCGACGCCCACGAGGAGCGTCTCGTCGGCCCAGGCCGCCCGTTCCCGTTGGAGCGAGGGACGGGAGGGCACCTGCTCAGCCCTCGCGCTTCTCCCGGATGCGCGCGGCCTTGCCGCTCAGCGCGCGCAGGTAGTAGAGCTTGGCCCGGCGGACCCGGCCACGGCGCACCACCTCCACCGTGGCGATGGTCGGGCTGTGGATCGGGAAGAGCCGCTCGACCCCGACACCGGCCGAGACCTTCCGGACGGTGAAGTTCTCGCTGATCCCGCCGCCCCGTTTGGCGATGACCAGGCCCTCGAAGGCCTGCAGCCGCTCCTTGTCGCCCTCGCGGACGCGGACCATGACCCGGACGGTATCTCCCGGCTCGAATGCAGGAATGTCCGTGCGCAAGCCCTCACGGGCCACCTCTGCCAATCGCTCCATGTTTCCCTCCGTCGTAGGTCGTGAATTGCACGTCGTCGGCTCGAAGGCGGGGGTCGCGGAAACGTCGGCGACCCAGGGCCTCACGAGCTACGACTTGTACTTCTCCCACAGATCCGGCCGCCGCTCCCGCGTCAACCGCTCCGCCTCCGCCCGCCGCCACGCATCGATGCGCGCGTGGTCGCCCGACCGGAGCACCTCGGGCACCGCCAGCCCGCGATACTCGGGGGGCCGGGTGTAACTCGGCGGGCTCAGGAGCCCGTCGTAGTGCGAATCGCCGCTCGCGCTCTCGTGATCGCTCAGGGCGCCGGGGAGGAGCCGGACCACGGCATCGAGGACGCAGATCGCCGCCGGCTCGCCGCCCGAGAGCACGAAGTCGCCGACCGAGCACTCCTCCGTGGCGAGCCGCTCGGCGACCCGCTGGTCCACGTCCTTGTAATGCCCGCAGAGCAGCGTGAGACGCCGACCCACCGAAAACCGCACCGCGTCATCGTGCGTGAACCGCCGGCCCCGCGCCGACAACAGGACGACCGACTCCAGCGGGCCGAGGCTCTCGACGGCTTCGAAGAACGGCTCCGGCTTGAGCACCATCCCCGCCCCGCCACCGTACGCGTAATCGTCCACCGTCGCGTGCCGGTCGTGTGTGAAGTCGCGGAGCTGGACCAGGTTGAACGCCACCAGTCCGGCGGCCGCGGCCCGGCCCGGAATGCTCGTGGCCGTGAACGGGGCGATGACCTCGGGGAACAGGGTGACGACGTCGATCGTCAGCATGCGATCATCGGGATGACGCCCGTCACGCGTTCACCTGACCGTTCGACCGGGGACGATCCCCTACTCCACCAGCCCCTCCGGCGGCGTCACCACCAGCCGGCGCCCCGCGCGATCCACCTGCTGCACGAATTCCTTCTTGTACGGCAGCAGAAACTCGCGCTTGGGTCCCTGCACCTCGATCATGACTCCCGACGGCAGCTCGTACACGCCGGTCACGAGACCCAGCGGCGTCTCGTCGGGCAGCCGGACCGCGAAGCCGTCGAGCTCGTGGAGGTAGACTTCGTCGTCCTTGGGCGGCGCGAGCTCGCTCGCCGGCGCCGCCAGGAACAGCCCCCGCCACGGATCGATCGCCTCGCGCCGGTCGGCGCCGGCGAACTTGATCAGCCACTCGCGGTGGTACGACCGGCTCCGCTCGATCGTGAGCGGCCCCGCGACCGTCTCTCCGTCCAGCCCCACCAGCCACACCGACCGTCCGGGCGCGAACACCGCGTCGGGATCGTCGGTGATCGGGAAGAGCGTGAGATCCCCCTTCAACCCGTGCGGCTTCCTGAGCCGGCCCACCACGAGGTGGTGGGCGTCGGCGGTCATCAGGCCGTCGCTGGCTTGAACACCCCGGCCTGCTTGAGGAGCGACTGAACCGTGTCCGAGGGCGTCGCGCCTTGCTTGATCCATTGGCGCGCCTTGTCGGCGTCCACCTGGACCTTCTCGGCGGCCGTCGCGCCCTTGGGGTTGTAGGTGCCGATGATCTCGATGAACCGCCCGTCGCGCGGCGACTCCTGGTCGGCGACCACGATGCGGTACAGCGGGAGCTTCTTGCGGCCGACGCGACGCAGCCGAATCCGAGTTGCCATGTCCGTTCCTGGAGTTGCCGGGTTAACCGGGGAAAGGGCCACGCCCGAAGGGGAGGCGCATGCCCGCGCCCCCGCCCTTGCCCACGCTCTTCATGACCTTCTGCATCTGCTTGAACTGCGCGAGCAGCGTGTTCACTTCCTGCACCGTGCGCCCGCTGCCCTTGGCGATCCGGAGCCGCCGCTGCCCGTTGATGACGTCAGGGTTCGACCGCTCCTTGGCCGTCATCGAGAGCACGATGGCTTCCACGTGCTTGAGCTTCTTGTCGTCGATCTTGGCCGCCTGCAGCATGGCCGGGTTCATCCCGGGCAGCATGCCGAGCACGTTCTTGAGCGGCCCCATCTTCTGCATCTGGCGCATGGCGTTGAGGAAGTCCTCGAGGTCCATCCCCTTCTTCGAGGTGACCTTCTTCGCCAGCCGCTCGGCTTCCTTCTCGTCGACCGCGGTCTGCGCCTTCTCGACCAGCGAGAGGATGTCGCCCTGCTGGAGAATCCGCCCCGCGAGTCGGTCGGGATGGAACGGCTCGAGCGCGTCCAGCTTCTCGCCCACGCCGATGAACTTGATCGGCGCCTTGGTCACGCCATAGATGGACAGCGCGGCACCACCCCGCGCGTCGCCGTCCATCTTGGTCAGGATGACGCCGGTGACGCCGAGCGCATCGTGGAAGCCCTGCGCGATCCGCACCGCGTCCTGGCCCGTCATCCCGTCGGCCACGAGGAGGATCTCGTGCGGGTTGACGGCGGCCTTGAGCCTCCTGAGCTCGTCCATCATCTCGTCGTCGATCTGGAGCCGGCCCGCGGTGTCGACGATGACGGTCCGCGCCCGCGCCTTGCCCGCCTCGACGATGCCTCGCTTCACGATGCCGACCACGTCTTTCGACGACGGGTCGCCGAACGCGCCGACCTCGACCTGCTTCGACAGCGTCAGCAGCTGGTCGATGGCCGCCGGACGGTACACGTCGGCCGCGACCAGGAACGGCGCCTTCTGCTCCAGCTTGAGCCGGCGCGCCAGCTTGCCGGCCGTGGTCGTCTTGCCCGATCCCTGAAGGCCGACGAGCAGGATGATCGTCGGCGGCACGGTGGCGTGGACGATCGGCGCCTGCTTTTCGCCGAGCAACGCCACCAGCTCGTCGTAGACGATCTTGACCAGCTGATGTCCGGCACGAACGTCCTTGATGGCGGTGACGCCCACTGCCTTCGCCTGCACCCGCTCGAGGAACTCGCGGGTCAGGTCGAAGCTGACGTCGGCTTCCAGGAGGATCCGGCGGATCTCCCGGAGGCCCTCCTTGACCGCATCTTCCGTCAGGACACCACGTCCAGTGAGCTTCTGGAGGGTGTCGTTGAGTTTCTGGGACAGCTCGTCGAACATAAGCCCGTAAGCATAACCGGCGGGCGGGTTTTGGACAAGCCGCGGGGTCCGGAACTTGGCCCGAAGTCGATCCCCAACGCCGCAGCGCTCTGGGTCGGGCATCCCTGCGACCCGGGGGTTCAGCGCCGGAGACAGCAGTACCTCAGAGCAGATCGAGTTACCGCCGACCCCCGAAGCTCACCGGCTCGAGAGCCGCGCCACCGCCAGCCGTGCCTCATCCACCAAGTGCCGGTGTCTTGCGGTAGGCATGTCGTAGCGCAGGAGGAACTCTCGGTAGTACTCCAGAGCCAAGGGAGCGTTCCCGCGCGCGTCCTCGATTCGGGCGCGTTCAAGGTACGCGAGGCTGGCGAACACGCCGCCCCCCACGGCGCCGCTTACACCGCCCCACGCCTCGTTCCACGTTAGCAGCCGGGCCGCCTGAGCGGACTCTCCAGCCTGGACGAGCCACCGTGAGGCGGCCAGGCGATCAAGGGCGGTGAGATACTGCGCGAAGGCCCCGTCCGACAGTCGCTCGGCGCGTTGCCACTCCAACGCGGCCAGGGTGAATCCGGCTTTTCGCGTCGCACCGGAGAGGCCTAGCTGAAACGCTGCCAGCGAGCGCTCCCAGGGTGCGTTCTTCCAGCTGGTATAGATCCGGTCCACCCTCTCGAGCTCTCGTCGGGCCGACTCGAGACTCGCCAGATCGCCCCGCGCCCAAGCCAGCATCCCGTCAAGCCAAACGAGCTCGGCCTTGAACTCGGGCTGCCCTTCGTCCATCGGTGCAGCGGCGACCATCTTGGCGGCGGCGTCGCGTCGCTTGGCGGCCTCGCTCGTGTTCAGACCGCCCAGCCAGACACCAGCCACAGCCAGCGCATATCGGTCGAGGGCGGTCCACCATGACCGCCACTCGTTGGGCACCTCTTTGGCAGATTCATCCAGCATTGCCGCCACCGAGTCCCAGGCCCCGCGGCCCACCCAGGTGAACGCCAGAAAACGCCGGTGGCGCGCGGCGACCTCAGATGAGGTCTTGAGCCGGAGAATCCGGCGACTGATCTCCGTCTGTGCCGGGAGGAATCCGCACCACCCTGCCAGCGCGACTCCCGCGCCGCCTCCCTGGGCATTCGCGCGCACCACGCTGTCCATCAATGCCGGATCGGCCTTGCCTCCCGTTTCCGCCATGCGCGCGAGCAGTCGGAACTGCAGCAGTTCGTTGAACCCTTCCCCTTGCTCCAGGGAGGAACCCGCCCCGAGCCGGGCCAGTGCCGCCTCGATGGTGCGAGCCGCACCCGTTGAATTGCGGCTCTTACAATAGACCCAGTGCAGATGCTCCCACGCCGGGGTCAGCCGGGGGTTGAGTTGGAGGGCGCGCTCCAGCACCGGTCCCGCTTCGGCTATCCTGCGACCGAGAATTGGAGCCCAGTGCACCATGTAGTCGCCGTACTGCAACCAGCCGAACCAATAGTCCGGGAATCGCTGAGTGACCTCTTTAGCCCTTGCGAGAGCGACGGAGAGGCTGTCGCGAAGCGCCATGGAGGTTTCGATGGAAAGACGGTCGGCCGGAGGTAGGTCGAATCGGTGAGTCTCGAAGGTTTTCACGATCGTACTGTCGATGTCCTGACCCTCCCAATACCCTCGGCTGAACGCATAGCGCCAGTACGGCAACCAGAAGGTCGAGTCGGCTGAGATCGCATTGGCATACTCAGCGGCCGCGTCCTCCCATCGGTTTTCGACCAGGGCGCGTTCCCCTTCCAGGAACGCCCGGAGAGCCGGCGCGGAGCGAGTCTTGAGGGCCGCATCCAGGCTCGGCGTGGGCGGCTCGCCGCGCAGCCAGATGCGTTGCAGAAGGGTCCGACAGATCGAATCGCTCAACACGGCTACGGAATCGGGGGAGGCCGTTACCGAAGCCCGCGCCATCGGCGTCAGACTGTCGCTGGTAAAGAGCCCGAAGTCCAATCGAACCAGCCGCGGATCCAGCCGGACAATGCTTCCGTGCAGCACGCTGCCGGCCCCGAGCCGGCGCCCCAGGGCCGCACCGTCAGGGAGCGAGAAACCAGCTCTGGGGTCGACTGACTGGGCGAGGACGGTGTGGGGGTCTACCGTCCGGACCTCGCCCACTTCATCCAGATTGGCGCTGACGGTGAACACCAGGTCGCGGCCTAGCCGGGTGAGCGCGGTATCCGCCACGCTGGGCGCGAAGGGGAGCACCGCGATGCGTGCCGCGGACGGAACGATCTTCGGTCCACGCCAATGGAATGCCAGCCACCCCCATGCTGCTCCTATTGCTATGACCATTGCCCCGATGGCCGTGACCCACGGGAAACGCCGGGATGTTGTCCGGACCTTGCGTCTCGTGGCCAAGGCCGGCGAGGTCAGAGCCCGAATGAACTGCTCGGCGGTCGCGAACCGATCGGCGGGGGCTTTGGCCAGGGCCGTCGTAATCGCGTCATCGATTGCCTCGGGTACCGAGCCGCGGATGGCCTGGATCCGAGGGACCGCGTCCAGCGAATGCCGCGCCATGATCGCCCGCGCCGTGGGCCCGCTGAACGGTGGCTGGCCCGCCAGCATCTCGTAGAGCACACAGGCCAGCCCATAGACGTCACTCCGGGCATCCACTGGGTCCCCGACAATCTGCTCAGGACTCATGTAGGCCGGGGTTCCCATCCCCCAGCCCGTCTCCGTGAGCCGCGAATCGCCGGCGATCTCGATGGCCTTGGCGATGCCGAAGTCAGCCACCAACGCGTGCGCACCCGAGAGCAGAATGTTCTCGGGCTTGATATCGCGGTGCACTACTCCATTCCGGTGCGCTTCCCCCAGGGCATCGGCGACGTCCCCGGCAATATGAAGTGCGTCCTCGACGGGCAACGCTCCTTCTCGGGTGAGCCGCTGCCGCAGCGACTCGCCTGAGACATACGGCATCACGTAAAAGAGGAATCCCGCTGCCACGCCGGAATCGTGCAGCGGGAGGATGTGAGGATGCTGGAGCCCGGCCTCGATCCGGATCTCCCGCAGGAATCGCTCGGCTCCTAACCCGGCAGCCAGCTCGGGGTGAAGGACCTTCACAGCCACTGGCCGCAGATGCTTCAGGTCCCGCGCCAGGTAGACAGTCGCCATCCCGCCGCGACCCAGCGGCCGCTCGATCGGGTATCGGTCGGCCAGTGCCTCCTGCAGCTGCGATGGAATCTCGAGTCCTTCGCGATCGGACCCGGAGCTATTCACCCTGCCGCCCCCCTGGCGGCCAGCCCCGCAACGGCGATTCCCAAATCTGGACTTCCCGGGCGCGGATCTTTGCGACCAAGCCCTCGGTTTCGGGCGAGGGAAGGACGCCGTATTCGGCTGCTAGGCGGCGGCGGAAATCCTGGTAGCTCCTGAGGGCACCGGCCCGGTCGCCGCGACGGTCGAGGATCCGGATGAGCCGACGAATGCCTGACTCATCGTCCGGCGAGAGTTCGACTGCCCGACGGGCCCATGGCGCCGCAGCTGCCAAGTCTCCCCGCTGTTCTGCCTCATCGACGCCGGACCACGCCGCTCTCGCAGCACGAGTGCGAAGGCTTACCCGCTCGCCTTCCAGCCATTGTTCGAACTCGGACGAGACATCAGCTACGAACACGCCCGAGAGCAGGTCCCCGCGATAGAGCTCGGTCGCACCCCTCCAGTCAGCGGCATCGCACGCCAGATCGAATTCAGTGATGTCGCATCGCAACGCGTCGGGGTTCACCCCGATTTCCTCTTCTCCCCGGTTGATCAACACGTCCGGCCCGAGCTGGGCGCGGAGAAAGCGCATCGCCTGCCGGAGGGCTCCCCTCGCGTGCGCCAGGTCAAGCTCGGGCCAGAAAAGGGCGACGACGGCGTCCCTGCGACGAAACCGCAGAGAGCAGGCTGTGGCGAGGTACACGAGGAGGGCGAGGCGCTTGGGCTGCACCAGAATCGCATGCAGCTCGCACCCGTCTGAATCGGTGAGATCCAGGCTGCCGAGCGCGCGGAGCCGAATCATTGCTACCGACTATGAGGGAGGGCTCGAACCATGGACCCGGATCACGCCAACATCACGGCGGCGTCACGGCTGGATCACCGGAAGGGTGTAGGGTGTTCGCGGGGCCTGGTCCACCTAATGTAACGCCGGCGGGGGCACCTGCCAGAGAGCCAGTTGGGGGCGGAGGTGTGACCGATTCATCAGGGCTGCGTTTCTCTCTACTACTCACGAGGTTACTATGCGCTCCTATCTCACTGCCGGAGCCCTCTGGCTCGGCGCCGTACTCACGATCGGCTGCTCGCCCGAACAATCTCTTCCGACTGGACCGGCCGAGCCGGGGCCTGCATTCGCGGGCGCTCCTTGGGGCCCGGAAGATCCCCGCTTCAACCTGGAGGTGATCCTCCGCAGTCCGACGGGCAGCCGAGGCTTCGGCCACGTCGCGTTCCGCCAGCCCAACGACGACCTGCTCGTCATCGAGTTGGGAACTTGGGTGCGGGATCTCCCGCCGAACTCCAGTTTCGTGCTTCAACGCGCCGTGGACACCCAGCTCGATGGGGTGTGCACCAGCACGACGTGGCTTACCCTGGGTAAGGGCCTCAGTCCACAGACGCTCGACACCGATGCGTCAGGGGGCGCGCGGGAGGATCTCTTCAGGAACGTCGCGGCGTTCCCCGTCGGGGCGACATTCGACATCCACTTCCGGGTAGTCGATGCGGCGACACAGTCGGTGGTGGTGCTCGCGAGCGACTGTTATCAGTTCACGATCAGCCAGTGATGATGACTCCGACGCGGCGAAGCAGCCGGCGCGGCTCCCTATGGGCCGCGCATCCGGCCCTCTGCGACAGACTGCGAAGGGAGACGCGTGCTGGTAGGCGAAGCCGTCATCGATCTCACCGTTCGCCCTCCCCCGTCAGCCGCTCCAGTCCGGCCCGGGCCTCTGCCACATAGGACGACAGCTCAGGATCGGGATGGCGCCACATGTCGACCACGAATTGATAGGAGCGGACGAGCTTCGTCGCGCCTGACCCAGACGCTCGGCGACCCGAGCCTGCAGCAGGCGCTGGAGCACGTTGAGTGCTCCTTCCCAGGTTTCCCAGTCGAGTACCGCCGCTGCAGCCGAGTCGTTCCCCTCGAGCCGCGAAAAGCTGGACGCGCAGGAAGTCCACGTCCGGGCGCCGGCTGATGCCGGCGAGCCGGCGCGCGGCCTCTACCGTATCGCGGCGCGCCAGGGCCAGGTAGACCTCACCGAGGCGGGCCACCTCACGCTGCGTCGCGGCGGGTCTCTTCGTCATTCGCTCCCGCCGAGGCAGCGGCAAGCGCCCGTTCGATGAACGCATGGATCGAGGACGTGTCGCCCTGGCCGGCCCACCAGGGCAAGGGTCTGGACATGGGGCCTACGTCGGGGCCCTTGAGCCAGCTGCGAAAGACCGCCGCCGCTGTATCCTTGGGCACCACGCCGAACAGCGCGAGCGTGAGCAAGAGAAACCGGAGCCGCGATCCACCAGGATCGGCTGCTCTCGCAGCACGCGATAGCTCTCGCGCAGGTGCCCACGGTTCATGAGGGCCATTACCAGGTTGTTGTTGGCGTCCGGCGGATACTGCATCGGGGCCCGGCCAGGGCGAGGCTGCACGAGCTGCCGAGCGAGCCAGACGTCCGTCTCGGCCGAATCGGGGCAGTGGCGGAGCATCCAGGTGACGTCCTTGAGCCTCTCGCCCGGAGCGTGTCGAGAACCGGCTGGATCTCCGCGCGCCAGCCACCGGTGCCGTCGAGCAGGCGGGCGAGGACCAGTGCGTCGACGGGCGCGGCAGGCACGTTGTCGCGCGCGAGATGCATGGCGCGAGCAGGTCGGAGGTATCCCAAGGCTCGCCCGCAGTCGCCGCGATCCAGCGTGCGGAAGATCGGGATGCACATATGCCTCCGCGAACGTCGAGTCGAGGGCGATCGAGTGGTCGAACGCGTCCAGCTCTTGGGCCACGGTCGCCCCGACCTCGGTTCCGTAGTGCTCGCGCGCCTCGCCGAGCTGGTACCAGACCTCCGGATCGCCGGGATAGCTCCGGGTGGCCGCCTCGAGGATCTGGAAGCGCCGCTCACCAGCAGTGACCGGGTTGTCGAGTCGAGCCGGGGGTCGTCCGATCCGCCTGGAGCGAATCCGCTGTCACCAGGAGACTGTCTCGCGGGGACAGCCCGTGGTTGAACCGTCCGGCCTGGAAGTAGAACGGGCGGCCGATCTCTGCGTCATGCGCGCCCTTCCATCCGTGGGCGAGGGCCAGCCGCCGGAGCGCCAGGGCGAAGGTGCTGTCGAGCTCGACGGCACGCTCGAAGCTCGCGATCGCCGAGTCGAGTGCGCCCCGGCGGAAATGCTGCTCGCCCTGGAGGAACGCCTTGAGCGCGACGAGGGACCGGGTGCCCACGGACCCCAGGCGGACCGGCCCGCGGGCCGAGATCCCCAGATCCCGCACGAAGGCCACCGAGAGCGAATCGGCGAGCGGAGCTCAGGCGCTCGGTGCGGTCTGACCGCTCGAACTCGCTGCGATGGATGCCCGTGGACGACGTCGAGCAGGGTCGCGCTCAGGCGCGCCGAATCGCCGCCGAGCCCGACCACCTGCCCAAACACTGCGAGCCGGGCCCCGGTGCGGCGCCCGAGCTCCCGGGCCGAGGCGGGATCGGCTCGCCCGCTCCAGCGGCGAAGCACGATCGTGGGCGAGACGGTGCGCAGCGGCCCGAGTCCGTCGAGGGTGCGGGCCAGCACGTCCACCAGCCCGTCGTGCCAGAGGGCTCAGCTTGGGATCGAGCACGTCGAACGGCGCGACCGCCACCAGGTTCGGATCCAACGTCGGAACCGGCGGGCGGCGCCACCGCCAGATCCCGAACGCTCCGAGCAGCGAGCAGGGCGAGGACCCCGAGCGGGATCCACCAGCGGCCTCCGTCGCTGCGCGCCGTCCGGGCGCGGCTGAGCACGCGGCATCGCCTCCCGATCCGGGCTTCAAGGGCGTCCGCAAACTGCGCTGCGGTGGCGAATCGGTCAGCCGGCGAACGCGCCAGGGCCCGCGCGATCGCTCGCTCGATCGACTCCGGTACATCCCGGATCGTACTCAGGTGCGGCACTGGCTCGACCAGGCGCTTGGCGAGGATGACCTGGGGCGTACGGCCGGTGAACGGGGGCTCGCCCGCCACCATCTCGTACAGCACGCAGCCGAGCGAGTAGAGATCGCTCCGGCCGTCGAGGTGGTCCTCGCCGGCGGCCTGCTCCGGGCTCATGTAGGTCGGCGTGCCGAGCGCGAGCCCGGTCGCGGTGAGCCTCTCCCCGCCCGCGGTGCTCAGCGCTCGGGCGATGCCGAAGTCCGCCACCATCGCCTGGTCGCCCTGCAGCAGGATGTTCTCGGGTTTGATGTCCCGGTGCACGATGCCTTGCGCGTGCGCGTAGCCCAGCGCGGCGAGCACCTGGCGCGCGATCCTGAGGGCGTCATCCAGCGGGAGCTGCCTCTCGCGCTCCAGACGCTGACGGAGAGACTCGCCCACCACGTACGGCATGACGTAGTAAAGGAAAGTCGTGGGTCGTGAGTCGGGAGTCGTTGGGGTTCCTCTCCGACTTTCGACGACTCAGACGGCTTTCCCGGAGTCGAACAGCGGCAGGATGTGGGGGTGCTGGAGTCGGGCGGCGATCTGGATTTCGCGGAGGAAGCGCTCCGGACCGACGCCGGCGGCGAGCTCCGGCTGGAGCAGCTTGAGCGCGACCAGGCGATCGTGCTTCAGGTCGCGTGCGAGGTAGACGGTCGCCATCCCCCCGCGGCCGAGCTCGCGCTCGATCACGTATCGTCCTGCGAGGGCGGTCTCGGGGAGCGGCGAGAGGTCGGTCATTTGCTACTGGTCGCCGACGAGCCCCGCCAGCTCGGCCCGCGCGCTGTCCCGCTCAGGCGTGAAGGGTGGCGCGGGATCGGCGAGCGCCAGGTCGTGCTGGTTGGCGTGGATCGCGCTGGCCGGGGCGCACGCCGGGGGGACTCTTCGCGATCCATCATGGTGAAACCTTCTCTCCCCTGAGGCAACCCACGTCGCCTCCCGCGCCCGAATTCGCGCTATCAGCTATCGCTATCGCTCCCCGACGAGCCTCGCCACCTCCGCGCGCACGCTGTCCCGCTCAGCCCGGAGCGGCGGCTCGGGATCCGATCGGAGCGCGAGGTAGTGCTGGTAGGCGCTCGATCGCGCCGGCCGTGTCGCCGGCGAGCGCGGCTAGGCGGCCTTCCTCCCGGAGGTAGGTCGAGAGATATCGCGGCGTACGCAGGCCGTACTCCCGGCGCCGGACCGTCGCGAGCGCACGCGGCAGGTTGCCTTGCTTCTCCAGCAGGCGGGCGAGGACGAGGTTCCAGCCCTCACCCCACCACCCGTCGGCCCCTCGCGCTACGAGCGAATCCAGTCGGGCGACGAGCGCCCGCCGCGTTCGGCTGTCGAGCCGGCGGTCGCGAGCCACGCTTCGAGCAGGTCCGCGCACATGGAGGCGTTGACAGCGACGGAGGCCGAGTCAGCGGCGGAGAGTCCCGGCACGACGGCCGCCCGAAGTCGCGCGATGTCCGGCCGCACCGAACCCAGTTCACCACGCGCCAGCCGCCATTGCTGCACAAAGCAGATGTCGTCGTACTGCGCCCTGCGGTCGTCCGTGCCTGACGCCAGCACGCGGGTGCGGCGAAGCCGCACCCGTACCGCCTCGTCTGCTGCAGCGGAGTCCCCATCCCAGTACACGGCATCGGTGATGCGGCTCGGCGGGGAATCGTCGAACTCTCGTTCGATTTCTGGTGGAGGCGGCCAGCCCCTCGCGCGGGCGTCCACCGTTCATCGCCAGCTGGTACTGGAGACGGAGCGCGTCCCGTCGTGCCGAGTCCGAGTCGGCTCGCTTGAGCAGGATGGCGACCGCCCGGCGGGCATCATCGAGCCTCGCGCCGGTCTCCTGGCTCCGTTCGAAGATGTTGAACAAGTTCTTCCCACTCAGCTGATCGAATCGCGCACGGATCCGTGCGAGCGCCGCGGTGTCGCGCAGCGTATACGCCATCTGCCAGCGGAGGTAGTCGGCGTCGTCGCTCCCCGAGTCGGCCGTGAGCGCAATGGTCCCGAGGCGGCGGACCGAAGCGGTGTCCCCCTCCGCGGCGGAGAGATCGAACAGGTGCAGGAGGGGTTCGGCATAGGACGAGTCGAGGTCGAGCGCCCGGCGGAAGTCGGCGGCCGCCCGCTTCAGGGGTGCGTCGTAGCCGGCTAGGGCGCCCCAGTGGTAGAAATGATCACCCAGCTCGTACCATCCTTCCGGGCTCTCCGGCACCGCCGCCACGATCTCTTGCAGAGCGGCGATTTTCTCCTCGAGCGACAGCGGCGGGCCGTTGGGATAATTGGGCCCCGTCCAGGGGGCAATGAGCGCCCGATCGCGCGGGCTCAGCCGGTCGCGCCCGGCCCAGGCCAGCCGGAGCCCCCGCCAGTGATCGTTTCCACCGTCCCAGAACTTGGCCTCGTTGAGCCCCACGCCCGCGAGCGCGAACGTGGAGTCGAGGTCGAGCGCATGGTTGAAGCTCTGGAACGCGTCTCGGAAGCGGCCGGCGCGGAGCGCCGCCTGGCCGTCGATGTAGGCTCGAAGCGCAGGCAGCGAAGTAAGGGTCGCTAGCTCGGTGCGCCCGCTCTCGCCGGCCAGGAGCTGGGCGGTGAGCCGGTCCACCAGCGCAGGAAGGCTGTCCGCCGTGCCCGTGACGCTGGCCCGTGACCTGGTGGCGCCGCCAGGAACCGTAAGGACCGACGCGGTGAGCACCAGCTGCTCCGGAGTACCCACCACGCCGCCATCCACCAGGCGTCCGGCACCGAGCCCGCGGGCCACATTCGCCGCCGCTTCAGGCGAGAGGTCGCTGGCCCCCAAGTGGAGCGCGCGATGCCAGCGACTCAGCAGGGCACGGGGATCGAGCGCTCTTGGACCGCCCTCGCCGGTCAGCTTGACCGCGAGGAGATCGACGATTCCTTCCCGCAGGTACCCCAAGGCGGGGGCCGCACCTGCGACCCTGAACGGCAGGACAGCGACCAGCCCGGGGTCAACTCCTTCGGCCGACGCAGGACTTTGACGCCAGCGAAAGACTCCGATCGCGAACGCGATCGTCCCGACAGCTGCGGTGATCGCTCCGGCTGTCTGGCGAGGGAACGGGCGCGCACGGGGCGTGCGAGGCGCTCGCTCGGCCGCCATGAGCGCATGACTGAACTGCTCGACGGTCGCGAAGCGATCGGCCGGCACTTTCTCGAGCGCCCGTAGGACTGCCTGCTCCACTCCTCCGGGATGTTTCGCCGCACAGTGCGGAGCGGCGCGACCGGATCCAAGGCGTGGCGCGCCAGGATCGCCTGCGCGGTCGGGCCGGTAAACGGCGGCTCGCCGGCCAGCATCTCGTACAGCACGCAGCCGAGGGAGTAGAGGTCGCTCCGCGCGTCGAGCTGGCCGTCCCCGGCCGCCTGCTCCGGGCTCATGTAATGTGGCGTGCCCAGCGCAAGGCCGGTCTCGGTCAGCTTCTCCGTGCCGGCCGCGTGAGCGCGCGGGCGATGCCGAAGTCGGCCACCAGGCACTGCTCGCCCGACAGGAGGATGTTCTCCGGCTTGATGTCGCGATGGATGATCCCGTGCTGGTGCGCGTAGCTCAAGGCACCGGCGACCGCGGCCGCGATCCGGAGGGCGTCCTCCACCGAGACCTGCCGCTCACGCACGAGGCGTTGGCGGAGGGACTCACCCTCGACGAACGGCATCGTATACCAGAGCAACCCGTCATCGCCGCCCGAGTCATGGACGGGGAGGATGTGCGGGTGCTGAAGCCGTGCGGTGACTCGGATCTCCCGAAGGAAGCGCTCGGCACCGAGCGCGTGGGCGAGCTCCGGGCGCAAGACCTTGAGCGGCAACCAGGCGATCGTGCTTGAGGTCGCGCGCGAGGTAGACGATAGCCATCCCGCCGCGCCCGAGCTCGCGCTCGATGGCGTAGCGGTCCGCCAAAGCGGAGTGCAGTCCGGGAAACGCCTCAGCCGAGCTCATGGCTGATCCTCTCCGGCAGCCGAGGGCTGCCGGCGAAGCAAGCCAGCGAGGCTTTCGCTTCCTCGACTGAAGGTTGGCCGCTCGGGAAGCCGCCACTCCCGCGATGCCAGCGTCTGACCGGCACTGCTGTCGGGCCTAACGGTGAAAGCGTCGCGGTCGCCGAGCGCGGTTTGCAGGCGGGGAAGGACGTCCATCACGGCGATTCGCTTGGGGAGGCCTAGGTAAGCTACGGCCCCGGCACGGGGTTTACCACCGGAGGCAAGCCCGAGGAGCCGGACGCACTGCATCGAGCGGACAGGGAGTGCTGCCTGACGGCCTTTCTGGCCTCTGGCGCGACGAGAAGGACCGGATTCGCAACATCTCCCTCGCAGCGCTCGACCGCGGGGCGGTGGACATTTCCCGACCCGTCCCGTATCGTGGTGCCATCACCCACAACTGATTCAGCAGCCGCTCGGCAACCGATCTGCGCCCTCTGATTGGACAGGGGGATGGCTGCCATTCCTTCGCCCGAGTCCTGGGCTCCGGCGTCCGCCCATCAGCGCGAAGTCTCGATCGCTCGTGCGATGGGTCTTCGTGCTCGAGTGCCTGCTCTTGACTCAAGCCCACCTGCTGCGCGCTCAGGCGCCCACCGGCACGATCGAAGGCCATGTCAAGAACCAGGCCGGCGGCGTTATCGCTGAAGCTCAGGTGATGATCGTCGGCACCGCCTTCGGTGCCCTGACCGATTCCCGCGGACACTACTTCATCAACAACATTCCCGCCGGTCCGGCGACGGTTCGCGCCCTCTTCGTGGGCTTCGGTCCGGTGGAGATGCAGCAATCTCCGGGTGCTCGCCGGCCAGACGGTCACCCGGGATTTCGCCCTGGAGAGCGTCATCCGGTGCAGCTCCAGGGATCGAGGTTATGGTCGCCCGCAACGCGCTGGTCCCGCGTGACGAGGTGACGACGACGCAGCGGGTGCAGGGTGACTTTCTCGTGCGCCTGCCCGATCGATCGCGTGAACGAGCTGCTGGCTCTGCAGCCAGGCGTTGACGCAACCGGCCGCGCGGCGCCTTGGCACTCTCCATTCGGGGCGGGCGACCCGACGAGGTCGCCGTCTACGTGGATGGCGTACCGGTGACCCCGGCTATCGCGGCCTCGGGCTCGCCACGCCCAGCACCCAGCTCAGCGTCGGCACCAACGGGGTCGAGGAGGCCGCCGTCATCGACGGGATCGCCGTCGGCCGAGTTCGGCAATGCCCAGTCCGGCTTGGTCTCGCTGGTCACCCGGACTGGCGGCACGACGGTACAGCGCGGCGCGGTCAGCTACGAGACCGACGAACCGTTCGGCGTGAATCACGGTCTCGGGCTCAATCGGATCGAGGCCAGCATCGGCGGACCTCTCGCCCGCCACCTCACGTTCTTCGCGGCAGGTGTGTCGAGGGCCAGCGGTCGGCAGCGGCCGGGCGCGGCAGCGAAAGGCCCCGCTCTTCGTCTCGGCCGGCCAGGATACCGTCGTGGCGGTCCCCCTCGATCTCCTCCGCACTGCGGATACGACCGACGTACCGGTGTACCGGCTGGCGGCGTATCGGGGACACTGCGACGAGTTTTCCGCAAGAGCGCCAACCGGGTATCCGCACCAACTACGGCTTTAACTGCCAGGGGAATCCGGATTCCCAGCAGCCCAACCTCCACCTACGAGCTTCAGGGCAAGCTCACCTACTCGTTCGGCACCGGTTCCCGTGTGGGCTTGAGCTACCTGCGCAGCCAGACCCAGGAGCGTGCATTCGACTACGCCAATCTGTACAACTGCGCGGTCGCTCTTCGGGATCCGGGACTGGAGCGACGTTCTCACGCTCACCTGGACCCCCAATCTCGCGCGTTCCGCGAAGCGCGCGCTCGCACTCGAGGTCTATCTCTCGTACCAGCAGAATCGATCCATCAGCAGCCCCCTGACACCGGAGAGCGAGCGGGGCAGCCGTGACCCATTCGGCGGCTATCTGATCCGGCCGCTCGGTTTCCTGTTCGACTTCGACAACTTCCCGCTCGACCAGGCACTGGTCGAGAATGTTCGCCTCAATCGCCCGGGGTCCCGACGGATCACCGATCAAGATCGAGAGCCCGCCGACTTCAATCTCGTCGACGAGTTTCGAAACAATGCCTACGGACTTCGCGGCTGGAGTGAGGCGGGTGGGCCGGCCGGGCGCATGCGACTCTACCGCGAGAATCGGTACATCGCCAAGGCGAACCTGGATTGGCAGGTCGACCGCTACGACCGGCTCAGGCTCGGCGGGGAGGTCAACGCGCTACTCGATCGGACGCTACGAGTCCGAGCTGGCCGCGGTCGGCGATGCCTACCTCGAGCGGCCGGAGACGGTGGAACGTCTTCGTGGAGGATCGGCTGGATCTCGGCGACGTGGTCGCTCATCGGCGGCCTGCGCTACGACAGCTATGCGTCTCGCGCCAGCCGTCCGTTTCTCCTGGATACGGTGGCCGCCAGCCCGACGTTCGGGCAATACCTCAACATCGAGGGCGCGCCGATCTATGAGGTCGGTGGAACCTTCGACGACCGGCCGCTGGTCATCACTCGACCGGACCGGAGCCACGGGTACCTCAGCCCGCACATCCAGGTGTCCTTTCCGGTTAGCGACCGGACCAACCTTCGACTCTCCTACGCCCACCAGGTGCGAGGCCCCCGACTTCGCGCTGGTCCTGGACGGCGTGAACGTCGGCGGGCGTGGGGCCGACCTGGCGTTCGGCAAGACGATCAGCTTCGAGTTCGGGGCTCGCCATGCCTTCAGCGACGACATGGTCCTCGACATGGCGGTCTACAACCACGACAACCTCGCGCTTGCGTCGGCACGGACCTTTCTCGTCGACGATCCGGTCGCGGCAGCGCAAGAGCACCGTCGTTCGGGTGACGAACGCGGATTTCGGGAATGTCGCGGCGTGGACCTGCGGCTCGATCGGCGATTCGGCGACGTGTTCAACGGCACGATCAGTTACACCTACCAGACGGGCCAGGAGTACCGCCGTCCGATCCGCTGGACATCCAGGATCGAGGAGTCACCGCGGTGAACGAGCTGGGCGGAATCGTGAGCCCGCCACCTCAGGCGATCATCCCGACGGGGTGAGCCGGCCCCACGACCTGACCGCGACGTTCGCCCTGGCCGCTTCCACCCGGCTGGCGAAAAGGGAGCGTCCTCGGTACCGTGCTCGGCAACCTCGGTCTCTTCGGCACCGCGCGCTTCGCCAGCGGGACGCCGTACACGCCGTGCCGCGAGCCCAGGGCGAGTGGGGATGCCGGCACGACGGGCGCGGACGAACAGTGCTCGACTTCCCAGCTCCAGGCAGTTCGATCTTCGGCTGACCAAGAGGCTTCGGTCTCGGCCGCGCTGGGATCACCGCTTACGTCGATGCCCGGAACGTTTTCAATTTCACCAATGTCCTCCAGGTCTTCTCCGTCACGGGGAGCACCGTCAATGCCGCCCGACCATCAAGTGCGCTGGGCGGCCGACAGCACCTCCTTCGCCGAGGATGCGCGTGCGACGGAGCGTGTACTGGGGCTGACGGGGCCATCGATCTCAGATTCAACGGTCTGGTCGCGTCGGGCTGCAACGCCTGGGTGACCGCCAGCACCCGCGCGGCCGCGCCCGATTGCGTGTATCTGATCCGTGCCGAGGAGCGGTTCGGCGACGGTGACCACGTGTTCACGCTCGCCGAGCAGCGCCGCGCGTCCGACGCGTTCTATGCCTTCGACCAGCGGGCCGTACAACTTCACGGGACGATCCTCGCCGGCTGCGGCTCGGGATCGAGGTGACGTTTTGATGCGTGAGGCGGGTCGCGCTGTTGCTGGCGGTGCTGGTGATCGGCGCGCCGGTGCTCGACACGGCGGCACCGGCTGCCGCCGACCGGATCCCTCCCACCCGTCCGCCGGGTTCCGGCTCTTCGCCCGGAGCCGCGGCGCGCTCAGCGTCAACCAGGTCTACTGCGGCTTGCTGGCGAATGGCACTCATCTGCGTCGACAGCACTGGCTCCGCAGACCGTCGGTGGCGGGTTCTGGCCCAAGGGGACCGTCGACCAGTACGTCTTCGCCGTCGGGCTTCCAGGTAGCAGGCATCGTCGGCGGAATCAGATCGGAGAACCCCTGGGCCGGCGATACGACGGGAGACCTCTTCATCTCTTTGCGGGGCCGGGTAAACGGCGAACAGGTCCAGCCCATCTACAATTCGACCGACCCTGGTGACGTGGCCAACTGGCCGGCCGCCGCCTACGTGCCGGACGAGCCCAACGAGGCCGACAATCTGTTTCACCCGTCCTCCGCGGCCGGGTGGCCGCCTCGGAGGGCGACGTCTGGTGGCTCACGTGGGACGGGAACCCGTTGCTCAACAGACCAGCGACTCCATCCCCTCGGGCTGGTCCTGGAGCAGCGCGGCATGGCGTGGAACACGCCGAGCGGCAACCAGGACATTATCTACTTCATCTACACCCTCTACAACATCACCTCCACCCGCGTGGCAGACTACGTGGGTGTACGCCCCGCGATGCGCGAGATTCTGCTGGACAAGGCTCGGGAATTCCAGGACAGGAACAATGCGGCGTTCGGCATCACGCTGCCCGTCAGACGGGGTATCCGATCACGAGCATGCACGTGGCATTCGCCGCCGACATGGATGTCGGCACAGTTCAATGAGAACTACGCCTCGGCCAACGTCCCGTTCGCGCTGGGGTACACCTACGAACACGACTTCGCCGCAACCCGACAACTGGACGTTCGACCCCGCACATCTTCGGCCCTCCATTCTTCCCGGCGACAGGCTTTGCGGGAGTGAAGTACCTTCGCAGCCCGCGTGACTCGCTGGACCGAGCGGTCGGACTCACCGTGTTCGGCGCCTTCGCCGGTGGCGGGGGTGCATGATCCGACCAGCTCGGTCCAGCTCTTCCGCTATCTCACCGGTACGCCCGATCCAGCCGTCGGCGATCCCCCGTGCAACGCCGGAGACCCGAAAGCCAGCCACATCTGCTTCATCAACAAGAGCCCGCCAGGCGACATGAGGTTCTTTCAGGCGACTGGTCCCCTGACGCTTCCGCCCGGCGGGTTTCAGTCGATCGTGGTGGCCTACATCTTCGCCGCCCCCGTCGCAACCGCGGGCTGCCAGCACCTTCTGCGACGTGACGCCCGGCGACCCGACCATTCTGGGCGACGCAGGCCGCATGGCCGCCGGGGTCAACGCGATCGACTCACTGACCGGCTACCAGGGGTTCAACGACCTCAACGGGGACGGTCGGGTGGAGCAGAGTGAATTCGAGGTCGTTCCAGGCTCGCTGCTCGGGTAAGGCGCTGGTGGCCCAGACACTGTTCGACAACGGGTTCGTGCTCGCCTCGACCGCCCCCGATGCCCCCGACTTCTTTCTGATTCCAGGACCGAACCAGGTAGCGGTGATCTGGCGACCGTCAGCGACCGAGACCACGGGCGACCCCTCCTTCGGACTCGCCAGCCAGCCGACCGGGACCGGCGGCGAGCCCAATGTGATGTACGACCCGAACTATCGCCGGTTCGACGTGGAAGGCTACCGCATTTATCGCGGCCGGGTCGACACGCCCAGTCAGCTTCAGCTCATCGCCCAGTTCGACTATGCCAACACCGTCATGGCCGACTGGCGCGGCCAGGTGAATCCAGTCGCGGACTGCGCCCCTGAACTCGGCATCAACACAGCGACGGGGGGAGACATCGGCTTCGGCTGCCGCGTACCGTTCGACTCGGTGATCCCCGGCGTCGCTCCGTCGGTGAGCGACACGATCCCGCTCGTGGGACCGGTGGTTCAGGTCAGGCTCGCCCCCGAGGGACGCCAGCGGCTGGCTACCGGGACCGTCCTCTTCATCCAGCTCGACACCGCGATCAACGGCACCGCTGCCGGCTGCCTCGCTGGCCGCCGGTCCCAATGGGGCGCAGTGCACGTTGCGCGATACCGAAGTGCCGTTCGCGTTCGTGGACCGTGGCGTCCGAAACGATCTGCGGTATTTCTATGCGGTGACGGCGTTCGACATCAACTCGATTCAGTCGGGACCGTCGAGCCTCGAGTCGGCGAGACGGACAAAGTCGGTCACGCCGGCCAGCTCGGCGTCGAACCTGCAGCGTCCGGTACTGTCCAGGTCACCCTCGCCGGTCGCGGTCTCACCCTCGACACGGCAGGAGCGTTCCCGACCCTCGATCCGGAAACTGGCCGCTTCGATGGACCGTTCCCACCTGCCAACGGCGTTTGCACTTGGCCTGGCGGATCTGGTGCAGACGCTGCTGCCCGACTCGCGTTCCGGCTCCGTGTCGCTCACGCTGGATAGTCTCCAGCTCGGCTCGGCCTACGAGCATGGCGTAGGCGAGCAGGGTCTGCCGGTCCACTTTTATCTGACGTCCGCGGGAGATGCGGCGACCGTTCGGTTGCAGGTCCCGGTGGTGCAGGACCAGAGCTCGGACCTGCAGGGTCGGCTCCAGCTACGTCGATGCAGTCCCGTTGGAGAAAGCCGTCATCGACCGGTTCGGTGGCGGAGCGGGGTTCCAGTTGCGCGGCCGCCTCGACCTCGCGCTCCCCGGCAACAATTACGCGAGCTCATGGGGGACGCGGCTGTCGCAACGCCGCCGCAGGATTCGCGGCCGACGGCACCACTGGCTGCGAGTACAATGGACCACGCTGGTTCGACGGGCCCTCGCCCCAACGAGACGAGACCCAGGTCGATCCACAGTCCTCGCACCCACCCAACTCGGCCTCCCCCGGTCCGATGGCCGATCTCAACAACGCCGGCACGCTCACCGGCGTGACCACGATCCAGATGCCCCATTCCTATGAGACGGCGGAGGCCGGATTACCGCAGTCGTCGAGGGCGTGCTCGGCGCGGCGCAGCGGGCCGCGGATTTCAACCTCTGGTGGGGCGCGGACGGCGGGATCGACTCGGTCGTCGACGTCACCCATGACGTGACGGTGCCGTTCGACAGCCTCCGTCTCGCAGGCTCGTGGGGCGTGCTGAACCAGGCCGCTACAGCGGCTGCCGGATCGTTCGACGGCAGACCCGACGTGCTGACGACCATGGACTTCGCCTGCGTCGAGCCGCTCCGCTCTCTGTCGTGGCGGTGCAGGCAAGCTATCGGTGCACGGCGGCTCCGTTCGTCCTGAGCCGCACCGTCACGCCGGGGCCGATCGCGATTTGGGACCAGACAACCGCCACGGCTCAGGACGGCGGCGGTTCGGCCGGGCGCCGGCTTCGCGCTCTACCTGGCCGGCAACATCACGATCTTCGAGCTGGCTGCCGGTCTGCCGCCGGCGGGCACCGTCTGGAGCCTGCGAACCTACGTCGGCGCCATCAGCGGGGGCCGAGGCGCAGCCGGTGACCGGGGACCCTACACTTTCACTGCGCAACCCCGGCCACTCACGGCGACCGGGGTTCAGCTCCACCTGGAGTACGAGGTAGTCAACCGCATCGTCCCGGCGACCGGTAACGACCTCAGCCGCGTGCACACGGTGCCGGACCCGTACTACGTGACCAGTAAGTTCGAGCGCACCACCGACGTCAAGGTCATCGAGTTCGTCAACCTGCCGGCCGACTGCATCATTCGGATCTATTCTACCAGCGGGATCCTGGTCTCGCTGCTCGAGCACCATTCGAGCACCTATGGCGGCTCCGAGCGATGGAACGTGCTCAATCGCAACAACCAGGTGGTGGCGAGCGGAGTCTACTTCTATCACCTCGAGGCGGGCGACGCCCGGCGGGTGGGCCGCTTCGTGGTCGTCAACTACGCCCAGTAGCCTAAACGGTCACGCGACTGGCCTTGGCTCATCGAGCTCCGCCACACGCCTTTTAGAGAAGGGCGTGCCGGCGCGTCTTGACAGTCCTCCCGCGTCTCCGCCCGGCCCGTCAAGGCCAGTGCCAAGCCCATGTCTTGTCAGCGATTGATCCCGGTCCGCCGGCTCCCGCCGATCGATCCCATGTACCTTTGAGCCGATGAACGACCTCCCTCCGATCCCTCAAGTCCTCGACGCGGAGACCAAACGGCTGCAGCTCGCCCGCATGAAACGGCGGGCAACCGGGCTGCTGGTGCTCATGGGCGTGGTCTTCATGATCGCCTGGGGACTCGAGGGTACGTACGCCTGGCTCGGCTACGTGCGCGCGACCGCGGAAGCGGGGCTCGTGGGTGGTGTGGCGGACTGGTTCGCCATTACCGCGCTGTTCCGGCACCCGCTCAACCTGCCGATCCCGCACACCGCCATCATCCCCCAGCGGAAGGATCGCATCGGCCGAAGTCTCGGCAATTTCGTGCAGAACAACTTCCTCTCGCCGGAGGTCCTGGGCGCCAAGCTGCGCGCGGCGGGCCTCAGCCGTCGGGCCGCGGAGTGGTTGCGTGAGCCCGAGCACGCGCGGACGCTGGTGCGGCAGTCCGCGGGCGCGCTCCGAAGCGCGACCGCGGTCGTCCGCGACGACGACGTCCACGCCTTGCTCGAGCGCAGCGTGATCGAGCCGCTCAAGCGCCGGCCGATCGCCCCCGTGCTCGCCGACGGGCTGGCGCTCCTCACGGTGAACGACCGCCACCAGCAGCTGCTCGACCGGCTGGTGCACAGCCTCGGCGACCTGGTCGAGCAGAACCAGACGCTCATCCGCGAGCGGATCCGCGAGGAGAGCCCCTGGTGGGTCCCGGCATTCGTGGACGACCAGGTCCACGAGCGCGTGGTGGACGGCATCGGCCGGACGCTGTCCCAGGTGAGCGCGGATCCCAACCATCCGCTGCGGCGGCAGCTCGACGACCTGCTGGTGAGCTGGATCGAGCAGCTTCGCGCGTCGCCCGAAGCGATCGCGCGCGCGGAGCAGATCAAGCAGCAGGTGCTCGACCACCCCACCAGCGAGCAGCTCACCGAATCGCTCTGGCGCGAGGTGAAGAAGGTGTTGGACCGGCAGGTGGAGGCCGCCGAGCACGGCGCGCCGGGCGGGCTCGAGCGCGGGCTCACCGCCCTCGCGCAGGCCACACTCGAGGACGAGACGCTGCTGGCCAAGCTGGACGACTGGATGATCGGCGCCGTGCTCCGGATCGTCGAGCAGCACCGGCACGAGGTGGGCCAGCTCATCGCGCACACCGTGAGCGTGTGGGACCCGGAAGAAACCTCGCGGCGCATCGAGCTCCAGGTCGGACGGGACCTTCAGTTCATCCGGATCAACGGCACGCTCGTGGGCGGTCTGGTCGGGCTCGTGCTCTATTCGCTCATGCGGTTTCTGGGACACCCACAGCCGTAGGACTTCGGGGGGCGACAGCGGCGTGGCGTCAAGTCGGGCTCACGCCTCGACGCCGTGTCGATCCGACTGCAGCTTGAAACGTTCGACCGACCCGTGAGCGCCAGGAGCCGCGATGAGCAGCATGCCGCCAGAGACCACGTCCGCCCTTCCCGCGGAGCCGGTTCCCGCCGAGGTCCTCGGCCTTCGCGCCGCGGAGCTGGCCGCGCGCGTGCGGCAGGCGTTGTACCGGACGCCGCCGTCCGACCTCGCCGAGGCGTACCGGCGGATGCGCGAGGGGGCCACCGCGCGTCACCTCGACTACTTCATGGACGGCGCCGTCCAGACCATCCGCGTGTTTCCCTGCCCGATCACGCTGTTGCCCGAGGAAGTCGACTACGTCCACCGGGTCGTGCGCACCCTCCACGACGCGATGGTCCGCCTGCCCGATCTCTACCTCGCGGATGCGGACGTGCGCTCCATCCTCCGCCTCGAGCCCGAGGAGGACGCCTGGCTCCGCGACTGTTGGCGCCCGGCGATGCAATGCCGGAATCCCGTGTTCGGCCGGTTGGACGCGCTGGTGGACTACAGCAGCCCGGTCTGGAAGGACACGTTCAAGTTCGTCGAGCCGAACCTGACAGGGATCGGCGGCCTGCACCTGATTCCCTCGGTCGAGGAGATCCTGAGCGAGATCGTGGTCCCGCTGATCGTGGCACAGGACGCGGGCCTCAGGCTGGAGCGACTCGCGGACGCACGCGAGCTGCTGCACGGCGAGCTCGTGGCCCAGCTCGAGGCGGTCGGGCGCCCGGGGGGATGCGTGTGTTTCGTGGAGCCCAAGTACGAGCTCGAGGGAATCGACGAGCAGCGACGGCTGGTCGAGTACCTGCGGGAGCGGCACGGCATGGAAACGGTGCACGCCGACCCGAGCGAGCTCCGGATGAAGGGCGCGGAGGTCTACTACGAGGATGCGCGGGTGGACCTGGTCTACCGGGACTACAGCGTGCTCGACCTGGTCGAGCTCGAGCGCGAGGGCGTGGATGTCACCCCCATGCGGACCTTGTTTCGCGAGAACCGCGTGATCAGCTCGATCGGCGGCGAGCTCGACCACAAGGCGAGCTGGGAGATTCTCACCGATCCGGAGCTCGCCGGGCGCCACTTCGATGAGGCCTCGCGCCGCTGCTTTCAGCGCCACATCCTGTGGACGCGGGTGCTGTCCGAGCGCCGGACCACCCTGCCCGGCGGAGATACGGGCGACCTGATCGGGTATGCCCGCGACTCCCGTGAGACGCTGGTGCTCAAGCCCTCGCGCGGGTACGGAGGCGACGGCGTGCTGGTGGGGCAGACGCAGTCCGCCACGGAGTGGGAGCAGGCGCTCGACTCCGCGCTCGCCGACGAGGAGCTGTGGGTTGTCCAGGCGCTGGCCCACATTCCGGTGCTCGAGGTGCCGACGCTATCGGAGGACGGCTCCCTGCGCCCGGAGATGTACTACCACGTGATGGGATATGCGTCGGATGCCGACGGGCTCGCGATTCTCGCGAGGGCCTCGCAGCGCCAGGTCGTCAACGTGGCGCAGCGGGGTGGGATGGCGGCGGTGATGGCGGTGAAGGCCTGAGGTTCACTTGCCCTGGACCACTGCCTCCGGCAGGTTCGCCCACCGCGCCCATCCATCCGGGGCCAGTACGTATCGCACCGCCGGACGATCGGTGACCGTCACGGGCTCGAACACCGCGCGGTAGCCCGGCCGCGCCGTTCGCCGGAGCGCGGGCCCGGCCGTCCGGACGAAGCGATCGGCCGAGCGTTGATCGTCCCACACGACGTACCAGACGAGCGCCGGGCCAGCTGCAGTGTCGTACACGCGGAATCGGTCGCCGCCCCAGCCGATCGGCACGACGGTCTGCACCTCGTCCGAGCCGGCGAGCGACGCGAGCAGGACGCGGATCTCGCTCTCGCCCAGCACGTCCTCGTGCAGCACGTTGCTGTCCGGGGGGAACGCGAGCACGGCCGGCTGGTCGCCGCGGGCGTAGCGCTCCGGATGGAGGATCTGCTCGGTCGACACCGGCATCCGTGGTCCGAAGGGCAGTGTGTCCCGCGCGCCGGACGTCTTCCACCAGTACATGAACTCCGCCCCGTCGAGATAGGGGAAGATCAACGCCTCCCGAACCACCAGCGGCGCGCGGGCAAAGACAGGCATGAGCGACTGCTTTTCGCGCACCTGCTCACGGTACATCTCCCAGAACTGCGGCATCTCGGTCACGTTCTGACCCGGCGCCAGCACCTCGATCGACGCCAGCGTGGCCTGGCCCTCGAGGATGGACTGCGCCGCCGTGAGCCGATCGTTGTTGTCCGTCGCGTTCAGGATGGAGTCGAGCGGGAGGTGCTGGCCCTGGAGCGCGTGCACCATCTCGTGCGCCAGCACGAGCCGGAGCTGCTCGCGCTCGGCGCCGGCTACCCCGAAGAGCATCGCCGAGTCCGGGTCGTAGTAGCCGGCGACCTGCTCGGCATAGAGATCGAGCAGCAGCCCGCGGAGCTGGAGCGTATCCGGCAAGAGGCCGAACAGGCGATAGGCGGTCTCCAGCCCGCGCATGCGAGCGGGCGGCAGCTCCTCGTCCAGCTTCGCGAGCAGATAGCCCCGTACCTGCTCGCGCGTACGAAGCGCCGAGCGCGGCGGCGTCCGGAACGTGAGCCGCGAGGCTCGCTCGACCGGTCCGCGCAGGCTGTCCACGAGCTGGCGCAGCACCACTTCCTCCGGGCCGCCGCGGCTCTGCCCTCGACACGCGGCCGCCACCGCCAGCGCGGCGAGAGTGGCAAGGACGAATCGAAGGCGGGTCATCGGGCGTCTCACCCGGCACCCAGGTAGCCGCTGTACCAGGCCAGAATCGACGGACCGACCAGGTACGTGGCCGCCGCGCCGATGGCGAGGAAGATGCCGAACGGCACGAGCTTCTTGTGTCCGGCCAGGCTGAGCGGAACGAAGATCAGGCTCCCGATCAGAGCGCCGAGGAAGATCGTGAGCAGGGTTCCCTGCCAGCCGAGGAACGCGCCGACCATCGCCATCATCTTGATGTCGCCACCGCCCATCGCCTCCTGCTTGAACATCCACTCGCCGGCAATCGCAACCAGCCAGAGCAGGCCGAATCCCACCGCCGCGCCGAGCAGCGCGGTGCCGAGCGGCTGACGGCCCGCGGCCAGGGCGAGCAGGATACCCAGCACGAGCCCGCCGATCGAGAACTCGTCCGGGATGATGTAGGCGCGGGCATCCGTCATGGCGATGCCGAGCAGGATGGTCGCGAACGCCGCCCCCTTGAGCCCCTCGAGCCCGATGCCGTGACGCCAGGCCATGAATGCCCAGATCAGCCCTGTCACGAGCTCGATGAGCGGATACTGAATCGAGATCGGCTCGCGGCACCCACGACAGCGCCCCCGCAGCAGGAGCCACGAGAGGATCGGCACGTTGTCGTACCAGCGGAGACCCGCGCCGCACTTGGGGCAGTGGGATGGCGGGCGAACGACCGACTCCTTCGGCTCCGCGCCCCACCGCAGGATGCAGACGTTGAGGAAGCTCCCGATCACTGCCCCGAATACCCCAGCGATGACGATGAACAACGGCATGTCAGACGTCACGCGTGACCTCGTACAGAAGGATGCCGGCGGCGACCGCCACGTTGAGAGACTCGACACCGGGCGCGAGTGGAATAGCGACGCGGCGAGGCGCCGCCGCGGCGAGCACAGGACCCACGCCCGCGCCTTCGTTGCCGAGCACGAGGCCGAGCGGCGCACGGCGCGCCCTGGCCTGCCGGGCGAGCGGCTCCCCATCCGCCGCGGCGACGAGCAGCTCGACGCCGCGCACCCCGGCCCAGCCGACGAAGGCGCCGGCATCGGACGAGGTGGCCGGGAGCCGGAACGCCGCCCCCATGCTCCCGCGCAGCACCTTGGGATTGGTGAGCTCGGCCGTGCCTTTGAGCGCGACCATGCCCGCCGCTCCGAGCGCCAGCGCGGTGCGAAGGATGGTGCCGACGTTCCCCGGGTCCTGCACGCCGTCGAGCACGATCACCACGCTGCCGGCCGGCGTCGGAATGTCGTCGAGGGCCCACACGCGCGGCTCGACCACGGCCACGACGCCCTGCGGCTGCTCGGTGTCGGCCAGCTCGTCGAGCTCGGGTGACGTCACCGCGACCACCGGAATGCCGCGAGCCTCGAGCGCGATCTTGAGGGCCGAGCCACGCGGAGTACCTTCCAACGCCGGCGAGACGGCCGCTCCGCGCACCGGCACGTTCGCCGCCAGCGCCTCCTCGACGAGCCGAACGCCTTCGGCCAACGCCAGTCCGCGGCGCTCGCGGCCCCGCCGGCGAGCGAGGTCGCGGATCGTCGTCAGGAGCGTACCACCCTTGGAGGTGCTCACGGGATGAAGATCGCCCTCACCATCGCCGGCTCCGACTCGGGAGGCGGCGCGGGCATCCAGGCCGACCTCAAGACGTTCCAGCAGTTCGGCGTGTTCGGCACGTCGGTCGTCGTGGCGCTCACCGCGCAGAACACGCGCGGGGTTCGCGCCGTCGAAACGGTGCCCGAGGCGATGATCTCGGCGCAGCTCACCGCGCTCGCCGAGGACCTGCCCCCCGCCGCGCTCAAGACCGGCATGCTCGCCGAGGCGTCCATCGTCCGGCTCGTGGCCAAGGCGATCCGCGAGAACGGCTGGCGCCCGCTGGTCGTCGACCCCGTCATGGTCTCCACCTCGGGCCACCGGCTGCTCACGACCGAGGCGGAGGACGTGATCCGCGACAGCCTGCTTCCGCTGGCGGCGCTGGTGACGCCGAATCTCGACGAGGCCGCCGTGCTCACGGGCCGCGTGGTGCACGACCTCTCGACCATGGAGCGCGCGGGCGAGACCCTGCTCCGGTTCGGGGCCGCGGCGGCGCTGGTCAAGGGCGGGCACCTGAACGCCGGCGGGGAGACCCTCACGGACGTGCTCGTCACCCCCGACGGCGTCCGACACTTCCCCCATCCTCGCCTCGACACCACCTCGACCCACGGCACGGGCTGCACGCTCTCCGCGGCGGTCGCGGCCGGGCTGGCGCTCGACCGCCCGCTCGAGACGGCGGTGGCCGACGCGCTCGACTTCGTCCACCGCGCCATGGCGCGCGCCCCGGGGCTGGGCGCCGGGCACGGCCCCCTCGACCACACCGTCACAGCGCCGCCACCACCCCCTCGATGAGCGAGGCGAGCTCGCCCGCAACGCGGTAGGCGACCTCCATCACCTCGAGGTGGTGGAGCTTCTGCGGCGTCACGCCGGCCGCCGGGTTGGTGATCGCGGAGAAGCCGAGACAGCGCATGCCCGCCGCCCGCGCGGCGATCACCTCGATGACCGTGGACATCCCCACCGCGTCCGCGCCCAGACGCTCCAGCATGCGGATCTCGGCCGGGGTCTCGTAGCTCGGCCCCAGGAGTCCCACGTACACGCCTTCCGCGAGCGCGATCCGGTTCGTCCGGGCTACCTCCCGCGCGAGCGCGCGGAGCGCCGGGTCGTATGGGTCCGACATGTCGGGGAACCGCGTCTCGCCCGGCAGCGACGGGCCGAACAGCCCGTTCCGGAAGCTCAGGTTGATCTGGTCGGCGATGAGCATGACCGTGCCCGAGCCGAAGCTCCGCCGGATTCCGCCCGCCGCGTTCGTGAGGACGAGTGTCTCGACGCCGAGCCGCGCGAAGACGCGCACGGGCAGCGCGGTAAGCGCCGGCGGGTGACCCTCGTACATGTGGAAACGCCCGCTCTGCACCAGCACGCTCCGACCGGCGAGCGTACCCGCGACGAGCTCGCCGCTGTGGCCGATCACCGTGGGCGAGGGAAAGTGCGGAATCCGGTGATAGGGCACGCGCACCGCGTCGGTCAGCCGCTCCGCGAACTGCCCCAGCCCCGAGCCGAGCACGATCGCGACGCTCGGCGTCCGCCCGCCAAGGTGCTCCCGGAGGGCCGCCGCGGCTTCGTCGGCCATCGCGGCCCAGGCCGCCGTCCCGCTCGCGGTCACAGCAGGATGCCCGCGATCGTGGCGGAGAGGAAGTTGGCGAGCGTGCCGGCCAGCATGGCGCGGAGGCCCAGCCGCGCGAGGTCGCGCTTCCGCTCCGGGACGAGCGCGCCGATGCCGCCGAGCTGGATGCCGACCGAGCTGAAGTTGGCGAAGCCCGCCAGCGCGAACGACGCGATCGTGAACGAGCGGGGGTCCAGCTGGGCCTTCAGCGGCGCCAGCTGCGCGTAGGCGATGAACTCGTTCAGCACCATGCGGGTGCCGAGCAGGCTGCCGATCACGCCGCTGTCGTGCCACGGTACGCCCATCGCCCACGCGATCGGCCGGAAGATCCAGCCGAGCACCGTCTGCAGGTTGGCGGGGAACCAGTCGACGTAGCGGTGGATGGCGCCGAACCCGCCGTTCAGCAGCGCCACCAGGGCCACGAACGAGACCAGCATCGCGATCACGTTGAGCATGAGCTGGAGACCCTCGCTCGTGCCGCGGGCCGCGGCCTCGAGCAGGTTCACGTCCTGCTTCGGCATGTCGAGCGTGACCGTGCCGTAGGTCTCGGGCGTCTCGGTCTCGGGCTCGAACAGCTTGGCCATCATGATCGTGCCCGGCGCGGTCATGATGACCGCGGTGAGCAGGTGGCGCGCCTCGATCCCGAACGCGATGTAGGCCACCATGATCGATCCCGAGATGTGGGCCATGCCGGAGGTCATGACGGTCATGAGCTCCGACCGGGTCATGCGCGGCAGGAACGGGCGAATGGTGAGCGGCGCCTCGGTCTGTCCCATGAAGATCGAGGCGGCCACGTTGAGGCTCTCGGCGCCGCTCGCGCCCATGACGCGGCTCATCACCACGGCGAACGCCCGGACGATGAGCTGCATGATGCCGAGGTAATAGAGGATGGCGAACAGCGCGCTGACGAAGATGATCGCCGGCAGGAGCTGGAAGGCGAAGATGACCCCCAGGCTCGAATGCTGCTTGCCCAGCTCGCCGAAGACGAATTCCGAGCCGATGTACGAGTATCCGAGGATGCCGGTGACCAGGTTCCCCAGCCAGCGGAAGAGCGCCTGCCCCGCCGGAATGCGCAGCACGAAGATCGCGAAGAGGAGCTGCAGTCCGAGCCCCCACGCGATGACGCGCCACCGGATGGCGCTCCGGTTGTGCGAGAGGAGGATCCCGATCGCGAGGATGAGCGCGAGGCCGACCAGCCCGGACAAGCGGCTGACGAGGGACGTCGGACCGGTAGAGGCGACCGGAGTCGGCGCCTGGACCTGCGCGCCGGGGACGGTCGGCGGCGCCTGAACGGTCGCGGTGCCGGCGCTCGAGTCCGCCTGGATCGCGGTGGTCCGCGCGAGCGGCAGCTCCATCGCGGCGAGCCCGCGCCAGGCCAGGCCCGGAATCAGCCACGAGCCCGCGATGGCAAGCCCGATCACGGCAACGGCCACGACGATCGAACGACCGCGCATCGGCATGCCTGCTCCACGATGTGAGTGAGGATGTTGGGATACCGGGTCCAGCGACGACACGAGCCGGCCTATTGCAGCGCCGCCAGCTCCTCCGCCACCCGCTCGACCAATGCCTGGCGCTCGGGCCACGGCAGAAACGCGTTCGCGAAGCCGTCGAGGATGCACCGGTCGATCTCGGACCGGGTGAATCCGAGCTGCGTGTGCGCAAGCCAGTACTCGTCGCTCAGCGTCACCCCAGTCATGAGCCACCCGTCCGTGCAGAGCGTCACCGCAAGCCCGGCATCGAGGTAGGCGCGCACCGGGTGCTCCGAGGCGCGCGCCACGGCGCGGGTCTGGACGTTGCTGGTGATGTTGGTCTCGATGAGCAGCCGGCGGTCGCGAATATAGTCGCGCAGCACCGGATCTTCGTAGAGGCGCGTTCCGTGACCGATCCGGTCGGCGTGGCAGTGGTGCACCGCCTCCGCGATGGACCCCGCGCCGGCCGCCTCGCCGGCGTGCACGGTGATCCCCAGGTTCCCGTCCGCCGCGGCGTCGAAGGCGGCCTGATGGACCCCTGGCGGCCGGCCCGCCTCACCGCCGGCGAGATCGAACGCGACGACCCCGCGATCCCGGTACGCCACGCTGAGCCGGGCGATGGCCAGCGAGACATCCGGGGAGTAGTGTCGGAGCGAGCAGTTGATGACGCGGGTGATCACCCCGAAATCGCGCTCCCCACGCGCCAGCCCCCGGAGCTCCGCCTCCAATGCCTGCTCCATCGTGAGCCCGCCCCGGGTGCTCAGCTTGGGGCAGTACCGCACCTCCAGGTACCGCAGGCCGTCGCGCGCGGCGTCCTCGACCATCTCGTAGGCCACCCGCTCGATGCCTTCGGGCGCCTGCAGCAGTGGGATGGTGTACTCGAAGCGCGCGAGGTAGTCCTCGAGGCTGCTCGCGTCATCCACCACCATGAACTGTTGGAGCCCGTCGAGGTCGGTCGTCGGGAGCTCGAACCTGGCCTGGCGCGCGAGCTCGACCATCGTCGCCGGACGGAGGGCGCTGTCCAGGTGCACGTGCAGCTCCGCCTTGGGCAGGCGGGTCAGCAGCTCACGCGTGAGCATCGGTGTCCGGTTCACCGCGGCGCGCACGGACGATCACGCGGAGGATGGACCCCGCGGCGAGCGCACCGTCCAGCGGCACCGCGATCCCCCGCGCGTCGGTCACCATCGCGCCGCCCGACGCGGCATGTGCCTCGAGCTCGGGATCATGAGCGCGGATGGCCCCGCGGACATCGGTGCCCGCCTCCACATCCACCGGCACCGCATTGATGAACACCCGCATCCCCGCGCTCACGGTCGGGTGGACAGGAACGCCACCGCCCCCGCCACCTCAACCGGCTGGGGAAGCCGCCGCAGGAAGGTGGCGACGGCCTCCACGTCGATCAGCCCCGCGCGCTGGTACTGGACCTCGCGCAGCGTGGTGAGCCCGCCCGCGCCCTCCGCGGTCGGGAGATCGGTCGCGAGCGTCACTTCGGCGTCGGGCTTGAGCTTGCGCCCGCCCTGGAGCGTCACGCCGCGAACCCGCCGCCCCGACGGCGCCTTCGGATCGTATCGCACCTGCAGTCCGGCGAGGTGCACGCTCGGACCGTCGGCGAGCAGGAGCGACTGCTCCAGCAGGGCCGTGAGCTGCGTGCCCGTGAGCGTCACTCGCACGAGGTCGGAACGGGCGGGCTCGACCGCGGAGAGCCTCGCGTAGGTCGCCGAGCCCGCGGGAAGGTCGGCGCGAATCGTCTCGCTCCGCACCAGGCCGATGTCGGCGCGCAGCACGTTCCGCCGCGCTTCGGCGATCAGGGCGCCGAGCGGATACTGGGCGCCGCCGCGCTCCAGCGGTCGCTTGATCTCGGCGATCGGGCGCGCGAGGAGCGTGTCGCTTCGGCGCGTGTAGGTCTCGAGCGCGGCCCGGAGCTCGGTGCCGCCGCCCGAGCGCGCCGAGTCCACCGGGGACACGCCGACCCGGAACTCGAGCCCGCCGGCTGGCGTCTTCACCAGATCCGCCACGCCCACCATCCGCCCCTCGCTTCCGGTCTCGAGAATGGGGATCCCGGCCACCCGCGCGGTGATCGCACGGTGCGTATGTCCGGCGACGATCAGGCTCACGCCGCTCCGCCCGAGCTCCTCCGCGAGACGCATGATCTCGCCGGTACACACCACCGAATCGCAGCTCCCGCCCGCGTGGGCCAGCAGGATCGTGATCGCCGGCTTCCGCGCCGCGACCTGGCCGAGCACATCGTGCAGCGCCAGCTCGCCCTCGTTGAAGCGCAGGCCGCGGGTGCGATCGGCGGGAAGCGTGCGCTTCGTCTCGGGCGTAATGTAGCCGATCACCGCGACCGGCATGCCCGCCACGTCGAGCACGCGAAATGGCTCGATCCAGTCGGGCCGCAGGCCCGAGACGCTGTCCACGATGTTCGCCGCCAGCCAGGGATAGGGTGACTCGCCCATCCGGTCGCGCAACACGTCGAGGGACCAGTCGAAATCGTGGTCGCCAAGCGCTGCGGCGGCGAATCCGAGTCGCCCCAACACCTCCATGCCCGCGCGCCCCCGCGTCTCGTCCTGGACCGGGGTGCCCTGCATCGCGTCGCCCGCGTCGAGGCGAACGGACGGGCAGTCGCACTCCTTGCCGAGGCTGTCGAGCGCGGCGGCGAGCGCGCCCGCGCCGGGCAGGAAGCGGCCATGCAGGTCACCGGTCGCCAGGACGCGGAGGAGGACGGTGTCGCGCGCCGCCTTGGGGAGCGGCGGCGCGGGGACGCCGAAGAGCCCGCGCACGGCGCGGTCGGCCACCTCGGGCACGATCCTCCAGCTCGATATCCCCGCCAGCTCGGTCGAGTCGAGCGGGCTCCGGGCGCGCACCGCGTCGAAGAGCAGGTCGAAGATGCGCTCGCCCTTGTCATAGACGATCGGCGCGCCTCGGACCATGTCGTAGCCGCCGGCCCCCGTCTGCCGATAGCTGTTGATCGCCATCGTGAAGCTGTCGGTCGGCTCGACCGCGCGACCGCGGACGCTGAGGTGCTGGATCCGGTCGCCGACGGCGTGGCGCAGGTCGATCTCGTAGCTCGCGCCGGCCACCACGTCGTAGTTGTAGCCCGGCACCGAGTCGTTGATCCCGACGCGACCCGCCGGATCCACGCGGTAGTATCGCGCGCTCCACTCGAGATACGCCTTGAGCTTCGCGCCGCTCAGCCGGATGGCCCGGAGGGTATTGTCGAACGGGTACAGCGCGAGCACGTGGCTCACGCGGATGGTATCGGCGTCGAACCCCGCGCGGAGGTCGAACGCGGAGGCCGCCGAGAGCTGCGCCCGCGTCCGGCGGAGCTGGACGTCCTGGACGAAGTCGAGGATCGGCGTGGGACCCACCCGCGCCGCCGTCGCGCGCATGGGCACGGTCGCGAGGCCGATGGCGGTCCGTGCCCACCCGCGAACCGCGTCGTGCCAGGGCGCGAGCCGCTGCGCCAGCAGCGTGGACGCGGCGACCTCGCGGGTCGAGACCAGCTCGGCCCGCACCGCCAGGAGGCGCCAGGCGCCGCCGTTCCGCGCGAGGTCGAGGTGCACCACCGACACGCTCGCCCCGAACGGACGCGGCTGCACGAAGTGGACGCCCGCGATGACCGAGTCACGCATCTCACGATGCGAGTGCCCGACGACGACGATGTCCGGCTTGGCGGGGAGTCTGGCGAGCCCGGCCGCGACGTTCTCGTCCCCGACGCCCGTCGTATCGTAGGACGCGCGCCCACCAAGACCCGAGTGCACCAGGGCGACGGTCACGTCGGCGTCGCGCCGCATCGCATCGAGCACGGGGGCGGCTGCGGGCAGGATCGGCCCGATCCGCGCATTGCCGCGGAGCTGGTCGCGGTCCCACACCATCGTGCCGGGGGTGGTGAGGCCGGTGATCGCGACGCGCACGCCCTCACGCTGGACCACGCGCCACGACGGGAAGAGCAGCGAATCGCCCCGGCCCGCGTACACGTTGGCGCTCACGTAAGGAAACCGCGCCTCGGCCACCGCCTGCTGGAAGAACGGGACGCCCCAGTCGAAGTCATGATTGCCCGGGGTCGCCGCGTCGTACCCCGCGAGGTTCAGCGCCTCGATCATCGGCGCCGGCCGCGTGGGAACGACGCGTGCGAAATAGGTGGCGAACGGGTCGCCCTGGAGGAGGTCGCCGGCATCCACCACGACGACCTGGCCGGGATACTGCGCGCGGAGTGAGTCCACCACGGTCGCCACCCGCGCGACGCCGCCCGCGAAGGGGCGGTCCGCGATGTAGTCCCAGTCGGTGGCGTGGCCGTGGAGGTCCGTGGTCGCCACCAGCACGACGTGCGCCGTATCCTGGAGCGGAGCGGCGGCGAGCACGAGCGTGGTGAGGAGGGAGAGCATCGGGAAGAAATATGGAGGCGGGGGGTGCGCGCTGTCATCCTGCGCAGAGGCCGCGGTGTGGGCTCCGGCCGCGCGCTTTGCGGACCGCACGCGCATCCGCCCTTGCGTATATACGGCGACACGTATATATGTTTGTCCGCATGGACCTGCCGCTGTCCTCCACCGAGCTGCTGCTCACGGTCGCCGAGCCGACCCGGCTCCGCATCCTCAATTGCCTGGCGGCGGCGCCGCTCTTCGTGTCCGACTTGCAGGCGGTCCTCGATCTCCCTCAGCCGACCGTATCGCGGCACCTTCAGGTGCTCCGGCGCGTCGATGTAGTCCGCGACACCCCGATCGCCCAATTCGTGCTCTACCGCCTCCGCCGAGACCTCGGTACGCAGGGCCGGCTTCTGTCGGCCATTCTGGACGCCGTCGTGCACGACGACGCGTCCATGCGCAGCGAGCGGGATCGCGCGGCCGAGCGGAGTCGGTCGCACACCAAGTCCCGGGTGGAGAGGATCTCATGACGCACCGCATTCTCGTGGTCGACGACGAGCCGGACATCACCGCGCTCGTGGCCTACCATCTCGCGAAGGCCGGCTTCCGGGTCTCGACGGCGAATACCGGTCCCGATGCGCTCAAGGCCGCGCGGGAGGAGCGCCCGGACATCGTGATCCTGGACCTCATGCTGCCCGGGGTCTCGGGCTACGACGTCCTCGCGGAGCTCCGCAAGCGCGACGAGACCCGCGATGTCGGCGTCATCCTGCTCACCGCCCGGCGGGAGGAAACCGACCGGATCCGCGGCCTTTCCCTCGGCGCCGACGACTACCTGACCAAGCCGTTCTCCCCGCAGGAGCTGTCACTCCGCGTGCGGGGGTTGCTCCGCCGCCTGGCCTCCCCGCCGGTCACGGCAGGGAGCACCCTGGCCGCCGGCCCGATCAGCATCGACCGCTCCGCGCACCGGGCGAGCGTCGGCGGACAGGAGCTCAACCTCACGGCCACCGAATACAAGCTGCTGCTCACGCTGGTCGAGCGTCGCGGCCGGGTGCAGACCCGTCCGCAGCTGCTCGAGACGGTGTGGGAGGCGCAGCCCGACATCCAGACCCGCACGGTGGACATGCACGTCCAGCGCCTCCGCACGAAGCTCGGCGAGGCCGGGAAACTGATCGAGACGGTGCGCGGATTCGGCTACCGGTTCCGCGGCACCGAGCGGGGGGCGCGCGCCAGGTGAGCTTTGCGCAGCGACTCGTGCTCGGCACCGTCGCCATCCTGGTCCTCGTCGTGCTGGTGCTGGTCTGGGGCGCGGAGCGCTCGCTCCGGCGCGATCTCGAGGGAGACATCGGCAGCGGGCTGGAGAACGAGGCCCGGCTGATTCGTGAGGCGCTGCCGGCCGATTCGGCCGCGTGGGACCAGGCCGTGCACCGGCTGGCCGCGCAGAACGGCCACCGGATCACGATCGTGGACCGGACCGGCCGCGTTCGCGCGGACAGCGATTTCCCGCCGGGCCCGCTGCCGCCGATCGAGAACCACGCCGGACGTCCCGAGGTGCACGCCGCGCTCGAGGGCCAGCCGGGAGCGGCCACCCGGCGAAGCGAGACGGTGGGGCGTCTGCTCATGTACGTCGCGGTGCCGGGCGGACCGGGCGCGGTGCGGGTCGCGGCGGACCTGACGCAGGTGGATCAGATCATCCGCCGGGCCCAGGGCGCGGTGGCCGGCGCGGCGCTGCTGGCCCTGTTCCTCGGGACGGTGCTCGCGCTGATCGCCGGGCGCTCGGTCGCGCGGCCGCTCACGAGCATCGCGGGGGCCGCGCGGGCGATTGCCGCCGGCGCCCCGCCCCGCTTTCCTCGCTCGGGGATTCCGGACGTGGACGCGCTGGTGCAGTCGCTGCGGCAGATGCACCGGCAGCTCGGCGACCGCTTCGACGAGCTTCGCCGCGAGCAGGCCGAGTCGGCCGCGCTGGTCGAATCCATGATCGAGGGAGTCGTGGCCGCCGACGGCCGCGGCCGCATCGTGACCGCGAACCCCGCCGCGCGCCGGCTCCTGGGCTACGGCGCCACGGAGGCCCTGCCCGACCTGCCCGAGCTGTTCCGGGTGAAGGCCGCGCGCGAGGTCGTGGATGCGGTGCTCAGGGGCGAGCCGGTGGAGGACCGCCAGCTCGAGATGGACGACCGGGTCTTCCTGGTGAACGCGCGTCCCCTGCCCACCGGCGGCGCCGTGCTGGTCCTGCACGACCTCACCGAGGTTCGCCGGCTCGAGGCGGTGCGGCGGGACTTCGTCGCGAACGTCTCGCACGAGCTCAAGACCCCGCTCACCTCGATCTCGGGCTACGCGGAAACGCTCCTGGGTGACGCCGCCGACACCGAGACGACCGAGCGCTTCCTCCGCACCATCCTCAGCAACGCGCGTCGCATGCAGCGGCTGGTGGACGACCTGCTCGACCTCTCGCGGATCGAGGCCGGCCGCTGGCACCCCACGCTGAGCGAGGTGGACGTCGCGGCCGTGGCGCGGGAAAGCTGGACCGCCCTGGCCGGCCGGGCGGACAGCCACCGCATCGAGCTGGCGCTCGACGTGTCCTCCGACGCCGTGACCGTCGACGCCGACCTCGACGCCCTGCGGCAGGTCCTGACCAACCTGATGGACAACTCGCTCCGGCACACGCCCGAAGGCGGCCGCATCACCTGCGTCACCCGCCGGATGGACGGCGGCGTCGCCGTGAGCATCCGCGACAACGGGTCCGGCATCATGCGGGAGCACCTGCCCCGGATCTTCGAGCGGTTCTACCGCGCGGATCAGTCCCGCTCCCGCGAGGAAGGCGGCACCGGCCTAGGACTCGCCATCGTGAAGCACCTCGTCGAGGCGCACGGCGGCCGGGTGACCGCCGAGAGCGAGCGGGGCAGCGGCACGACGGTCACCTGCCTCTTTCCCGACCCCCCCGCCTGAGGCCGTCCGCCCCCGCACACCTCCCGGTAGCTCGCGTCCAGGCGTCGAGCTCCCGATCCTAGCTCAAGCCTTCCGCGGTCGGCGCGCACCCCGCGCCAGTCGCACGCCATTCAGCTCCGCTTGTACCCCCGATCGGCACGCCCACGCAATCGTTTCGTCACGCTGATCCCGATATCAGGAGGAGGTGACACGCTCACCGCGCCGAGGCGCGCAACCGATGGTCTTGGTGAGGTTAGGGCCACTCGTGGCGGTGGGTTTACCCGTCTGTTACACGTCCGCCGACGTTCCGTGACCGGCGCGGGGCTGTTTTGGCGGCGCAGAGCGCGACGTCGGCGCTCTTGCAGTGACGGCGTGGTGCAACCGACCCCTACCACGAGGTGCAGATGCGGTCCGCTCTCAAGCTCGCCGGTTTCCTCGTCATGCTCGGCTCCTTCGCCGGCGCGGGTACCGCCGCAGCCCAGGGCACCCCCCCGCCGACGCCGAGCGTCACCGTCGGCGGCGTGGTCTACGCGCAGTACCTTTACCAGCTCAAGGACACCGCCAACCACGTCAACAGCTTCGACATCACCCGCTCGTACATCAACGTCATCGGCAAGTTCCCCAGCGGCCTCGCCACCCGCGTCACCGCCGACATCTACCGCAACACCGACGCCTCCCTCGCCTTCCGCCTCAAGTACGCGTACGCCGCATTCACCCCCGAGGGCAGCGCGCTGACCTTCAAGCTGGGTGAGATCCACACCCCGTGGCTCGACTGGGAAGAGGCCCTTTGGGACTATCGCATGCAGGGCCAGATGGCGATGGAGCGCGCCGGGTACCTCTCGAGCTCCGACTTCGGCGCCGGCGTGGACGGCAACTGGAAGAAGGACTTCGTCAACATGCAGGTCGGCATCTACAACGGCGAGAACTACAACCACGGCCCCGGCGATCAGCGCAAGGACGCCATGGGCCGCGTGTCGGTGCGGCTGCTCCAGACCGATGACGGCACCCGCGTGGGCGGTCTCCGGGCGACGGCTTACGGGCAGGTCGGCAAACCGACGGGCGGCGGCATCCGCGACCGCTGGATCGGCATGCTGTCCTACAGAAGCAAGCTCTTCACGCTCGCTGGGGAATACGCGCGCACCAAGGACCGGCAGGACGCGCCCGCCGCGCCCGCGACACCGACCGCCGAGGTCGAGGGCGAGATCCTGAGCTTCTTCGGCACCCTGAAGATCCCGAACACCCGCGCCGCGATCATCGGTCGCGTGGACCTGACCGATCCGGACAAGGACGTCTCGGACAACCGCCTGACGCGTTACATCGCGGGCGCGTCGTACCAGCTGACGCCGGCGCTTCGCCTGCTGGCGGACGTGGACAACCTCGCCTTCGAGGGCGACGCCCCGATCGCCCCGGCCCTCTACGCCACCAAGACGCAGGGGCTGTTCCAGATTCAGTTCGTCTTCTAACCGACAGCTCTAACCGTGAGGGAATCCATGCGCAGTCTCCTGCACCGCGGCGGCCTCACCCTGGGCCTGACCTCGCTCGTCCTCGCCGGCCCGGCGGCCGCGCAGACGAGCCTCACCGGGGCGGGGGCCACGTTCCCCAACCCGATCTACACGAAGTGGTTCGACGCGTACAACAAGAAGACCGGCGTCCAGATCAACTATCAGTCCATCGGCTCGGGTGGCGGCATCCGCCAGTTCACCGAGGGCACGGTGGACTTCGGCGCCTCCGACGGGCCGATGAACGACGAGCAGATCGAGGCCGCGAAGGGCAACGTGCTCCACGTGCCGACCGTGATGGGTGCCGTCGTGCTCACCTACAACCTCCCAGAGGTCGGGACGACCAAGCTGCGCTTCGATGGCGCGACGATCGCGGGGATCTTTCAGGGCACGATCACCAAGTGGAACGACAAGGCGATCGCGAAGCTCAACCCCGGCGTGAAGCTACCGGACAGCGACATCATCGTCGTGCACCGCTCGGACGGCTCCGGCACGAGCTACATCTTCAGCGACTTCCTCTCCAAGGTCTCGCTCGACTGGAAGGACAAGGTCGGGAAGGCGACGTCGGTCAACTGGCCCGTGGGGCTCGGCGGCAAGGGCAACGAGGGCGTCACCCAGCAGGTGAAGCAGACCGAGGGCTCGATCGGCTATGTCGAGCTGATCTACGCGCTCTCGAACCAGCTTCCCTACGCCACGGTCAAGAACGCGGCGGGTGAGTTCGTCGACGCCTCTCTGGAATCGGTCACCGCCGCCGCGGCGAGCGCCAAGTTCGAGAAGAACACCGATTTCCGGGTCTCGATCACCAACGCCCCGGGCAAGGGTGCTTATCCTATCTCGTCGTTCACCTGGCTGCTGGTGCACCCGGACATGGCCGATGCGGGGAAGGCCAAGGCCCTCCGCGATTTCCTCAAGTGGATGATCACGCCCGACGCCCAGCAGATGGCCGGGGAGCTCAAGTACGCCCCGCTGCCGAAGGAAGTGGTGCAGCTGATCGACGCGCGGCTCCCGACGCTCAAGGCCAACGGGAAGACCATCGCGAGCGAGTAGGCCGGTCCACCGACGAAGGACGGGACAGCCGGCATCGTATTTCGTGCCGGCTGTTTCAGGTCGGCTCCTGACGGTGCTAGCTTCCCAGCGAGGACCACCCGCGGCGAGGAGGGGACCGTGTTCCGTTCCGCATGGCGCTGGCTCCTGGTGATGGCGCTCGCCGGTGTCGGCTGCTCTTCAGGGGAGCGGTCCCCCTCCGCCGGCGCCCGCGCCGCGCCGATCACGGGCGCCGGCGCCACCTTCCCCAATCCCATCTACTCGAAGTGGTTCGACGCCTACGCCAAGGAGGCCGGCGTTCGCATCAATTATCAGTCCATCGGCTCCGGCGGCGGCATCCGTCAGTTCACCGAGGGCACGGTGGATTTCGGCGCGACCGACGGCCCGATGACCGACCAGCAGATCGCCGCCGTCCACGGCGACGTGCTCCATGTCCCGACGGTGCTTGGCGCGGTGGTCGCGACCTACAACCTGCCCGGCCTCGGCAAGCAGGCGCTGCGGTTCGACGGCCCGACGCTCGCCGACATCTTCCTCGGCCGTATCACCCACTGGAACGACCCGCGGATCCAGGCCCTCAATCCCGGCGTCTCCCTGCCCGCGACCGACATCCTCGTGGTGCACCGCTCGGACGGCTCCGGGACGAGCTTCATCTTCACCGATTTCCTCTCCAAGGTGTCGCCCGAGTGGAAGTCCAAGGTCGGGCACGCGACGTCGGTCGAGTGGCCGGTCGGCCTCGGCGGCAAGGGCAACGAGGGGGTGACCCAGCAGGTCAAGCAGTCCGAGGGCGCGATCGGTTACGTCGAGCTCATCTACGCGCTCTCGAACGGTTTGCCGGCCGCCGAGATGCGGAACGCGGCCGGCCAGTTCATCGTGCCGACGCTCAAGGGGGTGAGCGCGGCGGCGAGCGGCGTCGACTTCCCGCCGACGACGGACTACCGGGTGTCGATTACCGATGCACCCGGCGCCGACGCCTACCCCATCGCGTCCTTCACCTGGCTGCTCATCCACACCCGGGACACGACATCGGAGAAGCAGCGCGCGATCCGCGGCTTCCTGCGGTGGATGCTGGAACCGGAAGCCCAGCGTATGGCCGCGGATCTCCACTACGCCCCGCTCCCGGTCAAGGTCATCGAGTCCGTGCGAAGCCGACTCGGGGCCTCGTGACCGATCCGTTACAAAGACGTGACGGCCCTCCCGGGCGGTTCGGGTAAACTCCCCGCATGACCGCGCTCACCGATCGCGACCTCGCCCCGCCAGCGACGCCCGACCGGCCGTCGCTCGAGCGTAGCAGCTACAGCGACAAGGTGTTCAAGGGCCTGCTCACCCTCGGCGCGCTGAGCATTCCGGTGCTGCTCGGCTTCCTGGTGCTGGAGCTCTTTAAGGGCGCGCGGCTCGCCATGGGCAAGTTCGGCCTCCACTTCGTCACCACGAGCGTCTGGGATCCGGTCGGCGAGCAGTTCGGCGCCTTTCCGCTGATTTTCGGGACGCTGGTCTCATCCCTCGTGGCCCTCGTCATCGCGGTCCCCCTGTCGCTCGGGGTGGCGATCTACCTGACGGAGTTCGCGCCCAAGCCGCTGCGCCAGCCGATCGCCTTCCTCATCAGTCTCCTGGCCGCGATTCCGAGCGTGGTCTACGGGCTCTGGGGCATCTTCGTGCTGATCCCCGCCCTCCGCAAAACGGCGTTCCCGCTGCTCCGCGAGGTGTTCGGCTTCCTTCCGCTGTTCCAGGGTCCGATCTACGGCCCGTCCATGCTGGCCGCCGGCATCATCCTCTCGATCATGGTGATGCCGTTCATCATGTCGGTTTCGCGCGAAGTGTTGATGGCGGTGCCGAACACGCAGCGTGAGGCGTCGCTCGCGCTCGGGGCCACGCGGTGGGAAGCCGTGATCACGACGGTGGTCCCTTACGCGCGCTCGGGCATCATCGGGGCGATCATCCTCGGCCTCGGCCGCGCCCTGGGCGAGACGATGGCGGTCACGATGCTGATCGGCAACCGCCACGAGGTCGCCGCGTCGCTGTTCGCGCCGGGTTATACCATGGCCGCCGCCATCGCGAACGAATTCTCCGAGGCGGTGGGGGACATGCACCTGTCAGCGCTCGCCTACGTGGCCTTCCTCCTGTTCGTGGTGACCGTCCTGGTCAACGCGGGCGCGCGGCTGCTCATCTGGCGCGTGGCACGAGGGTCGGCGGCCGGAGCGAAGGCGCTGTGAAGCGGACGTCGGCATGAACCGGCGGATGCTCCGGCGCTGGTTCAGCAACGGGATGGTGGGGCTCATGGTGGGCGCCGTCATCGTGGCGCTGCTGCCGCTGATCTTCATCCTCGTCAACCTGCTCCTCAAGGGCGCCGGCAGCCTCTCGCTCGACTTCTTCACCAAGACGCCCGCGCCCGCGGGCGAGAGCGGCGGGGGAGTCGTGCATGCGATCGTCGGCACGTTGATCATCGTCGGGATGGCGAGCCTGATCGGCCTGCCGATCGGGGTCGCGGCGGGCATCTATTGCGCGGAGTACCCGACCAGCCGCCTCACCTGGGTCACCCGTTTCGTGGCGGACGTGCTGAACGGCACGCCGTCGATCGTGGTCGGCGTATTCGCGTGGGCCTGGATCGTGGCGACACAGAAACACTTCTCGGCCCTGGCCGGGAGTGCGGCGCTCGCGATGCTCATGATCCCGATGGTGCTTCGCACCACCGAGGAGATGATCAAGCTGGTGCCCAACTCGCTGCGCGAGGCGGCCCTGGCCCTCGGGTACCCGCGCTGGCGCACCAGCCTCGGCGTCGTCGTGCGCACCACGCTGCCGGGCATCGTGACGGGAAGCCTGCTCGCGGTCGCCCGCGTTGCGGGCGAAACGGCGCCGCTTCTCTTCACCGCGCTCGGCAGCCAGTATCTGAGCTACAAGCTGAACCAGCCGATGGCAGCCCTGCCGCTGACGGTGTTCACCTATGCGACCGGGCCCTACGAGGAGTGGCACCGGTACGCCTGGGCCTCGGCGCTGGTCCTGATTCTCGTGGTGTTCGTGCTGAGCCTGGGTGCGCGGCTCGCGATCCGCCGGAGTTTCGACTTCAATGGGTGAGCCCGCGCTGCGCACCGCCCCACCCGTCCCGCGAGCTCCCGCGCCAGGGCAGGATGCGCTGACGCGCGTGCGCGTCGAGACGGACAAGCTCACCGCCATGTACGGCAAGTTCACCGCGGTGAAGGGCGTGTCGCTGGGGTTCGCGGCCAATCGCGTGCATGCCCTGATCGGGCCGTCGGGGTGCGGGAAGTCCACCTTTCTCCGCACGCTCAACCGGATGCACGAGTTGTCGGATCACGGCTGGATCACGGGCCGCGTGCTGCTCGATGGCGAAGACATCTACGCCCCGCGCGTCAACGCGATGCAGCTCCGGCGCCGGATCGGGATGGTCTTCCAGCGGCCGACGCCGTTCCCCACCATGTCGATCTACGACAACGTGGCGGCGGGCCTGCGGGTGCACGCCCGGCGGCCCAGGGCGGAGCTCGATGCGGTGGTCGAGCGGTCGCTCCGGCAGGCGGCCCTCTGGGACGAGGTCAAGGACCGGCTTCGAGCCAGCGCGATGGCGCTGTCGGGTGGGCAGCAGCAGCGGCTCTGCATCGCGCGGACGATCGCGCCGACGCCGGACGTGGTCCTGCTGGACGAGCCCACGTCGTCGCTCGATCCCCAGGGCACGCAGCGGATCGAGGAGCTGCTCTTCGAGCTGAAGCAGGAGTTCACCATCATCATCGTGACCCACAACATGCAGCAGGCCGCCCGCGTGTCTGACACCACGACCTTCTTCTACCTCGGCACGATGGTCGAGTCGGGCAACACCCGCCAGATCTTCACGGCGCCGAAGAACGAGCAGACCGAGGCGTACATCACCGGGAGGTTCGGATGACCAGCACCGCCCCCGCACGAGCGCAGCCGGGCTTCGTCCCCGTCCCGCGCGCGACGCTGGCGCCGCGGCCGCCGGCGCCGACGCCGGAGCAGCGCGGCTCCCCGGCCGTGGATGTCCGGAACTTCAGCTTCGCCTACGGCAGTCGGCAGATCCTCCGCGACCTGACGTTCGAGATCGAGCGTAAGTCGGTCACGGCGATCATCGGCCCGTCGGGCTGCGGGAAGTCCACGTTCCTCCGGTCGATCAACCGGCTCAACGACCTGATCCCCGGCATCCGTCACGAGGGCGACATCCTGGTCGAAGGCACGTCCGTCTTCTCGCCGAGCACCGACCTGGTGGCGCTCCGGCAGAAGGTGGGCATGGTGTTCCAGCAGCCCAATCCGTTCCCGAAGTCGGTGTTCGACAACGTGGCGTACGGCCCCGCGCTCAACCGGCTCGTGCCCCGGCGCGACCTGCCCGACGTGGTGGAGAAGTGTCTGCGTCAGGCCGCGCTTTGGGACGAGGTGAAGGATCGCCTGGATGAGGGCGGCACCGGGCTCTCCGGCGGCCAGCAGCAGCGGCTCTGCATCGCGCGGGCGCTCGGCAACCAGCCCGAGGTCCTGCTGATGGACGAGCCGTGCTCGGCGCTGGATCCCGTCGCCACCCAGCGGGTCGAGGAGTTGATCTTCGAGCTGAAGAAGGACTACACGATCGTCATCGTGACCCACAACATGCAGCAGGCGGCGCGCGTGTCGGACTACACGGGCTTCTTCGACCGCGGCGAGCTCGTCGAGTTCGGCGAGACCGAGCGGATCTTCACGAAGCCGGCCAGCGAGCGCACGGAAGCCTACATCACCGGGAGATTCGGATGAGCCTCGACGTCCATCGCCACTTCCACGACGAGCTGAGCCACGTCAAGGTGCGCCTGCTCACGATGTCGGGCGAGGCGGAGGCGGCGCTCGGCCTCTCGGTGGACGCACTCCTCGAGCGCGACGAAGAGAAGGCCCGACGCGTCATCGCCGGCGACCGGGTCATCGACAGCATGGAGGTCGAGATCGAGGAGCAGTGCATCAACCTCCTCGCCCTCCAGCAGCCGATGGCACGAGACCTCCGCATGCTCACCTCGGCGCTCAAGATCGCCAACGACCTCGAGCGCGTGGGCGACCACGCGGTTAACATTGCTCAGAGCGCCGAGCGGCTTTCGCAGGCCCGCCCGATCGCGCCCGAGCCCGAGATCATCGAGATGGCCCGGCTGGCCCGGGACATGCTGTCGGACGCCCTGGAGGCATTCATCCGGGGTGATGCCGCCGCAGGCCGCGAGGTCTGCTTGCGGGACGACAAGGTGGATGCGCTGCACCGCTCCGTCTTCCGTATCCTGCTGACGCACATGATGGAGGACCCGCACATGATCGGCGCGGGCATGGAGCTCTTCCTGGTGAGCCGGAACCTCGAGCGCGTGGCCGACCTCGCCACCAACATCGGCGAGGACGTGGTCTTCCTCGTGGAAGGGAAGTCCATCAAGCACCACGCCGAGGACGGCGGCGACGCGCGCCCGTCCGGCGTGTATCCGGCGGCGACGGGCGCGTGATCGCGCGGCCCGCCGCGAAGGCTCCCCCGCCGGAGGCGCCGGCCACCCGCGACCGCATCGCCGCCATCGACGTTGGCTCCAATTCGGTCCGGCTTCTCGTCGCCGAGTACGACCCCGCCTCGGGCCTCTCCATCATCGATGAAATGAAGGATCAGCCCCGCCTGGCGGCGGGGCTCGCCGCCACCGGCTGCCTCGACGAGCGGGCCATCGAGCGCGCGCTCCAGACGCTGGCCCGCATGCGCGAGGTGTGCCAGCGCCGCGGCGTGAAGCGCATCTCGGCCGTGGCCACGGCCGCGGTGCGTGAGGCGGAAAACGGACCGTGGTTCGTCCGACGGGTCCGGCAGGAGCTCGACATCCCGCTCCGGATCATCGATGCGGAGACCGAGGCCGCGCTGTCGTACCGCTCCGTGGCGCACCACTTTCGGCTGGCCGGCGAGCGGACCCTGGTCGCGGACATCGGCGGTGGCAGCCTCGAGCTCATCGGCGCGGTGGACGGGCTGGTCGAGCTGACCATATCGCTGCCCCTCGGAGCCGTAAGGCTCACCGAGCTCCACCTGCCCGGCGACCGCGCCGCGCACAAGGAGATCGAGCAGCTCCGTGAGCACATCCGGAAACAGCTCAAGCGCGGCCTCTCCGGTCGCGAATGGGCCGCGGCCACGATCATCGGCTCCGGCGGCACGTTCACCAGCCTCGGCCGGATGGTGCATGCGCGGCGCGGCCAGCCTGCCGGGGACACTGTCCACGGCGTGGCCGTCACCGCCGCCGAGATCGAGCAGCTCATCGACTGGCTCGCCAGCCGGACGCCCGAGCAGCGCCGTGAGGTGCCTGGGCTCAATCCCGAGCGCGGGGACATCATCCTCGCTGGGCTCGCGGTCACGGCCGAGCTGCTCGACTGGGTCCGGTCGCGCTCGCTCACCGTGAGCGCGTTCGGCCTGCGCGAGGGGCTGCTGCTCGAGATGGCGGGCGCGAAGGAGATCGCCGCGGCGGATCCGCTGCGCCTGTTCCGGGAGTTCGCCGAGCGCTGCCAGTGCGATCGGCGCCATGTCGAGCAGGTGCGCTACCTGGCGCTCCTGCTCTTCGACCAGCTCGGCGGGGAGCTCGGCTGCGAGCCCGAGGAGCGGCTCCTGCTGGAGGCCGCGGGGCTGCTCCACGACGTCGGCCAGCTCGTGAGCTACCGCAAGCATCACAAGCACAGCTACCAGCTCATCATGCACGCGGACCGGCTGGGCCTCGCCCCGCGCGAGCGCGGCCTGGTCGCCCTGATCAGCCGATACCACCGGCAGACAGGTCCCCGGAAGAAGCACGAGGAATTCGCGGCGCTCCCGGCGGCGGATCAGGCCGTGGTTCGGCGACTGAGTGCGATTCTCCGCGTGGCCGACGGGCTCGACCGCGGCCATACCGCGGCGGTCGAAACCGTGGCCACCGAGCTCGGCGCCAGCGCGCTGACAGTGCGAATCGCCCCACGGCTCAAGGGGGCGGACCTGGGACTCGAGTGCTGGGGCGCTTCCCGGAAGGCGGACGTGCTGGCCAAGCTCCTCGAGCGTGACGTCGAGATCGTCGCCGAGGTGCCCACCGGAGCGTAAAGGGGTAACCTGCCCGTCCGATCGGGGTTAGTATAACCGGAACGCGTCGAGCGTCCGACGCCCCCGGAGGCGAGCATGACCTCCCGTCACGGCGATACCCTTCCCGTCGCCGACATTTCAATCCTCTGGATCACGGCCGGTCTGGGCTGCGACGGCGACACCATCGCCATGACCGCGGCCACGCAGCCGAGCATCGAGGACCTCGTCTCCGGCGCCCTTCCCTGGACCCCGAACGTCAAGCTGCTACAATCCGTTCCTGTCTCCCGAAAACGGCGACGAGTTCGTCCGCTTCTTCCATCGGGGCGCCGCGGGCGAGCTCGATCCCTTCATCCTGGTGGTCGAGGGCTCCATTCCCGACGAGACCAACAAGGCCGAAGGCTACTGGGCATCGTTCGGCACCGATCCCGCGACCGGCCAGCCGATCACCACCTGCGAATGGATCGATCGGCTGGCGCCCAAGGCGTGGGCCGTGATCGCGGCCGGGACCTGCGCCACCTACGGCGGCATCCATGCCATGGAGGGCAATCCCACCGGCTGCATGGGCCTGCCCGATTACCTCGGCTGGGAGTGGCGATCGGCGAGCGGACATCCCGCATCGTCTGCGTGCCGGGCTGTCCGGTGCAGCCGGACAACATGACCGAGACGCTGCTCTACCTGCTCCACATGGCCGCCGGGCGCGCGCCGATGATTCCGCTCGACGACGCGCTGCGTCCGACGCTGGCTGTTCGAGCAGACGGTGCACGAAGGATGCGATCGCGGCGGCTACTACGAGCAGGCGCCAGTTCGCCGAGGAATACGGATCGCCGCTCGTGCATCGTGAAGCTGGGCTGCTGGGGACCGGTGGTGCAGTGCAACGTCGGCAAGCGCGGCTGGATGGGCGGCATCGGCGGCTGCCCGAACGTCGGCGGCATCTGCATCGGCTGCACCATGCCCGGCTTTCCCGACAAGTTCATGCCGTTCATGGATCAGCCGCCGGGCTCGCTGCTCTCGTCCGCCGCGGTCATGACCTACGGACGGGCGATTCACGCCCTGCGCCGGTTCACGCAGGCGTCGCTCAACAAGGAGCCCGGCTCGCGGCGCGGCCGCGAGGCCGGCGGCACGCGAGTAATAGCCGGCGGCTCGCGAGACCGGAGCCCGCCGGAAGCGTGCAGACACGGTGCTCCTCGACCTGGCCGCCGTGTTCGTGCGAAGCGCCGCGTCGAGCCGGCGACCGCCCGACCGACCAACCGCCTGACGCCCAGCCTCGAGGCGAGGTACCGCACCCTGGTCGAGCAGATTGCCGGCCGTCGTCTTCATGGCCTATCTCGACCGCGGCATCGGCGAGGCCTACGTGAGCCCGCAGATCGAGGCGGCGCTGGGCTTCTCGCAGGCAGGAATGGCTCGAGGATCCGGTGCGCTGGTATCACCAGATCCATCCGGACGACAAGCGAGCGCTGGAGCATCGAGGCCGCGCGAGATGTTTCTGACCGGCAAGCCGCTGCGCTCCGCCTATCGCGTGCTGCCCGCGACGGCCGCATCGTCTGGTTCCACTGCGAGGCCAAGATGGTGCGGCGGCGACGACGGCGGCCCTGGTTCATCCATGGCGTCGGGTTCGACATCACCGACCTGAAGCGGCGGAAGCGGCGCTGCAGGAGGAGCGCAACGTGCTCACCGCGATTCTCGACACCGTCGGCGCGCTGGTCGTGGTGCTCGATCCGGACGGCCGCATCGTCCGGTTCAACCGCGCGTGCGAAGCTGACGAGCGGCTACTCGTTCGGCGAAGTCCGCGGCCGCAACATCTGGGACCTGTTCCTCACGCCGGAGGAGAGCGAGCGGTTCCAGCGCGTTGCTGGCCGAGCTCCGACCGGCCAGGAGCCCAGCGACTACGAGGCCGACTGGCTGACGCGCGACGGGTCCCGCCGCCGGATCGCCTGGTCGAGCACGGTGCTGCCGGGCTCGACGCGCGACGCCGAGCCACATCATCACGACCGGCATCGACATCACCGAGCGGAAGCGGCTGGAGAAGACGATGCTCGAGATCAGCGCGCGGGAGCAGCGCCGGATCGGCCAGGACCTGCACGACGGCCTCGGCCAGCATCTGACCGGCATCGCGTTCATGAGCAAGGTGCTGGCGCAGAAGCTGGCCGAGGAGCGCGCGCCGGAAGGCCGGCGCATGCCGCCAAGATCGTCCAGCTGGTGAACGAGGCGATCGACAAGACGCGCGAGCTGGCGCGCGGACTGCTGCCGGTGGTCTCCGACGCGGAAGGGCTGATGTCGGCGCTCCGGCAGTGGGCCGGCGAGGTGGAGGATCTGTTCAGCGTCTCCTGCCGGTTCGATTGCGCGGAGCCGGTGCTCGTGCCGGACGTGGGCATGGCGACGCACCTGTACCACATCGCGCACGAAGCCGTGAACAACGCGATCAAGCACGGCGACGCCACGCCGGATACGGCTCACGCTGGGCCGGGAGAACGGCACCGGGACGCTCACCGTCGAGGACGACGGCATCGGCATCTCCGACGGTGCCCACGGGTCACCCCGGACATGGGGCTCCACATCATGAGCTACCGCGCCAACATGATCGGCGGCTCCCTGGAAGTTCGCGCCGGCCAGCAGGGCGGCACGCAGGTCTGCTGCCGTTTCCCGCTCCAGCGCTGAGTCGAGGAGATCATGCATGCCGCAGAGTACCGTCGGTGTCCGCGGCGCCGAGGAAGCATCGCGTGTTCGTGGTCGACGATCATCCCATCGTGCGCCAGGGACTCGCGCTGCTGATCAACCAGGAGCCCGATCTGGTGGTCTGCGGCGAGGCCGAGGAAGCGCACTCGGCGCTGCAGGCGATCGCGTCGCTCCGGCCCGATATCCTCATCCTGGACATCTCGCTGCCGCGGTCCGGACGGGCTCGATCTGCTCAAGACCATCCGCGCCACCGACCCGGACACTCCCGGTCCTGGTGCTCTCCATGCACGACGAGTCGATCTACGCGGAGCGGGCGCTTCGCGCGGGCGCGAACGGCTACATCATGAAGCAGGAGGCCACGGAGAACGTGCTCGTGGCGCTGCGCCGCATCCTCGGCGGCGAGGTCTACGTGAGCGACGGATCGCCAACACGATGCTCCGCCAGCTGGTGTCGGGCTCGCGGAAATCGGACGGTCCACCGGAGGCGCGTCTGAGCGATCGGGAGCTCGAGGTGTTCCGGATGATCGGTGACGGGCATGGGAACGCGGCAGATCGCCGAGGACCTGCACCTGAGCGTGAAGACGGTCGAGACCTATCAGGCGCACATCAAGGAGAAGCTGTCCCTGCGGACCGCGCGCGATCTGGTGCAGCACGCCATCCAGTGGAGGCTGAGCGAGGAGATTGGGTAGATCGCTGCCGCAGCACCGGGGTTTCCCCGATGAAGGGATGGGGAAGTCCCCGATAATCCGCGTCGGGACCCGCCTGCTTGCGGGCTCTTTCGGCAAATCCTAACTCATACTGTGCGTCAGGTTCGACGCGGCGCCCGCGAGTGCCGGTGCCGCGTTGGCGTAGACCCTGCCTCGAGCGTCGGCGCATCGCTGGTCCGACGCACCGATCCGGGACTCTCTCCGGATCCCTGTGCCTGGAAGGAGCGGCCATGCCCGCCACAGTCCCCTACGGACGCAAGACCCAACGGCCATCACCGGTTCCCGAGGTCCACGTCCTCTGGATCACGGCCGGCCTGGGCTGCGACGGCGACTCGGTGTCGATCACCGCCGCCACCCAGCCGAGCATCGAGGATGTGCTGCTCGGCGCGATTCCCGGGCCTGCCCAAGGTGCACCTGCACAACCCGGTGCTCGCCTACGAGGTCGGCGACGACTTCATGAAGTACTGGTACCACGCGGAGGAAGGGCAAGCTCGACCCGTTCGTCCTGGTCGTCGAAGGCTCGATCCCCAACGAGAAGATCAAGAAGGAAGGCTACTGGGCCGCGCTGGGCACCGATGCGCAAGACCGGCCAGCCGATCACGACCACCGAGTGGATCGATCGTCTGGCCCCCAAGGCGCTCGGCGGTGGTCGCGATCGGCACCTGCGCGACCTACGGCGGCATCCACGCGATGGAAGGCAACCCCACCGGCTGCATGGGGCTGGCCGACTACCTCGGCTGGGACTGGCGCTCGAAGGCCGGGCTGCCGATCGTCAACGTCCCGGGCTGTCCGGTGCAGCCGGACAACTTCATGGAGACCCTGCTCTACCTGCTCTATCAGGTGGCCGGCCTGGCCCCGATGATCCCGCTCGACGACCAGCTGCGCCCCACCTGGCTGTTCGGCAAGACCGTCCACGAAGGCTGCGACCGCGCGGCTACTACGAGCAGGGCGACTTCGCCACCGAGTACGGCTCGCCCAAGTGCATCGTGAAGCTCGGCTGCTGGGGACCGGTGGTGAACTGCAACGTCCCCAAGCGCGGCTGGATGGCGGGCATCGGCGGCTGCCCCAACGTCGGCGGCATCTGCATCGGCTGCACCATGCCGGGCTTCCCCGACAAGTTCATGCCCTTCATGGACGAGCCGCCCGGCGCCAAGCTGTCGACGGCCAGCGTGCAGCGTGTACGGACGCGCCATCACGCGCCCTGCGCTCCTTCACCAACGCGACGGTCAACAAGGAGCCGAAGTGGCGGCACTCCGCGCCCCGAGCTGACCACCGGCTACCACCCCAGGTCCTACTAACGGCAAAGGAGCGAGCGCGATGACCACCGCCACGGTCCCCAAGACCGAGAGCCGGGAGAAACAGCGCAAGCTGGTGGAGATGAACTGGGATCCCGATCACCCGGATCGTGGGCAGCCTGGGAATCTTCACCAAGATCGACTTCGACAACCGCGAGGTGGCCGAGTGCCACAGCACCTCGTCGATCTTCCGCGGCTACAGCATCTTCATGAAGGGCAAGGATCCGCGCGACGCCCACTTCATCACCAGCCGCATCTGCGGCATCTGCGGCGACAACCACGCCACCTGCGCCACCTACGCCCAGAACATGGCGTTCGGCGTGCGCCCGCCTGCGCTCGGCGAGTGGATCGTCAACCTCGGCGAGGCCGCCGAGTACATGTTCGACCACAACATCTTCCAGGACAACCTGGTCGGCGTGGATTTCTGCGAGCAGATGGTTCGAGGAGACCAATCCCGGCGTCTGGGAGAAGGCCAAGAAGACCGAGGCGCCCCACGCGGCCGACCACGGGTACCGCACGATCGCCGACATCATGACGGCGCTCAATCCGTTCACCGGCGAGTTCTACCGCGAGACCCTGCACATGAGCCGCTATGACGCGCGAGATGTTCTGCCTGATGGAAGGCCGGCACGTCCATCCCTCGACGCTCTATCCGGGCGGCGTCGGCACGGTGCCGACGGTGCAGCTGTTCACCGACTACCTCGTCCGCCTGATGAAGTACGTGGAGTTCATGAAGAAGTGCGTGCCGCTGCACGACGATCTCTTCGACTTCTTCTACGAGGCGCTGCCGGGCTACGAGAAGGTCGGCTATCGCCGGACGCTGCTGGGCTGCTGGGGCTCGTTCAACAATCCGGACGTCTGCGACTACACCTACAAGAACATGACCAACTGGGGCGACGCGATGTTCGTCACCCCCGGCGTCGTGGTGGACGGCAAGCTGGTGACCCACGACCTGATCAAGATCAACCTGAACATCCGCATCCTGCTGGGGCACTCCTTCTACGACGACTGGGCCAACGCGCGAGACGTTCGTCAAGACCGACCCGCTCGGGAACCCGGTCGATCAGCGGCATCCCTGGAACCAGACCACGATTCCGCGGCCGCAGAAGCGCGACTTCGACGGCAAGTACACCTGGGTGATGTCGCCGCGCTGGTTCGACAGCGGACAAGGACCATCTGGCGCTCGATACCGGCGGCGGCCCGATCGCCCGGTTCTGGGCGACGGCGCTCGCGGGCATCGTGGACATCGGCTACGTCAAGGCGACGGGCACGAGCGTCAAGATGTACCTGCCCAAGACCGCGACGAAGCCCGAGGCCGAGTTCGAGTGGAAGATTCCGAAGTGGAGCAACGCGATCGAGCGGGACCGCGCCCGGACCTACTTCCAGGTATACGCCGCCGCTTGCGCCTACCACTTCGTCGAGAAGGCGCTGGCCGAGTTGCATGCCGGACGCACCAAGACCTGGAACGAGTTCACGGTGCCCGACGAGGCGATCGGCTGCGGCTTCCACGAGGCGGTGCGCGGCGTGCTGTCGCATCACGTCGTGATCCGGAAGGGCAAGATCGCGAACTACCATCCGTATCCGCCGACGCCGTGGAACGGCAAGCGTGCGGGACATCTACGGCACGCCGGGTCCCTACGAGGACGCGGTGCAGAACACGCCGATCTTCGAGGAGAACGGTCCCGACAAATTCAAGGGGATCGACATCATGCGCGCGGTACGGAGCTTCGATCCGTGCCTGCCATGCGGCGTGCACATGTATCTGGGCAACGGCAAGGTGCTGGAGCAGCATCATTCGCCGCTCTTCGGCAATCACGGCTGACGCGATGCCCAGACAAACCGAGCTCGAGCGACGGATCGCGGCGATAGACCAGCTGGTCCGGTCGCTCGAGAACGCGTCCGATCCCGCCACCCGCGCCGCGGCGCAGGAGCTCGCCGGCACGCTCATGGAGCTCCACGCCGCGGCGCTCGAGCGCGTGCTCGCGATCATCGGCCGGCAAGGGCCGGCCGCGAGCGCTATCGTCGAACAGCTGGCCGGCGACGAGGTGGTCTCGGGCGTGCTGCTCCTGCACGACCTCCACCCGGTGGACCTGCCGACCCGCGTCCGCGGCGCCCTCGAGAAGACGCGGCCCTACCTGCAGTCCCACGGCGGCAACGTCGAGCTCGTGGGCATCGACGAGGCCGGCGTGGTGCGGCTCAGGATGGTGGGAAGCTGCCACGGCTGCCCGTCGTCCGCGATGACGCTCAAGCTGGCCATCGAGCAGGCGATTCAGGAAGCGGCGCCGGATGTGACCGCCATCGTGGTGGACGGCGAGCCGAACGGGGGCCCCGGGACGCCTGCCCCCGCGAGCTCGTGGCGCTCGAGCCGATGCATCACGCGCCTGCCGAGACGAGCGGCGACGTGTGGCACGACGTCCCGCTGCTCGACGACCTCCGTCCCGGCGAGGCCCGCGCGCTGGCAATCGCCGGCCGGGAGGTCCTGTTCCTCGCGCTGGAGGGGCGGCACTACGCGTACGGCGCTCGCTGCCCGGCCTGCAACGCCGAGCTGGCCGGCGCCGAGCTTGCGGGCCACACGCTGGCCTGTCCGGCCTGTGGGCGGGGCTACGACGTGATCCAGGCGGGCCGCGCGATCGATCGCGGTGATCTCCATCTCGACCCGTTCCCCATCCTCACCCGGCACGGACGCGTGCAGATGGCCGTGCCGCCGCCGATGGTGACGGCCTCGCCGTAGTCCATGCCGACGGCCGACCATTCCGACGGCGCCTTCTCGGCGCTCCGGCGCTTTGCCCGGCCTCGCGCGCCGGTCGAGCGCTGCGATCTGTGTGGGCTCGAGCTCCCGGCCGGCCACGATCACCTGATCGAGCCGGGCCGTCGCGAGATGGCCTGCGCCTGCCCCGCCTGTGCCCTGCTCTTCACCGGACGGGCCGGGGCCCGATACAAGCGGATTCCACGTGATGTCGCCCTGCTGGAGGGCTTCTCGCTCACCGACGCCCAGTGGGAGAGTCTCCGCCTGCCGATCAGCCTCGCCTTCTTCTACGAAAGCACGCCGCAGTCGCGCGTGGTCGCGTGCTACCCCAGTCCCGCGGGCGCCACCGAGTCGCTGCTCGAGCTCGAGACCTGGTCGGAGCTTCGAGCCCGGAATCCAGTGCTCGCCCGTCTCGAGCCCGATGTCGAGGCGCTGCTGGTAAATCGCACCAGCGCCCCGGGCGACCATCTGATCGTCCCGATCGACGAGTGCTTCAAACTGGTCGGCCTCATCCGCATGCACTGGAAGGGGCTCTCCGGGGGAACGCAGGTATGGAAGGAGATCTCGGCGTTCTTCGCCGCGCTCCACGAGCGGGCCCGTCCGATCCCCGAGGCGATGCGTGCCTGACCTGGATTTCCGCATCGAGGGCGCCGAGGTGGTGCCGTACGCGACGGCGCCGCTGCTGGCCTTCCGCCTCGCCGTCCGAAACGCGCAGCCCGACGAGAGCGTCCACACCGTCGTGCTGCGCTGCCAGATCCAGATCGAGGTGACCCGCCGACACTACGATCGGGGGGAGGAGGTGCGGCTGCGCGATCTCTTCGGCGAGCCGGAGCGGTGGGGCCAGACCCTTCGCACGATGCTATGGACCCACACCACGGCGGTGGTGCCGGCCTTCGAGGGCGAGACGGTCACCGAGCTGCACGTCCCGTGCAGCTACGATTTCAATCTGGCGGCGACCAAGTTCTTCTATGGACTGGCCGGCGGCGAGGTGCCGCTCGCGTTCCTCTTCAGCGGGAGCGTGTTCTACCAGAGCGCGTCCGGCGCGCTTCAGGTCAGCCCCATCTCGTGGACCAAGGAGGCGCAGTTCCGGCTTCCCGTCGCCACCTGGCAGCGGCTGATGGATGCGTACTATCCGAACCTGGCATTCCTGCAGCTGCGCCGCGACGTCTACGATCGGCTGTACCAGTACAAGGTGCGACACGGCATCACCGGCTGGGAGCAGGCGGTGGAAGGGATGCTGCGCGTGGTGGAGGAAGGAGCGCCGGTGTGAGCCGGGGGGACGTGGGGGCGCTCGCGCGAACGCTGCTCTATGAAGGGTACCTGTTGTACCCGTACCGCCCGTCGGCGGTGAAGAACCGGCAGCGCTTCAATTTCGGCGTGATCTACCCGGACGCGCACAGCCGCGCCCAGGATGGCGTCGAGCCGAGCCTCATGCGGACCGAATGCCTGGTCGTGGGTCCGACGCCGACGGTCGACATCGAGGTACGATTCCTCCACTTGGTCACCCGGACCGTCGAGCAGCCGACGGAGGGAGGCGCCGGCGCCCGCGAGGTCGCGCGCCTCGAGGCCGGCGGCCGGGTCTACCAGCCATGGCAGGAGGCGGTGGAGCGGGAGGTCACGCTGTCCCGCCTCGCGCTGTCGGATCTCCTGGGAAGCATCCACCGTCGGCGTGTCGCGTTCCCAGACACGGACCAGCGCGAGCCCATCTCCGGATCGAGCGGGGACCCGGTGGGCGTCGTTCGCCGCCGGCAGGCGGGGATCGAACTCGAGATCGAGGTAGCCGTCCGGCCGGCCGGCGATGACGCGTACGTGATCGGCGTTGAAATCGACAACCGGACCGAGCGGGTGCCGAGCCCGGCGCTCCGCGACGAGCTTCTCTCGGTGTGCCTCGTGGCCGTCCACACGATCCTGACCGTCGAGAGCGGCGAGTTCACCTCCCTGATCGATCCGCCCGCCGCCCTGCGCGAGGCGACGGCCCAGTGCCGGAACGTCGGGACCTGGCCCGTGCTCGCCGGTCCGCCCGGCACGCGGGACACCATGCTGTCGTCTCCCATCATCCTCTACGACTACCCCGAGATCGCGCCCGAGAGCCGTGGTGACCTGTTCGACGGTACCGAGATCGACGAGATCCTGTCGCTCCGGATCATGACCTTGAGCGACGACGAGAAGCGGGAGATCGCCGAGTCGGACGAGCACGCGCGGCTGCTGCTCGAGCGCACCGAGTCGCTGGCGGCGGAAGAACTGATGGGCCTGCATGGGACCATGCGACCCGTGCGCGCGAGGGATGGCGCGTGAGTGCCGCCGGCCCGCTCCCGGCCAAGGGCGCGCGCGTCCGGCTCCGGCCGCGGGCCGGCGGGGACGTGCTCGATCTGATCCTCATCGACAAGGCTGCGACCGTCGAGTCCGTCGAGGAAGACCTCGAGGGGAAGGTCCTCGTCTCGGTGGTGCTCGACGATGACCCCGGCGCCCACCTCGGCATGATGCGCCAGCCCGGGCACCGCTTCTTCTTCGCGCCTGAGGACCTCGAGATTCTGCCGGACGATGGCACCGTGCGACCCGCGGCGACCCGGTCCATCCTGGTCGCCGGCATCGGCAACATCTTTCTGGGCGATGACGGCTTCGGCGTCGAAGTGGCCCAGCGGATGGCGGCGCGGCCGCTTCCCGCCGGGGTATCCGTCGGCGACTACGGGATCCGCGGCTACGACTTGGCCTACGCCCTCATGGCCGGTCCCGATCACGCGATTCTGGTGGATGCATGCCCCCGCGGCGAGGCTCCGGGAACGTTGTACGTGATGGAGCCCGAACCGGACGAGCTCGAGGCCGCCACCGGCGATCCCGGCTTCCTGGATGGCCACGCGATGAATCCGGTGAGCGTGCTCCGCCTCGCGCGCTCGCTCGGGGGAGCGCCCGCGCCCGTGGTAGTGGTGGGGTGCGAGCCGGGGACACTGGGCCCCGAGGAAGGGCACATCGGCCTCAGCCCACCGGTGCAGGCGGCGGTTGCCGAAGCAGTCACGCTGGTCGAGTCGTTGATCGCGCGGTTCCTCGCGTCGGAACCCTGATCGGCGTCCATCGCCACCCAGAGAGAGGAGTGTGCTGCATGACCACGATCGCATCGGTGCGGGACGGTGAGGCAAGCGACCGGGAGACGCTGATGCTCTTTGGAGGTCTCGCCTGCATGGTCTTCGGCGCCGGCCTCGTGCTGTCCAATCGCTCCATCCGGCGGTATCTGGGCGAGGTGAGTCCGGGTCTCCTCCTGGAAACCGCCATGCCCGACGTGCAGCGCTACTTGAAGCTGCGGGCGATGTAGGCCCGAACCCGTGCGCTACCGGATCGACGCGAGCGCCAGTCGCTTCACGGTCCGCGCCTTCGCCGGGGGCGTGCTGGGTGGCATGGGGCACGATCCGACCTTCCTCGCGCGGGACCTCGCCGGGGAGGTCGAGTTCGATCCCGGGCCGCCGAGTGCGAGCTCGGTCCGGCTGGCGGTGAAGTCGTCCTCGCTCGGCCTCCTCGACTCCATAAGCGACAAGGATCGGCGCGAGATCGAGCGGGTGACGAACCAGGAGGTGCTCGAGAGCGAGGCCTACCCGGAGATCCTGTTCGTCGCCGAGCGGGTCGCGCTCACGGGGAGTCCGGGGGGACCGTTCCAGGCCGCGCTCGACGGCGAGCTCACGCTCCACGGCGTGAGCCGGCCATGCCAGGTGCCGCTCCGCATCTACCCGTCGGGCGACATGGTGCGCGCCCAGGGCGAGACGACGCTCCGCCAGAGCGACTACCACATCGACCAGGTTGCGGTGGCGGGTGGCATGCTCAAGGTTAAGGACGAGGTGAAGTTGGCGTTCGACATCGTCGCCCGACCGGTAGCGGAACGGCAGCCGGCGGCGGGCCCGACAGCCGATCGGCGGGAGGGCGCCGGCGGCGTCGAAGCGTCGACCGCGTGACCTGGGATCGAGGCGGCGAGTTGACGACTCGGCTCCCCGCGCGCAAATAGGACGTAAGGAAATAGCGAGTAAGGGGAGCGTCGCCATGTGTCTTGCCATCCCGGGGAAGATCGTCGAGCTGGTCGCGGACTGGCCCACGATCGGCGTGGTCGAGGTGACGGGGGTCCGCCGTCGCGTGGACCTGGGCCTCCTGCAGGACGAGCGGCCGCAGGTGGGTGACTGGGTGCTCATCCATGTCGGGTTCGCCATGAGCAAGATCAGCGAGCACGAGGCCGCCGATCAGATGCGCACGCTCAGCGATCCTCGGCGAGGACCAGGCGGCCATGGATGAGGTCCGCGGCTACGGGCTGGAAGGGAAGGATGAGCCGTGAAATTCGTGGATGAGTTCCGCGACCCCGAGGTGATCGGCCGGACGGCCGACGAGATTCGGCGCCTCGCCGATCCCGGTCGCCACTACCGTCTGATGGAGGTCTGCGGCGGCCACACGCACGCGATCTATCGCTTCGGCCTCAAGGACGTACTGCCGCCGAACATCGAGCTGATCCATGGGCCGGGCTGCCCCGTCTGCGTGCTGCCGATGGGCCGGATCGACGACGGGCTGCTGCTGGCCCAGCGCCCCGACGTCATCTTCAGCGCGTTCGGCGACATGATGCGCGTGCCCGGCGCGCACGGCAGCCCTCTCGAGCACAAGGCGAAAGGGCTGGACGTCCGCATCGTCTATTCCCCGTCGGATGCGCTCAAGCTCGCGCGGACCAATCCGGACAAGCACGTCGTGTTCTTCGCGATCGGCTTCGAGACGACCGCGCCCTCGACCGCGCTGACGCTGCTCCGCGCGCGCGAGGAGGGGCTCCGGAACTTCTCGGTCTTCTGCAACCACGTCACCATCATCCCGGCCATCCGGGCCATCCTCGACTCGCCCGACATGCGCCTCGACGGCTTCATCGGCCCGGGGCACGTCTCGACGGTGATTGGCTGTCGCCCCTATGAGTGGATCGCCCGGGACGAGGCGAAGCCCATCGTGGTCTCCGGCTTCGAGCCGCTCGATCTGCTGCAGTCGATCGTGATGCTCCTGCGCCAGCTCGGGGAAGGCCGGGCCGAGGTCGAGAACCAGTACACCCGGGTGGTCCCGTGGGAGGGAAACCGCGCCGCGCTTCGGGCCATGGCGCGAGGTGTTCGAGCTCCGGCCGTACTTCGAATGGCGCGGGCTCGGATTCATCTCGCAGTCGGCGCTTCGGATCCGCGACGAGTTCGCCGCGTGGGACGCCGAGCGCCTCTTCGATGTGGCCGGGCGTTCGCGTTACCGACCCCAAGGCCGCCCAGTGCGGAGAGGTGCTCAAGGGCGTCCTCAAGCCGGTCCAGTGCAAGCTGTTCGGGCGCGAATGCACGCCCGAGCACCCCGTTGGCGCCCTGATGGTTTCTTCGGAAGGATCATGCGCCGCGTACTACAACTACGAACACCGCAAGGCCAGCGCCTCGACGCAGAGTCTCGTGGCACCGGTCTGACGGGCGAGGCCTCCGTGGACGGCCCCTCGCCCCAGGTCCGTTTCCGCGACCCGCAGATCGAGATGGCGCATGGCGCCGGGGGCAAGGCGAGCCGCCGGCTCGTGGACGGCCTGTTCGTTCCCCTGCTCTACGACCTCTCGACACCTGCCGCCGATCGGCTCGGCGACGCGGCGCGGCTCGCCGTGGACGGGGCCGAGCTCGCGATCACCACCGACAGCTTCGTGGTCACTCCGCTCCGCTTCCCCGGCGGCTCGATCGGCGAATTGGCCGTGAACGGGACCGTGAACGACCTGGCCGTGTCGGGCGCCACGCCGGTGGCCATCGTGACGACGTTCCTGCTCGAGGCCGGGCTCCCGACGTCCGAGCTCGAGGCCGAGGTGCGCGCGATGGCCGATGCCGCGCGCCGGGCCGGCGTCGCGATCGTCGGCGGCGACACCAAGGTCGTCGAGCACGGCAAGACGGACCGCATGTACATCACGACCACGGGCCTCGGCCGGCGCATGCCGGGACGTGTCGGTCGCGCGCGGCCTCGGTCCGCCCCGGCGACAAGGTGCTGCTGTCCGGTCCCATCGGCGATCATGGCATCACCATCCTCCTCGCGCGCGGCGAGCTCGACCTCGAGGCGGACCTGCGCTCCGACACCCGCCCGGTGCTGCCGCTCGTCGAGGCCATCGCGTCGGTCGCGGGCCCCGGCATCCGCTGGATGCGGGATCCCACCCGCGGCGGCGTCGCCACGTCGCTGAACGAGCTCGCGCTCGAGTGCGGCCTCGCCGTCCATCTGGAGGAGGAGTCGATCCCGGTGCGCGACCAGGTCCGCGGGGCCTGCGAGCTGCTCGGCCTCGATCCGCTCCATATCGCCAATGAAGGCCAGTTCCTCGCGGTGGTCGCTCCCGAGCTCGCCGACCGCGGCGCTCGACGCCCTGCGCGCGGCGCCCGGCGGCGCCGAGGCGGCGCTGATCGGCGAGGTGCACGAACAGCCGGCGGCCGCCGTCCTGGTGACGACCCGCTACGGCGGCAGCCGGATCGTCGACATGCTCGTCGGGCGATCCGCTCCCCAGGATCTGCTAGGCGGCCGATGGCGATCACCTCAGCGTCTGCCCGTGCAGGTCGAAGAGAAGCTGCTCGCTGCGGAATCGCGTCTTCGAGCGCTTCTTCGAGCGGGAGGCGCTGCGTCTCGCACACGCGTGCCGCGAGATGTCGGAGCGTTTCCTGCGCGGCGGGCGCCTCTCGCCTTCGGACGCGGCCCCTACGCAACCGATGCGCAGCACGTGTCGGTCGAGTTCGTGCATCCCGTCATCGTCGGCAAGCGCGCGCTCCCGGCGCTCGATCTCTCGCTCGACTTCGGGCCGTGGCTCGAGGCGCTCGTGCAGCCGGACGACATGGTGATGGGCTTCGGTCCGCCCGAGGGCGATCCCGAGGTGGCCGCGGCGCTGCGCCGGCGCCGCGCGCCGCGGCGCCATGACGTTCGCGCTGCCCGGCGACGAGGGCGCGTACGCCGTCTCGCGGGATGACCCAGGACCCGTTCATGCATCAGGAGCTGATCGAGATCCTGTATCACACGCTCTGGGAGACGGTGCACGTCTTCTTCGAGCATCGCGAGCTGGGCCACGACGTCGGCGAGGCGGGGTTCCTCTATCCGTTTCTCGGCAAGGAGAAGCAGGAGACGGCCGAGCACTGGTCGCACGAGGTGGCGGACTCGATCCGGATGAAGGTCTCGGACGACGCGACGCTCCGGACGCAGGTGGCGCCGCGAGCAGGCCGACCAGATCGGCGAGCGCGACGGTCGCGATCCACGAGCGGCTCGCCCGCGGCGGCAAGCTCATCCTCTTCGGCAACGGCGGCTCGGCGACCGACGCCAACGACTGGGCGATCGACTGCGTGGCGCCCCCCGCGGGCTCACCGCCGGTGCCGGCCATCTCGCTCGTCGCTCGAGCCCGCCACGCTCAGCGCGATCGCCAACGACGTGGGCACGGATGTCGATCTTTCTTCGCCAGCTCATCGCGCACGCGCGGCCCGACGATGTCGCCGTCGGCATCTCCACCAGCGGCGGCTCGCGCAACGTGATGATCGCCCTGGCCGAGGCGCGCAAGCGCGGCCTGCTCACCGTCGCGCTGCTCGGCTACGACGGCGGCGAGATCCGGCGGCAGCGGACTCGCCGACCTACTGCATCGTGGTCGGCTCGGACTACATCCCGCGGATCCAGGAAGTGCAGGCATCGATCTACCACGTGATGCGCGAGAGCCTGGAGGGGCTGCGCCATGCCCAGGCTTGAGCTGTTCGGCACGGCCACCTGTCCCTATACCCGCGACCTGCGGGAGCTGGCTGGACATGCGCGGCGCCAGCTTCGAGGAGTACGACGTCGAGACCGACGCGGCCGCGCGCGCGCGCATGCGCGCACTGGCCGGCGCCGAGCGCACGGTGCCCGATCCTGGTGGAGGACGGCCGGGTCGTGCAGGTCGGCTGGCAGGGACGCGGCTGCACGGTGAGCGCCTGACCCGATGAGCCGCACCGCCTGCTCGGTCCGCGTCCGCGGCGTGGTCCAGGGCGTCGGATTCCGGCCATTCGTGTACCGGCTGGCCTGCGCCAACACGCTGGCCGGGTGGGTGCTGAACGGAGAGGACGGCGTCGAGATTCACCTCGAAGGGGCGCAGGACCGCCTCGAGGCCTTCGTGCGCGACCTGCAGGCGCAGGCGCCGCCCGCGGCCGACATCACCGCCGTCGACGTGCATGCCGCGACGCCCACGGGCCTCGACGACTTCACCATCCGCTTCAGCCGCCGCCAGCGACAGCCCACCGTCGCGCATCTCGCCCGACCTCGCCGGTGTGCGACCGACTGCCTCACGGAGCTGCTTCGACCCGGCCGATCGGCGCTACGAGTATCCCTATATCAACTGCACCGACTGCGGGCCGCGCTACTCCATCATTCAGCGGCTGCCCTACGACCGCGCCGCGACGACGATGGCGGGGTGGCGGATGGACCCACTCTGCGATCGCCAGTATCACGACCCCTGGTGCCGCCGGTTCCACGCCCAGCCGATCGCCTGCCCCGCCTGCGGCCCCGGCTACCGGCTCGAGCCAGGAGGTGAGGGGTTGGAGAGCGCCGCGGCGATTCGACCGGACCGCGGAGCTGCTCCGGTCGGGCGCCATCGTCGCGATCAAGGGACTGGGCGGCTACCATCTCGCCTGCGACGCGCGCCAAGCGACCGTCGGTGGATGCGCTCCGTACGCGAAAGTTTCGGAAGGAGAAGCCGTTCGCTCTGATGGTGAGGGATGTCGCCGTCGCGCGAACGATCATCGAGCTGTCGGCCGAGGCCGAGGCCCTGCTGACCGGCGCCCGCTCGGCCGATCGTGCTCGCGCCGGCGCGGGTCCATCTCGCTCACGTCGCGCCCGACAACGCCGAGCTCGGCGTCATGCTGCCCTACACGCCGCTGCACCACCTGCTGTTCGCGGCCGGGGCGCCGGATGTCCTGGTCATGACGAGCGCCAATCGCTCGAGCGAGCCGATCGCGTACGAGGATGACGACGCCCGGGAGCGCCTGGCGGACCTGGCCGATGCGTTCCTGGTCGGCGAGCGGCCGATCGCGCGCCGCGCTCGAGGACTCCGTCGCGCGCGCCGGACCGCTCGGCCCCGTCGTTCTCCGGCGCGCGCGCGGCTACGCTCCCGCGTCGGTCGGTTTCATTCCGACCGATCGGCCGGTCCTGGCGCTGGGCGCGGACCTCAAGAACACCGTCACGCTCGTCGTGGACGGCCAGGCCTTCGTCAGCCAGCATATCGGCGACCTGGACGACGCGCAGTCCCTGCGCGCCTACCGTGAGACCATCGATGACCTGCTGGCGATGTACGACGTCGCGCGCGAGGATCTGCTGGTGGCCCGGGACGCGCATCCCCACTATCGGTCCGCCGCGGAGGCGCTCGAGCTTGCCGCGCCGGAGGTGAGGACCGTCCAGCATCATCGGGCGCACATCGCCTCGGTCCTCGTGGAGCGGGGGGCCTGGCGGACGCGGGTGCTCGGCCTGGGATTCGATGGCACCGGGTACGGGGACGACGGGACCATCTGGGGCGGCGAGGTGTTCGTGGGGACGATCGAGGATGGCTTCGAGCGCGTCGCGCACCTCCGCCCGGCGGCGCTGCCGGGCGGCGATGCCGCGGCCCGGAACCCGGTGCAGGCCGCTGCCGGCTTCCTGGCCCAGCTCCCCGACCTGCCCGATCTCCGGCGGCGGCCGTTCGATTTTCCCGACCGTTACGCGAACGCGCTCCGCCTGCTCCAGTCCCGCACACGTGTCTTCTCGACTACCTCAGCGGGACGCCTCTTCGACGCCGCCGCGGCGCTCCTGGGGTTCGTGCGACCGATCACGTTCGAGGGTCAAGCCGCCATCTGGACCGAGCAGCTGGCCCGAACGGCGCCGCCCGTCGAGCCGTATGCCTTTCCCTACGACCATGGAGAGCTGGACTGGAGGCCGCTGCTCGGCGCCGTCGTGGAGGACCGGCGGCGCGGTCGCGCCGCCGGCGAGATCGCCCGCGCGTTCCACGTTGGCCTCGCGCACGGACTGGCGGAGGCGGCAGCATCCCTCTGTCGCGCACTTCGGCTCGACATCGTCGTCGCCTCCGGCGGCGTGTTTCAGAGCGGATTGCTGCTCGAGGAGCTCGCGCCACGCCTGCGGCGCGCGAAGCTCGAGCTCTGGATCAACCACGCCGTGCCACCGAACGACGGCGGCGTCAGCCTGGGGCAGGCCGGACTGGCCGCACTCGGACCATGCACGAGCTCTCGATTGCGCTGAGCATCGTCGATCTGGCGCAAGAGGAGGCCGAGCGCCAGGGCGGCCGCGTGTGCGCCGTGCACCTTCGCCTCGGTGCGCTCGCGGGCGTGGTGAAGGAAGCCCTGCTGTCCTCGTACGAGATGGCGTGCGCGGAAACGCCGCTCGCGGGATCGCGGCTGGTCATCGAGGAGCTGCCCGTGGTCGTGTTCTGTCCCGAGTGCCGCGCTCTGCGGTCGCTGAGCAGCGTCCAGGCGTTCAGCTGCTCCGAGTGCGGGGCGCCGACGCCGGAGATCCGGCAGGGGAAGGAGCTGGAGATGGTGGCCCTGGAGATCGAGACATGAGCCGAGAGCCGCGACTGGTCGAGGTCAGGAAGAACGTGCTCAAGCAGAACGACGTGGTGGCCCGTGAGCTGCGGAGTCGCTTCCGTGAGGCGGGCGTCTTCGTCGTGAGCCTGGTCTCGAGCCCGGGCGCCGGCAAGACGACGCTGCTCGAGCGCACGCTCACGCTGCTCCACGCCCGGCATCGCGTGGCGGCGCTGGTCGGCGATCTGGCCACGGAGAACGACGCGGCCAGACTCAAGCGGAGCGGCGCCCGCGTGGAGCAGATCGTGACGGGAACCGTCTGCCACCTCGAGGCGGCGATGATCCAGCGCGCCATCGAAGGGTGGGAGCTCGACCGGCTGGACTTTCTCTTCGTCGAGAACGTGGGAAACCTCGTCTGCCCGGCGTCGTACGACCTGGGGGAGGACCTCCGCTTCGTGGCGATCTCCGTCACCGAGGGCGAGGACAAGCCGCTCAAGTATCCCACCATCTTCAACAGTGCGGACGTGGCGCTCGTGACGAAGCTCGACCTCGCCGACGCCGTCGGCTTCGATTGGCCTGGTGCGGCCGCCAACATCCAGGCGGTTCGCCCCGGGATGGAGACGATCCGGCTCTCCGCCCGCACCGGCGAAGGCATGGACCGGTTTCTCGGTCTCCTCGAGCGGCACCGGGCCGACGCCCGCGGGGTCTCCGTCGCGGACACGCTCCCGTGACCAGTCTCGCCGTCATCGTCGCGCTCGGGTTCTTTCTCGGCATGCGGCACGCGACCGATCCGGACCACGTGATCGCCGTCAGCACCATCGTCTCGCGCCACCGCCGTCCCCGCCACGCCGCGCTGATCGGGATCGCCTGGGGCATCGGCCACACGCTCACGATCCTCGCCGTGGGCGGGGGCATCATCCTCCTCGGGTGGGTCATTCCGGCTCGGGTGGGGCTCTCGCTCGAGTTGTCCGTCGGGGTCATGCTGATGGTCCTCGGCGCGCTCACGCTGCGGGGCGCGATCCGGCAGGTGACGGAGCGCGTGGCGGAGGCGGCCCACGATGACGGCGTGACGCACACGCACCCTCACCGTCACGGCGACTACGTCCACACGCACCCCCATCATCACGAGCCCGACGTGCACCCGCATGCGGCCGAGCAGACGCCGCTGGCCAGGCTCGACCGATGGCTCGGCGGGATGACGCTGTATCAGCTGGTCCGGCCGTTCGTCGTCGGACTGGTCCACGGATTGGCCGGCTCGGCCGCGGTGGCCTTGCTCGTGCTGGGCGCGATCGGCAACAGCCGGTGGGCGATCGCCTACCTGCTCGTGTTCGGGCTGGGAACGGTGGTGGGGATGGTGCTGGTGACGGCGATGGTTGCGTGGCCCTTCACGTATGCCACGGTCCGTTCCGACCGGCTCCAGCGGGGCCTGCGGCTCGCGTCGGGCGTGATCAGCGTCGGGTTCGGCCTCGCGCTCGCCTATCGCATCGGGCTGGTCGACGGACTGTTCGGGGCGAATCCGACCTGGATGCCCCGCTGACATTCGGGCGCGCGCGCTCCTGAGGCGGTCGCGCCGAAGCGGTCGTCATCACTCGCCGTACGGCACCCAGATGTTCTTCACCTGGGTCGCCTGCTCCAGGAACTCCTCTCCCTCATTTCTCGCATCGGTCCAGTCGCGGGCGTGCCCGTGGTCCACCCAGGTGCGTTTCATGTTGCCCGCGGAGAGGCGCTCCACCTCGGCGGCGCCTTCCGCGCTCCCGAAGTACCAGACTCCGTCCACGTCGTCGTGCGCGGCCAGCACCGGCGCGAGCTCATCGCGAACGCCCGTGACGATGTTCACGACGCCGCCCGGCACGTCGGAGGTGTCCAGCACTTGGTAGAGATCCGTCGCGAGCAGCGGAGCCCGCGAGGACGGCACCGCGACGACCCTGTTGCCCATGGCGATCGCCGGCAAGACTGCGGAGACGAGCCCCAGCAGCGAGGGTGCCTCGGGACAGACGACGCCGAGGACCCCGATCGGCTCAGGCATGGCGAGGGTAATGTTCCGGTAGGGCGTATGGTGAACGAAACCGTCGTACTTGTCCGCCCAGGCGGCATAGGAGTAGATGCGCTCGATCGCGAGCGCCACCTCCCGCTCGCCCGACGCCTCGTCGCCCGTGAACGACGCGATCCGACCGGCGAACTCCTCGCCGCGCGCCGCCAGATTCTCCGCGAGGTAGAACAACACCTGAGCCCGGTTGTGCGCCGTGGCGTGCGCCCACCCCGCGGCCTTGCGGGCGGCCTCCACCGCGTTGCGCACGTCCTTGCGATTGCCGTGGCCGACCTCGCCGACGCGTCGGCCCTCGGCATCGAGCACGGGCAAGCTGTACCCTGAATCCGGTCGCACCTGCTTGCCGCCGATGTAGAGCTTCGGCGTCCGGTCGATCGGCGGCACGGGCAGATGGTCGGACCGTCGGGCGGGCGGGCGGGCGGACGAGTCGCGCGCGATCCGCTGCTCGGAGCGCCGGGTCGCATTGGCGCCCTTGCTCCCTTTTGCCCTGTCGCGCCGACCATCCGACGGTACGCCCGTCCGACCGGCCGTCCACCTGACATACTCTCTCAGCCCCTCCCGACCCCCCTCCCGCCCGAAGCCGCTCTCGCGATATCCGCCGAAGCCGCTGGCGGCGTCGAAGACGTTGGTGCAATTAATCCACACCGTTCCCGCCTGGAGCTGCGGGGCGACATCCAGTGCCAGGTTGATGTTCTCGGTCCACAGGCTGGCCGCGAGGCCGTAACGCGTGTTGTTGGCCAGCTCGACGGCCTCCACGGGCGTACGGAAGGTCATCAGCACGACCACCGGACCGAAGATCTCCACCTGCGCGATGGTCGCGGCGGGCGCGACCTCCGTGAACAGCGTCGGCGGGAAGAACCAGCCCTCGCGCGGACAGCTCCACGAGGGCTGCCACAGCTCCGCGCCCTCTTCCTGTCCGCGCCGCACCAGCTCCTGGATCTTCTGCAGCTGGACCGGCGCGATGATGGCGCCCATGTCCACGGCCTTGTCGAGCGGATCGCCGACGCGGAGCGTCTCCATCCGGGCCTTGAGCTTGGCCACGAGGCGCTCCGCCACGCCTTCCTGCACCAGGATGCGCGACCCGGCGCAGCAGACCTGGCCCTGATTGAACCAGATCGCGTCCACCACGCCCTCGACCACGCTGTCGAGGTCCGCGTCGGGGAACACGATGAATGGCGACTTGCCGCCCAGCTCGAGCGACAGCTTCTTCCCGCTCCCGGCCGTCGCGGTGCGGATGATCCGCCCGACCTCCGTCGAGCCGGTGAACGCGATCTTGTCGATGTCGGGGTGGGCCACGATCGCCTCGCCCGTGCGCCCATCGCCGGTGATGATGTTGACGACCCCGGGCGGGAGCCCGACTTCGTCGCACAGCTCCGCGAAGCGGAGCGCCGTGAGCGACGTGAACTCGGCGGGCTTGAGCACCACCGTGTTTCCCATGGCCAGCGCGGGCGCGATCTTCCAGGCCAGCATGAGCAGCGGAAAGTTCCAGGGGATGATCTGCCCGATGACGCCCACCGGCTCCCGCCCCGGGAGCTCCCGTGCCATGAGCTGCGCCCAGCCCGCGTGATAATAGAAATGACGCGCCACCAGCGGCACATCGATGTCGCGCGACTCCCGGATCGGCTTCCCGTTGTCGAGCGACTCGAGCACGGCGAACAGGCGGCTGTGCTTCTGGACCTGCCGGGCGATGGCGTAGAGGTATCGGGCCCGGCCGTGGCCGCCGAGGCCCCACCACGCCGCTTGCGCGGCCCGCGCGGCGCGGACCGCTCGATCCACGTCGGCCGCGCCGGCCTGCGTCAGCCGGGCGAGTGGCTTGCCGGTCGCCGGATTCAGCGACTCGAAGGTCTCGCCGCCCGGGGCGGTCCACGTCCCGCCGATGAACAGCCCGAATCGACGCTCATGCTGGTCCAGCCAGGCGTGCGCGGGCGCCACCGCCTCCGGGGCGGGACCGTACGCCATCGTCCCGAAGATGTCGGGAATGGAGGTCATGGGGCCTCGAGCATGAAGGGTGGCTTCACCCCGTGGGATGTCGGTGCGCGGCCGAGTACCGCCCGGTGACGAAGTGTTCGAGCTGCCGTTCGATGTCGGTGAGAAGCGAGCTCGCGCCGAACCGGAACAGATCGGGACGCAGCCAGCGATCGCCCAGCTCGTCCTTGATCAGCGCGAGCCAGTCCAGCGACTCCCTGGCGGCGCGGATCCCGCCGGCCGGCTTGAGGCCGACGAGGTGGCCGGTGCGCTCGCGGTACTCGCGAATGGCGCGGGCCATCACCAGCCCGACCGGAAGCGTGGCGTTGACGCCTTCCTTCCCCGTCGACGTCTTGATGAAGTCGGCCCCCGCCATCATGCAGACCAGGCTGGCGCGCGCGACGGTGCGAAGCGTGCCGAGCTCGCCGGTGGCCAGGATCGTCTTGATGTGCGCGTCACCGCAGGCCTCCCGCATGGCGCGCACCTCGTCGTAGAGGGCGCGCCAGTTTTCGGTGAGCGCGTGCGCGCGGGTGATCACGACGTCGATTTCCTCCGCGCCCGCGGCTACCGAGGCGCGGATCTCGCCGATCCGCTGCGGGAACGGCGAGAGCCCCGCGGGAAACCCGGTCGACACCGCCGCGACCGGAATGCCGGAGCCTTCGAGCGCTTCCACCGCGGTATCGACGAACGTGTGGTAGACGCAGACCGCGCCGACCCTGATCGGCAGCTGGGTCGCTCCCATCGCCTCGAGCAGGTCCTCGCGGACCGGGCGGCGGGCCTTGGCACAGAGCCGGCGCACCCGGCCGGGCGTGTCGTCTCCCGACAGCGTCGTCAGGTCCATCAGCGTCACCGCCCGGAGCAGCCACGCCGCCTGCCATTGCTTCTTGACCGTTCGCCTGGTGCGCAGCGTGGCCGCCCGCCGCTCGACGGCGCTGCGATTGACCCGCGCCTCCTCCACCCAGTCCAGTTCCAGCGGCATCCCGGGATTCCGGGGCGCGACGGGAACGTCGAATGGGGCGGCGGACGAGTCGGCGATCACACCTCGGGCATGCGGGTCGGACATGGGTGGGAACATACTCCGCGAGACGAGCCTGGCGCCATGCGCCGCCCTCGGCGCGAGAGGGACCCGAGCCGGGTCCGCGCGAGCGGCTACACGTACCGCGCGAGCGCGCGGTGCCGGCTGACCAGCTCCGGATCCTTGAAGACCGAGATGAGCAGCGCGCCGGCGACGAATCCGCCCACATGCGCCCAGAAGGCGACCCCCACCCCGCCCTCTCCGCGCGCGGCGCTGCCCCCGAGCAACTGGAGGAGGAACCAGTAGCCAAGCATCAGGTAGGCCGGAACCACGATGCGGGTGACGAAGATGAACAGGAACACCAGCATGTGCACCCGCACGCGCGGATACAGGATGACGTAGGCGCCCATCACGCCGCTGATCGCCCCCGAGGCGCCGACCATCGGGATGACGCTGTCGGGGCTCACGAAGGTCTGCGCGGCGGCCGCGGCGAGGCCGCACAGCAGATAGAACGCGAGGTACCGGACGTGGCCCATCGAATCCTCGACATTGTTCCCGAAGACCCAGAGGAACCACATGTTGCCGATCAGGTGCAGCCAGCCGCCGTGGAGAAACATGGAGGTGAGCGGCGTGTACCAGTGCCGCTGGACTCCGAGCACGCACACCTCGCCGGGACTCAGCGGGATCGACGTGCCCGCGACGACGCGCCCGAGGAACTCCCCGGGAATGAGCCCGAGCTCGCAGACCGACCGGGCCAGCGCCGGATCCTGCCCCATGCCCTGAATCAGGATCCACACCGCGGCGTTCGCGGCGATGATGAGCAGGGTGACCACCGGCTGGCCGAGGGTCGGATTGTCGTCACGGTAGGGGAACATGGGACAGAATATAGGGGGCGGAAGTCACCGGTCGCTGGACCGTGATCTCCGCCCCCTGGTCGCCATCTGCGGCGCCTGGTCAGACACGCATCATCAGAGTGCGCGTCGTCCCTGTAGGAGTTGCATGATGGCGAGGACGACCGCGACTACCAGCAGGACATGGATGAACCCGCCCAGCGTGTAGGAGGTGACCACCCCCAGCAGCCACAGTACCAGCAGGATCACGAAGATCGTCCACAGCATGCTTGCCTCCTCGAGTTCGTACCCCGGCCAACCGGCCCTCCAGCGGACGACACTATCATAGGTCAGTCTGCCGTTCGGCCGTCGTGACCCGTGTCACGGGGGTAAATGGCAGCCATTTTGGCAGTTTTGGCGGGTACGGCACTTGCGCTCGCGGGGGCCATCGCGAAACCGGCAGACCTTCACTCGGAGTCGACATGGCTTCCAAGATCATCGGAATTGACCTCGGCACGACCAACTCGGTCGTCGCCGTCATGGAGGGTGGCGATCCGGTCGTCATCCCGAACGCCGAGGGAGGGCGGACTACCCCCTCGGTGGTTGCGTTTACCAAGGAGGGGGAGCGGCTGGTGGGCCAGGTGGCCAAGCGCCAGGCCGTGACCAACCCCAAGCGCACCATCTTCTCGATCAAGCGGTTCATGGGCCGGCGCCTGAACGAGATCACCGAAGAGATCAAGCGCGTGCCCTACGAGGTGGTGGCGGGACCCAACGGCCTCGCGGCGGTCAAGATCGACGGCAAGACCTACACGCCGCCCGAGATCTCCGCCATGATCCTGCAGAAGATGAAGCAGACGGCGGAGGACTACCTTGGCCACTCGGTGGACAAGGCGGTCATCACCGTGCCTGCGTACTTCAACGACGCCCAGCGTCAGGCCACCAAGGACGCCGGCAAGATCGCGGGCCTCGACGTGCAGCGCATCATCAATGAGCCCACGGCCGCGGCGTTGGCCTACGGGCTCGACAAGAAGAAGGAAGAGAAGGTCGCCGTATTCGACCTCGGCGGCGGCACGTACGACATCAGCGTGCTGGAGCTCGCCGAAGGCGTCTTCGAGGTGAAGAGCACCAACGGCGACACCCACCTGGGCGGTGACGACTTCGACCAGCGCCTCATCGACTGGCTCGTGACCGAGTTCAAGAAGGACCAGGGCATCGACCTCTCCAAGGATCCGATGGCGCTCCAGCGCCTGAAGGAGGCCGCGGAGAAGGCCAAGATGGAGCTCTCGAGCACCACCCAGACCGACATCAATCTGCCGTTCATCACGGCCGACCAGTCGGGGCCGAAGCATCTCAACATTTCGCTCACGCGGGCCAAGTTCGAGCAGCTGGTGGACGACCTCATCCAGCGCACCCTCCCGCCGATGCAGCAGGCGCTCAAGGACGCGGGGCTCGACCCGAAGTCGATCGACGAGGTCATCCTGGTCGGCGGTTCGACTCGTATCCCCAAGATCCAGCAGATCGTCAAGGACTTCTTCGGGAAGGAGCCGAACAAGTCGGTCAACCCGGACGAGGTCGTGGCGATCGGCGCGGCCATCCAGGGCGGCGTGCTGGGCGGTGAGGTCAAGGATGTGCTGCTCCTCGACGTGACCCCGCTCTCGCTCGGCATCGAGACGCTGGGCGGCGTGACCACGGTGCTCATCCCGCGGAACACGACGATCCCGACCAAGAAGTCGGAGACGTTCTCCACCGCCGAGGACAACCAGACCACGGTCGAGATCCATGTGCTGCAAGGCGAGCGACAGATGGCCCAGGACAACCGGACCATCGGCAAGTTCCAGCTCACGGGCATTCCGCCGGCTCCGCGGGGCATGCCGCAGGTCGAGGTGGGCTTCGACATCGACGCCAACGGCATCCTGCACGTGTCGGCCAAGGACAAGGCCACCAACAAGGAGCAGAAGATCCGGATCGAGGCCTCGAGCGGCCTCAGCGACGCTGAGGTCGATCGGATGGTGAAGGCGGCCGAGCAGCACGCGTCGGAAGACAAGGACCGCCGCGAGCAGATCGAGCAGCGGAACCAGCTCGACAGCCTGATCTACCGGGTCGAGAAGGACAGCAAGGAGTGGGTGGACCGGCTGCCCGCCGATGCGAAGAGCCGGCTGGACTCCGCGCTGGAGGGCGCGAAGCAGGCGCTGCGGAGTGGCGAGGCGGACGGCATCCGCCGGGCGCTCGATGAACTCAACGCCGCGTATTCGGCGGCGGGGGCGACGCTCTACCAGGGCGCTCAGGCCCAGGGCGGCGCGGAGCAGCCTGCAGGGGAGTCGGCCGCCGGCCAGGCTCCGGGTCAGGACGACGTGGTCGAGGCCGACTACGAGATCGTGGACGACAAGAAGTGACCCGGCGGGCCGCCCAGGTCCGCAGGGTTGCGCGAAGGGGCATGGGCCAAGCCCATGCCCCGTTTGTCTCTAGGTTATCGGGCACACGACGACCGAAACACCGTCGCGGAATTCTAGGTACTATTAATAGGCCTGCGTCTCCGGGCCTTTTGCCCCAGCTCCCCAACGTTTCCCGAAGGATCGTTCGATGTCCGCTCGTTCGTTGAACTGGCTGAAATTCGGCGGCCTGGTGGCCCTTGCCTTCGCGCTAGGGCTGCTGTTCGCCGGGCTGCTCGACCTGCCAAACCGAGGCTCCGCCCAGGAGCAAAGCCGGCAGGCCTCGGCCATCGCCCCGGTTCCCGCGCCGTCGATTCCGGCCGCCCGCCCGCTGCAGGAGCTGAGCGAAGCCTTCGCCGCGGTGGCCGAGCACGTGAAGCCGAGCGTCGTCTATATCCGTTCACAACGGACCGAGCACGCCAACCAGCAGCAGCGCGTCCCCCCGGGAATGGAGCGCTTTTTCTCCCCCCGCTTCCGCCAGCAACCGGAGATCGAGCAGGGCAGCGGATCGGGCTTCATCATCTCCGCGGACGGGTACATCCTCACCAATAATCACGTGGTCGAGGGTGCCGAGACCGTCATCGTCCGGCTCCTCGATCGCCGCGAGTTCAAGGCCCGGGTGATCGGCACCGATCCGAACACCGACGTGGCCGTTCTCAAGATCGACGCGCGCGCGCTTCCACCGGTGGCGCTCGGCAACAGCGACGACGCCCGCGTGGGCGAATGGGTGCTGGCGATCGGCAACCCGCTGGGCGAAGGGCTGACGTTCACGGTCACCTCGGGCATCGTGAGCGCCAAGGGGCGCGCGCTGAGCGGCCTGCCGGGCCGCGGCCAGGGCAGCATCCAGGACTTCATCCAGACCGACGCCGCCATCAACCCGGGCAACTCGGGCGGGCCCCTGGTGAGCGTGCGCGGCGAGGTCATCGGGATCAACTCCGCCATCGCGAGCGAGACGGGCTTCTACTCGGGTTACGGTTTCGCCATCCCGATCAACCTCGCTCGCACCGTGATGAATCAGCTGATCACGGACGGCAAGGTCCACCGCGCGGCGCTGGGCGTGTCGATCGACAACGTGACGCTGAACGACGCCGCGTACGTCGGGCTGCCGGAGATTCGCGGCGTCGTGGTGAAGGACATCCCGAGCAATGACTCGCCGGCCAAGGCCGCCGGCATCGAGCCGGGCGACATCATCGTGGCCGTGGACGGCAAGCCGGTCGAATACGTCGGCCAGCTCCAGCAGGTCATCGGGTTCCGCCGCCCTGGCGACGTGGTGAAGGTGGAGGTGGCGCGGAAGGGGGGCGTGCGCAAGACGTTCAACGTCAAGCTTCAGCCCCTCAACGATGCGCCGCAGGTTGCGGCCGACGACGAGAACAGTGATAGCGACAACGTCGGCTCGCCCACCGGCTCGGCCATGAACCGGCTGGGCATCAGCGTCGAGCCGGTCACGGCCGACGTGGCCCAGCAGCTCCAGATTCCGGCCGACTCCCGTGGGCTTATCGTCACGGACGTGACTCCAGGTGGACCGGCCTGGGAGGTGTTGTTCGACGACCCCCAGCGGGGTGGCCCCGACGTGATCCTGTCCATCGAGGACAAGCCCGTTCGGACCGAGGGCGATCTCCGGAAGGCGCTGGCCGCCGAAAAGCCGGGCAGCATCGTCACGCTTCGGATCTTCAACCCTCGCGCCCAGGCCAGGCGGGTGGAGCGCATCCGGCTCGCGGACGCCAAATGACCCCGCGGGGCACCGCGGCATAGGAGCACGGAGGGGGCGGGCCAGCTGGGCCGCCCCCTCTGTCGTCGGGCGTGATTCATCTCTCGTCCCGGCGCCCCGGGAGGTGCTAATTTGTTCGGGCGATAGGTGTCTGTTCACACGCCGGAGGAGCCATGACGACCAGCCAGGCCACTGACTGGATGAACCACCCCGTGATTCGTTCCCTGATCGACCAGGCCGCCACCCTCGCGCTCGAGGAGCGGATCACGCTGGTGAAGGGGCTGATTCCCGGGATTGCCGACGCCTTGTCGGAGGAGGAGTACGAGCAGTTCGTCACTTTCATCCGCCTCAAGGGAGAGCGGTTCCTGGAGGCGAAAGCCCATCCCGGCGAGGGCCGCGCCGAGCGCCACATCCCCGGCGAGCGTGACCTGGAAGGACGCTGAAGGTAGTTTCTGACGCCACGGATCACACATATGTAAGGTCGGGGGAGCGCGATGCGGCGGTGGACGTGCTGGACGCTGATGGCAGGCTTGGCCGTCGTCTTCGGATGCGGAAGCGCCCGGGACACGGAGGAGCATGCCGCAGCGGGGGGGGCCGTGGCCACCCCTGGCCTGGCCGACAAGGTGGCGCAGTACACGCCCGTTCGGCTCACCGCGGACCTCGGCGGATTGACCGAGCGCGAGCGACGGATGATCCCGATCCTCATCGACGCCGCGGCCGCGATGGACACGGTGTTCCGGCTGCAGTACTACCCCGCGCTCGACTCGCTGCTCGCCGCCATCGGCGATTCCTCCACCCGCCGATTCGTCGAGATCAACTACGGCCCGTGGGACCAGCTGGCCAGCGACCGCCCGTTCATTCCCGGGGTCGGTGAGCGGCCGCCAGGTGCGGCGCTGTACCCGGCCGACGCGAGCAAGGACGAGGTCGAGAAGTCGCCCGACCTGCTCGGGCTCTACACCGTCGTCCGCCGTGACAGCGCGGGGCGGCTCGTCGCGGTTCCCTACCACCAGGCCTTCGAGGCGCCGACCCGGCACGCCGCGGCGCGCCTGCGCGAGGCCGCAACGCTCGCGGACGACGCCGGTCTTCGCCGGTACCTCGAGCTCCGGGCCACGGCCCTGGAGACCGACGAGTATCAGCCGAGCGATCTTGCCTGGCTCGACATGAAGAGCAACACGCTCGACATCGTGATCGGGCCGATCGAGACCTACCTCGATCGGCTCACGGGCCACAAGGCGGGGGCGGAAGCATACGTGCTGCTCAAGGACAAGGCGTGGAGCGCGAAGCTGGCCCGCTACGCGAGCCTCCTTCCCGGGCTCCAGCGCGGCCTCCCGGTGCCCGAGGCGTACAAGCGCGAGCGCCCGGGCACGAACTCCGACCTCAACGCCTACGACGCACTCTACTACGCGGGTGAGGCCAACGCGGGCTCGAAAACGATCGCGATCAACCTGCCCAACGACGAAGAGGTTCAGCTCCGCAAAGGCACCCGCCGGCTTCAGCTCAAGAACGTGATGCGGGCCAAATTCGACAAGATCCTGGTGCCGATCGCCGGCGAGCTCATCGCCCCGGACCAGCAGAGCCACATCACGTTCGACGCCTTCTTCGCCAACGTCATGTTTCACGAAGTGGCGCACGGTCTGGGCATCAAGCGCACCGTCGACGGCAAGGGCACCGTCCGGGCGGCCCTCAAGGAGCAGGCGGGCGCGCTCGAGGAGGGAAAGGCCGACATCCTGGGCCTCTACATGGTGACCCGCCTGCTCGAGCAGCACGAGCTCCGGGGAACCGCGCTCGAGGACCACTACGTCACATTCCTGGCCAGCATCTTCCGCTCGGTTCGCTTCGGCGCCACCGAGGCGCACGGGCGAGCCAACGCGGCGCAGCTCTCGTACTTCGCCGAGCGCGGCGCGTTCGCCCGGGACAGCGCCACGGGACGCTATCGGGTGGACTTCCCCAGGATGCGGCAGGCAGTCGACTCGCTCGGCGGGCTCATCCTCCGGCTGCAGGGTGACGGCGACTACGAGGCCGTGAAGTCGTTCATGACCCAGCGTGGTGCGCTCAGTCCGACCGTGACCGCGGACCTGTCCCGGCTCGGCAGCAAGCGCATCCCGGTGGATATCGTCTTCGAGCAAGGCGCGGGCATGCTCGGTCTGGTGCGCTAGGCATGCGGCGCTGGGAGCCGCCGACCGAACAGGTCATCGAGCGGCCGAAGCCGAAGCGGTGGCCCTTCGTGCTGCTCCTGCTTGCCGTGCTGGGCGTGGCCGTCGGCGGCCTCTGGATGATCCGGCGGCGTCAGCACGTGGCGCTCAGCGCGGGGGCCCTGCCGACCGCCGCGGATGTCCGCTCCGAGCTCACGACCGCGGGCGATTCTCTGGAAGTGGTCGTGAGCTGGCGGATCGAAGCGGACTCGGGCGGGGGGCGCGCGGACTCGATCCGCGTCGAGGTCGGCCTCGGCGACGGCCGCGAATCGCAGACCAAGCTCAGCGCGAGCGACCGCCGTACCGACACGCTGCACCTGCCCGAGCCCCAGGTGGGCCAGACAGCCACCGGGTACTCCTGCGTGGCGACGGTCCAGGCCGCGCGACTCTCGCGTGAGACCTGTACGCCCTGGCAGTACGTGCGTCCGACGGCCGAGCTCCCCAAAGCGCCAACTCCCCCCGCATCCGACTCGTCCAAGCCCGCGCCTACGCCGCGACGCAAGGCCGCTGCAGGCGCAGCGGCGTCCGTCGAACGCATCGTGATCCAGCCGGACGGCCAGCAAGTAGATCCCGACATCGGCGGCAAGTGCTCCGCGTGGCAACGCCTGCACCCGGAGCTCAACGTGTGGATCGATGTCAACCGGGAAGCGGTACCGGATTGCACCGGCCCCAACGGCAGACCGACGGTCGCCAAGTTCTGCGCGTTCGCCGTGCTGAGCGACGGCCGCCGGGTGAAGACCGCGACGTCCTCGAACGACTCCTACTGCGAGCGCCTGTACCAGGCTTGGGTCCGGGAGCGTCTGACCTGAACCGTCGGTACGGTACCGTACTTAACCCGGTTCCCTCTCACGCTTTACCCAAGCTCACGGTACATTGCGCCGTCGTCGGTCTTTCCGACGATGGAGTCGGAGGCTACGTTCGACGCGATCGCGTCTTACCCGGAGCCGTGAATGGCGCTCGTCGCCGCAGAGGCCCCTTCGGACCCCGATCCGCCTCAGAGCAGGAATCATCTCCTCGCCCGGCTTCCCGCGAGCGAGTTCCACTCGGTGCAGGCTCACCTTTCCATCGTCCGGTTGTCGCCGAAAGAGCACCTGGCCGAGCCCGGTGCGCCCATCCCCGCCGTGTATTTCCCGCATGACGCCGTGATCTCGCTCTCTACGATCGACGGTAACGGCGGGGCGGTCGAGGTCGGCAGCGTCGGATGCGAGGGGATGGTCGGCTTGCCCGTCTTTCTCGGCACCGACCGCTCGGCCGGGCGCCTCCTGGCCCAGATCGCCGGCGAGGCGGATCGGATGGACGCCGCCGCGCTCAGGCGCGAGGCCTCGCGTCTGGAAGAATTCCGGCGCCTGCTGCTGCTGTATACCCAGGCCTTCATGACCCAGGTCGCCCAGAGCACCGCGTGCAACCGCCTCCATGCGGCGGAGCGGCGTCTGGCGCGCTGGCTCCTGATCTGCCGCGACCGCCTCGGACGCGACGACCTCCCGATCACCCACGAGACGATCGCCCACATGCTCGGTGTCCGCCGCGCGACGGTCACCGAAGCGGCGGGCAATCTCCAGCGGCGCGGGATGATCCGTTACCGGCGCGGGGTCGTCGTGATTCTCCGGCGCGAGCGCCTGGAGGCGGCGGCGTGCGAGTGCTACGGGATCGTGCGTGCGGAGTTCGATCGACTGCTGGGCGTGAGGGTGGGATGATCGCGGCCACGACGCTCGTCATCGACGATGAACCCATGGTGCGCAACCTGGTGCGGCGCATCCTGGAGCCGGAGGTGTGCGGCGTGGTGGATGTGGGCGATGGGGAGACCGGGCTCGAGTTAATCCAGCGGCGTCGGGAATCGATCGACGTGGTGCTGACCGACCTCTCGATGCCGGGCATCGACGGGTTCGACCTGGTGGACGTGCTGACGGAGCACCATCCCGACCTGCCCGTGGCGTGCATGTCCGCGTACGTCAATCAGTACAGCGTCGAACGTCGCCTCAGCGTGCCGCTCCTGTCGAAGCCGTTCACCGCGGACGGCCTGCGCGGCCTGATCGTCCCACTGCTCCAGCAGAGCCGCCAGCTCCGCGGCGGGGCGCACAAGCAACGGGAGCGGGCGGGGGCCACGCGGACGGAGAGCGAAGCGCTGCGAGCCCGGACCCAGATGAACGTCGCGAGGGCGGTCGATCTCATCGCGATCGCCCGCGCCCTGCATTCCTCCCGCGCGAACCGGCCTCGCCAGGATTAGATTGGACCGGTCGCGAGCGTGGCGGAACTGGCAGACGCGCAGGACTTAGGATCCTGTCCCGCAAGGGGTGCGGGTTCGACTCCCGCCGTTCGCATTGGATGACTTAGGGCCTCTCCACCGAGGGGCCCTTTCTCGTGCTCACCACTTTCGGTTCCACTCTTCGCGCGCCGCGAACTCTGGGGTAACCGGGACCGAGCGGTTGCGCTGCTTCGGCGTGAGCTCGCGCGTGAGGCGTTTGCATACGTGGTGTTGCCCGATCCGGCATTCGGGTCGCTGCGTGGCTATCCGCCGTTCGAGTCGCTCCTGCGACCAAAGGAGTGAGATCACCCAGCTTCGTCCATAGACCTCGCACGGAGGCGAAAGCGTAAATGCCAGTGGCGCAGCCCCGAGCACGCCAGCACATTTCGGGCCTCCCATCCGGCGGATCCACGCGGTGGACACGACAGAAATCGGCCGCCTTTCGGCAGCGCTGGCCGACCGCTATGTCATCGAGCGCGAACTCGGGCGCGGCGGGATGGCCACGGTTTATCTGGCTCGGGACCTCAAGCACGACCGCCCGGTCGCCCTCAAGGTGCTGCTGCCCGAGCCCGCCGCCTCGCTCGGGCCTGACCGCTTCCAACGCGAGATCAAGCTCGCCGCCCGTCTCCAGCACCCCCACATTCTCACCGTCCACGACTCAGGGGAGGCCGCCGCGCACCTCTGGTTCACCATGCCGTACGTCGAGGGCGAGTCGCTCCGGGATCGGCTGCGGCGCGAGCGGCAGCTCCCCGTGGACGAGGCCCTTCGGATCACCCGCGAGGCGGCGCTGGCGCTGGATTACGCCCATCAGGAGGGCGTGGTCCACCGTGACATCAAGCCCGAAAACCTGCTGCTCACCAAGGACGGCAGCACGCTGGTCGCCGACTTCGGCATCGCGCGAGTCCTGGGGGCCGACGAGCACCTGACCCAGACGGGATCGACCACGGGCACCCCGGCCTATATGAGCCCGGAGCAGGCGAGCGGAGACAAGCCGGTCGACGCCCGCACCGACGAATACTCGCTCGGCTGCGTCCTGTACGAGATGCTGGCTGGCGAGCCGCCGTTCACGGGCTCAACCGCGTGGGCGATCATCGCGAAGTGGTTCACGGAGCCGATCCCGAGCGTGCGGGGGAGGCGGCCCGACGTGCCGGAGGGCGTCGACCTGGCGATCCAGCGGGCCCTCGCGCAGTCCGCCGAGGACCGGTTCGCCACGATGGCCGAATTCGTCCGGGCGCTTCAAGGAGCGCCAACCGGGTTCACACCCGACCCGACTCGTACCGCCTCGCGGTCGCCCGCGGCGGCCGGCCGCTGGCGCGCGCCGGTGGCGGCTGTCATGCTGGGGCTCGGCGTGCTCGTCACCGGTGCGGTCTTCGCCTGGCGACGTACTCACGCGGGCGTGAGCGAGAGCGCCGGGCCCAGGGTGCTCGCGGTGCTCCCGTTCGAGAACCTGGGCGACTCGGCCGACGCCTACTTCGCCGACGGGGTCGCGGAGGCGGTGCGGGGCAAGCTCTCGCGCCTCGTGGGTCTGGACGTCATCGCCCGCGGAAGCTCCAACCAGTACCGCCACACCACGAAGGCGCCGGAGGAGATCGCGCGCGAGCTGGGCGCCGACTACCTGCTGACGGCCACGGTGCGATGGGAGAAGGCGCCGGGCGGCGGGAGCCGGGTGCGGGTCACGCCCGAGCTGGTGGACGTAGGGCCCGGGCGTGCCCCGCGCACGCGGTGGCAGGAATCGTTCGATGCTTCGCTGACCGACGTGTTCCAGGTGCAAGCCGACATTGCGACGACGGTGGCAGGTGCGCTCGACGTGGCCTTGGGTGACAGTGCGCGTCGCGAGCTGGCAACCCAGCCGACTCACAACCTGGCGGCGTACGACGCCTTCCTGAAAGGCGAGGCCGCTTCGCAGTCGATGGGCGTAAGCCTTCCGTCGAGTCTGCGGCCAGCCATCGGCTTCTACGAGCAGGCGGTGGCGCTCGACTCGTCGTTCGTGATGGCATGGGCCCAGCTCGCCCGTGCGCGCTCCCTTCTCTACGTCAACAGCACTCCCACGCCTGAGGTGGGAGCGCAGGCCCGCCAGGCGGCGGAGCGGGCCCAAGCGCTCGGTCCCGACCGGCCCGACGGACCGCAGGCGCTGGGTACGTACTACTCGTTCGTGGTGGGGGACAACCGGCAGGCGCTCGCGGCGTACGAGGCCGGACTCAGGTTGGCGCCGAACAACGTCGACCTACTCGGGTTGGTGGCCTCGGCTGAGCAGCGCTTGGGCCGTTGGGACGCGGCGCTCACGCATCTCAGCAAGGCGGGTACCCTCGACCCACGCTCGGCTAACCCGCCTCGACTCATCGGGACTGCGCTACTCTTGCTGCGGCGCTATCCCGAAGCCCAGGCCGCGCTGAACCGTGCCGCCACACTCGCCCCCACCAACCTTCCCGTCATCGCGTTCAAGGTCATGGTGGCCCTCGCCCAGGGTGATCTCGCCGGCGCCCGGGCCATCATACGCACGGCCCTCACGACCTTCGAGCCGGCGGCGCTGATCGCTTCCTTGGGAAACTATTGGGACCTCTACTGGCCACTGGATAACGCCCAACAGCTGCAGCTCCTCGCACTGCCGCCGAGTGCCTTTGACAACGACCGGGCCGCCTGGGCCCTCGTGCGCGCCGAGACCGAACACCTCCGCGGGCGTCCGGCCGAGGCTCGGGTCTACGCCGACACGGCTCGGCTGGCCTATGAGGAGCAGCTCCGGGCGGCACCCCAGGACCCCCAGCGACACGCCTACCGGGGTGTGGCCCTAGCCTACCTGGGCCGGAAGGCGGAGGCGATTCAGGAAGGAAGGCGAGCGATCGCGCTCATGCCCGTCAGCCGGGACGCCCTCATAGGGGCCTACCTCCAACACCAGCTCGTGCGCATCTACCTGCTCGTGGGCGAGCCGGAGAACGCGCTCGACCAGCTCGAGCCCCTGCTCAGGATGCCGTATCACCTCTCGCCCGGCTGGCTCCGGATCGACCCCACGTTCGCCCCGCTCCGGGGCAACCCGCGCTTCGAACAGCTGGTGAACGGGACATGACGCTCGATCTTTGGGCGCGGTTTGAGAGTTGATTAGTGGGTTGGTACGTGCTCGAGCGCGAGTAGGGTCCTCTGCTCTTGTCGGGCTGTCTCCCCGTCATTAGAACTTAGGATCCTGTCCCGCAAGGGCTGCGGGTTCGACTCCCGCCGTTCGCATCTCCTTCTGGTCAACCACTTGCCCGCCCTCATGACGGCTTCATCCAACCCCGTGACCGCCTCGTTGCGGCAGCCCGCGCTCCGGTCGCCCGAATTCGGACTGGCCCTTGGGCTCGTCGTCGGGCGCTTCGCGCTCGACATGCAGGACCTTCATTACGGCTACTGGACCGACGACCTCGAGCTGACGCCGCAGAACCTGGCGCGAGCCCAGGCCCGCTACACCGACGAGCTGATGGCCGACATTCCCCCCGGCGTGCGCTCGATTCTCGACGTCGGCTGCGGGGCGGGCAACACGGCGCGCAAACTGCTCGAGCGGGGCTACGAGGTCGACTGCGTCTCGCCCAACGCCTGGCTCACCTCGGAAGCCCGCAAGGTGCTGGGAACCCAGGCCCGGGTCTTCGCGTCCAAGTTCGAGGACCTCACCCTGGACCGGACCTACGACCTGATCCTCTTCAGCGAAAGCTTCCTCTTCATGAAGGCGGAGCGGGCGCTGGCGAAAGCGGAATCCGCGCTCCGGCCGGGCGGTTACATCCTGATCTCCGACATCTTCAAGGTTCCCGCCGACCAGAAGAGCCCGATCGGCGGGGGCCAGGACCTGCGCCGCTATCGCGCGCTGCTCGCCGCCTCGCGCTTCACCCAGCTCAAGGACACGGACATGACGGCGAATATCGCGCCGACGTTCGATCTTCTGAGCCGGGCCTACGCCGAGGCGATCGGCCCCGCGTATGGGCTCATCCTCGCCAGGCTCGATGCGTCGTACCCCCGACTGATGAAGTTCGTCCGCTGGAAGTGGCGGGCCAGGATCGCTCGCCTCGAGCAAAAGCACTTCGGCGGCAAGCGCGATGGTGCGCACTTCATGAGGCACAAGTCGTATCGGAGGATGCTGTATCAACTCAGGACCGAGGCTCCTGCGAGTCATCAAGGCATCATGCCCTGAAGGCGGGTGGCTGCGGACGTCTTCGCTGGCGATGGGACGGCCGCGGCGGCCCCTGGTGCTCAGCGGGGTCACGAAAATTGCGTCCGGGGACGACGCCAGGGTAAATTGCCCGCACGATGTCCCAGATCACCGTCGAGAAAACCGCCGAGGATTCCGCCTCCAAGTCGCTCCGAGTGACCGTCCCGGTCGACCGCGTCCGCGAGGCCGAGGCCAAGGCGTTGAGCTACTACGTGCAGCGGGCGCGGCTGCCGGGCTTCCGGCCGGGTAAGGCGCCCGCGGCCGTCGTCCGGAAGCGGTTCGGCGACGCCATCCGGCAGTCGGTCCTGGAAGAGGTCATCCGGGAGAGCTGGGAGACGGCCCGGACCACCGAGTCCCTCAAGCCCATCACCGATCCCTCCATCCGGAACCTCAAGTTCGAGGAGGGGAGTCCGATCGAGTTCGAGCTCCTGGTCGAGGTGCGCCCGGAGATCAAGCTCGAGCGCACCGGCGGCTTCCGGGTCGAGCGCCAGGTGGCGCCGGTCGCGGACAGCGCCGTCGACGAGCAGCTCGCCCGACTCCAGGAGCAGAAGGCGACGTGGATTCCGGTCGAAGGCGCCAAGCCGTCGCCGGGGCAGATGGTGCGGGTGGAGGTGGCCCCGCTCGATGAAGCCGGCGCGGGGGCATCCCAGCCGTACGACCTGGTCCTCGGCCAGAATCAGGCGATCCCGGATCTCGAGGAGCGGATCATGACGCTCCTGCCGGGAGAGCAGGCGGACGCCGAAGTGAAGTTCCCGGAGGACCACCCGGACGAAAGCCGCCGCGGGCAGACGCGACGCGTCCGCGTCACGCTCCACGACGTGAAGCGCCAGGAGCTCCCGGCACTCGACGACGCCTTCGCGCGCGAGGTCGGCGACTTCGAGAATCTCGACGCCCTGCGTGGGGCGGTCCGGCACGATCTGGAGCACGAGGCGACGCGCGAGGCCGATGCCCGGCTGCGGCAGGCCGTGATCCAGCAGGTGGTCGACGCCAACAGCGTGCAGGCGCCCGACTCGCTGGTGCACCGGCTGATGCATAACTATGCCGAAATGTACCGGGTGCCCCAGGAGCAGCTGTCGCAGTTCGAGCAGCAGTTCCACGAGGTGGCGGCCGCTCAGGTACGGCGCGACCTCGTGCTCGACGCCGTCGTCGAGGCCAACGGCCTTGGGGCCACCGAGGCGGAGCTCGATCAGCGGGTCGGCGAATTGGCCGCCGCGCGGGGCGTGCCGGCGGGCCAGCTGTACGGCAACCTGCAGAAGGCGAACCGGCTCCCGGAGCTCGAGCGCGCCATTACCGAGGAAAAGGCGTTCGCCTGGCTCCTCCAGCAGTCCACAATCGACGAGGTGAAGTCTTGACGATGGCCACGCTCTATCCGCCCTACATCATCGAGCGATCAAGCCGCGGCGAGCGGACGTACGACATCTTCTCGCGGCTGCTCATGGACCGGATCGTGTTCCTGGGCGCCCCGATCAACGATGACGTCGCGAACATCATCATCGCCCAGCTCCTGTTCCTCGAGGCCGACAACCCCGACAAGGACATCTACCTCTACATCAACTCTCCCGGCGGCGTGGTCTCGGCGGGCATGGCGATCTACGACACCATGCAGCATCTGCGCGCCCCGGTGAACACCATCTGCATGGGCATGGCCGCCTCCATGGGCTCGTTCCTCCTCGCGGCGGGCACCAAGGGCAAGCGGAGCGCCCTGCCCCACTCCCGGATCATGATCCACCAGCCCTCGGGTGGCGCCCAGGGCACCGCGGCCGACATCGAGATCCAGGCGCGGGAGATCCTCTATCTCCGCAGCAAGATGAACGCGCTGTACGCCCAGCATACCGGCCAACCGATCGAGACGATCGAGCGCGACATGGACCGCGACCGGTTCATGAGCGCCGAGGAGGCCAAGGCGTACGGTCTCATCGACAGCGTCTTCACCCCGCGGAAGGACCTGGTTCCGCACACGGACGGGAAGAAAGAGACTTGACGCTTCCGGTGCCGGGGTCCACCTTTCCCCGACACCACCCTCACCTCCATCGCGACGCGGCTCCATGTCCAACGACAAGCACCTCCGCTGCTCGTTCTGCGGGAAATCCAAGGACTCGGTCCGGAAGTTCATTTCCGGCCCGTCGGTCTATATCTGCAACGAGTGCATCACCCTCTGCAACGAGATCCTGGCCGAGGATGAAGAGCGCGAGGTCGCGGACAGTATTACCCAGGTCCCGACGCCGGCGGAGATCAAGGACGTGCTCGACCAGTACGTGATCGGCCAGGAGCGCGCCAAGCGGACCCTGGCCGTCGCCGTTTACAACCACTACAAGCGGATCAACGCCTCGAGTGGCCGGGACAGCGACGTCGAGCTCGACAAGTCGAACATCCTGCTGCTGGGGCCGACCGGCGTCGGGAAGACGCTGCTCGCCCAGACGCTGGCCCGCATCCTCGACGTGCCGTTCACCATCGCCGACGCCACCACGCTCACCGAGGCGGGGTACGTGGGCGAGGACGTGGAGAACATCCTGGTCCGGCTGCTTCAGGCCGGCGAGTTCAACGTGGCGGAGTGCGAGCGCGGGATCGTCTACATCGACGAGATCGACAAGATCGCCCGCAAGTCGGAGAACCCCAGCATCACCCGCGACGTCTCGGGCGAGGGCGTGCAGCAGGCGCTGCTCAAGATCCTCGAGGGAACCATTGCCTCGGTTCCGCCGCAAGGCGGCCGCAAGCACCCGCAGCAGGAATACATCCAGATCAACACCAAGGACATCCTGTTCGTCTGCGGCGGCGCCTTCGACGGGCTCGAGAAGATCATCGAGGCCCGCACGGGGCGGCAGCAGATCGGCTTCGCCGGCGGCGCGCGGGCGGCCGCGCAGCCGCGGGACGTGAAGAACCCCTACGCCGAGGTCGAGCCGGACGACCTGCTCCGCTTCGGCCTGATCCCCGAGTTGGTCGGCCGCCTCCCGGTGGTCGTGTCGCTCGAGGCGCTCGACGAGGACGCCCTCATGCGGATCCTGGTCGAGCCCAAGAACGCGCTCACCAAGCAGTACAAGAAGCTGTTCGAGCTCGAGGACGTGGGCCTCACGTTCGATCCCGAGTCGCTCCGGGCGGTGGCGCTCAAGGCGCTCAAGCGCGGCACCGGGGCCCGTGGGCTCCGGTCCATCCTCGAGACCATGATGACCGATATCATGTACGACCTGCCCACTCGGGAGGACGTGCGGGAAATCGTGATCACCAAGGAAGCGATCACCGAGGGGACCTCCCCGTTGATCGTGACCGAGCGCGCGCGCGCCAAGCGGGAGGCGTGAGGCGGGCGGTCAAACGAGCGGACGATCGGGCGACCGCATCGTCCGGGGATCGGCCCGATCCCGCGACGCCCGCTCGAGTCCCTGATCGCCCGATCGCCCGATCGCCCCTCGCCGCCCAACCCATCGAATTCGTCGGATCGTTCCCAGACCCGCTGGTCCCGCTCGCGGCGCCTCTTCCGGAGGTGGCGCTGATCGGTCGCTCCAACGTCGGCAAATCCAGTCTGCTCAACGCGCTGGCCGGGCGCCCGGGGCTCGCCCGCGTGAGCGGCACGCCGGGCAAGACCACCCTGCTCAATGTCTTCCGGCTCCCGACGTTCTTCCTCGTGGACTTGCCCGGCTACGGGTTCGCGCGGGCCAGCAAGCCGGCCCGGGCCGGCTACCGCCGGTTGGTGGATCGGTACCTGCTGGAGCGGCCCACGCTCGGCGGTGTCGTCTGGCTCCTGGACGTTCGCCACCAGCCGTCGAAGGAGGACCGGGCGATGCAGGAGCTGCTGATCCGAAGCGGCCGGCCCGTGCTGGTGGCGCTCACCAAGGCCGACAAGCTCACCCGCTCCGCCCAGGCCGCCCGCACCCGCGAGCTCGCCACGGCCCTGGGCTTGCATGAGGACCAGGTGCAGCTGACCAGCAGCACGTCCCTGCTCGGCATCGCCGAGCTCGCCGAGAGCATCATCGCCGCCGTAGGAGGCACCGCATGAAGAGTTCGGCCAGAGTGTGGTCTCTGCTCGTCCTCGCGGCGGTCGCGGGCGGCCGGGCCGGCGAGGCCCAGGTCGGCGGCGGTGCGGCCGTGAACATGCCGCCGGGTGGGTACGGATCGCTTACGCAGAACGACCTCGCGCTCAGGATCAAGACACCCGACGTCGAAGTCCGGTTCGTGCCGCTCGACGCACGGGTCACCCGGCTGCTGGCGAAGGACAGCTGGGAGTCGCTCCGGTCCGTCGTGGAGTCGCGCCGCCCGGCGATCGACTCGGTCGCCCACGCGAACGGCGTCTCACGGCCGGGCCTGGCGCTGGTCACGTTCTACGGCCAGCGCACCAACGCCCGCTTCGAACCCCAGACGCTCACCGTCATGGCCCGAAGCCGCGAGTTCCGTCCGCTCGGCATCGTACCCTACAGCGGTCAGTTCACCTCGCAGCAACTCGACGTGCGGGAGCAGGTGAGCGGGATCTTCCTCTTCGAGGAGGACCTGCCGGTCAACGACTCGTTCACCTTCCTGTACGCGGGGATAACATCAGACGATTGGCAGGGAAAGCAGCGTACTCTGGATCGGGAGCGGGCGCGCGTCGCATCCCGCGAGCGGGCGAGTGTCCGGGAAACGACGACGAGCTCGTCGGGCGGGGCCGACTCCGTTGCAACCGACTCGACGGCGGCGGGCAGCGCGCGCTGAGCCGCCGAGCGATGGCGAACCATCGAAGGGGCACGCGCCGCGCGTGCCCCTTCGCCGCGTTCAGGTGCGGGTGATGGTCCAGGACCGCAGGACGCCGGCGTAACGCGACGGCGAGACCAGCATCGCAGTGGACAGCGCGTCGGCCTCGAGGCCGGTTCGCGCGAGCACGGTGGCCTGGACCAGGGCTGCCGCGGGATATCCTGTCGCCGGGTTCATGACGTGTCCCCGGATCGCTCGTCCCCAATGGACCACCGAGACGGTGTTGGCCGAGGTGGCGAGCGCCGCATCGCGGAGCCGAACGCTGCCGCTTCTGCCGTCGACGCGCGCCGGATCGGCGATCTCCACCAGCCAGCCCGGCTCGCCCGGCGGCGCACCGATGGCCAGACAGTCGCCGCTCACGTCGAGGAACGCCCGGCGGATTCCGGCGCCGCGCAGCAGGGCCGCCATCCGATCCAGGCCATAGCCGACGCCGATGCCACCCAGATCGAGCTGGGCGGAGGCACTTGCGAGGGTCGCCGATCGCCCGGTGAGGCTCACGCGGGCCGCACGCACCGCCTCGCGCGCCGCCGCGAGCTCGGTCGAGGTCGGCGGCGAGGTGCGTCGCGCGTGGAAGCCCCACGCGCGCATGAGCGGCTCGATCGCGGGATCGAATGCGCCGTCGGTGAGCGCGCGGAACCGCTCGGCGGCGTGGAGCACGGTCCCGAGGTCCTGTCCGATCACCTGCGGCCCGCGACCCGCCGCGCGGTTGAGCGCGGAGAGATCGCTCGCCTCGTCGAACCGCGAGAGGGCACCCTCGACCCGGCGCAGCTCGCCCAGGGCTGCCTGGGCCACCTCGTACCCCGCGGCCTCCGAGGCCGCGAAGAGCTGCAGATGGACCGTCTGCCCCATGGCCCACGACCAGCGCTCCACGAACACCTCTCCCCCGAGGCCGCCGGCCGCCGCGGCGAGCCAACGCGGCGAGAGGGCCCCGGCGAGCCCGACACCCAGCGCTCCCAGGAAGTCCCGCCGTCTCACGCCGTCCCCCGGAGGCCCGCGAGCTCGCGCAGGATGAACCAGGACTGCACGTAGAACGTGAGCGCCATCAGCCCGCTCGAGAGCGACAGGAGCCAGCTGAAGCGGGCGTCGACGTAGCGCATGAGCCACATCGACGAAAACGAGACCAGCAGGGCGACGAACGGCTCGACGACCAGGATCTGCCGCCAACGCGGCCCGGGCCGCTCGCACAAGGCCAGCGCGAGGCCACTGACGATGAAGATCGCCGCCATGCTCAGCAGGTGCGTGTGTGTGATGTTGAGCATTTCGGCGTAGGGCTTGGGGAACTTCATCGCCGCGTCGCTGACGGCGGTGGAATCCGTACCGCGATACTGATCGGCGACCCCGGGCGGGGTCATGCCAGTGGTGTGGTGGATGAAGACCAGGCCGGTGGTGTACCCCACCAGCTGGACGATGGTCGCCCAGAAGCCGAGGGCCCGGAGGACGGGGGAGGCCTGTCTCCAGGTGGGGCCGGGCTCGGCCGTCACTTGAGCTTTCCCTGAGCGTGCCACGCGGTGAGCTCGGCGAGAGCCTGTCGGACTCCCCGCGTCACCGCGTTCGAGCTGATGGTGGCCCCCGAGATGTTCTTGATGTCTTTGCCTAGCTGCAGGGGCGCGCCGGCCGTCTTGCCACGGAACTGCTTCCGCCACGGGTCATAGGCCACCTCGCCCCCGTACGGCTCGCGATAGGCGAGGATGTCGATGTCGCGCAGGGCGTCCGCCGAATCGATGGCCACGAGGTAGGTGATCGGCAGCTCCTTGCCCTTCACGTTCCGCACCTGCGCGAAGCCGAGCAGCGCGCCGGCGCGCGAGACGCGGTAGACGGTGGCCGTGTCCACGCGAAGGGTGTCTACCTGCGCGCCGGGGCCGTACACGCGCTCGAGCGATTTGGCGAGCTTGCCCGGCGGCGCGGATTGGGCCGCCGCCGGACCGGCGGCGAGCGCGAGCGCGACCCCGAGGCCCGCCCGCGACGCCACCCTCGTTCCGGAGCGCCTAGAACTGATACCCCACCCCCAGGGCCAGCTGCTCGTCCTCGCCCACGCCGCCCGCGTTCCGGCGAATCTGGTAGTCGCCCTTGAAGACCACATCGTACACCGGCTTGTACGAGAGACCGACCGTGGTAATCCGTCGCGCAAGCGCGTCATCCCGTACCACGTTGTCGGGAACACCCGCCTGGGTGTTGTACTGCTCGTAGCGCAGGAACGCGTTCAGCCGCTGCGTGGACGCCGGCGCGAACGCGGACAGGATGTTGTACGCGCCTTCGACGTAGCCACCCGCGATGCGGCTTCCCACCTGGCCGCCGTAGGCCGCGTTGATCTTCTCGACGTCCGCGATGCTGATGTTCGCCACCTCGCCCCGGAACATAAAGGGCCCGACGTCGTACCGCGCGTCGGCGGATACGAGCCCCACGGCGTTGTCGAACGTGCCCGTACCGAGTAGCGGGTCCTGCGCGGCGCTGCCGCCGTACCAGAACGAGCCGCCGATGCGAAGCCCGGGACGGACCCACTCGAGCCGGCCGGTGAGGGAGGGATTGGCGAACGTGGCGTTCTGCCCCTCCTGCCGTCCCTCACGGATGCCCTCCTCCGCGGAGAAGCCGCTCGCCACGAGGCCGTTCAGCACGTACACACGGTAGGTGAGGCCCGAGGTGCCGAGGTTGCCCACCAGGCCGACGCCGATGTCGCGCCAGGTGGTCGGGATGACGTCGTTGTCGAACGGTGGGCGATCGACGCCGTTGAAGGTCGGGGGCTCGTGGGTTTCGTTCACGATGCCGATGGGCGGCAGCACGAGGCCGGCGCGGAGCGTCGCCGAGGACGAGAGCGCATAGTCCAGATAGAGCTGCTCCAGCGCGACCTCGCCGCCTGCCTGGCCGCCCTCGATGCGCGCGTCCTCGACTTCGAGCTCGCTGCGGAACGAGAGCTTGGCGTTGAAGCTGTGGGCGAGGAACACCACGAAGCGGGCGACGTTCACGCTTCCGGGCGTATCGGGGCCCGTGAGGTTGTGGTAGTGCACCTCGCCGTAGCCGCCGATGGAAGTGTGCTCCTCGTCCGGAGCCGTTTCCTGGGCCGCGGCGACCGAGATGGGGAGAATGCTGAAGGGGAGAGCGCAGAGCGCGAAGACGGCGGCGGGCAGCGGCGGCAAGGCGCGCATAAATCCTTTCGAGCAAGACTAGTTGAAAACAATTATCAAGTAGAACCCCTACTACTTTATTCCCCATTGCCACTGGTGTCAACTGCACGCCCCACACATCATTGGAAGGCGCACACCCGCTTCGCCCCACAGCCTACCGTCGCCCCTGCGAGGCTCCCAGATGGCCTACCTGCCCCTCCGGACTGTCACGCTTCCCGAGGCCTCCGAGCGGTTCTACGACGCCTGGCTCGACGACCTGGACGGCCGCCTATCGGCCCCGGGTGCGGATTGGCACCGGATTACCCGCGACGTGCTCTTCGAGGTCTGGTACCCCGGCCTGAGCGACTACGACGCCCTCGTGGAGGACCCCGTGACCCCGGCGACGACGCGCGCCGCGCTGCTGGGGCTCGACCCGCGCAACGTCACGCTCGAGCCCGAGTACTACGCCGACGTGGATCACGCCCGCTACGCCCGGGTGAAGCCCCTCCACTGGCTCTGGCAGAGCTTCGACCGCTCGCCGCTCGGGGCCGGCAACGTGCACGTAGGGGTCGGGTTCCGCCGGATCCTCGCGAAGCACCTCTTCGCCAGCGTGGGCCGGAACTTCAAGTGCTTCCATTACGTGGAGTTCTCCTACGGTTACAACCTGGAAGTGGGCGATGACTGCGTGGTGCACCGCCACGTCCTGCTCGACGACCGCGGCGGAATCACCCTGGGCAACCGGGTGAGCATCTCGGACTACGCCAACATCTACAGTCACACCCACAGCATCGTGGATCAGAAGGACGTGACCAACGCGCGGACCGTGCTCGAGGACGACGTGCGCATCACCTATCACGCCACGGTGCTCGCCGGCGTGCGGGTCGGGCGCCATGCGATGGTCGGCGCAGTCGCGGTGGCCACCAAGAACGTGCGCCCGTATCACGTCAACGTCGGCATCCCTGCCAAGTCCATTCGCATCAAGCCCAACGCCCCCCCGGAGGCCTACGTCACCGAGCGCGTGGCCCACAGCCATACGGAGAGCTGAGTCTGACCCGGCCCCGCGAACGCTGGTACGCTTCCCCGTCCGCCCTCGTCGCGTGGGCGCTCCTGGCGAGCGCCCTGATCGGCATGCTGGTCGGCGGGCTGCCCGGGCTCGTCACCGTCGCCTGCGGCATCGCTGCCGGCCTGGTCCTGCTGCTCACCGTCTGGCGCCGCGAGTGGGAGGTGCCCCTCCACGCGTTCGCCGCGACCCTCCTTGGGGTGCTCGCCTGGCTGGCGAACGACCGGATCTGGTGGCTCGCGGTCGTCGCCGTGGTGACCATCGCCAGCAGCTTCTGGGTCGCAATCGTGCGTGGCCGCCGCCGCCTCCGCGACGCCGAAACCAAGAGCGATCAGCTCGCGAGTCAGCTCGACCGGCGCATCAGTGAGCTGTTCTCGCTCCAGGAGCTGAGCTATGTGCTCTCGGAGTCCATCCAGCTCGACCGCATCGTGGACCAGGTGGCCAAGTACGCCGGCCGCTTTCTCCAGGCGGAGGGGGCGATCGTCGTGCTGGCGGACGACGATCGCGGCCGGTTCCTCCGCGTCGCGGGCGCGGCCGGCTCGCTCGAGCCGCTGATCGGCCAGGTGACCGAGGATCCCGACACGGCGCTGGTGCGCTTCGCGATGCAGCGCGAGCGGATCGAGGTGGCGCAGGGGGTGAACCTGCCGACTGTGAACCTCATCGGGGGCACCATGGTCCGTTCGGCCGCGGTCGCGCCGCTCCGCTCCCAGGGGGTCACCATGGGGGCGCTCGCGGTGGCGGACCGTTCGGGCGGCTCGTTCACGACCGAGGACCTGTGGCTGCTCTCCACCGTCGCCACGAATGCGTCGGTGGTCCTGGCCAACGGCCGGCTCTATGAGATCGTTCGCCGGAGCAAGGAGGAGTGGGAGACGGCGTTCAACGCGCTGGCCGAGGGGATCGCCGTGGTCGGTCCGGGCGATGCGGTGCTGCGGGCCAACCGCGCCCTGGCCGCGCTCACGGAGATGCCGGAGAGCGAGCTGGTCGGCCGGAGCTTTACCGAGACCTTGCTCGGCACGTCCGAGTCGGTCACGCAGCTCATCGCCTCGTCGCACCTGGGCGAGCGGACGGCATCGGTCGTGACCCGCCTGGAGCGCACCGGGCGGGTCCTGCGCATCACCGCCGCCCCCTTTGCCGAGCGGGCCGGACGGGTGGTCCTGCTGGTGGAAGACGTCACCGAGCAGCGCATCATGGAGGCGCAGCTCATCCAGAACGACAAGATGGCGTCCATCGGCCAGCTCGTCTCCGGCGTGGCCCACGAGCTCAACAATCCCCTGACGTCCATCGCGGGCCTCACCGAGCTGCTGCTCGAGCGGGAGCTGCCTCCCGACGTGCCGCGCGAGCACCTGCGGGTCATCCACGACCAGGCCGAGCGGGCCGGCCGCATCGTGCGCAACCTCCTCACGTTCGCCCGAAAGGGGGTGCCCGAGAAGACGCCGGTGGATCTCAACGACGTCGCCGCGCGCACCGCATTGCTCATCGTGTACGAGCTCCAGGTGCACGGCATCGAGCTCGACCAGTTGTTGAGCCCCGAGGCGGTGGTGGTCCTGGGCGATCGCCACGAGCTTCAGCAGGTGCTGCTCAATCTGATCACCAACGCCGTCCAGGCGGTGAGCGGCCTTCCGGCCGGCGCTCAGCGCCGGATCACCATCTCGACCGTCCGCGACGACGGCCAGGCGATTCTCCGCGTGCGCGACACGGGGCCGGGCGTGCCACCCGAGCATGCCACGTCGCTGTTCACCCCGTTCTTCACGACGAAGGCAGCGGGCCAGGGAACCGGGCTGGGACTGTCCCTGAGCTACGGTCTGGTGAAAGCGCACGGAGGCGTGCTGAGCTACGAGCCCCCGGTCGACGGCGGGGCGGAGTTCCGGGTCGCGCTTCCCTTGCACGACGCGCCCTCCGACGTGGCCGAGACCGAGCCACTGGCTCCGCCGCGGGAGACCCGCCGTGTGCTGGTGGTCGACGCCGACCCGGGCGTGCATCGGTTGGTGAACGCGCTGCTGTCGCCGGATGGGATCGAGGTGGAGTCGGTGCGAGCGGGTGAGCAGGGACTGCGGCTGGCGGGTGAGCGGAACTACGATCTCATCATCGCGGACGCGCGCGCCACCACGGGCGCGACCGAGCTCTTCGTCCACGCGCTCGCGGCGGCCTCCCCCGCCGCCGTGGATCGCCTGGTGCTGACGTACACCGGCCAGCCTGAGCCACCCGATCCGCTCCCCGACCGGATTGTGCCGCGCGCGCAGAAGCCGTTCAACCTTCGCGATCTGCACGCGCTGGCGTCGCAGATGCTCGCTAGTAGCCCGCCTCGCTCGCCGGCTTCCAGGGCAGCACGCTGACCCGACCACGGACCTTCGCGGCGGCGCGGGGCGCGTCAGGCGTCGCCCAGTAGTTGCCGCCGGCCACCAGGTCCGGGGCGTCGATGAACCAGCGCGACGCGCGAAGGAAGACGTTCCCGCTCACCTCCGCGTCGTGGCCTGTGCCGTCCACCACGAGGCCGTCGCCCACGCCGTCGAACACGTTGCCCCGCACCCGGCTGTCGCTCACCCTCCGCAGGACGACGCCCTGGCCCACCCCGTTCAGCAGGTTGTCGTCGATGCGGTAGCCGCGCCCGGGCAGCTTGGCGCCTGCATCGGTCGTGATCCGGATGCCGAGCGGGCCTCCGAGGATCACGTTGGCCTCGAGGCCCGTGTCGCCGCCATTGGTGACGTCGATCCCCGCTCGTCGAGCCCCGATGACCGTATTGCCGCGGAGAAGGCCGCCTTTGAGCCGCTGCAGCTCGAAGCCCGCGGCGGCGCTGTCCACCCGGTTTTCGAGGAAGCTCACGTTCCAGGTGACCCGCGCCGCGAAACCGACGACCGTCGCGAGCGACGCGTCGTTCCGGTAGACCAGATTGCCGATCGACGGCTGCGTGAGCGGCGACTGCCCTGTCACCAGCACGCCGATCGTGGAGGCGGTGAGGTCGTTCTCGGCGATCGTGTTCGAGTCGCTGCCCTCCCGGAGCAGGATCGCCGCGGCGGAGCAGTCGGTGTCGAAACCCGGGCACCGCCGGGTGCGCGAGGCGTCGTTCCGGAGAATGGTGTTGCGACTCGAGCGGAAGAGGTGGATCGCCCAGCCGCTGTTGTCCGCCAGATCGTTGTCGGCCACGTACGACTCGCTGGCGTCCACCAGGCCGATTCCGTTCTGGCCGCCATGGGCGATGATGCTCGTGACGGAGGCGCCCGTCGTCCCGCGAAGCATGAGCCCGGCGCCGTACAGATCGGATGCGTCGAGCCGGCCGACGTCCAGGCGATCCAGGGAGTCGAAGTGCTCCGCTGTCGAGCGCAGGAGCTGACGCCGGCTGGCCGAGACGTCGATGCCGCTCAGGCGGTGGTTGCGCCCGCCCTCGAGGCGCACGCCATACCGGTAGCCGCGGATCACGCCGCCCAGCACCGTGACACCGTCCACGCCCCGGCTCGCGACGCCGATGCCCACATATCGCGCGGGGACGGAGTCCCCGCTCTCGATGGTGACGCCGCTCAGGTCGATCCGCGTGCCGGACGACGCGGCCACCAGGACGCCGCGTTCCGTCGGGTCGGCGATCCGATAGTGGCCGGGGCAGACGCGGACGTCGCCCTGGACCTGGGTTCCGGCGCGGGTCAGGCGTACGCAGGGCGCGGCGGCGAGGGCGAGAAGCAGCAGGGCGATCACGGTCGCACCGGGTAGCCGCGCTCGCGGAGATAGGCCCGCGCCTCGGGAAGCGTGGAGCCTTGAAAGTGGAAGATGGTGGCCGCGAGCACGCCGTGCGCGCCCACCTCGAATGCCTCGGCCAGGTGCTCCAGGCGGCCGGCGCCCCCCGACGCGATCACGGGAATGGAGACCGCCTCCGACGCCGCTCGAATGAGCGGGAGGTCGTAGCCCTCGCCGGTGCCGTCGCGATCCATCGACGTGAGAAGGATCTCCCCGGCGCCGAGGCCCTCGAGCTGGCGGATCCAGTCAATCGCCTCGAGCGGGGTCGCCTCGCGACCGCCATTGACCATCACGGCGAGCCGTCCATCGCGCCGCGTCACATCCACCGCCGCCACCACGCACTGCGACCCGAAGTTCTCCGCGAGCCGGGCCACGATGGAGGGATCGCGCACCGCCGCGGTATTGATCGACACCTTGTCCGCTCCGGCGCGAAGCGCGGCCCCGGCGTCGGCCACCGCCCGAATGCCGCCGCCGACGGTGAAGGGGATAAAGATGGATTCCGCGACCCGCTCGACCATCTCGAGCGTGGTGCGCCGCGCCTCGGGACTGGCCGAGATGTCGAGAAAGACGAGCTCATCCGCCCCGTCGGCATCGTACCGCGCGGCCTGCTCCACCGGATCGCCGGCGTCACGGAGGGTGGTGAAATGCACGCCCTTGACCACACGGCCGCCCGCCACGTCGAGACAGGGAATGATGCGACGGGCTAGCATACGCGAAGGACGTCCTCCACCGTCCCCGCCTCTCCCGAGCCGAGGAGCGCCACGACGTCCTCCAGCGCGCGGCGCTCGCGGGGCCACGCGAATCGTCGCCCGGCCTGGGCCGGCGCGAGCCACTCGAACCCGTCGTGCTCGTTGCCGGTGCGGACGGCGGAGGCGGCCTCGACGAACGCGGCGAACACCGGCACGAGCGCCACCTCGTCGAGCCGGTGCTGATAGAACGTTTCGACCCGGCTCAGATTGTACAGACGCTCGGGCACGAGTCCCGTCTCCTCAGCCAGCTCCCGACGCGCCGCCTCGCCCGGAGTCTCGCCCGGCTCGATGTGGCCATGCACCGCTTCCCACGAGCCGGGGCACCGGCCGCCGGCGGCGCGACGGAGCACCAGGCACTCCAGGGACGGGCCCGCACCGCGGAGCACGTACAGGTCCACCAGGGACACCCGCACCGAGGTCACGGGCGCCACCGCACGAACGCGTCGAGCAGCTCGATGCCGGCGCGCTGCGACTTCTCGGGGTGGAACTGCGCGCCCACCACGTTCTCGCGTCCCACGATCGTGGGGAAGAGGCCGTCGTAGGTGCCGGTGGCCAGCACGTCGTCGTCGGTCACCTCGGCGGGGTGATAGCTGTGGACGTGATAGAAGTACTGCGGTTGCCCGCGGAACACGCCGGCGAGCATCGGGTGGTTCGCCCCCGCGGTCGTCGGGTCGACGCGTGCCCAGCCCACGTGCGGCACGGATAGGGTCGTCTCGAACCGGACCACCCGTCCAGGCAGGATGCCGAGCCCCCGCGCCTCGGGGGCCTCGGCGCTCGATGCGAAGAAGAGTTGAAGCCCGAGGCAGATGCCCATGACCGCCTGGCCGCCCGCCGCCACCTCCCGCACCGCGGCGCCGAGGCCCGTGGCCTCGAGCGTTCGGGAAGCCTGGCCGAAATGCCCCACGCCGGGCATCACGACGTGGTCCGCCGCCCGGACGACGTCGGGGTCGGAGGCGAGCGTCGCCGTGTGGCCGCCCGCGGCGAGGGCCCGCACCACGCTCGCGAGGTTGTTCACGCCGTAATCCACTACGACGATCACAAGGCGCCTTTCGTCGACGGCACGCCCACGACCCTGGGATCGATGCTCGTCGCGCCGTCGAGCGCCCGCGCGAATGCCTTGAACGCCGCCTCCACGATGTGGTGCGGATTGTCGCCGCGGATCAAGTCCATGTGGACGGTGAGCCCCGCGTTGAGCACGACCGCGCGGAAGAACTCGGGCGTGAGGAAGACATCGTAGTCGCCCAGCAGCTGCCACTTGGGAATGTCGATGGCGTAGGACAAGTACGGCCGGCCCGACACGTCCACGACCGCGCGGACCAGCGCTTCGTCGAGCGGCACCAGCGCGTCCGCGTAGCGCCGGATGCCGGCCCGATCGCCCAGCGCGCGCTCGAGCGCCATGCCGATCGCGATGCCGGTGTCCTCCACGGTGTGGTGCCCGTCCACGTGCAGGTCGCCCCGGGCCTCGACCGTGAGGTCGAGCAGCGCGTGGCGGGCGAACGCGTCGAGCATGTGATCGAAAAACCCGATGCCGGTGTGCACGGTCGACGCGCCGCTGCCGTCGAGCGACACGACGACGTGGAGATCGGTCTCCTTGGTCGTGCGGCGGATCTCGCCGATGCGCGGCATGGTTACCTCGATCCTTGCGGGACGGCGAGCGGAGATGTTCGAAACACGCGCGTGCGGCGGGTCACGGCGCGCTCCCGACGATCGCCGCGAGCCCGTCCACGACGGCATCCACGTCCTCCGCGCTGCCGACGGAGATCCGAAGGCATTGCGACAGTTCGCTCGCGCCCGACACGTCACGCACCAGGATGCCGTGCTCCTCGAGCAGGCGCCGGAACACCTCGCGCGCCGGGTGCCGGAGGCACCGGATCAGCACGAAGTTGGCCGCGCTCGGATAGACTGCGAGCGCCGACAGCGCCGAGAGCCGGCTCACGAGGCGGTCGCGCTGCTCCACGATGAGGCGGACCCGCGCCGCGAGCTCGTCCCCGTGCCGGAGCGCGGCGGCTGCGGCCGCGAGGGTCACGACGTTGATGTTGTACGGCAGCTTCCCCTTCGCGAGCTCACGGGCCACCGCCGGATGCGCCAGCGCCAGGCCGAACCGGAGCCCGGCCATGCTCAGGGCCTTCGAGAAGGTGCGGAGCACGACCACCCGGGAGCTGTGCCGGAGCAGTGGCAGGGCGGTCGGTCCGCCGAACTCCTGATAGGCCTCGTCGCACACCACCAGGGCGCCCGTCTCCTCCAGGAGGCGCTCGACCGCGCCGTCGGGCAAGGCGGAGCCCGTCGGGTTGTTCGGCGAGTTGAGGATGACCAGGCGCGCCCGCTCGCCCACCGCGGTCTCGATCAGCGCGTCCACGTCGTACGAGAAGTCCGGCCCGAGCGGCACGGGCCGGTATTTCCCGCCGAGCACGCTGGTGAGCAGCCGGTACAGCGAGAACGTCGGAGTGGGCGCCACGACGACGTCGCCGGGCCCCAGCGTGGTGGCCAGGATCGCCTGGATGAGCTCGTTGGACCCGTTGCCCACCAGCACGCCGTCCGGGGTCCAGCCGTAGCGGGCGGCGAGGGCCGCGAGCAGCTCCGGGGGCGCGAAATCCGGATACCGGTGCCAGGCGGCCGCCTCCGCCGCCGCGAGCACCTCACGCTTGAGGGCCGGCGGCACATCCCACGGACTCTCGTTCTGGTTGAGCTTCCTCCGCGCAGGCGGCGCGCTCAGGGTGTACGCCGTCTGGGCGCGCACCGCCGGCTTGATCAGCGCCAAGCCTTCGGCGCCGTCGGACGACCCGCCCGCCGGACTGGAATCGGGCGAGCTGGGTGGTCGGACGACGTCTGATGCGGAAGTAGGTGGCCTGCTCAAGCGCGGCGTCGGCCGAGCACGGCCTCGAGGCGCGCGGCCAGCGCGCGGGCCCGGAACGGCTTGGTCATGAAGTCATCGGCGCCGAGCTCGAAGACGCGGACCTCGTTGTCCTCGTCGCCCTTCGCCGTCAGCACCACCACCGGAATTCCGCGGGTAACCGGCCGCGACCGTAGCTGCTGCAGCACGCTATACCCATCGAGGCCGGGCAGGTTCAGGTCGAGAACGATGATGTCCGGCGCGTGGCGATCCACCTCGTCCAGGGCCTGAACGCCGTCGCGCGCCTCCGAGACCAGGTAGCCCTCGCGCTCGAGCAGATCTTTCATCACCCGGCGAAGCTGCTCCTCGTCCTCCACGAGCAGGACCTTGGTCTCCCTGCCCCGGGCGATGCTCCCGGCCTCGGGCGCGCCGGGCCCCTCCACCAGCTCCATTTCCATCGTGAAGTCGAGCGAGGGGACCGCACCCGGCGTCGCGGGTCCGACCGGGGGCGGTGTGGCTGCGGCCGGCCGCTCCTCGCGCCGGGCCGGCGGCTCGGCGGGCGTGCTGGCCCGTTCCATCGGCACGTCCGTGACCCGCAGCAGCTCCTCCATGGTCGACTCGCCGGCCAGGACGTGATGCAACCCGCTCGCCCACAGCGAGCGCATCCCACCTCGCCGTGCCGCCTCGGCGATCTGCTCGGCGGTGGCGCCCTGTCCGATCTTCCGCTCGATCTCGCCGTTCACGGTCAGCACCTCCATGATGCTGAACCGGCCCCGATAGCCGGTCTGTACGCACTCGGGGCAGCCAACACCCTCGTAGAGCGTCGTGCCGGCGGGGATGAACCGCGCCACGCGTTCGGACACGGGCCCGGCGGCGGGGCGGCGGCAGGCGCGGCAGAGCCGTCGCATGAGCCGCTGCGCGAGGACGCCGCGAAGCGCGGAGGCGATCTTGTACGGCTCCATGCCCATGTCCACGAGCCGCGTGACCGCGTTCGGCGCGTCGTTGGTGTGGAGCGTGGACAGGACGAGGTGGCCGGTGAGTGACGCCTGGAGCGCGATCTGCGCCGTCTCCTGGTCGCGGATCTCGCCGATCAGCACCACGTCCGGGTCCTGGCGGAGAATCGAGCGCAGCGCCGAGGCGAACGTGAGCCCGGCCTTCTCGTGCACCTGCACCTGGACGATGTTCTCGCCGAGCCGGTACTCGACCGGGTCCTCGACCGTGACGATGTTGACGCCCTCGCTCTGGATCAGGCGGATCGCGGAGTAGAGCGTCGTCGTCTTGCCGGACCCCGTGGGGCCCGTGACGAGCAGGATGCCCTCCTTCGCCGAGAGGAGGTTCCGGATCGCGTCCTGCTCCTCCGTGTGCAACCCGAGCGCGTCCAGGCTGAGCACGGTGGTCCGCTGGCTCAGGATGCGGATCACGACCTTCTCGCCGAGCGAAGCCGGCAGGGTCGAGACGCGGAGATCCACCGCCTCCCCGTTGACGCTCACGCGCGCGCGGCCGTCCTGCGGCCGGAGCCGGTCGGCGATATCGAGCCCGGACATGATCTTGATGCGCGAGATGAGCGGAATCCCGGCGTTCCGCGGGATCTTCATGACCTGCCGGAGGACGCCGTCGATGCGGTACCGTACGACGACGCCGCCTTCGATGGGCTCGACGTGGATGTCGCTCGCCCGACTGGTCACGCCGTCGGCCAGCATCACGTCGACCAGGCGGATGATCGGCCGCTGGCTCGCCTCCTCGGCGCTCGCGCCGGTCTCCTCCTCGACTTCCTGCAGCTCCTTGACCTCGAAGTCCCCGCCGATGCCCTCGAGCAGGCGGTTCACCACGTCATCGTTCCGGTACATCTCGTCCAGCCGATGCCGGATCGTCGTGGGTGAGGCGAGCAGCATGCGGACTTCACGCCCCGTCGCGAACGCCAGCATCTTCTCGGCGTCGATGTCGAACGGATTGGCCGTGGCGATCTCGAGATAGGAGTCGGTCTGGCCGACGGGGACCACGTTGAACCGCCGGGCCACCTGCTCGGGCACCGCCTGTTGCAGCTTGGGATCGAGGCGGCTCAGGTCGGCCACGGGAATCCGGAACCGCTTGGCGACGGCCTGGAGGAGATCGGCGTCAGCCATGAGCTTGCGCTGAACTAGGATCTCCCACAACGCGCCGGGCGCGGGCGCGGGCTCCTGGCGGATGGCTGCGACGGTGCCCTCGGGCAGGAGGGGCTCGATCGTGTGGACCAGCCATTCGTCGGTGAACTGCATCGATCGGCTCTTGGCGGTTGTGAGAGAAGGCGGGCCGGGCGGCGTGGGAGGCCGTTTCGGAAGATAAGAGGGCTACAACAAGCCCCACCAGTCCCGATTGACGTCCACCGTGAGCCCGAAATCGCCGGTCCTGAGACCGACACCGGCTTCCACGCGGAGGAGGCGCATGAACCACTCGAGCGCCACCCCGGCGACAGGACGGATGCCGTCGCTGGCGGCCCAGGGCAGACCCGGGAAGGCCCGACCAGCGGCACCCAGCGCGACGAACGGGGCGATCGTGAGGCGATTGCCCGTCGAGGCGAACGAGCCGAGGGGAATCGCCGGCACGGGTGCCTCGAATCGCCACTCGACGGCGCCGAGGGCCATGTCGCGGCCCCCGTAGGCGCGGAACGGCTCTCCCACGAGGGTGCCGCGACCGCCGAGCACGAAGCTCCGGTGCGCGGGCAGGCCGTCGGTGCCCGTCCCCAGGTACACCCGCGACACCAGCTCGTGTCCCGCCAGCGTCGTGAGCCAGCGTCCTTCGAGGGTGGCCCGGGCATAGTCCGTCGGCCCGAGGCCGCCCTCCAGTCCGAGCCGGCCCTGCAGGTCCTGGTGCACCGCGATACCGCCGCTCGCTCGCTCGAGCTCGACCCGGGCCACGCCCCGGGTGCCCGACCCCAGCCCCGGATTCGGGCGGTAGCTGCCGGTGGCCGGCGTGGCCTCGGTCGCCACCGACTCGCTCTCCTCGACTCCCCCGCTCAGAGCCACGGCCGTGCGCCCGCTCAACCGGTGTCGCATGCCGAGCGTCGCGGTCGTGAGCAGGACGTAGTCACCGTAGTCCTTGCCGCCTTCCTGCGATAGGATGGAATTGAGAATCGGCGAGATCACCGGCAGATCGCTCAGGTCCTGGATCCGACGCGCGCCGGAGAGGGTCACGTGGGTGGCGCCGAGGCCCGCCCCCACCTCCAGCCCACCGGTGACGCGGTGATCGGAGGTGCCATAGGCGATCGACGGCCGCACCTCGACCCGCCGCTCCTTGAGGCCCACGACGGCGCCGAAACCCAGCGCCAGTCCCTGGACCCGATTCACGTGGACCACGTCGCTCACCGATCCCGCCGCCAGCCGGTTGGACGGCAGGCCACTCAGGGCGCGCGCTCCGGCGATCCGCTCCACCTCGACCCGCAACGCATCCATGTCCTGCCGGTTGACCGGAGCCGCGACGCCCGCGACCGCCTCGTCGAGCGGCTCGCTCCAGCTGGAGTCCGAGGGCGCCGGATGCGCGAGGCCGGCGATGGCTGGCCCCTGAAACAGATGGGCCGGGAGCGGCACGTTGAGATCATAGCCTTCGATGTCCCAGCGCCCGCGGATGATCCCGCGCGCCGGAAAGTCGAGCCAGGTGGTGCGGCGGCGGATCTCGATCTCCTGTCGGTACGGCAGCCAGTACCGCTGCTCGAAGAGCGAGTTCTCGAGCACGATGCTGATGTCCTCGAGCTGCGAGTCGAGGTAGGCCGCCGGCGTGAAGCTGAAGCGGAAGCGCACGAGCTGCGCGGTCGCCGCGTCCAGATACAAGGTTCCCACCACCAGCGGGCGCGCGAACGACCGCGGACGCACCTGGACCTCCCGAACCACGGTCACCCCGCGCGCCGTCCGGATGGCGAGCGAGTCGCCGAGCGCGTAGTCGTACGACGCGAGCCCGACCGGCGAGAGCGGATGCGGCACGTCGCGGACTTCGTCGCCCTCACCGATCCGGATCACGTTGCCGAAATTGTTGGTGACGATCCCCAGATGGTCGCGGTGATAGTTGATGTCGGTGGGAAGGTACGCGCCGTCGCGCCAGCCGGAGATGACCTGCTTGCTCCGGTCCGGGGCGCGCCAATACACTTCCACGCGCAGCTCGTCGGCCTTGACCAGCCGGGGCGGCTGGGTCAGCCCCTCACCGACCTGCGCCAGGAAGAACACGAACCCATGCGCCCGGGTGCGATAGCTCGCGAGCGTCGAGTCGGCCTGCGCCGCGAGCCGCCGCTCGGTCGCGCGCCGTACCAGCGCGAGCGCGTCGGGCGCGTTCCAGGCCTGCCCGACCAGCGGGCCCGCGTGGCTGAGCAGGAGCACCATCGCCACACGAACCGCTCGTCGCACTGCGCACCTCTCTCGCTGGCGGGAAGTCAGATGACGGGAATATCCCGGTGGTGCTGGGGGCGGGCAAGCTCGATCGCGCTCGCGCTGACGGCCTGTGGCGGCGGCTCGGGCTCGCACGCGAAGGGGGTCGAGCCCTCCGCGACGCGCGTCATTCCGCTGGCCGCGGCCATCGTGCTCGAGACCGCCGGGCCGCCGCCGGCGGACACGGCCGTCACCTTCGTCGCCGGCGAGCCCCGCGTCATCGTGCTCCGGCACGGACCGCCGGAGAACGTGGTCTTCGCGGAGGTGTCGTTCGCGCCGAGTGCGTTCCGCGCCGACAGCGGACGTCCCGTGAAGGTCGAGGTCCGCCCGCGGCCGGGCGTATACGGGCTCGACCTCGTCACGAGCGTGCCATTCAGCACCGGCGCCTCCGTCGTCTTCAAGTACCCCCGATACTTCTCCGCGCCCGCCAAGGCGCGCGCGATCTACGGGAGCGACGTGCTGTACGAGCGCGCGCTCGCGATCGGCCAGGTGCTGGGCACCGGACAGAGCATCTCGCTCCTTCCCTCCACCAGACCCGCCACGGACAACCTCGGGGCGCCGATGCCCGCGCCCGGCACGTATCTCGTCGCCGCGCCCGAGTCGCCGTGAGCTTCGACGCCTTCGCCGCGCGCGCCCGCCAGGGCGGCGCCATGGTGCCCGTGACCCGGCAGGTGGTGCTCGACGGTGACACGCCGGTCTCCGCGTTCGCCAAGCTCCACCGCGGACCGTACGGCTTCCTCCTCGAGTCGCTCGAAGGGGGTGAGCGGTGGGCCCGGTACACCTTTCTCTCGACCGACCCGCGCGAGGTGTTTCGCTACCGCGGTCGCGCCTGCGAGCGCTGGACCGCGCTCGAGGGATGGCGTCCGGTGGCCACGGACCTCCCGCCGCTCGAACATCTCGGTGGCGTGCTTCGCCGCCATCCGCCGGTGGACGTCCCCGGCCTGCCGCGGTTCACCGGGGGGGCCGTAGGCTACCTCGGCTACGACGTCGTGCGGACGATCGAGTCGCTGCCGGACGCGCCGCCCGACGACCGCGACCTGCCCGATGCGGTCATGATGGTGACCGACACGCTGCTCGTGCTCGACAACCTCTACAACCGCGCGACCGTGATCGCGAACGTGGAGGTCGCGCCGGACGCGGACGACGAGGAGCTGCGCCGGCTCTATGCGGCGGCCACGGCGCGGATCGACGACTGGGTCGCGCGCCTCGCCGTGCCCGGGACGATTCACCCGCTGGCGCTCGAGCCGCCCGCCGCGCTTCCGCCCGCAGTCTCGCCCTATGCCGACGACCGGTTCCAGGAGGACGTGCGTCGCATCAAGGAGTACATCGCCGCGGGAGACACCTTCCAGACCGTGCTCTCGCGCCGGCTGGAGGTGGCCGCGCCGGATCCCTTTCTCACCTACCGCTATCTGCGCGCTCTGAATCCCGCGCCGTACCTCTACTACCTCCAGTGCGACGACATCCGCATCATCGGCAGCTCACCCGAGATCCTGATTCGCGTGGAGGAAGGCGAGGTCACGCTGCGGCCGATCGCCGGCACGCGCCCGCGCGGCGCCACTGCAGACGAGGATGCCGCGCTCGCCGCCGACCTCATGGCCGATCCCAAGGAACGAGCAGAGCACCTGATGCTCGTGGACCTCGGGCGGAACGACGTCGGGCGGGTGGCGGAATTCGGCTCGGTGCGGCTCACCGCCTTCATGACCATCGAGCGGTACTCGCACGTCATGCACCTGGTGAGCGAGGTCCGCGGCCGGCTCCGCGCCGGCATGGACGCCGTGGCGGCGCTCGCCGCGTCCTTTCCGGCGGGTACGGTGTCCGGCGCGCCCAAGGTGCGCGCCATGCAGATCATCGACGAGCTGGAGCCGGTCCGTCGCGGGCCCTACGCGGGCGCGGTGGGCTACATCGGTTGGGGCGCCCGCACCATGGATACGGCGATCACCATCCGGACCTGCATCATGCGCGGCGACCGCGCCTGGATTCAGGCAGGCGCCGGCATCGTCGCCGACTCCGATCCCGCGGCCGAATGGCGGGAGACCGAGGCGAAGGCGCGAGCGGTGCTGCTGGCGCTGGCTCTCGCCGGCGCGCGCGAGCGCCCCGGCGGCTGAGCCCTCGGGACCGCCGCCCGCCCGGCCGTTTCCGTCCTATATTCACGCATGGCTCCATTGCGACTCGTCAGCACTGCCGGTGATCAGGCCTTCGAGCTGCGCCGAGGGCCGGACGCTCGTCGTCGGCCGGGGACTCACCAGCGACATCGCGATCTACGATCCGACGATCTCCCGCCGTCACGCCGAGCTGACCGTCGGGCCCGACGCGGTGGACGTGAAGGACCTCGGCAGCTCGAACGGCACATGCATCAACGGCGTGCGCATCACCGAGGGCAGCCTTGGCCTCGAGGACTCGATCAGCTTCGGCAAGGTCGGGTTCAGGCTGACGACGCGCGGCTCGCCCGTGCCGGTGATCCAGCGGCCCGCCATCGCCGCGGAGGCCGGACTCGCCGGGGGGAAGATCGTCCGGCAGCTCGTGGTGAGCGGTGGCGTCCCGCCGGGCATCACGAGCCGTGACGGCCCTCCGCCCGGTCAGCTCCGCGTCGACGCCACGCGCGGCGAAGCCCGCCAAGCCCTCAAGCTCCAGATGCTGCTCGAAGTCTCCCAGAAGCTCTCGGCCGAGCTCGACCTCGACCGCCTCCTCCGCACCGTCGTGGACACCACGTTCGAGATCATGGCGGTCGACCGCGTCACCATCGTGCTCCGGAACGAGGAGACGGGTGAGCTCGTGCCCACGATCTCCCGAAGCCGCGTGGGCGAGCAGCAGCAGGTGCAGATTCCCCGCTCCATCGCGGACAAGGTCATGGAGGAACGGGTCGCCGTCGTTTCACAGAACGCCTCCGCCGACACCCGATTCCGCGGCCAGTCCATCCTGCTTCAGAGCGTGCGGAGCGCCATGTGCTCCCCGCTCATGGCGTCCGCCGACCGCGTGCTCGGCCTGCTGTACGTGGACAACTCGACGGCCACGAACACCTTCACGGACGAGGACCTGCAGTTCCTGGTAGCGTTCAGCGGCCTCGCCGCGATCGGCATCAAGAATTCCCGCTACGCCGACCAGATCCGGCGCGAGATCACCGTGCGCTCCAACTTCGAGCGCTACTTCGCCCCCAACGTCGCGGCCGACATCGCGCAGCGGGGTGAGGCCATCAGCCAGGGCGGAGAGCGGCGCCCCACCACCATCCTGTTCAGCGACATTCGTGGCTTCACGGCCATCGCCGAATCCATGGGACCGGACGTCATCGCCCAATTCCTGAGCGAGTACTTCACGGAGATGGTGGAGGTGATCTTCGAGCACGGCGGCACGCTGGACAAGTTCATCGGCGACGCGATCATGGCCCTCTGGGGGTCGCCCATCGCACACATGGACGATCCGGACCGCGCGCTGCGCGCGGCGCTCGCGATGCAGCGCAGCATCGCCCGGCTCAACGAGCGCTGGGTTAGTCAGGGCCGGCCGGAGATCGGCGTCGGGATCGGGATCAATCACGGCGAGGTGTTCGCGGGGAACATCGGGAGCCACCGGCGCCTCGAGTACACCGTGATCGGCGACGCCGTCAACGTCGCCGCGCGGCTCTGCGCGGAGGCGGGGCCCGGTGAAGTGCTCGTGAGCGAGCAGTTCCTGGGCGTGATCCGCGACCAGGTGTCGTGCGACTACTTGCCGGAGATGGCGCTGAAGGGGAAGGCGCAGGTGGTGCAGGTGTATCGGGTACGCGAGCTGCAGCCTCAGCGCACTTCGGTCACCGCGGCGGTACCGTTCCGCCCGCCCTCGAACCGGTAGGGATGACCGGCGCGCTCGAGCAGCTCGAGCACGAGCCGGATCGGCAAGCCCATCACGCCGAAGAAGTCGCCGTCGATCCGCTCCACCAGCGCCGCACCGTATCCCTGAATCCCATACGCACCCGCCTTGTCCATCGGCTCGCCGGTGGCCACGTAGGTCTCGAGAAAGGACTCGCCGAGCCGGCGGAAGACCACGTTCGTGACGTCCGTGGCCTGATGGATCGTCTCCTCGGCCACCAGCGCGACGGAGGTCACCACCTGGTGCGTTCGCCCCTGGAGCTTCTTGAGCATCCGGAGCGCGTCCGCCGCGTCCACCGGTTTCTCGAGCACCTCGTCGCGGATCACGACGGTCGTATCGGCGCCGAGCACGAGGCGCCCGGGCACGGCCAGTGCCTTCTCCCGCGCCAACCGCTCCACGTAGTCCACCGGCGTCTCGACCGCCCGCCGCACCTCGGAGATGTTGGGCGCCACCGCCTGGACCGGGATGCCGAGCATCTCGAGGAGCTGCCGCCGGCGAGGCGAGGAGGAGGCAAGGGTCAGCGTCACGGTCTCGACGTTCATGCGCGGTCCAGAATGAGGGTCACGGGGCCGTCGTTGTGGATCTCCACCTGCATGTCGGCGCCGAACTCGCCGCACGCCACCTCGAGGTCGCGCGAGCGGAGGGACGCGAGAAAGCGCTCGTAGAGCGGGATCGCCGCCTCGGGCCTGGCGGCGTCGATGAACGAGGGGCGCCGTCCTTTCGCCGCGTCACCATAGAGCGTGAACTGGCTGATCACCAGCAAGGCACCCTGCACGTCGGCGAGACCGAGGTTCATCTTGCCCTCGGCGTCGGAGAACAGGCGGAGACCCGACACCTTTTCAGCCATCCAATCTACCCGCTCCACCGTGTCGTCGTGAGTGAAGCCCACCAGCAGGCAGAAGCCTCGTCCGATGGCTCCCGCCGTCCGGCCCGCAATGGACACAGACGCCCCCGAGACCCGCTGAAGCACCACGCGCATGGGACCGCCGGAACCGCCCCGTGGGCGACTATTGTTTACGGTCGTTGGCTGTCCGGTCGGACGGCCGCTGGCAACGCCAAAGATAGACATGGATTGATCTTGGAGAGAGCGTGCCCGTAACCAGACCCCTGCAGAAGGTCGTTGCCGAGCCCGGGCAGGAGCCCGGACGCTGCATCGCCCCCGCGCCGCACCGGCCCGACCCGGCCGCATGGCTCGATGACCGACTCACCGTGTCCTGGCTGGGACACGCCACGGTCCTGTGCAACTTCTTCGGCACGGCTGTCCTCACCGACCCCGTCCTCGAGCGGCGCATCGGCCTCGGGCGAGGTCTCATGAAGCTGGGGCCGCGACGGCTGATCCAGCCGGCCCTCCGCAAGCGCGAGCTGCCACCCCTCGACGCGGTCCTTCTCTCGCACGCCCACATGGACCATACGGATCTCGGCACCCTGCGCGCGATCCCCTCGACCACCCGTATCGTGGTGCAGTCCGGGAACCGTGACCTCGTGCGCCGCTTTCACGAGGTGGACGAGCTCGAGTGGGGTGCGCGCACGCGTGTCGGTGATCTGGAGGTCGAATCGGTGGAGACCCGTCACTGGGGCGCGCGGATGGTAACCGACCGGCATCGCGGCTGGGGCGGCTACCTGCTTCGCAAAGCAGGCCGCACCGTCCTCTTCGCGGGCGACACCGCCTACACCGACGTGTTCGACCGCCTGCGCCACCGGGGGCCGGTGGATCTCGCCATCTTGCCCATCGGCGCCTACGACCCGTGGGTCACCAGCCACGCGTCGCCCGAGGAAGCCTGGCGCATGTTCCGGGCGATCGGCGCGGAGTACATCCTCCCCATCCATCACTCGACCTTCCGTCTGAGCCGCGAGCCGCAGGACGAGCCGATGCGGCGGCTGCTCACCGTCGCCGGCCCGGAGCGGTGGCGCGTGGTGATCTCGGAGGTCGGGCAGACCTGGTCCCTCCCCGCCGACGATTGACGGTGCCGGGGGCCGCGGGCGGCCCTTGACGGGCCGCCCGCCGCCCCCCGTTCTTGCCACGGAGCGCGACTTCCCGCGCTCCGGACCCGAGACAGCGTCGGCGAGGCAGGTCGCCTCTGGCGATCCTTCGCCCTCCTCGAGTGGATGAGCGCCATGCTCCGCACGAATGGCGGGATCGACGTGTGGCCACGCCGGCACGCCGGCACGGCGTCGGGGGTGCGGTGAAAGTCCTGCACGTCATCGATCACATGGGACTCGGCGGCGAGCAACGGGTCGTACAGGACCTGTCGCTGATGCACGCGGCCGACATGACGCCCATCGCGTGGTCTCTTCGCGGCCACGAGCTGCCCGGGGTAGCCGATCGCATGGCCGCGGCCGACGTCCGCTACCGCTCGTTGGGCTTCTCGCCCGCCAAACCGTTCGCGCTCGCCGGCTTCCGACGGCACCTCCGGGAAACGAATCCCGAGATCCTGCACCTCCATCTCGAGTACAGCACGCTGGTCGGCGTCCTTGCCGCGCTCTCGCTGCCCTCGCCCCGGCCCATTCTCGTTGCCTCGGTGGCCAACGACCCGTACCGCCAAACCGCCTTCCACCGCTACGTCGGACGTGCCCTGGCGCCGTCGATTGACCTGCACATCGTGCACTCGCGCGGAATCCGCGACTCGGTGCTCCGTGCCTATGGGAAGCGCCCGCGGCGGGTGGAGGTGGTGAGCCTTGGCATCGACCTCAAGCGCTACCATCGGGGGCTCGCGGCGCCCGAGCGCGTCGCCGAGTATCGTCGGGGAGCCGGGCGCGTCGTGGGCGCGATTGGCCGGCTCGTGCCGCAGAAGGCGATGCACGTGCTGCTCGACGCGACGCCCGCGCTGCTGCAGGCGGACCCAGCGACGCGGGTACTGATCATCGGAGATGGGCCCCTCCGAGCAGCGCTCGAGTCCCAGGCGGCGGCGCTGGGGGTCGCGCGCGCCGTCCGGTTCGCCGGTTACCAGGAGGACGTCGTCTCCGCCTACGCGGCGATGGACGTGTTCGTGCTGCCGTCACGGGACGAAGGCTTCGGACTCGTGTTCCTGGAGGCGATGGCCATGGGTGTGCCGGTCGTCGGCACCAGGGTGATCGGGAGCGAGGACGCGGTGGATCATGGGGTGACCGGCCTGCTGGTCCCGTACGCGGATCCGGCCGCGCTCGCAGGCGCCGTGCGTAGCCTGCTCGACGACCCCTCGCTCGCCCGGCGCCTCCGCGAGACCGCGACCGAGCGCGTGCGCCGGCTCTACTCCCGCGAGCAATGCGCCGCGCAGGTCGAGGGGCTCTATCGCGAGATGCTGGAGGCGCGGAGGCACGCCCCGGCCCGCGCCCCAGTCCGCGTCGGAGGGTGACGCGTGTACGAACGGGTCTTCGTGTTCGAGGTGGCCGGCCCTACCCTGGAATTTCTCCTCGCCCGGCGCTCTGCCCTGCCCACGCTCGCCCGTTTCCTGGATCGAGGCGCCTGGGGCCGATTGACCGGGCCACTCCAGCCCGGAGCACCGCAGTCGTTCGCGACACTGCTGAGCGGCTGCAATCCGGGCGCGACAGGCTTATTCGACACGTTCGCCTTCGGGCCGGGCGCGTACGATCGGGTGCCCGTCGATGCGCGCTCGCTGCGCCGCCCGGGCCTCCACCAGCTCCTGTCCGCGCGGGGAATGCGCGTCGGTCTCCTCAATGTCTCGCCGACGTCGCCGCTCGAACCGGTGAATGGCTTCGTGGTGTCGGGAGACGAGGGCATCGGTGACGGGTTCGCGTTTCCCCCCGAGGTCCGCGACATGCTGGCGGCCGAGGGCTACCGGGTGCCCTTCGGCGCGTCGTACGCGCCCGGGCGCGAGCGGGAGTTCGCTGATCATGCGCTCGAGGTGCTGGCCATGCGACGCAGGGCCGCCGTCACCGTGTTCAGCGACGGCCGCTGGCAGTTTGGCATGCTCACCCTGCATCTCTATGGCGAGCTGTTGCACGCCCTCTGGTCGTTCTACGACCCATCCCACCCCCGCTACCGGCCCGCGGCGGCCGTTTTTGCCGGCCGTGACCCGCTCCTTGAAGCGTTGAAGGGCATCGATGACCTGCTGGGCCAGATCGTCACCTTTGCCGGGTCCCGCGGCCTGGTCATCTTCATGGGCGCCTGGGGACATCGCATGGTGCATTCGAAGGTGCACCTCAACGCCGTGCTGGAGCGGAGCGGTGATCTTCGCTTTCGCCGCGACCTCCGCACGCACGCCAAGCGCCTCATGGTCCGGCTCGGCGTCTCGTCGGCATCGGTCGAGCGCCTGGCGCATCGGCTCAACCTCTACAAGCTCTTCCATGGTAAGCTGGCCCGCGGCCAGCGGGCCAAGGTCACGGGGGCGGCGTTCTTGTCCTATCGAGACATCGACTGGCGGCGGACGCGCGCCGTCGCCATGGGGTACGAGGGTCAGATCTACCTGAACGCTCGTGGCCAACGGCCCGAAGGCACCATCGCGGCCGGGCAGCTGGACGCCGAGCGCGAACGGGTTCGCCAGCTCCTGCTGGGGCTTCGCGATCCGCGCACCGGCGATACCCCAGTCAAGCGTGTGCTCACGCGGGCCGAGGCGTACCGCGGCGCCGAAGCCGGCAATGGGCCGGACCTGCTGGTGGAATGGCGGCCCGGATACACGGGAGAGTCGGGTTTCTCCGGCCGAAGGACGGTCACCGCCAGTCCGCCGGCGCTGTCGAGCGACCATGGGAACGAGAGCGCGCTGCTCGTGCTCGGCGAGGGCGTCCGTCGAGGCGAGATGTCAGCAACCCTCCAGGACGTGGCGCCGACGGTCCTCAGTGCGCTCGGCGTGCCGATTCCGCCGGACATGGAGGGCCAGGTCCTGCCGTTGTGGGAGCGCGCATGACGCCGGAGACCAGGAAGCGGCTGGCCGGGATCGGAACGTTCGCCGTGGCCTTCGGGCTGCTGCTGCTCATCTTCCGGGTCGTCCCCTTCGCCGACGTCATGCGGTCCATCCGATCGGCCGAGCCGGGCAAGCTGGCGATCGGCTTCGGGCTCCTCTTTCTCGCCCGATTGCTCGCCGCGTGGCGGATGAAGCTCCTTACCGACGAGCAGAACCTCCAGCTCACGCTCCCCGAGATCTTCGAGATCGGCACCACCTCGACATTCTATGGGCTGATCCTTCCGGGAACGCTTTCGGGTGGCCTGATCCGGTGGTACAAGCTCGCACGTCAGGGGAACGCGGTCGGCGCGCTCGCCTCGCTCACCTGGGATCGCCTGGCCGACACGGTGGCGGTGGCGATCATCGGTATTCTCGGGTGGCAGCTGAGCCGTCCGACCGGGGCACACACGGTGATCGGACCCGGGATGCTCGCGGTGTGCGCGCTGCTCGTGGCGCTGTATGTCGCGGGGTTCTCGCGGATGGTGGGCGACGTGGTACTTGGGCCGATCGACGCCACGGCCCGGCGGCTAGGCCAGGGGTGGCTCCGTGGCAAGCTCGAGGCGGTCGCCGTCGCCGCTCGAAGCTATCACGGTCTCGGCGTCGCGTTTCCCGTCCGGGTCGCACTGCTCTCGTTGGCGGTGCAGCTGACGGGTAGCGTCGGGTTCTTCGTCTGGGCGCAGGCCCTGGGCTCGCCCGTCGGGCTGGCCGAGGTCACCTGGGCCCGTGCTTGCTACACACTGGTGCTCCTGCTGCCGATCACCTTCGCGGGCCTCGGCGCGCGCGAAGGCGTGCTGATCCTCCTGCTCAAGCCCTATGGCGTCACCGGCGCCGACGCCGTGGCGCTGTCCTTCATCCAGCTCGGCGGAACGCTCATCCTCGCGCTGCTGGGCGCCGCCTTCGAGCTGCGCAGCTTCTGGCGGCGGCGTGCCGACGAGAAGGCCGTCCCGGCGCCCGATGCGTCGCTCGTCTCCGCTGGCCGGAAAGGCACGGACACCGGAGTTTGAGGGAGGCACGGCTGGAAACGACCGCGGCGCGCCGATGACGGCGCGCCGCTTGGTTTGTCGCGTTCCCGAGCCCGGTTATTCGACCGTCACCGACTTCGCCAGGTTCCGCGGCTGATCCACGTTGCACCCGCGCGCCACCGCCACGTAGTACGACAGCAGCTGGAGCGGGATGCTCGTGAGGATCGGGGTCAGCATGTCGAGCGTTTCCGGGATCGCGAAGGTGGCGTCCGCCAGGCGCTCGATCTCCGTGTCGCCTTCGTTGATGAGCGCGATCACCTTCCCGCCGCGCGCCTTCACCTCTTCGATGTTGGACACGATCTTCGAGTGGACCGCGTCGCGCGGCGCGATGAAGACGACCGGCATGTTCTCGTCAATGAGCGCGATGGGTCCGTGCTTCATCTCCGCGGCGGGGTAGCCCTCGGCGTGGATGTAGGAGATTTCCTTGAGCTTGAGCGCCCCCTCGAGCGCCACCGGGAAGTTCACGCCCCGACCGAGGTAGAGGGCGTTCGACGTGGTCTTGAGGAAGCGGTCGGCCAGCGACTCGATCTCGCTCGAGCGCCCGAGGATGTCGGCGATCTGCTCCGGCAGCCGGCGCAGCGCCTCGATGAACTGCCGCCCCTGGAGAATGCTGAGGTTCCTCAGCCTGGCGAGGCGCAGCGTTACCAGCGCCAGCGCGGCCACCTGACTGGTGAACGCCTTGGTGCTCGCCACGCCCACCTCGGGGCCGGCGTGCAGGTAAATGCCGCCGTCCACTTCCCGCGCGATCGTCGAGCCCACCACATTCACCAGCCCCACCGTCCGTGCGCCGCGGCGCTTCGCCTCACGGATCGCCGCGAGCGTGTCGGCGGTCTCGCCGCTCTGCGAGATCCCGATGACCAGCGTCCGGCTGTCCACCACCGGGTTGCGGTAGCGGAACTCGGAGGCATACTCGACCTCGACCGGGATCCGGGCCATCTCCTCGAGCATGTACTCGCCGATCAGCCCCGAGTGCCATGAGGTGCCGCAGGCCGTGATGACGATCCGCTCGATCTGCTTGAGCTCGTCGTCGCCCAGGTTGAGCCCGTGGACGCGCGACGTGCCCTCGTCGTCGAGCAGGTGGCCGCGGAGCGTATTGCACAGGCTCTCCGGCTGCTCGCAGATCTCCTTGAGCATGAAGTGCGCGAAGCCATTCCGCTCGACCATCGCCAGATCCCAGTCGATCTGGTTCACCGGCTTGCTGATGCGCGTGGTCTGGAGGTTCCGCACGCGGTAGCCGTCCCTGGTGAGTACCACCAGCTCGCCGTCGTCCAGGTACACGACCGAGCGGGTGTGCTGGAGCAGTGGTGAGGCGTCGGACGCAACGAACCACTCGTTCTCGCCCACGCCGACGAGCAGCGGCGAGCCCTTGCGCGCCGCCACGAGCACGCCGGGCTCGTCGGCGGAGATGAACGCCAGCCCGTATGCGCCGTCCACGTCGCGCAGCGCCTCGGCGACGGCCTCTTCCAGGTTGCCCTGGTAGAACTCGCCGACGAGATGCGCGAGCACCTCGGTGTCGGTTTCGCTCTTGAAGGTGTGGCCGCGTGCCTCGAGCGCCTTCCGGATCGCGTTCGAGTTCTCGATGATCCCGTTGTGGATCACCGCGATGCGGCCGCTCTGGTCGGTGTGGGGATGGGCGTTCGGCGTGGTGGGCGCGCCGTGCGTGGCCCAGCGCGTGTGCCCGATGCCGAGGGTGCCCATCGGCATCTGGGTCGTCAGCTCCTGCTCGAGCACGCTCAGCTTGCCGGCGGCCTTCATGACCTTCAAGCCGTTGCCGTTCACGACCGCGATGCCCGACGAATCGTAACCGCGATATTCGAGGCGGCGCAGCCCTTCCAGGAGCAGCCCTGCCGCCTGCCTGGGTCCGATGTAGCCCACGATGCCACACATCAGGCCATGTCCCTCAGTGCAAGAGTTCGCGAGCCGCCGCAATCAGCGCCTCGGCGTCCCGGGTCGTCGGCGCTTCGGCGATGAGCCTCACGATCGGCTCGGTGCCCGACGGGCGAACGTGGAGCCAGCGGTCTTGCCACGACAACCGGAGTCCGTCCCTGTCGTCGGCGTCGGCTTCTGCGAACCGTGAGCGCAGGCGGTCGTACAGTCGGCCCAGTTCCGGCCCGCGCGGTCCCTTGGCCTTGACGATGGTATACCGGGGTGACGAGGCGACCAGCTCGGACACCGTTACCCTAAGAGTCGCAAGGAGATGCAAGATCAAGGCCACGCCCAGGGGCGCGTCGCGTCCGATGTGCAGTGCGGGCAGCATGACTCCTCCATTCCCTTCGCCGCCGATGACCGCGCGCTCGTCTCGAATGGTACGAGCCACGTTGGCTTCGCCCACCGGCGCGCGAATCACGCGTGCCCCAGCGGCCCGGGCGGCATCCTCCACGACCAGACTGGTCGAGAGATTGACCACGACGGTCGGGATTTGTGCGTCACTGCTGCGTCGATCCAACACTGCCCGAACGGCGAACGCGAGCGTGTAGTCCTCGCCGATCGGATGCCCGCGCTCGTCCACCAGTGCGAGGCGATCGACGTCGGGATCTACCGCGAGCCCGACGTCGGCACCGCTTCGGCGCACCAGCTCGCCGAGGTCGCCCAGATTCTCCGGCACCGGCTCCGGCGCCCTGGGGAACCGGCCGTCGGGATCGAGATTGATCCCGGTCATGCGGCAGCCGAGTCGCTCGAGCAGCGGCGGGATTGCCGACGCACCCGCTCCACGCACGCAGTCCAAGGCAACATGGAAGCCTCTGGCGCGGATCGCGGTGACGTCGATCATGGGCAGTGCGAGCACGGCGTCGAGGTGGCGTGCCACCGCGTCCCGATCCTCGCGGACGACCCCGAGACCTTCCCACCCCAGTCGCGGCGGGCCCGCGTCGGCGAGCGCGCGGACATGGGCCCCCGCGTCTGCGTCGAGAAAGATCCCGTCGGGCCCGACGAACTTGAGCGCATTCCACTCGATCGGGTTGTGGCTCGCGGTCAGGATGAGGCCGGCGCCGGCCCCATGGTGCTCGACGGCCATCTGCACCGTCGGCGTCGGCACCACGCCGACGTCGATCACGTCCACGCCCACCGACATGAAGCCGGCGGCCGCCGCGTGCGCGAACATCGGTCCGCTGGTTCGCGCATCCCGCCCGAGCACCACTGCCGGACGCGCGGCGCCGGCGGTGCCGCCCGCGGCCGAGGTGCGCACCCAGGCGCCGAGGGCCGCGGCGTAGCGTGCCACCAGCTCCGGCGTGAGATCGGTGCCGACGTGGCCGCGGATCCCGGAGACGCTGATCATGAGCGTGTCGGACATCGGAGGGAGTTCCGGGTTCGTCAGGCGGAGATGAGGAGCGCGGCGGGGTCGGGGTACGCGCGCATGAACGCTTCGACGATGTCGGCGTCGAAGTGCGTCCCGGCACACTGCTTGAGCTCGAGGACCGCGGCGGCGGGAGTCCGGGACGGACGGTACGCGCGGTTCGTGGTCATGGCGTCGAACGCGTCCACCACCGCGACGATACGCGCCTCCTGCGGAATGGCGTCGCCAACCAGCCCGTCGGGAAAGCCGCCCCCATCCAGCCGCTCGTGATGCGACCGGACGATGCGAAGCACGCTCAGCGACTCGGCCAGGAACGGCGCCAGGATGCGCTCGCCGAGCGCCGTGTGTCCCTTGATGTGCTGAAACTCGGCGGGACTCAGCGGACCGGGCTTGTTGAGGATGTCCTCGCGGGTTCCGATCTTGCCGATGTCGTGCAGCTCGCCGCCAAGGCGGATTTGCTCGAGCCGGTCGCCGGTGTACCCGAGCTGCACCGCGGTTTTCACGGCGTAGCGCGACACGCGGGTGGAGTGTCCACTGGTATAGGCGTCCTTGGCTTCGAGCGCGTGCACGAGCATCTGCACGCCGTTGATGAGCGATTGCTTGTTGCGCCGGTCGAGCTCGCGCACCCGGCTCTCGAGGTGCTGCTGGTAGAACCGGTTCTGGAGCACGAGATCGCGCTTCTCCAGCGCCTTGTCCACCCGCGCCCGCACCTCCTCGATCAGGACCGGCTTCGAGATGTAGTCGAGCGCGCCGAGCTTGAGGCATTCGACGGCCGTCGCGACTTCGGCGACCCCGGTGAGCATCACGACGGCCATGTCGGGATAGCGCTGCAGCGCTTCGCGCAGGAACGTGACGCCGTCCATCTCGGGCATGTAGATGTCCGAGATGACGATGGGCACTTCGCCGTCGCGCTCGAGGATGGCGAGCGCCTCGGCGCCGGAGGAGGCTTCGATGGCCGCCAGTCCGTGGGCCTCGATGACTCTCGCGAGCGAGTGCCGCACCTGAGCATCGTCGTCCACGACCAGGCACCGCGCTGCGACAGGTCCGGGAAACGGGGATGGCACGCCCCGAAGGTAACCGCGTCGAGGCCCCCTCTACAACCGCGCGCGCCTCGTCATTACGCTTCTGCCACCTTCACCTGCCCCGGCTCCGCGATGACCCGCATTCTGCCGCACGATCACGATCACCGATTCGCCACCCGCTCGGTCCACGCCGGCCAAACGCCCGAGCCGCTGGCGGGCGCCGTCATGACGCCGATCTACCAGACCTCGACCTACGTCCAGGAAGGACTGGGCCGACACAAGGGTTACGAGTACGCGCGCACGCAGAATCCCACTCGTGAAGCGCTCGAGCGCAACGTGGCGGCGCTCGAAGGCGCCACCCACGGATTCGCGTTCGGCTCGGGCCTCGCCGCGCTCGACGCCGTGCTCAAGCTGCTCCGAAGCGGCGATCACGTCGTGTGCGGCGAGAACGTCTACGGCGGCACGCACCGGCTCATGGAGCGCGTGTACGCGCAGCTCGGCCTTTCGTTCACGTTCGTCGACATGCGCGACGTGGCCAACGTGGAGCGGGCGATCACCCCCGCCACACGGGTGGTGTACTGCGAGACGCCCACCAACCCGATGATGAACCTGGTGGACCTCGCGGCCGTGGGCGATCTGACCCAGGCGCGGGGGCTGCTCAACGTCGTGGACAACACGTTCGCGACGCCGTTCTTTCAGCGCCCGCTCGAATTCGGCACCGACGTGGTGCTCCATTCGACCACCAAGTATCTCAACGGCCACAGCGACATGGTGGGCGGTCTCCTCGTCACGTCCCGGGACGACCTGGCCGAACGGATCGGCTTCATTCAAAACGCGGCCGGCGGTGTCCCGGGCCCGATGGACTGCTGGCTGGCCCTGCGCGGCATCAAGACCCTCCCGCTCCGCATGCGGCAGCACGACGCCAACGGGCGGCGCGTGGCGGACTGGCTCGCGCACCGGCGGGACGTGACCCGCTTGTACTATCCCGGGCTCCCGTCCCATCCGCAGCACGAGCTCGCCTGTCGGCAGATGACGGGGTTCGGCGGCATGATCTCGCTCGACCTGGGTAATGTGGCCCGCGCGCGCCGATTCGTCGAAGCGACCAGGGTGTTCGCCCTCGCCGAGTCGCTCGGTGGCGTCGAGAGCCTGATCGGGCATCCCGCCAGCATGACGCACGCGTCGGTGCCGCCCGCGATGCGCCAGGAGATGGGTCTCACCGACAGCCTGGTGCGGTTGAGCTGTGGGGTCGAGGACGCGGACGACCTCATCGAGGACCTGGATCAGGCGTTCGCGGCAAGCGTTCGGTAGCGCTCCTCGCCTCGGACACGGATCCTGTTCGTCGCAGAATGAAACCCTAGAGGCCGGCAGTCGTAAGGCTGCGCATCCCCAACCCGAGTCGCCAATGAGCACGACCCTGCCCGCCCAGCGTCCCCGCCGCACCTTCCCCGAGATCTCCGCCGTCTCGTGGGAGCATCAGGCCGACCGGGCCGCCCTGCAGACGCTGCGATCCATCCCCGGCGTGGACGAGGTCATCCGGAAGACGCTGGCGCTGCTGGGCGGCGAGCGCGGCGTCCGGCTGCTCTTTCAGGGCAACGCCGTTCGCATCGGGCCGGCGCAGTTCCCCAAGCTCTGGCACCTCCACAACGAGGTGGTCACCACCTTCGATTGGCCCACGGTCCCGGAGCTGTACGTCTCGCAAACGCCGTTCTTCAACGCGGGCGCTTACGGCATCGACAAGCCATTCATCGTCATTCACTCCGCGGCCGTCGAGCTGCTGGACGACGATGAGCTCCGGGTGCTGCTCTCGCACGAGCTCGGCCACGTCATGAGCGGCCACGCACTCTACCGTACCATCGCCGCGATCCTCGCGCTCATCAGCCTCGGCGCCCTCCCGACGCTCGCGAGTCTGGCCGTGCTGCCGGTCCGCCTGGCGTTCCTCGAGTGGTCGCGGAAGTCCGAGCTCTCCGCGGACCGCGCCGGGGTGCTCGGCGCTCAGGACATCGTGGCCGCGCAGCGCCTGGACATGAAGATGGCCGGCGGAGGGCGCGGCAACGGCTTCGCGGGACAGCTCAACGTGGATGCGTTCATGCAGCAGGCGCACGAGTATGCGGCGAGCGGCGAAGGTCTGGACGTGGTCTACAAGGTGCTCAGCACGCTCGCGCTCACGCATCCGATGCACACCGTCCGGGCCGCGGAACTTCAGCGCTGGGTCAACGGCGGCGACTACGACCGCATCCTCCGAGGCGAGTACTCCCGCCGCGGATCCGAGACCACGGAGCGCCCCCTGGGCGACGACCTGAACGCCGCCGGCACCTACTACGCGGGCGAGGCGCGCGAGCTCGCCAGCCAGGTCGCCGAGGCGGCGAAGCGAGCCGCGGAGCGCGCCCGCGACGCCTTCCGGAACGCGCAGAAGTCGTGAGGCTCCTGGTCGTCGGCGGCGGCGGGCGAGAGCACGCGCTCTGCTGGGCCCTCCGCCGCGAAAATCCCGACGGCGACCTGTTCTGCGCGCCCGGGAATCCGGGTACCGCCGAGCTCGGCACCAACCTCCCCATCGCCGCCGACGATCTCGACCGCATCGCGGATGCGGCGGACATGCACGGCATCGATCTCACGATCATCGGTCCCGAGGTACCGCTCGCCCGCGGCCTGGCCGATCGCCTTCGCGCCGAAGGCCGGGCGGTTTTCGGACCGAGCGCGGCGGCTGCGCAGCTCGAGGCCTCGAAGGCGTTCTCGAAGGAGGTCATGGCGGCGGCGGGCATCCCTACGGCCGCGAGCCGCACCTTTCAGGACCTCGCCGAGGCTCTCGCGTACGTGGACCGGCACGCCGAGCCCCTGGTGGTGAAGGCCTCGGGCCTGGCCGCCGGGAAGGGAGCCGTGGTGTGCGCCACGCGCGCCGACGCGGCCGGCACGGTTCGCTCGATGCTGGGCGAGCGGACTTTCGGCGAGGCCGGCGCGACCGTGGTCATCGAGGACTATCTCGTCGGCGAAGAGATCTCCGTCCTCGCCCTGACCGACGGACGCGAGGTCGAGATCCTGCCCGTGTCCCAGGACCACAAGCGTCTGCTCGAGGGCGACACCGGACCGAACACGGGCGGCATGGGCGCCTACAGCCCCGTGGCGATCGCGACGCCCGCCATTCTGGATCGCGCGCGCCGGGAGGTCCTGTACCCGGCGTTGACCGAGATGGTCAGGCGTGGCACGCCGTTCACGGGCGTGCTCTACGCGGGCCTGATGGTGGACGATCAGGGTACGCCGTGGGTGGTGGAGTTCAACTGCCGGCTGGGAGATCCCGAGACGCAAGTGGTGCTGCCGCTCGTCTCTGCCGGGCTCACGGACGCGCTCTGGCGGGTTGCTCGGGGCGAGGGTGTCGCGCCGATTGCCCGTCGCGCCGGCGAGGCATCCGTGACCACGGTGCTCGCCTCGCGCGGATATCCGGATCATCCGGAGAAGGGCGCCGCGATCACCATCCCCGCACAGCTTCCTCCGGGCGTCACCGTCTTTCACGCGGGCACCGCGCGGGGCGCCGACGGCGTACTCCGCGCGAGCGGTGGGCGCGTCCTCAACGTGACGGCCGTGGCCCCCACGTTCGCCGAGGCGCAGCGCTTGAGCCGCGAGACCGCCGAGGCGATCGAGTTCGAGGGAAAGGTCTTTCGCCGGGACATCGGCTGGAGGGAAGCGGCAAGACAGAATGCGGAGGTGGGCTGACGCCGTTCAGGTTCCTTCCGCACGACGTCCGGGCTGCGCCTCCCGTTACATTTCCCACCGATGCCCGAGCTTCCCGAAGTCGAAACCATCGTCCGTGACATCCGCCCCGCTCTCGTCGGCCGCCAGCTCGGCCGAGTCTCGCTGAGTCATGACGACATCCTGCGTGGCGTGAGCCGGCGGCGCCTCGTCCGCGACGTGAGCGGCGCCACCGTTCATGCCGTCTCCCGCCGCGCCAAGCACGCGGTGCTCGACCTCGGCGGCCGGCGCCTCATCGTGCAACCGGGGATGACCGGCTCGCTCATCGTCTACGATCGGCCGCTGGACGCCGACGAGGCGCGGTACGCCGTGCTGCGCGCGCCGCTCGACAACGGGCGAGAGCTGGTCTACCGCGATGTGCGGCGCATCGGCAAGCTGCTGCTGCTCGACGAGAAGGGATGGCGGCGCTACACCGACGCGATCGGTCCGGAGCCCCTCGCCACGAGCTTCACACCTGAACGCTTCGGAGAAGTCCTGGGCGGCTCTCGCCAAGCAGTGAAGAAGGTGCTCATGGATCAGCGCCACCTGGCGGGGGTCGGAAACATCTACGCGAACGAGGCCCTGTTCGCGGCGGGGATCGACCCGTCGAAGCCAGCGCGGCGCCTCGACGCCGACGACCACCGTCGTCTGCATGCCGAGCTCCGCCGCATCCTGCGGGCGGCGATCCGCTCGAATGGCACGACGGTTCGGGACTATCGCACCGGCACGGGCCAGTCCGGCAGCTTCCAGCTCGAGCTCCTCGTGTACGGCCGCGACGGCGAGCCCTGCCGTCACTGCGGCACGCGTCTGGTCGGGACCCACGCGATCGACGGCCGCATCACCGTCTTCTGCCATCGCTGCCAGTCGTGAGCCGCTCGCAACGCGCGCAGCGCGCCGCCCCCCTGCCTTCGACCGACCTCGACCAGCTCCGCCAGCGCGTGCGCGCGCTCGCGGAGAACCGGCCGGCGATCTATCGCATGACGGACGCGTTGGGACGGGTGATCTACGTCGGCAAGGCCAAGCGACTGCGCACACGGCTCCTGACGTACTTCCGGGCGGAGTATCCCGACGACAAGGCGGCCCGGATTCTCTACGCGGCGAGTGACATCGCCTGGGATTACGTGCCCAGCGAGTTCGCCGCCTACCTCGGCGAGCTGCGGCAGATCCGGAAGTTCCGCCCGCACTTCAACTATCGTGGCAACGTGACGCGGCGCTCCGTCCTCATCAAGATCTCCGGGGATCCGGCGCCGCGGGTGTATGCCGGGGCGACCGTCGCGAAGACCGACGCGTGCTGTTACGGTCCCTTCCGATCGCTCGGCCGAACTCTCGAGGCCGTTCGGACGCTCAACGACCTGCTCGGCCTCAGGGACTGCACGCTGGAGATGCCGGCGGTGTACGCAGGCCAGGCTGACCTCTTCGACCAGCCTCGCCAGGCCGGATGCATGCGCCACGAGTTCGGATTCTGCGCCGGCCCGTGCGCGGGCCTCGTGACGCAGCTGGACTACCGGCGGCGGGTGGAGACGGCGATGGCATTCCTCGAGGGCCGGACCATCCAGCCGATCGATCGTGTCGTCGCGGCAATGCAGGATGCGGCGGCCCAGGCGCGGTTCGAGGTCGCCGCGCGGTGGCGAGAAAGGTTCGAGCAGCTCGAGTGGCTGCTGGCCGCCACGAGCCGGGCACGTTGCGCGCGCGACCTGCTGACATTCGTGTACCGCGATCCCGGTGACTTCGGCGACGACCGGGTCTACCTCGTTCGGCAGGGCGTGGTACGGGCGTCCTTTCCTTATCCCGCGACGCCCATCGAGCGCGAGGCCTTTCGGGCCGTCGTGGCCGACGAGGCGGCCAGACCGGCACCGCCCTCGGGGCCGCTGCCCCTCGAATCGATCGACGAGATCCTGCTGCTCATGTCCTGGTTTCGCGCGCACCCGGAGGCCCTCCGCCGAACGACGCCATACGAGGACTGGGCGACGGAGAGCAGCCCCAGACCCCTAACGTCCGCCCGTTAGGACAGATCCCCGGATCACATTCTGTAACCTCCTGAAACACGGACGTTTGGATGCCTGCACTTCCTGGCATCCACCGTGCCTGACCTCCCGCCGTTGCGCGGTTCGCGCAATCCACACGTCTGGGAGGATCACATGGTTCGGAAGCTACTTCTCGCCGGCACGGTTGCCGGCCTCGCCCTGACGGCGCCGCTCGCCGCGCAGGGTCCGTCGTTCGGCCTCACCCCATATGCGGGATACATGAAGTTCGGCAGCCTCGTCGCCGGTCCGTTCGGCACGAGCGTCAAGAATGCCGGCGCCGCCGTGTACGGCGCGGAGGCGCAGCTCGGGCTCACCAACGGAGTCGCCCTCGTGGGAAACGTCGCCTATACCCAGCCGGGGCTCGAGATCGGCGCTCCCGTCATCGGCGGCGTATCCGTCGGACAGAGCTCGGTGCTGATGTACGACGCCGCCCTCCGGCTGCGCGTCCCCCTGACGAGAGGGCTTCCGATCTCGCCGTTCGTACAGGGTGGGGCCGGGGCGGTGCGCCAATCGTTCGACGTCGGTCCGGCCTCTACACACGCGACCAACGTCGCGTACAATGTCGGTGCCGGGGCGGACGTAGGCCTCGGCCGCCGGCTCGGCTTTCAACTGATGGTGAAAGACTATATCGGGAAGTTCGACGCGCGGGAGGCGACGTCGATCAACGTTGGGACGAAGACCACGCACAACTGGGCCGTGAGCGCAGGGCTACGGCTCGGCCTCTGATCCTGTACCGTCACTGGCGCCGTCGGCGTGTTCTTTCTGGTGCGCCGACCGGCGTCCGCGATCCATGCACGTCAACGTGATGGCGCAGACGTGACTGCCGCCCACCGCGCGGGTGTCCGCTCGACTGCCGATCCGCCGTCCGTCTGCCCGGGCCAGCCATACCACGTGCTCGGATCGTCGTCGTGAATCACGAAGGCGATGCCAGGCCGTCGCCCGGCTTCGCCCGCAAACCACGCCGGGTCGAGCCGCAGCACCACGGACCAGCCCGCCGTGTCGTCCGAGGAGGATACCTCCCAGCCACCGCCCGCATGCTCGGCCCCGACTCGCCAGTCGGGGTCATCGCGCGGCGGTTCCCAGCGCCCAGCCCGTCCGCGATACACCACGCTGCTGTCCAGCACGCGCCGGATGGAGAACAGGAAGTCGTCATGCCCCGGCGCGGCCGTGCGATCACCGGACAGGTCGAGGCACACCTCCAGCGCATCAGACCACGAGAGGCTGCGGTCGGGGACCATCGCGACCACGAAGACGGTGTCCGAGGCACGGATCAGCCACACCAGCGCGCGGCCTTGCCGGGTCTCGAGCGTCACCTGAGGGGTGCCCCACCCGACGGTGTCGGGCCGCGCCTGGGCGGACGGAGCGGTGGGTACGTCTCGGATGGCGAGGGAATCGCCGTGGTCGAGCGGAACCGCGGCGCCCTGGAGCGCGGCGAGGGCGGCGGCGAGGAGAAGGGCCGTGGGCTAGTCCGCGTCGGCGGGCGTGAGCGGCACGAGGCGGCCACGAGGCGGGATGCCGGGCTCGAGCTCCAGAATTCCGACCGACGCGGGAAGATCGAACCGCCGAGGCCCCGCGCCTCCCGGATTCATCACGGTCACGACCGTGTCCACCAGCGTGAGCACCGGCCGGTGGGTGTGGCCGAAGACGATGATCTCCGCGTCGGGAAACTCCGCCTGTAGCCGGTCCGGGGTGGGCGAGCCGAGCTGGTCGCCGTGCGTCACGATTATCGTGAAGCCGTCGAGCTCCACGCGGGCGACCCGAGGCAGTCGGTGTCGCAGCGCCCAAACGTCGGTGTTGCCATAGACCGCGGTCAGAGGCGCGATCGCCTGCAGCTCGTCGAGGATGGCCTCACGTCCCACGTCGCCGCCATGCAGGATGTGATCGACTCCGCTGAACACGTCGAACACCTCGGGCCGCAGGAGCCCATGGGTGTCGGAGAGTACGCCGATCCGCATTTCGGCTTCCGTCAGTCGACCCGGCGGGCGGCGGCCACCCGCGCGATGACCGCGTTGAACGCCTGAAGCACCTCGGGGCCCGTGAAGGTGCAGTGCCCGTAGCGGTCGGGTGCCTGCTGCTGGAGCAGGTCCGAGGCCGCGCTCGCCGCCACCTTGCCCGCGTACCGGTCCTCCTGGCTGGCAGGGACGATCGGATCCCCCAGCGTGTGCAGGGTCCCGGCGGGAATCGTGAGCGCGCCCGAGGTCTCGAACGCGTCGAGGGCCGCGCGCGCGATCGGATCCGCGCTCACCCGCGCGACGCCGGCGTTGAGCGCGTCGTCGTCGGACGAGCCATGATACGTCGCGACCCTGGTTGTCGTACGGCTGGCCGCCGAGACGGGCCCGTGCGTCGGGCAGTGCGAAGATGTCGTACCAGAGGATGCCGAGCACGGTCGCGCCGGCGGACGGCAGGTCTTGCGGATCGTGCGGCGCGCCGGCCACGGTCAGAAGCTCGAGCGTGGTCGCGGCGTCGGCCTGGAGCGCGGCGGTCACTTTCGGTACGTAGATCGTGTTCCACTGCGCGCGCACGGTGTCGGGAACGTCCACCGGTCCCCCGGGGATCACGCCCGGGAAGTAGTAGTCGAACAGCACGCGAAAATCACCGAGATAGTCGACCTGGCCCGCGAAGTCGCCGATCGGCCCGCACATCGCGAGCGCCGCATCGAACAAGTCGTCGTGCTGTTCGGCAGTCAGGGCGGCGACCAGACCCCCCTCCGACACGCCGACAACGACGACGCGGGACGGGTCGGGCGTAAAGCGCCCGCGGATCTCCTCGACCAGCTGGGCCACGTCGTCTACCGCCTGATCCGCCACGAGCCCGTTCGCCCGGTAGCTGGTGGTGGCGTACCCGTACCCCAGGCCGTTCACGATCTGCTCGATCGGCTGACCCTCGACGGCGTCGTCGGGAATCGCCAACGGCTCGTCGGCCGAAACGTAGCCATGCGCGTAGACCACGAGGTCGCCGTTCCAGGCGGCCGGAAAGCAGACCCGGTACAGCGCCGGAGATTGGGAGAGGGTCCCTTCGCGGCAGCCGGCCGTCACCGGCTCCTCCTGGTTGCCCGGCGACTGGGAATCGTCGCCGCCGCAGGCGGCCGCCTCGAGCACGCCAAGGATCAGCGCGACACGGGCGAGACGACGCGGGAGGGAAAGCGGAGATCGTGGGCAGGCGTTCATGACGTGCTCACAGGCGGAAGCTAGGTGAGCGCCGGATCGTCACCGGTCCAGCGGCGCGCAATCTCGATGTCGAGCTCGAGCTGATCGAGTACCCGCTGGACGATGAAGTCCACCAGCTCGGCGACGGTCGCGGGCCGGTGATAGAAACCGGGCGCCGCGGGAATGACGACGGCGCCGGCTTCCGTGACCGCCACCAGGTTGCGGAGATGCACGAGCGACAGCGGCGTTTCGCGCGGGACGAGGATCAGCTTCCGCCGCTCCTTGAGCGTCACGTCCGCGGCGCGCTCCACCAGCGAACGGCTGGTGCCGCCGGCGATGGCCGCCACGGTGCCCATCGAGCAGGGACAGACGACCATGCCGTGCGTGCGCTGCGAGCCGGACGCCGGCAGCGCGCCACGATCGTCGTCGGGGAACGCGGTCACCGATCCCCAATCGCTGCCCGTGCTCACCCGCAGAGCCTCCATCGACTCGATGCCGCACTCGTCCCGCAGCAGACGCATGCCGTGGGTCGAGGCGATGAGCCAGACCGGCACCTGGTGGCGCGCCAGCACGTCGAGGAGGCGGACACCGTAAGGCGCGCCGGATGCCCCGGTGAGGGCGAGCACGACGGGATGGCGGGTCACCGTCCCCGCCGGTTGGGCGTCGGAGAGCGCACCGGGTGTTTCGGCTGGGCGTGCGGTGGCGGGCGTCGCGTGGGCTGCGGCGTCGGCCGGGATGGGGAGCCCGAGGTTCCGCGCCGACCGTCTCGCGGCTCTGGGCGAGGCGGCGTGTTCATCGCGACAGCCGATCGATCAGGGCGAACGCGAAGACGGTGAGGCTCATGACCCCGTTCATGGTGAAGAACGCCGCATCGAGGCGGGACAGGTCGCCGGGGCGGACGAGTCGGTGCTCGTAGGCGAGGATGCCCGCCGCGACGGCCAAACCGGCGAAGTACCAGAGGCCGAAGTCCGCACCCCACCCGAAGAGCGCGAGCGCCGGCACCGTCGCGCCATGCAGTACCTTCGCCAGCCGGATGGCCCGCACCTCGCCGAGGCGCACGACGGCGCTTCGAAGTCCATGGGCCTGGTCGAAGCCCTCGTCGGGCAGCGCGTAGAAGATGTCGAAGCCGGCGACCCAGGTGGCCACCGCGAGCGTCACCGAGAGCAGCAGCCACGCCGGACGGCTCCAGTGCCCGGTGACCGCGAGATACCCGCCGACCGGCGCAATCGCGAGGCTCATCCCGAGCCAGAGGTGCGGCCACCAGGTGAAGCGCTTGGTGAGACTGTACGTCAGGATCCAGGCCAGCGCGAGCGGACTGAGCAGGAAGCAGAGCGGGTTGAGCTTCCAAGCGGCGAGCAGGAACAACGCGGCGGCAACGATGATCGAGACCCATGCCTGAACCGGGGTCAGCGTCCCACGCGGCAGCTCCCGGTTCCGCGTGCGCGGGTTGACCGCGTCGAACCGGAGATCGGCGACGCGATTGAATCCCATCGCCGCCCAGCGGGCCGCCGAGAACGCCACCACGACGAGCACCACCATGCCGATCGTGACGGGGGCCGTTCGCGAGGCCGCCAGCACGCCGAGCAGCGCGAACGGCAACGCGAAGAGCGTGTGCGGAAGCTTGACGAAGTTCACGTAGCGGACGAGGAGCGACTCGCCGGCGAATGTCTGGCCCTCGCGCGCGGGAGAGGTCACAGGCGGATGCCCAGCCGCGGCCACAATTCGTCGACCCGCCGCTTGGTCTCATCGTCCATCCGGATCAGGTCCGGCCATTCCCGCGTGAATCCCTCTTCCTTCCACTTCCGCGTCGCGTCGATTCCCATCTTGCTCCCGAACGTGAAACCGCGGCTCGCGTGGTCAAGCACGTCCACCGGCCCCATCGTGAAGCGCACGTCGCGCTCGGGATCGATGTTGTTCAATGCGATCCACCACGCCTCATCGGGGTTTTGCACGTTGACGTGCTTGTCCACGATCACCAGCACCTTCGCGAGCGACATCAGCCCCTGCCCCCACAGCGCGTTCATCACCTTGTAGGCCTGACCCGGATACTGCTTGTCGATCGAGACGAACACCAGGTTGTGGAAGATGCCGGCGGCCGGCATGTGGTAGTCCACGATCTCGGGGACGGTGAGCTTGAGCAGGGGCAGGAAGATCCGCTCGGTCGCGTGTCCCAGGTAATAGTCCTCCATCGGTGGCGGACCCACCAGGGTGGCGGGGTAGATCGGGTCGCGCCGAGCCGTCATGGCGGTGACGTGGACCAGGGGATAGAGGTCGGCGAGAGAGTAGAAGCCGGTATGGTCCCCGAACGGTCCCTCGAGCACGAGCGCCTCGGCTGGATCGATGTATCCCTCCAGCACCATCTCCGCCTCGGCGGGCAGTTCGAGATCGCAGGTGACGGCACGGACGAGCTCGACCGGCTCCCGGCGCAGGAAGCCGGCGAAGATGAACTCGTCGATCGTGGGCGGCAGCGGCGCCGAGCCGGAGTAGATGCTGGCGGGGTCGCCTCCGAGCGCGATGACGACGGGCATCCGCTCACCGCGCTCCGCCATTTCCCGCCAATGCGCGGCGCCCACCTTGTGCCGCTGCCAGTGCATCGCGAGCGTGTTGCGCCCCAGCACCTGGACGCGGTACATCCCGACGTTCCGGATGCCGCGCGACGGATCGGTCGTGATCACCATCGGCAGGGTGATGTAGCGCCCGCCGTCCCCCGGCCAGGTCGTGAGAAACGGGACGTCGTCGAGGTTCACGGCGTCGCCGCGAAGGACGACGTCCTGGCACGGGGCGCGTCCGCCCTTCATCCGGGGCGGAAACTTTCCGATCTCCGCGAGCTTCGGAAGCATCGCCAGCTTGCCGAGCAGTCCCTCGGGGACCTTGATATTGAGCATGTCAGCGATGCGGGCACCGATGCTGTCGAGCTCCTCGACGCCGAGGGCGAGGCACATCCGGCGCATCGAGCCGAACAGGTTGATGGCCACCGGCTGCGAGCTCCGGCGGCCGTCCTCGAGGAGGACGTGCTCGAAGAGGAGCGCGGGGCCGCCGCCCGGGCTCTTCATGCAGCGATCGGCGATCTCCGCGACCTCGAGACGCGCGCGAACCGGCTGCGTGATCCGGACGAGCTCGCCGAGGCGGTCGATGTCCTGGATGAACTGGCGGAGGTTGTCGAGGGCCATGGGGGTCGATGCTAGGGGTGGGCCATCGGTCGAACCGGAGTCATCGCGGCGGCAACGGCCGCCCGCTCGGCGTCACCGCTCCGGACGACGCGGAACCTCGCCCGCGCGCCCGCCGTCCTCACGGCGCCACGTCCCGCGTCCCCACGTGCAGGGCGCACACGCCGCCCATGAACAGCTCGAAGGCCACCTCCCGAAATCCCTGCGCCTCCAGCCGGCGGGCGAGCTCGGGTGGCTCGGGAAACGCGAACGTCGACGCTGGTAACCACGTATAGGCGGTCGTATGTTTCGAGATCGAGCGGCCGATCCACGGCAGCACGCGCCGGAAATAGAGCGTATACAATCGTCGCAGCAACGGGTGGCGCGGCAGCGCCATTTCCAGGATCACGAGGCGGCCGCCAGGCTTGAGCACGCGGGCGGCCTCGGCGAGTCCCGCATCGAGGTCCGCCAGGTTTCGCACTCCCCATCCGACCATCGCGCCGTCGAAGGAGGCGTCCGGGAACGGCAGCTCGAGCGCGTCGGCCGTCACCGGCGCCACCCGGCGGGCCTTCGACCGCCCGAGACGCAGCATGGCGGGGACGAAGTCGGCGCCGGCGACGAACCCGCGAAAGCCGCGCGTCGTCGCGAGAGCGGCTGCGAAGTCGAGGGTTCCCGCGCACAGGTCGAGGTAGATTCCGTCCGGCTTCCGCTCCCACCCCAGCCGACCGATCGCGTAGCGCCGCCAGCCTTGATCGAGCCGAAGGCTGATGATGCGGTTGAGGCGGTCGTAGGTGGGGGCGATCGCGGTGAAAACGTCCCGGACATAGGCCCGCTTCTCCGGGCCGCCCGAGACGGGTAACTCACGATCCGAGGCTAACATAGGCGCTCAATGTAGTCCTGCGGCGAGAGCCTTGGCAAGGCGGCGCGCGGGTGGCTGACACCCCGGAGTGGTTCCGCCTCACCGACCAGGAGGTCGTCCTCATGGCCCGGGCGGGCCGCGAGACGGCCTACCGGGAGCTGATCCGCCGCTACGAGCGGCCGATCTTCGCGTTGCTCTACCGCATGGTGCGCGACCGCGAGCTCGCGGAGGACTTGGCGCAAGAAACCTTCATCAAGGCGCTCAACGCCATCGAGTCGTACCGTCCGGAGTTCAAGTTCTCCTCCTGGATCTTCAAGATCGCCAACAACGCGGCCATCGATCACCTCCGGCGGCGTGAGCTGGATACGCTGTCCCTCGACGGCTCACCGCACGCCGCGACGCCCGAGGCCATGCAGGCCACCGCCCTCCAGATCGGCGCGCGACAGGAATCGCCGCTCGACGCGGTCGAGGCGAAGGAGCTGGGGGGCGCCATCGAGGCAGCCATCGGCCGGCTCAGACCTGAATACCGATCCTGCATCCTGCTGCGCCATGTCGAGGGGCGCGCCTACGAGGAAATCGCCGAGATGCTGGACCTCCCGCTCGGCACCGTCAAGACGTACATCCACCGGGCCCGCAACGAGCTGCGACAGACGTTGGCCCACCTGCGCGAAGAATGAAACCTCCCCTGTTCCCCGACCGTAGGAGGGTCCACTTATGACCCCTGTTTCCGGCCACCATCTCTCGCCCGAGGATTTCGACGCGTGGCTCGCCGGCGCGCTCGCGCCGGCCGCGGAGGAACACCTGGCCGGCTGCCTCGCCTGCCGCGAGCGCGCCGAGACCGAGCGGGAGGTCGTCGCGCTGGTCGAGGCGCTCCCGCTGATGGGCCCCACGCCCGGCTTTGCCGATCGGGTCATGGCGCGCGTAACCATTCCGAGCGCGGTGCACGAGCGGACGCTCGACCTGCTCCGCCGTCGGGTCTTCGCCACGAAGCGCTCGCTGGCCATTGCCGCCAGCCTCCTTGTCCTCGTCGCGGGCTCGATGGCCGGCAGCATCGTGTGGACCCTTGGCCATCAGGAAACCCTGGCCGCGCTCGGCGGCTGGCTTAGCGCCCAGGCCGGTCAGGCCGCGTGGCTGGGGGTCCGAGGCATCGCGTCGAACTTCATCGAGCAGCCCTGGTTCGCGGGGCTCAAGGCGCTGGCCGGGAGCCCGGGTCGTCTCGGGATCGCCTCCGCCGTCACCCTCCTCGCCTACCTGAGCGGAGTGCTCGCGCTTCGCCGCCTCCTGGCTTTGCCGACGCAGCGGGTGGCTCATGTCGGCGCATAGGCGGCTCGCCACACTCCTGGCGCTGGCGGCATTGACCGCCCCGAACATCGCCTTCGCCGCCCCCCGGCTTGATCCGACGGGCTCCCGGGCGGTCGAGCTGGTCCACGGGTTCTGGACACTCGTATCCGATGTCGCGGGCCCGGCCGACGGCACCCAGACTCCTCATCCCGCTCCGCAGGCCATCCCACAGGCTCCGAGCACGCAGGCGCCGGTCCGCCTCGACGACCTGAGCAAGCCCGGCTCGGTGGAAGCGCAGCTGCGGGCCGCGCTCCGCCCTCAGGATGGCACCGTCCGGGTCACGGTGGCCAACGGCGTCGGACGACTCGGCGACTACAGCATTGGCTCGAACGAGACCGTGTCGGGTCACTTGCTCGTGGTGCAGGGCACCGCGGACGTCTATGGCAAGCTGCTGGGCAATCTCGTTACCGTCGAAGGCGACGTGGTGCTGCACCCGGGCGGTGTCGTGTCGGGCGACATCCTGACACTCGGCGGCGAGGTGCGCGACGAAGGAGGCGAGATCGGCGGCGAGGTGCGCACTTTCCGGTCAGCCACCGTGCTCACGGCGCCGATTCGGACCCAGGCCGCTCCACCCAGCGCCCTCGAGACGGTGTTCCGGCGGCTCGCCGGCGTAGTGGGCGTTTTCCTCACGCTCGGCGCGCTCGGGTTCGGGCTCGTGATGTTCGGGCGGCCGAACCTGGAGGTCGTATCAGACACGGTCTCGCACTCGTTCGGACGCGCCTTCACGACGGGCCTCCTCGGCCAGCTGCTCCTTCTGCCGACGTTCGGCATGCTCGTCGTCGGCCTCATCCTCAGCGTGGTCGGCATCGTGCTGCTGCCCTTCGCCGTCGTGGTCTACGCGCTTCTCGTGATCGTCGCGGCGGTCGGCGGCTATCTCGCCGTCGCCCACGCGATGGGCGAGACCTACACCCGTCGCCGGCTCGCGCTCGGCGTGATGATCGGGTCGCCCAACAGCTACCGGTACCTGCTGGTGGGCCTCGGGGCCATGGCGGCGTTCTGGCTCGCCTGGTCCGTGTTCGGCTGGGTGCCCGTGGCCGGCGATCTGATCCGCGGCGCAGCCATCCTCGTCACCTGGCTGCTGGGCACCGCCGGTTTCGGCGCCGCGCTGCTCAGCCGCGCCGGCATCCGCGAGAACTTCGCCGGGCGCCTCATCCCGCCGGAGGCGCTCACCGACGAATACCTCTGGGCCACGCCGCAGTTCGGGGTGACGGCCGCCAAGCGTCCCGGCTCCCGCACGCCCACGCGAGGCCTCTGATGCGCGGGCTTCTGCTCTCCGCGCTGGCGCTCGCACTCGGGGCGTCCGGTGCCGCCGCGCAGGTCATGCGGCCGTTCAGCACCTACCGTCAGTGGCACGGGGAGACGAGCACCGCGGCCCGCTTCGAGTTCGCGGCCGGCGCGCTCCGGCTCGCCGCCGGGCGGCCGAACGAGCTGTACCGGATGGACGTGCTGTACGACGACGAGCGCTATCAGCCCGTGAGCGACTTCGACGCGGCGCGCGGCAACGTCGTGCTCGGCCTGCGCGCGGCTGGGAACGGCGGGCTTCGCGTCGTCTCCAAGAGCCAGCTTCGTCAGACCGCCTCGGTGACTTTCTCTCCCCGGAGCGACCTCTCGCTCGGGGTGGCGCTCGGCGCGGTGGACGGGGACCTCGAGCTCGGCGGCCTCAGGCTCACCGCGTTCGACCTGGAGGCGGGCGCGAGCCGCGCGACCGTCCGGTTTTCACAGCCCAACGCGGCGCGGTGTCGCGAGGCCACGCTGAGCGCCGGAGCGGCGGAGCTCACGGTGCTCGGACTCGGCAACAGCCGGTGCGAGCGGATCGCGTTCGAGGGCGGCGTGGGCCGGGTGACGTTGGATTTCGGCGGGGCCTGGACCACGAGCTCGGCCGTGACGGTAAAGATGGCCCTCGGCGAGGTGGCGCTCCGACTGCCGCGGGAGGTGGGCGTCCGGCTCACGCTCGACAAGTTCCTGGCCACGTTCGAGCCCCAGGGCTTCGTCCGGCGAGGCAACAGCTATCTGTCGCCCGGCTACGACCAGGCGACGCGGCACCTGGACATCGACATCACGACGGCCGTCGGAGGCGTGACGGTCGACTGGCTGGATTGATCGCGCGCCCTATCGCCGGGCCGTCTCCCCGCTAGCTTCCCCTGCATGTCTCCTCTCGAGACCCTCGGCTTCGCCCTCGGGACCTCGTTCGCTTCCGGCCTCAATCTGTATGCGACCGTCGCGGCGGTGGGCCTCTTCGAGCGGCTCGGCATCGTGCAGCTGCCGCAGCAGCTGCATGTGCTGTCGCACCCGGTGGTGCTCGGGGTGGCGGTCGCGCTGTTCGTGGTCGAGTTCGTCGCCGACAAGATCCCGTACGTGGACAGCGTGTGGGACGCGGTGCACACCTTCATCCGGCCACCCGCCGCCGCCTTCCTCTCCTACAGCGCGTTCGCGAGCGGCGTCCCCGAGCAGTGGAAGATCGGGGCCGCCCTCCTCGCCGGCAGCGTCGCGCTCACCTCGCACGGCGCGAAGTCCACGGCCCGCGCGGCCGCCAATGTGAGTCCGGAACCGGTGAGCAACTGGACGCTGAGCTTCGCGGAGGACTCGATTGCCGTGTTCCTCTCGTGGATGGCGGCGACTCATCCGATCCTCACGGCGGGCATCGTCGTGGCGCTCGTGATCCTGGCGCTCCTCCTGATGTGGCGGCTGTTCCGGTTCGTGAAGCAGGTGGTGACCCGGCTCGGTCGCCGGCCCGGCGAGGCGGCGGCGCCGACGACGCAGTAGCGACGCGCCGGCACCGTCGGCCGAATCTATCCCAGCCTCGCCCGAATCCTCCCTCCCACTCCGAGCCCCAGCCGACGCGCCGCCGAGCCGTCCCGCACGGCAATCTCCACCGCGCCCCCCGATCCCACGTACGCGAGCAACCCGCCCGCGGGCACGTCGCCGAACGTGCGCCGGAGCGGGCCGATCTCCAGCCCCTCCACCTCGAGCACCGCATACGGGGGCACGACATCGGTCGTCAGGTTGGTCACCAGCGTGCCGAACCGGTCCACGTAGACGATCTGCCCGATCACGGATTTGCCCTCGTAGTGCGGCTCGTCGTGGGTGAGCCGGACGGGGATCGTGGTCAACGGCTCACCGAGCATGTGGAGCGGTGCTCCGCAGGCAAGGGCGGCCGCGGCCGGGGCGAAGAGGTCGCGGCCGTGAAAGGTGGGCGCCGCGTCACCTGGAACGGGAAGCACGACGGCCTCGACTTCCGTGTCGCGAAGCACGCTCGTGAGCAGGCCGTTGTCCGGTCCGACGAACCAGTGGCCATGGGCCCGGAAGGCGAGCGCCGCGCGCGCGGTACCGACGCCGGGGTCGACGACGGCGAGATGGACGGTATCGCGGGGAAACCGGGACCACGCGCGCCCGATCAGGTACGCGCCGGCCCGTATGTCGCCCGGCGGCACCGCGTGGGTCACGTCCACGAGGACTGCCGACGGACAGCGGCCGAGCAGCACGCCTTTCATCTCCGCCACGTAGGAGTCCGACGTGCCGAAGTCGCTGAGCAGGGTGATGAGCGGCATGCCCAAACCTAACGTCACGCCCGCGCCTTCTCCCACGCGCCCCACTGCCACAATGCAGTCATCGCGCCGGCGCGGGCCATTGCGGTGACCGCGAGCATCCACCAGATGCCGACCAGGCCGAAGCTCGCCGACACGATCTCCGCCAGTGGCACCCGCAAGGCGCTGATGCAGACCACCGCGATCATCGTGTAGAACGTGTAGCCCGCGCCCGTGAGGCCGCCCTCGAGCACGTTCTCGTAGGCCATGACGACCTGAGCCACGCCAACGGCGCGGAGGTAGAGCGAGGCATCGCGGATGACGGCCGGGTCGGTAGTGAACACGCCAACCAGAGCGCCTGGCGCGAGCAGGAACAGGATCGCGAGCAGGCACGGCCCCACCGAGGCGATCCGGGCCGTCAACCACCCCGCCTCCCGCGCCCGCGCGGGCTGACCCGCGCCAAGGTTCTGCCCCACGATCGTCTCGGCGGCCAGTCCGAAGCCGATGCAGATCATGTAGCTCACGCCCTCGATCTTGTGGCCCACGCCGAGGGCCGCGATCGCCGGGGTGCCGAACCGCCCGACCACCCGCACGAGCAGCATGTAGATCACGCTGAAGAGCACGCCCGTGAGCATTGTCGGCAATCCGACCCGCACGATCGTGCGCGCCACGGGAGCGCTCCAGCCCAGCCGGAGCCCTCCCCGCCGCCGCAGCAGCTCGAAGCCGACGATGAATCCCAGGCCTCGGGTGAGTACCGTCGCCAGGGCGGCGCCGTAAACGCCCAGCGCGGGGAACGGGCCCCAGCCAAGAATCATCAGCGGATCGAGCACGAGATTGAGGAGCACGGAGGCCCCGAGCAGAACGAACGGCGTCCGCGTGTCGCCGCCGCTCCGGAACGCCGCGGTAACCACGTAGTATCCGTAGATGAGCACGGCACCGGCGAGCTGCACGACCAGGAACTCGCGTGCGAGCTCGGCCACGCGTCCCTCGGCGCCCATCACCCGGAAGATCGCAGGCAGGCTCGCCACGCCGCCGACGGCTACCAGAATGCCGAGGCCGCTCGCGAGCAGCAGCGCCGTGCCCGCGGCACGAGCGGCGCTCTCCGGATCACCTTCCCCGTGGCGGCGCGACGCCACCGCGGTGAGGCCGACGCCCACGAGCTCGCCGATGGACACGATCACCCAGACGGTGTAGCTCGCGAGCGAGACCGCCGCGAGCGCCTCCGCGCCGAGGGTGCGCCCGACCCAGAAGGTGTCGGTGATGTTGAACAGGACCTGGAACAGGGTCGTGCCGACGGCGGGAAGCGCGAGCCGGAGGATCGCCGGGCGAAGGGGACCCTCGATGATACCGGTGGCGTCCACGCGCGGCGGAGGCAGCGCGGGGCCGGCGTCGTGCTGGTCGGCGTACAGACCGGCAGGTGGGACGGTGGGATCGGACGCCGCGCTCTCGAGGCGTCTCGTTGAGCCCTCGGTCAACTAATTCCGAAGGATGGGGAGCGCGGCGCTTTGGCCGACGGTCTTCCGGCGGAGGTCGGCCGCGATCCGGCGGAGGCTTTCCGCGGCGGGGCTGTTCGGGTTGGCGATCAGCACCGGCTGGCCGGCGTCGGCCTGCTCGGCCAGGTGGGGCTGGAGCGGGATCGTGCCGAGCATGGGGACACCGATCTCCTCGGCCAGGCGTTGTCCGCCCCCGGAGGAGAACAGCTCGAAGCGCCGGCCGGTCTCGGGATCGGTGAACGCGCTCATGTTCTCCACGACCCCGATCACCGGGACGCCCACCCGCTCGAACATCCGGGCGCCGCGCAGCGCATCGCCGACGGCCATTTCCTGCGGCGTCGTCACGATCACCGCGCCCGAGACCTGGGTAGCCTGCACCAGTGAGAGCTGCGCATCCCCGGTGCCCGGTGGCAGGTCCACGATGAAGTAGTCGAGCTCTCCCCAATTCACGTCACGGAGAAACTGGGTGACGATCTTCATGATGATCGGGCCGCGCCAGATGGCCGGCGCATCGCGCTCGACCAGGAAGCCGAGGGACATCAGCTTCACGCCATGGGCCTCGAGCGGCTGGATCTTGCCGCCGACCACCGGCGGCTTCTCGAAGACGCCGAACATACGCGGGACGTTGGGGCCGTAGATGTCGGCATCCATCAGACCCACGCGCGCGCCATCCTGGACCAGGGCGACCGCGACGTTCACCGCGACGGTGGACTTGCCGACGCCGCCCTTCCCCGACGACACCGCGAGGATCCGGCCCAGGTTCGGCTGCGCGGCGGGCATCGGCGCGCCGGCCGGCGGGCCGGCATCGGACGGTGGGGCGTGCGTGGTGCGCGCGGGGCCGGCTGGATTGGTGACGGTGATCTTGATGTCGTCGCGGCGCACGCCGTCGACACCCTGGACGGCGGTGCGCGCCTGGCGGACCAGGGTGGCCGGATCCTCGGGGGCGAGCAGGAACGTGAAGCTCACGCCGCCCTGATCGGTCACGGACAGATCGCGGATCATGCCCGCCGAGAGCAGGTCGTTGTCGAGCCGCGGATTCTGGATGGCGGCGAGGGCGGCGACGACCCGCGCCTCGAGCGCGTCGCCCACTACACGGCCTCCACGTGCTTCACCTCGGGGACCGCCTCCCGAAGGCGAAGCTCGATGCCCTGCTTGAGCGTGACGGCGGACGCCGCGCAGCCGTGGCACGTGCCGCCGAGCCGCAGCAGGAGCGTGCCGTCCTGCTCGTCGAAGTCCACGACCTCCACCTGGCCGCGGTGCGACGCGATGTAGGGCCGTAACGTGTCGAGAGTCTTTTCGATGCGGTCGATGGTATCCATGGGCCCCGGGCGGCAATTCCTACTAGGTCGTTCGGCAATATAGGGGGAGACAGGAGTCGGTCAACGGGCCGAGCGATGGGCCCGCCGCCCGTTCTCCGCCAGGAAGGCGCGCGCCGCCGTGAGCACGGTGGACTGGACCTCAGCCAGCGAGCCCGGCAACGCCAGCCCGGCGGCCTTCGTGTGGCCGCCGCCGCCGAATCGTTTGGAGAACGCGGCCACGTCCACGTCCCCGACGGACCGGAGCGATACCTTCACGCGGCCCTGGCTCACCTCGCGAAAGAGGAGCGCCATGCGGACGCCCTCGATCGACCGGGGGAATTCCACCACGCCCTCGAGATCGTCGGACGAGACGCCCAGGCGCTCGATGGCGCCGGGGGGCACCGTCACCCACGCGAGCCCGCACTCGGGCTCGACGACGAGCGTCTGCAGCGCTTCCGCGAACAACCGCGGCCGGCCTTCGGGCGCGCGAGCGTAGACCTCGAGGTAGATCTGCTCGGGATCCACCCCGACCTCGAGCAGCTCCGCGGCGACTCGCAGGGTGCGCGGCCGGGTGTTGCTGAACCGGAACCCGCCAGTGTCGGTCAGGATCGCGACGTAGAGCCCGCGCGCCGCCTCCTGGGTGAGCGTCCATCCGTTGGCGACGGCCAGTTCGAAGACGAGCTCGCCGGTCGCCGCCGCGTCCGGATCCAGATAGCGCGGTCCGGCCGGCAAGAGGCCCTCGCTCACGTGGTGGTCCACGCAGGCGACGGGGACGCCGCGGGCGCGGACGGTCTCGCTCAGCATGCCCAGGCGTCCGAGGTCGGAGATGTCCAGGACGACGATCGTGTCCGCCCGCCGCAGCTCGCGAATCGCTTCGGCGGTACGATCGACTCCGGGAAGATCCTCGAACAGAAACTCGAAGCGAGCTGGCGTCGGAGTGGGATTCGTGATCACCGCGTCGATGCCGCGGTCGCGCAGGAGGTGGGCGAGGCCCGCCTCGCTGCCGAGGCCGTCGCCGTCCGGGTTGACGTGCGTGGTGAGGCAGACCCGCTGCCCGGGCACCAGGGCCGCGGCGAGGGACCGCGCCATCGCAGTCCGGTCGGGGGCGAGGATGAACGACATGGCGGGAAGTTAACAGGGAGGAGAGAGCCGTGAAGACGGAACGGGGCGCCGAGGCGCCCCGTTCGATCCCGATCTTCGTGCCTTCCCCGCCGCGCGCTAGCGAGCCATCTGCACCTTCGAATGCCGCCGCCCGTACAGGAAGTAGATCGCCAGCCCGATGGCCATCCAGATGATGAGCCGCGCCCATGTGTCCACCGGCAGACCAGCCATGAGGTAGAAGCACGCGAGGATGCCGGCCACCGGAACGAAGGGAACGAGCGGCGTCCGGAACGGACGGGGTCGCTCGGGCTCGGTGTAGCGGAGCACGAGGACGCCGGCGCAGACGATCGCGAAGGCGAGCAGCGTGCCGATGGAGACGAGCTCGCCCAGCAGCCCGATCGGGAGCAGCCCGGCGAAGATCATCGCCGCGACGCCCGTGACCATGCTCGCCAGATACGGCGTCCGGAACTTCGGATGGACCTTGCTGAACACGGGAGGCAGCAGGCCGTCTTTCGACATCGTGTAGAAGATGCGGGGCTGGCCGAGGAGCATGACGAGAATCACGGAGCTCAGGCCGGCGATCGCGCCGATCTTCACGATGGGCCGGAGCCACGCGAGACCCGGGCCCGCCGCGTTGATGCCGACCGCGATCGGGTCGGGGACGTTGAGCTGGGTGTACTTGACGATGCCCGTGAGCACGAGCGCCACCGCGATGTAGAGCACGGTGCAGATGGCGAGCGAGCCGAGGATGCCGATCGGCATGTCGCGTTGCGGATTCTTGGTCTCCTGCGCCGCGGTCGAGACCGCGTCGAATCCGATGTAGGCGAAGAAGATCACACCGGCGCCGCGCACGACCCCATCCCAGCCGTACTTGCCCGGGCCGGTCGCCGCGGGGATGAAGGGCTCCCAGTTCTCCCGGTTGATGTAGGCGATGCCGCAACCGATGAAGAGGAAGACGACCGTCAGCTTGATGATGACGATCAGGTTGTTGAAGCTGGCCGACTCCGAGATGCCGATGATCAGCAGGATGGTGATCAACGCGACGATGATCATCGCCGGCACGTTGAGCACGGCCCCCGTGCTCGACCATCCCTCGGTGAACAACCGCCACACGTTGAGGCCGGCGTCGGGCGGCGCCGTGTGGACGTACGGCGCGGACGTGTACTGCGGCGGGATGTTGATCCCGATGTCCTTGAGGAACGAGACCACGTATCCCGACCAGCCCACCGCGACGGTCGACGCGGCGAAGAGGTACTCGAGGATGAGGTCCCACCCAATGATCCACGCGAGGAGCTCGCCCAGCGTGGCGTAGCCGTACGTGTAGGCCGAGCCGGCGATCGGGATCATCGCCGAGAACTCGGCATAGCACAGGCCGGCCAGTGCGCAGGCGGTGCCCGCGAGGATGAAGGAGTAGACGATGGCCGGGCCGGCATAGTTCGCCGCCGCCTGCCCCGTGAGCACGAAGATGCCAGCGCCGATGATGGCGCCGATGCCGAGCGCCACGAGGTTCACGGGGCCCAGCGCCCGCTTGAGGCTTTGATCGGACCCGACCTCGGCCTGCAGCGCGGAGATGTCCTTGCGGGCAAAAAGGCTCATGAGCGGCTCCGTTCCTGTTGCAGGACGCTGTGCTTCCGGCCGTAGCCGAAGTAGATCACGAACCCGATCACGAGCCAGACGAAGAGGCGGATCCAGGTGTCGGCCGGGAGCGTGGCCATCAGCCCGAGGCACGCCAGGATCCCGAGGATGGGGACCAGGGGCACCAGCGGCGTGCGGAAGGGCCGCTCCAGGTCGGGCCGCGTCTTGCGCAGGATCCACACGCCCGCGCACACGAGCACGAAGGCGAGCAACGTGCCGATGTTGACCAGCTCGCCGAGAATCTGGATCGGGAACGTGCCCGTGATGACCGCGACGATGATGCCGACGTAGATCGTCGAGAGGTACGGCGTCCGGAACCGGGGATGGACCTTGCCGGCCCACGGCCCGATGAGCCCGTCACGCGACATCGAGTAGAACACCCGGCTCTGGCCAAGTAGCATCACCAGCACCACCGACCCGAGCCCGAGGACGGCCCCGATGGTGATCAGGGGACGAAGCCAGCTCAGCTGCTTCACCTGCTCGACCGCATACGCCACCGGGTGCGGCACGTTGAGCTGGTCGTAGCGGACGAGGCCGGTGAGCGTGAGGGAGACGAGGATGTAGAGAATGGTGCAGACGACGAGCGAGCCGAGAATGCCGATGGGCATGTCCCGCTGCGGATTCCGGGCCTCCTGCGCCGCGGTGCTCACGGCATCGAAGCCGATGTACGCGAAGAAGATCAGACCGGCTCCGCGGAACACGCCGCTCCAGCCGAACTCGCCGAAGGTCCCCGTGTTGGGCGGAATGAACGGGTGCCAGTTGTCCGCGTTGACGTAGCGGGCCCCGAAGATGATGAACAGGAGCACCACCGCGATCTTGAGGATGACGATCAGGTTGTTGACCTTGGCCGATTCCTCGATGCCCACCACGAGGATCCAGGTGGCAAGGAGCACGATCACCATCGCCGGCAGGTTGAACAGCGTGCCGGTCTGGTTCCAGCCCACGTGCGCGCAGGAGGCCACGGTGTTGGCCACGTCGGCCGCGCTGCAGAAGCGAAGGGGCGCCGAGGTGATCGCGGTCGGAAGATGCACGCCGAAGTAGTCGAGCATGCTCACGAAGTATCCCGACCAGCCGACGCCGACGGTCGCGGCGCCCATGGCGTACTCGAGCACCAGGTCCCACCCGATGATCCAGGCGACGAATTCACCCATCGTGGCGTAGGAGTAGGTGTAGGCGCTTCCCGCCACGGGAACGGCGCTGGCCATCTCCGCGTAGCACAAGCCCGCGAGGCCGCAGGCGACCGCCGCCACCACGAACGAGAGCGGGACGGCGGGGCCCGCGTGCAAGGCGGCCGCGAGCCCCGTGAGCACGAAGATGCCCGCACCGATGATCGCGCCGATGCCAAGCATCGTCAGGTTCAGCGCCCCGAGGGTGCGTTTGAGAGACCGTTCGCCGGTCGCATCCGCCTCGGCGCGCAGCGCCGAGACGGACTTCGTCGCCCACAAGCTCATAGACTGGTCCTCGAAGGATGGAGATGCGCCGCACCGGACGGGTGGCGCCGCCTGCGACCTGCGACTGCCGTCCTCCCGAGCGACGCGAGAGATCCCGGCCGCGACGCGGGGATCCTGCTGCGCCGTTCCGAGCCCGGAGCGAACATCCCCCGCCGTGCTCGGGATGACGGTGTGTGCGCGCCGACCTCGCTACGCGCTGTAGTTCGGTGCTTCCCGCGTGATCGTCACGTCGTGCGGGTGCGACTCGCGCAGGCCCGCGGAGGTGATCTGAACCATCTCGACGTCGCACTGGAGCTGCTGCACGGAGGAGACGCCACAATAGCCCATGCCGCTACGGAGCCCGCCGACCATCTGATACAGCACGTCGGCCACGGGCCCCTTGTAGGGGACCCGCCCCTCGATGCCCTCGGGCACGAGCTTGGAAGGCGCCATCTCACCTTCCTGGAAGTAGCGGTCCGCGGACCCGTCCTGCATGGCGGAAAGGCTGCCCATGCCACGGATCATCTTGAATCGGCGTCCTTCGGCGAGCACCGACTCACCGGGACTCTCCTCGGTGCCGGCGAGCATCGAGCCCATCATTACGGACGACGCTCCGGCCGCGAGCGCTTTCACCACATCGCCGGAATACTTGATGCCGCCGTCGGCGATGACGGGCACGTCGTCCGCCCCGCGGAGCGCGTCCATGATCGCGGTGACCTGCGGGACGCCCACGCCCGTGACGACGCGTGTGGTGCAGATGCTGCCCGGACCGATACCGACCTTCACCGCATCCACGCCCCGGCGAACCATCTCGCGCGCGCCGGCCTCGGTGGCCACGTTCCCCGCGATCAGCTGGGTATCGGGAAATCCCTCGCGCAGCTGGCTCACGGTGCGCAGGACCCCCTCGCTGTGCCCGTGTGCGGAGTCGATCACCAGCACGTCCACGCCCGCGTCAACCAGTCGGCGCGCGCGTTCGCTGGCATCCTGGCCACCGCCCACCGCCGCGGCCACCCGGAGGCGCCCGTGCTGGTCCTTGTTGGCGTTGGGATGCTCGCGCCGCTTGAAGATGTCCTTGACCGTGATGAGGCCCTTGAGGACGCCTTGAGCGTCCACCACCGGCAACTTTTCGATCCGGTGTTTCGCCAGGATACGCTCGGCGTCGTCCAGGCTCGTGCCGACCGGCGCCGTAACCAGATTGTTCTTGGTCATGGCCTCACGGATCGGCTGCTCGAGATTCCGCTCGAACTGGAGATCGCGATTGGTGATGATCCCGATGAGGCGCCCCTGCCCGTCCACGATCGGCACCCCGGAGATCTTGAACCGCCGCATCAGCTGATACGCCTCACGGAGCGGCCGGTCGGGTCCGAGCGTGATCGGGTTGAGGATCATGCCGCTCTCGCTCCGCTTCACCCGGTCCACCTCGGCGGCCTGCCGCTCGACCGTCATGTTCTTGTGGAGCACCCCGATGCCGCCGGCCCGGGCCATCGCGATGGCCATGTCGGCCTCGGTCACGGTATCCATGGCGGCGGAGACGAGCGGAATGTTGAGCGGGATCGTACGGGTAAGGCGGGTGTTGGTCGCTACTTCGCGCGGATGAACGGCCGAATACCTCGGCACGAGGAGGACGTCGTCGAAGGTGAGGCCGGGCTTCGGACGGATGACGCTCATGCGCTCGTGGTCACGGGGAGGACGCGAGATGACCGCTTCATACACGACGGCCCACCGCTTCCCCGGAGGGCGGTCGGCAGGCCGAGTGAAAGTGGTTCCATCACGAAGTCTAGGGGGCGGGTACGGGGGAGCGCAAGCGGGCGCGTGGGGCCTGACTCATGCCGCCCCCCGCCGCCAGAGGTAGTAAATGGGAACGCCGAGCGCGACGATGACCACGCCCGGCCAGGTGTAGAGCGGCTTCTCGAACAGCAGGATGACCATGAGCCCGGCGTTCGCGACCAGGTAGAGGGCCGGCAGCGCCGGATACCCGAAGGCCTTCACCGGTCGCGGCAGCTCGGGCCGCAGGCGCCGCAGACGGAACAGCGCGAGGGTCGTGAGGAAATAGAAGACGATGGCGGCGAAGATGACGTAGTCGAGCAACTGCCCGTACGTGCCGCTGACACACAGGATGCTCGCCCACACGGCCTGGGCCACGAGCCCGAACACCGGCGTCCGGAACGTGGGATGCAGCACCCCCGCGCGCGCGAAGAACAGGTTGTCGCGCGCCATCGCGTAGTACACGCGCGGCCCAGAAAGGATGAGGCCGTTGTTGCAGCCGAAGGTCGAGAGCAGGATGGCCACTGCCATGACCGTGGCCGCGCCCGCGCCCAGCGCGACCTCGACGGCCGCCGTGCCCACCCGATCCTGCACCGCGTACTGGATCCCGCGGGCGAGCACGTCGTGCCCGTTCGGGTCGCCTGCGAACGGGAGCATGTTGAGGTAGGCGACATTGGCCAGGATGTAGAGCAGGCTCACCGTCCCCGTTCCGATCGCGAGTGCCCGAGGCAGGTTGCGCGTCGGGTTCTGCACCTCCGCGGCGGCGAACGTGACGTTGTTCCACGCATCGCTCGAGAAGAGCGAGCCCACCATGGCGGCGCCGATCACCGGGATCACCGCGACGCTCCAGTCACCGGTGCCCCAGAACGCCGCGAAGTTGGCGGCCGCGATGTCGGGCTGCCGGAACACGGTGAGGCCGAGCAGCACGAGGGCCGCCAGCGCGCCGACCTTGGCCACGCTGAAGACCGTCTGGATCGCGGCGCCGAGCGTCACGCCGCGGATGTTGGTCGCCGTGAGCACCGCGATCATGACGATCGCCACGATGCGCTGGGGCGAGAGGCCGAGTTGGATCGCGTCGGTCGCGCCGGGCAGGCGGAGCTGGCCGAGGGGGAGGAACACGTCGGGACTGATGCCAGGCAGCAGCACGCTCAAGAACTTGGAGAACGCCACGCCCACCGCCGCGATCGTACCGGTCTGGATGACCGCGAACAGCGTCCACCCGTAAAGAAAGCCCGCCAGCGGAGACAGGCCCTCACGCAGGAACACGTATTGGCCGCCGGCGTTGGGCATCATCGCCGCGAGCTCGGCGTAGACCAGCGCACCGGTGACGGTCATCGCGCCGGTCACGACCCAGACGACGAGCAGGGCGCCGGGTCCCCATGCACCCACCTGCCGACCGATGTCCGCCGAGACGATGAAGATCCCCGACCCGATCATCGAGCCGACGACCAGGGACACGGCAGCGAGCGGCCCGATGCCGCGGATGAATTCCGTTGGGCCGGACGTGGTCGCCGGTGCCTCGGTCGCCGTGGCCATGGGCAGCTCGGGAAAGGAAGTGGTGGGGCGCCAGGCGGGGAGCCTTGGCCCTGCGTGTGATTCGAATGCCCTGCGGGCCTGCAGGATCAGCTTCCGGTGTTGGACTCCGGCGGCGGCGGCGACGGCGACTCGAGCGCGGGCTTGGAGGCCGACTCGGCGGCCTTGACGGCCTCGTCCACCACCGCCTGGCCGGCGGCCGCCAGCCCCTTCATGATCTTGGCCGCGCTATCCATGACGCCCATGGTCCCGCTGATCGCCTGGATCGGAAGCTTGCCGGCGCGCATCGTATCCTCGACGGTTTCCGTGATCTTCGCGAGGATGCCGGCCGGTCGCGCGCGCTCCGCGTACTTGCTGTCCAGGAACTCGATGTAGTCGAGGATCTGGTAGCCGCGCTCGTCGTCCAGCGCGTCGAGGAGCCGGCCGATCCGCTGCTTGAGAAGATCGTTCATCAGAATCCTAGTTTCCGTCCATGCCGGAGACCACCGACACCAGCTCCGCGACCGGCGTCGTGAGAAACTTGGTGCGAGCCGCCCGAATGTTGACGCGGAGCACCAGCTCCTGGAGCGGTGGGAGCGACTCGAACTCCGCTCTTCGCGACGCGGGAATGGTCACGTAGACGAACCCGGGCTCGGGCAGGGGTCCGCGGGTCAGAAGATACGGCTGGCCGGGCGGCATCTCGCTCCGAAGCTCGTCCGCTTCCTTGATCGCGATCACCTGGACGCGCCACTCGACCGTCTGGCCGACGAAGCGGCCCGGGTCGGCGTGGACTTCTTCGGCCGTAACGCCGACCATCGCCCCGCTGTCGCTCGGCGCGATCGCGTCCGCCGGGATCCATCCCTCCACCTGAACCTTCACCAGGTCGCCAGAGCGGGCGAGGACCCTGGCCGGAGTACCGCCCTGCAGGGTCCCAAGCGTGCCGCCCTCGACGGCCGCCGCCAACGGCGTCTCACGCGCGGTCTGAATCCGCTCACCGCCTCCGTCCACGGCGGGCGGAGCAGCCGGGGAAGCGGGCGCCGCGGGTCCGCGCGGCTTCGGCGACGTCGGCTGCTGTACGACCGCGGGCGCCGGGGCCAGAGCGGTCTTCTCCGGCGCTGCCTTGGCGGGTGACGTCGCGATCGCCTTCCTCGGAATCCACCCCTTCCGGCGGACCTGAGTCCAGCCGCCCTTCTGGCCCACCCGCTCGAGCAGCGTCCCCTCGCGCACCCGACCCACGACCGGCCCGTTCGGGCTGCTCCGGAGGTTCTCGCCTTCGTCCGGCGTGACGACCAGGTCGAACCCATCGCGCCGGGTGCGTTCCGTGGACTCGGTGAAGATCCACCCCTCCACCACCGCCGGGTGCCACCCGCCGCGTGCCCGGCCGGCCTCCACCGGAGCCCCCGCCGGGAGCGAGACCAGCGGTACCCCTTCGGGGTCCTTGTACAGGTCGGCGGGCGCCGCGAGGGCCGTCTCCTCCTGGGCCGCGGCGGCAGCCGCGAGCACGAGGACGGCGACGAGCACGCAGGCTGGAAGGCGAAGCAGGCCGGGACTAGATTGCGGCGCGTAACTCACAGTCCGGCATTGTAGAACACGCGGAGACTCATGTCAAACGGCAGCGCCCCGCACCGGGTCGTCCTGGTCGTGCTGGACGGCTGGGGGTACCGGCAGGAGCGCGAGGGAAACGCGATCGAGCTGGCCTCGACTCCGGTCTGGCACCGGCTCTGGGAGAGCTACCCGAGGACGCTGCTGGACGCGAGCGGGCTGGCTGTCGGCCTGCCAGAGGGGCAGATGGGCAACAGCGAGGTCGGGCACCTCAACCTTGGCGCCGGCCGGGTCGTGCCCCAGGACCTGGTGCGGATCTCCCAGAGCATCCAGAGCGGCGAGTTCTACCAGCTGCCGCCGCTCGTCGAGCTGTGCACGTCGCTCCGGCAGACGGGCGGCACCCTCCACCTGGTCGGCCTGCTCGGTCCCGGCGGCGTCCACGCGCTCGACCGCCACCTGCTGGCCTGCGTCGAGCTGGGGATCCGGCAGCGGGTGCCCGCGATCGCCATCCATGGATTCCTCGACGGCCGGGACTCCGCGCCCACGCTCGGCGCCGAGGTCGTACGCACGCTGCTGCTCGACATGCGGCGGATCGCCGGGCAGCGCGTGGACATCGCCTCGCTGACCGGCCGCTACTTCGGGATGGATCGGGATCGGCGGTGGGACCGGACCCGGCTGGCGTACGATGCCATGGCGCACGGCATCGGGACGCCGGTCGAGCATCCGGTGCTCGCGGTCCAGGCGGCCTACCAGCGAGGCGAAACGGACGAGTTCATTCGGCCGCTGGTGCATCACCGGAACGGGGTGCCGGTCGCCACCATGCGCGAGGGTGACGGCGTCCTGTTCTTCAACTACCGCAGCGACCGCATGCGCCAGATCGTGGGCGCGCTCGCGGTGAACGACTTCGACGCGTTCGACCGAGGGGATCGGCCGGCGCTCTCCTGCGTCACGATGACGCAGTACGATCAGACGTTTCCGCTGCCGCAGGCGTTTCCCCCGTTCAGCCTCGCGCGGATTCTGGCCGAGGTGCTGGCCGACCACGGCCGGAGCCAGTTCCGCACCGCGGAGACCGAGAAGTACCCGCACGTCACGTACTTCTTCAACGGCGGCTACGAGCCGCCGTACCCGGGGGAAGAGCGCTGTCTCATCCCGTCGCAGCGCGTAGCGACGTACGACCTGGCCCCGGAGATGAGCGCGGCCGGCATCACCGACGCGCTCTGCCGCACCATCGAAGGCGGCCACCACGATTTCATCCTGTGCAACTACGCGAACGCCGACATGGTGGGGCACACCGGCGTGCTGCCGGCGGTCGTGAAGGCGGTGGAAACGGTGGACCGGTGCCTCGAGCGGGTGCTCGTGAGTGCGGAGCGGGCCGATACCAGCGTCCTCATCACGGCCGATCACGGCAACTGCGAGATGATGGTCGACCCCGTGACCGGCGGGGTGCATACGGCGCATACGACGAATCCGGTGCCCCTGGTGGCGGTGCGCGCGGGGGCCGACACACTCCGGCGCGGCGGCTCGCTCCGGGACGTCGCGCCGACCGTGCTGAGCCTGATCGGGATCGCGCGCCCGTCGGAGATGACGGGGCGGGACCTGCGGGACTGCTGACGTGACCGGAAACCCTGGCGAGAGGACGCGGATGGTGAAGCGCACGGCGGAACGTGGCGTGGGACGGAAGACAATCCAGCTGGCGGCGGCCGTCGTGCTCGTCCTGGCGCCGGCTCGAGGCGCGGCCCAGGTGGGGCACCCGCCGAGCTCGTCTCCGTACCGCGACATCCGCAAGGGCCACCAGATCACGCTGACCTACGGGCATTTCGGCGGGGACGGCGGTGACCTCGGCGTCGGCCCGCATGACGGCCCCGCCTACGGCTTCCGCTACGATCTGCGCACCGGCTCCACGATCCAGTTCGGGCTCGGCCTGGCGTACGCGGAGCTGCAGCGCCTCATCGTGGACCCGTTCGTCGAGGTGGCAAACCGGGTGTCGGGGCCGGTGGACCAGAACGTCACGATGGCCGACGTGAACATTCAGTTCAACATGACGGGAGGCAAGTCGTGGCACCGGCTCGCGCCTTTCCTGGGTGCGGGCGTCGGCGTCACGTTTCCGAGTTCCACGCCCCAGGATACGAGCCGGTTCGAGTTCGGCCACAAGATCTACCTGGCGCCGTTCGTCGGCGTGCGCGTGTTCGTGAGCGACCGGCTGTCGCTCCGCGGCGAAGCCCGGACGGTTTTCTGGAAGCTCAAGTATCCCACGACTTTCGCGGATGAACCGGTGCTCGATCCGGGTCTGCCTCCGAACTCGCACGCCGTGATCCCCAACGGCAACCTGGACGAGTGGGACTCGAGCTCCTGGCTGCTCGTGGGCCTCGCCTATTCCTTCTCGCCTTGACGACCCACGCGTCGCTGTCCCGGATCGTCGGATTCCGCGCGCTCCACCGCTTCTATCGGCCGGAATGGAGCGAGGCCCGGAACCGGGAAGCGTTCGGACCCTTGTCCGACCCGCCCGGTCATGCGCACGACTACCAATGCCTCGTCACCGTGTCCGGTCCGCTGGCGCCGCTCCACGGGATGGTGATGGACCTGGTGGCGCTCGACCGCATCCTGCACGAGGAGGTGGTCGCGCGCTTCGACGGCCGCCACCTCAACCTCGACATTCCCGAGTTCGCGTACGGGCGGCTCCTGCCGACGTGCGAGGCCATCGCAGCCCATGTCTACCCGCGGGTGGCTGGCCGCCTGCCCGCAGGGGTCCTGCTCGACCGGGTCCGCATCGCCGAAGACCCGAGCCTCTATGCCGAGTGCATCCGGCTGCCCTGACCGGCCCCAATCCGCCTCGGCCTGTGTGGGCCCCCGGCGGCCGCGCCGTCTCCACGTTTCAAGCGGCGCCGGACGCGGAGTGAGTCGCATGCGCGCGCGCCGCCTCACCCCGGCCGTCGATGCCGCCTGACCGGTCACGGGTGGCCGAGATCCTTCGCTCGGCCCGACGCATCGCGGTGGTGGGGTTGAGTCCCAAGCCCGAGCGGCCCAGTCACGGCGTCGCCAGCTATCTCCAGCGGGCAGGCTACACGATCATTCCGGTCCGACCGACCGGCCGCGAGATTCTGGGCGAGCCGGTGCAGCCCAACCTGCGCGCCGCCGCCGCCACGGGTCCGATCGACGTCGTCGACATCTTCCGGCGGTCGGAGTTCGTTGCGGGGCTCGCGGACGATCTCCTGGCGGTGCGCCCGCGGCTCGTCTGGATGCAGGTCGGCGTCCGCGACGACGCCACCGCACGCCGCCTCGAGGCGGCAGGGATTCCCGTCGTGATGGACCGGTGCCTGGCCGTGGATCACCATTCGCTGGGGGGCTGAATCGGATGAGAGAGTCCGTCGCCGTCGCCGTCGCGATTCTCGCGGCGTCCGGAACACCGCTCGCGGCGCAGGCGACGCGCGACCAGCCGACGCTGATCTTCACCGTCTCCGCTTCGTTCCTCGACGGCATCAGTCTCTGGACGGTGGCGGACCAGCCCGTGGCCGACAACAGCATCACCACCCTCACCGACCAGTTCTTCCTCAAACGGAACGTCAAGAAGACGTTCGGCGCCGGCTTTTCCGGAACGTACTACAAGGGCGCACACCTCGGCCTCACCGGCGAGGTGTTCCTGCTCGGACTGGGCTACGACGACGAGTGCGTGATCGCCGAGCCCGCGCAATCCGAGCTGAACGTGGAGCGGTGCAACTCGATCAACGACCGCGAGCGCTCGGCGGCGTCCGTCACCACGTCGGCCGGCGTGGTGTACCGGGTCGGCGCGGACGAGTTCATCTCGCCATTCCTCCGCGCCACCCTCGGGGTCCTGATCAACAACCAGAGCCCGTTGCTCGTGGTGGGTGAGGCCAACAACGGCGCCGAGCTCATCATCTACAACGACGAGCAAAACGGCACCCGCATCCGCCCCGCGTTGACCCTCGGCGTGGGCACAACGATCGCCGCCGGGCGTGGCTACCAGATCCGCTGGGAGATCCGTGACAACATCGCCGGGATCCAGCAGGTCACCGGCCCGTCGCCAACACGCGGCGCGGTGCCCCCGCACGAGACCGCGTACCGGCACATCTTCAGCCTGAGCGTCGGGCTCGACGTGATTCTCGAGAAGCGGCGCGGGAGACGCTACTGAGCGACTCGCCGGCCCGCGGAGCGGTGCTCGCGGGTGGCGGCGCCACCCGGTTCGGGGGCCGCCCGAAGGGGCTCGAGCGGGTGGGTGGCGAGCGAATCCTCGACCGCCTGGTCCGCACGCTCACCGACGCGCTCGGAGCCCCGCCGATCCTGGTGGCCAACGCCCCGGACGCCGCCGCGTGGCGCCCGGATCTCCGGGTCGTCGCCGACGTGCGGCCCGGTCACGGCTCGCTCGGCGGGATTTACACCGCTGTGATCGAGGCGCCCGCCCCGGTCGTCTGCGTCGCGTGGGACATGCCCTTCGTCTCGGCGCCGCTGGTGCGGGCGCTCGCGGCCGGGCTCCCGGGTCACGATGCGATGCTCCCGTGGAGCGAGGGTCGCCGCGGGGTCGAGCCGATGTGCGGCGCGTATGGCCCCGGCTGCCGGGACGCGATCGCCGCCAGCCTCGACGCCGGCGAGCTTCGTGCCGTCGGCTTCCACCCGCGCATCTCTCTCGGTATCCTCCCTCTGTCCGATGTCCGGCGCTACGGCGATCCGGAGCTCCTCTTCTTCAACGTCAACACGGCGGACGACCTCGCGCGCGCGGACGGCCTGTGGCGTCAACACGGATCCTCTCCATAGTCGGTCGCAAGGGCGCCGGAAAGACGACGCTCACCGTCGCGCTGGCCAGTGAGCTCGCGCGCCGCGGCCGGCGCGTGATGACGATGAAGCACACCCATCACACCGCCGACGTGGACCGCCCCGGCACGGACAGCTGGCGGCACTTTCAGGAGGGCCGTGCCGAGCGTGTGCTGCTCGCGACGCCCGGCATGCGCGTGCTGTTCGAGCGGGGCGAGGACGAGTACGACCCGATTGCCCTGGCGCGACGCTATCTCTCCGACGCCGACGTCGTCCTGGCAGAGGGCTTCAAGGACGCGCCGATCCCGAAGATCGAGGTGTTCCGCTCGTCGGTGGCCTCGTCGCCGATCTACGACGCCGGCTCCGCGGAGGCCGCCTTGTGGGCCGCTCTCGTGACCGACGACCTCGACTTCGAGGCGCCCACGAGGGTGATCCACTTCCAGGACACGATGTGGCTCCAGCTCCTGGCCACCATCACGCTGGAGCACGCACGGGCGATCGACCCGTGAACGCCCCCCTGGCCGCCGCTGACGCGGCGCGCCGGATCCTCGACGACATCCACCGCCAGCCAGCACTCCGCGTCCCGCTCGACGACGCGCTCGACAGCGTGCTCGCCGAGGACGTCGTGAGCCCCATCGACATTCCCCCCTGGAACAACTCCGCCATGGACGGCTACGCGGTCCGCGGCGACGACCTCCGGGGCGCGACCGCGGAGCGGCCGGTCCGACTCCGCGTCGTTGAGCACGTCCCCGCCGGGTCGTTCCCGACATGCACCCTGGGGCCCGGCGAGAGCACGCGGATCTTCACCGGAGCCCCGATCCCGGCCGGCGCCGATACGGTCGTGCGGCAGGAGGACACCGATCAGGGCGCGGACGAGGTGGCGATCCTTCGCGGGCCGGAGGCGGGTGTCAACATCCGCCCCGCCGGCGAGGATATCCGGCGCGGCGCGACCGTGCTCACCGCCAACACGGCGCTCGGCGCGGCGCAGCTCGGCGTCCTCGCGTCGCTCGCGGTGGCGCAGCCGCTGGTCTACCGGCGGCCGCGGGTCGCCATCCTTGGCAGCGGCGACGAGATCGTCGATGTCGACCACCCCGAGGAGATCCTGAGCGGCCGGAAGATCGGGAGCAGCAACACGCATACACTCGTGGCACTGGTGCGAACCGCGGGCGGCAAGCCGGTCAACCTCGGCATCGCTCGCGACACCCCCGCGAGCCTGCGAGAACACCTTCAACGAGCGCTCGACTGCGACCTGCTCGTCACGACGGCCGGCATCAGCGTGGGCGAGCACGACTACGTGCGATCGGTGCTGGATGAGCTCGGCGCCGAGCAGCGATTCTGGCGGATCCGGATGCGTCCGGGCGCGCCGGTCGGATTCGGGCAGGTGGGCGGCATTCCGTGGATTGGGCTGCCGGGCAATCCGGTGAGTACGATGGTGACGTTCGAGCTGTTCGTCCGGCCGGCGATCCGCAAGATGAGCGGCCATCTGCTCCCGTTCCGGAGGAGCGTGCCGGTGCGGCTGACTCAGGCGGTGTCGCTCAAGCCGAGGCTTCAGCACTTCCTGCGCGGGGTGGTGACGTCCCGGGACGGTCGATCCGAGGCCCGGCTTACCGGTCCACAGGGCTCCGGCCTCCTCACTTCGATGGCGCTCGCCAACGCCCTCCTGATCATTCCCGAGGGCCAGCTCGAGACACCCGCCGGCACGCAGGTCGAGGCAATCATGCTCGACGACCCGTCTCACCAGACGGAACCGGGCTTCTAGCGCGCGGACCGTTGCGAGCGCGCCGACTGTGACGGCCCCGGGCACTTCCGCGCCTGCGATCTTCGTACCCTCGTGATGGCCGGTTCGGCCGAGCAGCCTCTGGCGCCTCAGCCGTCACCGCTGCGAGGCACACCAGCTTCAGCAACCTCCACTACCTCCTCCCCGCGCTGACCGACCGCTCGTCCGCGCCCGGCGCCCGGGCGATATCCCGACCCGAGACCCGCGGACTCTCGCGCCCCTCGGAGCGACCCCTCGACGCCACGCCGACAACCTGCGCTGCACGAACGTGGTCGTGCGCCCAGGTGACTACCGGGTGACTCGAGAGTGACCGGGTGCCGTAGACTCGGCGCAGACGTGCGTACCGCTCAATGCGCTTACTCACACCCGGCGCGCGCCCGCCAGGGAGGAGCTATGCAGGTTCGGATCTGCGATGGCGGACGGGAATCCGTCCTGCCGGCCTCGATGGAGGTAGTCGAGCAGGCCTTCGCGCTCAGCATGCCGTTGCGTATCGGCACGGAGATCACCGTGGCCCACGGAGGCCGTTGGCTCGCGGCGCTCGCGCTCGAACCGGGGGTCGTCCGGCAGGGTGAGGAGCCACTCCAATTCCTGCTGTCAGGCGGGAATGCCGGGACGGCCGTCGTCACCGGCCGCCTCGGACGGACGGAGGTGCTGCGGCGGTTTCGGCACTTCATCGAGGGAGGTCCGGAGAACCCGGCCGGGTGAGGGCGTGTCGGAGCGGCGGCCCTACCGGACGTCGAGCTCCAACTGCCAGATGTCGCTCTCGCGCTCGGCGGTGGTGAAGTAGACGCGCTTGCCGTCGGTCGCGAACTCCGGCCGCGAGGAGGGACGTGAGGGATCGTCGAAGCGGACGAGCAGCCGGGGCTCCCCACCGTTGGCGGACACGGCCCAGAGGCTGGTACGCCCCCCGGCATCCAGCGCCTTGTAGTAGATCGTCCGCCCATCGGGTGCCCACTGCGCGAGGAGCGGTGCCGGCGCGACGGCCGGGTCGCGGGATGTCACCAACATGCGGGGAGGCCCTCCACTGGGCGCCACGAGCCAGAGCCCGTAGCTCCGCACGTACACGATGGACCGTCCGTCGGGAGACCATCGGGCATCCTGGCCGCCATCGGTCGTGATCTGTCGCGAGACGCCCCACCGCCCTCCACTGTCCCGCTCGACCGCGTATAGCTCGAACCGGCCCGTTCGGTCGGAGTGAAAAACGAGCTGCCGCCCATCCGGCGACCAATCGGGGAAGCGTTGGTTCCCCGAATCAGCGGTCACCGCGTCCCCCTGCCCCCCTTCGACGGACATGACGAAGAGCCGGCGGCGGCCCTGCCGGAACCCGTAGTAGGCCAGCTCCCGAGCATCGGGAGACCACGACGGCATGAAGTCGTCTCCGTCATCCTCGGTGAGAAGCTCCGGCTCCCCACCGGAGACCGGGATACGGTAGATGGCCTGGTGGCCGCTTCGATCCGAGTCGAACGCGAGCGACCGTCCATCCGGCGAGAGCGCCATCCCTTCGATGGACTGGTGTCCGGTCGTCAGTGGCACGGCGGCCGCGGAGGATACGGGCCCCGCCGGTGGAACCGGCAGCGACCAGATGTTCGAGTAGTCCGAGAAGTCGGCGTAGATGACCCGCTTGCCATCTCGCGACAGGGCGATGCCGTGGAGCTCGAGTCCGGTGGTCAGTCGTTCCGGCGCGACGGCGGCCCTGCCCTCTCGCCCCACTTCCACGCGGTAGACGTCGCGGCTGCCATCGCGGTTGGAGATGAAGAGCAGGCTACGGCCGTCGGGCATCCACTGGGGAGAAGTGTTGAGGGAGGACGCATCGGTCACCGGGGTCGGCGTGCCGCCCGATGCGGCCACGATCCAGATCGAGCTGGGAGCGATGTTCCCGATGGCGTTCGGCGCGTAGACGAACGCGGCGTTTCCGGAGACGAACGCCAGCCGTGAATCGTCGGGCGACCAAGCGAACGAATGGGGCTGGTCCACGGTGGCGATCCTGGTCGGCGGTCCGCCGCCCGAGGCCCGCACATAGATGTCGCGACCCACCGCGTACGCGATGCGCCGCCCATCCGGTGACCACGCGAGATAGCTCGGTCCCTCCTCGCTCAGCGCGCCCTCGCCGTTCACCAGGGGGCCTGGCGCCGCCGAGACCAGCACCTTCAGCGTCCCACCGAGCGCAGGAACCAGGTAGATCGTGCGGCCAGCCTCGAAGCTGAGGCTGGTTCCGTCCGGCGACCAGCGCGGCCAATGCTGATCGCCCGCCAGACTCTCGGCCACGGCGATCGTTCGCCCCCCCGAGAGCTGACGGACGTAGACCCGAAGCTGGCCACTGGGCCCCGCGGCGTACGCGAGGAGTCGTCCATCGGGCGACAGCGACGGATGAATCTCCAGTCCAGGCTGGGAGGTGATCCGGCTGATCCTGCCGACGCGAACCGCGGACGTCGCCGGGGGGCGGAGCAGTGCCGCCGCGGCCAGCGCGGCCACGGCCACCGCTCCAAGGGCCCAGGGCACCAACCGGTTGCCGGCGGGTCTGATCTCATCCTGCACTTGGAGCGGCGCGGCCGCCGGCACGGCCGCGATGTCCGACAGCACGGCCTCGGCAGACTCAGATGCCCCGTGAGGCACGACCGAAGGCGGGGTCCGACGTGGCTCGAGCGCGAGGGCGATTGGCTCACCCGGGGACACCCGCGAGGCCGCAGGAGCCGCAGTGGCCGTCAGCGCGGCAAACGCCGCCGACTGTCTCCGGATGGTCGCGGCCAGTTCCACCACCGCGTGGTCCGGCGGCGCCTCGAGCTCCTGTTGCACCAGGACCTCGTACACCCGCGCATGCTGCATCGCGCCCGGACGGTCGCCGGCCGCCACCAGCGCTTCCATCAGGCCGATCGCAACCCGGGCGTTCAGCGGATCCTGAGCCGCGAGCTTGCGCCACCACTCGGCGGCCTGGACGCGATCGCCGCCCTCTGAGGCCTGGTGGGCGAGTCGCTGGAGGGCGCCCGCATAGTCTCGGGCGAGGCCCGCGCGCTCCTCCTCCAGCCAGCGCTCGAACTCGGGTGCGTCCGAGATATGGAACCCGTCGAGGAACGGCCCGATATATTCGGCGGCGGCGCGCTCGAGATGCCCGGCCTTGATGGCCACAGTGAACGCGGCGAGGTCGGAAGCGACGAAATCGGGATTGAGGCGGAGATCGCGCGTGCCGAGAAACACCTCGTCGGCGCCCATTTCCTGACGCAGAGCGTACAGGGCCTGGTTGAGACCCTTGCGGGCGCGTTCCTCGTCGCTCTCGGACCAGAGCAGGCCCAGGAGACGGTCGCGTGTCAGTCCGTGCTCGCCCGTCGAGGCGAGCAGGGCGAGCAACGCCAGGCGTCGCGGCTGGGAGGCGGCACCTGTCAGGCGCTGCCCGTCCCGCTCGAGAAACAACCTGCCGAACGTATTGAGACGTAACAGGTTGAGCTCGGTGATTTTGGGGTGACCGGACCGGGCGATCTTACGAGGACTATTCTAGGAGCCGCCTTCCCTCGCAGCAAGACATCGGAGTTCCTATGCGAGCCGAATCGGAGCGCCTGGTGCGTGAGAGCTGGGCGCAGTTCGAGCCGGTGGCCGAGCAGTCGGCGGCCTTCTTCTACGACAAGCTGTTCGAGCTCGACCCCAATGCCCGCCAGCTCTTCGCCTCGACCAACATGGAGGCGCAGGGCCGCAAGGTGATGCGGATGTTCGCGGAGATCGTCCGCCACCTGGATGAGCCGGAGGATCTCGTTCCGGAGGTGGCGGACCTCGGCCGGCGGCACGTGGACTACGGCGTACAGGATTCTCAGTACGATTCGGTGGGCATCGCCCTGCTCTGGACGCTCGCGAGTGCGCTCGGTCCGGCCTTCACACCGAGCGTTCGCGACGCCTGGACAGAGGCCTACCTCTATGTGTCCAGCGTGTTGCGGCGCGCCACGACGAAGGAGCATGAGGCTCGCGGCTCCTAGCGGCGCACGGCGCCGAGGACCGACAGCGGCCTGACTGGCGCAAGTTGTTGTGCGATGACGGCTTGACTCCATTGATGGCCCCGCCTAGATTCAGGTCGTCAGAAGGGGAGTAGCTTATCCGCCGGTGGGCGGACAATTGGATCGTCAAGACTGTCCGACCTCGGTCGGGCACGGTCCAGTTGGGGTGAGGGAGGCGCCATCTCCCGCCATCAGAGCGAGACCTTCGTCCACGCGAAAGCGGAGCGGACGGGGTTTCGCTCTTTTCTTTTGGCCCCACTCACGACAGATCTGACAGAGGAGCGCATGAACAACATCAAGACGCTGGTCCTGATGGCCGGTCTCATGGGCCTGTTCCTGCTCGCCGGCCAGCTGCTCGGCGGATCGCAGGGGCTGATGCTCGCGCTGATCCTGGGCAGCGCCTTCAACTTCATCATGTACTTCTTCTCGGACAAAATCGTGCTCCGGATGTACGGCGCGCAGATCGTGACCGAGGAGCAGGCGCCCGAGCTCTTCCAGCTGGTGGACCGGCTGCGTCAGCGGGCTGGACTGCCCATGCCGGTCATCGCCGTGGCGCCGCATGAGCAACCGAACGCGTTCGCCACGGGGCGAGGCCCGAACCACGCGGTGGTCGCGGTGACGACGGGCATTCTCAAGCACATGCCTCAGGAGGAGCTCGAGGGCGTGATCGCCCACGAGCTGGCGCACGTCAAGAACCGCGACATGCTGATCACCACGATCGCCGCAGGAGTCGCCGGCGCGATCAGCAACCTGCCGTACCTGATCATGTTCGGGGGCGGCCGCGGCGACGACGAGGGCCACCCCTTCGCGCGGCTCGCGCTGCTGCTGCTCGCGCCGATCGGCGCGATGCTGATCCAGTTCGCGGTCTCGCGTCAGCGGGAGTACGAGGCGGACCGGGTCGGCGCGGAGATCCTGGGTCGGCCGATCCCGCTCGCGAACGCCCTGCGCCGACTGGACGCCCTTGCACACCGGATTCCGATGGATGTGGCACCGGCCGCGGCGCCGCTCGCCCAGGTCAACCCGCTGGCCGCCCACGGCGGCGGCTTCACGCGACTCTTCAGCACCCACCCGCCCACCGAAGAGAGAATTGCGCGGCTGGAAGCGATGGCGGCGGGCCGGTAAGTGGGTCACCACGGCCTCGCCGTCTGGCTGGGCTTCACCGGCATCGTCGTGGCCCTCCTGATCCTCGACCTGGGGGTGCTGAACCGCCGGACGCACGTGCTGTCGTTCAAGGAGGCCGTGAGCTGGAGTCTCGGTCTCATCGGCCTGGCCTTGGCGTTCGGCGCGTTCCTGTGGTGGCAGGAGGGAGGCCAGCACGCGCTCGAGTACTACACGGGCTACCTCATCGAGCTCTCGCTCAGCGTCGACAACCTCTTTGTCTTCATCCTCATCTTCAACTACTTCGGCGTGCCGGCGGAGGCACAGCCGAAGGTGCTCAAGTGGGGCATCCTCGGCGCGATCGTGATGCGGTTCGTCATGATCCTGCTGGGCGCCCTCCTGCTCGCGCGGTTCGACTGGATCATCTACGTCTTCGGCGGCATCCTGATGCTCACCGGGCTCCGCATGCTGTTCCAGAAGGACCAGCGGATCGAGCCGGACAAGAACCCGATCGTACGCATCGCCCGCAAGGTGCTGCCCTTCGCCGGCGCCTACGATGGATCCCGGTTTACCAGCCGTACCAGCCGAGGGCGGTTGCTCGCCACGCCGCTCCTCCTGGTGCTGCTGGTGGTGGAGTGGTCCGACCTCGTGTTCGCGATCGACAGCATTCCTGCCATTTTCGCCGTCACCCGCGATCCGTTCCTGGTCTACAGCTCGAACATATTCGCGATCCTCGGGCTTCGGGCGCTGTTCTTCGTCGTCGCCGGGATGATGGACCGCTTCGTCTACCTCAAGCCCGGCGTCGCGCTGATCCTCGTGTTCGTCGGCGGAAAGATGGCCGTGAGCGCGTGGGTTCACGTCCCGATCGTCGCGAGCCTCGCCGTCATCCTGCTCACGCTGGCGGCGGCCATCGGGTTCTCACTCGTCCGGAGCGCGCGGGAGGCGCAGGCGGCGGCCTAGCGCGCCCCTCCTGGGTTGCACGCGAGCCCGGCGTCCGCATCTTCCCCCTATGCCACCATCCTCCCTGCTCGCCCGCCTGGGCCTCGACCGGCCCGAGCTCCGCGCCTGGGCCATGTACGACTGGGCCGCCTCCTCGATGCAGACCACCATCATGGTCGCGGTCTTTCCGATCTACTTCGTGAAGGTGGCGGGCGCCGGCCTCGCCGAGGGTGGCGCAACCCAGCGGCTCGCGACGATGAACTCGGTGGCACTCGTGATCATCGCGCTGGTCTCGCCCGTGCTCGGCGCGGTGTCGGACTACGGGGGGAACAAGAAGCGCTTCATCGCCGGCTTCACGGCGATCGGCGCGGCGGCCGTGGCCGGTCTCTTCTTCGTTCAGCGTGGCGACCTCGCGCTCGCGAGCTGGCTCTTCGTCGTGGCGCTCATCGGAGTGGCGGGGGGGTTCGTCTTCTACGAGGCGCTGCTGCCGCACATCGCGCGGCCGCACGAGATCGACCGCGTGTCGACGGCGGGCTACGCGATGGGCTACGTCGGCGGCGGGATTCTCCTCGCGTTCAACCTGGCGTGGATCCAGAAGCCGGCCTGGTTCGGGCTGCCGGCGGGCCCCGGCCTGGACGAGCACGCCGCCACCCTGCCGGCCCGGCTCGCCTTCCTGAGCGTCGCGGTCTGGTGGATCGCGTTCTCCGTGCCGCTCTTCCGGCGGGTGCCCGAGCCGCCCCGGCGGCTCGAGTCGGATGAGCGGGCCGGGCTGAGCCCGGTGCGCGTCGCGTTCGTCCGCCTCGCCGAGACGTTCCGCGAGCTCCGCGGCTACCGCCAGGCGTTCCTGATGCTGCTCGCGTTCCTGATCTACAACGACGGCATCCAGACCATCATCAAGATGGCGACGGCGTACGGCACCGAGCTCGGTATCGGGCAGAGCGCCTTGATCGGCGCGATCCTGCTGGTCCAGTTCGTCGGCATCCCATGCTCGTTTCTCTTCGGCATGGTGGCGGGTCGGATCGGCGCAAAGCAGGCGCTCTTCGCCGGCCTCCTCGCCTACACGGTCATCAGCATTCTGGGCTTCTACATGAAGACCGCGGCGCACTTCTACGTGCTGGCGGGGCTGGTGGGCATGGTGCAGGGCGGGACGCAGGCGCTCAGCCGGTCCCTGTTCGCCAGCATGGTGCCGCACCACAAGAGCGGGGAGTTCTTCGGGTTCTTCAGCGTGTTCGAGAAATTCGCGGGCATCTTCGGCCCGCTCATCTTCGCGGGGACGATCGCCGCCACGGGATCGAGCCGGAACGCGATCCTCAGCGTGATCGCGTTTTTCGCGGTGGGCGCCGCGATCCTGGCGTGCGTGAACGTGGAGGACGGGCAGCGGGCCGCGCGGGCCGCCGACCAGACAGCCTAGCTCGCCACCGCTCCGCATTCCACGTTGAGCCGGACGGTCACGGTCTTGCCGGGCAGGACCGTGAACGGTTGCGGGTTGCCGCCCACGAGCTGGCAGGGCTCGTCCACGTCCTTGAGCGTGACGAGATGCCTGCCTCCAGTCAGGTCGGGGAACGTTTCGCGCGCGCTGTCGTCGATGACCCGGCTCGGCGCGCCGGCAACCGTCAGCTCGTAGCCGTCCGTATCGGGTCTATCGCCGATGGTCGTGACGAGGACCAGGAATCCGCCCGTCGTCGCCTTCGCGCAGCGGACCTCGAACGTGAGCGACGCGGTGCCGTCCGACCCCACCACCACGGACTGCGGATTGGCGCCGTTCACCTGACAGTTCTCCGCGAGCCCCGACAGACGGACGCTGTGGGCGCCGGTCGTCAGGTCCTGCAGCGTAACGCTGCCGTCGGATGCGACGAACTGCTCGGCGCCGCCGTCGATGCTGATGCTGAACCCGTCGGTGTCCGGATCGATCCCGGCCGTATTGATGACGACGAGGATTCGGCCGTCGCTGGAGACGGCGATAAATGTGTCTTCACAGGCGGCGAGCGGGCCGAGCAAGGCGAGCGCGATGGCGCTCGCGAGACGTCTCCACATGGGATCCTCCGGACGCTGAAGCTACTTGCCGCGCCTTGGCGCTCTCCCTAATTTGCGCCTGATCAAAAGTACGTGGCGGAAGGCGCTTCCGCCTCATCACCAACCGGAGCCCTGCCGCGCGCCTCGCCGGCGGGGCGCTTGCATTCATGGACGCATTGCCCGATCCCCTGGCGCTGACCCGCGCGCTCGTCGCCCTGGAGACCCCGACCGGCGCCGAGGGCCCGGCCACGGATCTGCTGGATGCCGCGCTCTCCCGCGCCGGGTACCGGACCGTCCGGCAACGGGTCTCGCCAGGGCGCGACAACCTGCTCGCCTTCCGCGAACCGCCGGCGCTCGTGTTCTCGACCCACGTCGACTGCGTTCCTCCCTACATCCCGCTCTCCGAGGACGCGACGGCCATCCGCGGCCGGGGAAGCTGCGACGCCAAGGGGCTCGCGGCCGCGATGGTGGCCTCGGCGGAGCAACTGGCGGCCGCCGGGGAGCGCCGCATCGGCCTCCTCTTCCTGGTCGGCGAAGAAAACGGCTCGGACGGCGCCCGCGTGGCCGCCGACCTCGGGCCGCGCGGCCAGTTTCTCGTGAACGGCGAGCCGACGGAGAACCGGCTGTCCATCGGCCAGAAGGGCTCGCTTCGGGTCGATCTCCACGCCACCGGCCGCGCCGCGCACTCGGCCTATCCGGACGAAGGCCACAGCGCCATCGCCGCCCTGCTCGACACGCTCGGCCGGATCCGCGCGATGCCACTGCCGACCGATCCCCTGCTCGGCTCGTCGACGCTCAACGTCGGGCTCATCCGCGGCGGCGTCGCGCCCAATGTGTTCGCGCCCGAGGCAACGGCGCAGGTGCTCATCCGGACCGTCGGCGCCACCGACGGGCTCAAGACCGCCATCCAGGCCATGGCCGCCCCCGGCGTGTCCATCACGTTCCCGGTCGAGCTGCCGAGCCACAAGAGCGGGGCCGCGCCGGCCGGCTGGGAGACGACGGTCGTGAGCTACGCGAGCGATCTGCCATTCCTCACCACCTGGGGCGAGTCCTACCAGCTCGGCCCCGGCACCATTCGTGTGGCGCACACCCCCCACGAGCACATTCTCAAGGCCGATCTGCTCCGGGGCGTCGAGCTGTACACCCGGTTGGCCACCGACCTCCTCGCGCGCGAGGCGTCATGACAGCCAAGATCCCCGTCAGCGTGCTCGGGGCCACCGGCACGGTCGGGCAGAAGTTCGTGCGCCTCCTCGCGGATCATCCCTGGTTCGAGGTCGCGGCGGTGGCGGCGTCCTCCTCGAGCGCGGGGAAACGCTATGGCGACGTGGTTCGGTGGCGGGAACAGGTCCCGATCCCCGAGCGGATCGCCGACCTCATGGTCCAGGAATCCGCGCCGCCGCTGCCGGGCCCGATCGTGTTCGGGGCGCTGGACGCCGAGGTCGCAGGGCCGATCGAGCAGGCGTTCGCGGCCGCGGGACAGTATGTCGTCACCAACACCCGGAACCACCGGATGGACGCGGACGTCCCGCTGCTCATCCCGGAGGCGAACCTCGACCACCTCGACCTCGTGGACCGGCAGCGTCGGGCCCGAGGTTGGCCCGGGGCCATCGTCGCCAATCCCAACTGCTCGACCGCGGCCATCGTCCTCGCCCTGGCTCCCCTGCATCGGGCGTTCGGGATCGAGAAGCTGTTCCTCTCCACGATGCAGGCGGTCTCGGGCGCCGGCTACCCTGGCGTGCCGTCGCTCGACATCCTCGGCAACGTCGTGCCGTTCATCGGCAACGAGGAGGAGAAGATCGAGCGCGAGAGCCGGAAGATCCTCGGCGCCCTGGGCGCCGACGGCGTCCTTCCGGCGACGTTCGCCGTCAGCGCGCATACGAACCGGGTTCCCACGGTGGAGGGCCACCTCGTGGCGGCGTCGGTGGGCTTCACGCGGCGCGTGACGCCGGACGAAGCATCGGCGGTGCTGCGCGGTTTTCGTCCCAATCCGCGGGTCGCGTGCCTGCCCTCGACCCCCGACCCGGTCATCGAAGTGGACACGCGAGCCGATCGCCCGCAGCCGCGGCTGGACATCGATCGCGGGCGGGGCATGGCGGTGACGGTGGGCAGGATCCGTCCCTGCCCGATCCTGGATCTCCGGCTCGTGCTGCTGGGCCACAACACGATCCGTGGCGCGGCGGGCCAGGCGGTGCAGATCGCTGAGCTGCTGGTGGCGGAAGGCCGGGTGGACCGGCCTGCATGATCGTCGCCAAGTTCGGCGGCACGTCGGTGGCGGACGCGGACGCGATCGAACGGCTCGCGCGGATCGTGCGCTCGCGCGTGGCTGCCAGGCCGGTGGTCGTCGTCAGCGCGCTGGCGAACGTGACCGACGCGCTGCTCGCGCTGGCGCCGCTGGTACAGGCGGATGACCGCGCCGGCGTCGAGGCGGCGGTGGCCGCCCTGGTGGACCGCCACGTCGCCATCGCCCGGGCGCTGCCCGGCGGGGACGCGGCGATCCCGTACATCGCGGCGGACGCGGACGGACTGCGTCGGGAGCTCCGGGCCGCGCTCGGCCGCATGCTCCTGCCCGCGGAGCTGGACGCGGTCGCGGGATACGGTGAGCTCTGGAGCAGCCGCCTGGTCGCGGCCGCGCTCGAGGACACCGGGACCGTCGCCAGCTGGGTCGACATCCGCGCCCTCCTGGTGACCGACGACCGCTTCGGGCGCGCCACGCCCCAGATGCAGGCGCTCACGACGCGAGCCCGCGAGTGTCTGCGGCCCCTGGTGGAGGCGGGACGGGTCCCCGTCACCCAGGGGTTCATCGGCGCGACGGCCGATGGCAGGCCCACCACGCTCGGCCGCGGTGGCTCGGATTTCACGGCCGCGCTTCTGGGCGCGGCACTCGGCGTCGAGCGGGTCGAGATCTGGACCGACGTGAACGGCCTCATGACGGCCGATCCGCGGATCGTCCCCTCGGCGCGCACCCTCCGGGCGGCCAGCTACGAGGAGGCCGCGGAGCTCGCCACCTTCGGCGCCAAGGTCCTCCATCCCGCCACGGCCCTGCCGCTGGTGCGGGCGGGCATCCCGATCGTCGTCCTCAATTCGACCCGCCCCGACGACCCGGGCACCGTCATCGAGCCCTCCGCCGAGCTCGAGCGGCTGGGCGACTCGCCGGTACGATCGATCAGCTGGAAGCGCGGCATCACGGTCGTCAACGTGCGGGCCCCGCGTATGCTCGGTGCCCACGGCTTCCTCCGGGCCATGTTCGAGGTGTTCGAGCGCCACGAGGTGGTGGTCGACGTCCTCGCGAGTGGCGAGGTGAGCGTGTCGCTCACGGTCGAAGACCGGAGCCGCCTCGACGTGGTAGTGCGGGACCTGGGCGAGCTGGGTGAGGTATGGATCGAGAGCGGGCGAGCCATCGTGGCCGTCGTCGGGATTGGCATGCGCTCCACACCCGGCTTGGCCGCCAGACTGTTCCGCGCGGTCCAGCCCGCGAACGTCGAGGTGATCTCCCAGGGCGCGTCGGCGATCAACGTGACGTTCGTCGTGCGTGAGGAAGACGGACCGGACGTCGTGCGGCGGCTGCATCAGGAGTTCTTCGGTACCTGCTGACCGCCGTCGGCCACTCATCTCGGAAGGCCAGCGATTTCATGCGCATCGCGATCGTCGGCAACGGCAAGATGGGGCAGGCGGTGGCGCGCCTGGCCGAGGCACGGGGCCACAGCATCCACACGATCGTGGCCGCGCCGGAGAATCCGGCCGGCGCGGCGCTCACGACCGATCGTCTCGCGGGCGCGGACGTGGCCATCGAGTTCACCCGACCCGACGCGGCGGCCGCCAACCTGGAGCGCCTCATCGTGGCCGGCGTGCCAGCCGTGACCGGGACGACCGGCTGGCGGAGCGAGCTGCCCCGGATCGAGGCGCTGGTGGCGCGTCACGGCGGCGCGCTGCTGCACGCCGCCAACTTCTCAGTCGGCGTACATCTCTTTCTTCACGCCGCGCGCGATCTTGCCCGCCGCTTCGCCGGGCGGGCGGAGTTCGACGCCTTTATACTGGAGGAGCATCACGCCGCGAAGCTCGACGCGCCGTCGGGCACCGCGCGGGAGCTGCAGGCACGGCTGACCGACGGGGATGGTGCCCGCAGCTTCCCGATCACCTCGATCCGTGCCGGCGCGACGCCGGGGACGCATCTGGTGGCGTACGACGGCCCGTACGAGCGGGTGACGCTTTCCCACGAGGCCCGGAGCCGGGACGGCTTTGCGGCGGGCGCGGTGGCGGCCGCGGAATGGCTCCCTGGCCATCCGGGCGTGCACACGGTCGAGGACATGCTGTTCGGAGCCGGCGGATGACACGCTTCGAGGGCTGCGGCACCGCGCTGGTCACGCCATTCGCCGAGGACGGCACGCTCGATGTTCGGGCCCTTCGCGCGCTCGTGGAATGGCAGATCGCGGAAGGCATCGACTTTCTCGTGCCCTGTGGCTCGACAGGCGAGGCGCAGACGATGGACGACCGCGAGCGCGAGCAGGTCGTCGCCACCGTGGTCGAGACCGCCGCCGGACGGGTGCCCGTGATGGCCGGCGCGACGAGCAACGACACCCGCCGGGCGGTGGACGAGACCCGGCGCATGTGCGCGCTCGGCGTGGACGGGATCCTCAGCGCGACCCCCTACTACAACAAGCCCACGCAGGAAGGGCTCCGGCGCCACTTCCTCGCCGTGGCCGATGCCTCCACCCGTCCCGTCTGCGTCTACAACGTGCCGGGCCGAACCGCCGTCAACCTCCTTCCCGCCACGGCGCTCATGCTCGCGGAGCACCCGAACGTGGCGGGCATCAAGGAGGCCAGCGGCGATCTCCGACAAATCATGGAGATCCTCCGTCACCGCCCCGACGGCTTCGCCGTGCTCTCGGGTGACGATTGGCTGGCCTTCTCCGTTGCGGCGGCCGGCGGCGATGGGCTGATCTCCGTCACCTCCAACGAAGTACCCGGTCCGATGACCGAGCTGGTTCACCTCTCGCGCGCCGGCAGCCTCGAGGCGGCCCGCCGCTGCCAGTACCGCCTCCTGCCGCTCATGGACGCGAACTTCCTCGAGACCAACCCCACGCCGGTGAAGGCCGGCCTCGCGCTGCTCGGCAAGATCCGCGACGTCCTGCGGCTGCCGCTCGTGCCGGCCGCTCCGGCGACACGCGACGCGCTGCGAGCGGGCCTCGTCACGGCCGGCGCCCATGTCCGCTGACGTCGCGGAGCTTCAGGCGGCGCTCGCCCGGTTCACGGGGTCCATTGCGCCGGAGGACGAGGCCGGCGCCCGCGTGGTGTTCCTCGAGCTCAAGGCCGCGCTCAACGCCGGACGGGTCCGCGCCGCCGAACGGCAGGCGGACGGCACCTGGCGCGCCAACGCCTGGGTCAAGGCCGGAATCCTGCTTGGCTTCCGCCTCGGCCGGGTCCAGCCCGCCGCAACCGGAACGCCGTTCCCGTTCTACGACAAGGACACGTATCCACTGCGCCGCGTCGGCCTGGAGGACGGCATCCGGATCGTTCCGGGCGGCTCCGCGATCCGGGACGGCTGCTACGTCGCGCCGGGGGTCGTTTGCATGCCCCCGACGTACATCAACGTCGGCGCCTGGGTCGGCGAGGGCACGATGGTGGATTCGCACGCCCTGGTCGGCTCGTGCGCGCAAATCGGCCGCCGGGTCCATCTCTCCGCGGCGGCACAGATCGGCGGCGTGCTCGAGCCGGCCGGCGCGCTGCCGGTCATCATCGAGGACGAGGTGCTGGTCGGGGGGAACTGCGGGGTCTACGAGGGCACGATCGTTCGCGAGCGCGCCGTGCTGGCGCCAGGCACCCTGCTGACCGCGGGGACCGCCGTCTTCGACCTGGTGCACGATCGGGTCTACCGCCGCGACGGCGACCGTCCGCTCGAGATCCCCGCCGGCGCCGTCGTCGTTCCGGGTACGCGGCCGGTCCGGTCAGGCCCGGGGGCGTCGGCCGGGATCGCGCTGTACGCCCCCGTGATCGTGAAGTATCGGGACGAAAGGACCGAGACCGCCGTCCGCCTGGAAGAGCTGCTGCGCTAGGTCATTCCGTGAGACAAACTGGCTGTCCAAAACGGCTGTTCCCTTTTCTGATCTTGCAGTAGCTTCGAATCGCTTCCACAATTGGCAATCTGGTACGTCTGCGCTGCCCGCTCCACGCTTTGTGGTCCGGGGCTGGTCCACCGCGCGTCGCGAAAGGTGACGGCGGAAGGGAGTCGTGATGGGTGCCATCTTTGGGATCGTCGGTGACGGCTCATTGGCCGAAGTGCAGGCCATGGGGAGGGCCGTCGTGCATCGCGGGGGGCACCAGGAGTATTGGTCGCCCGCGGCCGGAGTCTTCTTCGGGCAAGCCGATCACCGACCGTTCGAGGTCGGTGACTCGTCCATGGCCACGGATTGGAACGTCGCTGGTGACCAGTCGAGCCTGCCGGAACGGTTCTCGAAGGATGGCCCCGCCGCCCTCGCCGCCCTCCGCGGAACCTTCTCCATCGCCCTCTGCGAAGGTCCCGGACGGGTGTGGCTGGTGGTCGACCACATCGGCTTCAAGACCCTGTATTACACAGTGCTCCGCGACCGCCTGGCGTTCGCGAGCGAGTACAAGTCGCTCCTGACCCTGGCCGACCTGCCGCTCGAGCCCGACCGCACGGCCATTCAGCACTATCTCGCCACCAAGTATCCTCTCAACGGGCGGTCATTCCTGGCCCGGACTCGCTCGATCAAGCCTGGCCACCTGCTCCAGTGGCGGCACGGCCAGGCGAAGACTTCGACCTATTGGAGGCCCGGCACGGCGGTCGTCGAGCGGTCGGACGCCGAGCACGTCCAGGTGGTCCGTCAGGCGCTGCTCGATGCGGTGCTTCGCGACGTCAGCCCGTACGAGCAGATCGGGATCACCCTCGGCGCCGGCATCGACGCCGCTATCGTACTCGGCGCCGTTCGCCGCGTCGCGCCCGACGTCCGCGTCTCCTCGTTTACGATCGGCGCCGGCGAGAACGACTGGGAAATCGCCGGCGCCCGTGAGACTGCCGCTCTGTTCGGGACCGACCACCACGAGTACGTCTTCGACCCGGCAGCGATCCCGACCGACCTCCCGCGCCTCGTCTGGCTCACCGAGGATTGCAGTGGCCGCGAGGAGGCGATGCTTCAGATGCACGTCGTGGCGCACGCATCGGCGCACACGAAGGCGATCTTCGGCGGGCACAACGCGGACGCGATTTTCGGCGGCATGCCGCGTCACCGGCTGGTCGGCTTCGCCGAACGGCTGCCGCTGCTCAACACACCGCTGCAGGAGCTCTTCCAGCTCACGCAATGCGCCGCGGTGCCGTCGAGTCTGGCCGGCCGTTTCCTGCAGCGCGCCGTGTACGGCAACACGCCACCGCTCGCTCTTCGTGTGCCGGGTGCCCACGGGACCTCGAGCGTCTACTGGAGCACGGATTTCAACGGTTTCATCTGCGCAACCGTCCAGGGCAACGCCGCGTTCACCTACCTTGAGCCCTACCACGCACTGAGTGGCGCCTCATTTCACTCGCCGTTCGTCGATCCGGACCTGATCGCCACCAGCCTGACGGTGCCGAGCCGACTCAAGACCGGCTGGCGCCGTCAGAAACGGGTGCTGCGTGACGCGGCGGCGGGCATCGTTCCGCTCGCGATTCGATCCCGGAAGAAGGCGATCCAGCGACTCGACGTGCACGGCAAGATGGGTGAGGTGCTTGCCGACCTCGCCGGCGAGTGGCTGCTGGACAGCGCGATCGCCCAGCACGGGCTGCTGACGGAGGCGCAGCTGCGCCAGGCCCGGCTCGAGCGCTCGCGCGCCCGCCAGAGCCGCGAGGTGGCGCTTCGGCTCTGGTCGGTTCTCTCGCTCGAGTGTTGGGCCAGGCACTTTCTCTCCGCCCACCATCGCGGACCCTTCGCGACGGACGTGCGCCAAGGCTGAGCCGAGGGATCCGACCAACACCGGCATCACCCGGACGAGGTCACCTCAGGACATCCCCGCATGCCCTCCCACACCCATTACCTCTGGTTCGAGACCAAGCGGCGCCAGGAGATCATCGACATCACCGACCAGGTGGAGACCCAGGTCGGGGCCAGCGGCGTGCGCGAGGGCTACGTGCTGGTCTCCGCCATGCACATCAGTGCCTCGGTCTTCGTCAACGACCATGAATCGGGACTCTGGCACGACATTCTCCACTGGCTCGAGGGCAGCATCGCCCCCTGGGACCCTGGCCGGTATCGCCACAACGAGACTGGGGAGGACAACGCGGCGGCCCACCTGCGGAGCCTCACGATCGGGCACGAGGTACTGGTGCCGATCACCGCCGGCCGGCTTGATTTGGGGCCGTGGCAGCGGGTGTTCTACGGAGAATGGGACGGACAACGCCGTAAGCGCGTGATCATCAAGGTGCTGGGAGAGGCCTAATCTTTCGCTTTTTGCAATTGTTTGTACGTTGCAAGGCACATCCCCTTAGTCATCGTCGTCAAACCGGCCCCGCCAGCGCCCCATCCCGGGGGCGGCGGATCACCCCGCTGGTGTCGACCGGTCGGGCGACGGAAACGGAACGCATGGGCGCGATCTTCGGTATCGTCGGCGAGGGCTCCCTGGCAGAGGTGAGGGCCATGGGGCACCCTGTCGCGCACCGGGGTGAGTATCAGCGGGTGTGGAGTCCCGCGCGGGGCGTCTACCTGGGCCAGGCCTCCCACCGGCCGTTCGAGGTGGACGAGGCCTGCCCGGTGGCCACGGACTGGAACGTACAGGGTAGCGGCGCCTCCCTGCCCGAGGGGTTCGCGCGCCTGGGGAACGAGGCCATCGCCGCGCTCCGTGGCACCTTCGCGTTGGCGCTCTGCGACGGCCCGAACCGCATCATCCTCGCGGTCGACCAGGTGGGCTACAAGAGCCTGTTCTACACCGTGCTTCGGGGCCGCTTCGCATTCGCCAGCGAGTACAAGTCGCTTCTCACGCTGGCCGACGTTCCCATCGAGCCCGACCGCACCGCCATCCAGCACTACCTGGCCACGAAATATCCGCTTGGCGGCCGCTCGTTCCTCGCGCGCGCGCGCTCGCTTCTGGGCGGGCACATGCTGGAATACCGCGACGGCAGTGCGACGGTGGCGACCTATTGGAAGCCCGCGACCCAGGTCGTGGAGCGCTCGCGCGAGCAGCACGTGACGGTTGTACGGGACGCGCTGCTCGAGACGGTGCATCGCCAGATCCACACCTACGAGCGCGTGGGCATCACCCTGGGCGGCGGCCTCGACGCCGCGCTCGTACTTGGCGCAATGCGGAAAGTGGCCCCGGACGTCAGGATCTCGTCCTTCACCGTCGGCGCTGGCGAAGGCGATTGGGAGATCATCGGTGCGCGCCAGACCGCGGGCGAGTTCGGCACCGAACACCGCGAGTGCCTGTTCGACCCCTCGACGATTCCCACGGAGCTCCCCCGGCTCATCTGGCTCACCGAGGACTGCGGTGGTCGCGAGGAGGCGATGCTGCAGATGCGGGTGCTCCGCGAAGCCGGCGCGCAGACCGGCGTCGTCTTCGGTGGCCACGGGGCCGACGTGCTCTTTGGGGGAATGCCGCGGCACCGGCTCGTCGGGCTGGCCGAGAAGCTGCCGATGCTCACGACGCCGATCCGCGAGCTGTTCCAGCTCTCGCAGGCCTCGGTGCAGCCGAGCACGTACATCGGACGCGCGTTCAAGGCGGCGGTCTACGGGCGGACTCCGCCCGAGGCGCTGCACGTCCCCGGCGCCAACTGGGCCGGCGTGTACTGGAGTCCCGAGGTAAACGAGTTCATCCGCACGACGATCCAGCGCATGCACTCGTTCAATTACCTCGAGCCGCAGCACGAGACGGCCGGCGCCGCGTTCCATTCGCCGTTCCTCGACCCCGACATGATCGCCACGAGCCTGACGGTGCCCGGCTGGCTCAAGTCCGGGTGGCGGCGTCAGAAGTGGGTGCTGCGCGAGGCGGGCGCGGAACTCCTGCCGGCGGCGATCCGGAACCGCAAAAAGGCCATTCAGCGGCTCGAGGTACAGGGCGAAATGGGAGCGGTGTTGTCGGACCTTGCGGGTCGTTGGCTCATGGACAGCGCGATCGAGCAACACCGGCTCCTCACGCCCGACCAGATCCGAGCGCTTCGGCGCGAGCGCGACCGCGCGCGGCAGAGCCGCGAGGTGGCGCACCGTCTCTGGTCCGTCTTGTCGCTCGAATGCTGGGCGCGGCATTTCCTCTCGGCGCGGAGAAGCGCGCCGGTACAGGCGCCGGCCGAGCCTCAGTAGGCAGTGACCGGAAGCGAGTGAGGGGGGAGCGGCGTTTCGCCTCGCTCCCCCTCACTCGCTTTCATGTCCCCTTGTCCCGCATCACCGTTTCCGGCGCGCCACCGCCGTCGCACGCACCGCCCCGGTCGCACGCTTTCCCGCATCCTTCACGGCCGCCTCGATCCGCTGCTCGCCCGCTGCCGGGCCCAGTACCCACCGCACTGCCACGCGGCCGGCGCTGTCGGCCCGCGCTCGCGCGGGCGTCACGTTGCCGGACTTCGCGGCGAACGTCACCAGCGCGCCCGCGACCGGGTTTCCGAAGGCATCGACTACGAACGCCTCGACCGGATGCTCGATGGCCTGCCCCGCCACGGCCGTCGCCGGAACGCCTTGGAGCGTCAGCTTGGCCACGGGACCCGGCCGGGCAACGGCTGTGAGCTCCACGGGCCGCTCCACCCCCTCCGCGGACGCCGAGAGGCGCTGTGCGCCGGCCGCCGCGCCTAGTGTCCAGGCGATGCCGGCGCGGCCGGTCGAGTCGCTCGGGATCACGCGCTCACGCACGGAGCCGCTCGCGGGGCGCACGGTGATCCTCACACCCGGCACCGGATTGCCGGCCCGGTCGCTCACGCGGAGCTCGACCGCCGTGGCCAGCGGCTGTCCGACCGTGCCACGCGGCGCCGCGCCGCGGACCAGGGCGAGCGTCGCCGGCGCTCCGGCCCGCGCCACCGCCTCGATCGCGAGCCGCGGCGCGCCGCGACCGCCGCCGACCTGAGCCCACGCGCGCTGCGCGCCTGCGTGTGAGCCCAGCGTCCATCGCGCGCGCGCCTCGCCGAGAGAATCGGTCCGCGAGCTCTCGCCAACCATACTCCCGCCGTCCTCCGCGCTCCACGCGACCAGCACGTCCGCCAGCGGACTTCCCGTGGAATCGCTCACCCGCACCGCGACCGGATCGTCCAGGGGCTGGCCGACAATCGCGCCCGCCGATGGGCCGACGGTGGCGAGCCGCGTATTCTCGGCGAGGGGGTCCGCGTCGGCGGTGACGGCCGTGGCGACCGACGAGCGGCTCTCCACGGCCAGCGTCAACCGTTGGCGCCCCGGTTGTGTCCCGAGGATCCACGAGGCTCGCACCAGGCCTTCCGCGTCGGACGTATCGGAGGTGTGCTCGACGCGCCCGGTGCTGTCGGCCACGCTGAACCGCACGGACACGCCGACGAGGGGGCGGCCCCCGCGCGAGACGATCTGCGCGCGTACCGGCGTCGCGAGGCGCCGGCCCACCTGCGCCCGCTGGCCATCGCCGGCCTGAATGGTGATGGTGGCCGCGACCGGATAGACCTCGAGCGGGAGCTCCGCCGTGAGATCGCCGTCGGAAGCGACGAGCGTCGTGCGCCCGGCCGCGACTGCGCTCACGCGTGCCGCGGTATCGACAGCGGCGACGGATGGATCGGCGGAGCGCCACGCGATGGCTTGACCGGGCACCGCATGCTGCCGGGCGTCCACCACCCGTGCGACGAGGCGCAGGGTCGTGTCCTCGGGGAGACGGAGCAGCGTATCGCCGTAGATGCGAATCGCCGCCGGCCGCGGGCGCACCACGATGCGAGCCTGCGCGATCCGTCCCCCCGCCGCGGCCACTACCGTCGCCGCCCCGGGCGCGCGCGACACGACCGCCCCGGCACTGTCCACGGAGATCACGGAGGTATCGGTGCTGGTCCATCCCACCCGCACGCCCGGGAGCACACTGCCATGCGCGTCAGTGATGGTGGTGGCGAGCTGCAGGGTGTCGCCCAGCGACCAGGCGGTGTCGGCGGCCGGGGCGACCCCGATCCAGCGCACGTCGGCACCGGCGATGGACCGCACCGAGGAGAGGATCGAGACGAGGGCGGCACCCGCCGACAGCGAGCCCGCCCCCCACTTCCACGCCCGGACGATCCAGGGCGACCGCGCGTCAAGCACGGCCGCGCTTCGTCTCGACGAGACCGAGGTCACGCTACTGCATCCGGTCGCACAAGGGGATGCCTTCCTCGCCAGCCATCTCGCGGTCCTCGTCGGTCCGCGGCGCCTCGGCCTTGTCGAGCGAGCCCACGAAGACGACGCAGCTGCGTCCCGGCTGGTTCTGGTGCGTGGCTTTGGCCTGCCACCCGCTGTCGCCGGCGAGCAGGATCTCCACGCGCACGCCGTAGTCGGGCCGCACGTCGAGACCGTCCGCCGACGACGCATAGATGCCATGGGCGGCGCGATAGCGCTCCTGGGCGGCGGCAACCGAGCGCAGGGCGCCCTTCAGCACGGATGCCGGCGTGGCCTGCCAAGCGGCGGCTACGCTGTTCTGCGCGGCAAGCGCGCCCGCCCCGCCGAGCGATGTCGCGGCGAGCAGCGCCAGCATGAGCGAAACCCTGCGGGTCGACATACGTCCTCCCTGCATTGGCGAACGTGGGGCAGGTGGCCAGAGATCATAGGAGGCCAGTTGATACTGCCGGGCGCCCTTCCGCCACGCAATCCGCAGGATCCGGACAGCGTTCAATCCATTGTCGGTACCGACTGCAGGGAATGCCGAGGGGGACGGATGTTGGCGGGGGGACGAGACTTACAATACTGCAAAGGCGTGCGCGTTTGGGCTCGACCGTCGGCGCCTGGTTGGGGGAGAGCGACTACGCGGCCCGGTTGATGAGGTCGTGTGCTTCCTCGACGACCGCGCGACTCTCGACCGGGTCCCGCTCGAGGGCGGCGAAAGCTCGACCGACTTGCCGGCGGACTCCTACATCGCGCGATTACATCGCGCGATACTTCGGCCCGCTTCCGCCCTCGCGCGGCGTCCACCGGGGGCCGAGCACGTCGGTGGCCTTGCAGTCGATGCAATTGGGCGGGTTGACCCTGAGCTCGTCGCCCACCCGCTCGTAGACGCCGGCGGGACAGACGTGCGAATAAAAGTCCGCGACCTCCGGGTGAATGTCGCGCCCGAGGAGGAGATGCGAGGGAATCGTGTCTCGCGTCGCGTTGCCCGATTTGAACACCGCGTCCAACTTGCTGAACGTGAGCCGGCCATCGGGCGTGAAGCGGGTGGGCGCGCTCACCGTTCGCCCGGTGCGCGCGTCCTCCTCCATGGAGATCATGCCGCCGGGAAATCGGCCGGCCGTGAGGGTCATCAATCCCGCCTTCACGCCGCCAGCGTACAGCCCGTTCTTGAATGCGAGTCGCATGTTGCGGGTGCGATGCAGGTCGGCGAGGACATAGCTGCCCTCCAGCGCGTGATCGTACGCCGCCAGCGCGCCGGCCGACACGTCACCGCGCTTGAGCGCCGCGTAGGCCGCACGCGCCGCGTAGATCCCCGACTGCATCGCGTAGTGGATTCCCTTGAGCGACGGCACGTCCACCAGCCCCAGCGTGTCGCCCACGAAGAGCACGCCCTCGCCGCTCCGGCGCACGGGCAGCGCGTAATACCCGCCTTCGGGGATCGTCTTGGCGCCCCACTCGATCAGCTGGCCACCCTCGAGCTGCCGCCGGAAAAGCGGATGCAGCTTCATTCGCTGCAGCAGCTCGTGCACGTCGAGGTTCGAGTCGTGGTAGTCGAGCCCGACCACGAGTCCGAGCGCGACCTGGGACTGGCCGAGCGGATACATGAAGCTCCCGCCGAAAGCATCCGGCGGCAGCGGCCAGCCGAGCGTATGGACGACGGCGCCGAGTGGACGCGGCACCTCCCACAGCTCCTTCACGCCGAGCGCGAACAGCTGCGGATTGGGCGACGAGACGTGCTGCCATTCGCGCCATGCCTGGCCGAGCAGCCCACGGGTCCCTTCCGCCACGACCGTCACCTTCGCGGTGAGGTCAGTGGGCTCGGTGAAATTGGCGCCCCGCGTGCCGTCACGCGCGAGGCCCGAGGGCGTGGTCCGCACGCCGCGCACCGCCTGCCCGTTCACCAGCAGTGCGTCCACCGGGAAGCCGGCGAACAGGTTCACGCCGAGGCCCTCGGCGCGGTCGCCGAGCCATCGGACGATCTCGCAGAGCGATGCGGTGTAGAAGCCGCGATTGTGCATGGTCGGCGGCGTCGGGATCCGCTGGGCCCGGCGCTCGGTCATGAAGTAGACCGCCTCGTTGGGCACAGCCTGGCGGAAGGGAAGGTCGGACGGCTTCACATCGGGACACAGCTCGCGAAATGCGCGTGGATTGACCACCGCGCCGGAGAGACTGTGCTCGCCCAGGCTCTCGGCCTTCTCGAGCACCCCCACGTTGAGCTCGGGCAGGCCGCCGCCCGCTTCCCGATCGCGCTTCGCCAGCTGGGCCAGCTCGATCGCGCAGGCCAGTCCGGCGGGGCCGGCGCCGACGATCAGCACATCCATCTCGATCGCTTCGGCGCCCGGCGGATCGCGGAGAATGACGCGCTCGACAGGCAGCGGCGGCTGGTGGATGATCGGGAGAATGGTTGACACGACGACTCCTCCAGGTGGTCCGAGCGGCTCGGCAGAATATAACCGCCAGCGGGGACTCGCAGGTCGGCGTCGCGCGTCCGTCACACGATCATCCAGCTACTTTTCCCGGATGACGACACCCCCCATTCCCGGCTTCCGTTCCGTCCCGTTCACCGGCGTCATCTACGTGATGGCCGAAGCCGCGCGCCGCGGCTTTCGCTACGGGCATCCCGACTGGTGCAATCTCGGCCAGGGCCAGCCCGAAACCGGGCCGCTGCCGGCCGCGCCGCCGCGAGTGCAGCAGGTGCAGATCGGCGTGAACGACCAGGAGTACGCGCCGGTGCCGGGGATCTGGGAGCTGCGCCGCGCCGTGGCCGAGCTGTACAACACCCTGTACCGGCAGGGGAAGCGGTCACAGTACACCGAGCTGAACGTCTGCATCTGCGGTGGGGGGCGCGCGTCGCTCACCCGCGCGGTCGCGGCTCTCGGCGAGGTGAACCTCGGCCATTTCCTGCCCGACTATACGGCGTACGAAGAGCTGCTCGACATCTTCAAGCTGTTCACGTCCATTCCCATCCTGCTGGACGGTGCCCAACGCTACCACTTCGATCTCGAGGCGCTCGAGCGCGAGATCACAGGCCGCGGTCTCTCCGCGCTGCTCCTGTCCAACCCGTGCAACCCGACTGGCAAGGTGATTCACGGCGACGAGCTCGCGGCATGGGTCGGGCTCGCGCGCGAGGTCGGCTGCTCGCTCCTCGTCGACGAATTCTACTCGCACTACATCTGGACCGAGACGGCGGATGACTCGGGAATGGTCTCGGCGGCGCGATACGTGGAGGACGTGGATGCCGACCCCGTCGTGCTCTTCGATGGCCTGACGAAGAACTGGCGCTACCCGGGGTGGCGCATCACCTGGATCGTCGGACCGCACGCGGTGATCGAGGCGGTCTCGAGCAGCGGGTCGTTCCTCGACGGGGGTGGCAGCAAGCCGCTCCAACGTTCGGCTGTCCCGCTGCTCGATCCCGCCGTGGCATGCGCCGAGGCCGCCGCCATCCGGCAGGTTTTCCTTCGGAAGCGGAGGATCCTGGGCGACGGGCTTCGCGACGCGGGGGTGCGCTTCGACCTCGAGCCCGAGGGGACGTTCTACTGGTGGGGCGACGTCTCGGCACTGCCGCCGTCGCTCAATACGGGGATGGCGTTCTTCCAGCGCGCGCTCGAGCGGCAGGTCATATGTGTGCCGGGAGAGTTCTTCGACGTGAATCCCGGCAAGCGCCGGAGCGGGCGGCCGTCGAGGTTCCGGAACTACGTGCGGTTCTCGTTCGGGCCCGAGGAGCGGGCCGTCACGGAAGGCGTGCGTCGGATTCAGGAGATGGTGCAGGCAGGGAGCTGAGCGGCCGAACGGAAGGCAAAGACAATCCGGGACTCTCATCCCGCCGGAGCGAGCCTCGACCCGCGCGGGCCGAGCGCCGAGCCGTCAGGTCGAGCGCGCCTTCCGCACCTCGTCGGTCAACCGCGGCACCACGTCGAACAGGTCACCCACGATCCCGTAGTCCGCGATCTTGAAGATCGGCGCGTCCTTGTCCTTGTTGATCGCGACGATCGTCTTCGCCGTGCGCATCCCCGCCAGATGCTGGATCGCGCCCGAGATGCCCACGGCCACGTAGAGATCGGGACTCACCACCCGTCCCGTCTGACCGATCTGATCGGTAGGCGGACGCCAGCCGTCGTCGGTGACGGCCCGCGTGGCCCCCACGGCGGCATTGCCGAAAGCGGCGGCGAGATCCTCCACCAATTTGAAATTTTCCGCGGCCCGGAGACCGCGCCCGCCACTCACGATGACCGGTGCTTCGCCGAGATCCAGCGTGGCCGCCGGTTGCTGAGCGAGCTCGGTCACGACCACTCGCGCCGACGCGGGATCGCCGACTGGCGCGATGGTCTCGATCCGCGCTGTGCGCGGGTGCTCGGTCGCCGGGATGGCCCCGGGCCGAAGCGAGACGATGGCCGGAGTGCCGGTGAGCCGCAGGGTCACGATCACCTTCCCCGTGTATGCGGGGTGCTGCGCGAGCACCGCATCATCACGCATCTCGAACGAGATCACGTCCGAGGCGAGTCCGACGCCGACTCGTGCCGCCACCCGCGGCGCCAGGTCGCGCCCCTCGGCCGAGGCCGAGAAGAAGGCGACGCGGTAGGACCCACCTTTGAGTCGCTCGGCCGCGGTGGCCGCGAACGTTTCGGGTGCGTAACGATCGAGTCCGGCGTGCTCGACCACGGCTACGACGTCCGCCCCGAACCGCCCCAACGCCTCCGCATGCGCCGCGATGCCCGGGGCACCAACCACCAGCGCGTGGACCTGACCGCCCATCGCGTCGGCCGCGCGACGCGCCGCCGCGACCGTTTCGAAGGCCACCTTGCGAAGCTCGCCGCCCCGCGATTCCGCGAAGGCGAACATGTCGGCCATCAGAGGACCTTCGCTTCCGTGCGAAGCCGCCGCACCAGCTCGGGGACCGCGTCGGGCCCTTCCCCGACGAACTTGGGTCCGCTTCGCTCGGCGGGCAGCGCCATCGCCTCGACCGTGAGCCGCACCTCGCCCAGGGCCGCCGGGCGCACGTCCAGCGGCTTCTTCTTCGCGGCCATGATGCCCTTGAGCGTCGCGAGGCGCGGCCGCGCGATGCCTTCATCGATCGAGAGCACGGCTGGGAGGGGGAACTGCACCGTCTCCGCCGCGCCCTCGAGATCGCGCCGCGCGATGCCGCGGCCGGCCGAGACCTCGAGATGCGAGATGGACGTGACGCAGGGGAGATCGAGCAGCTCCGCCACCATCGGGCCGACGGTGCCGCTGGCGGTGTCGGTCGCCATGCGACCGAACAGGATGAGATCGAATCCACTGGCGGAGAGCTCGGCGGCCAGCGCGCGCGCCACGGCGAGGCCGTCCACGGGCACGTCGTCCGCCTTGAGCTGCACGGCGCGCGAGGCGCCCATGGCGAGGCCCTTCCGCAGCGTTTCCTGCACGCCGTCGGGACCGAGCGAGACGAGGACCACCTCACCGCCTCCCTGCTTCTCGACGAGCTGCAGCGCGACCTCGAGGGCGTACCCGTCGAAGTCGCTCATGTCGTACTTGAGCCCAGCCTGATCGAGGGACTTGCGGTCGGCCGCGATGTTGAACCGCAGCTCCATGTCCGGCACCCGCTTGAGGCACACCGCGATCTTCAAACCAACGCTCCCGGGAGAGGTCCAACGCCAGCCGGCGAACTGGCCGCAAACCTAGTCGCACCCCGGAGCGGATGCCAGACGCGTCGCGCGCGGACGGCCGTCTGTTTTTTCGGGGAGCGCCGCTTCGGTGGGACCACCTTGCAGCGGGGCACGGAGCACACTCGAGAGCGGCACCGCCAGGTGCCAAAGCTGAGGCGTGCTCCCTACCCTGCGTCAGCCGTTCACGACCTTCGTGCCCCTCCTGTCCGACCCCGGGCGCACGATCCGGCGCCGATCCGCTCCCGATCTCGGCGTCCAGCCCTCCTCGAACGCCACGACCCGCGGTGCCGCGACCACGGCGTCGGGGGCGCCAACGACGGTCACGCTCTGCTCCTGGCCAACGCGGCTCCGGACGCCGTGGGTGCCAAGGCGTGCCAGCAACTGCGCGGCGCGGTCCCGGCCACCCAGCCCGAACGCGAGCCCGGTCGCGAGGGCCAGCGCGCCGACGACGCCCACCATGAGGGTATTGATCAGCGTCGTGGCGATCCCGAGCTGGTTCACCGCGACCACGACGGCGAACGCCCACACTGCGATCTTCGTCGCAGCGGCCAGCACGTCCGCGTTCGCCAGTCCGGCCGAGGTGGCCGACCCCCGAACGATCCGGGAGAGCGCGTTCGCGGCGAGTCCGCCGATCACGAGCGCCAGGAGACCCACGAGCAGGTTGGGAAGCCAGAAGAGAAGCTGCTGGAAGACGCTCGACACCGCCGGCAGGCCGAGCGCGTCGAAGGCGACCACCATGGTGAGGAGCCACGCGCACCACTTGGCTACGCTCGCCACGACCGCCGATGCCTCCTGCGTCACGCCCATGTTCTCGACGAAGGCGGCGAATCCCGAGCGTCGAGCGAGATCGTTGAAGTGAACGGCGCGCAACAGAGCGACCGTACCCTTGAAGATGAGCGATGCGATCAGCCAACCGATGACGAGTACGGCCGCGAACGCGATGATCCGGGGAAGTGCCGAGAGGAGGGTCCCGAGCGCGCCGGTGAGAGAGGCGCGAACCGCCTCGCCCAGGCTACGGACCGGGCCCGCCACCGCCGTGGCTTGCATGGGATGCCTCCGCCGCTGATGAATCGTCCGTCTTGGGGCGACGTGCGTGGCGCCATCCGGCAGAGGCGCCGGCGACGGTACTCGATCGCGATCGTCCGCCCCCGCGACGATCGCCGGACCGCCCCCCTGGCGGGGGCGTCCAGGTGGGACACGCACCCATCATAAGGTATCCATCGAGCGCCTGCGATCCCCGGCCTTGTAGCCTTTAGTCCATGCCGGCGCCCCCGCCCTGGCCCGGTCCGCCCAGCGTCGTCCGCACGACGAGGCGGAACGCCCGGCGTTGATTGGGCGTGAGAAATCGTTCCACCGCGGCGCCGGCCGGGTTGCCCTGATTGATGTTGAACGTGCCGAAGACCGCGCTCTCGTTCTGGAACAGGTTGGTGACGATGCCGTTGATCTCCCAGCGGCCGAATTCCACGCCAACCCGGGCGTCGGCCACGAAGTAGCCGTCGAGGGGAGCCGTGACATTGGCCTCGTCGCCGCGGAGAAACTGTTTGCCGGTGTACCGGGCGTCCGTGCCGACCGAGACGTAGCGGCCGAGCCGCGCCAGGCCGCCGAACTTGATCTGGTGGTCCGGGACCTGGGGGAACCGCGCTCCGGGCGAGACGTCGTTCTCGGTCGGAAAGGGGTTGATGACTTCCGGATCGTCGGCCGAGCGGATGGTGAAGATGTCGGCCGCGCTCTGAAAGCTGGCGTGCGTGTAGGCGTAGTTGAGGTAGAGCGAGTGGCCCGCCGGGAAGGCGTACGTCGCCCCGGCCTCGAAGCCCGTCCGGCGCGTCTTGGCGATGTTCACGAAGAACCCGTCGACCGTGCTCCCTGAGGGCTCGTTCGCGTCACCGAACGGGGTGAGAAAGATGTCGTTCTTGACGTCGGTGTAGTACACCGAGCCGCTGAGCGAGACGCGGTCGTTCGCGTAGCGGAAGCCTCCTTCGAGCGTACTTGCCGTGACGGGCTCGAGCGGCGGGTCGTCGCCCAGAGCGAACGGCAACGGGCACGGCGCCTCGGGATCCGCGCAAGCGTTCTCGATCACGGCCGGCGCCCGGAACGCCTGACCCCACGAGGCGAAGAACGAGCCGCCGGGCATGACCTCGACGCTGGCGCCGAGCCGGGGGTTGAAGCGCTCGTAGGTTGCCGTCGTATCGCCCGAGTGATCCAGCTCGTTCTCGAAGGGGATGCGCACATAGTCGTACCGGGCCCCGGCGGACAGCGTCACCTTGTCCATCGTGAGGTCGGCGGCGGCGAACGGCGCCACGTCCCAGAGGGGACTCCGCGCCGCCGTGGTCTGCGTGCGCCCGACGCCGAACTTGGTCGAGTCGGAGAAGATGTCGATCTCGACCCGCGTGACCTCGCCGTCCACGCCCCCCCGGAGGCTCAGCGCCGTCGTCTCGTTGAGCACCGTGGTCCACCGGTAGTCCGCGGTGTACCCGAAGCTGTTGTTGTAGCTGATCCCGAACGCGTCCGGATCGTCTTCCTGGTTGATGTTGAGCCGCTCGGCGCGGTGCCGGCGGAAATACGCCGTGACCGAGGCGCGGCCCAGCCCGAACTGCTTGTAGGCCTGCAGCGAGCCCTGGTAGGCCCAGAGCTTCTCGTAGTCATTCGCGCTCAGGTTGGAGTCGGGAGACGCGGCGAAGATCGACTCGGGCAGGGAGCCCGCGGTCTGAGCGCTGTCGCGCGAGTAGAACGCCTGGAAGCGGATGCCGCTGGTCTCGCCCAGCTTCCCGACGTTGAGGAAGCCCTGGTAGCCCTGCTCGCCGGTCACCTGTCGCCAGCCATCCTCACGGTTGAAGTCGCCGCCGACGTACCAGTCCAGACCGCTCTTGGTCAGGCCCGAGACGTGGGCCTCGGCCCGGGCGGCGCCGAAGCTTCCGCCCGAGAGCTCGATCGTGCCCGTCGTCGGGCCGGTGCCGCGCGCGGTGACGAGGTTGACCGCGCCACCCAGCGCATTCCGACCCAGCAGCGACCCGTTGCCCGACAGGATCTCGATCCGGTTGATGTGGTCCATTGGAAGCAGGTCGAAGTTGACCTGCGACGCCTCGGGCTCGTTCATCCGAACGCCATCGAGGAACACCGCCACGCCCTGCGGCAAGCCGACCACCGGCGAAGAGTAGAATCCGCGGCTCGAGAGATTGAGCTTGTACGGGCTCCCGAGATCGTCATAGGTCGAGAACCCGGCGACGCTCTTGAGCGCGTCGGAAAGGATGCGGGGCTCGTAGGCGTCCACCTGCTCCGCGCTCAGCGTGGTCACGCGGGCGGGCACGCCGGAACCCACCGTCGGGCCGGCGGCCGGTTGAATGCTCCCGACGACCTCGATCGGCGGGAGCTCGTGCACGGTCGTGTCCGCTCGCGCCTTGGCCGTATCCGCTTTCGTCGTGTCGGCCTGGGCCACCAGGGCGGCCGGAAGCACGACCAACAGGGCAGCCGCGAGCAGGCTCGTCAGTTTCATGGACCGCGATCCTCGGAAGCTATGAGCGGGATTTTCAGCGAAGCAGGAAGGTGTCCGGCATCCGGTGATCGTGACCTTCGGGGCGACGCTCGTAGATCGCGGCCATCACGACCCGGTCGGGCGGCACGCCGACCACGAGCAGGGCATCGTCGCTCGGCCCGCCGCCATCGAAGTCGAGGCAGCAGTGCTCGGTGGTGACGAGGCCCGCCCCCGCGCCGTCGCGAATCGAGGGCTGGTCGCCGCGGTCCAGCCGGATGAGGTCCCCGGGGGAGAAGGTTCCCGAGTGGTCGTGATCTTCGTAGAGGCGGAGGTGGTGGACCTTCGCGTCGCGCTCGGCGACCAGGGTGATCCCGTCATCTGCCTCGCCCCCGCCGTCCAGGTCGTAGCAGCAGCGGTCGATCTCGACCGGCCGCGGCGACCTGAGGAGCGAGGCGGCGAGCAAGGCGACGATGACCGATGCCGTCACTCCCCAGGCCGCGCGGAGAAACCCGAGGCGACGACCGGTGTCGGCTGGCCGCTCGCCCCGACGCACCCGGCCCGCGATCTCGGCGCCAAGCGACGCGCGCGGCTCGAACCGGATGTCGCTGAGCGCGCGATCGAGCTCGGCCAACTCTGGCGGAAGGTCAGGCTCGCCGTTCATCGGGCGAGCACCTTCCTGAGCCGGCCCAGCACGCGCCAGAGCCGGGTGCGCACGTTCCCTTCGCTGATGCCGAGGATCTGCGCCATCTCGGCGGTGTCGAGCCCGCTGCCGTAACGGAGCCCGACCAGCTCGCGGTCCGCCGTGCCCAGCGTCGCTACCGCGTCAAGCAGCTGTCCGATTTCCTCTTCCCGGAGCAGGCGCTCCTCAGGGGAAGGCGCTTCGTGGGCCAGATCGTGCATCGTGCCGATCGCGACGTACTGGCGGAGCCGCGCGCGCCGACGCCAGTCGGCCAGGACATTTCGAGCCGCCGCGAGGATCCAGGTCTTCGGTGAGCCCTTCAGGGGATCGAACCGCTCGACCGCGCGGACGACCTTGAGGAATGTCTCGGCGGTCAGGTCCTCGGCGACGTCGACCAGCGGGACGTGGAAGCGAAAGTAGTTGTAGACGGCCGAACCATGCGCCTCAAACCATTGCCGACAGAGGACTTGCGCCTCATCGATCGGGGCGGGGGCTGGCGGCGCATCGCGATGGGGTGGTTGGGAAGCCGGGCTCACGCCAGATAGATACGCGCCAGATCGAATTTCGTCACGCCCAGGTCCAGCAGCGCGACTCAGGCGCAGTGGATGATTAGGCCCGGCATGTCGGCGTGCACTTCATCACAAACGCACGAGACCCGTGCGTGACGCCCGGGGCTAGAAGGCGGGCAGCCCCGTGATCGCCTGCCCCACGATCAGCGAGTGCATGTCATGGGTGCCCTCGTACGTGTAGACCGACTCGAGGTTGGCCATGTGCCGCATGGAGTGGTACTCGACCAGGATGCCGTTGGCGCCGAGCAGGCGACGCGCCTCGCGGGCCGCATCGCAGGCCATGCTGACGTTGTTGCGCTTGCAGAGCGACACGTGGTCCGGCGTCATCGTGCCCGCGTCCTTGAGCCGACCGAGCTGCAGGGTCATGAACTGTGCCTTGGTGATCTCGGTCAGCATGTCCACCAGGCGCACCTGCTGGATCTGGGTCTGCGCGATGGGCTTGTCGAACATCACGCGGTGGCCGGCGTAGCGGAGCGCCTCGTCGTAGCACGCCATCGCCGCGCCGATCGCCCCCCAGGCGATGCCGTAGCGCGCCTGCGTGAGGCACATGAGCGGGCTCTTGAGCCCGCCGGACTTGGGCAGGATCGCGTCCTTCGGCAGGTGCACGTCCTGCAGGTGGATCTCGCTCGTGTCGCTCGCGCGAAGGGAGAGCTTCCCCTTCTGGTCCTTCGCCGCGTAGCCCTTCCTGTCGGTCGGCACGATGAAGCCGCGGATGGACTTGGGATCGTCCACCGCGCCCGTCTTGGCCCAGACGATCGAGACCGTGGCCTGCGAGCCATTGGTGATCCACATCTTGGTGCCGTTGAGCACCCAGCCGTCCTTCGTCTCCCGCGCCGTCGTGATCATGCCGCCCGGGTTCGAGCCGAAGTCGGGCTCGGTCAGACCGAAGCAGCCGATCTCCTGCCCGGTGGCCAGGAGCGGAAGCCAGTGCTTCTTCTGCTCCTCGGAGCCGAAGGCGTAGATCGGGTACATCACCAGCGCGCCCTGCACCGACGCGAACGAGCGGATGCCGGAGTCGCCCCGCTCCAGCTCCTGCATGATCAGCCCGTACGCGACGTTGTTGAGCCCCGCGCAGCCGTATTCCTCCGGCAGGTTGGCGCCGAACAGCCCCAGCTCCGCCATCCCCGGGATCAGCTGCTTGGGAAACCGGCCCTCGATGTAGGCCTCACCGATGACCGGAATCAGGTTTTCGTCGACCCAGGTCCGGACCGTGTCACGGACGGCGCGCTCTTCCTCCGACAGGAGGGTGTCGAGGTTGAGGAAATCCACGCCGGTGAATTGGGATGCTGCAGCTGCGGTGGCCATGTCGTCGCCTCGTGCGGGGTCTCGGAATGGCGGGTAAGATAGCCGGGACCCCTGCCCGGCGCAGCCTTAGACGGCTACCACTGGTCGCTCGCTTGCGCGGACGGCGCGGTCCATGACGGCGAGGTAGGCGGCCGCGATGCGGTCCGCGTGGTCGATGGGCGTGGCACCGGCCGCCAACCCCATCATTCGCAGATTGTTACGCGAAGGGCACTCACGCTGCAGAAACCGGATCCATGCGAGGACGTCGTGCTGGACCAGAAAGCCGGTGACCAGGTGCCGCACGGCGACCGGCGGACGGTCTTCCACGGCAGGAACCGCGACGGGTCGCGCCGAGCTCAAGCATTCCGAGACCGTGAAGGCCGGGTCTCCAGCCTCGAAGGAGACGCACAGGTCGGCAGCCGCAATGTGCGCCGCCAGCGCCTCGTCCGTCGTGGGGGCGTGGAAAGTGACGAGAGCGCCCGGACCGGCAATACGCTCGAGCGTCTTTCGGCGCTCTCCGTGGCCCAACACATGGAGTCGAAGCGACGGATCGCCGACGCGCTGAACGGCTTCGATGAGAGGCGCCAGATCGGTGCCTCGCTCGAGTCCGTCGGCGGCCAGCACGATGCGGTGGGTTGGATCCAGTCCAAGCCGTCGGCGCGCTTCGGTCTGGTCCTTCGGCGCGAACGTCGTACGATCGATCGCGGGCCCGATGACCGTGATGCGGTCCGGACTCACGCGCCACCGTTCGACGATGGCGTCGCGGATCACCACGCTGCCGGCCACGATGTCGGAGGTCTGACGCAGGTACCGTCCGGAGGCACGGAAGCCGAGCCATGTATTGCCGACGTCCAGGGAGCCAAGCCACGAGGCCGTGGGGAACCGGTCCAATACGGAGATCGCCGGGACGCCGCGCTGGGCGCACCGGGCGGCCAGCTTGCCCGACATCGGCCAGCTCCCCTCGAGCACCATTTCGAACGAGCTGGCGCGGCGTTGGACGAAAACGCCGAGGGCACGGCGGGAAGGCACAAGGTCGGACGCCGGTGCCCGGTCGCTTTCCAGCGCGGCCACAGCTACCCCAGGTACCTCGACCTCATCGATCAGACGCCGGAAAACGACGGCGACCTCGGCATCCCTGGCGAGGGCACGTGCGAGGGTAAGTACTTGCCGTGAATGGCCGGAGCCCCGGCGGTAGCTCGCGCCCGGGGCCACATAGCAGATGGAAAGCCGCCTTGTCCGAAGCATGCGGAAGGGAACCTGGTGGCTCGGTTGCAGTTGGGAACGGAACGCCCTGCAAGGTCGCAAGTCTGGTACCAGCTTCGGGGCGGGCGCAAGTCGACCAGACGCCGGAGGATCGGAGCAGATGGCCGAGTAGTTGCGAAATCCCGTCTTGGGCTGAAGCTTTATCCTAACCCGGCTAAACATTTCCTTGCAGTCGCTCACCTTGGCGGACCTGCGTACCGTGGCCGACGGAAGGCGCAGGGCACGACGTGTGCACGAGGGGGGCGAGGATTTGGCTGCGCGATAGGTTGGTTCGGCCACTCTAATTGTTTCCCGATTTACAGATGGAATCGGCTAGACACGGCAGTTGACAGGCCGGCGGGCGGGGTTCAGGGGTCAGAACCGCCTCGGCTCGACCACATGCTGTGTCTGTCGCGCAACAGATTTCCCGGGCGCGGCCCGGGCGAACGGCGGCGGGAAACTCGCCTCCCACGATGCGCGGAGAGGTTCGGATGCGGATTCTGATGACCTCGTACGAGTTTCCGCCGATCGGCGGTGGTGGGGCGGCCGTCGTGGCCGGCCTCTCCCGGGAGTTGGCCGCGAGCGGTCACGAGATCGACCTGGTGACGATGAGCTTCCAGGGTCACCCGCGAGAAGAGGTCGTTGATGGCGTGCACCTGTATCGCGTACCGTGTCTCCGCAAAGCCAAGCACAGCTGCACCACCCCCGAAGCCTTCTCCTATCTCGCGGGGGCGATGCCGACCATCCACCGCCTGATAACCAAGAACCATTACGACGTGGCCCACGCGCACTTCATCCTGCCGGACGGTCTCCTGGCCTGGCAGGCGAAGCGCTACTCGGGCTTGCCCTACGTCATTACGGCGCACGGCACCGACGTGCCGGGATACAACCCGCACCGTCTCCGTACGACGCATCAGGTGGTGCGCCCGCTTTGGAAAGCGATCGTCGAGGGCGCCAGCCGCATCATCTGTCCCAGTGAGATCCTGGAGGGCCTGGTGCTCGACCAGCGCCCGGTTCCACACAAGACGACGGTCATCCCGAACGGCCTGCAGGTCGGCCCGTATACCCCGCGCGCGCTGAGCCCGCGGGTGCTGATGGTCACACGCATGCTCGAGCGAAAGGGAGTACAGTACGTCCTTGAGGCCGTGGCCGAGTCGCCGATCGGCGCCGAGGTGAACATCGTCGGTGACGGGCCGTATCTTCCCGAGCTCCGTCGCCGCGCCGAGGCACTGCGCTCGCCGGTCAACTTCTGGGGCTGGGTGGACAATCGGTCGCCCGAGCTGCGCAACATCTACGAGTCGTCCGGGATCTTCGTCCTTCCCTCCGAGGCGGAGAACTTCCCGATCGTGCTCCTCGAAGCGATGGCCGCCGGGCTGGCGATCATCACGACCGAGGGCACGGGCTGCGCCGAGGTCGTCGGCGACGCGGGCATACTCGTCCCGGTGCGCGACTCGCGCGCGATCGCCAGCGCCCTCAAGCGCCTCGTGAACGACCCGCAGCTGCGCCAGAGCCTCGGCGCGGCTGCCCGCCGGAGAATCGAGGACAACTTCACCTGGGGCGCGGTAGCCCGCCGCTACGTGGAGGAGTATCAGCGGCACGCGGCGCGCGAGGTGGCACATCCGGTGGCGCCGCTGGGAGCCGGCACCGGGCCGTCGCGACACTCCCCCCAGGAGCTGGTCGCGGTGTCGGGGGAGCAATCACGAGCCGCCGCGGGCGGCATGCGCTCGGAGCCTCCGAGGAGAGCGTCCTAGGTCCGACGGCGCCCGCGAGCCCAGCCTCGCCCGGTGACTGCGAGGGGGGCATGCCCACAAGGCATGCCCCCTTCGCCGCTTACATGACCCGAAGTCTCGCGCCTCGGGGCGGTGCGGGACCTAGACGGGATCGAGGAACCGCTCCCGCACCTCTGGCGCCGGGAGCAAGCAGCTCGGCGCGTCGCTCAGTCGGTGCCGGTGCCGGGCCACCAGGTCGTATGCGGCGTCGCGCACGGGCCGAGGCAGGACCGCCATGACCCGCGCCAGGTGGAACCACCCTCCCAGGTACGCCGCCACTCGAAGCGCCGCATCCGAGCGCGTGAAGACCCGTTCCGCGCGTGCGCCGTCCGCCGGGTCCACCCACACGACGGAGTCCACCTCGGCCAGCTCGGGATGGCGCGCGCGGGTCTCGGCCCCGAACCTTCCCTGCAGCGCCGCGAACCTGAGCGTGCGACGACGGTCGTGTCGCAACACGAGCTGGACGCTCTCGGCGCAGAAGCCGCAGGTGCCGTCGTACAGCAGGATCGGAGACACGGCTAGCTCTTGAAGGTGTCGCAGTCCTCGGGACGTCCTGACTCGAACCCCCGTCGGAACCAGCTGGCCCGCTGCTCGGACGAACCGTGCGTGAAGCCCTCGGGTGACACGCCCTGGCCCGACATCTTCTGGATCCGGTCGTCGCCGACCGCTGCGGCGGCCTGAAGGCCTTCGTCGACGTCGCCGGGGTCGAGGATGTCACGCTGTTGCGTCTCGTGGCCCCATACCCCCGCGTAGCAATCCGCCTGGAGCTCGAGGCGCACGGAGAGCTGGTTCGCCGCTTCCGGGTTCCGCTGCTGCGCCTCGCGCACCTGGGCCTCGGTACCGAGGAGGCGCTGCACGTGGTGGCCGAGCTCGTGGGCGAGCACGTACGCCTGGGCGAAGTCACCGGGCGCACCGAAGCGCTGCTTCAGCTCGTCGTAGAAGCCGAGATCGATGTAGACGCGCTCATCGCCCGGACAGTAGAAGGGGCCGGTCGCCGCCTGGGCAAAGCCGCAGGCCGACTGGATCGCATCCCGGAAGAGCACCAGCTTGGCATGCTCGTACGTGTGGCCTCTGGCCTGAAAGAGTCCGGCCCAGGTGGCCTGGGCATCATCGAGCACGAACGAGACGAACTGCACCTCCTTCTCCTCCTCCGGGCTGCTCGTCACGGGGCCTGCCGCGCTCGGCTCGCCCGCCGCCCCACCGTCCGCGCCCAGCAAGGCGAAGAAGTTCTGCTTGAAGATCAGACTGAGCACGAGCAGGACGGCCGCGCCTCCCAGCCCAATGCGCATGCCCCCGCCGCCAAACCCACCACTGCTCCCCCGGCGGTCCTCCAGATCGCTGCTGCGCCCACCCGGTGTCCACCGCATGAGGCCTCCCTCGTGTGAATTCGGAAGATAGCGCCCGGCGTTAGGGCCGGATGTGGGGAGGAACACGCACGGGAGAGCGGTCGGAGGGTCGAGAGTTGGTGGGTTGGTGGGGCAGAATCCCCCGCTTCGTTCGGTGGGGCCGCGATCTCACTACGTTCGCCCCTCCGCCCGTCCGTCCCATCGCCCGAGCGACGGACCGTCCGTTCGCCCCACTTGCCGTCGCGCCTGCGGCTCGATCCCGACCTCGCGGGCTTTTCGCCGGAAGCCGCGGCCGTGGTCCACGGGCAGCCCCGTCTCCGCCTGCCACTGATGCACCATCTCGTGCAGCACCGTGTGCTCCACCTCCGACCACGGATGACGAACGATGTGGCGGCGGCTGATGGCGATCTCGGTCGGAAGGCCGGTACGGAGATCCACCGCGAGCTCCCCGAGGCGCGTGCGCATCCGCCCCGACAACCGGATCGGGATGGCGCCCAGCTGACCGCCGAAGTACTCGACATTGAGTCGCTCGTGCACCGACGCGAGACGTTGCAACAGCGCGAGGTCGCCGGGTCGTGGGCGCTCCCGTTGCCGCTCGACCCGCGACGCCGGCGCAGCGTACAGCTCGACCGGGAAGCCGAGGAACTCGCGCTCGGCGAGTCGGCGCATCGCGCGGGGAAGCCGTGGATTCAGGAAACGGACGATCGCCCGGAGGACGCGGTCGGGCGCGCTGGCATAGCCTTGATGCAGGCGGAGTTCCCGCCGGGTGGTCAGGGAGACCATCACGGTACGGTTGGTGTGGGTGCGGATGCCGGCGACGTCGCGAAGGCCCAGAAGCTTCAGGCGGTGGGCGAGCAGATCGTTCACCTCACAGCCCCTGATCTCCTCCCGCCACGGACACCGCGACGCGCGGCGATCCCTGACGGGCGAACGAGTAGACGTCGGACGCGAGAAACCGTTGGGCGCCGGCCTCCCAGCGATAGTGACGGATGTGCACGGCGCGGACGTCTACCTTGACCAGGTTGAACACCGACGGCCGGCCGCCACGGGTCCGGAAGCTGTGCGTGCCGGAGGTGCTCACGGTGAGGGCGCCATCGATCTGGCCGGCGCCCTCGTGGTGATCATGGCCGCAGAGCACCACGTCGGCGCCGCTCGCCATCAGCCGCCGATACGCGGAGCGCCAGTTGGCGAGCCCCATCCGACGGGAATGCGCGCCGCGAAGGATGTTGTGATGAAAGGTGAGGATCCGTACCGCGTCGGCCGGCGCTTGCGCGAAGATGCCGCCGACGCGCGTGGTCTCGGAGGCCGGAAGATGGCCCTTCACGGCCACGTCGTTCAGGTTCCAGGTGAGCGATCCGAACGCCACCCCGTAGCTGCTGAGCGCGCCGGCGATGATCGCCCCGGGGATCTCGAGCACCGGCGTGAGCTCGCCGAAGTACCGCGCGTACTTCGCATACTTCCGCTCCTGGCCCGCCAGGCCGAGCGGGCTCCGCCACCACTCGATGTCGTGATTCCCTGGGATGACGAGCACGGGCGCGTGTTGCCGCAGCCGCTGCAGGAAGGCGTGTGCCGCCTGAAACTCCCCGTGCCGGGCGCGCTGGCTCACGTCGCCGGACACCACGGTGGCCGCCGCCCCAAGTGTCGGCAGGAAGGCCTCGAGCGCCTCGATCTGCGCGAGGTCGGCATAGCCGCCGAAATGAAGATCGGAAAGATGGGCGATGCTGATCGAGGGGTCGCTCATGCGGAAAAGCTAAATGATACGGGTAAGCGCGCGAAGGGCGTGCCGTCCCGTGGTCCCGCGGCCTATGGCAGCATCCGGGGTCGTGAGCGCGTGGCATGACCCAACGGTCCGTGTAGCACGCCAGCCACAAGACAGGCATCGGCTCCCCGACCGGGGCCTCCAGGCAGGCCCGTGGCCCTAGGTGTCACTGGCCTACCGCTTGCTTTACCCCCAAGTTCTCTCACCCGATCACAACCCAGGTCCAGGCAAGGCGTGGCGACGCCCCATGCGTCCCAGCGATGCCCGGCTCAGCGCAGCATGGAGGCGGCATGGCGACCAGCAGTACCTGTGTGCGCTTGCGCGAGAGAGCCGAGGCTTCTGCGACGGATCCGGCACAGTCGCCCGTTCTGATCGTCACGCGCGGTGCGCGCGTCGGCGTCGAGGCAGGCGCATGACCGGAATCCTCGACGCGCCGTCCGTGGCCATCGGCACCGCTACGCCAACGCTCGTCGCAAGCCTGGCGAGCCTCGACGCCCCGATTGTCTACGTTCGCAACGCGCCGTTCCCTGGCGCACTCGTCACCCTGCCGCTCCGCTCGGCGGAGCGGGCCCTGACGCTCGCCGGACCGCGGGACGTAGTCTGCCTGCCGATCGAGCCGGATCCGCTCTTCGTCGCGCTTTTGGCCGAGCTGGGACTCGGGCCCGACCGGTCGCGCATCGTCGTTCCGCGAGGCGAGCCGACCGCGCTCATCGGCCCCCGTTTTCTGGCCGATCGGGAGGCCGTCGAACGGATCGCCGCGCTGCTCCCGGCGACCGGCACAGTCTGGCTCGCACCGGGGGGACTCTCGCATCCCGATGATGCGCGTCTGGCGGCCGCCATCGCAGCCGCGCGGGGGGCCCCGGTCCGCATTCTCGGCGGCGACCCTGGGTTGGTCGCGCGCATCGACCACAAGCCCGTCGTTCGAGAGGCGGCCATCGCGCTCGGCATCCCGGTAGCGGAAGGCACCGTGGTCACGCTGTCGCTCGACGCCGATGGTCGGCCCATCGACCTCGCGCCGTTGCATCAGGCTATCCGCGCAGTGGCAGGCGAAGGCAGGGCCATCGTCCGCGGCGCCCACGGCTCCAGCGGAGATGCGGTCTTCACGGCCGGCCCGGAGGGCCTCACGGGCGACACGCTGCACGCGTTCGAGTCGAGCCGGCCCCAGTCCGTGTACCTGGTCGAGCAACTCCTGACCATCCGGACCTCGCCGAACGTCCAGATGTTCATCGATCCGGCCGGGGCGGCAGTCTGTGTGGGCGTCGCGGACCAGCTCCTCACGGCGGGTCTCGCCCATCATGGCAACGCCTACCCGAGCGAGGCGCGAACGGCGGCGGCCATGGTGGCCGCTTCGATGCGGATGGCCGAATGGCTGTCGCAGCAAGGGTATCGCGGCGTGTTCGGACTCGACTTCGTCGAATACGAGGACGACTATGCGCGCCCACGCTGGATCCTCGCCGAGATCAACCCGCGCTTCAACGGGTCCACCCAGCCGGCGGCGATGTTGGAGCGGCTCAACCGCCTACGGGGCGCCGCCGGTCAGACGCCGATCGCTGCCTTCGCGGGCGGTGTGCTGCCGACGCGCGCGCGCACGGTTCGCGAGCTGCTGCAGCGCCTCGGGTCCCGGCGCTACGACCGCGCCTCGGGGTCGGGCGTCGTGCCGTTCCATACGGCGGGTCTATCCGACGGCGTGTACGGTCTCACGGTCTTCGCTCCATCCCGCGCGGATGCGATCAAGGCATTCAAGGAGCTCGAGGCCGAAGAGACCGCGGCTGCCAATGGCGGCTGACCCGCAGGGCTCGTCGCCCGCTGGCCTGGGACAAGATGCCTGAACTCCGCCGCGGAGTCTGCCTCGCGCGTTGCGTCACCACACGACGCGCACTCGATAGGTCAGCGTCGCTTCGCCCTTCGCGGGGACTTTGACGCGGAAACGCGTGATGGTGGATGAAAGCTTCTCGGCCGGTACGCTGCTCTGCAGCACGCTCCACTCGCCACCCCGCTCCTCCCGCACGTCCACAGTGACCGCGCTGTCGCCGGCGTTCCGGACCGTCACCCGATAGTCCGCGGTGGCCTGGGTCCGCCAGCCTGCCTTGGTGCTGTCGCGACGCGTCACGTAGCTGGTCTGCACCCGGCGCGCGGTCAGATCGAAGGCGGCGCCGGCCGGCAGCCGGACGTCTTCGCCTGCCGGCGTGTGGTCCATCGCGGCTTCGCCCACGAGCTGCGCGCGGCCGCTGCTGTCGGCCTGGAACAGCCGGACGATGCCGCCTGGGAGCGGTCGGTCGCCGAACTCGGTCTTCCGCGGCCGCTTGAGGGTGTAGAAGATCTCGACGGCAACCTCGGTCTCGTCACCCTCCTGCGGCAGCATTCCCCACCACGGCACCTGACCACGCACGACGTAGGAGCGCTCGTACTTCACTTGCGCGGGCTCGAACAGCGCGATCGTGCTGGTGAGGCCGGGCAGCAGCGTCGTACGGCCCGGGAGCGAATAGAGGTGGAACTCGCCTACGCGCTGCTCGCTGGCGGTGGCCACCTTGTCGTAGGCCTCCGCAGCCATCGCGCGCGCCCGGAGCGGAACGGGCGGAGGCGCGGCGGGCTCCGCGCGCCCGACCGCGCCGGCCAGAAGCTGCAGCTCCGCGTCCTCGGCGCGGAGCGTCTGGCTCTCGACGACCGCGCTGCCCGTCACTCGCGCATCGGCGCCGCCGAGCACCACCTGGTAGCTCGCCTGCCACGCGGCGCCCGCCGTGAAGTAGCCGAGCCGGAGCTCCTTCTGGGCCCGTTCGCTCTCGAGGCGAAGCGTCGCCGCGGGGTCCGCCACGACGACGTCGCCCGGGATACAGCGCCGCCCCCGGCATCGTGAAGCTCACGGTACCGTCGGGAAGCTGGAGCCGGAGCGGATCCACGCCGAGGACCAGCGCGCTGATGGTGTCCTTCGACTCCGGCAGGCGGAACACGACGCGCCGGCCCACCGACCGACGCAACACGCTGGCCTCGTCCACCGCGCCATCGTACGTGAGGGCCCCGATGGTGACGGCGGAGTCGAGTGAGAACAGCGAAGCCGGGTCGAGGGTCCCGAGCGCGATGCGCTGGGTGCTCGCACCCTTCGGCACCGCCACGCCGACCGTCCGGCGCACGAGCACCCGTCCATCGTTGTAGATCGTGAGAGAGGTCTGCGCCTCGAGTGCCCCTGGGAGCGCCGAGGCCAGCAGCACGAAGAGGCCGGCCGCGCGTGCGGTGGTCATTTCGGGAGAAACTCCATGGCGGCGCGGCTCGCGACCCGCCGCACGATGATGTAAGTGGCGAGGACCGCGACGGCTCCGTAGAGCCTCGACATCGGATCGCCTGGAAGTCGGAACGCGACGTACGCAGCCATCAGCGCCGTCGCCGCGAGGGAGATGCGATTGGCCAGCCGTGTTGCACGCTGCTGCCGCTCGGCGCGGCAGTCGGGGCAGAGCTCCCCCCAGGGAAGACCCGCGACCCGGCGTTCACATTTGGCGCAGGGGACTTCAGGCAACCCGCCGGGCAACCGCATGCCCGAATTCCTCCGTGGAGGCCGTGCCACCGAGGTCGCGGGTGCGGATGTTGTCGCGCACGATCGTGTCGGCCACGGCGTCGCGGATCCGCTGCGCGCGCTCGAGCTCGCCCAGGTGATCGAGCATCATGGCCGCGGCGAGCATCTGGGCGGAGGGGTTGGCGATTCCCTTCCCCGCGATGTCCGGGGCGCTCCCGTGCACCGCCTCGAAGATCGCCGCCTTGGTGCCGATGTTGGCCCCCGGCGCGAGGCCGAGCCCGCCGACGAGGCCCGAGACCTCGTCGCTCAGGATGTCGCCGAACATGTTCGTCGTGACCATGACATCGAACTGCTCGGGGCGCATCACCAGCTGCATGGCCGTGTTGTCTACGATCATGTCGTTCGACTCCACGCGGCCCTCGTACTCCTTGGCGACCGCGCGGCCCACCTCGAGAAAAAGCCCGCTCACCATCTTGAGGATGTTGGCCTTGTGGACGATCGTGACCTTCTTCCGCCCGTGCTTGAGCGCGTACTCGAACGCGTAGCGCGCGATCCGCTCGCAGCCGGCACGGGTGACGATGGCCATCGATTCGCCGACGGCGCGCGGGTCGTCCCCGACCTGAACGAAATGCTCGACGCCGATGTAGAGACCCTCGAGGTTCTCGCGCACCAGCACGATGTCCACGTTCTCGAACCGGCCCCCCGGCACGATGGTGCGCGCGGGCCGTACGTTGGCGAAGAGCTCGAACTCCTTCCGGAGCCCGACGTTCACCGAGCGGAAGCCCGTGCCCACGGGTGTGGTGAGCGGTCCCTTGAGGGCGACGTGGTTTTTCCGAATGCTTTCGACCGTGGCATCCGGCAGGGGCGTGCCGGTGGCCTCGACCGCCGCCACGCCGGCGAGCTCCTCATCCCAGTTGAACTTCAGGCCCGCGGACTCGAGCACATGCACGGTCTGGGCGGTGATCTCGGGCCCGATGCCGTCCCCGGGAATCAGCGTCGCGTCGTAGGTCATTGGTCCAGCGGAAGCACCGCGGCCAGCGCGCTCGCGAGCGCGGCGCTCGGGGTGGCGCCGGTGGCCACCGGCACGCTGCGCCAGAGAATGCGACCGGACCGCGCGTCCGCCGCCACCAGCGACAGCTCGGCACGGACCTGGCCGCTGGGCTCGCGCCCGAAGCCGAGGGCGGCGGGTACGAAGACGATGCGGCCGTTCACCATCGCCGTGAGGTTCCGCAGTGAGGCCCGTAGCTGATCGGGCACTTCCTTGAGCTTCGGCGAGCGGAGCATCGCCTGGCCCATCCCGTCGGGATCATCCACGAGCCCGGCCGCCCGGCGCGCGAGCTTCCGAAGCCGCGGCGGCAGCACCCACTTTACCTCGGGGGCGCGCTCGGTCAGGGCGCCCCCGATGAGCGAGTCCGCCCACGTGAGCGTGGCGCGGTGATCGCGATACTTGGCGAAGAGCGTATCGGACTCGAAGGCGGGGTCGATGGCCACGAGCGTGATCGGCATGACCGTCACCTCCTGGCCGCCGAGCGATTGAGTCGGCACGGGTGGTGGCGGTGGCACCTGCTGACCGGCGAGCGGCAGGGCGAACAGGAGCGCGAGCACGGTTGTGACGAGGAGGGTGCGGGGCACGGCGGGAAAGTAATGGGGGGAGGGAGTGGGACAAAGACTGTCGGCACCCTACTCCAGCGACAACCCCCCGTCCACCACGATCGTCTGCCCCGTGATGTGCCGTGCCGACTCCGAGCACAGGAACGAGATGACGTGCGCCACATCGTCCGGATCCGCCACCCGCCCGAGTACTGAGCTCTTCTGCGCGCGCTCGATCACTTCGGCCGGCAGCATCGCCATGCGCTCGGTCCGGATGAAACCCGGGGCCACGGCATTCACGTTGACGTTGGCGGGGCCGAGCTCGACGGCGGCGGCGCGCGTGAGGCCCAACAGCGCGGCCTTGCTCGCCGCATAGTTGGCCACCCCGAACCCCGGCCGTTCCGCCTGGTGCGCGCTGACGCTCACGATCTTCCCGAAGTGCTGCCCGCGAAAGATCGGCGCGACCGAGCGAATGCAGTTGAACGCTCCGGTCACGTTGGTCTCGAGGACCTCGTTCCAGGCGTCCTCGCTCAGGCGCCAGAGCGCGCCGTCGCTCGCGATCCCCGCATTATTCACCAGGAAGTGCACGCCGCCGAGCCGTTGCTTGGCCTCGAGGATGAAGTGGTCCACCGAGTCCCGGTTGCGCACGTCGCACTTCATCGCGAGCACGCCGACGCCCATGGCGGTGAGCGCGGCCTCGGTCAGGAGGGCCTGCTCGCTCACGTCGCGGCCCGGCATGTTCACGAAGCAGAAGGCGACGTGGCAGCCGAGCTTCCCGAACTCGATCGCGATGTGGCGGCCGAGGCCGGTGGCCCCGCCCGTCACGACCGCGACCTTCCCCCGCCAGCCCTTGCGGATCGGCTGGGGTTGCGGCTCCTCGAGCGCGGCTCCGCTTCCCTCCGGGCTCTCGTACTCCCACGAGGGCCGGTGGCCGAAGCCGAAGGATGGCAATGGCATGGGCTTCGAAAGTACGGCCCGCCCTTGGGGACGGCAAGGCGGTCGGCACCCTGGTCCGGACCGAGGGCAGGCTATTAATTGACATATGCTTCGAAACCTCACGTGGCTCCTGGTGGCCCTGGCGGGCGCCACCGGGTGGGGGACCCTGGCACTGCATCGCGGCGAGACCGTCAGCGCCGCCTGGCTCGTCCTCGCCGCCGTCTCCACCTACCTCATCGCCTTCCGCTTCTATAGCCGTTTCCTCGCCGACCGGGTGTTCGGCCTCAACGACCGGCGCGCCACGCCGGCCGAGCGGCTGGCCAACGGACGGGACTACGTGCCAACTTCGCGGTGGGTCCTGTTCGGTCACCACTTCGCGGCCATCGCGGGCGCCGGGCCCCTGGTCGGACCGGTGCTCGCGGCGCAGTTCGGCTACCTGCCCGGAACGATCTGGATCGTGGTCGGGGTGGTGCTCGCCGGGGCAGTGCAGGACTTCGTCATTCTGTTCGGCTCGATGCGGCGGGACGGCAAGTCGCTTGGCCAGATGGCCAAGGAGGAGACCGGGCCGATCACCGGGGTCCTCGCCATGGTCGCGGTGCTCGCGATCATGGTCATTCTCCTCGCGGTGCTCGCGCTCGTGGTGGTGAACGCGCTCAAGGACAGTCCATGGGGTGTGTTCACCATCCTGTGCACCATGCCGATCGCCATCCTGATGGGCTTCTGGATGAAGGTGTGGCGGCCGGGCCGGACGCTCGAGGCGTCGGCCGCGGGCGTAGTGCTGCTGCTGCTCGCGCTCGTGGGCGGCCGCTACGTAGCCGCGTCGGCGACGCTGGCGCCGCTGTTCACCTGGTCGGGGATCACCATCGCCTACACGGTGATCGGCTACGGCTTCGTGGCGAGCGTGCTCCCGGTGTGGATGCTGCTCTGCCCGCGGGACTACCTCTCGACGTTCATGAAGATCGGGACGATCCTCCTGCTGGCGCTGGGCATCCTGATCGCGCTGCCACCGCTCCGGATGCCGGCGGTGACGCCTTTCATCGATGGGACCGGGCCGGTGTTCGCCGGCAAGCTGTTCCCGTTCGCGTTCATCACCATCGCCTGCGGCGCCATCAGCGGGTTCCACGCGCTGGTGTCCTCCGGCACGACGCCGAAGATGCTGACCCGAGAGAGCGACGCTCGTCTCATCGGGTACGGTGGGATGCTCATGGAGTCGTTCGTCGCGGTCATGGCGCTCTGCGCGGCCACGCTGCTCGATCCCGGCGTCTACTTCGCCATCAACGCACCCCTGGCGACGCTGGGTGGAACGCCGGAGTCCGCCGCCGCCGTGATCCGCGGTTGGGGGTTCACGATCACCCCGGACCAGATCACCGGTCTCGCCAAGGAGGTCGGCGAACAGACGCTGCTGGGGCGCGCGGGCGGCGCGCCCTCGCTCGCGGTGGGCATGGCGCACATCCTGAGCGGGGCTTTCGGCCAGGGGCTGATGGCCCTCTGGTACCACTTCGCCATCATGTTCGAGGCCTTGTTCATCCTGACCACGGTGGACACCGGAACCCGCGTGGGGCGGTTCATGCTGCAGGAGCTGGTGGGTCACGTCTGGGAGCCGCTCGGCCGGACGTCGTGGTATCCGAGCACCATCCTCGCGTCGGCGACGGTCGTGGCCGGCTGGGGCTATTTCCTCGTGCAGGGCGTGCACGATCCGCTCGGCGGGATCAACTCGCTGTGGCCCTTGTTCGGTATCAGCAACCAGCTCCTCGCCGCCGTGGCCCTGTGCGTCGGGACCACGATCCTCGTCAAGGGAGGCAAGGCGCGTTATGCCTGGGTGACGCTGGCGCCGCTGGCCTGGGTGCTGACCGTGACGCTGACCGCCGGCTGGCAGAAAGTGTTTGCCGCGGACCCGCGCCTCGGCTTCCTGTCGCACGCGGCGCGCACGATTGACCAGGTGGCTGCCGGATCGCTCGATGCGACGCGTGGGGCACGCGTCATCTTCAATGACCGGCTCGACGCCGTCGTGGCGATCGCCTTCATGACGGTGACGGTCCTGGTGGTCGCCGCGTCGGCGCGAGAGTGGATCCTCGTCCTCACCCGGCGCCGCCCCGCCACCGCCAAGGAATCGCCGTTCGTGGAGACCGCGTATGTGGGCTAGGGTGGAGGAGCTGCTGCGGGTCGTGCGGCGTATCTCGGGCATGCCGGATTACGCGGCATACGTCGAGCACGTGCAGCGGTGTCATCCCGAGCGGCCGGTCCCGAGTCCTCGGGAGTTCTACGACGACTATCTGCGCGCCCGCTACGAACGCGGACCGACCCGGTGCTGCTAGGGTCGTTCTGAGGACTGAGACGTTACGGTGAGTGACACAAAGGGGGCATGCGCCAACGCATGCCCCCTTCGTTCTTGCACCGGCCGCCCGCGCTCAGCGACTCGAGCTGGGCGCCGGTTCTCCCAGCTCGGCCACCCACGCCGTGAGCCACTTCCCGGTACGACTGATCACCGAGGAGCTGTCGCTGCCGAGAAAATCGAGATCGGCGTGCCGCAGGCTCGGGTCGTCATACACGCCTCGCGCCCGCGCCGCCGCGCGAGCGTCGAGCAACGCCTGCATGCTCTCCTTGGTGCCGATCCAGAGCAGTCCGTCGGAGGCTCGAATGGCGTACCGCTTGGGCAAGCCGAAGCTGTCGGGCGCGGCGTAAACCCTGGAAAGGAGCGGAATGAGGGCGGGATCCGTGGAGTAGGAGAGCAGCGTCAGGTAGCGGACCTTGAATTCCGCGCTGTCCGCCGAGAGGAAGCGCGCCGAGAGCGAGTCCTTCGCGCCCGCGCCGAGCCGGCCGAGCACCCACGCGTCGCCGTGGTCGTAGTTCTTCGACTGCAGCCGGCCTAGGATGTCGGCCAGGACGGCGGAATCGCCCTGCACCGCGCGGCGCCGCTCGAGGACGATCGCCTGCAGCGACGGCGTGACGTCCTCGGGGCGGAGGCCGGGGTTCCGGGGGAACGGGTTGTCCTCCGCGCCTTCGATCTGCTCGCGGAACCGGCGTGCCGTGTCGGCATAGGCGGCGTTCCTGAGCTCGGCCAGGCGGGTGAGGGCGACGAGGCCGGCGTTCCAATCGCCGTCGCCGTTCATGGCCCTGCGCGCGATGCGCCAGAGCTGTCCCGGATTCCGGAGCCCCTGGATCCGCACCACCGTATCGGCGCGCGGCGTGCCGGCCCGGAGCGCCTCGTGCAGCTCCGAATACGTCGCCCGGCCGGGCACGCCCACCCGGATCTGCACCTGCGCCTCCGCCGCCGAGGTCACTCCGAGCAGGAGTGCCGTGAGCGCGGTCGCTTTCCCCAAACCGATCGTCATGCCGGTTGTTTCTCCCGAATCCGTGTTGACGCGCCGAGCCACAGGACCACCGCCGCCGCCATACCGGCCGCGCTCGCGACCAGGGCGGCGGGTCCGCTCACCGATTGATAGAGCCACCCGAACAACAGCCCGGCCGGCAAGGCGGCCGCGCCGGTCAGTGCATGATACAGGCCGAAGCCCCGGCCGGTCCGCACCGGGGAAAGGCGAGCCACCATGGACCGTTCGGCGGATTCCGTGAGGCCGGCGACCAGGCCCAGCGCCAGGAAGGTGACCACGGCCGCGGACGGTCCGAGGGACAGACCGAGCGCGCCGACCACGCCGGCGAACACCAACCCGCCGGCCGCCACGGTGGCCCTCGGCCCGAGAAGGTCCGAGAGCCAGCCGCCCGGATACGAGCTCGCGCTCCGCACCACGTGAAGGCCGGCCCAGACGAGCGGCACCAGTGCCACGGCCAGGCCGGCGTCCTGAAGCCGGAGCAGGAGCAGCGTTTCCGGCACGCGGCAAAAGGTCAGCGCGGTGAGCGCAAGCACCGGCGGCCAGAACACGCGGCTTCCCGCATCGATCGGGGCGGCGGCCGCCGGGCGTGCCGGCGCGACGGCGGGCACCCGGGTGCCGCGAAGCACGGCCGCGAGCAGCAGGAAGGCGACCACGCCCGGGACCACGCTCCACTCGATGACCCGCCGCACCTCCACGCCCCGGGAAAGGAAGTACCAGGCGGCGAGGCTGCCGATGACCGCGCCGAGATGGTCGGCGCCGCGGTGGAAGCCGAACGCGCGTCCGCGAAGCTCGGGCGGCGTCACGCCGGCGATGAGCGCGTCGCGCGGCGGAGTGCGGATTCCCTTGCCCACCCGGTCGATGACCCGGAATCCGACCACCTGCCATGCCGCGTTCGCGACGGCGATCAGCGGACGGACGAGCACTGCGGTCAGGTAGCCCACGAGGATGAGGGGACCCCGCCAGCGCGGGCGATCGGCGAGGCGTCCGCTCACCACCTTGAGGACCGCTGAGGTCAGGTCCGCCGCGCCGTCGAGAAGGCCGAGGAGCGCGGCGCCGCCGCCGAGCGTCCCGGTCACGAAGGCGGGCAGCAGGGGGTAGACCATCTCGCTGGCGAAATCGTTGAACAGCGAGACGAGCGAAAGGCCCTTCACCGCGGGGGGGACGGCCGAAATCTCCCCCGGTGGTGGCAGGGTCCGGGGCGGCGCCGTCACAGGGCGATGGGACAGGGCATCGCTGGAAGGTAGCATGTATGTTACGGCCCCATGTGCTCCGATTCCGTCCGGTTTCACGAGTCCAACCTGTGGTCGACGCCCATCCGGGACCTGGGGCTGACCATCGCCGGCACCCGCCTCGAGCCGATCCTCGGTGAGTTCGAGGGCGAGCTCCGGGCCGCCGGCCTCACCCGCGTCCGCCCCAGCTTCTACCTCTCGACGGAGTGGGGCGTGCCGTTCGAGACGGTGGCCATCGCCATCCCCTTCTACCTCGCGCAGCCGGACCTCACCGCTCTGCACGCCGAGCGCGTGGGGCACGTCGAGGGATTCGACCGGGCCGACATCCTGCGCTACCTCCGCCACGAGATGGGCCACGTCATCAACTACGCCTACCGGCTGTACGACGAGGAGGAATGGGTCAAGCAGTTCGGATCGATCACCCAGCCGTACGGCGAGGAATACCGGCCCGAGCCGTTCAGCCGGCGCTACGTGCGGCACCTGCCGGGGTGGTACGCGCAGAAGCACCCCGACGAGGACTGGTCGGAGACGTTCGCGGTCTGGATGACGCCGGGGCTCGACTGGCGGAAGGAATACGGCGGGTGGCCGGTGGCCGCGGCCAAGCTGGCCTACTGCGATCGCGCGATGACGGCGATCCGCGAGCGCGAGCCGGTCGTGACCGCCGCCGATCTGGACGAGGATGTCGGCGACATCGAGTACTCGCTGGGCCAGTACTATGGCGACGATCCGGAGGCACGCGCCGACATGCCGCCCGGGCTCGATGGTGCCTTGCTCGCGATCTTCGAGGACCTGCGGTCGGAGACCGGCCTGTCACTGGACGAGCCGCTCGCCCCCGCCGACGCGCTCATCCGGCGGCTCGAGTCCGAGCTCATGGCCAACGTCTTCCGATGGACGGGGCACTTTCCCGAGCGCACGCGGGTGCTGCTGCGCTTCCTGGCCGAGCGCGCCGGGCACCTGCAGCAGGGCTACGCGCGAACGCGGGAGACCTCGGCGATCGTGGCGCTCACGACACTGGTGACGGGATTGGCGATGAACTACGTGCAGCGGGGCTCCTACCTGCCGTAGGCCCGCGTCGACGACGGGCTACCTCCGTTTCTTCTCGAAGCGCTCCGCGGCCAGGTTCACGATCCGCTCGATCGTGCGCGGGTAGTCGAGCCCGCTGGCGCCGGCCGCCATGGCGAACTCACTGGTCTTCTCCAGATAGCAGCTGGCGTTGACTTCGAGGACGTAGATGTCGCCCGTCTCGGTCAGCCGCAGGTCCACACGCCCATAGTCCTTGACGCGCAGCGCGCGGTAGGCGTCGACCGCCACCTTCTGGAGCCGCGCGCGGAGCTCGTCGGGCAGGGTCGCGATCACCGACTTGGTGCCCTTGTACTCCTTGCTCTTCTCGTCCCACTTGGCCTTGCTGTCCATGACCTTGGGGACGCCCTCCGGGAAGCCGGTGAAGTCCACCTCGATCGGCGGCAACGCCTTGGGCTGCGCGTTGCCGAGCACGCCCACGTAGAACTCGCGCCCGTCGATGTACTCCTCCGCCAGCGCCGAGTCCTCCAGCTCCTTGTGGATCGCGGCCACCCGCTCCATCAGCGCCGCCGCGTCGTGCACCAGCGACTTGCCGCCGATGCCGAGCGACGCGTCCGACCGCAGTGGCTTCACGAACAGCGGCATGCGGAGGTTGCCGCCGGTCTCGAAGCTGGCCTGGCGGGAGAAGATGGCGTAGCGCGGATAGAGGATGTCCTCGAAGGCGAGCAGCTTCTTGGTGAGGCCCTTGTCCTGGCTGAGGTACAGCTCGCCGGGGCCGCTGCCGGTGTACCGCAGGCCCAGCAGCTCCAGCAGTCCGGTGACGGGAATGTCGCCGAAGACGTTGTCGCCGAACATCTCCATCAGGTTGAACACGAGCTCGGGCTTTCGGCGCGAGAGCCCCGCGATGAGGCGCTTGACGTCGCCGTGGACGCCGAGCACCGAGACCCGGTGCCCGAGGCGCCGGAGCGTGCGCGCCACCTGGGGCACGACCGGGTCGTACTCCTTGGAGTTCTCGTCTTCGCTGTCGAGGTAGGTCAGCACGGTGATCTTCACAGAGCCTCCCTTACTCCGCGAGGTCCATTCCCCATCGCGCGAGCGACACGGGAATCCCGCCATAGCCGAGCAGGGCGTCGTGAAACGTCCTCGGATCGTAGTCGCCACCCGAGGCCTCGCGGTAGGCCTCGCGGAGGCGCAGCACCTCCCGGCGGCCGACCGCATAGCACAGCTGATACGTGGGCCACGCGCAGTAGCGCCGCACTTCGGCCTCGGCGCTGCGCCGCTCGATCGGCAGGTGCTCGACCATGTAGTCCACCGCCTCGCTCGGCGTCATGCCGCGCGTGTGGAGGCCGACGTCGAGCACGATCCGGATGGCGCGCCAGAGCAGGTTCACGAGCTGGAAGAGCCGCTCCTCGGGCGTACGGTAGTATCCCATCTCGCCGGCGAGCTGCTCGCAGTAGAGCGCCCACCCTTCCACCATGACCGGCGTCCACAGATGGCGACGGACCTCCGAGCGCAGGCCCTGCGCCGTGACGAGCTGGAGGTGGTGCCCCGGATACGCCTCGTGCACCACCATCGCCGCGATGGCGTGGCGGCAGTGCCCGCGCCGCTGTTGCGCCGCCGCCTCGTCCGGCAGCGACGGGTCGGGCGGCGTGACGTAGAAGCGCCCGCGGGGCGCCCCAAGATAGATCGGCGGAGGCTCGTAGGCCGCGAAGGGCACCAGCGCCGTGAGAAAGGACGGCGTGGCGACGATGTCCACCGGCGCCTCCGGAATCGCGGCCAGATCTCGCTCCGCCACGAACGCGCGCGCGCGGCCGAGCTCACCCCGGTACGTGTCCAGGATGGCGTCCGTCGCCGGCGCGTCGTTCCGGAGCTCGTCCACCACCTCGCGCCAGGGCCGCGGGCTCAGCTCGGAGGCCAGCGCCGCGATCTGCGCGGTGGTTTCCTCCTGGAGATGGAGCCCGTACCGCCAGAGCTCGGGCGCGCCGGACACGACCGCGTGCTCGAAGTGGAGCCGCCGCGCGAACTGTTCCTCGCCGATGGCGAACGCATGCGGATCGGCGCTGGGCTCGATCTCGTCGCGGAGCGCCGTGCCGCAGCGCTTGAGCGCCTCGAGGGCCGCGCCCGCCGCCGCGTTGAGCTCGTCCCGGAGGCCCGGCGCGTCCGCGCCCAGGGTGGCGGCCAGCTGCACGATCAGCTCGCCGCCGCCGCCGAGCATGGCGAGCGCGGAATCCACGAATACCGATGGCGGTGCTTCCAGTGTGGCCCGCGCCGCGTCGAGAAACCCGGGGACCGCGCGGAGCCGCTCGAGCCCCGCGGGCGCACGCCCACCCGCCGCCTCGCCGGTGCGGGAGAGCACGGCGTAGAGACCCTGGAACAGGTGATTGACCCAGAACACCGGATTCCGTTCGTGGGGTCGCTCGTGCTCCAGCCGGAAGATGCCGCCTCGGATCTCGCCAAGCAGCGCGGTCCGGTCGATCTCGTCCTGCAGGTCGTCCACCTCGAGCTCTTCCACCGCACCCGCCACTGAGCGCAGCGCCGCGACGTGCGCGCGCACCGCGGCATCGTCGAACTGGCCCAGCCGGCCGTCGTGCGACACCAGCCCGGCGGCGCTCCCGGCGGCGGGATCGAAGTGGTACTTGAGATCCAGGTACGATCGGCAGAGCTCGTTGATGGACATGGGCTCGGCGTCAGGCCGACGGCGAGGCGGTCAGCTCGGAATGGTCGCCCAGCGACGCACTGCCGGCGAGCCCTTCGGCGACGACCCCGTTCCCGATCATCGCGCCGTCGAGATGCACCCGGGTGAGCCGCGCATCGCGCCCCACGATGGTGTTCCGAAGCCGGCTGTCCACGATCGTCGCCCCTTCCTCGAGCGAGACGTTCGGCCCGATCTCGCTCCGCTCGATCCTCACGCCGTCCTCGATGTACACGGGGTCGTGGATGGTGACCCCGGGGAACTCGCGCCGCCGGGCCGACCCCTTCCGGAGCAGGATCTCGTTCGTCTCGAGCAAGGTGTCGAGCTTGCCGCAGTCGTACCAGCCGCCCACCTCGGCGGTGAGGATGCGCTTGCCGTGCTCGATCATCCACTGGAACGCGTCGGTCAGGAAGTATTCACCCTTGTTCTTGGGGCTCGCCAGCACGTGGTCGATCCCCTGCCACAGGCTGTCCACCGCGCGGATGTAGTAGAGCCCGATGTTGGCGAGCTTCGAGATCGGCGTCGTGGGCTTCTCGACGATCCTCGTCATGTAGCCCTGGCTGTCGGTGACGACCACGCCGAAGCGCTGATAGTCCTCGACCTCCTTGGCCCAGATGATGCCGTCGGCGTTCGTGCGGTTGATCAGGGTGAGATCCGCCTCGAAGACGGTGTCCACGAAGATGATCAGCACGGGCTCGCGGACGAAGGGGCGCGCCAGGTTGACCGCGCCGGCGGTGCCGTCCTGGACTTTCTGCTCGACGAAGCGCGACGGGATCCGGTAGTGCGAACGGGCGTACGCTTCGACCTGCTCCTTCAGGTGTCCCGTGATGAAGATGAGCTCGCTCACGTCCAGCCCGTCGAGGCGGTCCATCACCCAGTCCATCACCGGCCGTCCCGCCACCTTCAGCATCGGCTTGGGGACGAGATGCGTGTGCGGCCGGAGACGGGTGCCCTTCCCGGCGAGCGGGATGATCACTTGCATGTCAGCCCCTTCCGTAGCGGTCCTGGAGCCGGACCAGGTCGTCGAGCTCCGGCGTGGATGCCTCGAGCACGTCGCTGTCCACGACGGCCTCGATCTGGTGCACGAGCTTGGCCGGAATGTGCACGCTCTCGCCGGCCTTGAACGCGCGCGACTCGAGCGCGTCGCCGGGCCGGGTGCGGAGGATCAGCTCGCCCCGGAGCACGTGCATCGTCTCGTCCTTCAGGTTGTGATACTGGAGGCTCAGCACGTGCCCGGCCTTCACGTGGAGGATCTTGCCCACATAGCGGTCGCTGCGCGCCCAGATGAGCTCGTAGCCCCAGGGTTTCTCCACTCGGTAAGGCACGTCTGGCACGGATGATCCTCCTGCGGGCGGGACGACGAACCTTCGCGGCGGAAATATAGGCTCGGCGGGGGCGGCGATGAATGGCGCCGATCGACGATCAGGAGCCACGGCGACATCACGCGTCGCCGCCGCGACGCGTGATTGGGCTAGAACGACGGCTCGAAGCTGAACACCCAGCGGAACGCGAGCTCGTTGTCGTCCGCGGCGAGATCCTGGGCCAGCTCGGGCCGGTTCACCCACAGGGGAAGATCGAACCGCGTGACGAACCGCGTGTCGCCGATCCGATGCTCGGCGCGGATTCCGATGCCCGCGTCGCCCAGGAATCGAACGCGCCCCGAAGCCGGCGCGTCGTCCTCGGATTGAAAGGCGTGGCCCAGGTCGGTGAACGCGGCGAGTGCGACCCGCGAGAACAGTCGTGCCTGGGGACGCGCGAGCATCGTCCGCTCGAGCTCCGCGGAGAGCGCGATCAGTCCGCTGGTGGAGACCCGTGGGTCGATGCCGCGAAGGCCGCCGCCGCCCGGCTGCTGGTAGTTCATGTCGGCGCCCTCGAGCAGCGAGCCGCGCGAGCGCAGGAACGGGTTGGCGAGCCGCGCGAGCGGGTCCGAGCCCTGGGCATAGATTTGCCGCTGCTTGGCGGGCAGGTCGTTCCCGCCCGCGAACGCCCCGTACGCGCGCCCTCCCAGGCTCCAGCGCGCGCCGAGTGAACGGCGAGCGGTACCTTCGATGGTAACCCGTCCATAGAAGGGATCCAGATCGCTCCGACCGCTCGCCGCGAGGCCGTCTCGGTGATACGCAAGCCCGCCGCTCAGGGTGTTCCGGAAATCCAGGTCCCATTTGCCCGAGCGTGTCGTGAGGCCTCCTGACAGGGTGAGCTCGACCGTGCCCGCATCGTCGTAATAGCCCCGGTCGAGGTAGCGGAAATCGTCGGGCTGCACCCACTGGAGCGCGATGCCGCCGGTGCGCGTGGGGCCGAACGTCAGGTGCTCCCGCCGGCTCCGTTCCAACGCGAGCGTGGCCCCGAACCGGCCCTCGACGTTGTAAACGTCGAGCGTCTGCGTGACGTTGGGCGCCCGGAGCATCGTCGGGTTCCGCAGGCGGAACCAGAAATCCACGTCGTGCACGCCGTCGTCCACACCCCACCCCGTGCTCGCCGTGACCAGGGCGACGTTCTGCTCGAACCGGCCGAAGTAATCGCTGCGGCTTCGGGCGCCAAGGGTGACGCCGCCCGCGTCGTTGTACCACGCGACGGGCTGGAGGCCGAGCGTCAGCCGGTCACGGCTCACGCGGGTGCTGAAGTAGCGGTGGAAGTAGACGTCGGGGTCCGCCGACCCCGTGAGCGCCCGGCCGACCGAGACGCCGAGCGGCTTCCGGTTGTTCAGCATGTTCCAGTCGTGGGAGCGCACCAGCGGGTCGAGCAGGATCTCCCGCGGCTTGGTCCGCGTCGGGATCTCCACCCACTCCCGCTCGGCGAGCCCCTCGGTGCGCGCGACCGCCGTGTCGCCGGCCGCGATGACCGCGACGTCCTGGGGAAACCGGCCCGGCGACTTCCGCACGACCTCGACGCGCGTGAGATAGCCGTCCGCGTGGCGGGCCGTCCGGACGTGACCCACCTCGTAGTCGTAGAGCTCGGTGGTGTGGAGCCACTGTGCGAAGAAGGTCGAGAGGTCGCGGTGGGACTCCTCCTCGGCGACCGCCCGGAACGCCGCCTCATCCACGTGGTGGTACTTCCAGCGCTCGTAGAACGTCTGCAGGATCCGGTGCATCGTCGCGTCGCCGACGATCGCGCGGAGCTGATGGAAAAACAGCTCGCCACGGGTGTAGATCGCGATATTGTACGAGGTGAAATCGCGATAGTCCTCCCCCACGAGGCTCGGCGGCTCCGAATAGTCGTCCAGATCGAGCTGAAGCACTTCGGCTTCGGTCTCGCCGTAGCTCGGCTTCCCCATCGTCTCCCAGAACCAGCTCGTCTGGAAGCTGGTGAATCCCTCGTCGAGCCAGCCCTCGCGCCACTCGTTGTTGGCCAGCAGCCCCATCGTGTAGTTGTGCCCGGCCTCGTGCACGATGAGCCCCTGATCGGCCGATCCGTTGTGCACCATCATCGGGAACTCGGTGCCGCCTCCCTCGATCCGATGGACGTTGGTGAGCTGCGGCCACCCGAACGGCCCGTACACCTGGTCGAGCCAGGCGAGAGCGGTCTGGGTCCGCGTGACGGCGACGCCCCCGCCCCAGCTCTTCTCGTCACCCGGCTGGTAGAGCACATGGATGGCGACGTCGCCATAGTGCCCGCCCTCGTACCGGTACTGCGGATTGAGCGACATCGCAAAATGGTGCACGCGCTCCGCGTACCATCGGATCCGCTTCCGGCCCGGATCGGCGCCCGTGCACGCGTCGGTCGACGGCGTGCTCGCGCCGTAGTAGTCGCGCTGGTACTCGACCGCCCGGTCCGGGGCGCGATTGGCGCGCTCCCACCCCGGGTCTCCACAGACCGCGACACCGGTGGCGCCTACCACCTGGTCCTCAGGCACATCGAGATCGACGGTGAACCGCGCGAACTCGCCATAGAACTCGCCGCCGGGATACAGCGGGTGCTCCTCCCAGCCGTAGCGGTCGTACACGACCACCTTGGGATACCACTGCGCGAAGTCGAATCGCCTGCCCTGCCGGCCCTGGCGGCGCGGGACCGTGGACGGCCGGGCGTCCCAGCGCAGGTCGACGCTCATCGAGTCGCCCGGCGCCAGCGGCTGCGGCAACGCGAAGCGGACCACCGTGCTGTCCGGGGCGAAGGGGTAGACCGGCTCGACGGGCTGGCCCATGATCCGCACGTCGCGTACGTGATTGAAGGCGAAGTCCGGATCACGGAGGTCATTGAAGCGGCGCCGTCCCTCCGCGGAATCGGCGTCGGCCCAGCGCGAGCCCGGGCGGAATGCGTTGAGGTAGAGGTGAAGCGAGAAGCTGGTCAGCGCATCGGGTGACGCGTTGCGATAGGCGATGCGCTCTCCGCCGGCCAGGACACCCGAAGGCTCATCGAGCCGCGCGGTGATCTCGTAGGCCACGTCCTGCTGCCAGTAGGGAGTCTGGGGCGGCCGAGGCGCGGCCGGCGCCTGTTGCAAGGCGAGCAACGCAAGGGTGATCACGGACGGCTCGAAGGACGAAGGTGGGCGGAAACATAGGGGGGACCGCCGCCGCCCCCAAGCAAAGGAGCCGGGAGGTCCCGGCTCCGTCTACGACTCGGCTCGCTCGCGGAGGTCGGCCGCCGCGCCTCTGGGCGGTGCGAGGGCCTCGTTCACCTTGGCCAGGAGCTCTTTCCGTGTGAAAGGCTTGGCGAGGAACGGGACATCCAGGGTCGTGAGTCCGTATTGGGCCATGACTTCTGCCGGATAGGCCGACATGTACAGCAGATGCTGGTCCGGCCACTCGTCCAGGATCTCGCGGGCAAGGGCAACGCCGTCGCCATCGTGGAGCACGATGTCCAGCACGACCAGGTCGACCCGCCCGCGAGCCTCCCCGAGCACTTCGAGCGCTTCCCGGGTGCCATCGGCCTCCAGCACCCGGAACCCCTCCTCGCTCAGAAGGCGGCTCGCGATGCAGCGCGCCATCCGGCGGTCGTCCACGATGAGGACCGTCGTCACAACCAGCGGGAACCTGAAATCGAGCGGAGCCATAATTCCCCTCCGTACCATACCGTACCGACGAAGTTCAAGTTGACTACCGGGGCGGCGGAAGGTAGTGACGCGTCTCACACACTGTGGATTGACCGGGATCCAAGGTGCGTCGCTCCTGGACTGAGAAGTCGGGGTCATGCGCGGCGTGCTATGCTCGGCTGCGTCGGCCGTACTCCGTCACGCTCTTGCCGCGTGAGCACAGGAGCGCCAACGGACGGGAGACCTAGGGCTCTTGCCCGGCTTGGTTTGGCAGTTGCTGGCCGAGCGCCCTGCCCGGTGCCGACGGACCGATGAGGGCCTCGACCTGTTTGAGCAAATCCTCGGGAGAGAATGGCTTGTTGAGCAATGGTCCGGGGAGCGGGCGTATCGTCGGACGGGCATAGCCGGAGACGAAGAGGATGGGAAGAGGAGGATTCAACTGTCTGAGGCGCCCCGCGAGCGCCACGCCGTCCATCTCGGGCATGCGGATGTCGGTGATGACGAGCCGGAGACGCCCGTGCAGCGCCTCCGCGAGGCGGAACGCGTCCTTTCCGTTGGCCGCGCTATGGACGGCGTAGCCCTCCTCCGCGAGGGTCCTCGCCATGACGACGAGGATGGTCTCATCGTCGTCCACCACCAGCACGACCTGCACGCTTGTCACGCCCCAACTTACGTTCTTGTGGGTTTGCATCGCCAGAGTCGGCGACGGTCGCCATACTGTCCGAACAGGCCGCTGGAACCAGTGCCGGCCCGGGAGCAGAAATCCCGGGCCTTCTGCTCAGGATTGCTGGAACCCGGCTCTCACCGTGCGAACTTCGTCGCCGCCCACGACCGCCGCGTGCAGATCCCACGCTGCTTTGGCAACCATCGCGAATTCCGACCCCTTCGGCGTCTGCCCTGACTCGCCCGTGCGGCCCGCATAGATGATGGCCGCCATGATGGCCACCACGTCCGTCCGTTCCGTCCGTTCTCCCGTCATGTGCCGCTCCAAGTCGTTGTATGACGCAAGATAAGCCCCGGTGGCCTCCGCATATGCCGGCCGTCGATTCGCTGTGCGCCAACTACATGGCCCTGCTAATAGTCCGCCCTGAAACAAATCCGTTGACGAATCGTCTGTAATAGGTAGTTTTTCAGGGACACCAAGCCTGGAGTGCTCATGTCGGACGCCGATCCCATCAGCCGCCGCCTCCTGCAGCTGCTTTCGGCCGATGGCCGCGCCAGCTACCAGGCCCTCGCCGACGAGGTCGGGCTCTCGCGGCCCGCGGTCATGGAACGCGTCAAGCGGCTCGAGGAGGGCGGGCACATCCTCGGGTACAGCGCCCGGATCGACCGTGCCAAGGCCGGGTTTCCGATCACGGCCTTCGTGAACGTCCGCTACCCCGCGTCGGATCACGACGATGCCGAGCGCGCGGTTCGGGGACTCGAGGCCAACCCGAGCGTCCTCGAATGCCATCATGTGGCGGGCGACGACTGCTACATCCTCAAAGTGGCCGCGCCCTCGCTCGAGGCGCTCGAGCGGATCCTGCGTACGCTCAGGGAGCCGGGTCTCTCCGCCACCACACGCACCACCATCGTACTCTCGAGCGTGTTCGAGAAGCCGGGCGTCGTGCCCGTGGAGATCGACTGACATGGCCGGACTTCGGGGCAAGGCGCTCATCGCCTATCTGCTCGTCTGCACGGTGTGGGGCTCGACGTACCTCGCGATCCGGATCGGCGTCGGGCACCTGCCGCCATTCCTCTTCGCCGGCGTGCGGTTCCTGGTCGCGGGATTACTGCTCGGTGCGATCGCGCTGGCGCTGGGCATTCGCCTCCCCAGGCGCGCGCGGGACTGGCGCACGCTCGCCATTACCGGCGTGTTCCTGCTCTGCGGTGCCAACGCGATCGTGGTCTGGTCGGAGCAGTTCGTCCCGTCCGGCATGGCCAGCGTCTTCGTCGCCGCCATGCCGCTCTGGTCGGCCTTCTTCGATGCGCTCATCCCCGGCGGGAAGACGCCGCTCACCTGGCGCATCGGGGTCGGCCTCGCGCTCGGCTTCCTGGGCAGTGCGCTGCTCGCCGGCATCACGCCACACGAGATTGCCACGGCGGACCTGCGCGGCCCGGTCGCGCTAACGCTCGGGAGCGCGTCCTGGGCCCTCGGCAGCATCTACTGGAAGCGGCATCCGACCACGGACGTGAGCCCGTACGCGGCCGCCGCCTCGCAGATGGCGATCGCGGGCGCCCTCCTGTGCGTGTTCGGCCTGGCGATCGGGGAAGGGCCGCGATTCCATCTGGATGCCACCGGCCTCGGCGCGATGGCGTATCTGATCGTCTTCGGGTCCATCGTCGGCTACACCGCGTTCGGCTATGCGCTCGAGCACGCCTCCGCGACGATCGTCGGCACGTACGCGTACGTGAACCCGGTGGTCGCGGTGATGCTCGGCTGGCTCGTTCTCGCCGAGCCCATCACGGGCCGCATGCTCGTGGCGATGGCGCTCATTCTCGGCTCGGTGCTGTGGATCCAGCTCGGCGCCAGGCCCGGGCGGGTCTCCGAGAGGCCGCGGGTCCGCGCGCTCGAGCGCCGGCGCCCGGCGGACGCGGCATGACCGCGGCCGCGACGTCCGCCGATCGTCCCTGGACCTCCGCCGAGGAAGTGGCGGCGCTCGTCGCGCGCTTCGAGGACTGCACGCTCCCGCACGCGGAGTGGACCCATCGGGCCCACCTGACCGTGGCGCTCTGGTTCGCATCGCATCATCCACCGGCGGTGGCGCTCGACCTGGTCCGCTCGGGCATCCTGCGCCTCAATACCGCGCACGGCGTACCCACCACGCCGACGCGCGGCTATCACGAGACCATCACGCGCTTCTACATGCACGTGGTGACCCATTACCTCCGCCAGCAGGAGCTCGCCGGCGACTGGGCCGAGCGTGCCAACCGCATGGTGGAACGGCTGGGCGCGCGCGACCTCGCGCTGCGTCACTACTCGGAGCAGAGGCTCAAGTCTCCCGAGGCGCGCGCCGCGTGGATCGAGCCCGATATCCGGCCGCTTCCGTAAGGCCGCCATCGGGCCCGGCCTCGAGGCGGGCCGGAACGGGAACGGGGGCCTGCGATCAACGCAGGCCCCCGTTCGTCTTCAGGCTGACTCGTGCTCGGCTACCTGGCCAGCAGCTGCCTCCGCAGTTTCACCATCCTGCGCCGGACCGAGCCGTCGTGGATGCGCTCGCCGATGCGGACGATGGCGCCGCCCAGCAGCTCCGGGTCCACCGAGAACGACGGGATGACGTTCTTGCCGAGCTGCTCGCTCAGGGCCTCCGCGATACTGCGTTGGGTGGCCTCATCGGCGGGGCGGGCCAGGGTGACGCCGGCGCGCACCCGGTCGAGCTTGATGTCGAGGAGCTTGTGGTATTCGGTCGCGATCTCTCGCAGCAGCCCCTGGCGGTTGCGTCGGACGAGCGCCTGGAGGAAGAGCACGAATTCCCGCCGGACACCCTGAAGCGACGCTGCGAGAAGGCGCGCCTTCTCGGCCTTCGGCACCCGGGGCGACATCAGGACTGCCTGCACCGCTGGTGTCGTCTCCACCGCGGAGGCCACCGCGTCGATCAGGTCCGCGTACGGGACCGTCTGCCCGCTCCGCTCGCCAAGGTCGAACAGCGTCTCGGCGTAGTTCCGGGCGATCGTCTCCGACCTCACCGCGCCGATTCCAGCGAGGCGAGGTAGTCGCTCACGATCTTCTTGTCGGTCTCGCTGTCGAGCCGCTTGCCGATCAGCTTCGACGCCGCGGCGAGCGACAGATCCACCGCCTCGCGCCGGAGGTCCGCCACGGCGCGGTCGCGCTCGCTGGTGATCTCACGCCGGGCGCGTTGCAGCAGATCCTCCTGCTCCTGCTTGGTCTTTTCCATCGCCACCGCCCGCTCCTTCTCCGCGACCTGGCGCGCTTCCACGAGGATCGCGTGGGCCTGCGCCTTGGCGTCGCCCACGAGCCGCTTGTGCTCCTCCAGCAGCTTGGCCGCCTCGGCCCGGTTCCGCTCGGCCTCCGCGAGCTGCCGCTCGAGCGCCTGCTCCCGCGCCTCGACCGCGCCGAGTACGGCGGGCCACGCGAACCGCTTGAGGATGGCGAGCAGCAGCAGGAAGACGACGATGGTCCAGAGCATCAGCCCGCCGTCCACGGTCAACGGACCCGGCGTGTGCTCTTCCTGAAGGGCCAGCAGTGTCACGTGCAGCATGTCGATCTCCGTATCCCCGTGACCTCGCCGCGAACCGGTCCGTCCCCGACGGACCGGTCCGGCGGCAGGCAGTTCGAGCTAGAACGTGATCTTGCCCTGGATCAGGAACGCGATCACGGCGACGAACAGCGCCACGCCTTCGACCAGCGCCGCGGCGATGATCATGGCCGTCTGGATCCGGGCCGTGGCCTCGGGCTGACGGGCGATGCCCTCGGTAGCGCGGCCGCCGATCTGGCCGATGCCGATGCCGGCGCCTACCACGGCCAGGCCGGCCGCGAGACCCGCGCCGATGAGGCCGTAGCCCTTGTCCGCGCCGGCCGCTGCGGCGGCCTGCAACAGGGCGGTGATGTACAGCATGTCGTGCTCCCCTTGCGTGAACGGGAGATCGAGAGTCGCTGGCGCGCGCCGTACGTGGATCGCCTCTCCCGGTGCGATCTCGCCACGGTGACCCGCCTTCGCCCTGGCTTCCGCCGGGCAGCGGGCATCACCCGCCGTTCGGCGGGCTACGGGGTCCGGAGCGGCGCGTGCGCTCGTCGCCCGGACGTCCTGCGATCCTTCGCCTGCCTAGTGCTCCGCCCGCATCAGGCCGATGAACACGCTCGTGAGCAGCGTGAACACGAACGCCTGCAGGAACGCCACGAACAGCTCGAGCAGCATGACGCCGGTCGCCAGCAGCGAGGCCCCGATCCCCACGGTGTAGCTCTTGAAGAGGAAGGTCAGGCCGATCAGCGCGAGCACCAGCACGTGTCCCGAGGTCATGTTGGCGAAGAGCCGCACCGCGAGAGCGAACGGCTTGGCCAGCTTGCCGATGAGCTCGATCGGCGTCATCACGGCCAGCAGGAGCACCTTGAGCACGCTGCCGCCGATGCCGCCCGGCAGCCCGCTCGGCAGGTAGAAGATGGTCTTCAGGTACCCGGCGGTCCCGAGGGTCCGCATCCCGGTCACCTCGATCACGATGAACGCCATCACCGCGAGCGCCGCCGTGACGGCGATGTTGCCGGTCGCGGTGGCACCGCCCGGGAGCAGGCCGAGCAGGTTCATCGCCAGGATGAAGAAGAACAGGGTCAACAGGTACGGGACGAACCCCTCGCCGTGATGACCCACGTTCGGCAGGATGACCTCCTGCCGGATGTAGAGAGCGGTGGCCTCCATGGCGCCGGGGAACCCCTTCGCCGGCCGGCCCGCCGCCTCCGCCCGCGCGATGGACCGCGCGCTCAGCACGAACACCAGCGCCACCAGCGTCGCCGCCAGCAGCATGAACACCAGGTGCTTGGTGGGGGAGAAGTCGAGCGTGAGCCCGCCGATGTGGACCGGGGGGACCCGGGGCAGCTCCACGGTCCCGAGGAGGGGCAGCTCGATATCGTGCGAGTTCCCGAGGTGATGGGTGATGTCGATCTGCGCAGGGGCGCCCTCGGGCGCGTGCTCCTGCGCCGACGCCGGCCGGGCGGCCGGCATCGCGAGCCCGAGCAGCATCGCCATCATCACGATCGTACGGACGAATCGCGTCATCACCGATCTTCCCGCGAGTGTTCTCGAAAAGCCGTGACCCCCTCGACCGCGAGGAGCGCCACGAGGACTCCCACCATCGCGCCGAGCATCGGCCCGGCACGGCTGCCCATGGCCGGCTGGACGATCAGCCCGGTCACGAGAACGGTCGTGAGGCGAGCCAGCATGCCCAGCGTCCACACCGCCATGAACCGGCTGGTCCCGACGCTCTGGATGGCCCACCAGCCGAGCGGCAGCTGGAGCACTACCCCGACCCCCACCCCCCACCAGTACGCCGCGCGATCGGCCGCGGGTACCAGGCCGGCCAGCGTCGCGGCGGCCACCGCAACCACTCCCACGCCCGCCAGGTAGCGGCGGCCCAGCGTCATGCGTCGCCGCCGCCATCCTTGCGGTTGAGCTGACGGATCAGCGAGTACAGGGTGCCGCCGAACCCCAGCAGCACCGCGGCGATGGTGACGATGCCATTGGCGCCGAGCTTCTTATCGGCCCATTGGCCGACCAGAACGAACACCACCAGACTGACCGCCAGCTGGATCCCCAATCCGGCGTAGCGCATCGGCCCGGGCTCGTTACCACCGCCATCAGGATCCGGGGCGTTCACGGCGCAAAGCTACCCGCTTGTGAAATTTGTCGCAAGCTCGGAAAGAGGCCGGAATTCGCCGCTGCCACCGCTTGCGGGAAGGCCAATATTGCACCGGGGTACCGCGACCGCGACCCTCCTCGGCCCTTTCCTTTTATGGAGGAGAGAAGCGAAACGATTCTGCCTTGGCTGGCGTCCATCCAATGAGCCGGGTAATCTCCACCAAGCCCTCACTCTGGATCCTGATGACTGCAGCCGCTTCGGCCTCCGCCGCCCAGAACGACGACGTCCAGCAGCTCCACCGCCTGTCCGAGGCCGTCTCGCGCCTTCGGCGCCAGGTCGCCCGGCGAATCGTCGGCCAGGAGGAAGTGGTCGAGGGGATCCTCACCGCCATCCTGAGCGGCGGCCATGCGCTGCTCATCGGCGTGCCCGGCCTCGCGAAGACGCTCATGGTCCAGACCGTCGCCGAGACGCTCCACCTGTCCTTCAATCGGGTGCAGTTCACGCCGGACCTGATGCCGAGCGACATCACGGGCACGGACATCATCGAGGAGGACCTGACCACCGGGAAGCGGGCGTTCAGGTTCGTCCGGGGGCCGCTCTTCGCCAACATCGTCCTCGCGGACGAGATCAACCGGACCCCGCCCAAGACCCAGGCCGCATTGCTCCAGGCCATGCAGGAGCACCAGGTCACGGCCGGCGGCGCCACCTATCAACTGCCCGATCCTTTCTTCGTCCTCGCTACCCAGAACCCGATCGAGCAGGAAGGCACCTATCCGCTGCCCGAGGCCCAGCTCGACCGGTTCATGCTGGAGCTGCGCGTCGGCTATCCGAGCCGCGCCGAAGAGGAGACCATCGTGGAGCAGACCACCGGCGCCGCGCGCGAAGGGCTCCAGGCCGTGCTCGACGCCGAGTCGGTGCTCGCGATGCAGGCGCTCGTCCGGCGGATTCCCGTGAGCCGGGGTCTCATCCGCGCCGCGGTCTCGCTCGCGCGCATGACCCGTCCGCCCGATCCCGATGCGCCGGCCTTCATCAAGGAGTACGTGGACTGGGGCGCCGGTCCCCGGGCATCCCAATACCTGGTGCTCGGCGCCAAGGCGCGCGCGGCGCTCGCCGGTCGTCCGATGGCGGATCTCGACGACGTTCGGACGGTGGCGCCGGCGGTGCTGCGGCATCGCATGGTCACGAACTTCGCCGCGGAAGCGGCCGACAGGACCAGTGAAGACCTGGTGCGGGAGCTGATCGCCGGGAAGGCCTGGCTCGGCGGGTGAGACCGGGGACCTGGCGGCTCGTCTCCCGGAATGACGAAGGCCCGGCCGATTGGCCGGGCCTTCGCGTACCTGGATTCGACCTCGATCAGTTGATCGGCGTCACCAGGTCGTAGAAGACGTCCGCCGACCCCTGATAGAACCCGATGATGTTCTGGAGCGTCTGCTCCTCTTCGGGCGTCAGCGCCTGGCCGTCGGCGCCGGTGATGACCGGATCGCCGTCGGTCATGTTCACCATGGCGAACACGTCGCCATTCACTTTGACCGTCAGCGTCCCGCCGCTCACGCCGAAGCTCCCGATCAGGCGGACGTTGCCGTTCGGGCCGCTGATGACGAGATCGAGCGTGATCGTCGTCTCGGTGCTCGAGATGTTGGAGGATGTCGCGGTCCAGTCGAGCGAGAGGTGCCGAGACGGCACGTCGATATGGTAGTCGAGCGAGATCACCAGCTGCCCGTTGTTGTCGGTGATCGTGTTGTTCAGCTCGAAGTTGGCAATCGTTCCGCCGTTTGAGGCGAATCCGTCGATGAGGATGACGCCGCCCGTCGCAGTCGCGTGGCCGGACACGTTGTACTCCAGATACACCACGCCGCCCTCGACGACCTTGATGCCCACGTCGACGTTGCTGGCGGTGCTGTGGTCGGTGAGGTCGACGTAGCCCACCTCGACCAGTGGCTCGACCGGCTGGAGGAGCACCGGGTCGACCGCGTAGAGCTTGAACCGCACGCCCGAGCTGGGCGCGCCGGAGAGGTCCGAGACGACGTAGGCGTCGGAGCTCACATCCCACACGAAGGTCTTGCCGGCCAGGTTGGACGGAACCGTAGCAACCATCGCCTGGAGCGCGCCGCGTTGCGGCACGAGGGCGGCGAGCTCGCGGGCGTAGCGGCCGGCGCCGCCGGTCGCGCCGCGGACCGCGAGCGCCGAGCTCCTCACGACGGTCGACCCGTTCAGCGCAGCCGAGATGTCGCCGCCCAGCATCGCGAAGCTCGACATCTGCTCCGTCGAGAAAGCCGCCTCGGCGGCCGACATGTCATCGGTCGTGCCCTGCGGGTCGAATTCGGCAGGGGCGCCGGAGTCCTTGGCGCATCCGGCGAGCGCCAGGGCGAGAACGGCAGCCACGACCGACCGCCTTGCGATATGCGTGACACGCATGGGTATCCGCCTCCGTAGGGAGTTCCGAAACTGGTTTTGAAGCCGTTGGTGCGCTTGGTGTTAACAGCGAACGTCGAATCCTGCAGTGGCCGGCGAGGCGCCGACGGCGGGGAATTGGGCAACCCCCATGCCCGCCACCCGACTCGCACGGAGCGCGACCGGTTCGGCATGTTTGGAGTGTTCGGCTGACGGATACTCTGCCAACCACGGTGAAGGAATGATCGGGGTCATCATGGAGGGTGCGCTGTTCGTCGCGCTGATCGCGACGGTGGCCGCCCTCCTTTTCTATGCCCTGGTGCGATGGACGCTGCTCGGCCTGCGACCAGGGGCTTCGCAGCTGGCGCGGGACACTCTGTCATCCCCGGGCGCGTCACAGACCGCGCCCGTCGCGGGCTCCATCATGGCAAGGTGCTGTTCCCGCTTTCGCGAAGGAGTTCAGCCATGATCCGCCCCGCGTCTCTCATCGCTACCGCCCTGATCCTCACTCTCCAGGCGTGCGACGCTCGCGCCCCCACGGGCCCCACGACTTCCCTGCCCGGGGCCACGCCGGTCGATCCCTCCGCCGCGACGGCCGACGTCCGGACGAGCATCAACCCACCGTTCGATCCGTCGAACTTCGTGGCCGCGATCACCAATCCCTACCTGCCGATGACTCCGGGCACGCTGTTCCACTACCGGAGCGAGACGCCCGACGGCGTGGAGATCAACCTGGTCCGCGTCACCCGCCAGACGAAGCAGATCCTCGGCGTGACGGTGACGGTCATCCACGACCAGGTGTTCCTCGACGGGGACCTGACCGAGGACACCTTCGACTGGGAGGCGCAGGATCGGCAGGGGAACGTCTGGTACTTCGGTGAAGACTCGAAGGAGCTCGAGAACGGCCAGGTGGTGAGCACCGAGGGATCGTGGGAGGCGGGCAAGCAGGGGGCGCATGCGGGTGTCATCATGTTCGCGCACCCGCAGCTGGGCAAAGCCTACGTGCAGGAGGACGCTCCCGACGTCGCGGAGGACCGGGCCAAGGCCCTGAGCCTCAAGGCCAAGGTGGACGTCCCGTTCGGCCACTTCCAGAACTGCCTGCACACCCAGGAGTGGACGCTCCTGGAGCACGACCGCGAGCACAAGTTCTATTGTCCGGGCGTCGGGCTGGTGGAGGAGAGGCATCCGGCCGGCGGGAACATCACCAACGAGCTTGTGGCGATCACGCACTTCTGAGCGCGGCACATGGTGGCGCTCTCACCCCGAAAGAAGCGAGGGGTCCTGCTTGCTGGTCCGGAACCGTTCCGTCGTTCCGATGCCTGCCGGCAAGATCCCTCGCTTCGCCCGGGATGACACGACAGCTCACCCCTCTCCCTTCGGCTCGACCGGAAGCCCAGCCTCCTTCCACGCCACCCATCCCCCGATCAACGCTCTCGCCTTCTTCCATCCCGCTCGACGAAGCTCTCGCGCCACCCGGGCGCTTGTGGCCTCGTCCTTTCACATGCAGTAGAGGACGAGGGTGGCGTTGGGGTCGAGTCGTCGTTCTCGCGCCAGGCGAACCGCGTCGTCCGGTGGAAAGCGGAGCGCCCCGACGCCGATGCCCGGCTCGTCGCGGTAGCTCCGCTCGGTGCGGACGTCGAGCACGACGATCGGCTCACCCGAACGGTGGAGGTCGCGGAACTCCTGGATCGAGATCTTCTCCGGCACCGGCGCGGCGTCGGCCGGGCGCGTGGGCGCCGGTGCCGGGCGCGAGGGCGTCACATGCGTCTGCGTGTCCGCGAGCGACGGGCGCGTGGCCACCGTGGCCGGGACCTCGGACTCACCCCCGGACGGTGGCGCACCCGTCCCCGCGCCCCCGTGGCGCAGGAGATAGAGCGCGATCCCGCCGCCGTGGATGACGACCGAGAAGAGCACCACCAGGCAGGTGATGGTGAAGAGCTGCTCGGCCCCGGGCACGCCCGCGAACACGGGCAACAGCACCAGCAGCAGCGAGCTCAGCCCGCGCGGCCCGAACGTGGCGATGAGGCGGCGGCTCCGGTCGTCTACACCCGACCGGCGAAGCACCGGGAGGAGCACCAGGGTACGCATCGAGAGGGCCACTGCCGCGAACACGAGCATGCGCCAGTCGCCCGCGAGGGAGAGGCCAGTCCAGATGAGCCCGGTTCCAAAGGCGACGAACGCGAACAGCAGGAACATCTCCGCTGACGCCTCGCCGTAGTCGGTGAAGCAGTCGCACAGCTCGACGTCGATCGCCGCGATGACGAGCCCCGCCGCGAACGCCGCCAGGAACCCGCTGCCGCCCACCGCCTCGGCGGCCGCGTACGCCGTGAACGCGACGCCCAGCGCGTAAAGCGATTCGTAGTCCCGCCGCACGCCCACCTTCTTGCGGACGGTGTCGAGCAGCGTGATGGCCACCCAGCCGGAGAACACGCCGAGCATCGGGCCGAGGAGGAAGAGGCCGACCGCGTGCCTTCCGATCTCCCACGCGGGCGCCGCGATCCCGGCCCGAAGCAAGAGCATGCACAGCACCACGATCGGGAGCAGGATCGACGTCGTTCATCCCGCTCTCGAGCCGGAGCGCGAGCTTGGCCGAGGGCAGCACCGCGGGGTGGCGCATGAGGGTCCGCAGCAGGACCGGATCGGTCGAGGCGAGCGCCGCGCCGAGGAGGGCCGCGGCGGGCCAGCTCAGGTCGAGCAGCAGCCGCGCGAGCGAGCGTGATGAGCGCCGCGGGGAGGAGGGTTCCGGGCCCGAGGATGAGCGCCGCGAGTTTCCGCTGTTGGCGCACCTGGCCGATGTCCACGCCGATGGCGTCGGTGAACAGCACCAGCACCAGCGCCAGCGTCGCGATGACCTGGAGCATCGGGGAATCGAGCGTCAGCTCGACCACGCCGAAGCCGGCCGGGCCGAGCGCCGCGCCGACAAGCAGGAAGATCGCGACGAGCGGCAGCCCGGTCCGCTCCACGGCGCCCGAGAGCAGGGACGAGATGATGATGACGATCCCGACCAGGGCCAGGAGCGCGGTGAAGCCCTCGTGAGTCATGGGGACAAGTATACCAGGCGGAGGTTAGCTCGTGTCCTCAGAGAGGCCCTCGTTCACGAAGATGGGCCCAATTCTACTTTGCAGAATTGCGGCTTCTTTCTCCATGAACGCGCTGCCGCGAAGGAGGTACGCGGAGCCCGATGAGCTCCGGATGCGTCAGGGCAGTCCGATGACGCTGCCCACGCCGGCGTAGGTGTACTGTTCCTTCCAGGTCTTCTTGAATCTGTAGAACGCCGGCTCCCCAGTGCAGTGGCCCGGTGCTACGCGGTCCACCTTGTAGGTGTCGTGGAGGGCGGTCGCGATGCGCGCGATAACCTCGTCCGGAGCCGCCGGCAGATGGAATCCGCCAACTACCATGTGCACGTGCCGGTCAATGGCGGTTGACGCCTCCACGATCTTCTCGATTCCCGGATGCGAGCACCCAACCACCACGACCATCCCTTGTGGCGTCTCCAGGGCCAGTGACAGTTCGCGCAATTCCTTGGTACCAACCGCGTCGGAGACGAGCGAGATGATGTGCACGCCAGGGGCCACTTCGAGCGTCGAATCGACCGTCACGAATGTACCCTTGGGCCAGGCCGTACCGAATGCGAGAGTGTCCGCGGGATGGCCGTCGTAATATCGCATCTCCTCGGGCAGCGAGTCTTGTTTCCGGTAGAACGTGCTTGGCAGCGCGCTGCCGAACACGCCGAATGCCTCCTTGGGCGCGTAGATTTTTACCGTCGGGTTGACGCTCAACAAATAGGTGAGACCCGCCGTGTGGTCGAGGTGGCGATGCGAGATGACGACGAAGTCCAGCTGCTTGAGGTCAACGCCTGCGGCCTTGACGTTCTGGGCAAAGATCGACGGGTTGTTGCCGGTGTCGAACAGGATGCGCTTCCCGCCGTGCTCGATGAGGGCGGAATACCCCCAGTCCTTTTTCATTGTCGGAGACTTCCCAAACGCGTCGTACAGAATGGTGACGCGATTCACCGGGTCCGCCAGGCGCTCGTGCAAGGTGTACCCGCTAAGCAGCAGCACGAGCGCAAGCGCTGCCATGGAGCCGTGCCGGTAAGACATTTTCGCCTCCCGTAGCCGATCTCACACACGCCGGATCCGGGAGGCGGTTGCCCCCTCCCGGGTCCACCCGTAGGTTTTGTTTCTACACCTGGCAGCGCCTAGGCGCAGCGAGGCAACATGGACCCACTGTTTTTTCCCACCGCCGTCGTCACCATCCTCATCGCCGCCATGGGGATATGGGGCGCAGTCAAGATCGCGAAGATTATAGCCCACAGCCGCGTCGGCGGGGACCCTGACACCGCTGCCCATCTCCAAGCGTTGGATCAGGAGGTGGGGACACTCCGGCAGGAGATGGTCGAGACGCAGGAGCGGCTAGACTTTGCCGAACGGCTGCTGGGGGAGGGACCGAAAACGCGCCGAGTGGAACCGCAGCGCTAGAATTGCGCGCACCAAAATCCCCACTTTCCAACCTGGATGCTGGTCACGCTTTGGAAGGCCATAGAGGCCCTCCGGCGTAGGTCCAGAATCTCAATCCGAACCCCGTGAATCGATTTGGCGTAGCATGTTGAGCCGGTAGGAGATACGGGCTTTCCGAAGGTAACGCGCGGTCAGCTTGGGACAAGTATACTAGACCCATGTCCACGAGCGAGCCGTTCGGCACCGCCCTGCTGCTGGCCACCGCCGGCGCCTTGATGACCGCGAGCGTCCTGTTCAGCCGGGCGTCACAGCGGATCGGGGTGCCGATCGCACTGCTGTTCCTCGTGATCGGCATGCTGGCCGGGTCCGAGGGCATCGGCGGGATCGACTTCGACGATTACCGGTTCGCCTACCGGCTCGGCTCGGTGGCCCTGGCCCTGATCCTGTTCGACGGCGGCCTCAACACCCCGCTCGCGGCGCTCCGCCGCACTTGGGCGCCGGCCTCGGTGCTGGCGACGGTGGGCGTCGTGCTCACGGCACTGGCGATCGCGGTGCCGGCCCACGCCTGGGGTCTGGCGTGGCCGCAGGCGCTCGTGCTCGGCGGGGTCGTGTCCTCCACCGACGCCGCGTCGGTGTTCGCCGTGCTGCGCGGGAGCGGACTCCAGCTCAAGCGGCGGGTGGGCACCACCCTCGAGCTCGAGTCGGGACTCAACGATCCGGTCGCCGTCATCCTCACGGTCACCCTCACCGCGAACCTGCTCCATCCCGTCGCGGCCGAGCCGGCGCGCGTCGCGGTCGAGGTCGTGCTGCAGCTCGTGGTGGGTGCGGCGCTCGGGATGGCGATCGGGCGCGGCGGGCGCGAGCTGCTGCGCCGGAATCCGCTCCCGAGCGGCGGACTCTACCCCGCGCTCACGCTCGCGCTCGCGCTCCTGGCCTATGGGGTCACGACGCTGCTCCACGGCAGCGGCTTCCTGGCGGTCTACCTCGCCGGCATGATCCTGGGCAACGCGCCCCTTCCCTATCACGCCGGGCTGCTGCGGGTGCACGATGCGCTCGCGTGGCTGGCGCAGATCGGCATGTTCCTCGTGCTCGGCCTGCTCGTGTTTCCGAGCGGGCTGCTCGAGGTGGCGGGTACCGGGCTGGGCCTGGCGCTGGTGCTCGCGATCGTGGTGCGGCCCGCGATCGTGGCCCTGTGCCTGGCGCCGTTCCGCTACCCATGGCGGGAGACGGTGTACATCGGCTGGGTCGGGCTGCGCGGCGCGGTGCCGATCGTGCTCGCCACCTATCCGGTGCTGGTCGGGGCCCCGGGCGCGGATCGGATCTTCCACGTCGTGTTCTTCATCGTCGTGGTGAACGCCCTGGTGCCGGGCGGCACGGTAGCGTGGGCGACGCGGAGGCTCGGCCTCCAGACCTCCCAGCCGCCGGCCGCGCAGGCGGTGCTGGCGATCGAGTCGCGCCTGCCGCTCGAGGGCGAGCTCCTGTCGTTCTACATCGACGAAGCGCTGGTGGTGGCGGGGATCCCGCTCGAGGAGCTGGACTTTCCGGATGGATCCTCGGTCATGCTGATCGTGCGCGGGAATCGGCTGGTGCCGCCCAAGGGCTCGACGACGCTCGAGCCGGGGGACCACGTCTACCTGGTCACGCAGCCGGAGGACAAGCCGCTCATGCAGCTCATGTTCGGCCGGCCGGAGGAGGAGTAGCGGGCTGGACCGGAGCGAGGCCTGTGCCTCCCGTCACGGCCCGACGACCGTCCCTCGCGCTATTGCAGTGACGTCCCCCGGCCGGCGTCCGCCGCGCCGGGGGCATCACGGGCGAGGTACCCATGTCCATCGACTGGCACGAGCTGCTGGTCCCGTCCGTCAGCCTTGCGGAGCTCGTGCTCCGCGGCTCGGCGATGTACCTCTTCATCCTCGCCGCGATGCGGCTGTTCCGCCGCGAGGCCGGCGCGCTCGGCACGGCCGATCTCCTCGTCATCGTGCTCGTGGCGGACGCCGCACAGAACGCGATGGCCGCCGAGTACCACTCGCTCACCGAGGGCGTGGTGCTGGTGGCAACGATCTACGGGTGGAACTACCTGCTCGACTGGCTGGCGTTCCGCTCGCCCGCGGTCTACCGGCTGCTCAACCAGGCGCCGCTGCCGCTCGTCCGGGACGGGCGGGTCCTCCGGAAGAACATGCGCTCGGAGATGCTCACGCTCGAGGACCTGATGGAGCAGCTCCGCGAGCAGGGCGTGGAGCGGGTGGCCGACGTGAAGCGCTGCTTTCTCGAGTCCGACGGGCGGCTGAGCATCATCCGGCGGAAGGACGACGACGGCGACCGGCCGCCCGACCGGGAGCGCGCCACCACCTGAGCGGCGCTTGCGGGGCCTCCGGCCCGCCCGCCGGACTGGTTCAGACGCCCGGACGATGCTAAAGTTTCTACTCCCTCCACCTCCTCATTCGGGTATGCTCGTGGGCATGCTGCGATCCGACCGCTCAAGCGGACTCGCTCGACGCTTCCTCGCGACCGCGGCACTTTCGCCCGGCCGCGCGGCGCTCGGCCTTGTCCTGGCCACGCTCCTCGCGTGCGGTGGCGACAGCCTGACCGTGCCCGACCAGGGCACGCCCTCGGCGATCGCCATGGTGCGGGGCGACCGGCAGGACGGCGCGGCCGGCGAGCCGCTGGGCGATTCACTCGTGGTGCGGGTGACGGACCGCTTCGGCGACCCGGTCGGCGGCGTCGAGGTGGCCTGGACCCCGCAGTCGGGCGGGAGCGTGAGCCCGGCCACGAGCGCCACCTCCGCCGACGGCCGCGCCGCCACCCAGCGCATGCTCGGCGAGGCGCTCGGCCCCTACGTCACTACCGCCGCCCTGCCCGCCTCCCAGAGCACGCCCCAGCCGGTGGTGTTCACCGCCACGGGCGTGGACACGCGCCTCGTGCTCGCCGTGCCGCTGCCGGCGGTCGTGGCGGCCGGGGTCGTGCTCGACCCCCAGCCGGTGATCCAGCTCCGGGACCTCGAGGGCCACGACGTGGCGCAGCAGGGGGTGACGGTCACCGCTCGGCTCGCCGACGGCGGCACGGTGTCCGGCGGTGCCACCGCCGCGAGCGACGCGACGGGCCGGGCGACGTTCGCCGACCTCGCGATCACCGGCTCGAACGGGAGCCACACCCTCATCTTCACCGCCGACGGCTTCGCCTCGGCCACGGCGACGGTGGCCCTCGGCATCGCGGCGCCGGGCTCGATGGAGGCCGCCGCGGGCGGCGACCAGTCGACGACGGTGGCGACGGCCGTGGCCGTGGCGCCCGCGGTGCTGGTGCGCGACCAGCAGGGCAATCCGCTCGCGGGCATTCCGGTGACGTTCGCGGTGACCGGCGGCGGCGGGTCGGTGAGCAAGGCCGTGCCGGTGACGGGCGCCGACGGCGTCGCGACCCTGGGCGGGTGGACGCTCGGCCCGCAGGCCGGCGCCAACACGGTCGCGGCGACGATCTCGGGGCTCGAGGTGAGCGGCAGCCCGGTGACGTTCCAGGCCACCGGCATGCCGGCGGCGGTGGACGCCGCGAAGAGCAGCGTCAGTGCGGCGCCAACGGCCGTCTCCGCGTCGGGCGGGTCGAGCCCGAGCACGATCACGGTGACCGCGCGCGACGCGCTCGACAACCCGATCCCGGGGCTCGCGGTCACGCTCGCCGCGACCGGCGACGGCGCCGCGCTGACGCAGCCGGACGCGCCCACCGGAAGCGACGGCACCGCCACCGGCGCCTTCAGCGCGACCACGCCGGGCGAGCATGTCGTCTCGGCGACGATCGCGGGCGTGCCGGTGACCCAGACCGCCACGGTGATGGTGTCCGCCGGCGCGCCGAGCGCGGGGCGGAGCCGCGCCACGGTGCCGGCGGGTACCGCGGGCGAGGGCACGACGATCGAGGTCCGGCTCAAGGACGGGCAGGGCAACGACGTGGCGGGGCAGGCCGGGGCGATCGCGGTGACGGTCTCGGGTGCCAACCCGGCGGGCGCGCTGGACGTGGCGGAGGACGGCGGCGGCCGCTACACGGCCACGTACACCCCGACCGTGACCGGGACCGACCATGTGGACGTGAAGGTGGCGGGCACCGCGGTCCAGGGCTCGCCGTTCTTGAGCGCGGTGGAGGCGGGGGCGGCGAACGCGGGCACGTCCATAGCGGTGGTGCCGGCCTGCGTCGAGCAGTTCCGGCTCCCCGCGCGGATCACCATCACGGCGTTCGACGCGTTCGGCAACCGGCTCAAGCGGGGCGGCGATGCATACCGGATCCAGGTGAACCAGGGTCCCCTGACCACGCCGGAGGACCAGAAGGACGGCACCTACACGGCGGCGCTCAACCTGCCGATTGGGGTGTTCCGGGTGGACATCACGCTCCAGGGCGCGGCGATCCAGGGGAATCCGTTCCAGATCATCGTGCCGTACCCGTTCTTCAACTGCTAGATCTCGATTCTTCACCCCGACATCCGCCGGCGCCTCCGACCCGCAACGTCGCGGTGGCAGGCTCGATCCCCGGCGCGCGCGCAGCGTTCGCGGCTGCACGGCTTTAGGAGTGTGCTGCAGAGGTACGAGCCTGCCTGCCGGGTGTGGTTTATGCTGCCGGAGATGCGGTCTAATACCAGTTAGCCGGACGCACCGACATCCCCTTCCACCAGGGAAGAGGCCCGATGCCATTCGATGAGAAGTTGGCGGCACGCATTCGAGCACACCTGAGCAGGCGTAGAGGGGTAGCTGAACGGAAGATGTTTGGCGGGATCACCTTCATGCTGCAAGGCAACATGTGCTGCGGCGTGCATCGCGATGCTCTGATTGCTCGCCTCGGCCCTGAGGAGGCCGGTCAAGCCCTCACGGAACCGCACACGCGGGGGTTCGATCTGACCGGGCGTCCGATGAAGGCCTGGGTGCTGGCTGGCTATGAGTAGGCGACGCGTCGCAAAGAACAAGATCAGCGTACGGAAAACGAGTGAGAGGATCAATGAAAGCTGTGGTTCGCGTCGGTTTAGCAACTCTCGCGCTCCTCGTTCTATGGGCCGTCGTCGTGTTCGTTGGGACCTCGGAAGGCTGGTGGAAGCACACACTCGCTCCTCGCGGCGACACCGCCGGGTTCATGGACGCCGCTGCCAAGCTCGTCGATTCCAGCAACACAGGCAACGCTGTGTTCGTCGTAATCGACGATGGCGCTGTCCACGGCGTCCATGCCGTCTCCGTTGGCGAAGCGGTGGACGTGAATACCGTGTTCCAAACCGCTTCCCTCAGCAAGTGGATCACTGCTTGGGGTGTTATGGCGCTCGTCCAAGAGGGAAAGCTCGATCTGGACGCACCTGTTAGCACCTACCTGACCCGGTGGGCGCTCCCCAAAAGCAAGTTCGACAACAACAAGGTGACGGTGCGGCGGCTGCTGAGCCACACCGCCGGGCTCACCGACGGACTCGGCTACGCCGGCTTCGCGCCCAACGCGGCCGTCCAGTCACTGGAAGAATCCCTCAAGCGACCGGCGGATGCGTCTCCCGGGGCCAGCGGCACTATAGAGGTCGGATACGAGCCCGGGTCCGAGTGGCGGTACTCGGGAGGTGGCTATGCAATCCTTCAGCTCCTGATTGAAGAAGTGACCGGCGAATCGTTCGAGGGCTTCATGCAACGCGTCATCTTCCGACCCTTGGGTATGGTTCGGTCGTCATACAGTTGGACACCTGCAGCGGGATCGACACTCGCGACGTTCTACGATGTTGACTCGAAACCGGCGACTCACTACCGATTTGCGGCCGTTGCGGCCACGTCGCTGTACACGTCGGCGTCCGACCTCACGCGTTTCGTTCAGGCCCACCTACCGGGAAAGAACGGCGAGCCGATTGGGCGCGGCGTGCTTGGGCCAGCGATCATCAACGAGATGTGGCGGCCGCACGCATCCAAGTTTTCGGAAGACATCTGGGGCCTTGGAACTATCCTGTACGCCAGCAATAACAAAGGTGGCTTCGTCGTCGGTCATGACGGGGACAACGAGCCTGCGATAAATACCGCCGCACGTCTCAACCCGGCCACCGGCAACGGCATCGTGATTCTCGAGACCGGTACGCCCCTCCTCGCTACGAGGCTGGCCGGCGAGTGGGTCTTCTGGGAAACGGGCAACGTGGACTTCCTCGCGTTCACGATCGCGATCCCGGGGATGCTTCGCCTGATCGGTCTCGGCAGCCTCGTGATCGTGGTGGCTCTGCCAACAATCGCTTGGTCGCTTCGACGCAAGCGGAGGGGTCGATCTTTCAATGCCAGCGCTTCTAGGCCTGGCACATAGGCAGGCATTCAACCTAAGGACGGCACCTACACGGCGGCGCTCAACCTGCCGATCGGGGTGTTCCGAGTGGACATCACGCTCCAGGGCGCGGCGATCCAGGGGAATCCGTTCCAGATCATCGTGCCGTACCCATTCTTCAACTGCGAGGTTTCGATTCTTCACCCCCAACACATCCGCCGGCACCCCCGACCCGCTCACGCGGGTCGGTCCTCGTCAGCGGAGCGGGGTAATCTGAGCGACATGGACCCTAGGTCTGACGCACCTCATTTCCGGTTGCCCTACCACCCCGCTATTCTCGACGCCGACTTGCCGCAGGCGCTATCGGGAGAGCCAAGTGGCCGAGATTGGCCGAGCGGGCGCGGGGTCAGTTACCTGACTGCCGGAGTGGCGGTCGGCTATCTATTGGGTAGAGTAGTTTTCCGGCTCGCCTTGGCCGGGGCGTCTATTGTTTGCGGTCTGGCGTTGGCTATCCTGAGCGCTGCGTTCGGCAGCGTTATTTCGACACGCCGGTGAACAGGCCCGCGCGGCTGACACGCGCGGCATGTAGATGGGTACGCAACAACCCTCTGCCGACTAGACCGGGCTAGGATCAGGAAGGAGAATCAAGGCGGGCCCGGGGACTAGCTAGCCGGAGGCTACGGGCTCGGGACCCGACTCTGCAGTTTTCAAGTCCCGAAGCTCGCGCCCTCCGGGCCTGCTCAAGGGAGGCGAGGCATGGATACGGTACTCCAAGACCTCCGCCACGCTGTTCGGAGCCTTCGCCGCACTCCAGGGTTCGTCGCTATCGCGATCGTCACACTCGCCCTGGGGATCGGTCTGGCGACCGCGGTCTTCACGGTGGCTGAGACACTACTCCTGCGTCCGCTCCCCGTTCAGGACCAGGATCGCCTTGTCGTGCTGTGGGGTGAAGCGCGCGACCAGGCTTCCAATTATCCCCTTGACCTCGATGACGCCAGTGAGTTCGCCCGGCGAACCCGATCGCTCGAGGGGATCGCGTTCTTCTCCTACTATGGCGCTACGCCCAAGCCAATCCGCGACGGCGGCCAGATCTCGCGCCTCTCCCGCGCCCTCGTGTCCGGCACATTCTTCGAGGTGCTTGGCGCGCGGCCCTTGCTCGGCCGAGCGCTGCAACCGACGGACGACGTCAGCGGCGCAGCGCCGGTGCTGGTGCTGAGCTACCGTGCCTGGCAGCAGCGGTTCGGCGGTGACGCCCACGTCCTCGGGCGACGGGTCCTGACATACGATGACGGGGTAGCCTATACGATCGTCGGCGTGATGCCTCAGGGACTGGACTTTCCAAAAGGCACCGATTTCTGGGCACCGGTCGTCCCCTCGACGGCTCCCAAAGAGCTGTACCTCATCGGGCGGCTCGCGCCGGGCGCGACTGCCACCAGCGCCCTGGACGAGTTGACCAGGTTCTTCGGCCGCGCCGAGGCCTCAGCGTGGCAGCGAGAGTTGCGCGGCGCCGTCGACTCTCTCCCAAGGCTCATTCTGGGCGATACCAGGCCGGCGCTGATCGTCTTCGCCGCCGCAGCCGGGCTCCTCCTGCTGATCACGTGCATCAACGTCGCCAACCTGCTGCTGGTGCGAGGCCTCGGACGGGTGCGGGAGATCGCCGTACGATCGGCCCTCGGTGCGGACCGTCCGCGGGTGATCAGCCAACTGTTGACCGAGAACGCGCTCCTCGCCATCGGGGGCGGCGGGCTCGGCCTCGCCGTGGCGTACATGGCGGTCCGGCTCTTCGTTGCGGTCGCGCCGGCCGGCGTACCCCGCCTCGACGAGATTACCGTGAACGCCGCCGCCCTGGCCGGCGCGGTGGGAATCACCGGCATCGCGATGCTCGTGTTCGGCCTTGCGCCAGCGGTCATCGCGTCGCGCGTCGAGATAGACCAGGCGCTCCGGTCGGAGGCGCGACAGAGCGCCAGCCGGCGTTCCCGGCTGGGGACGGAGGCCCTTGTGGCGGGGCAGGTCGCGCTCGCCCTCATCGTCCTTTCGGCGGCGGGACTGATCGCCCGAAGCCTCATCAAGCTCGAGCGGGCCGAGCTCTCGTTCGAGTCGTCGCAACTCCTCATTGGCGATTTGACACTTCGCTACGAGCAGTACGACGACCCGACGAAGCAGCGAGCGATGCTCGAGAGGTTGTTGCCGCGCCTGGAGGCGATCCCGGGTGTGCGTGCTGTCTCACCCGTCGTGGCGGTCCCCTTCTCGGGCGCCGGCGGATGGGACGGCCACCCCGCGGCCGAAGGACAGTCCGCAGAGGAGGCGGCCGCGAACCCGATGCTCAACATGGAAGTCGTGACGCCGGCTTACTTCGAGACGTTCAGCATAGCGGTGATCCGCGGGAGGCGCTTCACGGACCAGGATCGCGAGGGTGGTCCCGCTGTCGTGATGGTCAGTCAATCCGCCGCGCGGCACTACTGGCCGGGCGAGGATCCCATCGGGAAACGCCTGAGCATGGGAGCAGAGTCGGAGTGGACGGGCACCGTGGTCGGGGTTGTCCCGGACACGCGCTACCGCGATCTGCGAAACGCCCGCCCGAGCATCTACTTCCCGCTCCGTCAGTCGTTCTTCCCCTACGTGCCCATGACACTGGCCGTCCGCACCAATAGCCCTCCGGCTGAGCTGGTCGCGCCGATTCGGCGCGTGATCAGCGAGAGCGAGCCTGGGGTCGCGCTGGCGAGCGCCGCACCGTTCGAGACGTTCCTGGCGGGGCCTCTGGCGCAGCCGCGCCTGAACGCGCTGCTCATCGCCCTGTTCGCGGCTGCCGCGGTCACGCTGGCGGCCGTCGGCCTGTTCGGTGCCGCGGCCGCCATGGTGCGACTGCGTGCACGCGAGCTCGGCGTGCGGATGGCACTCGGTGCGAGCACAGGAGATCTACGGTGGATGGTGATGCGGCGCGGTCTCACGATCGCGGTGCTGGGATCGGCGCTGGGATTACTCGGCGCACTGCTGGCGAATCGTCTGCTGTCGGCCATGCTCTACGAGGTGACTCCGACTGACGTGGCGACGTTCGCAGCGGTCACCGGGTTCCTCCTGGGTGTCACGACACTCGCGATCCTCATCCCGGCTCAAGCAACTACGCGCATCGATCCCGTCATCGTGCTGCGGGCGGAAGGATAGGCGTTGGGATCATGATGGACAGCACTCGCCGTACTGGTACCAGGGACACATGGAGGATAGGGAGGTGCTGCACCGTCTTAGGAGCGCTGAGGAGAGAAGCGCTGCCTGCCAGGCGTGGTTTATGCTCGGAGACGCGGTCTAATACCAGATAGGCGGACCGCGCCACCAACACGGTGTGGGGAAAGAACGGAGGGGCAACAGTCATGCCGCATACCCAGGGACCGGCCCTTACGTCGGATCAGTGGGAAGCACGAGACTACCGCCAACCGGCGCGCGACCTGGATAGCTGGGCGAAATCTCGCTCGGGCGCACGTGAGGATGACGCGAGTGAGTACGTGGCCAAGCTGGGTCTCAACGAGACGGGCTCGGTCGTTGTCATGAACCGGGCCCACGACCGCGTCCTGGTCCCGCCACCCGCCCGCGCCCCATTAGCGGCGTTCGCGCTCGCCGAGCAGCCGTTCGGCTTCACGCTCGCGGACGCCGCGTTAGTGGAGGCCGCCGCGACTCAGAGTCAGCATCAGGAGGCCGCGGCGGCCTTGCGGGATCTTGGCCAACGGATCCGCGACCTTCTGTCGCCGGCGGCCGCCTAATCCGCAAATGCAGCCGACAGGCCGTGGCTGGCCGGCGCCCCGCGCGGGAATCCGACGACCATGGGGCGAGCCTATGCACTCTTCAGGTCTAGCGGCAGTGGGACGGTGCTTGCTGCTCGTCACGGCCCTCGGCGCCTGTACCGAGTGGCACGTAGAGGCGGCAAGCCCCAGCGACCTCGTGACCACCGCCCATCCGACGCGCCTTCGCGTCACGCAGACGGATAGCACTCGTACCGTGGTCGAGGCCCCTGTCATCGTGGGGGATTCCCTCCGAGGCCAGGTGCAGGGAAGTGCCTGGGCGATCGCCCTTCCGGACATTGCCGCCGTGGCGGTGCGACGTCCGAGCGATGAGCGCAGCGCAATCCTGGTAGGAGGCGTCCTCGTGGCCGCCGGGACGATCGCGTTCAGCACGGGTAGCGACGGCCCGAGCACGCTTCGGAAATGACCGACCGGGTGCCTATTGCTTGGCGCCTAACCCGCGCATGCAGCTGAATCGCAGCCGGGCCCCGGCGGAGCGTGCCTCCTCAGTCTGAAGCGGCTAACCCCTTTCCGCCACCAGCGCTGCCCGCCCGTCCGAACTGCCGATCCCTCCTGACGTACTCCACCATCGAGGCTGCGACCGCCTGGATGCCTCCTCTCCCGGCTTGACTGGCGCTTGAGCGCCCTCCCAGAGCTTCCGGTCACAAGCTCGATGGACACCTCAGGCCGATGATCCATACGCCCGGGCGGGAACCGATCCTTCATTCCGAGGCAGACGGGAGCTACCCATGATCAAGTCCGAGACGATGGTGCTCTTGCTGGCTGTGGGCTGGCTGAGTGCCTGCACGAGCTGGACGATCCAGTCGGCTTCGCCCCAGCAGGTCCTGGCCGAGCACCAGCCCGAGAAAGTTCGGGTTACCCGCGCCGACAGTACGACCGTCGTCCTGAACCAGCCCGAGATCGCGGGCGACACGCTCTACGGGATCGGGCAATCGCAGGCCTCCGGAGGGCACGCAGACCGAAGCGGCGTGGCTCTGGCGGACGTGAAGTACGTCGCTATCCGGAAAGGGGATGCGACGAAGACCGTCCTCCTCGGGGTGGGGTCGGCGGCCGTAGGGGTTGGCACCCTGTACTTGATCGCCGCCCTTGCCTATGCGAATTCGAGTTCTGTATGGTGAGTCGTCGCACCTGGTCGGATTCATGCAGAGGTTCCTCGGGAGGTCTGTGCGAGGCGAACAGCTCGAGGATGTTGAACGGGGTGACGTGCAGGAGCCGACGGCCCGATCATTCCCGAGCTTCTTTCGGACACCGATCGCCGATGATGATCAGCGGTCCGTAAGTTGGCGCGGTCGCGAGGACGATGGCCTGCAGCTGACTTGCATTCCGTTAGGCCGCGAGGCTATGTGTCGCTGAAGATGAAGTTAGACCACACGCTGCTCGCTCTGGCGGTTCTCATGCTCTTTGCCCTGGCGTGTGTGGGGATTAAGGGCGGGATCGATCAGTGGCCGGCATTGCAATCCCTTAGCCAGAAGGTCCAGAGCGGTGCCCAGCTCGGCTACGGGGTTTTCTCTATACTTGCGGTAGCATCAGGGGCCACCCATGCACGTCGAGCTCGGGTCATTCAGGGGTGTTGGCTCGCGTGCCTCACGACCGCAGGCGGCTTAGCGCCTAAGGTATGGGGCGGGTTGGGTTGGGGATCTGTACCGGTTGCGGCGGTCGTCACCCTCGCCATCGGCTTCAGCATACTGTGGTTGTTGCGCCGTGGACTTGCGGCCTAACAGCGCACGGGAGGCCTGGCGCGGCGCATCTCGTCCCTGGCGCGGCGGGTCTGGCCTGATTCGCGCCACGCGGATCCGGCGGCGCGAATCGCGACCGTGGGGCTGGGACCAAGTCGCGGCTAGGCGAACGGGTTCTCGTCCGCACTCGGTCCATAGATGGAGGGGATCGGAACGCCCAGTTCTCGCAGGTACACCGTCAGCTGCCCGCGATGATGGTACCAGTGGTTGAGCATGACCGACCGCAGCATCGCTGCCCGCGTCGTGGCGAAGAGCTCCCGTTCGCCGTTCGTCAGTCGCCACGTCGCCGTCAGCGCTCCGTCGTCCATACCGCCGAGCACCTGCTTCGCCGTCGCGATGCTCTGGTCGAGCGCGGGCATGAGCTCCAAGCTGCTCGCCGGGCTGGGGTCTTGCCCAACCTGGGGCGCTCGAGCCGGCGATGCCGAGGCAACGAGCTGGGCGACTCCGCCGGGCACGATCGCGACATGCAGTGCAAGCTCGCCCAGCGTCCTCGCCTTTTCGTGTGGCCGCCACTCCAGCCGGTCGTCCGGGACTCGTTCGAGGACTCGGCGCGTCGTCACCGCTTCATCCTCCAGCTCCCGCAGCATGCCGTCGATCAGTGCCATTCAGCTACCCTCCGTCCTCAGTGCACATCGGGTTACGGCTTCTCCACCCGGCGCCGAATCCGGTCGACCAGGAGCGGCCAGCCCTGCGACAGCGCCTCACGATAGCCGTCGGGAAACAGGCCCAGCGCCGTGTGACGGAGCGCGATCCAAGTCCCGCCGTCGGTCTCCTTGAGCCGGTACTGCAGATTCGACGACACGGCGAACGACATCATCAGCGGTCCCGTGATCTCGAGCAGCGTGGGTCGCTTGATCGCCTGCACGTGACCCCACAAGTGCCCATTGCCGTCACCGAGGTCGCGGAACCAACGGCCGCCGGGCCAGGGCTCGAGCGTCATCGGCATGGGTGTGCCGTTGTGTCCTTCGTTCGAGGGGCCCATCTCCTCGAGCAGCGCCGCAAAGGTCGCGGCGAGGGGCGCGCGAACGTGGGTCTCCTCCGCAATGCTGAGCGAGAGGTTATCGATTCCTGGGGCGATCGCGGTCATGGTTGTCTCCTCTGAGTGCCGTCCCCGTCACTCCGCTTCGATTGCTGCTCGGCGCGTTCCTTGACTCGGGTGAGCTGCTGGCGCCAGTAGCGCTCGAATCGGCTGGTCCATTCGTGGACCGGTTTGATTGCCTCTGCGTTGGTACGATAGAACGCCTGGCGGCCGTCGCGCCGCACCTCTACCAGGCCGACCTCCAGAAGCACCCGGAGGTGCTTGGAGACCGACGGTTGCGCCAGCCCCAGCGCCACGACGATGTCGCCGACGGGGCGCTCGGCGGGCGCGAGGAAGTCCAGGATGTCTCGCCGGCGGGGTTCGGCGACGGCGTTGAAGCTGTCGGAGGTCGTGGCGGCACGAGACATGGGTCGAATTATATGTCGATATGGGAATATGTCAATGGGCCAACTCGGGGCGAGGCCTCGTGGTGAAGCGAAGTAACCACTTCACGCCGAGTGGGCGGGTCGGTTACTGGACTCAGCGAGGGAGATGGGATCGCGCCGGCCTGGCAATAGACGCACGACGCTAGGTATTGGAAGCTGCGGGGCGGCCGAGCCAGCTGCCCGTGATCATCCCCGGGAACTCCCGGGGAGCGGCGCCAAGCTCAACACGAAGGATCGCCGTACTTGAGCTTCAGCGGCTGCCCCAGCTTCTCAGTCAATGCCTCGAGATCGGGCCTCCCCTCGGGAACCTTCTCGTGCCCCACGCCGCCGGGCTCGATCACCGCCCGCGCGGTCTTGGAGATTCCGAGAAGGATCTTCACTCGCCCGCGCATCACCTGCCACTGGTCGGGCGAAACGGCCATCAGGTTCCGCTTGAGGTCCGGCTTGCCCACCACCGCGAAGATCGCCGACAGGAAGCCGAGCGGCTTGACCGAGATGCCGTCGATCTCGTCGTACAGCACCATGTCCGGGTACTCCACCAGCTTGAAGTGGATCACCCGGCTGTTGTGCACCTCCACGTGCGGCGCCGAGAGGGTGTCCTGGTAGGTGAACGAGGACGGCGCGTCGCCGGAGTCCGGCCAGGCGATGGTCACGTCGAGCGCGAGCAGCGGCGCGGGCCCCTCCACGACCTGCCGGAGCACGCCCGGCCCGTAGTCCAGGCTCACGTTCTGGTGGTGCTCGAAGCCCGATCTCGCCGCCTCCGACATCCCCGCATAGGTGACACCCGCGGTCTCCATGTGGGCCGTGAACCAGTCAGACTGATCGATGAACAGCCGGGTGACCCCCGGCGCCTCCTGCATGCGCCGGTGCACCAGCTTGAGCAGCGCCTCTGTCCCGAACCGCATGGACGTGGTCGTGGCCGTGAGGTTGTAGTCGCCGTGGGTGGCCATGGCGTGGAGCATCTCGTCGCGCGTCGCCCGGTAGGGCTGGGCGCAGGCGGTGGATGCGCTCGCCGGCCGACGGAGGGAAGTGCCCGGCGCCGTGAGCAACGGTACGAGGATCGCCAGCAGGGCGAGTCGGCGGCGGCCTCGCATCAGCGCGGCTCCGGAGCGCCGAGCGCGACCTCGACGCGCGTGGGCCACGAGGTCGGGAAATCGCTGGACGGAGGCGGCCGGGTGGAACCCAGGTTGGCCTCCCACCACGCCCGCGCGTCGGCCTGCGTCCAGGGCGACACATCCGCCTCCGCCAGCCGCCGGGACAGCTCTCCGGCGTCGGGTGGCCGGTCGCCCGGTTCCTTGGCCAGGCACGCGAGGATCACGTCCTCGAGCCGCGGCGGAATCGGGCTGCCCGAGCGGATCGAGGGCGGAATCGGCTCGGCCTTGAGGTGCCGGGCGATCATCACGACGGCGCTCTCCGCCTCGAACACCCTCACCCCGGTGAGCAGGAAGTAGCCCACGCAGCCGAGCGCGTAGAGATCGAGCCGGCCGTCCAACGAATCGCCGGTGAGCATTTCCGGCGCCATGTAGGCCGGCGTGCCCGGGGTGAGGCCGGGCGCGCTCAGAAAGGTCTGGGTGTGGCCCGTGCTCTCGTCGTGCTTGACCAACCCGAAGTCCAGCACCTTGACGAAGTCGTGCTCGAGGCCGAGCCGGCACAGGTGGATGTTGGCGGGCTTGATGTCGCGATGGACCAGCCCGTGGACGTGCGCCTCCTCGAGCGAGTCACAGGCCTGCCGCAGCAGGTGCACCACCCGGCCGGGAGTCTGCGGGCCGTAGCGGCGCACCAGGGTCTCGAGGTCGATCCCGTCGAGCAGCTCCATGACCAGGTAGAACCGTCCGTCGGCGGTCACGCCGAAGTCGTAGAGCTGGATCGTGTGGGGCGACCGCAGGCTCGCCGCCGCCTCGGCCTCGCGCCGGAAGCGCTGCACGGCGAGCCGCGACATGCTCGCGCCGTCGTCCAGGGCGCCCTCCGGCCGGATTAGCTTGATGGCCGCCGGCCGCGCCAGCAGTCGATGATGCGCATGATACACCTCTCCCATGCCGCCCTGGCCGATCAGGTCGCCCAGCCGGTAGCTCCCCATCTCCCGTGCGCGACGAACCTGACGGCTCATCCTGGCGAGCACCTGAGACGGCACCACGGCGAGCACCGCGCACACGTAGTTGGCGAGGTAGGCCCACACCATCGCCCCCATCGGCGGAAGCGCCACGCCCCGAAGCCATGCGATGCCGAGGCCCACCGGGTCCATGCTCGCCGCCAGCAGCGAGCCGATCAGGATCTTTCTCGGGGGCCCCGGTACGATCGACGGATGCAGCAGGACCAGGGCACAGATCCAGGAGAGGCGCCCCCCGAGGATCTGGGTGGGCTGCCACTGGTTGATGACGCCGAGGGCAAACGCCAGCACCAGCTCGTAACCAAGGCTGAGGTCGACCAGCGTGCCCGGCTGCCTGCAGGAGGGTGCGAACTGGTACACCAGGAGGGAGACCAGGATGCAGGCCACCGCCAGCGCATCGGCGACCCGCGTCCAGGGCACTACCTGCGTCTCGCTCACGTGGAGTAAGGGGAGAATGAGGTGGTTGACGAGGATCGCAGTGAGCCAGAGGGCAACCCACACGATACACGCCACCCGCAACCGGCGGACGCTGTCGTCCAGCAGATCGCCTGAAACCGGGCTGACGAGTGGTGTCGCCATCGCGCCCGAGGTCTGCAACTCGGGCTGGACCAGCGGAGTGGTCATGGCAAACGACCTGTTGGGGGGGCAAGACGAATCTGCCTCGCGGTCCACTCGTTGCCAAGCCCTGAGGTTGCGAGGTGAGTGCCCTATCCAGCCACGGACGTTGGAGACGAGATGTGAGTGTCTGAGCATGGCTGTGTCCTTCAGCGATCTAATTACCGGCCACTGAGACCCAGCCAGGCTTTACTCACCGGTAGGTGACGCCGAGCAGGAGAGCAAGAAAGCCGGCTCCTCCCAGCGTATCGCCAGTCGGTCTCCCCGCCAGGTGAAAACGGGCGCCAGCAGAGAGGCCGAGTGGTCCCTCGCCGGGGTGAAACTCGACTCCAGTGCCCAGGTTGAGGCCTGGGGCCACGAAATCCTCATTGTCCTGGCGTAACGCATATACCCCTAGCCCGGCAAGGCCGTAGGGACGGAGCGATCCGTTAGGCGACCTTAGTCGCAGCATGGCTGCGAGGTGCCAAGCCGACTGGTCATAGTCAAATGTGCCGAGACCCTTCACCACCTCGCTCGAGTTCCGGGTGATCGTAGGGCGGCCTACCCCTGCTGGAGCTCTCGTGGTGATCGTACCCGACTTCCGCGCCAAATCCGAGCTTCCCTCCGCCACCACGGAAGACACTGAGCGCCAGGGCGACTGAGCCGTGGCTAAAGTCACTATTATCGACTCCGGTGGCGTAGCCGCCGGAGAGGGCACTGGACCACGAGCTCTGTGCCGGGACCGATTCAGAGAACGTTGCCGCTTGGTGCCCGGGGCCTGCGGCTGGTGTCGAAGCCTGCGCGCCAGCGCCTCCCGCTGTTGCTGCTAGAACCAGGATGAGCGTGGCCACGGAGCTGAAGCGCATGGGACTCTCCTCAACCGATGGGGACCACTTCGGGGGCACATTGCGGGTGTTGTCGCTCGCCATCGCTTCCTGGTGGGGGCTCAAGTTCGACCGCCGGCGGCCCGGCGAACTCGTGCTCGTGAAGCCGCGCGTGGCCCGCGAGCCGAGGACACCCTAGGCGTCGCCGCCGCAATCGCCGGGCGTTTGACAACCACGGTTGTCACGCACTCACACCGAGCTACGAGCGGTTACAGTTGTTCAATCGGGGTTGTAGCCGTTGATGTAGACGAGAGCGGCGATTCCCGCCATCCCAATCACTGCGCCGGACACCAGCAAAACGGTATTCGTGGTCTTGGGCTGCTTGGTAGCGACCTCTTTTACATCTGTCAGGGCAAAGATGGCTGGCGCATCGCCCTGGCGGCCACTCACGCTGTCGCCTGTCACCGTTGGATGGGTCAAGTAGACGTGCCCCTGCTGCTCGGTCGTGAGCCGAACGGTCTTCGTGGCGTGTGGGGGATCGGCGAGGGTTTGCGCTGGCGTGGCCGACTGCACCTGCCAGCCGGTGCACGCCCCAACGTATGCCACGAGAACGAGCAGCGACGCTGCGCGGAAGGCGGGATGACGCATGGCTCCTCCAATCGAGGGTAACACGAAGCAGGGAGCGGGCGCTCCGCCGTGTTAGCGAGTCCGCTCCACAATGAGCTGCCCGCTCCTGGCGCGAACGACTTGCGCAAAGTCTGATTCATTGGGCGTGAGGTTCTCACCCTCGACGACCACCGTGCCCGTCGCCGCCGCCTCGCGGAAAGCACCCTTGAACCAGGTGGTCTCCATCTGACCGGGCACCCTGAACCGTTCGCGCTGCGACGTGGAAAAGAGCTCACCCGACCCTGTCCAGGTGAGCTCCACCTCTACTAGCACCTCCGCGTTGCGGATGAAGTCGACCGTCGGGATCATTGCCCGCACGCGAGCCTCGTTGAGGCTGTTGTCGGCATCGAAGGCCGCATCGTCGGTCTGGCCGAAGGCGCTCCGCAAGGTCTCGAACGTGCAATAGTTGAACTGGAACAACGAGACCTCGGCCAGCGGTCCGTCGACCGGCTTGCCGGGGCCCTGTTTCACTGCCTGCTCGGCACTGAAGACGTGCACGTCGGTCTCCACGCACCCCGACGGATCGATGGCGAAGAAGCCGGCTTCCGCGCTCATCCCCCTGTACTGGACGCGGCTCCGCGTCGGGGAGGCGGTCCTCGCCAGTACAGGGCGAGCGGCCTCCAACGGGGCCACGGCGCTCGGCGCGCCAGGAGGGGCGGTGTCATCGCTGCAGCCGAGCGTACCCAATAGCAGCGCGCTCGCGGTGGAGAGTGATCGTGCGTACATAGAGCACTCCGTTCGGTGGACTACGAGTGGTGACGGTGTAAGGAGGGTGCGTCCGCCGCCGACTGGACCGTCCAGCCCCTGCACGTGCTCAGCCTGCCCACAGCGAGCACGAGCACTATCGTCTCAGACTTGATCATGGGGTAGCTCCCGTCCGTCTCGGAGAAAGGATCGGGATCCCACCCGGGCATATGGATCATCGGAGCCAGGCGTTACCTAGCCGTCCCCTGGCCATTGCGCTGGCGAGACGCCACTGCGCGGGCAGGCACGCCCGGAAGCTCGGCCACCAGTGTCGCCGCGGTTGGGCAATCGGCCGACAGCCCACGGCGCTGGTACGTCTCCCAATGCCTCGCGCCGCGCTCCCTGCTGCTCCTAGCGCTCGGCCGCTAGAGCGAGGCGCCAAGCCTTGCCAAACCGACCTCCATAGGCAGATTGCCCGGATGTTCCCCGAAGAACCGACGGCGATATCCGGCGCCCCGGCCCAGCCGGCCTCGCCGTCCGCGCCCGCGCGCTCCCCGCACCCCGACCGCATCGGTCCCTACCGCATCGTCCGCGTCCTCGGCCAAGGCGGCATGGGCACCGTCTACGAGGCCGAGCAGCTCGAGCCCCTCCGCCGCACCGTCGCCCTCAAGGTGATCCGCCGCGGGATGGACACCGTGGAGGTGCTCGCGCGGTTCGAGAGCGAGCGGCAGGCGCTCGCGGTGATGGACCATCCCAACATCGCCCGCGCGCTCGAGGCCGGCACCACCGACGAGAGGCTGCCCTACTTCGTCATGGAGCTCGTCGCCGGCGAGCCGATCACCGACTACTGCGACCGGCACGGCCTCGATCTCCGCCGGCGGCTCCAGCTCTTCCTCGGCGTCTGCCGGGGCGTGCAGCACGCGCACCAGAAGGGCGTGATCCACCGGGATCTCAAGCCGAGCAACATCCTGGTCCGGGTGGTCGACGGGCAGCCGGTGCCGACCATCATCGACTTCGGCATCGCGAAGGCGGTCGAGCGGACGGCCGACGACGCGGCCTTCACCACCGAGCTGGGCGTGATGGTCGGGACGCCGGCCTACATGAGCCCGGAGCAGGCGGCGGCGAGCGGCCTCGACATCGACACCCGGGCCGACATCTATAGCCTCGGCATGGTGCTCTACGAGCTGATGACCGGGGTGCTGCCGTTCGACCACCGCGGCCTCCTGCCCGCGCCGTTCATCGCGCAGTATGTCCTCGGGGCCGCCGACACGCCCACGCCGAGCAACCGGGTCGCGGGCCTCGCGGCCGACCGGGCGACTCCCGTCGCGGAGCAGCGGGGCACCACGCCCGTCGGCCTCCGCCGGGAGCTTCGGGGCGACCTCGACTGGATCGTGGTGAAAGCGATCGAGCGGGACCGGGCCCGCCGCTACGAGACCGCGAACGCCCTGGCGCTCGACCTGGAGCGCCACCTCGAGCACAAGCCGGTCACCGCGCGGCCGCCGACGCTCGGCTATACCACCGCCAAGTTCGTCCGCCGCCACCGGCTCAGCGTGTCAGTGCTGGCGACGGCTGCTGTCGCTCTCGTGGTGGGCGTCACCGGCATCATGCGGGAGCGGGACCGGTCCGCGCAGGAGGCGGCCAAGGCGCGGGGGATCAGCAACTTCCTCGTGGACCTGCTCAAGTCCGCCGACCCATGGCAGGGCGGCGCGCGTCAGACGACGGTGGTGGACGCGCTCGCGGAAGGGGTCAAGCAGGTGAATGCCGGCAGGATCGCCGATCCGGTCGTCGCGGCCTCGGTCCGGCGCACGATCGCGACCGCCTACCAGGGCCTCGGCCGGCTCGCCGAGGCCGAGACGCTCTACCGGGAGACCCTGCGGGAGCGCCTCGCCCGGGCCGGCCCCGCGAGCGAGGAGACCGCCGAGAGCTGGAACGACCTGGGGATCATGCTCACCTCCCAGGGGAAGCTCGACTCGGCCGAAGTCGCCCTCGGGCGGGCGCTGGAGATCCGCCGCGGGCACGGAGGGGCGGACACCGTCATGGCCGGGACCCTGCTCGATCTCTCCGACCTGGCCAACACGAAGGGCGAGGCCGCCCGGGGCGACTCGCTCGCTCACGAGGCGCTCGCGATCATCCGGCGGGTCGCCGGGGAGCGCGACCTCGCCGTGGCGACGGCCATGGCCCGGGTCCAGTCCACCCAGCTCGGCGCCGGCGAGCTGGCGAAGGCCGAGTCCACCGGCCGTGCGGCGGCCGCGATGCTGCGCGAGCTCGGCCTCGAACGGCACCCGCAGATGGTGCCGATCCTCAGCGATCTCAGCATCACCCTGGCCAACCGAGGCGAGCTGACCGAGGCCCTCGCGGTGGCGCACCAGACGGTGGCGCTCGACTCCGCCCTGTTCGGCACCGCGCACCCCTACCTCGCCACCCATCTCGAGAACCTGGGCTACGTCTACGACCATGCCGGCTTCGGGGACAGCGCGAAGATGATGGTCGAGCAGGTTCTCGCGATGCGGCGGGCGCTGCTCCGGGACGACAACCCCGCCATCGGCCGGACCCTCTTCAACCTCGCGTCGCTGGAGCACGACATGGGGTCGTACGCCGCGGCCGAGCCGCTGTACGAGGAGGCGCTGCTCCGGATGCGGCGGGCCTACGGGCCGGAGCACCCCGACGTGGTCTTCGCGACCGGGTGGCTGGGACGGAACCAGTTCTACGTCGGCCGCAGGGCCGACTCGGAGCGAAATATTCGGTGGGTCCTGACGGTGACCGATCCGCACGGCGCGGCCTCGCCGATGGATACGGTGCGCTTCGGCCGGTTTTTGGTGACGATGCTGGTGGACCAGCAGCGGTGGAAGGAGGCCGAGCCGCTCGCGCTCAGGGTCTTCGCGATCCAGGACAGCCTGAAGGACACGCTGGCCCGGGTGACGGCGGGCCATCTCGCGACGATCTACGGCGCGACCGGCCAGTCCGAGCAGGCGGCCCGGTACCGCGGGCTGGCGGATGCGCCGCCCTGACCCGGGAATGCCATCAGACCAGGTGAGCCTCGCACACGTCGCGACGCCCGCGCTGATCCTCGACATCGAGCGCGTCGAGCGCAATTGCGAGCGAATGATCCGCCGCGCTGCCCAGCTCGGCGTCCAGCTCCGGCCCCACATGAAGACCGCCAAGTCCGCCGACGTCGCGCGGCTGGCCACCCGTGAGCGTTCGGTCGGCATCACCGTGTCCACGGTGGCCGAGATCGAGTACTTCGCCCGCGAAGGCTTCGGCGACATCACGTACGCCGTCGGGATCGCCGCCCACAAGCTCCCTGCCCTCGCCCGCCTCCAGCGGGAGCATGGCACCCGCATCAGGCTGGTCGCCGACAGCGTGGCATCCGTGACCGAGGTCGCCCGACAGGCGGCTGCGCTCGGTGAGCGGTTCTCGCTTTTCATCGAGATCGACTGTGGCGGGAAACGCGGCGGCGTTCTCGCCGATGGGCCGGAGCTGCTGCCCATCGCGCAGGTGGTGCAGGCCTCGCCGATGCTTTCGCTCTCGGGTGTGCTCACCCACGCCGGCCAGAGCTATGATGCGACGAGCGTCGGCGAGGTGCGGGAGATTGCCGAACAGGAGCGCGCCGCCGTCGTTCAGGCCGCCGATCGACTGCGGGCCGCGGGCATCGAGGTCCCGGATGTGAGCGTAGGCTCCTCGCCCACAGCCATGCACGCGAGCTCGCTGGCCGGCGTGACCGACATGCGCCCCGGTGTCTACACCCTCTTCGATCTCGCGCAGACCTCGCTCGGCAGTTGTACGGTCGACGACATCGCGGTGTCGGTCCTGACGACCGTCATCGGTCATAACCCGCGCTCGCGGCGGATGCTGATCGATGCCGGCGCGCTGGCCCTTTCCAAGGACGTGAGCGCCAACCGGCAGGGCAAGCACATCGGCTTCGGCCTGGTCTGTCCGATGAACGGCGGCCCGCCGCTCGCCGACATGCACGTGGCGGAGGTGAACCAGGAACACGGTCTCATCGGTGCGGCGGAGTCCTATGAGGTCATGGTCGAGCGTTTTCCGGTGGGAACGCGCCTGAGGGTCGTGCCGAACCACGCCTGCCTCACCGCGGCTCCCTACGACCGCTACCACCTCGTTCGAGGAGGCAGCACGGAGGTCGTCAGCGTCTGGACCAAGTGCACCGGCTGGGCGTCGTCATGAGCTCCGCTGAAGGGAGACGCCGACTCTTTATCCGATGGGCAAGCGCCGCCCTCGATGGACCGTGACGGCGGAGCCTTCAGCCAGAAAAGCCGACCGGGGCCTGGGCCCCAGACATTCCGCAAAGCCTGCCCCATACACCGCCGCCACATCGCAGTCGAGCTCCGCCGCCTCCGCATCCCAGACCCGCCACGCCGGGTGCTCCACCCGGTACTCCTTCGACCCGCCGTCGCGCTGGACCGTGTAGCCCCAGTAATGCTCGGCGGTGAACGCGGCTTCCGAGCCGGGATCCGGCAGCGCCGGCCGGCCCCGCGTTCTCGCCTCGAGGCGATGCCAGCCGCCCGCGACGCGCCAGGCGTAGGCCGCCCGGCCCGGCTGCCCGTCCTCGGCGCCGGCCATGTGGAGCTCGTGGCGCATGGGCACGGCCGCATACGGCTCGTTGTAGCACCAGCGTGCCACGAGGGCGATCGCCCGCCGGGGCACTAGCTCGCGCACGAAGACGACCGCGCGCCGCCACTGGTTGTCCTCGCCGCGCCGGCGGACATAGAAGCGGAGGTTCACCTCATCGAAGTCCCGGTGGCCGGGAATCGGGATCCCGAGCACCCGCGTGTCCAGGAACCGGAAGCCGACCACGCTGGCCAGCGTCGCACCGTTCCAGGTGTCGAGCTCCGTGCCAGCCGGGACGAGGGGCGCGAGCAGCGCGGACGGGACCTCGTAGTTGAGCATGACGAGGTACCGCCACTCGGCGGTCAGAAACGGATGCGACTCCCCCATGTCAGGCAATCAGAGCCTCGCCCCTGCCTCCTTCAGCAACGCGACGACCTCGTCCTTCCTCGCCAGCGCGTCCCCTTCATGGAATGCGACTGCCAGGTGCATGCCCTTCGGTGGCTCGGCCTGGTCCAACCTTGACGGACGTAACGACAGTACACGATATAGTCACGGCGCGCCGTTCGCGCTCAGGACCAGATTCGACCCCGGTACCCTGGAGGAAACAATGACGACCGCAACTGCCGGACGGGTCGCGGTACCCACCTGGCAACTCGACCCCGCGCACTCGAGCATCGAGTTCGCGGTGAAGCACATGATGATGACCACCGTGCGCGGCCGCTTCAAGGACGTGCAGGCGACGCTGACGGGAGACCGCGATCACCCGGAGCAGGCGGGGGTCGACGTGATCATCACCGTCGCGAGCATCGATACCGGCGTCGGCGACCGGGACGCGCACCTGCGTGGCCCCGATTTCTTCCACGCCGAGCACTTCCCTCAGATCACCTTCCACAGCACGCGTATCGACGGGAACCCGCCGAAGCAGGAAGGCGACCGTTTCGCGCTGGTCGGCGACCTGGTGATCCACGGCATCTCGATGGAGGTGGTGCTCGACTGTGAGTACGAGGGTCGGGGGACCGACCCCTGGGGGAAGACGCGCGCGGGGTTCAGCTTCAAGACCGAGCTCGACCGCCGGGAGTGGGGGCTCAAGTGGAACCAGACGATCGAGACCGGCGGCGTGCTGGTCGCGAACAAGGTCCGCGTCGAAGGTGAGGTGCAGTTCGTCAGACAGGAGGAATGAAGCCGAGTCGGCGGCCGATGTGCCGACCCGCCTCCGGCGTGAGGCCGGGGGCGGCGGGCGTGTAATGGGGGATGCAATCGTTCCTCGAGGGCTACCGATCGCTGTGGAGCGATGCGTTGCGTGGTGATTTGCTATGTGGTTGCGGGGTTCGCCGGGGCGTGCCTAGCTGGCGGGGCGACCTTCCTGCCCGCGTATCTCTTCACCGTGATCCCCGCGCCCTACTTCCACCGCTATGGGAAGCGACCCTGGCTCGCATCGACGGTCGCCGGCATCACGGCAGGAGCAACCGGAGCGATCGCCGAGGCCGTGATCGTTCTGGCACGGCAGTCCCTGGTCGACGTCACGACGGTTCTCATCCGCCGCTGCCTTCGGGCTCACCTGGCTGAAATGGAAGGTCCCTGAGCCGTTCATCGTGGTCGCCGCCGCGTTGATCGGCCTGGCGGCCCGCGGCTGATCGGGCTACGCTGGGCTTGTTGACGCCGCGATGCTTGCCCCTCACACCCATGCCACCGACCGGAAACGTCGTGCGTCGTGCGTTCGTCGCCAGCTCGACCGTCGTGGTCCTGTGCCTCGCAGGGCCCGGCCGCGTGTCAGGCCAGCAGAGCGTTGGAGGAGCGCGGGCGGACTCGCTGCAAATCCAGGCGATTCGGGTTGTGGATCCGGTGCAGCTCGATGGCCATCTGAGCGAGCCCTTCTGGGTGATGGCGGACTCCATCACGGAGTTCCGCCAGCAGGAGCCGGACGAGGGGGTGCTGTCCACCGAGCGAACGGTGGTGAAACTCGTACGAGACCGAGACGCACTCTACGTGGGCGTCCGCGCCTATGACTCCGACGTCCGCGGGCTACGGGCGACGCAGCTCCGCCGGGATGCCGATCTCGAGGTGGACGATTACGTCATGCTGCTTATCGACAGCTTTCACGATCGGCGCAGCGGCTTCGTCTTCCGCACCAACCCGAACGGCGCCATGTGGGATGCCCAGTTCAACGGGCTCGATGACGCCAACGAGAACTGGAATGGCATCTGGGACGTCGCCGTCACGCGGGATTCGACCGGATGGACCGCAGAGTTCCGCATTCCCTTCCGGACACTGCGATTCCGGGCGGTAAGGGGGGAACTCCTTCGGATTCAACGCACAGCGTTTCATCCGCCGAAAGAACGAGGTGGCTCTCTGGCGAGGTTGGCGCAGGACCGAGGGCATCTACCGCCTCATCTACGAAGGAGAGGTGACCGGATTTGAGGATCTCCGCCGTGGCAGGGATCTCGAGGTCAAGCCCTACGTACTCGGCCGCGCCACGGCCGCTGATCACGACGCGCTCGGGAACGCCCTGCAGAGCGGCGGAGCGGACGGTAAGGCGGGGGTCGATGCCAAACTTGCCGTCTCGCCCACCGTGACGGCAGATCTCACCGTCAACACCGACTTCGCCCAGGTCGAAGTGGACGAGCAGGTCATCAACCTCACTCGATTCCCTACTTTCTTCCCCGAAAAGCGCGATTTCTTCCTCGAGTCCAGCAGTGTCTTCGACTTCGCGACACCCACCCGGGTGCAGCCCTTCTATTCCCGGCGGATCGGCCTCGGCGACAGTGGGCAGGTCGTGTCCATTCTCGCCGGCGGACGGGTGTACGGGAAGGTTGGTCCGTGGACCCTCGGGCTGCTCGATGCTCAGACTGGAGAAGGCGACAGGGCGAACGACCTGGTGGTGAGAGTGAAGCACGATGTGCTGGACCGCTCGTACATCGGTGGGATTGCGACGCAGCGGATCACCGCCGGCGGTGACGGTGCGGAACGAGTGGCGGGGCTGGACGTGGACCTGCCGCTGGTAGTCGGCGGACTCAATCTCGAGCCGTCGTTCTGGATCATGGGGAGCCAAACACCGGGCACCAAGGGATTCCCAATGGCCTGGCGCTATGGAACGGACTTTCCGAACGACCTCATCGACGCGTTCATCTCGCTGTATCGCATCGACGCCGGCTTCAACCCGACACTCGGGTTTGTCCAGCGGACCGGCATCTGGGAGACGACCTCGCATCTCGATATCATGCCCCGCCCTCATCTGCTCGGCATTCGGCAGCTCGATCTTCTGTTCCCGATCCCCAGCTGGGATATCATCGCGAATGAAGCAGGGTCCATCTTCCGGAGCAGTGACTGGCAGACCGCCACATTTGAATGGCGTCCCCTGGGCGGCGACTTCCAGTCAGGGGCACACTTCGAGATCAACATCCAACGGTTCCTCGATGCACCGGCCGACACCTTCGAGGTCTTCTCCGGGGCCACGGTCCCGCCCGGTCGGTATTGGTGGACCCGGGGAGAGCTGCAGTACCAGACCTCCCCGAGCCATCCGTTCAGCGTTGGGGCCCTCGTCAGTTGGGGCGGCTTCTACGATGGCACTGACACTGAGGTCGATGTGCAGGCCGATTGGCGCGGTGGTGGTCACGTCATCCTGGGGACAACACTGTCGCAGAGCCGAGTGACGTTGCCTTCTGGGCGGTTTACGGCCACGCTGGTGACCGGCCGCACAGAGTACGCCTTCAACACCCGTACGACCTTCCTGGCCTTCGTTCAATACAACAACGAGGACCAGCGCGTGGATTTCAATCTCCGGTTTCATTGGATACCCAAGATCGGCGATGATCTCTTTGTTGTCTGGAATTCGGGCTACACCACCGATCCGGCCGCCCCTCACCGATTCCCCAGCGTTCATACCCTGGGGCGACCACTCAACGGGGCCATCGTGGTGAAGGCCGCTCATCGGTTCGCTCTGTGACGAAAGGTTGGCAGGGATGAAAATGCTCACGACTCTCGTCTTCGGCGCTCTCGGAGTAGCCGGAATGGCGGGCCGCAAGTCCCGGTGAGGCGACGGCTCAGCCTATGGCGTGCCCTGGCTGGGCTCGAGGCCCGGAGACACGTTGACCCCGTCCGGCTTGTCCTCAGCCAGTGGGGGACCTACTGGATGCTGGACGATTCGCTCAAGGCTGTGGCCCGCACTCTTTCAGCGCGCGCGTATGCAGAGGACCAGGCTCAAGCGTGGTCGCTCTACGCTTACACGCATTGGCTCCTGCAGGATGATTCCGTGGCTCACGCAGCGGCGGATACCGCCCGAGTTCTGCTACAACAACATCTCGCACGGCGGCCGAATGATATGTTCAATGGGGTGATGCTGGCCCATGCTCTCGCGATCCTCGGGCACCGAGCGGAGGCACTCAGGGAGCTTTCCGTCTTCCGCGACGTGACCAAGCCGGTTCCGGGAACTGCAAGCTGGGCCGATTGGCTGAACGAGCTAGCTACGGTGGAACAGCTTTCGGGAAATGCTGCCGGCGCGATCGCGTATCTCGATTCGGTTGTTCATCTGCCGGGGTCCGTCACTCGTGCTTCGCTCCGGATTGATCCGGAGATGGACTGCCTCCGAGATCGGCCCGACTTTCAGCGGCTGGTCTCAAGCAATCACTGAGACTCACGACTGCTGACGGCGGGATCCTAAGGTCGAGCCCCGCAGCCGGAGTGACTGCTCGGGGTGCCTTGCGCAGCGACGGAATGGAACGCAGTTATGAGGATCGCCAGCAGGAGAAAGGGCATCGTGGTACGCATACTGATGGGACACTCCCTCGCGTGGGCCTTGCTGTTTGCCGGGCCGATTCCGGCCCGAGCTCAGGATTCCACCAATCATGCTCCCGACCATGCCGTGCATCAGGTTTTCAATCTACCGCGCTTCACCTTCGAGAGCGGAGCCACCGTCCCTAACGTGCGGGTCACCTATGGGACGTATGGCCGGCTCGACGCCGCGCGCGACAACGCGATTCTCCTGCCCTCGCATTACATGGCGGATCACCATGGATACGATTGGCTGATCGGTCCGGGGCTGGCGCTGGATACCACCCGCTACTTCCTCATCGCCACGGAGCTGTTCGGCAACGGACATTCGTCGTCCCCCAGCAACACTCCCGCGCCGTTCCACGGACCGAAGTTCCCGATCGCCACGATTCGCGACAACGTGGAAGCGGTGCACCGGCTCCTGGTCGAGCACCTAGGCATCACCCACGTTCAGGCAATCATCGGCTTCTCGATGGGCGCGGAGCAGGCGTTTCAGTGGGCGGTGAGCTATCCCGACTTCAGCCCTCGGATCGTCGCGACGGCGGGGACCGCCCGATGCTGGCCGCACGGCGTGGTGCGATTGGAAAGCCAGATCGGGGCGATTCAGCTCGATCCCGAGTTCAAGAATGGGAACTACACCGCCAACCCGAAGCGCGGGGTAGAGCTGTTCGGACTGGTTTGGGCTCCCTGGCTCTTCTCGCAGGAGTGGTGGCGACAGGAGTTGTGGCGTCGCGACATACCGAAGGCGAAAAGCCTGAACGAGTATCTCAAATTATTCCAGGAGGGATGGAGCCAGCTCGACGCCAACGACCTGATCCTCCAGGCCCGCACTTGGCAGCGACACGATGTTGGAACCACGAAGGGCTTCGGCGGCAACACCGAGAAGGCACTCCGATCCATCACCGCGAGCGTGCTCTACATGCCCTCGGCGACCGACCTCTACTTCCCGGTGAGCGACGCCGAGCACGAGGCGCGCTTCATTCCCCATGTAACGTTGACGCCGATCCCGTCCCTCTGGGGCCATCCCGCCGGTGCCGGCGCCGACTCGGCCGACGCGCGATTCCTGAATCAGCACATCGCTGCATTTCTGGCTGCCGCTCCGAAGTGACTAACAGAGGCACAAATAGGAGCGGTGCCACCGCGTATCGAGTGGCAAGGTGGACGCCGAGCTCCTCGTCCTGCGCATTCGAGAGTTTCCAAACAAATGAAGGATGGTTGAAAGGGGTGAACCGCGCCGCTGGCCTCTGCTCTTAACCCCTCAAAGGTCTGAGGTTACCGGGGTGACGGCACCTTCACAGGAATGTGGCAGACCAATACGAACATCACGAAGGGATAACCCACTCGATCCCTGAGACGGCGCCGTTGATCTAACAGCGCCGACGGGTTCGGCAAGCCTTGGAGAACTTCCCGGTCTCCCACCACCAGGTGTTCGACGATCCCACCACGAACCAGTGGACATCAAAGGCTTCAATGCCCACCGGGCAATCAAGCGGAGCGAGCGCGGTCGCAAAGGGCAAGCTGTTCGTGATCGGTGGATCAACTGGAAGCCTCGCCAGAAAGGTTCAAGTCTATACCCCATAGCCACCGCACAGGCCGGGTGTCGCGCTACTAAGGAGAAACCGCGTCGCTACCCGGCCTGAGCAAGGACTTGCTGGTACTACGACGAGGTCGGCTGGCCCACCGGGCGGAAGGATCTCTCCTTCCGCCCAGCAGCCTATCCCTTCTCCGCACCCGGGCCATCAACTCCACAAACTCGTCCGGATCAGGAAGTGCCACCTTCCGCACCTTCGCGGCCCGACGAATCCGGATCTTGATGGTTCGCACTTCCTCGTCGCTGTACTTGCCGGCGTCGAGAAACGGGTTCCGTCACCCTCGGCACTCTCCACGGTCGAAGTCGGTTGTAACGATGAACGACCCGTCGGGCAGGACGGTAATGTGGAAGATCAGGAGCGCGACAAAATTGGTCTCTCCGCCCTTGCTCACTACCTCAGCACCCTCCCGATGAGTGAACGAGACCTGTGTTGCCTCGGGGCTCGGCGAGGCGAACGTGTAGTGGTTAAGGTCGTTGAACACATACTGGGTACCGCTTTGACCCACGGCCGTGCCTGAGATCTTGAAGAAGTCCGTGTAGTTTGTGAAGTTGCCCGACGCGGCACCTGGACCAACGCCATTGAAGACATGGAGTACCTCGCCAGTAAGCGTCAGCGTTTCCCCGATACAGGGAACTTCGATGACATCCGAGATCGCTTCACGGACGACTTCTCCCACGTGCGCCTTGATCAAATCGGGCTGGGACGCATTGAAGCCGACTGACCCGGGTTGAGTGGGCGAGTCGCACCCGGCTAGCAGGACAGCCAGGGCCAGGTACGTAGTAATGTGGTGCATCATGTGCCTCGGGGTTGAAGGAAAGATTGAGTTGGCGAGCGGCGTCAAGCGCAAGGCTGCCCCTCTATGACCACGGGTCGGGGAACTAGCAGGGTCACACGTCATCTCGCTGCGGGCGCAACCGTAGAGCCGTGCCGGCGAGGAGGGCCCTGCCAGGACAGCCGCTCCGGTCAGGCCCAGGGACTCGCATTGTCAGCGCCAGAGATCGCATTGTCAGGGCCTCGTCGTGCACCTGCTCGTACCTGCACTCGCGTCCTTTCTGGCCAAATAGCGACATTCGCCCGCCGACTTGCCCGGACGAAGCTTTGCAGAGTTGCCGCCCGGGTCCCTGGCCTGCATCTTGAAGTCAGGCATGGGGCTCCCCAGCAAACTCCGCAACTCGTCAGGATCCCTTCCCATGGGTCAGCCCGCGCCGCCCGTAAGCGGCGACACCCGGCAGATCACCGACCTCCTCCTCCAACTGCGTGACGGCGGCACCGAGACCACGGATCGGCTCTTCTCGCTGGTGTACGAGGAGCTCCGTCGGATCGCACACCGCCAGCTCCAGTTGGAGCGGCCTGGACACACCCTCGGCACGACCGGCCTGGTTCACGAGACCTACGTGCGAATGGTGGATCAGACGCGGGTCGAGTGGCGCGACCGGGCTCAGTTCTTCGGGGCCGCCGCGTGGGCGATGCGGCGCATATTGGTGGACTACGCCCGTCGGAACCGCGCCGCACGACGCGGCGGCGGGGCGCCCCGTCTCACGTTTGACGACGACGTGCCGGCCGCCGAGCGGAGCGAACTGGTGCTCGCCCTGGATGAAGCACTGGAGCGGCTCGCGGGATTCGACTGGCGGCTGAGCCAAGTGGTGGAATGTCGCTACTTCGGCGGACTCACCGAGGAGGAGACCGCCGATGTGCTGGGGGTGACCCGCCGGACGGTCCAGCGGGATTGGCTCAAGGCGCGGGCCTGGCTCCTCTTGGAAATGAACGGCTGAGGCCCGTAGTGCCGATCGGTGGCCGCCGATGAATGCCGACATGATGGCGCGATGGGATGAGGTCGTACGGGTCGTGGACCAGGTGCTCGACAGTGACCCTTCCGAGCGTCCGGCGGTCGTCGAGCGGCTGTGCTCCGGCGATCCCGTCTTGCGCGGTGAGGTCGAGCGACTGCTCGATGCGTCGGCTCGCGCCGCCGAGTTCCTCTCCCAGCCCGCCGCGGCCGACGCCGCGCCGCTGGTCTCGTGGGTCGCCCGTCAGGAGGCTCAGGGATTGGCGGCGGGGACACGCTTCGGCGCGTACGAGGTGATGGGCCTGCTGGGTCGGGGCGGGATGGCCACGGTCTACCTGGCCCAGGACCACAAGCACCACCGCCGCGTCGCGGTCAAGGTCCTTCACGCCGAAGTCGCCGCCGCGGTCCGTCGGGAGTGGTTTCTCCGCGAGATCGACACCGCCGCTGGGCTGCACCATCCGCACATCCTTACGCTGCACGACTCGGGCGACGTCGATGGACAGCTCTACTACGTGATGCCGCACGTCGAGGGCGAGTCCTTGCGCCAGCGGCTGTCCCGCGAAGGCCGGATCCCGCTGGCGAGCGCGCGGCGCATCGCCCAAGAGGTGGCCGGAGCGTTGGACTACGCCCATCGCCAGGGCGTGGTGCATCGCGACATCAAACCGGAGAACATCCTGCTGCAGGACGGTCAGGCGGTCGTCGCCGACTTCGGCATCGCCCGAGCCATCGCCACGGGCGCCGCCAACGCCGGCACGGCAGGCACCCATCCCTGCCATGGGCACGCCGGCCTACATGAGCCCGGAGCAGGCTTCCTCCTTAGACACCGTGATCGACGGACGGACGGACATCTACGCCCTGGGATGCGTCTTGTATGAGATGCTGACTGGGCAGCCGCCCTTCACCGGCAAGTCAACGCAGGAGATTCTGGCGCGCCACGCCCGCGAGCCCGTGCTATCACTCCCTACGACGGGAGGAGCCGTAGCTCCCGCGGTTGAGAGAGCCGTCGTTCGGGCTCTAGCCAAGCTGCCCACAGATCGGTTCTCGAGTGCAGCCGAGTTTGGAAGTGCCCTCACCAGACACCGAAGAATCTGCGGGGGAAGGCTCGAGGTGGAGGCGCGCGCGCCGCTGGATTTTCGGCGCTGGAGTGCTCTCAGCGGCCCTTGCCGGACTTATCGCCCTCGGAGCTCACCGACAGGTCGAGGTTCGCCTGGGACACCGTAGTCCTCTGACCCTCTACCCCGGACTCGAAATCGACGCCGCGATCTCGCCAGACGGCCGCTTCCTCGCGTATGCGGCTGGATCCATGCCGCAACTCGTCATCTACGTGCGGCCGAATGCTGGCGGGACACCGGTGCCTCTGGCTCCCGCGCTCCCGCATCCCCAACGCTTCCCCACCTGGTCCCCCGATGGCCGGCGGATCCTGTTTCGCTCTCCTCGTGGTATCGAGGTGATCTCGGCGCTAGGCGGAGACGCGACGCTCTTGATTCGCGATCCGAGTGTGTCACAGCCTAAACGGCGCAAGCTCTGGGAGCGCAGCGCCGCGCTGATGCCGGGCGCGTGGTCACCGGACGGCCGACGATTCATCTATGTGCGTTCGGATTCTCTCTACATCGTAGGCATTGACGGCGGACCGTCACGGCTGGTCGCGCAAGGTGGCGAGCCTCATTTGCCTGTGTGGTCTCCGGACGGCCACTGGATCGCCTTTGTCAGGGGGAACCGGCAGTCGCTGGAGCCGGGCTTCTATCTTGGCAACGTGGGGAAGAGCGCCGTCTGGCTGGTGCGAACCTCTGGGGGAGAGCCGATCCCCGTCACGGACGATCGATCGTCGAGTACCAGCCCCGCGTGGCTGCCCGACGGCCGAGCCCTTCTCTTCGTCTCAGATCGTGATGGTGGCCGCGACATCCATCTCACTAGGCTGAGTAGGAGCGGAAGGCCTGCTTCCACCTCTACCCGGCTCACGACGGGTCTCAATCCATGGGCTATCAGCCTCTCCGCCGATGGCCGGCACCTGGTGTATTCGCTTTTCAGCGAGAGCTCGAACATCTGGACGTTGCCCATCCCGTCCCGGTCACCGGTCTCCGTATCGGAGGCACAGCCCGTGACAGCGGGCAACCAAGTGATCGAAGGCTTTGACGTGTCTCCCGATGGGCGGTGGCTTGCATTCGATACGGATCGGAGCGGGAATCCCGACATCTACCGGGTCCCGGTTGAGGGCGGAGACCCGGAGCAGCTCACTACCGATCCGGGTGACGACTTCGGACCCTTGTGGTCCCCGGACGGCCGGGAGATTGCCTTTCATGCGGTTCGTCTGGGACTGCGTCATGTCTTCGTGATGTCAGCTTCCGGGGAACAGCGGGTCCAAGTGACCCGGGGTAGTGAGGATGAGCGCAGCCCGGTTTGGCTCCACGGTGGGCACGGAATCCTCTTCATTCGTAATTTCGGCCGCGCCGACAAGGAGTTGCGAGTCGTGTTCAGGGATGCCGACGGTCGGTGGGGCATCCCTCGAACGATTCTGCGTGGGGATATCCTCCAGGTGGCGGTGTCACCCGAGGGCGGCCAATTGGCGTTCTCGTCCAACCGCGGACTGAACCTCGGCACCGCTACCGGAGACTCGCCTCGGATCTTGGTACCCGTCAACGACGCTGCCACCCAACTGCGACCCAGCTACCTGGGTTGGTCCGCGGATAGTCGCGAGATCTACTACCTGGCCTTAGACCCAGCCGACCACGCCACAATCTGGTCGGTGCCCCGGGGGGGCGGCATCCCTCGTTTGCTCGTTCGGTTCGATGACCCATCGAAGACCTGGCATCGATACGGGTTCCGCGTGAGGGGCGGACGATTCTACCTCACTCTTGGGGACCGACAGAGCGACATCTGGGAGATGGAGGTGATACCTGGGCGCTAACCTGTCTTGGAGAAGAGCGCGAGACCCTCGCGGCTGACGGCGTGCACCGTGTGAACCGACGTGCAGGGCGACGCGCACGGCATCTCACTAGGGAGGTGTGTGGTGCACTGATCGGGGGAATGGAACAGCTCCCGTCTACCCTCCATCTCCGCGTAGGCTCCGGCGTGGCGGACGGCAGCAAGGACGACAACCTGATCCTGGACACGGACGGGCACTTGGAAGGGTTCGAGTCGCCGGCCAACGTCGCTGAGAATGGCGCGTCATTCGCCTGAGCCACGCCGGCGAGCGATAGAACGGGACGCGGAGCAGCCGCTCGAGCAGGTCCAGCGCCTTCTCCGCTCAAGTCTTGTTCGACATGTCGCTGCTGGCGCGAGCTCCCTAACGCGCTCCGAACCCGCTCGCCCTGCGTCAGGTCCGGGCGCGGCTGGCGTGACATCACGAAGGCAAGCGAGAGATCTTGCCGGACAAGATCCCTCGCTGCGCCCCAGAATCACTGGGCGATGATGCCGCGCGAGCTCATTTCGGTCCGGCGCCTCCCATCGGGTTTGCGTCCGGCCGCAGGGCACGCAGTTGGCGATTCAGCGAGTCGAGCGACGCGCGCACATTGCCCTGTACCTCGTCCCAGTTGGCGGCGGTAGCGCTGGGCAGCCGGTCGACGTCGCGCCCCACAGCCTTCCGAGTCTTCTCGGCCGCCGCGACCGCGTTGGTATACGTCTTCGCGGCATCTTCGTTGACCCCCTGCCGCAGCTGGGCGAGCTCCTTATCCATCGCGGCGAGCTGCTTGTCCACGTCCTCGCGGAACGCGTCGCGGCGCTCGTACGAGTAAGAGGAGATCCCAAGCTCGTCGGCAGCTTTCTCGACGGTGCCGGCGGCATCGTCGACGGCAGTGTCGGCCTTGTCACCCGCATCCTTCGCGGCATCGCCGACCTTGTCGGCCGCGTCCTTCGTGGCATCGCCGACCTTGTGGGCCGCGTCCTCCGCGGTGTCCTCGGTCTTGACGGCCCCCTCGCGAACCGCTCCACTCGTCTGATCGCCTGTGGCCTCGACGCGGTCGGCTGAGTCCCTGTCGGTATCCCGGCGGCCTCTGTCCGCGCAAGCTGTTGTGAAGGCGACCGCGAGCGCGGCCGCTACCCAGGCAATTGTCCTCATATGAAAGGCCTCCCTCGCTCGGTGAGTGGTTGGTTGCTTGTGCGCCCACTATAAGTGAATCGGGCTCGCAAGGGGGTGACGGTGCTCACGGGCGACCGCTAGCGGTCTGATGCGGGTGGGACGGTCACTGCTCATCTTCTCGGAACTCAAGCACGTGGGCGGCGACCGCCGGCACCTTCGCTCACCACGAGCTGCACGGGGGGCCGGTGACCGGAGGCCTCGCCTCACCGTCCGCATCGCCTGTCCGAAGGTGCACTATCAGCCGGCCGCGCCAGTTCCTAGCGTGCTCCCTGGCTCGCCTGTGAATCCTCACCAGTCGGGCAGGCGGGGGGCCGGCCAACGCGGGACGTATCCCAGGACGCTGAATGAAATCATCCGGCGCCGACCTGTGCCAGGCGCGCGCGGAGAGAGCGAGTGCCCTAACCCGAACGAGGATCGACGATGAGGATCAACCACCGACTCACTTCTCCCGTTCCCCTCGCCACGCCGGCCTCCCGCATCATCGTCGCCGCAACGACGCTGATCCTCGCCGCGATCGGGGCAACGATCCCTGCAGCCTACGCCCAAGATACCGGCAACCTCGACTCGGCCTCGGCGGCGAAAGCCTTCCCGGCGAAGCCTCCGTACTCGCCCTACGTGGGCCGCAACTACCCCACGCGGCCCCTATTCGGAGACACGCATCTCCACACCTCGTTCTCGATGGACGCCGGTGCGTTCGGTGCCCGGCTCGCTCCGCGTGACGCCTACCGATTCGCGCGCGGTGAAGAGGTTATGGCGTCCAGTGGCCAGCCGGCGAAACTCTCGCGACCGCTGGACTTTCTGGTCGTGGCGGACCACTCGGACGGCATGGGGTTCTTTCCGCTGCTCCTCGCGGGAGGTCCCGAGATACAGGCCGATTCGCAGGGTCGCAAATGGAACGAGCAGATTCACGCTGGCAAGGGGGAGGAGGCGGCGCTCGATATCATCGTCAGCTTCGGCAGGGGTGCGATCTCGAAGGCCATCCTTCCTGTGCCCGGGACGGCCGCCTACCGCGACGCGTGGCAGGAAACCATCGCCGCCGCCGAAGCTTACAACGACCCGGGTCGGTTCACGGCGTTTATCGGTTTCGAGTGGACCTCCAACACCGGCGGAAACAATCTTCACCGCAACGTCATCTTCCGCGACAACGCCGCCAAGGCCAGCCAAATCGAACCGTTTACCACCCAAAAACCGCTCGGCAGCGACAACCCCGTGGACCTCTGGAAGTGGATGGACGCGTACGAACAGAAGACCGGTGGCAGCGTGCTCGCCCTCGCACACAACGGCAATCTGAGCAACGGCCAGATGTTTCCGGTGGTCGAGGCGTTCGGGAAAGCCATCGACCGCGGGTATGCAGAGACCCGCGCAAAATGGGAGCGCCTCTATGAGGTCACGCAGACCAAGGGCGATGGCGAGACGCATCCGTTCCTCTCACCCACGGATGAGTTTGCCGACTTCGAGCGATGGGACAAGGGCAATCTCGACGGCACCGTGGCCAAGACAAAGGACATGCTCCAGTTCGAGTACGCCCGCTCCGGTCTGCAGCTGGGCCTCAAGCTGGGCCAGAAGCTGGGCGTGAATCCCTACAAGTTCGGCATGGTCGGCAGCAGCGATGCCCACACCGGTCTGGCCGCCATGGAGGAGGAGAACTTCTTCGGCAAGACCACGCCACAGGAACCCAGTCCGGAACGGCTGACCGCCACCTTCATGAACAATCCGAAGACCGGCATAAAGATCATGGACTGGGAGGTCAGCGCCTCCGGGTACGCTGCGGTCTGGGCGAACGAGAACACGCGTGCGTCCATCTTTGACGCCATGGAGCGCAAGGAAACTTACGCCACCACCGGCTCGCGCATGATCGTTCGATTCTTTGGCGGCTGGGACTTCGAAAAGGCGGACGCCGAGACGCGCAGCCCCGCGGCAGTCGGCTATGCCAAGGGGGTGCCGATGGGCGGCGACCTTCGTGCCGCGCCGGCGGGCAAGACGCCGACCTTCCTTGTCGCCGCGCTCCGCGATCCCATCGGAGCGAACCTCGACCGGATTCAAATCGTGAAGGGGTGGATCGACGCGAAGGGCGTGATGAGCGAGAAGGTCTATGACGTCGTCTGGGGAGGGAGCCGGAAGCCCGATGCCAAGGGCAAGCTCCCGAGCGTGGGGAGCACGGTAGACGTCGCGAACGCGACCTGGAAGAACACTATTGGCGCGCCCGAATTGATCACTGTCTGGAAAGACCCGGACTTCGACGGGAAACAATCGGCCTTCTACTACGCGCGCGTGATCGAGATTCCCACGCCCCGGTGGACCGCCTACGACGCGAGGCGTTTCGGGGTGAAGCCGCTGCCTGGCACGAAGATGACCATCACCGAGCGCGCCTATACCTCGCCGATCTGGTACACCCCATGAAAATGCTGCGAGAACCGCTGCTCCATTTCCTGCTGCTCGGCGCGGCGATCTTCGGCGCATACCGCCTGCTGTCCGATGCGCGCGCGACGCAGCCCGGGAACATTGTCATCACGCAGGGCCGGATCGAGGCGCTCGTCGCGGCGTTCACGCGTTCCTGGCAGCGGCCGCCCACCGCGAGCGAACGCGAGGGACTGATCCGAGACTACATTCGCGAGGAGGTCTACGTCCGCGAGGCGATCGCCCTCGGCTTGGATCAGGACGATATGGTCATCCGCCGCCGCCTTCGGCAGAAGCTGGAGTTCGTCTCCGAGGACCTGACAGCAGCGGCCGAGCCGACGGATGGCCAGCTGAGCGTGTACCTGACGGCGCATCCGGACGCATTCCGCGTTGAGCCTCGCTACACCTTCCGCCAGGTCTTTCTCGACCCGCGCCGCCGAGGTGACCAGCTCTCCCACGACGCCGCCCAGCTGCTCGGGCGGTTGCGACAGGGCGGCACCGACCCCGACACCTTGGGCGATACTTCGCTGTTGGATCGCAGGTTCGAGGCGCTCCCTGCCAGCCTGGCGGCGGAGCAGTTCGGCGATCAGTTCGCGGCGGCGCTCGGCGAGCTGCCGATCGGCCAATGGCGTGGCCCCGTGGCCTCCCCCTATGGCGCGCATCTGGTCCTGGTCGACGACCGCACGGATGGCCGCGTGCCGGCCCTGGAGGAGGTGCGTGATGTCGTCCGCCGGGACTGGACCAATGCCCAGCGGACGGAGGCGAGCGAGAAGTACTATCACGCGCTGCTCCGGCGGTACACGATAACCGTCGAGCGCCCGCAGCCCGTGGTGGCGACGGCCCCATGAGACCTTGGCTCTTCGTTGTCGCGATGCTGCTCTGCCCCCTTGTCGCCTCGGCGCACGAAGTGCGCCCGGCTTACCTGCAGATACGTCAGACCGGACCAGACACCTACGATGTGCTCTGGAAGGTGCCGGGTCGCGGCGATGGCATGCGGCTGAGTCTCTACGTGGAGCTGCCGAAAGACTGCGTCCAGCTGGGCGCGCCGCGGTCGACATTCGTGAACAACGCGTACACCGAACGCTGGAGCCTGAACCGTGCCGGTGGCTTGACGGGTGCTCCTATCCGCATCGCCGGTCTCGCCGCCACGATGACGGACGTGCTCGTGCGCCTCGAGCGACTCGACGGCACGACGCAGGTGACGCGGCTCACGCCCTCGAGGCCTTCATTCGTCGTGGAGGCCGCGCCGACGAGGATCGAGGTCGCCGGCACGTACACGCGACTTGGGGTCGAGCACATTCTCACCGGCGTGGATCATCTGTCGTACGTCCTCGCGATGCTGTTGCTCGTCAGCGGGTGGAAGCGCGTCGTGGCGACCATGACTGCCTTCACGGCGACCCATAGTCTGACGCTGACGGCAGCCACGCTCGGTTGGGTGCATGTGCCGCAACCACCGGTCGAGGCGTGCATTGCCCTCAGCATCGTCTTCGTCGCCCGGGAGATCGCGCGGTCCCGGGAGGGCGCGTCGGGCCTGACCGAGCGGTGGCCGTGGGTGATCTCATTCACGTTCGGATTGCTGCACGGATTCGGGTTCGCCGGCGCGTTGAGCGAAGTCGGCCTCCCGCAGGCGGCGATTCCGGTCGCGCTGCTCTTCTTCAACGTCGGTGTCGAGATCGGTCAGCTGCTCTTCGTCGCCGCCGTGGTTGCCTCGCTCGTGTTCGGCCGCAGGGCATTGCGCCGACTTCGCCCCCCACCTTCGCCTACCTACCCTCCTCGACATTAGCGCGACTCGTCCCCCCGTACGCGATCGGCGGCGTAGCGATGTTCTGGGTCATCCAGCGGATCGCCGGGTTCTAAGCGAGCTCGCGCCTCGCTCGGCTCCGTAGGTCGGTTACCGGGGCGTGCGGCCTGCTCGCGATTGGGCTCCAGCGGGAATGAGCTCTTCGAGAACGGTGTCGTCTTTGATTCGCGCGTGCTGTGATACGACAGACTCACGGATACAAGCGCCGCACTAGGCCCGGGGATGTGCGATGATGAGCACCCCGGGGAGTGAAGCGGTTTTCGGGGGTCCCTATGTACCCCTCAAAGGTTCTAGGGGATAGGAAATAAGGAAGGCGATTTGTCAGTGGGCGCCCCAACGATCACCTGTTGCACTCGTCCATCACCGGCTGCACTCATCTGCAGCTCGCGCCCCGCCGCGGGAGCCAACCGAGTTGCGTGGTCGCCCCGCTTGCCATAGCATGAAACAGCGGCACTATCCGCTCCGCATCACCCCGCCGGCCGCGTGCGCGACGGTCGCTCGCTGTGGCTCCCGGCGCCGAGTCTTTGCCCCTGGAGGCCGTGATGAACTCCCGCTCCCTTACACTCGCAGCAGGCTGCCTCGTACTGCTCGCCGCCTGCAGCGATGAGACCACCGAACCCGCCGTTCCTTCCTCACCATCGTTCGCATCCGCCACATCCTCAGGCCAAGTCGGCATCAACGTCGTCCTCAAAGGCAAGGCGACGAGTGGCCAGCTCGCGCAGCTCAACGCGATCGGCCAGGTGAAGAAGCAGTTCCCGGAGATCAACGGCCTCACCATGGTGGCCAAGGCCGAGCAGCTCGCCGCGGTGAAGGCCCTGCCCTTCGTCAAGGGCGCGGCACTCGACGCCGAGATCGATTTCCCGCCCAACACCCCCCTGGTGCCCGTCTCGGATTTCACCGGTGGCTTGAGCACCTGGGATCAGGACGCGATCAACGCGACCGTCTCGCCGCTGAGCGCGACGCGCGGCGTCGCGCAGACGGGCGCCGGCGTCTGGGTCGGCATCCTGGACACCGGATTGCTCAACACCTGGCCGCAATACTTCCCCACCGACCGCATCGCCACCCAGTACGCCACCTCCTTCACCGGCGGCGGGGCGGCTGGCGCGGGCAACGTCACCCAGCAGGCCGGCGACGCCTGGCAGCACGACGTCTGTGCCCACGGCACGCACGTGACCAGCACGGTGCTGGGCTATCAGGTCGCAGGCACCGTGCGGTTTCAGGGCACCGCGCCACAGGCGACGGTCATCCCGGTCAAGCTCAGCACCCATGGGAGCCCGACGTCCCAGAACCCTAGCCCTTGCAGCTTTTTCAGCTCGCTCGCGGCCGCGGGCCTGCTCTACTTCGCGGCGCTCAAGCAGGGACCGCTCGCGGGGCAGCCGCTGGTGGTGAACAACAGCTGGGGCAGCAGGGGGAACGACCCCCTGGTCGAGGCCGCCGTCAACTTCGCCCTCCAACAGGGCGTGCTGCTGGTCTTCTCCGCCGGCAACGGGGGCGAGGATGGCATGCATTACCCCGGCGCGCTGCCGCAGGTCATCTCCGCGGCCGCGAGTGGCTGGACCCACGAGTGGGTGCCGGATGGCAACTGGTGGTTCACGCAGGACGTGGCCGACCCGACCAGCGCCAGCGACTTCTACATCACCGACTTCTCGAGCCGGCAGCTCGACGGGCAGGATCTCGACATCGCCGCCCCGGGCTCCTGGGTCGTTGGGCCGTATCAGGTCCAGCGCGGCCAGACCGACTTCTTCTTCCTCGGCGGCACCTCGCAGGCGGCGCCACACGTCACTGGCACCATCGCGCTGATGCTGCAGAAGAACCCCACCCTGACCGAGGCGCAGGCCGAGTCGATCATCGAGAGCTCGGCGGTGCCGCTGGGCGCGGGGTGTCGGCAGGTCATTCTGGTGCCGCTCACTCCGCCGCCGGAAGAGATCTGCTGGGGCGCCGACGCAACGGGCGCGGGACTGCTCGACGCGGCCGCGGCGGTCGCGGCTACGCCGTAAGAGCGCGCCGACACCGAGACGCGGGCAAGGCCAAGTCCTGGGCCTCTCTACCTGTTATAAGGAAACTCGTTGATCCAGTGAAATCCCCGATTCATGAGCGGGAAATCGGACAGCGGGATCTTCCGCATGTGCACCTGGATCGAGTCGGACCTGAGGGTGCCGCGAAGGACGAGGTGGGCCGGGTCGACCCAATAGTAGGAAAGGGGATATCGGACGTCGCCGGTATCGGGCCAGATCGTGAGGAGCCTGCTCACCGAATCCCGCTCGAGCTGGAACCGTAGCATGGAATCGTCCATCATGCGCACCACGAGCCGCCCGTACGTGGAGATTCCGACCTTCCGCCACCGATGCGAGTTGGTCGTGACCGGCGGCAGCTCCACGTGGTTGGCTGTGAATTGCTCGACCTCGTAGGCGCCGTCCAGTGGATCTCGCGGGGCTCCATCGCCGTAGGTCTTCCAGGTGGTGTAGCCCTCGCGAATCGAGGAGTAGACGAGGAATCCGATGAAGGCCAGCTTCGCCGCGACTCGCATTCTCGCGGCGGGCGCCCGACCCGTGGGCGCGAGCACGAGGGCCTCTGTGGGGCGATTGAGAATGAAGACGTCCGCGAGTCGCCGCGCGTCCGGAAGGAGGACGAATGCGGCCATCAGCCAGAGGTGCACCGAGTAGAGTTTGACAGGGACGTCGTAGCTGAAGTTGAGCATCACGACGTTCGCCATCACCGCGAGGACGACAAGCGCCCCCAGCGCCAGGGTACGGCGAGAGAAGAGAAGGACACCCCCGATCGACTCGGCCAGCCCCGCGAACACTGTATACGGAGTCGAGAAGCCCATAAAGGTCCAGAGGAGCGCCATGGGCGAGGAGTCGCCATAGGGCTCGAGCAGCCTGAAGGCCGAGGGGATCGGGAATTGAGACTTAAACACCTTCGCCATACCGTAACCAAGCATGGCGGTCGCGAGCACGTAGCGGACATAGACGCGGAGCCAGTGGTCCAGGGTCCGGTATTCTGTTCGTCGGGCGAAGAGGCTCCAGAGGATGGTGCCCAACAAGGCGAGAAGGGCGAGGCACGCGAGCTGGACGTAGTTGAACGTGGTGTCGCCGCTTCCGGTCGTGTTCACGTGGATCTCGCGCGCGATCCCGAAGATGTGGTTGCCGGCCCACGGCACGACCCGGTTCCAGAGCGAGTCGTAGGCGCCCGAGATCCGGTCGGTCCAGGGAAGCACGCCGATCGGAAAGGGGAAGCTGAAGAGGCCGAAGTAAAGGAAGACGAAGCGAAACGCGATCCGCCGTGGAAGGCTCCACTCGATCCGATCGGCGCCCGCAGGCAGGTCCGTACGCTCGGTCCGACCGACACCGATCGATTCCTGACCCATGGCTCACATCCTCCTGTCGCCGTGGACCCGCTGTGTTGCTGGTGGGCTTACTCCCCCTAACTCCACTGCAGCGACGATCGTCGCAACCCAGCGTCCATGAGCAGCAGCACGGCGGCAGTGCATGGCGCCTCCGAGCTGGTGACCGAGATCGGTGCGTCGGTCGCCCAGGGCGGTCGACGGCCCGCGCCTTCTGCAGCGAATTGTCAGGCGGTTCTTGTCAGTGAGGGTCTCATCCGACGTACGAGAGAACAGCGTGTTCAATTCCACCGAAAACAAAGCGAGCCACCTCGCGCATGCCCATCCTTGTGTGCGCGCGCAGCGATGCCGGATTGTCACGCCGGATGAAGAGAATGCCTTCACGCCCCAGCTCCAGGCGCCGTAACTCCGTGAACATGGCCTGAGCGAGCCCTTTGCCACGTTCCTCTTCCTTCACGCATATGGGGCCATACACATACGCGTCGGCCGTCCCCGGATACGCATCGAGCATCGCGCGAATGATGGGGACATCGTCGTTCATCTCCCGCGTACTCGTCAGGAGGAAGGCGACAACGCGGTCACTCCGGCGCGCAACGATGAGTGGCCTCCCAACCATCATCTCCGCGACACGGGACCGTGACAGGTTTGCGGACAGCATGCCTCCGCGCTCGGGCTGGTTTGCCGCTTGCAGTTCCATGATGCCGTCCAGGTCTGCTTCAGTTGCCCTGCCAACGCTCACTCCAGAGATTGCCACGACCCTTACCTCCGGCGCCCAACGACTCGAGCATCGGCTGCGGACCATCGTGCCTGCGCCCGCACGAAGCCACGCGTCCTAGAGCGTTCGCGGAAAACGTCTGACAGATAGAGACTCAAAATGAGAAAGATCAAGATCATCGAACAGATCTCGCTGGACGGCGTGATCCAGGCGCCCGGCGGACGGAACGAAGACGGCGACTACGCGCATGGCGGATGGGCGATGCTGTTTTTCGATACGGCCATATTGGAGGCCATCGTCGCGGCGCAGGGCAAGAGCTTCGACCTGCTGCTTGGCCGCCGCACCTACGATATCTGGGCCGGCTACTGGCCCAAGGCCGAGAAGGGCCCGATCGCGGACGGCCTGAACGCCGCGACGAAATACGTCGCGACCCACAGGCCGGACAGCCTCAGCTGGGGCCCGGCCGAGGGCCTGGGCGCGGACATCGTGCAGGGTGTCCGCGGCGTCAAGTCAAAGGACGGCCCTGACCTGATCGTCTGGGGAAGCTCGACGCTAACGTCCGTGCTGCTCGAGCAGGGACTGGTCGAGGAGGTTCTGCTGCTCGTCTGCCCGGTCTTGCTGGGCCGGGGCAAACGCTTCTTTTCGGACAGTGCTGACCCGCGCGAACTCGCTCTCGTCAGCACGAAGGCCGCGTCCTCGGGCGTGCTCATGAACACGTATCGACACGTTGGATCGCTGCGGACCGAAGCGGCCGCCGACGCGAGCGGCTGAGCGGGCGACCGAAGTACGACCCGGGCCAACGAGCTCAATGGCTACCTTCGCGGCTCATACCGCATCGCCACCGCCCCCGAGCCGAACTCCAGCCGGCTCACGAGCTTCAAGTCTATCCACTTCGATAGCCCCGCGAACAACGTCGGCCCGTGGCCAGCGAGCCTGGGATGCACCACGAACTCGTACTCATCGATCAATCCCAGCTCCGCCAACGCCAGCGGGAGCTTGACGCCTCCCACAAACAGTCCCTTCCCCGACTCCCGCTTGAGCTGCTGAACGGCCTTCCCCAGATCCCCGCGCACGAGCTCCGCGTTCCAATCGACCCGGTCCAGGGTGCTCGACACGACGTACTTCTTTGCCGCGTCGATCGTCCGGGCAAAGGGTTCCGTCCAGTCAGGCATCGCCACTGTCCGCGTCGAGAGCCGCCACGCTGCCTCCATCATTTCGTAAGTGACCCGGCCAAAGAGGAGGGCATCGGCCCGGTCGAGGTTCTCGACCGCGTGACGGTGCAAGTCTTCATCCGCGATCCCTACACGATGATCGCAGCACCCGTCCAATGTGACGTTGATGGAATACCGAAGGGGTCGCATTGCTCAATCAGTACCGCCGATGGGGTAGACGAGCAAGGTTAGTCCGCTTCCTGGCCAGGGCACCGCCTACTTCGGCACGGCTTCCACGATTGCGATCCCCCCGGCCGTGTCGAGCAGCCGCTCGAGCCGAAAGCCGGAGGGATCGACGACTTCATGACCGTCCCACGCTCGCGCCCAGGGTGACGAGAAGCTCGTCCAGTTGCTCGAACGTCTCTCCCATCGCATCCGCCGCCCCGGTGCCGGCGGCGTCGAGAGCTTCCTTCGAGGGATAAAGCTCGTGCATGACCAGCAACGTCTTGCCGCCTTTTTCCGCGAAGGTCACCGTCGTGACGGAACCCTCGTCACTTTCCTCATTGGTCCAGACGAGGCGCGAGTGCGGTGTTACTTCCTTGTACGTGCCGAAGAACGCCGCCTGTGAGTCCCCGTGTGCAAACTCCAAACGGTACCTGCCCCCGACACGAACATCCATTTCGCAGGAAAGCAGGGACATTCCCATCGACTTCGGCACCCACCACTGCCTGAACAGATCGGGCTTGGTCCACGCCTCGAACACGAGGCGCGCCGGGCCGTTGAAAGTTCGCGTGACGACGAGCTCACGCTCGGACTTCCGCTCCACGGTCGTACGGTTCTTCATGGGGGCAACCTCACTCTCTCGTCTTGCGTTCATCGACCTTCTCCTTTCGTTTCAATTCCTCGACAACTTCGTCCAGCTCGTCGAAGCGTGCGTCCCAGAGCTGGCGGTATCTCTCGATCCATGCAGCTTCCTCCTCCAGTCGGCGCGGGCCGAGCTTGCAGGTCCGCACGCGCCCGACCTTCTCCGTCGTGACTAGCCCCGCCTGCTCCAAGACGCCGACATGCTTCTTCATGCCCGTGAGGGTCATGGGGAATTTCTCGGCGAGGTCCGTGATCGAAGCGTCTGCACGCCCGAGCTGCTCCAGAACGCCACGTCGGGTGGCGTCGGAGAGCGCGGCGAACGAGGCATCGAAGCGGGTCTGGGTATAGTGAACCATATGGTTCAGTATATAGCACGGAGAGGCGGCACGCAAGGGGAGGCCGAGCTCGCGCTGCCTTGAACAGCTCACAGGAGATCGCGCGGCTTACTTCGGCACGGCTTCCACGATGGCGATCCCGCCGGCCGTGTCGAGCAGCCGGTCGAGCCGAAAGCCGGAGGTGGCGAGCAGCGCCTCGTACTCCTGCCCCGTCCGCTGGAGCCCGCCGGCGACGGCCAGCATCAACACGTCCAGCGTCTTGGCCCAGTGCGGGCCCGGCTCGTCAGGCACGAGTTGCTCGATCACGAGCAGCTTGGCGTGGGCCGGTGCCGCGGCGCGCACCGCCTTGAGGATGGCGGTCGCCTCCTCGTCGCCCCAGTCGTGGATGACTTCCATGAGCAGGTAGGCGTCGCAGGCCGGCAGCGGATCGCTGAAAAAGTCCCCGGGCTGTAGCACGAGCCGCTCCGACGCCAGGTCAGCGACCTCGCGGAGCACATTCGGCAGGTCGAAGAGCACGCCCCTGGCCGCGGGTGCGCGCTCCAGCACGGCCCGCAGCAGGTGGCCGTGCCCGCCGCCGATGTCGCCGATGACGTGGAAGCCGGAGAAGTCGTAGGCGCCGAGGATGCTGGCCACGTGGCCGTGGGCCTTGGCCGTCATGGCCTCGCCGAAGATGCGGGCCTCCTCCGGGCGGTCGGCGAGGTATTTGAACACCCCGTCGGGCGCCACCTTCTCGACCGCCGGTCGGCCGGTGCGCAGCGAGTGCTCGAGGAACCCATAGGCCCCTCGGTTGAACGGCAGGCCGAACATCCGTACGAGCGGACGCAACGACCGGGGATGATCGGCGCGTAACAGCTGCGAGCCCGGCGTGTGCGAGACCATGCCGTCGCGGGTCGCGAACACGCCGTGGGCCGAGAGCAGGCGGAGCGTGCGCTCGAGTGCCTGCGGGTGCGCTCCGGTTTCCTGCGCCAAGGCGGCGGCTGTCTGGGGCGTCTCGCCGAGCACGTCGGCCACCCCGAGGTCGGCCACCACGTGCAGGCTACGGGAGAGGAGCCAGGCCGCGCTCATCTGCATTACCACGTCATGCGGCGTCGGTGTCATGCTACTTCCCCTCGGCTTCAGGTGAGTTCGGTACCATCTCGAACGAGCGCAGCCCACAGTCCGGGCCGTACCCATGGGCAAAGCTACGCGGGCTCATGGCGCACTCATCGCCCCGATCCCGACGATCGAGGGAATCTCCGGCGGAGGGCCCCCCGCGCCGGCACTCGCCTGTTCCAGCTGCTGCGCCTGGAACCGCGCGAGGGAGAACTGCTCCTCGAGCTGCCAGACGCGCTTGATGGCGTCGATCTTCCGCCGGAGGAGCGCCGCGAACTCGCTCGTCTGCGGCGGCACCCCTTCTCCCCGCTTCACGGCCGCCGCCTCGTCCTCGAGCATCTTGTTGGTCGCGGCGTCCATCTCCTTCATGAGCGCGTCGCGCTCGACCCGGGCGGCCTCGAGGGCGCGCTCGGCCTCGGCCACCTGGCGCTGGGCGTCGAGCGCGGGACTCGGCGGCGGCGACCCCGGCGGCGGTGACGCCTGCGACGGCGTGAGTGGAGGTGGCGAGCCCGGAGGCGGCGAACCGGGCGGCGGACTGGCGCCGCTACACTGCGGGCTCCCGCCTCCGCCGCCCGGCGGAACCGGCCGCTCCGGCATCGGGAGCGTGCCACCGCCGGACTGACCGGGTGAGGGAGGACGGGGCGCCACCTTGCCCAGCTCCCGGACCGCGGCGGCATACTCCTTCAGCGCCTGCTGGTACTGGTTGTACAGCGCTTTCCATCGCGCGTAGTCCCGGCCCTGGAAGTCGGCCTTCCCGCTGCGGACGAGCTCCTCGAATCGCTCGCTGGCCTCGCGCACCTCCGTGCGAGCCTGGATCAGCTCTGCATTCAAGGCCTCGAGGCGGCGATACTGCTCCACCAGCGCGCGAATCCGGGCGAGCGCGGCCTCGGCACGGGCCACGGCCTGCCGGGCCCGCTCGGCCATGGTGATGTCCATCTTCGCGTCGAGGAGCCGCTGTCGGGCGTCCCAGTCGGTCTCGCCGGGCGGGTTGGCCTCCGCCGCCGCGATCTCCTTCTTGGCCTCCTCGGCCTTCTGCGCGGCAGCGCGCGCGGCCGCCTCCTCCTCCCCGAGGAACCGCTCCGCGTCCGGTGCCCGCCCGGCCCACCCCTCCGACTGTTTGGCGTACGTGCCGGGCGCGGCGGGAGCCAGGTCGCCCCACGCCTCGTCGAAGGGGACCCGCTCGCTCGGGGGGGCCGGCTCGGAAGACTTGTTCGGTGCCAGGGGGTCGGCCGGACGCTCGCCCGGATTCTCGGCGGGCTGCGTGCGCCCGAGCGGGTCGGCCGGAGCCTCGCCGTTCTCCGCCGCCTGCGTCTTCCCGAGCGGGTCGGCCGGCGCCTCGCCGTTCTCCGCTGCCTGCGTGCGCCCGAGCGGATCGATGCCCGGTTCCTCACCTGCGCCCGGCTGCGCGGCCGGCGGACCCTCTCCCGCGGCCCCGCCCGGTGCGCCGCCGCCGGGCGGGCACTCGGGAGGTGCCTTCGGGGCCGGCGCTCCGCCCGGCGCTCCGCCCGGCGACCCGCCGCCCCCGGACGACCCTGAGGGGATCACCGGCTCGGGCGGAGGAAGCGCGCGGAGCATTCGCCACAGCTTGATCTGCTTCGCCAGGATGCCCCACACCACCGACGCCTTGTAGAACATCCCCGCGAGCAGGGCGCTCCTCCATGCCTCCCACACGCACGCGCTCTTGGTCTTCTCCGGCTCGTCCGCCCACGCCGGCGTGACCAGCCAGTCGAGCGGCGACTTGGCGCTCGCCACCTGGCCGCCAGACCCTCCTTCAATGGCCCTGCCGCACCAGAGAAACTCGAACATCCAGGCCTCGACCACCGCGGAGCCGAGCAGCACGGTGTACTTGAACGCCCGCTCCGCCAGCGTCTGCCCCCAGCCGGTGCCGGAGACGCCGAGCGTCTGCCCGGTCCGCGGATCGGTCCGCCACCAACCGGCCAGCTCGGCCGGCGTCGCGCCGGTGAGCGATGCCGGCGCGACGAGCACGTACCCCGCCGCCAGATCGTCCACCATCCGCTGACGGATGTCCGCCGAGAGGCCCTTCAGCAGCGGGTCGTCGGCCGACGTGATCGCGTGCCAGCGCGCGGCGCGCGCGAACCCGTCGGCCACGGACCCCACGACGGGCTGCCCCGCGTACAGGAGCGCCTCGGCGTTCGTATCGCGGACGCCCTGCCGGCGGCGCACTGAGGCGGGATCGGACGCGCCCGGCGCGGGGGCCACGTCGTTCGCCACGATGTCGGTGCCTTCGAGCCGGACGATGCGCCCCCGCCGCAGCCCCAGGAACGCGTGCCGGGAGAAGACGTTCGGCCGGTCGAGGAAGACGTCGGCATCGGGGTCGGCCGACATCCGGACGGCTGCCAGGGTGTAGAGCTGCGAGGGACCGGGGACGACGCTCGTGGCGAACGTGTCCATGGCCTCCGACAGCGTGCGGACAGGCGGGGGCCCCGACGACCGGAGGAAGTTCCGGTTCGCCAGTGCCGCCTTTGCCGTCAGATGGAGCAGGTACTCCGGCGCGATGCCGCTGCCGAGCGGCAGGATCTCGGTCGTGCGGGTGAGGGCGAGGCTGCGCTCGAGGCGCTGCCGCTCGTCCGGCGCGAGCCGGACGGGACGCCCGGCCGCCCTGGCGGCGGGACCGACCAGGTCGAACAGCTGCCGGCGGACGACCTGATGCGGCCGACCGGGGACGACGATCTCGTATTCGAGCCAGGCCGCGCTCAGCTCGTCCGCGCCGTCGTCCACCGCCCTGCCGATGCCTTGGCCGAGGCCGCCGAAGGGGTTGCCGGAATTGGCGGCGACGGCGCCGGCGTCGAGCGAGATCTCGGCCTCCGCCGTCTGGCCTCCGGCCGCCAGCGTGACATGCCACTCCCGTTCCTCGAGCGCCGCCGTCCGGAAGGCGGCCGCGGGATCGGCAGCCAGCGCGATGAGGTCCGGCTGCCAGCCGGCCGGCATGATCTCGAGCACGACCGGCTGCCCGGTCACGTCGGCGGGCCGGATCTCGCGCTGCAGGAGCGGCCGCGCCCTGAGCAGCCCGCCCGAGACGTGCTCCGTGACCAGTCGCACGACGACGCGTTGATAGAGCGCCGAATCCAGCGCCGCGGGAGCCACGGTGGCCTCGGCCGTCAGGCCCTTCGCCGCGCCCAGCACGTCGAGATCGATCCAGCGCCCGTTCTCCAGCCGCTGCACCCACCAGTGGTCCTGCAGCGCGGCGACGAGGCTGTCCTCCCCGGCCGCCGGGTCGCCCCGGCGGTCCGATTTCGGGAGCAGCTCGCGCAGTCGAGCGGTCTGCGCGTCGGTGCGGGCGTCGAGCGTATCCAGCATCCGGGTGGCGCTGTCCAGCCGCGCCTCGATCACCCGCACGAGGCGGACGGAATCCTGGAGATAGGCTTGGGCGGCCAGGCGCAGGTCGGCGTTCCACTCGGGCGTCGTCCGGGGATTTGGGACCCGCGCCAGGGTGACGCGGGCCCGCCGGAGCGAGGGCAGCAGGGCGCGGGCGCGCGCCGCATCCAGCCGAGCGTGCGCCAGCCGCACCTCGTGCCCCGCCCGCTCCAGGAGGGCGGCGAGCAGGAGCGCGCGGTCGAGGCTGTTGCCCTGGCGGTCGAGCAGCACGCCGGTGGGCCCGCGCAGCACCCCGTGATACGGCACCCATGCCGTCCAGGTCCGCACCCAGTCCAGGGAAGCGGCGGGATCCCGACCGAGCAGCTCGGCCAGGTAGGCGGGGTCCCAGCGATCCCGCGCCGCCGCGCCGTCGCCGTCGGTGATGGCGCTCAGGCTGGCCTCGATGGTCGCCTCGCGCGTCGCGGCGCCAGCCGGAGACGCCCCGGCTGCCGCGCTCGGGCCCGGGTGCCCGGCGGATACGGCGGCGTCGGTTTTCGCGGCGTGGCGCGCACGCCAGGCGGCGACGCCTCCGGCCCCGCCCAGGAGGAGCGCCAGCAGGCTGATCCCGAGCAGTCGTCCGCGGCGCATGGTCCTCCCTTCACAGGGCGTTGGATGCCAAAAACGGCGTGGATCTGGAGCGGCTCTCAGGAACGCCCGGGAAGCGGGGAAACTCCCTCGGATTCAAGGGGGCGGTTCGCGCTCGGCCTCAGGCATCTCGAGGTGGGCTTCGGTGCCGCAGGGCCGGAATCGCATGCCGACAATGGCCCAGTTCAGAAAACGTCGGCCGCCCCCTCGGAGCTAGCGGGACTCCGGGGAAGGCGCGGCGCCGTGCGGAACGCCGAAGCAGGGAAGTGCGCGGTCCCTGGTCCCCGTGGTTGTCCCCCAACAGGAACCATGAGGTTTCTTCGCTCGGGGTTGATACTGCAGGCGGGGACACCCTACTCAATATCCGTCACATCCGTCACACGTACCTGTTTGCGGTAGTTAGGGAATGTCTTGGCGCGTGACGGTTCGTGTGACGGCTCGGTTTTGGAACCCCAGGTGTGCCCGAATGGGAACTTGCAGCAAAGGACGCATTCGCCAGGTTGAACGCTGGGGAACAAGGCCTCCCGAACAAAGTGGTGGACCGCATATTTGGGGTCAGAGCGCCGGAAGGATCGCTTCTCAAGGTCATGGGTGCGTGGATCGCGCCCGACGGGTCAGTTCATACGGTGCCCTCAAGGCTTCGGCGAGGCAACGACATCAAAAACTTTGGCATTTCGTAGCACGCGGTGACGTGCTCAGACCTCGTAGCGATCCAGATCACAGCGTGTCCTCCGCCGTCCCTCTAGCATCCTATACACAGTCCCGAACTGCTGGGTCCGGCCGTGCAATCAAGCAGGAGGGCTTATGACGCGAGCCAAGAAGTCGTTTCACCTCGAGCTGACCAAGGAGCAACAGGCGCTTATCCTGCAGAAGACCGGGATGGAAGCCAAGGAGTTGGAGTTGACGGATGCTGAGTTGAGAGTCCAGACGGAGCCTAAGCCGGTAGGCAATCAGCGTTGAGAGCCCGGACCCTTCCGTCGCTCAAGGGGAGGGTTCTCCGCTTGGCGGGGTTGGGATTGAGCTAGTCTCTGCGGCTGGCCAGCTTTCCTCAACCGTCCACCCCACCTCGGCCGGTGGGCAGCGGAAGGTGCGAATGTCGAGGACCGGCACCGGGCCGCGTACACCGAGATGGACGGCCGGCGAGACCTCTTTCATCGTCCATGAATCGAGGTACATAGAACCAGTGCTACGCTAGCGCACCAACCGTGGTTCTGACGGGCCAACCTGTCTTGACGCCTGACGTACCGATCCCTACCGTAGCACCACACCTCGACAAGGCACACCCGGCCAAAGCCGGGGCCGGAAAGCCACGGGTCCTCGCCTCCTCCGCGACGACAGGGGATCAGCCAGACTGACACTGCGCAGGTCCCACGACGGCCGGCTGGCGTTTACAGGTGTGGATACCTGCGCGCTAATCCCCGAAGTGGAGAACCTGACCATGCGATCCCTGAGACTGACCGGAGTGGCCATGCTGGCGGCCGCGTTTCTGACCGGGTGCGACGCCGACTCGAGCCCCACCGCTCAAACGACCCCCGGCCTCACGGCGGACGTGACCGATCACAACGTGGCGGACCACTTCAAGACCGTGGACCACCGTGACGTTCTCGGATGGAGTGAACCCGTGTAACGGCGAGCAAATCACCTTTACGGGAACCGCCGAAAGTCAGCTGACCGTTATTGGTTCTCGGGAGATGCTGGATGCGGGGAGCTTCCTGCACAGGGAGTACCAGCAGCACGTTCAGGCCACCGGCACCGGGTCGGAAACCGGAGCCACCTACACAATCAATGACATCTTCCATGAGAGCTTCGATACGCCGAACGGTTCGCACGGCGCCCTCGGGGACCACGCGACGACGCACGTCACCAGCGACCTGCCTGGCCTCAGCTTCATAGCCCACTTCGTTTTCCACCTTGTGGTCCCGTCGGGCAAGGACTTCAAGGTGACCACGGACCTGGACTGGGTGAAGTGCGGCTAAGGCCCTGCGGCAACGATTGCCATTCCATCGGCGTTCACATGCTGTTTCCGGCGCGTTCATATGACTCGACTTTCGCCACCGCGTTCGTGAATCGAGGTACGAGGTACATGGAACCAGTGCTGTGTACGCTAGCGCACCAACCTTCGCTGTAACGGGCCAATCTGTCTTGACGGCTCGCGTACCACTCCATATCGTAGCGCCACACCTCGACAAAGGCACACCCGGCGAAAGCCGGGGCCGCAACGCCACGGGTCCTCGCCTCCTCCGCGACGCCTCCTCCCGACGCCACGCAGGACCCACGATCGCCGAGCTGCCGAAGGGTTTAGTGTCCGAACCGTTGGACGACTATCCACCCGGAGCCAGCCTATGCGATCACTTCACGGCGCTGCACCCATCATTGCGGTCGTCCTGGTCCTTTCGTGCACCGAACGGACTGCTCCATCTGATGCTGCAGCACCTGCTGCACCAGTTGCGTTCGACTTCCTCAACGGCCCTGACTCACCAGGGAACTCTGGCATCTTCAGATTTCAAGGCGCGATTCTCGAAATAACGTTCGACTTCAACGCGGGACTCATCAGCGTCCACGGGCTTACCAACTCGATTGCCGATCTGTGCAATGACCTGGGCGAATTTGATCTCATGGACATTCAGTTAAAGCCGCATTCCAGGGATGAGGTAAACAGTTTGATCGTTGACCGCGAATCACCGGTGCAGATCCTGGCCTTCCCGCCCGAGGGGCTTGGGGAGGACTTTTGCTCAGACTTCAGCGGTGCTCCGGTTCTCTACAGTGGCACGGTCGCCTTTCGTGAAACCGATAACAACGAAACTCCCACAGGTACTGAAGGAGGTCGTGCGAACTCTTTCGGATGGAGGGCGCAAGGAGTGCTTGACGATCTTGTAAACGGTGGGCAGGTCCACTACAACGAGGAGGTCCGGCTTATTATCAGCCCACGCGATGAGTTCAAAGAGGCGGTGTCGAAGATAACGATACACTAGCAGGTTTCGCTGCGTCATCGGTTCCTCGAGGGTCAGGCTGCTAGGCCGCGGCGCCGAAAGACGGGCTGGACAGGGTTAGAGGGCCAGATGGCTCGCAGGACGGGCTCGCCGTGGAGCTTGACCGCGAGCGCCAGCGCGCAGACACAGTCATCATGCATTCCGGCCGGGGCCGCGTACCGAACCCCGGCCGCTGTGTACTCGTACTGGAACGCCTCGAGCTCGTGAACCATCGGACCATCGGGGCATCGGACCATCGGGGCAGGTGATGTCCCGACGGTGGATGGCACCAGCCAGCCCCTCCACCTCATCGGCGCGCGGAAAAGCAATCGGGCCAATTTGGCTTGACCGCTCGCGTACCAGCCTGTACCGTAGCACCACACCTCGACAAAGGCACACCCGGTGAAAGCCGGGGTCGCAACGCCACGGGTCTTCACCTCCTCCGCGACGCCGGGCTCAAGGACGCCACGAAGGACCCTAAGACCGCCGGGCCGCTAAGAGGCCGCTCCCCTCACTCCGTGGAGGCTATATGTGGCGCGCTGTTCTTCTCTGTGCCTTGGGGTTGCTTGCTGCAGCCCCGGCTTACTCCCAGACCCCAAACGCAAACGAGCAAGCGGTGCTTAAGGCCTATCGCGCTCTCGACACGGCACAGTTCAAGAAGGACCGACCCACCATGGAGCGGTTGATGGCCGACGACTATTCGTACACCCACTCCAATGGCACGGTGAACGACAGGGCCGCGGACATCAAGGAGACGATGTCCGACGACATCAAGTGGACCGGCACAAAGAGTGATGATCTAAAAGTGCGGATGTATGGCGACGTCGCCGTAGTCACCGGGCAGTTGACGTTGACGGGTTCGGCTAAGAACTACGTCCCCGGGCCGCGCCGGTTTACTGAGATCTGGGTTAAACGCGACGGGCATTGGCAGAATATCGGGGGCCAAACGACGCTTGTACCATCGAAATAGGAGAAATCACCTTCGCCTCGACACAGCTCAAGAAAGGCACACCGGTCCCTGGTGCCTGTCCCAATGGCGCTGCGCCGCCTGTCTACCCCTCTGCGCTCGTGGACGAGTGGACGGCGCGCGAACGGGATGGAACTGATGCACTCATACACGAGCGTCTGATCGAACTGCTGGGGCTCGGCCGTGCAATTAGGCAGGAGGGCTTATGACCCGAGCTAAGAAGTCGTTTCACCTCGAGCTGACCAAGGAGCAACAGGCGCTTGTCCTGGAGAAAACAGGGATGGAAGCCAAAGAGTTGGAGCTGACGGATGCTGCCTTGAGAGTCCAGACGGAGCCTAAGCCGGTAGGGAATCAGCGTTGAGAGCCCGAACCCTTCCCTCGCTCAAGGGGAGGGTTCTCCGCTTGGCGGGGTTGGGATTGAGCTAGTCTCTGCGGCTGGCGAGCTTTCCTCAACGTCCACCCCGCCTCGCCCGGTGGGCGGCGGAAGGTGCGAATGTCGAGGACCGGCACCAGGCCGCGTACACCGAGATGGACGGCCGGCGAGACCTCTTTCGTCCGTGAATCGAGCCGTGCCCGACCGGTTCTGCGTACGCTAGCGCACCAAGCTTGGTTCTGAACGGGCCAATCTGTCTTGACGTCTGGTGTACTGATCCCTAGCGTAGCACCACACCTCGACAAAGGCACACCCGGCCAGAGCCGGGGCCGCAAAGCCACGGGTCCTCGCTGCCCTCCGCGACGCCGCACGGTATCCCGGCCTGACGCCACGAAGGACCCCACGACCGCCGAGCTGCCGAAGGGAAGGCTGACTACTCCCACCGGAGGCTTCCATGCGTCATTCCCTTCTGCTCCCCACAGCGGTGCTGGCTGGCGCTCTCGGGATCGGCTGCAGCGACCAGTCCGGCGTCACCAATCCCGATCCCGGCGGCATGAGCTCCTATGACGGCACTCTATCTAATGCGACTGAGATCCAACGATTCGAAGACTTCTTGATAATTTCCCAGGCCCAAGCTGACCCGCCTCTCGTGGCCCTCGTCGGCGTGGGTCTTGAGGAGTTCCCCGATTTCTGCGCTGGGGCTGCGCCCCAAGAGCTGTCCGACTGGCTCGTTATCACCCACCCGACCCGAGAGGGGGTATCCAGGCACTACCTCATCAAAGACAAAGAGCTAAGCGCGCTCGTCTGGCAGGTAGATGTTGGGACCGGGGCCGATATCTGCCAGTTAGAGCCCCTCGCGGTCGGCACGGTCAACGTCACGCTCAACGACAACGAGGGTGACTTCTTCGAGACCGCTCCGGGCGCGAACGCCTTTTTCTACCAGTTCGTGGGCAAGGTGATTGACCAAGAGACCGGGCAAGAGTACCACCTCCAGGGGCGGTTTCAGATCCTCGTCTCACCCGATGGCACGTTCAAGTTCCTTCCGGTGCCCTTCCTCAGCCTGAGACCGATCGGCGGCTGAGGTCAGTTAGCGTCGTACAAGGCGGGGGTGGCGCTCCCACCCTCGCCTGGCACTGCTCGATTGCTCCCGGCATCAGCCTAAACTCGATAGCGCTCCAAGCGATGGCCGTCGAGTCACGCGGCTGCGGCGCCCGGGGCACCTCGGGAAGGTTTGAAACGGGGACCTACACCCAGATGGAGGGACGCAGAGACCTGTTCCACCGAACCCTAGCTAGGTACGACCGTCCCTCTGTCGCACCCGCGCTCGGACAGTAGATTCAGTTGTCCCCTCACTCAAAAAGAGCGTAGCCCGATGGCTGGCCCGTCCCTGCCGTCTCGTCCGCTGGTCGTCGTGGTCGACGACACGCTGCCGGTGCGCCTGCTGGTCTCCCGCGCTCTTTCTGAGGCAGGGTTCGACGTGCTCAGCGCGCCTGATGGCGCGGCTGCCGCCACGCTCATCCTCGGTCTCAAGTCGCCGCCCGACTTGGTCATCACCGATATGCGGATGCCGGCCATGGATGGTGAAGAGCTCGGACGCTGGGTCGGGCTGCGCTATCGGCAGGTGCCGCTGATTTTCATCTCCGGCTTCATGCCCGGGGACACCGGGGAGCTGCCGGGCACCTTTCTTTCCAAGCCCTTCGGGTCACACACGCGGACAAAACCCCCTCACAGGCGAGCCGGTCGGAGAGTCCTGCGAGGCGTCAGTAGCTGGCTTGGGAGCCGGCGGCGCGGAGGAGGCGAGGATCCGTCGCTTTGCGAAACTTTCCCTCGCACGAAGCGTCATAGTACGCCGTACTGCGCCGGGAAAACGTCGGGTTGATGTTGCCACCCATGTTGCCCAGGAGGTACGCTTACAGGCGTCGCGATCTCCTGAGGCGTAGTATCCCGGCGAACAGTAGGGCCGCAGCGGCGACGAAGGATAGTGGCTGGCGCGGATCGCTCAGGAGTGCGCCGGCAAGGAACGCGAGAGCTGCAATCACCAGCAGAAAGCCTGCCTTCCGATTCCGGTCCATACCTCCACCGTACATGTCCGGCCCCGCGATGGGAAGCGCCTGAGACCCACGAGCGCCCGAACTGCGCTAGTGCAGCTCGGCCAATGCGGACTGGATACGCGTCTCGACTGCTGCCCACGTCGGCCGATCCTTGAGCATTGCGTCCAGGGCGATGCCGTCCAGGGACACCACGGCCGACCGCTCGCCAATGAACACCCGTACGCCGACCGGGCGCGGCGAATCGTGCTCCCCCGTCACCTGCGTCCGGACCGCCTCGTTCCCCGCGATCGCCGTGGCAGCGCTGAGCGCCATCCCGCGCACGACGTTGACTGCCTCACAAGGGTCTACCATGACAGCCTCCCGCTCAATGCTCCTGAATTGCCCGGGCGGTGCCCAGCCCGCTTGGGCCGAAACGCTGGCCCACCCGCCAACATACGCGCCGGGACCGTACCCGGTCAGTCCAAACGTGATGCTCAGCTCATGCAGGCGATCGGTCTAGGATGGGAGAGCCACCACCGCCGCGACAAGGGCCTCCGGGGTGAAGGGCTTCGGGAGGACCGGTCCTCGGTATTCGCCCAGTTGAAAGCCCTGGCCCGTCGTGAGCAGGATCGGCACGGTGGGCCACCGCTTGGCCATGATCCGCGCCAGTTCGTCGCCCCTCAGGTGCGGCATCACCACGTCGCTGACCACCGCCCGCACCGCGTTCGCTCCCAGGCGATCCAGCAGACTCACCGCCTTCTCGCCGTCCGGCGCCTCCAACGCAGGAAGACCCGCATCCCTCAGGATGCGGGCCGTCATCCGGCACACCGCCGGTTCGTCATCGACCACCAGCACAGCCCGCTCATCGAGCGGTCGGGCAGCGGCAATCATCGGTCGCACCTGGAGGGGGCTTGTGCCCCAATCTTACCGCCCGTTTGCCCTACCCGCTAGACGCCGATCCGACGACGGTGATGTGGCTTCGCATTTGGTGCAGGAATCTTCCCCCCGTCGCCGCGCTGCTGTTGTCTCGTCAGTACGCCAGTGTCCCATCTAAGGTGAACTCACCCTGGCCAGCACCCGTAATCGGGTAGGCTCGATGATCGGCCGGCGGGCCCTCTCCTCGTCAATCGGTGGGACGAGAGCCGCTACTTTGACACCACGGCGAGCGCGTTCACTTGGCCATGGCCGTAGAAGCCGTTGTACCCCGCGCCGCCCTGGCAGGTCGCAGGGAAAAATCCACCGGGATTGAACGGATTGGGCGGGCAGGCCACCGGATCTGCCGTGCGGGTAATCAGGGCCTGCACCGCACCCGGGGACAACTTGCCGTGCGCGGAGATCGCCAAGGCCGCAACACCGGCGACGTGCGGCGACGCCATCGACGTTCCCTCGCTGAATGCCCAGCCGCCCGGGACGGTCGACAGGACCAATCCCTCAACGAAATCCTGGGTTTGGAATGGGAAGTCCCCGCCTGGCGCGACCACCTGGACGACTCCGACCCCGTAGTTCGAGTAGAAGGACTTCTGCATCGCGTGGCCGTTGGCCGACACGCCGATCACGCCTGGGATCTCCACCGGGATGACGACGCATGCGTTCGTCACCTCACGTGTCTGCGGCGTGCCGTTGTCCGGACTAATCTCGTCGATGTTCCGCTTCGAGAGATCCTGGTTCTCGTTAGTCAGTGCCGCGACGACGGTCACGCCCTGCTGCATCGCGTAGCGGATCGCCCGCTGCTCGGCCTTCCAGATCGCCCGCTGACCCGGGTCATTACGGCAGTTGAAGAGCCAAGGGTCGGCGAAGTAGCTGTTGTTCGTCACGTCCAGGTGGTGCGAGCCCGCCCACATGAACGCGCAGATCACCGCCTCGGGGAAGATGAATCCGGCGGCGGTGGCGGCCTTGATTGCCGCGATTTTCACGTTGGGCGCGACGCCGACGATCCCGATGCCGTTCTTGGCCGCGGCGATAGTGCCAGCCGTATGGGTGCCGTGACCGTTGTCGTCGGCCCAGGCGGCCGGGCTAGGATTCGCGACGCCGCCGACGCAGGAGGCGCTGTTCGCGAAGTCCACGTTCGCCGCCAGGTCGGGGTGCGTAAAGTCGAGTCCGCTGTCGATGTCGCCGACGACGACGGACGGGCTCCCACCGTTGATCGCGCGGGCCTCGGGGTCATGGATCTGCACCATGTCCCACTGAAGCGGGGACAAGGGGTCGTCCCCGGGAGCTGGTGTGCTGCCGGGCAACGGCCCGGCGGGGCGCATTTTCTCGGTGAGCCGCGTCGCGAAGCCGGCCGTGGCCGTTGAACCCTCGACCCTCTTGTCCTTCACGATCTTGTCGGCGAACGACGAGCTCGCTGACCGCGCGATCGCAACACCAATCGCGTCATAGCGCTCGACGAGCGTTCCACCGGCGCCGGCAATTGTCTTGGCGGCATCGCGCGGGACTGCCGTTCCGTTGTAGAGGATGACATAGGTGCTCGCCGCGCCAGCGCTCGCGCGGGATGAGGCTACGACGTTTGGCGGGGTTCCAGGATCGGTGGGGGTGGGATTCTCGCTGCACGCGAGAGCGACGATCCCGAGCGCGACGGCCGGGAGCAGTGGGGAGATGCGTTTCATAGGGACCCTCTCTTGAGCAGGGACGCCGTCCTGTTGACCGCCCATAGGAGGCGAGGACCCGTGGCTTTGCGGCCCCGGGGTGCCGCGCTGCTGTTGTCTCGTCAGTACGCCAGTGTTCCATCTAAGGTGAACTCACCCTGGCCAGCACCCGTAATCGGATTGATCTGCGCCGTGCCCGCCAAGTCTGCCGTGCCGCTCGCCTGCGTGAAGCGGCCGCTGCCGCCTGAGAAGGCCTGCGTGCCCGCGAACGTGACCGTCGCGGTCGTCGGGCTGGTGAACGTGATCTGGGCGGTGCCGGTGAACGTCGAATGCAGCTCATCGCCGTTCGCCGCCACGTAGACGCCGCTATTGGTGAGCGCCCCGGTGGTCACGTCGACCGTTTGCGTGACCACCGCATGAGTCAGCCCGAGATGGGAGACCCGGCAGGTGTACTCGATCCGCTGGACCTCGATCGGGGGCGGCGGGCTCAGTCGGGTCACCACCGTGGTGCAGCGGCCGGACAGGGGGCGAGTTACGAGGGAGGGCTCAGCGCGTGCCGCCGCCGACAGCGTGGTCCGATCGGTAGCGTTCGACGACGTCGGGGCGGTGGCGTAATCGGGCGCGTCGCAAGCACCCACGGCCATCGCGAGGGCTGCAGCAGGATGCAAGCGTATGAGACGCATACAGACCTCCGAGGCGAGACGTGGGCGTGCAAACAGCGCGCAGCGCTCGGCAGCTCGGCGGTCGTGGGGTCCTTCGTGGCGTCGACGGAGGGCGTCGCGGAGGAGGGAGAGGACCCGTGGCTTTGCGGCCCCGGCTTTCGCCGGGTGTGCTCTTGTCGAGGTGTTCGCTACGGTACGAAGCGGTACATCAGGCGTCAAGACCGATTGGCCTGTCTTGGCGACATGGGAGCTACGATTGGTGCGCTAGCGTACACAGGCCTGGTCGTGCGTGCCCCGATTCACGGACGATGAAAGAGGTCTCACCGCTTCTGACTGGAACTGAGCTGAAGAGCAAGATCTCTGATCTCTACGTGGCGCTCGCGTGCGATATGGAAAACCGGTTGCGGCGCTAAACCGGCTCTAGAGGGTCTCCCTCACTACCAGGTGACCGCGTCGACCAGCCAGTGCGAACCCAGTTGGCCGGTGCGGTCGGGATCGAACGTGATCTGCACCAGATGGACGAGGCCAGCGCCCCTATACCAAAGCGACTGGGAACGACCGCTCGCCGTGGCGATCCTGTCTGTCTGGCTCGGGAGTCCTAGTGCGAGGAGCACTTCGCAGGCATCGTCCCCGACCGTAGGCACCGCGACCCCATGCCCACTCGTGAAGTTCTCGCTGGCCCGGCCAACGGCTTCCGCGGTCACCGGTGGCCGACAGTCGTACTCCATGAGTCGCGGGGCAGCCTCCTCCGCCATGCCGCCGCGATGGGTCGCACCGGCACAGGCGAGCATCACCAGGACCGGCGGTAGGGACGCAATAACGCGGAGCAGTGGTATCACCTGGGCCTCAAGCGCAACACCATCCCCCATGGTATGAAGTCCTGCGAACTTCGGTGTACATCACCAGGAATGCCGGCCTTCGGGTCTGCGTCAGGACGTGGCCGGATTCGTCGTGGCATCGGTCCTTACTCCCCAGACTTGGCGGCTGCATTTGCGGGTTAGACTGCGGTGGCGTCGGGAACCCGATACCGCAAGCTGAGTAACCCGCTTGCGTACCTCTCCACCTGCTCGAGCGCGAGCCGGGTCAGCTGTGCTCCCGTCTCCAAGAGAGGGATGCCGCCCCCGAGCAGAACCGGCACGACCAGTACCTCCACGACGTCCACCTGCTTGGCCCCAAGCAGACTCCGAAAGAGACTCCCACCGCCGAAGAGCCAAATATCCCGCCCGGGCGCAGCGCGGAGTGCAGCGACGCGGGGACCCGCGTCGACCCTCACGACCGTGACGCTTGGGTCTTCGTCCGGTGGCAGTGTTCGTGAGAAGACATAGACCTGCCAACCCTGCGGCCAGGGGGGCGCGCCCGGTTGCCGAGTGAGTTGATAAGTGCGCCGTCCCAGGAGCACTGTGTCGACGGCCTCGTAAACCTTCGCGAAGTCCACCGCGGGGTCGTGCACGATCCAATCCACTTCACCGCGAGGCCCGGCGATGTACCCGTCTAAGCTCGTCGCAACGCGGTAGAAAACTCGACGCATCTTATTCCAGTCCCGGATCTAGCCGCTGTCTAACCCATATTCGACTTCATTCCCTTGGCACCTGAAACCACCGCGGATCAGGGGGCGATCGCCTGAAGCCCCTCGCGAGCCTCGACGACGTATGGTTGAAGCTCCGGATCGGCGCTGCGCCAGCCGTCCACGACCCAGCGGTACCCACGAATGGCTCGCGCGCGCTGACCCACCCGCGCGGCCGCCCGGGCCTGTACGAGGTTGGCCAGGACCTCGCTCGCGAGCGGGAGGTCGGTCCGGCGCCACATGGTCTCGGCCGCTTTCCCATTTTCCCCGTGCGCCGACCGCAGCAGAAGCAGGGCGAGCGGTTCGAGATAGCATTCCGAGCACAGCGAATCGGGCAGGGCAGCGAAGCGGGTGAGTGCCGCCGCCGTATCTCGCCTGGCTAGGGCCAGGTACGCCTTGGCCGCCGCAGCGGTGTACGTGCCGAGCTCTCGACGCATCGGGTTGGGACTCGATCGGCCCAGCGAGTCACCTAGGGAACCCAACCGGACGATCGAGCCGGTGTCGCCCCGCGCCGCCCAGGTGGGCAGGCCACTCATCGCCGCCTCGAGATTGCCGGAAGTGAGCCATGCGCGGAAATGGACCTGCGCCTCGGCCGGAGGGACCCGGTTGAAGAGGGACAGCTCGGCCAGGAAGCGCGAGTTATAGATCATGCCAGGTCGTACGGCCGCCGCGGCCTCATGCAGATGCCCGCGGTGCAGGAGCGAGAAGACGAGCATGCCGCTGCGAAACCCCGCGCTGAGCCACGGAGCGGAGGTATCCGGAGACGCGGCCAAGGCCCTGGCCACCCTGACGGCGACTTCGCTCGAGTCGACCGCCCCGTAGAATGGGAGCCAGGCGTGGAACAGGACGTTGGCCGGGACCCGGGCCAACCTGTCGATCTCCGTTGGATCATGTCCAGGGGTGGTGCGTGACAGGTCCAGCGCCAGCTGGATACCCGCTGCCGTCACGTCCCCCGGGGCTCGTCGGATGTACTCGCGCGCGTGGTCCCGCGCAGCCTGGAATCCCCGCACCCTCGCGGCCAGCTCGATGGCGTGGATGTAGGCGGGGGCGTAGGCCGAGTCGAGTGCGATGGCGCGCTCAAAATCGGCGAGCGTTTCTTCCATGGTGACGCCACGGTAGATGCCCAGATGAACTCGCACTTCTCCGCGCGTGAGCCACACATCGCTGTCGTCGGGATAACGACGCACGGCCTCGTTGGCGAGCTTCGACAGACGCTGGTATTCCGCCCAGGTCGAGGGCACGTCGCTTTCCCGCAACGAATCGATGGCCACCAGGAGACTGTCCCGGGGCGCCAGGCCGCGGTTGAGCGCGCCCGCCCGGAGGGACAGAGCGACGGCCAGGGAGTCGCCCCCCGCGCGCTTCCAGGCCAGCACCCGTCCGAGTCGCCACAGCGCAAGGGTAAAACTGCTGTCGAGCGCGACGGCCCTCTCATACGACGCCAGCGCCGAGTCCCAGGCAGTCCGCCGGAACCACTGCTCACCCTCCAGGAACGCCTTCATCGCGGGCATCGAGCTGGACCCAAGGGATGCGACGCGCGTGAGCTCTACCCGCCGGATCCGCCCGAGCTCGGCCAGCAGCCGCACGGTCAGCGAATCGCTCAGGCGATCGAGTCGGGCGCTGGCACCCCGCAGCTCCAGATCGGCCAGCGGCTTCACCGTCGCGGCCTCGAACAGCCTGGCCTGGAGGCGAACCGAATCGCCGCCCGACGGCACGAGGCTTCCCACGAGCGTGAGCCCCGCGCCCGTCCGTCGCCCGAGCTCGGCCGCCGAGGGTTGGTCTGCCCGGCCGGTCCAGCGCCGGATGACGTTGGTCGGGGCGACGGTTCGCAGCCTGCCCGCGCCGTCGAGGTTGCGCGCCAGCAAATCCACGAGGCCCTCGCGCCAGAGCTGAAGCTTCGGGTCCAGCACGTCGAAGGGCGCGACTGCAAGCAGGTCGGCATCGAGTCTCGAGGCAGGGCCGCGAGTGCGCAGGAACAGCAGGGACGCGCCCGATGCCAGGACCAGGACGGCGGCCACGGCCACGCGGCGCAGACGACGGCTTCGCCCGAGGGGGGCGGCACCGCGGTGACGGCCACCGTCGCCTCGGGCGGAGCGGGCCGGTCCTCGGCGACCGCTCGTGCAAACTCACCGGCGGTGCCGAACCTCGCCTCCGGCTCCAAGGCCAGGGCCTGGTCGAGCGCCGCGCCGAGAGCGGCGGGGACATCCGGGCGCATCGTGTTGATCGAGGGCGGGGGTCCGACGAATCGCTTGGTGATGACCGCCTGCGGGGTCGGGCCGGTGAAGGGGGGCTCGCCCGCCAGCATCTCGTACAGGACGCAGCCGAGTCCGTAGATGTCCGAGCGGGCGTCCACGGGGGACCCACTGGCCTGTTCCGGACTCATGTAGGCGGGCGTTCCCAGTGCCAGCCCGGTTGCCGTGAGCGTTTCGCCGCCTGCTGCCACGAGCGCATGTGCGATGCCGAAGTCGGCGACCCGCGCGTGTCCGTCGGCCAGCAGAATGTTCTCGGGCTTGATGTCGCGGTGGACCACATGGTGGCGGTGGGCGTAGTCCAACGCGTCGGCGATCTCCCCGGTGATCCTCACGGCATCCTGCACCGCGAGTCGCCTCTCTCGCTTGAGCCTGTCCCGAAGACTCTCTCCCTGTACGTATGGCATGGTGTACCACAACGCGCCGGAGGCGTGCCCCGAGTCGAGCACGGCCAGAATGTGCGGGTGGTCCAGGCGAGCCGTTACGCGGATCTCACGCAGAAAGCGCTCGATCCCTATCCCGACGGCGAGGTCGGGATGGAGCATTTTGAGCGCGACGGATCGATCGTGCTTGATGTCGTGGGCAAGGTAGACCGTGGCCATGCCTCCACGCCCGAGCTCGTGCCCGATGCGGTAGGACTCGGCCAGATCTGCCTCGAGTCGTCGCGGTCCTTCCACGGGTGATCCGATGCTGAAGGGGATGGTCTCCAACGCTACAGGCTGGCGCAGCCGGAGACCAGACCTGCATGGGAGCGGCGGGAGATGACAACCGGGCCCCGTAGCCGCGATCCGGAGGGGCATGGTCGCCGACGCACGCCTGATCCCGTCCGACCCGGCGTGCACATTCGCCACTCCCAACAACTCGCGGTGGCCGACAAACGCTGGGAGAATTGGCGGAAGGGAATTCCGGGGAACACCAGAAGGTGACGGATGAGCGCGCGCGCTCTCGCGCCCGGGTGGACGACGGGAACGGCGGCTTCGGCGTCATCGAGATCACCGCCTCCCGTTCGACCTGCTCGAGCAGCTCGCGGCGATCTCGGGAGTGGCGGTGATCCGGCAGGAAGCGCGGCCGCCGCGCGAACGGCGGCGATCCAGGCTTCACGAGCCGTCGAACGCCAGCTCCTTCCGCGCCCGCCGCTCGAGCGGCACGAGACTGCGATACAGGAAATCGTGCGCGGGCGTCTCGATCCCCTTCTCCCGTCCGAGCCGCACCACCGCTCCACTCTGCGCCTCGAGCTCGGACATCCGGCCGGCGACGATGTCCCGCTGCATCGAGGTCGTGCCCTCCGCCGGCAGCGAGTCGGTGAACGCGAGCGTCTCGGCGACGACGGTGGCGGGGAGTGCGACGCCGTGGGCCGCGGCTACCCGGCGCACCTCGTCCATGGCGCGGGCGAGCAGCTCGCGGGTCTCGGGCAGGGTGCGGAGCACGCCGATGGGCGCCCGGGTCACGGCGCCGAGCCCGCTCAGGGACGAGATGAAGAGGAACTTGCGCCACATCTCGGCGCGGACGTCGGTGAGGGCTTCGGCGGTGAGGCCGCGCGCGCCGCCGAACGCGGCCTGGAGGCGGCGGACCCGGTCGCTCATGCCGCCGGCCAGCTCGCCGAAGCCGATGTAGGGCTCGGCGCCCTCGTGCCGGATCTCGCCGGGGGCGGACACCCAGGCGATGATGCGGCAGAGGCCGCCGATCACGCGGTCGGGACCGAGCGCGGCGCCAAGCTGGGCCGGCGCCTCGACCCCGTTCTGCAGCGGGACGACGAAGGTATCGGCACCGAGGAGCGGGCCCATGGCGCGGGCGGCGTCGGGGACCTGCCAGGCTTTGACGCCGAGGAGAATGACGTCGGCGGGGCCGAGATCGGCGGGGGTGTCGGAGACGCGGGCGGGGTGGATGGCGAAGTCGCCTTCGGGGCTCGTGACGCGGAGGCCGCGCTCGCGGATCGCGCGGAGGGTGTCGCCGCGGGCCAGAAAGGAGACATGCTCGCCGGCCTCGGCGAGGCGGCCCCCGAAGTAGGCGCCGACGGCGCCGGTGCCGAACACCAGGAAGCGCATGTCACTCAATGAGTGCTACCATTGGTCCATTCGTTGGCCCCACGGCTCATGAAGGTGTTCAAGAGGCTTCAACCATCCCTCAGAATAATGGGGGGTTAAGAGAGAGATAGAGCTCAGCTGTTCACCTTCCCTTGGTTCAGAGCTGACCATGGAACCGACGACAGGCCGTGGCAGGAGTCGACCGCTGCGGTATATAGGTGCATCTTGAGCAACGCCCACCTGCTTCATTCGCAGCGTCATTACGGCAGCTATCAATCGGGTTTGAGCGCAGAAGTGCCCTCGGCACGTAGGGTTAGAGCGCACGGGACAGGATGATTGATCTGACACTGCGTGATTTACACTGCGGACACCGCAGTCTAATTCTAGTTAGGCCTCACTCGACCCTCCGGAGGGCGGCATGGCGGATCTTCAGGCCTTTAGCCTCGAGGGCCAGGTTGCCGTTGTCACCGGCGGCAATGGCGGTATCGGCCGTGCTATCGCGCTCGGATTGGCGGGCGCGGGGGCAAGAGTTGCCATTTGGGGGCGAAATAGCGAGAAGAACGCGGAGGCCCTCGCAGCGTTGCGGACAGTGGGTCCTCCGACGCTGGCCTTGGCAGTCGACGTGGCGGACCGGAGCCAGCTGCAACCAGCGCTGGCCGCCGTCGAGAGGGACCTCGGGCCAGTGTCCATTCTCGTCAACAACGCGGCGGTCGCAGCCTTCGGTGGGGTCTTAGACCTTTCGCCGGAGGACTGGGATCGGGTCATCGAGACCGACTTGACGGCGTGCTTCCTCCTTGCCAAGTACGCCGCGCAATCGATGGTCAGGCGGCAAGCGGGCAAGATCATCAACCTGGCAAGCACCTACTCGCTCTTTGGCTCCGCCTTCGCGCCGTCCTACAGCGCGGCCAAAGGAGCGATCATGCAACTGACAAAGTCCCTCGCGATTGAGCTTGCACCCCACAACATTCAGGTGAACGCCATTCTCCCGGGCTGGATCGATACCGATCTTACGGGGCCGATAAAGGACATGCCGCTGTACCAGGAGATCCTGACGCGAACGCCGGCGGGCCGTTTTGGGACGCCCGCTGAATGCGCTGGGGCCGCGGTGTTTCTCGCGTCACCGGCGGCCCGGTTCGTCACAGGCACGGCGCTCGTGGTGGATGGGGGGTACGCGATTCGATGACGCCGGCGCCGTTCAGTTGCAGGAGGCACACTCCGCTGGCTGTTCAGGGGAACGTTAGTTAGCGCATGAGCGAGCGGGTCGGTTGCAGCTGATGCGCAGGTCGTTAGGCAACCCCGATCCCCGCTGCCCCTTGGAACTGACCGCAGATCGCTGTGAGCACCGAGCGCTCATCGCGTTCGGCGCGACAGCCGGGCAAGGCCCGCCTGGGCTTCCGCCGCATATTTCGCCAGTTCCGGGTCGGCGTGGCGCCAGGAGTCGGCGACGTGCCGATAGGCGCGCCGTGCGGTGGGCAGGTCGCCAAGCCGCTCGGCGACCTTCGCCCGAATGAGCAGCCCGTAGACGGCCAGACCACCATTCATCTGCGGAACCCATTGGTCGAGAATCGCCGCGGCTGCTCGATCCTCGCCGCGCGCGGCCAGCAAGACCGCCGCCGTGACTTTCTCCCACTGGCAGTTCACGAGCGCACAATAGACGCTGTCCGGAAGGGCCGCGAAGCGACGCATGGCATTCGCGGTGTCGGCACGGGCCAGGGCGAGATACCCCCCGGCGGCACCATAGAAATACTGTGCCGGCCGCACGTTCGCGGCAGGGCCGCCGCGCCCGGCCGCTTCCCGCATCCGACGCTGGAAGAGCGCCAGTGAGGTAGTGTCACGACGCCCCGCCCACCACGGCAGCCCGCCCCACCGCCGCTCATAGGCATCGGTGACGATGACGCCCGGCTCGAGGCTCGGGGCGTAGGCGCGCGCCGCGTCACCTGCCGGGATGGCGCCGAGGAACACAAGAGTGGGAAGCGGGTCCATCCAGGCACGCCACCAAACGCTCGGCCGCTCCGCGGCCAGGTCGGCATGATCGAGGCTCAGCGCCTCGCGCAGGTGGCCCCGACGAATCAGCGCGCCCGCGACGTAGCGGGTGCGCATGGGCGGGTCGACCACCCACTCCACTGCCTCGCCCGGGCGGACCTGGCGCCGGGCGAGCCGGCGGAGCAGCTGGACCGCGGTCTCATGCGCGTCGGGCACCCACAGGAACATCATGCCCGCATCGAAGAGCACTTCCGCCGGCACCGAATCCAGCTCCGCGGCAAGCGCCTCGGGCCGCCGGGCCTCGGGGAGCAGCAGCAGCCGGCCCTCCAGCCGCACCGAGGCGCTATACGCCGCCACGGTGCGGAGCTCCGCCGCCGCCCGCGCATGGTACGCCGCACGGTCTTCCCTGCCGGTCCGCAGGGCGACCTCGAGGACGTGTTCGTAGGCCGGGCCGAAGCCGGGATCGAGCTCGATCGCGCGCTCGAACGCGTCGAGCGCCTCGGGCAGACTCTGGCCCAGGCCGATCGGTGCGTGATATCGCGATTCTCCGAGGGCCATCCAGGCCTCGGGGTCGGCAGGGAACCGACGCGCGGCCTCCTGCCGCCGCGCGAGTGCCGAAACCCAGTTCTCCGGGTGCCCGTGGTCCGCGGTCCAGGCCAGAGATTCCGCCGAGATCAGCAGGCTGTCCCTGGCGGACAGCCCGTGGTTGTGATCGAAGGCCTGTCGCGCGTAGTAGTCGACCGGCTGATACGACGCAGAGGTGGGGGGATGCCAGCCGAGGATCTGCGCCATACGATACTGAGCGAGCGTGAAGCTGCTGTCTCCGGTGAGCGCCTCCTGGTAGGCGACCAGCGCCGAATCGTAGCTGCCTCGGCGGTAGGCCTGTTCGCCGGCGAGAAATGCCTTGAGCGCGCCGAGGGGCGCCGAGCCGATCGCCGCCTGTCGCACCGCCGCGACCGGCCGGGTCCGCGAGAGGGTCCGCAGGATTCCGAGGCCGAGCGAATCGGCCAGTACGCCCAGCGCCGAGGCGGAGCCTTCGACTTCGACCTCGCCAAGCAGCTCGTCGTCCCGCACGTCGAGCAGCGTGGCCCGAAGCCGGACTCGCCCGCCCTCCAGCTGGCTCACGCCGCCGGTGGCAACGATGCCGGCACCGGTCTGCCGGCCGAGGGTGAGCGCCGACGCGCGGTCCGAGCGTCCGGCCCATCCATGGAGCACCACGGAGGGCGACACGGTCCGGAGGCTGCCCGCGCCGTCGAGCGTCCGCGCGAGCAGGTCCACCACGCCTTCGCGCCACACCTCGAGGCCCGGCCCGGTCACGTCGAACGGAGCCACGGCGAGAAGGCTGGGGTCGAGCCCGGGCGCCCCGCGGTCGCGGAATCGGACGAGCCAGATGCCCGCCGCCAGGAGCACGACCGCCAGCGCTCCCGCCGGCGCGAAGCGCCAGGGTGAACGGCGACGCGGCAGCGCAGGGGGCGGCGTGCTGACCACCTGCCCGCCGAGCGCCGCCGCGAACTCCCGCCCGGTGGCGAAGCGGTCGACCGGCGCCTTTGCCAACACCCGCGCGAGCGCGGCCTCGACCGCGGCCGGCACCGTCTCGCGAAGCATGCGTACCGGCGGAATCGGCTGGGTCAGCCGCTTCGCGGCGATGGCCTGCGGGGAGGCGCCCATATGCGGGGGCTCGCCGGCCAGCATCTCGTACAGCACGCAGCCGAGGGCGAAGAGGTCGCTCCGGCCATCGATCGCCCCGTCACTCAGGAACTGCTCGGGACTCATGTAGAGCGGCGTCCCCAGGGCCAGGCCGGTCCCCGTCAGGCGCTCGCCGGCCGCGGCGCCCACAGCCAACGCAATCCCGAAGTCGGCCACCACCGCCTCGCCATCGTGCAGCAGGATGTTCTCGGGCTTGATGTCGCGGTGGATGATGCCATGGCGGTGCGCGTGATCGAGCGCGCCTGCCACCTGGCTCGCTACGTCCAGCGCTTCGTCGACCGGCAGCTGCCGCTCCCGGGTCAAGCGGGCGCGCAGCGTCTCACCCGCGACGTAGGGCATGACGTAATAGGGAAGGTCGATCGCCGGGTCGCCGTTGGCGGCGGGAAGCCGGGCGAGGCCGGAGTCGAACAGAGCAAGGATGCGGGGATGCTGCAGGCCGGCCATCGTCCTGACCTCGGCCAGGAAGCGATCCACGCCGAGCATCGCGGCCAGCTCGGGGCGCAGGAGCTTGAGCGCAACCCGGCGGCCGTGCTTCAGGTCCTCCGCGAGGTATACCCGCGCCATCCCTCCCTGCCCAAGTTCGCGCTCGAGGCGGTACTCGCCGGCCAAGGCGGCGGAAAGCCTCTCGAAGGCGTCGACCATCGCGGCTCGATGCATGGGGGAGTCGAACGGGACTGCTTCAACCCCATTGTACACGCGATGCAACCCGTCAGCCAGACACGGTAGTGTCCGGTTTTCAATCAGACACTACCGCCAGCCGCCCACGGGCGAGCAAACGCTGCGGCCTGGTTACCCGTCCGCGTAACTCCCGTGCCCCTGGGAGCTCTCAGTGGGCATCGAGCGGCTGATGAAGCTGGTCATAATTCTCGACTACATGGCTGACGTGCTCGAGGTCCGGCACGGGGGACTCAAGAGATACGTCCACGATCTGCTGTCGCGTTAGTGACTTCGGCAAGGGGACTCGTTATTACAACTTGGATGCGTTGTCCAAAGGTCAGAATCTTCCTGACCCGCTAGAGGCGTGGAGTGAGCTACTCGAAAGAATAGTCAGAGAAGATCTCGATCCTGGCCGGCTCGCAGCTCTTGTTGACCAAGCTGCTGACCTAGCAGCGCGCTTAGAGTCTCATACTTATGTAGTTGCTCATGATTTGCGCAAACGCCCGCTCTCGCTGCATGACGCCTTGACTATTCCACGGCTACATGAATTTGCAGCACCACGAGCTTGTTGGGTCCTATACGAGATCTTGGTACCACTCCGTGAGCTCGTGTTTACTGCATGGGAGCGAGCCTATTCGACGAATAGCCGGGTCTCACCAGGCGTCGCAGGAATACCGTACATGCCCGAGTTCCTTACCTTCTTGAACTATGATCGGCGCGCCGTCCTCAAGAAGCGTCGCTGGCCTTAGCAGCTTCAGTTCAAGCGCGGTACTCGCCGAGACCGAGCATTTACGCTCCCAGGAGCCCCTTGAGAGTGTGACGCTACCAGGATTCAGAGCATCGAGCGGGCATTCCGGTGTACGCCGGGACTGTTCCCGAGCGTGGGCTGACACTAATAACATCATCCTGGGTCACGGTGCCCGGCGTGCAATAGTGCACTCCGGGGCAACGGTTCATGCCACGAGTGACCCGTGGCCATCTCACCGAAAAGTGGCGAAAGAAGTTCGACGAAATTGTGGCCAAGGCTCCCGTGCTCAAACAGAGACCAGATCGCCTGTAGGATCGCGAAGAGATTTCAACCCATAGCGGCTTTACTCGTCCCCGCTCGAAGTAGCACCGCTCTGCCACGTCTCGCCACAGGAGTGGCAACTAACCATCGGCACGCTACTCCCTACGATGCAGGGTTGGGTTCAGGTGCTGGGCTGCCTCTGCACGTGCCACAATACCGTCGGTCGACGGAGCCTCTGTAGCGGTCTTTGTTGTACCAGTATGTTTCACCCGACGCAATTACCCGCTGACATAACGCACAGCTCCAACTCTTGCGAGCACGCGCGGAGTTGATAGCACTGCGGGCTCTGGCGAGGTCAAGCTCTCTCTGTATTGCTAGGTTAGCTGCCCGTGTCGCCATCCTCTGGGGCTCAGTAACCCTCATGTAAGTAGCCCCTACGAGCACGGGGAAGCCTAAAGCCCACAAGAGAAAGATTGCCTTCTCAGGCTCATTGTACTTGCTGTACCATCCATGAATGCAGTTCCCGTGTGTACACCCATCTGCAACCGCTTGATTCAGGACAGAGCAGCCAGCAAAGTAGATGAGTGCCACAAGCGCTGCGCCTACACGGAGGATACCCACCTTGTGCCGGCGCCAAAGGACAACAACCAGGCAGTAAAGCACAAGGAGCGCACAGAGAGCGAGGGTGATCAAAAGCAGCATGTCTAAGGCGCGTTGTGGTAGGTGTGGGACGAACTGCAGCTTAGGGTAAGGAAGAGGCAGCAAGTGTTCGCCGTAATCATCCGTGGCAGTGTTCAAATAATAGATAAGCAGGGCCCCGAGAAGTATTCGGGTTGTCCACAGAGTTGGCGGCTGCCACCGATCCTTGACGATGACTCGGCTACCTTTCCGAGGCGCCTCAGCAGGCCCCAGTTGCAGATGAAACATCTTGCATTTCACAACCCATCATCTCAGCAGTGTTCAGCTTCTACCGCTGAATCTAGATGTCCGCAACTGACCCGCTTGCAGAGCTGTGAGCGAGAAAGGGGTCTGAGCAACCGTGGTCCCACCAAGGATGCCCTCACCCACAGTCAGAAGAATGCGAATAACCTTTATCTTGGCAGCACTGATCGTGGCGCCCGAATCGCGTCGATGAGACATCCCTAGACCGAGAGCTGTATATGCGACAAGGCCTTAGCGGCGGCGCGGGTTTGTGCCAGGCCGTCATGTAGTTGCCCTGACCTGTGCTGCACTACTTCAGCGTAGTACAACACCAGCAGCTGGCTGGGTGAACTGAGCGCTATCTCTATCTCTTAACCCCTCAGAATAATGGGGGGTGAAGAGATAGACGGGCCCGCTCGGTTCACCCTCTCGGCCGTCCCTCCGATTGACCGGTGAGGAGCAGAGGGAGTCGGCCCAGTTCACCTCAATGGCTGACGTCGGCTCTCGGCACAAAGACTTGCTAGCAATCCGCCGCAGCCGGGGCCACATTCCAGGCGTCTCCACCCGGCAGTCCCGTGACCGCAGCCGACTCGCCGTTCGCCGAGGCCCTCAAGGACCGCTACATCATCGAGCGCGAGCTCGGGCGCGGCGGCATGGCGACCGTGTACCTGGCGCGCGATCTCCGGCATCGCCGGCCCGTGGCACTCAAGGTTCTCCACCCTGAGCTCGCTCATGCGCTCGGGCCGGAGCGCTTCGAGCGCGAGATCGAGACCGCCGCCCGGCTCCAGCACCCCCACATCCTCACCGTACTCGACTCAGGCGAGGCCGCAGCGCGGCTCTGGTTCACGATGCCTTACGTCGAGGGCGAGAGCCTGCGCGACCGGCTTCGCCGGGAGAAGCAGCTCCCGGTGGACGAGGCCGTGCGGATCACGCGCGAGGCGGCCCAGGCGCTCGACTACGCCCACCGCCACGGCGTCATCCACCGCGACGTGAAGCCAGAGAACCTGCTGCTCACCGAGGACGGGAACACCCTGGTGGCCGACTTCGGGGTCGCCCGCGCGCTCGCGGGAGGGGAGGAGGCGCTCACCCAGACAGGGCTCGCCGTGGGCACCCCCGCCTACATGAGCCCCGAGCAGGCCAGCGGCGCCCGCGACCTCGATGCGCGGACTGACGTGTACGCCCTGGCGACCGTCCTTTATGAGATGCTCGCCGGTGAGCCGCCGTTCGCCGGGCCCACCCCGCAGGCCGCCGTCGCCCGCCGCTTCACCGAGGCCCCTCGGCCGCTACGCCAGGTGCGCGAGACGGTGCCCGAGGCGGTCGAGCATGCTGTCCTGAAGGCGCTGGCCAAGGCGCCGGCCGACCGGTTCCCAAGCGCGGCCGAGTTCGCCCGCGCCCTCAACACGCCCGCAGTGCCGGCGCCGTTAGGTGCGTCGGCGGCAGTCACGGCGCAGGCACCGGGTGCGGCCACCCCTCGGCCTGCGCCACGCCGTCGCGTGCCCCCGGCGGCTGTGACGCTCGGACTCGGGATCCTGATCGGGCTCGGGGTGCTGTTCGGCTGGCTGCGCAGCCACGGTTCGGGGAACGTAGACAGGGGCGGCCCCGGCGTGAAGAGCCTCGCCGTCTTGCCCTTCGAGAACCTCGGCCCCGCGCAAGACGAGTATTTCGCCGACGGCGTCGCCGACGCGATCCGGGGCAAGCTGGCCGCGCTGCCGGCCCTCCAGATCACGGCCTCCAGCAGCTCGGGCGAGTACAAGGGGACGACGAAGCGCCCGGAGCAGATCGGGCGGGAACTCGGCGTCGACTACCTCCTCGTGGGCAAGGTGCGCTGGCAGAAGGGGAGCCAGGGCGGGCAGAACCGGGTCGAAGTGAGGCCCGAGCTGGTCCAGGTGCGCACCGCCTCGACCAAGTGGCAGGAGCCCTTCGACGCCGCGCTCACCGACGTCTTCCAGGTGCAGGCCGACGTGGCCGCGCGCGTCGCCCAGGCGCTTGGCGTGGCGCTCGGTGCGGGCGAGCGACGGCAGCTAGACGAGAAGCCGACGGCGAACCTGGCCGCCTACGACGCCTTTCTCCGGGGCGAGGAGGCCGCGGACCGGGTGGCCACGGGCAACCCCCTCCGGCTCCGCCGGGCGGTGGCGTTCTACGAGCAGGCGGTAGCCCTCGATTCGGCCTTCGCCCTGGCCTGGGCCCAACTCTCGCGCGCGCAGTCGCTCCTCTACGCCAACAGCTCCCCCAGTCCCGCCACCGGTGCCGCGGCCCGTCTGGCGGCCGAGCGGGCGCTCGCGTTGGCGCCTGGCCGGCCGGAGAGCTATCACGCCCTCTGCGACTATTACGGCTCCGTGGTGCAGGACTTCACGCGGTCGCTTGCCGAGTGTGCGCGGGGGCAGCGCCTGGAACCCCGCAATGCAGAGCTGCTCAGCGGCTTGGCCGTGACGGAGTCCTCCCTCGGGAGATGGGACGACGCGCTCGGGCACCTGCGCGAGGCGGTCGCCCTGGATCCGCGTGGGAACAACCCCATGCGGCGGCTCGCCCGCACCTTGCTCTGGCTCCGCCGGTACCCCGAGGCGCTCGAAACCGCCCGCCGGTCTATCGCGCTCTCGCCGACCGACCCCGGACGGTATCAGACGGAAGCCATGGTGCACCTAGCCCGTGGCGACCTGCCAAGGGCCCGGGCCGTGCTCCGCGGCGTGCCCGAGGAGGTCGAGCCGACCAACTTGGTGGCCGGCCTGGCCGACTTCTGGGACCTCTACTGGGTGCTCGACGAGGGGCAGCAACAGTTGCTTCTACGCCTCACGCCGACCGCTTTCGACGACAACCGGGGCGCCTGGGGCTTGGCGCTTGCCGAGACCTACGCGCTGCGGGGTGACTCCGCCCGGGCCCACGTCTACGCGGACTCGGCCCGGCTCGCCTATGCAGAACAGTTGCGTGCCACCCCCCAGGACGCCCAGCTCCACGCGCTCCATGGCGTCGCGCTCGCTTACCTGGGCCGCACGGCCGAGGCGATCCAAGAGGGTGAGCGTGGCCTAGCGCTCCTGCCGATCACGAAGGACGCGTACAGCGGTGCCTACAACCAGCACCTGCTCGCCCGCATTTACCTGCTCGTGGGCGAGCCCGAGCAGGCACTCGACCGACTCGAGCCGCTCCTGAAGATCCCCTACTACTTGTCGCCCGGCTGGCTCCGGATTGATCCCACCTTCGCCCCGCTCCAACGCAACCCGCGCTTCGAGCGGCTAGCAGCGGGGAAGTAGCGGGGCCGCCGTGCGATGCGTAAAGCGTCGTGAGTCCGTCTGGCGTCCTCGGCGAGTCCCAGACCCCGCTCGGCAGCCTTCTCACCCGCCGGATCCATCCCACTGTTCACATGGCAGTCAACCACTCTGAAGGCAGATCTAAGCCCGAGGAAAGGTGAACAGCCCGGCTCTATCTCTCTCTTAACCCCTCAGAATAATGGGGGGTTAAGAGCAAGGGCGAGGCTTCGGATAGGCGACCTGCGGCCGCTTTCTTCGATGCCCTTGCAGCTCAACTCTATCCGTTAGGCAGCGCCGCCGGCCGCAACGTACGACGCGCCACTCCTCGCAACCTCTTCACGGAATGCACCGAGGCGCTGGTTGAACTGTGCGGCATCGTCCCAGAACGCGGCATGACCTGCGTCGGGCATGACGTCAACCTGCGCGTGCGGCAGCCCCGCGCGGTGTTGCGCGACGACCTCCTGTCTGACGACCGCGTCGAGCGCGCCATGCGTGATCAATACGGGCTTCATGATGGTCGGCAGGAGGTCGTCGTTGTCGACGACGCGCGTCAGCAGCGCCTGACGGACGAACGGCGGCACGGACACGTTGAAGCCCAGCATCGTGTACAGATCCGACGCCTCCGGCTCGCGGGCGAAGCACAGGTGCAGCAGCGCCTCGAGGCCGCGCACGCTCTCGCCCACCTCACCCGAGAAGAGCCCGGGCAGGAGGGCAAGGAACTCCGCCGAGAGCACCGCCGCGGCCGCTTCGCTGCCGAGCTTCGTGACCGCGCCCACCAGGTGAATCCCGCCGATCCGCTCCTCGCCGTAGTGCCGGATGTAGTCGAGGATGACGAGCGGCCCGTACGACCAGCCGCAGAGAATCGGTCGGTCGAGCTCCAGCTCCCTGATGGCGGTGTCGACGTCGGCCGCCCAAAGCCTCGAGTCATCGTAGCCGTCGTGCGGCCGCTCCGACGAGCCGTGGCCACGCAGGTCCATGGCGACAAGGCGGTACCGGTGCGCGAGCTCGGAGCGCATTTGCCGGTCCCAGGTGAGCCAGCTCTGTGAGCAGCCGTGGAGAAACAGGATCGATGGACCGCGTGGCTCTCCCGCTTCGACGAGGTGGAGCCGAGTGCCTCCTCCGCCGATGCACGTGTGGTGCTTCATCAGTCTCCTCCGCTTCGGATTGCCGTTCTGATCACCGCACTGGGTTACCGCGACCGATGCCCGCGGCGTGGCGCATCGGCATTGAGATAATGACCGGCCCGCGATACGTTGGGATCGGACGAACCGTCCTATACGCGGAGGGCCCCGCCATGGGCCTGGCGATGCGACAAGTGGATCTCGAGCGGCTCGATCGTGCGCTGACCACCATCCTGTCGCCGCTCGCGCACCAGCACTGCGACGACTGGTGTCTCGCCGTCGAGTCGTCAGTCGCGGAGCTGCTCGACGGCGATCACGTCGTGTTCGGGTTGCCCCGCGCCGGCGTGCCGATGCACGTCCATTCCATGAACGTGGCGGCGAAGCCGCAGCGCGCGATCCAGACGCTCTTCGGCAGGCTGCCGGACCTGCCGCCGGATCCTTGGCTTCAGAGTGCTGAGCGCGAGCGGCTGCGCTCTGGCGCTGAGGTGTGGAGTCGGGTCCGTGCATTCCGGCGGGCGGCCGCTGGGCAGCCGGCGGCACTACGGCGCTCGGCCTTCCTCGGCGAGGTCCTCACGCCCGGCCGGATATACGACAGCGAGAACATCGACTGGCCTGTCGCCGACGGACACACCGCGCTGTGCATCTCGTACAGCAACGTCGAGACGTCTGTTCGTTCGCGCCGGGCGAGCCCAAGACATGCAGCGGGAGCGCTGCTCCGACTACTGCTCCCCACGCTCAAGGTGGGAGTCACCATGCGTCTCGCGCGTGACCGCGAGGTCGCGTCGGAGCTGACACTCGGACGGTTCGGGCTGACCAGGCGTGAGGCGCAGATCGCGCGTCTGCTCGCGCGCCGAGCGACGAACAGGGAGATCGCCGATCAGCTCGACGTGAGCCCGCACACCGTGCGGCATCATGTCGAGAATATTTTCGCGAAGCTCGGCATCCATTCGCGCCGCTCCATCGCCTCGCAGTTCGCGTGACCGAGCGACGCGAGCTCCCGACATGCTCCGGCTGCAGGGCTTGTCTGTAGTGGACGGATACCTGATGGTATCCGCGAAATATTTGGGGGTGACATACGGCGATGTGGACGCGAGCCTGCGAGCTCGGATGGCACGGGTACGTGGTCCTTCTATACGTCACCTAGGCTAGTCCGCAGTTGGAACTCAAGTTAGCAAAGCTGCTTCAGGCTAATCACACCATCTACTCGGCCAGTCATGCGGAGCAGCTACTTGCAAGCCGCACGCCCCCACCTAGCGTACCCATGCTAGAGGCGGAAACGCATGTCACTCAATGAGTGCTATCACCGTCCATTCGTTGGCCCAACGGGCTCATGAAGGCGTACAAGAGCCTTCGACCATCCCTCAGAATAATGGGGGTTAAGAGCAGAGGGCACCGGCGATTCGCCCCTTCAACCATCCTTCATTCCTTTGGAGGCTCCGGCATTCTCTGGATTCTTGTCTGGGTTCGGACTCGGGTTCTGCCCCGGATTCTGGTGCGGATTCTCCGCCGCGGATTTCTTTGCCGGAGCAACCCCCTCGATCCCGGTCGCCCGTGGAAAGCTTCGCTGATGGAGCGCTAATTCGCCTGCCACTTCGTCCGCTGAATCACTGGGCGCGTCGGTCGGCTTCCAGCCGGGTTCTAGGCAGGACATCTCGTGTAATCCTGCCATCCAGCTGTAGAATCCGGCGAAGTTAGGAGCTCGTTAGCTGCCTTCGAGGGCACCGATCCGCTCCGCAATGGCCTGGTTCCACTCCTTCCCATCAGCGCCATGATGGACCCGCCGATGGCAGGTGGGACAGAGCGCAGCCACCCATCGTGGATGGTCCGGTCCTCCGTCCGCGAGGCGGCGGATATGGTGTGGCTCCAGGTAGGGTTGCTTGGCGGGGTCAAGAAAGGAGCTGCTTCACCGCAGCCCTCGCACATGCCGCTGGCGCGCTTCCGAACATAGATCCGCACGGCCTCACTGCGCCGTCGCACAATGGTCCGTCGTTCTTTCGCTGTGGCACTTCCTGAGGCTCCAGCGAGGGCGGCCACCCGGAGCTCGGCTAAGATCGCGGCCGCGGAGGTCCGGGCTTGGCCGCTCCGCATCCACTCGAAGATCGGGAACGACCGCTTCCGGCTCGCGATCGTTTAGCGCCAGCTCAAAGACTAGGGCACGACGAAGCGTTCCATTGCGATCCGGCGCCGTGGCGTCGTGAACGCCCAGGTAGGCCGCCTCACCGAGGTAGCGGACCCAGCCAGTGCGTATGGACTCAAAGAGATGAAGTGTTTTGCCCTCGGCTTCGTGGTCCCGAATCGCCCGGTTGCCTCGGACCATCTCCATATCGCCGACCTGACCCTCACCCGTATACCAGAACGTCCCGTCCTCCTGGAATCCATCGCTGTACCCGTACTGTTCGCCGGATTCACCGGTGAAGAGCAGGAGGATCGGAAAGCGTTGGGGCGTGCTGATACCGCCCTGGCGCTGGCCCCCGTACTTGGCGTGGAGGTCGCGCCGACGATACTCCGCCCCGATCGTGAACTGACGCGCGTCAGGCATGCCGATTCAGCAGGTGCATGGCGAAGGCTCGATCAGTTGGGGCCAGTTCGTACTCTAGCAATTCGGAGCGCGGAACCCAGGCTACCGCGTCGTGCTCGAGCGCCTGCGGCTCGCCCACGGCGGCTACCTCCGCGAACTGGATCAGGAACTCGGATCCGGGGTCCTGCCGCTCGAAGAGGATCGCTCCTATGCTCTCCACTTGAAGCCCGAGCTCCTCTGCAAGTTCACGCTTGGCGGCTGCTAAATGATCCTCGTCATAGGCTAACTTACCGCCTGGAAATTCCCAGAGTCCACCGTGGCGTTTACTTCTGGGCCGTTTCGCGAGCAGCACACAACTGTCTCGCGCGACGACGGCAGCAAGAACTCGGACAACAGGCGATTGCTGTCTCACGGAGCGTGCTTCCTTCAATATGGAATGCCAACTCGTGGCTACGACTGGGGGCATGAACTTGGCGCAGGTCAACGTCGGGGAAGCCCCCCAGAATCTATCCGATCCCAAGCCAGATGAGCTCAGGTTGGCTCTGTGGACAGGGAAGTGGGCAGCGGCCGAAATCACGAGCTTGGCGTTCGAGCCATCCTACCCTCCCGCTTCTACCGCTCGAATGTTTCGGCCAAGATTGGCTACGCCACTCACGATCCGTTCGCTAGCCGTTCGAACTTGGGATCGCCGCGCAGGGGTGCGAAGCTAGGGTCAAGCCTCAGCCAGCCGGGCGAGAAGAAGGATGGGACACTCAGCATCGCCTCAAGCGTATCGAGCGCCTTCTCCCGCTCCCCGACAAGCAGGTAGATGCGCACTAGCTGGCGCTCGTTGTAGGGTTTGCCGATGGAACCCTTGATAAGCGCGACACCGCGCTCGCCCTCGCGAATGGCCTCGAGCCGCCGGCCCAAGTATGCGAGTGCCACCCCCAGCGCGCTGTGAGCGCCGGCGTCATCCGGCGCTTTCCGCAAGACATTCTCTAGGCCTATGCGTGCCGAGTCGGCGTAGAAACGCACCCGAGCTTGATCACCTCGGAGGGCATAGATCTCGGCAAGCGCGAGCCCCCAATTGCCGCGATTACCATCAAAGTCATCCGGCACTAAGTGGAGGAGCCGCACTTGCTGAGCACTATCGAGCAGCCAGTACACCGGCGTATAGAGATCGGAAACGTATGGCAATAGGGTCGTGGCTTTCACAGCTCGGGCCGCCGCCCGCAAGGCGTTCTGGGCACCTGCCAGGTCGCCTTCTCCGACGTAAGTCTCAACCCTCATCTCCAGCACCTCTACCTTGTCGGGAACCAGGGCAAGCACATGGTCCGCCTCTTGGCGCGCCTCACGCCAGCGTCGAAGCGAGTTGAGGAGAGTAGTCAACCTGGATGACGGCAGGATCGAGCGCGGGTCGAGAGCCTGCGCCTGCTTGAGATGTCCAATAGCAGCCTCCCACCGACCCAAGAAGTACTCCGCTGTCCCGGCCTGTGTAAGCAGCTCCACGTTGGTCGGAGTGACCTGGAGCCCAGTCTTGTAGGCTTCAAGCGCCCCCGCGAAATCCTCGCGAACGAGAAACAGGTACGCCCCCCAGGCAAACTGCGACTCGGGCCGGCCAGGCCCGAGCGCCCGAGCGCGCTCCGCGGCCACGCGCGCAGCTTCAGCGGTGGATGGGCTTGATATACCTACCGCGTATAGGTGCGCATGCGCGCGGGCAAGCTGGGCCCAGGCCGCCACGAAGTTCGAGTCCAGCGTCACCGCCCGTTCATAGAAGCCAATGGCCCGGTGCAGGGTGGGGATGTCCCACGCATCACCTGATGAGACAGCCTCGCCCTTGAGGAAAGCATCGTACGCCGCGGCGTTGGCCGTCGGCGGCTGGGCGAGGAGCCGGCGCTGGTCCTCGCCCAGGACAACGTCCAAAGCCTCAACCACACGGCTTGCGATGTCTGCTTGCACCTGGAAGACACTGGTGAGAGAGGCATCGAACGGCTGCTGCCACTTCATCGCCCCGGTACTGGCATCCACCAGCTCGGCGCTGACGCGCACACGCCTCTCGCTCGAGGCGTGCTTCTCCCACTGCACTCGTCCGAGGAGCAGATACCGAACGGCTAGCTCGTGCGCGATCTTTCGAGGGGACTCGGTGGTATTTCGATACTGATTCGAGCTAGTGGAGGCAATCACCGTGAGGGCTGGCAGGTTGGCCAGCTTGCCCCGAATCTCACTTGCGATACCCTCCGCAAGATATGCCTCACTGGTGTCGCCCAGATTGTCAAACGGGAGAACGGCCAACCGCGTAGGCTGTGCAGTTCCAGCGGCCGCTGGAACTGCCTCCCGGTGACGTCCGCGTGAGGCGAGTACGGCAGTGCCGACCACCGCGATCACCACGAGCAGCACGCCTGCCTTCGTTCGTACGGACCTCCAAGGATCCAGTACCTGCGGCGACGCTCTGACCCATGAATTAGAGGCCGACGACATCGCCGCAGGATTCGCGAGCGCTGCAGCGAACTGGCCGGCGGATCTAAATCGGTCGGCCGGGACTCTTGCCAGCGCCTTGAATACGACGGCTTCAATGCCTGTCGAGACGGTGTCTCGAACGGTGCGCAGCGGACGCGGGTTCTCGGTCAAGCGGCGCGTGATGATGGCCTGGGTCGTGGGGCCGGTGAACGGCGGCTCGCCAGCGAGCATTTCGTAGAGTACCGCGCCCAGCGAGTAGAGGTCGGTGCGCAGGTCTACTTCCCTGTCCCCGCTCGCTTGTTCGGGGCTCATGTAGACGGGCGTTCCCACGGCCAAACCGGTATTGGTCAGATGCTCCTGGTCGGCTCCCACCGCTCGGGCCACGCCGAAGTCCGCCACAAGAGCGTCCCCGCTAGCCGTCAGCAGAATGTTTTCGGGTTTGATGTCACGGTGAATTACGCCTTGGGCGTGAGCGCATTCCAGGGCACGCGCAACCTCGCCGGCAATGCGGATGGCGTCATCTGTCGGTAATTGACGTTCGCGCCGCAAGCGGTCGCGCAACGATTCTCCGTCGACAAATGGCATCGTGTACCACAGATGCCCGGCTATTTCCCCGGAATCGTGCACCGGGAGAATATGGGGATGCTGCAGCCCAGCGGCGAGTCGGATCTCTCGCTGGAACCGTTCCGGCCCGAGGCTCGCCGCCAACTCGGGGCGGAGCACCTTGAGCGCGACCTTCCGGTCATGCTTTAGGTCGTTCGCGAGGTAGACCGTAGCCATGCCGCCCCGGCCGAGCTCGCGCTCGATGAGGTAGCGGTCGCGGAGAGCGTCCCCAAGTTGGATGGTGATGTCGGCCACGGCTGGCCTAGAGTGGAGGATCTTGGAATCTGTACTGTCTCACTGCGACTTGCTAGCACGAGGGACGTCTGCTAGCGCCTCGCATCCCTGCTTGTACTCGGTACAGCGGCAAATTCTTCGAAGAATCGAGGGAGCGTGGAACGTTACTGACATTTTTGAGAGTTGTCTTTATACCCTTCATTCCTTTGGAGGGTTAAGAGATAGGTTGGGGTGATCAGTTCACCCGACTACATTCTTACTGGCAGAATCAGCAGGTGCACGCCAGACGTCCAAATCGGTTGATTAGCCCCCTGACCTGGCTCGGTTCAGGAACTGAGAGCTACCCGTGCTCCCGAGGCAGACCTTGAAGCTCGTCTCCTTCGCGATCCGCAACTTCCGCAGCATCAGCAATACTTCCAAGCTCCCCATTCGTGATTCAGTCACTGCTCTCATTGGACCAAACAATGAGGGCAAATCGAACCTGCTACGAGCCCTGGTGACTGCGATGGAAGTAGTAAGCAAGCTCGAGGCCTACACCCTTACTCGGCACGGCCGGATCAGGGGCTACTTAATGATGGACAGGGCCTACAATTGGCCGCAGGATTACCCGATTCATCTGCAGGACAAGAACCCAGAAGGGGAGTCGCAGTTTGACCTGGAGTTCGAGCTAACTGATGCGGAAGTGTTGGCCTTCAAGCAAGAGGTGGGCAGCTCACTCAATGGGACGCTTCCCATTCGCATAACGATCGGCAAGAATGAGCCGAAGTTCAGCGTACGCAAACAAGGCCCTGGTGCGAAGACGCTTTCTGCGAAGGCAGACAAGATCGCAGCCTTCATCGGGAAACGGCTCGACTTTCAGTACGTACCGGCTGTCCGGCCCGCGAGTGCCGCGACCAACGTAGTAGAAGAGATTGTCGCTCGCGAGTTGCAGACGTTGGCGCAAGACGAAGAGTATCGTGCGGCGGTCCAGAGAATTGAGGAACTCCAGGAGCCCATCCTGCACACTATCTCAGAGAATATTCGAGACACCTTGCAGGCATTTCTCCCAAACGTTAAGGGTGTCAGAGTTGCGGTGCCCCAGGATGCCCGCTATCGAGCTCTCTCACGTTCCTGCGAAGTGATAGTAGATGATGGCACGCCCACAAACTTGTCGCGCAAAGGCGATGGAGTGCAAAGCCTTGCCGCACTAAGTCTGATGAGGCACGCCTCTCAAAGAACTGCGAAAGGTCGCCAGTTGATTTTGGCAATTGAGGAACCAGAGTCGCACTTGCACCCGAAGGCGATTCACCAACTTCGCACGGTCTTGACTGAGATCGCGGGTCAACATCAAGTCATTATCACTACTCATTGTCCGGTGTTTGTCGACCGCGCCGATCCCAGTGCTCACATTCTTGTCACTGAGAGCGAAGCGGCGCCTGCAGAGTCTGTCCAGGAGATCCGTGACATCCTCGGAGTAAAGGTATCCGACAATCTGACCACTGCCGAGGTGGTTCTCCTTGTGGAGGGAGAACACGACAGGACAGCTATTAGGGAGTTGCTAGTACACTCCTCGCCAGTTCTGGCTAAGGGGCTTTCGCAAGGTGCGCTTGCGATTGACAGCCTCTTGGGAGGAGGGAATCTGGCATACAAAGCCTCGCAGGTGCGTGATGCTATGTGTGTCGTTCACGCGTTAATTGACCACGATCAGAGCGGGAAAACCTCCGTTCAGCGGGCGGTAACGGAAGGCCTGTTGACGATAGCCGATGTGACTTATACCAGTTGTTTGGGAATGACAGAGTCCGAGATCGAGGATTGGTATAATCCGGCGCTCTATGTACCCGTGTTAGCAGCGGACTATTCCCTGAACGCGACTAGTCCACACTTTACCTCAACAAAGAAGAAGTGGACCATACGCATGAAGGAGCTCTTCATGTCGAGCGGCAAGGGCTGGGATGAGAAGGTCGAGGGAACAATCAAGCGGCGGGTTGCCGATACTGTTGCTGCGAATGCAGCGGGAGCCATTCACCCTGCGCGTTCCGACGGCATGGCCTCGCTCGTTGGCGCCCTTGAAGCAAAACTTGGCAAAGTGTAATGCGGCTGACCTAGGGCCGATCTGTAAGGTCAGACCGACGAGCGGCTCGCAATATTCTGTTGCCCGGAACAAGTACCTGCAGAACCTCGCCCTTCCGGCGGACTAGGCACCTCGAATCTTCCACAGGCTTTGGCCTGGCCAGCTGACCCGCCGTGACCTTGAAACTCGATCCTGCTCAAACGCCTCGGGGTTTGCTCCTGCAATCAACCGCCGAACAGCGACAGAGCTTATCGTGACATCAACCAATTCTGGATCAAATTGAGTTCCCTTGCACTTTTGAAGTTCAGCCACGACTATGTCCAAGCTGAGGCGCTTTCGGTAGGGCCTGTCGGTCGTCATCGCATCGATGGTATCCGAGATCAGGATGATACGTGCTGCCAGGGGAATGCTCTTGCCCGACAAGCCCATGGGGTACCCTTGACCATCCCAACGCTCGTGGTGGTGCCGTACCGAATCCTGAATGAAGCCACGGAACGTGGAGATGATCCCGACGAGTTCTGCGCTCCTCATCGAGTGGGTCTGCATCAACGCGGTCTCTTCTTCCGTTAGCCGCCCTTCCTTCCGAAGAAGTGGGGCAAATTCCTCGTGAATCTTTCCAACATCGTGTAGCAGCGCCGCCGTTTCGACTTGTTCAATCTCCTTTGCAGGAAGCCCCATTTCGACTGCAATCGCCCGCGACAGTTGGCTCACCCGGACGGAGTGACCTGAGGTATAAGGATCTCGGGCTTCTATGGCTTTCACCATCAACTGGAGCAACTCCTGTCCACTGTCCTGGAGTTGGTGGTACAAGCCGTACACATGCCGAACAGCCACGATCGGAAGTATTACGCCGACAAGTCCGATGGGCCCGAAGCCGAGCCACCGCTGCACTGACGTGTAGAGCCACGCTACGAGCAGCGAGATCAAGCTTGCGCCAATGTCGTAGCCTAGCACGCCCCGTGTATTGAGACTCCATACCTCACGGAATGAACGCTCAGAGCTTATGGCAACTACGAGGCTTACTAATACGGAGTTGACTAGAAAGTAGGTCGCGGCAAACAGGAAGAAGAGGCCGAGGTCTCTCTGGAACAAGTCCGAGGAAAGAGTAGCTCCAGGGTTGAGATAGGACGGTGGAAGCTGACCCCCAAGACTTGAATAGACGAGCGCTGCAGCTACAACGGATACGATTCGCTGAGAGACATTGAACACAATCTTGATCGGCTGGCTTCCTCGCGCGAGATCCCCGAAGCAGGTCGACACACCTGCGACGAGGCCACTCCAGAAGCCTCCAAAAAGCAGTCCAGCTGCGATATGCATGATGAAGGACGTAGAGCCCTTCGCTTGCACGCGCAGCTGAGTATTGAGGGTCTCAAGCACGAACGCGATAACAACGAAGCTTCCGAACGCCCACCAACCGGGGAATGGAAGAGCCGTGGCTTTCGCCAAGACTGCCAGCCCGAAGGCCGTAGCCGTGACTGTCGCGACTACGAGGTGTGTGCGCTGTTCGCGTGACATCATTAGGTAGACAAAGGACGGGGATCCAGGTCCTAACAAGTTCTTACGACCAAACCTGGCCTTCACTCTTGCCGAACATACCAGCAAGGAAGTAGGCAACCGATGCGAGCAGGTTCACTTTCAACATGAGCGTCACCCCCTTCGAGGGAAAAAACGTACTGCGTGAAGGAAGTGGTAAGCCTCGCTATGGCATACCAGACGCTCCGCTCCATCAATTGTCCGCTAGTCTCCGCTGCACTGCACTCACTAACGAAGACCGGGATCCCCTTTACCCCTGTGTTCCTTTCCCGAGTAGGGTTGGCCTGCACCGTCGTACAGCCCGTGCCCCTGCCCTGACATTCCTCCTGATGCAACGGGCGCACCTCTGGGGTGCGCCCACCAGCATTCGCGTCTATTCCCGGCACACGGGGCAACGGCCACGAACCGGCCCCGTACGAACGATTCCCTGTGATGCCCTACCTTCCCTGCCCGACCCTCAGTTCGGCCGGCGCGCTTCCGTCCAGCGGTTCGTCGCATCCAGCACGGCGAACACCGCCGCCCGCTCCGCGCTCTCCTTGATCTCGCTGGTGCCGGTCATCAGAGTCGTCTCCCGGCCCCCCAGTCCCTGCACCGCCACGAACGCGAACTCGCGATCGAAGCCCTCCACGATCTTGGCGCCCTCGAGCGCGATGCTGCTGTCCGTGAGCAGCCGGTCCAGCACCGACACCGCCGCCTTGGCGGCCCCCTCCACCCGGCTCCGCGGCGTGTCGCTCGCCTCCTCCTCCGCCGTCTCGGTCTGCGACCGGTAGGAGAGCGTCACCGTGATGGCGATGCGGTGCGGCCGCTTGCCCGGCGCGACGGTCATGTTCTCGAACAGGACCGTCCGCTGCAGGACCCGCTCGCGCACCGAGTCGCGCTCGAGCGCCTCGATCGGCTTCACGTCCGCCGTCTGCGCGATGCTGATCTTGCGGTGGTCCACCTTGAGGCCGAGCTGCGCCAGGAGCGCGCTCTCGATGTTCCGCACCAGCTGCTTCGCCTGCAAACCCGACTGCGCGAGGATGTGGATCTCGCTCACTTCCCCCAGGGGCGTCGTCACCACCCGCGCGCTCAAGATGCCTTCGAGGCTCGTCAATAAGTTCTCCGCCCGGCGCACGCCCCACGGATCCGGCGCGGCGTCGGTCGCAGTAGCGCGGCCCGGCGTCGCCGTAGACGGCGGCTGCTGGCGGGGACTGAATCCGGTCACGTTCGTATTTCCTTGTTGTCCTGCGATGTGTGGCTTCACGCGCTACGCAACGGCGTTTCTGCCCGCGGCCTTGGCCCGGTAGAGCGCGCGGTCCGCGCTCACCAGCAGGTCGCCCTCCGACGGCACCCGCGGATCGAACTCGGCGAGGCCGACGCTCACGGTGATGAGCCCCGGCGGATAGCCCAGCCGACGCCCGATCCCCTCGATACCCGCCCGGAGCGCTTCCGCCACCCGGGCCCCGCCCTGAAGATCGGTGCGGGTCAAGATCACCACGAATTCGTCACCGCCGTAGCGCGCGGCCACGTCCGACGCGCGTACCGCGTTCCGGATCTCACCCGCCACGGCGCGGAGGACCTCGTTCCCCGCCTCGTGGCCGTACTGGTCGTTCACGTCCTTGAACTTGTCGAGGTCGAGAAACAGGACCGCGAACCCTTCGTTGCTGCGCTTGCTGCGCTCCACCTCGAACGCCAGCCGGTCGCGCAGCAGCCGGTAGGTCGTGAGCCCCGTCAGCGTGTCCACCGCCGCGGCCCGCTGCGCCTCCGCCACCCGGCGCTCCTGGTACGGCGTGCACTGCCGCATGCTGGCCCGGCCGAGCACCGCCGCCTCGGCGAACCGCCGGCAGGTGTCGAACCCGCAGGCCCGGCAGTCCCATGCCTTCCCGTTGGGACCCAGCCCGATCTGCTCCAGCACGCCGCGCACCGCCACGGGGTCCGGCGGGATCCGGCGCGGCTTGAACGCGAAGGTCGCGCCCACGCTGGCGACCACCCCCGCGTCCACCACCGGCTGCCGGCTCCGCGGAGCCTCCACGCTCGCCAGCAGCTCGCGGCGCCAGAACAGCCGCTCCTGCGGGCCGGACAGCGGGTGGTCCAGGATCCCCTCGGACGAGAGGATGTCCACGAAGCCCAGGTCCAGCCGGTCCACCGCCACCGCCCGCGCCACCGCCGGGAGGGCGTCGAGCCCGCGGATCTTCCGGAACCGCCGGCTCGACTGCCGCGCCTCCTCGAGCAGCGCCAGGGGAAGTCCCCCGGCCGCGCTCAGGTGCCGTCGGCGCTCCTCCGGCACCCGGTGGAACCAGGTCGGCTGCGACAGCACGTCCACCCCGCGAATGCGGAAGAGCTGGTCGAGATCGCCGAACGTGATGGCCGCATCGAGATCAGGGCTGCTGACCGGCGGGCACACCCCCGCGTACGCGATCCTGAGCCCATCCCCGTGCTGAGCCCGCAGATATCGGGCCTCGGCGACCGCCGGGACCGTCACCGGCGCCAGGTAGGGCAGAAGCTCCGGGTACTGCGCCCGCACCGTCTCGACCACGACCGGGTCGGTGGACCGGATGAGGGTGCCCCAGGGCTCCTCTTCCCACAGCTTAAGGTATTCAGCCGCAACGAGTTCGTCGCCGATCACCCCTCGGGTGACCGTACGGAACCCCGCTTCATAGCAGGCGTTGATCAGCTGTTCTGGACTGGCTGGGTAGAAATACGCCACCGATTCGGGGCTCAGGATGAGCACCCCGTCGCCCTGCGAGGCGATGGCAAGAGCCCGCCCGATCTCGCCGTTTACCTTGACCGCCCCGTGGGGGCAGGCCGGAAGGCAACGGCCACACCGGATACAGGCCTCGTCCACCACCTGCAACAGCAACGGATCGTCGCCCGCCACCGCGACCGCATCGGTGGGGCACACTCGCACACACGCGAGGCACGCGACACATAACTCGGCGTCGATGACGAAATTCAAGAGACCCGACCGGTCGGGGGCAGGGGGAGCCATCTAGAATGTGACGGGGCACTTGGGACCTGTCAAGAGGCATGCTGGTGTAAAACATTGATACAGTGCGACTTAGCCGCCGTGACAATTTCGGCGGCCATGAGCTAAATCATTCCAGATGATAGGCTTTGATTTTCCGGTACAGGGTGCGCTCGCCGATCCCCAGCACCTCGGCCGCCCGGCGGCGGTTCCCGTGGTGTTCCTGTAGTGCCGCCTCGATGGCGGCTTTCTCCACCTCGGCCATCGTCATGCCGGGCCGGTAGATCACCGGCTGGGCGCCGTTGTCCGAGTCGCCGACGGTCATCACATCGGCCAACCCCCCGTGCTCCCCCACCTCGATGACCTGCACGCGCTGGGGACCCTCGTCCAGCCGGCGGCGGAGCTCCTCCACCTGCAGCTTGAGGTCGAGCAGGCTCCGGAGAATGAACTCGAGCTCGTGCCCCCCGGGCCCGCCGGCGTCCCGGGTCAGGGAGCCGATCCGGACCGGCAGCAGGCTGGGCCCTTCCAGGATGTCCACGGGGATGTCGGCCGCGCGGATCTCGGCGCCGGGCGCCAGCACCACCATGCTCTCGATCAGGTTCCGGAGCTGCCGGACGTTGCCCGGCCAGGGCGCGTTGACCAGCCGCTCGAGCGCGTCGGCCGTGATGCCGCGGAAGGTGCGGTCGTGCTCCCGGGCGAGCTCCCGGATGAACCGGCGGACCAGGAGCGGAATGTCCTCCCGCCGCTCGCGCAGCGGCGGGAGGTAGATGTTGAGGACGCTGAGCCGGTAGTAGAGGTCGTCCCGGAACTCGCCCAGCGCCACCGCGTCCCGGAGCGAGCGGTTGGTGGCGGCGAGCACGCGGACGTCCACCTTGATCGGCTGGGTGCCGCCGACGCGGAAGAAGGTGCGGCTCTCCAGCACGCGCAGCAGCTTCACCTGCGTCGCCGACGGGATCTCGCCGATCTCGTCGAGAAAGATGGTGCCCGTGTCGGCCAGCTCGAACCGGCCGAGCCGGCGCTCGGCCGCGCCGGTGAAGGCGCCCTTCTCGTGGCCGAACAGCTCGCTCTCGAGCAAGCGTCTCCGGCAGCGCGGCGCAGTTCACCGCGATGAAGGGCCGGCCCCGGCGCGGCGAGAGATCGTGGATTCCCTTCGCCACGAGCTCCTTGCCGGTGCCGCTCTCGCCCTGGATCAGCACCGTGCTCGAGACCGGGGCCATCTGCTCGATCTTGACCAGGACCTCCTGAATGGCCGAGCTCTCGCCGAAGATACCGGTCCGCTCCTGGAGGCCGCGCCGCTCGATGAGGCGTCGCGCCGTGGCCACCGCGTCGTCGGGCGTCACCGGCTTCATCATGGTCTCGGTGACGCCGAGACGGCCGACGCGCTCCGCGCGCTCGGAGTCGGTGGGCTCGAGCAGGGCGAGGGTCGAGATCTCGTTGTCGCGCGCGAGGGCGGCGAGCTGGAGGGCGTGCGGCTCGTGGACCGCGCCGGTGAGGATGACCAGCTCGGGGCTCTCGCGCCGGACGGTGCGGGCGGCGTCGTCCTGGGAGGAGAACATGGCCGTGGAGAACCCGGCCGCCTCGAACGCCGCGTTGAGCGGAACGGCGGTCGAGAGGTCGTCCATGGTGATCAGGATGCGCGCGGCCATGGGCAGCAAATTAATGCCGTCGCGGGGCCACCGGCTTGAAATCGCCTTGACGCCGGGGCGCTAGACATGGGCGCACGTCCCCGACGTCTCCCCCAGCGCGAGGCAGGCTCCCATGGCCAACGGCAGACGCTCGATCACCTTCATACTCCTCTTCCTGCTCCTCGCGGGGCTGGCCGGGGCCGGCTGCCGCGAGGACGCCGAAGCCCCGACCGCACCGGATGGAGCGCCCGCGCCGGCCCTCGCCAACGCCTCCACCCTGCTCACCTTCCGCCAGGTGAGCGCGGGCCTGGACCACGTCTGCGGCGTCACCACCGACGACCGGGCCTTCTGTTGGGGCTCGAACCAGTGGGGCCAGCTCGGCATCGGCACCACCGAGAGCCCGGACGAGTGCAACACCCACCCCTGCAGCGCCCGGCCGGTGGCTGTGGTGGGCGGGCTCCACTTCCGCGCCGTGAGCGTGGGGTGGCAGTTCGCCTGCGGCCGCACGACCGACGACCGCCTCTTCTGCTGGGGACGGGACGAGGTCGGCCAACTCGGCGACGGCGGGCCGAGCGCCAACAGCACAGTGCCCGTCGAGGTGGCCGGAGGGCGCCACTGGCTGCAGGTGGCCGCGGGCGGCGGGACCGCGTGCGGGATCACCCTATCGCGCGGCGCATTCTGCTGGGGTGCCAACGACCGGGGCCAGTTCGGCAACGGCACGACCGCGCCGAGCATGGTGCCGACGGCGGTGGCGCGGGGGCTCGAGTGGGCCCAGCTCACCGGCGGCTTCGCGCACAACTGCGGCATCACGACCGCGCAGCAGGCGTGGTGCTGGGGCCGGAACGACGACGGGCGGCTCGGCGACGGCACCAAGACGCAGCGGCTCAAGCCCGCTCGGGTGACCGGCGGGCTGCTCTTCGCGCAGATCGAGGCCGGCGTCTCCCACACGTGCGCGGTCACGACCGGAAGCCGGGTCTACTGCTGGGGCGCGGGCGCGATCGGCGACGGCACCACCGTGACCACCCACCTCGTGCCCACTGCGGTGCGCAGCACGCGGAGCTTCGTAGTCGTGACGGCGGGCAGCGGCCAGAGCTGCGGCGTGACGGTGGCCGGGAGCGGCTTCTGCTGGGGGGCGAACGGCGCCGGCCAGCTCGGAGAGGGGACCACCACGCTCCGGATCAGGCCGTTCCCGCTCGCGGTGGACCTGCACCTCCGCTCGGTGACGGCGGGCGCGACGTTTTCCTGTGGGGTGACTACGGGCAATCACGCGTGGTGCTGGGGCGAGAACTTCAACGGCGAAGTCGGCGACGGCACCGACGACATGAGGCTCGTGCCCACGCCGGTGGCGGGCCCGAACTGAGACGAGAGCCTAGCCCGCGCCGGTCAGCCGGCGCACCCGTTCGGCCAGCGTGTCGGGCGAAAACGGCTTGGGCAGGAAGTGCTGGCCGGGGTCGAGCAGCCCGCGGCGGACCACCTCGTCGTCGGTGTAGCCCGAGATGAACAGCAGCGGCGCCGGCCGGGGCTGGCGCTCGGCCAGCTGCCGCGCCAGCTCGCGCCCGCCCATGATCGGCATCGCAAGGTCGGTGATGACGAGGCGGAGATTGCCGTCGAGCCCTCGCTGCTCGAACAGCTCCAGCGCCTCGGCGCCGTTCGCCGCCTCGATCACCTCGTAGCCTTCCTCGGCCATCGCCCGCGCCACCATCTGTCGAACCGGCTCCTCATCCTCCACCACGAGGGCGATGCCGCGCGAAGTCCGCCGCGGCGTCACCGTGGCGGCCGGCGTCGCCACCGAGGCGGCGGCCAGCGGGGCCTCGGCATGCGGCAGATAGATGGTGAACACGGCGCCGGCCCCCGGCGCGCTCTCGGCCGAGATGTACCCACCGCTCTGTCGGACGATGCCGTAGACCGTCGAGAGGCCCAGGCCGGTGCCGTGTCCGACGGGCTTGGTGGTGAAGAACGGCTCGAACGCGCGGCGCAGGGTGGGCGGGTCCATGCCGACCCCGGTGTCGCTCACCCGGAGGAAGACGTACGGCCCGGGCTGCGCCTCCGCGCCGTTGTCGGCTCCGTTGCCCGCGCGGAGATCCGCGGGGCCGGTCTCGATCCGCAGCACGCCTCCGTCCGGCATCGCGTCCCGCGCATTGAAGGCGAGGTTGAGCAGCGACTGGATCACCTGGCCCCGGTCCGCCAGCACCCCGGCATGCTCGCCCGCGAGCGCGATCTCGATCTGCACCGCCGCTCCGACGGTCCGCGCGAGGATCGTCTCCATTTCCCGGACCACCTCGTTCAGGTCGAGCGGCTCGGGGCGCAGCATCTGCCGCCGCCCGAACGCGAGGAGCTGACCGGTGACCGTGGCGCTGCGGCTCGCGGCCTCACGGATGTGGTCCAGGTCTTCCCTGGCCCATGGCGGCAGATCGCCCCGGCGGAGCAGATAGGAGGCGGCGCCGAGCACGACGGTCATCTGGTTGTTCACCTCGTGGGCCACGCCACCGGCGAGCTTGCCCACCGCGTCCATCCGCTGCGCCTCCTCGAGCTGCTGCAGGGTACGGCGCTCGTCGGTCATGTCGCGGAAGAAGACGGCGGCACCGCCCGCGGTGGGATACGCATGGAGCTCCAGCCATCGGCCGTAGGCCTCGTGGAAGTGCCCCACGGTGGCTGGGACGCGATCGGCCATGACGCCGCGGAGCCGCTCCTCGACCCCGCTACCTGCGGTGTCGGGCCAGAGCTCCCACGCGGTGCGGCCGAGGAGCGCCGTGCGCGGCATCCCGCGGGTCTCGAAGAACGCGGCCGCCTGCGCGTTGACGTAATCCACCCGCCAGTCGCGATCGAAACCCACGTAGGCGTCGGTGGTGGACTCGAGCACGGAGCGGAGAGCCGATTCGGCGGCCTCGCGGCGCGCCATTTCGGCCTCGAGCACCGTCGCCCGAACCGCTTCTCGTCGGGCGCTCCGCTCGGCACGACGGCGGCTCGCGTGCTGGGCCGTGCCGAGGCCGATCAGCAGGAGGTTGTTGAGGACGTTGATGCCGAGGGCGGTGACGGCCTCACGATCGAGGGGCACCACGCTGGCGGCGGTCGGGCTGAGCAGGAAGTACCAGATACCGATCGTGCCCCAGATGAGCGTCGCAAGGCCCGGACCGAATCCGCCGTACCACGTGGCGAAGCCCACCCCGACGAAGAGGGTGATGAACGGGTATCCGGCCGGCAGGATCGGGACGAGGGCGAAGCGCAGGCCCACGATGAGCGCGGCACAGCCGAGGGCCACGAGATAGCTGGGCCAGCCGTGGGCGCCGTGGAGCAGGTGATAGGTCGTGCCGCGGGTGTCGGTCGTCTCGTCGGGCATGGGCGCGTGGCGACGGTCGAAAACAGGAAAGTAGCCGTGTCCGTTCCAGCTTCATACACCGCCGCGCGACCGGGCCGCGGGCGATGTGGAGGCCGCACAGCAGGTTGGGTTCCGCCCCCGCTTAGGCGAGCGCTCGCCCGGAGCCGACCGAACGCCGCGGCCCCGCGGAGGTGCTAGATTGGGTCGGACCCAGCCATCGAGCCCCCGTTTGACCACCGACCTGCGCGAGCAACTCCAACGTTCACTTGGCGATGCGTACCACCTCGAGCACGAGCTCGGGGGCGGCGGCATGTCGCGGGTGTTCGTGGCGACGGAGGTCGCGCTGGGGCGGCAGGTCGTGGTGAAGGTGCTGCTGCCCGAGCTCGCGGCGGGCGTGAGCGTGGACCGGTTCCGCCGCGAGATCCAGCTGGCCGCTCAGCTTCAGCACCCGCACATCGTCCCGCTGCTCACCGCCGGCGAGTCGTCGGGCCTCCCATACTTCACGATGCCGTTCGTGGACGGCGAATCGCTCCGGGCCCGCCTGCACCGTGACCGCGAGCTGCCGGTCGCCCAGGCGATCCGGCTGCTACGCGACGTCGCCTCCGCGCTCGACTACGCGCACGGCCGCGGCGTGGTGCACCGCGACATCAAGCCGGACAACGTGCTGCTGACCCACGGCGTGGCGGTGGTGACCGACTTCGGCGTGGCCAAGGCGCTCACCGCGTCCGCCGGCGCAAGCCCCGAGAAGTCGCCCGGGCTCACGTCCATGGGCGTGACGCTCGGCACGCCGACGTACATGGCGCCCGAGCAGGCCTCGGCCGACCCCGCCATGGACCACCGGGTGGACGTCTACGCGTTCGGCATCATGGCGTACGAGATGCTGACGGGCCAGCCGCCGTTCGCCGGGCGGTCGCCCCAGGCGATCCTGGGCGCCCATCTCGCCGCGCTGCCCGAGCCGGTGACGGCCCATAGGCCAGGCCTCCCGCCCGGCCTCGCGAGCATGATCATGCGGTGCCTGGAGAAGCACGCGGCGGACCGGCCGCAGACGGCCGGGGACCTGATCGCGGTGCTCGACAACCTGACGACGCCGAGCGGCGGGACCGTGCCGGTGTACGCCGCCACGGTCCCGGTGCGCAAATCCGGCGTGTCAAAGACGCAGCCGCGCGGGCGCCGGGCCACGATCCTCCTGGCGACCGCGGCCGCGGTAGGGTTCGCCGCGTGGATCTGGAGCGCGCGCCCGCGAACGAAACCGGCCGCGGACGCGCCGGCGGCGACCGCGTCGATCCCGGCGCCCGTGACACCCACCCCGCCGACTGACTCGGCGCGGTCCGAGACCGGGTCCACGGCCACACCGGCGAGCGAGCCCGAGCCGGCGCCCGCCACCCGGCTGCCCGCGGCGGCGCAGACGGCGCCGAAGAAGAGCGCGAGCGCGGACGCGGCCCTGCTTGCCCGCCTGCGCGGCGAGGCGCGGACCGCCCGCCAGCGCGCGGCCAGCCAGGGCGCGGCGGGCGACGTGCTCGCGCGGGGCGACAGCGCCGTCGCCCGCGCGGACTCGCTCGAGAAGGCCCACCGACCCACCGAGGCGGGCGCCGAGCTCTCGGTGGCGATCGCCATCTGGCGCAACGCGCCCGCGGCTCCCGCCATCGCGCCGCCCGCTCCCGAGCCGGCCGTCGCGGCGCCCGTTCCGCCCAGCGCGCCGCCGGTGTCGCCCGCGCCGCCCGTGCCGCCACCCGATCCCGCACCGAAGATCCGGGCGCTGTTCGACGCCTACGCCGCCGCGGTCGAGACCCGGAGCATCGACGCGATTCGCGCGGCGTATCCCGGGATCACCGACAAGCAGGTGAACGACTGGCGGCAGTTCTTCAAGGCGGTGAACGACATCCGGGTGGGGCTGCAGGTGACGAAGCTCGACGTCCGGGGCGACGTGGGCGACGTCGAGCTGGCCGGCGTCTACGTCTTCAGCGATCCGGGCACCCGCCGCACTCGCGAGGACAGCGTGAGCTTCCACTCGACGGTGCGGCGCGACGCCCGGGGCTGGCGGATCGAATCCCTCCACTGATCAGAAGGCGTACTCGGCCCCGACCGTCCACAGGACGTCGGGGCGCATGCCTCCGCGGTTGAGCGGGAAGATGCCGTTGGTGAGGAACGTCACGCCCGCCGGCAGGGTGAACTTCATGCCGAACGACACGTCGAGCAGATCGTCGCGCTCCTCGGGGATGGACGACGCGTCGATCGTGCGCTTGAATGGCGCGTCGATCGTGACGTCGCTCGGCACCGCCAGGTGGCTGGTCCCGACCTGGAACTCCGAGATGAAGTCGGCCGCCAGGGTGGCCCACGGCGCGAGGAGCTGGTCGAAGCCGGCGGTGAGCAGGAACGCGTCGGTCGCGAGCGAATCGCTCCGCCACTGGTAGCCGACATTCACGTGCGGCGAGAAGGACCCGAGCCGCGCCGACACGATGCCGAGCCCGCGCAGGGACACCGAGCCCGCGCCCAGCAGGTCGGCCTCGCTTCCCGTCGGAAAGCGCCCGTCCGCCAGCACCGCGATCGAGACCGGTGTCGCCTCTCGCAGATTCACCTTCACCCGCGCCGACACGTCGCCGAGCCCCGACGACGAGCCCTCCGAGAACCGCGACGCGGTGAAGACGGGATTGTCCTCCGTGCCCGAGAAGAAGTGCGGAGGCGGCCGGTTCACGCCGAACGGCACGATGGCCGCGTTGCTCGTGCCCCTGAGCGACGTCTGGACGAACGGCACCACGACGCCGAAGTCGATCCGATTGGTGACGCCGTAGGTCATGAGCAGCGACGTGACCGCCACCGAGACGTCGAGGCTCAGGTTGAAGTCGATGGTCTCGTTCTCGAGCTCGGGCACGCCGTAGATGGAGCAGTCGCCGTTGAAGATCGAGTCGCAGCCGGGGAAGTCCACGTTCGCGTGGGTGAAGGTGAACTTCACGTTGTCGAGCGGGACGCCGCGGAGCGTCGTGTAGCTGAGGCCGCTCCGGCCAAGGGCCACGAACAGTCGGCCGCGGCCCATGGTCTGCGCCCGCTCGGCGTAGATCGGGCCGGCGGAAATCGAGGTACGCACGGGCGCCGCACCCTCGAAGCGGAACGTCTCGCCGCCGCTCGACGCGCTGAACGGGATGTTGGCGACGTTGGTGCTGATCGAGTTGGTGAGAAACGAGATGATGGTCGCATTCCCGGCGACGGCGGAAGGCACGAAATGCATGCCGTGAACCGAGATGGCCGGGTTGGCGGCCGCGGCCGAGCCGCCGAGGACGAGGACATCGTCACCGGTACCGAAGATGAACAGGTCGCGGAGGTGATCCTCCAGTGCCTGCGCGCGGAGCGGCGCGGTCGCCGCACCCGCGAGCAGGAGCGACCCAAGCAGAGTGCGCACGGGCCCTCCGAATGACCGATGTGATTCCAACGCCGCGTCGCGGGCAATCACCCGTGACTGGTGCGCACCCCGCGGACCAGATCCACCGCATGCTCGACGAGGTCGTTCAGCACCGCGAGCCCATCCCGCACACCGCCCGTGCTGCCGGGCAGGTTCACGATGAGCGTGCGGCCGCGCACGCCCGCGATGCCACGCGAGAGCGCGGCGCGAGGGAACCGGGGATAGACCGTCATCCGGAGCGCCTCGGCGATCCCCGGCGCCTCCTTGTCGACGACCGCGCGCGTGGCCTCGGGGGTCACGTCCCGCTCGGTGAGGCCGGTGCCGCCAGTGGTCAGGACGAGGTCCGCCGAATCGGCGTCCGCCCAGGCGGCCAGCACCGCCACGATCCGTGCGGTCTCGTCGGGGACGAGCTCGCGCGCGGCCAGGGCATAGCCGTGCTCGGCCGCCCATGCAGCGATGGCGTCGCCCGAGGTGTCGGCGCGCTCACCGCGATGGCCGGCGTCGCTGATGGTCAGGATGGCAAGACGCATGGGCGGCAGTTCCCGACGGCCCGCTACTTCTTCACGCTCCCTTTGGTCCAGAACGGGAGCTTCACGACCTCCGCGGGGATCCGCTCGCCGCGGCACTCCACCTCGAACCTGGTGCCGGGCTTGGCCACGGCGGCCGGGAGATAGGTCGTACCGATGCCGGCGCCGATCGACGGGCTCAAGGTACCGCTCCGGACGACGTCGACCTCGCGGCCGTCGTAGTGCACCGGGTACCCGTGTCGCGGGAAGCTGCGGCCTTCGAGCCTGAAGCCGACGAGCCGCCGGGTCACGCCGCGCCGCTTCTGCGCGCTCAGCGCCTCGAGCCCGAGGAACGGCGCGCCCTTGTCCAGCTTGACGATCCAGCCGAGGTTCGCCTCGAGCGGCGTGACGGTATCGTCGATCTCGTTTCCGTAGAGCGCGTAGCCCATCTCGAGCCGGAGGGAGTCGCGCGCGCCGAGGCCGATCGGCTGCGCGCCGGCCGCCACGATCGCATCCCACAGCGCCACCGTGTCGCGGTCCCTGCAGTAGAGCTCGAACCCGTCCTCGCCGGTGTACCCGGTGCGGGAGATGAAGCACTGCGCGCCCGCGATCTTCCCGGTCGCGAAGTGGTAGTACGCGATTTCCGCGAGCGGCGTGTCGGTAAGCGGCTGCAGGATCTCCTGGGTGCGCGGTCCCTGCACGGCGAGCAGTCCCACCTCGGCGGAGATGTCCTTGAGACGGACGTTGATGCCGCCCTTCTGCCCGACGATGTGCTCCCACGCCCTGGCCGTGTTCGAGGCGTTCACCACGATCATCAGCTTGTCGTCGAACCGGTAGACCGTGCAGTCGTCCACGAACGTGCCCTCGGGCGTGAGGAGCGCCGAGTACTGGACCCCGCCGGGCTCGAGGCGGGACACGTCGTTGCTGGTGATCCGGTTGACGAAGGCGTTCCGGTCGGGGCCGGTGATCTCGAACTCGCCCATGTGCGAGACGTCGAAGATGCCGACGCCGCTCCGCACGGCATGGTGCTCGGCGAGGATGCCGGAGGGATATTGGACGGGCATCTCCCACCCGGCGAACGGCACCATCTTGGCGAAGAGCGCCTTGTGCCGGCCGTAGAGCGAGGTGCGCTGAAGCGTAGTCGAAGCGGTCACGTGGTGCCCCCCATCAATGTCGCCATCAGGGCCTTCTGGACGTGCAGCCGGTTCTCGGCCTCGTCCCAGACCCGCGACTGCGGGCCCTCGAGCACGTCCTCCGATACCTCCTCGCCGCGGTGGGCGGGGAGGCAGTGGAGAAAGATGGCCGAAGGGTCGGCGAGCCGCATGAGGTCGCCGTCCACCAGATAGCCCTGGAATGCCTTGGCGCGGATTTCCTGCTCCTGCTCCTGGCCCATCGAGGCCCATACGTCGGTGGTGACGACGTGCGCGCCGCGCGCGGCCTCCCTCGGATCGCGGGTGACCACGATGGTGGCCTTGCCCTCGTTGCGCCTGAGGATCTCGGCGTTGGGCCGGTAGCCGTCGGGGCAGGCGAGCCGCAGCTCGAAGCCCAGGCTGCCCGCCGCGTTGATCCAGCTGTTGGCCATGTTGTTGCCGTCCCCGATCCAGGCGACCGTCTTCCCTTCCCAGCCGCCCAGGCTCTCGCGCACGGTCATGAGGTCGGCGAGCACCTGGCAGGGGTGCAGCAGGTCGGTGAGGCCGTTGATGACCGGGATCGATCCGTACTTCGCCAGCTCCTCGACGTCGGCGTGGTCGTAGGTCCGGATCATGATGGCGTCGAGGTAACGCGAGAGCACGCGCGCGGTGTCGCGGATCGGCTCACCTCGGCCGAGCTGGATGTCGCGGGACGACAGGAAGAGCGCGTGCCCGCCAAGCTGGTAGGCGCCGACCTCGAAGGAGACGCGGGTACGGGTCGAGCTCTTGGCGAAGATCATCCCGAGCGTCTTGCCGGCGAGAGGCCGCTCGCGGTACTCGCGCCGCTTCATCCTCGCGGCGAGATCGAACAGGGTGAGCAGCTCGGGCCGGGTGAAGTCGGGGATCGCGAGGAAGTGCCGCGGTCGGGTCATAGCGCTGGGGCTGGAGGGCCGGATCTCGAGGTCGGGCGCATTGTAGTCGGGGCCGGGACGGGGCACCAGTCCCGCGCCGCGGAGGCGGCGCGGGTTGGCGAGCCGAGGAGCTGGCGAGCCTACTGTCCGGCGCCTGCCTGATCGGCCAGCCTGTCGAGCCACTCGGTGTAGCCCGTTTTCTGCACGTCGGCGAATAGCTCCTTCATCACCTGCTCCGAGCGGCGAGCCATTTCTTCCCACGGAATCGTGTCCGGCTTGGGGTTGATGTAGCGCTCGTGGTCACGGACCGTCTTGCAGAACTCGGGGGACGCAAACTGGTAGAACTCCTGGAGAGCGAGGGTGACGTACTTGAGCTTGCGTGACAGGTCGAAGCAGAACGTCGCGAGCATGTAGAAGCGCTCGTCCGGATCAGTCCCAACGGAGTCCAGCTTCGGGGTGAGTCCCCGCGTGTGGCCATCGGTGCCAATGGCGATCTTGCCGAGTGCTTGCGCGGTGGCGGTCTGGTCGGGACTCATGAGGGGCTCCTGGGACGAGAGAGAGGCCGGCGCCGAGCGAGTCGAGCGCCGGGAGATAGAAGAGATCGGCCACGGACCACGACCGGACGAACGACTGCCGCCACCGCTCAGCGCCCGCGGAGTCGCCTCGCGCGAGCAGCAGCCGGGCGAGCAGGAAGCGCTGGGGGCCGAACGCGGTCAACGGATGGTTGGCCGTGTGCGGCTCCTGAATGCGGGCCACCGAGCGACGCAGCGCCTCGATGGTGGCGGTCGTGTCGCCCGCGAGCAGCGCCAGGCGCGCCCGGAGCGACCAGCGGAGCGCATCGGCGGCCGGCTCGGAGGGCGCGGCCGGGGCGGCCCGGTCGATGCGCCCGAGCAGCTCCCGCGTCTCGGCGGAGTCGCCCTGGACCACCGCGCGATAGACCAGCGCCTCGAACGCCTGACGCAGCTCCTCCCACGGCGGTAGCGAGAAGTCGGGCGTGCGCCCCGCTCGCATCTGGGCGCGGGCCCAATCGAACATCGCCTCGGCGCGGTCGCGCGCCGGATAGCCGGCGAGCACCGCCTGCACCAGCCAGGGATCGATGGGCGCCGAGTGCGCCGCCGAATCCCAGGCCGCATACCCTTCGGCCCAGTGCCCGAGCGCGGCGCCGATCGCGAGGCGATACTGGGCGCCGCGCAGCCGCTCCTCGGGCAGGCGGTCCGACCCCTGGAGGAAGCTCGCCGCCGTATCGGCGAGTCCGAGGGCGAACCCGCCGTGGGCCCACGCGATGACCGCCTCGCTGATCGCCTGGCGATCGGCCGAGCGCAGGCGCGTGAGCGCGGCCGCCCGCTCCGGCGGCGGGCCGAAGCGCAGCTGCACCTCGGCGACCTTGCTCGGCAGGTAGGGATGATCGGGCAGGATGCGGCGAAGGAAAGTGCGCGCGGCCGCGCTGTCGCCCGCGTAGACCGCGAGGTCCACCAGATGGTAGTAGACCGGCGCGAACGTGCTGTCGAGCGCGATCATCCGCTCGAACGCGGGCCGCGCGTCCTGCGGCGAGGCGCCGGCGAACCCGCCATAGTGGACCAGGGACTCGCCGAGGCCCAGCCAGCCGTCCACGTCGTCGCGATCGTCGAGCACCGCGCTCTGGTAGGTGGCGATGGCGCTGTCACCGTAGCCCAGGACCAGATAGCGCTGGGCCCGAAGGAGCTGCGACCAGCGCGGCGCCATCCCGTTCGCGCGGCGGAGGCCGGCCTCCACCGCGTCGAGCGCGGCCGGATAGTCGTGGCGCCAGCCGTGAACTACGCTGAGGCGCTGGTAGGCGAGCCCGCAATTCGAGTCGGCCTCGATCGCGGTGCGGAGCTCGGCCGCCGCGGCATCGAGATCGCTGGACCAGAACTTCGCCTGTGCCTGGAGCATGTGCCCCACCGCGGGCAGGACATTGGTCGCGGCGAGCACCGCCGCCGCGGATCCAAGCTCGCGGCGCTCCTGGTGCGCGATGGTGCCGACGGCGGCGGCGGCGAGCCGCCCGACGGGTCCATCGAGAGCTCTGCCGTCGGCGGTGTCGGCCGAATGGCTCAGGCGCTGGCCGCTGTCCGCCGCGAACAGGTCGATCGTGATGCGGGGCCCAGGCTGTCCCGGCATGACGCTGCCGACGAGGAGATAGCGGCTGCCGGCGCGGCGCGTCCGCGCGAGCAGCTCGGCCAGCGGCAGATCGCGCCACCCCCGGCCGGCGGGCACGATGTCGCCCGGCTCGGTGGCGTGAAAGCCGGGCATCCAGTCGATCAGCTCGGCGAAGAGCTCGTGCGCGCGGAGCGCGCCCGCGGCGACCGCGAGGGTGTCGCCCTCGAAAGGCAGGACCGCGATCTCGACCGGCGCTCCGACGGGAGCGGTCGCGGTCGGATGGCGGCGCGCCAGGAACAGCCCCGCGAGCACCGCGGCGACGAGCGCGATCAGCACCGGCGCGGTCCAACGCTTTCGCGCCGGCGGCGCCGGGGCCGGCGCCGGCGTCCAGCCACTCGGCGCGCGCAGCGACTCGGCGAATTCCGCCGCCGTTGCCTGGCGCTGTCCCGGACGCTTGGCCAGCGCCTTCTCGATCGCCTCCGCCGCGGGCGCCGGCACCTCGGCGCGGAGCGAGCGAATCGGACGGAGCGGCGACGTCGCGTGCCGCGCCACGACCTCCTGCCGCGACGCGCCCAGAAACGGCGGCGCGCCGGTCAGCATCTCGTACGCGACGCATCCCAGCGCGTAGATGTCGGTGCGGCCGTCGAGCTCCGCGCCGGCGGCCTGCTCGGGGCTCATGTAGACCGGCGTCCCCACGACGAGACCGGTGCTCGTCACGCGGTCGTCGGCGGCGGCGCTGATGGCGCGTGCCACGCCGAAGTCGGCCACGACGGCGTGACCGGCCTGGATCAGCACGTTCGCCGGCTTGATGTCGCGGTGGATGACGTTGAGCTTGTGCGCGTAGGCGAGCGCGTCCGCGATCTCGCGCGTGATCACGAGCGCTTCGTCCACCGGCAGGCGGGGCTCGCGCCGGAGCCGGTCGCGCAGGGATTCGCCCTCGACGTAGGGCATGACGTAGTAGAGGAGGCCGTCGGCCTCGCCGGAATCGTGCAGGGGAAGGATGTGCGGGTGGGACAGGCGGGAGGCGATCTCGATCTCGCGCACGAAGCGCTCGGGACCGAGCGAGATGGCCACGTCTTGCCGGAGGATCTTGACCGCGACGCGGCGAGGCTGCCGGAGGTCCTGCGCCAGATACACCGACGCCATCCCGCCTCGGCCAATCTCGCGCTCGAGCGCATAGCGCCCGCCGAGGACGGTTCCGGCACCTACGACCAAGACCATGATCTCCCAGGGAGCGGCAGACCGCTAACAATACGCCAGCGGCGGGGGAATCAGCTAGGGAGTGTCCCAGGGCTCCGGGAATCTGTCGCTTCCAGGGACAGGCGCTAGGTTGGAAACGGCCTCACACCCTCGCCCGAGTACTCGCGATGCCGGACAGCCTGCAATCGGTTCGAGATGCGCTCGCAGGACGCTACGCGGTCGTGCAGCCGCTTGGCCACGGGAGCATGGCCTTCGTGTTCCTGGCGGAACCGGTGGGCGGAGGATCACCGGTGGCCGTCAAGGTGCTCCGCCGCGAGCTGGCCGTCGGGTTGGGGCCGGAGCGGTTCCAGCGCGAAATCGGCATCCTGAGCCGGCTGGCGCACGCGCACATCGTGCCGCTGCTCGACTCGGACGCGATCGGCAGCTTCTTCTACCTGGTGATGCCCTACGTCAACGGCGAGAACCTCCGCGCGCGGCTGCAGCGCGACGGCCCGCTGCCGGTCAGCTCGGTGCGAACGATCGCGCGGGATGTAGCCGAGGCCATCGACTACGCCCACAGTCAGAACGTGCTGCACCGTGACATCAAGCCGGAGAACATCCTGCTGGAGGGAGACCGCGCGCTGGTCTGCGACTTCGGGCTGGCCCGCGCGATCGACCGGGCGGCGCTGGAACCCTCGTCGAGCGGGCTGGTGCTGGGTACGCCCGCCTACATGAGCCCCGAGCAGGCGATGGCGAGGTTGGACATCGGCCGGCCGTCCGACATATACGCCCTCGGCTGTGTGGTGTACGAGATGCTGACGGGGGAACTGCCGTTCACCGGGCCGACGGCCCAGGCCGTCATCGCGCAGCACCTCGCGGTGCCCCCGCGGTCGATGCGGGCGATTCGGCCCGAACTGTCCGAGAACCTGGAGCGGGCGGTGTTGAGCGCGCTCGCAAAGCAGCCGGGGGAGCGGCCGGGAAGTGCCTGTGGTTTGGTGAGGTCGCTGTCGGATGTGAAGTGAGCCTTCGCGCCGCACGCGTCAGGGCGCCGAGCGTGTCGCGGGCGAAGATGACGACCTCCAGGACGTCGGGCCGGAGGGTATCGGCGGTGGGCGGGAAGGCACCGGCCGCGGCCGAGTCGAGCGCCTTCATGGCGGCTGCTCCGCCGATCTTCTTGAGCGCAATCGCGGCGCGCTTGCGCGTCACGTCGACGAAGTTCTGGCGGAATCGCTCGAGGTAGTCGGTCTGGTCTTCCAGCACCACCGCCGCGCCCGCGTAGTCGGCCAGCTGGCTGTATGCGGCCTGCAGCTGGCTCTTGACATGGCTCTCCTGCCCGGGGGCGGGCCCGTTCATTAGAGCCGAGATGAAGTGGTCCCGCGTCGACGCCGGCCTGCGCGCGGCGATGGCGACCACCGAGTCGAGCTCGCCATCCATGCAGTCCTCGCACACCAGCCAGTCGTCGAGGGTCTCGCGCTCGCGCACGGTCAGGCTGCAGCTGTCGATGATCATCACGATGATCGCGACCACCAGCAAGACGGCAAGCGCCTTGAGATCCTTGGCGGTCATGGGGCCGTCGCCTTCCGCTGCAGCTGCGGACAGGGGATGATATCCGCCACCTTGTCCTGGCACCACACCGTCATCCGGTTCGGAAAGAGGCGGTGGAGAAGCGAGCTCTCGTCCAAGTTCATGCGATATGCCTGTCCGAGAGTGAAGTGGTCCCGGTTCTCGTCCTCGTCTTCATCCAGACCCGACTGCATGATGTTCCGCTTCGTGAACCGAGGCGTCTTTGTATGCCCCATGACACCCCGGAGGCCGAAGGCGTGGCCCAACTCGTGGGCCAAGGTGACCTCGGTATGGTCCTGCAGCGAGATGTAGATCACGTTGGGTGCACCCCATTCGAAACAGGTGTACCCGCGGACGTCGAACAGACTCCCGGTGTCGATGCGGGGGACGTAGTAGATGTTGATGGCCTCCGGGTCGTACATGGGGGGCTTCGACTTGAGCAGCATGTACGTGTTCTCGCACCCGATGCCGATGCTGTCGGCGCGCGGATGCGTCCTGGGAATCATCGTGACGACGCCGTTGGTGCCGAACGTGACCCCGATTCTGCTGAAGGTGAACAGCGCGGATGCCTGAAGGGTGTCGGTCGTGATGAGTCCCAGGTCGCTGCTGTTGTTCGACACCAGCCAGATGTTCAGCTTCGGCGCCAGCAGGTCCTGCATGGTGGGCGTGACGAGGTCCACGCTGTTGGTCCAGGGATCCCGCTGGGCATATGCCGCGTATGCGAGCGAGAAGACTACCAGCTCCGATTTGCAGCGCGCCGATGGCGAGCCCCAGTCGCCGAATGCGGGAAACCCGACCGTGCCCCAGCCACGGTATTCCTCATCCGCGTCGCAGTTGCCGGCACGGCGGCCGCTGACGAGCACGATGGCCTCGGGGTCGGAATTCGGCGCTGTCAGGTCCACCCTGTCCTCAGCGACCACGCCCGCCGGGGTGCCGCGCCCCTCAACGACGAGGAGCGCTCCCCCGAGGAGCGCGAGCCCCGCCGCGAGGAGGACCGGTCTCATGGCGGCCACGGCTTCGGCTTGGGGGCCGTGCCTTCGTTGGGGCCGCCTCCCGCGGGGTAGTTCTGTCTGACCTTGTTGAAGTTGATGCCCTTCAGGCGGGTGAGAAGCCTCCTGTACTCCTTGAGCAGCGTATCGAGCTGCTTCTCTCTCGTGTTGATCTTGCTCATGTTCGACGACACCTGGCTGAAGCTGGTCACCTTGGTTAGGAATTTCTTCTTCTTGGCCATGCGCTCCTCCTTAGGGTTGGTACGCTCACGGCACGGCGCCGGCCAGCTCCTGTCTGCCCAGCGCCAGAAGTCGATCATGGAAGTGGCTTGCGGCACCTGGCATTCCGAGAGCCCGTGCGGCCTGCATGCGCAGGCGCAGGCTCGCCGGGAGATAGAGCAGATAGGTCACCGGCTGCGGATGATCCAGCGCCGAGGCTACCTCCATTGCCTCCCGCGCCCGTCCTTGCTTCCACAAGACCTCGGCCTGCAGCATGCGCTCCGCTCCCAACGCCTCCCACTCTCCCCATTGGAGATCGCCGCCTGGCGCATGGGGCCTGAGGGCGCCCAGCCGCGCCATCGCTCGTGCGGTATCGCCCCGCAATATCGCGAGCCGCGCCTCCATGAGCCCGAGTTGCAGACTATCCGTGGGCGCCGACGTCGCGTTGCGCTCCATGGCGCGCACGATCGCCGCGACGGCGGTCGAGTCGCGCGTGTACGCAGCCCAGACGCCGAGATACCAGAGCCGCCGGAGGCTCATGCCTCCGTAGTCGCCCGCAAGGCTCGCCGCCACCTCGCGCGCCCGCTGGTCCAGCGGCGCACCGGCGACGGCGTCGACGACGAACATCCCCATCGCCTGCGGATTGCCGCTGGCGGCCGCCGAGTCGAGTATCCGGGCCGCCCGGTCGGCCTCGCCGCGAGCCACGAGCAGGCTCTGGAGGCCGAGCACGGCTCCCCACCGCTCCACGGTCGAGTCCGGCAGCGCAATGACGGCACGGAATCCGCCTCGGCGCACGCGGGATACGCGCCGAGGCCCGAGAGAATCTTGGCCGCGAGCAACGTCTCGAGCGGCGAGCGCCGTGCCAGGGAGTGCCAGTCCGTCCTGGATGCCCCGTCGCGCGCGCAGGTCACCATGAGTGAGAGCTGTGTCCCGCGATCGGCGTCGGGATGCGCCCGGTGGAACGCCGTCGCGAGGCTTTCCGCCGCGGGTAGGTCCCGCCGCCAGAGGGCCAGTTCGGCCAGGTGATAGAGCGCCGGAGCGAATTCCGGGTCCTCCCGGAGCGCCCTCACGAAGGAGGCGCTGGCCAGCGAATCGCCCCCGAGCCGCTGCGGCAGCAGGTGGAAGTACACTTCGCCCAGCGACATCCAGCCGAGGCCCCAGGTCGAGTCCAACGCAAGCGCGCGCCGGAACGACCGCTCCGCGGCGTCCGCCTCGCCAGCCATGAAGCTCTTCATCCCCTCCGCGAGCGCGACGTACTTGGTCGGCAGGATTCCCGACGAGCGAGCGCTGCGTTCACCAGCTTGGCCGCCTCGTCGCCTTTTTCCTCCCAATGGGCGGCGGCCGCCCCGCGGACGGCGGCAAGGGCCAGCGCAGAATCGGCGTCCACCGCTCGCTCGAAGTGATCGAGCGCGTCCTTGAACCGCGCTTGGCGATAGTCACGCTCGCCCTGGAGCCAGTTGGCGATCGCATCCGGCCGCCCCGCCCCCAGCTCAGCGGGCATGCTCCGGCCGGCTGGATGACCGGACTGGACCAGGGCCGGGAGCAGGCGGATCGAGGCCCGCAACCCTAGCTGGAGCAGCGAGCGCTCGTCCGCTGCCCCAGTCTCGCTGCTGCGCAGAAGCAGGGAGTCGCCCACCGCGTCGTGGAGCCGCAGCACGACGGTGGCCGAGTCGCCGTCCACCACCATCGAGCCATCCACGAAGTAGCGCGCCTGCTGGCGCAGGCTGAGCGCCCTGGCCGTCGCGTCATCCACGGAACGCGGGTCATTGCGCTGGGCCTCAGAAAGCCAGGTCCACCCGTCGATCCACTTGAGCGGCTCACTGCGCTCGAACGCGCTACCGATCATGATGGCGACAGCCTCCCTCGGCCACGGGTGGCGGACGCGGTCCCGTGCTGGACGAGGGGAAACACCATCACCTTGTTCCGATCGGGGGCAGCGTTGGGAGAGTGCCGCACCACCAGATCGCCACCACTCCGGCGGCCGCGAGCGCGCCCACCCATAGACGCGCCCCGTGTCGCCTGCGCCCCCTGGCGGCGGCCAGTCCCTGGGCGTTTCGCCGAGGTGCCGAGGAAGCGACCTCCTCTTCCTCCATCGCCTCGACGAATTCCGCCGCGGTCGCGAACCGGTCGGCGGGCACCTTCGACAGCGCCCGCTGTACCGTCGCCTCCAGCTCCGAGGACAACGTGGGGCGCACGACACGGAGCGAAGGCGGTGGATCCATCCTGTGGCGGGCCAGGACGATCTGCGCGCTCCGCCCGGTGAACGGCGGCTCGCCGGCCAGCATCTCGTACAGCACACAGCCGAGCGCGTACACGTCGGCCCGCGCGTCCACCCCGTGATCCCCGCTGCCCTGCTCGGGGCTCATGTACTCCGGCGTACCGATCGCGAGGCCCGTCGCCGTCAGGTCGTCATCGTCCGCCTCCGAGATCGCCTTCGCGATCCCGAAGTCGGCAACGAGCGCGTGGCTTCCACCGGCGGCTTCTCCTTCGCGCGACGGGTTCCCGGTCAGCAGGATGTTGGCGGGCTTGATGTCGCGGTGGACCACCTGCTGCGCGTGCGCGTAGCTCAGCGCTTCGGCGACTTCACCGGTGATCTGCAGCGCGTCCGCCAGGCGAAGCTGCTTCTCCCTTCGGATTCGCTCCTTGAGGGTCTCGCCGTCGACGTACGGCATGACGTAGTAGAGGAACCCGTCGGCCGTGCCCGAGTCGTAGAGCGGCAGGATGTGGGGATGCTGGAGGCGGGCCTCGATGCGAATCTCGCGGAGGAAGCGCTCGGCGCCGATGGCCGCGGCCAGCTCCGGCCGGAGCACCTTGATGGCGACGTCGCGATCGTGCTGCCGATCGTGGGCCAGGTAGACGTGGGCCATGCCCCCGGAGCCGATCTCGCGATCCAGCTCGTAGCGGGGCGCGAGCGCGACCCGCAACCGTTCCACCTGTTCCATTACGGCGGAACCCATGGTGCACCCCTGGCGGCGGGACGCAGGCCCGCCGGTCCGTGGATGGGAGACCAATTCATCCTTGGCTCCCCACCGTGAATTGTCCGTGAACTGGAACGAAAGGATGAAGCCGCACCCATGAGGGCACCGCCTCTGTCGTCGAGTTGGGATGTGGCCTACTATACAGCGCGGAGGGCAGGGCGCAAGAAGCCTGGGCTCGACCGGCCTACAGGATGTACCTCCGCAAGTCGTCGTCGTTCACGATCTTGGCCAGTCGCTCGCGCACCGACGTGGCGTCGTACACGATGCGCTTCTCGGGCCAGTCGGGCAGCTCGAACAGGACCTCTTCCATCAGCGCGGCCATCACGGTGTGGAGCCGCCGCGCGCCGATGTTCTCCATCCGGTCGTTCGCCATGAAGGCCACGCGCGCCAGCTCGGCGATCCCGTCCGCCGTGAACTCCAGCTCCACTCCCTCGGCGGCCACGAGCGCCTGGTACTGCTTCGTGAGCGCGTTCTCCGGCTCGGTCATGATCCGGATGAAGTCCTGCTCGGTGAGCGGTTGCAGCTCGACCCGGATCGGGAAGCGGCCCTGAAGCTCGGGGATCAGGTCCGACGGCTTGGAGACGTGGAACGCGCCGGCCGCGATGAACAGGATGTGATCGCTCCGGACGTAGCCGTACCGGGTCTGGATGGTGGAGCCCTCGACGATGGGCAGGAGATCCCGCTGGACGCCCTCCCGGCTCACGTCCGGCCCGCCGCCCTGGCTGCGCTCGCCGGCGATCTTGTCGAGCTCGTCGATGAAGATGATGCCATGGTTCTCGACCCGGTCGAGGGATTCGTTCACCACGTCGTCCATGTCCACCAGCTTCTTGAGCTCCTCGTCCACCAGGACCCGACGGGCCTCGGGCACCTTCACCGTGCGCCGCTTGGTGCGCTTGGGGAGCATCTCCTGCAGCATCTCGGTGAAGTTGATGTCCGGCCCCTCCATGCCCTGGGGCGGCTGCATCATCTCCATCATAGGAAAGCTCTGGGGGGTGACGTCGATCTCGACTTCACGGTCATCGAGCTCCCCCGCGGCCAGCATGGCGCGCAGCTTCTCGCGGGAGCGGCTCCGCCGGTCGTCGTCGCCCGTGGATGCGCGCTCGGCCTTCGCCTGGCCGCTCGATCCCACGACGAAGACGGGTCCTCGCTCCGGTTTCTCCGACTTGTCCGCCCGGTCGGCCGGCGCGGGCGCGGGTGGCAGCAGCAGATCGAGCAGCCGCTCGTCGGCCCGTTGCTCCGCCTGCGGGAACACCTCGTCCTCGCGCTCGGTGCGCACCATGTTGATCGCGGCGTCCACCAGATCGCGCACCATACTCTCGGCGTCGCGGCCGACGTATCCCACCTCGGTGAACTTCGACGCCTCGACCTTGATGAATGGCGCTCCGCTCAACCGGGCGAGGCGCCGCGCCACCTCGGTTTTTCCGACGCCGGTCGGCCCGATCATGATGATGTTGTACGGCGTGATCTCGTCCCGGATGTCGTCGGGCGCCTGCGCACGGCGCCACCGATTCCGGACGGCGATGGCGACCGCCTTCTTGGCGGCCTCCTGGCCGACGATGTAGCGGTTGAGCTCGGCGACGATCTGCCGCGGCGGCATCTCCTCGAGCCAGGGGAGCGGTGCCTCGGCCTCGGGTGCGTTGGGAAGGGGAGCGGGGTTGGGCATGGGGTGCATGGCGGGAGTCCCGGGCGGCGAGTCGTGGGTCACGTGCCCACGGCTCGCGGCCGCCAGGTCACGCCGGAAGCTCCAGAATGGTGATGTGCTTGTTGGTGAACACGCAAATGTCCGCGGCGATCTCGAGCGAGCGCTGCACGATCTCGTGGGCGCCGAGGCTGTCCATCGGCAGGAGCGCCCGCGCGGCGGCCAGCGCGTAGTTGCCGCCCGAGCCCACGGCGACCATGCCGTCGTCCGGCTCGATCAGCTCGCCGGAGCCGCTGAGCAGGAAGCAGTGCTCGACGTCGGCCACCACAAGCAGCGCCTCGAGCCGACGCAGCACGCGGTCGCTCCGCCAGTCCTTGGCCAGCTCGACCGCCGCGCGCGGCAGGTTGGCCGGGTAGCGGTCGAGCTTCTCCTCGAACTTCTCGTAGAGCGTGAGCGCGTCGGCCACCGAGCCCGCGAATCCCGCCAGCACCTTGCCGCCCTTGAGCGCGCGCACCTTGGTGGACCGCGACTTCATCACGGTCTCCCCGATGCTGACCTGCCCGTCGCCGCCGAGGGCGACCCGGCCGTCCTTGCGGACGGCGAGGATGGTAGTGCCGTGGAAGTGAGTCACGCGCTGATCGCTTTCCGTGGAGTGTGCCTGCCCTACGCCCGCGGGTGCGCCTGGTTGTACACCTTCTTGAGCCGCTCCACGCTGGTGTGCGTGTACACCTGCGTCGTGCTCAGCGACGCATGGCCGAGCAGCTCCTGCACGGCGCGGAGATCGGCGCCCGCGTCCAGCATGTGCGTGGCGAAGGTGTGCCGGAGCGAGTGCACGCGAAGGGTGTCGCCGCCGACGGCGTCGAACATCGCGTGGATGGCCCGCTGCACGCCGCGCGGCCCGAGACGCCGCCCGTGCCGGCTCACGAACACCGCGCGCCGATCGCCACCGGGCCGCTCGACGAGCGCTTCCCGGTGGTTAAGATAGCGCCGCAGTGCGTGGACCGCCCGAGCGCCCACGGGCACGATCCGCTCCTTCCGGCCCTTCCCTCGCACCTTGGCCTGATCGGACAGGAGGTCGAGGTCCTCGAGGTTCATGCCGCTCAGCTCCGAGAGCCGGATTCCCGTGGAGTAGAACAGCTCGAGCATCGCCAGATCGCGGGTGGCCGCGAACTCGTCGTCGGCCGCGCGGGCCTCCGCCCACTCGAAGAGCGCCTGCGTCTGGGCGCGGTCCATGTACGTCGGGAGCCGTTTGTCGAGCTTCGGCATCCGCGCCGCGCGGGCGATGTTGGCGGTGACGCCGTGATGCTCCTGCAGGTAGCGGTACAGGCTCCGCACCGCCGAGAGCGCTCGCGCTGCCGACCGCTTCGAGAGCCCGCGCCGCTGCAGCTCGCCGAGGAACCCGCGGACACCGAGTCGGTCCACGGTGGTCCAGCTCCACTGGCCCGCGTAATGGCGGTCGCAGAAGTCGGTGAAGGCCTCGAGATCGCGGGTGTAGGCCTTGATCGTGTTCGGCGACTGGCCGCGCTGCTTGTCGAGATGGGTCAGGAATTCGGTGACCGCCGCCGCGGGGCTCACCGGACCTCCTCCAGGAACTTCCCGAACTCCGACTGCGCCCGCTCGACCAGCAGGGCCTTCTTCCGGTCCTTCTTGACCTTGCCCGGCAGCGGATCGAGCAGCCCGAAGTTTGCGTTCATCGGCTGGAAATGCTGCGGATCCGCCTCCCGCAGGTAGCGGTACAGCCCACCCAGCATCGTGGTCGGCGGGGGCACCGCCGGCGGCCTGCCGGCCAGGCGCCGGGCCAGGTTGATGCCCGCCAGCAGTCCGGTGCCCAGCGACTCGGTGTAGCCCTCGACGCCGGTGATCTGACCGGCGAAGAACAGCCGGTCGTCGTCGCGCGCGGTGAGCGCCGGCCCCAGGCTGGCCGGACTGTTGAGGTACGAGTTGCGGTGGATGCTGCCGAACCGGAGATACTCGGCCTGCTCGAGACCGGGGATCATCTGGAACACGCGCTGCTGCTCGGGAATCCGGAGCCGCGTCTGGAAACCAACCAGGTTCCACATCTGGCCCGCCCGGTCCTCGCGCCTGAGCTGCACGACCGCGTGCGGCTCGCGGCCGGTGCGCGGGTCCGGGAGGCCCACAGGCTTCATCGGTCCGAACCGCAGCGTCTCTCGCCCGCGGCGCGCCATCTCCTCGACCGGCAGGCAGCCCTCGAAATAGGGCACCTGGTCGAAGTCGTGGCCGTGGTGCTGATCGGCCTCGAGCAGCGCGTCGATGAACTGCTCGTAGCCCTGACCGTCCATCGGCGCGTTCAGATAGTCGTCGCCTTCGCCCTTGCCGTATCGGGACAGTGCATAGAGTCGCTCGTGATCGAGCGAGTCGGACGAGACGACCGGAGCGATCGCGTCGTAGAACGCGAGCGCCGCCGACCCGAGCCGCGCGACGATCGCCTCGGTGAGCCTGGGCGAGGTGAGCGGGCCGGTCGCCACGACGCCCGGGGAGGGCAGCTCGCCCGCTTCCTCGCGCATCACCGTGATGTTCGGATGCGACGTGACCCGGTCGTGCACCGCCTGCGAGAAGAGCTCGCGATCCACGGCCAGCGCCGTTCCGCCGGGTACGCGCGCGCCATCGGCGCACGGGAGCAACAGGCTGCCGAGCGCCCGCAGCTCCGCCTTGAGCAGCCCGTGCGCGTTGGTGAGGTCGATCGATTTGAAGGAATTGCTGCAGACGAGCTCGGCGAGACGATCCGTGTGATGCGCCGGCGTCTTCACGGCCGGGCGCATCTCGTACAGCGTCACCTGGACGCCGCGCTCCGCGAGCGCCCAGGCGGCCTCCGAGCCGGCGAGACCGCCGCCGACGACGGTGGCGTTCACGCCAGCGCCACCTCCTCTGGCTCGGCGAGCACGATCTTGTGGCCGCACTTGAGGCAGGTCCGGGTCTCGCCCTCGGCCTTGCTGACCTTCTTCTCCATCCCCACCCACCCGCACTCGGGGCAGGTGTCCGGCACCGGCCGGTTCCAGGTGGAGAAGTCACAGGCCGGATACCGCACGCAGCCCCAGAACGACTTGCCCCGCTTCGTGCGCCGCTCGGCGAGATCGCCCTCGATGCACTTGGGGCACTTGATCCCGAGCGGGATGGCGCGGGTGCCCTTGCAGGCGGGGTACGTCGTGCACGCGAGGAACTCGCCGAACCGTCCGGTCTTGATGACCATGGGAGAGCCGCACAGGTGGCACTTCTCGTCGGTCGGCCGGTCGGGGGCGCGCGCCTTCCGCAGGGACTTCACGTAGTCGCACGTGTCCTTGTACTTCACGCACGCGAGATACGGCCCGAAGCGTCCGGTCTTGAGCTCGATCGCCGACCCGCACTTGGGGCACCGCTCCTTGGCCAGGTCCTCCGGCTTGAGGCCGTGCGCATCGGCGACCAGGGCGTTCAGGTCCACCGACTCGAGCGCCTTGCTGAACGGACTGTAGAAGTCCTTGAGCACCCGCTGCCAGGCCAGCTCGCCTTCCTCGACGCGGTCCAGCTCGGTCTCCATCTCCGAGGTGAACTCGACGTTGAAGATCTCGGGGAACTTGCCCACCATGATCTTTTCGACCGTCTCGCCCAGCTCGGTGGGGAAAAATCGCCGCTGCTCGACCTTCACGTACTCGCGCGCGCTGAGCGTCGAGATGATGGCGCTGTAGGTGGACGGCCGGCCGATACCGAGCCGCTCGAGCTCCTTCACCAGGCTGGCTTCCGAGAAGCGCGGCGGCGGCTCGGTGAAGTGCTGCGAGGGCGTGATCTCCCGAACCTCCACCCGGTCGCCCTGCGCCAGCGGCGGGATCGGCGGGAGGTCGTCCATCGTCTTGCCCTCCTCCTTCTCACGGCCCTCCGTGTAGAGCACGTGGTACCCGTCGAACACGAGCACCGAGCCAGTGGCGCGGAAGAGGTACTGGCCGAGGTCGAAGTCCACGATGGTCATGTCGTAGACGGCCGGCGTCATCTGCGAGGCGACGAACCGCTGCCAGATGAGCTGGTAGAGCCGGAATTGGTCGGGCTCGAGGTACGACTGGACCTGCTCGGGCCGGCGGCGCACATCCGTCGGCCGAATGGCCTCGTGGGCGTCCTGCACCCGGGCGTTCTTCCGGGAGCTGTAGGTATTCGGCGCGGCGGGCAGGTACGGCTTCTTGTAGTTCGATCCGATGAAATCGCGGACCGAGGCGATGGCCGTGTCGGACACCCGCACCGAGTCGGTCCGCATGTAGGTGATCAGACCGACGGGGCCGTCCTCGCCGACGTCCATGCCCTCGTAGAGATCCTGCGCCGCGCGCATCGTGCGCCGCGAGCTGAAGCCGAGCTTCTTGGCGGCCTCCTGCTGCAGCGTGCTGGTGGTGAAGGGCGCGCCGGGATTCTTCCGGCGGTTCCGCTTCTCGACCTTGGTGACCACGAACGGCAGCTGTCGCACCGCGTCCACCACGGCCTGCGCGTCCTCGGCGGAGTGGAGCTGCGGCTTGTGGCCCCCGATCTTGGCGAGCGACGCCTCGAAGGTCTGGCCGTCCTTGGCGCAGAGCGCGTCGATGCTCCAGTACTCCTGGGGCGTGAACGCCCGGATCTCGCGCTCGCGCTCGACGATGAGCCGGAGGGCGACGGTCTGGACCCGCCCCGCGGAGAGGCCGGTCTTGATGCTACGCCAGAGGATCGGGCTCGCCTTGTAGCCCACCAGCCGGTCGAGGATCCGCCGCGCCTGCTGCGCGTTCACCTTGCGGTCGTCGATCTGGCCCGGATTCTCCATCGCTTCGTGGATGGCGTCCTTGGTGATCTCGTGGAACAACACCCGGTGCGTCGGCGCCTTGGAGGCGAGCTGGTCGGCGACGTGCCACGCGATCGCCTCGCCTTCGCGATCGGGGTCGGTGGCGAGGTAGATGGTGGAGGCCGTCTTCGCGGCCTTCTTGAGCTCGGAGAGCGTCTTGGTCTTGCCCTTGATGGTGACGTACTTCGGCTCGAAGTCCCGCTCCACATCCACGCCGAGCTCGCGGGTCGGCAGGTCCCGCAGGTGGCCGACGGTGGCCCTCACGTCGTAGCCGCTACCGAGGTACTTGCCGATCGTCTTGGCCTTGGTGGGCGACTCGACGATCACGAGCGCGGTCCCCTGGCCGCCGGCCCGCGCCCGGGGCTTGGCCGCCTTGGCGCCGCCCTTCTTGGCGGGCGCCGGGGCCTTTTCCGCCTTCCCGGCCGCGGCGGATTGGGGGGACTTCACTGATCGCTTGGATCTGGTCGCCATGAGGACAGTATGCCTGCTGAGGTCATCGAATGGTCAACGTCGGTGGCTGCAAGAAATCGACGCCGCCCGAACGACGCAAGGCGGCGCTTCGTAAGCCATTACGCTACAGCACGTTAATATCTGGACGCAACGACGGAACACGGCGGCGGGGCCTTCGTCGGTCTACCATCCTCCGTGCACACGCGCCAGGCGAATCACGTCCTCCGCCACGGCCGCGGCGTCCTTCACGTCCGTGGCCACCTCATAATCAGCGAGCTTGTAGTACGGTTCCCGGGCCGCCAGCAGGGCGAGGACCCGTTCGACCGGATCTGCCGCGCCCGTGACCAGAGGCCGGACCTCGCCTTGCTCGCTCCGGCGCGCGGCCACAGCCGCGGCGCACTTGAGATATATAAGGAGGCTCTCGGAGCGGGACTCGCCCATCTCGCCAGGCTGGGCCGCCCACCCCCCACCGGGAACGATCACGGCGGGCTCACGCGCCCGGGCCGTCTTGACCGCATCCCGCTCCATGGCCCGGAAGCGGGGCTCGCCTACCATGCCGAAGATCTGGGCGATCGGCATCCCCATCTGCCGGACCAGGATGAGGTCGATGTCGAGCAGGGGCGCTTCGAGCCCGTCGGCCACGAGCTTGCCGACCGTGCTCTTCCCGACACCGGGGAGGCCCACCAGCACCACGTGACGTCGCATGTCAGTCTCGCGCCGCTTCCCGGAGCGCCGCCCAGCGGGCACCGAGCGCCGCGAGGTAACCGTCGTAGTTGCGACGCATCTCGACCAGGGAGTCACCGCCGAATTTTTCCAGCATCGCGTCCGCCAGCACGATGGCGGTGACCGCCTCCGCGATGACGCCCAGCGCCGGCACCGCGGTCACGTCCGAGCGCTCGCTCTGCGCGTTGGCGGCCTGACCCGTGGCGAGGTCTACGGTGGGCAGCGGCGACATCAGGGTGCTGATCGGCTTCATGGCGACCCGGATCACGAGCGGCTCACCGGTGGTGATGCCGCCCTCCAGACCGCCCGCATTGTTGCTCCGACGGCGGAAGCCGGCACGCGGATCGCCGGCGGACGGGGGTGGAGCGCTCGAGGCGGCATCGATGGGATCGTGCACCGCGGACCCTGGCCGCCGCGCCGCCTGGACGCCGAGGCCGATCTCGACGGCCTTGACCGCCGGGATCGACATCAGCGCGCCCGCCAGGCGTCCATCGAGCTTCCGGTCCCACGCCACGTGGCTGCCGAGACCCACGACCACGCCGCGCGCGATCACCTCGACCTCGCCGCCCAGCGTGTCGCCGGCCTTCTTCGCCGTGTCGATCCGGCGCACGATTTCGGCCTCGACGGCTGGGTCGAGCACGCGGATCTCGGAGCGATCGGCCGCGCCGTTGAGGGGCACGGGCAGCTCGCTCGGCGGCGCCGCCATGACTCCACCGAGCGAGACCACGTGGCTCCCGATCTCCACCCCGAATTCATCGAGTAGCCGCCGGGCGAGCGCGCCAGCCGCCACGCGCGCGGTGGTCTCGCGAGCGCTCGCGCGCTCGAGAATGTCGCGGGCGTCCACCCGATCGTACTTGAGCACGCCGACCAGGTCCGCGTGGCCGGGCCGCGGGCGCGTGACGCGCCGGCGGCGGAGCTCGCCGGGCTCCGCGGCCTCGGGGGCCATCACGTCCTCCCAGTTGGCCCAGTCGCGGTTCGGGATCAGCATGGCCACAGGCGAGCCCAGCGTCTCGCCGGCGCGGACCCCGGACAGCCACTCCACCCGGTCGCTCTCGATCTTCATGCGCGCGCCGCGGCCGTAGCCCTGCATCCGGCGGAGGAGATCCCGGTCCACCCACTCGGCGCTGACGGGCAATCCGGCGGGCAGCCCCTCGACCAGGGCCACCAGGGCCTTGCCGTGTGATTCGCCGGCGGTGGAGAATCGCAGATGCACCTTTCTCCCCTCGCGCCCGGAGGGTGGGAGAACGAACGAGCCCGGCCTGCGCCGGGCTCGTTCCCGTCGTGGTGCTCGGTCGGTGCCGCGCGGGCGGCTACTGGTCCGAGGCGCCGTCGTCGGTAATCCGGGGCGTGACCAAGATAATGAGGTCGCGCCGATTTTCCTGATCGCTGCTGAAGCTGAACAGCTTGCCCACGATCGGGAGGCCTCCCAGGAGAGGGATGCCCGTCCTGGTCTTGGTGACCTGGGTAACCGTCAGGCCGCCGATGACCGCGGTCTCGCCGTCCTCGACGAGGAGCTGGTTATCGGCCTTCTGCTTCTGGAAGATGAAGCCAAGGTCCGCCGCGGCCAGCGGCTGGATCGCCGAGCGCTCCGTGTGGAGCTGCATCAGGACCTGCCGGTTGTTGGTGACGTGCGGGGTGACCGTGAGACGGATACCGGTCTCCTTGAACTGCACGTTGGCCTTGGCCTGCCCGCCGGCGCCGGACGACGCGTCGATGACGCGGACCGGCGTCTCCTCACCCACGAGGATGTCGGCCTGGCGGTTGTCGAGCGTCGAGATGACCGGCTCCGCCTGGATGTCGGCGAGGTCGGTGCGCTCGAGCGCGCTCAGGAAGCTCGTCAGGCTGAAGCCGCCGATGGCCGTGGAGAAGACCAGGTCGAGGGCCGAGCCGGTGATGGTGGCGTCCGCGTTGCCGATCGCCGAGAGCGAATTGCCGCCGAGATCGATGACGTTGACTTCCGGCTTGAAGGGATCGCCGGTCGCCGGATCGGTGCGCTGGACCAGCTTGTTGAAGAACTGGGTCTTGCTGCCCAGGTCGTACTTGAGCCCGAGCTGCTCGATGTCGGTCCGGTCCACGAAGATGATCTTGGCCTGGATCGAGAGCTGCGGAGTGCGCACGTCGAGCCCGCGCACGAAGTCGGTGACGTTCTGGATCCGGCTCCGCGTCTCGGTGAGGATGAGCGCGTTGGAGCCCGTGTCGGCCACGACGCGGCCGCGGTTCTTGGTCAGGATGCTCTCGACCGTCTTGGCGAGCGAGGAGGCCTGGGCGTAGTTGATCCGGACGATGCTGGTCTCGAGCGGCTCGAGCGAGTCGAGCGCGGCGAGCGCCACCGGCGAGTCCACCCGGATGATCCCGCCCGGCATCTCCTGCGCGGAGAGGCCCTGGGTGGCGAGGATGGCCTGGAAGGCCTGCGGCCACGGCTGGTTCTTGATCTCGGCGTTGACTTCGCCCTTGATGTCCTTGCCGAGGATGATGGTGCGACCGCTGAAGGCGGCGAAGCCGGACACCACGTCGGCGATGCTGGCGCGGTCCCAGGTGACGGTGATCCGAGCCTCGTCGGCGCGGGTGAGCAGCGCGGCGCTCCGCACGCCCACCTCGGGCTTCCGCGCCGGCGCGAGGACCGGAGCTGGAGCCTCATCGGCCGCATCGGCGACCTGCGCGGCCCTGGCGGCGGTGGTGGACGACCAGGCCTGGAAGCCCTCGCCCGATTCGAAAGTGACGCGCACGGCGTCGGCCGAGCGGTCCACCTTGTAGGTCTGCGGCCCGTCGAGATCCACGACGATCCGCACGACGTCCGGGCGGAACTGCGAGTAGCGGAGGTTGAGCACCTTGCCCCGCTTCACGCCGTCGTAGAGGCTCGCGGTGGTCGAGCGCAGCGTGGCGCCGACCACGTCGAGCACCAGCCGGTCGGGCGAGCTGAGCAGGAAGTCGCGGACGTCCACGGCGCCGCGCACGGCGACGACGATCTCGGTTTTGCCGGCGGCCGGCGCCAGGCTCACGGCGGTCACCTCTCCGCTTCCGGGCCCATCGGCCCGCATCGGAGCCGCAGTCCCGAGGACCGCAGCGGCGACCAGCATCCAGCGATACATACCCGTCATGGCGTCTCGACCTCCTGCTTGCGCAGCGAGAGAGTTTCCTGGCGCTCGTACCCGAAGTCTGCGATCATGAACACCGCGTCACGGGACCGGATCTGCACCAGCCGCGAGCGGCCCAGCTGGTCTCCCACCCGCATCTTGTGGCGCTTCCCGTCCGTGCCCTTCTCCCGCAGCACGATGACGTTGTTGGTCGGCGTCCGGAGATCGAGGTAGACGCCCACGAGGTCGAGATCGGAGATCTCGGGCCCGGTCGAGTCCTTGTTGATCAGCGAGGTGAACGGGTCGCGCGTGCCGCCCGCGTAGGCGAACGTCTCGCGCATGACCTCGATTTCCCGCGAGCGCTGCACCGAATCGGCCAGCGCGGCCTCGACCTGCGCGAGCGTGTCGGCGCCCGCCGGCTTGGGCGTGACCCCCGCGGTGGCGGCGAGCGACGTCTCGGACGTCGTATCGGCAGCCGGCGCGGCTTCGGCCGCGGCGGCAATCTGCTGGTCGCGCGCCTTGGCCAGACTATCGGTACGCGCGCGCACCTTGGTGACCTGCGCCTGGGCGGCCGCGGCGGCCTTGGCCTCGACGGCCTCGCCGCCGCAGGCGGCCACCGTCGTCAGGGCGAGCAGCGCGACCCCGAACCACGCGTTACGTGCCACTGGCCTCTCCCTCCGCGCTCGCGGACTTGACGTACGTACGGATCTGGAACTTGGCCTCGAGCAGCGAGCCGCTCGTGTCGTTCATGGCCTTGGCCGCGTTGCTGTTGGCGGCCGTGACCGACAACTCGTAGGGGGCGATGATCCGCTGCAGACTCGCCACGTCGGCCAGGAACTGACCGATCTCGTCGTAGTGCCCGATGACGGACATGTTGTACTTGTAGGTATCGAACGGCGCCGGACCCGGCTCGACCGGCAGCGGCACCACCTGGGACAGCGTCACGCCGCGGATCTTGCTCCGGGTCGAGATGTCGTCCAGCAGGTTGGGCACCTCGTTCCGCTCGGGCACCAGGCGGCGGAGCAGCGCGAGGCTGCCGCGATACGTGTCGAGCCGCTTGCGCAGGTCCTCGACGGTGCCCTTGGCCAGCTCCTTCTTGGCGCTGTCGGTGGCGGCGTCCAGACGAGCGATCGTGTCGCGCATCGCCACTACCTGCTCCTTGCGCGCCTGGAGTCCCGAGACCCCGAGCGACTCGACCACGGAGCCGGTGTAGGCCATGTAGCCCACCACCCCGGCGAGCACGGCCACGAGGACCGGCGCGGACTTCTGCGAAGACGAAGACAAGGAGGCCATGGCTGGCTACCTCACCGACTGGCTGAGAGGAACCGTCTTGATGTACGCCGAATCCGCCTGGCGGTACGTGGCGCGAATGGTGAACGCGGTCACCGGCCGGTCCTTCTCCACCACCGTCTGCGCCGAGACCGGCAGGACGTCGGTGATCCACGGCGAGGCTTCGAGCTGGCGGAGAAACCGGGTGTAGGCCTGGATGTCCACCGTGCGCCCGTTCACCTCGAACTGCACGGCGATCGGGGCGGCCGGCGCCGCGGAGTCGGGCTTCGCGGCGGGCTTGGCGGCCGCAGCGGCGGCCGGCGTCGGCGCCGGCGTACCCGGTCGCGAGACGGCACCGGCGGGGCCGAGGTCCACGAGCCAGGTGTAGGCCGGAAGCGCGCGGGTCACCTCGTCGAGCAGGTGGGGCCAGACGTACCGATCGCCATCCACGCTGCGGATGGTGGTGATCTGGGCGACCAGCGAGTCCCGAACCGATTCCTGATGCCGCTTCTCGCTGAGGAAGGCCTTGAACCGCTTGTTCTCGGCGCGGCTCTGCTCCAGCTGCGGCGTCACCGCGTTGAGCTCGTGCGCCGTGCCGACGAAGACGAATCCGAGCCAGCCGAGCACCCCGACCCAGCTCACGACGGCGACGAGCAGGAGGGGATCCTTGATCTTGCTGCCCAGCCCGCGCAGGCCGTCGAGCGACCCGGCGAAGGACTTCCGGGCGCGCTTGCGCTTGAGGTCGGGGCGGAGATTGACGGTGATCATCGGTCGTCGTGTCCCTGGGTCGGGGTTACGCGGCGCTGCGCAGCGCGAGTCCGATCGGGAGCATCAGCAGCGGGGCGACCTCGTCGACCGGATACTGGTCGAAGACGCCGTCGGCCACCTGGAGCTTCTCGATCGGGTTGGCCAGCTGGACCGGGATGCGCAGCCGGTCCGAGAGCACCTTGTTGAGCCGCGGAATGCGCGCGCCGCCGCCCGTGGTGAAGACCCGCGAGATGCCGCCGGCGGAGCGGCTGGCGGACTGGAGGAACGCCGCCGCGCGCTCGATGCCCACCGCCAGCTCCTCGCCGCGGGACTCGAGGAGCGGATCGAGCGCCTCGTTCGCGTCGGCGCCCTTGAGGACCGCGTCCGCCTCGTCGGCGGAGAGCCCACGCTCCCGCTGCAGGTCTTCCTTGAAGCGCCGCGTGCCGACCGGGATGTCCCGGGTGAGCACCGGCACGCCGTCGTCCAGGATGTTGATGTTGGTGGTCTCGTGCCCGATGTTGACCAGCCCGACGACACCGCGCATGGCCTCGGGGTAGTTCACCTCGAAGGCGTTGTGCAGGGCGAAGGCGTCCACGTCCACCACGCTGGCCTCGAGCCCGACGTCGGACAGGAGCGCCACCTTGTGCTCCACCAGCTCGCGCTTGGCGGCCACGAGGAGCACCGTCATCTGGAGGCCGTCGGCCTCGGGGTCGAGGATCTGGAAGTCGAGCTCGACGTTGTCCATGTCGAACGGCACGTGCTGCTCCGCTTCCCAGCGGATGACTTCGCGCGCCTCGGCTTCCTTCATCCGGTCCATCGCGATTTTCTTGATGATGACGTCACGGCCGCCCACGGCCGTGACGATCTTCTTCGACTTGATGCCGGCGGAGGCCATCAGTCCCTTGATGGCTTCGGCGACAATAGCAGGGTCCATCACCTCGCCGTCGACGATGGCGTCGTTCACGACCGAGGTGAACGCGACCTTGGTGAGGACCGGCCCGCCCGAGCCGTGCGTGATCGCGACGAGCTTGATCAGGCCGCTGCCGATGTCCAGGCCGACCGTCGTCGCATTGCGCCCGAAGAGTCCCATTACGAGTCCGGTTGTTAAGGGGTGGCTCAGGCCTGCTTCATCGCTCCGGGCCTGCGTCGACGCCGGGGCATGAGGGTAGTCCGGCCCCGAGAGGGCAACCGATGTGCCACACAAATTGCACTTGGGGAAGTCGTTGGAAGGAAGCGTTTTACTGCGGAGGTCGGCGGCGTTCCGCAGGGCACGGAAGGCCCCGCTTCTTCTCTTTCGCAAGCCCATTCTCGGGATGCGGGAGTGCAGTCGTTGAACCTTGCAGTGCAACTACTTGCAGAGTGCGGTGATCCGGCCGATTCTCGAGGCACCGCCCCGAGGATGAGACGCAAAGGAGCCATGCGCGAGCATGGCTCCTTTGATTCATCGGTATCTACGCCGTCACGCTCAGTGCAGCTGCGCCCAGCTCCGGTACGCCAGCGGCTCGGCGAACGCGGAGCCGTTGATGGCCTTGCTCAGCGAGCACGACGAGTACTGGAGGGTGGTGTTACCGCTGATGCCGTTCTGGTCGTCAATGTCCACGTTCTGCGCCAGCAGCGCGCCGACCACCTTGTTGCCGTTACCGTTGATCTTGATGCCGCCCTTGGCCACGATCAGGCCGTAGAACTCGAACCCACCGACGATCTCCAGATCGCCCTCCACCAGGAGGAGTCCCTGCCCGCGTGCGCCGGCCGCCATCTTCACCTGCGCCCCGCTCGCGTAGATGATCGGGAAGTAGGTGGAGCACGCCTTGATGTAGCCAGCGGTGCGCTCGGGCTCGCCCCAGTTGAACCGGTCGGAGACGTCGCAGCGGAACGGCGCCGCCGCGAGCAGGTGCGGGGCGGGCATGATCGGTGTGGTCTCGGGAATGACGATGTCCGCGTTTTTCTTGAGCTCGTCGAACGTCACGTCGCCGAAGATGTTGAAGAAGTCGGAGGTGACGGTCGGATCGTTGGCCACCTCCTTCGGCGCGCCGAAGAGGTTGTCCTGGTCGGCGCTGGCCGCGCCGGTCGTGGTGGCGCTCCGCACGCCAGCCTGGTCATCGCCCTTGGTGCAGTTCGGGTCCGCGTTGCCCAGGCTGTCCTTGTCCCAGCCACTCGGCAGCGAGTCGTTCCCGATCACGCTGAACGCGTTGCCGTTGAACTTGACCGGCTTGGTGACGGTGACCGCGGCCTTGGCGCTGGCCGAGACGAAGCTCAGGCGCGCCAGCGTGGCCACGCTGCTCCGGGCGAGCTCGGCCCCCGTCGGATCGACGCGGGTGCCGAGGCTCGTGAGCAGGTACAGCTGATCGTTGAGCCGGGTGGCGCTCAGCGTGTACTTCAAGTCGGTGCGCCCGGTCATGTACGTGGTGCCGAGCGAGGTGGTCGAGCCGTTGCCCATGTTGTTGAGGGCGTACTGGTCCCAATTGGCCATGACGGCCATGGGGCCGGTTTCCGCCGCCTGCGCCGCCTCGGCCGCGTACATCGAGTTCCGGCCGGTGCGCTGCTCCATCGTGCTGGCGTAGAAGGCGCCCGCCACCAGCGCGCCGATGACCACGAGCGCGAAGATGGCCGCGGCCAGCGCCATGCCTCGCTCGTTGGTGAGTCTCGGGTTCCGCATGGGTCTCTCCTCGGTGACGGTCATCTATGGACGGAGCGCGTTGCGCAGGGCGACGCGGGTCGTCATCGTGAGGCTGTCCAGCTTGGCGTACTGCCCGGTGGTGCGCACCATCTCGTCGCTCGCGGACTGCAGGCTCACCTGAATGCTCCGGACGTTGTCCGCCACCGTGGTGGCGTTGTTGCTGGCGTCGCGGAAGGTGAACTGGAGGCCGGTGGCCGTTCCGCTCAACGGGCCCAGCACCGGCTCGAGCGGCGTCCCGACCGTGAGCGGCCGCGAGCGCATGCCGAGCCACGTCTTCCCGCCCGACGTGTAGGACCGAATCTGCATCAGCTCGAAGGCGCGCACGGGGCCGCCGACGAACATGTTCCCGAATGCGGTCGCGGACGTGATGAGCAGGCCGGCCGGCATCCCGATGCGGAACCGGATCCCGGCGGTCCCGTCGGGGCAGGCCTGCGCCACGGGAGCGGTCGTGAGCCCCACCGTGAGCCACAGGTCGTCGCCCGACGTGGTCTTGTCGTTCTCGATGTACAGCATCAGGCTGTCCGTGGTGGTGAGCGTGCGCAGCGCCTGCCACTGGCGCACATCGTTCGGATTGTTGATGACAACGACGTCATTCGTGCCCGCGGAGAGCTGGCAGGTATAGCCCAGCCCGCGCATCGCCCGGTAGATGACCGAGTCCGGGCCGACCGCACGCAGGTCGGAGTTGGTGCCCGCCGCCAGCGCTGATCCCGGGAACTTGACCTGGAGCAGCGGCAGGGCCCCCGCGGTGATCTGGTCGTAGCCCACCTCGCGCAGCTCGTTCCCCACGATGAGCGCGCCCGAGCGGACGTTGTCCTGCATGCCGATGTGCTGGTTCTGCGACCGGCTGACCCGCTGCGTGTTCACCAGCAGCTGGTAGGTGACGGCCGCGACGGCCAGCATCAGAATCAGGCCGATCATGAGCTCGATGAGCGTGAATCCGCGCCGTGTGGTCATGGTCACTTGCAGTAGAGGGTGATCATCATGGTGTCGGCCCTGGTGCCGCCGGCCACGCGGTAGCTGAACGTCATCTGCACGTCCCGGGTGAAGTCGCCGGCGGCGCCGAGGAGCACCCACTTTTCCCCGATGCCGGTGGCCGTGGTGCTGCTGTCCGACTTGACGGCCGGGTTGGTGCAGCCCGGCGATGTCTGGGCCGCATACGCTCGCAGCAGGTCCGCCCGGGCAAGCGCCACCTGGGCCACCTCGGACGATTTGTTGCCGCGTCCGATCATACGGGTGGCGAGCGCCGAGCTGCCGACCAGCGCCATGACGCCGACGGAGAGCACGACCACCGCCAGCAGGATCTCGATGATGGTGAAGCCCTGCTCGGATCGCTGGCTCATTTGATCACCCGCCCGTACCGGCTGATGAAGATCGTGTCGATGAATGTGGACTTGGTCAGGATGACGTTCGCCGAGTCGAGCCCGAGGCCGGTGGAGGCGATCCGGACCGAGTCGGCGCCGCCGGCCACGGTGACGCCGTACACGTTGTAGAGGTCGATGGGGCGGACGATGGTATCCACGCTGTTGCCGGCCGTCGGCGCCTTCCGGCGCGGCCTGGCGTACACGTAGACCTCGTTGCCGTTGACGCGCAGGATGCCAGTCTGGTTGGAGCTGATCGCGATCGAGCGCGCGGTGGAGTACAGCGCCGTGATCCGGGCCTTGGCGTTGAGCACGCCGGTGCGATCGAACGCCGAGTTGAGCTTCGGGATGGCCATGAGCGTGACCAGCCCCATGATCACCACGACGAGCAGCGTCTCGACGAGCGTGAACCCATGGCGGTGCTTCACGAACGATTCTCCTGGGCATGGGAAGCCGGGGAACGGCCGATTTCGGACTCTTCAATTGGCAGGAGGCGTACCACGTGGCGGCGGACGGCAGGACAACGACTTAACGGATCGCACCCTGCCGGAATCGCGCAAGCCGTTGCAGCCGGCGCGACTCCTTGCGCGATGCCTTCCTCAGGCGACCGGCAGCCGCCGCATCTTGTAGAACAGGGTCCGCAGGCTGATACCCAGCAGGCTCGCCGCCTGGCGGCGGTTGCCGCCCGAGGCCTCGAGCGCGCGCTGGATGGCGCGGCGCTCCACGGCCTCGACCTGGGTCTTGAGCTCGAGCGAGCCATTCGTCCCGTTCGTGCCGTTGGCCCCGTGGGTGCCGTTGACGTAGGTCCCCTCGACGCCGTTGCGGACGCCGTTGCCGATCGCGAAGCTCTTGGGGTCGAGCGGGCCCTCGCCGCCCAGCACAGCCGCGCGCTCGACCGCGTTCCGGAGCTCGCGGACGTTGCCCGGCCAGCTGTGGCTGGCGAGCGCCGCCAGCGCCGCCGGGGTGACGCTCACCGGGTGCCCGAGCCGCTGCGCGGCCAGCCGCGCGAAGTGGGTGAGCAGCGCCGGCACGTCTTCCGGCCGTTCGCGGAGCGGCGGCAGGTGGAGGTGCACCACGTTGAGCCGGTAGAAGAGATCCGAGCGGAACTCGCCGCGCTCCGCCGCCTGCTCGAGCGGCTTGGCTGTGGCCGCGATGACGCGCACGTCCACCCGCTTGGGCTCGCGCCCGCCGACCCGGCGGATCTCGCCCTCCTCGAGCACGCGCAGGAGCTTGGCCTGCAGGTCGAGCGGCAAGTCGCCGATCTCGTCGAGCAGCAGCGTGCCCTCATGGGCCAGCTCGAACAGGCCCGGACGGTCGGCCGTGGCCCCGGTGAACGCGCCGCGCATGTGGCCGAACAGCTCGGACTCGAGCAGCTGCTCCGGGATCGCCGCGCAGTTGATCGCGGTGAAGCTCCGCTCGCTCCGCGGACTCATCCGGTGGATGGCGCGGGCCAGGACTTCCTTGCCCGTGCCGCTCTCGCCGGTGATCAGCACGGTCGTGCTGTGGCGTGCGACCCGGCTCGCGACCTCGAGCAGGTCCCGCATGGCCTTGCTCTCGGAGACCACGAGGTCCTGGACGGCGCCGGCGCCGAGGCTCGAGCGCAGCGATTCCACCTCGCGGCGAAGCCGCTCCCGCTCCTCCGCCTTCCGGATGGTCATCGTCACTTCGTCGGGACGGAACGGCTTGTGGAGGTAGTCGTACGCGCCCTCGCGCATGGCGGCGAGCGCGGTGTCCTCGGAGCCGTAGGCGCTCATCATGATCAGGAGCGCCGAGCCGCCCTCGGCGCGATAGCGCCGCAGGAACGTGAGTCCGTCCATCTTGGGCATCCGCACGTCGCACAGGATCGCCTCGAACGGCTCCGCGGTGGCGCGGCGCAGGGCCTGTTCGGGGTCGCCTTCGGCGACCACCTCGTCCCCCGCCTCCTGCAGCAGCAGCGCGAGCGATTGCCTGAGCCCGGCATCGTCGTCAACGATCAGCAGACGCATCGGAATCACCCGCTAGTGGTAAGAAGACCTTGAACACCGCCCCACCCTCCCGCGCCCGATCCACCCAGACGACCCCACCGCTCTCGTGTACGGTGCGGGCGACGATGGCGAGTCCGAGCCCCGTGCCCTGCCCCGGCTCCTTCGTGGTGTAGAACGGATCGAAGATCCGCTCCCGATCCGCTTCGGCGACGCCCGGGCCATCGTCGGCGACGAACAGCATCACGCCCGGTGTTGCCGGCGGGAGGTCGAGCCGCCTTGGCCGACGCGACCAGCGCCTGGAGTAGCGGGACGCGGTGTCGGGCTCGTCGGCGGCGCGGTATTGATTGTCACTCGGCTCGAGCACCGTCTGGTGCGTGCCGATCGTCACCCGGGTCTCAGGCGCGGCCTGGCAGGCATTGGCCACGAGGTTCACCACCACCTGCTCGAGCGCGTGGCGGTTGCCGCGCACCGCGGGTGCCCCCGGATCGAACCGCACGGCCACATCGTGCCCGCGGAACATGCCCTGCGCCTCGAGGAACTCGGCCACCGTCGCGACCGCGGCGTTGAGATCGGTGGCGCCCGGCACCATGGACACCGCGGTCGGCGGCCGACCATAGTCCACCAGGCCCTGCACGATGCGCTCGATGCGGTCGATCGCCCCGCGGATCTCACCGGTCACCGCAGGATCGGCGCCACGCCGCTGCAGCACCTCGAGGTAGGTGGCGATGGCGCCGAGGGGATTCCGCACCTCGTGGGCCACGCCGGCCGCGAGCTGGCCGATCCCGGCGAGCTTCTCGACCCGCACGATGTGGCTCTGCGCATCCAGCAGGTCTTCGGCCATCGCGCGGTACCGCGCGCTCAACCGGTCCAGCTCGGCGGTCTCGTAGACCGGCGCCGGGCTTGGCAGGGCGCCGACGGAGAGGCCATCCGCCTCCGCCGCCAGCACCCCCAGTGGCCGCACCACCGACCGGTGCACCAGATACGAGCCGAACAGGACGAACACGGCCGTGCTGCCGATCCAGAGCGAGACCAGCGGCCAGAGCGTGTGCCTCAGGTCGCCGCCGTTCAGGAGCACCGTCGTGAGCCCGACCAGCATCACGGCGGCGGATGTGACAAAACCGAGGCTGACGAGCAGCTCGGTGCGCAGCGACCGCCGTTGCACGACTCGGGCCTTACCCCGCGCGGGGCGGAAGCGGCTCATGGCGTACACGTCGGGGTACCATCGGCCGTGGCCGGCGCGACCGGACCGCCGGTGCCCACATACACCGCGCACATGCGGCTGGAGCCCGCGTGCGTGGCCGTGGCTCCCCAGCCCGACTGCGAGACGTTCACCAGCGTGATGGTCACGTTCTCCGAGACATTGTACGGAAACGACGGGTCGGGGAGCGGACCATTGTAGTACGTCATGCCGTTCGTGTAGAACGCCTCTTCCGCCGTCACCAGGTTGTGCAGGTCGGAGCGCATGGCCGAGACCATCGCGCGCTCCTTCCCGTTGGCGAACTTCGGGACCACGATGGCCACGAGGATGCCGATGACCACGATCACGATCAGGAGCTCGATCAGGGTGAAGCCTCGATTGTCTGTTCTCATGGTGCGTTCTCCCGAATATTCGGGAGCCAATAGAGGTTGACCCAGGACGACGCGAGCTCACGGTCCGACAGGTGATCAGGAAAAGGGGCGGCGACCGCTAGGACCACCGCCCCCTGTTCCCCAGGATCAGCTCCGGCTTAGTAGCAGGCCGGCGCACCCTCGGCGGTCACGGCGCCGTTCGGCGCAACGCCCGAGCCGACATAGATGCCGCAGGTCTGAATCGCGCCCTTGAGGGTCGCGTTGGTCACCACCGCCGACCACCCACCCGCGCTCTGCCGGGTCACGGTGATCACGTTGTTGGCCGAAGGCACGAAGGCCACCGTGCCCGCGCCGGCAGTGCCGTTGACCTGCGCCGGGCCCAGCGTGCCCGAGTAGTCCTGGTTATCCGAGAAGAAACCCTCTTCCGCCGTCACCAGGTTGCGCAGGTCCGACTTCATGCTGGCCAGCACCGCCTTCTCCTTCGTGTTCGCGAACTTCGGGATCGCGATAGCCGCCAGAATGCCGATGATGACGACCACGATCAGAAGCTCGATCAGGGTAAAGCCCTTGCGGTTCGACATTGTGCTGTCTCCTGGGGAGGTGGAGCGGGCGGTGTGACTTCACACCGCCCTTGGTGAATTACGCTCAGTAGCAGGCCGGCGCGCCCTCGGCGGTCACGGCGCCGTTCGGCGCAACGCCCGAGCCGACGAAGATGCCGCAGGTCTTGATGGCGCCCTTGAGGGTCGCGTTGGTCGCAGTCGCCGACCACCCACCCGCGCTCTGCCGGGTCACGGTGAGCACGTTGTTGGCCGAAGGCACGAAGGCCACCGTGCCCGCGCCGGCAGTACCGTTGACCTGCGCCGGGCCCAGCGTGCCCGAGTAGTCCTGGTTATCCGAGAAGAAACCCTCTTCCGCCGTCACCAGGTTGCGCAGGTCCGACTTCATGCTGGCCAGTACCGCCTTCTCCTTCGTGTTCGCGAACTTCGGGATCGCGATAGCCGCCAGAATGCCGATGATGACGACCACGATCAGAAGCTCGATCAGGGTAAAGCCCTTGCGGTTCGACATGCGTCCTCCGGTTGAGTTACCTGCTCAGGACAAGGATTGATCGCGGTCATCGATCGTTCCGGCACGGGGTAAGGCAACACTGATGCCACCCCCCCTCTTCACCGCCAAAACCCTCGACGGTGCAGCGACTTAACCATCGCTTGCAGCCGATCTCCGGAGGCTTTTCCCGAGCCTCCCAGGCGGATTTTGCAAGAGTGGGATCGGCCGGCTGCCCACGCGAAGATGGGCCGCCTGCCGCGCGACGCCCGCATCAATTCCTTGCGACGCAGCATCCGGCTACCACGAACCGTGCCATGAATTGCATGGTTCTTGCCCCCGGGGCCGGGCATGACCCCCATCCTCTGCGTGATCTTCGTGCTGTCCGGCGCCGCCGGGCTGATCTACGAATCCATCTGGACGCGATACCTCGGCCTGTTCGTCGGGCACGACGCGTACGCCCAGATCCTCGTGCTGGTGATCTTCCTCGGTGGGATGTCACTGGGCGCGATCGCCGTGAGCCGGCGCTCCGAGCGGCTCCGCCACCCGCTCCATGGATACGTGGCCGTGGAGTTCGCGGTCGGCTGCCTTGGCCTCGTGTTTCACGACCTCTATCAGGTGGCCACGGGTTGGGCCTATGCATCGGTCTTTCCCTCGCTCGCGGGGAGCTGGGGACTCACCGCCGCCAAGTGGACCATCGCCGGCGCGCTGATCCTGCCGCAGTCCGTGCTGCTCGGCATGACCTTCCCGCTCATGAGCGCCGGCGTCCTCCGGCTGGTGCCCGGCCGTCCCGGCCGGACGCTCGCGCTCCTCTACTTCGCCAACAGCCTTGGCGCGGCGGTGGGCGTGCTGGTCGCGGGGTTCTACCTGGTGGATGCCGCGGGGCTTTCCGGCACGCTGGCGGCCGCCGCGTCGCTCAACCTGATCGTCGCCGCCGGGACGATGGGTGCCATCGTGGCCCAGCGCTCCCGCGCCGCGGCCGATCCCGCGCCGTCCGAGCCGGTCGCCGAGCCCCCGGCGGACTCGGGCGATCTGCCTCGGCTGCTGCTGTTCGCAAGCTTCGCGACCGCGGTCGCGTCGTTCATCTATGAGATCGCCTGGAACCGGATGCTGGCCCTGGTGCTGGGCAGCGCGACCCACGCGTTCGAGCTGATGCTGTCCGCTTTCATCCTGGGTCTGGCCCTCGGCGCCTGGTGCATCCGATCCCGAGCCGACCGCCTGGCCGACCCCCTGCGGACCCTTGGCGCGGTGCAGTGGATCATGGGCGGGCTCGCGCTCGCGACCCTCCCGCTGTACATCCGCTCGTTCGGGTGGACCGCGTCCCTGATCGCCACGTTCGCGCCGACCGACGCGGGCTACACCGGCTACACGCTCGCCCGTTACGCGCTCTGCCTGGTCATCATGCTGCCGGCCACCTTCTGCGCCGGGATGACGCTGCCGCTCATCACCCGGATTCTCCTGGGTCTCCGGACCGGGGAGCGGGCTATCGGCGCGGTGTACGGCTGGAACACGCTCGGCTCCATCGCGGGCGTGATCCTCGCCGGCCTGCTCCTGCTGCCGGCGGTCGGACTTCACGCACTTCTCATCTTGGGCGCGCTGATCGACATGGGCGTGGGGATCCTGCTGCTGCGACGGGCCGGGCGAGGTTCGCGGGCCGACCGCCTGGTTCCGGCGGCGGTGTTCGCCAGCCTCGCCGCGGCGGTGCTGGCGTGGGGCGGGGTGCGCTTCGATCGAGTGCTGCTCTCGAGTGGCGTCTATCGGACCGGCTCGCTGCTCACGCCCAAGGACCGCGAGGTGCGCTTCTACCGGGATGGTCGCACCGCATCGGTGACGGCCGCGAGGATCCGCGGCAACGACCAGCTCTACCTGGCCACGAATGGAAAGACCGACGCGTCGCTCTCGATGGAATGGTTCGCCGGCTGCGACTCGACCCGGGGACCGGTGCCGCTCGCGCAGGACGGGGCGACCCAGGCGCTGCTCCCGCTCATCACGATGGCGTACGCGCCTCACGCGCGCTCGGCGGCGGTGATCGGGCAGGGCTCCGGCATGTCGTCCCACCTCATGCTCGGGAACCCGGAGCTCCGGGAGCTCGTCACCATCGAGATCGAGCCCCAGATGGTGGCCGGCTCGCGCATCTTCTACCCCGCCAATCGCCGCGCGTTCGACGACCCGCGCTCGCATCTCGTGATCGACGACGCCAAGTCCTACTTCGCGTCGGCCTCGCGCCGCTTCGACATGATCATGTCCGAGCCATCGAACCCGTGGGTGAGCGGGGTCTCGGGCCTCTTCACCACCGAGTTCTACGGCCGGGTCCGCACCTATTTGTCGGACGACGGCGTGTTCGGACAGTGGCTCCATGTCTACGAGCTGGATGACGAGCTGGTCCTGAGCGTGATCGCCGCGCTGCACCACAATTTCGCCTCGTACGAGATCTACCTGGTGCCGAGCGGGGATCTGCTCGTGGTCGCCAGCAACCGGTCGAAGCTGCCGGCACCAGACTGGTCGGTGCTCGGTCTCCCGGCGATCCGGACCGACCTCTGCGCCTTCCGTCCGCTCGAGCCGGCCACGGTCGAAGCGCTGCACCTCGTCGGCCGGCGCGAGCTGGCCCCGCTCCTCAACCAGGGAAGCGTGGTCGCCAACTCCGACTTCTTCCCGGTGCTGGATCTCGGCGCGGAGCGGCGGCGGTTCCGGCACGACTTCGCGGTCGGGTTCCCCGCCCTCTCGACCGACTGGTTCAACCTGCTGTCGTCCATGCGCCGGCGACCGGTGCCGCCCGCGAGTGACCCGGTCGCCTCGGTGCCGGAGAACCCCAGGGTCAGCGCTCGCGCGACGGGCGCCCTGCTGCGGACTTCGGCCGCCGAAGGGCGGACCGATACCATCGCCTCGCCGGCGGCGGCACAGGCGGTGTTTCTGTGGCAGCAGTGGCGGGCCGCGAGGGATCGGTCGCCGAGCGACTGGGAGATGTGGACCGACCAGGTGAGACTGGTGGAGCAGTACCGGAACGGCGGCACGGCGGGGGTATCCGACGACGCGTTCTACTCCGACGTGGAGCGGACGATGGACCGGTTCGGGGCGCCCGCCGCGGCCCGCGACGTCATTGCGTTCCGGAAGAATCTGGCGGCGTGGAAATTCGCGGAGGCGGCGTCGGCCGCGGACCGGCTGCTGCCGGTGGCCATGCGCGACCATCGCTGGATCACGGCCGACGAGCTCCGGGATGGGGCCGTGTTTGCCAAGCTCAACAGCGGGGATATCCGGGGCGCGCGCCAGGTGCTCGACACGCTGGCCACCTTCAGCATTCGCAGGCCCGGCGATCTCCGCAGCCGATTGCTGGCTGCCTACGTCACCTCGGCGGAGATCCAGCGGGCCATGGCGAGCGACGCAGGGGCCAGCATCTCGCAGCGGTAGCGGCAAAAGGCAACGGTCGGGGAATTCCCCGACCGCCGGATCATGCAGCAGCGATTCCCCCGCTGCGTCTACACCTTCACCTCCACCTGCTCCTCGTACCGGCTGAGCTTCCGGTACAGGGTGCTCGGGTCGATGCCCAGCACCTCGGCCGCGCGCGTCTTGTTCCCGCCCTCCGCCTGCAGGACCCACATGATATACGCGCGTTCGATCACCTCCAGCGTCGGGTTCCGATAGGACCGCTCGGCGACGAGCGGCTCCTTCCGCCGCTTGGTGATCCGCTCGGGCAGCGAGGAGGCCTCGATGAGGTTGCCGCGGCTCAGCACGGTGGCGTGCTCGAGGGCGTTCTCCAGCTCGCGCACGTTGCCGGGCCACTCGTACACCATGACGGCATCGAGCGCCTCGGATGCCAGCGCCTTGGGCTCGCCGCCGGCGTCGCCGGCATCGCCGGCGAGCTGCTGAAGGAATGACTCGATCAGGAGCAGCAGATCGTCCCGCCGATCACGGAGCGGCGGCAGGTTGAGTGCGATGACGTTGAGGCGGTAGAACAGGTCGGAGCGGAAGTTCCCGCGCCGGATCTCTTCCTCGAGGTCCCGGTTGGTGGCCGCGATGATCCGGACGTCCACCGGGATCGCCTCGGTGGCGCCGACCGGAATGGCCTCGCGCTCCTGGAGCACCCGGAGAAGCTTGACCTGCAGCGAGGGCGGCATCTCGCCCACCTCGTCGAGGAAGAAGCTCCCGCCCCGTGCGGCGGCGAACAGGCCCTGTTTGTCCCGCACCGCGCCGGTGAAGCTCCCCTTCACGTGACCGAACAGCTCGCTCTCGAGCAGGTTCTCGGGCAGCGCGCCGCAGTTGATCGAGAGGAACGGCCCGTCGACCCGGTTGGAAAGGTTGTGCACGTAGCGGGCGACGACCTCCTTGCCCGTGCCGCTCTCGCCCTGGATCAGCACGGTCGAGTCGGTCGGGGCCACGTGCTCGGCGAGCTTGAGGACCTCGAGGAACCGCTTGGACTTGCCGATCGGTCGGGTGACGGTGGTTTTGTCGCGGCGGCGGATCTCCTGCTTGAGTTGCTTGTTCTCGACCCGCACCTGCCGGAACTCGCACGCCCGGCGGAGGATCGCGATCAGCTCGTCGTTGCTGAATGGCTTCTGGATGTAGTAGAAGGCGCCGGAGTTGACCGCGCCGATGGCGCTCTGGAGAGAGGCCTGTGCCGTCATGAGGATGACCGGCGTCATCGGGTCCTGCTCACGGGCGGCGTTGAGGATGTCGAGCCCGCTCACCTGCGGCATCCGCACGTCGGAGAGGATGAGGTCGTGGGTGCCCGAGCGGATCTGCTCGAGGCCGGCCTTGCCGCCCTGCGCGGTCGTCACCTCGAACCCTTCGTTCCGGAGCAGGATACGAAGGGTGTCGAGGATGCCGGATTCGTCGTCCACGACCAACACCGAAGGCTTGTAGCTCATGCGGCATCCTCCGCCATCATCTTGGCGGGCAGAAAGATAGTGAAGGTCGTGCCCGTCCCGGGACCGGAGTCCACCAGCACCAGGCCCCGGTGCGCCTGGACGGCCCGCTGCACGATGGCGAGGCCGAGGCCGCTGCCGCCCGGCCGCCCCGAAACGAACGGGTCGAACAGGCGATCCCGGATGTCGGTCGGAATGCCGGGGCCGTCGTCCCGCACCTGCAGCCGGACCGCGTGGTCCAGGTTCGTCCCGTGGGGAATCTCGGGACCTTGCACGGCGGCCACGCTCACGGTGATGCGAATCGGGCCGCGCGCGGCCTGCACCGCGTTGAGCACCAGGTTGGCGATGACGCGGTGCAGCAGGTCCTCGTCCGCGTCCAGCATCGTGCGGCCGCCTTCGATCGTGATCGCGGCGTCCGGCCGGCACTCGGGATGCGCCCGGATGAGCCGCACCACCGCGACCACCACGGCGTGCAGGTCCAGCGGCACGAAGTGGGTGGCCCGCACCCGGGCGAAGTCGAGGAACTCGCTCAACAGCCGGCTCAGGCGGTCGCTCTCGCGGACGATGAGACCGGCGAGAAACCGCTCGTCGTCGTCGGCGTGCTTGGAGCGGGCGAGCTGCTCGACCGAGCTTCGGATCGAGGCAAGCGGGTTCCGGATCTCGTGCGCGAGTGACGCGCTCAGCGCGGCCACCGATTCCAGGCGCTCGGCACGGGCCTGGAGCTCCTGCACTTCCTTGAGGTCCGAGATGTCCGTGAAGATGGCGGTCACCGACGGCGCATCCTGCGCTTCCTGCCGGAACGTGGTGGTGCTGAGGCCGATCGGAAAGATGCGGCCGCCCTGATGCATCACCATCCCCTCGCCACGGCTGATCTTCCGGCCGTTCCGGATACCAGCCACGACCGCCGCCCAGAGCTCGGAGGAGCGGGTCTTGAGCTGGTCCAGGACCGGCGTCCCGATCAGCCCTTCGCCATCCAGGTCGAGCAGCTTCTGGCCCGTCGGATTGATGAAGGCGAGCCGGCCGACTCCGTCCACCGTGAGCACGCCGGACCGGATGTTCCGCAGGATGTCGTCCGCCTCGAGCCTCACCCGCTTGAGCTCGATGGTCAAGGTTTCCTGCTCCATCCCGGCCTCGCGCAGCCGGTGACCCAGCACCGCCACGATCGCGAACACCACGTTGAACACGACCACCTGCGCCCAGAACGCGGTATCGGGAGCGCCGGCCCGGGTCAGGAACGCGTCGCCCAGGAACAGGGCCGAGGCGCAGATCGCGGTGAGCGCACCCCACGTGGGCGGCATGAGGAGCGCGTAGGCGGCCACCGCCAGGACGTACAGCGCGGGGAACGCCGACTGCGGCTGCCCGGCGAAGTGGACGATCGTGGTGACGACGCCCAGGTCCACCAGCGCCTGCACCATGAGGAAGCCGTTGCCCGCGGGGCGGCCGCGGACGAACACGTGCCACGCCCCGTACGCCGTGAACAGCAGGGCGACGACGACCGCGAGGGTGACGAGAAAGGATTCCTGCGGCCGCTCGGTCCAGACCAGGCCGGCGCCGAGCAGGATTCCAATGGCCAGCACCAACCGCCCGACGAAGAGCCAGGACAGGAGGGTGCGCTGGTCGGGCAGGGTGCTGCGCCCAACCCGGCGGCGGTCAGGCATCGTCTCTCGACAGGCTCGGCGTGTGCACGGGGGTCCGCCGAAGATAGAAAGGCGGACACCTCATTACAATCCATGCGACCCCATGACTTGGCACGTCTATGTCGCCCGCTGCGGCGACGGCAGCCTCTATACCGGGATCACCACCGACCCCGTCCGTCGCGCGGCGACCCACAACGCGGGCCGCGGCGCCAGCTACACCCGTGCGCGGCGACCCATCCGGCTGGTTCACGTCGAGACCGTCGTCGATCGGCCGGCCGCCCTGCGGCGTGAGATCGCCATCAAGCGCCTGCCGCGCCGTCTCAAGGAGCAGCTCGTGAACGAATCCACCCTGACCACGGAGTTCCGCGGCTTCGGTCCCGGCGCACTTCGGTTCCTCCGGCGCCTGGCCCGACACAACACCCGGGAATGGTTCGAGGGAAACCGCGCGGTCTACGAGACCGAGGTGCGGGACCCGCTGCGCGCGCTGGTGGAGGAGATGGACGTCCGCCTCGCCCGGGTCGCGCCCGAGCTCGTCGGCGACCCGCGACACTCGATCTTCCGGATTCACCGCGACGTCCGGTTCTCCAAGGACAAGTCACCATACAAGACCAACGCCGCCTGCCAGTTCTACCATCATGACGCCGGCCGAGGAGCCGGCCAGGACGCCGAGGGGGCCGGCGCGGGACTCTACTTCCAGCTCGCCGACGGCGAATGCTTCGTGGCCGGCGGGATCTGGATGCCGGCGAGGCCGGGGCTCGAAAAAATTCGCGAGGCGCTCGCGGAGGATCCCGGTGCGCTCGACCGGATCGTCGCGGAACCAGCCTTCCGTCGGCGCTTCAAGTCCCTGACCCAGGAATCCATGCTGACCCGGCTGCCGCGCGGCTACGCCGAGGGACACCCCGCGGAGCGGTGGCTCCGGTACAAGTCGTTCACGGCCTACCGGCCGCTCGCGGAGCGCGAGATCGGCAGCCCGCGTCTCGCAGCGACCCTCGAGCGGGACTTCGTCACGCTCGTGCCGCTGGTGCGATGGCTCAATGGGGCGATCGGGTATCGGGCGTGGGAGCGGAGATACTAGGTCGAGAAGCGGGCCGGCATCGGCTCGCCCGCTTGCCGGTTCGCCCGGCTATCCCCGAAGCGAGGCTTGCGTGTCAGGGCGCCGATCCGGGGGCCCGGCGGTCCATGCCGGGATACTTCGCCTGCTCGCGCGCCCGGCGCTCGCGCGCCTGCCGCGTGACCAGCGAGTTGGGCGCATCCAGGTTCGCGCCGTCATCCACGCCGACGCCCAGCCGGTCCACCAGCTCGCCGCCGAGCCACGCCGTCCCCATCACGATCACGATGCCGATCAGGCCGGCCGCGATCGCGCGCATGGACGGCGCGCCGGGCGCGGGCCGCCGGATCAGCCAGCTGACGATGAAGAGACCCAGCACCACCACGTTTCCCGCGCCGTGGACCAGGCCGACCCGCTTGGCGCGCGTCTGGGGCGGTATCGCCCACCAGTCGATCCACCCGGGAATCGCGGCCGCGAGCCCGCCGACCAGCCCCGCGCCGATCAGGTAGAAGGCGATCTCGGTCCAGCGGACATCGTCGTTGACCAGATAGATGAGGTCGAATACCACCGCGGTGGACAGGAGCCCGAGCGGGAAGACCACGAGCATCGGGTGCAGCGGATGCCCCACCAGCTTGATCCGGCTTTCCATCGGTGGCCTCCTGGGGTAGCGTCGCCCTCCTCAAGATGAGGCGGAGAGGGAGCACGGGGAAGGCGGCGGCGTCAGCGGGCCGAGCGGTCGAGCGCCTCCCGGATGCGGACGACCAGGCTCTCCGGGGAGAACGGCTTCTGCAGGAAGGGATACGGCGATAGACGGACGCCCGGGTGCAGCTTGTCCCCGTCGCTGTACCCCGACATGTAGACGATCCGCACGTTCTGGTGGGCGGCCGCGATGCGGTCGGCGAGCTCGACGCCGCCCATATCGGGCATGACGACATCGGTGAGTACGAGGTCGATGCCGTGGTCGGGGCGCTCGAGCACCTCGAGCGCCTCCCGGCCGTTCCTGGCCACCAGCACCGCATACCCCTGCTGCTCCAGGACGCGCGAAGCCAGCACCCGGACCGCATCCTCATCCTCGACCAGGAGCACCGTCTCCGTGCCGCGCGTGAGCATCGGGGCACGCTGGGTGACCTCGCCGGAGACCTCGTCCACCATCACGCGGGGGAAGCAGATCTTGAAGCTCGCGCCCTCCCCCGGCGCGCTGTCCACCCAGATGTACCCGCCGCTCTGCACCACGATGCCGTAGACCGTGGCGAGACCGAGGCCGGTGTTGAGGGTGGTGGGCTTGGTGGTGAAGAACGGCTCGAAGAGGTGGGTCTTCACTTCGGGGGTCATGCCCTGACCCGAGTCGCTCACGACGAGAAGGACGTAGGGGCCGGCGGGGATGTCCACGCCGAGGTGACGGTAGGCGTATCCCTCCGGAAAGTCCACGTCCATCGTCTCGATGGTGAGCTGACCGCCCCGTGTCATTGCGTCGCGCGCGTTCAGGGTCAGGTTCATCACGATCTGCTCCATCTGCCCGTAGTCCGCCTCGACGCCCCCCAGACCCGGGCTCAGGCTCGTCACGAGCGTGATGTCCTCGCCCAGGAGCGGACGCAGCATCCGCTCCATGCCTTCGACGACCCCGTTCACGCTCAACGTCTCGCGAGCCACCACGCGGTGGCGCCCGAACCCCAGGAGCTGGCGGGTGAGGTGCATCGCCCGCTCGGCGGCCTTCCGGATCTCGTCGGCGTCGCCGCGGCGGGGGTCCTCGATCTCGAGCGCTCCCAGCAGGAAGTCGCTGAAGCCGAGGATGATCATCATCATGTTGTTGAGATCGTGCGCCACCCCGCCCGCGAAGCGTCCCACCGCTTCCATCTTTTGCGCCTGACGCACCTGCTGCTCTGCCTCGATGCGTTGCGTGATGTCGCGGCCGACGCCCACGATGCCGACGACGTCCCCGTCCGCCGAACGGAGGGGGGAGAGCGTCGTCTGCATGTGCCGCAGACCCCGATCGGACTCGCGGGTCCACTCGTAGGTGACCGTCTCGCCGCCGAGGGCGCGCTGGTTGGCGCGCTCGTGCACGCCGGGGTCCGCCGCGCCGACGATGTCGGTCGTGGTGCGGCCCAGGAAGTCATGGGGCTCGAAGCCCTCGCGCTCGAGCCAGCGGCCGAAGATGTCGACGCAGCGCTGGTTCCGATCGAGCCGGAAGACCACGTCGTCGATGCCTTCGACCAGCGTCCGGAAGCGCTCCTCGCCCGCGCGGATCGCCGCGAGCGACGCCGTACGCTCGGCCAGCAGCATCTGATTGGAAGAGTGCGACGCCGCGCGCTCGAGCGCGGCGGAGAGGAGCCCCGCCACGAGGCGGATGGTGTGCACGTGCAGGTCGTTGAACGCGCGGGGCCGGCCGGACCAGATCGCAACGACGGCCTGGACGTCGTTCTGGGTGCCCGTCAGCGGCACCAGGATCGCCGACCGCACGCCGAGCACCTCGACCGCCGCTCTATCCACGCCCGCTTCGAGCAAGGCGTCATCGCAGCGGATGAGCTCGCCCGTGGCGTATGCCCGGCCGACCAGGCTCGCCTCCGGCGACAGCCGAAGCCCGATCTGTTCACGGGCCGTGCCGCTCGCTTCGCAGAGCACGAGCTCGCCGTCGTCGGGCATGAAGACGCCGGCCGCCCCCGCCCACGTCAGCGCCTGGAGGCGCTCGGCGACCATGCGCATGACCCCGGCGAGGTCGGGCCCGGCCGTCGCCACGGCCTGCTGGGTGTCGATCACCGCCGCCAGTCGCTCGGCTTCCCGGGTGAGCACGCGCTTGGTCTGCCGCCAGCCCGTCACATCGCGGACGCAGGCGATGATCCCGTCGGCCGACGGCGTCACCCGCACCGAGAACCAGCGCTTGAGCGGGGCGAAGAACGCCTCGAACTCCACCTCGGACTGCTCCACCAGCGCGCGGAACGCCTCGGCCTGGAACCGCGACCCGACGAGGCCCGGAATGACGTCCCAGACGGACCGGCCGATGGGGTCCCCGCGTTCCGGACCGAGCAGCCGCAGGTACTCCGCGGCTCGCGCATTGACCAGCGTGAGCCGCCACTCGTCGTCGCAGGCGAGATAGAGGTCGCTCACCCGGTCCAGCACGTCGCTGGCCTTGGGGCGCGCCGCTTCGAGCAGCAGCCCGCTCAGGCCCTCCGCCGTCGGAAACAGCCGCAGCTCGAGCAGCCGGCCGCTGACGGGGTCCCGCAGCGTATGGGTGACGGGAACGCGCTCGGTCACGGCGCGCAAGAGCGCGGCGCCGGCCGGCGTCTGCGCGAACGAGCGCGACGCGTCCCAGATGATCGTGCCGACCAGATCAGCGGAGGTGCCGATCAACTGGGGGAGAAGACGGGAGGCGGTTCGGTTGACGTAGGCGATTCGCCCGTCGGCGTCCAGGGCGAAGATCCCCTCGCCGATCCGGTCGAGGGCGTCCAATGAGCGGGCGGATTCGAGCAACCGGATTGGCCTTTGGTAGGAACGCATGCAACCTAAGAAGGTCCGCTCCCAGGTGCCAGCCTCCGGTGCGTCACTTCTGTGCGGTGACGGCGCTCCACGCGTACAGGCTGCGGTAGATCTCCTCGTTGCGCTGGATGGCTCGCACGTATCCGCGCGTCTCCGCGAACGGGATGCGCTCGGTGAACACCTCCGGGTCGTCCACGCCGACGCGTTGCGACCAGCGCTCCACCCGGCTCACGCCAGCGTTGTAGGCGGCGAGGACGTGCGCCGGCTGCTGGTAGCGACCGTTGAGCTCCTGAAGGTGAAAGGAACCGAGCTGCAGGCTCACGTCGGGCTGATAGAGGAGCACAGGGTCCCACACCGGGTACGCCAGCGACTCCGCGAGCCGGCCGCCGAGGTCGGGCATCACCTGCATGAGGCCGCGGGCGCCCACGGGGGACGTCGCCTGCGGATTGAACATGGACTCCTGCCGGATCAGGGCCGCGACGAACGCCGCGTCGAGTCCGTGCTCCGCGGCCTCGGCCAGCAGCGCGTCTTCCAGCATGACGGGATAGAGGAGGCGATACGTGCGGGCGTCGGCCGGCGCACCCAGGGCGAGCGCGCGACGGGCGAGCTGAATGGCCTGCGACGCGAAGCCGTCGCGCCGGAAGGCGTCGGCCAGGGCCAGCAAGCGCTCGCCCGAGGTCTCGCTCTGGCGCACGAGGCGGTCGTATTCCCATCGCGCCTCGACGCCCAGGCCGAGGCGGGTGAGCAGCGCCGCACGGGCCATGGCGCTGTCGGCGGCGGGAATCGGTACGAAGCTGTCCACGGCCGCCGGCGGGATCCACTCCGGGCGGTCGAGCCGCCGGTCGGCCAGGCCGGTGTAGTACGAGCCCGGATCGCCGGCGGCCAGACGCTCCCAGCGCTCGTTCGCCGCGGCGGAATCGGCCGCGACCTGCCAGGCGCGGCCGGCCCAATAGACCGCCGCGACGGCCTCGTCGCTCCGGGAGTAGCGCACGGTCAGCTCGTCGAACTCGGCGGCCGCGGCCGGCGCATCGCCAGCCACCAGCGCGATCATCGCGGCGCGGAAGGCGGCGGTCGGCGCGAACCGGCTACTCGGATACCGGGCGACGATTTTCCGGTACAGCTCCCGGGCCCGGGGGTCCGCCCGGTCGTCCGACGCGAGATCGGCCAGCAGGAACAGGGCGGACGGGGCGGCGCTCGTGTCGCGCGGGAAGACGCGCAGCACGCGCTCGAGGGCGAGCCGGCCCGGCGCGAGCTGTCCGTCGCGGACCAGCGCACGGGCGCGCTGGTATGCGGCGGAGGCGGCAAGCGCCTTCGGCGCGGTCACCTGCGCGAACTGCCGGGCCGCCTCGGTGTTGCGACCGAGCTTGGTGAGCGCGGTGGCGAACGCGAACCGGTCGTCCGTGGTACCGAGCCGGGCGGCGAAGGCACGCTCGAACGCGTCCGCCGCGCGGCTGGAGGCACCTGCCATGGCCGCCCCGCGCCCAACCTCGAGCTCCTCGGCCGGTGTGAGGGGCGCAAAGACGCTATCGAGCAATGCGACGGCATCTCGCACTTCGCCCGGACTCCGGCGCGCGGCAATGACCCCGACAAGGTCCGTCCGAACCATGGCTCGCCGGGCGCCGTCCGGGCTCATCGCGAGCCGTAACCGAAGCGCGATCGTCCGCGCGCCGAGCGCCTGGAAGCGCTGGGCGGCCCCATCGAGATCCCCCATGCCCTGCCGCGCGGCGGCCTCGCTCCAGCCGGTCCGCTCGCGCGCGAGCCGATCGGTCACGGCAGCATACAGCCGGGCCCGGCCCGCGCTGTCGTCGGTCACGGCGGCGGCCCGAACGCGAAGCCAGTCCCCGACGCCCGGCAGCAGGTCCGCGGCCCGCGCGTACGTGGCGGCCGCGCTGTCTCGCGCACCTACGCGGTCGAGCGCCAGGGCCAGCATCACCAGTCGTTCTCCGTCCGCCGACGCGACGTTCGAGACCGGCACCGCCAGGGCGTGGCGCAGCGCTGCGGAATCGACGCCCTCTTCGAGCGACGCGCGGGCGAGCAGGAGCCTCGCACGGCCGTCGGGCACACTGTCCACCCATCGCTGGCCTTCGAGCAGCCGGAGGACCTCGTGCCAACCGCCCCACCGACTCGCCGCGGTGGCCGCGAGCATGAACGCATCGGGGGTGCGGCGGGTTGAGTCGGCCAGCACCGTCGAAATGATGCGGCTGGCCACCCATGGCCGGCCATGCTCGAGCGCGACGGCGGCGGCCGCGACGAGGGAGTCGGCGGGAACCGGCGAAACGACATGGGGCGGGCGGGACGCAAGGACAGGCGCGCGCACGGGGGCGAGCGCCAGCGCCAGGGAGATCCAGACGGGCGGCAGCGGCAGCATTTGAGTCCGGGAGTGACGTGAGAGCGCGTTTCAACTGCAAATGCCGCGCCCGCCCCGTTCCGGCCCGGACGAGCCGTCCGGAAGCAGCTCGTTTTGGTGTACTATTGAGAATGCGAGATACGGATCAGGACGCCGACGACGATCGGGTCCGGCTGGACAAGTGGCTCTGGGCCGCGCGGTTCTTCAAGACGCGCTCGCAGGCGGCGGAGGCGATCGCCGGGGGCAAGGTGCAGGTGAACGGCGACCGGGCCAAGCGTGCCCGGCCACTCCAGGTCGGGGACCAGCTTCGTGTGCGGCTCGGTCCCTACGAGCACCACGTGATCGTGCGCGCCCTGTCGGCGCGGCGGGGCCCGGCGGCCGAGGCCGCCGGGCTCTACGAGGAGCGGCCCGAGAGCATCGCGGCTCGCGAGACGCTGGCGCGGCAGCTCAAATCGCTGCATGTGGCATTCGCTCCCGAGAAGGGCCGCCCCACCAAGCGGGACCGGCGGGAGATCGAAAGATTGCGGGGGCGACGGTGAGCGGTGAGCCGGAAGCGCTCCGGTCGCTCTTTCCGCTCACCGCTCACCGCTCACCGCCTTACATGTTCTCCACCATCGCGTTCCCGAACTCGCTGGTCTTGAGCAGCGTGGCGCCGCTCATCAAGCGCTCGAAGTCGTAGGTCACCCGCTTCTGGGCGATGGTCTTCTCGAGGGAGCGGACGATCAGGTCGGCCGCTTCGTTCCAGCCGAGGTGGCGGAACATCATTTCGCCCGACAGAATGACGGAGCCCGGGTTCACCTTGTCCTGGCCCGCGTACTTCGGCGCGGTACCATGGGTGGCCTCGAACACCGCGTGGCCGGTGAGGTAGTTGATGTTGGCGCCCGGGGCGATGCCGATGCCGCCCACCTGGGCGGCCAGCGCGTCCGAGATGTAGTCGCCGTTCAGGTTCATGGTGGCGATGACGCTGTACTCGCGCGGCCGGGTGAGGATCTGCTGCAGGAAGGCGTCGGCGATGACGTCCTTCAGCACGACGCCCGATGGCAGCCGGCACCAGGGACCTCCGTCGATCTCGACGGCCCCGTACTCCTCACGGGCGAGCTGGTAACCCCAGTCACGGAAGCCGCCCTCGGTGAACTTCATGATGTTGCCCTTGTGGACCAGCGTGACGCTGGGCGCCTTCCGGGCGATCGCGTAGTCGAACGCGGCGCGGATCAGCCGCTTGGAGCCTTCCTCCGAAACGGGCTTGATCCCGATGGCGCTGGAGCCGGGGAAGCGGATGGACTGGGCGCCCATCTGCTGCTGCAGGAACTCGATGACGCGACGGGCCTCGTCGCTGCGCGCCTTGTACTCGATGCCGGCGTAGATGTCCTCGGTGTTCTCGCGGAAGATCACCATGTCCACGTCCTGCGGGGCCTTGACGGGCGACGGCACGCCCTCGAACCACCGCACCGGGCGGACGCAGGCGTAGAGATCGAGCTTCTGGCGCAGGGCGACGTTGAGCGAGCGGAAACCGCCGCCGACCGGCGTCGTGAGCGGCCCCTTGATGGCAACGAGATAGTGGTCGATGGCTGCAAGGGTATCGTCCGGGAGCCAGCTGTTGAGCTGGTCCTTGGCCTTCTCGCCGGCCAGGACCTCGAGCCAGGCGATGCGGCGCTTGCCGCTGTACGCACGATCGACGGCCGCGTCGAACACGTGCTGGGACGCGCGCCAGATGTCGGGGCCGGTTCCATCGCCCTCGATGAAGGGAATGACCGGCTGCGCGGGGACCTCGAGCCGGCCGTCCCGCATGATGATGGCCTCGCCCCGGACTGAGACTGTCATGGATGAATTCCTTCGGACGGACTGGAATGAGTGTGATCGGCGCTGAGACGACGCTGAATCTGCCCGCGTGCCCGGAGATCGGCAACCGAGCCGTCGAGGCGATTCACGCCGCCTACGACCGCTACCATCGCGGCTTCGAGGAGATCACGCGCAGGGCCCGCGAGCGGTTCGAGCGGCGTGACTGGCTCGGCGCGCAGGCCGACGCGACCGAGCGGCTCGCGCTCTACCGCACCCACGTCGACGGCGCCGTGGCGGATGTCCACGACATCCTCCAGGACGCGGTCATGGAGCGCACGCTGTGGGCGGCCATGCGGGCCCGCCACGCGGTGGGCGCTCGTCGCCGCTCCGACGCGGAGCTGTCGCAGACCTTCTTCAACTCCGTCACCCGGCGGGTGTTCAGCACCGTGGGCGTGGACGCGGCGATCGAATACCTCGAGCCGTCGGTGCCCGTGACCGATCCGGGCGGTCCGCCGCTGTTCGACAGCGACCGCGTGGACGCGGTCGACGCCGAGCTGGTCCGCCGCATCCTCCAGCGCTTTCCGTGGTCCGTGCCCTACGCCTCGCTCGACCGCGACGCGGCGGTCGTGGCCCAGCTCATCACGGCGACGCTCGACGGCATGCCCGCCCGGGGGCCGATCGAGGTGGACGTCATTCGCTCGGTGTTCTACCGCAACAAGGGCGCGTACCTGGTGGGACGGGTGCACCGGGGCGGCACGACCGTGCCGCTCGTGCTGCCGCTCCTCCACGCCGATTGCGGCATCGTGGTGGATGCCGTCCTGATGACCCCCAACGAGGCGAGCGTCGTCTTCGGGTTCAGCTGGTCGTACTTCCGGGTGGACGTGGCGCGTCCGAGGGAGCTGGTGGACTTTCTGGCCTCGATCATGCCCCTCAAGCGCATCGACGAGCTCTACAACGGCATCGGCTACAACAAGCACGGCAAGACCGAGCTGTTCCGGAACCTGCTGGCGTACCTCCAGGACCCCGGCTCCCGGTTCGCCTTCGCGGAGGGAGACGAGGGGATGGTGATGGCCGTGTTCACGCTGCCGGCGTTCAATCTGGTCTTCAAGATCATCAAGGACCGTTTCGGCGCGCCGAAGAACACCACCCGTCAGGCCGTGATGGACAAGTATCACTTCGTGTTCGTCCGCGATCGCGTCGGACGCCTCGCGGACGCGCAGGAATTCGAGCACCTGGAGTTTCCGCGGCGCTGCTTCCCCGACGACCTGCTGGCGTACCTGCTGGGCGTCGCGGCGAGAACCGTACGCGTCGAGGGCGACCGGGTCATCGTGCGGCACGTCTACACGGAGCGCCGGGTGACACCGCTCAATCTCTTCCTCCGCGACGCCGATCCCGAGGCCGCCCGCGACGCCGCGGTCGAGTACGGCACGGCCATCAAGGACCTCGCGGCGGCGGACATTTTCACCGGGGACATGCTGCTCAAGAACTTCGGGGTCACGCGCAACGGGCGGGTCATCTGCTACGACTACGACGAGCTCTGCCTGCTGTCCGAATGCCGCTTCCGGCGGATCCCGCCACCGCCCACGTTCGAGGACGAATTCGCGGCGGAGCCGTGGTTCTCGGTGGGAGAGAACGACGTGTTCCCCGAGGAGTTCCACGCCTTCCTCGTGCCGCCGGGCGAGCTGCGCGACGCCTTTCTCGAGGCGCACGAGGACCTGTTGGACGTGGCGTTCTGGCAGCGGGTGCAGCAGCGGCTGGGCGCGGGCGAGGTGGTGGACGTGTTTCCCTACCGGCGGAGCGCGCTGCTGCAGAGAAGCTGAGCCACGCCCCCCCGCTCACCCCACGGTCCCCTACTGCTCCGCACCCCCGGTCGCTCCGGTCCCGCCCTCTCGCTCGAAGTGGGTCAACCCCTCCGCCGCTTCCTGGATCCGCCCCACGTACGCGCTCACCGGCTCACGCGACTTCCGCTCGGGCAGGACGAACGCGGGATTGTCCGGTTCGGAGGAATCCGGGGCGTTGGTCAAGGTGTCGCCGCCGCGGGCTTCGACCACCGACTCGAACCGATCCACCGCCGACCACAAGTCGGCGAGCTCGTCGTCGGTCTCGTTGCCGAACAGGCGCACGCCGCGCTGGCCGAGCACGTCCAGATTGTGCTCGCGCGCGCGAACCTGCTGCTCCGCGCGGTGCGGATTGAGGGCCGCATCGAGCTCGGCGGCGTGGATACGATCGTGGGGATCCTGCATGATGCCTCCAGGTCAGGTGCGGCGGACGCGTCCGCGAAGGAAGCGCTCCGCCAGCTGCTCCAGGCGGTCGTCGCGATCCTCGCGCGCTTCGGCGAGTATCCGCTCGACGTGGGGAAAGAGGGCCGGATCGCCCCAGTAGTAGCCCGTCGCCGCTTCGGCGCCCACGGTGTCGCCCTGATGGGCCCCGCGAAGCAGCGCGCGCGCCGCCGCGCGATCGTAGTCCGGGTGTGCGCGGTCGGGAAGCGGGTAGCGCCCGGCAGCCTCGCCGTTTCCGGCGTCTTCATTGACGAAGGCTCTCGACATACGCGCAGTATATCCCGCTGCCCATCCTGGTGAAGGGATGACCGGTCCATTAAGCGGCTGCGGGGCATGGTGGGCGGTGTTCCGGGTCACACGGCGACGCCCCGGCTGCCGAACGCACAGAGGGCACAGGACGCATCCGCGCCCTGTGCCCTCGTGTTTTTTTGCGGACGGCGTCGCGCGGAATCCCACGCGACCTCGTATCCGGCCGGCTACCGCGTGAACGACGCTCCGAGCGTGACCTCGACCCGCGAGCTCGCCGGGACCACCACGTCGCGGTCCTGCGTCTCGATGGCGCGCTGCGTGCCGACCGCACCGCCGATGATGCCACCGATGACGGCGCCCTTGGTGCTTCCGCCGATCACGCGACCGACGATCGCACCGGCCGCCGTGCCCGCGCCGACCTTCGCCACGTCGCCCGCGTTGGTCTTCCGGTCGACCAGCGTGCGATCGAGCGCCGTCGCCGAGCCGGCGAGCGCGTAGCTCTGGCCCTGGATCTCGACGGCGGTGGGCGTGAGGGTCAGCTTCCCGGTCTTGTCGCCCTTGTTCTCCGACTCGTGGATCTGGGTGATGGTGAGCGTCACCTTCGAGCCGGCGGGGATCACGACGCGCCCCGCGGCGTCCTTCACGTCGCTCGCGACCGTCGTCGTGACCGTCGCGCCGGGCTTGTCGACCTTCGAGCTGATCTCCCGGTCTACCGTCGTCGCCAGCGTGGTGCCGTCGCCGAGCGCGAGCGGCGCGGGCGCCGGAGCCGGCTTCGGAGCCGGTCTCGGTGCCGCCGGCTTCGGCTTGGGCTTCGGCGCCGCCGGCGCGGGGGCCACCGGGGCAGCGGCCACCGGCGTGGCACCCGCCTGGTCGCTCAGCGTGGCCGAGGAGTCGACGGGGAGCCGTTGCAAGTCGCGGCTCAAGCTGTCGGCTGCCATGCTCGCACCGCGGTCGCCGCCGCAGCCCGCGAGCACCGCCAGGGCAAGGACTGCCAGTCGGTTAGCCGCCATGAAACCTCCTGTTGGGTGAGATGGCTGCGACGTGGATCGCCGAACCGCCCGCTCAGGGGCAAATCCGGGGCCAGCCGAGAGGGGGTCTGGCGTGCCGGGAGGTGGAAATGGGGTGTCGAAGAAACAGGTTGGGATGCCGGACGCTCGAGCTCGTTCGCCCGGCCGTGACCGCGACCAGCGTCGCCTCTAACTCCCGTGGTCGCGAGCGCCCGCCGCGGCGGCCGCCGCCCGCTCAAGCAGCAACACCTGCTCCCGCGCGTTCCGCGTGAGGCCCGCGGCGCGCTTGAATTCGCGGTGCGCCTCGTCCAGCCGGCCGAGCTTGAACAGCAGGTCCCCGCGCACGCTGGGCAGCAGGTGGTAGTTCGCGAGCGCCTTCTCGCCGCCCAGCGCGTCCACCAGCTCCAGGCCGGCCGCGGGCCCGAACGCCATCGCGACCGCAACCGCCCGGTTGAGGTCGACCACCGGCGACGGCGCCAGCTGAGCGAGCGCGTCGTACAGCGCCGCGATGCGGGGCCAGTCGGTCTCCTCGGCCGTCCGCGCCCGGGCGTGGCACGAGGCGATCGCGGCCTGCAGCGCGTATGGACCGAGCGAGCCGCCCAGGCGTTCCGCGCGCTCGAGCGCCGCCAGGCCGCGCCGGATGAGCAGGTGGTCCCACCGGGCGCGATCCTGGTCGAGCAGCAGCACCGGCTCGCCCGACGGGCCCGCCCTGGCCCGCGTACGCGAAGCCTGGATCTCCATGAGCGCCACCAGGCCATGCACCTCCGGCTCCTGTGGCGCCAGCTCCGCGACGATGCGGCCCAGCCGGAGCGCCTCCTCGCACAGCGCCGGCCGCATCCAGTCGTCGCCGGCGGTGGCCGAATAGCCTTCGTTGAAGATCAGATACAGCACCTCGAGCACGCTCGAGACCCGCGCGGTCAGCTCGTCGCCGCGGGGCACCTCGAACGGCACTCGCGCCTCGGACAGCGTGCGCTTGGCCCGCACGATGCGCTGCGCGATCGTCGGCACGGGCACGAGGAAGGCCCGGGCGATCTCTTCGGTCGTGAGCCCGCCGAGGAGGCGGAGGGTGAGCGCCACCCGGGCCTCGGTCGAGAGGACCGGATGGCAGGCGATGAAGACGAGTCGAAGGAGATCGTCACCGACGTGATCGTCGAGTGCGGCATCGAGGTCGGGCACCGCCGCCTCCTGTCGCGCCTCGAGCTCGTAGCCCAGCAGGTCGTGCTTCCGCGCGAGCATCCGGTCGCGCCGCACGAGATCGATGGCCCGGTGCTTCGCCGTGGCCATGAGCCACGCGCCCGGATTCCGGGGAATGCCGTCGTCGGGCCAGCGCTCGAGCGCCGCGACGAGCGCGTCCTGCGCCAGCTCCTCCGCCAACCCCACGTCCCCGACGATGCGCGTGAGGCTCGCGATGACCTTGGCCGATTCGATGCGCCAGACGGCGTCGATCGCACCGTGGATGTCGGGAGCCGTCACGTCTCACCGCTCAGCGCTGTGACCCAGCGACCATCTCGCGGAACCGCTCCACCGCTCACCGAATCGCATGATCCGTCTCCCAGTCCTATTTCCTGGTCGCGGCTTGCGCGCGAAGCCGCTCCTCGGCCTCGCGCAGCTCGGGGGTCAGCGCCGGGCCGAAATCCTCGGCCTCGAACACCTGCCGGATCTCGACCACGCCGTCCCGGAAGGGAACGCGCTTCACCCACTCGATCGCCTCGTCCCGGGACTTCACCTGAATGAGCCAGAAACCGGCAACGAGCTCCTTGGTCTCGACGAAGGGTCCGTCGATGACCGTCCGGGTGTCGCCGGAAAACGTCACGCGCGCGCCCTTCGAGCTGGCCTGCAGGCCTTCGCCCGCCAGCATCACGCCGGCCTTGACCAGCTGCTCGTTGTACTGCCCCATCTCGGCCAGCAGCTCCTGGCTGGGAAGCACGCCAGCCTCGGAGTCCTTGGTAGCCTTCACGATCAGCATGAACCGCATCGTCGTTCTCCGGGTCTTAGGTCTCCACGGCCACCGAACACGGTGTCGGGGCTCTACCCAGACGTCGAACGAGGCCCGGGGATTTCGACAAGGTCTCAGCCGCCGGCCATGGCACCCACGACCAGGTAGGGCTCGCTCCCGCGTGCCACTGCGTCCGGAAGGGGGGCGTCGGGCGGATCGTGGGTAAGGTCCTGCTCGCAGGCGAAGAACCGCAGGAAGGGGCGGCGCTCCCGGGTGACCTGGTCGCGGATCGTCCCGCGCAGCGACGGGTAGGCCGCCTCGAGCGCGTCGAGGACCGATCCCCTCGTGGCCCGGCCCTCGATGGCGAGCTCGACTTCGCCGTCCACCCTCGCCAGCGCGCGCAGGTGGGTCGGCAGCACGACCCGGATCATGCGAGGGACTGGACCTCCACGGACAGCACGGCCGGCAGGTCGCGCACGATGGGGACCCAGCTGTCCCCGCCGTTCGGTGAGGCGTACACCTGGCCTCCGGTGGTGCCGAAGTAGACGCCGCAGGGATCGAGCGCATCCACCGCCATCGCGTCGCGAAGCACGTTGACGTAGCAGTCCCGCTGCGGGAGGCCGGTGGTCAGGGGCTCCCACTCGCCGCCTCCGGCCCGGCTCCTGAACACGCGGAGCTTGCCCTCGGGCGGGAAGTGGTGGGAGTCGCTCGTGATCGGCACGACGTAGATCGTCTCCGGCTCGTGGGCGTGGACGTCGATCGGGAAGCCGAAGTCGGTGGGCAGGTTTCCGCTCACCTCCTGCCAGGAGTCGCCCGCGTTGTCGCTGCGCATCACGTCCCAATGCTTCTGCATGTACAGCACGCCGGGTCGCGACCGATGCATGGCGATGCGGTGCACGCAATGCCCCACCTCCGCGTCGGCATTCGGGAGGCCCTGGGACTTGAGCCCGCGATTGATCGGCTGCCACGTGGCACCGCCGTCGTCGGTCCGGAAGGCGCCGGCGGCGGAAATCGCCACGTACATCCGCATCGGGTTGGTAGGGATCGAGCAGGATGGTGTGCAGGCACATGCCGCCTGCCCCCGGCTGCCAGGACGGGCCGGAGCCGTGCCGCCGCAATCCCGGCAGCTCCTGCCAGGTGGCACGCCGCGTCGGTCGAGCGAAATAGCGCGGCATCCTCGACGCCGGCGTAGACGGTGTCAGGATCCGTCAGCGAGGGCTCGAGGTGCCACACGCGCGCGAACGCCCAGGGATGCTGGCTCCCGTCGTACCACTGGTGGGTGCCCGTGACGCCGTCGTATTCGAACTTGTTCCCGACCGCCTCCCACGTGGCCCCACCATCCTCCGAGCGCTGGATGACTTGGCCGAACCATCCGCTCGACTGCGACGCGTAGAGACGATTCGGGTTCACCGGGGAACCCTTGAGGTGATAGATCTCCCAGCCCGGAAAGTGTGGTCCGCTCACCTGCCAGCGGTCCCGCTTTCCGTCAGCGGTGAGTATGAACGCGCCCTTGCGCGTTCCGACCAGCACTCGCACCCCAGTCATCTCCGGCTCCTTGGTGGACGTCCTGCCGATAGTCTCGTTCCGGTCCTCCGGACTCGCAATCCCTATTTGATGGCTCCGGGCTTGCCGATGATCCGTCGCAGCACCGCGGTCTGTCCCGCGTGATACGCCTGGTGGAAGAACATCGTCGAGAGGAGCGACCGATACGTTTCCTCGGGATTGTCGGTCGGGCTGAATGGCGCCGGCTGCCCCAGCATATCGGGCGAGAAGCCCGCGAGGCCGTCATCGAGCCGCTTGGTGGAGTCGTCCCAGGCCGCCAGCAGCTCGCCGAAGTTCCGCGCGCGCGACGGATCCTCGAGCGGGGGCCCCCCACGGGCGTATTGCGACAGCTCGCTCTGCTCCATTGGAGGCGTTTGGCCCACCACCCGGAGACCGCCCAGATAGACCCAGACCAGGTGGCCGACGATCCAGTTGAGGCAATTGCCCCCCGGATTCGGCTGGATCAGGCTCTCCTCGTGGGTGACGCCCTCGACGTTCAGGCGTACCACGCGCTGGGCCATCCAGGCCTGGCGCCGGAACGACTGCACCTCGCTCGTGTTGTCCGTGACCGTTGCGCTCATGCCTCCTCCTTCGCAATGAACATTACTACGATATCGTAGCATCTGCGCTAGTATCGCGCCCGGCCTCGCCGGCGTCAACCCCGCTCGCGGCGCCGGACCGTGGCGTATATTCCGAGATCGTAGCAATCGCCGCTGGCCCGGAGACCCCATGGCGCTCGACTTCCTGTCCCCGCTCCACAAGGCCTCGCGTCAGATCTCGGTCTATCTCGAAAGCCGCACCCGGGAGCTGGGGGTGAGTCCCATCGAGGGCCACGTCCTGACCTACCTCCGGAGCTACGCCCCCGCCTCCATCCGCGACCTGGTCCGGGTCTTCGGCATCAAGCAGTCCACCTTCACCAGCCTCCTCGACCGCCTCGAGCATTCCGGATTCGTGCGCCGCTCGATCAATCCGGACGACCGCCGCTCGTTCCTGGTGCACATCACCGATCCGGGAAGCGATCTGGCCACCCGCCTGAACCGGCAGCTCCGGGGGCTGGAAGACGAGATCCGGCGCCGGGTCGAGGGCCGGGACGTGAAGGGATTCCAGGCGGTGATGGGCGCCGTCGACGAGGTCACCCGGGTGCGGCTGCGCGGCCGATGACCTGGCGCTGCGACTATCCCGAAGCTCCAAGCATCTGAGGCCGGACGTCACTTGTTGAAGCCGGCTCCGGCGGGACAAATTGTCGCCGACCGGTCCCCTGCAACCCTCACTCTCCTATGCCTCTACTCGCCCTCGACGGGGTATCCAAACGGTTCGGCGGCATCGCGGCGGTCGACCAGCTGTCCTTCCAGGTGGATCGCGGGCAGGTGGTCGGCTTCCTCGGGCCGAACGGCGCCGGGAAGTCCACCACGATGCGGATGATCACCCAGTTCATCGAGCCCGACACCGGCACCATTCGGCTGGACGGTGTGCCGCTCGAGGAGGCCGGCCGCGATGCCAAGCGGCGTCTCGGGTACCTCCCCGAGAACAACCCGCTCTACGCCGAGATGCTGGTCTCGGAATACCTGGACTTCGTGGGACGCCTGCGAGAGCTGGCGGGCGCGTCCCGCCAGTCGGCGATCGACGACGCGGTCGCGGCCACGGGCCTCGAGACCGTGTTCCACCGCCCGATCGGCGAGCTGTCCAAGGGCTTCCGCCAGCGCGTCGGCCTCGCGGCCGCGATCCTCCACCGCCCGGATCTGCTCATCCTGGACGAGCCCACCGAAGGCCTGGATCCCAACCAGCGAGTGGAGATCCGCCGCCTGATCGGCGATCTGGGGCGAGAGCGCACGGTGCTGCTCTCGACGCACGTGCTGCCCGAGCTGCAGTTCACCTGCTCGCGCCTGCTCATCATCAACCGCGGTCGGATCGTCGCGGACGGCCCCATGGACGATCTGGTTGCGCGCGCCAAGGGCGCGGCTCGCGTGGCGGTCGAGGCTGTCGGGGAGGGCGTGGCGGCGCGTCTCGCCACGCTCCCGGGCGTCGAGGCCGTCGAGGCGCACGACACGGCGGATGGACGGTCGCGGGTGATCGTGACGGCCAGCGCCTCGGAGGATCTCCGCCCAAGGATCTTCGAGCTGGCCAAGATGGAGCGGTGGACACTGTTCGAGCTGCACCAGGAAGCGGGGAGCCTCGAGGACCTGTTCCGCGAGCTCACCGTCGAGCAGGAGGGCTGAGCGATGCGCCTCTGGACTGTCGCGCGCCGCGAGCTCAAGTCGCTGTTCGACCTGCCGACCGGTTACGTGCTCCTCGTGGCGTTCCTGGCCCTCAACGGCTTCCTGTTCTTCCGCTCAGCGTATCTGGCACAAGTCGCGAGCCTCCGTCCGATGCTGGACCTCCTGCCCTGGGTGTTCCTCTTCTTCGTGCCTGCGGTCACCATGCGGTCGCTGGCGGAGGACATTCGCGGCGGCCAGCTCGAAGTGGTGCTATCGCAGCCGCTGACCGAGCTGGAGCTGCTGCTCGGCAAGTATCTGGCGTCCGTACTGTTCCTCTGGATCGCGCTGGCCCTCACACTCCCCATTCCCTTGGCGCTCGCCTTTGGCGCGGCCATGCCGTGGCCGACGGTGGCCGCGCAGTACGTGGGCGCGGGCCTGCTCGCCGCCGGCTTCGCGGCGATCGGCACCTGGGCGTCGAGCCTCAGCCGAAGTCAGATCACGGCGTTCATCCTGGGCGCCGCGGTGATGTTCCTCCTGATCCTGGTCGGCCTCAATCCGTTGCTGGTCGGGCTGCCGGCGGCGCTCGCCGCCGTCGCCGCCCGCGTCGGGGTGCTGGCCCACTTCGACAGCATCGGCCGCGGGGTCATCGACCTGCGGGACGTGATCTATTTCCTCTCCCTCGCGGGGATCTTCCTCGCCCTGGCGTACGGCGCGCTGCTCGGACGGAAGCTCGCCCCCGCCCGCGGAGCGCGCCGCCGGCTGGTGCTGGGCGTCGGCCTGCTGGCGGCCTCGCTCGTCGTGGTGAACCTGCTGGGCGGGTACATCGGCGGCCGGCTCGATTTCTCGCCGGGAAAGGCGTACACGCTCTCGCCCGCCACACGGCGCGTGCTCGGCAACCTCGACGACCTCGTCACGATCAAGGTCTTTGCTTCGGCCGAGCTGCCGACCGAGGTGGCGCTGATGAAGCGCGACGTGGACGACATGCTCCGGGACGTGCGCGCCGCGGGACACGATCGGGTGCGGATCATCGAGCGCGATCCGTCGAGCGACGACGCCGCCCGGAAAGACGCCCAGTCGCTGGGGATCGAGCCGGTCCAGTTCAACGTGATCGGCCAATCGGAGCTGCAGGTGAAGCAGGGTTACTTCGGACTCGCGCTGCAGCACGGCTCGCAGACCGAGACCGTGCCGTTCGTGGACCGGACCGATGATCTCGAGTACCGCCTGGTCTCGTCCATCCGGAACCTGACTCGCGCCCACAAGCCCGCCATCGGGTTCGTGACGCAGCCGGCGACGGAACAGGGCAACAGCTATTCGGCCCTCCAGGAGCAGCTGGGTAAGGCCTACGACGTGCGGCCCCTCGCGCTCACCGACTCGACGCAGCTGGACACGGCGGTCGCGGCCGTGGTACTCGCGGGCGCGCCCGACTCGGTGCCGGCCGCGCAGCTCGCGCGGCTCCAGCGCTACGTGGACGGCGGCGGCAGCGTGCTCGTGCTCGCAGGTGGGATGGCGATCTCGCCGCAGGAGCCGGTGGCGACCCCTCGCCCCGTGCCATGGAACGCGCTGCTCCAGCGGTTCGGCGTCTCGATCCGCAGCGACATCACCTACGACCTCGTCGCCAACGAGGCGGTCCCGCTGCCGAGCGACTACGGACGGGTCCTGCAGGTCTATCCCTTCTTCATCCGGGCGGAGAGCACCCGTCGGTCGACCATCAATCAGGACCTCGGCGCGGCCGTCATGACCTGGGCGAGCACCATCGACACCGCCAAGGCGGCGCCCGGGACGATCACGCCGCTGCTGCTCACCAGCGCGTCGTCGGGCACGTTCACAGACGCGACGTCGATCGATCCACGAAGCGACTTCCCGCAGACGCAGCTCGGCCGCCGCCTGCTCGGGGTCGTGGCGGCGCCCAAGGTCGCCCCCAGGGGTGCCAGGAGCGGGCGGGCGGTCGCCATCGGCAGCACCGACTTCGCCACCGACCGGTTCGTGCAAGGCGCTCCGGAGAACCTTGCTCTCGCGCTCAACGCGATCGACTGGCTCGCGCAGGATGAGGACCTGATCGCCATCCGCTCCAAGGACCGCCGTCCGGTCCCGCTGGTCTTCGAGACGGCCGTGCAGCGCGAGGCCGCGAAGTACGCCAACCTGATCGGCCTGCCGGTCCTCGTCGCGCTGGTGGGCATGGGGCATCTGGTCCGCCGGCGCCGGCGGACGCGGGAGCCCTATCGGCCGCTCGCCCCTGCCGAAAAGCTCCAGGCCCGCGAGGTCATCGTATGAGCGCGAGGCAGCTCCTCCGGCTGGTGCTCGTCTTCCTTGGTCTCCTCGTGCTCTGGGGAGCCGCGGCCCTGGGCCGCCGTCACGCCGCCGCTTCGCCCTCGGGCGAGGCGTTCCGGCTCCCACCGATCGCGCGGGATGCAGTGGATACGGTGGTGCTGGCGAGGGCGGCGGATACCGTCGTGCTCGCGCGGAAGGACAGCTCGTGGACGGCGAACGGCCATCCTGCGGCGCCCCAGGCGGTGAGAGAGCTGGTCGATGCCCTGGCGGACACCAGCTCGGCCAGCGAACTCGTCGCCGAACGTCGCGCGTCCCAGGCCTCACTCGGCGTGGACAGTGCGGGCGGCACGCACGTGCGGGTGAAAGGCAAAGGGGCGACGCTTGCCGACCTGGTAGCGGGCCATGGATCTCCCGACTTCTCCGGCGGGTATGTGCGCATGACCGATCAGGAGCGAACCTGGCTGGTCCACGGCCGGCTCGTCGAAGTCCTGACCCGTCCGAGCGACGAGTGGCGGGATCGTCGCATCGCCTCGGTGCCGGCGGATAGCGTCGGCGCCATCGAGGTGTCCCGCGGTGCTCGGCACTACGAGCTGCGCCGCGACGGTACCCGCTGGACGCTGGTGCCGGGCGGTCCGGCGGACTCGGCGCGCGCGGCCGGCCTGGTGGACGCCTATCGGACGGTCGAGGCAGCCGGCTTCGCCTCGCCGGCCCAGGCCGATTCGGCACGCTTCACGTCACCGGACCGCCGGGCCCGGGTCGTGCGGAAGGACGGCTCACCCCTGCTCTCCCTCCTGTTCGACTCGACGGCGTCGGGGATGTGGGTCCGGAGTGACACCGGAAAAACGATCTACCGGATGGATGCCTACGCCGCCGATCGGCTCGCGCCACCGGATTCCGCGTTACGGCCGCCGCGCCCGCTGGCGAAGCACTAGCGAGGTCAGCGCGGGGAACCTGAAAGGGGACATGCACGATTGCATGTCCCCTTTTGCGCGTGGGCCGTTCGGCGCTCAGGCGCCGGGCATATGATAGTAGAACTGCTCGCGAACGATCTTCCCGTCCTTCACGGTATAGAGCGCCATCTCGGTCATCCCACATGTTCGTCACGACTTGCGACCGACCGGTCATTGACCGCGGCGCTGGGCGCTCGCCCTCGCGGTGACCGTGTTGAGGCGGCGCGCCTCCCGCCGCCTTCTCAACCCGTTTCATTGCATAGTGTTACCATGCAGCATTCGATTGCTCAGCACCCTGCGATCGTGTTGACATCCGAAAATGCGTGTATATACTCCTACTATGACTGCATCCCGTCACCACCTGACGCCCGCGGAGGCGCTCGACCTCCGACAGTGCGCCTGCCTCAATCTGCGCCAGGCCACCCGAGCCGTCACCCAGTTGTACGACGACTTCCTCCGCCCCACTGGCCTTCGCATTACCCAGTTCTCCCTGCTCGCGGTCATCAAGATCACCGGGGGTGCGAGCATCGGTGATCTCGCGGACGCGGCGGTGATGGACCGGACCACGCTCACCAGGAACTTGAAGCTGCTCGAAACGATGAAGCTGATTCGGAGCGCCGAGGGCGACGATGCGCGCGTCCGTCTGGTGACGTTGACGAAGGCCGGCGAAGCCCGCCTCGCCGCGGCGCAGCCGTACTGGGAGAAGGCGCAGCGGCACATGACCGAGCGGCTCGGCCGTCCTGAGCTGGGCCGGCTGCTGGCAGGCCTCTCGGGCGCGGTCGCGGCGGGACAGTCGCGCTGAGGAGCCGCGCGTCTTTTGTGAGAAATATGTGTGGATACACATACACGCCGGAGTGAGCCGCTCCGTGCTTCGGCGGGAGGACCCATGACGTGGACCATGATAGTGCTCGCGGTCGCGACCGGCACGGTCGCGATCTCGTACCTCGTGGACGCCATGAGGGGTTCGGCATCGGCGGCGCCCAGGCTGAGCTGGTCGCCCACCACGCTCGTCCGGTCGATCGAGGTGGATGGCGTGAACCTTCGCTACATCGTCGCCGGCGAGGGGCCCGCCATCGTGCTCCTGCATACCCTGCGCACCCAGCTCGACATGTTCCAGAAGGTGATCCCCACGCTCGCGGCCCGCTTCCGGGTGTACGCGCTGGACTACCCCGGCCACGGCTGGTCCGACATTCCCGACGCCCGCTACGACGCCGAGTATTTCGTGACCACGGTCTCCAAAGCGCTGGATCGCCTGGAGGTGCGGGACGCAGTGGTGGTCGGGGAGTCCATCGGCGGCAGCATCGCCCTGTTGCTCGCAGCCAGGCGCCATCCCCGCGTCCGGGCGGTCGTCGCTGTCAACCCGTACGACTACGGCCGCGGGGGCGGCCTCCGGCGCAGCTCCCTGCTGGCGAATGTGATCTTCGGCCTGAACGACGTTCCGGTGCTCGGCGCGACCGTCAATCGACTGCGCTCCTTGCCCGTCGTCACCCGAGTCTTCGAAGGCGGGCTCCGCCGGAAGGGAGCGCTGCCCGGTGACCTGGCCCGTGAGATGTACCTCGTAGGAAACCGTCCGGGTCACTCCCGTGCCTTCGGGTCGCTCGTGCGCCACTGGAGCACGTGGGAGGACACGCGCGCCGAGTACGGTGCCATCGACCGACCGGTGCTCCTCATCTATGGGGATCACGACTGGTCCCACGAGGACGAGAGCGCCGCCAACGCCCGCGCGATCCCGCGCGTGGACCTTCGCATCGTCCGGAACGCCGGCCATTTCTTGTCGCTCGACGCGCCGGACGAGATGCTGGCGCAGGTGCTGCCCTGGGTACAATCGCTTCCGGCTCGTTGACGGGAGCGTCGGCAGGCACCTATCCCCTGGCACCTCGGAAGGGTTCCCCTCGATACATGGGCGAACACGCGAAAGGCGGCGGTGTCGAGATCCGACACCTCCGCCTTCGCCGAGCCCTGGCCAGGCCGAAAAGCCGGCCGTCTACTGTACCGCGTTCATCATGTCGAAGATCGGCAGGTACATCGCGATGACCATGCCGCCGACGATCACGCCCAGGATGACGATCATCGCCGGCTCCATGAGGCTCAGGAGCGCGCCCACCGCGACGTCCACTTCCTCGTCGTAGAAGTCGGCGATCTTGCTCAGCATCTCGTCCAGGCCGCCGGTCTGCTCGCCCACCGCGATCATGCTGATGACCATCGGCGGAAACACCTTCGACTTCTCGAGAGGGGCCGCGATCGTTTCGCCGCCAGCGATGCTCTGCCGCGACTGCATGACCGCGTTGTGAACCACCATGTTGCCGGCCGTCTTGGCCGTGATCTCCAGGCCCTCGAGGATGCTCACGCCCGAGCTCACCAGCGTGCCGAGCGTCCGGGTGAAGCGCGACACCGCCGACTTCCGGAGCACGTCGCCGAGCACCGGCGCCTTGAGCATGGCCGCGTCGATCTGGAGGCGGCCCGCCGGCGTGCTGTAATAGCTGCGCACGCCGAAGACGAAGCCGCCGATGGCCAGCAGGATGGCCCACCAGAAGTGGATCAGGAAGTTCGACATCCCGATCACGATCCGCGTCGGCAGCGGCAGCTCCAGGTTCGCCGAGGCGAACATGCTCTGGAACGTCGGGATGACGAAGATCAGCAGCACCGCGATGGCCACCATGGCCACGCTGATGATGACGCCCGGGTACACCATGGCGCCCTTCACCTTGCGGACCAGGGCATCGTTCTTCTCGAGGAACGTGGCCAGGCGGAGGAGAATCGTGTCGAGAATACCGCCGGCCTCACCGGCGGCCACCATGTTCACGTAGAGCCCGCTGAACGCCTTCGGGTGCTTGGAGAACGCGTCGGCGAGCGTGTTGCCGCTCTCGACGTCGTAGACCACCGCCCGAGTGACGTCGGCCAGCGCCTTGTTCTCGGTCTGCGACGCCAGGATGTTCAGCGACTGCACCAGCGGCAGGCCGGCGTTGATCATCGTCGCGAACTGGCGCGTGAAGATGACGATGTCGCGCGTCTTGATGCGCGGCGCGCCAAAGCTGAGCTTGATCTGCTTGGGCGCCTCCCGCACGCTCACCATGATCATGCGGTTCTTGCGCAGGTAGGCGGTGACGTCGTCCTTGGAGGAGACGTCCATCTGACCCTTCTGGATCTGACCCGTCTGCGAGCGGGCGGTATACTCGAACATCGGCATCGTGGTAGTCTCCGGTTAACGGCGGCCGGCGTTGGCGCGCGCCCTGTCGATGGGCGCGATATCCTGGTCTTCCATCGGCGTCACCCCGATCATCCGGAGGAACTCCTTCGGCTCCGACGATACACGCTCGCACTCCTCCTGGCTCACCTCGCGATTCGTGAAGAGCTGGAAAAGCGCGTCGTTCATCGTCTGCATGCCGTGCTTCTTGCCGGACTGCATGGCGGAATAGATCTGGTGAATCTTGTCGTCGCGGATGAGCGCGCGAATCGCGGGCGTGGCGACCATGATCTCGCAGGCCATCACGCGGCCGCGGCCGCGGACCTTGGGAAGCAGCGTCTGGGTCACGACGCCCTCGAGCACGAAGGCCAGCTGGGCCCGCACCTGCGACTGCTGGTTCGACGGAAACACGTCGATGATTCGGTTGATCGACTCGGCCGCGGAGTTCGTGTGCAGGGTGGCGAGGGCCAGGTGCCCCGTCTCCGCGATGGTAAGGGCCGCGGCGATCGTCTCCAGGTCTCGCATCTCACCGACCAGGATCACGTCGGGATCTTCACGCAGCGCGTACTTGAGCGCGGTCTGGAAGCTCTTCGTGTCCGTGCCAATCTCGCGCTGGTTGACGATGCAGCTCTGATGGCGGTGGATGAACTCGATCGGGTCCTCCACCGTGATGATGTGCCCCTTCCGCTCCTTGTTGATCTTGTCGATGATCGCGGCCAGCGTGGTGCTCTTACCCGAGCCCGTCGGTCCCGTCACCAGAATCAGCCCGCGCGGCCGCTCGGCCAGCTTGGCGATAACCGGCGGCAGCCCAAGCTCCTGGAAGGTTCGCACATTGAACGGAATCATGCGGATTACCATGGACACGCAGCCCCGCTGCTTGAAGCAGTTGCCGCGGAAGCGAGCTAAGTTCTGAATTCCGAACGAGAAGTCGAGCTCGTCCTCGGTCTCGAACCGCTTCTTCTGGTTCTCGGTCAGGACCGAGTAGGCCAGCTGGAGCGTGTCCTTGGGGGTCAGGACTTCGGTGACCGAGCTGTCGGCGATGTCGCCGTCGACGCGCAGCTTGGGCCGCTCACCCGTGGTGATGTGGAGGTCGGACGCCTCCTTCTCGATCATTTCCTCGAGCAGCGCCCGCAGATTGAAGCTCATCCGGCTGTCTCCTTGACCACTTCTTCGAGGGTGGTGATGCCGCGCTCGATCTTCTTGATGCCGTCCATGCGCAAGGTGAGCATCCCCTCGGAGACCGCCTGATCCTGCATCTCGGAGACGGAAGCGCCGCGGAGAATCATTCGCCGCAGCTCGGGCGACATCGCCATGACCTCATAGAGGCCTGCCCGGCCCTTGTAGCCAGTGCCGTTGCAGGTATCGCAGCCGGTGCCCTTCATGAACGGAATTGCCCGCAGTTTCTCAAGATCCGTGCCCAGGGAGGCAATTTGGTCCTCGGTGTACTTGTGCGGACCTTTGCACTCCTTGCAGATGCGCCGGACCAATCGCTGTGCCGCGACGAGGTTTACGGCGCTGGCCACGTTGAAGGCCTCGATGCCCATGTCGATCATACGGGTGATCGTGCTGGGGGCGTCGTTGGTGTGCAGCGTGGAGAGCACCAGGTGGCCGGTGAGCGCGGCCTTGATGGCAATGCCGCCCGTCTCCAGGTCCCGGATCTCGCCGATCATGATGATGTTCGGGTCCTGCCGCAGGAACGCCTTGAGCGCGGCCGCGAAGGTGAGGCCGATCTCGGTTCGCACCAGCACCTGGTTGATGCCCATCAGGTTGTACTCGACCGGATCCTCGGCGGTCATGATGTTGACTTCGGGCGTGTTGACCCGGGACAGCGCCGAGTAGAGTGTCGTCGTCTTGCCCGAGCCCGTCGGGCCGGTGACGAGCACCATGCCGTACGGGTTCAGGATCGCCTTCATCAGGTCCTTCTCCGCCTTCACCTCGAACCCGAACTTGGTCAGGTCGAGGGTGAGGTTCCCCTTGTCGAGGATTCGGAGCACGATCTTCTCGCCGTACAGCACCGGCAGCGTCGAGACGCGGAAGTCGATGACGCGGTTCCCCATCTTGAGCTTGAGGCGCCCGTCCTGGGGAACGCGCCGCTCGGCGATGTTGAGCTGCGAGAGGATCTTGATGCGTGAGGTGAGCGCCGCCTTCATCCTGAGCGGCGGACGCATGATCTCGAGCAGCGCGCCGTCGATCCGGTAGCGCACCCGGATCTCGTGTTCGAACGGCTCGATGTGGATGTCGCTCGCGCCCCGCTTCACCGCCTCGATCAGCAACCCGTTGATGAGTTTGACCACCGGCGCGTCCTCGATCTGCGCCTGGGTGGCGGTCTCTTCCTCCTGTTCCTCGACGACCTCCAGGTCCTCGCCCGCGGCCTCCATGTCCTTGAGGAGGGTATCGAGCTCCTGCTGGTTGTTGCCCGACTGGTAGTGCTTTTCGATCAGCGCGCGCAGGGTGTACTCCCCGGCGATGACCGGGAAGAGATCGAAGCGGGTGATGAACTTGAGGTCTTCGAGCAGGCCGAGGTCGCTCGGATCGGCCATGGCGACGGTGAGCGTCCGCCCTTCGCGCTTGAGCGGGAGCACGACGCCTTTGGCGGCCATGTCCCCGGGCACGAGCTTCAGGATCTTGGGGTCGACATCGAACCGCGACAGATCCACCGCCGGCATCCGGTACTGGCGGGCGAGGATCTTGGTGATCTCGATTTCCGGGACGAGCCCCAGCTTCACCAGGACGAAGCCCAGGCGTTGCTTGGAGGCCTTCTGCTCGAGGAGCGCCTGTGTGAGCTGCTCGCGCGAGATGAGGCCATCACGCAGAAGGTTTTCGCCGAGCCGGTCGCTGCCGCCCGCCGCTGCGGTTGCCATTGAGTCCCGTGAGATCCGGATATGAGAGTGGTCGGGAGTGCAAGCGGCTGAAACCCGCGGAGACGGTGGGTCATCGACCCCCTACGCTCACGCGATCCTTCAGCCGAGCCAGGGCAGCCGCACCGAAACCCGGTACCCGAGCTAATTCTTGCACAGCACGGAACGGGCCGTTGGTCTCCCTATAGCTGACGATGGCCCGGGCGCCGGCCGGGCCGATGCCCGGGAGGGCGTCCAACATCGAGACATCGGCGGTGTTCAGGTTCACGACGGCCGCACCGGAAGGATCGGCCGGAGCCCCCGGCCGCGTTGAGGTTACCGCGAGCCTAGCGCCCAGGGACGAGGGCCCGGAGAAGGCAAGGTGCGGGCCTATGGCGGCCAGGAGACCGGCCCCGACGCCGGGGACCCGGTCGAGGCCGGCCAGCTCCCCGAATGGACCCCGAGCCTCGCGATCCGCCACGATTTTCTTGGCGAGCGCGAGACCTACCCGGGGCAGCCTGGCCAGATCCGTGGCGGAGGCCCGGTCCGCATCGATTCGCTCGGAGGGACCGAGGGGCCGCGCGCGGGCGAGGATGCTGTCCCGGTGCGCGGCCGGCGAGCGCGGCGGCAGGGCGGCCAGTAGCTGGATTTCGCCCGGTGCATCGCCGGGCCTGACCAGCCACCAGCGGACACCCTGGCCCACGAGCCCCAGCGAGAGCAGCAGGAGCAGCGCGCGACGTTCCGCGGCGGACATGGAACGATGCTAGATCTGCGGGGAGGATGGTGCAGAGGCAGGATGCCGCGCGAGAGGCCGGAATCGCGCGGCGAGGTGACGGCGATTTCGGCGCTACTGCTCTCGCCGCACCAGTTCGAGCGCGACGTCACCGACGATCTGGAGACTCGCGCCGCTCACCTTGTCGATCGTGTCGTCCTTGGTGTGCCACGAGGGATAGTCGAAGTCCACGACGTCGATGGCGCGGATGCCAACCTTCTGCAGCTCCAGGTGGTCATCGATCAGGGTGTGCTTCGGCGTGGCGACGAACGTGCCCGCGTAGCCCAGGTCCTTCGCGGTGTTCCAGACGAGCTCGACCACCTCGGGCGCTCCGACCAGCGAGTTCCCTTCCTCGAAAATCTGCAGGTCCTTGTCGGCGATGAGATCGAACAGGACCGCGTAGAGCGGCTGCGCGCCGGGCGCCTGGTGCGCGGCGTAATAGCGCGACCCGATCAGGACGTCCTTCGGCGTCTTGGTGAAGTCGCCGTAGTCCTCGCCGTCCACGAACAGCAGATCCACCCCGACCGTCGGCGGGGCGCGCTTGAGCACATCGGCCACGCCGAGCAGCAGGGCAACGCCAGAGGCGCCGTCGTTGGCGCCGGGCACCGGCTTGGTCGAGTCGGTGGACGTAGGGCTGTCCGCGGTCGGGCGACTGTCCCAGTGCGCGAGGAACAGGAGCCGCTTGCTTGCGCCGGGCTTGAACCGCGCGACGAAGTTGGTGAGCGCGAGCGAGTCGCGGGCGGCGGTGACGTGGGTCCAGGACTGCACGATCAGGGTGTCGGAGCGCTGGCGCAGCAACGAGTCGAGCCACGCCGTCATCCGCTGGTGTGCCTCGGTCCCCGGAATGCGAGGACCAAACGCCACCTGGGCCTCGAGGTAGCGGAACGCCGAGGTGCCGTCGAACTCGCGCACGTGCGGCTTCGACTCGCGGCAGGCCGGGAGCAGAAGCGCAGCGAGAAGCAGATATCGGCGTCGCATGGGCAGGATGAAACCGCGCTCGGGTGGGAAAGTCAACGAGCAGCGATGATGGTGCTACCGGTAGTCGCCGGCGAACAACGAGAGCTGGAACGAGGCGATGATCGAGAGCTGCGACGTCCGGCGGCTCAGGTGCCGTGCGTCGTTCAAGGTATACCCGACCTGGAGGCCCCCGCTCAGCGTCTGCAACAAATCCGTGTCCACGCCGCCGCGCACCTCGCGTCGCCGCACATCCGAGATCAGGATGCAGTCGCCCACGTCGCCCTGGTGGATGCAGGTGCGGGCCTTCGTCTGCAGGTACGTGAGCGAGCTCCGCACCGGCTTCCGCGCGCGGCTCACGGAGCGTGGCAGCCGGATGGTGTACGTGAGCGAGCCGGTGACATCGTTCTGCTGGAGCTGGGTCTCGTTTCCGTTGGACAGGTTGTCCTGGCCAAGCGTGGTGAGGCCGAGCGTGACGTTTAGGCCGTTCCGGAATCCGAGCTGGACATCCGGCGTCACGGACGACGACTTGATGCTGGTGAGCGCCGGCGCGCCGCCCCGATTCCCCTGCATCGACGTGCCCTCGCGACGCCGGAACGCGGTCCCAACCGCGACGATCGTGAACGGACCCCCGCGGAACGTGCGGCTCCAGCGGACGTTCCCGACCGGCCACTCGGTCTGCTGGGTCTCGGTCTCGATGAAGGCCTCGCCCACGCGCTGCAGACGAGTGGTCCGGCTGAGCGCGTGCGAGATGGTGAAGGTGACGCCGTACGGCAGGTCCGCTCCGGTGGCCACGGTGGCGGTCCGCGTCTCGGAGACGCCGCGAGCCGCCTCGCCTTCCTGCACCAGGAAGTCGTCGAGGCCGCCCAGCGCGAGCTGGTATCTCAGGCTCGGATCGAACGCGTTCAGGTCGTAGGTGGACGTGCGGGTGAGCCGCGTGCTCGCGTCGATCGGCCGGACGCGCGCCATCGTCTTGCCGATGCCGCTGCTGTCCCCGGCGATCAGGCGGAGGGCGCGCGCGAAGTCCACCGACGCGCCGAGCTCGTTGGTTCGGGCGTTGTTGAGGGTCTGGGGCAGAATGAACGCGCCGCTGTCCCCATCCGCCCGCACCGGATCGCGACTCGAGAGCGTCCGGCTCAGCACGAAGTTGCTGGTGGTGATGAACCGCGGCCGGAGCCAGGACGCGAGGTTTGGCGTCAAGGCGAGCGCCGTCGCCACCGTCCGGTCGCGCTCGACCCCTACCGGAATGCCCAGAAAGAACCGACGCTCCGCGTAGGCCAGTCGTCCGATCGGCGACGAGTCCGGATACACCCGAAGGTCGCGGGTGCTGGCCAAGTCGCCGCTCAGGTTGAGCATGCCCAGGGGCTGCCAGGTGAGGCCCGCAGAGTTGCGCCAGAGATGGTTGAGGGCCAGCGTCGGCTGGAAGGCGTCGTCGTCGCTTCGCGCGACGGGGAACCGGAAGGCCGTCGAGTTGGACTCATCCCGGTTGAGCCCGCTCGCCAGACGGAACCGGGTGGGATTCACGCTCAGGTCCGCCCGCTCGAGGCTTTTCCCGATCTCGCCCTCACGCATGAACTTCGGCAGCACGCTGGCGATGCCCCCGAGGCCGAGGTGGATGCCACGGCGGCGCGATTGTACCTGGTATGTCACGTTCATGGTGTAGGAGTTGGACTGGACCTCCGACAATTCGGTGATCGCGTGCCCCTGGGTATAGCTCGCCGCGGCCGAGAGCGGATCGAACAGGCCCTTCGTCAGCCAGGTCCGTCCGGGTATCGCACGGCGAATCCCCATGGTGACAGTCCCGCTCCGGGTGTCCGGCTTCCGCAGTCCGCTCAGCGCGTCCCCGCGAATGTCGGTGCCGGTCAGCAGCTCCGGGTTGGTCGCCGTCCGCGCGTAGGCGACCGTCACCGGCACCGCGAGCCCGAGGTTGGTGGGCAGGAAGCGCTCGAGCCGGAGGTTGCCGCCCATCTGGAGCACGTCGGTGCCAAGGTAGGACGGATCCTGGTTGATCTGCCGGAACTGGCCGTTCTGCTTGATGAACGCGACCGACAGCGCGGCCACGTCCGAGGCGACGAGCCGCGCGTCGACCGACGCGGCTGTGCCGGTCTGGGAGACGGGATCGGTGAGTCGGATGTCGTCCACCCACAGCTCCGCCTCCTCCGTGGTGACCGTCTGGCCCACCCGGTAGATGCCGGCCGAGATCTCCTGCACCGCCGCGAGGTTCGGTGGATTCACCCCGGGGTCGGCGACATGCACGAGATAGGGCCCCTCGCATGCCACGTACGCCCCGGTGTCCAGGGTGCCGCACTCGGCGGCGCCCGACGGCGGCTGACCGCTGAGCCAGCGATTCTCGACGTCGGCCCGAAGCCGCCGAAGCGTCTCGAGGTCGATCGTCACCTCGGGCGTCCAGGTATCGGAGCGCGCCGGCGCGCGGTAGAGATAGAAGTTGTTGTTGTCGCTGCCGAGCTTGAGGTACGCCTGCAGATCTCCCTCGTTCCACCCGGGGCCGCGGCCCCGCATCCAGACGCCAAGCGTTCGATAGGTCAGCAGGTTCTGCGCGCCCGCGGGAAATCGCAGATATGCTTCGGCGCGCTCGCCCAGGCGGAGGTCCTGTGCGATGATCCGGAGCGACTTCTCGTTGATCTGGGTGCCTTCCGATTGCTGATCACCACCGCGCCGGGCGACGTCGTCGGTCACGCCCGGCGGCGATTCGTAGCCCAGGTCGGTCTGGTTCTCGGTGGAGACAACCGAGGTGACGATCTCGCCGTGCGCCTCGCCGGTGGCGCCCGTGAGGCCGAGGATCGGCGTATCCGACCGGCGCACCCAGGGCGACCCCACGAACCGGAGCCGCGCCATGGCGAAGCGCGCCACGATGTCGGGCTGCCCCGGGTCGGGCGGCGCAACGACCGTCAGCCGGAGATGCTGGACGAGGCGGAGTGTCGGGGTGTTGAGCGTCTTGCTCGGCCTCCGGATGGGAATGCGGTAGAGCTTCCAGGTGGCGGTGTGGCCCTGTTCGTCGGTCGTGGTGACGCCGTTCCGGACGTAGAAGCTGTCGGCGGCGAGATCCACGATGTAGCGGAAGACGTTCTCGTTTGAGCCCGTGAGGTCGAGACCGGTGTCGCCGTTCAGGTCCTCGGTGTCGAGGACACCGTTGCCGTTGGTGCAGCGGGAGCTCAGGTCGCCCCACGGGAAGACCGGCACTTCGCTGCTCAGGGCGCGGACGCAGAGCGGCAGGTCCTCGACCGGCGGGAGCCCGGCTTCTTGGATCGAATCGGGTCGGTCGCCCAGGATGCCGACGTCGTCGGTCTCGGCGTTGAAGATCCCGACCTCGGTGCGTTCGGTGTTCAGCGTCCCGAGGCCCACGTACTGCCGCCCGGTGTACAGTGTGTCCGCGCCGTTGGGGGTCAGGGAGTCGGGCGCCAGGGCGATGGCGTCCTCGCTCACGGTGCCCAGATCGATGACCAGCCTCATGCCGGCCGAGTCGGCGGGCTCGCCGGCAGGCTGGAACAGCCAGAACTCGAGGAAATCGTCGTTGCTGAGGTCGAGCCCGGTCGGGCTCAGCGACGTCACCATCGATCGCCACCGCGGCCGGAAGTCCCGGCGCGGCAGGGACCAGCGCGAGGCATTGTTCCGCTGCACGATGCCGCCGGCGGTGTCGGCATGCAGCGCCATGTACATGATGGTCTCGGGGTTGGCGCCGGCGCCCGCGACCCTGATCAACGTGTCGATGTCCTGCGGCCGGAGCTCCAGGGGGGTGCCGTTGGGTCCCGGAATCAGGTTCTGCCAGGTGAGGGCCACGGCGTCGGCCGGATCGAACCCGCCGGCGAACCCGATGTCCTCGAGGCCGTCGGGCTGTTGCGGGCGACTGCCGAACTCCCACTGCGTCTCGCCGAGGCTCACGTCGACGCCCGCATCGCCCTCGAATTCCTCGAGATACGCCTGTCCGGACCGGTTGGGGTCCGGCTTGGTGAAGGCGAACTCGGCGTTCACGTCGAACAGCGAGGGCGCCGACGCTTCCTTGGTCACCAGCTTGTTCAGGAAGCTGTTGACCCACGTCGGCTTGAAGTGGAGCTCGGTGTTCACGCCGCCGATGAGGTTGGCCGACGCCTCGAACCCGAGCGCCGGGCGCGTGAACGCGCTCTGTTCCCGCTGGTACAGGCCGATCAGGTTGATGGCGCCGCGATCGCCGAGCGAATAGCGGGTGGCCATGCCGAGGATGCTCGTGGGCGCCACGGCGAACAGGCCCTGCTCCTCGAACCGAGCCGTCACCTGCGCCGACCCCGTGCCGAACAGCGCGTCGGGGTTGAGGAACGTCACCTGCCCGACGTCGTAGGAGATGGAGTAGTCCACCCCGCGCACCAGTTTCCGTCCGGCGACGTAGAGCTGCTCGCTGTTCTCGCGGAGCTGGAGCGCGTTCAGGGTGAGCGTCGAGCGGTCGCCGCCGCCGGTGGCGTTGTACTGGAGGCGCACGGCGAACTTGGCCGGCGGCCCCTGGGACAGGAGAAGAAAGAGCGGTGTTCGGTACAGCGAGTCGGACGCCTCGGCGGGTGTCAGGCGAGCGGGATCGGCGAACGGCTGGAGACTCGGGAACACGATGTACGATTCGCGAACGACCTGGGAGGCGTCCGTATCCTGCTGGCGCGGAAAGAGGCGGTTGGTGCGATCGAACACCGTCGCGTCGCTTGGCACCGCGAGGCCCAGCTGTTGCAAGTACGTTTCCGCGTTGCCGGCGAGCGGACGCTCGGAGCGGTTGAGCGTGATCCCCACCAGCAGCGAGCTAGGGTCGAGGTCGGCGCCGGCCACCCGGTACACCTGTCGCATCTCGTAGCGGAACGTCGGGAGGCTCGGCCCCTGCTGCGGCTGGACGATCAGCTCGAGCGTGTCCCGCGCCTGCGGGACCCCGGCGACGGTGACGGTGCCGCGATCGACTTCGGGGAAGGTGCCGACGACGTTGTCCGCCGCCGTGCGATAGCTGACCGCGAGGTAGTCGTTCACGTCGAGCTTGGTGCCCAGGACGATCCAGAGGCCCGACTCGTCCAGGAAGTAGTCGGTGCCCTGGATGAGCAGCTCCCAGCGGACGGGGCCAAACTGCTGGGGGCTGTCGCCTCGGCGGGCCAGCGCCGTTATGCCGCCCAGATTCGGGTTGACCCCGCTCTTGCTGCTGGCGGCGCGGTAGCGGTAGATCCGCACCTGGCTCGGCCGGTAGGTGGGCGAGAGGGCATCCGGTGATAGCTTGAGGATGTCGAGCGCCGGGTAGCCCGGCAGGCTGTCCGGGTCGACGACCCAGAAGAAGCGGCCGCTCTCGAAGTCGAGGTCGCGCACCTGGCGGTCCTGCGCCTGACTCGTCGTCTGGCCGACCGTGTACGTCCGCTCGGAGACCACGCTTCCCTTCTGGGTGGCCGCGAGCGTCTGGAGCGTCACCGGTCCCACCTCGAAGGTGGCGTTCACGCCGAAGTTGTTGGCGGGGACGGCGGCGGTGATGAAGCGCGACGGGGGCGGCTGGAAGACCACGGTGCCGATGTCCACGCGCCGGACGATCTCGTCCTCCAGACCCTCGTAGTAGATCTGGACGTTGTTGTTGCTGGAGTAATCCCGCTCGGTATCGAAGTCCACATTCACGTGGACCCGTTGGCCGAGCAGGCCGCTCGAACGGATATTCACCTGGTTGTCGAGGCTCGGGGCCTTGAAGCCGCCGCGACAGCCGGAATTCGGGTCGAGCGACAGCGCCGGGGTACACCGTTCCTCGCGAACGCGGTCGGTCCGGATCTCGAGTCGGGCCTGGCCGTCCAGGGTCAAGTCGGCGTATTTCGTGGGGAGCCCGAGGACGTTCTTTCGGGCCGGCTGCCCTTCCTCCTCCCCGGCGAGCGGCAGATCGGCGATCCCGTAGAGATTTCGGAGCCGGAAGGCGAGCTGGCGATCGGCACGATCGGCGGCCACCGTGGCGGCGACCACGCTGTCGAAAGCCTCCAGCCGGAGGCCGGGCGCCAGACGAGGGCCACCCATCCAGGAGGCTCGGAGCGCGGCTGGTTGCTGGAGAGCGAGCGGGGGTTGCTCGAAGCGGACCCGGACACCGAGCGTCGTCGTATCCGCTTGCGCGCAGAGCACCCGAGGCAGCCAGATCAGGCAGCCCAGGGCGACCAGGAAACGAGTCACTCTAGAGGATCACACGAGGCTTGAGGATGATGGATCACGCCAATATAATGCCTCGAACAACCCCTTACAACTGTATGAGTTAGCCGTCTTGCGCCTGCTCAGTCGGTACCTCCTCCGTCAGCTCATCGCCCCGTTCCTCTTCGGACTCGCGGCCCTGACCAGCCTCATGCTCCTGAGCCAGATCGCCAAGAAGTTCGGCGCGCTGGTGGGGAAGGGACTCCCGTGGGGGGTTATCGCCGAGGTCTTCGCGCTCAGCCTACCGTTCATCGTGGCCATGACGCTGCCGATGGCGGTGCTGCTGGCCGTCCTGTACGCCTTCAGCCATCTGGCCGCCGACAACGAGATCACCGCCATGCGGGCGAGCGGGATCAGCGTCTATCAGCTCCTCACTCCCGTGCTGGCGTGGGGTGTCCTGATGTCGGCGCTCAACTTCGCCTTCGTAGACCAGGTCCTGCCCCGGACCAATGCCCGCCTCCGCGGCCTCCTGATCGACATCGGCCGGAAGAAACCCACCCTGGAGCTGCGCGAGCAGGTCATCAACGAGGTTCCCCCGTCCCAGTATTTCCTGCGGGCCAGCCGGATCGACGCGGCCACGGGCCGGCTCAAGGACATCACGATCTACGACATGGGCGGGGAGAGCAACCGGCGGATCATCTATGCCGACAGCGGCCGGATGGCCTATAACGAGGGCCGCACCGACCTCAACCTCCGCCTGTTCGACGGCAGCATCCACCAATACCGCCCCAGCGACCCGCTCACGTTCCAGCTGACGTACTACCGGGTCAACGACATCCGGGTGAAGGACGTCTATGACGAGCTGGTGCGGAACAGCTCCGAGAACGTACGAGGCGACCGCGAGATGAGCACCTGCGAGATGCTCTCGGTAATTCAGGATGCTCGCGCGGACGAACGAAACGCCGTGCGCGACCGGGAAGAACTGTTGCGATCCGACCTGCGGGCGTTGCTGCACCTGCCTTCGATGGGCGTACGGGCGGCCGACACGACGTCCCACCGTCTGCCGGCGTACTGCAGGTGGATAGACCGGGCGCAGATGGCTCTCACCAAGACGGCCGAGCCCGAGACTCCCGCACAGCCGGACGGGCACCTCGCTCGGCAGGGGGCCAGAGTGACCCCGGAACCAGCGCCGGCGTCAGGCCTGAGGCCGCCGGCCGCCCGGGCACCGGGGTCCAAGCCGCCCGTTTCGACGTTGCCGGGCGCCAAGCCGGGTGGCTCGCCGGCCCCCGGCGCGCCCGCCGCGAACCTGTCAGCGGCGAATGCCGAGGCGCCGCCGCCTTCGCCACCCGGTGTGCCGGCCGCGAGGCCGAAGCCCACCCGGCCGCCGGCAACGGCTGCCGCGAGAGTGAAACCCGGAGGCGTGCAGGCTCCGTCCAAGTTGCCGCCCTCGAAGCTGCCACCCGGGAGCCAGGCCAAGCCGCCGGCCGTGCCCCGACAGGGCGCTGCGCGAGCCGACGAGCGCGCCCGCCAGTTGGGGCCGCCCCAGGCGCCACCGCCGCTCAACTTTCCCAAGCCGGTGTTCGCTCGCCCGCAGATCTCCAACTGGGCCCAGGTAGCCACGGCCGCGGACCGCGAGACGGAAGCGGATCGCCGGGCGGACCGCTACGAGGTCGAGGTCCACAAGAAGTGGTCGATCAGCTTCGCCTGCATTTCGTTCGTGATCATCGGGATCGTGATGGCCCTCCGGTTCCCGCGCGGCGGCATCGGCCTCGTCATCGGCGGTGGCCTGTTGATCTTCTCCGTGCACTACGTCGGCCTCACGGCCGGCGAGAGCCTCGCCGACCGCGGGTTCGTGTCGCCATGGGAAGCGATGTGGGCGCCGAACATCCTGCTCACCGTCGTCGGCATCATCGGCATGTTCCGCGTGAGTCGCGAGTCCGGCTCCACGCGCGGCGGCGACTTCCAGGAGATCATGGACGGCATCCGCCACCTCTTCCGCCGGCTCCGCCGCCGCGGCGCCTCGCCGGCCGAGGCGCCATGAGCCTGACGCGCACGCTGGACCGCTACGTGTTCGGCAGCTGGTTCAGGATCTTCATCCTGACCGCGCTCGGCTTCCCGCTGGTGTCCATCCTGATCAACCTGACGGACACGCTGAACAAGCTGCTGGATCGCGGGCTCAGCACCCGCGACATCGTGGTGAGCTACATCTACTCCATTCCGGAGAACGCCTTCATCGTCATGCCGGCGGCCGTGCTGTTCGCGACCGTGTTCACCGTCGGCGCGATGGGGCGGCATTCGGAGCTCACCGCGGCGAAGGCCGGCGGCCTCAGCTTCTACCGGGTGATGCTGCCGATCTTCATTGCAGCGGCGCTCGCCACCGTGCTGGCGTTCGTCGTCGGCGAGATGGCCCCCGGCGCCACGGCGCACGAGCTCATGCTGCAGAAGGCCAAGCCGCCGCGCTCCACCAGCTCGAGGTACAACTTCGTGTACCGCGGTGACGCGGGCTGGATCTACACGGTTCGTTCGCTCGAGGTGGGCTCGCGGCAGCTCAAGGGGCTGATGCTCGAACGCCAGGGCAACGGGGTCAGCTATCCCGGCCTCATCATCACCGCGGACAGCGCGAGCTACGCGCGCCGGGGGTGGCGGCTCCGGAACGGGACGAGCCGGGTGATCGTCGGGCCCAACCAGCAGGTGAGCTTCGCCTTCAAGACCATGAAGCTTCGCGCGCTGACGCAGGCGCCGGCCGATCTGCTCGCGGAGTCGAAGGCGCCCGACGAGATGCGGTACGCGGAGCTGGGACGATACATCGACGGCCTCAAGCGGTCCGGCAACGACGCCAACAAGCTGATCGTGGAGCAGGCGCTGAAGGTGGCCCTCCCCGTTACCTGCTTCATCATCGCGCTGTTCGGCGCCCCCCTCGCCGTGCAGGCTCCGCGTGCCGGAGCGGCGGTCGGCATCGCGATCAGCCTGGGCACGACCGTGATGTTCCTGCTCATCACCCAGATCATGAAGGCCGTGGGTTCCGGCGGCTTGATCGACCCGACGGTCGCCGCATGGCTGCCGAACATGGTGTTCCTGTTGGCGGGCCTGCTGCTGATGGCGCGGGTGCGGACGTAGCGGGCTGACTCGATCAGGTCGCCCGTCGCGCGGAGTTTCACTTCCACCCTTGCCGATCGCCCGAGCGTCCGACCGTCCGTCCCGCGCCCGCTATATTTCCCCCATGACCCCACCTCGCCCCGTGATCGTCGGAACGGGCATCGCCGGCCTGTGGACGGCCTGGCGGCTCGCCTCCGAAGGACAGGCGGCGATTCTCCTCACCAAGGAAACCCTCGCGGATAGCGCCAGCGCCTGGGCCCAGGGCGGCATCGCCGTGGCCCTCGGCCCGGGCGACAGCCCGAGCCAGCACGCGGCCGACACCTTGGCGGCCAGCGACGGCCTGGCCGACCCCGAGGCGGTTCGTATCCTCACAAGTGAAGGCCCTGACAGGATTTACGAGCTCCTTGCACTGGGGGCGCGCTTCGACCGCGGCGCCGACGGTCGGCTCGGGTTCGGGCTCGAGGCGGCCCATACTCGGCCTCGAATCATTCACGCCGGCGGCGACCGGACTGGCGCCGTACTCATCGGCTGCCTCGCGCAGGTCGTTCGGCAGCACCCGCTGGTCGAGCTGCTCGAGCATACCGAGGTCACCAGGCTGCTGGTGGACGACGGGCGCGCCGTCGGCGTCATGGCACTCCCGCACGGCAGCGCCAGCGCACCGATCCTCGCTTCCGCGGTGGTGCTGGCCACGGGCGGCGTGGGCCAGTTGTACGCCGTGACGACGAATCCCAAGGTGGCGACGGCCGACGGCTGGGCCCTCGCCCATCGGGCCGGCGCCCGGCTGCGTGACCTCGAGTTCCTGCAGTTCCACCCGACCGCGCTCAAGCTGCCCGGGGTGAACCCCGCGCCCCTCATCTCGGAGGCGGTGCGCGGTGCGGGGGCCGTCCTCGTGGACCGCGAGGGGCGACGTTTTGCGCTCGACGCGGACCCGCGCGCCGAGCTGGCGCCCCGTGACGTGCTGGCACGCGCGGTGGCCTCCGCCGACGCCGCGGGGGGCGCGTGGCTCGACGCCCGACAGGTCGCGGACTTCCCGGTCCGATTCCCGGGCATCACGGCGATGCTCGCTCGCCACCGGCTCGACCCGGCCCGGGATCTCCTGCCGGTGGCGCCCGCGCTTCACTACGCCATGGGCGGCATCCAGACCGACCTGGAGGGGCGGGCGAGCCTTCCCGGACTCTGGGCCGTGGGCGAGGTCGCGTCCACGGGCGTGCACGGCGCCAACCGGCTCGCGTCCAACTCGCTGCTCGAAGGACTCGTGTTCGCCGATCGCACCGGGCGCTCGGTGGCGTCCACCCCGCCCAGCCTCCCGTCGGCGCTGCCGGCCGAGGCAACCGCGTCGACTCGCGACACCGGCGAGGACGAGCGCTGTGAGCCGATCCGCGTCCGGATGCGCGAGACCATGACCGCCGATGTCGGCGTCCAGCGAACCGAGGCCTCCCTGCTCCACGCCGAGGGGGAGCTCGACCGGTTGAGCCGGGAAGCCCCGGCGGGCGCCTGGCGCACGCACAACCAGCTGCTGGTCGCCGGGCTCATCACCGAAGCCGCGCGCCGTCGCCGCGAGAGCCGTGGCGGGCACCGCAGAGCCGACTACCCGCCTGCCGCCTTCACGCGAGAGACGGCATGACCCTGTCCCTCCCGGTCATCGAGCGCCTCGACGAATCCCCGGAAGAGATCGCGGCGCTGCAGGCCGAGATCCGGGCGTTGGCCAGGCGTCGCAACGCTGTCGTGCTCGCCCACAACTATCAGCGTCCCGAGGTGCAGGACGTCGCCGATTACGTGGGCGACTCCCTCGGCCTGTCGCGCCAGGCGGCACAGACGCCGGCGCAGGTGATCATCTTCGCCGGCGTGCACTTCATGGCGGAGACGGCGGCGATCCTCTCGCCGGCCAAGCGCGTGCTCCTGCCGGACCTCAAGGCCGGGTGCTCGCTCGCGGCGACGATCACCGCGGAAGATGTGCGAAAGTGGAAGGCCGAATTTCCCGGCTACATCGCCGTCGGTTACGTGAACACCACCGCCGAGGTGAAGGCCGAGCTCGACTACTGTTGCACCAGCGGCAACGTGCTCGATGTGATCGATGCGATCCCGGAGGACAAGGGCATTCTGTTCCTGCCCGATTTCTTCCTCGGCGCCCACGTCCGCCGCATGCGTCCACACCGCCGGGTCGAGGTGTGGATGGGCGAGTGTCATGTGCACAAGGGAATTCGCGCCGAGACGCTGAATGCGGCGCGGGAGGAGTTCCCCGACGCCGAGGTGCTGGTGCATCCGGAGTGCGGCTGCGCTGGCCAGCTGATCTACGAGATGGGCCGGGGCGACATCAAGCCGGAAGGACTGCACATCGCCTCGACCGAGGGCATGATCCGCGCCGTCCGCGAGCGGCCGGCCAACCGGTTTATCGTCGCCACCGAGACCGGAATCATGCACCGGATGAAGCAAATGGCGCCCGAGAAGGAGTTCATCGCGGCCGACCCCGAGGCCGAGTGCGCCTTCATGAAGACGATTACCCTCCCCAACGTGCGCGACTCGCTCGCGCTCGATCGCTACCACATCACGGTGCCGGCCGACATCGCGGCCCGTGCCCGGGGCGCCATCGACCGCATGGTCGCGCTGGGCAAGTGAGCGCGGACGCGGCCCGCATCGCCGCCCTCGCGCTGGCCGAGGACGGCGAAACGGACGTCACCACCGCCGTCACCGTTCCCTCCGGCGTCGACGCCGAAGGGATCATCGAGTTCCGGAGTGGCGGCGTGCTGGCCGGCGCGGCCTACGCGGACGCCGTCGCGCGCGCGTGCGAGTGCCGGATCGAGTGGCGCGCGCCGGACGGGCGCCTCGTCCGCCCGGGCACCCTCGTGGGCGTTCTTCACGGGCCGCTCGCGCGGATCCTGCGCGCCGAGCGGCCGTTGCTCAACCTCCTTCAGCGCGCCTGCGGCATCGCGACCGCGACCCGCGCCTACGTGGATGCGGTCGCCGGAACCGGTTGCCGCGTCCTCCACACCCGGAAAACGGCCCCCGGGCTCCGAGCGCTGGACATCGCCGCGGTCCTGGCCGGTGGCGGGGCGGCGCACCGCGCGGACCTGAGCCACGCGGTGATGGTGAAGGACAACCACTGGCAGGCGGTCGTGCGGGACGGTGGCAGCCTCGCCGGAGCACTCCAGGAGGCTCAGCGGCGAGGGGTGACCGCGCTATACGTCGAGGTCGAGTCGCCGGAACAGCTCGAGCAGGCCTGCGCGGCGGGCGCGACGCGGCTCCTGGTGGACAACCAGACACCGGAGACGGTGGCGGCCTGGGGCCGCCGCGCGCGAGAACTGCGGCCGGGCATCGAGATCGAGGCGACCGGCGGCATCACCCTGGAGAACGTGCGCGCGTACGCGGAGGCGGGAGCCGACTTCGTGTCGATCGGCGCGTTGACCCACAGTGTCCGGGCAGCGGACCTGGCGGTCGAGGTGCGAGTGGTCGGATAGGGAGATTGATGGCGACGGGCGGCTAGTCCGTCGCGGCCTCCTCCACCGCCGTCCCGAGCGCGCGTCCACCCCACGTCCGCCAGCCGTAGTACACGGGAATCCCCGCCAGAATGATTGCGAACGTGATCCCCGTGTTCACGGGGTCGGTCCAGAGCGCGTTCAGCACCATCGCCACCGAGGCCACCAGGAACAGCAGCGGCACCACCGGATATCCCCAAGTCCGGTACGGGCGCGGCAGGTCGGGACGAGTACGCCGCAGGACGAACACGGCCGCGACGGCGAGCGCGTAAAAGGGCCAGATCCCCAGGATGAACTTGTCCGCCAGCTGCTGGAAGTCGTTGAACAGGACGTACAGCATGCCGAGCGCCGTCGCCAGCCAGATCGCCACCGAGGGGCTCTGGAACCGGGGCGACACACGAGCGATGGCCCGGAAGAACAGGCCGCGGTCCGCCATGGCGAAGAAGATCCTCGGGCCCGTGATCATCGAGCCGGCCAAGGCGCCGAAGCAGGATAGCATGACGATGGCGGACACGACGCTGCCGCCCGCGCCGCCGAACAGCGGAATCCGGTCCGCGGCGGTGGCCGCGATCAGCCTGGCGCCCGCCATCTCCGGGAGCGGCACCAGGTAGATGTACGCCAGATTGAGCAGGAGGTAGACGAGGACGATTCCCGTGGTGCCCAGGATCAGCGCCAGTGGCAGCGTCCTCGCCGGGTCCTTCACCTCGCCGCCGACGAACGACAGGTCGGCCCAGCCATCGTAGGTCCACATGATCGCGATCAACGACGTTCCCATCAACGACAGGTCGAGACCTCGCGGCCACGCCGGCGTGAAGTGCGAGGCGCTGCCGGAGCCCGCCGTGAACGCCAGCAGCCCGAGCGCGGCCAATGCACCGTACTTGGCGACCGTCGTCAGGTTCACCAGCACCGCCGCGCTGTTCACACCGAGATAGTTGACCGTCCCGACGAACAGGATGGCGCCTGCGGCTACCCACCGAACCTGCTCGGGCGTCAGGTGAATGAAGTAGCCCAGGTACTCCGCGAAGATCGTCGAGATGGCGCCGAGCGCGGAGGCGCGGATGACGGTGAGCTCGGTCCACCCGAAGAGGAACGCCGGGAGGGGCCCGAACCCCTCGAGGATGTAGGCGAACACGCCGCCCGACCTCGGAAGCGCGGCGGCCAGCTCGGCGTAGGTCAGCGCCCCGAACAGGGCTACCAGGCCGCCTACCACCCACGCCACCAGGACCGGTCCGGGGTCCTGGAGCCGCTCGGCGACGCCCGCTGGCACCCGGAAGATTCCGCTCCCGATCGTCGACCCCACCAGCACCGCGATTGCGCTGCCGAGACCCAGGTGTCTGGGGAGGCGCTCCCCCCAGGCGTCGCGTTGTGTGGACATGGGCTAAATATAGCCTTGACAAGGCTCTGCCGTACGCGTTCTTTCCCGGCGATATGATGGAATCGACCCCCGACCGGGCGCGGACGCTCCGCCGGCTGGCTTGGACCGGCGCTACTTTCGCCCTGGGGCTTATCGTGCTCGGAGGGGTGGTCCGCATCACCGGCTCCGGCATGGGCTGCGGGGACCATTGGCCCCGCTGCGACGGTCACTGGTTCCCCCCGCTCGACCTCCCCACCGCCATCGAGATCAGCCACCGTTGGGTCGCCGCCCTGGTGAGCCTTCTGGTCCTCTCCGTGGCCCTCGTGGCCTGGTGGCGGCATCGGGACGTCGGCGCGCTCCGAACGCCCGCCACACTCGCGCTGGTCCTGCTGGTGGTGCAGGTGCTCCTCGGCGCCGTCACCGTGAAGCTGTCCCTCCCGCCGTGGGTGATCATCACGCACCTGGCCAACGCGATGATCCTGCTGGCCGTCCTGATGATCGTTGCGCTCCGGGCCGGCGCGTCCGAGGGACCGGCGGTTCCGCCGGGCGCGCGTCACGGGGCGCACGGACTGGTCATGGGCACGGCCGTCCTCGGCTTCACGGTGATCCTGTTCGGCGCTCAGGTAGCGAACTTCAACGCCGGCCTTCTATGTCTGGGCTTCCCGCTGTGCGACGGCGGGATTCGCCCGCCGGACAGTGCGCTCGCCACCCTGCACTGGACGCACCGCGTTCTGGCCTTCGCGTTTCTCGGCCTGGTGGTCGTCATGGTGAGTCGGGTCAGCCGCCGGATCGATCCGGCCGGACGGAGGCTCCGGCAAGCCGCTGGGCTCGTGCTCGCCGCGACCGTGGTCCAGATCGGCGTCGCCGCCGCGATGGTTCTCAGCCTGCTGCCGCCGGGATTGCGGGCACTTCACCTGCTCGTGGGCAGTCTGGTGTGGGCCGCCCTCGTTCACCTCGTCTTCCGATCCGCGCGAACGCCGGCCGCCTCGCCGGCCGAGTCCGTGGCCGACGGGGACCTGCGAGGGCCGTCGCTTCTCGCCGACCTGGTCACGCTCACCAAGCCGCGGATCATCTCGCTGCTCCTGGTGACCACAATCGCACCGATGTTCATCACGCCCGCGGGGCTCCCCACCTGGCGCCAGCTCCTGTGGGTGCTGGTGGGCGGTTACCTCATGGCCGGCGGAGCGAACGCGATCAACATGTGGTTCGACCGGGACATCGACACCCGCATGTCGCGCACACGCCTGCGGCCGATTCCGTCGGGCCGCATCTCCGCCGGTTTCGGCCTGGCGTTCGGCGTGGCGTTGGGTCTCGCGGCCTTCGCGGTGTTCTGGTATCGGGTAAACGAGCTGAGCGCCTGGCTCGCGCTCGGCGGTCTGCTGTTCTACGTGCTCGTGTATACCGTATGGCTCAAACGGACGAGCCCGCAGAACATCGTCATCGGCGGCGCGGCCGGCGCCTTCCCGCCGCTCGTGGGATGGGCGGCCATGACGGGCCGCATCGACCTGGCCGCCATCTACCTGTTCGCCATCATCTTCTACTGGACGCCGCCCCATTTCTGGGCGCTCGCCCTCATCAAGCAGGCGGACTACGCCCGCGCCGGCATCCCCATGATGCCCGTCGTCCGCGGTGAGGCGAGAACCAAGTACGAGATGCTGGTCTACACGCTGATGCTCCTGCCGCTCACGGTCATGCCGACCCTGTTCGGCGCGCTCGGGACGTTCTATCTCGTGGCGGCCGTGCTCCTCGGGGGCCGGCTCCTGTGGTACTGCATCCGGCTGCTGCGCGAGCGCTCGGTGACGCCGGTAGCGTGGCAGATGTACCGCTACTCGCTTCTGTACCTCGCCCTCTTGTTCGCGGCGATGGGTATCGACCGGGCGCTCCCGTTCGGCAGGCCGCGCGCCGAGAAGGTGATCATTCTCGGCGGGTCCGGCACCGAGGCGGTCATGCCGGTTGCCGCGCACATCCATCCCTGATTGCAGGTCACCCTGAGCGAGTCATGCCGCCTTCGCTGTCGCTCGGGTGACTCGAGCCCGCGGCGCCCCTCGGCGCCGCTCCGCCCCGATCATGTCTGACCCCGCGGCTCCATCCGTCTCCCGCCGGCTTCCCAGGCCCGGTCGTCTCGTGCGGCTGTGGCCCCGGGTGCGCCCATATCGCGGCATGCTCGTGGCCGCCACCATCGCGCTGGTGCTGAGCGGCCTCGCGAGCCTGGCCTTCCCGATGGTGGTGCGGTACCTCCTGGATGCCGCGTTCGTGAACCGGGATCGCGCGCTCCTGGACCAGATAGCGCTCGGCCTGGTCGCGTTGTTCTGCGTGCAGGCGGTGCTCAACTACCTGCAGGCGTATCTGCTGAGCGCGGCGGGCGAGCAGGCGGTGGCGGGACTCCGGCGCGAGCTGTTCGCGAAGCTCCTGGAGATGCCGCCGGGCTTCTTCGCGGACCGGCGCACCGGGGAGCTCACCAGCCGCCTCACGGCGGATATCGGACTCCTGCAGGGCGTCCTGAGCCACCAGGTCTCCGAATTTTCTCGGCAGATCATCGCGCTGCTGGGCGGGGTCATCCTGCTCACCTGGCTGCAGCCGCGACTCACGCTCACCGCGCTGCTTGCGGCGCCGGTCGTGGTGGGCACCGCGCTCGTCTTCGGGCGGCGGCTCAGGCACATGACGATGGGCGTGCAGGACCGGGTCGCCGAGGCGACCGCCGTCGCCGAGGAGGCGTTCTCGCAGATCCGGACGGTGCAGAGCTTCGTCCAGGAGCCGGCCGAGCGGGCACGGTACGGCGAGCGGATCAGCGCCAGCGTGCGGACGGCGCTCAAGCGCGCGCGGGTGCGGGGCGTGTTCTTCGGAATGCTCACGTTTTCGACCTTCGCGGCGATCGTGTTCGTGCTATGGCAAGGCGGCCTGCTGGTGCTCGACGGCAAGCTCACGGCGGGCGCGCTGGTCGGCTTCCTTCTCTACACCATCACCATCGCCGCGTCCATCGGAGCGCTGGCCACGTCGTTCACGACCTATCAGGAGGCGGTCGGCGCGGCGGAGCGGGTGTTCGAGATCCTGGAGATGGAGCCGGCGATCGCCGATCCCGCCTCGCCGGCGGCGCTTCCCGCGCCGCCACGGGGCCAGGTGAAGTTCGAGGGGGTGTCCTTCCGCTACCTGTCGGACCCCTCGCTCCCGTCGACCCTCGACGACGTTTCCCTCGCCGTGGCGCCAGGGGAGGTGGTAGCGCTCGTCGGCCCCTCGGGCGGCGGGAAGACGACGCTCGTGTCCCTTCTGCCCCGGTTCTGGGACGTGGACCGCGGGCGCATCACGCTGGACGGGCTCGACATTCGATCGGTCCGGCTCGCGGAGCTTCGCGGCGCCATCGGGGTCGTGCCCCAGGAGCCGGCGCTGTTCAGCGGAACGATCCGGGAGAACATCGCCTACGCGCGGCCCCAGGCCACCGAGGCCGAGGTCCAGGCGGCCGCCCGCGCCGCGCACGCCCACGAATTCATCGAGCGGCTGTCACTGGGGTACGAGACGCTGGTCGGCGAGCGCGGCGTCAAGCTGTCGGGCGGCCAGCGGCAGCGGGTGGCGATCGCGCGCGCGATCCTCAAGGACCCGGCCGTGCTCATCCTGGACGAGGCGACGAGCAATCTCGACACCGAGAGCGAGCGCCTGATCGAGGACGCCCTGGCCAAGCTGCTGGTAGGGCGGACGACGCTGATCATCGCGCACCGGCTGAGCACCGTGCAGCGGGCGGACCGGCTGCTCGTGCTGGATCATGGGCGGATCGTCGAGGAAGGGACACACGCGGAGCTGCTGGCGTTGGGCGGTCTGTACGCGCGACTGTATCAGCGCCAGTTCAGGGACGGGATGGTCGCGGTGGGCGGGGCGACGGAGGCGGAGGGCCTCGGGTAGGGCGGAAACCCGAGCCCGGGTTAGGTGAGCTGCGATCCGCGCCTGACCTTGGGATGGTGATGTCGCCCCGGCATGGTTGGGGACAAAACGATGCCCCCCGCTGCGATCGCAGCGGGGGGCATTCGGTTTCGGGCGACTGGCCCGCCGATTACTGGGGACGGTACTCGCGTGCCTTCTATGCCGACCGCTCAGTGAGTCGCCTACGCAAGCGAGCCTCCACCGGAATCGGCGGAGGCCCGTTGTTGGAGCCGCGAACCAGCACGCCTACTTACTCAATTGTGCTTGGTGCGAGAATCAGCTTGATCGAGGTGGTAGCCCCGCCGTCGAAGTTCACCACCGCGATGAAGTAGGTGCCAGGCAGAAACTCCGCCGTGTCGCCTTCGTCGAAGGCGGTGGTGGCGGCTACAAGGGGCGCCGTGTTGCAGGCAGCGTCACCACAAACGATCAGGTCGAGATCGGCACCGCCATTGTCGGACGCCACACTCACGTTGATGGTATCCGTCGCGGCGACGGTGAACTTGTAGTACTGTGCCCCAACACCGCCGTCACCGGTGATGTCGGCTCCAGTGAAGCTCGAGGAGTCGAACACCACGGTCGGGAAGGCTGACGGTGCGGTCACGGTGGGAGCGGTGTTTATATCGTCCGTGTTCGCGATCGGCGGAGCGACAGTACCCACGGTCATCGTATCCGTGACCGCGTTCGTGAGGTTCAGGGCAAACTGGTTGATCGTGTCGATCACCAAGCCATTGACCAGGAGCAGCCCCGTGGCTCCCGGCGGCGGAATGAGCGTGGCGACGTTGGGAGTGGCGCCGACCAGCGTCACGGTGTCTGCCCCGATCTGGAACACGGCGGTAGCCGGATCGAACGTCGCTCCGTTGAAGGTGACCGTGACTGGCTCACCCAGGGCAGGCGTCAAGTTCGAGACCGTGCCGTCGAACACGGTGATCGCCGGCGTGGTGAAACGAACGTCCGTCGACGGGGCGAATGTCACCCCGGGCGTGGCGTCCGAGACGACATCCGTGAGGACGGCAGGAGCATTGAGGATGTTCGGCGGCGGCAGGAAGGTCAGGCTCTTGCCGTCAGCCGCCACGACCACATCCGCCGGCTGAGCGACGGCACCCGTGAAGGTCACCGTCGTGGTCGGCGAGAAGCTGACTCCGGCCGGCGCGGTGAGGGTGACGACCTCGTTCAGCACCGGGGTCACGTTGCTCGCTTGCACCGCGAGGACGTTCTGAGCAATGACCTGGACGGGGATCGTGACCGTGGTCTCACCCGTGCCGAGCTTGAAGGACGTGGCGCCGTAGTTGTCCGCCGTGACGACGAAGCGCATCGTCGGCGCCTCGGCGGCCACGCTGAGCTGGCTGTCGTTCACGAACACCGGCAGGAAGGTCGAGTCGCGGCGGACGGTGATGCCCGGGCCGACCTCGGTCGCCTCGTACGCGGACGAGATCGCGTTGCCCTGATCGTCGACCGCGGTGACTTCCACGGTCTTCGACTCACCCAGCTGCAGGAACAGCTGCGACGGCGTGGCTTCGATACGCGAGATCCCGGCCCGGAGCGGCTCGGTGGGATCGCCGCTGCATCCGAGCGCCAGCAGAAGGGCGAACAAAGGAACCATACCAGATGTCAAGCGATTCATACTTCGCACCTCGTTCAAAGGCCATGTAGAAGAAGCAGCAACACTCAGAACTTGTCCGGTACCCCGTTCACCTTGAAGTCCACGCCGAGGAAGCGACCGATGTCATCGACCGCGTCCTCCTTGTGCAGCAGTTCCTGCCAGTTCGGCTGTCCAGGCTCCTTCAGGTCGTTGGAGTAGACCAGCTGGTAGTTGCCCAGGCCGTTGGCCCGATCGATGAAGATGTAGTACCGGTCTTTCCCGGTCCGGAACCGCCACACCTCGTACGGCGGTGAGCGACCGGCCTGCGGCCGCTGCAGCACATCGTCGGGCGCGCCGTTCCGGACGAAGATCCGGCCGCGGTCCGTCTTCCATCCGGGCATCGCCGCCCGGCCCTTCTCGCCGTAGGTCCGCTCCGCGTAGGCCACCGCGTCGTAGAACCGCTGGCGGGTCTCGTTGTCCGGCGTGCTGGGCACCAAGTCGCGCTTCTGCCAGAACTCGACCAGGAAGCGCCGCTTGGCGCGCAGGCTCAGGTCCTTCGTGTACTTGGACAGCTCGCCCGACTGGGCGACGAGCATCAGCGGTTCCTTCGCGGTGTCGAGCTCCTTCTCGTTCATCGCCTCGAAATAGCCTTCGTCGGTGCCCTTGGCCGCTTCGCGCCGCGCGACGTCCTTCTCCAGTGTCTCGTCGAGACCGGCCATGTTGAACACCGCCGACCGTTCCACCGTCTTGCCGCCGATATCGAGCGCGGCATTCATCGTGTACTGGCCCGGCGGGAGGCCGCTCAGGTCGAGCTGACCCTTCAGGACCCCACCGCCCGCGGGCACCGTCACCGGCGTCGCCGGCGTCGTCGTGAGCGCCTTGCCGGCCGAATCCACCACCTTGATGGTGAGCGTGCCGTTCGTCTCCTGAGCCGAATAGGCCTCGAGGAGGTAGTACGCGGTGGCGCGGAGCGGTGTCAGCTCCAGTCGTGCCGCCGCCGTCACCAGCATGCGTCCCCACCGGAGCTCGGCCGGCAGCGGGACGGTGTCGCCGGCGGTGACGGGCCGGATCTGCGGCGACAGCAGCAGGTCCGACGCCGGGGGTGCGCTCCGATAGCCCTCGAGCTGGACCGTCGATCCCACCTTGTGGCCCGACACGGAGTCCTCGACGTTCACCTCGAGGCTGTACCTGCCGGGCGCCAGACTGAACCGCACCATCTCGACCCCGAACGCCGCTGGGCCTCGAACGTCGGCCGGGGCGTGGTTCTGCCAGGACTGCTGCAGCAGGGTGAGCCCCGTGGAGTCGGTCACCTTCACCCCGACCCGGTAACTCAGGGATCCCGTGTTGCCCTCCCCCGTCGGCTCGAGTACGGCGTAGGGGACCTGGACGAACGCGTTCACTTCCGTACGGCCCTGCTCCGCGCGATACGAGCGCACCGCGCGGAGGATGAGGCCGGCGTCGGGCGCCGGACCCTGCCCCGGACGCGCGAACGACGCCATGGCCGCGAGGGCGACCAACCGGACTGCGATCATAGATCAGCTACCGCCACTTCAGAGCGAACAGGCAGGCCCGCCTACCACCCCAGCGAGAAGCTGAAGAAGTTGGTCGGGCCGAGGATACCGAGATACTTGTAGGCGTAGTCCAGGCTCAGGCCGAACCCGTTCCCGTTCCCGCCGTACTGCAGGCCGCCGCCGAACGCGAGACCCTGGAGGCTCTCCTCGTCGCTGAGGGCGGTGGTCGACGTGGTCGGGGTGAGGTTGTTCGCGCCGGTATAGCTGTAGCTGCCCCGGAGCGCGAAGCCGAAGTTCGAGCCGCCGAGCTTCTGCGACTGCCACTCGCTGCCGAAGGCGAAGCCAGGCTTGTTGTTGTTCGGCTGGTTGAAGTCGCCGAGCATCGTGAGCCGGTTGCTCTCGCCCGTGATGATGTCGTAGGCCAGCCCGACCCGGAACGTCGTGGGGAGCGGGAAGTCCTTGGTCAGCAGGTTGGCCTGCTGCGGCAGCGTCGGAACGGGATCCTCACCCGGCAGCGGGTCGCGCTGCACGTCGCCGGCGAGGCCGGTGCCCGAGTAGGTCAGGTTCGAGCCCAGGTTCGCGAGCACGAACGAGAACTTCACGGGGTGGTTGTTCAGCGACGCGTGGAAGTTGGTGCCGAAGTCCACGGCGAACGCGTTGCCGCTCACCGTGCCGAGCCGGTCATCGACGTACTTGGCGGTGATACCCGCCGAGAACCGGTCGGAGAAGTTCTGGGCGAACGTCGCGCCCACGAACGTCTGGTTGACGGAGTACGTGCCGCCCGTGCCGTCCGGCTGGTCCTCGGTGTAGATCGGCTGGTCCTTGAACCCGAAGGTTCCGAGCTGGAAGCCGAGCGTCCGGGAGCCGCCGGAGAACGGGAAGGCCACGCCGGCCCACGAGTACCGGGTGTTGGCGACGTAGTCGTAGGTTCCCAGCATTACGCCCGGCCGGTCCAGCATGGCCACGCCCGCGGGATTGTAGTAGAGCGCGCTGACGTCGGTAGCGATCGCGGCGAACGATCCGCCGAGTGCCGTGCCCCGGGCGCCCGCGCCGAGAAGGAGGAACTCCGCCGCGGTCGTGCCGTAGGCGGTGTTGTCTTCCTGCCCGACTGGCTGTCCCGTCTCGTTCTGCGCGGCCGCGACGGCCGGAAACGCATTCAGCAGTCCGAAGGCAAGCAGCCACCCAGGTGCGGTGAGCTTCGTCATGTTGTCATTCTCCTGAAGGTTGGGGCGGGTCCGAGGACCCGCCCCCGTCGGGGCCCCTTACTGGGCGAAGTTCACGACCGTGAAGCGGCCCACTCTCCGGGCGCTACCGGCTTCGATGTGATAGAAGTACACACCGCTTGCGACCACCTGGTTGTTGCGGTTCCTGAGGTCCCAGTTGACCTCGCTCCCCTGCGAGTTGCTGGTTGAGCTGTACTGGCCGCCATGGTGCTCGAGCATACGCACCAGGACGCCGCTCGCCGAGTAGATCCTGATGATCGCATCCTGCGGGAGCCCGACGAATTTCAATACCTTCTGATCGGTGCTCGACTCGAACGCGCTCTTCACGTAGTACGGGTCGGGCACGGTGTGCACGTGGCTGAGATCGTCATCCGTGGCTTCGGCAACGACGCTGCTCACGCCGAACTCGAGCGCCGCCGTGGCGCCGATGGCGGTGAAGGGACGGGTGCCTGCCGGGGTGAAGGTGAAGCTGCCAGGGGTGCCCAGGATCTCTCCGACGTACGACCGGAGTGCCCAGACCGTTCCCTGCGCCGGCAGGGCGGGCATGCTCATCACGAACTGGTCGCCCGCGAGGTAGAAAATGAACCCGCCATCGGCCGCTGGAGCGATCGTGGCCGCCTCGGCCAGCGAGGTCTTGAAGAACGCCACGCTCCCGAGCTGGGCGGTGTTGCTCAGCGCGACCGGCGTGCCGGCGCACTGGATGCGAACGGATGGCTCGGTGACGCCGCCACTCGCCCACGGCTCGACGCATGCCATGTCGGTCGCGGTGAGGACCGTCGGCCGCGCGTCCTGCACGCTGTTGGCACCCGCGGCCGTGTTCAGGATGCCGAACCCGCCGCCCATGTAGGGCTGGAACGGCACGGGCACGTTGTGCGTGATGTCGATGACCGAGTCGACCAGGCCGCCGACGCCCCAGTACACGTTGAAGTCCGCGGCACGCCGAACGGTCGGCAGGACCCAGTCCATGTTGCGGTACTCACCATTCAGCTGGATGTACGGCAGGATCTGCTGAATCGTCGTGACGCCCGTGAGCTGGCCCGCGTTGTTGTAGTTCGTGACGTCGCACTCGGCCGGATTGTGCGGCGTTGCGCTGCCACCACCGGTGCTGAAGGCGGCCGGCAGACAGTTGCCGCCGTTCGGGTCGTCCTTCGTTTCGTTCGTGACGGGCGAAGGCCCGTCGAACCAGCGCGACCCGTTGTGGAAGCAGTCGGCGCCGGCGCCGAAGTCGCTGAACCGGCATCCCATGCCCCACCCGCCCAACTCGCTCCCGGTGGGCGCCTTGACGGTGCCCTGGCCCTGGAGCTTGAACGGCGGGCTGCCCTCGAACCTGGCAGCGGTCGCCGGATCGACGGTCAGCGCTTCGAAGAAGACGCTGGTCGACTCGATCGTCCCTGCCGCGGCTGCGCTGCCCGCGTACAGAGTCTGGGAGAACGGGATGTTCGTCTTGAAGCTGTCCACGCCGTTGTTCAGGGTCACGTAATACTGCGTCGGGATCGTGGGACCGACCGCAGCGCCGTAGAGCGCCGTCGCGTCGTACTGGCCCATATGCAGACTGTCGAGCCGCATCGTGAGCGCGCCGCTCTGGGTCGGCTGGATGACCGAGGAAGCGAACTCGCCGACGAAGCCCACCACCCCACCATCAGCCGCCTGGAACGGGCCGCTGAACTTGCCGGTGGTGGCGTCGATCGATGGCGCCGAGCTGATGGCGGTGTCCATGGCCACCCCGCGCCCGATCACGTGGGTCACGAGGTTGCTCGCGATCTGCTGGTTCGACTCGGCCGGCACCGGGGTCACGGCCTTCGTGGCCCGGTTGGACTCGAGGCTCGAGAGACCCGAGACCAGGGAGTTCACGTCGAACGCGACCACCGAGTAGAAGTACCGCAGGCTGTTCCGGACGTTCCGGTCGATGAAGATGAACGGCACGCCGGTGTTGGCCAGGTCGGTCGAGACGCCCTGCGCGATGCGCCCCTTCGAGACGTCCGCGAACGCGGTGTCCAGGGTACCCGGCAGGATCTGCGCCTTGCCGTCCGCGAGCAGCACGCGGTTGCCCGGGGTGACCTGGGTGATGGTGCCGACAATATCGATGTCCGCGTTGCCGACGAACGGGCTGCCCGGCGCCGGCGTGGAGTACACGATCCCCGCGCAGTCGAGCGTGACACCCAGCTCGGGCGCGCAGGTCGCCGTCGGATTGACCAGGGCACGGAAGTCCTTGAAGATGCCCTTCCCGGTGGCCGGATCAGGCGCATAGTCGAATTGCGCGACCAGCTGCAGCTCGGTCGGGCTGCTGGTCCGGCCGCGGTAGATCCGGTAGCCCTCGACGTCGTTGCCGCGGAAGTTCGGGTCGTACAGCGGATTCGGGTTGCCGTCCTTCGTGGGCTCGCTGGCCACCTGGAAGAACGGATCAGGCGTCGTCTCCGTGGCCGAGGCGGCCCAGAGGACGGTGACCTGGTTGTTGCCCGGGACCAGGAAGAACTCGGGGCGCTCCGGCGCGAACGGGAGCAGGAACTTCCCGTCGAACACCGCCTGCGCCACGGTGGCCTTGCCCAGCAGGGAGCCCGGCTGGGTCACGAACTCGGCCTGGCTGACCTTGGTGGGGTCGGTGTCGGTCGGGCCACCGTTGTTGAAGCCGATGTAGCCGGTCATCTGATCGATCTGGTTGACACCGGTCGCCATCCGGGCAGGATCCCCAAGAATGGTCAGGTCGCCATTCGAGGTGGCGGGCTTCACGTCGCACGCGGCGCCGGGGCAGCCACCCGCCGAGACAGGCGCGGCGAAGATGTACGCCACCACGATCGTGCCCGAGCCGCCGGGCGCGAGGTTGAGCGGACCGGAGGACTCGAAGAACCGCATGTCCGCCGCGCTGCCGATGTTGACGAAGCAGATCTTGGAGACGAGCGGGTCGGCCAGCGAGCAGGCGCCGTCGGTCGGCAGCAGGCCGCCCGTGATGTACCGGTAGAGCTGCCTGTCGTCGTTCGGGTCCTGCAGCGAGCCGGACGACCGGGAGAACGTGCCGAACAGCGACAGGCCGACCTCGTTGCCCAGACTATCCACGGGGCTGCGAAGGTACTTCACGCCCACGAAGCCCACGCCGTTGAAGAACGGCGCCGAGCCGAAGATGGCCGGGTCGAACGTCCAGCCGATGCTCCGGGCCGTCGCCTCGCTGAACGTGTGCTCGTAGGTGTAACCCATCGCGAACGGCACGTTGACACTGGCGTAGTTCGCGTCGGCCTGGGCCACGTCCATGTCCGCCACGAACGCGGCGAACAAGTTGTTGATGGTGTAGCCGCCGGCCGGGAGGTTGATCCCGTACTTGGCGGTGTTGAGCGCCTGGAAGTCCGCGGCCTTCTGCAGCAGCACCTCGCGCATGGCCGGGCGGATCGCCGCGTAGTCGGCCGCGTTGGTGCTGGTGATGTTGTAGAAGGTGTAGACGAAGTAGATGATGTCCTGGTTGCCGCTGGGGAAGTTCCAGCCGAGCGCCCGGGTCTCGACCGCGATGCCGAGCGGGTGGGCGCGGCTCTCGAGGCGGGCCGGATTGCCCTCCCAGCTCACGAACCAGAGGTCGCCCTGGGACGCGGCGATGCCACCCTGCAGCGCCGGGTCGAACAGGTCGCCCTGCGGGTCACTGCCCAGCGCCAGGTCGACACATGGCGTGGCCGTGGAGCCGACCGCGCACGGCACGCGCGCGACGTCGGGCCAGTTGGCCGCGTCGGTCGCGTCGGCGGATGCGAAGATCGGCCGGACCTCTTCGCCGTTGTCGCCGCCGGCCGTGTTGTTGAAGAACGCGCCCGCGGTGTCACCCGCGAACCCGTTCACCGACTTGTCGCCGGGTTCGATGACGCCGGCGATGTTGATGCCGGAGCCGAAGACGTATTGGTCAGCGGTGCCGCGGGGCCAGATGCCGCCGCCGACCGTCGACGAGCCCGTGGCGCAGATCTGGCCGGACGAGAACACCCGGCACTGCACCCGGTTCGGCGTGAAGACGTTCTGGGCACTCGAAAAGAGCCGGAACCCGCCGGGCTTCGAGGGCCGCGGCTTGGCGACCGCCGTCGAGGCGACCGTGGCGCCCAGCGCCAGGGCCGCGACGACTGCCCGCAAGACTACGCGCTGACAACGCGAGAAACGCATCCCGTCCTCCTTAGAGAGATACACAGCCCCCTCGCCTGCCGCGGGCCGGCCGAATCCGGCCGACCCGCAGCATGCTCGGGGTGTTTACATCAGAAGTTGATCTCGAAGCCCAGGCGGGCCCGGCGCGGGGCGCCGTACTGCTCCTGCGTGCCGCGGCCGACGTCGTACAGCGCATTGATCGCGCTCGTCTGCTCCTCGAGCGTGTAGACGTGGTCGCCGTTGCCATAGCGCTCTTCGGCGCGGATCAGGTAGACACAGTTGGCGGCAGCCGGATCGTTCTTGCTGCTCACCCAGGTGTTGCAGCTCGCGCGCGGATCCGCCGCCCCACCGAAGGTGAGGTCGAGCGCTCCGTCGGGCCCGACCGCATTGTTGTTGTCGCGCTCGGAGGCCAGGTCGTCCAGATCGGCCTTCAGGTTCTCGGCGCGCTCGTTGTCGTTCCGCACGTCGCCGTTCACCGCGAAGACCTGGAGCACGTTCTTGAAGTTCAGCATGTTCCGGACGTCGAGATAGCCCGTCAGGTCCAGCTTACCCAGCGAGAAGCCCTTGGTGAACTTCGCGTTGAGCTCCTTGAGGGCCGGAAGCCGCTGCGTGTTGATGCCCTCGGGGAACAGGCGCACGCAGTTCTCGATGGACATGATGCTCTGCTCTTCGGCGCTCTCGCCGCACTTGGTGTACGCGGTGCCGCTGGTGTAGCGGAACGTCGCGAACACGCTGGTGTTCTGGAAGATCGTGCCGGAGACGGTGCCCTTGTTCCAGTCGTCCGGCATGGTGACCGAGAACGCGGTCGCCAGCGTGTGCGGCCGGCTGTTGTCGGTGGGCAGGATGCCCTGCGGCGGCGGCTGGGCGCCGTTGTTGCCACCGACCTGGTTCACGATGCGCGACCCGTAGTTCACGTAGGTGAACGGATCGGAACCGGTGTTCTTGGCCTGCTGGAACGAGTAGCTGAACGTGCCGTTGAAGTAGTTGCCGAAACGGCGGTCGAGGCGGACGTCGAGACCGCGGACGTTCCCGAAGTCCAGGTTCGTCAGGATGCGGAAGTCGTTGTCGCGCCTGAGGGCCGGGTCGTACAGGGTGACCAGGCGGGCCGCCGGATCGGACACGATGTCCTTGTTGTACGCCGCGACGTCGAGCACCATGTCGTCGCTGAACGCGTGCCGGATGCCGAACTCGAAGGTGATCGTCTTGCCGAAGTCGAGGTCCGACCCGAACACCTGGTTGGTGTTGGTGTTGCCCAGGTCGGTGTTGATGCCGCCGAGGAGCAGCGCGAAGTCAGGCGTCTGCACCTGGTGGGCGTACGACAGACGGAAGTTCGTCTTGTCGGTCACCGGGAACGACACCTGGACGTGCGGGCTCAGGTAGTCGTGGTGCTTGTCCTTCACGAAGATCGACGTCGGATTGGTCTGGTCGAACCCGGGCATGCTCGAGACGCGCGGGAACGCATAGGTGTTGCCCAGCGTGTCCGTCGCGAACGGGCGGGAGGCACGGGTGTCGTAGTAGTCGTACCGCAGGCCGCCCACCACGACCACGTCACCCAGGTCGAGGCGGTCTTCCACGTAGCCGTTCCACCGGATCGGCTTCTCGCGATACGCGTCCGAGAAGAACTTGTCCTGGAGGCGGAACGTGTAGTTGTCGATGTGGTACTGGGTGAACTCGGCGCCGATGTTGAGGCGGTTGTACCGGTCGGCCTGCCAGTCGAGCTTGGCCTTGCCGATGTACCGGTCTTCCTTGTACAGGCTGAGCCGGGTGGGGAAGCCGTTGCCGTTGGCCGGGCCGCCGCCCTCGCCGAAGGTCCAGGTGGCGCCGTCCAGCGTGTTGGCGAAGTTCTGGTACTGGCCGTACAGGCCGTAGGCGTTGTTCCGGGTCACATCGAGGATGTTGTAGATGCCGCCGTTGTTGGCGTCGAACGGCGTGATCCGGCCCTGGTTGACCCGGACGTTGTTGATCAGCTCGTCGGTGATCGGGAACTTGTCGAAATCGAACAGGAACTTCATCGGCGACATGATGAAGCCGCCGAACGGATCACGCGTGGAGAGATCGCTCTCGGTCGTGAGCGGGCTGTTGATCGTCCGGTCCTGCTGGTACGACAGCGCCACGTCGAGGGCCAGCGCCCGCTCGCTGCTCTTGCTCAGGTTCTGGGTCCAGTTCAGCGTCGCGAAGTAGTTCCGGTTGGAGAACCCGCGATCGGATGACGGGAGCGAGATGTTGTTGATGTACGAGATGATGAACGGGAAGGTGTGGCCCTGGTTCCGGCTGGTGGCCAGACTGAGCGAGAGTCGCGAGCCCGTGCCGTAGGTGTAGTTCAGCTTGCCCGACGCCGTGTAGAGCGTCGAGGCGGTCGCCGGAAGGCGGACGCCGTTGCAGTCCAGCCCGAAGTTGTTCCGGATCTGGTTGATGTACCCGGCGTCGGCGCCGTTCACGCCGTCGGCGCCCGCGTTCTGGAAGGCGTCGCACTTGCCGCGCGAGATCGCATAGTTGTAGATCGGCACCTGGGTCGAGTCGGCGGTAGCCGATTCGTCTTCCGGGGTGGCCGGATCATCCAGCGCGCTGAGCTGAGTGATCGTCGTGTCGATGCCCGCCGGCAGGAAGATCGGCACGTTCTCGCTGCCGAAGCCTTCCTCCGCGGCCTTGTGGCCCTCGAGCGTGCCGCTCAACGCGAAGGTGAGGCGACCCGCCAGCGGCCCGCTGAAGGCGCCTTCGAACCGGTTGAACCCGACCGAGTGGTTCACGCCGAACGGCTCGTCCGTCGAATAGGAGAACGACCCGTTGTAATCGCTCCCGCCGGTCTTGGTGACGTAGTTGATGATACCGGACTTGGCGTTGCCGAACTCGGCGGAGGAGGAACCGGTGGTGACGGAGGCTTCTTCGAAGGCGTTGGTGCCGATCTCGAGCGCCGTGCCGGCGGAGCCCGCGAATCGATCGCCGCGGTAGCCGGCCTGGACCGGGACGCCGTCGACGTACGTGGCGGCTTCGTTGTTGCGGCCGCCGCGGATCGAGAGCTTCCCGGCGTTGTCCGCGGTGACGCCCGGCTGGAGCTTGAGGACGTCGTTGATCCGGTCGACCGGGAGCGCGTCGGCGAACTGGCCGTCTACCCGCTGCTTGGTCGTGACCTCGTCACGCGGCACGAGCGGCTGCGTCTCCGTGACGACGGTGATCTCCTGGATCTGCACGGCCGTCTGCTCGAGCTGCACGTCCACCGTGATCGTCTGGCCGGCGAGCACCTTCACGCCTTCGACCTGGGTCGACTTGTAGCCGATGAAGTTGGCGCGCACCACCACCGATCCGGCGGGGATGTTGTTGATGAAGTAGTAGCCCTGCGGGTTGGTCAGGGCGTTGAACGCCGTCCCAACCACGAACACCTGGGCGTTGGCAATGGGCGCGCCCGCTTGGTCGCGCACCCTGCCTTCGATCTTACCAGTCGAGCCTTGGGCGAGGAGCGAGCTTGCTCCCAGGCCCAGCGCGACTGCCGCGCACGCGATGACCCGCGCAACGCGTACGAAGGCGCTGACACGGCAATGCTTCATGGATACGTCCTCCAAAGGCGTGAACCTGCACGTACGACCGACCGTGAGCGGGGAGCGCACGCCTCCCCATGGCTCTGGGCCTGCTTCGAGATGCGGCCTGCTGTGGGAGTACGTCCTACGTTGAGAAGAGGGGGCGCAATGTCGGTTCCGACATCGCGTGCGACAACCGCGGCCCGGCCGTCGCAGCCTAATATGAAGCCCGTAAAATTTCGTGTCAAGCAAGGGTCACACACGCGCACTCGGCGAATCACCGCCGGCGTAACTCTCTGAAACCGAGGCAGTTGCCTATTGAAACAACCTGCAAGCGGTCGGGCGCGCGCGATCGAGCGGCGGTGCGCTGACGCAACCGAGAAACCGTCGCGGGCGCGAACACAAAAAAGCGGGCGCTGTGTATTCGGATTGGTACAGGGAAATAGACGGACGCGATTCTAACGTATCGCCGGAGATTTGGGAAGGGGTCGCCCTCCGCGACCCGGTTTCCTAGGCCGGTGCGAGGATCAGCTCGGCCTGCGGCTCGCGCGGAGTGACCTCCGGACCCGACCCACCCCAGTGCATGTTGACCTCGCTCCGTACGCCGAATTCGCCAGGGAGGTATACCCCCGGCTCCACCGAGAACCCGATGCCGGGAATCAGCCGGCGGTCGTCGTGGGTCTCGTAGTCGTCCAGATGCGGTCCCGAGCCGTGCAGGTCCCGGTCGATCGAGTGGCCGGTGCGATGCACGAACCGCTCCCCGAGCCCCGCCGCCTCGATGACCCCGCGCGCGGCCCGGTCCGCCTCGAAGCCCGCGATCGGCCGCCCCTCCGCCACCGCGGTCCGGACCAGCGCCACCGCCGCCTCCCGCGCCGAGCGCACCACCTCCCACACCCGGGCGACGCGCTCGGGCGGGCGCTCGCCGGCGAAGCCCATCCAGGTCTGGTCCGCGAAGACCGTGGTCCGGCTCCGGCCGGCCCACAGGTCGAGCAGCACCACGTCACCCGCGCGAAGCGTGGCGTCCCGGCCGGGCTGCGGCTCGTAGTGGGGGTTGGCGGAGTTGGGACCGAACCCGACGATCGGCAGGGTGTCGAAGACGAGCCCTCTGGCCTCCACCGCCGCCACGACCCGCGCCTGGAGCGCGGTCTCGGTGAGGCCCCTGCCCGCCTCGCGAACGGCCCGCGCGAGCGCGGCGCGGGCGACGTCCGCCAGCACCTCCGCGGCGAACCGGTGGTCCGCCGCCTCCGCCGCCGTCCATCCCGACGCGAACCGGCTGACCAGCGGCGCCGAGGGAACCACCGTGCCCCCCAGCCGACGCACCAGCTCCACCACGCCGCTCGGCACGCGATCGAGGTACGGCACGGCGTCGTCCGGGAACACCTCCATCGCCAGGCGCTTGCCCGCCACGACCGCCCCCAGGGCCGCGTGCAGCTCCTCCCATCGAGCATACGGCACGACCCGCCCCGGGAATCGTTCCACCGGCGCGAGCTCGATCCGGTGGGCCACCGCCACCGGCTCGCCCTCCGCCGGCAGCAGGACGAACAGCCGACGGGTGTTGAGTCCCTCGAGCTCGAGGATGCGGGTCGCGACCGGATTGAGCCCGTGGAAGGCGTACAGGAGCCAGCCGTCCGCCCCGGCCGCCGCGAGCTCCTCTCGCAGCGCGTCGCGGTCGGGGATCACTCGTAGACCTCCGCGGCCGCGCTCCGCCAGACGCACGCATCGTCCCCGCGCGAGCGGCAGCGCTCGTGCAGCATGGCGCCCTCGAACGCCGTGAGCTTGCGGAGCAGCTCGCCGTAGGCCGCTCCGTAGAAGGCGCAGGCGGCGCCGTCCGGCACGGCCAGGATCGAGAGCGGATCGCTCATCCGCACCTCGGTATCGTGCGCCGGGACCCGCAGGTCGCCCCCGAAGATCTGGCGCGCCAGCCGCGAAGCCGCCCGCAGCGATACCTGGCGGCCGAGCCCCGCGGGCGACATGCGCGCGAGCGTCCGCGCCGATCGCCCGCGCGAGCGCGCGGCGTAGCGCGCGGCCCGACGGCCCGCGTCGGCGAAGACCAGCGCGGCGTCCGGGCGCCGGCTCACCAACCGGAGCACGCTCACCACCTCGTCGAGCTCCACCGTCCCCTCTCGCTCGGCCGCCACGCGGTAGCGCTGGATCTGCGCCGCGACCGTCGGGCTCAGGCCGAGCCGCCGGACCACGATCTCTTCGGCGAGCTCGTCGAGTCCGTCTTCGACGGGTGTGTCCAGATTGCGGATCGCCTCGAGCAGGCTGAGCGGAAGCAGCGCGGGAACGGCGGCGGGAGTAGGCACGGAGTTTGTGTTCCTGAAGCTAGTGGGTCCATTACATTCTTTCCATGGCCGAGCCGACGACCGCCGGGCGCCAATTCGACGCCGAGGCGCTGCCCCATCTCGATGCACTGTACCGCGTCGCGCTCCGCCTCACCGGTGATCCCACCCAGGCCGAAGACCTCGTCCAGGATACCATGCTCAAGGCGTACCGCTCGTGGCAGCAGTATCGCCCCGGGACCAACGCCAAGGGCTGGCTGCTCACCATCCTGCGGAACACGTTCATCAACGACTACCGCCGGCGGAAACTCGAGCCGGTGGCCACCGACCTCGAGCTCGTCGAGCCACATGCCATCTACCGGAACGTCGAGGACGTGGATCCGGAAGGCGCCTTCTTCTCCAAGATCGTGGACGAGAAGGTGCTCGAAGCGGTGGACGCGCTGCCGCCGGAGTTTCGCGAGGTGCTCGTGCTGAGCGATATGGAAGGCCTGAGCTATGGCGACATCGCCGACACCCTCAAGATCCCCGTCGGAACCGTCAAGTCGCGGCTCTTCCGAGCCCGGCGACAGCTCCAATCCTCCCTGTACCGCTACGCGGTCGAGACCGGCATCATCCCGGCCCGGGAGACGCGCGATGAGTGAGAAGATCGACTGCCGCGAGGCCCACGCCCGCCTTCACGACTACCTCAAGCAGGAGCTCACGTCGGATCTGGCCGCGGAGGTTCAGGCCCACCTCGAGCGCTGCCGGCCCTGCTTCAAGCAGGCCAGGTTCGAGCAGAGCTTCCTGGCGATGCTGGAGGCGAAGGCCCAGGGCACCTGCTGTCCCAACGCGCTCAAGGCTCGCATCCTGGCCGTGCTCCGCGCCGAGCAGGAGCGCGACTGACGTCGGTCCTGGTCGCCGCCGTGGTGGCCCTGCTGGCGTGGCGCGCGGAGACCCTGACGGCGGGCGGCGCGATCGCCGCGGCGGCCGTGGGCACGCTGGTGCTGGTGGGGACGGGGTGGGCGGGCGGCGCGGTGCTGGCCGCCTTTTTCGTCTCCAGCAGCGTGGTCGGCCGCCTCGCGCCTCGTCCCGGGCGCCCGGATGCCAAGGGCGAGCGGCGGGACGAGCTCCAGGTCGCGGCCAACGGCGGGCCGGCGGCGCTGGGCGCGCTCCTCGGGCTGCACGAGCCCTCGCTCGGGCTCTGGCTCGTGACCGGGAGCCTCGCCGCCGCCGCGGCCGACACTTGGAGCACGAGCCTCGGTGCCTTGAGCCGCACGCCGCCGCGTCGCCTCCTGGTGGGCCCACGGGTCCCGGCCGGCACGAGCGGAGGCATGAGCGTCGTCGGGACGCTGGGCGCGGTCGCCGGGGCGGCGCTCGTGGCGGCCGTCGGCGCGGTCGCCGGGCGCGCGACGGCCCTCGCGCCGCTCGGAACGCTGGTAGGTTTCGCTGGGATGGCAATCGACTCCCTGCTCGGCGCCGCCTGGCAGGGGCGTTTCCATTGTCCGGCATGCGACGCCGCGAGCGAGTGGCGGATCCACGGCTGCGGTTCCCGGACCCACTGGAAGGGGGGCATGGCATGGCTGGACAACGATGGGGTCAATCTCGCCGCGACCTCGCTCGCGGCGCTGCTCGCGGTCGTGGCGTGGCACTCCTGGTCTCATTGATCCTCGCCGCGTCGGCCTGCGGCAACGAAGCCACCGCTCCGAATCCGGTCCGCCCCGGCAGCGACTTCGGCTCGGGGACCAGCAGCAGCGGCAGCGAGACGGCGACGATCGTAGGGGTGTGGCAGGCCGTGATCGTGGTGCAGGTCCCCGGCGACGTCCAGACCTGGACGACGACCTGGCAGTTCGACGCGGACGGAAGCTGTCGCCAGACGCGCGTCACCGAGTCGCTCGCGGAGGGGTTCCCGCGGACGACGGTTCTCGCATGCACCTGGACCATCACCGGCACCCAGCTCCAGATCGCCTTCGCGGGCGGGGGCACGCTCGTCATGGAGTTCTCGTTCGCGGGCCTGTCGCCCGATCGGCTCGTGCTCGATGGCTTCGAGTACCAGCGGCAGTCCTGACGCCGACGCGGCCGTCGACGTCCTCGTCGTCGGTGCCGGGCCCGGCGGGAGCGCGAGCGCCGCGCTGTTCGCCGGGATGGGATACCGCGTCCGCGTCGTGGATCGCGCGGCCTTCCCCCGCGACAAGGCCTGCTCGGAGTACATGAGCCCGGAAACGGTCCGGCTGCTCGAGCGGTTCGGCGTGATGCCCGCGCTCGAGGCGGCGGGCGCCCCGCTTCACGGCACGGTGGTGACCGCGGCTCGGGGCAGCCGCCTGCACGGCCGGTTCGCGCTCGCCGGGCCACCGCCGTCCCGACCGACGGGGCTCTCGGTATCGCGCCGCATCCTGGACCACGCGCTCCTGGACGCGGCGCGGCAGGCCGGCGCCGAGGTGTCGGAGCGCACCGCCGTGGACGAGCTGCTCTACGATCGCGGCGCCGTGGCCGGCGTCGTCGCCCGCGACCACGAGGGCCGTCGCCGCACCATGCGGGCACGGCTCACGGTCGGCGCCGATGGGCTGCGCTCCGTCGTCGCCCGGCGGATCGGCCGGCGCCGGCACGGGCAGCCCCGCCGACTCGCGTTCGTCGCCCACGTCGATGGCGTGACGGGCATGGACGGCTCGGCAGAGCTCCACGTCGGCCCGCACGGCTACGCGGGACTCAACCTGATCGGCGGGGAGCGCACCAACGTCGCGCTGGTGGTCCCGGCCATCCGGGCCGTCGAGGCGCGTGGGAGGAGAGAGGCCTTCTTTCGAGAGGCGCTCGACGCGTTCCCGGGCGTGGCCGCGCGCGTCGGCGGCGGCCGCCTGGTGCGGAAGGTGCTCACCACCGGGCCGTTCGCCGCCTGGTCGGGACGAGTCGTCGCCGACGGCGCGGCCCTGGTGGGCGATGCGGCGGACTTCTTCGATCCGTTCACGGGCGAGGGGATCTACAGCGCGCTGCTGGGCGCCACGCTCCTCGCCGACACCGCGGGTCGAGCTCTCGACGGGCGCGGCCCGGTCACCGCCGGACAGCTCGCGGCGTATCGGCGCGCCCGCCGGCGGGCCTTCGCCGGCAAATGGGCGGTGGAGCGGCTGATCGGCTACGGCATGCTCTTTCCGGCGCTCTTCGATCGCGCCGTCGAGCGACTCGGCCGCCGGCCCGGCATGGCCGACACGCTCGTGGGCGTCACCGGCGACTTCGTGCCCGCCCGCCGGGTGCTCAACCCGCTGTTCCTCGCGAGGATGCTGCTCTGAGCCAGACCGCGATCGATCCCGCACGCTTCCGCCAGCTGCTCGGCCGCTTCGCGACGGGCGTCACCGTTCTCACGGTGCGCGATCCCTCGGGGCAGCCGGCGGGGATGACCGCGAGCAGCCTGGCCTCCGTGTCGCTCGAGCCGCCGCTCGTCTCGGTGTGCGTGGACCACACGGCCGACCTGCACGACCTCATCATCGCCGCGCCCGAATTCGTGGTGAACGTGCTGGAGAGCGCCCAGGAGGAGCTCTCGCGGCGCTTCGCCGACCAGCATGACGACCGGTTCGCCGGCGTGGGCTACCACCTCGGACCCGACGGCCAAATCCGGCTGGACGGCACGCTGGCGCACATCGAGTGCGAGCGGTTCGCCACCTATCCTGCCGGCGACCACACGATCGTGATCGGTCGGGTGATCGGAGGCGACGCGCACGACGGGCATCCTCTCCTCTACTATCGCGGCGGCTACGCCGCCCTCACGTGACGTCGCTCGAGCCCCTGGCCGTGAGCGGTGTGGGTGCCGAGCTGCTCGACGATCCGACGGCCGATCCGGTGACGGTCGCCGCCTCGCTCCGGGACATCTCGCGGGCCAACCGATGGTTCGGCGGCGCGGCCGCGATGCGCCGAGGCCTGCGGAGCGCGCTGGACGGCGTTCCACCCGGATCGGTGCTCACCCTGGCGGACCTCGGAACCGGCCTCGGCGATCTGCCCCGCGCGGCGATGCACTGGGCGGCACGCCGGGGCCTCCGGATCGTGCCCGTCGGCCTCGAGCGGAGCCCGGTGGCGGCTCGTCTCGCGCGGGACGGCGGACTGCCGTGCGTCGTGGGCTGCGCGGGGATCGCGCCGTTTCGGGACAAGTCCGTGGATGTCGTGATCGTGAGCCAGGTAGTGCACCACCTGGCTCACGATTCGGCGGTCCGGCTCTTCCAGGCCTGTGACCGCCTCGCCCGCCGCGCGGTGGTGGTAGCCGACCTCCGTCGCGGCTGGCTTGGCCCGCTCACCTTCTGGGTCGGCGCCCGGGCGCTCCGGTTCGACCCCGTGACGGTGGCCGACGGCATGACCTCGCTCCGCCGCGGCTACACCGCGGCGGAGCTCCGTGCCCTGCTCGAGGCGGCCGGCGTTCGCGCAACGGTTGAGCGGCGTCCGGGCTATCGCCTCGTCGCCACCTGGCGCCCCGTGGCGTCCTGATGCGGACCGTCGACGCCATCCGGATGCGTGCGCCGGCCGCGCGGGTGCTCGAGGCCGCGGTGGACGTCGAGCGCTGGCCCGCGCTCCTGCCCCACTACCGCTGGGTGCGCCGCCTCGAGCGTGAGGGCGACGGCGGCCTGGTGGAGATGGCGGCCTGGCGACCGTTTGGCCCGGTCAGGTATCCGACGTGGTGGGTATCGGAGATGCGCGTGGACCGCGCGGCGCATGCGGTGCACTACCGCCACGTGCGCGGCGTCACGACGGGGATGGACGTGGTGTGGCAGATAGCGTCCGTCGGCGAGGCGACCGACGTGACGATCGTGCACGAGTGGACCGGGCCGCGGTGGCCGCTGATCGGAAGCGCTGCCGCCGCATGGGTGATCGGCCCGGTGTTCATCCATGGAATCGCATCGCGGACGCTCGAAGGCATCCGGCGGGCGGTTGAGAGGGAGACATGAGCGAGCCGCGGCGGGTGGTGGTGACGGGCATCGGGGCGATCACGCCCATCGGACTGGGGGTGGACGGGCTGTGGGACGGACTGCGGCGACGGACGTCGGCGGTCCGCTGCATCACGCGGTTCGATCCGACCGTGTTCAAGTCGCGGATCGCCGGCGAAGTCCCGGATTTCGTGCCGACGGACCACATCGAGGAGCGCCGAGCCCGGCGCCTCGACCGGTACTCCCAGTTCACCATTGCCGCCACCCGTCTGGCGTTGGGCGACGCGGCGCTCGATCTCAAGCGCGAGGATCCCGATCGGGTCGGGGCCATGATGGGCACCGCGCTGGGCGGCGTGGCCCATGGCGAGCAGAACTACCACGCGTTCCTCACCGAGGGGCCACGCGCGGTCGATCCCGCGCTCGCCCTCACCGTCTTCGCTGGCGCCGCCAGCTGCAACATCGCAATCGAATTCGGGTGCACCGGCCCCAACTCCACCAACGGGATGAGCTGCGCGTCCGGCGCGATCGCGATCGGCGACGGATTTCGTGCCATCGTCCGCGGCGACGCCGACGTGATGATCACCGGCGGGGCCGAGGCCCCGCTCGCGCCGCTCTGCTTCGGCGCCTTCGCGATCATTCGGGCGATGTCCACCCGCAATGACGATCCCGCCCACGCGAGCCGCCCGTTCGACGCGGGACGTGACGGCTTCGTCATGGCCGAGGGGGCGGCGGTGTTGGTGCTCGAAGAACGCGGGCGAGCATTGGCGCGTGGCGCGCCGGTGTACGCCGAGATCTGCGGGTTCGGGTTGACCAACGACGCGCATCACATGACGGCGCCCCGGCCGGATGGGCGCCAGGCCGCGCGCGCCATGCAGAACGCGCTGACCGAGGCGCACGTCTCGCCGGGCGAGGTGGGCTACATCAATGCGCACGGCTCGTCCACGCCGCTGAACGACCCGACCGAGACCTCGTCGATCAAGCAGGTCTTCGGCGACAGCGCGTACCGGGTCCCCCTGAGTGGGACCAAGGGATACTACGGCCACGCGCTCGGCGCGAGCGGCGCGATCGAGGCGGCGATCTGCGCGCTGGCGGCGCGGCGGGGCTGGCTGCCGCCCACCGTCAACCTGGAGACGCCGGACCCCGCGTGCGATCTTCCGCTGGTCGTGGGCGATGGCCGCGACCTCACGCCAGACATCATCCTCAGCAATTCGTTCGGGTTCGGGGGCATCAACGCGGCGCTGGTGTTTCGGCGGATGGATGCCTAGATTCGCGCCGTCCCTTTCCCGACACATCAAAAAGGATCGCTGATGTCTTCGCTGCTTCGACGCTCGCTCGCTGAAGCCTTGGGTACCTTCGCGCTGGTGTTCATCGGCGTCGGTTCCGTCGCCGCCAAGTACTATCCCGACGCCAACTACGGGATCTACGGGATCGCGACCGCGCACGCGATGGTGCTGGCCGTCATGATCACGGCCACGATGGCCATCTCGGGCGGCCACCTGAATCCGGCCGTGACGGTGGGCCTGCTGGTGGCGCGCCGGACCGATGGTCGCACCGCCGGGGCGTACATCGTCGCGCAGCTCCTGGGTGCCGTCCTCGCCGCGCTCGCCGTAAAGGCCATCTTCCCGCTCGGCGTTACCCGCCCCATCGCACTCGGCACGCCGAGCATCGCGAGCAATATCCAGATCACCCAGGCAATCGCGCTCGAGGCGGTGCTGACGTTCTTCCTGGTGTCGGCCGTGTTCGGCACGTGCGTCAACGCCGAGGCGCCGAAGGTCGGCGGGTTCGGCGTGGGCCTGGTGCTCTGGTTCGACATCATCGTCGGCGGCCCGCTCACCGGCGCGGCGATGAATCCCGCGCGGGCCTTCGGCCCGGCGCTGGTGGCCGGCCAGTGGGTGGCCCACATCGTGTACTGGGTGGGGCCTCTGCTCGGCGCGATCGTCGCGGCGCTCCTGTGGGAGCACGTGCTGCTGCCGCCGCGCGAGCGGAAATAGCGGAAGGTCACGAAGCGCCGGACCCGGTCCCGAACGAAGCGAGGGATCTTCCTGACCGGTCTCCGAACCGGGCGGGAAGATCCCTCGTCGCTTCGATGACGGCTTCCGACGGCCGGCGCCCATCGCCCGCGCCGACTTCTCGGGGAGCATCGGGGGTTCGCGCGCACGCCTTCCCGAGCCCCCACATCGCCTACCCCCGCAGTGCCCGCTTCACCCGTCCCACCAGCGACACCAGGTACCCCACCAGGATCACCGGGGCGACAATGTACGCGGCCAGCATGTACCCCGCGTTGTGAGGAGGCTCAGACAGCATCGGTCGCCTCGTCTCGCGCGTCCTCGGCCAAGGCCAGGCCGTAGCGCAACGTCACCAGGCCGATGTACAGCAGGGTGAACACCAGCATCGAGATCAACAGCGTGCGCAGCATCTCGGGCGGGAGCGACGGCGCGCTCGGCTTGAGGACCACCGGTTGCGGATGGAGCGTCCGGAACAGATAGACGCTCAGATGAATGAAGGGCACGAGCAGCATGCCGAGAATGCCGACCACCGCGCTGAACCGAGCCCGCTCGGCCGGATCGTGCACCGAGGCGCGGAGGGCCAGGTAGCCGACGAAGAGGAAGAACAGGAACAGCGTCAGCGTGAGGCGGGCATCCCAGGTCCACCAGGTGCCCCAGATCGGCTTGGCCCAGATCGGCCCCGTCGTGAGCATGACGGCGCTGAATGCCACGCCGACCTCCGCCGAGGCGGCGGCGAACCGGTCCAGTCGCGGGTCATGCAGCCAGAGGTAGAGCGCGGAGGTGAGGCCCACCAGCATGAAGGCCATCAGCGCGCACCACGCGGCGGGCACGTGAAGATAGAAGATCTTCTGCGCCACGCCCTGGCGAGCCTCGATGGGCGTGTAGCGCAGCGCCAACACGTACACGCCCGCGAGTCCCACCAGGGCCGCCACGCTGATGCGGAGTCCGCGCCGCGTCAGCGCGCGCGCCGCTTCGGCCGTCGTCATTCGTCCACCACCGCCGCGAAGGCCATCGTGCAGAGGGTCACGAACACCACGTCGTAGAGAGCAAGGAGTCTAAGCCATCCCAGCATCTCGCTCAACGGACGTCCGGCGAGCAGGCGCGAGGTGACCTGCACGGCGCCGATGAGCGGCGGCACCATGAACGGCAGCAGCAGCACCGGCAACATGAGCTCGGCGAACCGGGTGCGCACGGCCATCGCGCTGAAGATGGTGCCCACCGAGACGAAGCCAATGGTGGCCAGGGCCGTCACCCCGACGATGCCCGGAAGCGAGGCGCTCAGATCCACGTTGAAGAAGAGCACGAACAGTGGCAGCGTCACCGCCTCGACGGTGCCGACGAAGGCCAGATTGGCCAGCAGCTTGCCCAGGAACAGCGCGCCGCGCGGCACCGGCGCGAGCAGCAGGCCGTCCAGGGCGCCGTTCTCGCGCTCGATGGTGAAGGCGCGGTTGAGCGCGACCATCGCCGCCAGCGCGAAGGTCACCCACAGGACGCTCGGCGCCAGATCGGTCGCGGCCAGCGCCGTCGGGTCCCGCGCGAAGTTGAACACGACGAGGACGCAGGGCCGCGAAGACGACCGCCGACAGCAGCGCCGTGCGGCTCCGCAGCTCGGCCCGAATGTCCTTGCCCGCGATGGCGAGCGCGAGCCGGAGCGCGTCAGGCACTGATCCACTCCCGGTAGCGCGGGAGAAACGCGGCGAGCGATCCCGCCCTGGCCTCGTCGCACACCCAGCGGCCGTCCACCATCACCGCGATGCGTGTCGCCAGGTCCCACACCTCCGCCAGATGGTGGGTGACGACCACGAGCCCCAGGCCCTCGTCGCGGCGCGCGCTCAGGTCCGCGCGCAGGCGATCGGCCGACGGCGCGTCGAGCGCCGTGAAGGGCTCGTCCAGCAGCAGCACCCGCGGGCCGTGAAGCAATGCCCGCGCGATGGCGGCCCGCTGAAGCAGGCCGCGGCTCAGCCTGCGCGGCAGGTCGCCCGCCCGCGCCTCGAGGCCGGCGGACTCGAGCGCGCGCCGGGCGGCGGCGGCGGGGCGTTCGAGCCCGTACAGCCGCGCGGCGAACGTGAGATTCTCCGCCAGCGTGAGGTCGTCGTAGAGGAGCGACTGGTGCGACAGCAGTCCGATTGCCCGTCGCGTCTCGGCGCTGCCGCCGGCGAGCGAACGCCCGAGCACGCGCACCTCGCCGGCAGCGGGTCGCATGAGCCCGGCGAGCACCCGCAGCAGCGTGCTCTTCCCCGCGCCGTTCGGACCCGCCACGGCCAGCACCTCGCCCGGGGCGAGGGTCAGCGTGATGTCGTTGAGGACGCGGACGCGGCCGAAGGAGCGGCGGATGCCCCGGGCGGCAAGAAGAGGCTCGCCGTCATGAGACGGCATCGATGCGCGCGCCGAGCTCGTCGAGACGGAAGGGTTTGACGATGTAACCGGAGTGGGGGAGATTGAGAACCTTGAGCTGGGGTTCGATGCTCATGTAGGCGGTGGTGATGATGACGGGAAGGTCCGGCTGGGTCAGGCGGATGCGCCGCAACAGCTCGACGCCGTCGGTATCCGGGAGCCGCATGTCGAGCACGGCCACGTCGGGGGGCTGCTGCTCGAGCAGCTCGAGCGCTTCGGCGCCGGTCGAAGCGAAGACCAGGTCGTAACGTGGCTGGAACGCGCGCTCGTAGCTCAGTCGCAACGCGGGCTCGTCCTCGACGATCAGGACGCGCCGGCGGCGCTTTCTCTGCGTCATGCCGCGTACTCCGCAAACCGGTGCCCAACGGCGACCGCTGAGTGATGGGGGCCAGCGGGATACCATAACCGGTTGCGGAGGAGCCGTCCATAGCACGAGGGCCCCGGGAGCAACCGGGGCACTCGCTCAGTCATAACTCGACTCGACGGAGAAGAGGTCGTAGAGCTTCGTCATGGTGAGGAGGAACCGGAGCTCCTCGCTCGGATTGCGGAGTATCACCGGCTGGCGTCGCTCGGCCGCGAGGCGCTGGATCAGCATGAGCGCGCCCAAGCCCGCCGAGTCGATTTCCTTGGTGTGTGTGAGATCGATGACCAGTCGGCCGGAGCCTTCGGGCATCTCCTCGAGCAGCTGTTCCGCCGCCTCGCGGATCGCGACACGTGTCTCCAGGCCGAGCGTCTCCGGCGCGGCCAGACCACGTTCCAACGCCTGCGGGGTCCTCATCCATCCTCCTTCGGCACCGAGCTATCTCACCATCGACCGGTGAGACCTCTAGTTTTGCGGCCCCGGATCACTCCGGGTGTGCTCTTATCGGGCGGATCGACGCCTTGCCGCAGGTCAGTTGCGGCTGCGCCCCCGAGAAAGGCGAGTCTGGTGCCAAGCGCTCCAAGACTATGTCAGTTAATGGCTTACAGGTTGGTTCACAACACAAAGTGCGACCGGTTGCGCCGCACTCCGCGGCATTCTACCGCAAAAGAGACGTGAGGGTAAGAGGAGCGGTCGAGCACGCCGTCTGCGAGTCCTCCATTGCAGGGTCTTCGTCCCGCGTTCTGTCGTCACGCCTCGCGCGAAATCATGCAGTCGATGATGCTCAAAACTGAATCTGCGCGCCAAGCTCGACGACGCGATTCGGCGGCAAGCCGAAGAACGCCGTCGCGGAGCGCGCGTTCCTGGTCATCAGGATGAAAAGCTTCTTGCGCCAGAGCGACATGCGGCCGAAGCCGGCTCCATCGGACGCCGCGCCGGCCTTCGCGCCGGCCCGCGTCGCGATGAGCGTCTCCCGTCCCAGGTAGAAGCTGGTTTCCATCACCTTCACACTCACCGGCTTCCCATTCCCCCCTGAGCGGCCAAGCGCCTGCAGGACCGCCGGAACATCGGGTGTCTCCATGAACCCGTAGTGGGCGATCACTTGGTAGAACCCTTCGCCGAGCTCCTTGCAGGCCACCCGGTCGTCCTGGTCCACCTGCGGGATCTCCTCGGTCACCACGGACAGCAGCATCACCTTCTCGTGGAGCGTCTTGTTGTGCTTGAGATGATGCAGGAGCACCGGCGGAACACCGCCCGCATCGGAGGTGAGGAAAACCGCCGTACCCGGAACCCGAGGCGGCTTCCGCGCTCGATGTCGGCGAGAAACAGGTCCATGGGCAGCGTATTCTCGCGCACGATCGCGGCAAGGCGCGCCCGCCCGCGATTCCAGGTCGTCATGAGCGTATAGATGCCGAGAGCCACCACGAGCGGGAACCAGCCACCCTGTTGGATCTTGACGAGGTTGGCGGCGAAGAACGCGCCGTCCACGGCGAGCAGCAGGCTGGTGAGCGCCCAGGATCGAGGGCCCGGCCAGCCCCAGAGGTCGCGCGCGACGGTGTGGAACAGCAGCGTCGTGATGATCATCGTGCCGGTGACCGCGACGCCGTAGGCGGCCGCCAGGTTGGTGGAGCTCTTGAATCCGATCACCAGCGCCAGGCACCCGAGCCAGAGCGCCTGGTTCACCTCCGGGATGTAGATCTGGCCCATCTCCGTCTTGGAGGTGTGAATGATGGTGACCCGCGGACTGTAGCCGAGCTGCACCGCCTGTCGGGTCAGCGAGAAGGCGCCGGAGATGAGGGCCTGCGATGCGACGATCGCCGCCGCGGTGGACACCACGACCATCGGATACAGACCCCACTCGGGCACGAGCGAGTAGAACGGATTGACCGCCGCCTCAGGGCGCTCGAGCAGCAGGGCCGACTGGCCGAAGTAGTTGAGCAGCAGGCAGGGCAGAACGAGCACGAACCAGGTCATCCGGATGGGCCGTTTCCCGAAATGGCCCATGTCGGCGTACAGCGCTTCGGCTCCCGTCATCACCAGGACGACCGACCCCAGGACCAGGAAACCCTGGACTCCATCGCGGGCGAAGAGCTCGATGGCGTGCACCGGGTTGACCGCCGTCAAGATCGACGGGTTCATCGCGATGCCACGGAGGCCCAGCAGCGCGATGCTCGCGAACCAGACTGTCATGATGGGCCCGAACACCCGGCCGACACCCATCGTCCCTTGCCGCTGGAAGAGGAAGAGCACCGTGAGGATCACCACGGCGAGGGGCCACACGAAGCGGTTGAAGGCGGGCGTGGCTACGCCGATCCCCTCGATGGCGCCCAGCACCGAGATCGCCGGCGTGATGACGCCGTCTCCGTACAGGAGCGCCGCGCCGAACAGTCCGAGGCTGATGAGGATGGCTCGCGCGCCCTTGGCTCGCGTCCGCGGGCGCACGAGGGCCAGCAGCGCGAGGATGCCGCCCTCGCCCCGATTGTCCGCCTGCAGCACGAAGGTGACGTACTTGAACGAGACCACGAAGTTGATCGACCAGAAGACCAGCGACATGACGCCGAGCACGTTCTCGCGGGTCGCCGGGATGCTGTGGTGTCCCGCGAAGCACTCCTTGAGCGCATAGAGCGGGCTGGTGCCGATGTCGCCATAGACGACGCCCAGAGCCGTGATGCACAACGCCAGGAGCGGGAGCCCCTTGGGAGGTACCTTGCCCGTCGCGGTGGACACTAGCGCGTTCCGGCGACCGGCGCGGGTGCGGTCGCTCCGACCCGCTTGAGCTCGAGCAGCGACAGGATAAGGATGGTCACGATGATCGCCGCCGAGCCGACGCACCAGCGGCAGATGGCGTGGATGACGAACAGCTCGAGGGACGTGAGATAGATGGTGAAGAGCACGCCCCCCGCGGCGAGCGCCGCGAGCGCGAGAGCGGGCTCCCGTCGCTCCGTGTAGGCCGGGCGGAGGGCGAGGAGGGCCACGAGCAGGAGCGCCGCGTAGCCGAGGAGGCCGATGAGCGCCACCTCCACACCGAGGAAGCGGCTCCACTCGCTTGTCTGAACGGTCTCGCAGCCCCCCGTACCGCAGGCCAGCGTGCCGATTCGACCAATCTTATAAAGGTAGAGGTAGGCCGACACGAAGAGCCCGAGCAGGCTCATGAGCGCCGCGCCCATTCGGTAGATCATTTGGCGCCGGTGCGAGGAGCGAGCGAGTCGACCAGCCGGGTGATGGCGTCCGAGTCGAGCCGGCCCTGGTAGAGCCGACCTCCGACGAGCAGCGTCGGCGTGGAGCTCACCCCCACGCGGGTTCCCTCGTCATAGCTGGCCTGAATGCGGCCCGCGTACTTGCCGGCGGACATGCACGCGTCGTACTTGGCAAGGTCCAGTCCGTTGCCCTGCGCGTAGCGACGGAAGATGCCGCCGGCGTCCCGAACCGCCGACCACTCCGACTGACCCTCGTAGATCTTCTCGTGCTGCTCCCAGTACTTGCCCTGCTCGTCGGCGCAGGCCGCCGAGTGGGCGGCGAGCCGGCTGAAGGGATGCTGCTGCAGCGGGAAGTCGCGGTACCGCCACCGCAGTCGTCCCGTCTTGATGAGGCGCTCTTCGATCGTGGGCATCTGCAGGGTCGCGAACGTCTGGCAGAACGGGCACTGATAGTCCGCGTACTCCGTGATCTCGACCGGTGCGTCCGCCGAGCCTTTCAGATACCCGTGAAAGCCGGCCGTATCGTTCGGCTGGACCACCACGTTCGCCGGGATGCTCACGGTGGCCGGCTTCGCGAGCTGATAGCCGAGGATACCGACGCCCACCACCGCCACCGCGGCAAGCAGTATGTAGAAGCGCTTCATTCCGACGGGCGATGCCGCCATGGTTCCTCATCCTCCGGGTCGTCCGGGTGAAACGAGTCCTGTCGCTGCGCCTCGTCCACGATGCGCCGGCTGTCGGCGACCTCGGGCGTGTCGTAGGTGGAACGGACCTCGTAGTGGAACATCTCGCTGCGTGCGTCTCCCATCAGCCGGAGCAGCTCCGGAACCCCGCTGAGCAGGTGGCCCGACCGGTCCAGCTGCCGGATGCGCTCCGCCAGGGCGCGCAACATCTCGGCGAGCCGGTCGGCCCGCGCGTCGTCGTACACTTCCTCATGCTCTGCCATGGCTACCTCGAGGAGCGGCGGACCCCTCGGTCAAGTTCATGTGAATGTTGCCGATAAACATAATCACCAGCGCCACGGCGGGGTGAAACCAAGGGGTTTGCACCAAAAGGTGCAACCCGGTTAGATTCCGGTACGGGTTCGCCCGCGAATCACCCCCGGACTCGACGCTCAAAGGACGGTGCATGAACAAGAAGAAGACCCCGCGTGACTCTGAGGCTGTGGCCTTCGCGCAGGCTCGAGACGAGATGTTCAGTCACGTACTCCGCTGCGGCGTCATCGACGCCCTCCCGGAGCACCAGAAGGACTGGTTCGACGATACGATGCTCTACCTGGCCGATCGGTACGAAGACTTGAGTGAAGAAGAGCTGGCGCAGCTCCGCCAATTGGGCGAGCGGTTCTGCCAGCCGGTCCAGCGGAAGGTGGAGGCCGTCGAAAGCGGCGCAGCATAACACAGCGGTGAGTCATGTCGCCGCCCCGATGCACGCACTGTGCATCGGGGCGTTTTGTTTGCTCACTCGGCCAGCCACCCCGGTGGGAGCCGGCGCCACCGATATCCGAGCGCCAGACGCGCGCCGCCACCGATGCCCGCCTCGGCGAACCAGCCCGACGGCGATCCTGGCCGGCTCTCGATCCCGAGCGTCAGGACGACGTATCCCTGGTCCACGGGCCCACCGGCGACCGCAATCCCGCCCGCGCCATACAGTCCGACCCCGCTCCGTCGAGTGGGATTGAGGAGGAAATGCGCCAGCAGCTCGCCGCGCCACGCGGCGTCGCCATCGCTCACGCCCGCCGCGAGCGCGGCCGACACCCGTGTGCGGAGCGACGTCCGGAGCGCGCCGTAGGCCCCGGCGACGGCCACTGCTGGATCGGCCGTGGTGGCGATGCCCTGGACGCCCAGCTCGAGGACGCGCTGTGCCGCGGCCGCCGGCGCCAACGCGAGGCAGGCCGCCAGAATGCAGGCGCACGGGAGCGCTCGCCGGATCGAAAGGTGCGATGACATGGTCGGGGTGCGCGACTCGGCCGGCGGCTCGGAACCCTAGCTCAGCGTAAGCCCGCTCGTGATCGTGATGTCCGGCGCGAGCGAGTGCAGCACCGAGCAGTATTTCGTGATCGAGAGATCGATGGCGCGGCGCGCCTTGGCCTCGTCGATCCCGTCGCCGCGGATGTGGTACTCGAAGTGGAGCGCCGTGTAGCGGCGCGGCTCCTGCTCCCGACGCACCCCGCTGGCCTCGATCCGGAACTCGTGCAGCGTCGCCCGCATCTTCTCGAGGATGACCACCACATCGGCCCCCGTGCAGGAGGCCGCGGCGAGCAGCAGCGTGAGCATGGGCCCGGGCGCGGTCGCGTTGTCACCGTCGACCGTCGTCTGCGGCCCGCCCACCTCGCCACCGCGGAAGATGAGCCGCTCCTGCCAGGCCAGGGAGACGCGCTTGGTCTCGATCGTCATCGCTCATTCGCCTCCGCCCACGCGGCGCTCGGCCTTCGGGGCCACCCGGTAGTAGTCCCAGATCGCGTACAGCGCCACCGCCGCCGTCGCCCAGGCGAGCGGTCTCAGGTGCGGCGAGTCCGCCAGGAACGCGAGCAGCGTGAGGACCTGCGCCACGGTTACCGCCTTGCCGCCGGCCCTCGCCGGAATGGCGCGCGGCCGGTGCGAGACGAAGGTCGCGACGAACGCCACGGTCGCGACGATGTCGCGGAGCAGCACCCCCAGGATCTCGTACCACTCGAGCCGCCCGCTGAACGCCACCACGCCGAACGCCGAGGCCATGAAGAGCTTGTCGGCGACGGGATCGATCACCGTGCCGAGGGACGAGCTGCCGAACCGTCGCGCGAGCTGGCCGTCGAGGAGGTCGCTTGCCGCGGCAGCGGCCAGCAGGATGAGCCGCACGTCGTTGGCGACGAACGGAAACGCGATCGCGAGCGGGATCCGCACCGCGCTCAGCAGGTCCGCGGTGGTCCAGCGCGCGCGACCTTGCTCGGCTTCCAGGCGCGGACTAGGTTCGGACGGCATGGCCTGCAAGATACTCGCATGACGCTGGATACCGCGGTCATTCCGTGCGGCGGTCGCGGTACCCGGTTGCATCCGATCACCCGCTGGCTGCCGAAGGAGATCCTCCCCGTGGGTCTCCGCCCCGTGCTCCACTGGACGCTCGACGAGGCCGCCGACGCGGGCCTCCTCCGCGCGATCATCGTCACCAATCCGCACAAGCCGCTGCTCGAGGCCGCCGCCCGCAACTACGAGGGCCCGCTCGAGCTGGAGTTCGTGCCGCAGGACCACCCGCGCGGACTGGGTGACGCGTTCCTCCGAGCCCGGGATCATCTGGCCGGCTCGCCGTTCCTGGCGGTGCTTCCGGACAACCTCTTCCGTGGACCGAATCCGAGCGCGGCGGTGGTGGCGAGCTTTCGCGCCAGCGGCCGCGCGACCGTGCTGCTCGCCGAGGTGTCGCGAGAGGCGGCCACCTCGAAGGGCGCATCCGGCCGCGCCACGACCCGTACCGACGCGGACGGCTCCCTGCGGGTGACGGACGTGACGGAGAAAGGCACCGGGAAATTCGACACGGCTGGCGAGGCGGCCGCGGTCACCCCGATCGGCCGGATGGCGTTTCCCGGCGACATCCTCGAGGAGTTCGCGGAGGTGGGACGAGGGTTGCCCTCGGGGGTCGAGCTGGACGATGTGCCGGTGTTGCAGCGCCTCGCGCGGCGCGACGCGCTCGCGGGCGTGATCAGCCGGGCCGAGTTCTTCGACGTCGGCGCGCCCGAGGGCTACCGGGACGCGGTCGCCGCCTTCCCGGCTCGCGCCTGAGCGGCGGACCACTCGCGTGGACGCCGCCTTCGCCTATCACCTCGACGAGCTCACTGGCATCAGCGGAGCGCGACTCGCGGACCCGGCCGGACTTTCGGCCGCGGTCGTGGCGGCGGCGGGCGCCGTCGGCATGGCGCCGCTCGGCCCACCGATCGTGCGCGAAGGCCCGAGCGGCGCCGCGGTGGCTCTGCTGTGCCGCGACGGGCACATCGTGCTGCACACCGCCCCGCACGAGGGGTTGTGCTTCGTCGCCGTCGTGGCCCGCGCGCCCGCGGATGTCGGGCGCGGGGTCGAAGTCATCGCGCGCGGGCTCGCCAGAGAGCCGGGCCGAGAAGCACCCTGACGACCGCGAGCACCGACTGGGCAGCTGTCGGACGACAAACGGGCGAGTCGAGCGGAGTAGTATCGGCTGCGGTCAGGACTGAAGCGCTGCCACGGGTGGCCGGACCGCGCCGTGGCCGCGCACGACGCCCTCGACACGGCGGGACGGGTCGAGGCACGCCCGGGCCACCCTGAGCACGTCCTCGGCGGTGACGCCGCGGAAGGCCGCGCCCGGATCCACCAGGTCGCCGAGGCCGTTGCCCGCCATCCATGCCTCGAGAATCTCCGCCGCGACGGCGCCCCCGCTTTGCCGGCTCACCTCGGCCTGCCCCGCGAGAAAGTTCACCGCCTGGCGTAGCTCGCTCTCGCTCACCGGCTCGCGCGTAAAGCGATCCAGCTCACGCAGCATCTCCTCCCTGGCTTCCTCCTCGCGCTCGGGCGAGGTCGCGATATACGTCAGGATCGCGCCGGCCCGCGCCTTGAGCCACGCGGTAGCGACGACGGTGTAGGCCAGCGACCGCCGATCCCGAAGTGCCTCGAACAAGCGGCCCCCCAGCCCGCTCGCCACCGCCGCCCACACCTGGGCCGCCGCTCGATCCGGATGTCGTCGGGGCAGACCGGGGAAGGCCATTGCGATGGCGGCTTGCGCCTTGTCCCGCGGGACGACCCGCGAGGGGGCCTCGGCGCCGTTCTCCCCCGCCATCCAATTCAGAACGGGCAGCACGCCTGTCCCCCCGCGCGGCGCGCCGCCGTCGAAGGCGTTCGCCAGTTCGGCCGACGCGCGCTCGGGATCCACGTCACCGACGGCGATCACGATGGGCCGCACGTCGCCAAGCGCGCGTGCGTGCCACGCTCGGGTATCCGTCGCGGTAATCGCGGGGAGGGTGTGCGCGAGCCCGGAGACCGGCAGCCCGTACCCCTCCTCGCCGAACGCTTCGGCGAACGCGAGCTGGAACGGGTACCGGAACATGTCGTCGGCCACCTGCTCCGCTTCGGCGATCATCAGCCCGCGCTCCCGCTCCACGTCCGGCTCGTCCAGCCGCGGCGAGGTGTAGACCAGCTGGAGCAGACCGGCCGCCTCGGACAGGTGATCAGCCAGGACGGACGTGCCGAATCCGAGCCAGTCGGTCATCGCAGACGGGCTCAGGGACCCACCCAGCCGCTCGAACGCGAAGGCGAGCGCGCCGGCGTCCAGGTCACCCGCGCCCCGGATCGCGCTTCGCACTGTGAGCGCGCCAATGCCCGCCTGCGCCGGCGGATCGAGCTGGACCCGTGGGACGTAGATCCCCAGATGCACGAGCGGAACGCCGGCCTTCGGCCGGACCAGCAGATCGACGCCGGGAAGCGAGGTGTGAAGGACGTCCGCCTCGCGGCTACCAGTCGAAGCGCGCTTCGTGGGGAGGACACGCCGCGGCGCCACGTTCGCGGGCACCGCCTTCTCCGATCGGCGCAGCTCCGTCACCGCGAACGCCCCGCCGAGCGCGTCCGCGGTCAGCTCGGCGCCTTCGTCCTCCGGGAGATAGAGGACCGCCGACACCGCGTCCGGCTGGAGGTACCGTCCGGCCGTGGCGCGGACGTCGTCAGATCGGACCGAGGCGATCGCCTCGAACTCGCGGTCGAGGAAGGTGTAGCCGTCCAGTGCCTCGGCGGCGGCGAGCGCGGACGCGCGACCGTCCATGGACTCGAGCCGGCGCGCCCAGCGAGCGCGAAGCAGCGTGCGAGCCCGGTCCATGTCGTCGTCCGTCGGACCGAGCAGTGCGAGTCGGTTGACCGAGGTCGCGATCGCGTCGAGCGCCGCCGGCACGCGCGCCGGCTCGAGCTCGGCCGCGACGCCGAATACGCCCAGGTCGGTCGGGGCGTAGTAGTGGGCCGTGATCGAGGTGACGAGGCCGCTCTCGCGGAGCCCGCGGTAGAGCCAGCTGCCCCGGCCGGCGCCCAGCACGGCGCCCGCGACGTCGAGTGCCGGGGCCGCGGCGTCGAGCGGCGGGGCCGCCCGCCATCCGAGCGAGAGCTCGGCCTGATTCACGTCGCCGCGCAGGGTGCGGACCCGAATCTCACGGTGCTCGGGCTCCGCCGGCGATGGATCCACCGCGCCGGGCGCGGCCGGCCAACGGCCGTAGACTTCGCGGGCGCGCGCTATGGCCTCGGCCGGCTCCACTGCGCCGACGATGGACACGATCGTGCGCTCCGGCACGTACCGCGAGGCGTAGTAGCCGTGGACGTCGGCGCGCCTGAAGCCGGCCAGTTGGGCCTCGTGGCCGATGCGCCACCGGCGAATCCGGTGATGATCAAACATCACTTCGTGCAGCGTCTCGTAGGCGACGGCTGACGGCGTGTCGAGCTTCCGCTTCGCTTCCTGGATGATGACCTGGAGCTCGCGGGCCAGCTCGGTCTCGTCGATCAATGAGTTGAGGAGGGCGTCGGCCTGGATATCCAGCGCCTCGGCAAAGCCGGACGCCGGGAGGACGGCGAAGTACGTGGTGTGATCGTAGCTCGTGCTGGCGTTGAGGTAGCCGCCGGCGCTCTTGGTCTCCCGGGCGATCGCCCCCACGCCGCGGCGCGGAGTGCCCTTGAAGAACATGTGCTCCAGCACGTGCGAGATGCCGGCCCATCGGTCGGGCTCGTCGAAGAAGCCCGCCCTCACGTGCGTCACCACCGCCACCACCGGCGCCGAGCGGTCCTCCTGCGCCAGCAAGGTCAGTCCGTTCGGCAGCACCTCCCGGCGGACGCCGTCGGTCCAGCGCGTCCGCGCCACGCCGCTACTGCACGATCCGCAGCACGCCAGCCTCGGCGCTGCCGCGAATGAAGGCCTCCGCATCCGTGGTGGGGATGACGACGCCGGTCTCGGCATGGCCCCGCCGCGCGAGGCTGGCCATGAAATCACTCAGGGAGCCGGCGGCCCAATCGCGGTCGGCGGCCTTCATCTGCAGCAGGATCTCGTCCCAGCTCCCCCGGATCGGCTGTCCCGCGAGGGTCACGACCAGATGCGACTCGCCCAGCGCGGGCTTCTTCTGCATTGCGTGCAGCTCGCTCAGGAGCGTGCCGAACAGCTCCAGCTGGTGAGGGTCCCGCACCCCGCCGTCGGCCTGCTGCGCCTCGACCTCGGCGAGCAGCATGTCGATGGCGTCCGGCTCTCCCGCCACCTCGCCCAGCCGCGTGAGCCAGGGCGCCAGCTCCGGATCCTCGTCCGGCAATCGGTAGATGGTCTTCTTGAGCTCGATGTGCCGCCAGATGCCGAGCTCGTCAAAGTGATCGTCGGGCTGGGTGCGCTCGAGTTGATGGAGTGCCGCCTCGGTCTCGCCGCGATCGTAGAGCAGGTTGGCCAGGTAGATTCGCGCCTCGGCGTACGACCCATCGAGCTCGAGCGCGCGCCTGAGCCAGTACAGCGAGCCGGCATCGTTCCCCAGCCGGTGCGAGGCGTAGCCCAGGCAAGCGGCCGCGTCCGGCGAATCCGGGTGGGCCGATGCGGCGAGATCGAAGAACCGGTGCGCGGGCGCGATGTGCCCCTCGCGGAAGAGCGCCCGACCCACCTGCAGCATCAGCTCGTGATCGTCCTCGAAGCCAAGCTGGAGGATCCGCTCGAAGGCGCGCATGGCGCCGGGCCGGTCGCCCAGCTTGAGGAGGCTTTCGCCCAGGCCGGCCAAGCCATCCTCGTGGTCCGGGTCGAGCGCCAGGGCATGCTCGAAGCTCCGCCGGGACCAGGCGTATTCCTCCCGGGCCAAGTGGGCGTAAGCCCTGCCGATGTGCAGTTCGACGGAGTGGGGGTAGAGGGAAATGCCTTCTTTGAGGATCAACAGCGCTTCATCGTACCGGCCTTCGTTATAGAGTTGATGGGCTTGTTCGTCGAAGTCGTCGGAGCTGAGGAAGGCATCCGACATCGGCGGTCCTCCCGCTGGTAGGTTGATGCAAACTAGGGACTTGAGGCGACGGGAGCAAGAGAAGGCGGTGCGAGGTCGGCCCTTGACGGGAGCCTGGGTTCGCATATCTTACTGACCGGTCAGTTACTAATTATGAAGCGGGTAGCCGTGTCTCATCCCGATGCCCCCTCCTCCACATCTCGACGCTGGCAGCGTCGGCCTGAGGCCCGCCCCGAGGAGATCCTCGACGCCGCCCTGACCGTCTTCGGCGAGTCCGGATTTGCCCGCGCCAAGATCGACGACGTCGCACGCCTCGCCGGCGTCAGCAAAGGCACCGTCTACCTCTACTTCGACTCGAAGGAGTCGCTGTTCCGCGAGATGGTGCGAGCCAAGGTAGTGGCCTCGCTCGCGGAAGCCGAGGCGTTCGTGCGCACCTACGAGGGATCCGCACGCGGGCTCCTGGTGGAGGTGATCAGGCAGATGTACACCCGGGTGCGGCGCGAGCCGATCATGCAGCTCGCCAGGGTCGTCCAGGGTGAGCTGCCACACTTTCCCGAATTGGCCCGCTTCTACTTTGACGAGGTGATCCTCCGCGCCCGGCGTCTCGTCGAGCAGGTGCTGGAGCGCGGCACGGCTACGGGTGAGTTCCGGCCGAGCGCGACCGGCTTCGCGGCACGGGGCCTGTCCTCGATGCTGGTGCACACCGCCCAAGTCCAGTGCTTTTTCCAACGCTTCGATCCGCAGGCGCTCACCGAGGAGCAGGCGGTCGAAGGGCTCATTGACCTGTACCTCCACGGCGTGCTGGCGCATCCCGCGGAGCCCCTGAGGTGAGCGCCATGCGCCGCTCGTCGTCCCGCTTCGCGCCCGTCGTGCTCGCGCTGATGCTCACCGTCGCTCCCGCCGCGGCGCAGCAGCCGGGCGTGCCGCAAGGCCCGGTCACGCTCCTGCAGGCGATTTCGCTCGGGCGAAGTCAGGGCGTGAACGCCGCCATCGCCCAGCTCAATGTCCGCACCGCCGATGCGCGCGTCGGGCAGCGGCGCGCCGATTTGTTGCCGAGCATCAGCGGGAACGCCGCCTACACCAACCAGAAGCTGAACCTCGAAGAGTTCGGGTTGCCCGGCGTCACCGGCGTGACTGACCCGTTCAACATCTACCGCCTGCAGCTCAAAGCCTCGCAGACGATCTTCGACGCGTCGGCCATCGGGCGGGTGCGCGCGGCGCGCGACACCGCGGTCGCCGCCGGTCTGGATGCCCGCGCAGCCGGCGAGCTCGCGGGCGCGACCGCCGGCTTCGCCTACCTGCAGGCCTTGAGCGCGCGCGAGACCGTGCGGGCCCGCGAGGCCGACAGCACGATCGCGGCGACCCTGCTCGACCAGGCCCGCCAGCTGGTGGGCGCTGGCGTGAGCCCGGCCATCGACCAGACCCGAAGCGAGGTGAGCTTCGCGTCCGTGCGGACGCAGCTCGAGCTGGCGCGGAACGCGGCGAACCGGTCCCGCCTCGATCTCCTGCGCACGCTCGACCTGCCCTCCGGTACCCGGATCGAGCTGGCCGACTCTCTCGGCCCCGGCGCGCTGGACTTGCCGCTCGATCCGGATTCAGCCGCCGGATTCGCGCGTGAGCATCGGGCCGAGCTCGCAGCGGAGCGGGCGCGGACGCAGGCGGCCCACCGTTCGCTGGGAGCCATTCGCGCCGAGTACCTGCCGAGCCTCGGCCTGAGCGGCCAGTACCAGCAGACGGGTCAGACGACGGGCAGTCTCGCGGGGACGTACAACGTCCAGCTCCAGCTCACCGTCCCGATCCTCGACGGCTTCCGTCGGCAGAATCGGGTCGAGGAACAGGACCTTCGCGTGCAGATCCAGGAGATCCGCGAGCGGGACCTGGTCAATCAGGTGGAGACCGAGGCCAGGCAGGCGGTGCTCGACGTCGCCTCGGCCCAGCAACAGGTGGCCATCGCCGGCGACCGCCTGCGTCTCGCCGAGCAGGAGCTGGCGCAAGCGCAGCAGCGCTTCCAGGCTGGCGTCGCGGGAAGCGTCGAGACGACGAACGCGCAGAGCTCGGTGATCTCGGCGCGCGACGCGCTGATTCAGGCGAGGGTCAACTTCGGCACCGCTCGCGTCAGCGCGTATCGCTCGCTCGGCGTGATCGACCAGCTGCATTAACCGCGCTTCGGCGCAACGAGAAACGCGACGAGAACGACTATGGCAACCGATATCGCGATGGACGTGCCGGCCACGGCGGAGCCCGCCACCACGCGGAGCTGGACGCGCCGCATTCCCCTGGTGATCGGGGTGCTCCTGGTGATCGCGCTCGCCACCTGGGGCGTACGCCGGTGGGTCTACAGCCGGACTCATGTGAGCACCGACAATGCGCAGGTGGACGGCCACATCACGGCCATCGCCCCGCGCATCGCGGGATTCATCGACCGCGTTCTGGTGGACGAGAACCAACACGTGAGGTTGGGCGACACGCTCGTCGTGCTCGACCGGCGGGACCTGATCAACCGCGTGGAGCAGGCCGAGGCGGACCTTCGGAACGCGCAGGCGGCCGTAGGCTCGCGCAAAGCCGCCGGCCAGGCGCAGGCACAGCTCCAGGCCACGCGTGCCGAGGCGGCATCGGCACAGGCTTCGATCGCCGCGGCCGAAGCGAACTACCACCAGGCCAGCGCCGACTACGAGCGCTATCGCGGACTCGCCGCGTCCAAGATCATCTCCGCCCAGCAGCTCGACGCAGCCGAGAGCGCGCGTGACGCCGCGGCGGCCAATCTCGAGGCTGCGCGGCGGCAGGCTGCCGCCGCCGGAAGCCAGGTCTCGGCCTCCGGCGCCGCGCTCCGGGGCGCCGACGCGCGCCTCGCCGCGGCGCAGTCCGCCGTGGACAACGCGAAGCTTCAGCTCAGCTACGCAACGCTGCTCGCGCCGAACTCCGGCGTCGTGGCCAAGCGAAATGCGGAGCCGGGGGCGCTGGTGCAGGTCGGGCAGAACCTGCTCTCGCTCGTTCCGGAGGAGGATGTCTGGGTCACCGCGAATCTCAAGGAGACGCAGCTCGCCAAGGTGGCGGTGGGTGACGACGCCGAGTTCAGCGTGGACGCGTACCCCGGTCGGACGTTCCGTGGCAAGGTGGAAAGCTTGAGCCCGGCGACGGGGGCCCGGTTCTCCCTGCTTCCCCCGGACAATGCGACCGGGAACTTCACCAAGGTCGTGCAGCGCGTTCCGGTGCGCGTCGCGGTGGACAACACGACGGACGCAACCCACCCGCTGCGCCCGGGGATGTCGGTCGAAGTCACGATCACGACCCGCTGACGGACCGATCGTGGCCACCCTGGCGCTGCCGGCCCGCCCGCCGGTGCTTTCCCGCGAGCAGATCTATCGCTCGCGCTACCTCATCGCGTTCGCGGTGACGCTCGCGAGTGTGCTCGAGCTGGTCGACACGAGCATCGTCAACGTCGCAATCCCGCATATGATGGGCAACCTGGGCGCGACCCTCGACGAGGTCGCTTGGGTGAGCACCGGCTACATTGTCGCCAACGTGATCGTGCTGCCGCTGACGAGCTGGTTCTCGGACCGGTTCGGGCGACGGAACTACTACACCGGCTCCATCCTGCTCTTCACCCTCGCGTCGTTCTTCTGCGGAGCCGCCCGTTCGCTCGAGGGGCTGGTGCTCTGGCGGGTGATCCAGGGCATCGGCGGCGGCGCGCTGATCAGCACCGCCCAGGCCATCCTGTTCGACGTCTTCCCGGTGCGCGAGCGCGGGACCGCCATGGCCATCTTCGGCATGGGCGTGATGGTCGGTCCCACCCTGGGGCCCACGCTCGGCGGCTGGATCACCGACAACTACTCCTGGCCCTGGATCTTCTACATCAACGTGCCCCTCGGCCTCCTCGCCGCGGGGCTGACATGGCGGTCGGTGCCGGAGCCCGCGCACCTGATTCGCCGCACACGCGTGGATTGGCCTGGCCTGGCCCTGCTGATCGTGGGCATCGGGTCACTGCAGGTTCTGCTGGAGCGCGGCGAGAGCAAGGACTGGTTCGATTCGCGGGAGATCATCATGGAGGCCGCGGCGGCCGCGATCGGGCTGGCCGCGTTCGTCTGGCACGAGCTGAGGACCAGGGACCCGATCGTGGACCTGCGGATCCTGCGCAACCGACAGCTCGCCGGCGGAGTCACCTTCGCCGTGATCTTGGGCTTCGCGCTCTACTCCAGCGTTTTCGCGCTCCCGGTCTTCCTCCAGAACCTTCTCGGCTACTCGGCCTGGGACACGGGCCGCGTGATTCTTCCCGGCGCCATCGCGAGCGCCTTCACGATGGCGTTGATGGGTCGCCTGAGCGCCCGGGTCGACGCGCGCCTCCTGGTGACGACCGGAGTGCTGCTGTTCCTCTGGTCGATGTGGCTCCACTACCACCTGACCACCGCGATCGGGGTTCACGACCTCTTCTGGCCCATGGTGCTGCGCGGCGTGGGGCTCGGGTTCATCTTCGTGCCACTCACGGGAGCGTCGGTCGCGGACCTGCGGCCGGACCAGCTCGCCCAGGGGACGGGGCTGTTCAATCTCTCCCGTCAGCTCGGCGGCAGCTTCGGCATCGCCGTGACGGCGACACTGCTCTCACGATTCACCGAACAGAGTCGCGAGGCGTTGCTGCCGCATCTTGCGACCGGGAGCCCTGCGGCCACCAGCTGGCTGGAGCAGGCCACCAGGCGTCTCGTCGCCCTCGGCGGCTCGCTGCCGGAAGCCCAGCAACGAGCCCAGGCCTTGCTCGAGGCCACGCTTCGGCAACAGGCGTCCATGGTGGCGTTCGAGAAGGTGTTCCTTACCATGGGCATCACCTTCGTGGCGGCGTTGCCTCTCCTGCTCCTGTTCCGCACCGGCCGGGTCCGTGGAGGCGCGGCGGCCCACTGACGGGCGCCTCGGCCTGACGGTCGCGTCGAGCGACGCACTTCCGGGTACCCGTGCGCCCCTTCCGGCGGCGGGTATGTTTGATTCGTGACCTTCCAGCGGAAGCTCCTCTTCGGTTTCTCTCTTATGGTCCTCCCCGCCCTGCTCGTCGGGGCGGAGGCCATTCGCAGCAACTCGCTGGAGCGTCGGGCGCTCACGGCGCTCGGCGAGAGCATGGCGCGGACCCGCACCTACGCCGAGCTCGAGACCGCGATGTTCGATCAGACCGAGCTGGTTTGGCGCTACCTCAGCGGCCTCGACGCCACCGCCCGGCAGGAGTTCGTGCTCACCGGGCAGGTGGTGGACTACTGGCAGGACCGCTGGCGGGCCGAGCTCAAGCCGGGGGAGGTGGCGCTGGCGGATGGGGTGGCCGGCATCCAGCGTCAGATCGTGGCCGTGTCGGACAGCGTCTTCCACCTTGCGGACGCCGGCCACCGCGTCGAGGCGTACCGCCTCGCTCAGCGTGAGCTCAAGGGCCGGCTGCAACCCGCGCTCACCCAGATGAACCGGGAGATTTATCGGCGCGCCCGCGAGTCCAGCGTGAAGGGAGCCTACAGCCGCCTCGAGGAGATCCTGGCGGCCGAAGGCCGCACGCTGGTAGCCATTATCGCGCTCTCGCTCGCGGCGGGCCTCGCGGCGAGCTGGCTCATCTCGCGAAGCCTCGCCCGACCGGTCGCTAACCTCACGCGCGCCATGGCGGTCGTCGGCGGGGGCGATCTCGATCACCCCATCCAGGCCACTTCGCGCGACGAGATCGGGGATCTCGCCCGCGCGCTGGAACGAATGACCGCCAAGCTCCGGGAGTCGCGCCAGCAGTTGGTCCAGGCAGAGAAGCTCGCCTCCATCGGTGAGATGTCGGCGGCGGTGGCGCACGGCCTCAGGAATCCGCTCGCGAGCCTCCGGGCGGCGGCCCAGCTGGTGCGGCGCCACCCCGGCTCGCCGTCCGCCACGGAGCACCTCGATGCCATCATCGAGGAGGTGGACCGGCTGGACCGCCGCATCAGCCACCTGCTCAGCTTCAGTCGCCCGGCGCCGTTCCACCCGGTGAGCGAGAGTGTGCCGCGGCTCATCGAGGAGCTCCTGCCCGCGGTCGCCCAGCCCATCCACGAGCAGCATGTGGATCTGGAAATGGCGGTCCCGGCGACACTTCCGCAGGTGAGGGTGGATCCCATGCAGGTCGAGCAGGCCATCCTGGAGATCGTCTCCAACGCGCTCGACGCGATGCCTAGGGGCGGAAAGCTCCGGATCGGCGCCTTCGTGTCCGACGGCGCGGAGCCCGGCGCTGTCGTGGTGGAAGTGACGGACACCGGCGGCGGCATCCCGGACCACGTGTTGCCGTCCGTGTGCGAGCCGTTCTTCACGACGCGACAGGAGGGGACCGGTCTTGGCCTGGCGATCGCGAAACGCTATGTGGAGATGAACGGCGGCCGCCTCGAGATCGCGAGCCGCGCCGGCGTCGGCACCACCGTGCGGGTCCGCCTGCCGACGGAGCACGCCCCATGAGCGGCTCGACCGTACTGATCGTAGACGACGAGCGCACGCTCGCGCGCGCGATCAGGGCCTTTCTCACCGAATCCGGATATGAGGCTGAGGTCGCCGGCGATGCGGAGCAGGCGCTCCGGCTGCTCGAGACGATGAAGCCCGACGTCGTGTTCACCGACGTCCGGCTGCCGGGCATGAACGGGATCGACCTGTTGCGCCGCATCCGGGAGTTCGACCCCGCCATTCCCGTGATCATCATGACGGCGCACGGCACGATCGAGGGCGCCGTCGAGGCCGTGAAGCTCGGGGCCTTCGACTATCTCAAGAAGCCGGTGGACCTGGAGGAGCTCCGACTGCTGGCTGACCGGGCCCGCGAGAACTCGCAGCTCCGGCAGGAGCTCAGCTACTACCGCCGGCGCGACGCCGCGCGAGAAACGCCGCTGGCGGGCGTGATCGGTGACTCGCCCGCGATTCGGGCCGTGCTCGATCAGGCCCGGCAGATTGCCGCGCTCGACGAGACGCCGCCGGTCCTCATCATCGGGGAGACCGGAACCGGCAAGGGTCTGGTGGCCCGGATGATTCACGGCGCGAGCCCCCGATCGGCCAAGCCGTTCATCGAAGTGAATTGCACCGCGATCCCATCCACGCTCATGGAAGCCGAGCTGTTCGGCCACGAGCGCGGCGCGTTCACCGACGCGAAGGAGTCGCGGATGGGCCTCTTCGAGGCGGCGGACGGCGGGTTTCTGTTCCTCGACGAGGTGGGCGACGTGGAGTTGAGCCTGCAAGGGAAGCTGCTGAAGGCGGTGGAGGACCGGACCATCCGCCGGGTCGGCGGCATTCGCGACCGCCGGATCGATGTGCGCATCATGGCGGCAACCAATCGCGATCTCGAGCGCGACGCGCAGCGCGAGCAGTTCCGGAGGGATCTCTATTTCCGTCTCGCCGTGATCATCCTGCATTTGCCGCCTCTGCGCGAGCGGGGCAACGACGTCCTGGTCCTCGCGCAGCACTACCTCGATCGGTTCAACGCGAAGTATGGAAAACAGGTGCGGCAGATCGATCCTCGGGCCCGCGAGCTGCTCTTGGCCAACCCCTGGCCCGGCAACGTCCGCGAGCTGAGCCACGTGATCGAGCGCGCGGTGCTCTGGAGCCGGGGAGCGACGCTCGACGCGGAGCACCTGTCTCTCGCGACGCCCGTCCCCGTGGCCGAGACGGCCGAGCTGCCGGCCGAGCCGGTGCCGCCGCCTGAGGCGGTGGTTGCTGGGGCGCCCGGCCTCCCGCCAACCGGGATGGATCTCGAGGGATGGGAAAGGGCTATGATCGAGCAGGCGCTCCGCGAGTGCGAGGGCAATCAGACACGGGCGGCACAGCGGCTTGGAATCAGCCGCGACACCCTGCGGTATCGGCTCAAGAAGTTCGGCCTCTCCTAGAATCGGCGCTGGGTGGAATCACCCAATTGGGTGAGATCCCCCACTCATTGCCGATCCGCGCGCCGCGGCTTGCCGCTCGGTTGCTGCGTTGCAACTCCTTTACCAACTTGTGATTGCACGTCGATGCCAGCTCAGTGCCGTTTTCGGCACGCGCTCTGCATTTGAGCGGGCGTCGTCGGGTTATCTCTGAATCCGACTGGGTGGCAACACCCAATGTGAGTCAGGGCCAAGCCGGCCCCCCTTCAACCCCCGGAGGATTCGATCATGAAGTGGACCAAGCCCGAGGCCGAAGTCGTGGCCGTCACGATGGAAGTCACCGCTTACGTCGCGACGCTCTAAGGTAAAGTGCTGATCTGAGGGGCTCGCGAAAGCGGGCCCCTCAGTCTTTTCAGCCCCACCGCCGCGCCAGAGTGCAGGTCGTTCTCCTCGGTACCGCCGCCGGCGGGGGATTCCCCCAATGGAATTGCTGGTGCCCCACATGCCGGATCGCGCGAATCGATCCGCGGCGTGCTGTGCCGCGCACCCAGTCGTCGGCCGCGGTCAGCGCGGACGGCGAACGTTGGTTCCTGCTCAACGCGTCGCCGGACGTTCATGACCAGCTGCGGTGGCTCTCCGTCCCGAACCCTGGTGCTGTCCGTCATGTGCCGGTCGAAGGCATCGTCTTGACCGACGCCGAGCTCGACCACACGCTTGGACTGGTGCTCCTGCGCGAGGCTCGGCGGCTGCAAGTGGCCGCGACTGACGCGGTACGCCGGGTCCTCGAGGACGATTCGCGACTGCTGCCGGTCACGCGGGCGTTCGCCGAGGTCACCGTCACCGAGCTGGTGCCCGATCGAGGCGTGGGGCTCTGCTATCGCGACGGCACGGCGAGCGGCCTCCGGGTCACCTGCTTCCCGGTGCCGGCCGGACCGCCCCGGTTCGCCCGGGAGGACCAGCCAGGCCATACGGTGGGCCTCGTCATTCAGGATGAACGGTCCGGGGCCACGTGCGCCTTCGTGCCTGGCTGCGGCGGCCTCGACGAGGCGCTCTCGCGCCGCCTCGCGTCTGCCGATCTCGTCCTGTTCGATGGCACCTTCTGGACCGACGACGAACTGATCCGCCTCGGGATCGGTGACCGCACCGCGCGGGAGATGGATCACGTACCCGTGTCGGGCGCTGATGGGAGCCTCGCCCGTCTGGGTACGTTACAGGCCAGGCAGCGGGTCTACACGCACATCAACAACACCAACCCCATGCTGCTCGAGGACGGACCCGAGCGGGACCAGGTCGAGCGAGCCGGTCTCCGGGTCGGCGTCGACGGCATGCGATTCACCCTGTGACCAGGCTCATGACCACGACGCTCACCGCTTCGCAGCTCGCGACCCCGCCTCGACCTCCGATTCCCGCGCTCGAGCGCCCCCTCAGTCCGGCGGAGCTGGAGGACGCCCTGCGATCCTTCCACGGCTCGTACTACGTGCAGCACCCGTTCCACCAGCTGATGTACGCGGGCAAGCTGTCACAGCGGGCAGTTCCAGGGCTGGGCTGCCAACCGGCTCGCCTACCAGCGCGTGGTGCCCCGGAAGGACGCCGCGATCCTTTCCAATTGCCCGGATCCCGAGGTCCGCCGCGAGTGGATCCAGCGGATCGTGGATCACGATGGCGCGTCCCCCGGCACCGGCGGCATCGAGATGTGGATCCGGCTGGGCATCGCGCTCGGCGTACCGCGGGAGGAGATGGAGGATGAGCGCCACGTGCTGCCGGCCGTGCGGCTCATCTGCGAGTCGTACGTGACCTTCTGCAAGAGCAAGCCGTGGCAGGAAGCCTGCGCCTCGTCCCTCACCGAGCTGTTCGCGCCAAAGATTCACCAGCAGCGGATCGAGGCCTTCCCGGTCCACTATCCATGGATCCCGCCCGAGGGGCTCGACTACTTCAAGAGCCGCCTGGTGCAGGCGCCGCGCGACGTGAGTCACGGGCTTCGCATCGTCCGCGCATGGGCCACCACGCCGGAGCGCCAGCGCAAGGTGTTCGAGGCGCTCGCGTTCAAGCTCGAGATGCTGTGGGCGATGATCGACACCATCCACAATGCCTACCGCGAGGATTGAAGTGGCGCTTTCGCCGGACGCGGTGCCCCGGATCTGGCGCCTGGCGCGGCTGGACTATGATCCGGCACGCCAGCGGCCGGTGCTGCTCTATCCCGAGGGCGCGGTGCTGCTCAACGAGACCGGCCGCGCCATCCTCGAGCTGGTCGACGGCACCCGCACCGTCGCGCAGATCGCCGCCGAGCTGAGCGAGCGTTACCAGACCGACGTCGCGGCCGACGTGACCGAGTACCTGTCGCAGCTGGCCGAGAGAGAGCTGATCCAATGACCACGCACGAACGCCCGACCACCCTGCTCGCGGAGCTGACCCACCGCTGCCCGCTCCACTGCCCGTACTGCTCGAATCCTCTCGACCTGCTTCGGGCCGAGAGCGAGATCGCAACGGAGGAATGGAAGCGGGTCTTCACCCAGGCACGCGAGCTGGGCGTGCTGCAGCTCGGTCTGTCGGGCGGCGAGCCGCTGGTCCGAAAGGACCTCGAGGATCTGGCGCTGCATGCCCGCGGCCTCGGGCTCTACACGACGCTGGTGACCTCCGGCCTCGGCCTGACGCGCAAGCGCGCCGAGGCCCTTCGCGCCGCCGGCCTCGAGCACGTGCAGGTCTCGGTGCAGGATGTCGACCCAGAGACGGCTGAGCGCATCGCGGGGGTGAGCTCGGTCAAGCAGAAGCAGGCCGCGATCGCGCTGGTGAAGGAGCTGGGGTTCGCGTTCTCGGTGAACGTCGTGCTGCATCGCGCCAATCTCGATCGGATCGGCGAGATCATCGACCTGGCCGCGGGGTATGGCGCCGACCGGCTGGAGCTCGCCAACACGCAGTACTACGGCTGGGGGCTTCGCAATCGTGCGTCGCTCATGCCGAGCCGAGACCAGGTGCTTCGGGCCAAGGACATCGCGCAGGACCGGATGCAGCGCTACAAGGGCACGATGCAGATCACCTTCGTTCTGCCCGACTATTTCGAGGAGCTGCCCAAGGCCTGCTACGGCGGATGGGGACGCTACTACATCGTCGTGGCGCCGGACGGCCGCGCGCTCCCCTGCCACGGGGCCTACGCCATTCCATCGCTCGAGCTGCCGAACGTCCGGCAGCATTCGCATCGACTGGATCTGGCGCGAGTCTTCGGCGTTCCAGGCCTTCCGCGGGGACGCGTGGATGAAAGAGCCCTGCCGAAGCTGTCCCCGTAAGGCGGTGGACTTCGGTGGCTGTCGCTGTCAGGCGCTCGCGCTGACCGGGGACGCCGCCAATGCCGACCCGGTCTGCACCCTGAGCCCCCACCGGCATCTGATCGACGAGGCGCTGCTCGAGCACGCCGACGCCGACACGTACGTCTACCGCGACTACGCCTCCGAGCCACAGCGCGCGTGAGCGCGACAGCTCCTGCGATCGTCACCGAAGGGCTCGGGCGCGACTACGGCGGCGTTCGAGCCCTCGACGCGCTGGACCTCGAGGTGCCGGTCGGGTCCCTGGTCGGACTGCTCGGCCCCAACGGCGCGGGCAAGACGACGGCGATGCTGCTGCTTGCCACGCTTCTCGCTCCCACGCGAGGGACGGCGCGCGTTCTCGGGCATGACGTCGTGCGCGCCAGGCGGCCGGTGCGGCGGCGCCTGGGGCTCGTGTTTCAGGAAAGCAGCGTGGACGGACTCCTGACCGTCGAGGAGAACCTGCGGTTCGCGGCGCGACTCGTGGGACTCGGCGGACGCGAGATGCGCTCGGCCGTCGCCGTGGCCATCGATCGGGCCGGCCTCGGCGTACGCGCCGCTCAGCCCGCGGGTCAGCTCTCCGGAGGGTGGAGGCGGCTCGTCGATGTGGCCCGGGCCACCCTGCACCGGCCGGAGCTGTTGATCCTCGATGAGCCCACCGTCGGGCTCGATCCCGAGCACCGGGAGCTGATCTGGACCATCCTCGCCGCGGAGCGGCGGGAGCACGGCACCACGGTCCTCTTCTCCACCCACTATCTCGCGGAGGCGGAGCCGGCCGACCGGGTGGTGCTGCTCTCCCGCGGGCGAGTCGTGGCCGATGACGACCCTGCGACACTTCGATCCTCGATCGGCGCCGAAGTCGCGGAGATCGAGGGGCCGGGAGCGGAGCGCCTGGTGCGGGCGCTTCGCGGCCTCGGGGCGGTTGCGACGGTGTTGCGTACCGAGCGGGGCTTTCGAGTCGGCATCGCGCGCGAGCGCGAGGCCGTGATCGAGCTCGCCACGGTCGCGGAGGGCCTCGAGCGCTTCGCGTTCCGGCCGGCGAGCCTGGAGGACGTCTACTTCGCGCGGACGCGCGGAGGCGAGGCGTGAGCGCGTGGAGCGCGGTCGTCGGCATCGTCGTCCGGGACCTGATCCGCACGACCCGGCAAACCAGCCGCCTCCTCGGTGGGCTCGTCCGCCCGTTCATGTGGCTGCTGCTCGTCGGGACGGGCTACAACGCCATCGCGCGGCTGTCCAACGGGCTACCCTACCACGCGTTCGTGTTTCCCGGAATCGTGATCATGGCGGCGCTCTTCGGGGGAATGCTGACCGCGATCGGTACGGTGTACGATCGCGAGTTCGGGATGCTGCGCCTTATGCTCGCGAGCCCGGCCGGCGTGCCCGCCGTGCTCACGGGTCGCATGATCGCGGCGGCACTCGTCGGGATTCTCCAGGGAGGGGTCGTGCTGGCCTGCGCGCCGCTCGTGATCGCGGTCTCCGCCGGCCACTTCGCCGCGGCGATCGGTGCGCTGTCGCTCGCGGCGGTCTCCAGCGCGGTGCTGGGACTGCTGGTGGCCTCGCGCCTGCGCTCGGTGGAGAACTTCGCCGGGGTGATCAACGTGGTGCTGTTCCCGCTCCTGTTCGTGAGCGGCGCGCTCTATCCCACCTCCGGCATGCCAGGCCCCCTGCGACTGCTCGCCGGCCTGAACCCGGTCACCTACCAGGTGGACCTGATGCGGCGCGCGCTCGGCCAGCCGGCGGAGTTCGGGGTCGTGCGGGACCTCCTCGTGCTCGTCGCGACGACGGTCGTCGCGTTCGGCGTGACGGCGCTGGTGTTCGATCCGGAGCAGCGGTTCGTCCGGCGGACGGGTGGGCGGGTGGACGTCGGGGGTACGGCGAGGCCCTAGCTCAGCGCGCGGAGGCTCCCTCGTCGCAGCCTCTCGGTCCCAGCACCAGCTCCACGTCCTGCTCCAAACGAGAGCGGAGCGGCAGCTTGAGGGGGCCGCCGGCGGGCACGGTGGTCTCGACCACGATATGCCGGCCGCGCCGCAGCAGGCCCCGCTCCTGGTCCCAATCGATCTCGCCGTCCTCCGTGGTCACTTCCGTCGCCGAGAGCTGGGTGGTGTCGCCCTTGATCGACGCGGTGCCGGATCGGGATCGGGCATGCATCACCAGGCGCTGGATCAGCCGTCTATCCGCGGTGCTGTCCGCGATCCGGCGCAGCTCGAGTCCGTGGCCGTCGCTCCATTCCTGTCCCACGGCGAGGGCGCGGGTCGGGAGTGGAGGCAACAGGTCATCCAGGGCGGCCCCGACATCCGCGACTTCCGCGACCTCGTCGGGAACGAACGGACGAGCCTGGACCTGGTAGCGGCCTGACGTCGAGAGCGTGCCCCGGAATCGCCCGCCCAGGAGCCCGTCCGTGTCGGGCACGAGCTTGGCCTCGGGGCTCTCGCGGGACAGCGCGAGCGAATCGTACCATGCCTCGAGCGCGATCGCCTCATTCGCGGGCCGTGCCCGGAATCGCAGCACCCCGTCGCGCAGCAGGGTTTCCCGCCGGCGGCGTGCGCCCGTCTCGGCCTCGAGCCGCGCGCGCGATCGCTCCGCGTAGGTGGCACAGTCGAGCTGGGCGGGCACGTAGCGGAACTGGATCGTGCCGGCGGGCTGCTGGGAACGCGCGGCTCCCGCGGCCGTGAGCGCGAGCAGCGCGATGACCGCGGGACGCGATCCGGCGATCACGCCTCAGCCATGAACGGGTAGCGATAGTCCGTGGGGGGCGCGAGAGTCTCCTTGATGCTCCGGGGCGATACCCAGCGAAGCAGGTTCAGCACCGAGCCGGCCTTGTCGTTGGTTCCGCTGGCTCGTGCGCCACCGAAGGGCTGCTGCCCCACCACGGCGCCGGTGGGCTTGTCGTTCACGTAGTAGTTCCCGGCGGCCTGGCGGAGGACCCGGTCGGCCTCGACCACGGCGGCACGATCCCGCGCGAACACCGCTCCGGTGAGCGCGTACGGTCCCGTCCGGTTCACCAGCTCGAGCGTCTCGCTCCACTTGCCCGCTGGATAGACGTGGGTCGTGAGCACCGGGCCGAAGAGCTCCTCGCACATGGTGCGGTACGTCGGGTCCTCGACCTGCAGCAGGGTCGGCTGGATGAAGTAGCCCACGCTGTCGTCGGCGCCGCCGCCCGCGAGGATCGTGACGCCCGCGGCCTTCCGCGCGGCCTCGAGGTGGTCCCGGAGGCGGGTGAACGCGCGCCGGTCGATCACGGCGCCCATGAAGTTCCGGAAATCCGCCACATCGCCCATCCGGATATCCTCGATCATCGCCACGGCCCGGTCGCGGACGGCCGGCCACAGGGTGTCCGGGATGTACGCCCGCGAGGCCGCGCTGCACTTCTGTCCCTGGTACTCGTAGGCCCCGCGAACCATCGCGACCGCCAGCGCCTCGGCATCCGCGCTGGGGTGGGCGACGATGAAGTCCTTGCCGCCCGTCTCACCGACGATCCGCGGATAGGTGCGGTAGCGCTCGAGGTTGTCGCCGATCGTCTTCCACAGGCTGCGGAAGACCGTCGTCGACCCGGTGAAGTGGATACCGGCGAACTCGGGATGCGAGAGGAGCGTCCGGCTCACCGCGACCGCGTCGCCCGGCACGAAGTTGATCACGCCAGGGGGAAGCCCGGCCTGCTCGAGCAGCTTGTAGAAGTGCCAGTTGCTGAGCACGGCGGTGTGCGATGGTTTCCACACGACCGTGTTCCCCATGAGCGCCGGCGCGGTCGGCAGGTTGCCGCCGATGGCGGTGAAGTTGAAGGGCGTGATCGCGTAGACGAAGCCCTCGAGCGGCCGATGATCCATCCGGTTCCAGGCCCCCGGCGCCGACTCGGGCTGCTCCTGATAGATCCGCTCCGCGAAGTGGACATTGAAGCGGAGAAAATCGATCAGCTCGCAGGCGCTGTCGATTTCCGCCTGGAACGCCGTCTTGCTCTGGCCTAGCATGGTGGCCGCGTTCACGCGCTGGCGGTGCGTCGTCGCCAGCATGTCGGCCGCCCGGAGGAAGACCGCCGCGCGGTCCTCGAAGCGCGAATTGGCCCAGTCGCGCTGGGCCTCGACCGCGGACGCGACGGCGGAGTCGATCGTGCTCTGCTCCGCTTCGTGAAGCTTGGCCAGGACCCGGGTATGACAGTGAGGTGAGACCACGTCGTGGACGTTGCCGCTTCGGATCTCACGCCCACCGACGACGGCGGGGATGTCGGGGCGGTCCGCGCCCACGCTGGTGAGAGCGCTCTTGAGGGCGGCGCGCTCGGCCGTTCCCGGCGCGTAGGTCAGGACCGGCTCGTTGTGGGGGCGGGGAATGTTCGGGATGCCGCTCATCAGCGTGTCCAAGGCTCGAAAGGAGCAGGGAAAATAATCATAGGAAGGGGGCGGCGCGGGCAGGCTGAGGTTCCTGAGGCACGACGGGCCATGCCTGCATGGCCCGTCATCGTCCTATGTCTTCGGTCAAGCAGAGCCGTCGGACTACCGAAGTCGGAACTCCGTGTGCCAGCCCAGTCCGGCGCCCTGCGAACCGGTGATGAGCGTCGGCGCCCTCAAACCGAAAATCCGCCACCGCCCCGACGCCACCTTGGCGGACGTGATGCCGACGAGCGCGCCCGCCGCCACGTCCGTGAACCAGTGGCGATTGTCGTTGATCCTGGACCAGCCCACCGCGGTCGCCAGCCCGTACAGACCGACGGTCGCCCAGGGCCGATGGATGTCATCTGCCAGCGAGGTCGCCATCGCGAACGACATCGAGGTGTGGCCCGAGGGAAAGGAGGCCTGGCCGGAAAAAGGCACATACCCGTCGGCGTCGAGGCTGGACTCGGGCCGAGGACGCCCGAAGACGGTCTTGCCGGCCTCCGTCACGAGACCCGCGAGCACCAGGGAAAACCCGAGGTGTCTTCCGGCCAGCGAGATGTCCCGCTGGCCCGTGACGAGCCCCGTGGCCAGCAAGCCGAGGGTCACGGTTGCGTAGATCTCCGGCTGGCCAAAGTGCCTCACCGTTCCGGCCACCTCGTCCGCACCGGGGCCGCTGTTGTGGATGGCGTAGCGCTGGACCGGATGATCCAGGACCATCAGCGCCGATAGGCCGCCCACGGCCGCCAACACGTGCCACACCTTGACGTCGGGTTGCGACGAGATCGGTGTGGCGGTGGGCCGCTCGGGAAGGGAGTCGAGCGCCTGGGCCCGGACTGGCCCCGGCACCGCGGCCATCAGGCCGAGGAACAGCACCACCTTGCGAATCATGACACTCTCTGAGCGGGGTGTACCACGGCGCCCCGGGTATAGTTACCTTCGGACGACGCCATCCACGTTCTCGGCTGAGGATCCAGATGAAGCGACGCTTGAGCCTGTGCCTGGCCGCGTTGGCCCTCATGTCCTGCCGCAGCTACGACTACCAGTCCAAGGTGACCAACCAGCACGGGTTGGTGCCGGCAGACCAGTTCGCCCGCTACGGCCACGATCAGGCAGAAGCCATTGCGATCGGGCGGGAATTCGGCCGGACGGGCCGGGCCGATTCCGCGATGGCCTATGCGCGTACGCTCGGGGATGTGACCGACATTTCCGCGGACACGCTGGGCTACCGGATCACCGCGCTCTTCAAGAGCGGGTGGCGAACCGGTATCGCTCCCATCGATGACGGCAAGCGCGGCGGCGAGACGCCGGGCTTGAGCAAGGCGCCGGCCAACCCGTAGCGCTCTCAATATACAGGGACACGCCGATGTCGAGCGCGCCCGCCTGCTGTCAGGTCACCACCACTTTTCCGGACAAAATGGCCGCCGATCGTGCGGCCGGAGCGCTGGTCGAGGAACGCTGGGCCGCATGCGCCCAGGTCGCCGGTCCGGTCGAGAGCACGTACCGCTGGGAGGGTAAGGTCGAGCGGGCCTCGGAATGGTACTGCCATCTGAAAACGACGCTGGCCCGGGCGCCCGGACTGCGTCTCCGCCTCCGTCAGCTCCATCCGTACGACACACCCGAGATCATCGCCGTGCCGATGGTGGATGGCGACCCCGACTACTTGCGCTGGATCGAAGCCTCCGTCGCCGAAGACTGACCCCGGTCGCGGCCGACGCGCGCCAGCAACTCCGCGATCTCGTCCAGCCCAAGCACCAGCGTGGCGCCGCCCCGCTGGACGGCCGCGCGCGGCATGCCGTAGACCACGCAGCTGGATTCGCTCTCCGCGATCGTGATGCCGCCGCCCGCGCGGATGGCCACCATCCCGTCGGCCCCGTCCTCGCCCATGCCGGTGAGCAGTACACCGACGACCTTGCCGGACCGGGAGCGGGCGGCGCTCCGCATCATCACATCGACGCTCGGGATGTGCTTGGCGTCGCTGGGCTCCGGCGTGAGGACCACGGCGAGGTTCGGCGAGATCCGCACATGGCTCCCGGCCGGGGCGATCAGGGCCATGCCCGGCACCAGTCGCATACCGTCCTCCGCCTCGGCCACCCGCACTCGGCTCAGTGACGCGAGCCGCTGCGCGAACGGACGGGTGAACCCGACCGGCATGTGCTGAACGACGACGATCGGCATGGGGAAGCTCGCCGGCAGCCCCTGAAGGATCTGCTGGACCGCCGCGGGCCCGCCGGTCGAGGCGCCGATGACGCACAGATCAAACCCCATCAGGTCCGGCGCCTCGGGAATCGGGGCTCGCGCCACGGATGATGTCTTCGAGACCCCGATGACCCGGGGAGTCGGCGCCACTGCCCGCATCCGGTCGACGACCTCCCGCCGCAGGTACTCCAGATCCATCACGTTGAACGTCGTCTTGTCGATGAAATCCACCGCGCCGGCCGCGAGCGCCGCCACGGTGGCGTCCGCGCCGTCGCGGGTGTGCGCCGAGATCATGAGGACCTTGAGCGACGGCTTCCATCGCAGCAGCGCGGGGAGCAGCTCAAGCCCGTCCATGCCGGGCATGGCCACGTCGAGCGTGACCAGGTCGGGATCGGCCGCCGCGACCCTGGCCAGCGCCTCGCTGCCGCTTGCCGCCTCGCCGACCACCCGGAACTCGGGCTCGACGGCCAACACGCGCGTCAGCGCCCGCCGCACGAACGCCGAGTCGTCCACCAGAAATACCCGGATCACGCGGCCTCCAGCTTTCGGTAGACCACCGCTCCGCCGACCATCGCGGGAGCGAAGGCGGTCTTTCGGTCGAGCAGCGATTCCGAGTGGCCGAGGAAGAGGTAGCCGCCGGGAAGGAGCGAGCGCGCGAAGAGACCGATGACGCTCGCGAACGCCTGGTCGCTCACATAGATGAGAAGGTTGCGGCACAGGATCGCGTCATATACGGACCAGCCGAGCGCGCCGTTCGGCGCCATGAGGTTGGCCTGGAAGCAGCGTACGCCCTTCCGGTACTTCTCTCGCAATCGGAAGGCGCCGCCCTCGGGAACGAAATACTTCCGCCGAGCGTCGGCGTCGCAGGTCCTGAGCGAGCTCTCGGGATAGAGCGCCTGCTGGGCGCGCGCGACGCGGTCGGCGTTGAGATCGCACGCGTCGATCTCCCACGTGACCCCCGCGAGCGCCAAGCCGGCATTGTGCAGCGCGATCGAGAGCGTGTACGGCTCCTCGCCGGACGAGCAGCCGGCCGAGAGAATCCGGAAGGGTCGTCCCTGCAGCGCCCCGCGGCGCTCGGGAATCACGTGGTTCACCAGGAGGTCGAACTGGTGGGTCTCCCGGAAGAAATAGGTCTCGTTGTTCGTGACCATCGCCGGCAGTCGGGCGAGCTCGCCATCGCGGTCCGGGTGAAACCGGAGGTACTGGTAGTAGTCGCGAACGGTGGTGAGGTGCAGCTCCCGCAGGCGCGGGCGCAGCTTCGACTCGAGGATTTCCAGCCGGATGCCCTGGAAGGTCAGGCCGAACCGCTCCTCGATCAGGTCGGTCAGGAGCTTGAGTTCGGCCTGATCGAACGGGGTCACGCCGAGATCCGAACGGCCTCGGGCTGCAACCGGTCGAGCGAGGCGCGCGCCGTGGCGGCGACGACCGGTTCCACGTCGCGCGCCAGTGCCAGGAGCACGTTCCGGGTCGCGGGCTTGGCCAGGCGGCCCAGGCCCCGGGCTACCTCGTTGCGGATGCCCCAATCGGCGTCGTCCGCGAGGGGAAGCAGCACGGCGAGCTCGCGCTCGTCGGCCACGTCAGCGAGCCCCTGCACGGCCATGCGTCGCATCTCCACCTCGGCGTCGCCCAGGCGCTCGCGGAGGAACTCGCCGATCCACGACGGAGCGATCCGGACGAGCGCCGCGACGATCTGGAGCTGCTCGTACGGGCCGCACTCCGGCAGGATGGAACGCAGCTTGGGCGCCGCGGCGGACGCGCGACAGTGTCCCAGCGCGCGAATGATGTGGAACCGGAGCGAGTCCGCCGTGCCGAGCATGGCGGCCAGCACCGCCACCGCCTGATCGCCGCCGCGCGCGACGAGCAGGTCGAGCGCTTCGACCTGGGTGGCCTGGTGGCGATCGGCCAGGGCACGGAGCAGCAGCACGTCGGTCCGCGAACCGGGCAGTCTGGCCGCGGCACGTAGGCCGGCTCGCCGAACGGCGGGACGGCGATCTTCGGCGAGGCGGAGGACGGCAGGCTCGAAGGCGGCGACCGGTCGGTTGGCCAGCACCTGAAGGGCGAGGGCCACCACCGCCTCGTCGGCCTCGGGCCGGAGGCAGCTCTCGAGCTCGCCCAGGGCGGCCCCCGAGAGGCGTCCGAGCGCCTGGGCGGCGGCCGCCTGTTCCACGGGCTCCCCACGGCGCAGCCGCTCGGCGAGGAACGGCGCGGTCGCGTCGAGCTCGAGGCAGCCCATGGCATAACAGGCCGCCGCTCGGACGTGCGGGTTGGGGTCCTCGAGGTGCTCGAACAGCGCCGACAGCTCCTCCTCCTCGAACCGGGCTGCGCGCAAGGCGCCGCTTCGCACGTCGGGGTTCGGATCGGCGACGAGCCGCATCCGACGCGCGGCCAGGCCGGCGGGGAATCGGCGCAGGAGCCCCTCGAGCCACGAGGCCTCGGGATCGGTCGCCAGGCGCGCCAGGAGCACCGGCTCGAGCGCTTCGAGCCCGGCCGCCGCGATGAGGGTGGCCGCCGCGCGCCGGAGACTCTCGCCCTCCTCGCCCTCGTCGTCCCCCGGGAGCGCGCCCAACACCTGGACGAGATAGGCGACGAGCGTCTCGGAGGCCGCCAGCTCGGGCCCGGCGCGCTCGAGCAGTGGCGCCGGATCGGGATGGAGATCGATCACCACGCCCGCGGCCAGGAGCAGCGGATCCCGCAAGGCGCGCTCCTGGACGACCGGAAGCAGGCTGAGGAGCGGCTCCAGCGACTCGGGCGCCGCGATGCTCCGGAGCGCCTGGACGGCCGGCTCCGCCAGGACCGAATCGGGCACCAACGCCATCAGCGGCCGCACCGCCTCCGGAGCACCGATCGCGCCGAGGGCGTTGATGGCCGCGAGCTGCAGCCAGAGCCCGCCGTCCACCAGCTTGATGAGCGCGGGCACGGCCTCGCGCGTCCGCAGGTGCCCCACCGCCTCGATCGCGGCCTGGGCCACGTTCGGATCGTTGTGCTGCAGCAGCGGCAGGATCGAGCGACCGGCCGGCGGGTAGCCGACGCGCGCCAGGCTCTGGAGCGCGAACATGATCAGCTCGGGATCGGGGTCGCCGAGCATGACGGTGAGGTGAGGCACGGCGTAGGGGCCCTGGCGCTCGAGCGCGCTCAGCCCCGCGTTCCGGCGGACGGCGTTCTCGCCGTCGGCCACCATGGCGCCGAGTACTGCAGGCTCGACGTAGCGCGCCGCCAGGCGGATCGCGCGCTCCCGCACCGGCAGCTCGTCGTCCTCCAGGGCGAGCAGGATGGTGCGCTCGCGATCGGGCCCGCGCACCGCCTCGTCGAGCGCGGCAAGCCGTTCAGCCGGTGTCGTCATCGAGGCCTTCAGACCTGGAACACGGCCACGCGCTGCCGCAGCGCGTCGGATTCGCCGGCGAGGCTCTTGGCCGCGCCAGTCATCTGCTCGACCGCCACCAGGTTCTGCCGCGAGACCACGGCGATCGCCTCGACGGCTTTCACCACCATCTCGCCGCCCCTGCGCTGCTCGGCCACCGCCTCCGACATCTGGTGGGTGAGCTGGTTCATCTTCTGGGCGGCCGCGTTGATCTCCTGCGCGCCGGCAGCGTTCTCGGTGATGGAGCCCGAGATATGGCGCGCCAGCGTGGCCATCTCGGTCACGGTGCTGAGCACGGTCCGCGCATCCGCGGCCTGCGCATCTGCGGCGCGCGCGGCATCGGCCACCAGCGCCGAGGTCTTGCCGATGGAGTCCACGATGCCGGTCAGCACCTGCCCCATCAGGGCCACGGCGTGGTGGGTGTCCTTCTGCACCGTCTCGATGACGGACCCGATCTCCTGGGTAGCCTGCACCGAGCGCTCGGCCAGGCGGCGCACCTCGTCAGCCACGACCGCGAAGCCCTTGCCCGCTTCGCCAGCGCGCGCCGCCTCGATGGCGGCGTTCAGCGCGAGGAGGTTGGTCTGGTCGGCGATACCCTCGATCACCTTCACGATCTTCCCGATCTCGTCGGAGCGCTCGCCGATCGAGCCGATGGCCTCCTGGAGCCGCTCCCCGTTCCGCCGCGAATCCTCGACCGACTGCTGGCTCACCTGATCTACCTGGTGGACCCGAGCCGCGATCGCGCCGACGTTCTCGATCATCGTGGTCAGCGTGCCCGTGGCGCGCTCCACGGCCCCGAGGAGGACCTCGCCGTTCTGCGCGGTCTGCGCCAGTGTCGCGCTCATCTGCTGGATGGAGGCCGACGTCTGATCCACATTGGCCGCGAGGGCCTCGGCGCTCCGGGCGAGATGCTGCATCTGGGAGGCGATCTCGACCATGGTGGACGAAGTCTCCTCGGTCGAGCTGCTCTGCATCTCCGCGCCCTTCGCCATCTGGGTCGAGTTGGCGGAGATTTCCTCGGCCGACGTCGCCACGGTGCGCGAGGAGGCGGCGATTTGGATCGCGATGTCTCGGAGATTCTTCACCATCTGTCGCATCGAGTGCTCGACCCAGCCGATTTCATCCCGCGAGCGGCTGCGAATGTCGGCCGTCAGGTCGCCCTTGGACACCTGCTCGGCCAGGATACCGAGACTGGTGAGCGGATCGGCGATGAGCCGGGAGAGCAACAGAGCGAGCGCGAGCCCCAGGCCGATCGTGATCACCAGCAGCATGAGGATGGCGGTCTGGGAGTCGTTCACGATGCGTTCCGCGCCGGCGAAATCGCCGGCCGCGAGCCGGGTCATCTGGCTCAGACCGTGGAGGGCGCGCCAGCCGAGCAGTGCCGTGAGCGCCAGCACCACGCCGAAGCCGGTGAGGATCTTCCGTCGGATCGTCCAATCCTTGATGACCTGCGCAAAGCTCTGCATCGGAGCACCCATGGTGAGAGCTACTCGGTCGGCGCGAGCGCCTTCTCGAGATCGAGGAGAATGATCAGTCGGGACTGCCATCGGGCAACGCCGGTGACGTAGTCTCCCTCGCCGGAAAGGACTTCATCCGGCGCGGGCGCCACGCTCGCCTGCGGCACCTTGGTCACCTGCGACACCGCATCGACGAGGAGGCCCAGCACCCGGCCGCGGACTTCGACCACTACCACGCGCGCGCGTGGGGTGAGCTCGGCCGGTGCGAGCCCCAGACGCGAACGCAGCTCGACGACGGCGAGAATCCGCCCCCGCAGGTTGGCGACGCCCCGGACGTGGGCGGGCGCCTGGGGCACGCGGGTGATCTCCGACACACGGATCACCTCGCGGACCTGCGTGACCGGGATCCCGAACTCCTCGCGATCGAGCGCGAATGTGAGCAGGTGGAGCTCGGGTCCGGGCGCGGGCATCGCGTCCGCGGCGGCGCGCGCTTCCATGGTGTCGGCGAAGCCGAGCAGCCCGTCGGGCGCGCGCACGTTGTCAACCGGCACGTCGGCCTCCTTCGAGTATGCGGACCGTGTCGAGGATGCAGGCGACCCGTCCATCACCGAGAATCGTCGTGCCCGATACGACGTCCGGGCGACCGAGCTCGGGATCCAGGCCCTTGACCACCACGTCCTGGTGGCCGACGAGGCGGTCCACCATCAGGCCCCGTCGCTTGCCGCCCGCCGCCATGACGACGTAGAACCGGCGAGGCGCGAGGCGCCCGCCACCCGTGCCGAGCACCGTGCCGCCATCGGCCACGTGGATCAGGTCGCCGCGCCACTGGGCCACGCCGCGCTGGTTGATCTGGCGGATCGCCTCGGGCTCGGCGCGGACCGTCTCCGCCACGTGCGCGAGCGGCAGCGCGTAGCGCTCCTGGTCGATCTCGACGATGAGCGAGCGGACGATCGCGAGCGTCACCGGCAGGCTCAGCGTGAACGCCGTCCCTTGCCCGACGGCGGTCTCGACATCGATCGTGCCGCCCAGCGCGTGGATCGCGCCGGCTACGACGTCGAGACCGACGCCGCGGCCCGCAAGCGTCGAGACGCGTTCGGCCGTCGAGAGCCCCGGCAGGAAGATCAGGTTGCGGAGCGGGATGCTCTCGTCGTTGCGCGCGTCCTGACCCAGTGCCTCCGCCTTCTTCCGGATCGCCTTCTCGTCGAGGCCGCGGCCGTCGTCGGAGACGCGGATGACCACCCGGCCCGCCTGAGGCGCGGCCTCCAGCCGTACGGTGCCCTCCTCGGGCTTCCCGGTCCGGCGGCGGACGTCCGCCGACTCGAAGCCGTGGACGATCGCGTTGGTGACGAGATGCACGAGCGGCTCGCTGAGCCGGTCGAGCACCGCCTTGTCGAGTGGTGTCTCGCCTCCCGCCTGCACCAACCGCACGCGCTTGCCCTCGGCCTCCGCCGTGTCGCGGACCATCCTCGGGAAGCGGCCGAACACGGTCGAGATCGGCAGGAGCCGGGTTTCCATGAGCGTCGACTCGAGGCGCTTGAGCGTCTTCTGCAGCGCGACCACGGCCTGGTCCAGCCGGTCCAGCTCGACGCTCGCGGCGCTGCGCCGCGCGATCTCGCGGTACGCCTCGGCCAGGGCGGCGTGCTGAATGAGTCCTTCACCCAAGACCTCGAGCATCGCGTCGAGACGGCGGAAATCCACCCGCACCACGCTGGCGGCCTTGCCCGGCTCCGCCCCGCCCTCCGCCCCGCGCCGCTCCGACCGTCGGCGCTCCGGCTGCGTGTCCGAAGCCGGAGCCACGCTCGAGCCCAGCCATTGGCGCACACGCTCGACGTACCGGTCGGCGGGGGCGGGATCGAGCGTGGGCGACGCCTGGCGAACCAGATCCGCGAGGAGTCCGGCCCCGGCGATGAGCAGCGCCGCCGCGGCGTCGTTGCGCCGCTCCGGCTGCTGCCGGAGCAGCCCGCAGGCGTCCTCGAGCGCGTGGGCGACGTCGCGCATCGGCGCCAGGCCCATCATCGCGGAGTTGCCCTTCACCGTGTGCAGGCGTCCGGGTAACGAAGCGAGCACCTCGTCCGCCGCGTCGTTCGCACGCCAGCGCCGCTCGAGCTCGACGAACGCGTCCGCCACCTGCTCGGCCAGCGGCAGACACTCGAGGACGTAGTCCTGAAGCAGCTCCCCGAAGGGATTCTCGTCCCCGCTCACGTCAGGAGCTCGTCGCCGCCTCGGCGACTGCGCGGCTCACCAATCGCTCCACATCGGCCGGCTGAAATGGCTTTCGGAGGTATTCCCACGCACCGGCGTTTCTGCCGCGCGCCTCGTCTTCCGCCGTCCCTTCCGTGGTCACCAGGACGATCGGGATGTGAGGATGGAGTCCTTCCGCCCGCCGACGTTCGAGCACTTCCAGTCCGTTCATCTCCGGCATGTTCAGGTCGAGCAGCACCAGGGTCAGCTCGGGGTGCGCCGCGAGGAGACCGTAGCCTTCGCGGCCGTTGGTCGCGAAGTACACCGTGCTTCCCACGAGCGAGCCGCGCGAGAAGATGAGGCGGTACATCTGATGATGCAGTTTCGAGTCGTCGATCACGAGAAAGGTGTGTCGCATGGGTCACCCGGTCGGAGGGTCCACGATCTGCTCGACGACGAGCCGCAGCTTCTGCGGCGTCCACGGCTTCTTCACCACGGCAGCCACGCCCAGCTCGGTGGCCTCCCGCATCAGAAGGGAATCATCCGCCTCGGCCGTCGTGAGCACGACCGGCGTGCGTCGGTGCACCGGTAGCTGCCGGAGGGCCCGGATGAACTCGGCCCCATTCATGTCCGGCATCCGCAGGTCGAGCAGCACCGCATCGAATGGGGCGCGGGCGCTCGCGAGCACTTGGATCGCCTCGCGGCCGTTTTCCGCCTGCCCCAGTTCGTGGAACTGCTGGGGGAAGGCGAGGCCGAACATCTTCCGGAGTAGGGAAGAGTCCTCCACGACGAGAAGTCTCATCAGCCTCTATCCGAGTGGGCGCAGCGATGTCCGGGGGTGCAACGGCGAGTGCAAGAGACAGACCTGCTTTGGTGCAGGCCCGTAAGTCACGTTGGGACAAGGAGATGAAGAAACGGATGGCGCCTGGAAGAGAACAGCTGGGTCCGCCTTGTTCCATCTTCGCGGCCAACTGCAACGACTGGCGCACGATGGTCCGGACCGGATTGGCCACGACGCCAACGGCGCGCTCCGGTGGGACGGCTCCGGTGGGACTGAAGGATTCTACCGGCTCGAAAGACGGGCGAGCACCGCAGGCCGCAGCCCCGCGGGGACAGGGCAAGGGTGGTTGAGGCTACGGACGACCAGCATGAGGAAGGCGCGGTCGCAACGGCAGCGTGGGAGGCAGTGGGGACAGCCTGCCAGATGATGATCGATGGCCGCGACCTCTTTCGCCGCAAGCTCGCCGTCCAGATATTCCCAGAGTCGTTCGATGACCTCGGGACACTCCATTCGCAATCCTCCATCAAGGTGCCGGCCGACTCCCGTGGCCACGCCCTCGTGAACAGCGCATCACCGCCGGAGGTTCCTCCGCATGACTGCCCGCGCCACCATCGCCCTGCTTGTCGTGGTAGGGTTCGTCGCCTTCCTGCTCTGGTCCACCCTCGCGAGCCAGCGCGCGGAGTGCATGATTTCCGTCCGCTACCAGGGTCACGAAGGATCGGCCACCGCCTCCGGCGCCTCCGAAGCGGATGCGGCGCGCGAAGCCCAGACCGCCGCCTGCGGCCCCCTCACGGCCTCGATGAACGACCGGGTGGCCTGTGCCAGGCTGCAACCGGTCACCCAGCGTTGCCGGCCGCTGTGAGCCCGGCCGCGCCCGCATGAGCGCTCCCCGGCTCAAACTTCCCCACCCCCTGATTCTCCTCGTCTTCTGTATCATCGCCGCCGCGGCGCTCACCTGGGTGCTGCCGGCCGGCGAGTACAGCCGGCGGCAGGACGAGAACGCGGGCCGCGAGGTCGTCGTCCCCGGCACCTATCACGCCGTCGCCGCGAGCCCCGTGGGTCCGTTCCAGACGCTGGTCGCCATCCCGAAAGGGATGGCCGACGCGGGCTCCATCATCTTCTACGTCTTCCTGGTCGGCGGCGCATTCGCCGTTGTTGAGCGGACGGGCGCGCTGGCGCGGCTGGTCGAGTGGCTGGCCCGGCGGCTCGCCGACCGGGGTCTCTGGGCCATTCCCATCGTGGGATTCGCGTTCGCCTGGGGCGGCATCCTCATCCAGATGCAGGAGGAGCTGATCGCGTTCGTTCCCGTGCTCCTGCTCCTCGTTCGACGGCTCGGCTTCAACGCGCTCACGGCGGTCGCGATGAGCCTGGGCGCGGCCGCAGTGGGCGCATCGTTCAGCTTCATCAACCCGTTCCAGGTCGGCATCGCGCAGAAGGTGGCCGAGCTCCCCTCGCTCAGCGGCTGGGGCTTCCGATCGGTGGCGTTGACCCTGGCGTGGCTCGTCTGGATCGGCGGGACGATGCGTTTCGCGCGGCGGACGCGCAACGCGCCCGAGTCCGTGGCATCCGAGAAGGTGCCGCGGGAGGCGCTGGCCGGAACCGCCGGCTGGCGCCAGACCGTGGTGCTGGGGCTCGTGCTGGTCACGTTCGTCGTGTTCGTGATCGGGGTGAAGCAATACAGCTGGGACTTCGACCAGCTGTCGGCGCTGTTCTTTCTCATGGGGGTCGCGGCCGGATTGGTTGGCGGGCTCGGTCTCGGCGGGACGGCCGACGGGTACGTGGAAGGATTCCGCTCGATGGCGTTCGCCGGCCTGCTCATCGGGTTCGCGCGCGGGATCTTCATCGTCCTCGACCAGGGGCACGTCGTGGACACGATCGTCCATGGGCTGCTCGGCCCCATCGCCACCCTGCCGACCACCCTGTCGGCCCTCGGCATGATGACGTTCCACGCGCTGGTGCACCTCCCCGTACCGAGCACGAGCGGCCAGGCCGTGCTGACGCTGCCCCTGCTCGTGCCGCTGTCCGACCTGATCGGCCTCTCGCGGCAGGTGACGGTACTGGCCTACCAGTATGGGGCGGGACTGTGCGAGCTGGTGACGCCAACCAACGGCGCGCTCATGGCGATGCTCGCCGCAAGCGGAGTGCGCTACGAGGAGTGGCTTCGGTTCGTCGTCCCGGTTGTGGGGGCCTTGGTGGCCCTCGCGGCCGTGGCCATCGGGCTCGCAGTGGCGACCGGCCTCAGGTGAGGCCCGCGAGGGTTTCGAGCGTCTTGAGGTCCGCGACGCCGACGTGACGTCCACGCTCCTTGCCGCGCTCGAAGACGATCACCGTCGGTATTCCCCGGATGCCGAACCGTCCGGAGATCGCGGGATCGGCATCGGTGTCCAGTTTGAGCACGACCGCTTCCCCCGCATGCCGCCTGGCGAAATCGTCGAGGGTCGGCGCCATCATGTGGCATGGGCCGCACCAGTCCGCGAAGAAGTCCACCGCCACCGGCACGGTCGTACCCTCGAGCGTCTGTTCAAAAGCCGATCCGGTCACCTTGAGCGGACGATCGAGCAGGATCGGTCGATGGCAACTGGCGCACTTCGGCCCCAGCGACAGCTTGGTCAGGTCGACGCGATTGGGCGTCTCACAGAAGACACACCGGACGACGGCGCGACGGTCAGCATTCTGGTCCATGCCCCCTCCTTACTCGAAGAAGCTAGATCGTCCGCAGGACAGGGCAAGCGCGCTCGCGCCCCGGGGTGACAGTCTTCACAGACAGGAACACCTCGGCTGGCATTACTGTTGCACAGGGAAGTCGGCTATCACCCCAGAAGGCGGTCACATGAGCGAGCTCACCATTCGGGAAATGGGACAGGACGAGGACTTCTCGGCCTGGTTCTCCGAGCTCCTCGAGCAGGAGGAGGGGCTGGCCGGCTCCGGCAGCCTCGACGAGCGTTACCTCATCCTGAGCAATGAGATCGGCGACTGGGTCGGCGGTCTGCGGTATTGGCTCCGCGGCGGGGTGGCCCATCTGGTCGACGTGGTGGTCCTGCCTCAGGAGCGGCACAAGGGCCACGCCCACCGCCTGCTCGCGGCCTTCGAAGAGCGAGCGGCCGAGGCGGGCGGACACCTGGCCGAATTCTGGACGGACGACGAGCGATCCGAGGGACTGCTGGGCGCCCTGGGCTGGCAGCGTATCTTCCGCCGGGAGGATTACATAGGCCGTAAGCGCTGGGCTCTCATGGAGAAGCGGCTCGGCTCGGAGCCCCGATAGACGACGGCTCGTTGGCGCAGGCACGACCAGTCACTATATCTTTGGTGGCTGGTCGTTTTGTCGTTTGGGATGCCAGGGTCCGTCGCTGAGGCGTCACGCCACTAGAGGAAACGCATGGGCATCGCCCCCGATTCGGCGCGCGAAATCGCCTTGAAAATCGAAGTGTTACGGGACCTCGAGGAGCCGGTCCGCGAGCTCATGGAATCCCACGAGCGGAAGCGGGACATCTGGTTTCCCTCGGAGATCCTGGGGCCCCAGCCCGAGGGCTGCCCCGACGAGTTCACCCGCGCGCTCCGCAATGAGGCCAGAGGGATTCCCGACCCGATTCGCGCTGCGCTGGCGCTCAACATGCTGACCGAAGAGGGCCTCCCCCACTTTCACCGCCTCCTCGCCGTGTATCTCGGCGACGACAGCCACTGGCGGGCCTGGAACAATTTGTGGACGGCGGAGGAAGACCGACACGGCCAGGTGCTGCACGATTACGCCAGGGACACCCGCCTGTTCGATCAGCGGAAGATCGAGGAGATGCAGTTCGAGTACATACGGGCCGGCTTCCACCCGGAGTGGGACAGGGACCCGTACCGGGTGTTCGCGTACACCACCGTACAGGAGCGCGCGACGCAGTTCTCGCATAGCGAGACGGGCCGGATCGTAGGCGAGTACGAGCCCCGCCTTGCCGAGGTGTTGAGCCACGTCGCGAAAGACGAGGCCCGCCACTACGCATTCTACCGCAGTGTGTTCGAGCTCATCCTCGAGCGTGACCCGAATGGCGCGCTCCACTCGGCATCGTTCATCCTGCCGGCCATCGACATGCCCGGTGTCAGCATGCCGGGCTTCAAGGAGCTGGCCGAGGTCATCCGACGGGCGGGCATTTACGGCCCGCGAGACTACCTGCGCATCGTGCAGGAGCAGATCCGTTACTGGAGGATCGAGAGCCTGCAGGGGCTCAACGAGATCGGTCGGATCGCCCAGGAAAAGATCATGGGCATCCCGGCCAGGCTGAAACGCATCGCCGAGATAATGGAGACCCGCAGCCGGGCCAAGACGTTCCGCTTCGAAGTCGTGTTCAACCGCGAATTCGCGATGGACTGATGGGCCGAGTCGGGGCGGGAGCCGTGCTCGCGCTGGTCCTGCTGGCCGGGTGCGGCGCCAAGGACGCCGACCGTCCGCAACGAGCGGAGTCGGAGGACGCCCTTCCTCCCGACGAGCGCGATGCCCAGGCGCTCGGCCGGGAGGTTTTCGAGCTCGTGGACCGCGCCGTGGACTATCGCGGATCGCACCAGGGGCGGCCCGCGGCATCCTTCCGCCAGATGGGCGTCGACAGCCTCACGCCGGCCACCGTGCGCCGTCTCGTGAACATCGCGCGCGAGCCCGTCATCACGGTGGCCTACCGCCGGACGGGCGGACGCGAGATCACCTCGTGCCGCGGCGACAGCCAGATCCTCGAGGAGTCCACCCTGAACGGCGGCCGTTTCACGGTCATGTGTACCACCTCCTCCGGTGCGCAGCGGCCCATGCATGTAGGCACCGCCGAGCGCTGAGCCCGACGTCATGGTCTTCGCAGCCATCAGTCTCGCCGCCCGCATCATCGTCGTAGTCGCCCTCGTATACGCGTCGGCGGTAGCGCTCACGCATTGGGCCGTCCGGAGCCGGCGGATCACGCCATTCGGCCGCTGGCCCCGATTCATTCGACGCGCCAGCGATCCGTTGCTGCTCCCGCTCGAGCGCCGCGTCATCCGCGCTGGCGGCAGCCCGCAGGATGCCCCGCTCTGGCTCGTGGGGGTCGTCATCGTCGGCGGGTTGCTCCTGCTGAGCCTGACCCAGTGGCTGACCGGATTCGCCGCGACGCTCGTGGCGATGGGCCACTCGGGTCCGCGCGTCTGGACCCGTTTCCTCGTGAGCGGGCTCTTCACCCTCCTGATTGCCGCCCTGCTCGTGCGGGTGGTGTCGTCATGGTTCGGGATCTCGCCGTACCGACCCTGGATGCGGCCCGTCATGGTGCTCACCGACTGGATCCTCGATCCGATCCGGCGAGTGCTTCCGCCGTTCGGCATGATCGACTTCAGCCCTCTGGTGGCGTGGCTCGTGCTGACGATCGTTCGCGGGTTCGTGATGTCGTGGATCTGAGCGGTCGGTCGGGGCCGTCAGCCGGGAGCGAAGCACGACGCCCGCCTCACACGGTCCAGCGCGCACCGCATGCATGAATAGCCGCCGCTCCCCGATCGAGCAGACACCGACCGGCGTGCGCCTGCGATGTCACGTGCAGCCCCGCGCCTCGCGGACCGAGATCGTCGGCCCCCACGACGACGCGCTCAAGCTACGGCTCGCGGCACCGCCGGTGGACGGCGTGGCGAACGAGGCACTCGTCCGGTTCCTGTCCGAGCGCCTGCAGGTGCCTCGCTCGGCCATCCGGCTCGAGCGAGGCGCCGGGGCACGGGCGAAGGTGATCGCGATCGAAGGGATCGGCCTCGAGGAGGCCGGTCGCCGGCTCGGCATCTGACGCGGTTTGCCCCGCCGGGAGCCCCCCGTTACCTTACCGGGGTCGAACAATTCGTTCGTGGCGATTTGCGCTGCTTGCGGCCACGTTAAACAACCGCTAAAACGCATCCCTTGAGGCGTTTTGGCTTCAGGGGTTTTTTGATCCCCGGAGCGCCCCGTGCTGGTCGACCAATCCGCTCCTCCCTCCTCATCGGCAACCGGTCTGACCCGGGACGCGCGGCTCGCGCTCCTGGAGCCCCTCCTCGCCCAGCGCATCCTGGTGCTCGACGGCGCGATGGGGACCATGATCCAATCCTACCGGCTCGACGAACGGGACTACCGGGGCGAACGGTTCGCGGACTGGCCGCGCGAGTTGCGCGGGCACAACGACCTCTTGACCCTCACGCAACCCGACGTCATCCGGGCCATCCACTCGGCGTACCTCGAGGCCGGCGCCGACATCGTGGAAACCAACTCGTTCACGTCGAATGCCATGTCGCTCGCCGACTATGGCATGGAGAGTCTGGTCTACGAGCTGAATCACGCCGCGGCCCGGCTCGCCCGGGCCGCGGCGGATGAATGGGAGCGCCGGACCCCCGATACGCCACGCTTCGTCGCGGGAGTGCTGGGCCCCACCAACCGGAGCGCCTCGCTCTCGCCCGACGTCAACGATCCGGGGTTCCGGAACGTCACCTTCGATCAGCTCGTGGCGACGTACGCCGAGGGCGCCCGCGGGCTGGTGGACGGGGGCGCGGACCTCCTTCTCGTCGAGACGATCTTCGATACCCTCAACGCGAAGGCGGCGATCTTCGCGATCGAGTCGCTGTTCGACCAGCTCGGTTTCCGGCTGCCGGTCATGATCTCGGGCACGATCGTCGACGCAAGCGGCCGAACGCTCTCCGGCCAGACCACCGAGGCGTTCTGGCATTCCGTGGCGCACGCGCGGCCCCTCAGCGTGGGGCTCAACTGCGCGCTCGGGGCGGTCCAGCTCCGGCAGTACGTGCAGGAGCTCTCCCGGGTGGCGCCGGTCTACGTGAGCGCGCATCCGAACGCGGGTCTGCCGAACGAGTTCGGACAATACGACGACACGCCCGAGCACATGGCCGAGGTGCTGCGGGAGTTCGCCGAGCACGGGCTGGTGAACTTCGTCGGAGGCTGCTGCGGGACGACGCCGGCGCACATCCGCGCGATCGCTGACGCGGTGCGAGGCCTCGCGCCGCGGGAGCGGCCACGCCTGGAGCCGAGGCTCCGTCTCAGCGGGCTCGAGCCGCTCACGATCGGGCCCGACAGCATCTTCGCGAACATGGGCGAGCGGACCAACGTGACCGGGTCGAGGAAGTTCGCGCGCCTCATTCTCGCCGGCGACTACGAGGCCGCCCTCAACATCGCGCGGCAGCAGGTGGAGAGCGGCGCGCAGATGATCGACGTGAACATGGACGAGGGGATGCTCGATTCGGCGGGGGCGATGGTCAGGTTTCTCCAGCTCATCGCCGCCGAGCCGGACATCAGCCGCGTGCCCGTCGTCCTGGATTCGTCCAAGTGGTCAGTCATCGAAGCAGGCCTTCGGTGCGTCCAGGGCAAGGGCGTCGTCAACTCCATCAGCCTCAAGGAGGGCGAGGAGGAATTCGTCCGCCACGCGACGTTGGTGCGGCGGTACGGCGCCGCCGTGATCGTGATGGCCTTCGACGAGCAGGGCCAGGCGGATACTGCCGATCGCAAGGTGGCCATCTGCAGCCGCTGCTATCGCATCCTGACGGAGCGGGTGGGATTTCCGCCCGAGGACATCATCTTCGATCCCAACATCTTCGCGATCGGCACCGGGATCGAAGAGCACAACGACTACGCGGTGACCTACCTCGAGGCCACCCGCCGTATCAAGGCGACACTGCCCCACGTCCAGGTGAGCGGCGGCGTCAGCAACGTCTCATTCTCGTTCCGCGGCAACGATCCCGTGCGCGAGGCGATCCACGCGGTGTTCCTCTATCACGCCATCGAGGCGGGGATGGACATGGGGATCGTGAACGCGGGCCAGCTGCCGATCTACGCCGACATTCCCCCGGACCTTCTCGCCCTGGTGGAGGACGTCGTCCTCAATCGGCGTCCCGACGCCACCGACCGGTTGCTGGCCGTGGCCGATCAGGTCAAGGGGCAGCTGGGCGAGCAGGCGACCAACCTCGCCTGGCGGGAGGCCCCCGTGCAGGAGCGGCTGACGCACGCGCTGGTGGAGGGGATCGCCGACTACATCGTCGAGGACACCGAGGAGGCGCGGCACCAGTTCGAGCGGCCGATCCAGGTGATCGAGGGACCGCTCATGGCCGGTATGAACGTCGTCGGCGACCTGTTCGGCGCGGGCAAGATGTTCCTGCCGCAGGTCGTGAAGAGCGCGCGGGTGATGAAGAAAGCGGTGGCGCACCTGGTGCCCTACATCGAGGCGCAGCGGGAGGCGAACGCGGTCTCGCAGACCAACGGCCGCGTGCTGCTCGCCACGGTGAAGGGCGACGTGCACGACATCGGCAAGAACATCGTGGGCGTAGTCCTCCAGTGCAACAACTACGAGGTGATCGACCTCGGCGTCATGGTGCCCGCGGCGAAAATCCTCGACACGGCCCGCCGCGAGGGCGTGGACATCGTGGGGCTCAGCGGGCTGATCACCCCGTCGCTCGAAGAGATGGCCTTCGTGGCCGGCGAGCTGGAGCGCGAGGGGTTCCGCATCCCGCTGCTCATCGGCGGCGCTACCACCTCGCGGGTCCACACCGCCGTCAAGATCGAGCCCAACTACCGCGGACCGACGGTCCACGTGCTCGACGCGTCCCGGGCGGTCGGCGTGGCCGGAAGCCTGCTGAGCCGCACGCTGCGCGACGACTTCGTGGCGGGCGTTCGCCAGGAGTACGAAACGGTCCGCGCGCAGCGCAGCCAGCGGGTCTCCGACGAGCGGCGCCAGTCCATCGCCGATGCCCGGCGGAGCCGGCTCGTCTTGGACTGGACCGGCACGGCGCCTCCGACGCCCTGTTCCACGGGCCTCACCGTGCTCGAGGACTACCCGCTTCACGACCTGGTCCCGCGAATCGACTGGACGCCGTTCTTTCAGACCTGGGAGCTGCCGGGCCACTACCCGGACATTCTTCAGGACCCGCGGGTCGGGAGCGCGGCGACGAACCTGTTCCGGGACGCGCAGGCCCTGCTCGATCGCGTCGTCCGCGAGCGCCTGCTGCGGGCCTGCGCCGTGTTCGGGGTGTTCCACGCGAACGCGGTCGGCGACGACATCGAGCTCTACGCGGATGAGGACCGCGCCGAGCAGCTCGCGGTGATTCACACGCTGCGCCAGCAGATGATCAAGCCGCCCGGCCGCCCGAACCTCGCGCTGGCCGATTACGTGGCTCCGCGCGACTCGGGTGTCGCCGACTACGTCGGCGGCTTCGCGGTGACTACGGGCATCGGCCTCGACACGCTGACGGCCGCCTTCGAGGCGGCGCATGACGACTACAGCGCCATCCTCGCCAAGGCGCTCGCCGACCGTCTGGCCGAGGCGTTCGCCGAGCGGCTCCACGAGCGGGTGCGCCGGGAGTACTGGGGCTACGCTCCCGGCGAGACGCTCGAGAACGCCGATCTCATCCGCGAGAAGTATCAGGGCATCCGGCCCGCGCCCGGGTATCCGGCGTGCCCGGACCACACGGAGAAGCGGACCCTGTTCGAGCTGCTTCGCGCCGAGTCCAACGCCGGCATCACGCTGACCGAGAGCTTCGCGATGCTGCCCGCCGCCTCCGTGAGCGGCTACTACTTCTGGCGTCCGGAGGCGCAGTACTTCGGCGTCGGCAAGATCGAGCGGGACCAGGTGGCGGACTACGCGCGGCGGAAGGGCATGGACGTGGCCACCGTGGAGCGCTGGCTCGCCCCCAACCTCAACTACGAGCGGTAGCGTGCCCACCCTGCGCGAGCTGCTGGCGGACAGCCGCGTCCACGTCGTGGACGGGGCGATGGGCACGATGCTCTACGGGCGCGGCGTGTTCCTGAACGTCTGCTACGACGAGCTCAACCTCCGGCAGCCGGACCTGGTGCGGGACATTCACCGGGAATACGTGCGTGCCGGCGCCGAGCTGCTCGAAACCAACACGTTCGGCGCGAACCCGCTCAAGCTCGCGACGCACGGGCTGGCCGACGAGACCGAGCGGATCAACACCGCGGCCTCCACGCTGGCGCGCGAGGCGGCCGGGACGCGCGCGGCCGTGCTCGGCGCGATCGGCCCCCTCGGCGTGCGGGTCGAGCCGTTCGGCGAGCTCTCGCTGGACGAGGCCTGTGCGATGTACTCGCGACAGGCGCGCGGACTCCTCGTCGGTGGAGTGGACGGCTTCATCCTCGAGACATTCAGCGACGTGGCCGAGCTGGGCGCCGCCGTGCACGCGGTCCGGAGCGTCTCGGATCTGCCCATCATCGCCCAGATGACCGTCGGCACCGACGGAAAGACGCACTACGGCACGGATCCGCTGGTGTTCGGGCCCGAGCTGCAGGCGATGGGCGTGGACGTGATCGGCGTGAACTGCTCCGTGGGGCCGCATGGCGTGCTCGAGGCGGTCGAGAAGCTCGCGCGCGTGGTCACACTCCCCATCTCCGCGCAGCCCAACGCCGGCCTTCCCCGCGAGGTGGCCGACCGCAAGATCTACATGGCCTCCCCGGAGTACATGGCCAGCTACGCGCGGCGCATGGTCGAGGCTGGCGCCCGCCTGGTCGGCGGGTGCTGCGGGACGACGCCCGACCACATCCGCGCGATGGTGGGCTTCGTCCAGAGCGTCTCCCCGCGGCACGCGTTCGACATGGGCACCCTGCCGCCGCCGGCGCCGACGGTGGCGATCGAGCCCGTCCCGCTGGCGACGCGCTCCCGCCTGGGCGCCAAGCTCGCCGAAGGCCGCTTCGTGACGACGGTCGAAATCGTGCCGCCCAAGGGCGTCGACCCCGCGCCGATGTTTGCCCAGGTGCGGCAGCTCAAAGCGGCCGGCGTGGATGCGGTCAACGTGCCGGACGGCCCCCGCGCCCAGAGCCGCATGGGCGCGCTGCTGTCCGCCGTGATGATCGAGCGCGAGGTCGGGCTGGAGGCAGTCGTGCACTACGCCTGCCGCGACCGCAACCTGCTCGGCATGCTGTCCGACCTGCTCGGCGCCTCGGCTGCCGGTGTACGGAACCTCCTCATCATCACGGGGGATCCTCCGAAGATGGGACCGTATCCCGAGGCCACGGCGGTGTTCGACATCGACAGCATCGGGCTCACCAACCTGGTGGACCGACTGAATCGCGGCCTCGATCCCGGCGGCAACCCGATCGGACAGCCGACGAAATTCGTCATCGGCGTGGGGGTAAACCCGGCCGCGCCCGACTTCGAGCGCGAGCTCAAGCGCTTCGCCTACAAGGTGGAGGCGGGCGCGGAGTACGCGATCACACAGCCGGTCTTCGACCTGGCGCAGCTCGACCGCTTTCTGGCGCACGCCGAGGGCTTTCGGATCCCCGTGGTGGCGGGAATCTGGCCGCTCGTATCGCTTCGGAATGCGGAGTTCCTCGCCAACGAAGTGCCCGGCGTGAGCGTGCCGGACGCCATCGTGGATCGGATGCGCGCGGCGAGCGCCAACGGCAAGGAGGAGGCGCTCGCCGAAGGCGTGCGCATCTCGCGCGAGATGCTCGTGGCGGTGGCGGAGCGGGTTCAGGGCGTCCAGGTCTCGGCGCCCCTTGGGCGCGTCTCGGTGGCGCTCGAAGTGCTCGAAGCAGCGCCGATTGAACCCGTCGCAAGTCGAGGATATACTCCCCCCACCTGACGCACGCCGCCGACCGACCCTCCCCCGGAGCCCCGTCGCATGCAGGACCTCCGTAGCGCCGCTCCCGCCCTGACTTCGCTGTCCGAAGAAGAACAGATGTTCCGCGACGCGGTGCGGGAGTTCGCCGAGTCGGAGGTGCGGCCGCACGTTCAGGCGATGGACGAGGCGGCGCAGTTCCGCCCGGACCTGATCCCCAGGTTCTTCGAGCTCGGCCTCATGGGCATCGAGATTCCGGAGGAGTTCGGCGGCGCCGGCGGCGGCATCTTCATGTCGGCGCTGGCCATCGAAGAGCTGGCCCGGGTGGACGCGTCCGCCGCGATCTACGTCGACGTCCACAATACGCTGGTGAACAACGGCTTCCTTCGTTGGGGCAACGAAGAGCAGCGGCGACGGTACTTCCCGCAACTCACCACCGGGCTGCTGGGCGCGTTCGCGCTCTCGGAACCGGGGAGCGGCAGCGACGCGTTCGCTCTCGCCACGCGCGCGGAGCGCACGGGCGAAGGCTGGGAGCTCACCGGACGAAAGTTCTGGATCACGAACGGCGCCGAAGCCGGCGTGTTCATCGTGTTCGCCAATGCGGACCCGTCCAAGGGCTACAAGGGCATCACGGGGTTCATCGTCGAGCGGGGCTTCGAGGGGTTCGGCGTCGGGAAGAAGGAAAACAAGCTCGGCATCCGCGCGTCCAGCACCACCGAGCTCATCCTGGAGCGGTGCCGCGTTCCGGACACGAACGTCCTCGGTCCCGTGGGACAGGGCTACAAGATCGCCATCGAAACGCTGAATGAAGGGCGCATCGGCATCGGCGCGCAGATGATCGGCATCGCCACCGGGGCGCTCGAAGCCGCGACGGCCTACGTCAAGGAGCGCCATCAGTTCGGCAAGGCGATCGCGGAGTTCCAGGGAGTGCAGTTCCAGCTCGCGCAGATGGCCACGGACCTGGAGGCCGCCCGGCTCATGGTCTACAACGCCGCGCGCCTCAAGGATGCCGGGCAGCCTTTCGCTCAGCAGGCCGCGATGGCCAAGCTGTTCAGCTCCCAGGTCGCGGACCGGACCACGTCGAACTGCCTGGAGCTGTTCGGCGGCTACGGCTACTCGAAGGAGTATCCAGCGGAGAAGTACTACCGCGACGCGAAGATCGGGACGATCTACGAGGGAACGAGCAACATGCAGCTCCAGACCATCGCCAAGACGATGCTCAAGTAGCGGCCGTGCCGTTTCCTGAAGCCCGGAACGGGCATGCCTGGACGGGTGCCCTTTTTCACGTCCGGAAACCGCTGGGTGTAGTGCGGAAGGGGAGCGTCCGTGGCCCGGTCGCCACGGCGACGTCGCTGGCTGGAGGGCGAACCGGCCCCCAACCCCTCCTTCACAGGGGTGACCGGCCACCCGCATCTGGGCCCGGTATTTGCGCTTAGTCGGTCTGCCAGGCGGAGATTGCCGCCCCGGCGAGATCCGGTCGGCTTCAGCGGCGTAAAATCGTACATTGCTTGGTGTTATAGGGTTGACTGGCAGGCCGTCCCGGGCGACATTCCCCGCCCCGACATCGTAGGCCCCTTCTCGCAGGGAAGCGCCGTGGTTCTTTCATCGCTCCGTCGCCGTGTCGTGCTGCTGGCACTGACGGCCTTGATCCAGATTCCCTCTGCACCCCTCGCGGCGCAAACCGACGCCGGGTGGCTCACCGGGCGCATGGACGAGTGGTATCATCGCACCCAGCGCACTTCGCCCGGCGACTGGGGAATCGCGATTGCCGATCAGTCCGGCCGCGTGCTCTGGAGTGTGGATCCCGACCAGCCACTCATGCCGGCCTCGACGGTCAAGCTGTTCACCACCGGCTTCGCCCGCAGCGTCCTCGGTGGAACGGCCCGACGCCCCACGCGCATCGTAGGCGAAGGCGCGCTGGACTCGACCAGCGGCGAATGGATCGGCAGCTGGGCCCTCGAGGTGAATGGAGACCCGTCGCTCGAGCGCGCCGAGGGCTCCGGTCCCACGCTCTACGACCTGGCGCTTCAGCTGGCGGGCACCGGAGTCCGCAAGCTGACGGGTCCCCTCCAGCTTCAAAGCTCGAACGGACCGGCCGACGCGATCTATCCGGTGGTCTGGTCCTCGCACCACCAGGGGCGCATCTTCGCGCCGCTGGTCGGCCCGCTCACGCTTCACGAAAACGTCGTCTGGATCACCGTGCAGCCCGGCGCCCGTGTCGGCCAGCGGCCGCGCATCATCGAGACGGCGCCGGATGGCATCCGCTCCATGGTTACGGTCACCGCAGGCACGCGGTCCGGCCGGCGCTCGCGCCTGGCGCTCCGTGCCCGCGCCGACGGTGGATGGGTGCTGTCCGGCACCATCGGCGTCCGCGCCGTGCCGCGCCGCCTGACCGCGATCGCCCGGGACCCGCGGGCGGTGATGAGCGCCGTCTGGGCCGGCGCCCTTCAGCGTGCCGGCATCCGCTGGAACCCGGCTCCCTACGTGGGCGCACCACCTACCGGCGGACGGCAGATCCTGGCGGAAGTCTCCTCGCCGCCGCTCGACTCGCTGGCGAGCGAGATCAACAGGCGGAGCCTGAATCTGGGAGCGGAGCTGCTCCTGCAGTGGGCCGGCGGGCGCGATCACGCTCCGGCATTGCTCACGGACCATGTCCGCCAAGTGGTCGGGGCGGAGGCCGGCGTCACGCTGGTGGACGGCAGCGGGCTCTCCTACGATGACCGCGTCACCCCGCGGGCTTTTGTGACCTACCTGGCCAGGTTTCCCACCACGCCCGCGGGTCGGAATTTCCCGATGCTGCTCCCGGCCAACGGCACGGGTACCCTGCACCGCCTGAACAGCGGCTTCCCGGGCGTCGGCGTCGTTCGCGCCAAGACGGGCACGCTCGGCCGGGTGTCGACCGTGGTCGGCTATCTGGGCAGACCGGAGGGTACGCTGCTGGTCGCGCTGATGTACAACGGCGGACGGCCCTGGGCGGCGCGGCAGGCGCAGTGGAAGTTGTTCCGCGAACTGGGCGCCAACGGCGTCGTCATCCCGACCGATACGGTGCCCGACGTGCCGCCGGCCCAGCTCGGTGGTGATCCGACCAGCCCGCCGCCGTCCTGGTGGCCCGCCGGCGCCGACGAGAGCGACACGGTCGCCGTGGATGCCGAGGCGATTGACTCGACGCCCCAGGCGCACTGAGGCGCGACGCGGCGACCGCTGCTGCCGGAAGCGCGAGGGGCCTGCTCCACAGAGCAGGCCCCTTTCTCTTGCCTGGGCCTCCACGATCGTGACGCGCTCAGAACACGACGTGCGCGAGCGTGACCCCCTCGGGCTCGTCCGATCGATTCACGGCCGGCTCCATCGTCAGAGCGGCGCCCCTCACCGGCGCGGCGACTCCCGGCATGGGGAGGGTCATGAACGCCGGTCGCTGCATGTCGGCATTGATTTCGACCGACCGCACCATGCCGCTCTCGGTGATGAACCAGAACTGGTACTTGTTACCCACCGGCGCCGGGGGAAGCCCGTGGACGATGACGCACCAGCGATGCGAGACCGCGTCCTGGAAGATGAGGAGGCCGCCGTGATGTCCGTTCATCGAGATCTGGGTCTGCAGGACCACGTTCGCACGCCGGAGCACGGACAGCGTGTCCTCAAGCGCCGCGAGACGGGTTTCGCGGGCGACGAGCTGCGACCGCAGCTCGCGGCCATCGCGCCGCGCCGAGAGCACGGAGCCACCAGCGGCCAGGGCGAGCACAGCCGCGGCGGCCATCGGCAGCCAGCGCCGCCAGCGATGAGGCCGATCGAGGACCTCGGCGGCCACGCGGCGGGAGAATCCCGGGGCGGGCGCCACCGGCGTCACACCCATCGGAAGCCAGGCGAGGTCGCGCTCGAGCGTCGCGACCTCTCGGGTGCACTCCTCGCAGCGGACGAGATGATCGCGGAAGGTCCGCTCCTCCCCGGGTTCGAGGCTGCGGGCCACGAACCCGGCGCGGTTCTCGACGTACCAATCGTGAGCCGTCATGCGAGCCAGTCCTTGATCGGTGCGAGAGATGCACGGAGCTTGTCGAACGCCAGGCGGAGACGGGTCTTCACGGTTCCCATGGGGATTCCGAGCCGTTTCGCGATTTCCGAGTGCGTCAGACCTTCGAAGTACGCCAGCCGTACCACCTCCCGCTGTTCCGCGGGCAGCCGCTCGAGGGCCGCGTGCACCGATTCGTGCACATGCCACCCGGGGGTGGCGGCCTCGTCGACTTCCTTCGCGCGCACCCGATCAGCCGGCAGCTCGCCGTAGGCATCCGCGCGCGCCAGCTTCTGGCGCCAGCGACGGCGCCTGCGCAACCGGTCGATGGCGCGGTTGCGCGCGATCCTGAGCAACCAGGGCAGCAGCGCGTCGTGCTCGTCGCCGAGCGCGCCGACTCGCTCCCACGCCGTGGCGAAGACCTCCAGGACGACCTCCTCCGCCTCGTCCTGGTCGCTCAGCATGGAGGCGGTGAGACCGAGTAACCAGGGGCTCGCCGCCTCGATGAGCTCGACCAGCGCCTGCTCATCGCGCGCCATGAGCCGGCGCCGGAGGGTTGCCTCGCCGGCAAGCGCGAGCTGGCGCCGGCCCGCTGGTTCACCTGACGGACCGCGAGGACTCGCGCGCGGCGGCTCGGAATCGGGCATCGGCCTACTTATGCATCATCGAGCCGCCCGGCGCCAGCCACGTCTGTGCTGCGTCATGTCCGGCTCCTCCCTGGGCGCACTGTGGACCGTCCACAGAGAGGGAACGACCGAACGCGACATCCGGTTCTGCCGCGTTGGGTACCGTGGCCGGAAGGGGCGGGGATGGCGTGGCGAAAACGACAACGGGGGCGCGCCGATTGGCGCGCCCCCGTCGCAAGGCCCGACTCGGTCGCTACGCGCGCCGAGCGCTCGTGGTGAGGAGCACGACCCCGCCGACGATGGCGAGCGCGCCGAGCAGCGGAGGCACCGGCAGCGATTCCTTCTTGTCGGCGCTCGCCTGGATCGGTCCGACGTCGATCACCTTCTCCTTGTGCGTGAACGAGAACCCGCCGAACGCGAGGCCCGCGATTCCCACGATGATGAGCAGAACGCCGACGATCGCCGCCGGCCTCATACGACTCGCCTGCCCTGGATGAGCTGGATGAGCGCGACGACGATGGCCACGACCAGCAGCACGTGAATGAAGCCACCGAGGGTGTAGGACGACACCATGCCCAGCAGCCACAGGACGAGCAGGATCACGAAGATGGTCCACAGCATGACAGCCTCCCCCTGGTTGGAGCCCGGACGCGCGAGGGCTCCGGCGCGGCCCGGTCGGGCCGCCATCTCTGCCTCGCGCCAGCACGCTGCAACGGAAAACCCGCCGGCAGAAGCCGACGCGGTCAGACAGTAGCAGCGAATGGGTTCGGGGCGCCGTGACAGCAGTCACGGGAGAACTGGGGTGGCGGTAACGCGACGGCCCGGCCGATGTCCGGCCGGGCCGTCGAGAATGTGCGAAATCGGTCTAGTGCACGCCGAGCGACGCCGCCACGTTGATGCGACCCTTGCCGTAGAACGGGTCGGTGCCCTTCTCGCCGAGGTCATCGGCGCCCTTGATGATCGCATTCTTGAGCTGCACCGGACCGCTCACCCCTTCACTCGCGAGGGACGCGGCGAGCCCCGTGACGTGGGGCGCCGCCTGGCTGCTGCCCACGAAGCCGATCACCGGCAGGAACTGCGGCGGACACAGCAGCCCGATCGGGGGGGTGGTTGGAGTCGGCGTGTCCGGGCCGAAGTCGAGCGCCGTGGTCGAGCACGAGGACCAGACGGGCGTCAGATCGACCAGGTTCCCCTCCCCGTCGAGGATGACGTTGCCGCCCGGTGCGGCGACGGTGATCGCCGACCGACCAAAATTGCTGAAGAACGAGGCGAACGCGTCGACGTTCACGAACGGTCCGAACGCGCTCTCGCCGGTGGGGCCGACTGCCGAGACGCACACGACGTGCGGCGCGTCGCAATAGGCCGAGAACGCGTTGGCGTTGTGGTCGAGGTCGCTGGCGTCGTTGCCGGCGGAAACCACGATCAGGACACCCTTCTGCTTCGCGTAGTTAAACGCGCGATTGATGACCGCGTTGAAGCCCTTGCCGTCCGACTTCGAGAAGGTGCCGCCCAGGCTCAGGTTGATCACCGAGACGCCGGCATCAGCGGCATACCGCATGCCGGCGAACACGGCGGCGGTGGGGCACATCGCGCGCATGTTGCAGACCTTCACCCCGACGAGCGTCGTCATGGACGTGATGCCGGCGGAGATGAATGCGTTGCTGCTCACCACGGTCCCAACGTGCGACCCGTGGCTGTGCAGGTCGGTAATCGGGTGGCGGCCGGGGCCGATGTACTTGAGGACACTGTCCGCCTCGTCGACGAAATCGACGGAACGGGCCAGATCGACGTGTCCGGCGAGATCGGGGTGCGTGTAGTCGAGGCCGCTATCCAGGATGGCGACCGAGGTGCTCGACGAGCCGAGCTTGCCCGCTGCCCACGCCGCGTCGGCATGCACCGAGATCATGTTCCACTGGATAGGAATCACCGAGAACAGGAACGCGCCGGTCGGATCGGTGGGGCTGTTGATCCGGTTGGCCCGCGGCTGGGTGGTCTTCACCGTCTTCGGCAGCTCGAGTTGGAGCACCGGCTCGATTTCCGCGGTCTCGGCCAGTCCGTCGCGCACCAGGCTCTGCGCCTCCGCGTCATCGAGCCCGCTCACCGCAGCGAAGCCCAGCTTGTCGTCCTGAAGACTCACCTTGCCGCCCAAGCTCTTGACCCGTGCCTCGAACGTGGCGGGCACCCCGGCCTTGAACGTGACGAGGTAGCGGGTGGTCTGAGCTTTGGCGCTGGCGGTGGAGAGCTGGGGCTGCTGAACGACGGGCGTGGGATCGGAGGTGTTGTCACACGCGGCGAGTCCTGCAAGGGCGACCGCGAGAGCCATGGCCCGGAGCGGATTAGACGGCATACGAGCTCACTTGAGGAAGGTGGACAGCGAACGCGCGACACCGGTGAGCGGGGGCGCGGCTTGCGATGCGGTGAAAGATGATGAGGGGACCCGACCTACTTCGATGGCTCAGGCAATGGACCGCCAAACTTGACGGGAGGCGGAGGCGTTCGCAAGCAGCCAGGATGCAACGTGCATGCAAGACTTTGCGCTGGACGACCCCGGCACCTCTCGATACCTTCCGGCAACGCTTCCGCCCCCTCTCCATCACGGACTCCCATGGCGACCACGACCGGCCCGATCCCCACGTCCGCCGCCCCCTCGTACACCCCGTTCGTACCTGCCGAGACGTCGCCCGCCGAGCTGACGGCCCGCGCCTTGATCCTCGGGGCGCTTCTCGGGCTCGTGTTCGCGGCGTCGAGTGTGTACCTCGCGCTCAAGATCGGTCTGACGGTGTCCGCCTCGATTCCGATCGCGGTGCTCTCGGTGGCCTTCTTCCGGACCCTCGGCCGCTCGACGATCCTGGAGAACAACATCGTCCAGACCACCGGCTCGGCCGGCGAATCCATCGCCGCCGGGATCGTGTTCACCCTTCCCGCCATCCTGCTCATGGGCTATGACCTGAGCATCGGCAAGGTCGCGATCGTGGCTGTGGTGGGCGGCGTGATGGGGATCCTGCTCATGATTCCGCTGCGCCGAGCGCTGATCGTGAAGGAGCACGGCCAGCTCACCTACCCCGAGGGCACCGCCTGTGCCGAAGTGCTGGTCGCCGGGGAGCAGGGCGGCCTCCAGGCGCGGCGGCTGTTCCAGGCGTTCGGAATCGCCTTCGTGTACAAGTTCCTGATGTCGGGGCTCAAGGCGTGGAAGGAATATCCCGGCTGGGTGTCGAGCGGCTACAAGGGCGCATCCATCTCCGCCGAGGTGTCGCCCGAACTGCTGGGCGTCGGGTACATCATCGGACCTCGCATCGCCGGCTATCTGTTCTCGGGCGGGTGCCTCGCGTATCTGGTGCTCATCCCGGCGATCAAGCTGTTCGGCAGCGGCCTGACCAAGCCGATCTTCGCCGAAACCAAGCTGATCGCCGACATGAGCCCCGGCGAGGTTCGGGCCAATTTCGTGTTCTACATCGGCGCCGGCGCGGTGGCCTCGGCCGGCATCATCGCCCTCATCCGGGCGCTGCCCACGATCATCTCCGCCTTTCGCAGCGGATTCCAGGACCTCAGGGGCAGCCTGGGTGACGCCACCCCGCGCCTTCGGACGGACCTCGACCTCCCGGTCTGGGTGACGCTGGTCGGGGCCGTGGCGCTGGCCCTCCTGCTCACCGCGCTGCCGCAGCTCGCCGTCAACCTGCTCGGCGCGATCCTGATCGTGGTGTTCGGTTTCTTCTTCGTCGTGGTCTCGTCGCGCATCACCGGCGAGATCGGTGTCAGCGCAAACCCGGTCTCGGGCATGACCATCGCGGCATTGATCGGCACTACGGCGATCTTCCTCCTCATCGGCTGGACCGGGGTGGACCACCGCGTGGGTGCGATCTCGATCGCGGGCGTCATCGCGGTCGCCGCGAGCAACGCAGGCGCCACGAGCCAGGACCTCAAGACGGGCTTCCTCGTAGGCGCGACCCCGCGGCGTCAGCAGCTCGCGATCATCGTCGGCGCGGTCACTTCCGCGCTCGCCGTGGGCTGGACCCTCACGCTCCTCAACAACACGTATACGACGATCGTGCCGGAGCACCATCCGGGCGTCACGCTCGAGGCGTCGGCGCCGGACGCCCGGACGCGGTCGGTCACGACGCTGGGCGAGCGGATGAGCCACGGCGGACAGGAGTACGAGGTGGTGCGGGTGAACCTGCCGACGCAGGGCGTTCAGCCGGGCAAGTACCTGGTGAACCCGTCCACCCGAGAGGTGGCGTTCCTGGTCGACCCTGGCATCGGTGGTCGCATTCGCGAGCTGGATGGCCGGCCGATCACCAAGCTCGATTCCCCCAAGGCGACCATCATGGCGCTCGTCACCGACGGCATCCTGACGCAGAAGCTGCCGTGGGGACTCGTGCTGATCGGCGTGTTCCTGACGTTGAGCATCGAGATCATGGGACTTCAGTCCCTGCCCATCGCTGTGGGCGTGTATCTCCCGATCTCCACCTCCTCCGCGATGTTCGCGGGCGGGGTGGTCCGGTGGCTGGTGGAGCGGCGCGCGCGCGGCGGGGCCCGCACGATCGCCGAGGTCGAGTCCGGGCCTGGCGTGCTGTTCTCGAGCGGCCTCATCGCCGGCGGCGCCCTCGCGGGCATCGCGATCGCCGGCGTGGCGGCCGCGCTGGTCAGGCGGGCGGATGCGGCGCAGGTGCCGGCCGCGGATTACCTGGCCCACGTCGCGGGGCTGCAGGGCGCCCTGGGCTCCGTCGCAAACAACGATCTCGTGGCGCTGGCGGTGTTCGCAGGCATGGCTGCCGTGCTCTACCGCGTCGCGAGCCGTTGACCGATGCCCCAGCAGGAACCCATCTCCCCGACGATCCGCGGGCGCATCATCCACGGCGCCCTGGTGCTCGGGGTGCTGCTGTTCTGGGTGCTGGCCTGGGCGATCAGCGATCGATCGCTCCCCTCGGGCGCGCTCCCCGATCGGCGTGCGCTCTACATCGGGCTCGCGCTCCTGAGCGCCACCATGTTCGGCGCGGCGGCATTCATGGTCGGCCGCCTGCAGCCACCCTCGCGGGGCGCGTCGGAGGATGATTGGTGGCGCGCGAATCTCGGGCAGGCGATCGCCGCCTGGGCGCTGGTGGAGGCGCCGACCCTGCTCGGGCTCGTGGCCTACACCCTGACGCGCGATTTCCGCACGCTGCTGGCGCCCTTCATCGGCCTGCTGCTCTTCGCCAACTACAACCCGCGTCGCCTGACCGAGCGCTGATGCAGGTGGTCACCCTGCTCCCGGGCGCCACCGAGATCGTCGCGGCACTGGGCGGAGGCGGTCTCCTCGCGGCCGTCTCCCACGAGTGCGATTACCCCGAGTGGGTCCGACGGCTGCCGCGCGTCACCTCCACGCCGCTCAACCCGTCGTTGCCCGGCGCGGAAATCGATGCCGAGGTGCGCCGCCTGCGCGACGCCGGACGGGCGGTGATCGCGGTGGACGCCGAGGCGCTCGAGAGGCTCGCGCCCGATCTCGTGATCACCCAGGACCTCTGCGAGGTATGCGCGGTGGCGGACGGAGCCGTGCATCGCCTCGCGGACGCGCTGGCCCGGCCGCCCGCGGTCCTGGCGCTCACCGGGCGCACGGTCGCGGGCGTGATGGACGACGTGCGGCGCGTCGCCCGCGCACTCGACCTCGTGGACGCGGGGGAGGAGCTCGTCACGAGGCTTCGCAGCCGGCTCGCGCGACTGGCCGACGCCTCCCCCGCCAAGCGACCGCGTGTTCTCTGCATCGAATGGCTCGAGCCATTGTACGTCGCGGGACACTGGGTGCCGGAGCTGGTAGAGGCGGCGGGCGGCCTCGACGTCGGCGCGCGACCGGGAGCCCACTCGGCCCGGACCACCTGGGAGGCCGCCGCCGAGCTTCGTCCGGATCTCATCGTCGTCATGCTGTGCGGTTTCGGCGTGGAGCGCTCGCGGCAGGAGCTCGACCGGCTCGAGGTCCCGGCCGCCGCGCGACTCCTCGAATCGGTCCCGGTATGGCTGCTGGACGGGAACGCCTACACGTCGAGGCCCGGGCCGAGGATCGTGGAGGGAGCGGAGCGCCTGCGGGCGGCGATGGTAGGTGAGGAGCGCGCGGGACTCGAGCGCTGGCGGTCGAGAGGGTGACAGTCTCGATCCAGCCGGCCCTCAGTGGTCCGGCGCTCGACGAGGTCCGGGAGCTGCTCGAAGAGTACGCAGCGGCGCTCGGCGTCGATCTCGGCTTTCAGGGCTTCGCCGAGGAGCTGGCCGGGCTTCCGGGGGACTACGCGCCGCCGAGCGGATGCCTCCTCCTCGGCCGCGTAGGCGACCGCTCGGCCGGGTGCGTCGCGCTGAGGCCGATGGACACTGGGGTGTGCGAAATGAAACGTCTGTACGTCAGGCCCGAGGCTCGAGGGACCGGCCTCGGCAGGCACCTCGCGGAGGCCGCATTGGAGAGGGCCCGCGCTCGCGGCTATACGGCGGTCCGGCTCGACACGCTGCCGACCATGACGACGGCTCGCACCCTCTACCGCTCGCTGGGATTCCGCCCGATCCCGCCCTATCGGCACAACCCCGTTCCGGGTGCGGAATTCCTCGAGTTGACCCTCCGCGCGGGACAGGGGTAGACAAGCGCGCACATGGCCGCGACCTTTGTCGCTCTTCCACCTCCAGGACCATGACGCCCGAGTCGCTCGCGTTTCTGAAGTCACTGCTCGATACGCCCGGCCCGTCCGCGTTCGAGGCTGCCCCGGCGCGCGTCTGGCGCGCCGAGGCGGAACGATTCGCCAGCGACGTCCGCGTGGACGTGGCCGGCAACTCGTTCGCCACGCTCAACGGCCAGGGCCGCCCGCGGGTGATGTTCGCGGGGCACATCGACGAGATCGGCGTGATGGTGACCCACCTCGACGACGACGGCTTCGTCAGCTTCGACACGATCGGCGGTTGGGACCACCAGGTCTTCGTCGGGCAGCGGGTGCGTCTCCTGGGGCGCCAGGGACCGGTTCCGGGCGTGGTCGGGAAGAAGGCGATCCACATCATGGACAAGGACGATCGCGAGAAAGTGTCCAAGGTGGAGGACCTCTGGATCGACATCGGCGCCACGAGCCGCGCCGAGGCGGAGCAGCAGCTCCGGATCGGCGACCCGGGTGTGCTTGCGGCCGGCGTGCTCGAGTTCCCCAACGGCCGCCTGGTGAGCCGGTCCATCGACAACCGCATCGGCGCCTTCGTGGTGCTCGAGGCCCTGCGACTGCTCGCGGCGGACACCGGTCACGCGGGCGCGGCCGTGACCGCCGTGGCGACGACACGGGAGGAGATCGCCGCGACGGGCGGCGGGGCCCGCTCGTCGGCGGCGATGCTCGAGCCCGACGTGGCCATCGTGATCGACGTGACGCACGCGACCGACTATCCCGGCATCGACAAGCGCAAGCATGGCGACTACCGCCTCGGCGGCGGGCCCGTCCTGTCGCGCGGCGCGTCCGTGAGCGAGGTGGTCTTCGAGCGCCTCGCGGCGGCGGCTGAGGCCGAGGGGATACCCTACTCCATCGAAGCCGCCTCGCGCGACACGCACACCGACGCCGAGGCGATCTTCAATGCGCACCGGGGAGTGGCCACGGCCCTGGTCTCGGTGCCGAACCGCTACATGCACAGTCCCAACGAGATGATCGCGCTCGAGGACCTGGACCGTACCGCCAGGCTCCTCGCCGCGTTCGTCCGCCGTCTCACCTCCGACACGGACTTCGTGCCGCGCTGAGCGCGGCGTGATAATTTTCGATCGTATGGCCGCACAACGCAGGCTCTCCGGTCTCGCCGTCCTCCTGGCCCTGACCGCCACACCGCTCGGCGCCCAGCAGATGGGTACCGCGACGCACGACGTGGTGCGCCCGGTGCCGCCGCCGGTGATGCCAATCGACGACATACGCTTCCTGAGCGACGACCGGCTGGGCGGGCGGCTCACCGGCAGCCCTGGCGCGGACACCGCTGCGGCGTACCTCGCCCGCCGGTTCATGGCGGTGGGACTGCAGCAGGCGGCGGGCGGATGGTTTCAGAGCTTCCCCATCTCGCGCGACGCGCCGGCGGCGCAGAACGCGCACGTCGGCGGGCTCATCGGCCGCAACGTGATCGGCCTGCTCCCGGGCCGCGATCCGGTCCTCCGGAACGAGACGGTCATCGTCGGCGCGCACTATGACCATCTCGGTCTCGGCGGGTTCGGCAGCCTCGACCCGGACAGCACGGGAAAGGTCCACAACGGCGCCGACGACAACGCCTCCGGGTCAGCGATGCTGGTCGAGATCGCGCAGCGGCTGGCGGTCGCACCGCCGGCCCGCACGGTCGTGTTCATCGCGTTCAGCGGCGAGGAGCTCGGTCTGCTGGGCTCGGCATACTACGTGAAGCAGCCGATCTACCCGCTCGCGACCACTCTGGCGATGATCAATCTCGACATGGTGGGCCGCCTCCGTCAGAAACGCCTCATCGTGTACGGCTCGCGCACCGCGAAGGAGTTCCCCGCGCTGCTCGACTCGCTCAACTGGTACGCTGGGTTCGACCTGAAGGCCCAGGGCGACGGGTACGGACCGAGCGACCAGTCCTCGTTCTACGCGGCCGGCCGGCCGGTGCTGCACTTCTTCACCGACCTCCACGAGGACTATCACCGGACCACCGACGACTGGCAGAAGATCAACGTCGAGGGCTTCGGCCAGGTCGCCACCTTCGTGACCGGCCTGGTAACCGCGCTGGCCAACCGCCCCGGACCACTCACCCTGATGCCCGCTGCGTCCCAGATGTCGGCGAGCACGGAGTCGACGATGGCGGGGACCGCGCTGGCGGGCTACGGGGCGTACCTGGGCACGGTCCCCGACATGACTGACAGTCCGGGCGGCGTACGCCTGCTCGGGGTTCGCGCGGGTAGCCCGGCCGAAAAGGCGGGACTCCGTGGCGATGACATCATCACGAAGATCGGGGACATGAACGTGCCCGACCTGGAGGCCATGGCTCAGGCGCTCCGGAGCCACCACCCCGGCGACACGGTGGAAATCGTCGTTCGACGCGGCACCGCGACGACGACGCTCCGTGCCACGCTCGGCGAGCGGGGGGGATGAGCGTGCCGGTGCTCGATGCCGATCGGGTGATCGCGGCCCTCCGAGGCGCGTTCGCTCGCGACGCGGGACGGGTGGAGCTGCTGGGACTCGCGGCCGAGAAGATCCGGACTGCCGGTGCGCCCTACACCTCGGTCTATCTCTACATGCTGCATGGCGAAGAGCTGGTGCTCGAGGCCTTCGCTGGGCGAGACACGGAGCACACGCGGATCCCCGTGGGTCACGGGGTATGCGGCACCGCCGTAGCCACGGGACAGGACCAGAACGTCCCCGACGTGCGCGCCGTCTCGAACTACATCGCCTGCAACACGTGGACGCGCTCCGAGCTCGTCGTGCTGATCCGCCGCGGCGCCACGATCCTGGGACAGATCGACGTGGACAGCGACGTCCCGGATCCGTTCACGCCCGACGAGGAGGCGGCGGTCCGGAAGGTCGCGGACGCCCTGGCCGTCCTGCTCTGACCATGCGCGCGTGGTCGTCCGCCCGGTTCACGATCGCCCTGCCCGACGGCCATCGATTCCCCATCGCCAAGTACGCCCGTCTCCGCGAGGAGGTCGTCGCGCGAGGACTGCTGCCCGCCCACGCGATCGAGGAGCCCGACCGCGCGGACCGCTGGGCGCTCGAGCTCGTGCACACGCCGCGGTACGTGGACGCGGTACTCGAAGGATCGCTCACGGCGGCCGAGGTGCGGCGACTGGGCTTTCCCTGGAGTCCCGAGCTCCGCGAGCGTTCGCTCCACACCGTCCAGGGGACCGTCGAAGCGGCGCGCGACGCCCTGGACCATGGGCTCGGGATCAATCTTGCCGGCGGGACGCACCACGCCTTTCCGGACCACGGCGAGGGATTCTGCGTGCTCAACGACGTCGCGATCGCGATCCGGGTGCTGCAGCGCGAGGGACGGATCACTAATGCCGCGGTGGTGGATCTCGACGTCCATCAGGGGAACGGGACGGCCGTGGTCTTCGCCGGCGACCCTGACGTGTTCACGTTCTCCATGCACGGCTCGGGAAACTATCCGTTCCGGAAGGAGCGCAGCACGCTCGACGTGGAGCTGGACGACGGCTGCGAAGACGTGGAGTACCTGGAGGCGCTGGAGACGCACCTCGGGCCGGCCCTCGACGCCGCGCGGCCGGAACTGGTCTTCTATCTCGGCGGCGCCGACCCCTTCCTGCACGATCGCTTCGGCCGGCTCGGGCTGAGCATGCCGGGACTCGGCGCTCGCGACCGCCTGACGTTCGCCGCGATCCGCCGGCGGGGCATTCCTTTGGTGGTCACGATGGCGGGCGGCTATGCGCGACGGCTCGAGGATGTGGTCACCATTCAGGCGGACATGGTCGGTGCCGCGCTCGCCGCGTATGGGTGAGGCGACCGGAGGACGCACGGAAACGGTCAGCGTCCCGGGTGCGGCGCTCTTCGTCCGGCGTGTAGGCGAGGGCTCGCCGGTCGTGGTGCTGCACGGCGGCCCGGGCGCGGATCACGAGTACCTGCGGCCCGGTTTCGATGCGCTCGCGCAGGGCCGCGAGCTCATCTACTACGACCAGCGCGGCGGTGGGCGATCTCCGGTCGCCAGGAACGTTCCGGTCGGCTGGAGAGAGCAGGTGGCCGACCTCGAGGCGCTCCGCCGGCATTGGGGCCTCGAGCGGCTCACGGTGGCCGGCTATTCCTGGGGCGGGCTCCTGGCCGTCCTGTACGCGCTCGCGCATCCGGGCCGGGTGGGACGGTTGGCGCTCGTGTCACCCGCGCCCACGTGGCGGGCGGCGCGTGAAGGGTTCGAGGCCGCGTTCGCCCGGCGCAATCTGGATCCTGCATTTCAGGAGGAGCGCCGCCAGCTCCGTGAGAGCGGTCTCCGCGAACGGGACCCTGCGGCGTTCCAGCAGCGCATCTTCGAGCTGTCGGTCGCCGCATATTTCTTCGATCCGTCCAAGGCCCGCGATCTCACGCCGTTCCGCGTGATCGGACGTACCCAGCAGGAGGTGTGGCAGAGCCTCGGCGACTACGACCTCCGCCCGCGGCTGCCGGAGCTCGCGGGCACCCCGATCCTCATTCTTCACGGGGAGGAGGATCCGATCCCGATCGAGGCGGCGCGAACGGCGGCAGATCTGCTCGGCGCGACATTCCACCCCGTCCCACGCTGCGGCCACGTGCCGTATGTCGAGGCATTCGACACGTTCCGGACGGTGGTGGGCGACTTTCTCTGACGGCCGGTACCGGCCTTCATTCGGGACGACGGCCCGGCCCTGTCCGTTCCGGCTATCTTCCCCCCATGTCCCGTCCTACCCCCTTCGATCTCGTCTTTGCCCGCACCGCGGACACCGTCTTCCCCAGCATCCGCGCGGCGCTCGAGCGGCTGGGGCACAACGCCGCGGACCGCGACGCCTTCCTCATGATCCCGGAGGTCGTGACGCTGCTTCACGATCTCAGGCCCGAGGACGGGCTCGGAGATGGCATGGACCAGCTGGTGGCCCTGGTCCACCACGCCTACCTGCTCTGGGACGCGGGCGCGCTCACACTGCCACTTTCGGCCGAGCGCCTCGCGGGCCTGCTCGACGCACAGGCGCCTCCGTCGGCCGCGCAGGACGAGCCGCCGCGCGCCTACTACGCCCAGCTCGAGGATCGGCAGGTCTGGGCCCGGGTGGTGGACGACCTTCCCGCCGAGCCCATGGACGGCTGCTTCGTTCACACCAGCGGCGCCCAGCTCCGGGTGCTCGGGATCTTCGGCTTGCGGCCCGAGCGGGAGGGATTCAGCGCGGTCGAGACCGCGGGGCCGAGGCCGGTCGCGCTCGAACGACCCGATGGCACGCCATTGTTCTCGCCGGTGCTCGCCGGCGGGCAGGCCGCGGGGCTCTACTCGCTCGTCGGGGGCGAGGAGCTGCTCGAGCTCGGGTGGCGGACCCGCGCGCTGGCCAACTCGCTGTCCGCTCCCGCGCGATGACCGACGCCGTACGCAGCTTCATGGACAAGAAGGCGGTCGCGCAGGTGCTCGACCAGATCGCCGCCTTTCTCGAGCTCAAGGGCGAGAATCCGTTCCGCATCCGTGCCTTCCGCACGGCCGCGCGCGCGGTCGGCAGCTTCTCGGGTGACCTGCGCGAGGGCCTGGAGGAGGGGAGCCTGGCCGGGACGAAGGGCGTCGGGCCCGCCACACTCCAGATCGTGGCCGAGATCGTGGCGACCGGCCGAGCCAGCATGCTGGAGGACCTGCGCGAGCAGATCCCCCCCGGCCTGGTGGAGATGCTCGCGATCTCCGGCCTCGGCGTCGCGAAGATCCGGCAGATCCATGACGTGCTCGACATCGACTCGGTCCCCGAGCTCGAGGCGGCCGCGCTCGACGGCAGGCTGTCGAAGCTTCCTCGCTTCGGGCCCAAGACGAGCGAGAACATCCTCAAGGGCATCGCCTATCTTCGCCACGCGAGCGCCTTCCGCCTGCTGCACCACGCCGCGGACGAGGCCGAGGGACTGCGCGCGGCCCTCGAGCGGATGTCCGGGGTGGTTCAGGCCGTCGTCGCCGGCGACGTGCGCCGCCGCGCCGAGATCGTGCGGGATCTCGTGCTCGTGCTCGCGGCCGACGTGACGCCGGGCGAACTGTTCAAGCGGCTGAGCCAACTTCCCGGCGTCCACGAGTTCGCTGGGCAGGACGACCGCCGGATCACGCTCCGGTTCGCCGGAGGAGCGAGCGCCCAGATCGTGGTCACCACGCCGGTCAACTTCGGCGCGGTGCTGGCCCAGGCCACCGGGGCGGAAGCGCATCTGCGTGATCTGGCCGCGCACGCCGCCGGCCGCGACTTCGCGCTCACTGGCGCGGCGCTCTGGCGCGGCTCCGCCTTCGTGCCGACCCCCGACGAGCGGAGCTTCTACACCGCGCTCGGACTGGACTTCATCGAGCCCGAGCTGCGCGAGGGCCAGGGCGAGGTGGCGGCGGCCGTCGAGCACCGGCTGCCGACGCTGCTCGAGCGCGGCGATCTCCAGGGCGTGCTGCACTGCCACACGCGGTACTCGGACGGCTCCAACACGGTCGAGGAGCTGGCGCTGGCATGCCGCGACGCGGGCTACGGCTATGTAGGTATCACCGACCACAGCCAGGCCGCCGCGTACGCCGGCGGCCTCAGGGCCGACGATCTGGCTCGCCAAGCCGACGAGATCGACGAGGTGAACGGCCGGCTGGAGGGTGTCCGGGTGCTCAAGGGTGTCGAAGCCGACATTCTGCAGGACGGCCGCATCGACTTCGACGACGCCGTGCTCGCGCGGCTGGACTTCGTCATCGCCTCGATCCACACCCGGTTCAACCTGGGCGAGCGCGAGATGACGGCGCGCATGCTGGCCGCGATGGACAATCCCCACCTCACCATCATCGGCCACCCGACCGGCCGACTGCTGCTCTCACGCGATCCCTACGGGCTGGACCTCGACGCGGTGATCGAGAAGGCGGCTGCGACCGGAATCGCGCTCGAGATCAACGCCGATCCGCACCGGCTCGACCTCGACTGGCGAAGGGTCCGCCAGGCGCGCGACCGCGGGGTCGCCATCTCGATCGGCGCCGACGCCCACAACGTCGCCGGCATTGCCAACGTGGAGTACGGCGTGGCCACGGCGCGGAAAGGGTGGGTGGCGGCCGCCGACGTCCTCAACACGCTTCCGGCGGAGGGCTTTCTCGCGCGAGCGGCGCGCCGGCGGCAGGGATGAGGGCCAAGGCTCGTCGACGCCCGGGGCGGACTCGCGACGCCGCGGTGCGCGCCCCCGAGATCCTGACACGCCTGCGCGCGGCCTACCCGGACGCGCGGTGCGCGCTCGACTACGGGAACGCCTTCGAGCTGCTCTGCGCGACGATCCTCTCCGCGCAATGCACCGACGCGCGCGTGAACATGGTCACGCCAGTGCTTTTCGCGGCGTATCCGACCGCCGAGAGGCTCGCGCGGGCTTCCCAGCCAGACGTCGAGGAGATCATCAAGTCTACCGGCTTCTTCCGAAACAAGACCCGAAGCCTGATCGGCATGGCGCAAGCGCTCGTGGCCGACCACGGCGGCGAGGTCCCCGGCACGATGGACGAGCTGTTGACGCTGCCGGGCGTCGGCCGCAAAACCGCGAACGTGATCCTGGGCAATGCCTACGGTCTCAACGAAGGGATCACCGTCGACACCCACGTCACGCGCCTGAGCCGCCTGCTGGGACTCACCCGCCACGACGACCCCGTCAAGATCGAACAGGACCTGATGCGGCTCTTCCCGCGGGACCATTGGGCGCTGCTGTCGCACCTGCTCATCTTCCACGGGCGACAGATCTGCATCGCCCGGCGGCCGAGATGCGGCGAGTGTGTGCTATCCGACATCTGTCCGTCCTCGACCGTCTAAGCTCTCGCTGGGCAAGGAATTTGCCGTCTGGGCCGTCGGGCGTCACGATTTCTCAGGATTCCCGCATCTATATTGCCGATCGGCGTTGCCGATCCCCGGTGGGATGAGCGGCGGTGGCGGTCTTGCCAAAACCTTAGAGCACAGAGGGTTAGTGTGCCTTTGAGCGGGGCGTGAGACAGTACGACGAAATTCCGCCTCCCGGGGCAGTTCTGGCCCAGCAGGCGCGTTCGCGTCCAGTGCGGGAACTGAGCGAGCGGACGTCCGCCCCGATCGTGGCGGATCCCCCGACCCGCCGCATTCTGGTCGTGGCGCCCCAGCCGTTTTACCAGGACCGGGGGACGCCGATTGCCATTCGCCAAGTGCTGCTGGCCTTGAGCGAACTGGGGCGTTCGGTAGATGTCCTGACGTATCCTATCGGGATGGGCGTGGACATCCCCGGCGTCCGCATCTTCCGGTCGGCCAACCCGCTGCGCTTCGAGTCGGTGTCGATCGGCCTGTCGGCTCGCAAGGTCGTGCTCGACCTGACACTCACCATGGCGCTGCGCTCACTGCTGGCTCGGGAGCGGTACGCCTGTGTGCACGCCGTGGAGGAGGCGGCCTTTCCCGCCGCGATCTTTGCTCGCCAGCGTGGGATTCCCCTGCTGTACGACATGCAGTCGAGCATGGCCGAACAGCTGAGCCAGCTCGGCCCGCTGAACCTGCGCCCCACCCGCTGGATGCTCGGGGTCGCGGAGCGGTGGCTGTTGACCCATTCGGACATCGTGGTGACCAGCGCCGGACTGGCCCCACGAGTCCGCCGCATGGTGCCTCAATCCACCGTGCGCGAATGGCACTTCCCCAGCGCGCCGACAGGTGCCGATCCTAGAGAGGTGGCGCGTCTTCGCCAGAGCCTCGGCCTTGGCCCCCGCGATCGCGTCGTGCTGTACAGCGGGACGTTCGAGGCCTATCAGGGCCTGCCCGAGCTGATCGGCGCCATTCCGCTGGTGCGTCAGCGCGTCCCCGAGGTCACCTTCGTGTTCGTCGGCGCCGAACCCAGCGAGCCCGAGCTGGCCACCGCGGCCCCCCATATCGAGTCCGGCGCGCTTCGCGTGCTGGACCGGCAGCCCCGCCATGAGATGCCGGCCTTCCTCGCGATGGCCGATGTGTTGGTTTCCGCCCGCGCGTACGGCGGCAATCTTCCGCTCAAGATCTTCGACTATCTCGCGGCGAGCAGGCCGATCGTCGCGACCGATATCCCCACGCACCGCACCGTGCTGTCGGAGGAGCGCGCGGTGCTGGTCGCGCCCCGGACTGAGGCGCTCGCGGAGGGCATTCTCGGCGTGCTGGCGGACCCCGAGCGCGCCCAGCGGCTGGCCGCCGCCGGGCGCCAGTACGCGAAGACCCACCTCGGCTGGGGCCGATTTGTCCAGGCAGTCTCCGAGCTGTACGACGACGTGGAGCGGCATGCCGTCGCCTGAGGCGGCGCGTCGGACCGCGTCGGTCATCATCCCGGCCCGCAACGAATCCCACACCATCGCGCGGCTGATCCGGACCGTGCTCGAACAAACCCCACCCGGCTGGACCACCGAAGTCCTGCTCGTCGACGACGGTTCCACCGACGATACCGCCGCCGTCGCCCGCGCGGCCGGTGCCCGCGTACTGGAACTGGGCTCGCGCGCCGGCGGTGGCAACCCCGCGGTCGCCCGGAATCGCGGAGCCCTGGCCGCAACCGGCGATCCCTTGATCTTCCTCGATGCGGATTGCCTGCCGGCGCCCGGCTGGCTCTCCCGTCTGCTCGCGGGCCATGAGGTCGGCGCGGCGGTTGTGGGCGGCTCACTCGACCTGCCGAGCGGCCTCTCGCCGATGGCCCGGTGCGATTACTACTGCGGCTGGTACCACGTTCACTCGCGCCGGCCAGCCGGCGAGGTACCCAATCACCCGCCGGGCAACGTGAGCGTTCGTCGCGCGGACTTCGCGGCCACGACGGGGTTCACGGAGCAGCAGCCGGTGGCCTACGCGCACGAAGAACTCGCCTGGCAGGCGGCCGTGCTTCGCCGTGGCGGCCGTATCGTGTTCGATCCTCAGGCGGTCGTCTATCACTACAATCGCCCGGGCTTCCGCAATCTGCTCCGACGCAACTACCGGTGGGGATTCAGCGCCATCGAGAGCAAGGCACCGACCGGTGCGGCTCGTGCGGCCTGGGTGTACCGCTATCCCGCGGTGCTCGTGGCCGCGAGCGTCCCCCTGGCGCTGGGTAGCGCCGCCTATATCGTGGCCTGCTGGGTCCGGGCGGGCAGGCTCGAGCCGGTCCTGATGCTGCCGTGCGTGCTTGCCGCGCGCGTGGCGTACTCGGCGGGCTTGGTAGCTGGCGCCGTCCGGTGGATGCGGTTCGGGACCGCGGCCGCGGAGGCGCGCCCGCGATGGGAGTGACCAACGGCGGGCCGCTCGTTTCCGTCGTGATGCCGTGCCTCAATGAGGAAGAGGCCATTGGGCCGTGCATCGAGAAGATCCAGCGGACCTTCGCCACCGCATCGCTGGAGGGCGAGATCGTAGTGTGCGACAACGGCTCGACCGACTCCTCGGTCGCCATCGCCGAGCGAATGGGCGCCCGCGTCGTTCACCAGCCGCTTCGGGGATACGGCAACGCCTACCTCAAGGGCTTCGCGAGCGCCCGCGGCCGCTACCTCGTCATGGGCGATGCCGACGACACGTACGACTTCACGATGATCCCTCAGTTCGTCCACGCGCTCGACGCGGAGCGATTCGAGTTCGTGACCGGGAGCCGGTACCTCGCGGGCGGCGACGAGAACATCACCGCTCTCCACCGGTACTTCGGCAACCCCGCGCTGACCCGGATCCTGAACCTGCTGTTCGGTACCCGGTACACGGACGTCTACTGCGGCTTCCGCGCGTTCCCGCGCGCCACGTACGAGACGATCCGGCCGGTGAGCCCGGGCATGGAGTTCAACCTGGAGCTGGCGATCAACGCCGGTCTTGCCGGCCTCCGGACGAAGGAAATCCCGATCGTCCTCGCGCCGCGCAAGGGTGAGTCCAAGCTCCGGACATTCCGCGATGGCTGGCGCAGCCTTCGCATGATGCTGCTCTATTCGCCGAACAAGCTCTTCCTGGCGCCGGGCGCCACACTTCTGGGCCTCGGGCTGCTGATCCACCTCGCCGTGCTGGCCGGCGTCGTGCGGTTCGGCGGGCGGCCGGCTTCAGGCGTCACCGCCGTGTTCGCGACGATCTTCAGCGTCGTCGGGTTCGAGATCCTCAGCCTGGGTCTCCATGCGAAGACCTATTCGTGGAGCCGGCGGTTCGACCGGGACAACCGCGCACTCGCTTCCTTCTACCGGCACTTCACATTGGAGACCGGCCTGCTGCTCGGGGCCGCCCTGGTGGCCGGCGGCGGCGCGATCCTGGTGGCGATTCTGATCGAGTGGTTCCGTTCGGACTTGCTTCCGCTGCCGCATCCCGAGTGGGTCTCGTTCGCGGCGACCCTCGTAATCATCGGGTGCAGCACGCTGTTCTCGTCGCTGTTCATCTCCGCCATGTCCATGAGCCGGCCCCAGGACGCTGCGTGACCGCGGGCCGGGCGCCGTGGCTGGTGCTCGCCGTGATGCTCGTCTTGCTCGGGATCGTCGGACTTCGCGCCCGAGCGGCCCTGCGTCCGGGCCTCTGGGCCGACGAGATCTTCTCCCTTGCGATGGCGACCGGCCATAGCCTGGAACACCCCGCCGCCGTGGCCGACTCGCTCCACGGTGACTTCGTACAACCTGCCGGCGCCGAGCCTCCGCGGGTGTTCCGCCGGTATGCTGAGCTCGACGACACTCCGGCCGGGCCGTCTCGCGTGATCCGCGCGGTCCTCCTGTCCGATACGAGTCCCCCCCTCTACTACCTCTTGCTCAACTTGTGGGTTCGGGGGACCGGCACGTCGGACGCTGCCCTCCGCCTCTTCTCCGTCCTGTGGGCCACGCTCGCGCTACCGTTGTTGTGGCTGGTTGGACGCGACATGGGGGGGCCACGTGCCGGCTGGTCGGCTTGCCTGTTGTTCTCCTTCTCCCCGGTCGCGTCGTACTACTCCCTCGAAGGCCGGATGTACTCGCTGCTCTGGCTTCTTGCCCTGGCCTTGACGTGGCTCACCCTTCGCCTCGAGGAAGAGCGCGGCGCTCCGTGGGCGGCTCTCTGGGTGCTGACCGCGGCCGCGGGATTGCTGACGCACTACTTCTTTGCCTTCGTCTGGGCCGCGAGCGTCGCGTGGCTGTGGATGGGAGCACCCGGAGTCCGCCGCCGGGCCACCATCCTCGCCGCCGTCACGATGCTCGTAGTACTCCCGTGGTACGTCCTGGTGCCGGCTAGCATCGCGCGCTGGCGCATCACCGGCGGCTGGCTCGACGGCGCGCTCGCGTGGCCGGGCGCTCTGTCGCGCCCGCTCGCGTTGGCCGGCACGCTCGTGGGCGGCATGTCCGAGCTGGGCGGGTGGCAGTGGGCGGATGTGGTAGCGATGGCGACCGGAGCGGCGATCGTGTTCGAGCTGGTGCGCCGAGGATCCGGCGGCCGCGCCTTTTCGCGACCGGCCGGGTTGCTTTGGCTCTCGCTGGCAGGGGCCTGCGTCGGACCGCTCGTCTTCGACCTGCTCCGTCATACGATGGTGTCGACGATACCACGGTATGCCCTACCCGGCCTGCCGGCGGCTCTGCTGCTGATCGCGGTCGCCATCACGAGCCTGCCGGGGCGGCTCCAGATGGCCGCCCTGGGCGTAATCCTCGCTGCGTGGCTGCCCGGCACCTGGAAGGTCGTGAGGACGCGCGTGCCCCGACCAGGCCAGCCGTATGCCGCGGTGGCGAAACGGCTCGAGGCCTGGGCCCAACCCGGCGATGTCGTGCTCGTTCACTCGATCCCATCGGGCGTCATCGGAGTCGCGCGCTACCTCAAGCGCGACGTCCCGCTCGCCCCGTGGATCACCCAACTGGGAACCCGCCACGTGCCGGAGGACCTCGAGCACGTGCTGCATGGCCGGCGCCGCGTCGCCGTGGTCTCCATCCACTCGCTTGGCCCGGACCCCGTCGAGCCCTGGCTCCGCGCGCACGCCCGGCTGCTCGGACGCGAGCGCTTCCGATGGTCCACGGCGACGCTGGTCTTCTTCGCTCCGGCGGCCGGTGAGACGTTCGTCACCAACACCGACGTGGCCGCGCGATGGGAATGACTTCAGCTCCGGGTTATGTTAGCGGCATGCCGACCGCCTCGGCGCCTATCACCACGATTCGGCCGCCGAAGGGGTGGGCGCCGCTCGACCTGCGCGAATTCGCCGGCGCGCACGAGCTGCTGTACTTCCTCGTGCTTCGCAATCTCAAGCTCCGGTACAAGCAAACTCTGCTCGGCGCGGCGTGGGCCGTGCTTCAGCCGCTCCTCGCGATGGCGATCTTCTCCGTGATCTTCGGCCGGCTCGCGCGACTCGGATCGGACGGACTTCCGTACGAAGTATTCGCGCTCGCCGCGCTGACTCCGTGGACCTACTTCGCCAACGCCCTCACCCAGGCAGGCAACAGCCTGGTGGACCAGCACCAGCTGCTGACCAAGGTCTATTTCCCGCGCATCCTGCTTCCGCTCGCCGCGGTACTGGCCGGCCTCGTGGACCTCGCGATCTCGCTCGTGCTTCTGCTCGTGGTACTCGCCTGGTTTCACATCACGCCCACGCCGCGCCTGTTCGCGGCGCCGATCTTCATCGCCCTCGCGACCGCCGCGGCGTTCGCCCCCGGGATCTGGCTGGCCGCGTTCAACGTCCGGTACCGGGATGTGCGCTATGCGATCCCGTTCCTGGTCCAGATCTGGCTGTTCGCCTCGCCGGTGGCCTACTCCGGGTCGCTGGTGCCCGAACGCTGGCGCGTGATCTACGGGCTCAACCCGATGGTCGGCGTCGTGAACGGATTCCGTTGGATGATCGCACCCGCTGCGCCATTTCCCGGGATGGAGCTCGCGGCGGCCACCGTCACAGTCGCGGCGCTCCTGGTTGCCGGCCTCTATGTCTTCCGGCGGATGGAGCAGTCGTTCGCGGATGTGGTCTAGAGTGGCAACTCATCGAGCCGGACCCGATCGCCCCCAGAGGGCATCGTGATGAACCGGCCGGTGATCCGGCTCGAGCGCCTTGGCAAGCAGTATCGCATCGGGCACGCGCGCGGGGCGCGAACGCTGCGCGAGGATCTGGTGGAGATGGCCCGTCGGCTGTCCCGCGGGCGGATCACGCCACCCACCTCCACGGTCTGGGCGCTGCGGGAGGTGTCGCTCGAGGTGGAGCGCGGCGAGGTCGTCGGCATCATCGGGGGTAACGGTGCCGGCAAGAGCACGCTGCTCAAGATTCTCTCACGCGTCGTCTCCCCCACCGAGGGATGGGCGCAGATCGTGGGACGGGTCGGTTCGCTCCTCGAGGCCGGGACCGGATTTCACTCCGAGCTCACCGGGCGCGAGAACGTCTACATGAGTGGCGCCATTCTCGGCATGCGGAAGACGGAGATTGATCGCAAGTTCGACGAGATCGTCGGGTTCGCCGATATCGGTCCGTTCCTCGACACGCCGGTGAAGCGATACTCGAGCGGGATGCAGGTCCGGCTCGCATTCGCCGTGGCGGCACACCTGGAGCCCGAGGTCTTGATCGTGGACGAGGTGCTGGCGGTCGGCGACACGGAGTTCCAGAAGAAGTGCCTGGGCCGGATGCAGGACGTGGCCCGGGGCGATGGGCGGACGGTGCTCTTCGTGAGTCACAACATGGACGCGGTGCAGCGGCTCTGCAGTCGCGCCGTCCTGCTCGAGCGTGGACGCGCGGTTGCGGCCGGCCCGACGGCTGAAGTCGTGGGGCAGTATCTCGCCCGGAGCGCCGCTCCCGCCGCGGCCGGGGCCTGGATCGACCTGTCGAGCGTCGAGCGCAGCGGGAGCGGCGTCGCCACGGTGCAGCAGGCGAGCTACTGGAGCGAGGAGGGCGCCGCTGGCGGCCGGCCGTTCCCGGACGGCCCACTCACCGTCGCCCTCACCGTCGAGGTGGCCGCCGCCTGTACCATCCCGAGCCTGGCGGTGACGTTGTACGACCTGCAGGGCACGAAGCTGGTCAATGCCGATACGATCGCGATGGGTCATACGCTTCGGCTCGGGGCGGGCACCCACAGGCTCACCCTCAGGATCCCCGAGCTCCACCTCAATCCCGGCGTCTACCGAATGGGCTTCTGGATCGCGGGGCCCCTGGGCACCATCTACGACCTCATTCCCGACGGCTGCGAGATCGAGATCGTCGCCTCGCACGCGACGGGGCCAGGACGGACCGCCACGGACGACGGCCTGGTGACCTGCCGTCTCGAGGTGCTTGGCACCGACTGACCCTCGGTCACTGCCCGGCCAGGGAACGAACCTCCGCTTTCCACAGGGCCAGGAAGAGACTCCGCCGAAGCGCATCGGAGGACGGTGCGGATCCAGCATCCGCGGCGGCGTGACGGAAATCGGAGTGGCAGTGGATGAGCCAGACGAGTGCGCGAAGCGGCGTGAGATCGGCCTGACCGAGCCCGAGGGCGTGGGCGTAGCGGGCCAGGCACTCGACACGAACCGATCCGGTCGCGCTCGAGGGATCCAGTGACCGCTCGAAGGAGAGGATCCGGCTGTCCCGCTCCCAGGCGCGATCCGCGCTGAACGACGCGTACGCGAGGTAGTACAGCAGGTCGAGCGCCGGGAGCCCCTCGTCCTCGGATGACTCCCAATCCAACACCGCCAGGTCATCCGAGGCGGTGACGAACAGGTTCCACGGTCCGAAGTCGCGCTGCTCCGGAACTGCAGGCAGGTTCCCTATCCGCCGCACGAGATCCTCGCCCCGCCGCAGAAGCCCGGAATCGACCACCGGCCCGAACGTCTCCCTGAACCGCGCGAGCGTGGGCTCGACGATCGTCGCTCGCCAGTGATCGGCCGTACGCGTCCGGGCGCCGTCGCCAAGGCCGACGAGCCACTCGGTCACCTTCCCGGACCACGACGCCAGGCTCGGGGCGTCCAGTACGGTCTCCAGCGGGCGCCCCACGATGGCGGACTCGACCACGACTGGAACCCCGTCGATCTCGCGGTGCGCCAGGACGTGCGGCACGCCGGAGAGCTGCCGTCGTCCCATGCGCTCGAGGACCTCCGCCTCACGCCGCACCCCGGAGGCCGCTTCCTCGACTCGGGGCGCCTTCACCGCAGCCACCGGCTCCAGGCTTCGGCCGGCGAACGCCAGCAACACGACCTTGCTGACCGCGCGTGGGCCGCCGGTCACCAGGAGCAACGCGATATCGTCGGATGCGCGGCCGGACGGGAGGGAAGCCCGCACCAGTCGAATCGGGTCCGTTTCCGCGGCCGACGGCCCACCTGGACGTCGCGCGAGGGCACAGATCCTCGCCCCGGAGCTCCCTCGCGCGACATCGCTCACACGGCCGGCGGCTTCCGCCAGCAGGCGTTTGAGCCGCCCTCCTCGCAGCCGCGCACGCCCGCGCACATACGCCTCCGCAGCAGGCGAGCCGACCGGGATCCAATAGACGGGAAGGCGGGCCGAGCGAGGCCAGCGGCGGTAGCATGCCACATCCTGGAACCCGGCGGCGCGAAGCCGAGCCTCGATCGCGCCGACCTCGCCCACCTCCGATCGCCACTCGGTATAGCAGGCGCCGCCCGGGACCAACGCCGTCCACAGCTCACGCAGCGTGGCTGCATCGGGCGAGTCGGCCGTGGCGAGGTCGCAGTCCCCCTCCGCAGTGGACTCGACGACCTGGCCGCCGATCATCTCCATGGCTTCCGCCACGGATCCTCCGCCGAAGCACAGGACGCGCCGCGGACGTGGCGACGACAGCAGGAAGCGCCAGTCGATCAGCCTCAGTCGCTCGTTGCGTACCTCCTCGAGCGAGCGGTCAGGCATCAGCGGCCGCCGCCTTCCGGATTACCTCGTCGTAGATCCGCATGACATCGCGCGCCGCGGCTTCGGCGGAAAAATCCTGCTCGACGCGAGTCCGGGCGGCCGCCGCCAACCTTCCGGCGAGACCCGGATCGGCTTGCAGGCGGCGAATCGCCGCCGCGAGTGCCGCGGCATCGCGCGGCGGGACCAGCAACCCCGACTTCTCGGAGGCGATGGCTTCGTCCGTGCCGCCGATGGCGGTGGCCACCACGGGGCGCTCGGCGGCCATCGCCTCGAGTACGGCCACCGGCAGTCCCTCGAACAGGGACGGCAGCACCACCAGGTCCGCGGCTGCCAGCAGGTCGGGCACGTCCGAACGTTCGCCGAGGAACAGGCATCGATCCGCCACGCCCGCCTCACGCGCCTGGGCCTCCAGGTCGGCGCGCAGGGGACCGTCGCCGGCGAAGACGAACGTCGCACCCGGGACGGCGGCGGCGGCGGCGACGAGATACTCGTGGCCCTTCTGCGCATGCAGTCGCGCCGGTGTCATGATCACGTAGTCAGGTCGCCCACCGACGAGCGACGCCCGAAACGCCGGATTCACGGTGCGGCCTCGGGGCGGCACCCTGATCGCATTGCGGACCACGGTCAGCCGCTCGGTCGGCATATGGAGATCCTGGATGAATCGCGAGCGCGTTTCCTCGGACACGGCGATGATTCGCTGGTAGGCTCGAAGCAGGGCCAGCGGCTGACGCGTTCCGTCCGAAGGGAGGAACAGCTGCGCCGTGCCGATGATGCCCGGCACGCGCGCGAGCCAGGCCGCCAGCACCCCGTGCTTGCAGGCGAACGGCCAGCTCAGATGCGCGTGCACGATCGCGGGCCGTTCCGCGCGCAACACGCGCCGCAAACGGTTCACCCCTGCGACTCGGCGGCCCCGGGTCACTCGCGGCACCTCGAGGGTGGCGATTCCGACCGACGCTGCTCCCTCAACCAGACGGGCGATGCCCGCACCAGGATGATGGAGCAGCATCGGCTCCCAGCGGTCGCGATCCAGAGCGCCCATGAGGTGGAGGGCCGCCTCCTCGCACCCGCCGAAGATTTCGCTGTCGAGGTAGTGAACCACGCGGCGTTTCACGGCCCACTCCCCACCGGCTGGCAGACTGCCTCCGCCAGGGCCTGCAGGTTGCGCTCGTGGTAGGCGTGGGCAAAGGCGGTGGCTCTCTCGGCGAGCGCGGTCGCCTCCGCGGGGTCCCGCAGCAGCTCGACCAGGTGGTCGGCAAACTCCTCGGCCGACGTCGCCTGCCGGAAGGCGGAGCCCGCACCGTCTTCCAATCCTCGCCCGCCGGAGGCAGTGGTCACGAGAGGGCGGCCGTGGAGCAGCGCATCCACCGACTTGATGCTGAGGCCGGTACCGAACTGTTGGGGATTGATGACGACCGCGGACCGCCGATAGGTCTCCCCGAGCGCCTCGACGAAGCCGAGCCGTCGGACGCCGGGCGCGGAGCCTCGAATGCGGTCGCTGATGCCCCCGACCAGCCAAAGCTCGGCGTCGGCAACTCGCCGGCGCACGAGAGGAAGCACCCTCTCGATGAACCAGCCCACTCCGTGCACGTTGATGCCCATGGGCCCGCCGACGAACAGCATGGTCGGCTCACCAGTTCCGTCCGGCGAGTCGCTCGCAACCGGAGCCAGGTGCCCTACGACGGTGACCGGGCGACGCGCCAGGGATCGGAAGTGGCGCGCGTCCCATTCCTGAATCGCAAGCACGGTGTCGGCGCGATCGAGCGCCTTCGCCTCCTCGTCGCGGCGGGTCGAGAAGAACTCGCTGGCCTGACCGTGCTCCCGGTACAGGCGAAAACGCTCCGAGAACACATCGTGGGTGTCGAGCAGCCGGCGGGTCGGCCGCGAGACGCTGTCCAACAGCTTGGAGTAGAAGACGTAGGAGAGGACGACCGCGTCGAAGCCGCCGTTGTCGACGAGTCGCTCGAGACGTCGCGCGCCTTCAGCATCGTGGTAGCTGTCCACCGGAAGGTCGAGGTGAAGGAGCTTTCCCGCGAGCCGCACAGCCTTCCGGCGCCCTCGGCCGATGAAGCTGGACGGACTGAGACTGCGATGGACGTGAAGCCTGTCGCCCCAGGCCGCCCGCATTTCCCGATCGTCCTGCCGAAGCGGCTGCTGCAGGTGAAGGAAGTGTACCTCATGCCCCAGGAGGCGAAGGGCATCCGCCATGTGCCGCACCCTCGCGCTGGCGCCGGTGGCGCTCGGATGGGTCGGCACGGGCGCGACCAGGAGGAGTTTCCCCTTGTCTGCGCCCTTAGCGGTATTCAAACCGGGCCTTCAGGCGATTGATGGGCGCTTCGAACAAGTGCCACGAGGCCGCGGCGACCAGGATCGACGCACCAGCGTAAAAGGCGAGGAACGGGAGGGTCTCGTTTCCCAGCGGCGCCAGCAGATCGGGATATCCGGCCCGTCGCGCGAGCTTGGGCAGCAGGTCCGGCAGCATGAGATGATAGACGTAGATCCCATAGCTAATGGTGCCGAGGTATCGCATGGGCGTCGATGCCAGCACGCGGCCGGGGATCCCGCTCATGCCGCGCGCAGCGTGCGCCACCACCCAGACACCCAGGAGCGCCACGGCAAGATCGAAGGATACCATGCGGAAGCTCCACCAGCCGCCGGTACGTTCGGCCATGATGTAGGCGGCGATCAGCACCACCCCGCTCCAGAGAAACTTGCGATCCACGGGGCGCACCAGCGGATGACCCGCGAACTCCGGGAGCACGGTCATGGCCAGGTAGGCCCCTAGCGCCAGCGAGTCGATGCAGCCCGGGAGGAGGATAGGCGTAATGTCGTTCCCCGTGATGATGGCATAGACCACATACCGGAAGACCGGGCCGATGGCGGCGGCGCCAAGCGCGATGCCCGGCAGCCAGCGGCGAGGGGCGAACAGGATGACCCAGGGCCAGATGAGATAGAACTGCTCTTCCACCGCGAGCGACCAGAAGTGCCCTACATGGCCACCCCAGGCACCGTGCTGCACTGCATTGTCCAGGAAGAAGCGCACATTGGAGAGATACGCCGCGTGCCACCAGATCCCTGGCCGGGCGCCCGACACCCGTCCGAGCCACGCGATCGCGAGTGCGAAGTAGTACAGCGGAAAGATCCGCAGCACCCGGCGGATGTAGAAGTGTCGCAGCGCCATCCCGCGCGGACTTTCGCTGCGGTCGAGGGCGAAGCGCGTCCGCAGCAGAATCCCGGTGATGAGGAATCCGCTGAGAACGAAGAACACCCGCACCCCGATGCCGCCGAGGTGGATGTATTGGCGGACGGGACTGTAGAAGTGGTAGCACACGACCAGCCCGGCGGCAAACGCGCGCAGGCCATCGAGCTGGGGCAGGTGGCGCAACGGGGTGGTGGACGACCAGATCGTTTCCCGGCGCCTCACAAGACTCACGACCTTTCACCCCATCCGGACGCACCATATTCTGCTATGGCTCGACGGCGCCGGGTATCGGTCCGGCCGAGGCGATGTACGGCAGTGTGATGGTATCTCGCGGCGAGCATGAGGGTCACGGTACCGGGGCTCGATGACGACGGTGTGAGGTTGTCCGCTAAGCCGTTATTCAACAACAGTCTGAGTCGCTGTATCCCGGCCGTTCCGGAAGGGTCCCGAGGAGCGGGAGTCCGGTGCTGGATGGTATGTTTTCTGCACTTTGCGAGCCGCTTTCCCCACGGCGTTGGCTCGTAGCGCCACGGCCGCGCGGCCCGACCCCAGTCAGCCATCGGATCCATGTTTCCTGCCGGGAGAGGACGTGAGGCCTACACGGATGGACCGGTCGTGACTGCGCCCCCGCTGGTGTCCGTCGTCGCCATCTTCCTGAACGGCGAGCGGTTTCTCGACGAGGCCATCGGCAGCGTCATCGCGCAAAGCCATCCCCGATGGGAGCTGCTCCTGGTGGACGACGGCTCCTCCGACGGCAGTAGCGCCATCGCTCGCGGCTGGGCCGAGCGGGACCCGCAGCGCATTCGCTACCTCGAGCATCCGGGTCATCGCAACCAGGGGATGAGCGCGTCGCGCAATCTGGGTCTTCGTCATGCGCGGGGCGAGTACCTGGCGCTGCTCGACTCGGACGACGTCTGGCTACCCGAGAAGCTGGAGCGCCAGGTCGCGATCCTCAACGAGCACCCCGAAGCGGCCCTGGTCTATGGCGCTCCCTTGTACTGGTTCGGGTGGACGGGACAGGCGGAGGATCGCTCGCGCGACTACGTCATCGATCTCAAGCTCCCTGCCGATCGCGTGTACCACCCGCCTTCGCTCCTGATCCCGTTCCTTCAGCGGGCGGCGCCGACGCCCTGCCCATCGGACGTCTTGGTGCGGCGCGAGGCCGCGGAACGGGTTGGCGGTTTCGAGGCCCATTTCACCGGCGTCCACATGGTCTACGAGGATCAAGGGTTCTTTTCAAAGCTGCTTCTCGACGCCCCCGCGTTTGCGTCCTCCGAGACCTGGGACCGTTACCGGCAACATCCCGAATCGTGCTACGCGATCTCGAAGGCTTCAGGCGGCCGCGAGATCGCGCGCCAATACTTCCTGCGATGGTTCCGGACCTACCTCCGTCGGCGGGGCGTGAGCGACGGCCCCGTCTGGGTCGCCGTCCGCGACGAGCTCCGTCAGTACGGCTTCGTGTCGAAAGCCGTGCGGAACGCTCGCCAGGTCGCGCGGGCCACCCTGCCGCTGGGGCTCCGGACCTGGATCGGGGAGCGGGTTCCGGGGCTGGCCGGGTCCCCCGCGGGCCGTCGGGTGCGCTTCGGCTCGTTCCGCCGGCTCACGCCGGTGAGTCGCCAGTTCGGGTGGGACCGCGGCGGTCTTCCGGTGGACCGGTACTATATCGAGGCGTTTCTCGAGCGCCATGCCGCGGACATCGCCGGCCGTGTGCTCGAAGCCCGCGATGACGCCTATACCAGAAAGTACGGCGGCGCCCGCGTCACCTGCGCCGACGTGCTGCACCCGACCGCCGACAACCCGAAGGCCACGATCGTCACCGACCTGACCTGCGCCGACGACATCCCCGGAAATGCCTTCGACTGCATCCTGCTCACCCAGGTGCTCCCCTTCATCCCGGACGTCCAGGCCGCGGTCCGGACGATTCACCGGATTCTCCGGCCGGGCGGTGTCGCGCTCGTCACGCTCCCGGGCATCAGCCAGATCATCCGATACGACATGGACCGGTGGGGCGACTACTGGCGATTCACGTCACTGTCGGCACGCCGGCTGTTCGAGGCCGCGTTCCCCGCGGGCGACGTGCAGGTCGAGGCACACGGGAACGTGCTCGTCGCCACGGCGTTCCTCCAGGGCCTCTCGACTCGTGACCTGCGCGGGCCCGAGCTCGAGCACCGCGACCCGGACTACGAAGTGCTCATTACCGTCCGCGCCGTGAAGCATGCGTGAGCCTCCCCGGGTCAGCGTGGTGATGCCGGTGCACAACGGCGGCGCGTATCTCGCGCTCGCCATCGAGAGCATCCTCCGCCAGACCTATGGCGACTTCGAGTTCGTGATCGTCGACGACGGCTCGACCGACGTCACTCCCCAGGTGCTCCGTGGAGTCCTGGCCGCCGATCCGCGCGTGCGAACGTACGCCCAGGCGCGTTCGGGCCTCGTGGCGTCCCTCAATCGGGGATGCCGTGAGGCCCGCGGTGCCTACATCGCCCGCATGGACGCCGACGACATCGCCGCTCCCGAGCGCCTGGCGCGACAGGTCGAGTTCCTGGATCGACATGGCAGTGTGGCCATGGTCGGGAGCGCGGTGGTGCGGATCGATTCGCACGGACGCGAGATCAAGCGGAGCACTTGCCCCACATCCCACGCCGAGATCATCGAAGCCCTGCGGGAGTATACGCCGTTCACGCATGCCAGCGTCATGCTCCGGGCGGCGGCACTGGAGGCCGTGGGTGGCTACCGGCCGGCCTATCTCGCCGCCGAGGACTATGACCTCTGGCTGCGTCTCGCCGAACGGTACGAGCTGGCGAACCTGCCCGACCCGCTGCTCTACTACCGTGTCTACCCCGATCAGATCTCGGTGCGGCACCTCGAACAGCAGATTCTGTCGGTCGTCGGCGCGCGCGCCGCCGCTCGAGCGCGGAGCGTCACCGGAACCGACCCCAGCCCGCCGGACGGGCCGATCACCCGCGACATCCTTCGCGCATGGGGTGTCAGCGATGCGACACTGACCCAGGCCATGGCCGCCGGCTACAGCTATTCGGCCTATACGCTGCAGCAAGCCGGGCGTCAGGCGGAAGCCATCGACGTCCTGCGCATCGGCCGGCGGTTGTCCAGGGGACACCGGACCGTCACCAGCATGCTGGCGGGCGCCTGCGCCAAACAGGCACGCGCCGCGTTGCGCGGTGGCAGAGTGACAACCGCGCTCACCTGGGGATTGGAAGCCGTGCGCGTGCGGCCCTCGCTGCCATTCGAGCTCATCCGCGGCGGGCCGCGGGCGCCGGACCCGGACGCCGGAGCGCGCTCGTGAGGGAGGCGCGCATTCCGATCCTGATGTATCACGAGGTGTCACCGCGTCCGCATCCCGCATTCCGACGCTACACCGTGACGCCGCGCGCGTTCGCGCGGCAGATGCGCTGGCTCGCGGCGTTCAAGTATCAGCCGATCGACATGGACACCCTGCTCCGCGCACGGCGCGGACTGGGGCCGCTCCCCGAGCGGCCGGTCGTGATCACGTTCGACGACGGCCTCCAGGGCTGCGTGGACCACGCCCTCCCTGTGCTCCGGGAGCACCGATTCACCGCCGTGTTCTACCTCGTGGCGGGCCTGATGGGAGAGACCAGCCGGTGGCTCCGGCCGGAGCTCGGAATGGACCTTCCCATCATGAGCTGGGATACCGCCCGCCGGCTCGGCCGTGACGGCTTCCAGTGCGGCGCCCACACGCTCACCCACCCGCGCCTGGCGGGGCTCGACCCGTCACGCCGCCGCTCCGAGCTCGTCGATGCGCGCGCGCGGCTCGAAGACGAGCTCGGCGGCTCCGTGCGGCATCTCGCATATCCATACGGCTCCTTCGATCGGGCCACGCAACAGGTCGCGGATGAGGCCGGCTACCTGACAGCCTGCAGCACCCGGCCCGGGGTCTCGACGGCGGACGACGACTTCTTCGCGCTCAAGCGCATCCCGATCTACGGTGGGGAAACGTTGTTCGACTTCGCGTGCCGATTGCGCACCGCCTGGACGCTCCCGGAGCGCGTCCGACGGGCGCTCAGAGACACAGCCCGCCGTGTCACCGGCCGGGCGGATCTCCCCCGGTGACCCCGTCGCCAAGAATCACCGTGGTCATCCCGACGTACCAGCGCCGGGATGCCGTGCGGTGCCTGCTGGCGTCGCTCGCCGCGCAGACCTTCCCGGCCGACGCCCTGGAAGTGATCGTGTCGGTGGACGGCTCGACCGACGGCACCGCGGACGCCGTGCGCGCTTTCGTGGCTCCGTACACCGTATCGGTGCTGGAAGGTCCGAACCGCGGGCGCGCCGGCGCATGCAACGCGGGCATCCGTGCCGCGAGCGGGGACCTGGTGATCCTCCTCGACGACGACATGGAGGCCTCGCCGGGACTCCTGACGGCGCACGCGCGAGCGCACCAGCCCTCCGGCAAGCTGGCGGTGGTGGGCGCGGCGCCCATCATCGCCACGGCCGGATCCCCTCCATTCGTGCGCTATGCCGCCGACGGCTTCCGCTCCCGTCTGGAGCGGCTCGCGCAGCCGGGCTACCGCCTTCGCTTCAGGGACGCGTACACCGGCAACTTCTCCGTCCGGCGTGAGGTGCTCCAATCGATCGGCGGGTTCGACGAGGCCTTCCGGGTCTATGGGCATGAGGACTACGAGCTCGCACTTCGGCTTCAGGCCGAAGGCGTGGAGCTCGTCTACGCACCAGACGCCATCGCCCATCAGCACTACGACAAGACCTTCGCCGCTTTCGCCCGCGACGGCATCGCCCGCGGGCGTACGGCGGTCCTGTTCGCCGCCAAGCATCCCAGCGTCGTCGAGAGCATCAAGCTGTCCGAATATGCCCAGGTCCCATGGAAGTGGCGCGCCCTGCGGTCGCTCCTGCTCCAGGCGGGTCACGTGACCGAGCGTGTTCCCCGCTGGGTGATCGTGGCGGTCACGGCGGCCGAGCGCCGCGAGCCCGCACGCCTCGACAAGTGGTACCGGTACGCCATCGACTACTTCTACTGGTACGGCGTACGCCAGGGGGAGCGCGATCGGTCGAAGATCTCCGATCGCGCCACGGCCCCGCTCGCCGCCCGGTCCACGCGCCCCGGCGTCGGCCGATGAGCAGGCCAGGCGCCGCGACGCGAATCACGATCGCGCTGCTCGCGGTGTTCCTCTACGCCGCGCCGTCGACGGTCCGGTGGGCGCGACGAGCTTCGCGCTGGCCGACCGGCGTCGGGCGGGATGCCGTTTCGACCTACGAGCACCGCTTCGAGCGCCTGCGCGTCGCGCTTCCGGCAACGGGTGTCGTGGGTTATCAGGGACATCCCGATCCGGCGGCGCGGGCACCGGCGGATGGACCCTCGCCGGCACTGGTGCACTTCCAACGCTACCTTCTCGCGCAGTACAGTCTGGCCCCCCTCCTGCTGGTGGAGAACACCACGCCAGAATTCGTGATCGGCAACTACGAGCCCGGCGCCGAGCCGCCCCCTCCGGCTGGATTCCACCAGGCGGCGGCTTTCGGTGACGGCCTGGTGTTGTTTCGGCGGACGGAGCCATGATCGCGGCGCTCGCGTCGTCGTTCGCAGTGTCCGCGGCCCTCGGCATCCTGTTGGTGCGGTGGGTCTGGCCTCGGGACGTGACGCCTTGCCCGCGGCCCCTGCTGGCCGCGCTCGGCGTAGGGCTCGGTGCGGGAGTCTCCGCCTGCCTGCTCTTTCCGTGGATGGCGGCCTTCGGACCCACGCGGGCGTTTCCGCTGGCCGAGGCCGGTCTCCTCGCCCTCGTCGCGATCACGACCCTGCGACGCCGACCGCGGTTCCCTGCTGGGACGGCGAACGGGTCTCCAGGCTCGACCGGCCCCGATCGGCTCGCCGCCTTCGGGTTCGTCGTCACGCTCGTCGCCGCCGGCGCGGCCTTCGTCACCATGCTGCGGCAGGAGCCGCACGGTTCATGGGACGCGTGGATGAACTGGGACATGCGGGCCCGCATGATCTTCCTCGGCGGGCCGGCCTGGCGCATCGCATTCTCGCCCGAGATTCCCTGGTCGCACCCGGACTACCCCGTCCTGGTGCCCTCGCTGGTCGTGCGGAGCTGGCTCTACGCGGGAACCGCGACGCTGCTGGGTCCGGCGCTCGTCGCCGGAACGTTCGCCTTCGGCACGGTCGCGCTTCTCGTGAGCGGTCTCGCCGCGCTGCGACGGCCCAGTCAAGGCTTCCTGGCGGGCATCGTGCTTCTGAGCACGCCGTTCTTCGTCCGTCACGCCACGTCACTCTACGCCGATGTGCCGCTGAGCTTCTACTTCCTCGCCACGGTCGTCTGCCTCGCCCTGGACGGGCGTTACGGCGGGGAGACCCGTCGATTCGCGACGCTCGCGGGTCTCGCCGCCGGGCTCGCGATGTGGACCAAGAACGAAGGCCTGTTGTTCACCCTGTCGATTGCGGCCGGTCTCGCGATCGGCGGCCAGGGCGAGGGATGGCCAGCCACTCGCCGCCGCCTCGCGGCCTTCGGGCTCGGCCTGCTCCCGCTTCTGGTGCTGGTGGTCGGCTTCAAGATTGCCTTCGCGCCCCCGAACGACCTGCTGTCCACGCTGGGGATCGAGCGAACCGTCGGACGGCTCACCGCACCGGATCGCTACACGATCGTCCTGCGCGCCTACGCCTCCCACATCGCCACCTTCGGCGCCAATGGTCTCGCGGGGGCCGTCTGGCCGCTGGCAGCATGCTTCGCCGCGCTCGGCGTCAGCCGGTCCGAGATGGGGCGGCCTTGGGCCCGGGCCGTCGGAATCGCACTCGTGCTCGTGCTGGTCGGTCACTTCATGGTGTTCGTGAGCATGGCAGATGAGCTCGAGCGCCTCCTCAAGAGCTCGCTCGATCGCCTGCTGCTGCAACTCTGGCCCAGCGCGCTGTTCCTGGGGTTCATGCTGGCGCGAACGATCGAGGAAGTCGGCCTCGGCCGGCCGGTCGCCGAGCCTGCGCGGCCTCAGCCGGAGGCTTCATGATCTCCGATCGAACGCGGTCCGTACTCGTCTGGATCACCTGGGCAGGGTGCCTCGCGATCTTGCTCGGCTTCATCGCGAGCGACGGCAGAAACCTTCCGTTCGAGGAAGATTGGCTCATGGTGGCCCCCATGACCGGCCACGAGGCCGATCTGCCGCGATGGCTCTGGAGCCAGAACAGCGAGCATCGGCTGCCGCTGCCACGACTCATGAACCTCGTGCTGCTTCGTGCCACGGGGGATTTTCGCGCCACCATGGTGTTCGATACCCTCCTCCTCGCGGCGGTGACAGCCGGGATGATCCTGGTGGCGCGGCGGGTCCGGGGGGGCCGGACGAAGCTGGCGGACGCGTTCTTTCCGCTGCTGCTCCTCCATCTGGGGCAGTGGGACAACCTGGTCTGGGCGTGGCAGATCCAGTTCGTCCTTCCGACGGTACTCGCCTGCGTACTGCTGTTGGTCATCGCCGCACGTCCGTCGCCGCCGACCGGCATGGCGGCGGTCACCGCGGCGCTGGCCCTCGTCTCGCTTCCGCTGGCCGGCGCCAATGGTCTCGTTCTCACACCGGTGCTCGCCATCTGGCTGCTCTACGCGACCTGGGGTCAATCGGACGCCACCCTGCGGACTGCTCCGTTCCGCCGGCAGGCCGGCGCCGGCGCGCTCGCCGCCTGCTGCTTGTGCGGCGTGTATTTCATCGGATACGAGCCCTCGCCCTGGAATGAGCCCAGTCCCGGCTTGCTAGCCACGATCGCCACTACCGGGAAGTTCCTGGTGTTCGGACTGGGGCCCGCAACGGCAAAGGCGTGGGGGGTGTTCAGCCTGGTTACCGCCGCCATCATCGTGGCCGGCATCGGGGTGCTGGCCGGTGCCCTGCGGCGACGCGAGGGGGAGCGCGTTCGCGTCCTTGGCCTCTTGATGTTCTTCGCGGCGTTCATCGGGCTGGGGGCTGCGCTCGGCTGGGGGAGAGCTGGCCGGGTGGCCGCCACTGGAAGGATGTCCCCGCGCTACGTGCTGCTCGCGGCCCCGCTCATGTGCGCGGCTTACTATTCGCTGCTACTCTACGGCACGGAGCGCCTGCGTCGTCTTGGCCCCGCGGCGCTGGCGCTGCTCGCGGCACTGCTCTTTCCGCTCAACACGCGGGAGGGCCTCAAGCGGCGCGACTGGTTCGGGGCGGGCATGACCGCGTTTGAGCGCGACCTCTCCGGCGGAGCGTCCATCGAGGAGCTCGCGGCGCGTCATCACGCATTCCTGCTGCACTGGGACGAGCCGCTCATGGTGACCAGCATGCGGCAGCTCCGGGAGGCCGGGTTCCGCCCCTTCAGCCATCTTCCCGCCCCATGATCGGCACGCGCTGACAATGGCGTTTCCATCGGTCGTCGTGCTCGGAGGCGGGCTGTCCGGCGTCGCCACCGCGTTCGCCCTCGCCGAGGCGGGGGCGACGGACGTGACTGTCATCGAGCGGGGTCCGACCCTCGGCGGCCTCGCCGGAAGCTTCGAGCGGGAGGGACACTTCTACCCGCTTGGCTACCATCACATTCTCCACCTGGACCGGGTGCTCCATTTCTTTCTCGACCAGCTCGGAGCTTTGGCGGACGTCCGCTGGCGCCGGGTCCGCATGCTGTTCCATCTCGGTGAACATGCGTACGATCTGGGCTCCCCGGGCGGCTTCCTCGGGTTCCCGATGTCGCTCCGCGACAAGGCGGGATTCGTCCGGCTGATGTTGAAGGCGTTCGGCAAGCGCGACTGGTCCGACTGGCAGGACCGCAGCGCGGCCGAGCTGGTGGATACGTACGCCGGTCCCGGGACCAGGACCGCTCTGTTCGAGCGGCTGACGCGTCTCAAGTTCGAACTGCCATGTGACGAAGTAAGCGGAGCATGGCTCGGCGCCCGACTGTACTTTCGCGAGGGATCGGCCCCGCTCGGGTACATTCCCGACGCAAACTGGACCAAGGTGCTGTGCGACGGCGTGACCCGTCTGCTCGCGGAGCGCGGCGTCACCGTCCGGCTCAATACCTCGGTGAACCGCCTGACGACCGCGGAAGGCAGGGTGCGCGAGGCGGAGCTCAGTACTGGCGAGCGCGTGGCCGCGGATCTCTTCGTGAGTACCGTTCCGACGGAGGTCTACCTCCGTCTGGCGGGCGGCGATCGTACGCCGGAGATCGAGCGGATCCGCTACTCGGCGCTGATCTCGGTGGTCTGCGCCACCTTTCAGCGGCTGGATCCCCGAGCCTACTGGATCAACCTGGCCTCCCTGGACCGAACCGCCTGCGGCATCTTTCTGCTCAGTGCGCTAAACCCGACCATCGGAGGGCCGGGCGAAAGCTGCGTGAACTTCGTGACCCACCTGCGTGGTCGGGACCGTCCACTGTTCCACATGCCCGACGACGAGTTGCTGTCCAGGTACCGAGACGATTTCCGGGCGGTCTTCGGCTTCGAGTTGGACCCGTTCTGGACGCATATCGCCCGGGTGCCGATGTATTCACCCGTGTTCGGACGCAGCTACCGGAACCCGCCGGTTCGGAGCGCCTCGTGGGAGAACGTTTACTTCGCCGGCAACTATCGAACCTTTCCTTCCATCGGGTCCACAGGGACAGCGCTGGGTTCGGGGCTCGACACGGGCGAAGCGATCCTCGGCGATCTCGGCATTCGCACCCGGTTGGCCGCCGCCGCCCGCACCTTCCGGCTCAGGAGGATGCCTCGTGCCTGAGCCGATGATCGCCGCCGACATTGACACGCCGCGTCCGCGCTCGCGCACCCTCGCCTTGGTGCAGGCGCTGCGTCCCCATCAATGGGTGAAGAACCTGCTGGTGTTCGTTCCGGTTGTGCTCGATCACCGGCTGTCCGACGCCGAGACCATGGCCCGCGCCGGTACCGCTTTCCTGGCCTTCTGCTGTGCCGCATCCAGCGCCTACATCCTCAACGACGTCTTCGACCTGCAGGCCGACCGACAGCACCCCACCAAACGAAACCGCCCGTTCGCGTCGGGAGCGCTCGAGCCCGCGGTCGGGCTGGTGCTCGTGCCGCTGCTGCTGGCCGTGGCCGTGGGCATCAGCTGGTCCACCCTGCCGCGACCTTTCACGGCACTCCTCGCCCTATACGTCACGCTCACGAGTGCGTACTCCCTCTACCTGAAGCGCATTGCGGTGGTGGACGTGCTGCTGCTCGCAGGCCTGTATACGCTCAGGGTCCTCGCGGGCATCGCGGCCGCCGAGGTGCGATTCTCCACCTGGCTGTTGGCATTCGCCATGTTCCTGTTCCTGAGCCTCGCCTTCCTCAAGCGCTACACCGAGGTGAGCGCGATGGACGGCGCCGCCACGGAGCAGGTGCGGCGCCGTGGCTACCTGCGCGGCGATCGCGAGTGGCTCGGCTCCATGGGCGGCGCCAGCGGTTATCTGTCCGTGCTGGTTCTCGCGCTCTACATCAACAGTGAACAGGTCGTGGCCCTCTACCGGCGGCCGCTCGCGCTCTGGCTTGTGTGCCCCCTGCTGCTGTTCTGGACCAGCCGCATGTGGCTCCTCGCGCATCGGGGGAAGATTCACGACGACCCGATCGTCGCCACGGTGCGCGACCCGGCGAGCTACGTGATCGGCGCGCTCGTCGCCGCCGTCATGTACCTGGCGCTCTAGGGTGCGCACGTATCGATCATGGGGGCGGTACCCCGACGCCCGGCCGGCCGCCGTGGTTCCCGTCGTCTGGCGCTCCGATTGCGCGGCGCTCGAGCGCGCGGCGAGCCCGGTACTTCCCTACGCCTGGGGCCGCAGCTATGGCGACAGCTGTCTCAACGACGGGGGCACGCTGCTCGACGTGCGGGGACTCGACCGCCTGATCGCGTTCGACGAGACGTCGGGGGTGCTTCGCTGCGAGGCCGGCGTCAGCCTGGCCGAGATTCTCGACCTCGTCGTGCCGCGCGGCTGGTTCCTCCCGGTCGTGCCGGGCACGCGCTGGGTGTCGGTGGGCGGCGCGATTGCCAACGACATCCACGGCAAGAATCACCACCGTGCCGGAACGTTCGGGGTGCACGTGACCCGACTGGAACTCGCCCGGTCCACGGGCGAGCGCGTCGTGTGCGCTCCCGAGGACGCCTTGTTCCAGGCAACGGTCGGAGGCCTGGGGCTCACCGGTCTGATCCTCTGGGCGGAGCTCCGCCTCAAGCGCGTGCCCGGCGGCGGCATCGAGATGGAACGGATCCGGTTTTCCGGACTCGACGGATTCTTCGACCTGGCTGCCGAGGACGACGCGTACGAATACACCGTCGCGTGGGTGGACTGCTTGGCGCGCGGCGCGCGGCTGGGTCGCGGGATCTACATGCGCGGCGATCACGCGGCCTTCGACGGATCATCCGCTTCGCCGCTCGACGCGACGCGGATCCGCATACCCGCGGAGGCACCAGCCGGCTTGATCAACCGGCTCACGATGGGCGTGTTCAACGAGGCCTACTACCGGCGCCATGTTCGGAGGCGGGAGCGGGTGACGGTCCCGTACGCCCCCTTCTTCTTTCCGCTGGACGCCGTTGCGGACTGGACCCGACTCTACGGGCCCGGGGGGTTTCTTCAGTACCAATGCGTCGTGCCCGACGCGTCGGGCGCGGGGCCCATCCGTGCTCTCTTCGAGCGCATCAGTCACTCGGGCGAGCCCGCGGCCCTCGCGGTTCTCAAGCGGTTCGGTGCGGTGCGTTCGCCCGGCTGGTTGTCATTCCCACGCGCGGGCATCACCCTCGCCGTGGACTTTCCCTACCGTGGCGGACGGACCCTGGCGCTGCTCGACGAGCTGGACGCAGTGGTGCGTGATGCCGGGGGCGCGGTCTACCCGGCCAAGGACGCCCGGATGAGCGCCGGAAGCTTTTCGGCGTTCTTCCCCGCGGCCTCCCGACTGGAGGCTCAGCGGGATCCCAAGTTTTCCTCGTCCTTCTGGCGGAGGGTGCATGCCGCCTGACGCGCCCAGGCGGGTGCTCATCATCGGCGCGACCTCGGCGATCGCGGCGGAAACCGCCCGCGCCTACGCCGCGTACGGAGCCCGGCTCTTCCTCACCGGCCGGAATCCGGAGCGGCTGCAGGCGGTGGCCGAGGATCTCAAGGTGCGCGGCGCCTCGGCGGTGGAGACCGCGGTGGTCGATGTGACCGACCGGCGTCGCGCCGCCGAGATGATTGACGCGGCCTGGTCGGCGTTTGGAGGCCTCGACGTGGCCCTCCTCGCCCACGGCGTGCTCCCCGATCAACAGCGGTGCCAGGCCAGCGCCGACGAGACGGCCGCCGCCCTCGAGGTCAACTTCGTCTCGACGGCCGCGCTCCTGACGCCGCTCGCCGAGCGCTTCGAAGGTGCGCGCGCCGGATGCATCGCCGTCATTACGTCGGTCGCGGGGGACCGGGGCCGGCAGAGCAACTACGTCTACGGCGCCGCCAAGGGCGGGCTGGACCGGTTCCTGGAGGGTCTTCGGAACCGGCTGTTCCACTCGGGCGTCGCGGTGGTTACCCTCAAGCCCGGCTTCGTGGATACGCCGATGACCGCCGGGCTCCCGCAGGGGCCGCTGTTCGCCAGCGCGCGAACGGTGGGAAAAGCCATCCACCGGGCGATCGAACGACGGAGAAACGTCGCTTACGTCCCGTGGTTCTGGCGGCCGATCATGATCGTCGTGCGATCGCTGCCGGAGGGCGTATTCAAACGCCTGCGTCTGTAATCGGGTCCGCTCGAGAGAGAGAAGGCCCGTTGTAACCGCTTCCTTCATCGGGAACACCATGCACCCGCGTCCGCTGACACTCGCCCTCGCTGTTGCTTCGATCGCCTCGCCACTCCTCGCCCAAACGTCTGCTCCCAGCCCGGCCACTCAGGTCGCCCGAGCACTCGATGCGAAGGTCCTCAAGACCCATCTCGAGTTCCTGGCCGACGACGCGCTCGAAGGGCGCGCGCCCGGTACGCGCGGCGGAAAGCTCGCCGCCAAGTACATCGCGGCGCAGTTCGAGCGCCTGGGCCTCGAGCCGGTGGGCGACAGCGGGACCTATTTCCAGCACGTGCCGATCATCGCGCTGACGCCCGAGCCCACGCTTGCCGTCCAGGGCGCCTTGGCCGCGCCGCTCGCGTGGAAGAAGGATTTCGTGATGTGGTCCATGCGGAACGATTCGCTGGTGAACGCGCGCGGGGATGTCGTATTCGCGGGCTATGGCATCGTCGCACCCGAATACGGGTGGAACGATTACGCGGGGCTCGACGCCAAGGGCAAGATCGTGGTGGTCCTGGTCAATGACCCCGGCCTCCAGGACTCGACCATCTTCCGTGGGAAGATCCTCACGTACTACGGTCGGTGGACGTACAAGATCGAGGAGGCGCAGCGGCAGGGCGCGGCCGGCCTTCTGATGGTGCACACGACGGAGAGCGCGAGCTACCCATGGACCACCGTGCTCTCCGGGTGGGTTGGCCCCCAGGTCCGGCTGGAGCGCGAGCCGGGATCACTGGTGGTCGCCGGGTGGCTGCAGCACGATGCAGCAGGGAGACTCTTCGCCCAGGGCGGTCAGGACCTGGCGGCCCTGACGGCCGCGGCGGCGCGCAAGGGATTCCGCTCGGTTCCTCTCAAGCTGCAGCTCGACGCGAGCGTGCGGAGCGCCATCCGGCGCTCCGAGACCGAGAACGTGCTCGGCCGGTGGCCGGGGAAAGGCCACCTCGCGCAGGAAGCCGTGCTGATCGGCGGCCACTACGATCACTTCGGTATCGGGGCGCCGGTCAACGGGGACTCGATCTACAACGGCGCGGAAGACAATGCGTCGGGAACGGCTGGCGTCCTGGCGACGGCCGAGGCGTTCGTCCGGAGCGGTGTCCACGCCGCCCGCTCCGTGGTCTTCGTGGCGTTCGCGGCGGAGGAGTCGGGCCTGCTGGGCTCCCAGGCACTCGCCGCCGCGCCACCTTTCCCCCTCAAGGATATGGCTGCCATCCTCAACGTGGACGTCCTCAACGTCTACGGCCGGACCCGCGATTTCTCGGCTCTTGGTCTCGATCAATCCTCCCTCGGCGCCGCCATCAACCAGGCCGCTGCGGCCGAGGGGCTCAAGGTGACTACCAACCAGGAGGCTCTGTTCCGGGGCGCATACTTCCGCTCGGATCACTTCTCGCTGGCCAGGGCCGGCGTCCCTGGTACCAGCCTGGAAAGCGGTTTGGACTACGTTGGCCACCCGGCAGGCTGGGGGCAGGAACAGCACGACAAGTACAACGCCGAGCGCTACCACCAGCCGAGCGACCAGGTTCAGCCCTGGTTCAACTACGACGGAGCATTGCAGCAGCTTCGCGTCATCATCAGGACAGCAATGATCGTTGGCAATGCGGCCGCACAGCCTAAGTGGAGCACTGGCTCGGAGTTCCGCCAAGCCGGCGAATCCCGCCTGTCAGCTGGAACCCGGTAGCGCCCACGGGCGGCTGGACCTGGAGCCAGCCGCCCTACCGTCCTCGGGCGGTCCCGCCTATCTTCCCGGCCGCTTACGCCCTGACCGCCTCCCCAGGAGCGTTTCTGGATCTGCCCCATCAGCATCGGATTCCGCTCAGCTGGCTCCTCGAGAACGGCGGACCGTCCATTCGGTACCGCGCGCTCACCGAGCTGGCGCCGGCGGGCTACGCCCCGCCCGAAACGATCGCCGCCGCTCACACGGCGGTGGTCGAGTCCAAGGCTGCCCTGGCGGTAGTCAAGAAGCAGAAGGACACGGGCGTCTGGGGCGGGAACCTGCTGGGCCTTGCCGCTTCGGCAGCTCAGGGCATCAAGGATATCGGGACCATTCCACAGTACCGCCGGCTCCTGCAGCTCGGCTGGCCGCGGGCGGGGCGTCCGTACAAGTTGGGTGATCGAGTGCTCTTCCGGCTCCTGAGCCGGGATGAGGACCCGGCGCTGCTCTTCGAGTTCCAGAAGACCAGCAAATCCGACGAGGCGGCGGAGACGTGGGCGCGCGACATCATGCGAGAGGCCGCATGCGCGGCCCTCGCCGAGGCCGGCTATGCCGACGACCCGCGGCTCCGGGGTGCCGGCCACAAGATCGCCAACTCCATCTCGCAGTTCCTCCGGAGTCCGGTCGCCGAAAAGCCGTTCATCAAGTCCGGCACCCAGATGGTCCTCCACCCCGAGGCCCATCCGCCGAGCTGGTATTCCGTGGCGATGCTGTCCTTCATGCCCAACCTGCAGCGCGAGCGCGCCGGGTTCACCGAACGGCTGGGGCACTACCTCGCGCAGCCGGCGCCGAAGAAGGCATTTGCCATCCAGGTCGGCAAGCGAACGGTCAAGCCGCAGCACCTCCTGCTGGGCGACCCGATCGACGCCGACGCCAAAGGCCAGCCGACCGACATTCCGCTCGCGCTGCACTACATCGAGCTGATGTCGCGGATGGGGGCCCTTCCCTGGGCGCCAGTGGCATCGCGGGTGCTGGGGCGACTGCTCAAGGACTGCGACGAGGTCGGGATCTGGCGGCCCAAGAATCTTCGGTCGCAGCCCAAGGCGATCAACAAGATCACCTATCACTACTATCCGCTGCAGGTCGACGCCAAGACCACCGAGGGTCGCGAAGTGGATGTCACCTTCCGCTTGGCACTCATTGCCAAGCTGCTCGGGTGGGCTACCGACTACGTATGATGGCATTGCGGGAAGCGGCGTAGCACCCCAAACTACTCTCCATGCCCCGCATCAACCTGACGCATTTCGGGTTCACTCCCACCGAGAGCCTGGTGTACGAAGTCCTGCTTACCGGCGGCCCCGGGACGGGATATGCCATCGCCCGGTCTGCAGGACTGGCGCGCGCCAATGCCTATAGCGCTCTCGAGGGTCTCGTCGCCAAAGGGGCGGCCCGCGTAGAAGGGGGCCGCCCCAAGCGCTACCGACCCGAGACTCCCGCGGCCCTGCTCGCGAGGATCTCGACTGATCACGGGCTGGCGCTGGAGCAGTTGAGCCACGACCTGGAGGAGGTGTCCGTGCCCGCCACCCCGACGCTCGTGGAGATCGAGTCCGGGCGGGCCGTCCTGCAGCTCATCACCCATGACGTGGCCCGTGCCGCGAGCTCGGTGGCGCTCCTCGCGCCAGCCGATGCTTTCCCGCTGCTCGCACCAGCACTCCGCCGCCCCTACTCGGCCGGACTTCCCGTCGTGCTCTGTGCCACGAGCCCGGTGGACCTCGGCTTCGCCGTGGTCGAGGTGGTGCGCGCAGACCATCCATGGCCCGGCATGCCCATCATCAGCGTCGTCGACGAGCGGAGCGCGATCATGGCCACGCGCCAGGGTGCCGAGGTACGCGGCCACTGGAGCACCGCAACCGCCTTCGTGGCCGGCGCGCGGCTCGCCCTCGAACACTTCCGCGGCACGCCATGACCGAACCCACGCCATGACCGAACCGCTCGACGACGGCCTCATCGAGCTGCAGCGCGAGTACCTGTCGGAATTTCCCGAGCGGCTGGAGGAACTTCGGGCGGACATCTCCGCCTTCCGCGCCCTACGACCCGAGGCGGCCGCCGCGCTCAAGACCCGGTTTCACCGCCTCGCAGCCTCGGGCGGCTCGCACGGGTTTCCCGAGATCAGCGTCGTGGCGCGCGAGATGGAACAGTGGATGGCCACCAAGCCCGCCCCGGGCGAGGCTCCCCGTCTCGATGCCGCCATCGATCGGCTCGCAGCGCTGTTCCGCCAGGCGCAGGCCGGGCTGGGCAACGCGCGCCGCGCGGCCGGCGCGCGGCCCCGAGCGATGGTCATCCTGCCGGCATCCGCGGAGGCCGATCGCCTGAGGGCCGCTCTCGAGGCCGAGGGGTACGATGTGCGGCTCGGCCATCGGCTGGAGGATCCAGCGGAGACGCCGCTGGGCGAGCGGCCCGAGCTCCTGGTCATCGGCACGGCCGCCGGCGAGGGCGATCCATCCGCGATCGCATCCATGTGGACCGGCCGAGTGAATCGCCCGCGTGCCGTCGTGCTCATCGAGACGCTGCGCGCGGTGGATCGCCTGCGGGCGATCGCGTCGGGCGTCGACGCGGTCATCGCGGTCGAGCGCATGGTGGAGGATCTGCCGCGATACGCTCGGACGCTCGCCCAGGCCGGGGCGCCGCCATCCAGCGTACTGCTCGTGGAGCACGATGCCGAGCGGGCGGCGACCGTCGCGCGGAGCCTCGAGGAGGCGAACATCCGCGTCGTCCGCTGCGCGCTGGCGCAGGCAGTTCAGGAGCTGCTCGACCGCGAAGTGCCCGACCTCATGCTGCTCGCCTCCCGCCTGCCCGACGGCGAAGGCACGACGGTCGCCCGCATCGTCCGTGAAGACCCCCGATTCCGGATGATGCCGATCGTCTTCATCGGCCCCGACGAGGTGCCCGAGCGGATCGCCGCGCTTCAGTCGGGCGCCGACGACTATCTCGAGGTCCCGCCAGATCCCGAGCTGCTGCTCCGGACCGTGGTGGTGCGCGCCGAGCGGGGGCGCCGGCTCCGTGAACTCCTGCTCCGCGACCCGCTCACCGGCCTGCTCAACCAGGCCACGCTTCTGGCCGAGCTCGAGTACGCCGTGGACTACGGCCGCCGCCATGGCGGCCCGATCTCGCTTCTGGTATTCGACCTGGATCGGTTCCACGAGGTGAACGAGCGGTTCGGGCACCTGGTGGGCGATCAGGTGCTCCGCCACGTGGCCAACGTATTCCGCTCGAACGTGCGGGCGAGCGACCTGATCGGCCGGTTCGGCGGCGAAGAGTTCGCCATGGTTCTGCGCGGCGTGGGTGCCGAAGGCGCGGGCGTCGTAGCCGCCAAGCTCCGGCGCGTTCTCGGCGAGCAATCCGCCACCACGGCCGAGGGTCTCATCATTCCGCTGCACGTGAGCGTGGGCTGGGCCTGTTTCCCGGGTCACGGGACGAGCGCGGGGGAGATGGTGCACGCGGCCGTGCGGGCGATGCAGCGGGAGAAGGGGGAAAAGCAGTGAGCGGTAAGCGGTAAGCGGGAACAGCACACCGGACTGATTAGGTGTGCTGTTTCCGCTCACCACTTGCCGCTCACTGCCTACCGCTCACCGCCGTCTAGTGCCTGAATCCCGTCGACAGCGGCATCACGTCCCGCGGATTCTTTTCGTCGCCAAACAGCAGGCGCCCCTCGCGGAACGTCGCCCCCCGGAGCGTAAGGGCGAGCACCTCGCCCAGCTCGGACACCAGGTGCACCTCGATCTTGTCGCGCACCTCCTGCGGCAGATCCTCGAGGTCCGGCTCGTTCTCCTTGGGGAGAATGATCCGGTTGATACCCGCCCGGACCGCACCCAGCACCTTCTCCTTCACACCGCCAATCGGCAGCACTCGGCCGCGTAGCGTGATCTCGCCGGTCATCGCGATATCGTGGCGCACCGCGCGCCCAGACAGCGTGCTCACGACGGACGAGGCCATCGTGACACCTGCCGACGGCCCGTCCTTCGGGATGGCGCCGGCCGGCACATGGATGTGGATGTCGCGGTCGAACATCTCGTCCTGGATCTGGAGCCCGGCCGCGTGCGAGCGCGCGTAGGTCCAGGCCGCGCGAGCCGACTCCTTCATGACGTCGCCCAGCTGGCCGGTGAGGACCAGCTCGCCCTTGCCGCGCATCGTGCTCGCCTCGACGAACATGATGTCGCCGCCGGTCGGGGTGTAGTACATCCCCGTGGCCACGCCGACCTCGTCGTGGCGCGCCGCCTTCTCCGGATGCACCTTGGGGCGGCCGAGCAGGTCGTCGACCATCTCCCTGTCCACCGTGATCGAGCCGTTCTCGCCCGAGGCGAACTTGCGCGCCACCTTGCGTGCCAGTCGGCCGATCTCCCGCTCGAGCTGACGCACGCCGGACTCACGGGTGTAGCTCGTGATCACCTCGGCCAATGCCTCGTCGGCGATGGTCAAGCGGTCCGGGCTCACGCCGTTCTCGGTGAACTGGCGCGGGATGAGGTACTTCCGGGCGATCTCCTGCTTCTCCCGCTCGGTGTAACCGGCGAAGTCCACCACTTCCATGCGGTCGAGCAGAGGCCCCGGGATGTTCTGGATGAAGTTCGCCGTCGCGATGAAGAGCACCTCGCTCAGGTCGAACGGCACGCCCAGGTAGTGGTCCACGAACGAGTCATTCTGGGCCGGGTCGAGCACCTCGAGCAGCGCGCTCGCCGGGTCGCCCTGGAACGAGACGCCCAGCTTGTCCACTTCGTCGAGCAGGAACACTGGGTTCTTGGTGCCCGCCTGCTTCATGCCCTGGACGATGCGGCCCGGCATGGCGCCGACGTACGTCCGCCGGTGGCCGCGGATGTCGGCCTCGTCACGTGCGCCGCCGAGGGAGATACGGACGTACTTCCGCCCCATGGCGCGGGCGATGCTCTTGGCCACGGACGTCTTGCCGACGCCCGGCGGCCCCACGAACAGCAGGATCGGGCCCCGCGCGCGGTCGTCGTCGTTGCCCTTCACGGCCGTGTTGGGCGCGGGCACCGTGGCGGTCGCCTGCGGCGTGTCGGTGGACTCGCCGTGCGCGACCTCCTCCGCCTTGCGCTCCGCCTTCTGGCTCGCCTCAGCCTCCTGCTCCGCCGCCTCCTGCTGCATGCGAAGCTGACGGACCGCCAGGAACTCCAGGACCCGGTCCTTCACGTCGCCGAGGGCGTAGTGGTCCTCGTCGAGGATCGTCTGCGCCTCGGGGAGCGACAGGTGCTCCTTGCTCCGCACGTTCCACGGCAGCTCGACGATGTTCTCCAGGAACGTCCGAATGACCTGGCTTTCCATCGACTCGCGGCCGATCCGCGTCAGCCGATTGAGCTCGCGGTCGACTTCCTTGCGCGCCTCGGGCGGGAGATCGAGCGCCTGGAGGTTCTCGCGAAGCTCCTGCAAGTCGTCCCGCTCGTCACCCTCGCCCAGCTCGCGCTGGATCGTCTTGAGCTGCTCCCGCAGGAACATCTCGCGCTGGCGCTCGCCCAGCTCCTCCTGGACCTGGGATTTGATGTCTTCCTGCGCGTCCAGCACGCCGATCTGACGCTGGACGTGCACCAGGACGCGACGGAGCCGCTCCTCGACGCTGAGCGTTTCGAGCAGCAGCTGGCGCTGGGCGGGCGTGATGTCGATGTACCCGGCGACCAGATCCGCGAAGCGGCCCGGCTCGTTCACGCCGGCGAGCACCTGCTGGACGACCTCGTCCGGCAGCCCGGATTTCTGGCCGAGCTCGGCCGCCCGCGTACGGGCCTCCCGGTGTAGCGCGACGAAGGCGGGATCCTCCGCGTTGATCGGCAGCATCTCTTCGGCCTGGCGAACCACGGCCTGGAGGTAGCCTTCCCGCTCGGTATAGTGAATGGCGATGCCCCGCTGCTCGCCATGGAGCAGCAGCTGCATGCCCGAAAGCCCTCGCTGAAGCTGACCGATCTTGGCGATCGTGCCGATCGTGTACAGCACGTCGGGATTCACGCTCTCGACGTTCTGCCGCTGGGACACGGCGAACACCAGGCGCTCAGGGGTCGCGAGTGCCGCCTCGATGGCCCGAAGCGTCGCCGGTCGTCCGGCGCCGATGGGGGCCGTGACCCCGGGAAACAGTACCACCTCACGCAGAGGCAGCACCGGCAAAGTCAATCGTTCGGCCATGTAGGAACTACTCCTTCCAAAGCCCGCTCTGTCGCGGGAAAAAGGCGAGACACCGCAAGATCGTGGGCACGGGTGCACCGAACGTGCCAAGCCAGCCCCATGATCTCCCGCGTGCTAGCAAACAACTTACGGGCTCTGGAGGTTTCCGGGCGAGGGCCGGAGCGGCAGGAAAGGCGAGAGGTATTCGCCCGCTGCTGCCAATTTGACGGCAAATTCGCGGGGTGGTGAAGGCCGGCCTGCCGCGCGGTCAACGACCTGCCGAACCATGCGGCCCGAGGCGGTACTCAAGTCGTCCTCCCCGGTCCGTTGGGGCCCCACGGAGGAGCTACAGCAGGCGCCCCATTCAGTTGCCGCTGGCCGCGCGCGGGTACAGATTGGGTGCCATGTTCGGCGGTTCCACCACTTCGCGTAGTCTTCCCCTGCTCTCGCCGGCTTCCAGCGGCGATCTCGCCCATGACCGACTCGGCCGATAAGCCGTTGGCGGCGCGTCTCGCCGACGCCTTGGGAGACGCGTACACGATCGAGGGAGAGGTCGGGCGCGGAGGTATGGGGGTCGTCTATCGCGCTCGTGATGAGCGGCTCCAGCGCCGCGTCGCCATCAAGGTTCTGCCGCCCGAGCTGGCCTTTCAGAAGGACATTCGCGAGCGCTTCACCCGTGAGGCCCAGACGGCCGCCCGTCTGTCGCACCCGCATATCGTCCCGATTCACACGGTCGGCGAGGGTCAAGGACTGGTCTACTTCGTGATGGGCTACGTGGACGGCGAGTCGGTGGCGGGCCGCATTCGGCGGCGCGGCAGGCTCCCCGTAGAAGAGGCCCGGCGGATCATGATGGAGGCGGCCGATGCACTGAGCGCCGCCCACGCCCTTTCCATCATCCATCGCGACATCAAGCCCGACAACATCCTGCTCGAGGGCCCCCGGGGACGGGTGATGGTGACCGACTTCGGTATTGCGAAGGCGCTCTCGTCCACCTCGGGCGCGACGCTCACCGGCGCCGGCGTCGCGATCGGGACGCCCGCGTTCATGAGCCCGGAGCAGGCCGCGGGCGAGCGAGACATCGACGGGCGCTCGGACGTCTACAGCCTCGGCGTCGTCAGCTACCAGATGTTGACCGGGGAGCTGCCGTTCAACGCGCCGACGGTCGCGGGCATCCTGATGAAGCAGATCACGGAGCCCGCGCCCGATCTCCGAAGCCGCCGCCCGGACGTGCCCGAGGACCTCGCACTCGCCGTCAGTCGCTGCCTGGAGAAGGACCCCGAGAACCGCTGGCCCAGTGCGGACGCGCTGCGTCGCTCGCTCGAGAGCCGGAGCGTGAGCGGGTATCGGCCTACCGGCACCTCCTTCAGGGGTCAGCGGCCGATCGCGCCCGCGTCACCGCGTCCTCTCACGGGGAGCACTGGCCGGCCGGACGCGCGTGCCCCGGCTCGACGGGAGCTGGGCGGCCGCCCGGGTCTCGCTCCGAGGCCGCTGCCAGGTGGGCGTGGCGATGCCGCGGCGCGCCGCCGCGATCAGCGCGACCGGAACGACAAGGACCTGGTGCCCGACACGGGGGAGCCCAGGATCGTGCAGAAGGTCCGCGGCCAATTCGCCAGCTGGGCGGCCGTATCGCTTGGATGCCTCGGGATCAACGTCGCGACGGGCATCACCGATCCGTGGTTCCTCTTTCCCATGTTCGGAATGGGCATCGGCGTGTTTCGGAACTATGCACAGCTCTGGCAGGCCGGTTACAGCTGGCGTGACGTGTTGACCCGGCCTCCCGCACCGGACGCGGTCGAGACGACGCTGATCAAGGGCACGCCACGCATGGCTCGGCAGCTACCGCCCCCGCGTCCCGAGGACTTCGGCGCGCACCTTGGTTCCATCCAGCAGGTGCAGGGGGACCGGCAGGCCATCCTCAAGCTGTTGGAGCGCCTTCCCGCCTCTGAGCGGAAGATGCTGCCCGAGGTCCAGCAGACCGTGAACGCGCTTTACGAGCGCGCCACCGACCTGGCCCGCACGCTGCACGCGCTCGACACCAGCATGAACGCGGAGGAATTGACCCAGATCGACGAGCGACTCGCGTCCCTCGCCAAGGAGCCCGATGACCCCGAGCGCACGCGGCGGCTCTCGCTGCTGGAGCGCCAGCGTCAGGCCATCGTGGACATTCAGGGACGCCGGAGCCAAGTGGCGAGCCATCTCGAGTCCTGCGTCCTCGCGATGCAGAATGTCCGCTTCGACCTGCTCCGGCTCCGTTCCGCGGGAGTCGCCGCCGTGCTGGGCGATTTGACGCAGGCGACCCAGCAGGCCAAGGCGCTGTCCCGGGATGTCGACAACGCGATCGCGGCGGCAGGCGAGATCCGCGAGGCCATGCGACCGTAGTCGCCTTCATCCGCACCGTCCCTTCCTCTCTCCACAATTCGGAGTCGCTCCATGCCGGTCCTTTCGACGCGTTGCCGCGCCATCGTTCTGGCGCTTGTCCTCCCATTCCTGTTGGCCCCCGCCGCGGCCGCCCAAGGCCAGGCCGACAAGGATTTGAAGGCCATCAGCGCCTACACGTTCACGCTCCCCAAGTACAAGCAGCTCATGACGGCGATGCTGAACCTCGGGAACGCCGCGAAAGCCGACCCCAAGGTCGCGGGCGCGCTGGAGGGCTCCGGAAACCTGAGCCTCGACGAGATGACCATGCGCCTCCAGTCCCTGGCGCCCGCCCGGAAGGCCATCGTGGACGCCGGCCTCACGCCCCGCGAGTTCGCCGTGGCGCAGGGAGCCTGGTTGCAGTCGGGCATGTCCTACGGGCTGATGAAGCAGTACAACCTGACCGCGGATTCCGTATCCAAGGCCACCGGGGCGAGCAAGGCCAACCTCGAGTTCTTCCGCGCCAACGAGGCGGAGCTGCAACGCATCGGGAAGGCGATGGAAGCTCAGATGCCGAAGGACAAACCGACGGACGAGGCCGACGAGGCCAGCGAGCCGGCTGACAGCGCCGAGTAGGGGACCGCGCCTCCTTCCGGCGCGCCTCGCACTGGTGTATTGTATCGAGCGTTGTCGCGGCCTTGGACCGAGAATCCAGCAGGAGTGAACGCTTTGCGCCGGGCCCACCGTGCCTCCCCTTCGAGGGAGGCATCACTGTTGTGGGGCGATCATTTCTCCAGGGGAGGATGAGCATGCGTGGTCACGGAAGGTTCCAGCTCCTGCCGGGCGTGACCCGGACCGGGTTGGCTGTCGGGGCGTTGCTGGCCGCGGCGGCCTGCGGCAGGGGGGCCGACGCCGGCAAGAGCGCGACCGCGGACACTGCCGCGGCAGGTGCCGCCGGCGCGGGAGCCATACCGGTGATTGCGATCATCCGGGCGGCGGACTGGATCGGGAGTGAATGGAGCGAGGATGCGCTGAAGGTCGGCCTGGAGGAGTCGGATCTGGAGCGGGGGCGTGACTACGAGTTCAAGATCTCGAGCGCCCAGGGCGACCTGGCGACGCTGCCCAGCCTGATCGACGCCGCGGTCGACGCCAAGGCCAAGGTGATCGTCACCCTCCAGGATGAGACGCTGCAGGCCGCCGTCCAGCGGGTGAAGACGGTTCCGATCGTCTTCAACATCCTGTCGGACCCGTTCGCGGCCGGCGCCGGCACCAGCGACTCGAACCACCTCGCGAACATCACCGGGGTCTACTCCCCGGGCTTCGGCGATCCGGAGCAGGCCAAGCGGATCGAGCTGATCAAGCGCGTCGTCCCCAAGGTCAGGAAGGTCGGCATCCTCTTCAGCCCGGCAGAGCCGCTTTCCGTGAGCCTGAAGGACAAGATGGCCGCCACCGCGAAGAAGGCGGGGCTGAGCGTCGAGACGGTGCCCATCAACAGCGTCAGCGAGGGCACCGAGGCTGCCACCGCCCTCGTGGGCAAGAAGGTCGACGCCATCGAGATCTACGGCAACGCGGCGCACGGGGCGTTCGAGAGCATCATCCAGGTCGCCCGCGACAGCAAGGTGCCTGTCTTTTCCCCGTCGCCGTTCGAGATCCTCAAGGGCGCCACGGCCGCGTTCTACCCCGACTTCCAGCTCGGTGGCGTCGAAGCCGGCAAGATGATCGGCCGCATCCTCAAGGGCGAGAGCCCGGAGAAGATTCCGTTCTACCGCCTCGAGACCACCAAGGAGCAGGTCAGCAAGAGCGCCCCCACCGGCAAGTGAAGATGGTCACCGCGCACGTGGGCAGCAGTGCCCTCGTGCGCCTGGCCGGGCGGCTGGACGGCGAATGGTCCCGCCATCTGGCCGACACGCTGGACGAGCTCCTCCGCGACGGGTTACGCTCGGTGGTGCTCGAGATGTCCCAGGTGGACTACGTGAGCTCGCCGGGCATCTCGGTGCTGGGGCAGCGATACCGCGACTTCAGCGCCCTCCGGGGTGAGCTTCGAGTCTCCTCTCCATCACCGGCGGTGCTGCGGGCCCTGACGGCCGCCGGACTCCTCGAACATCTGCTGCTCCTGCCCGGCGACGCGAGCGTGGCCGGCGGTCCCGGCCGCCCGTCGGCGGCGTTCGTCCGCTCTGGCGACTTCACCGGCGACGCGTGGCAGGTGCCCGCCGTGGTTGGGCCTGCCGGCCACTATGAGACCTCGCGGCGCCACGAGGCGGGCGTGCTCTCGTGCCGCGTCGTCGGCCGCGCCGACGGCTTCGCGCGAGGGTACGACGCCGCGGCCTGCCGCACGGTGCACTTCCCGTCCTCGGTGTTCGGGCTCGGCGTCGGCGCCATCGGCGAGGGGTACGAAGAGACGCGCGACCGCTTCGGGGAGCTCATCGCGCTCGGTGGCACCGCCGCGTATCTCCCGACCGATGGCGCGCTCACCCCCGACTGGGTGAGCGCCCGTCCGGACGCTCCTCCCACCGTGGTGCTCGGTGCGGGGCTCGTGTGCGAGGGCGCCTTCTCGAACCTCATCCGATTTCGCACCCAGCCCGGCTCGAACACGGTCTCGCTGGCGGAGCTCGCGAACGTGGCGCTGGCCACCTCGGGCGGCGACATGGCCGGCATCGTCGCCGCGGCGGAGGCGGCGGAGCTGACGACGGCCGTGCTGCGGCGCTCGCCGGCGACCTTGCGCGAGCCGCTCGGATTCGAGGCCGACGAGTTGCGCGAGTGGCTGACCTTCTCGCCGGAGCGCACGACAACGCCCAGGACCGTGCTCATCGCCGGCGTCGTGGCGCGACGACCGCTCGAGCCGCTGGCCGGTTTCCTCCGGCCGCTCGGGCCGTCGGCCACGCTGGTGGGGCACTTCCACGCCGTGGCCTTCCCCTATCGGCCGGTGCCGCAGCGGACGGTCTCCCTCAAGGCGCTGGTGGAGAAGCTGCTCGAAGCGCAGTCGCCACGGGAGGTCGGGCACCTCGTGTTCGACGACCGTGGGTCCGAGGGCGCCGGCGACAACGCCTTGCTCCGCGGCCTCTGCTGGACGGGGCCGATCACGAGCGTGGCGGCCTGGACGTGAACCTGCTCGTCGGCGCGATCACGATCGGCCTGATCCTCTCGCTCCTCGCGCTGGGCGTCTTCCTGACCTATCGTGTCTTCGGCCTGCTCGACGTCACCACCGATGGCGCCTTCGGCGTGGGCGCCGCCACGGCGGCGGCGCTCCTCTCCAATGGATGGCCCCCGGCGGCGGCGACCGCGGTCGGCGCGTGGGCGGGCGCCGTGGCCGGGCTCGTCACCGGGGTGCTGCACACCCGGTTCGGGATCAACGCGTTGCTCGCCGGCATCCTGACGACGACGGCGCTCTACAGCGGCAACCTGTACATCATGGGTGGAGGCGACCGGTCGCTCGCCGGAGTGCCGACGCTCATCACGCGGGCCGAGCAGGTGTTCGACCGGCTCGCCCCCGGCACCGAGACGCTGAGCCTGTTCGGGACGCCCGTGGTGGCCCGGACGATCGCCGCGCTGCTGCTCATGCTCGTGTTGGTGCCGATCGTGGGGTGGCTGCTGGCGCTGTTCTTCCGGACCAGCCTCGGCCTCGCGCTCCGAGCCACGGGCGACAACCCGCAGATGGCCCGGGCCCTCGGCGTGTCGGTGAGTGGCGCCGTCGTCGTCGGGTTGGTCATGGCGAACGGCCTCATCGGACTCTCGGGCGCCCTGTTCGCCGAGTACCAGGGCTTCGCGAACATCCAGATGGGCCTCGGCATGATCGTCACCGGACTCGCGAGCGTCATCGTGGGTGAGACGTTGTTCGGGCGTCGCGGGATCGCCCCGCGACTCGTGGCGGTCATCATCGGGACGGTGCTTCTCCGGCTGATCATCGCGGGCGCGGTCCGAGCCGGCCTCGATCCCAACGCGCTCAAGCTGCTGACGGCGGTTTTTGTCTTTCTGGCGCTCGTGCTGCCCGACGCGCTTCGCCGTCGGCTCCGGCGCGCCTCGCCTGTCGAGGTCGCGCATGGCTGATGTCATGCTCGAGGTCCGCGGGCTGCGCCACACCTTTCATCCGGGCACGCCCGCCGAGATGCGTGCCCTCCAGGGCATCGACCTCGTGCTGCCGCGCGGGGCCTTCGCTATCGTGCTCGGCACGAACGGCTCAGGGAAATCCACGTTGCTCAACGCGGTCGCCGGATCGTTCGTGCCCAATCACGGCTCAATCCTGCTCGGCGGCCAGGACGTCACCCGGTGGGCGGAGCACCGGCGGGCGGCCCTCGTCGGCCGGGTCTTCCAGAACCCGTTCAGCGGGACGGCGCCCGGCATGACGGTCGCCGAGAACCTCGCGCTTGCCGCGCATCGAAGCCACCAGGGCGGGCTGGGCCGGGCGCTGAGCCGGCAGCGCCGGCGCGAGATCGCCGAGGAGGTGGAGCGGCTCGGCCTCGGACTCGAGCGCCGGCTGGACGCGCCGATCGGCTTGCTCTCGGGCGGCCAGCGTCAGGCGCTGACGCTCCTGATGGCAACGTTCGAGCGCCCGCAGCTCCTGCTGCTGGATGAACACACTGCGGCGCTGGATCCCAGGAGCGCGGAGCAGGTGGTCCGCCTGACTCAGGACATCGTGAGCCGGCTCCGTCTCACCACGCTGATGGTGACGCATTCGTTGCCGCAGGCGGTGCGCCTCGGGGATCGCGTGCTCATGATGCACCGCGGAAAGGTGGTGCACGACTGGACCGAGATCCGGAAGCGCCGGCTGCGGGTGGAGGATCTGCTCGCGACGTTCGACGAGGTAAGGGGCGCCGAGCTGTTGGACGCGAGTGCCGCGGCGATGCTCCAGCGGACCTACGTCTAGCGCGGGGCGACGGCGCACGTCACCCGGAACAACGCGAAGGGGGCATGCCCGAAACGCATGCCCCCTTTGGCGTCGCTCAGGGTGATCGATCGACTCAGAACCTGGCGATCTCGAGCATGGCTTCCTCCAGATCGTCCACCTGGGGCAGGATCACGTCCTCGAGCTCGGGCGCGTAGGCCACGAACGTGTCGGTGGAGGCGACGCGGCGGACCGGCGCGTCGAGATAGGCGAACATCTCGTCGGCGATCCGCGCGGCGATCTCCGCGCCGTACCCCCACGACAGCGAATCCTCATAGGCCACGATCACCCGATTGGTCTTCCGCACCGACTCGCCGATGGCGTCCCAGTCCACCGGCGAGAGCGAGCGCAGGTCGATGACCTCGACGCTCACCCCGTGAAGCTCTTCAGCGCGCTTGGCCGCCCAGAGCGAGCGCTGGACCAGCGCGCCGTAGGTCACGACCGTCAGATCGGTTCCCGGCCGCACCACTTTGGCCTTGCCCAGCGGGATCATGAAATTGGGGCCGGGGTTCGGCGCCTTGTTGTAGGTCTGCCGGTAGAGGTGCTTGTGCTCCAGGAAGAGCACCGGGTCGTCGGCGCGGATGGCGGTGCGCAGCAGCCCGTTGGCGTCGAGCGCCGTGGCCGGGCAGACGACGCGCAGACCCGGCACGCCGGTGAAGACCGCGGCACCGGTCTGCGAGTGATACACCGACCCGCCCTTCAGGTAGCCGCCGTAGGTGACGCGGACGACGACCGGCGCGGAGAAGGCGTTGTTCGACCGCCAGCGCATCAACGCGAGTTCGTTCCGGAGCTGCATATACGCCGGCCAGATGTAGTCGAAGAACTGGATCTCGACCACCGGCTTGAGCCCGCGCGTGGCGAGCCCCACCGCTCGGCCGATGATGTTGGCCTCGGCGAGGGGCGAGTTGTAGACACGATCGCCCCCGAAGGTGCGCTGCAGTCCCCACGTCACCTTGAAGACGCCGCCCTTGCCCTTCACGTCGGGAAGGTTGTCCTCGCGACTGCAATCGGCCACGTCCTCGCCGAAGAGGACGATCCGCGGATCCCTCGCCATCTCGTCGCGAAGACAGATGTTGAGGAGGTCCACCATCGTCGTGGGGTCACCGGTGAAGCGCGGATCGTCCTCGGTATCGAACTGCTCGGACGTCGGATCCACGTCCGGCGAGTAGACGTAGCGATAGATGGTGTCCGTGGCCGGCTGCGGCGACACAAGCGCGGCGTCCGCGGCCGCCTGCACCTCTTCGGCAATCTCCCGGGCGATCTGATCGAGCTCCGCCTGGGTCGCCATGCCCTGCTCCAACAGATGTTTCGGAAACCGGTTCAGCGGATCCCGCTCCGCGTCCGCCTGACGCTCGGCGGGGGGCCGGTACTGGACTTCGTCGTCGGAGAGCGAGTGGCTATAGGGGCGGATCACCTTCGCGTGAACCAGGGCCGGCCCCTTCCGGGCGCGGGCGTAGTCCACCGCCTTGCTGAGCGTGTCGTACGAGGCGAGGACGTCGCAGCCATCGACTTCCTGAATGAACAGTCCGGGAAATCCGGTGAGCAGTTTCGACACCGAGCCGCCCGGGGTGTTGACCTCGACCGGCACCGAGATGGCGTAGCCGTTGTCCTCGACCAGGAAGACGACCGGCAACTTGAGATTGGTGGCGGTGTTGAGGGCCTCCCAGAACTCGCCTTCGCTCGTGGTGCCGTCGCCCGTGGTGCACAGCACCACCTCGTCGCCGTGGGACAGCTCCTCGCGCTCAGCGATCCCCTCGATGCTCGAGTAGCGAAGCCACGCCTCGGCACAGCCGACGGCCTGCAGAAACTGGGTGCCCGTGGGACTCGAGGCGCTCACGATGTTGAGCGCCTTGTGGCCCCAGTGGGAGGGCATCTGGCGGCCGCCCGAGTTGGGATCGGCAGCGGCCCCCACGGCGGAAAGCAACTGCTCGGTGGCCGTCATCCCCAGCCCGAGGCAGAGCGCGCGGTCCCGGTAGTAGGTGTAGAACCAGTCGTAGGCGGGGCGGAGCACCCGGGCGGCGGCGACGAGCACCGCCTCATGGCCGGCGCCCGAGATCTGGAAGAAGATCTTGTTCTGCCGCTTGAGCTGGATCTCCTTGTCGTCGATCCGCCGCGCGAGCAGCATGATGCGGTACATCTCGAGCAAATCCGCCTTCTCGAGCTTGGCGGACGCGCGGGCGCGGGTCGAGGTTCGTGTAGCCATTGCACTCGGGGGAGAGGGTCGGTCGCCGGCTGCTGGAACGACCGGAAAGATAGCGCCCCGCCGGCGCTCCTAGGGAGTTCCGCCGGCCACCGCCAGCAGCTGGTCGTCGCCATTCAAGAAGGGCTCGACTCCGCTGACGATGGCGGGCCAGGTAGTCGCCGGGCACGCGACCCTCATCCTGGAATCCTCCTGCCCCTGTGTCGCGATCCGCCTCATTTGGATTGATACACGACACGTCCGCCCACGATCGTCGCGCGGACGGCAGCCCGCTCGATCGCCTCCGGCGGGATGCGCGTGAGGTCCTGGTCCAACAGCACCAGGTCCGCCTTGTACCCCGGCGCCAGGCGGCCCCGCCTGCGCTCGGCGAACACGCCGTACGCGTCGCCGTCGTATAGGCGCGGAGCGCCTCCTCCACCGAGATCTTTTCCTCGGGCACCCAGCCCTCGGGATGCTTGCCGTCGAGCGTCCGCCGGGTGACCGCGGCATAGATGCCGAGGATCGGGTCCAGCGGCGCCACGGTCCAGTCGGACCCGAACGCGAGATGCGCGTGCCGGTCGAGCAAGGACCGGAAGGCGTACGTCGTCTTGATCCGCTCGGGCCCGATCCGCTTCTCCGCCCAACGGCCGTCGTCGATCGCGTGATACGGCTGCATGGACGCGACGACGCCGAGGCGGGCGATGCGGTCGATGTCCTGCCGCCGAAGGTGCTGCGCATGCTCGATCCGGAATCGCCGGTCGCGCTTGCCGTGCGCCCGCGCGACGCTGTCGTAGATGTCGAGGATCAGGCCGTTGGCGCGCTCGCCGATGGCGTGCACGGCGACCTGCAGTCCGGCGGAGTCGGCAGCGCCGATCCAGGCACGCAACGAATCTTCGGGGGTCACCAGCACCCCGGACGTCGTCGGGTCGTCGTTGTAGGGAGCATAGAACAACGCGGTGGTCGAGCCGAGGGAGCCGTCCACGTAGCCTTTGACACCGCCGATCCACACCCAGTCGTCGCCCCGCCCGAGCTTCGCGATGGTATCCGCGACCGCGTGCCAGGTCTCGAGCGGAAAGTAGAGCGCGGCGCGCGCGGTGAGTGCCCCCGCCGCCTTGGCCCGCAGGTACGTGCCGAGGTCTGCCGGATCCACGCTCACGTGCGCGAACGCAGTGACACCCTTCGATGCGGCGTAGGCCAGCGCGCGTCGAAGGGCCGCGTCCCGCTGGGCGTCCGACGGAGCGGGGATCGCCCGCTCCACCGGATCCATCGCGCCGTCCTTGAGGATGCCGGTCGGTTCCCCCGTGCGCCGATCGCGCACGATGACCCCGCCAGGGATGTCCTTCGTCGCGCGTGAGATGCCGGCGGCACGGAGCGCCGCGGTGTTCGCCAGCCCCATGTGCCCGTCGAGACGGTTCACAAAGACCGGGTTGTTGGGGGTGACCGAGTCGATCCACTCCCGGCGCGGCAGGGGCGAGCCCGGCCAGCGCTCGTGGTCCCAGTCCCCGCCCAGGATCCACTCGCCGGGGCGCCGCTCGCTGGCGAACGCCTTGAGGCGGGCGACGAACTCCTCAGGCGAGTTGGCCGGGCGGAGATCGACGCTCGCGAGCTGAAATCCGCCGTCGGTGAAGTGGGTGTGGCCATCCATGAGGCCGGGCACCACCATCGCCGCGCCGTTCGCCAGGACCCGGGTCTCGGGGCCGACCAGCCGCGCGATCTCCGCGCTGTCGCCGACCGCCACGATCGAATCGCCGTTCGCCGCGACCGCGCCGACCCAGGGCCGGGCCGAGTCGCCGGTCCATACGCGACCGTACACCACGAGGCTCGCGGGCCGCGGCGGCGGTGGCGTCTGGCAGGCCGGGGCGCCGGCGGAAAGCAGCAGGAGCAGGGCGCCGGTATGTGGACGAAGCAGGGTCACGGGTGGCTCAGCGGAGTTTGGTGAGTCGCCGGATGGCTTCGAGCTTCTCGAGGGCGCTGCCCCCCGACGCGGCGGGCGCCACCGAGAAGAGGTCGCGGATATCGAGCAGGATCTCGAGCATGAGCTGGTCGCGCATGTAGGCGCTATCGAGGTCGATCATGCGGCCCCCGTCGCCGGCGGCCTTGGCGCGGTCATAGGACTCGCGATAGATCGACTCGAGGTTGGCGAGGATGCGTTCGCGGGCGCGCATGAAGTTTCTCCGGGAAGTCGGCTCAAGTATAGCCACCCGGGATGGCGGAGCCCACCGGCACGTACTCCCGGCGGATAGAGCCGATCAACGGCAATCCCCAACACGCCGACGGCCGGTCGAGGTACCGAGCGCGGGACACTATACTTAGCGGAAGCGGCCGGCGCGCCCCGCCCCGGCCCTTCTCTTCCGCCGCACGAGCACGCCATGACGCTTCAAGGCACGTCGGTCCTGTTCTTCGCGGGCCCCCTCTACGAAGATCTCGAGCTCTGGTATCCCAAGATCCGCCTGGAAGAGGAGGGGGCTCGCACCGTCGTGGCCGGGACGGGCGAACGGACCTACCAGGGCAAGCGCGGCTATCCGCTCACGGTGGACGCGAACGTGGACGATCTCCGCGCGGACGAGTTCGACGGGCTGGTGATCCCTGGCGGCTATGCCCCCGACATCATGCGCCGCTCGAAGAAGCTGCTGCAGCTCACCCGTGAGATCTACGACGCGGACAAGCCGGTGGCGTTCATCTGCCACGCCGGATGGGTGCCGATCTCCGCCGGCATCGTGCGCGGCAAGCGGGGCACGAGCGTCGGGGCGATCAAGGACGACCTGGTCAACGCGGGCCTCCTGTGGGAGGACAGCCCGGTGGTCGTGGACGGCAACCTGATCTCGAGCCGCACGCCCGCGGACCTGCCGCAGTTCATGCGCGCGCTCATCCGGGCGCTGGCCTCGCGGACCGCCGGGGCGGGCGCCCCCGCGGGGCGGCGCTAGCGATGTCCATCGCCGATGCGCAGCGGCGGGTTGACGGCTGGGTGGGGCAGTTCGAGGAGGGCTATTTCCATCCGCTCACCAACATCGCGCGCCTCACGGAGGAAGTCGGCGAGCTCGCGCGCGAGGTGAACCACCGATTCGGCCAGAAGACGAAGAAGCCGGGCGAGGCCGAGGGCGACCTGGCGATGGAGATGGCGGACATCCTGTTCGTCGTCATCTGCATGGCCAACCGCGAGGGCATCGACCTGCAGGCGGCGTTCGACCGGATGATGGAGAAAGTGGAGACACGGGATCGGGACCGATGGACGAGGAAGGGATGACGGAGGGTTGGGTCGAGCGCACTTTCGATGACCGTCCGACGGTCTATTCCCACTCCTCCGGCGCGCCCTCCAGCTCCGCGAGCAACACGAGGTAGCTCTCCCAGCGGTCGCGGGCGATGGCTCCGGCCTCGACGCCGTCGCGCACGCGGCACCCGGGCTCGGTGCGGTGTCGGCAATCGGCGTAGCGGCAGTCGTTCAGGAAGGGCCGAAACTCGGGGAAGCAGGTGTCGAGTTGGCCCGGGTCGATTCCCCACAGCCCCACTTCGCTGAACCCGGGCGTGTCCACGAGGTAGCCGCCGACATCGAGCGGCAGCATGACGGCAGAGACCGTCGTGTTCCGGCCGCGGCGCACCTTGGTGCTGATCTCGCCGGTCCGGAGCCGCAGGCCGGGCTGCAGCCGGTTGAGCAGGCTCGACTTCCCCACACCCGACGGTCCCGTGACCACCGAGATGCGTCCGGCAAGGGCGCGGGCGAACCCGTCCATGCCTTCGCCTGTCGTCGTGCTCGTGGGGTACACCTGATAGCCCGCGCGTCGGCACCGCTCGATGAGGGGCGTGCCCGGATCGAGGTCGATCTTGTTGACGACGACGGCCGCGTGAATCTCATTGGCTTCGGCCACGACGAGCAGCCGGTCGATGAGCTGGGGAATGGGGGCGGGATACTGGACGGCCGTCACGACGAAGACTTGATCCACGTTGGCGGCGACCGGCCGGGTGCCGCGGCCTTCCGGAACGCGACGCTCGAGGAGGGCGGTCCGCGGCTCCACGCCGACGATCGCGTGCAGCCGGGCGACCGGATCGGGCTCGAGCCGCACGCGATCGCCGACGACCACCCGGGCGGTGTCGCGCTTCGCCTTGCCCGCGAGCACTGCCCGAAGCTCCCCGCCGTCGGTGGCGACGCGATACACCGCCCCGTCGCGCTCGAGCACCGTGCCGAGGAGCGCCGTCACCACTCCGCGGGCGCGCGGGTGATCGCCTCGTCGAGCGCCGCCTTTACGTCGTAGAGCGAGAGCGCCTTCACGCGCTCCTCGGCTTCCGCCTCGGTGCGTCCCCACGCGAGCGTCTCGGTCTCGACATGGCCCACGGGCCGCTCCCCGCCGGACGACCAGCGGACGAAGAGCAGCGCCGCGCCGTACAGTCCGCGAACGTCCGGCTCCTCGTCCACGTACACGGCCACCGAGTAGGCCTGACCATCGCTCCCGCCGAAGGCCGCCGCCCGCTCGTGCTTGGCCATGTATCCGCCCAGCGTCAGCTCGCTCACCGTCCCGGTACCGACTCTCGCACGAGGTTGCCAAGGAGAAAGGCGATGTTGGCGGGACGTTCCGCCAGGCGCCGCATGAGATAAGGATACCACTGGGTTCCGAAGGGGATATAGACCCGGAGGCGGTAGCCGTCGCGCCGGAGGCTTTCCTGCAGGTCTCGGCGCACGCCATACAGCATCTGAAACTCGAACCGCTCGCTTCCGATCCCCTGGCGCCGGGTGAAGTCCCGGACGTGGGCGATGATGGATTCGTCGTGCGTGGCGAGGCCCGGATAGTTGCCGGCGAGGAGCAGGCGCTCCATCAGGCGAACGTAGTTGCGATCCACGTCGGCCTTGTCGGGGAACGCGACCGCCGGCGGCTCCAGGTAGGCTCCCTTGCACAGCCGGACCCGCGCCTGCATGCCGACCAGACACTCGATGTCCTGCTCGGAGCGCCTGAGCATCGACTGGATGACCACTCCGCAGTGCGCGCCGAAGCGGTCGAACAGCCGTCGGCGGAAGAACTCGAGCGTGCGCTCCGTGTACTCCGACCCCTCCATGTCGAGCCGAACGAAGCCATTGAGCGCCGCCGCCTTCTCGAGAATGGCCGTCATGTTGGCGACGCACAGGGCCTCGGAGATGTCGAGCCCCATCTGGGTCAACTTGACCGAGACGTTGACCTCGGTGCCGCTTGCGGCCATGAGGTCGAGCATCCGGAGGTACTGGTCCCGGGCAGTGGCCGCCTCGGCTTCCACCGTCACGCTCTCGCCCAGGAGATCGAGCGAGGGGGTGATGCCACGGCGGGTGAGTTCGCGCGCCGCGTCGACCCCTTGCTCGATGGACTCGCCCGCCACGAACCGGGAAGCGAATCGGCGGGCGAGGCCATTCCCACGCACGAAGTTGAACACACCCTGCCGCTCGGACAGCCAGAGCAGGCCCTGTCGCATGATCACGGTCGCACCTTGTCGAGAGCCGAAAGAGCGGTGAGGGCCCGCCCGGAAACGCCCACGAAGGTAGTGGGGGAAGGCGGTGGAGTGTAGAGGGGGACAGAGGCGTGAATCTTTATGCAACCCTGTGACTGGCGTCACGTTACGGGCTCGACGACCGCAGACTTCGGCCCCGATTGTGTCCCTCCCCACGGCCCCGATCGTCGGGGCCGAGAATCTTGCGCGGGAGTCGAGTCACGGCTCGCGCAGCGCGCTCTCGCTACGCGTGAGATGACACTCACACCGCCTGGGACACCGCGCGCCCCGGGCGGGACCGATCACGCGACGCGCGCCGGAATCGAACCATGCCTTCTCGCCGACGGCCGTCGCCGCCGCCCGACCCACTCCAATCGGCCCAGGCCGCAGGCCTCCGGTACGTGAGCGATGCGACGCCCGGGATTCGCCGTCGGCGAGCTGGACGCGGATTCGCGTACGTGTCGGCCGACGGCCGACCGCTCCGCGATACCGCCGCGCTGGCCCGCATCAGGAGCCTCGCGATCCCGCCAGCGTACACCGACGTGTGGATCTGCCCCACCCCCAATGGCCACCTCCAGGCTACGGGCAGGGACGCGCGAGGGCGGAAGCAGTATCGGTATCATCCCAAATGGCGGGAGGTCCGGGACGAGACCAAGTTCGGCCGCATGGTCGCCTTCAGCGAGGCGCTTCCACGCCTCCGGAAGCGGATCGAGGACGACCTCGCCAAGTCCGGTCTGCCACGAGAGAAGGTGCTTGCCACCGTGGTCCGTCTGCTCGAGTGCACCGGTATCCGCGTCGGGAACGAGGAGTACGCGCGGAACAATCGCTCGTTCGGGCTGACCACCTTGCGCGACCACCACGTCGAGATCTCCGGATCCACGATGCGCTTCGAGTTCCGGGGCAAGAGCGGCAAGACGCACCGTGTGGCGCTGAGCGACCGACGACTCGCCCGCATCGTGGCGCGCTGCCAGGCGGTGCCCGGCGCGGAGTTGTTCCAGTACGTGGACGACGAGGGCGAGCGGGTGGCGATCGGGTCGGGAGATGTGAACGACTATCTGCGGGACATCACGGGCGAGGATTTCACCGCCAAGGACTTCCGCACCTGGGCCGGCACGCTGCAGGCCGTGGCGGCGCTGGACGCGCTCGGGCCCGCCTCCAGCGTCCGCGAGGCGAAATCCGCGATCCTCCGGGCCATCGACCAGGTGGCGGAACGCCTCAATAACACGCGCGCCGTGTGCCGGAAGTACTACGTACACCCCGCGGTGCTGGAACGGTATGAGGCCGGCACCCTCCACGAGGCCATGGCTAACGGGAAGGGCGGAACCGCCGCGTCCGGCCTCGAGCCGGACGAACAGGCGCTGGTCAGGCTGCTGCGACATGTCTCGGAATGACCAACGCGACCGCGCCCGCCCACGGGCGTGGGCGGGCGCAGCATGGGAGGAGCAGCCGGTCCCATAGCTTTCGTGGGACCAGCTCACATGCCGGCGTACCCTCCACCACCCGAACCACCAGAGCCACCAGAGCCGCCGCTGCTGGCGCCGCCATCCGATACCGTCACCGAACCGGACATCACTGCGGCGCCGTGAATGGAGCAAAAGTAGGGATAGGTCCCGGCGACGCTGAAGGTCCGCTGGAACGATCCCGAGCTCTGCGCCCCCGAGCCGGGGGCGTTGTCGTTGAACGTGACCGTGTGCTGCACGTCGCCGTCGGCCCATTGCCAGGTCACCGTGGTACCGGTCGCCACGCTGAGGGTCGCGGGAGAATAGAAATTGTTGCCGACCGTGACCGTGCTGCCGCCCCCGGTCGGCGTCGTCGGGCCGGTCGTGGTATCGGATCCGCCGCTCCCGCACCCGACGAACGCCAGAATGGCCAGCGTCTGGAACAACGACCGCGCCCGCATAGCAACCTCCGCTCGAACCGATGCCGTCTGAAGGAACCCGACCTTCATGAGTAATCCGAGCCGAGAGGGCGGTCTTGCATGGGCGGAACGGATTTGTGCAACGTGAGCGGAGGGAGCATCTTGCAACAGGGAGGCCGGTGATGGTGGAGCGCGCGCTCAAACTCGAGGGATTCAGCCTGCGGGAAGGTCGGCACCCGCCAGGGAGCAGTCTTCCGTGGCATCGACACGCCGGCCCTACGCTCTGCTTCATCTACGCGGGAGCCTTCACCGAGCGCTTTGCCGGCGCGACGCTGGAATGCACCCCCGGCACGCTCAAGATCACCCCTGCGGAGGAGCCGCACAGCAATCGGTTCGGGCGGGAGGAGACGCGCGGCCTCCTGGTGGAAGCCGACGCTGGGGGCCTCGATCGCCTGGGCGAGCATGCCGGCGTCCTCGACGAGCGGGCCAGCTACCGCGATGGCCACCTGTCGGTGCTCGCCTGGCGGCTGCTCGCCGAGCTTCGGTCGGGCGACACGGCCGCCCCGCTCGCGATCGAGGGCCTGTTGCTGGAGATCCTGGCTGGGGCGGCCCGCTCGCGCGACGTGCGGGTTCACGGCGCGGTGCCGCGATGGGTTGCCGAGGCCCGCGAGTACCTGCACGATCCGGGGGCGATCGCGAGCCTCGGTGAGCTCGCTGCCGTCGTCGACGTGCATCCCGTGACGCTCGCGAGAGGGTTCCGCAGGGCGTACGGCTGCAGCGTTGGCGAATATCTGCGATGGCTCCGCATCGCCCAGGCGGCCCGACGGCTCGCGGAAACCGACGCGCCCCTCGCCGAGATCGCGCTCGAAGCGGGCTTTGCGGACCAGAGTCATTTCTCGAACATGTTCCGCCGGGAAACCGGTGTGCCGCCCTCGGCGTTCCGCCGAGCCGTACGCGGGAAGTAGATCCTCCCTACGAGGCCGTCGCGCCTCGGCCCTCGTTCGGCAGCAGCTCAGAGACCACACGCGTCATCGCATCCGCCTGAATATCGAAATGCGACCCGTGCCATTCGGGGACACCCTCGCGCAGGATGATCGCCTGCGGCGACTGGTGGACCACCCCGGTGCGCTCCGCGAACGCGCGCGAGAGCGGTCGCTGCTTGATCACATCGACCAGGAAGATCGGCACGTGGCTCAGCCGCCTGAACGCGAGCATCTCCTGGTAGGCGAACCCGCTGGTGGGGCAGATCGGACTGTGCTTGTAGAGCACGGCGAGCGGCGAGGCGAGCAGGGCGGCAAGGTCGGCTTCAGTGACGATCGGGTGCATGAGGCAACCTACACCGCCGCGTCACACGGCGGCTACGTCAGGCGCATGCGCTCCTGCAGCCGGCGGAAGCGTGGCTCGGCGCGCAGGGCGTCGAGCGAGGGCTCGACGTTGAGATAAGCGAGCCATCCACGGCGTTGCTCGTGCGCCTCCTCGAGCCACCCGAGCGCGGCCTCGACCTCACCGAGGGCCGCGTGCAGCATGACGAACGCGACCGGTGAGACGTACTGCCTGGCGCGCCGCGCGTCGAGCTCAGCGAAAATCGCCCGCGTTTCCTCGGGCCGGCCGCGTCCGGCCGCCACGACGCCGAGCCCGGCCTCAGCGAGGGCGGGGCTCTGCGAGACCGCGATGGCTTCGCGAAACGCGCCCGCCGCCTCGTCCCACTGGCGGACCTGCACATAGGACAGCCCCAGGAGGCGGTGGTTCTCTTCGGCGGTCGGATCCATCGCAAGAGCGCGCCGCAGCTGCTCGAGCGCCTGCTCGGGCTGACGTGCGTAGTAGTGGAGCCATCCCATGCTCCGGCGGATCGACACCGAGGCGGGGTCGAGCACGAGCGCCTGCCGTCCCTCGGCGAGGGCGAGCTCGGTCCGGCCCATCGCGATCTGAAACCACGAGTGCCACTGGCGGGCGACGGAGTAGCGCGGGTTGAGCTCGAGCGCCCGCTGGAAATGGCGGGCCGCGCCCGGCCAGTCCCAGTCGTAGATGAACGTCACCCACGCGAGCGAGGTGTGAGCCTCCGCGAGCGTCTCGTCGAGCGCGAGCGCGCGGCGCGCCTCCGCGCGCGCCCGCTCGAAGCCTTCCTGCACCGGCGAGCCCCGGTAGTCGAGCTGCAGCGCGTACGAGTCGGCCAGGCCGGTATAGGCCAGCGCGTACCCCGCGTCCTCCTCGATCGCCGCCTCGAAGAACCGGATCCCTTCCGCGATGGACGACTGCGTCCGCCGGTTCCAGGCATGTCGGCCCTTGAGATACAGATGGTACGCCTTGAGGTTCGCGGTATAGCGCACCGGGAGGGGGTCGCCGAGGTCCTGGAGCAGCGTCGCGCGCAAGGTCGAGACGATGGTCTGGGCGATCTCGTCCTGGATGGCGAAGACGTCGGCCAGCTCCCGATCGTAGCGCTCGGACCAGAGGGTGCGACCGTCGCGCACGCTGGTGAGCTGCGCCGTGATCCGGAGGCGCGTGCCCGCCCGCCGGACGGATCCCTCGAGGACGGTGCTGACGTTGAGGCGCGCGCCGAGCGCCCGGACGTCCTCGCGCGCGCCCTTGAGGGCGAACACCGAGGTACGCGACGCGACTCGCAGGCCCTCGACTTTCGTCAGCGCAGTGATGAGCTCCTCGGTCATCCCGTCGCTGAAATATTCATTCTCCGGGTCGGCGCTCGCGTTCACGAACGGCAGCACCGCGATCGCGCGGGCATCGGGCTCGACGGGCGGGAGGGCCGCGGTCACGTCGAGCGTCGGCGTCTCGAGCGCGGCCACGAACTCGGTCATGGTCGGAAAGCGGTCCCCGGGCGACTTGGCCAGTGCGCGGTCCAGGGCCCGCTCCACCGCCACGGGCACGTTGGGCCGGCGCGCGCGGATCGGGACGGGCGGCTCGATCGCGTGGCGCGCCATGGTGGCCCGGGCTCCGCTGCCGGCGAACGGCGGCTCGCCGGCCAGCATCTCGTACAGCACGCAAGCCAGGCTGTACTGGTCGGTTCGGCCGTCGAGCCCGCTCTCCGCGCTCGCCTGCTCGGGGCTCATGTAGGCCGGCGTCCCCACGGCGAAGCCGTGGTCGGTGGTGTACGCGCTCTCGCCGCCGGCGGCTGACACGGCGGTGGCCACGCCGAAGTCGGCGATGACCGGCTCGCCTTCCTGCAGAAGAATGTTCTCGGGCTTGATATCGCGGTGGATCACCTTGAGGCGGTGGGCGTAAGCCAGGGCGCCCGCCACGGCCCGCGTGATCCGCAGGGCGACGTCCAGCGGGAGCGGCCCCTCGCGCTCCAGCCGGTCCCGGAGGCTCTCGCAGCCCGCGTAGGGCATCACGAAGTAGAGCAGCCCGTCGCATTCGCCGGAATCGTGGAGCGGCAGGATCTGCGGGTGCGCGAGGCGGGCGGCGATCCGGATCTCGCGGAGGAAGCGCTGCGGCTCGTACCCGGCTGGCGTGTCGGGCCGCAGCACCTTGATGGCCACCTTGCGAGTGTGCTTCAGATCTTCCGCCAGGTACACCGTGGCCGCGCCTCCGCGCCCGATCTCTTCCTCGATCAGGTAGCGGTCGCCCAGCGCGGACCGAAGTCGGGTAGCAATGTCCAGCACGGTGTATCGGCCTCGCGAGTGCGACTCATGGAAGGGAACCGTACTTCCCCGCCAAGACAAGGCGCGTGGCCGGCGGATGGTACCAGCGTCCGAGGCGGACATGTCGCGACGGCCGCTGCGGACGGCGGCGCGACAACCTGTCCCGCGCGCGATCAGCGCACGGGCGGAAGCTGGGCGAGAAAGCGGGCGATGGCGCCGAAGTAGGCGGCGGAGTCGCGCTCGAACGCGTCGGCATGCCCGCCTGCGAGCGCGACGAACGTCTTGGGTGACGGGGCGGCCTCGTAGAGCCGCCGCCCGTACGCGAAGGGAATCACCTCGTCGGCGCGCGCGTGCAGGAAGAGCTTGGGCAGCGTTAGGCCACCAATCCGATCGATCGAGGGGTAACGGCTCCGCGCGATCCAGCGCACCGGAACGAAGGGATACGCGTCCTGGGCACGCTCGGTGACGGAGGTGAGCGCCCCATCGAGAATGAGTCCGGCCGCGCGCACCCGCGTCGCCAGCTCCACAGCCACCGCCGAGCCCAGCGAGTGGCCGAAGAGCACGATGCGATCGGGTGGCACTCGGAGCGAGTCCGTGAGATACCGCCACGCCGCGTCGGCGTCACGGTACAGTCCCTCTTCAGTCGGCGCGCCGCCGCTCGCGCCGTAGCCCCGGTAGTCGAACGCGAGCAGGTTGAGCCCCAGGCCGCGCAGGTCCGCGTAGTGGTGCGGCCGTCCCGCCTCGGAGAGGTTGCCGCTATTGCCGTGGCACATGAGCAGCCACCGCTCCGCAGCCCCGCCGGGCGCGCGCATGACCCACGCGACGAGGGTCACGCCGTCGGCGGTTCGGATCTCGACGCGTTGGGGTGCGAGGCCAAGCGCGGCCGGCGGGGGCGTCAGCGATCGGGACGAGCCGGGCGCGTAGACGAGGCTGGGCTCGGCCAGGCGGAGCAGGAGCAGAAGCGCGACGTACAGCGCGGCTGCCACGGCGAGCACGGTCACCAGCATGCGCCGTCGGCCCGGCCGCTCAGGCAGGGTAGTACCGGCCACCGCCGTGCAGGATGGTGCTGATCAGTCCGCCCGCCGGCGAGAACCTGGAGCCGTGCACGTCCTCGAGGTCGCGAAGCACGTCCACCACCTTGGTGGCGGTGAGGTCGTCGATCACCCGCAGCGGTCCGCCGCGGAAGGCGGGGAAGCCGATGCCGAAGAGGGCGCCCACATCGCCATCGCGCGGGCTCCGCACCGCGCCGTCCTCGAGCGCCATGGCCGCCTCGTTGAGCATCGCGAACACGAGGCGCCGCTCGACCATGTTGGGGTCGGCATCCTCGACGGGACGCACGCCGAGAAGCGCGTACACCGAGTCGTCCACCCCCGCCTTGTGGCCGTCGTGATACCGGTAGAACCCCCGCTCGTTCTTCCGGCCAAGGCGACCGTCGGCGACGACCCGCCCCAGCGTCTCGGGCGGCCGCAGCCGATCGCCGAACGCCGCGTGCATCACGGCCCCAGCCTTCTGGGCGACGTCGAGGCCCACCTCGTCGAGAAGCGCGATCGGCCCAACCGGGAATCCCCACCGTGTCATGGTGCGGTCGATGACCTCGATCGGCACCCCTTCGGTGAGGAGGATGGCGGCTTCGTTCAGATAGGGCGACAGGATCCGGTTCACCCAGAACCCGGGATGATCCGCGACCACGATGACGGTCTTGCCCATCCGGCGGCCGAACCGCACCGCTGTCACGATCGCCTCCGGGTCGGTCGCGTCGGTGGGGATGACCTCGAGCAGTGGCATCTTTTCGACCGGCGAGAAGAAGTGCATGCCCAGCACGCGCTCGGGCCGCTGTGCCTGGAAGGCGATGTCACGGATCGGAATGGTGGAAGTGTTGCTCGCGAAGATGGTCTCGGGGCGGGTGACCGCTTCCACGTCGGCCAGGACCTGGCGCTTGGTCTCCAGGTCCTCGAACACCGCCTCGATCACGAGGTCGGCGCGGCCGAAGCCACGATAGTCCGCGCCACCCGACAGAAGCGCGCTCATCCGGTCGAGCTGCGGCCTGGTGAGCCGGCGGCGCCGGTATCGCTCGGCGAGCACGGCACCGGCGGCCTTGAGCCCCTTCCCCACCCTCGCGAGATCCGCGTCCTTCATCCGGGTGTCCACCTCGACGTTGAGCACCGCGGTGCCGGCGATCCCCGCCCCCATGAAGCCGGCGCCCACGATGCCAAGCCGCCGGATCTGCCGCGGCACCGCGGTGCCTGGCGGAATGCCGTCGTCCTTCTTGAGCGCCGTCGTGGCGAAGAACACCTGGACCAGCTTGCGCGACACGTCGCCCACGGCGAGCTCGCCGAAGGCGCGGTGCTCCGCGGCGAGGCCGGCAGCGATGCCCTGCTCGAGCCCGGTGCGCACCGCCTCGAGGGCCCGGAGCGGCGCGGGGTAGTGGCCACCCGACTTCGCGAGAACCTGTTTTTCGGCCCCGCGGTAGACCAGGCGGCGGCCGGTCGCGGTGCGGTCCAGCGCGAAGCCCTGGAGCCCGCCCGTTGGCTTCCGCTGCGGGACGCCTTCTCGCGCGAGCCTGTCGGCGGCGGCCAGCGCCGTCGCGCGGAGGATGCTTGGCGGCACGAGCTCATCCACCAGGCCGAGGCGAAGCGCCTTGGCGCCGCGCTCGCTCTTGCCCGTGAGGATCATGTCCAGCGCCGCGCGCACGCCGATGAGCCGGGGCAGCCGCTGGCAGCCGCCGGCGCCGGGGATGAGTCCGAGCTGCACCTCGGGGAGACCGAGCTGGGTCTTCGGGTGGTCGGTGGCGATGCGGTAGTGACACGCGAGCGCGAGCTCGAGACCGGCTCCGAGACACGCGCCATGAATGGCGGCGACGACGGGCGTCGAAAGGGTTTCGACGCGGCTCACCATCTCCTGGCCCTCGAAGCTGAGCCGCTCGGCCGCGCTCTCCGTGGTGAGCGCGGTGAACTCCTCGATGTCCGCGCCCGCGATGAAGCTGTCGGCCTTGCCGGAGATGAGGACGGCCGCGCGAATCGTCGTGTCGTCGCGCAGCCGGATGAGCAGCGCCTCGAGCTCGACCTTGACCGCGTCGCTCAGCGTGTTGACCGGCTCGCTGGGCTCGTCGAACGTGACGACCGCGATGCCGTTCTCGACGGCGGTGGCGAACGCGGACACTAGTCGCGCTCCAGTACGATGGCGTGACCCATGCCGCCCTGCGCGCAAATCGAGATGAGTCCGAACTGCACGTCGCGCCGAGCCATTTCATTCGCGAGCGTGGTCACGAGTCTCGCGCCGGTGGCGCCGAACGGATGCCCGATGGCGATGGACCCGCCCGCGACGTTGGTGCGCTCCCAATCCACCTCGCCCACGGGCCCCCGCAGCCCGAGACGCTCGGCCCATACGGGCGAGCTCCAGGCCTGCACGTTGCTGAGCACCTGCGCCGCGAAGGCCTCGTGAATCTCGACCAGTCCGAGGTCGTACCAGCCGATCGCGGCGCGCTCGAGCGCGCGCGGCACCGCGTACACCGGGCCCATGAGCAGCTGCCACCCCGGATCCACCGCCGAGGCGGCGTAGCTCCTGATGTACGCGAGGGGCCGGTAGCCGAGCGCCACGGCCTTGTCTTCGGCCATGAGCAGGACGGCCGCGGCGCCGTCCGTCAGGGGCGACGCGTTGCCCGCCGTCACCGAGCCGTACCGCCGGTCGAACACCGGCCGGAGCTGCGCCAGCGCCTCGAGCGAGGTATCGGCACGAATGCCGTTGTCGGCCGTGGTCACCTCGTCCCCGGCCTCGCCGCCGAACCACGGCGCGATTTCCCCGGTGAGGCGGCCGTCCTCGGTGGCCGCGGCTGCCCGCTGGTGGCTCTGGAGCGCGAAGCGGTCCTGGGCGTCGCGGCCGATGCCGTTCTCCTTGGCCATCTTCTCGGCCGACTGTCCCATCGTCTCGCCGGTGGACGGCTCGGCCACCGCGGGCGTCACGGGGACGAGGTCGCGCGGTCGCGTGCGGGCCAGCGCGCCGAGCCGCTTGCCCACGCTCTTCGCCTTGCCGGCCTCGACCAGGATTTGGCTGAAGCGACGCGAGTGGAGCACGGGGATATCGGAGAGGGATTCGACGCCGCCCGCGAGCACCACATCGGCGTGGCCCAGGGCGATCTGGTCGGCCGCATTGGTGATCGCCTGGGCAGCCGAGGCACAGGCGCGATTGAGCGAGTACGCCGGCACGTTGGCAAGGAGCTGCGGCAGGAGACTCACCTCGCGCGCCACGTTCGGCACGCGGACCGACGGCACCACCTGCCCGAAGATCACCTCGTCCACCTCGCGGCCGTCGAGCTCGCTCCGGACGAGCAGCTCGCGCGCGGCGTGGCGGGCGAGCGTCGTGGCGGAGACGTCGCGAAAGACGGTACCGCTCTTGGCGAACGGCGTGCGGAGGCCGCCGACGATGGCCACCCGCCGCCCGGGCCGGGAGTCGTGCATGTCGACCTATCGCTGAAGAGGGAGAAGCGTCACGACCGATGTGGTTGTACTATTCACTCGCGACGGCCACCACGCTCGCCACGGCGCGCCAGCGCTCGGCGTCGATTGGCTCGAGGACCTCGCGGCCGTGCAGGATCCGCAGCGGGGCCACCAACCGACTGAGCTCGCCCGGGTGCAGCAGGTGGTTCTCCGAAGCGGGCCCCCAGCCGAGCTCGCGCTGGCCGGTCAGAAACGACTCCATCATCAGCAGGCCGCTGGGCGCGACGAGATCGCGAATCTCGGGTATCCGTGCACGGTCAAGATAATTGAACATCAGAACCGCATCAAAACGCCCGAGCTCGGGCCAGGCTCCCTCCAGGTCCACCACGCGCCACTCCACGCTGACCTCGTGGGTCGCGGCGAGCTCGCGCGCGGTGGCGAGTCTCGTCTCGTCGCGATCCACGCCGACCACGTCCGCGCCGAGCAGCGCGGCGGGGAGGCTGTGCCGCCCCTCTCCGCACGCGAGATCGAGCACCCGCATCCCGGGCCGGATCCGATGAGCGTGCCAGAGAAACCAGGTGCTGGGACGGGAGAGGCGCGAAACGGGGGGCAGGCTCACGGCGGTCGGTCCTCGGTGCGGGCCACGCTCGAGCAGCTCACGTCGCAACCCGCCGACCTGCTCGTCATCGGCGGCGGCATCACCGGGGCCGGCGTGGCACGCGACGCGGCCATGCGCGGGCTCCGGACCGTGCTCGTCGAGCAACACGACTTCGGCTCGGGGACCAGCTCGCGCTCCAGCCGGCTGGTGCACGGGGGTCTCCGCTATCTGGAGACCGGCGACCTCCGGCTCGTGCTCGAGGCCAATCGCGAGCGGCGCATCCTGCTGCGCATCGCGCCGCACTTGGTCTGGCCGCTTCCCTTCGTGTTCCCCCTGCACCGCGGGGACCGGATTCCCCTCTGGCGGCTGGCCGCGGGCATGTGGCTGTACGACGCCCTTGCCCTGTTTCGCAATGTGCGGATGCACCGCATGCTCGGCAAGCGTGCCCTGCTCGAGGCGGAGCCGATGCTCCGGGAGCGCGGACTGCTCGGCGGAGCGCGCTTCTACGACGCGCAGTGCGACGACGCCCGGCTGACGCTCGCCACGATCCGCTCCGCCGTCCATCACGGGGCCCTGGTGGCGAACTATACCGCGGTCCGGGCGCTCGAGCGCACCGCCGGCCGCGTCGTCGGCGCGCAGCTGGAGGACCGGCTTAGCGGCGCCCGGGGCGTGCTTCGGGCGAGCGTCGTGGTGAACGCCACCGGCCCGTGGGCCGACCAGGTGCGGCTGCTCGAGGATTCCGGGGCGACGCCGCTGCTCCAGCCTACCAAGGGCGTGCACATCGTGGTGGACCGGAGCCGCGTCGATCACCGCGAAGCGATCGCGTTCACCAGCCCGATCGACGGCCGCGTGCTGTTCATCCTGCCCTGGAACGATCTCTCGTACATCGGGACCACGGATACCGACACGACCGAGTCGCCCGATCAGCTCACCGTGTCCGATGACGATATCGTGTACCTGCTCCGGTCGGCCAACGCGCGTTTCCCCAACGCCCGGCTGAGACTCGAGGACGTGCGTGCCTCGTGGGCGGGCCTCCGGCCACTGCTGGCCGACAAGCAGCGGCGCGCGGAGTCGAACCGCTCGCGCGAGCATGCGATCGTCCACGGCTCCGGAGGGATGATCACCGTGGTCGGCGGCAAGCTCACGACCTACCGCGCCATGGCCACGGAAGTCGTCGATCGCGCGTCGCGGGAGCTCCGGTTCAAGGACGGCCAGCCGCGCCGGGAAGCGGTCCACACCGATGAAGAGGCCCTGCCAGGTGGGGAGGCCGCCGACCTGGCGCCGTTCCGCGAGCGCGGGCTCGAGCTCGGCGTCGCGCCGGAAAGCGTCGAGCATCTGCTCCGAAACTACGGCACCGAGGCCGCCGGGATCTACAATCTCGGCCTGGGCGAACGCCGCCTGCTCCGCCGGCTCGTGCCGCCGCATCCCGCCGTCGAGGCCGAAGTGGTACATGCGGTGCGGCGGGAAATGGCCCAGACCGTCGAGGATGTCATGGTGCGCCGCACGCACCTGTACTATGAGACGCGGGATCGTGGCGTGGCTGGCGCGCGGCGGGTGGCGGAGTTGATGGCGCGCGAGCGGGGGTGGGACGAGGCGCGGGTCGTGGAAGAGGCGGCGAAATACACGGCGTTCGCGGGCGGGTGACGACGCACCCGCCCGCGCCGGGATCAGGGCGCGACGGCCACCACGGTCACCGTGCCCGACATGCCGCCGCCGCCGGCCGACCCGTGGGCCTGACAGTGATAGTGGAAGACGCCGAGCGTATTGAACGTGTATGAGTAAGTACGCGGCCCGACGTTCAGCGGCCCGCTCGTCTGAGGGGTCGCTCCGTCGTCCGGGACGACATTGTGCGCGGCCACTTCATCGACCCACGTCCAGGTCACCGCAGTGCCCACGTTCACCGTGATGTCGGTCGGGCTGAAGCGGTTGGCTCCCCCGCCGGCGTCGCCGCTGATGACCTGCACCTGTGTCCCGGGCTGTGGGAGCCCCGAGATCGCCGTAGCGGTGAAGGTGACCGGTGAGCCGGTCGCGTCCTGGAGGATCGCCGTGGCCGTCTGAGGCCCGGGGGTGTCGCCGAGGGTCCAGGTGCTTCCCGCGACCCCATTGTCATCGGTCTGGGAGGTCGTCGGGTCCAGGCTCCCGTTCGCGGTGGACCAGGTGACTTCCACCTGCGGGACGGCTACGCCGTCCCGGGTCACGATCACCTTGAGACCATTCGGCAGCGCCTCACCCACCACGCCGCTCTGCGCATCGCCGCTCTTGGTAGGCGTCTTGACGATGACCGCGGGCGACTGGCTGGGGCCGGAGTCGCCTCCGCCGCATCCTGCCAGGGCTGCTACCGCCGCCAGCGCGAGCGCCCTCTGTCCGTTCCACACGATCCGCATGCCGCACCCTCCTGGTGAGTCGGATGAACCCCGCGTCCTGACCATCACCTCAAGCATGAGGTTCCGCAAGACGACACAACGTTGATGGTGCCCGCCATGCCCACGCCGCCCGCCGCGCCATGGGCCATGCAGTGATAGTGGTAGACCCCGGAGGCCTGGAATCGGAAGCTGTGGAACTTGGGATAGCCGACCAGCGGCCCGGACTGCGGCGGGGAGCCGCCATCGTCGGGAACGACGCTGTGTCCGTCGCTCCCTTCGGGCCAGAGCCAGTTGACGGTATCCCCCACCGCGATCGTGAGCTCCGCCGGGACGAATCGGTTGCCGTCGGGACCGACCAGCACCGTGTTGGGTGCGCGTGGGTCGGGGGTCGCGATCGCCGTGAACACCACGTCGGCGGGCGGGGTCGAATCGAGGGACGCGGACGCGACCTGCTGCGCGTACAGCCGCTGCAGTGTCCATCGGGCCATGCTCACGCCTTGAGCGTCCGTTGTAGGCGAGAGCGGGACGAGGGCCCCTTCCGCAGTTTGCCACACGACGGGGACGTCGGCCGCGGGCATGCTGTCCCGCGTGACGACGACGCGAAGGACGGCGGCCAGGGCGGCTCCCGCAACGCCCACCTGCTGATCGCCACTTTGTGTCTCGGCCTTCGCGATGGCCAACTCGGGCGGCTCGGGTGCGGTGCGCTCCCCGCCCCCGCATCCCGCCAGGGCGGCGAGCGTCAGCCACCCCGCCGTTCGATTCCCCGCTCGTGATCGGGTCATGTCCCGGAAGGGGACGTCCGGCCACCGTTCGCGTGGACGGCCGCGGCCTCGTCGTCCTGCCAACCCCGTATCGCTTTATTATCTTCCGTCACTCCACTTCAGGGTCCTCGGCCCCGCCGGCGGCCCCTTTCGTGTGCCCCCTCGTCGGGATGGTGGAACTCGTGGATTTCAACGTGTTCGAGACCGCGAACGCCGGGTTCGCCCAGGCGATGTACGAAGAATTCCTCCGGGATCCCGCGGCGGTCGGGCCCGAATGGCGGCGCCTGTTCGAGAGCGGCGTCGTCGGCGAGCGCCCGGACGGCAACGGGGTCTCGGCCTCGAAGCCGGCCAGCGAGCCCCGCCCCGCTGTCACGGCGGCCCTGGCGCCCGCCGCGCCGGCGCCGAGTGCGGCCCTCCCCGCGGGTTCATCGGCCATCAAGGGCCCCGCCGCCAAGCTCGTCGCCAACATGAACGAGAGCCTGACGGTCCCGACCGCCACGACGTTCAGGGTGCTGCCGGTCGGCGTGCTGGAGGATCGACGGCGCGCCTTCAATGCGGGACTGCAGGCCGCCGGGAAGTCGGGGAAGATCTCGTTCACGCATCTCATCGCGTTCGCCCTCGTGCAGGCCACCAAGCAGCACCCCGTGATGGGACACACACTTGCGGTCCACGACGGCACGTCGTACCGCGTCGTGCCGGAGAGCATCGCGCTCGGCCTGGCGGTGGACGTCCAGCGGAAGGATGGCAGCCGCGGCCTGGTGGTTCCCGTCATCAAGCGGGCCGACATGATGGACTTCGCGACCTTCCACGCGGCCTACGAGGCGCTGGTCGACAAGGCCCGCAGCAACCGGCTCATGCCGGACGACTTCGCCGGGGCCACGATGTCGCTGACCAATCCGGGCGGGCTGGGTACCGTGGCCTCGGTGCCCCGTCTCATGGCGGGCCAGGGCAGCATCATCGCCGTCGGGGCCATCGGGTATCCGGCCGAGTTTTCGGCGGTGCCCGAGGAGCGGCTCCGCGACTTTGGCGTGAGCAAGGTCATGACGGTCACGAGCACGTACGATCACCGCGTGATCCAGGGCGCCGAATCAGGGGCGTTCCTCGCGACGATGGATCGGCTGCTCCAGGGCGACCAGGGGTTCTACGACCTCATCGGCGAGAGCCTCGGCCTGGGCGAGGCGGGCTACCAGATCTCGCGGCCGGTCCCGACGGCGCAGCCGGGGCAGGAGGCCGCAGGACCGGTCGCGCCCGAGATGCTGTACCACGTGGCCGCGGCGATGGCGCTGGTGAAGGCCTTCCGCATGCACGGGCACCTGGCTGCGCATCTCGACCCGCTCGGCACGCCGCCGATCGGTGATCCGGCACTCGACCCCGGCCCGCTCGGCCTTACTCCCGAGGTGATGGCGGCCATTCCCTCGAAGGTGCTGCGGATCGCGGTGCCCGGCCGCACCCTCGCCGAATCGCTGCCCTACCTGCAGGCCACCTACTGCGGCACGATGGCGTACGAGATCGAGCACATCGCCACGCACGAGGAGCGCGTGTGGCTCCGCGAGAAGATCGAGAGCGGCGCCTACCGGAAGCCGATGGGCCCCGACGAACAGCGGGCGCTGCTCCAGCGACTCACGGAGGTGGAGACGCTCGAGAGGTTCCTGCACAAGGCCTACCTCGGGCAGAAGCGGTTCTCGATCGAAGGCGTGGACATGCTCGTGCCGATGCTCGACCTCACCATCGAGCGCGCCGCGGAGAGCGGCGCCCGCGACGTGGTGCTCGGCATGGCGCATCGTGGGCGGCTCAACGTTCTGGCCCATACCGTCGGGCGTCCGTATGAGACGATTTTCGCGGAGTTCGAGGGCGGACGGAACGTCGAGTCTGGCCAGCTCACGCCCGAAGGCGGCACCGGCGACGTGAAGTATCACCACGGCGCCGAGGGTGCCTACCGCACGGGCAAGAACAAGGCGATCACCGTCACCCTGTCCCCCAATCCGAGTCATCTGGAGTTCGTGGGACCGGTCGTCGACGGGCGCGCTCGCGCCAAGCAGACGCAGCGCCGCGGGCGGGATGCCCATCACGATCCGACGGCGGCATTGCCGGTCATCATTCACGGCGACGCGGCATTCGCGGGCCAGGGGGTCGTGGCCGAGACGCTCAATCTCGGCGCGCTCAAGGGATACCGGACCGGTGGCACACTACACATCATCACCAACAACCAGGTCGGCTTCACCACCGACATGGAGGATGCGCGCTCGACCCGCTACGCGTCCGACCTGGCGAAGGGGTTCGACATTCCGATCATCCACGTGAACGCCGACGACCCGGAGGCCTGCCTCAGCGCGGTCCGTCTCTCGATGGCCTATCGCGACCGTTTCCATCAGGACGTGCTGATCGACCTCGTAGGCTACCGTCGGCACGGACACAACGAGGGCGACGAGCCCGCCTACACCCAGCCGGTCATGTACGAGCGGATCAAGGCGCTGCCCAGTGTCCGGGACCACTACGCCCGCTCGCTCGTCGCGGGGAGCGTACTCACCCAGGAAGAGTCGGACCGCCAGGCCTCCGAGGCCTACCAGCGGCTGGTGGACATCCAGCAGGGCTTCAAGGCGAACCGTGCGACCCCGAGCGAGGCATCGCACAAGCTGTCCGGCGCCGGCGTCGAGGTGGACACCGCACTCGCCGCCGAGTTCCTGCTGGCGCTCAACGACCAGCTGCTCACCTGGCCCGAGGGGTTCACGGTCCACCCCAAGCTGCGCAAACAGCTCGAGCGCCGTCGCGCGGCGATGGGTCCGGAAGGCGGGATTGACTGGGCGCACGCGGAGGCGCTGGCGCTGGCCTCGCTCCTCACCGAAGGCGTTCCCGTGCGGCTCACCGGCCAGGATACCGAGCGCGGCACCTTCAGCCAGCGGCACCTGGTCCTGCACGACGTGCAGACGGGCGCGCCGCTCGCGCCGCTCCAGCGCCTGCCGGGCGCGCTCGCGCCGTTCGAGCTGCACAACAGCCCGCTCAGCGAGCTGGCCACGCTCGGCTTCGAGTACGGCTACAGCGCGGCGGCCTCGGATGCGCTCGTGCTCTGGGAGGCGCAGTTCGGCGACTTCATCAACGGCGCGCAGGTCATCGTCGACCAGTTCCTCAGCGCCGGCCTGTCCAAGTGGGGGCTGACGACGCGGCTCACCCTGCTGTTGCCGCACGGCTATGAGGGCCAAGGTCCGGAGCACTCGAGCGCGCGGCTCGAACGGTTCCTGCAGCTCGCGGCGGAGGGGAACATCCGTGTCGCGAATCCGACGACTCCGGCGCAGTACTTTCACCTGCTCCGCCGGCAGGCTCGGCGGACGCGGCAGCGCCCGCTCGTCGTGATGACGCCCAAGAGCCTGCTGCGCCTGCCGCAGGCCGGTTCGCGGCTCGAGGACCTGGCGGAGGGCCGGTGGCATCCGGTGCTCGACGATCCCTGGGCCGCGAGCCACGCCGAGGATATCACACGGATCGTCCTGTGCACCGGCAAGGTGTACTACGATCTGCTGGCGGAGGCCGAGAAGCTGAAGGAACGCCGGCCCGCGATCGTGCGGCTGGAGCAGCTTTATTCGTTCCCGTGGGCGGAGGCGCGAGCCGTCCTCGCGCGCTATCCCCGCCTCGCCGAGCTCATCTGGGTGCAGGAAGAGCCGCGCAACATGGGGGCCTGGTGGTACCTGGCCTCGAAGCTGGCCGAGGTCGCGCCCGAGGGCGCGGAGGTGGGCTACGTCGGACGCCCCGAGCGGGCCAGCCCCGCCGAAGGCTACCCGGCGGCCCACAGTGCGGAGCAAAACCGGATCATCCGCGAGGCGCTGGAGACCGGCCGGCGTCCAGAGGCGCCGCCGACCGCGGCGGTGGGAGAGTCGAAGAGCTGAACCGCGCTCAGACCACGGCGTCGAGCAGCCGCAGCGCCCCGTCGGTCACGGTTCCGAAGGTCAGGTGGCCTGCCAGCCCGCGGGCGTTCGGCCGCCACGGAAAGGCTCGAGGTGCGCGGCCGAGACCGAGCGCAGGGACGACGCCTTCGTCGATCGCCGCCCAGAACACCGTCCCGAACCCGACACCCGCGGTGCGGCTGATTCCGGCCAACCGACGCCGGAGCACCGCGTACACCGCGCCCGAGCCGATCCCCAGCGCCCAATGGACGGCGGACCCGGGAGGCTCACGGTCCTTGCCACCCAGCGTTCGGCCGATGGCTCCCGCAGCCGTCTCGACGGCCGCGCCGTAGCCCGTTCCGGCACCCCGCACCTTGTCTGCCCGGCGCCCGACCCCACGTATGACCGCGGACATCTTGCCCATAATCCAAGTGGCCGCAGCGCCGGCGATCGCCCCCTTGATCAGGTCCTCTCCGATGCTGTGCCGCGCGAAACGCTCCCTTGCCATGTGCTGCCTCCGAAGATGAGGTGACCGGCTCGCCTGGTTGAGGATCGCGTATGCAGGAGGTCCGTGTCTGTGACCTGCCCCCCCGAACGCAAGAAGGGGCGGCCTGGTCAGGCCGCCCCTCAGCGTTCCACCCGGTTCGCGGGTCAATCCTTCGGCAGCATGGGCCGTTCGGACGCTTGCTTGGCCAGCTCCTTCAGAGGGTCCGAGAGGTGATCTCCATAGTGGAGGAGGTACACACCCCGCGCGCGCTTCTGCATCAGGAAGGCGACCAGCGGCGTGTCCGCCTTGGCCGCGTTGCACTCCCTGCAGGCCAGGACCAGATTGTCCGGACGGTCGTAGGCGGTCTGCCCACGGCGGGGACGGACATGGTCCAGCGTGATCGTCTCGGCGGGTGTCTCGGTACCGCAGTAGGCGCAAACCGAACCGTGAAGTTCGAGGAGCCAATCGCGGTGGGACTGCATGGAGCGTCCTTGTGACCTGCGAAAGCTGGGGGCGGAAACTGCGGTTCTATTGCGTGATCTGCGTGCCACAAAGATCCAATTTGAGGGTGAACATGAAGGCCTGCCGCGCAGACCTACGATGGACGACCTGGGAATCTAGCAAGTTTAGCGCCAGAATGACAGGCGGAGCCACCCTAGGGTGCCTTCTGACCGTGATTTCCGGCTTCCTGGCCGGGTGCGGCGCTCGGACCTCCCCCTCGGACGGGGCCTCCAGGAAGGCCATCGAGGCTGCCGTCGAGCGGTACGTGGAGGCTTCCAATAAGGGCGACGCCGCCACCATGGCGAGCCTCTACGCCGAAGACGCCGTCCTCCTGCCCCCCGACCACGAGCCGATCCGGGGGAGGGCAGCCATCGGGGACTTCTGGCGGCAAGGCACCGATGAGGGCCTCAAGGTGACCACGCTGGCGGTCGAGGTGGACGGCAACCTGGGCTACCTGGTGGGCCGCTACAATCTGCCGGCGACGGAGGAGGAGCCCGCCGATTCGGGGAAGTACGTGATGTGTCTCAAACGGCAGCGCGACGGCTCCTGGAAGCTGACGGCGGACATCTGGAACCAGAGCGGCGACGACGATGAGGACGACGACAGCTCACCCTCGCCGTCCATCAGCTAAGGCGTCAAGGCGCCGCGAACGGCGTCTCCACGTCGGGAGCCGTCGCCCGAAAGCGCGACTCGAGCAGGAATCCCCACCGCCGGTCGTAGGGATGGACCTCCAGGGTCGGCCGCGCGTCCCGGGCGACGGGCCGGTCCTCGTTGGCCCACGCGAAGATGCCGCCGGCCAGATTCCGCACGTTGGTGAAGCCCTGCCGTTCCAGCCAGTCTGCCAGCCGCGCGCCCCGATAGCCCACCGAGCTGTACACGACAATTGGATCGTTGGTGGCATGCCCGCGCAACGGCCGGAGGCTCGGTCGGCCCGGATTGATGTGCACCGCGCCGCGGATGCAGCTCACCTGATATTCGATGTCGGCGCGGGCATCGAGCAGGAGCGGCTGCGTCCGCCCGGCATCCTCACGCCATCGCGCCAGGTCCGCCGTGCTGACCCACTGCACGTTCGGAAATTTGTGCGCGGTGACGCGGCGAATCGCGGCGAACGCGACACCGCGGCCCGCGATCAGCACCACGGCGGCGCCAATCAGGATCGGGACGACCACGATCACCAGGAACGGGCCCAGCCAGCGACGGCTGCCCCGCGCGCGGCGCGCCCGCTCCCAACGCCCTCCCCCGCCTTCCTCTTCCGGCATCGTGTCCATGGATGGTCTCCCGACCACGAGGTCAAGACTGCTCGATGTCGGTCCGAAGCCGGAGCAGGGAGTCTTCCGTCGCGACGAGGGCGCCACGCGCGTCGGTCAGCTCCTGCTGCGTGCTCTGGACGAAGCGCCGATAGGGCGCGATGGCCTGGTTGATCCGGTCGGCCGACTGGGAGATCTCGAGGTGCACCTGGTGAGTGAGCCCGTCGCGAAGTCGGGTCCGCAGCTCCGCGACTCGTCGGCTCAAGTCGCGCTGGGCCTGGCGGCGCTTTCGCGGGATGACGTAGAAGCCGCTCACGGCCAGCGTGGTCGCGAGCAGGAGGCCGGTGACATCGGCCACCGCGCCGGTCAGGAGAGTGACCACGAGCGTGCCCAAGCCGAGCGCGCCCAACTGCGCCAGCGCGGTCGTGGCGACCGTACCCTGGACGTCGTTGGCGAGGGCCCGCGCCTCGGCCTCGCGGTCGTAGCTGCCCACGACCTCCCGAGCCACCCGGCCGATCGACTCGAGCAGCGCCTGGCGGTTGTAGGTGAAGGTCCCGCCCACCTCGCCCATCATGCCCTCGCGATGCCGCTCGATCTGCCGCCGGTCGATGTACCCGCTCACGTCCTGCCAGGCCTTGAGATTCCGCTCGACGATCCAGTCGATGACGCGCCCCGTCTCCGTCTCGAGCTGGGCGGGCGTGTCGCCGATGACCTCCCGCTCGAAGGCACGGCGCACGCCCTCGCTGTCCATCAGGGTCCGGATGCGACCGATGCGAAGGGTCTCCTCGAAGAACCGGAACCCCCGGCGCTCCATGTCGCCCAGCAGCACGTCGAGGCGCGCCAGGCGGGGCTCCACGTCGCGCACCATCTCGTCGTGGAACAGGGCGAGCTGCCGGTCGATGTTCTGGATGGTCTCGATGTCCTGCGCCAGGAGCTTGAGCCGCTCGAACGCCACGTCCTTGTACCGCGCCGCCAGGCGCAGCCCGACGTTGAGCGGGTTGAGGAGCTTGAGCCGGATGCGCTCCTCCTGATCCAAGGTGCGCACGAGATAGGTGTCCATGGCGTCGAAGCCGCTCGCCGCCCAGCGCTCGACCGAGCCATCCGCGCGGGCCGCCTGCGCCTCCCGCGCCGACACGGCGAAGAGGCGCGGCGTCTCGCCAACCAACGCGGCGGCGTGCTGCCGCACGAACTCGATGACCTGCGAGCGCTCGTCGGGGGTGGTGAGAATGTCGATCTTGTTCACCACGAACACGATCTTCTTGCCCCATTCGCGGATCTGCTCGAGAAACCCGCGCTCGCTCTCGGTGAACGGCCGGTCGGCGCTGGTGACGAAGAGCACGAGATCGGCGCGCGGGATGAAATCGCGGGTGAGCTCCTCGTGCCGGCGGATGATCGCGTTCGTGCCCGGCGTGTCGACGACCGTGAGCTCGCGGAGCACGTCGGCGGGATAGGTCCGGTCGAGCAGGAAGGCCTCGACGAGCTGCTCGGAGGCCTCGGCGCCGTAGCGCAGGCGGTTGATCCGGTCGGTGGTGGGAGTGACGCCCTCCGGAAGGACGCGCTCTCCGAGCAGCGCGTTGATGAAGCTCGACTTGCCCGAGTTGAACTCCCCGGCCACGACGAGCAGGAACAGCCCGGCGAGCTGCTCGCGCGCCTCATGGAAGCGCCGGAGATCGTCCGCGTCCACGTCGCTGCCGAAGCGTCCGAGCGCGACCGCGAGCCGGTCGAGCAGCTCCTGCTCGCGGGCGCGGAGGTCCTGCTCGCGCTCCGACAGGATGGCGCGGCGTCCCAGCAGTCTCCCGATCAACGTGGGTGCCTCCGTCGGTGACGCCTACCCTCACGGCATCGTAATTCCACCGTTCGATCCCGTCGAGGTCGTTGGCGCCGCGGCGCTCGTCACGGCGTCGCGGGGCGAGCGAACGCCTCGAGCCCCACCCGGAACCCGTACCCGCGCAGCATGCGGGTAAAGGACTCGGCGCCGCCGCCGCCGATGACGGCCATGGTCCTGGGCGGCAGCTTGCCCACGAAGGTCGCGAGCGCCGGAAGGTTGATCCGCACGATGGTCGGGTCGCTACCGCTCAGGGCGACGCCCCTCGGCCCGAGCGTCCACGCGGCTTCCACCACCTCCTGCACGGGAAGGTCGGCGCCGAGATAGTGCACGCGCCAGCCATCTTCCTGGATCACGGCCAGTGTGGCGAGAAAGCCCCACTCGTGACGCTCGCCGGCGAGGCAGGCCCCGACGACGAGCGGTCCCGTGCCACGGGACAACCGCAGCCCGCCCTTCAGCGCGTGGAGCACGACCTCGCTGGCCACGTGCTCGGCGGCGATCGGGATCTTGCCGAGCGCCCAGAGGTCGCCGACCGACTGGGCGAGCGGCAGCACGATCTCGGTGGCGAACGCGCGCAGCCCCCGGAGCGCGAGCTGCTGCGCCACGAGCCCCTCGAGCCGCTCACGATCGAACGCGGCAACGGCGTCCAGCAGGGCCGCCTGAGGCGTGCCGTCGAGCGCGCGCGCCTGCGCCCGGGCCAGGACTTCCTCGCGCGGCCGCCCGGCCAGGTCGCCGATCCGCTCCCCGTCGTCGATCAGCCGAGCGAACGCTCGCAGCAAGGCGACCTGATCGGCCGTGTAGGCCCGGTACCCGTTCGGCTGGCGCCGCGGCCGGACCACCTCGTAGCGGCGCTCCCACACACGGAGCCTCGCGGCGGCCAGCCCGGTCAACTCGGCGACCTCGTGGATCTCGTACGTCCGTTCGAGTGCGGGCATGATCGACCGGTCTAAGGTAGAGGCCGCGGGGACGGAGCGACAGGAGATGGGACCCTGCGAACTCGGCGCGAGGGGCCATCACGCGACGAACGCGCGCGTCGGTCGATGTTTCCCTCTCGCCTCCATTTTCAATCCTCCCCCGCCTCCTGCCGGACGATTATCTTCCCGTGCCTTCCCTCCGCCGGGCCCGCGAAAGGAGCGTCGTTCTGACCCCAGAGAGCACTCGCACCCTCCCCGCGCGAGCGGACGGCGCCGGCTCGGCGTCTCCCGACGTGCCGCCGGAAGCCGTGGCGTGGCGAAGCATCAACGCCATTCGCGCACTCTCGATGGACGCGGTCGAGGCCGCCCAGTCCGGGCATCCTGGCACTCCGATGGCCCTCGCGCCGGCCGCGTACGTCCTGTGGCACCGCTTCCTCAAGCACGATCCCCGGAATCCCGACTGGCCCGACCGCGACCGCTTCGTGCTCTCCTGCGGACACGCGTCGATGCTGCTGTACTCCCTGCTGCACCTGTCCGGGTACGACGTCTCGCTGGACGACCTGCGGGCCTTCCGGCAGTGGGGCTCACGGACGCCGGGCCATCCCGAGCGCGGCCACACGCCGGGGGTGGAGACCACCACCGGCCCGCTGGGCCAGGGTGTTGGCAATGCGGTCGGGATGGCGATCGCCGAGCGCCTCCTCGCCGAGCATTTCAACCGGCCGGGACACCGGATCGTCGATCATCGTACCTGGGCGTTCGTGAGCGACGGGGACCTCATGGAGGGGGTCTCCCACGAGGCCGCCTCGCTCGCGGGACACCTGCGGCTCGGCAAGCTCACGCTGATCTACGACGACAACCACATCACCATCGACGGTGACACCGCGCTCTCCTTCAGCGAGGACATCCGGCTCCGGTTCGAGGGATACGGCTGGCATGTGATCCGGGTCGGCGACGGGAACGACCTGGCGGCGATCGCCGGGGCCTGCGAGGCCGCGATCGCCGAGCCGACCCGCCCGACCATCGTCATCCTCCGCACCTACATCGCCGATCCGGCCCCGACAAAACGGGACACGAGCAAGGCGCACGGCGAGCCGCTCGGCGCGGAGGAAGTGCGCCGGACCAAGGAGATCATGGGGTGGCCCGACGAGCCCCGGTTCTACGTGCCCGAGGAGGCCCTCGATCATTGGCGCGAAGCCGTTTCCCGCGGCGCGGCGCTCGAGGCCGAGTGGCGCGCGCGCCTGGCCGCCTACGCGGCCGACGACGCCGAGGCCGCGCGCGAGCTGGAGCGATGGCTGTCGGGCGCGCTCCCGGACGGCTGGGACGCCGCGCTGCCCGCCATCGCGCCCGACCAGGGGCCGCTGGCCACGCGCCAGGCCTCCGGGCTGGCGCTGCAGGCCATCGCGGCCGCGGTGCCCAACCTCGTCGGCGGCTCCGCGGATCTCGGCGGCAGCACGGGGACGACGCTCAAGCAGGGCGGCACGTTCGGGCCGGGAAGCACGGGGCGGACCTTCCACTGGGGCGTGCGCGAGCACGGCATGGCTGCGTGCCTGAACGGCATCGCCGCCCACGGCGGCCTTCGCGGCTTCGGCAGCACGTTCCTCGTGTTTTCCGACTACATGAAACCGGCCATCCGCCTGGCGGCGATCATGCGGCTGCCGGTCATCTACATCGGCACCCATGATTCGATCGGCGTGGGGGAGGACGGTCCGACGCACCAGCCGATCGAGCACCTGGCCATGCTGCGGGCCATCCCCAACCTCGTCGTGCTGCGTCCGGCGGATGCCACCGAGACGGTCGAGGCCTGGCGCGTCGCGATGGCGCGGACCGTCGGGCCCACGCTCCTCGTGCTGACGCGGCAGAAGCTGCCGGTGTTCGATCGCTCGACGCTCGGCGCCTCGGCCGGCACCGCGCACGGCGCTTACGTGCTGCAGGACGCGCCGGGCGGGAACCCGCAGGCCATCCTCGTCGCCACGGGCTCCGAGGTCCACGTCGCGCTCGCGGCCGCCAAGCTGCTTCAGGCCGACCGGGTCCGGGTGCGAGTCGTGTCGATGCCGTCCTGGGAGCTCTTCGCGGCCCAGCCGGAGGCCTATCGAAACGAAGTGCTGCCGCCGGGCGTACGGGTGCGCCTCGGCATCGAGGCGGCCAGCGCCTTCGGATGGGAGCGGTGGGTCGGGAACGACGGGGCCATGCTCGCCATGGAGGGCTTCGGCGCATCCGCGCCGGGCGACCGGCTGTTCGAGGAGTTCAAGTTCACCCCGGCGCGCGCCGCGTCGATCGTCCGCCAGCTGCTCGTCCAGAGGACCGCATGACCGCTACCAATCCGCTCGTCCGCCTCGGGGAGCTCGGCCAGAGCCCGTGGTACGACTACATCACCCGCGACCTCGTGACCTCCGGCGAGCTCGCGCGCCTCATCGCCGAGGACGGCCTACGTGGCATGACATCCAATCCGACGATCTTCGAGAAGGCGATCGCCGGCAGCCGGCTGTACGATGACGAGATCCGCGCCGAGGCGGACGCGGGCCGGAGTCCCCAGGAGATCTTCGAGCGCCTCGCCGTGGCCGACGTGCGCGCGGCGTGCGACGCGTTCGCGCCGGTCTACCAGGCGAGCGCCGGCGGTGATGGGCTGGTCTCGCTCGAGGTGGCTCCGACCCTTGCCAACGATACCGCGGCCACGACTCACGAGGCCGAGCGGCTGTGGCGCGCGCTCGACCGGCCCAACGCCATGATCAAGATTCCCGGCACGCCAGAGGGGCTGCCGGCGATCACGGACTGCATCGCCGCCGGCGTCAGCGTCAACGTGACGCTGCTCTTCTCGATCGAGCGCTACGGCGAGGTCATCGAGGCGTTCCTCGCGGGCCTCGAGCGGCGGCTCGAGGCGGGGCTGCCGCTCCGCCCGATCACATCCGTCGCGAGCTTCTTCGTGAGCCGGGTGGACGGCAAGGTGGACCCGCTCCTCGACGGGCTGGGCGATCCGGCGAAGCTCCGCGGGCGCATCGCCATCGCGAACGCCTGCGCGGCCTACCGCCTGTTCGAATGGTCGCTGGGCACCCCGCGCTGGGACCGGCTGGCCAAGGCCGGCGCCCGCCCGCAACGGCCGCTCTGGGCGTCCACCAGTACCAAGGACCCCCGGTATCCCGACGTGCACTACGTCGAGCCGCTGGTGGCGCCGCGGACGGTGAACACGCTGCCGCCCGAGACGTTCGCCGCCTATCGCGACCACGGGCGGCCGGCCGTGCGGATCCACGAAGGGATGGCCGAGGCGCCGAGCCAGCTCACGGCGCTGGCGGACCTGGGCATCGACCTTTCAGCCATCACCGGCGAGCTGGAGCGCGACGGCGTGAGCAAGTTCGCCGCGTCCTACGCGTCGCTGCTCGCGGGCATCGAGGCCAAGGCCGGCGCGCTGGTCGGCCGCTGATGCTGCGCACGCTCCGGAGTCTCTCGCTCACCTGGTGGATCTTCATCGGGATGGGCCTCGGGATCCTGCTAGGCTGGCTGGCGCCCGACGTCGGTGCGGCGCTGAAGCCGCTCTCGACCACCTTTCTCCGCATGATCAAGTCGGTCGTCGTGCCGATCATCTTCGGCACGCTGGTGGTCGGCATCGCCGGCCACGGCGACGACCTCAAGCGCATCGGGCGGCTGGCGGTCAAATCGATCGGCTACTTCTGGCTGATGACGACGGTCGCCCTGGCCGTCGGGCTCATCGCGGTCAACATCACCCGTCCGGGCGTCGGGGTGATCCTGCCGGCGCCCGACCCCAACGCGCCGATCCCGAAGGCCGCGCCCACGACGTTCGGCGGGTTCCTGGAGCACGTGGTGCCCCAGAGCTTCTTCGAGGCCGCGGTGCACAACGAGGTCCTGCAGGTCGTCTTCTGGGCCACCTTGTTCGCCATCGCTCTGACGCAGGTCCGGGGCGGCCCAAGGAAGCGCTGCTCGGGTTCTGCGAAGGGCTGATGGAGGTGATGTTCAAGTTCGTCGGCATGGTGATGAAGTTCGCACCGATCGGCATCGGTGCGGCGATGGCGGTGACCGTCAGCCACAGCGGCATCCAGGTCCTCCGGAACCTCGGCCTGCTCGTGGCCACCCTCTACGGGGCGCTGATCGTGTTCGCGCTGGTGGCCATGGTGCCGGCCGCGCTCATCGCGCGCATTCCGATCCGCCCGTTCATCCGCGCGGTCAAGGATCCGGCGATCATCGCGTTCACCACGACCTCGTCCGATGCCGCCCTCCCGCTGGCCATGCAGCGGATGACGGAGTTCGGCGTGCCCCGGAGCATCGTCGCGTTCGTCATGCCGACGGGCTACTCCTTCAACCTCGACGGCTCGACGCTGTACCTGGGCGTCGCCTCGATGTTCGTGGCCCAGGCGGCGGGCGTCGAGATGACCGTGGGCCAGCAGTTGGTCATGATGCTGACGCTGCTGATCACGAGCAAAGGCATCGCCGCCGTCCCGCGCGCGTCGCTGGTCGTGCTCTCCGGCACCCTCACCGCGTTCGGGCTCCCGCTCGAGGGCGTGGCCGTGATCCTGGGCGTGGACGAGCTGATGGACATGGCGCGAACGATGGTGAACCTGGTCGGCAACTGCCTCGCAACCGCCGTGATGGCCCGCTGGGAGGGAGAGCTCGTGACGGAGCCTTCCATCGCGCCGGCCGTCGGGGCCGGAGCCCCGGCCGTGGCGGTGCGATCCGACGCGTAGGAAACCCTCTCCCCCACACCCCATGACGCTCCGCCGTTCCCTGCGCCATCTCGCCCTCGTCGCGCTCGCGCTCCCCATGACGGGGCGGGCCCACGCGCAGCAGACGCCTGCCGCGCCCGTCTCGGCCCCGCTCGGCAACATTCGCTACGAGATCACCTTCGATACGCTCACCGCCCAGAGCCGCCGGCTTCAGGTCGCGATGAACTTCGATGTGACCGGCCCGGGGCCCGTACTGCTCTCCATCCCGGCATGGACGCCCGGCGCCTACGAGCTGACCTTCTTCGCGCGCTGGGTGTCGGACTTCACGCCCATGGCGGGCGAGAGGCCGCTGGTCTGGGACAAGCTGGACTACGACACGTGGCGCGTGAATCCCGCCGGGGCCAAGTCGGTGACCGTCCGGTTCAACTACCTGGCCGACACGCTCGACAACGCCATGGCCTGGGCCAAGCCGGACTTCGTGCTGTTCAATGGCACAAACGTGCTGCCGTACCCCGAAGGCCGCGGCACCGATTTCCCGGCCACGGTCACCATCAAGACCGAGCCGTCCTGGCGGGTCGTGACCGGTATGCAGTCGCTGCCGCAGCAGCGGTGGACGTACCGCGAGGCGAATTATCACGACCTGGTGGACAAACCGTTCTTCGTGGGCAGGATGGATCTCGACAGCACGCAGGTGGCCGGAGCATGGATCCGACTGGCCACCTATCCCGCCGGCGCCATGGCCGGGTCCGCCCGCACGGAGACGCTGGACGAGATCGCGAAGATGATTCCGCCGGAGACGGCGATCTTCGGCGAGACGCCGTGGCCCCACTACAGCGTCATGATGATCTTCGACTCGGCATACGGCGGCGGCAGCGCGCTGGAGCACACCAATTCGCACGTCGGGATCTACAGCCCGGGCTTCATCGGCAATCCGGTGCTCGCCTCCATCACCGCCCACGAGATCTTCCACGCCTGGAACGTGAAGCGGCTCCGTCCGGCCGACATGGTGCCGTACCGCTACGACCGGAGCGAACCCACGGTCTGGCTCTGGGTGAGCGAGGGGATCACGGACTATTACGCCGACCTCGCCATCCTGCGCGGCGGTATCGTCAGCGAGCAGCAGTTCCTGGCCGCGACGGCTGACAAGATCGCGAAGGTGGCGGCCGCGCCCCCCACGTCCCTCGAGGACGCCTCGCTGACCACCTGGATCCATCCGACCGACGGCAGTGAATACCTCTACTATCCCAAGGGGTCGCTGGCCGGCTTCGCGCTCGACGTCATGATCCGCGACGCCAGCGACAACAAGCGGGGCCTGGACGATGTCATGCGGGATCTCTACCGAACGACGTACAAGACCGGCAAAGGCTTCACCGGAGCCGATTGGTGGGCCGCCGTGTCGAAGGCGGCGGGCGGGAAGAGCTTCACCGATTTCGCGGCCAGATACGTGGATGGTCGCGAGCAGTACCCATGGGCGCAGGTGCTTCCCCTCGCCGGCCTCAAGGTCGTGAGCGACACGATTCGCGAGGCAAGACTCGGCATCTCCGCGGGGCAGGACTCGTCGGGCGCGGTGGTGGTTCGCGACGTGCTGCCCGGAGGAGCCGCCGAGGACGCCGGCCTCAAGGCAGGCGACGTCCTGCTGTCGCTCGGCGACATCGCGATTACCGACCCCGATTTCGGATCCAAGTTCCGGGCGCGATTCGGGAAGGAAGAGGGCCAACCGCTGCCCATCCAGGTGCGGCGCGATGGCGAGGTCATGACGCTCACCGGCAAGGTCCGCCTCGTGGCGAGGGTCGAAAGCGGGCTTGCCGTCGACGAAGCAGCTCCCCCCAAGGCGGTGCGCGTGCGGCAGGGGATCTTCAAAGGCGTGACGGGCAACTAGGGGGTCGGACCTACTTCTTCCTCACGATTTCGTAGATCGGCACCGCCGGCGTGAGCGTCTGCCCATGCGCCGGCGATGCGTTGATCCGGCCGACCACGTCCATCCCCAACTCCACCCGTCCGAACGCGGCGAACCCCTGGCCATCGGGATTCCGCTTCCCGCCGAAGTCGAGCGACGGCTGATCCCCGATGCAGATGAAGAATTCGGAGGTGGCCGTGTCGGGGCCATCTCGCGCCATGGAGATCGTCCCGTCCTTGTGCCGGAGGCCGGTGACGCTGGTGCGCTCCAGCTTGATCGGAGGAAAGTCCTTGACGCGGAGCGAGTCGAGCCCTCCCTGGACAACGGCGATCTTGACCTTGCTCCCGGGCTGGTTGTCAGCCCGAACGGTCCGGTGAAATTGGCCGAACCGATAGAAGCCCAGGTCGACGTACCGGAGGAAGTTGGCCGAGGTGATCGGCGCGCGGATCGTGTCGATCTCCACCTCGATGTCGCCGCGGGCGGTCCTGATGATCACCCTCGGCAGGACCTGCGCCATGACCGGCCCCGGCGCCACGACCTGCGCGACCAGCAAGGCCAGCAAGATGGTTGGGAGGCCGAAACAGGCGGAGCGTCGACGCATGATCGAGGTTCTCCGATGGCGTGGCGGACAACCCGATCCTAACGCGCGCCGAACAGCTTGGCCAGATCGGCCGCGCCAAACGGTTCGGCGCGTTCCAGCAATCCGGTGAGGGCCGCCGCGCGGCCGAGCACCTCCGCGGGCGGCACACCGGACGCACGCAGCTCGCGGATGCCGCTATCGCGTGCGGCCTTGCTGAGCTTCTGGCCGCCCGCCTTCCGGATCAGCGGATGGTGCACGAATACCGGCGGAGCAGGACGTCCGAGGAGCCGCCCGAGCAGGAGCTGACGGCCGGTGGATTCCAGCAGATCCTCCCCCCGGATCACCAGGTCGACGCCGTGGCGCAGGTCGTCCGCGACCACCGCGAACTGGTAGGTCCACTGGCCGAGGCGGTCACGCAGCAGCAGATCCCCGCACTGCGCCGAGGGGTCCTGTGATTGAGGGCCCGCGCGCGCGTCCACGAAGCGCTCGACACCTGGATTCACCAGAAGGCGAACACCCACGCCGGGCGCGTTCCCAAGCCCACGCATACGACACCGTCCGGGATACCTGGTCTCCTCGTTGAACACGTCGCCATCGGCGATCGCGAGGTCCTTGCGGGAGCAGTCGCAGCCGAACAGCGTCGCGTGGCGCCCGAGCGTCGCGAGCGCGGCCTCGTAGGCCGCGCCGGAATCACTCTGCCGATAGGACGAAGGTCCCGCCCGCAGCTCACTGGGGGTGCCGAAGTCCGGGTCGAGCCCGAGCCACTCGAGATCCTCCAGCAACGCGGTCTCGTAGACCGGCCGGCACCTGCCGCGGTCGTGATCCTCGAGCCTGAGCAGCACACTCCCGCCAAGAGCCCGCGCCAGACCCCAGACCCATACGGCACTGGCCACGTGGCCCAGATGGAGGTAGCCGGTCGGGCTCGGCGCGTAGCGGGTGAGCGGCTTCGCCGGCAGGCGAGCCGCGAGCTCAGTGAGGTCGACGGCAGTCACGCGGGAAAGATCGCCGCGTCGCCGGGCCTTGCGCGATCCCGGCTCGCGGCCAACATATCCACGCGTGATCCGCGAAGTCGTCGTTCACTCCCTGGGCGACCTGATCGCCCAGACCACCCCACTCGAGCCCGATCCGGCCATCGGGCGCCGGCGGAGCGCCGGCGTGTTTCGCGGCGCGGCGGACGCGGCCTGGCCGTTGCTCACCAGCCTCGACATGCTCGGCGGCGTACGCCCGCCACATACCAAGGCCGATCTCGAGGAGTACATCCTCCGAAGCTTCATCCGGTACTCCCGGCCCTACTTCCACTCGCCGCCGGTGAACGAGTGGGAGGTCCTGGTGGCGGCGCAGCATCACGGGCTGCCCACCCGGCTGCTGGACTGGACGTACTCTCCCCTCGTGGCCGCGCATTTCGCGACCGTCGAATTGCGGGTCACCACTGATCGAGCGGTGTGGCGGCTCGACTGGAAGGCCGTGCACCGGCGCTTCCAGCTGCCGGACCTGGCGCTACTCATCCAGGACCTGGAGGGAATGTTCGGAAGTGATCGCCGGCCCACGCCCGCCGCCCTGTTCGCGATGCCGGCGGAGGCGCGCCCGTTCGCCTGCCTGCTGGAGCCGCCGTCGCTCGACGTGCGGATCGTGGCCCAGTCCGCCGCCTTCACGCTCTGCTCGGACAAGCGGCAGTCGTTCGACCGGTTCCTGGAGCAGCACGGCCTGGGCGAGTCGCTCACGAAGATCGTGATCCCCGCGGCGGAATGCGGCACGATCCGGGATCAGCTCGACCTCGTGAGCGTGGACGAGCGACGCCTGTTCCCTGACCTCGACGGCGTGGCCGCGCACCTCAGTCGATACTACTCCTGAAGCGCCGGTCAGGACGATGGTCGGGGCTCCCGGCCGAGCCAGGCCTGGCGAAGCAGGCGCTGCTCGTCGGTGGGGTTGGGATCCAGCTCGAAGCGGACCGGCTGACCTTTCCCGTCCTCGACGAGCGTGATCCCGAGCTTCGCGTAGTACTCCTTGATCGGCAGGTGCTGCGAATCCCAGACGTAGCGGTCGAAGAAGTCGCGGATTTCCGGAGAGGTCATGGCCACCAGCGTGTCCACGAAGGTCGAGTCGGGAAAGGCGCGGTGCTTGCCGAATCGGTGAGAGAGATCGATGATCAGGTCCTGCAGGCCCCGCTCGCCGTGTGAGAGCTCGAGCAGCCTGATGTCGAGCAGGCCCGCGGTGAGCGCGCCGCGCATGTAGATGTTCCCGTACTGCGCCTGACCGGAGTCGCTGTAGGAGGTCAGCGCCAGCTCGCGCAGGCTGTAGGTGCTGTCGTACGCCTGCCGGTCGATTTTCATCTTCGTGATCAGCGTCGCCAGATACGCCTGGGGCGTCTTGAGGCCGGCCCGGAGCTGCATCGCATGCGCCGCCCATTCCGTGGTCCCCTCGTAGAGCCACAGGTGCTGCGAGGGGACCGGCGTGACGAAATTGAAGTGCTCGATGATCTCGCTGTGGATGTTGAGCGGCGTCACCACGTGGAAGAATTCGTGCGCGGCGATGTCGGTCACCCGCTTGCCCACCGAGTCGGTGTATTCACCGTCCTGCAGTACGTACTCCGAGCTGTACGAGTGCTCCCACGCGCCGGCCGAGGCGTCGCCGAAATGGTAGAGGAAGGTGTACCGGTCGACCGGCAGCTTGCCGAGAAACTTGCCCGCAGCGTTGAGCATGCCGGTCATGGCGGTGAGCAGCTGGGTCGCCGTGATCTTGTCGCTCTCCGAATACGCGTACACGTCGACCGGGACGCCGGTCACGACCAACCGGGCGCGAGTCAGCCGGCCGAGCAGAATCGGCGAGTCTACCAACTGATCGTAGCTGCCCGCGACGTAGACGCCGTCGGGTCCCCGGTGGAGCGCCGTACCCACCTTCCAGGCCGCGGGGTAGGCGAGCCGCAGGCGAACCGGCGTGGCCTGCAGGCCCGCCGGATAGCCGAGCACCGCGTGCGGGTTGATGAGGACGTTGTCTGCCTCGATCGAGGTGCCGCACATCTTGTAGATCGGGTGGTCCAGCGGGCTGTCCCAGGTCTCGGTGATGGCATAGCGGATGGTCCGCACCTTGCTCGGGTCGGCGAGCTTCCACTGGTTGACGGAGACCTGCTGCACCGCCACGCTCCGCCCCTTGGCGTCGAAGGCCTGGAACGCTTTCACGTACCGGCCGATGTTCATGACCTGGTAGGTGCCGGGCGCCGTGGCAGCGAACTGGTAGATGGCGTTTTCCGGGCCGAGACCGCTGACCGTGAGCGTAACGTGGAAGAGGTCGTCGGCCCGCCGGTTCAGATCGATGCTGTAGGCCAGCGTCGGCGCCGTCGGCCGCAGGCTGGTATCGGCCCGGGTGGCCGCCAGGGGGACGATCGGAAGCGCGAATGCTAGCAGGAAACGGTTGACCAAGGCCTTCATGGCGCGTCCCGGGAGTGGAAGTCGATGGCTGACGCGGCGATGAGTATTGACGACGTCCGTCCCCTGGTGGTTTCAGCCCTTTATCCACATCCTTCGATGGAACGTGATCCAGCGCACCGCACTACCGGGCTCCGTGGTGGCTAGTTGCCGGGTAGGACATGCGCTTACACCAAGCCACCCCTGCGATTGATAGGCTGTGCCCCGTGACCTATGATCCCGAGTCCGTTTCCCCGTTCATCGGCCGAAGCATCCTCGTGGTTGACGACGTCGGGATCGTCAGGCGGACGCTGTTCAGGTTTCTGTCCGAGGCCGGTGCTCGCGTCTTCGAGGCCGCGTCGGTCGGCGAGGCGTTGGAGGTCCTGTCCACCGCCCGTCCGCCGCTGAACCTGGTCATTACCGATGTCGTGATGCCGGAGGTCAACGGCGTGGACCTGATCCACGTCCTCCGGGAGCAGTGGCCGAAGACCCGCGTGCTCTTCATGTCGGCCTTTCCGGCCGAGGTTCTGGTGCGGGAGGGTCTGGACAATCCCGACGTGATGTTTCTGGCGAAGCCGTTCACGCGGGACGAGCTGCTGACGAAGGTCGCTGCCGCGCTCCATGGCCGCCCCGCGCGCGACGGCGAAGAATCGAAGCCCCGCCGCCCTACCTCGTAACGCTCACCACGCGTCACCCAAGCCGTCCGTCACTCCGCGGGCGAGCTCTCTCGCGGCCTCGAAGAGACTGCCTGAGCGCGCGAAGGTCGCCTTGGCGCGCGCGACCGCCTCCGGGAGGACGGCGGTGCCCGGCTGCTTCGACAGGGTCCCCGCGAGCGCCTCGTTGATCTGAGCCCCGAGCTGGTCGGCACGAACCGGCTTTGCCAGGCAGCGACCGCTGCCATTGGAGCGCGCCACCCGCTCGGCGGTGGCGAGGCAGATCGTCGCGATGTCCGGCCGGAACAGCCCGAGCGTCTCCAGGATGACCGCGCCGGAGAGATCGGGCATGTCGAGGCTCACGAGGGCGAGGCGAAACCGGCCCGGCACCTGCTCCAGCAGCTCGAAAGCAGCGATCCCGCTGCGCGCCTGGACGAGCTCGAGTCCGTGCGAACGCACGAGCGGTCCGGTCAGATGGCGCATCGTCGGATCCGCATCGATCAACAGCCCGAGTGAGGCTGACGAGGTCCCTTCCATACATCCCTCCTGGGTCGGTCCTTGCGATAAACTGGGCCGATCCCTGTGCGATGTCAGGGCGGGCGGTCACCGGGTCGGTGGGCCGGTTCGTCACGCGGCCGACGTGACCTGGCTGCTTGCGACCTCGCCGCCCCCCGGAAGGGCTATCTTCTACAGCCGCCCTCATGTCATCGACCGCCGACGCCATCGTCGTGGGCTCCGGCCCGAACGGCCTCGCCGCCGGGATCGTTCTCGCGCGCGCGGGTCTCCGCACGGTGATCCGCGAGGCCCAGCCGACCCTCGGCGGCGGCCTTCGGTCCGCCGAGCTCACGCTACCCGGCTTCGTTCACGACGTGTGCTCCGCTGTCCATCCTCTCGCCCTTTCGTCGCCGTTCTTCCGGTCGCTTCCATTGGCGGAGTTCGGACTCGAGTGGATACAGCCCCCCGCGCCGCTCGCGCATCCGCTCGACGGCGGCACGGCGGCGGTGCTGGAGCAGCCGCTGGAGGAGACCGCGCGAGGGCTCGGCGAAGGTGGTCGCGACTGGATACGACTGCACGGCGCCTTCGCCCGGGAGTGGGACGATCTCGCCGTGGATGTGCTCGCCCCACCGCTGCACCTCGCGAAGAGCCCGATCCTGATGACGCGGTTCGGACTGCAGGCGCTGCTCCCCGCGACGTTCCTGGCCCGGCGGCTCCGCGGCACGGCGGCCCGGGCGCTCTTCGCGGGGAATGCCGCGCACTCGTTCTTGCCGCTCGAGACGGCCGGCACCGCGGCCTTCGGCCTGCTCCTGTCGGTGGCGGGACATGCCGTCGGCTGGCCGATCGTTCGCGGTGGGTCGCAGCGGTTCGCGGACGCGCTCCTGGGCTATTTCCGGTCGCTTGGCGGGGTCGTGCAGGCCGACGCTCCGGTCAGCGGGCTCGACGAACTGGCCGGAGCGCGCGTCGTGATGATGGACGTGGGGCCGCGTCAGCTGGTGCGGATCGCCGGCGACCGGCTCCCGGCCGGCTATCGCCGCGCCCTCGAGCGCTATCGGTATGGCGCCGCCGCGTACAAGCTCGATTGGGCGCTCGACGGGCCGGTTCCGTGGACGTCCACCGCCTGCGCCCGCGCGGCGACCATCCACCTGGGCGGAACGCTGGAGGAGATCGCGGCGTCGGAAGCCGCGCATGCGCGTGGCGAAGTCCACGAGCGCCCCTTCGTGCTGTTCGTCCAACCTTCGCTGTTTGACGCCACGCGGGCGCCCGCCGGTCGCCACACCGCGTGGGCGTACTGCCACGTGCCGAACGGGTGCACCCTGGATGTCACCGAGCGGATCGAGCGCCAGGTCGAGCGTTTCGCTCCCGGCTTTCGGGAGCGGATCCTGGCTCGGAGCGCCATCACCCCGACCCAATTCGAGCAGCGGAACCCGAACCTGATCGGCGGCGACATCAACGGCGGCATGATGGACCTGCCACAGGTCTTCCGGCGGCCCGTCGTGGGACCGACTCCTTATCGAACCCCGCTGCGCGGGGTCTACCTCTGCTCCGCGTCGACGCCGCCCGGAGGCGGAGTCCACGGCATGGCCGGCTACCACGCCGCCAACGTCGCCCTCCGGGACCTTCGCTAGCGCCGCCTGCCCGTCCGTTCCGGCCCGAAACCGGACGTCCCGCCGTTCCGTAGTGAAAAAAACTTTGCAGGAACGGACCCGTGCCGCCCCATCCGCCTGAGCTCAGCCGCCGTGAGCGCCAGATCATGGACATTCTGTACCGCCTGGGTGAGGCAGGTGCTGCCGAGGTCGTGGAGCACCTGTCGGACCGTCCGGCGTACAACTCGGTCCGGGTGACGTTGGGGATTCTGGAGCGGAAGGGCGTCGTCGGGCACCGGCGCGAAGGGACGCGATACATATACAGCCCCATTGTGCCGCCGGAGCGGGCACGGGAGTCCGCGCTCCGTCATGTCGTGCGGACGTTCTTTCGCGGATCGCCCTCCAAGGCGGTGCTCACCCTGCTGGATTCGCCGTCGACCCGGCTCTCGCAGGAGGAGTTGAACGAACTGGCGGCCTGGATCGAGGCCGCCAAGAGGGGGAAGCGCCCATGAGCCAGCTCGACCTGATCCAACTGCTCGGTGGCACCCTCGCCAAGGGCGGCCTGCTGCTGCTCCTCGCGGCCTTCGTCGTGCGCCTTCGCCGGCGGCATTCGGCGGCCGGCCGCTATGTCATCTGGACCACCACGTTTGCCGCGCTGCTGATGTTGCCGGCGCTCAGCGTCGTTCTGCCTCCCTTGGATCCGCGGTCGGCGCGCTCTTCCGATCCGATGACCGGCGAGCGCGTGATGGTCATGGCGCCGGCCATGCCCGAGGAAGGGCACAGCCGGGCGATGGTTCGCGCCATAGCCGGCCACCACGGCGACATGGACATGCAGATGCCCGACGGCCTCGACAGGGGCGACGGAATCGCATGGCGACGGGCCGCGCGGGCCGCCAGCCCCTGGCTCCTCGGGGCGTGGCTTGCGGGCGTGCTTGTCGTGCTCTTCCGCCTCGTGCGTGACGTCCGGCGGATCGCCGGGGTCAGCCGGCGGGCGGCGACTCTCCGCCGGGGGCCGCTGCACCAGCTGTCCCTGGACGTAGCCGCGGAACTCGGCGTGACGCAACGCGTGCGCGTCGCGCTCAGCCGCGAGCTCGCCGTTCCCGTGAGCTGGGGATTGTTCTGCCCCGTCGTACTGCTTCCGGCCGCGTCACGCCGCTGGGACCCCGAACGGCGACGGGTGGTCCTGAGGCACGAGATGGCCCACATCCGTCGCGCGGACTACGCCGGGCATCTCGTGATCGAGGTCGCCTGCGCGCTGCATTGGGTCAATCCGCTGGCCTGGCGCGCTGCGCGGCGCGCGAGACAGGAGCAGGAGCAAGCGTGCGACGACCGGGTGCTCGCACTCGGGACGGGAGCGGTGGAGTACGCCGAGCATCTGCTCGACATCGCGCGGTCCTTCACCCGGCCGATGGCGCCGGCGCGCGGTGCCCTGGCCATGGCGGAGGCTGCGACGCTGCCGGAGCGCATGCGCGCGATTCTCGACGTCGGGCTCGATCACCGGCCGGCCGGCCGGCGCACGGTGCTGGCGGTTGCCGCCGCGTCGATGCTCTTCGGCGTTCCGACGGCCGCAATCCACCCCTGGGGCGAGACCCGGCGCGAGCGCGAGCTGGTGGCGCAGCTCGACGAACCTGATGTGGTCGCGCGGCGCGACGCGCTGTGGACGCTGGGCGCCCGCCGCGCGACCGGCGCCCGAGCTGTCATCACTGGGCGGCTCAGCGACGAGGATCCGGCGACGCGCGGCGTGGCCGCGTGGGCGCTCGGCCACCTCGGCGGGCGATCCGCGCTCGCGCCCCTCACGACCGCGCTCCGGGACCCGGATGGCAACGTCCGGGAAATGGCGGTGCTGGCCCTGGGCGAGCTCGGGGATCCCAGAGCCGTGCCCGCGCTCGAGGCGTTGCGCCACGATCCGGAGCCCGGCGTCCGCTCGGTAATGACCGTGGCGCTGCGACGGATCGGCGGCGAGGAGGCGGGAGAGGCCCTCGCTCACCTGCTTCGGTCGGACGCCGACGTCCACACACGCGTCATGGCGGCGGGAGCGCTTCGCAAGTTCGAGAGCTCGGTGCGGATCGCCGCGCTCGAGGGCGCGTTGACCGACTCGGAGCCGGCCGTTCGCGCGAACGCGGCCAGCTCGCTCGGGCAACTCGGGGGCAGCGCATCCGTTCCCGCCTTGATGGACGCCCTCGCGCACGAGAGCGACCCCGACGCGACTGATGCGCTGATTCACGCCCTTGGTGTCTCGCACGACCCGCGCGCCACGGACGGGCTGATCCAGGTGCTGGGCGATACGCTCCCGGCGCTCCGCGAGAGTGCCGCGAAGGTGCTGGGCGAGTTGGGTGACGAACGGGCGGTGGAACCGCTGATCGCAGCCACCCGGGACCCCGATCACGAGGTGCGTCTCACGGCGGTGTGGGCGCTCGACGCACTCCGGCAAGGGCGCTAGCCTGCCGGCGGGCCCAAGACAGAACTGAGCGAGACCGGCGCAGCGACCAATGATGGCGCACACAGCACCCGTAAGTGCAAAAAACTTTTCACACAGAGACGCCGGTCGCACCCACCGCGCGTTCGTAGCGGTCCTGGGTGCAAAAAAATCTGCACGTGGAGGCTCCATGACCGCGCTCAAGCTGGCCTCAGCCGCCGCCATCGTTGTCCTCGCGGCCGGGGTGGCCTTCCTGACGCCCCGCCGAACCGTCAGTCTGCCCGCAGCACCCATGAGCGACACGATCCCCCGCTACAGCGGGGATTCCCTCATCCGGCCGAACGGCTTCGAGCGGTGGATATTGGCCGGAGCATCCATGGGGCTCGGCTACTCCCAGCCGAGCGGGGCGGATGTGGCCGCGGCCGGCAAGACGGGCGGGATGTTCCACAACGTGTTCATCGAGCGCACCGCGTACGAGCATTACGTTCGCACCGGAAAGTTTCGGGAGAAGACCATGATGGCGATGACGCTCTACGAGCCGGGCCAGAAGGTCCATCCAAGCAAGCAGGGCTTCTTCGAGGGCGACTTCATCGCGGTCGAGTTCTCGGTGAAGGACAGCGAGCGATACCCGGGCAGCTGGGCGTACTTCAACTTCGGCAAGGGCGCCCCCGGATCCAGGTCGGTCGCGAATCCACGGCAGGGCTGCCAGTCGTGCCATGCCCAGAACGCGGCCGACGACAACGTCTTCGTCCAGTTCTATCCCACGTTGCGCGCGGTGAGCTACAAGTTCGACCGAAAGCCAGCCGCGGACTCGACGAGGCAGCCATGAGCGCGGTCACCCGGCGGAGCTTTCTTGGCGCTGCCGCGGGGTGCGCCGGCTACCTGCTGACCGCGCTCGGCGGGGCCACCGACGCCACGCGCCGGCTCTTCGCCGCCGAGCCGCGCGGCACGCCGGTCCGCGTCGAGCCCTGGGGTCGGCTCGAGCGCGTGGCTGACGGGGTCTGGATGCTGATCTCGACGCCCCTTGCGGGATCCGAGGCGAGCGGCGCCATGCGCACCTTCTCGAACGGAGGGATCGTCGCCGGCCGCGACGGTGTCCTCGCGATCGAAGGCTTCGCGAGCGTGGAGGGCGCGCGCTGGCTCGCCGGGGAGGCGCGGCGCCTCACGGGTCGTTCGCCCACGCAGGTCGTCCTCACCCACTACCACGGCGATCACTCGGCGGGACTCGGCGGATATGGCTCGGAGGGCGGCTCGGTCGAGCTGATGGGGACGGCGACGACTCGGGAGTGGCTCCTGCGGAGGCGCCCAGCGGCGGTGGTCCCGGGGAGCATGCTTCCCGCCGACCGCGAAACCGAGCTCGATCTCGGCGGACGGCGCGTGCGGATCACCCCGCGCGAAGGGCACACCGCCAGCGACCTCACGGTCGAGGTGGTGGACCCGCGCGTCGTCTTCTGTGGTGACCTGGTGTGGATTGGCCTGTTCCCCAACTTCGTCGACGCGATTCCCAGTCGGCAGACCGCGCACGTACGAAAGCTCCTCGCCGAGCCGGCCGCGCTCTGGGTGCCGGGCCACGGAACGGCCGCGCGCGACGCGGACCTGCGCGTCTTCCTGTCGTTGCTAGAGTCGATCGAGGAGGGAGCGCGCCGCGCAGTCGCTCGTGGCGTGCCGGCCGCCGACGCCGCCAAGGACTGGCAGCCGCCCACAGCGCTCGGCGAATGGGTGCGCTTCTCTGACGACTACTACGAGACCGCGTTTCGCGCGTGGGAACGGGAGCTTCGGTTATGATCGCGCCTGGAGCGAGGCCGCCCGGCGCAAGCCCGTGGTGGGGCCCTAGCCTGCGGGCGTGTCGGTCCGCGCAGCCGGGGCCGCGATGATCCCTCGCTCGATGTAGATCGGCCGGACGAGCTGTCGGAGCTGTGGCAACCGGCTCGCGAACCAGGCCGCTCCCAGCAGGCAGACGACGCCACCGGCCGCGATGGTCAGCGGCTCGCCGATGCGGTCGGCGAGCACGCCGGCCATCAGGCTGCCGAGCGGCGCGGTGCCGAGGAAGGCCATCGTGTAAAACGCCATCACTCGGCCGCGCAGGTGCTCCTCGGTGAGGGTCTGTACGATCGTGTTCGATGCCGCGAGCGACACCATGAATCCCGCGCCGATGAGCGGCATGATGAGGAGGGAAAGCCACAGCGTGCGCGACGCGCCGAGCGCGACGAGGGCCGCGCCGAAAACCCCCGAAGCCACCGCGATGACCCGTCCGAGCCCCACCACCGACGATCGCGCGGCGAGGAAGAACGCTCCGGCGAGCGCGCCGACCCCTGAGGCAGTCATCAACCAGCCGAGCGTATGCGGGCCGCCGTGGAGGAGCTTGGCGACGACCGCGGGCAGCAGCACGGCGTACGGCATTCCCATCGTGCTCACGAGTGCGAGGAGTAGCAGGACCGTTCGAATGGGAACGAATTCCGTGACGTACCGGAATCCGGCTCTGAGCTCCTCGACCAGGTTCGATTCGCCACGGCGGCGGTCCTCATGCACAACGCGCATGGCCGTGAGCGACGCGAGCACCGCCAGGTAGGAGATCGCGTCCACCAGGAAGCACCAGCCCTCCCCCACCGCCGCAATGAGGACGCCCCCGATGGACGGACCGAGAATCCGGCTGGCGTTCACGATGGACGAGTTGAGCGCGATGGCGTTCGGCAGGTCGGCGCGGTCCTCGATCATCGAGACGACGAAGGCCTGACGCGCCGGGGTATCGAAGGCGTTGATGATTCCCTGGAAAACCTGGAGGACCAGCACCTCCGCGACGGTGATGATCCCCGCCAGCGCGAGCACCGCGAGCGCGAGTGACTGCAGCATGGACAGCACCTGGGTGATCACCAGCACGCGGTGCCGATTCCACCGATCCACGAAGACGCCGGCCACCGGGGCCAGGAACAGCGTCGGGATCTGTCCGCAGAAGCCGACGACGCCGAGCAACAGCGCCGAGCCGGTCAGGCGGTAGATGAGCCAACTGGTCGCGATGCGGGTGATCCAGGTTCCGACCAGCGAGAGGCTCTGCCCCGCGAAGAAGAGGCGGTAATTCCGGTGGCGCAGGGCGCGTACCATCGACGGGCGGGCGGCGGGAGTCGCGGGCAGCATGACCGCGGATGATAATGGGAGCGGCCTCTGCGCTGTGTGCGCGTTGGGCGGCGACCTGGTTGCGGACAGTCTCTTCGGGCTGGCCTATCGCTTCGATTCAAGACCGCCGCGCGGGCGCGCCGCCTTTCCACTGCCAATTGTGAGAAACGCGACCACGGCTCCGGCGACGCACAATCCCGCGCAGATCCACATCGCGCGCGTGTATCCGGCCGAGAAATCGGGGCCCTCGAGATGCGCCATCCCTCCAATCCCCGCCGCGAGCGGCAGCGCGGCGGCGGCGAGGAGACCGGCCAGGCGAGCCGCGGCGTTGTTGATCCCCGAGGCGATGCCCGCCTCACGTTGGTCCACCGCCCCCAGGACAGCGGTCGTGAGCGGGGCGACGAGGGACCCGATCCCGAGCCCGAACACGATCGCGGCCGGAAGCACGACGGTGACGTACGAGGAGCCGGGGCCGATCCGCGAGAAGAGGAGCATCGCCACCGCGGCCAGGAGAGCGCCGACCGTCATGGGGAGCCGGGGCCCGACCCGCGCTGCCAGGCGGCCCGCACGGGGCGAAAGCGCGCCCATGATGACGCTGACCGGGAGTAAGGCCGCGCCGGCTCTCACCGCACTGTAGCCGAGGTTGCTCTGGAGCTGCGGCATGAGCAGAAAAAGGAGGCCGCTCAGGGCAGCGTAGACCAGGAGCGTCATCAGGTTCGCGCCACTGAACTGGCGCGAGCGGAAAACGTGGAGCGGGAGGAGCGGTTGGGCGTCCTGCCTCCCGAGACGGCGTTCCTGGAGCACGAACGCGGCCAGCAGAGCGACGCCGCCGATACCGGCGCCGAGCACGGCCGGATGCCCCGCGCCCCAATCCGGGCCCACGATGAGTGCCCCGACGACTCCGGCCAGTCCGAGCGTCACCAGCGCCGCGCCCAGGATGTCCAGTTGGTGCGCGCCAGCCTGCCGGCGGGCGGGCGGTGTCTCGCCGGCCGGCGCGTGCCGCGTGCCGATCCACGCGGCGCCCAGCGCGAAGGGCACGACGCTCGCGAAGACCCAGCGCCACGATCCCGCGTCTACCAGCCACCCGCCCGCGAGCGGTCCCAGTGCGGTCGAGATCGCCGACCACCCCGTCCATTGGCCGATGGCCGCCCCGCGCTCGTCGCCCTGGAACGAGGTCTCGAGCACCGCCAGACTGTTGGGGACGAGCAGCGCTCCCGCAGTGCCCTGAAGCAGCCGGAGAATGACCAGCACGGGAAGGGTCGGTGCCAGGGCGCACCCGAGGGACGCGGCCGCGAAGCCCACGCACCCGACGGTAAAGACCCGGGAGCGCCGATACTGATCGCCGAGCGAGCCGCCGAGCAGCATGAGCGCGCTCAGGGTCAGCAGGTAGCCGTTGACCACCCACTGCAGCCCTTCGACGCCCAGCCCGAAGTCGCGGGCGATCGCCGGCAAGGCGACGTTCACCGCGGTGCCTTCGAGGAACGCCGCGCCCGACCCCAGCACCGCGCCGGCGACGATCCACCGACCCGTCGCGGAGTCGTGGCGGACGGGATCCTTCGTGCTCGGACGATCGCTGGCCATTCTGCCTCCCGAGGCTCCGGGAAAGCAAGCCGTCCCCGGGATCACCGGGAAGCCCGCGGCATCGCGGCCGTCGAGAGGCGACCGGCCGCAACGCGGCCACGGCTGCTCGAGCGCCTCGCGACGCTGGCATGCGCTAACGACCCCGCATCGCCTGACCTGTCGTCGTGGTCTGGTTGACCAGCAAGGCCTGAGCAGTTCTCACCTGCGGACCGGGAATGTATCGTGCAGGCCGTACGCTCATCCCACGAGGCGACGCGATGACCGACCAGACCACCGACTACGCCGCCGTCGTCGAGCAGCTCCGGCGACTGGCGCGCGATCCGTTCGAGGTGCCGAAGGAGCTGCACGGACTCCGGCGCCGGATCGAGAGCGAGCGAGAGAAGACCCATCACCACATGATGGAGCGCCTGGCGAAGGAGACTCGGATCGATATCCAGGGCCTCTTCGACGAGGCCCGGCGCCGCGGCGCCGCAAAGCGTCGCTACATGACGCAGGCGCTCGAGCCCCTGGAGGCCTAGGCGCTGGCCGAGGCGCGGGCGCAGAAGGAGCAGTTTCACAAGGCGCGCTCGGCGTACCAGGCGAGCTTCGCCGCGGGGCTGCCGCTGGCGGCGGCGCTTCCCCCACAGCTCAAGTTCCGCCGGCCCTTCGACTCGGCCTCCTCCGCGACGCGGGGCGACTGCAACGAGATCATAGGCGGTACCGATCCCGACGCCGGGACCTGGGAGGCCGCTGCCGACCTGGTCGACAACGGCGACGCCGGGGTCTGGCTCCATCCCTTCATCTCGTCGGACACCGGCGACTGCGACGACTCCACCGGAGCCAGCACGTTTCAGGACCTGAGCTACGCGATGGGTCCGCCGGCGACCAGCTTCTACGTCTCCAGCGTGCGGGTGGACCTGGTCGGCAACGGCGTCGCGAGCTCCGTGCTGGGCGACTTCAAGTGGCCTACCAAGGCGAGCCCGCTCTACGAGCACTCCTTCGTGAAACTGGACGTGTACCTGGCCCAGCAGGTCAACGGCGAGTGGCAGTACTGGCCGCTGGTGTCGGACCAGCTGTTCTCGGGCAAGGGCGACTACACCCGGCAGATCCGCTCGGTGCTGTCGGGAGGGCCTTATCCGGCCAGCATCGTGCTGCGAAAACCGGACGCGGGAGGGAGCAACGTGGTGTGCCACCTCCAGGTGGTCTGCTCGGCGCTGGCAATCGGGAGCAATGGGCGGGTGAAGATCGACTACCGCGCGCCCGATCTCGGTATTTTCGTCGGCGGGGTGGCGCTGCTGGGTCAGGACGTCTGACCGGGTTGCTCCCGGCGCTTGGGTCACCCTCTCTTCAGCAAAACGGGCCACCGGTAAGGTGGCCCGTACGTGTTTGGAGTGTGAGAGGCGCCGATCGGAATCGAACCGATGAACGGAGGTTTTGCAGTTCTAACCCGCCGTTTGCGGCCCATTGCGGCTGTTTCTAAGTCGTTGCCGGGGAAGGCTAGTCATTCGTAGCGAAGGTTCAGGCTTTCCACTCCTCTTGCGTGCGTTCCGGGCGAATCTTCCCACGATCTTCCCAGCAACCGTTGGCTGGCAGTTCAAAGTCCGCACCGCTTTTCCAGCCAAGGAAGCCAAGCGGCCAGACCGTCAATCGTCAGTGCGACAGCAAGATCTGAGGGATAAAGGGGGAACTCGACAAGAAAGCGATGGTGGGAAGGCATCCCCATCACCCGTTGTGGTGCGTGGCGAACGTGCCATCTCGATCCTGTGGTACGCCACCGTACACCAGAGAGCCCTGATGGAGCCGTGAGTCGTGACGGTCCTCACTGATTCCCCCGCTCTCGAGCCCTACCCTCCAAGGAACGGATGGCGGAAGATGCCGTCCCGTTGGGAGCAGCACAGGGTTTTCACTCGTCGGCTCTGATGAGTCGACCGGCCCCGGCCGCCAGCCTCAGGCACGGCTTCGACCACCGACCAAAAAACCCGCCATCGATGACCTCGCCTCTACCCCACTTCCATTCCGCCGGGCCGGCCGAGACCGCCGACCGGGATTCGTCGTCCGACGCGTATGCCCTCCGATTTGCCGGCGGGGTCGGACGCTGGTTCCTCGAACTCCAGGCTCGGCTGACGGTGGAGGCGCTGTCGGGCCTGCCTCGAGGAGCGAGTGTACTCGACGTCGGGGGCGGGCATGCGCAGGTGGCTCCGCCCGTGATCGAGGCCGGATACCGGGTGACGGTGGTGGGCAGCGACGCGTCCTGCGGCGCGCGGCTGGCCCGCTGGACGACCTCGCGGCAGTGCGCCTTTCAAGTGGGAGATCTGCAGCACCTGCCGTACCCCGACCGGGAGTTCGACGCGGTCGTCTGTTACCGCCTTCTGGCGCACAGTGTCGACTGGCGAGCGCTGGTGCGCGAGTTGTGTCGGGTCGCGGCCAGCCGGGTGATCATCGACTACCCGTCCCGGCGAAGCATGAACGCGGTGTCCGACGGCCTGTTCCGGATGAAGCGCTCGATCGAGGGCGCAATGACGCGCCCGTACGCCATGTACCACCCCGGTGAGATCGCCGAGACATTCGATGACGCGGGGTTCGCGGTGGTCAGCTCCGCCCCCCAGTTCTTCCTGCCGATGGTGATCCACCGGCTCGGCCGATCGGCCCGGCTCGCCCAGGCGCTCGAGTGGCCGGCCGGCCGGATCGGCCTCACCCGGCTGTTGGGCTCCCCCGTCATCGTCCGGGCCGACCGTCGGCCCGCCTGAGCCGAGCAAGAGAATACCAAGATGCTGCTCATGTTGGAGCAGATCGGCTGGTCGGTGGGCGCCGAGTTCGACGAGGGCGCGGAGGTTCGGGCACTGGCCGAAGCCACCGAGGCGGAGGCGTTGAGCGAGCAGATCGATCAGGCCGTCGAGGTCCCAGCGCGTCTCGTACCCGGTGAGGATGGCGTCCGTTGAAGCGCGCGCGACCAGCGTCGCAGCGCATCGACGCGCGCCCGATCTGGTGCGCCGGCGGTGTCGGCGCGACCGGGGGGAGGTCTCACTGTTTGGATTAGCTCATGCCCACTCGTAGCGTGCGTGAAGTGCGGGTACGACCGGAGTACGCTGAGCTGTATCCCGAGTTGGCCGATGCGTGGGTACCTGCGCGCGAGTTTGCCCAGGTGATCGTGCTGCGGGCGCGCGCCGCACGGGGTGCCAGCCTCCACCGGCGCACACTCGACCCTCGGCATTTCGAGTTCAGGGGAGGCCGGGCCGAGGCCCGGCCTCCCGAGGCTCGCACGCGGTGTACGGATTAGCCTGCGGCCATTCGAGTCTGATCTACCGGCTAGCGCCGTCCTGGCGTCACCGGTTGGGCTGCGGGAGCCTCCGCGACTTGCTCCCACGCCTCCTTCACCGTCTTCTCCACCTGAGACACCACATCCGTCGCCGGGAGCCCCTCCTGCTGGAGGTAGCGGACCACTGATTCCGGCACCAAGGTGTCGAACCGCAGGATCACGACGGCGTAGTCGCGGAAGTGCTGGCGGCCGAGATCGGCCACTTCCTGGTCACCCAGCGCCAGGGCGGTCGTGTGCAGCATCAGGTAGCCGATGTTGGCCAGGTTGAACGCGGTGTAGTCGTCTCTCAGGTTCTTTGGCAGGCCCTCGCTCCGGACCAGGTCGATCAGTCCAGCAGCGGCCCCAGCGACCGCAGAGCCAGCCCGCTTTACCGCTCCGGCCACCCCAGCGGCTTTTCGCCGGTCGCTCAGCACCCGCAGGTCGGAGATGTGGTGCTCGACTTGGCGATGGATCTGCCGCAGCTCGGCCACGACGTCCGGATAGTCCTTCAGATCGGCCAGCTGTCCCTTGAGGGCCTTCTCGATGTGATCCTCGAGAGCCAGCATGTCGCCGATGTAGCTGTTGATCGCTTCGTTCTTGTCGCGTGCCACGATGACCTCGCAATGCTATGACATGGGAGATGGTGTTCCGCTCGGGCCGCCATGATGGGCCGGTGGGTCTGCGAGGTCTGTGCGGGAGGTCACCAAGAGATCCGAAGCCTGCTGACGATCGCGGGGCCATCCATCAGTCGCTCCTCCCCCCGACCGCGGCGTCACAGGCGAGGCCTGCCTGCGTTGCCGATCGCGTCCGCGCCTGATCCGAAGCCATGCTGGACTTTGTGACCGGCGTCCTCTCGTCGGACGTCGCCAAGTGGTATTGTGTGAGCGAGATGTCCCTCGTGCTCGTTCCGGTCCATTCGTCCCTCCAGGGAACATGACCACACCGTTCGATGGGTCGAACTTTGACGCCGATGTGCAGTTCCAGCGCGAACGTCTGGCGCTCACCAAAGAGAAGATGCAGAAAGAGATGGGCGCCCTCCTCGACTACCTGGCCCAGGCCCTCCGGGCCTGGTACCCGGAAGAGGCGGAGCGAATTGTCGCCGCCGAACCGGAGATCACGGCAGCCCTAGGTCGTGCAGGCCGGGTGGACGAGGTGAAGGAGCGAGTGAGCCTGGTCGTCGCACGCGCCGAGGCCATTGCGAGAGAGCACTTGTCGGCCAAGCACCTGTGGTGGCATGTGGCTGAGGGCCAGGGAATGGAGCGCACTGGATCCGCGCCGTACAAGGTCTCGGCCAGTCATAAAGTGCCGCAAATTCTCGTCGCGCCCGTGCGGCGCGCCCTGGGGGCCCTGGCCGTGGCGCTCGAGCCGTTCGGCTATCTCCGGGTGGCGGGGCAGCCGGACCAATTCGCGTGGCGGGAGGGCACTCAATCCAGCTACTCCTCGAGCCCGGACCCCGGTGCGACGCACTACCATCACGCCCCCCTCCCGCCGTTGCCTGAAGTGTTTGTTCAGGGTATCGGGCAGTACGACGTGCTCCTCGACGAAGCGCTGACGGCGCTCGCCGAAATCCGAAAGCTCGAGGCCGCGCGCAAGATGGCAATGGCCAAGCACCTCCTGGACCAAAAGCGTCTCGTGAGGACCGGAGGTCCCCGGCGCGGCGACGTGGATCCGGATGAGTGATGTCCAAGCGGACGATGCCCGGGCAGTGAAGGCGCCGCACCAGTACCCCCTTCCTGGTAACAAAGCGGCCTGGCGCGCCCGCGCTCCTCAATGAACCCCTGACGCTCGGCAAATCACACCGCCGTCCCGGAAACAAGAAGTACCGCTCAAGAAGCACGTCTCGTCAAGCTTCCCGACACAGCCGGGCGATGAAGGTTCGCTACCGTACCGACTGTCCTTACTCGGACTCCCTCTCCTATCAATGCGTGACTTCCCTCACGGTCGTTCGTTGTCCATCTCCCTACTATCCGCGTCCGCTAGAGTGAGCCTAGAACTAGGAGGAGTAGCACATGGCACGAGTAACTGCTGTATTTGACGACCGAGCGCAGGCTGAGCGAGCTGTCAACGAGCTCCGGCGCCTGGGCTTGAGAGATACCGATCTGTCCTTTGTCGCGCGCACTGAGGAGGACGCCGTGGCCGCCGGAGCGGGTCGCGAAAGTGCACGTGAAAGTGCAGGCGAACGAGCGGCCAAGGGAGCGGCCGTGGGCGCAGGCGCCGGGCTGCTCTTCGGCCTCGCGGCCCTTGCAATCCCTGGGCTGGGGCCTTTCATCACTGCTGGAGGTCTCGCTTCTGCTCTGGGGACAACCGGTGGTGCATTGGCGTCGGGCGCGATCGTGGGCGGCACCTCGGGAGCCATCGCAGGCGCCCTCACCCGCGCGGGCTACAGCAAGGAGGAGTCCGAGTTCTATGGCCCGCATGTTGAGCGCGGCGGGGTATTGGTGGCCGTAGAGACCGATTCTGGGTTCTCGGCAGACCAGGCACGTGAGGTGCTGGCAGTTGAGGGCGGACGCACGCACACCCGCTAATTAACAAAGACCGAGTAGCCCGTAAGGCGGCATACAGGAGAGCACTCGGCTCCCGCGTGCCGCCTTTCGTTTTGGTTCAGAGACCCGGCGCAGTCTTTCCTCACCCACCCGTTCTTCCCAAATGGCTTCCAACCCAAACGGCCCACCTGTTGGGTGGGCCGTAAGTATGTGAGGCCGTAGAGGCGCCGATCGGAATCGAACCGATGAATGGAGGTTTTGCAGACCTCTGCCTTACCACTTGGCTACGGCGCCCGGGGACAGCAATCGTAATGCGCCACAACGACTTTGGCAATCTCTCGAGCGCCGCGATCCCGCGATCGCCAGTGACCCGAACCGCCGATTGCGCCGACCCCGCCCCGCTCCGTTGAGATCGCGCCGCAGGTCAACCAACTTCCCCGCGCGTTCCCCCTTCCCCATCCGCCCGCACCACGGCATTTTCGGCATGGGAGGTTCGCCTCCCACCTTAGCGCTCCCCGAATTCCGGCATGCCGCACCAATTGAGGAACGCCACCAGGTTTTCCGCGTCCTCCGGTGTCGGCATCATGATCTCCGTCCTGCCCCGCGTGACCAGCGGGACGAACCGAAGTCCGTTCCGGCCCGGCCGCCGGAGCGCGTGTTGCCCGACGCTCCAGGGACCTTCCTGAAGCTGATCGGCGCGCGGGGCGATGGCGAGCCCCCCGCACCAGGCTCCGGAGCAGCGACCAGTCGCGGCGCTCGCGGGTCCTCGGCTGACGCTGATGTGCAAGCATGAAGATCAGCTCGACCATGGCCCGTTGGCACAGCGTTTCCGCCTTGGCGTCGTCCATGTCCACCTCTGGTCGGAGGCAGTGGTCGCAAGTGAGCGAGCGGGATCATGAACTGCACGACGGCGCACCAGCGGACCGAGTCGATCCGCGTCGTCCATCCAATCCAAGCTGGGGGAATCGCGTGCAAAGTACCATCCGCGAGGCCAGGCTCAAACCCGACTACGCCTCGTTCTACCCAGGGGTGGAGCCCGGCATCTGGTTGCCCGCCACGGTTATCGGCCAGCAGCTCCTGCTGTGGCACCTGACTGCGCCGGCCACGCCTCAGGGCGAGCGGCTCATGTCCGAGGAGCATTTCGAGTTTCGCGGAGGCCAGAAACGCGTCGGCTCCTGGATCAACATGCGGACCCGGCTGGCCGACGGCTGAAGCAGCCGGCCGTATCGACGCGCCACACGGTCGAGGGAGCCGGTGGTCACCCTCAGGGCGCCATGACGGCCAGGTCGAGTGGTCGGATGCGATAGGTCAGCGGCGGCTCCAGGTAGACCACCTCACCGTCGAGCGCGACCGCGACCCGGCGGCGGGTTTCGATCACCGCCTCCTCGACGTGGAACAGCTCGAGCTCCTGTACCCGGTCCGCCCCCAACAGCAGCACCCGCCAGCCCATCAGCACGAGGCTCCGCCGCTGGCCCGCGTTCATCACGTACAGGGCCAGCCGTCCGTCTGTCAGCGAGTCGCGAGAGCCGGCGTCGAGTCCCGCCATGCGGTATTCGTTGTTTCCGACGAACACGAAGGGGGTGCGCCGAACCACCGTCTCCGTCTCGGTCCGGATCCGGACCGCCATGAACGGCCGGCGTCTCAGCACCGCCAGCGTCGCCCAGAGCGCCGCGAGCCACTTCCCCGGGCCAGTGGCACCCCAGCGTCGCCGCAGGCCGACGATGCGCGGGTACACGCCGAGGCTCGAGTTGTTGACGAACACCCGTCCGTTCACCTCACCGATGTCCACGCGCCGCACGGCGCCTTCGGCGACGACCCGCACGGCGTCCTGTAGCTCGAGCGGCAGTCCGAGGTCCTTGGCGAAGTGATTCAGGGTGCCGGTGGGAAGGATGCCCAGCGGGGTCGTGGAGCCGGCGACGGCGGCGGCAACCGCGTTGACTGTCCCGTCGCCGCCCGCGGCGACCGCGACTCGGCAACCCTCCGTGACGGCGCGGCGCGCCTGCACCGTGACCGAGCGGCCCGGCCCCGCAGCGAGGAGCGTGGCTTCACGGCCTGTGGCTGCGAACAGCTCGACGATACGCGAGCCGGTCTCGTCGCCGCCGCCGTTGCCTGAGCCTGGGTTGAGAATGACGGCGACATCGAGCACACTGGTTCCATGGTGGATGACCATCCATGGTATCACTGAACCGGGGAGGGAGGTGCGAGATGGATCACTTCGGGGACCGCCGGCTCGGCCGGCGGGGCATCACGGTCCTGAATCTGGTGCTGTTGATCCTCGCGGTCGTGATCGTCGCGGTGCTCGTCTATCGCTACCGGTAGACGCTCACCCGACGAGGCGGCTCCTGAGGGCCACCGGCTCGGTTGCCGCCTCGGACTCGAGGTAGGCGTTGGGATCGTGGTAGAGCGCGCCGTCGGGCAGGTACTCATAGAGCGGGCCCAGGTCGTGCCGGATGCGGTTGTGATAGAACTCGGGGAGGACGTCGGTCTCCCCCTCGAGGTAACCACGCACGGACCGATCGGTGTCGAGCAGGCGCCGGATGTTCGTGTGATACTCGATCCGCCCCCAGCCCTCCGACGACATGGCCCGAACGACGTTCATCCACTTCGGGATCATCGTCGGCGTGGCGGGCACGCGCCGGGCGATCGCCCGCCAGGAGAACGAGTAGCGCGTCACGTCGATCAAGCCGTCGTAGAACTCCGTCCAGCTGTAGTTCTTCGGCCGGACGTTCATCGCGTGGTTGTTATTGAGGAAATGGAACGGGAACGGCAGGACCCGCCCCGCGCGCTGGTACTCGAGATTCATCGGCGCCGCCCGGCCGAACGCCGAGAGCAGCGAATAGGCGGGGAAGGCGCCCGGCGCCAGGTCGATGAACTTGCGGGTCAGCTCGAACGGCTCGGAGCCCGAGTCGCCATCGAGGCCCAGCACGAAGTTGGTCTGGATGTACGGGATGTAGCGCAGGATCATGTTCACGTGGTCGGCCACCTGCTCGACCTTGTCCATGCCCGTCCGCCGGGTCTTCGACTTGTTGCCCAGATCGTACCACGACTCGATGCCCGGCAGGATGGCCTGGAAGCCGTTCTGCTTGAGCCGCTTGAGGTGCGGCTCCGAGAGCAGCGAGAGACTGCTTTCGGCGATGTGCCGCATCCGTCCCGGCGGGCCGGCCCCCTCCACCGCCTCCATGTAATCGTTGAACCGGACGCCGAAGTTCGGATCGTGCCAGCCGACGATCGGGTTCTTCATCTTGGTCAGCAGGAACGCCAGGTCGTCGCGAAGGTCGTCGAAGCCAAGCGGCTGGTAATCCACCGTCGAGTCGATGCAGAAGCAGCACGTGTACGGGCAGCCGAGGCTGCCGATCATCGGCACGATCTTGATGGTGGGCGCCTTCCGAAGCGTCGCCTCGGTGAACTTCCACCGTTGGCGGAGCGTCGGCAGCTCGACCGGCTGCGACTTCGCCGCGAGGTGCGCGCCGTACGGCCGGTGCGGGCGGCAGTCCCGAAGCACCTCCGCTACGATGGTCCGATCGGTGAAGCCGAGCACGTAGTCGAAGTACTTCCGCGCATCCTCGGGATAGCACCGCGCGTGCGGGCCGCCGAGCACGGTGACGGTGCCCCGGCGCCGGAACAGGTTGCTCAGCGCGTAGGCGAGCTGCGCCGACTGCGTGAAGGCCCCGATGAACAGCACGTCGAGGTTCTGCGGCAGCTCAGTGAGCAGGTCCTCCATGCCGGTATAGCAGACGAGGGTCACATCGTGACCCTCCTGCTCGCACCAGACGCCGAGAACCTGGGGCATGATGCTCGCCAGGTTGGCGTTCATGATGCGGCCGTACAAGGAGACCTTCGGGCTCTTGGTGACGAGATCCAAGATGCCGACGCGCAGCCGTCGCATGCGGTGCTCCTACGTGTGGGGACACCTTCGCTCCACAATGGAACGTGGAGACCGCCTACAAATTGTGGTCGATAGGACTAGCGGTGCTGCCATCACATAGAGGCGGGGCAATGGCGGTGGGACGCGGGGAACATGGGCCGACACGGGCCGGAAGGCAACCCTTTGATGGGCTCCTTTGCCGGATCGGTCACGCGGAGAATCTTACGGCGTGACCGCGACGCTGTCTACGAAATAGGCAGTGTGGCCGAAGCAGGTCGTGGGCAGCCCCGGATGCTCCGTGTAGTGCAGAACCGCCCGGCGTCCGAGCGCCGCGCTGAGCTGGGGCACCACCGATTCGTCGCGGACGGTGAAGGACCAGATGGTGGGCGCCACTCCAGGCACCACGGACATCGCGAGCTCGCCTTCGTAGGTCTTACAGATCCATCCGCGCCGGCTGAACTTCTGCAGCACGCCCGCCCGTTCTCCGTCCGAGTAACTCCACTTCAGGGCCGCCCCCACGTACAGGGTAAAAAGGACGGTAGGGACCGTCATAAGGCCGAACACGATGAGCCACAGGTGGCGACGCGTCATGGGATGATGGGGTTGGGGTGCTCAATTACCACGACCGCGTCCGACTGGCGAGAACACAAAACCCTTCCCGACGGTAAAGACCCAGCCGGCGCCCTGCGCGTCGTTCGCGAACCGGTGGGCCAGATCCAGTCGCAGGGCATCCGTATCGGTGGCGCGGCTGGCCCCCAATCGGAGACCTATCCCGGCATCCCAACCCGTGCGACGGGGATCCCCGTCATACCAGGCGCCGCCATAGTCGACGAAGCTGGCGACTCCCAGGCCGAGCTGGCCGAGGAAGTCGTCGACGATAGTATACCGATATTCGGCCGTGCCGAAGAAGGAGCGGTCGCCGGTGAACGCGTGGCTGCGGAAGGCTCGCGGGCCCAGGCCGAGGCCGAGGTCGAACTCCGTACCGGGCAGCGGATTCTCGAGCCAGCCGCCTTCCAGATGCAGAATGCCAACCTGGTGCGCCCCGGGCTGCAGGACGGCGGTGGCCGCAAGCTGGACGGCGCCGCTGTCCAGACCGCCGCTGTCGTACAGTCCATTCGCAAGCGCCTCGAGGTACCCGAACCCGCCGGGCACCCGGGCGCCGGCGCGCGCCAAGAAGCTAGGCCCGATCCCATTGCGATCATAGCCGAACGCCTTGGGCGCCACCAGCAGTCCCAGCCGGACCGTGACGCCGAGGTCCACGTCCTCCTCGCGCGCGAACCCGAACACCCCCCGAGTAACGAGGAAGTTCGCGCGGCTCCAGGTCAGATACGGGCCGACGGCCCCGGTCACCGTCTTGCCGAAGGGCTCGGTGGAGGCCTCGGGCTGGAAATCCTCACGGCGCACCTGGGCGGTTACCCCCCAGCGCGTGTAGCCCTCGAACGACGCGTGCGTTGCCCACGCGGCCGACGCGCGCACCAGGCTGAACAGATGGGTCAGCGTGTCGCTCGCGACGTTCGACCCATCGAAGAACTGGAGTATCCGCTCGTCCCGGTCTTCCGCCTCGATCCGGAAGCCGGTCCGGGAGGTTAGCGAGTAGAATGGCTTTTCCACCGCGATGGCGCTGATCTGTCCATCGGAGCGGTTCTCGTAGACGAGCCCCAGTCCCACCGCGCCGGCGAACAGCCGCGGCCGCCGAAAGCCAAGGGTGACGCTCGTGCGGTCCGGGTTCTTGCGATACCGGACCGACGCTGAGGAGGCGGTGCCGAGCAGGTTGTCCTCGACCAGCCCTATCGTGTAGGCGATCTCGCCCCCGGTGCTCCGGAATCGCAAGTCTGCCTTGGTGCTCCAGCCATCCTTAGTGACGACGCGCGCCACCAGCCCGGAGTCGGTCCGCACGGTGTCGATGAGCACCCGGCGAAACACGCCCAACGCGCGAAGGTTGCGCTCGGATTCGGCGATCCGGGCGGAGTCGTACGGCTGGCCGGGCTCGAACTGCAGCTCGCGGCGGATGGTGGCCGCGCGGGTCTGGATGTGGAGGGCGTTGCCCACGCGGGCGACCCACCCGCGCTCGCTGGGATCGAAGATGTCGCGGCGGTCGAGCTCCACGCCCCGGAGGGTATCCCCCGTCGCCGCGCTCGCGGGCCGGGCGGAATCCGCCGGCACCTGGGCCGCGAGGCGTAATGGAACGGCGAGCATCACCAGTGGCAGGAGATGCCGAAGCGACAAACGGGCTCCAGTTACGGGGGTGGTAAAGATACCACGCCGTCACTGGCGGGGGTCATGACCCGATCTCGGCGACGCTCGAGAGCACGCGGTCCGGCGACACGGGTGCATTACGCAGCACGTCCTCCCGGAACTTCCCGGTGCGAACCAGCCATCCCTGCAGGCCCGCGCGCTGGGCCCCCTCGACGTCCGACCACAGATCGTCGCCCACCATCGCGATCGTTCGATCGGCTGCGAGGCCAAGGCTCTCAACCGCCGCGCCGAAGAACGCGGGGCTGGGCTTTCCCGCCACCTCGGCCGTCGTGCCTGCAGCGTACTCGAGCGCGGCGACGAACGGGCCCGCGTCGAGCACCAGGCGCTCGTGCTGGCGGAAATACCGGTCGCGCGAGAGGGCGACGAGGACGGCGCCGGCCATGAGCTGCTCGAAGGCCTCCTGCAGAAGGGCAAAGGTCCATTGCTCGCCCAGGTCGCCGAGCACCACCGCGTCGGCCGCGGCGCGCGGTCGATCCGACGTGCCGCCCGCCAGCGCGAAGCCGTCGAGGTCCTCGAGCGCCCCTGCGGGCACGAAGGGCGCCACGCGGGACACGCCGCGGCCTCGAAGCAGGATCGCACCCGCCCGTGTGGCGGTGACGATCTCCTCCGGCCCAACCCGGAACCCATACCCGGCGAGTCGCTCGACCAGCATGCGCCGGGAGCGGCTGGTCGTGTTGGTCACGAGACGAAAGGGTGTGCCGCGGTCACGGAGGCGCGCGAGCGCGTGCACCGCTCCGGGAATCGGCGCGTCCGCCGAGTAGAGGGTGCCGTCGAGATCCAGGAGATACGCGGTGGGGACCGGGGATGGCATGGTTGTCGCATCCGGTCTGACGGGATTATCGTGCACGTCCGCTCACCGCACGTCCGCTCACCGAAGGAGTGCCATGCCGGTCCTGACGCTGCTGCTGCACGGCGCCCTGCTCACCCGCCTGGTCGCCCCGCCGTATCCGTTCGCCGTCGGCGAGCGCCTCGAGTACGAGGCCAGGCTGGGCATCATTCCCGTGGGCATCGCGATGATGTCGGTCCATCCGATGGCCCGGGAGCGAGGCCGCGAGGCGTTCGTGTTCGCGGCCTCCGGGGAAGGGCGTCCGCTGGGGATCCGGGTCGGCGCGGACCTGACCTCGTACGTGGGCACCAAAGGGTTCACCTCGCTCCGATTCCACCGGCGGGTCTTCCAGGGGACCAGCGTGGACGAGGCGCAGTACCAGATCGTGCCGGACTCCGGCCGGTACCGCCAGGATGGCGACCCGCGCAACTGGAAGGCGGCCGCCGATCCGCTCGACGAGCTGGCCTTCCTCTACTATCTCCGGACCGTGCCGCTCAAGCCGGGCGCCAGTTACAACATCGCGCGGTACTTCAAGACCGGCTACAACCCGGTCCAGGTGCGCGTGCTGGGCCGTGAGACCCGGACGCTGCCCGATGGGCGGGACGTGCCGGTGCTCACCCTGGAGATCACCTCGCGGGGGATGACGATGGCCGTTGCCCTGAGCGACGATGCCCGTCGGCTGCCGGTCGAGCTCGAGCTGCCCTTTCCCTTCGGCCAGGTGACGCTCGAGCTGACGCGGGTCTCCTAGTAGCGCCCCAGGTACGCGTCGATCTCCCAGCGGCTCACCTGCAGATTGTACTGCAGCACCTCGTCCCGCTTGGCCTCGAGAAACCGCTCGGTGAGGTGCTCGCCGAGCGCCGCCTTGATCACGTCGTCCTTCTCGAACTGCTCCAGGGCCTCGTGCAGGTCGCGCGGGAGCTCGTCGATCCGGTACTTCCGCCGGTCGCGGAAGCTCATGCGGAAGATGTTCCGGTGCACCGGCTCGCGGGCCTCGAGCTTTCGCTCCACGCCGTCGAGGCCGGCGGCAAGCTGCACCGTCAGCGCGAGGTACGGGTTGCACGAGGGGTCGGGCATGCGGAGCTCGCAGCGCGTGCCGAGGCCGCGGCGGTCGGGAATCCGGACCAGCGGCGAGCGATTCCGCGTGGACCACGCCACGTTGCTCGGCGCCTCGTAGCCCGGCACCAGCCGCTTGTAGCTGTTGATGAGCGGGTTGGTGATCGCGCAGAACCCGCGCGCGTGCTGAAGCAGGCCCTCGATGTAGCTCAGCGCGACCTTGGAGAGCTGGTACTCGCCCTTGGGGTCGTAGAACGCGTTGTCCTTCCCGCGAAACAGCGACTGGTGCGTGTGCATGCCGCTGCCGTTGATGCCCTGGATCGGCTTGGGCATGAACGACGCGATGTAGCCGTAGCGGTTGGCGACGTTCCGCACGATGAACTTGAAGGTGGTGAGGTTGTCCGCGGTGACGAGCGCGTCGGCGTACCTGAAGTCGATCTCGTGCTGGCCGGCCGCCACCTCGTGGTGAGCCGCCTCGACCTCGAACCCCATTTCCACCAGCTGTTCGACGATGACCCGCCGGATCTCCTCGCCCTTGTCGAGCGGGCCGAGGTCGAAATAGGACGCCGAATCGTGCGTGCTGGTGCTGTTCGAGCCCTCGGGCGCGCGCTCGAACAGGAAGAACTCCGCCTCGCAGCCCGCCATCATCGCGAAGCCGAGCTTCTTGGCGCGATCGAGCTGGCGCTTGAGCGTAATCCGGGGGCAGCCGACGAAAGGCTCCTCGTCCGGGGTGTAGATGTCGCACAGGAGCCGCGCGACCCGGCCGCCTTCGTCCTCGTACGGCAGGATACGGAAGGTGCCCAGGTCGGGCTTGAGCAGCATGTCCGACTCCTCGATCCGCACGAACCCCTCGATCGACGACCCGTCGAACATGATCTCGCCGTCCAGCGCCTTGGCGAACTGGCTGCGGGGCACCTCGACGTTCTTGTTGATGCCCATGATGTCGGTGAACTGCAGCCGGATGAAGTCGACGCCGAACCGGCGCGAGACGTCGAGCAGGTCTTCCTTGCTCGCCCCGGTCAGATCGGTGGGGAAGTTGTCGAGACTGGGCCGTTCGGCCGAGCCGGCCGGGCGCTGCTGCCTGGCGTGCGCCATGAAGTTCTTCTCCCTGTGATGAGCCGATGAAAGAAATCTCCGGCGGCGCGTTCGGGTAAGGCCCACCGCGCCGCCGTCCTTTTCCCCGCCCCGATACCCCGTTACGCTTCTGCCGCGATGACGGCCCCCACCTCCTCATGTCCCGCCTGCGGCAGCCCTGCCTCCGGCAACTTCTGCAGCGCATGCGGCGCCAGCCTCGTGGCCCGAAGCTGCCCGGGGTGCCGGGCCGACCTGTCCCCGCAGGCGCGGTTCTGCCATCGGTGCGGCCGGCCGGCCACGCGAGCCAGGGGCACCGCCGCGGGTCTTCCCGCTCGCGAGCGGACGGCGTGGCTCGTGGCCGGGGCGCTGTGCGTGGTGCTCCTCGCGCTGATCATCTTGAAGGTCGTCCGCGAGGCGCAGCCGGCCGCGGCGCCCGAGATGGCGAACGCGGGTGCGCAGAGCGCCCGTGAGACCGTTGGACCCACCGGTCTCGGCGGCACGGCCGGGGGCCAGGCGCCGGACATCAGCCAGATGACCCCGCGCGAGCGATTCGATCGGTTGTTCAATCGGATCATGCAGGCCGCGGAGAGCGGCGACACCGCGCAGATCGACCGCTTCACGCCGATGGCGCTCGGCGCCTACGCCCAGCTCGACACGGTGGATGCGGATGCCCGCTACCATGCGGCGGTGCTCCGCATGCAGGTGGCCGACCTGCCCGGCGCCCTCGCGCTCGCCGACACCATTCTGGCCCAGAATCCGGGCCACCTCTTCGGCTACGTCATCCGCGGTACGGTCGCCGGCTTCCAGGGGGATACCGCCCGGCAGCTCCAGGCGCAGCGGGACTTCGAGGCCCATTTCGCCGCCGAGAGCGCGGCGGGCCGCGTCGAGTACCAGGAGCACCAGCCGGTGATCGACGAATTCAGGAAGACGGCGGAGACGAGGATCAAGGCGGTCAGGTAGCCCCACGCCAATTTCACCGCTTCGCGCTTCAAGCGGAGGTCCCATGCCCCGCACCATCCGTGTCGCCCACAGCCCTGATTCCGATGACGCGTTCATGTTCTACGCGCTCGCCGAGGGCAAGATCGACACCGGCGACCTGCGCTACGTCCACGAACTCTCCGACATCGAGTCGCTGAACCAGCGGGCGCGCCGGGCGGAGCTCGAGGTCACGGCCGTCTCGATTCACGCCTACGCGTATCTGTGGCGCGACTACGCCCTGCTCGGCTCCGGATCGTCGATGGGCGACGGGTACGGCCCGAGGCTGGTGGCGACACGATCGCGGCCCGGCGACCCGCGGGAAGCCGTACGCGGGCTCCGGGTGGGTGTCCCCGGCATGCTCACCACCGCCTACCTCGCGCTCAAGCTCTACCAGCCCGACGTGATGGAGGTCGTGATCCCGTTCGACCAGATCGAGGATGCGGTCCACCGGGGGGACGTGGATCTCGGCCTGTTGATCCACGAGGGCCAGCTCACCTACGCCGACTCCGGGCTTCATCTCTGGGCCGACCTTGGCGCCTGGTGGCTGGAGGACACCGGGTTGCCCCTTCCGCTGGGTGGCAACGCGGTCCGCCGCGATCTCGGGCGGGCGGTCATCGACCAGATCGCACGCGACCTCCGGGCAAGCATCGTCTACGGCCTCGAGCACCGCGCGCCCGCGCTGACCCACGCGAAGCAGTTCAACCGCGGCATCGGGGACGAGCGAACGGACGCGTTCGTGGGGATGTACGTCAACCAATGGACGGTGGACTACGGAGCACGCGGCCGCCGGGCCGTCCAGACTCTGCTGGATCGGGGCCACGCCGCCGGGCTCATTCCGGACCGGGTGCAAGTGGAGTTCGTGGGCTGACCTAGCCGGCGTGGGGCCCGCTTGCCCCGGCCGTTCGCGCGCTCTACTTTCCGTCCATCCCCCGTTCAAGCCAGCCGGTCGCCGCCTCCGGCGTCCGGTCCCGAGTGAAGGAGCCCGCGTGTCGCTGAGCGGTGGCCCCGTGACGCTCCTCGTCGTGGATGACGAGGAGGCGATTCGCAACGCCGTCCGCAAGTACCTCGTCCAGCTGGGTTACGAGGTGGTCGTCGCGGCGTCTGGGGAGGAGGCGCTGGGGGTTCTGGGGCGACGGAAGATCACGGGCATGCTGCTCGACGTGAACCTGCCCGGCGCCAACGGCATCGACCTGGTCCCCCGAATCATGGAGCTCGACCCGACGGTTGCGCTCCTCATGCTCACCGCCGTCAACGACGCGACCTCCGCCGCACTCTGCATGCAGCGAGGCGCGCTCGATTACCTCCTCAAGCCGATCGACCTCGCCCACCTCGGGCACGCCGTCGCGCGTGCCCTCGAACGGCGGCGCGCGCTGCTCGAAGGCCAGCAGATGAACCGCAGACTCGAGGAGGAGGTGGCGCTCCGCGTCGCCGAGCGGCGGCTCGACCAGGCCGCGCAGGAGCGGGTCTCGGTCGCCACCTTGGAAGCGCTGGTCAACGCGCTCGAAGCCAAGGATCCCTACCTCCGCGGCCACTCCGCGCGCGTGGCGGACCTCTGCGCCTCCGTGGCCGCCCATCTCCAGCGGCCCGACGAGGAGATCGAGGCGGTCCGGACCGCTGGGCGGCTGCACGACATCGGCAAGATCGGGATCCGCGAGGAAATCCTGAACAAACAGGGGCCGCTGTCCGACGAGGAGTACGAGCACGTGAAGCAGCACGTGCTGGTCGGCTGCCAGATCCTGGCGCCTCTGGTCCACCTCGGAGACGTCATCACCCTGGTCCGGAGTCATCACGAGCGCTGGGACGGCTTCGGATACCCCGACCGCCTGGCCGGCGAGGCCATTCCTCTCGGCGCCCGCATCATCGGCGCCGTCGAAGTCTTCGACGCGCTCACGACCGCGCGTCCCTATCAGGAAAAGATGCCGCCCGAGGAGGCGGTCGAGCGCATGCGCGAGCTCGTCGGCACGGCCATCGACCCGACGATCCACGACGCGCTCGAGGCGGTGGTGTCCCGCCGCCAGGCGCTGGTCTTCCTGGACGACCCTCAACGGTGACGTGAGCGCGCCCTGCCCGGTCATCGACGGTGACCCGGTCGAGCACAACAAGGTCCAGGGTCGGCGGATCGCATTTCTGCCGCATCCGGTGACCTGGACCGAGGTGCCAGAGACGCTCGACTCCCTCCGCAGGCAGTGTGGCCGCTGGTACCGGGGGCTGTCGCGAGTCCCTCCGCTATGCCGACGTTCTGGATCTTCGAGTATTTCGGTCCGCTGGTGGAAGCGTGCGGCTATGTTCTGATGCTGTTTCTCGTCGCCGCGGAGAGGCTGTTGGGATACCGATTCCTCGACTACGACTATCTGTGGGCCTTCCTGCTCGCTTCGCTGGGCTATGGCATGCTGGTGAACGTTCTCGCGGCCCTCGTCGGCGCGTGGCGTTTCCGCCTCGGCCTCGCCGACCAGCTGCAGCGCGGCCTCGTGCCGTTCAGCGGCCGCCGGGACGTCCTGGTACTGCTCCTCTACGCCGTGCTCGAGAACGTCGGCTACCGCCAGCTCACCCTGTATTGGCGGATGCGTGGCCTGTGGGACGCCTGGCGCGGGAAGACCGGCTGGAAAAAATTCGCGCGGGTGGGCTTCCGCGAGGGAACGGCGCCGGCGCATGGCTGATCCCGTGCCGGGCCCGCGCGTCCTCGTCGTCGACGACGACCATACGGTCGCGCGTCTCGTGCTGCAGGTCGTGCGGTCGCTGGGGTTCGGCGCCGCTTCGCACGTGAGGACCGGGCGGGAAGCGCTCGAAGCGGGCGAAGGCGCCGACATCGTGCTGCTCGACCACCAGCTGCCCGACGCGAACGGACTCGACGTCCTCGAGGCCATCCGCGCGCGGCCCAATCCGCCGGCCGTCATCCTGGTCACTGCGCATGGCACCGAGTCGCTCGCGGCGGCCGCCCTCCGGCTCGGCGCCGACGACTACCTGGCCAAGGACGATTCGCTGCTCGAGATGCTGCCGCAGGTGCTCGAGCGCGTCCGGCGAAACCGGGAGCTCCGGAAGGCGCTCGCCGCGGCGGAGAAGGATCTCGTCCGCGCCGAGCGGCTCGCGGCGATCGGCGAGATGACGGTGACGCTGCACCACAACATCAACAATCCGCTCATGTCGGCATCCGCCGACCTGGAAATGCTGCTGGCCAACCCGGACATGCCGCTGTCGCAGCGCCAGCAGACGCTGAGAGACATCCAGACGGCGCTCCATCGCATCCGCGACCTGGTCCGACAGATCGGCGATCTGCGGGACGTCCGCACCAAGCCCTATCTCCCGGGCATCCGCATGGTGGATCTCGAGGGCGCTGGGCCGGCGCCACAGACGCCGCATCTCGGCACGGCGCTGGTGCAGGTGGCGGAGGAGGATCTCGCGCGCGTCGTGGTGCTGCTGTTACGGCACGCGGGGTTCGCGGTGGAGCGCTGCGGCACGGTGGACGACCTCCGCAAGTCCGCCGGCCGACTTGGCGTGTCGCTCGTGCTCGTCCTCGGCGGCACCGACGCGGCCGGCGCGCACCCGCTCGGTGGGTTCGACCCGCCCCCGAACCGGGCCTATCGCGTTGTGGCGCTCGTGGCCGGCGACGGCGCGGCCGCCCGCGCGGCGGGCGCGGACCGTGTGGTCGAGCTACCGTTCGACCCCGGGAGCTTCACCGCCGACATGGTCACGCTGCTGGCGAACGAGCCGTAGGCCGCTCGGATTGCGCGGCCACTCAGGCTTTCGGCGCGGCCACCTCGCCGAGGTACCCCATCCCCTGCAGCCGGGCGATCCGCTGGCGGATCGGGGGGTGAGACGCCAGCGCGTCGGCGAACGCTCCCTCGCGCGCGGCGAGCAGCCCCGGCGCCGGATCCACGATGCAGAGATGCGCCGCGCCGAGCGTGATCGCGCGGGTCGGCGCCGAGGCCGCCTCGAGCTTTTCGAGCGCCGAGGCGAGCGCCAGGGGGTTACGCGTGAACTGCGCGCCAGTCGCATCGGCCAGGTACTCGCGCTTGCGGCTCACGGCCATCGCGAGGATCCGCGAGACGATCGGCGCCACGATCAGGGTCAGCAGCCAGAACCCGAGCAGGAGGATCGCGAGCGGGTTGCCGCCCTTGCCACTCTCACCACTTCCCCCGCCGCCGCTCCGGCCGGCTCGCGATCCCCGCATCGTCCGCCCCAGCCCATCGGACATCAGCGCGATCGCGCCGACCATGCCGGCGAGCAGGGTCATGAGCCGCACGTCCAGGTTCTGCACGTGCGCCATCTCGTGGGCGATGACGGCCTGCAGCTCATCCCGGTTCAGCGTCCGGAGCAGCCCCTGCGTCACCGCGATGCTGGCCGTAGCGGCATCGCGCCCCGTGGCGAAGGCATTGGGGTCGTCGTCGGGCACGATCCACACTCTGGGCTTGGGCAGCCCCGAGGCGATGGCCATCTCCTCGACCACGTTGACGAGCTGTCGCTCCTCGGCGGTGGCCGGCTCGACCACCTCCCGCGCGCCGGTGGACCACAACACCTGGCGCGGCCCGAAGCGCCACGAGTACCAGCAGATCCCCGCGGCGGCGAGGGTCGTGAAGATCCCGATGACCGGAATCACGTGATGGTATTCGCCCGCCGGGGCGTCGGCGGTCAGGAGGCCGAAGGCGAGGTCGCCGCCGAATCCGACCCAGGCGAAGAAGACGATGAAGCCGATGACGAGCCAGGTAGAGCGGCGGCGATTGGATTCCTGCTGGGCGAAGAGGTTCGCCGCCTCGGTCACGGCGCGGGTTTGTTCATCGAGAGATCGACCGTCGGCACGGCCCGCTCGGTGTCGTCGGTGATCTGCCACAGCTCCACGGGTGTGGCCTTGGCGAGCCCGGCGACGAGCATCGTTGGGAAGGTGGCCTGGCGGGTGTTGTACTCGGTGGCGACGTCGTTGTACAGCTGGCGCGCGAACCCGATCTTGTTCTCGGTGCTGGTCAGCTCCTCTTGAAGCTGAGCCACGTTTCCCGTCGCCTTGAGGTCCGGGTAGGCCTCGGTCAGCGCGAACAGCCGGCCGAGCGCCTGCGTCAGCTCCCCCTCGGCCTTGGCCGTCTGCGCCACGCCCGTCGCGTTCACCGCCTTGTTCCGCGCCGCGATCACCGCCTCGAGCGTGTTCCGCTCGAAATCCATCGCGCCCTTCACCGTGTTGACCAGGTTCGGGATGAGGTCGTGGCGGCGCTTGAGCTGTACGTCGATCTGCTTCCAGCCGTTGGCGACCTTGTTCTTGAGCCCGATCAGGCCGTTGTAGGCGCCGATGACCCAGAAGGCGACGAGCACGACGATCGCGAGGAGGATGAGCACGGCGATCATGGCGGATCCTTGCGGGGAGGGGAGTTAGGGCGTCACCAGGCCGGCGAGGGCCTGGCGGAACGCCTCCGCGATGGCGGCGACATCGCCGTTGAGGCGAATGACCGGGTGCTGTTCGTCCACCAGCACCTCGATGCCTGGAGCGATGGCGATGCGCCGGCACACGGTAGCCGAGCCACCCGCGTCCTCGACCGGCGTGAGCCAGCCGAGCACCGCGCGCCCCACCCGGCCGCGGCCGGTACCGGGCGCCTGCAGCAGCGCGAGGCGCTCCGGCCGGGGAAGTGCGGGTCCGAGCACGCCGGCGACACGGCGCTCGATGAGATCGCCGGTGAGCCCGGCGAACTCCCGGGTCATGGTCTCGAGCGTGGCCCCCTCCATCTGTCGCAGCTTGATGGCGAGCACCTGCAGCAGGTGGCGATAGGAGTACACCGCGGCAGTGCCGCGGCCCTCGGGCGGACTCACGAGCCCGCGGGCGACGTAGAACCGGATCGTCCGCTCGCTCGGCCGCGCGCGAGCCGCGGCGTTCACGGGCACGACGCCCGACGCGTCGAGGATCCCACCCGAGAGCGCAGTCAGGTCCCGGAGACCCCAGGGCGCCAGCGTCCGATACTCCCGTAGCGTGGCGAGCGGATCGGACGGGGCTGATACGAGGCCGGCGGTCATGCGGGACCGTGGCTCGCGCGGCCTTCAGTGGGGGGACCCTCGAGGGTCGCCATCACCATGCGCCGAAGGTGGTCGAGCGTGAACGGCTTGAGGAGGAGCGGGCAGCGCTGCAGATCCCGAGGCCAGTGCTCCGTCTCGGCAAAGGTGTCGCCCGTCATGAGGACGATGCGGTCCGCCAGGCGCGGCCAGCGGCGTGTCAGCGCGAGGTAGAAGGTGTCGCCGGACATCTGCGGCAGATGCAGATCCAGCAGCACGAGATCGACGTCCGCCTCGTCGAGGAGCTGGTAGGCCAGATGCGCGTCGGCGGCGGACACCACCTCGCATCCCATGGCGCGAAGCGCCCGCTCGAGCGTCCGGCGCAGGCACGCCTCGTCGTCCACGACGAGGATACGCGGGCTCATGACGCGGCCGCCCGTCGGGCCGGCGTCAAGTACCGGCTGGTGACCATCGCGAGGGCGTCATCGATTGACATGGACACGCGGAGCTCTCCCGCGGTGAGGCCGAAGACGGCGCGCAGGTGCATCTGCAGTGTCTTGGTCTTGCTGTAGCCCAGCTTCAGGGCGACGTCCTCCACCGTGTATCCCGGATCGAGCAGCAGGCGGTGCGCGTACAGGAGCCGGGTCAGCACCATCACGACGCGGGGCGAGGGAAGGCCGACTTTGGTGAACCAGCGCTCGCAGGTACGCCTGGTGAGGCGGGCGCGCTCCGCCAGCGCGGTGACGGTCGGCCCCTCGTCGGGCGCGTGCAACATCGCTTCGAGCGCGGTGCGCAGCTCCGGCGGCAGCTCGCGCAGGATGGGCCCCATGCCCTGGATGACCTGCTGTGACGCGCTCTGCTCCAGCTCCGCCAACAGCGCATTCCTGAGCGATCCCGGCGCGTCCTCGAACCGATGCACCACGACCCGCCGAATCCCGGCCCGCCCCAGCTCCAGCAGCACGCCCGCCGTAGCCGGGGCGAGCTCCGTGTAGACCAGGAGCGGCAGGGAGGGGAAGAACTGGCGCAGACGGCCGATCCCGTGGGTTCGGGGCGTCGAGCCGCCCAGAAGCGGGTCCACAACGGCCATCTCTACCGGCTTCGCGCGAATGCCTTCCACGGCTTCGGGCCAGGTGGCCACGGCCTCCCAGACGAACCGTTCGGGGTCGAGTGAACGGAGTCGGAAAAGGCGTTCGGCGGGCACGGCGGCGAGAAGAAGATGTCGCAAAACGGCCCCTATTTGTCGCAAAAAAGGCCTAAACCGGTCGGTCGGCCCAGGGCAGATTGGCCAGACCCCCACATCGCACAGTCAGATGAAAGGGCTTCCAATGTCGCGTACCACGACCAAGTGGCTCGTCCTCGCGTCACTAACACTCGCGGGCCTGAGCTCGGCCGCCTGCACACGAAACGATGCCACCGGGCCCTCGGAGCAGCCGAAGCCCTCGTTCGAGGGACAAGGCGCAAATAACTAAGTCGCCTGCAGGGCGAAATCCCGAAGCCCGATTGCCACTTCCCGGATGGCCGGCGGATGAACCTCGGCCGACGGGAGGAGATCGAGCTCTCGGAGTTCACAGCCGGACAGGTTGGCGATCGTCTGCTCGAATCGGAAGAACCACGAGTTGAGGCGGTGGTTCTCGGAGTGCGCCTGCCCCGCCAGGAGCAGGTCGCGCGCGCGCACGAATTGACCGAAGCGGGCGAGACCCACTCCGGCCTTGAAGTAGAAATCGGCCAGCATGCTCGGCGGCATGCGGGTGCGCGCCGCGTCGCCCTCGGCCCGCCGCCGCTCGAACGCCATCCGGTTGCCCACCGCCGATTCCATGTCCATCAGCTCGAGCACCGCGTTTAGGCGAACGCCGAAGCTCGTCTTGGAGCGCAGGACGATGTCGAACGCGTTGCGCGCCGCGTCGTGTGCCCCGATCCCGAGCAGGGCCACGCCGAGATCGCCGAGCACCCGTGTGCGCTGCAGCAGATCGTCGCTCAGCAGGAACGAGCGGTAGATCGCCTGGATGGCGTCCACCTGCCGGCCCTCGACCAGCAGCACCGCGCCCAGGTCCGCGTAGGCCATGGCCTCGACCTCTCGGAGCCCCGCGCGATCGGCGCCAGCCGCGACCTCCTCGGCGATCTGCCGCGCCAGCGGCAGGTTGCCCTGGCCGCGGAGCACGGCGCCACGGCCAAGCCTTGCCCGCAGCACGAGCACCTTGTCTCTCGCGGTGTCGGCGGCCGACTCGGCCGCGGAGTAGCAGGCCGTGGCAGCAGGCCAGCGCGCCAGGAGACGGTTGAGGCGGCCCGCGAACAGTGCGGAAGCGGCGAAATCCGGAGCCGGAACGCCCGGGCCATGGGTTCGAACGGCCAGCGCGAGCACCTCGAGCGCCTCTTCGAGCCGGCCCTCGTGCTCGAGGAAGTAGGCGTATGCCATCAGGCTGAGGCGGAGGCTGGCGAGGGACTGAGCGCCGACGGGAATAGCGTCGGTGATGCCGTGCAGGTGAGCGCTTTCGGGGGAATCGGCCGGCAGCTCGCGGAGATGACGGCGCACGGCATCCAGCTGCCAGAGCATCCCCTCCTGCCCTCCGGTGCTGTCATCCCGCATCAGCATCCGGTCCACCAGCCGCGAGACGAGATACGCTCCCAACGCCAGGCGGGCGGACAACTCGCGATCCCGCTCATGTTCGCCACGCGCGCGCTCGAGAAATGGAGCGTGCGTCAGAACATCGGCGGACGACTCGACCTCACCGAAGAGCTGCTGCGGCGTGAACAGATCGCGTCCTTCCATGAAAAGTGTCGGGGGTCAGGAGCTAGTATCGCCCCCCGGGCTCCCCCAGGCAAGGGCACGCAATTTCCGGCAGCCGACGGCAAAAATTGGGTGCCGATCGGGCGGGGGCGCGTCCCTATTCTGGCCCCATGCGACGCGGCGTTACCATCCTCGAGCTTGCGCTGGTCCTGGTCATCATGGGCCTGGTCACCGGCATCGCGGTGCCCCGGTTCCAGCGGGTCGCCGACGGCCTCGCGGTTCGCCACGCAGCCCTCGAAGTCGTCTCGGCACACCGGCGCGCCAGGATGAGCGCCATCCTTCAGAATCGCCTTCTCGAGCTCGTTGTCACCGCCGACACCCTCGCCATCCGGGTTCCCGGAGCGGCGGTCGATCTGTGGCACACCCCGGGGCCGGCGTCCGAGCGGGTGACACTCACGGGCCCCACACGAGGGCCCGTCTTTTCGCCGGTGGGCCTGACGGTAGGCGTGTCCAATGGGACGTATCGCCTGACTCGAGGCACAGCCACCATCTCGGTTATCGTCTCCCGTCTCGGTCGCATTCGGCTCGGACCGTGAGCGCGCGGCCCCTCGGCTAGCTCGAAGGATGACGGCACCTTCGATGAGGGGTCGCGCGCTCAGAACGCGGGGCCGGTGTCCCCACGGTCATTCCCCCCCAACACGCACGAAATCCGCGGCGGTCGCCTGGCTCTCGAAGGACACGGCTCCGGCCCTCACGTGCCCCGCAGGCATCGGTGGCTGCGCCCGCGGGCCGGCGGACTGCTCGAAGATCGCCAGCGCGAACGCTCCGGCCGCGGCCAGGCCGTACTTACGCACCTTGTGCAGCAAGGTGGAGCGGGAGATGCCGAGGAGAAGAGCGGCCTGCCGTTTGTTGCCGCGGGTGTGTCGCAGCATCAGAGCAATGTGACGTCGCTCGGCGGACTCGAGCGAGTCGGGAGCCGCCGGCTCCGCCGGGGCGAGCGCCTCGCGCAACCGTGCAAGATCCAGGTCGGCCACCCTGAGATCCAGCAGGAGCGCATCGAAGCCCGGCACTCCGATCGCGGCCGCCGCGGCTGGCGCGTCGGGCGCCGCTGCAGCGTGGTGACCCGACGCGCGCAGCATGGCGAGGACGGCGTCGCGCCGCTCGGTGTCGCGCTCGAGCACCAGCACGTGCATCGGGATCATGGACGGAAGGTACTGCAGAAAATCCACCCAAGACAGGCGGAGGAAATCTGATTTCGGCCTCATCGGCCTCCTCGGGCCAGCCCGCGGTACTCCGCGCCGAACCCGCCGTGCTCGCGGCCGACCTCAGGTCGCTCCCGATCGGCACGCGGGTGGATTGTCCGATGCTGGTCATGGCGGTGGAGCGTCGCGACTCCAGTCGCGGCGGATTCGTCACGCTTTTGCTCGGCAACTCTCGTGGCCGGCTGTCGACATCGCCCTTCTGGCCGGAGGATCAAAGGCGTCTTCTTGGCATCGAGCCAGGCGTGGTGGCGCTGGTGGCGGGCGAGGTGGGGGAGTTCAACGGGCGGCGCCAGCTCAAGGTCACATCGCTCGTCGCGCTCCCGCGCGGCGCGGTCGATTGGCGCTGCCTCCTGCCGTCGGTCGCGTCGGTCACACCCTACTGGCGGGCGCTGGATCGGTGGCGCCGGGCGATCGCGGGACCGCGGCTTCGGCTCACGCTCGATCTGTTCTATGAGGACGAGGGCTTCCGCGGACGCTTCGAGTCGTGTCCCGCCAGCACCGCTGGACACCATGCCGAGCTCGGTGGCCTGCTCCGTCACACCTGCGAGGTGGCGGCCATCGGGCGTGCCATCGCCTCCACGTGCCGGGCCGATCGCGACCTCGTGCTCGCGGGCGCGTTGCTTCACGACATCGGAAAGCTCGAGGCGTACCGCTGGGAGGGCGCGTTCGAGACCACCGCCTCCGGTGCCCTGCTGGGTCACGTCACGCTGGGCATGCTGATGCTCGATGACCGCCTCCGCCGCCAGGCGTCGCCACCGTGCACGGACGACGAGCGACGTCTTCTCCAGCACCTGATCGCGTCGCACCACGGCCGCCAGGAGTTCGGCGCCGCGGTGCCGCCGATGACGCTCGAGGCGGAGATCCTCCATTTCGCGGACAACGCCAGCGCCAAGACCACCAGCATGGCCAACGCACTCGCGGATCCTGACAACTTCCCGGCGGGCGAGCACCTCAGCGCGCGGTCGCTCTGGGAGCTGGACAGGCGGCGGGCATATCGCGGGTGGAGTGATTGGGGGCGCGGAGACGACGGCACGAGGGGGTAGAAAACGGAACGGCCGCCTAGTCGTGGCTAGACGGCCGTCCCACGTATGGACTATTCGAGGTCGGGGCATCGCTGCCACCGTTCTTCTCCTACCTGCCACCGGTTGGCTGATACGCCGCTCGGGAGGGCAAGGTAGAGCCTCGATTTCGATCCCCAGGCCGGATGGCCATCCCACCTGGTTCGTCCATTCGAGCGCTGCGAGTCAGATCGGGTCGCGGACCGACCGTTCGCACTGCACCCCGAGGCGCAAGATCGGAGTGGATGAAGCACGCGACTGGCTTCACCTGTTCGAGCCGGGGTGATCACCGGGATCAACGAGAGCCTGAGCCCTTGGTTGCGTCGGCCCCCTCCCCCGATATCCCGCTCGAACCCGCTTGGCCGGCCGTTACTGTGACTCGGGGTCTCAGCACGTGTCCTTCCTAGCGCGTGGAACTAAAATAGGCACCCGCGAGGATCTCGCAAGTGCCTGATTTTATTCGGGTTACGTCAACTCTGTCTGTGTAGGATGTGGATTCGTAACCCGTGCCTGCCGCGCACCCTAGCCGCTCCATCCACACGATGTGGACATGTGAATCCACACTTTCACCCGACCCCTCAGGACTCGAGGCCGACCTCCACATACCGGTAGGTTGCATCGGGATCAGGCGAGCCGAACAGGCAGCCGGCGTTGCTGGCTGCGAACCAGCCCGCCACCAGCGGCCGTGGGACGTCCAGTTGGTGAATGATCTGACCGAGCCAGCGCCGCAGGTGCCGAAGCTCCGGAGCACGGCGGCCCAGCATGGCGAGCAAAGCACCGGCGCCGGACGTGGCGCGGAGAAAGTGGGCCAGGGCGTGGGCGCGCTGGGTGAACTCCACAGCCTTCACCCCGGGCTCGTCGAAGAGAACGGCGCCCTCGTAGACGTCCATCGGCGGCGCGTCGAGACGCGGACCCAAGTAGACGTACCGCCGCCCTTGAGGACCTTTCCGCTCCACCACGGCCGCGGCGGTCTCGCTTGTGAGCCGCGCGGCATGCAGGAGATCGTCGTCGAGCAGGATCCCGACGGCACCGGTCCACTCGAGCGCGGCGAGCGCGTTCTCGACCGGGCACCCCAGTGTGTCGTCGAACGCTAGGACCCGTGGGGCTTCCCCCGCGCGGAGGACGAAGTGGGAGAGGCCTTCGGCTCGATCGGTGAAGGTGCGAACCACCAACGCTTGTGGTGAGGTCATGGGCATCAATCTAAGGGGATTCCGGCCGTCGCGTTACCGGAATGGCCCCGTCGGGATGCGCGGGCTACCTTTGAACAGAGCCAGCTCATCCCGGAGACGCGCATGCACGTGGAGTGGACGACGTACGGTTCGCCGGTCGGCGCGCTGACCGTTGTCGAGTGCGAGGCGGGTCCGTTGGTCGTCGAATTCCCCCACCGCGCAGCCACGGTCAAGTGGGCGGTGCGCCTTCGCTCGGCCATTCCCGAGCTCCATATCGCCCAGGGCCCCTGCCGCGCCACGACGCAGTGGCTCGATGAGTATTTCGGCGGGTCGCCTCGACCATTTCCCTTTCCCGACCATTTGAAGCGCTGGTTCGAGCTGTCTCCCGCGCAGGTCGCCGTCTTCAAGACCCTGCGCAAGATTCCGCTCGGAGAAACACGGTCGTACGAGGACATCGCCCGAGCGACACGGCTGCATCCACGCCAGATTGGCTGGCTCGTCGCCGCCAACCATCTCGCCATTCTGATTCCGTGTCATCGGGTGGTGGGAAAAGACGGCGCGCTGGTCGGATACGGCGGCGGTCTGGCGCGAAAGCGCTGGCTCCTGGATCACGAGCTCAGGACGGCGGGAGTGGTGCTGCGATAAGCCATCCTGCGGAAGTCGGATGGTCACGGACCCGGCCCACGGAAGCGGCAAGGACCTCGCGGACGCCCATCCCGCGCGAGGAAGCGGCGAGGTTCCGTCCCGATCACGTTCGCTTCCTCACGGTCGCCCGATCGCCTGACGGTCCGACCGCCTGACTGCCCCGAGCCCGCCCGTCGACCCGCCCCGCCGTCCTGCGATATTGACAAATCCAAAGCCGCGCATGACCTTGGACCATGCTCCGCGAAGTCCATCCTTTGCATACTTGAGTAATCGCCGGCCGGTCGGACCCAAATGGTCCGAGCGGCTTTTTCTATTTGGGGGCTTCTTCACCCGGCCACGAAGGCCGGGGGTTTCCCCGGAGCCTGCGGGCTCCCATTTCAAGAGGTTGCAACAATGGCGAAGGGCACGGTCAAGTGGTTCAATGATGCAAAGGGATTCGGCTTCATAGCGCAGGACGGTGGTAAAGACGTGTTCGTGCACCACACCGCCATCATCGCCGAGGGATTCCGCTCGCTCTCCGAGGGCGACAACGTGGAGTTCGAGGTCGTGGAGGGCCCCAAAGGTCTCCAGGCCTCCAACGTCCGCAAGGTCTAACACCCCGGCGCCCCGCGCCCTTCCGCACCGACGCACGCATTCTCGCCCGAGCCCCCACCCACCGGTGGGGGCCTTCGGTTCCATGTCCCCAAGCCCAGGCGGACCATGTCGCCCAGTCTCGGCTCGCTCCTGCTTCCCCTCGCGCTGTTCGGCGCTGAACCGGCTTCCGCACCGACCGTCCGGAGCGACACCGCGGCACTCGAGTTCCACGGCTTTCGCGCGGGCGCACGTCTCGACGAGCTCGCGGCGGTAGTCCATGGCTTCGACGGCAGCCGTCTCCGGTGCAGCCGCGCGAAGGCCGACCCGCACGTCACCGAGTGCCGCGCCGTGATCAAGGATCCGGAGCTCGGCGGCAGCGTGAATCTCTGGGTGTCCGCCCTCGACAGCATCGCCGCCGTCATGACCCTCTCGAGCGGTGTATCCGCCGATCAGCTCGACAGCTGGCGCCAGTCCATCGAGGCGCGCTACGGTCGCGTGGGTGCGCACGTGCAGGGGTCGCAGTGGATGATGCAGTGGGTCCGCCAGGGTCGCATGCTTCGGCTCACGTGGCGCGTCGACCGAGGCGAGAAGGTGGCGTCCGTGAGCCTCGTGGACGGCCCCGTGCTCGACGCATGGGGCCGGGCGCGCGGCAAGTCGGCGCGCTCATAGCCGGCGCGGAACCTCCGCCAAGCCTCGCTACCGCAGGCGCACGAGAAAGCTTCCCTCCGAGTCCTCCAGGACGTAGTCCCGCACGACCGCACCCTGATCGCGTAGGCTCCGGAGCAGGGTGCGCACGCGCGTCCGAATCGGCGCACCGCCACCGGTCCGTCCCCGCCCCGTGATCAAGCGGACCACGGCGCCTGGCCGTGCGCGCACCTGTGCCCGGAGAAAGCGCTCGGCGTTGGCCTGGGCCTCACTCACGGCCTGGCCGTGGAGGTCGAACGTGGCCTCGGGCGAACGATCAGTCCAGTCCGGCATCGAGTGCCATCCGAGGTGAGTACGTTATTTGCACTTCGACCCGTCCCGCAGGGCAGGACTGGGGCTCGAATCGCCTATTCGAGGCCGCTTTTCTCGACCTCCTCTGCTGCCGCAAGTACTTCACCTTCACCTACTTACTGCTAGACCACCGTTCCCGGGAGCGGACCTTGGCATTGTCTGAACGTTTGAGGCTATTTGCGCCCCGACCCTGCGCTCTTCTGGTGGCCGCGGCATTGACCGCCGGGTGCCACCGCGACGGCGCGGACGTCGTTCGCATCGGTGTCGCCGGGTCGTTCAGCGATCCGATTGGCCTTCCGATGCGTCAGGCCGCGGAGCTCGCCGCCGACGAGATCAACGCGTCCGGCGGCGTCAATGGCAAGCGCCTCGAGCTGATCATCCGGGACGACTACAGCGACCCCGATTCGGCCGTTTTCGTCGCGACCGATCTCTACAATTCGAAGGTTTCCGCCGTCGTGGGGCATCTGTTTTCCGGGATGACCCTGGCGGCCGCGCCCGTCTACAACGGTGGCGATGACCCGGTCGTCGAGATCAGTCCGTCGTCGTCGTCGCCGGACGTCACCGGGGCGGGCGATTACACCTTCCGTGTATGCCCGAGCGACCTGGCCCACGGGACCGAGCTCGCCCACTGGGTGCGCGACCGGCTTCACCTCACCCGCGGTGCCGTCCTGTACCTGAACGATGAGTATGGCCGCGGCATCCGCCAGACCTTCGTCTCCGAGTTCACCCGCCTCGGGGGCGAGCTGGAGGCCGTGGATCCCTATCTCGGCGACAAGCCCGAGGTCGGTCCCTACCTCGACCGCCTGAGCCGCGGCCACGCACCGGAATTTCTGGTCGTCGCCGGGAACCGGAGCGAGGCCGAAGAGATCCTCCGCCAGGCGCGGAAGCGGAGCCTCGGCATGCCGGTCCTCGGCGGCGACGGCCTCGAGGGCATCCAGGATGCCGGCGCGCTGGCCGAAGGAGTCTACCTCTCGTCGCCATACTTCCCATCCATTCCCAGCGATGCCAATCATCGGTTCGTCGAGGCGTTCCGCCGCAAATACAACGCGGCGCCCAACCAGCCCGCGGCCGGCACGTACGACGCGATCTACTTGCTGCGCGAAGTAATCGCTCGGGCGGGCTCGGGCCGCGCGCAGATTCGCCGGGCCCTCGCCGGCGTCGGCTCCGTCACGCCGCCATTCGATGGGGTCACCGGGACCGTGGCGTTCGACGCGAACGGTGATGTCCCCAATCAGAACGTCTATATCGGCCTGGTGCAGCACGGCGCGGTGACGGTAGTCAACGGCGTCGAGGAGACCGTGGTGGGGGCACGATGACCGTCCTTCGAAGCCTGCGCCACCGTGTCATCGCCGGCATGGTACTGCTGATCGCCCTGGTCTTCGGCATCGCGCTGCTCGGGGTGAACTCGATCCGGGCGCTCGACCATTCGGTCAATCACGAGCTGTCCCTGCTGCTCGAGAGCACGGACCTCGGGAACGGCCTGGTCTCCTCGGTGGCCTCCGAGATCCGCTCGGCGGAGCAGTACCTCGTCCGGCCCACCGAGCGGCTCCGTGCCTCGACGATCGAAGAGGGCGACTCGGCCTACGCCTTCCAGCGCCGCTACCGGGGCCTCGCGTCCCTGACCACCGCCGACCGCTACATCGTGAACAAGATCGCGTCGAATCAGGCGCAGATCGAGGTGGCGTACGGTATGGCGCATGCGCTCACCGATCTCGGCCATCTCGACGACGCGCGACGCATGGCGGATCGCGCCCGCGCGCCGGCCGACACGCTGCTCGGCGACGTTCGCGCGCTCGGTCTTGCGCAGACGACGCGCTCGATCGCCCGGGCCGGTGACCTCCGCCGCCAGGCGGACAGCCGCCGGAACGCGCTCTGGGGCCTGTTCTTCGCGTCATTGCTGCTGGGCTCGCTCACCTCGTTCTGGACGGTGCGCTCGGTGGACCGCCCGATGGGCCATCTCATCGGCGCGGCGGAGCGGTTCGGCGCCGGCGACCTCCGGCCCATCCATCTGGGCGGGGGCATGCCCACCGAGATCGAGCGCCTGGCGCGCGCGATGGACGACATGGGCGGACGTCTGCGAGGGGTAGTGGTCTCGGTGATGGGCGAAGCGAGCCAGATCGGCAACAGCGCGAGCGATTTCAGCGCGATGAGCGAGGAGCTGGCCGCGAGCAGCGGCGAGATCTCGACGGCCATGGTCAAGATCGCCGCGAGCGCGGAGCAGCAGGTGAGCGGGATGGAGAAGGCCGATTCCTTGCTCGGAAGCCTGCGCGAGATCGCCGAGGCGAATGCCCAGGCGTCCGCGCGCGTCGCGGAGCTGGGCGACCGCATCCAGGAGCTCGCGGCACGCCACCGCTCAGACGTGGCCGCCGCCGGGCAGACCCTACTCGACGTGCGCGAGGTGGTGCGGGCGTCGACCGAGCAGGTCCAAGAGCTGACACGCCTGTCCGAGCCGATCACGGCGTTCATCGATCTGATCAAGCAGATCTCGTCGCAGACCAACCTGCTGGCCCTCAACGCCGCCATCGAGGCCGCGCGCGCCGGCGAGCACGGACGGGGCTTCGCGGTGGTCGCGGAGGAAGTGCGCCGGCTGGCCGACTCGAGCGCCTCCGCGGCCGAGGATGTGGCCAAGACGGTCAAACACATCCGAAACCAGGTGCAGCAGGTGGCCGGCACGATGGAGGTCGGCTCGTCCAAGGTCCAGGGGATCGAAGGCGTCGCCGTCGCGGCCGCCCGCGCGCTCGAGGAGATCTCACATGCGGTGGGCGAGGTGCACGATGCGGCCGAGGCCGTGGCACGGGAGGTGGCGGCGAACCAGGCGATCGTGGAGCAGCTCGGGCATCGGACGCGCGAGGTGAGCCAGAGCGCCGGCGAGCATGCCTCCGCGAGCGAGGAGGTCACCGCCGCGGCGGAGGAGCAGACCGCCAGCACCGAGGAGATGGCCGCCGCCGCGGGCGACCTGCTGCAGGGTGCGACGCGCCTCACCACCTTGATGCAGGAGTTCAAGACCTGACCCCGCCGGCAACGAGCAACGCCCATCCGGCTCGCCGGGTGGGCGTTGTTGTTTTCGGTGGCGCTCGGACCTCAGCGCTTCTTGGGCTTGGCCGCCTTCTTCACCTTCTTGACCGCCTTCACCGACTTGACGGGCTTCCCCTTCGCCCGCGCCTTGGCCTTGAGCGCACGCTCCCGGTCCGCCGCCTTGTCCGCTTTCCGCTGCTCCGCGGCGTGCACCTCGGTCAGGAGCCGATCGCCCTCGTCCTGGCCTAACAGACCGCGGCGCGTGGCGTAGCGGACCAGCTCCTCCGCATCCTGGACATTGAATTCGGCCAGCCGCGCTCCGGCCCGAATGACGTTGCCGAGCGCGTCCGCAACCGGGCTTCGCAGCACGTTCGCGATGCCGGGCAGGGTTTCGAGCAACGTCGAGATCTGTGAACCGCCGAGTTCCGACACCACGCGTCCTCCTTCGCCTGCGGGATCGTTCCGAGCCCAAGGCGCCCGGGACGAGTTTCCAGAATTCTCGCACGGGAGCAGCGGTGGCGCTAGTAGTCCTGTTTATTACTACGCCCAGATTTGTGACCCTGGAACAAGATCGCCCCGCCGGAGACATGGCGGGGCGATTCGCTGTAATCAATTACCGGTGGCTGGCTTGCACTACTTGATCGTAAGAGTGCCTCGCATGTCGTACGCCCGATGTGGGAGGCAGTAGAATGCGTAAACCCCCGACGGCACCTGCGGCACCGTCATCCGGAAGTCCGCCCCGCTGGCCGTCAGGAGCGGACTGCTGAGCTCGCCGGACCGGCCGGGCATGGCGGCACTGATCGCCCCGCGGACCCCGGGGGACAACCCCTCGCTCTCGAAAACCACGCTGTGCGGCGCGCCGCTTACGACGTGGAACACGAGCGCGTCCCCCGGTTTGGCCACCACTTCGGCGGGCTCGAATCGGTAGACGTCGTTCTTCGGGTCCGCGACCATCCGCACGACGTGCGTCGCCTGAGCGTGCAGGGCAGTCGAGACGACCGTCAGCAACCCCAAGAGCGCCATGCTCGTCCGCAGTCCCGAGCGCATCATGTGAGCCCCCTCTCGCTACGGCCAGCGCAGACAATTGCGCGACCGGACGGCTTCGGTAAATTGAGAATGAAGGTGGGGTAGCCACTTCCGTGCCACCAGACCCCACCGGAAGGGCCGGTTGTGGGACGTCGGGGCATCAAGGAGTATCGCGCGCCGGAAGCGCTGATTCTGATCGCTGCGGATCGGGACCAGAAACCGCTGGTCTGTCCCTCCTGCAATTCCCCCCAAGTCGAACGCGTGCCCGCCAGATGCTCGTCCGAAGATGCCCAGGGCGGGCGAGTCACGCTCCACTGCGGGGCGTGCGGCCGTACGGCGGCCTACATCCCTCGCACGCTCAGTCGATCCTCCATGCCCGAGGCGCCCAGGCACGTCTAGCGCGCCGCCGGCCTACTCGGGCTGCGTGAAGATCCGACCCCAGCGCACAGCGGTCAGGAACGGTAGCGACTTCCAGCTGTTCTGATCGTAACTGAAGTACACGATCAGCGGCCGACCCCGCACGTTGACTCGCGGCAGAAAACCCCAGTAGCGCCCGTCGTACGAGCTGTCACGATTGTCGCCCATCATGAAGAACGAGTCCGCCGGAACCACGATCGGGCCCCAGTCCTGGAGATCGGGCTGGTAGCTCGCGGTGTCGTGCTGGGCGAGGTGCGGCACCTGCCACTCCCGCATCTTGGCCCGCTGAACCGGATCCTCGGACCGATGGGGATCGCCGTGGACCACGTAGGGCTCGTTGACCCGCTGGCCGTTCCGGTACAGCTGGCCCGCCTCCATCGACAGCGTGTCGCCGGGCATGCCGATCAGGCGCTTGACGACCTTGAGTCCCTCTTCCTCGACCGAGTCGAACACCAGGATGTCGTTTCGGTGCGGCTCGCGCACGGCGGGAAGGCGGGCGTGGATGAGGGGGACCTCCGCGCCGTACAGCGCCTTGTTGACGAACAGGAAGTCCCCGATCAGCAGGGTGTTCTCCATGCTGCCCGAAGGAATCCGGAACGCTTCGACGAGGAAGGTGCGCAGGAGGAACCAGACGAGGAGCGCGACCACGATGGATTTGGTCCACTCCCAGGCCCAGATGATGGCCGAGCGCGAGCGATCGGCGGACCCGCCCGGCGGGCGGTCGGTTCGCGGGGTGGGCGAGCTGGTGCCGGAAGGGCGCGCGGTCATGCTTCATCCATGTAAGGGAACGTTCAAGTATAACGAAACGGACCGGTCACAGTCCTTCGCGGAGCGCGGCCAGCACCTTCTCAGGATGCTCGGCGGCATCGGGGATCTTCGCCCAATGACGGCGGATCCGCCCGTCGGGACCGATCCAGACCGTAGAGCGGATCACGCCTATCTTCTTTCGCCCGTACGACATCTTCTCGCCGTAGGCCCCGTAGGCGGTCATGACCGCGTGATCGGGGTCCGAGAGCAGCGTGAACGGCAGGCGGTATTTGGCAGCGAACTTCGTGTGCGAGGCCGCATCGTCCGCCGAGACGCCAAGCACGGCCACTCCCAGATTCTGGAGGTCGGTCCACGCGTCGCGGAACCCGCACGCCTCCTTGGTGCACCCGGGCGTGTCGTCCTGCGGATAGAAATAGAGGATGACGTCGCGTCCCGCGAAATCCTGGAGGGAGACCTGCGTTCCGGTCGCGTCCGCCAGCGTGAATGGGGGGGCCTTGTCGCCGGGCTCGAGCATGGAATCTCCTGGATTGGTCACGGACGGGGCAGCGCGTCGGCCGCCACACGCACCGCGGCGCGGACGCGCACGATGGGGTACTCGGCGTGGGGCTGGATCTCGCGGTCGAGCATGTTCCAGGTGGCGAGTCCATCTTCGGATGCCGGCTCCAGCAGGTACGCGGCCAGCATGCCGAGCGGCTGATCGGTCCGCACCAGGAACCAGCCGGCGTCGGCGGTGAGCGCCGCGGCTTCTCCCCAGTGGCCCTCCACTTCCACCGGCCGATGCCCTTCAAACAACGTCTCCAGCACCACGGTGTCCACCGTAAATCGCTCGGCCTGGCCGGACCAGGGCTCACGGAGCCGCTCGACCGCGATCCCCTGCCGCCGGATCAGCGCGGCCAGGTTGCCGAACCGGGAAGGCAGCAGGTAGCCAACTGGGAGCGCCTCACGGCGGGAGGCCACGAAACGGTCGAACACCGGCATGCGGATCGTCCGATAGACCCCGCTTCGAATCCGCCGGGCGTAACCACCATTGCCCTCGCCTGCGGGGCGCGTGATCTCGGCCACCACGTCCTGCGTCGTCGGAGAGCCGAGCACCGACCGCACGGTGACGGAATCGGACGTGCGGTGGAGAGACGCCTCGACCGCGGCGAGCACGGCCGCGCGCTGCTCGGCCACGGCACTCAACACCTCGCGCACGAAATCGTACGTCGCTTTGACGCGCGTGCGGAAATCGGCGTTGCTGTAACCCTCGCTCAGCACCGCCATCTTGCCTCGCAGGCCCATCCAGTTGGTGCCGAACCGCGGGCGCGGATCATACGTCTCCCAGCCGGCCGCGAGCGAATCGGGATCCTGACTGCGAAAGTTGCCGTACCAGAAGGTCGCGGTGTCGTGCCGTCGGCGCATGCGCTCGCGGACGAGGGGCAGCAGGCGATCGCGCACGTAGTCCCGCGCGGGATTCCCATTGGGGTTGAGGCCGGGAGCGTATGTGAGCGCGTAGCCGTGATAGCTGCCGTTGGTGGTGTGCAGGTCGATGAACACGTCCGGATCCCAGGCTTCGAGCAACTCGGCGGCGCCTCGCGTCTCGGGGGCCTCCATCTTCACGTAGTCGCGGTTGAGGTTGAGCCCCTGCCCGTTCTGGTTGCGGCCCACGATGGCCGGTCCGTTCTGGCCGGGTCGGTTCTCCTCGCCCGGGGCCCAATGCTCGTTTCCGTCGGTGTTGTAGATGGGAACGACGATCAGGACGAGACTGTCGAGGAGCGACCGAAGCGGCCCCCGCGTGAGGTCGCGGAGCAGCATCTGCGCCGCTTCCTTCCCCTCCACCTCGCCGGCGTGGATGTTCGCCTGCACCCAGACGACCGGCTTGCCGCCGCGGTGGGCTTCGGACGGGTTCCCGGCCAGCGGGCGCGACAGCAGCACCCACGGCACCCGACGACCCTCGACACTCGTCGCGAGCGTGCCGATCCGCACGCCGGCCCCGGCTCGCTCGAGCGAGTCGAGGAAGGCGAGCACGTCGGCGTAGGTGGAAGTCTCGCGGTAGTCGGTGCGCTCGGCGCGAGTGGTCTGAGCCATCATCAGACGTCCAGCGCCGGAACCCGCCATCAGCAGGATCGACGCGGCGAGGCCGGACAGGATAGGCGGGGCGGATAGGCGGACGATCAGCTCTCCTGGGGGCGAACGGGAGTGCGGTCCACGACCTTGGGAGCCACAGGCGCACCTTCTGACAGCCGCTCCTGGCCGCCGACCACGACCTGCTCGGCAGGATCGACGCCGCTCCGCGCCTCCACGAAGCCCGGCGTGCGGACGCCGAGATCCACCTGGCGGCGCGTGGCCTTGCCCTGACGCACGACCCACACGAAGGTCGAGCCCTGGAGCGCAACCACGGCGTCCTCCGGAATGACGACGGCCTTGGGCCGAACCGCGGTCGCGAGCCGCGCCTCGATGAACATGCCCGACTGGAGCGACCGCTTCGGATTGGGCGTCAACGCCTTCACCGTGATGGTCCGTCCGGGAAGTTGCACCACCGGGTCCACGAAGTCCACGCGCCCTGTGAACTCATGGCCCGGGATGGCCGCGACCCGGAAGGTCACCTGCTGGTCCATCCTGAGCTGGTCGGCATACCGCTCCGGCACCTGGAACGCCGCGCGCTGGGGCGACACGGTCTGGAGCGAGACCAGTCGGGTGTCGGTGGTGACATAGTCCCCCAGGCTCACCAGCCGCTGCCCGACCACCCCGGCGAACGGCGCGCGCACGGTGGTGCGCGCCAGGCGTACCTTGAGCAGCTGGAGCTGGGCCTCGTTGCTGCGGGCGGTGGCGTCGGCGCGCTCCAGCTCGGATTGAGACGAGGCCTTCTGCGCCAGCAGGTCCTTGGTACGGACGAGCGACTGCTGGGCCAGGTCGCGGTCGGCCTCGGCCCGCGCCACCTGCGCCTTGAGCTCCGCGTCGTCCACCTTGAACAGCGGCGTTCCCTGCCCGACGTAGGCGCCCTCGCGCACCAGGATCTCGGCGATCCGCCCCTCGATCTCCGGACGCAGCTCGATCGACTGTATCGCCTCGATCTGGCCGGTGGCGAGGATCGCATCCACCACGGTATCGGTCCGTGCCACGGATACCTCGACGGGCATGGCAGGCTGAGCACCGCCGCCTTCGCCGCCGTTCGGTTTGCCGGCGGATTCCGCCTTCCCGCACCCGGCGAGCGTCACCGCCAGCCACGCCCCGCACGCCAGCGGTGAGGCCAGCCTGTTCGCCACTGCCTGGATGGATTTCACGGCACGTCCCTGTTCGTGAAGAGTCGGCGGCCCAGGATCGCCTCGAGGCCGGCGAGCGCCAGCCGTGCGGCGTATCGGGCCTGCACCAGGTCCGCCTCGGATTGTGTGAGACGGATCTGCGCGTCGAGTACGTCGAGAATCGTCGTGGCCCCCGCCCGGTACCGCGAGTCCTGCACCCGGTAGTTCTCGCGCGCCACCAGGACACCCGTCTGGGAGAGGTCGGTGGTCGCCCGGGCGGTCACGTAGACCTCGAACGCGGCGGTGACATCGGGGCGCGCCGCGCGCTCGAGATCCTCGCGGATGGCGCGCGACACGTCCCGGTCCACGCGCGCCTGCGAGATGGCGATCTCACGGCGGCCGGCGTCCCAGATCGGCAACGACACGTTGAGGGTGATGTAGGACACGTTCCGTGCGCTCGGGAAGAAGCTGTCGTCGAACCGCACGTGCGTCCCCAGGACCGAGATCTCGGGCAGGTACTGCCCGCGCTCGCCTTTGAGGAACGCCGATGCCGCCCGCTCGTTGGCCCGCGCGGCCCGGTACTGGGGCCCCTGCGTCACGGCCAGCTGGATGGCCTCCTCCAGCCCGAGCGGCAGGTCCGGCGCCCTGGCCGTATCCACCGGCTCGGCGTCGACCGGCCCGGGCTCGCCGATGCGCCGCCCGAGCTCGAGGCGCGAGACGCGGAGCAGCGCGTCCCGCCGGAGCTGGTCGGTGCGAGCCTGGGTCAGCTCGAGCACGAGCTGGAGCGAATCGCTTTGGACCGCGGCGCCCGACACGACCCGGGCGCGCGCGACGCCCAGGCCTTCCTCCGCGCGCTTGGTGCGGTCGGCGGCGACGCGCGCGAGCTCCTGATTCTGCAGGACCTCGTAGTAGTCGGCCTCCACCAGCAGTGCGGTGCGGAACCGTTGCTGGACCTCGCTCGCCTCGGCGCTCTCGAGCTCCGCGTTGGTCCGGCCCAGGTCCGTGAACTTGCGGGCCGTGAACAGATCGTAGCGCGCCTGAAGCGTGGCGTTGACCGCCTCGGCCTGGTTCCGGCCGGTGCCGACGTTGAAGAACTCGGTCGAATACCTCGTCGCGTCGAGCGACACGGTGAGCGACGGCAGGACGAACACCGCCAGCGCGGCGTGCCGTCCCCATTCGGCGTTGTCCACCTGCCCGAGCGCCTGGACGTAGTTCGGGTCGAGGCGGGTCGCGCGCTCGATGGCCTGCCGCAGGGTGACCCGGGGCGCGGCGGACGGGTCGGGCAGCGGCGCCGAGGCCTGCAGCATGAACAGGAGTCCGAGAATCACTCGGCCTCCGCGGCGACGAGGGCGCGAGCCCGGCCTCTGCGGCCGCGCAGGCGCGCGAGGAGCCCGTCGAAGATCACGTAGACTGTTGGGACGACGTAGAGCGTGAGCAGAGTGGAGAAGACCAGGCCACCCACGATGGCGTACCCGAGCGGCCGCCGGCTGAGCGAGCCGGCGCCCAGCCCGAGCGTGATCGGCAGCGCTCCCATCACCGTCGCGACCGACGTCATGAGGATCGGGCGGAGCCGGATGCGCCCGGCCTCCTGCGCGGCCTCGATCGTCGCCATGCCGCGTTCGCGGAGTTGATTGATGTACTCCACCAGCAGGATCGAGTTCTTGGTGACCAGGCCGATCAGGAGGATCATCCCGATCTGGCTGTACACGTTGATCGTCGACCCGGCCACCTTGAGCGTGAACAGCGCGCCGGTCACGGCAAGCGGCACGGACAGAAGCACGGTGAACGGGTGCACCAGCGACTCGAACTGGCTGGCCAGCACCATGAACACCACCACCAGGGCCAGCAGGAACGCGAAGTAGAGCGAGGTACCGCTCTCCTCGAGCTCGCGCGACTCGCCCGCGAGGGAGGTGCTGCTCCCGCGAGGCAGCACCTCGCGCGCGAGCCGGTTGAGCGAATCGAGCGCCTCCCCCAGCGTGAAGTTGGGCGCGAGGCTCGCCGTCAGCGTGGCCGCGCGCACGCGGTTGAAGTGGTTGAGCTCGCGCGGCCCGACCCCTTCCTTGACGGTGGCGAGCGCCTCGAGCTTGACCAGCGCCGCGTCGCGGCCACGGATGTAGAGCCCGGTCATGTCGCTCGGGGTCGCCCGGGCCCGCGGGTCGAGCTGGACGATCACGTCGTACTGCTTGTTGGCCCGGGTAAACGTCCCGGTCTTGCTGCCGCCGAGCAGGACCTGGAGCGTCGTGGCGACATCGCCCACGGGCACGCCGAGGTCCTCCGCCCGGTCGCGATCGAAGCTCACCTCGAGTTGCGGCTTGTTGACGCGCAGGTCGCTGTCCACGTTCACCAGGCCGGCGATCTGGCGCGCCCGCGCCAGCAGCGTGTCGTTGCCGCGAGCCAGGGAGTCGAAGTCCGGGTGCTGGATGACGAAGTTGACCGGGCTGCCGAACCCGAAGGCCGGCGGATTGTTGGCGAACACGAACACGCCCGGGATGCCGAAGAACTGGGGCTGCACCTCGTTGATGATGTCCTGCACCGAGCGCTTCCGCTTGGACCAGTCGTCGAGGTTGGTGAAGATCATCCCGCGGCTCACGCCATCGCCCAGGTTCACCACGCTGAAGTAGCTCTCGACGCCTTTGGTCTTCCCCAGGATAGCCTCGGCCTGACGCTGGTAGCCGTCGGTGTAGGCCAGCGACGATCCCTCGGGCGCGATGACGAAGTTGAAGAACCAGCCCTTGTCCTCCGGGGGCACGAATTCGCGCTTGAGGGAGCGGAAGACCACCACGGCGCTGCAGGTGACGAGGGCGGCGCCGACCACCACGGCCAGCCGGTGCCGAAGCGCCTGCCGGAGGGTGCGGGCGTAGCCGGAGGCCAGCCGCGTGAACCCGGACTCGAGCGCCCGATACAGCACACCGTGACGCTGGGGCACCCGGAGGATCTTGGCGCAGAGCATGGGCGTGAGGGTGAGCGCGACGAAGCCCGAAATGATCACCGAGCCCGCGACGGCGATGCCGAACTCGTTGAACAGGCGCCCGGTGGATCCGGTCAGGAACGCGAGGGGGGTGAAGACCGCGACCAGTGCAATCGTGGTCGAGAGCACCGCGAAGCCGATCTCGCGGGTGCCGTTGATGGCCGCCGCCTCGGGGGCTTCGCCGAGCTCCTCCTGGTGGCGGTAGGCGTTCTCCAGCACGATGATCGCGTCGTCCACCACGATGCCGATGGCCAGGGTGAGCGCGAGCAGCGTGAAGTTGTTGATCGAGAACCCCATGAAGTACATGATGGCGAAGGCCGCCACGATGGACGTGGGGATGGCGAGGCCGGGGATGATCGTCGCGCGCAGGTTGCGGAGGAAGATGAAGATGATGATCACGACCAGCAGCGCGGCGATCCCCAGCGTCTCCTCCGCCTCCTGGATCGAGCGCTTCACGAAGATCGATTCGTCGAACGCGGTATTGATATGAACGCCCGGCGGCAGCGACTGCTGGATGCGGGGCAGCTCGCCCCGGATATGGTCGGCCACCTGGATCACGTTGGACTTGGACTGCCGCACCACGCCGATGGCGACCGCGGCCGTTCCGTTGTAGCGCAGCGCGCTCCGCTCGTCCTCGGCCCCGAGCTCCACCCGCCCGACGTCCTTGAGCTTGACCAGTACCCCGTTCGCGTTGCTCACCACCAGCTCGGCGAACTCCTGCGGCGTCTTGAGCTCGCCAAGCGAGCGGACGGTGAACTCACGACGGTCGGACTCGATACGTCCGGCGGGCACCTCCACGTTGCGGCTCCGGATGGCCGACTGCACATCCTGCACGGTCAGTCCGCGCGCCGCCAGCTCGGACGGATCGATCCATACGCGCATCGAGAACCGGCGCTCGCCGAAGATGCGAGCCTGCCCCACCCCGGGCAGCGTCTGCAGGCGGCTCTTGACCAGCCGGTCACCGATGTCGGAGAGCTGAAGCAGGTCGTAGTTCTCGCCTGACAGCGCCAGCCAGTAGAACGGCTGCGCATCGGCGTCCTGCTTGGCGACGACCGGCTCCTCGACGTCCTGGGGCAGCCGCTCGCGCACCCGGGCCACCTTGTCGCGCGTGTCCTGGGCCGCCGCCTCGACATTGCGGTCGAGGTTGAACTCGAGCGTGATGTTGCTGACGCCCTCGCCGCTCGAGCTGGTGAGCGTGCGTAACCCCTCGACGGTGCTCAGCTCCTCCTCGAGGATGTCGGTCACCGCCGACTCGACCACCTGCGGATTGGCGCCCGGCAGGACGGTGGTGACCGAGACGAACGGCGCATCGACGTCGGGAAACTCGCGGACCGCGAGCCGGCTGTACCCGAGTGCCCCGAAGAGCACGAGCGCGAGGCTCGCCATGCTGGCGAGAACAGGGCGGCGAATGGAGAGATCGGAGAGCTTCATGGGGGACCGCCTGCTAGTAGTAGCCGAGCATACGTTGTGTCCCGAGGGGAGCCGATACCGGCTCACGGTGCCGTACGAAACGCCTCGGCTGGAGATTCAGCCGCAGATTAGATTACGCGTCTCCCTCCTTTGCATCGGGCCCATGGGCACCAAACTCTCGTCACGACAGCAGGCTCAGCTCGCGTACCTCGAGTCGCTGAAGCCCCGATTCGGCCGCATCCACTCCGTCATCGAGGAGATGGCCGCGCTCCGCGCCGACGACGTGGTCGTCCGCGGACTCGCGCGGCTGCTCGACCAGATCAAGGGCGAGTCCGGGGCCTTGAGTCTCACGGGACTGGCGGATACGGCCGGGCTCATGAGCACGTTGACCCGGCGAGGGGGAGGACTCCAGATGAAGGTGCGCGGGCTGCGGGAGCTGTTCGGCAGCCTCAAGATCAACTACGAAGCGGCGATGCGGTCAGCGACGACGCCGGAAGCCGGCGCCTCGCCCTCGGAGGAGTGATCCGGGGGCGCCGGCGCAACAAATCCACGGCATGACCGCGTAGGGGTCTGAAGGCGAGATCGGGCAGGCCTAAGAGAAGGACGGCGGAAGGCGGGCGGGACCGCTGGCGCGCGGGAGGGGGCGCGTTTTCCGTCCCACACCTCGCCACATCGGCCTCGTGACGTGCAGGCCACCGGCAAGACCCATCGGTGGCCGAGCGGGACGGACTACCTCGCGGGGGTGGGGCCCCCGCGCCGCGCCAGGAGCCGGTCGATGAGCGGACCGCTCACGATGACGATCATGGCGTTGATCAGTCCGCCGATCAGCGTCGACACGAACGCGAGCGCGCTCAGGATGAGCGTCGCGCCGATCGAGGCCAACAGAACTCCGATCCAGTACCACATCACGGGGTCTCCGGTGCTGAGGTTCGGCCGGGCCGTAGGTTATCCAGCCCGGCCGGCCTCCGCAACCCGTTCCACCTCAACGACCGAGGAACGCCACATGCGCCCAGCCATGGCCTCCGGCCTGCTTCTCCTTCCCGCCCTCCTGTTTGCCGCGGGCGGCTCCGCCATCGCCCAGGAAGCGGGCCACCACGACCAGGCCGACCACGATCACGCGGTCGAGGGCGGGGGCACCCTTCCGGCCGGGTGGTCGGTCCGGACCGACGACAAGGCCGCGACCACCAACGTCAAGGTGGTGTCGATGGGTACCGGCATCCACGTGACCCTTGGCCCGGCCATCATTCTCTATCGCGCGCAGCACGCCGGCTCCGGTCCGTTCCACACGCTCGCCACCTTCACGCAGACGAAGCCGACCAAGCATGCCGAGGGCTACGGCCTCTTCTACGGCGGCAAGGCGCTCGACGGCGCGGCCGAGCAGTACACCTACTTCCTCATCCGGCAGGACGGGACCTACCTGGTCAAACGGCGTGAGGGCGACAAGACGAGCGAAGTCACGAAGGGTTGGGTCGCGTCTGCGGCCGTGCACAAGCCCGATGCGAAGGGGACCGCCACGAACAAGCTCGAGATCGACAACAAGAGAGACCCGAGCAAGGTCGTGTTTCTGGTGAACGGCGAGCCGGTCTACACGCTCGACGCGAAGGCCACCGACACCAATGGCACCGTGGGACTGCGGGTGAACCACAACCTCGATCTGCACATCGAGGGGTTCGACGTCCATCGGTGACCATCGGCCATGGGCGCCCGATCACCCCGCGCGCTGGCGCCCGGCCTCGAGGATGCGGTCCGCCGCGTAGCGCACGACGCCTTCCGCGTCGCGCGCCAGGCGCTGAAGGGTGCCGCGGGCAGTCGGCGCGCTGGTAAGCCCGAGGGCCTCGACGGCGGCGAGGCGCTGGGTGGTCGAATAGCCCTGGCGGCGGACGATGCTTCGGCGAGTCAGGGCCACGCTCGCGAGCGCTGCGCAGGCCTCGACGGTGGCGAGCCGACCGAGCACGGCGACGAGCGACTGCCAGGCATCGCGGTCCCGTTCGGTCTCGAGGCAGGCCACGAGCAGAATGGCCAGGACGCCCCCTCGCCACACCCCGATCGCGCCCGCGGCCGCGGCACGCGTGCGGGGATCCGGGTGGTGCAGCGCCTGACGCAACGCGTCGGCCGCGGCACCCTCGTGGATCTCTCCGATCGCCTGGACCGCGGCGACCCGCGCGCCTTCGTCCCTGTGGGTCAGCAGCCTCACCAGCTCGTCGACCCCTGACGGTTGCCCCAGCCGGCCCAGCAACGCCGCGGCATGGCGCACCGTCATCGGACGCCGGCTCGCCAGCAGCGGGATGACGAGCGGATACAAGCCTGGGATGCCGCCCAGGACGTCATAGTAGAAGGCCCGGACACCCAGCGCCTCGCCTTCGAGCAGCCGATCGAGCACGACCTCCGCCGCGTCGAGCCCGATCCAGCGCAGCACCTCGGAAGCCCGCCGGCGCTGTTCCGACTCCCGCTCGGCCTCGTCCACCAGCGCCTCGATGGCGCGCCGAGGAATGGCGCGCCGCAAGTGGATGCCGAACGTGCGCCGCTCGGCGGCCGGAACCTTCGGCACCAGCCGGACGAGGGCGAGGGCCGCAGTGAGCGCCACGTCCCAAGCCAGGCTTCGGATGCCCCATCCCAGCAGCTCGTGCAAGCGCACCGACTCCGTCCGCTGGCCCTCGATCAGCTCGACGCGCCGCTCGCCGCTGGCCCGCCGGTCCTCGGTCTGCCGGCGCTCGATCCCGAGGTACGTCGGGCGCCCCGGGCGTCGGCGCTCGGACCAGCTCCGACGCTCGATCTCACCGCGGGGGGCGAGCTCGGGCCGCTCGGCCGGAGGAGCGGCGGGGGGAGTCTCTTCGGGCGGTGGCGCCGGGAACTCCACCATCTCGACCTGAATGTTGGGAGAGCTGCGGACGGGTACGGCGTCGTGCGACAGTGCGCGGGCGAGCGCGAGAAGCTCGTCGGGCTCGGTACCGGCGGCGATTCGGATCGCCTCCACGTGGCGGGCGAGGAGGCGGCCCTTCAGCGTGAGGTCGTCGGGAATGACGCTCCATTCGATCCCGGCCTCGACCTCGAGCGGCCCGGTCTCGACGGCCGCGGCCGCCGCCGCGAGCGCCAGGTCCTGCGCCGCGTCGTTGCCTGGATCGGCTCGCAGCAGGGCGACGAGGTCGCCGAAGCGCTTGATGAAGGTGGACTTGGCGTCCACGGAGACCTCTCGCGGGGCGTCGATCTCAAGCTGCATGGACCTGGACCGCGCCGCAAGCCGGGCACGATCTGGAGGGGCGACCTGACGCGGACGCCCCACGCGTCGATGCATCCGAGGCCGGCACGCCGCGACGCCTTGACGGTCCGGTGCCGATACGTACATTGCTCATATGCGACCCACCTGCAACTCGAATCGCAACCGCGCCGCCAATTACTACGCGTTCACGTAGGATGTCGAGCCGTCTCGGGTGCAGGATGGTGCGGTAGTTCCCCGGCCCGCTCGACCTGTTCGAGGGGCTTTTTTGTTGGCACCCATCGTGACCACTTCTTCGTCGGGAGAGACAATGAAGCGAGCGATCGTTCTGGGAGCTGCCATCGTCGTCGCGAGCGCCGTCGCGACCGCGGCACCTGCCGCCGCGCAGGCGGTCGGCGCGGACCTGGGCCTGTACAGCTCGTACGTGTGGCGTGGGTTGAGCCTCACCAACAAGCCGGTGGCGCAGCCTGACGTGTACGTGACCTTCCCCGCGGGGAAAGCCTCCATCACGGTCGCCGGGTGGGCGAACATCGACCTCGGCAAGTACGATGACCCGGACAACGACATCAGCGAGAGTGGAGGCCTCTCCTCTTTCAATCTCGCCGAGTTCGATCCCTACGCGGAAATCGCGTTCCCGCTGGGCAAGTCGACGCTCACCGGCGGGATCACCGGCTACTTCTACCCCAACGACGCCGGCCTCACCTCCGATTTCAACACGTGGGAGGTCTACGGCAAGCTGTCCTTCGACGAGGTACTGCTCAGCCCGAAGATCTCGGTGTGGTACGACATCGACAAGATCGATGGGCTCTACGCCGAAGCCGCCCTATCCCACTCGTTGGCCCTCGGGGAAAGCCACTCGCTTGATCTGGGCGCGACGGCGGGATTCAATTCCGGACAGAATGCGGACCTGGACAGCAGCGGCATTCCCCAGGCCGACTTCTTCAACTTCCAGGACAACGGCTTCACCCACCTCGACCTGTCGGCCGGATTCCCGCTCACCGCGGGAGCGTTCTCGATCACGCCCGTGCTTCATTTCATCATCAATGGCGACGAGTTCACCAAGGTCACCTCGCCGACCAACAGCAGCGACACCAAGCTCTGGGGCGGGGTGACGATCAGCTGGTCCAAGGACTACGCCCCGGCGGCGGAAACGTCGGACAGCACCAGCAGCGAGTAGAGGCCGAGTCGGCTCGCAGGCTGCGAGCGCGGGCACGACGCCACGACGGGGGCATGCGTTCGCGCGTGCCCCCGTCGTATTTGCACATCGTCGAACCTACACACCGGGGAGCAGCTGCGTGAACGTCCTCATCTTCGGCGCCACCGGCATGGTTGGGCAGGGGGCCCTGCGCGAGTGCCTGCTCGACTCCGGTGTCGAGCGCGTGCTCGCCGTCGGGCGCTCGGCGACCGGGCGGCAGTCGCCCAAGCTCCGCGAGCTCGTGGTGCCGGACGTGGGGAATCTCACCGGCATCGAGGCCCAGCTCGCCGGGTTCGACGCGTGCTTCTTCTGTCTCGGTGTTTCGTCGCTCGGGATGGCGGAGGAGCGCTACCGGCAGCTCACCTACGACCTCACACTGGCCGTCGCGCGCACCGTGGTGGCCGCCAGCCCCCAGCTCACATTCGTCTACGTCTCTGGCGCGGGCACGGACAGCAGCGAGCAGGGCCGCTCCATGTGGGCCCGGGTGAAGGGCAGAACCGAGAACGACCTGCGGCGCCTTCCGTTCAAGGCCGCCTACATGTTCCGGCCGGGCGCCATCGTTCCACTCCACGGTGTCCGTTCGAAGACGCGCTGGGTCCAGATCATGTACACGCTGGCCTCGCCGCTGGTGCCGGCATGGCGGGCGCTGTTCCCGAACACGATCACCACGACGGAGCAGGTGGGACTCGCGATGCTCCGGGTGGTGCGCAATGGCTACCCGTCGCCGATTCTCGAGACCCGCGATATCAACGCCTGTCGGTAAGGGGATTTGATTAGATACACCGCTGTGCGGTTTTCTGGAATGCTGTCACGAGGACCACCACCCATTGTCATCCACCGGAGCGTCACGATGCTGCTGATCCGCGAAGTCTTCCACTGCCGGCCCGGCAAGGTCCGCGCCCTCCTCGAGAAGTTTCAGGCGATGAACCGCATCATGGCCAACGCCGGCCAGGGCAACATGCGCCTGATGACCGATTTCACCGGCGAGCGCTACTGGACGCTGGTCGCCGAGTACGAGACACCCGGCATGGCCGAGTTCGAGAAGATGATGCAGGGCGGCGGGATGAGCGAGACGGACACGAAGGAGTTCGAGCGCCTCATGGAGGGTTACCATGACCTGATCGACAGCGGGCACCGGGAGATCTACCGGCTGGAGCCGACCACCACGGGGTGATCGGCCTACCATCGTCAAGCTGCGTGCCCGAGGTCGCGGGCCGGGTCTCTACCGCCACTGAGCCCGATCAGTCCAGGCCGGCCGCGACCTCCTTGAACGTGTCCTCGAGCCGGTTCAGCATCTCCTGAAGCGTCGCCTTCGGAATGCCGAGCGCGGGCTCGATCCGGATGACCTGCGCCTTGCTGTATGTGCCGGCCACGAGCACGCCGCGCTTGAACAGCCCCGCCGCCACCTGCCAGCCGATCTCCTGGACGGGGAACTCCATTCCGATCAGCAGTCCCTTGCCGTGCGCGTCGGCGAGGATCCGGGGGTATTTCCCCTTGAGCCCGGCCAGCTCCCGGAGCAGGTAGTCGCCCTTGGCCGCGGCCTGGCCGGGGAGATCCTCCTCCAGGGTCACCTGGATCGCCGCCAGGCCCGCGGCGCAGGCGAGCGGATTCCCGCCGAACGTGGTCGAGTGGATGATCGGATTCGGGATCATGACCTCCCACACCGTGGGATTCGCGATGAACGCCGACAGCGGCATGACGCCGCCACCGAGCGACTTGCCCAGGCACATGATGTCGGGCTCGACGTTCCAGTGGTCCATGCCCCACAGCTTGCCGGTGCGGCCCATGCCGGTCTGAATCTCATCGGCGATGAGCAGCGCGCCGAACTTCGTGCACGCCGCCCGGGCGCGCGGGAGGTAGTCATCCGGCGGCACCACCCCGCCCGCCTCGCCCTGCACCGGCTCGAGCACCACGCCGGCGATATGGGTCCCGACTTCGTCGCAGCGGCGAAGCTCGTCCTCCAACGCGGCCGCGTCGCCGTACGGAACGAACCGCACGTCCTGGAGGCCGCCCTGGAACGGCTCGCGGAACGAGGCCTTTCCCATCAGCGAGAGTGACCCCATCGACTTCCCATGGAAGCCGCCGATGGTCGAGATGAACGTGTTGCGCTTGGTGTAGAGACGCGCGAGCTTGATCGCGCCCTCGATCGCGTCGGTTCCGTTATTGATGAAGAAGGAATTCTGCAGCTCGCCCGGGGTCACCTCGGCCAGCACCTTGGCGAGGGCCGCGCGCCACGGTTCGAGCAGCTCCTGGCTGTTGAGCGCCATGCGCTGGAGCTGGTCCGTGAGCGCCTTCACGATCGTGGGGTGGTTGACACCGGCGCTGAAGATGCCGTAGCCGCCGAGGCAGTCGATATACTCGCGGCCGAGAAGGTCGTGAAGCACGGACCCCTCGCCGCTCCACTCGAGCGCGGCGAACTGCCCGGCCTGGGTGACCGACTTCCGGTAGGTGATGAACCCGCGATTGTAGTACCGCTCGTAGCTGTCCACCGTCTCGGCGATGAACGACTGCTTCTCCTCCAGGGACATCTCACGCCCGGCGATCAGCTCCAGATACCGGGACGTGTGCCGCAATACTTCGGCATTCGGCAGACGCAATTAATCGGCGCTCCTTTGGTAGAGGACGGATGGGCCATGGGCGGGTGCGGATCCCTTCCGCACCCGCTCAGCTCAGCCAATCGCTGACCCTATAATATCCGCCCACGAGCGGCAGAAACCACGGTCGGCCGCCGTACAGCGGCACCGCCGGGAACGGGGCCGTGAGTCTCGGCATCGGTCCGGCGCCCGCCAGCGCGTCTCCCATTCGCGTGCCCATCCAGTTCGCCAGCGCGACACCGTGACCGCCGTAGCCGAGGGCGTAGTGGATCCCGTCGAGCACGCCAGCGTGCGGCATCTGATCCATCGTAAAGGCCACCTGCCCGCCCCAGGCGTATTCCACGGGCGCCCCGGCTAGCTCCGGGAACACCTCGACCATTCCGCGCCGGAGGATCGCGGCGCTTCGGGCCACCGGGGTCGGCGTGAACGCGGCGCGACCGCCGAACACCATGCGACCGTCGGGCGACAGGCGAAAGTAGTACAGCAGATTCTTCGTATCGCTCAGCACGCGCCGCCGAGGAATCAGGCGCCCCGCGAGCGCCGCGTCCAGCGGCGCGGTCGCGATCAGGTAGCTCCCGACCGGCACCACACGGCGCCGCAACGCCGGCACGGCCGCTCCCGTATACCCATTGGTCGCGACGAGCACCTCGCGGGCCGCGATGGCTCCGCGCGCCGTCGTCACCGTGAAGCCCCCACCCGCGCGCGCGACCCGACACACGTCGACCGCCTCGACGAGCCGGGCGCCCGCCCGTTCCGTCGCGGCGGCGAGCCCCCGAAGCAGGGCGGCCGGCTGGACCGAGCCGGCGAAGGGATCGAGCAGTCCGCCGTGGTATCGACTCGAGCCGATCTCGTCCCGCAGCTCCGCAGGGGTCAGCACGATCGTCTCGTGCGCGAGCTCGTTGCGGAGGAAGCGGCGGCTCTGGTCGAGTATCCGCAGGTGCCCAGGCCGCGCGGCCAGCACCACCGTCCCGCAGCGTGCGTAGCCGCAGTCGATTCGCTCCTCGGCAATGGTCGCCTCGAGCGCGCAGACGGCCTCGAGCGACAGCTCGAACAGCCTTCTCGCCTCCGCGACGCCGCGCTGGCGCGCGAGGGCCTCGATCTCCGGCTTGAAGCCCGGCAGCACGAACCCGCCGTTCCGACTGCTCGCACCCCAGCCGATCGTGTGACGTTCGAGCACGGTGACGTCCGCGCCGCGCCGCGCCAGCGCCCTCGCCGCGGCGAGGCCGGTGTAGCCCCCGCCGAGGATCGCCACGTCCGTCCGCGCCGGAAGCTCGGCCGTCCCGCGCGCCGGCAGCGGCGCGGCGTCCGTCCAGAGACAGCGCTCGATCAGCGGAACAGCCCCTCGGCGCGCACGCTCTCGCGGAAGACGTCGGTATGGAGGTCCACGTCGTCCTCGGTCACCGCGGGGGCGAGCAGCGCCATATTGTGAAACGGCGTGAGCAGGATCCCGCGGTTGAGCGCTGCCAGATGCATGTACCGCTCGAGGTCGGGGTCCACCGCCGCGGCTGCCTCCCCACCATTCCGGGGCGGCGTCGGACGAAACCAGTACTCCACCCGGCACCCGAGCCGCTTCACGATCCAGGGCAGGCAGGACTCGGTGATGACGTCCTCGATGCCGCGCGCGAAGCGCTCGGCCAGCGGGATCGTGCGTCGAAAACTGGACTCGGTCAGCACGTGCTCCAGGGTGGCGCGCATCGCGGCCGTGGCCAGCGCATTGGCCGCGAGTGTGCCGCCGATCCCACCGGTATCGGCCGTTTCAAGGCGCGAGTGCGCGCGGACACGCTCCGCGACCCCTTCGCTCAGGCCGTAGACCGCGCCCGGGACCCCGCCGGCCACCGGCTTGCCGAGCGTGAGGAGGTCGGGCTCAAGCCCGTGCGTGCGCGTATACCCACCCGGACCCGCGCAGATGGTGTGCGTCTCGTCGATGACGAGCAGTGTGCCGGCCCGGCGGGTGAGTTCCCGGAGCGCCGAGTGGAAGCCCGGCTCGGGATGCACGATCCCGACGTTGGTGAGCGCCGGCTCGGCCAGCACGCACGCCACATCGCCATGGCGCAGCGCGGCTTCCAGCGCCGGCAAATCGTTGAACTCGACGACGCGTGTCGTGAGCGCCGGGTCCACGGGTGGCCCGATGTTCCCCTCGCGCGCCACCACGCGGCCGTCCCGAAGCGTCGCGAGCGTCTCGTCGACCGTGCCGTGATAGCACCAGTTGAACACCAGAATCTTGGGGCGGCCGGTAATTTCGCGTGCCAGGCGGATGGCGAAGCGGTTGGCATCGGTGGCGGTGACGGCGAACTGCCAGTACGGAAGGCCGAAGCGGCGGGCCAGCTCCTCACCTACCCAAACCGCATCTTCGGTCGGGAGCATGAACGTGAAGCCGAGCCCAGCTTGCGCGCGTACGGCTTCGACGGTGGGGGGCGGGGCATGTCCGGTCATCGCCCCGGTGTCGCCGAGGCAGAGGTCCAGATAGCGGTGCCCGTCGACGTCGGTGAGGTACCCGCCGTCGCCGGCCGCGGCGAACAGCGGAAACCCGCCGGCCCACCGCTCCATCCATTGCATGGGCACGCCGCCGAGCAGGGATTGCCGGGCCCGGCGGTACAGCGCCAGCGAGCGCGGGTGCGCGTCGCGGAAGCGTCGCTCCTCGTCCGCGAGCAGGACGCCGAGGCGCCCGCGGTCGAGGATCATGCCAGCGCCGGCGCCCGTCCCACCGCGGCTTCGAGCGCGGCTCCCATCACGTCGAGACCTTCGTCGATCACCGCATCCTCGGCGGTGAGCGGCGCCAGCACGCGGATGGTGTTGCTGAACGTGCCGGACGAGAGCAGCACCAGCCCACGCTCCAGCGCGGCCGCGACGATTCGACCGGTCAGCGCCTTGTCGGGCGTCCGGCTTTCGCGGTCGGTCACGATCTCCATGCCGATCATCGCCCCGAGGCCGCGCACGTCGCCGATGCACTGGAACTGTTCCCCCCACTGCCGAAAGCGCGCCTTCACCCGGTCGCCCGTGCGCTGGGCGCGCGCGGGGATGCGCTCGGCCTCCATCGCCTCGAGGACTGCCAACGCGGCGGCGCACGCGAGCGGATTGCCGCCGTACGTGCCGCCCAAGCCTCCCACCTGCGGCGCCTCCATCACGTCGGCGCGACCGGTGACGGCCGCGAGCGGCAGCCCGCCGGCCAGCGACTTGGCCGTCGTGATCAGGTCTGGCACGAGGCCGTAGTGCTCGCTCGCGAACATCTTGCCGGTGCGCCCGAACCCGGTCTGAATCTCGTCAGCAATGAAGAGGATCCCATGCTGCTTCGCGAAGGCGGCGAGCGTCTGCACGTACTCGACCGGCGCCGGGACGAACCCGCCCTCACCCAGCTCGAGCTCCATGATGACCGCGGCCACCGATCCCGGGTCCACCGTCCCCGCGAGGATCGCCTCCAGGCGCGCAGGACTCGCCATGCAGCAGCGGTCGCCGCTCGGACCCTCGGTGCAGCGGTAGCAGTAGGGATAGGGAATCCGGTACACCTCGGGCGCGAACGGGCCGAACCCCTTCTTGTACGGCACCACCTTGGCGGTGAGCGCCATCGCGAGGTTGGTGCGTCCGTGGAATCCGTGCTCGAAGCAGAGAACCGCCTGTCTCCCGGTGAAGTGGCGCGCCACCTTCACCGCGTTCTCGACCGCCTCGGCGCCGCTGTTGACGAAGAAGGTGCGCTTCTCGTGGGAGCCGGGCGTCACGCGGTTGAGCCGTTCAGCGAGCGCGACGTAGGGCTCGTACGTGGACACCGGGAAACACACGTGTGCGAACCGGTCGAGCTGCTCGCGGACCGCCTCGACCACGCCGGGGTGCCTGTGACCGGTGTTGACCACGCCGATGCCGCCGCCGAAGTCGATGAGGCGGTTGCCGTCGGCGTCGGTCAGGATGGCTCCCTCGGCGTGGACGACGGCGATCGGCGTCACGGCTGGGACGCCTCTGGGGACCGCCTTCGCGCGGCGAGCCAGGAGGGCGCGGCTGTTGGGGCCGGGGATCTCGGTGTTCAGATGGATGACGCCGGACATGATGGGCCTCGACGGGGAAGTGCGTGGGACGCGTCATCCCGCGCGTGCGAGCGGGGCACGCATCGTCGCACGCCTCGCTCGCCTACCCGGGTGACTCGCGTGCCTTGACAGTAAGGCGCCCTCGCGGCGCCCGCCACCCCCGTGCTTCTCAGGCGTGGATTTCCGATGTAGCATTGTACCGAAGGCCCCTCTCGAGCTCAGCCACATCTCTCAAGGAGCAGCGTCCCATGACTTGGCGGCGTTCGAGGTTATCCGTGGCCCTGGCCCTCGCCCTGGCCACCATGGTCGGTTCAGGCTGCGGCGGCGGGGAGAAACCGGCGGCCGCGCCAGCCACGAAAGCGACGAAGATAGCGATCACGCCCACCGGCGACGCGCGCGCGGACGCGAAGACGTACCTGGCCCAGCTTTGCCCGAAGCCCATCGGCGGCGAGCTGAATTTCATGGTGTGGGAAGGCTACACCGACACGCTGTTCACGCGTCCCTTCGAGGACGCCTGCGGCGTCAAGGTCAACGCCACCTACATGGGCTCGAGCGACGACCTGGTCGCCAAGCTGCGCGCCGGGGGCGCCGAGACGATTGACCTCATCTCGCCATCGAGCGACGCGGCCACGGCGATCATCGATGCCGGCCTCGCGGCGCCGCTCGACCTCGCACGCATCCCGAGCTACCCGGATTTGAGCGAGGGGTTCCGCAACCTCAAGGTGGCCCGAAAGGACAGCACGGTGTTCGGCGTACCGTGGGCCTTCGGACCGAACCCCCTCATCTACGACACCACCAAGATCACGAAGGCGCCCGATTCGTGGGGCGCGCTGTGGGACAAGAAGTACCGCGGCAAGCTGTCGCTCCAGGACGACATCGCCACGCTGTACATGGTGGCGCAGTATCTCGGGATGGACGACCCGAACGACCCGAGCAAGCTGTACAACCTGAGCGACGAGGACCTCGCGAAGGTCAAGGCCAAGATGCTCGAGCTCCGGCCGAACGTCCGGAAGTACTGGGTCACTGCCGGCGACATGACGCAGCTCTTCCAGAGCGGCGAGGTCGTGGCCGGCGAGGGCTGGCCGCTCATGACGAACCAGCTCCGCCAGGCCAAGTTCCCCGCTGGCGAGACGATCCCGAAGGAGGGCACCACCGCGTGGGCCGACCACTGGGTCCTCACCAAGGGCGCCAAGAACCTCGATGCCGCCTATGCCTGGCTCGAGTACACGGCGCAGCCGTTCACCCAGAAGCTGCTGTACGACGTCACCGCCTACATCGTGGCCAACTCGTCGGCGAAGAGCTACATGAGTCCCGAGCAGGCGGCGAGCCAGCGCGACATCGCCGACTACGGCACCAAGGTGAACTTCTGGCAGTGGAGCCCGCGGCGTGAGAAGTATCAGGAGATCTGGAACGAGGTGAAGGCCGCCAAGTAGAGGAGCGGTGAGCGGTGAGCGGGAGCACCGGAGGTTTCCAGTGCATTGTTCCCGCTCACCGCTCACCGCTCACCGCTGGTCACTCACCGCCCCCCCACCCATGACCACTCCTCCTCTCGACAGCTCCCTCGATCTCGACAAGGTGACGCGGCGGCACGAAACCTATCGGATGCCGATCCTCGAGTTGCGCCGTCTGACCAAGCGGTTCGGGGACTTCGCCGCGGTGGACGACCTGTCGCTCGACATCGCCGCGGGCGAGTTCCTCACGCTGCTCGGCGCCTCCGGCTCGGGGAAGACCACGACGCTTCGGATGATCGCCGGGTTCGAGCCGCCCACCTCGGGCGAGATCCTGATGACGGGAACGCCGATCGCCGCCCTGCCGCCGTTCAAGCGCGACATCAACACCGTCTTTCAGCACTACGCGTTATTTCCGCACATGAGCGTGCGTGACAACATCGCCTATGGCCTGCGGATGCGGCGCGTGCCAGCCGCCGAGCGCGAGGAGCGGGTGACGAAGGCCCTGGAGATGGTCAAGCTCGACCAGCTCGGCGCCCGGTCGCCCCGTCAGCTGAGCGGAGGGCAGCAGCAGCGGGTCGCCCTCGCCAGGGCGCTGGTCAACCGCCCGCGCGTCCTGCTGCTGGACGAGCCGCTGGGCGCGCTCGACCTCAAGCTGCGGAAGGAGATGCAGCTCGAGCTCAAGCACCTGCAGACCCACCTGGGCATCACCTTCGTCTACGTGACGCACGATCAGGAGGAGGCGCTCACCATGAGCGACCGGATCGTCCTGATGCGTCAGGGCCGCGTCGCCCAGGTCGGCAGCCCGCGCGACCTGTACGACCGCCCGGCGTCGCGCTACGTCGCGGACTTCATCGGCGAGACCAACCTGCTCCCCGGCACGGTCGTCGAGAGCACCGGCCGGACCGCCACGCTGCGCATGGGCGACGTGACCCTTCGCGGCGTGACCGACGCGCCGCTCGCGCCGGGCGCCGAGGCGTGGATGACGGTCCGGCCAGAGGCGATCGACCTCTCGGACGGCGCGGTGCCGGCCGGGCACAACGTCGTCACGGGCACCGTGGCCGACGCGGTGTATGCGGGCTCCGCCCTGCGCGTCCACGTCGCGCTCGCGGGCGGCCGCCGGCTGGTGGCGAACGTGCCGACCGGGACCGTGGCCGCCAACGGCGAGACCGTCACCGTCAGCTGGCCGGTCGAGCAGGGACGCTGTGTCGGCGATTGAGCCCGCCCTCGCGAGGCCCTCGCTGCTCGACCGGATCCGGGCGACCCCTCGCCTCCGGACCGCGCTGGCTGCCGCGGTGCCGGTCGGGTTCGTCACCACGCTGCTGTTCATCCCCTACGTGCTCTTGCTGGTCCACTCGTTCTGGCGACTCAAGGGCGGGGTCATCACCCACGAGCTGACGCTGGAGAACTACCGGCGGCTCTTCGGCACCGACCTCTACCCCAGCACGATCCTGTTCTCCGCCGGCGTCGCCATCCGGGTCACCATCTTCTCGCTGCTGCTCGCGTATCCGCTGGCCTACCTGCTCGCGTTCAAGGTCAAGCGGCACAAGCAGCTCATGTACATGGCGGTGATCATCCCGCTGTGGGTGAGCTACCTGGTACGCGCCTACGCCTGGAAGATCATCCTCGGACAGTCGGGAATCCTGAACGGGCTTCTCGAGTCGGCCGGCGTGATCAAGGAGCCACTCACGTTCCTGCTGTACAGCAGGTGGGCGGTGATCCTGGCACTGACGCACATCTACACCCCGTTCACGCTGATGCCGATCTACGCGGTGCTCGAGGCCATCCCACCGGCGCTCAAGGAGGCGAGCCAGGATCTCTACGCCAGCCGCTGGCAGACCTTCCGCCGGATCGTGCTGCCGCTCTCCCTGCCGGGGGTGCTCGCGGGCTCGACGTTCGCCTTCGTGCTCAGCATGGGTGACTTTCTCGCGCCGCAGCTCCTCGGCGGCAACGACAGCGCGCTCATGGTATCGAATCTGGTCTGGAGCCTGTTCGGGGTCGCATACAACTGGCCGCTCGGCGCGGCGGTGTCGGTCATCGTGCTCCTGTTGACGCTGTTCCTGCTCTGGCTCGCGAACCGGGTGGAGACCGCGATGAACTACGGCGGCCAGGCTGTCGGGCGCGCGGGCGATCGGCCGGTGGGACTACCGGGCCGGGGCATATGACGGCGCGCGCCTCGCACGACTTCCCGGTCCAACCGTCCGACCACCTGACGCCGGCCCTCTGGCTCGCGGGGACGCTCGTCTTCGCCTTCATCTATCTGCCCCTCGCGGTCGTGATCGTCTACGCGTTCCATGATTCGCCGATCATCGCGTGGCCGCTCAAGCTCGGGACGCTCAAGTGGTTCGTCGCGCTGACCCACGATCGGGGCATGCTCGAGTCCGCGCTCGCGAGCCTGAAGCTGGCGCTGCTCGCCGTCGCGATCGCGCTCCTGATCGGGGTTCCCGGGGCGTTCCTCCTCGATCGCTACGAGTTTCCGGGGAAGACGGCGTTCCGGCGCCTGGTCCTGCTGCCGCTCATCCTGCCGGGCATCATTACGGGCGTCTCGCTGCTCACCTTCTTCAGCTTCGTGGGCCTCGGGCTCTCGAGCGGATTCCCCCTGGTGCCAGGCTGGCCGGTGGTGCTGGGTCATGCGGCGGCCCTCACGTCCGTGGTGATTACCCAGGTGTACGCTCGGCTCCAACGGCTGGATCGCGCGCAGGAGGAGGCCAGCCAGGATCTCTACGCCAACGAATGGCAGACCTTCCGGTACGTGACCTTCCCCAGCATCCGCACCGCGGTGCTCGGGGCGGGCCTGCTCGTGTTCACGCTGAGCCTCGACGAGATCGCGGTGACGTTCTTCCTGATTGGCCGCCAGAACACGCTCCCGCTCCAGATCTGGGGCCTCCTCAGACGGGGCATCACGCCGGAAGTGAACGCGGCCGCTACGGTGATCTTCGCGGTGAGCGTGGTGGTGATCGTGGTGTGGGCGCGGCTGATGCGGGAGGATCCTGGAAAGTAGGAAGGCCGCCCCGCATAAGGCCCATGGCCATCGTCGCCGCCGCGGCTGGATCACGGGCCGGCAGCTTCCAGCTGCCGGCCCGCCTTGCTTTGGCGGGCCCGGGGTGGCCGAGCCCGGGCGACTGAGAATCCGGACGCCCTCCCCACGTCATACTGGCGCACCCATCGATCCATGCGTCGCGCGCCAACGCCGGGCGAGTACGCCAGGCCGGTCGCCGGACACCCCAGGAGGGAACGCCCATGTTTCGCATCACCCGCTCGACCCTCGCCACGGCCTTCGCGCTGGCCGCGCTGGCCCTAGCCGGCACCGGACGTCCCGCCGAGGCGCAGTTCGGCCGGCGGCTCAAGGATGCCATCAAGCACAACGCCGAGGATCGGGTGATCCAGAAGGCGGTGCAGAAGGAGAACCAGGCGATCGATGGCGCTACCGCGTCGGCCGCGACGAAGGCGACGGCGACGGCGGCTGACGCCGCGGGCGCGCCGGCCGAAGCCTCGCAAGCCCCTGTCGCCACCGCGATCACCAGGGCCGACACGGTCAAGCCGGGACAAGGCGCGTGGGCCAACTACGACTTCAAGCCGGGTGAGCGGATCCTGTTCGCCGACGAGTTCGCGGCCGACGAGGTGGGCGACTTCCCGCGGCGGATGGAGTTCAAGGCGGGCTCGCTCGAGATCGTCGAATGGCACGGGACGCGGTTCCTCCGCGCCAACTCCGACTCCCGCTGGTTCATCCCCATGACCGAGAGCCTGCCGGAGCGGTACACGATGGAGTTCGACTATTCGATCCCGACGGGCGGTGAGCTCTGGCTCTCGTTCGGGGAGGAGAACAAGCGCATCCAGCTCGGCGGGGACGGCACCGCGGTGGTCTACAACCACCAGAACGGTGTGCGGGCGGATGGCCGGCTGGCCGCGGCCAAGCGGGGCGACATGCATCGGGCCCGCGTGCTGGTGGACGGCGCGTACATGAAGGTGTACCTCGACGACACCCGGCTGCTCAACGTGCCAAACGCCGACCTCGGCCGCGGCGCCAGGATCGCGTTCTACACCGACGGCGACGCGACGACGCCCTCCCTCTTCGGCAACTTCCGGATCGCGGCTGGCGGCAAGAAGCTCTATGATGCGATCGCGTCTCAAGGCCGCGTGGCGACCCAGGGCATCTACTTCGATACCGGGAGCGACCAGATCCGCCCCGAGTCCACCCCAACGCTCAAGGAGATCGGCGCGATGCTCAACGATCATGCGGACTTGAGGCTAACGATCGAAGGTCACACGGACGACGTCGGCCGCGCCGACGCGAACCAGGTCTTGAGTGAAAAGCGGGCGGCGGCGGTACGGCAGTATCTGATCGCCGCATACCAGATCGACGGCAGTCGTCTCATGGCCAAAGGGTTGGGCCAGAGCAAGCCGGCCGTGCCCAACAGCACGCCGGAAGGCCGCCAGCAGAACCGGCGGGTGGAGCTGGTCAAGACTTGAGTCGGGCCAGGCCCGGCGGGGACGAGCGAGGGGCGAGCGAGAGAGCCGCCCCTCTTTCGTTTCCATCCAGCCAGGGGTGCAAGAACGCCCCAGGATCCCCTGATGGCGGCCGGACAGCCTGTCCCGTGCAGCCGGTCGCAATAACAGCCCCCTAGGAGCTCGGCCCTCTCACCGCGTCTCCGATATTTATTCGCGAGCTCCGCATATGACATGTCAAGGCGTTTGCAGGCATTCACTTACCGTCCGCATGGCCGAACGGGCCTTTGGTGATGAATGACCGGCGTCCGCAAGGGGGCTGGACAGATGGTGGGGGTCACGCGCTAGAATGGCTATACGCCACCCCACCCGGGGACCGGCGTGTTTGCATCCTCCGACCAAGCGGAGGGTCCACTCTCACAGCTGACCTTCTCCTTGAGCTGTGAGCCCCCATCAGCGGCGGGGGCGAGGGCGCAGGGGTCCGTCGCCGAACAACGGCGCCTGCAACCAGACCGAGTGCCGCACCAACAATGAAAAGAGGAGTTTGTGAAAGTCCTGATGTTGGGCGCCGGCGCGGTGGGGACCGTGTCCGCCCTCAAATTCGTGCAGGACGCGATGCTCGAGAAGCTCGTCATCGCCGACGCGGTGTCCGCCCGCGCATCCCTCCTTGCGGATCGTCTCTCTGACTCTCGTGCGTCCTCCCGCCGGCTCGACGCCGGCGACCGCGCGGCCCTCGTGAGCGCGATTCGCGAGACCGGCGCCACCGTCGTCCTGAATGCGGCGCTACCCGCTACCAACCTGGTCGTCATGCGCGCCTGCCTCGAGGCGGGCTGCGACTATATCGACCTGGCCAGCGGCGGCACCGATGACGACGGCATCCCCAAGCTGGATGACCAGTTCGCGCTCGACGCCGAGTTCCGGGCGGCCGGAAGGATGGCGCTGCTCGGCATGGGCGCCGATCCCGGCACCACCAACGTCTACGCCGCCTACGCCGCCAAGCACCTGCTCGATGAAGTCACGGCGCTGCACGTGCGCGACGGCGACAACTCCGTCTGCCAGGGGCACGACGGCTTCGTGGCGACCTTCAGCCCCTGGGTCTTCATCGACGAGTGCCTGTGCAAGGCGGTGTCGTACCGCGACGGGTGCTATCACCTGGAGGCTCCGCTCACGGGGTTCGAGCCGTTCGACTTTCCGGAGCTGGGCGTACTCAACTGCTACCACGTCGACCACGAGGAGTCGCGCACGCTGCCGCGCTTCTTCCCGAGCGTCAAGGTCGTGGACTTCAAGCTGTGCATGGACGACGTGACCATCGAGACGCTGCGGGTCATGCAGCGACTCGGGCTCTCCGGTAAGGGCCGCATTCGCGTCGGCGAGACATCCGTCGTGCCACGCGATGTGGTCGTCTCGCTCCTGCCCGACCCCAAGGATCTGGCCGGCCGCATGCGCGGGAAGACCTGCGTCGGGACGATCGCGCGAGGCCTCAAGAACGGCGAGGAGCGGACCTTCTACATCTACAACGTTGCCGATCACGAGGCCGTCTACAGCGAGCTCGGCGTGCAGGCGACAGCCTACCAGACGGGCATTCCTCCCGTCATTGCCGCTCGGCTCATGCACGAGGGCCGGTGGGGGGGACCGGGCGTGCGTTCGCCGGAGGAGCTCGATCCGGATCCGTTCCTCGAGCGCCTCGCGCGCGAGGGGATGCCGTGGCACGTACGGGACGACTCGGCTCGCGTCGAGCTGCCCCGGGTGCGGCTTCGGCCCAGCCGGGATGTCGTCGCAGCCTAGCGGTCATTCGCCGTGAGCAGCGCGAAGGGGGCATGCGACGACGCATGCCCCCTTCGCGAACCCACGAGCGGCAGGCGGGCCGCAGGGTGACCTGCCTCGCGCCGTGGAGTACATTAGCCCAGATTCCCTCCCAGGCACCGAGACCAGAGCAGCGACCGGAGGAGCAGCATGACGAGCACGGCCACGGCGCGAGGCAAGACCCGGAAGTCCGAGGTCGCCTCGTACCAGATGTACATCGACGGGAAGTTCGTCGATGCGAAGGGCGGGAAGACGTTCGACGTCTACGACCCCTCCACCGAGGGCGTCATCGCCAAGGTGCCCGCCGCCGGCCCGGCAGACATCGATCGAGCGGTGAAGGCGGCGCACCGCGCCTTCTACGAGGGCGGATGGAAGAGCGTCACCGCGCAGGAGCGGGGACGCGTTCTGCTGCGACTGGCGGAACGAATCCGCGCGCGCCGAAGCGAGCTCGCCGAGCTCGAGACGATCAACTCCGGCAAGCCGATCGTCGAGTCCGAGTACGACATGGACGATACGGCCACCTGCTACGAGTACTACGGCGGGCTCGCCACCAAGATCAACGGCGAGGTCCTCCCCGTCCCGGCCGACGCGGTGGCGTTCGCGATGCGCGAGCCGATCGGCGTGGCGGGACAGATCATCCCGTGGAACTATCCGCTGCTCATGGCGGCCTGGAAGATCGCCCCCGCGCTGGCCGCGGGGTGCACGGTGGTGATCAAGCCCGCGGAGCAGACGCCACTCTCCCTGCTCAAGCTGGCGGAAGACTTCGAGGCGGTCGGGCTGCCGCCGGGCGTCGTCAATGTCGTCACCGGCGACGGCCCCGGTGCGGGCGCTCCGCTGGTCGCGCATCGCGACGTCCGCAAGATCGCGTTCACCGGCAGCGCGGAGGTCGGAAAGATCATCATGCGCAGCGCGGCCGATCAGCTCAAGCGCGTCTCGCTCGAGCTGGGCGGCAAGTCGCCCAACATCTTCTTCAGCGACGCCGATTTCGAGAACGCGGTCGATGGTGCCCTCTTCGGAACCTTCGTGAACCAGGGCGAGGTCTGCTCCGCCGGGAGCCGCGTGCTGGTCCAGAAGGACATCTACAAGAAGTTCGTCGACGCCGCGGCGGCGAAGGCCAAGACCATTCGGCTGGGCCCCGGCCTCGAGCGCGACACCAAGATGGGGCCGCTGGTGAGCGCGGAGCAGCGGGACCGCGTGGCCGGCTACCTCAAGACCGGGAAGGGCGAGGCGAAGATCGCGGCGGGTGGCGGCACCCCCAAGCAGTTCGACAAGGGATGGTACGTCGAGCCCACCATCTTCTACGACGTGGACAACTCGGCCAAGATCGCGCAGGAGGAGATCTTCGGCCCGGTGATGAGCGTCATCCCGTTCAAGGACGAGGCCGACGCGATCCAGATCGCCAACGCCACGCCCTACGGCCTGGCGGCCGCGGTGTGGACCCGAGACATCTTCAAGGCCTTTCGCGTGGTGAAGGCGCTCGAGGCGGGCATCGTCTGGGTCAACCACATGCAGCCGACCTTCGTCGAAGCCCCGTGGGGCGGCTATAAGGCGTCGGGGTTCGGCCGGGAACTCGGCCATTGGGGCGTCGAGGAGTATCTCGAGACCAAGCAAGTGTTCATCAACCTCGACGAGAAGCCGATCGGCTGGTACTGAGTCGGACGGCGGGCGATCAGGCGGTCGCCCGCCTGCCTCACCGCTTCAGCCCCTCCGCCTGCAACGGCGGGCCGTCCATCTGGCCGAGCCGCGCGCACCAGGGGATGTTGCGCCTGGTGCTTTCCGGTCGTTTGTTTCGGCTGTGATCCAAGGGCCGATACCCCCAGCCACCGACATCGAGCTCGACGCCGCCCTGCTTCAGGCCGCCATCACGGGGGCCCTAGGCCTGCTTTGCGCGTTCCTGTTTGCGAGGTATCGGAAGCCCTACTTCGCCTGGTGGGCGCTCGCCTGGGGACTCTATCTGCTCCGGGTCGGGGCGATCACGAGCTTCATGCTGAGCGGCGAGCGCATCTGGCTCTACTGGCATCAGGTCGTCACGGGCTGGACGGCGCTTGCCTTGCTGTACGCCGCCCTGGTGTTCTCGCAGAGTCTCCGGTGGCGCCCCTGGTACCTCGTCGCCGTGCTGTTCCCGCCGGTGTGGTCCTACGTAGCCATCTACCGTCTCGACCATTTTCTCTGGGCCGCCGGACCCGCCGTCCTGTTCCTCAGTCTGGCGACGCTCTGGACCGGGTGGGTGTTCTACCGCTACCGGCGGCGTGTCGCCTCGAGTGGGGCGGGCCTCCTCGCAGTGGCCTTCGCGCTCTGGGGTCTCCACCACCTCGACTATCCGTTCCTGCGCGCGCGGGGGACGTGGGCGCCGTGGGGCTACTACCTCGACATCCTCTTCGCGCTCGCCGTCGGCGCCGGCATCCTGCTGCTGGTGCTCGACGATCTGCGTCGAGGGCTGAGCGCGCTGTCGGCCCTGTCCGGCGATCTGCAGCGCGCCGGCCGGGAGCCGGACGTGCTCGCCGCGCTCCTGGCGCGCCCGCTCACGCTTCCCGCTGTTCGCGGCAGCGCGCTCTATCTGTACGAGGAAGGTCGGCCGCGGCTCGTGCGGGGCGCCGGCGTCTACGAAGGCCGCGCGCCGGACCTCGACGCCTCGGCGGCGGTCGTGCTCGCGCGCGCGCGAGAGACGGGTCTCCCCCAGGTCACCAGTGACTGGCGTGAGCCCGGTACGCCGGCGTTTCCGTACGCGGCCGTGCTGCCGCTCTTTCGCCGCGAGGAAACCATGGGGGCGCTGGTGCTCGTGGGCGACGCGCGCGATCCCTTCACCGCGCTCGATGACCGGTTCCTGGTGGCGCTCGGACAGCAGGTGGGAGCCGCGCTCGAGAACGCCGACCTCTACACTCGCCTGCACGACCGCACCCTCGAGCTCGGCCGGCTGTCCGCCCGAATGGTCGAGCAGCACGAGGAGGAGCGCCGCCGCCTCTCGCGCGAGCTGCACGACGAAACGGCGCAGGTGTTCTCAGCGGTCAAGATGGAGCTGGGCCTGTTGCAGGACGCCGTCGGACCCGACCAGTCCGCGCGCCTCGACCGCGCGCTGGCGCTGATCGACACCGGGATCCGCAGCATCCGGAACGTCACCAACGATCTGCGCCCGTCCCTGCTCGACGATCTTGGCCTCCTGCCGGCATTGCGCTCCCTCGTGGCGGATTTCGGGGCACGAAGCGACATGCACGTCGGGTTCGCAGCGCCGAGCACCCTGCCACCCCTGTCCAAGGAGGCCGAGCTGGCCCTGTTTCGTGCGCTCCAGGAGGCGCTCTCGAACGTGCGGCGCCACTCGGATGCCGGGCGCGTGGACATCCGACTCTCGGTCGATGCCTCCGTGCTGAAGCTCGGTGTTGCCGACGACGGCCGGGGTCCTCCCGAGCTCAGCCCAGAGCGCCTCGAGCGTGAAGGCCACATGGGGCTGGCCGGAATGCGGGAGCGGATCAGCGCGCTCGGCGGCAGCGTACGATTCGGCCGCTCGCCGGAGCGCGGCGCTTCGCTCGAGATCGCGATGCCCCTCGAGGCCGTGGACCCGGCGCCGACGCCGTGAGCGACGCCGTCATTCGGGTGCTCGTCGCCGACGACCACGCCATCGTGCGGACCGGCATCCGTCACGTGCTGGAGACCGAATTGGGCTTCTCGGTGGTCGGCGAGGCGTCGAACGGCACGGAAGCGCTCGCCATCGCGCTCGAGCTCCGTCCTGATGTGGCCGTCCTCGATATCTCGATGCCCGGCGTGTCCGGTCTCCAGACAGCGGCGGAGCTGCGACGACGCCTCCCGGATACGCGAATTCTCGTCCTCAGCATGCACGACAACACCGAGTACGTGCTCGAGAGCCTGCGGGTCGGGGTGCACGGGTATCTGCTCAAGGACAGCGCCGCCGCCGAGCTCGGCGCCGCAATCCGCGCCGTCTGTCGGGGCGAGTCGTTCTTCAGTCCACCGGTGGCCCGGCAGCTCGGCGCCGTGGTTCGCGGCGAGATCGGCGGCATTCGTGCCGGCGCGCTGGCCCAGCTCACCGCGCGAGAGCGGCAGGTGCTCATCGGGGTCGCCGGAGGCCGGACCAACAAGGAGATCGCCCAGGAGCTGGGGATCAGCCACCGGACAGTGGAGAGCCATCGCGAGAGCTTGATGCGGAAGCTCGACGTCTACACTGTCGCCGGCCTGACGAAGATCGCGCTGGAAGCAGGCCTGGTACCCTGAGTGACGACTATATTGCCCGGATGAGCAAGGTGAAGACGGGCATCGTGATGATGAACCTCGGCGGCCCGGCCAATCTCGACGAGGTGGAACCCTTCCTGCTCGAGCTGTTTGCCGACCGCGAGATCATCAAGCTCCCCTTTCAGCGCTGGCTTGGCCCGTTCATCGCGCGGCGACGCGCCCCCAAGGTGCGTGGCCTGTACGAGAAGATCGGCGGCGGGTCACCCATTCTCCGCTACACCCGAGCCCAGGGCGAAGGCATGGTGGCGCGACTCGACCTGATCTCGCCCGAGACCGCTCCTCACGGCTTTTACATCGCGTTCCGATACGTGCAGCCCAAGAGCGAGGATGCCCTCCGGGCCATGGCCCGGGACGGGGTCGAGCGGGCCGTCGCCTTCACGCAGTATCCCCAGTTCTCCTGCAGCACCACCGGGTCCAGCTTGAACGAGCTCTGGCGTGCCGCCGATCGCACGGGCCTGCGGGACGCCTTCGCATGGAGCATCATCGATCGCTGGCCCCTGCACGAGGGATTCGTCGCATCCATGGCCCAGACGATTCGCGAAGGCCTCGAGCAGTTCGAGCCGGCGGACCGCGACCGCGTCCTGGTCCTCTTCAGCGCGCACTCGCTTCCGCTCGACGTGATCGATCGTGGCGATGCCTACCCGCAGGAGATCGGCGCGAGCGTTCAGGCCGTGGTGGACCGGCTCGCGGCGCCGAACCCGTACCTCCTGGCGTACCAGTCGGAAGTCGGGCCGGTGCGATGGCTCGGGCCGAGCACGGAGCGGGTGATCCGGCGCCTCGGCGCGCGCGGCCAGAAACACCTTCTCGTGGTCCCGATCGCCTTCACCAGCGACCACATCGAGACGCTGTCAGAGCTCGATCGCGAGTACGGCGAGGTGGCTCATCGCGCGGGAATCACGCACTACAAGCGAACGCCCGCCCTGAACGACCGGACGCAGTTCATCGACGCCCTCGCGGACATCGTACGCGAACATCTCGCCTCGGGTCGGCCGTACGGGCGGTTGTATCGCACGCGCTGTCCGGGATGTGAGAACCCAGAGTGTCGGCAGATCCTGAGCCCCGTGACGGACGGGGCCCTGCCCGAGGCCCCGGTCGCGAGGACGCCCCGGGGCTGATCGGGGGGAGGTCCAAGAATGACAGCGGGGGCATGCGTCGGCATGCCCCCGCTGTCCATTCCGAACGACTCCGACCGCGACGCCTGCCTACTCGTCCCGCAGGGATCGGCTCACCGGGTACAGCACCCGGCGCACCAGCCGCTCCGCCATCTGCTTCACGATAAGCCGCTCGCGCTCGGTCAGGTTCGCCAACTGGGCCAGCGCCCGGACGGCTTCCTGCTCCGCCACCTCCGCACCGCGGCGGTGCAACTCGGCCAGGCGCGGCGCCGCCGCCCGGCCACGGAGCTGCTGCTCCAAGCGAACGATTTCCTCGTCGAGCACGCACTCGGCATCATGCAGCGCGGCCGCGGGTGCCGCGGCGGCCGGGCAGCACAGCTGCTGCAGATCATCGAGGTCGAAGAGTCGCACCCCCGACAGCGCCCGCGACTCGGGTTCGACGTTGCGCGGGACCGACAAGTCCATCGTGATCAGCGGCGCCGGCCGCCCCGCGACCGCCGCGGCGAGCTCGGCGGCCGACAGGACCGGCCGCGCGGCGGCTGTGGCGACGAAGAGGAGCTCCGCGGACGGGAGGCGCTCGGCGAGTGTCTCCCAGCCGTGGGCCGACGCTCCCCAGGCTTCGGCGAGGACGCGAGCCCGCTCCGGATTCCGATTGACCAGTGCCACCCGAGTGGCGCGGCAGGCGTGCAACGCACGGAGCACGCCCTCCGCGGCTTCGCCCGCCCCCAGCACGACGACCGCCCGGTCCCCGATGCCGTCGGTCCACTCTCGAGCGGCGACCTCGACGGCGGCCGAGCTCACCGAGGTGGGGTGCCGGCCCAGGGACGTCTCGTTGCGTACCCGGCGCCCCGTGGACAACGCGGCGGAGAAGATCGCGTCCATATCCCGGGTCGTCGTGCCAACGGCGCGCGCCGCATCATAGGCGCGGCGAACCTGGCCAAGGATTTCGGTCTCGCCCAGGATCTGCGAGTCGAGGCCCGCGGCAACTGTGAAGAGATGACGCACCGCCGCGACGTCGTCCTTGCGAACCAGGGCCTCCGAGAGGGTCGCGCCACGCGCGCGGGCGAGGTCCCGGAACCACGACTCGTAGTCGTGCGACCCCGACCAATACAGCTCGAACCGATTGCAGGTGGAGAGGAGCAACGCGGACCGACCCGCTGCGCGTTCGCGCGTTAGCAGGTCGTCGAGCTCGGCGGGGGTGAACGCAAACTGCTCCCGTACGCCGACGGTGGCGGTGTGGTGGCTAAAGCCAACGACATGGAATGACAGATCTTGGAGCACACCCAACCCTACAAGCCGGCTGGAAAGGCGACAATCCGCATCCGTGCGGACCCGCTCTCCGTAGAACTACGGAAAACACCGTTTGAGGCCTGAGCTGCGCCTGGGGGTACTCGCGATCCAGGTCAGCGCTCGAGGATGGTGATGGGATGCGTGCGGGAGAAGAGGATCATGGCGTCCGCTGCCATGCGGATGGGAAACCGCGACGGCCAGAACTCCAGGCTGTATCCCTCCTGCTCGACGTCGTACAATGGCTCGCGAACCGCGTCCAGCGTCGAATCCATGACCGCCGCGAAGTTGACGCCGGGCCCCCTGGAGGCCAGGGCATCGAAGACGCGCGTTGCAGCGTGTCCCGCGTCCTGCAGTGCATCGGAGAGGATGGTGTACACCTCGAAGCCATCGTCGGCCAGATATCCCGCGAACCAGTGATCGAAGCGGTCGTGCGCCTTGCCGAGCTTCACCTCGCCACCGACGACCCTGAGCCCGTGGTAGCCCCCCATGAAAATCAGGGTCCGCCACTCCGGATGCTGCTCGAGCGCTTTGCGGAAGGCGGCGGCCATCCAAACGTCGCGATTCACGAAGCCACCGGTGGCCATGTGCTCGGTGAGCGAGGCGATGGGCCAGCCCCGGATGTCGGCCGCGAGCACGTGGACCGCGCGATCGGGGTGATCGGCATTCCACCGGTATACGGCCCGATAGATGTCGAGGTACTCCACGCTGGCGCCCCAATGCGACCGTAGGGTGCGCGGGTTGTCGAGGAGAATCGTCGTGTCTTCGGGCACCGAGGCGAGGTAGTGGTCGATGGCCTCCTGCTGTTCCGAGGCTACCTCGAGCGCCAGGAGATCGATCGACGCTCCGGGCGCCTGCTCCCGGATGAGACGCGCCAGCAGCAGCTTGGGCTCGGCGAGGGGATGGATGTCGCCCAGGAAGACGATGCGGTGCCGGCCGAGCGCGGACTGTGCGAACTCGAAAGGATCGTAGGTCTGGGCGCGAAGCGGGGACGCGGCGATGGCAAGTGGGAGGAGAACCGAGCGGAGAACCCGTGAGCCCATGGTGAGGGTACCCGGTGGGGCGACGAAGGCTCCCGGACTATCGGCGAAACAGCTTGCCGAGCACTCCGGTGGACGTGACGCCCTCGAACGCGTAGCCCAGCTCGTCCATGCTCTGGGGGCGTTCGGCGGGATCGATGGTGAGACAGCGGAGGATGACCGCCTCGAGCTTCGCCGGCAGGTCGGGCTTGAGGTCGCGGAGCTTGGCCGGCGAGCCGCGCAGCCGGGCGATCATCGTCTCCTGCGCCGACTTGCCCGCGAACGGGAGCTGTCCCGTGAACATCTCGAAGGCCAGGATGCCGAGGGCGTACACGTCACTCCGACCATCCAGCGGCTTCCCCCGGATCTGCTCTGGGCTCATGAACTCCGGCGTGCCGAGGACGATGCCGGTCGCCGTCAGCTTGGCGACCTCCGGCCCGGCGCGCCGTTCCTTCGCCAGGCCGAAGTCCATGACGACGGCCCGGTACTTGGGCTCCCCGCGGTCCGTGGTGCCGTCGGGCACCATCATGACGTTCTCGGGCTTGAGATCGCGGTGGATGATCTGCAGATCGTGCGCGTGGGCGAGCCCGCGGCACATCTGCCCCAGGAGCGGAATGCCCTCGACGAGGGAGATGGGCCCACGCCGGCTCTCGTGTTCGCTCAGCGGCTCCCCTTCGAGATAGGGCATCACGAGGTAGATCGTGCCCTCCGCCTCGCCCAGCCGCAGGATGGGACAGACGTTCGGGTGATCCAGCCGGGTCGCGATCTCCGCCTCGCGCCGGAGCCGCTCGACGGCCGCGGGATCACGCGAGAGCCGGGGCAGCAGGATCTTCACCGCCACCGGTCGGCCAGACTCGTTGTCCTGCGCCCGGTACACGTAGGACATGCCGCCCTCCCCGAGGCGCCGTCCCACCTGATATCGCCGGTCGAGCAGCTTGCCGCTCAGCGTGGCGTAGCGGTCCATGTCCTCGGGCGAGAGCGACAGGTCCTCGTTGATCAGGCCGCGGAGCGGCTCGGCCGGCGGGGCGGGCCGGATCGGCGGAGGCATCGGCTTCGGTGCGAAGGAGGCGGTCGGTTCGACTTCGACGAGGGGGGAGCCGTCCTTGACGCAGTAGCGCGCCGGGGCCGGATAGGTGGCTTGGCAGCGGGGACAGCGGCGAATGCTCAATCGCGGAACCGGTTCCGTCCGTCACTCTTCGCGCGGTACAGGTGGCTGTCCGCCAGGCGCAGCAGAGATTCGCCATCGGAGACCCGCTCGTCAGGGTACGAGGCGATGCCGACGCTGATGGTCACGCGCACGGGTTTGCCCGGCTCGCCGAAGTCGTGGGTCGCGACCCGCCGCAGAATGCGCTCGGCGAAGTTCCGCGACTCGGCCGACGTGGTTTCGGGCAGCAGCACCACGAACTCCTCGCCGCCATACCGCGCGACGATGTCCACCGACCGCTGCTCGCGCTTGAGCAGGTTGGCCAGCTGCTTGAGCACTCGGTCGCCCACGAGGTGGCCGTGCGTGTCGTTGATCTGCTTGAAGTTGTCGATGTCGATCATCATCCCGGTGAGCATGGTGGCGTACCGGGCGGCGCGGTCCATCTCCTGCTCGAGCTTCTCCATCAGTGCGCGGCGGTTGAAGCAGTTGGTCAGCGGGTCGGTCTCCGCGAGGTGCCGCATCTGCTCCTGGCCCATGACCGCGTTCTCGAGGTCGTACGCCTTTTCGAGCGCCGACACCGCCGCGACGATCACCTGCTCGGAGAACTGGACGTCCTGCTCGTTGAGGGGCGCGTCCTCGGTCGTGGTTCTGAGGAAGAAGACGCCCGCCGGCTGGCCCCGAAGCGAGAATCTGAGGGCGATCGCGGACCGGGTCTGGACCGGCTGCGGCTCGTTGGACCAGCCGTTCCGGACGGCCTCGTAGAGGGGATCGGTCGTCGCGTCCCGAATCAGCACGACCTCGCCGCTGACGAGCGCGCGACGGATCTCGGGGTACTTGCCCAGGTCCACGGACAGGTTGCGGAGCATCGGGTCCTCGAATGCCGCGACGACGGTGCCGGTCTCGTCGTCGGGGCCCGCGACCACGATGGAACAGCGGGAGATATTGAGCCCGTGCGCAACCCGCCGGACGAGGACCTGATAGATCTCCTCCGGCTTGAGCGAGGCCGTCATCTCCTGCATGATGTCCATCATCTCCGACCGCGACCGCGCTTCCGCGCGGGCCTGGTTCAGCTCGCGGCCGACGCGGAGGTGGGCTTTCACCCGCGCCAGGAGCTCGCGCACGCGGAACGGCTTGGGAATGAAGTCGGCGGCGCCGAGGCCGAGCGAGCGCACGGTCGCCTCCTCCGGCGGCATCGACGAGATCATGAGGACCGGGAGGTCCTTGTAGCGATGGTCGGACTTGACCTTCTGCAGGAGCTGGAGGCCGTCCACCTTGGGCATCATGATGTCGAGCAGGAGGAGGTCGAACGGCTCCGCTTCCAGATGGTCGAACAGGTGCTCACCTCCCGGTACGGTGAGCACGTCGTAGCCGTTCTCCTTGAGGATCCAGGACAGGGTGCGCGACAGCGCCTGGTCGTCGTCCGCGACGAGGATCTTCGGGGAGAGCGGCATTCAGCCTACCAGGCGTTGATAGAGGTCGGGGTCGACGTTGCCGCCGCTCACGACGGCGACCGTGGGCCCTTCGGGCCGCACACGGCCCGCGAGCAAGGCCGCCACGGCAACGGCGCCGGACGGCTCGGCGCGGAGGTCGGCGTGGTGGTGCAGATGTCGAACGGCCTCGGCGATGTCGTCCTCGGAAACGGTGACGGCCTCGCGCACGACTCGCCGGAGCAGATCGAAGGTGAGGGTCCCCACGGAGCGGGACAACAGGCCGTCGGCCATGCTGGCCGTCTGCTCGAGCGTGCGTGGAGCGCCAGCGGCCAGGGCGGCCGTCAGCTTGGCGGCGCCGGCGGGCTCGACCCCGATGACGCGCACCGAAGGCGCCAGCGCGGCCACCGCGACCGAGATGCCGGCGATGAGCCCGCCACCGCTCACGGGCACGAGGATGGTGCGCACGTCCGGCCGCTGCTCGAGGATCTCGAGGCCGATGGTGCCCTGTCCGGCGATGACGTCGGGGTGATCGAAGGGAGGGATGAGCGCGAGCTCCTCCTCGCGTGCGATCGCCTCGGCGCGGGCGCCCTGCTCCGCCGAGCGCGTCGCGCCGGCCAGGACCACTTCGCCGCCGTGCTGCCGAACGCCGTCGATCTTCACCTTCGGCGTGGACTCGGGCATCACGACGACGGCCCGGAGCCCGAAGCGCCGTGCGGCGAACGCCAGGGCCTGCCCGTGGTTCCCGCTCGACGCCGTGACCACGCCCCGGGCGCCGCCCCGGCCGACGAGCCGGGCGAGGGCGTGGTAGGCCCCGCGGATCTTGAAGGCGCCGATGGGCTGGAGCAGCTCGCACTTGAGAGCGACCGGGACGCCGACCCGCGCGGACAGCTCGGGCGCATCGCGGAGGGGAGTACGCATCGCGACGCCGGCGAGCACGCGAGCGGCCGCTCGGACAGCGTCCAGCGTCACGGGAGAAGTCGGATCGGCGGTCTGCAGCATAGGATGTCCTGCTAAATGCGCCGGGGGGGCCGCTTAGGCAAGCCCCCCCGCGCCGTTACTCGTCCATCGCCGCGGTGGGAGTCACTTCATCGCCACCCGCCGCATCCTCGGGGCCGGCTTCGTCCTCCTTGACCACGCGCGCCACGTCCACCACGGAGTCGCCCGCGTCGAGGTTCATCACCTTGACTCCCTGCGTATTGCGCCCGATGACCCGGATGCCGTCCACCGGCAGCCGGATGATCACGCCGTGCCGGGTGATCATCATGAGCTCGTCGTCGGGGATGACCTCCTTGAGCGCCACGATCGATCCGGTCTTGTCCGTCTTCTTCAGCGTGATGATGCCCTTGCCGCCCCGCTTCTGGACCCGGTAGTCGGACAGCTCGGAGCGCTTGCCGAAGCCTTTCTCGCTCACGACCAGGAGTGAGGCGTCCCGGCGGACGACCACCATCCCGATCACCTCGTCGCCCTTTTCGAGCTCGATGCCCTTCACGCCGGTGGTGTCCCGCCCCATCTCGCGCACGTCGCCCTGGTGGAAGCGGATGCTCATGCCGTCCATCGTGGCCAGCACGATGTCGCTGTTCTGGTCACACACCTGCACGTCGATCAGCTCGTCACCCTGCTCGATGTTGATGGCGCGGATGCCGTTGGTGCGGACGTTCCCGTAGGCCGAAAGCAGCGTCTTCTTCACCGTGCCCTGCCGGGTGGCGAAGATGAGGCACTTGTCGTCGGCGAACTCGCGGACCGGCACGAGGGCCGCGATCTGCTCGTTCGGCTTGATCGCGATGCAGTTCACCACCGGCTTGCCGCGCGCCGCGCGGCCGGCCTGCGGGATCTCGTGCACCTTGAGCCAGTAGAGGTGGCCGGCGTTGGTGAAGAAGAGCAGGTAGTCGTGGGTGCTCGCGATGAACAGGTGCTCGACCCAATCGTCGGCCTTGAGGTCGGCCCCGTTGAGACCCCGGCCGCCGCGCCGCTGGCGCTTGTAGGTCGTGATCGGTATCCGCTTGATGTAGCCCGAGTGGGACATGGTGATGACCATGTCCTCTTCGGCGATGAGATCCTCGACGGTGAACTCGCCCTGGTCGCTGAGGATCTCGGTTCGGCGGTCGTCGCCGAACTGCTCCACCACCTCGCTCATCTCCTGCTTCAGGATGTTCATCCGCTTGGGCCTGGATGCCAGGATGCTCTTGAGGTCCTTGATGGTGCCCCGGACCTCCTTGAGCTCGGCCTCCAGCTTCTCGATCTCGAGGCCGGTGAGCTTCGCCAGGCGCATGTTGAGGATGGCGTCGGTCTGCTTCTCGCTCAGCCCGAACCGCTTCCGGAGCCGCGCGTCGGCCTGGGCGGTGTCCTCGGAGCCGCGGATGATCTTGATGACCTCGTCGATGTTGTCGACCGCGACCTTCAGGCCCTCGAGGATATGCTCCCGGGCCTCGGCCGCGTTGAGGTCGAACTGGGTCCGCCGGACGACGATCTCGTGCCGGTGCTCGATGTAGCGCTCGAGCAGCTCCTTCAGGTTCATGACCTTCGGGGCGCCCTTGTCGAGCGCCAGCATGATCACGCCGAAGGTGGACTGCATCGCGGTGTGCTTGTAGAGCTGGTTCAGCACGACGTTGGGAATGGCATCGCGCTTGAGCTCGACGACCATCCGCATGCCATCCTTGTCGGACTCGTCGTTGACCCCGCTGATCCCCTCGATCTTCTTCTCCGCCGCCAGCTCGGCGATGGCTTTGACCAGGTTCTCCTTGTTCACCTGGTACGGGATCTCGGTCACGACGATCTGCGACTTGCCCGACGACTCCCGCTCCTCGATCTGCGCCCGGGCGCGCATGACGACGCGCCCTCTGCCCGTCTCGTAAGCCTCCTTGATGCCCTCGCGGCCGTAGATGTACGCGCCGGTCGGGAAGTCGGGGCCCTTGATGACCTTGCGGAGGTCCGTGATGCTGGCCTCGGGGGTGTCGATCAGGAGCTCGACGGCCTTGGCGACTTCCCTCAGGTTGTGCGGCGGGATGTTGGTGGCCATGCCCACCGCGATGCCCGACGAGCCGTTGACCAGCAGGTTCGGGATCTTGGAGGGAAGGACGGTGGGTTCCTGCAGGCGATCGTCGAAGTTGGGCTGGAAGTTGACCGTGTTCTTGTCGATGTCCTCCAGCATCGCGACGGCGACGCGGGTGAGCCGTGCCTCCGTGTACCGATAGGCCGCCGCCGGATCGCCGTCCACCGAGCCGAAGTTGCCCTGGCCGTCGACGAGCGGGTACCGCAGCGAGAAGTCCTGCACCATGCGGACGAGCGCGTCGTACACCGAGCTGTCGCCGTGCGGGTGGTACTTGCCCAGCACGTCGCCCACGACGGTGGCGGACTTCTTGTACGGCCGGCCGGGCACCAACCCCAGCTCGTTCATCGCGTAGAGGATCCGCCGGTGCACCGGCTTGAGCCCGTCCCGGACATCCGGCAGCGCCCGGGACACGATGACGCTCATGGAGTAGTTGATGAACGACTGCTGCATCTCCTCCTCGATGAGCCGAGGCAGGATGCGTTCACGCGAATTAGGTGCGGTCATATCGGTCGCTGGCTATTGGGAAAAGACCTGCGACCCCGGCGGAAGCCGAGGCCCCCAAATATACCCCGGAGGCGTTCCCGGACGCAACGGTCACAACCGCACGGAAGTGCCTGACGGATATGGGGTTAGGATGATGGCTAACAGCTCGAATGCGAAGTGATGCTGAGGGCGACGGAAGGGGGCATTGCCGGCAAGGCTTGCCCCCTTCGCTCGACTCCGGTGATTCGCGGCTCAGGACGTCACTGCTGACACGGCGCCTGGGGATCTGGCTTGGGCTTGTCGACGACGACGCGGTGGTCCAGATCCGCCACCTTGATCACCAGGGCATCCACGTACTGCACGACGCGGACGTACTTGTCGTAGTCGAGGAACTGGGCCTCGTCGGTCACCTGATGGTAGTCGCGGTGGGCGCCGGTGCTGAAGAAGACGATCGGGATGCCGTATCTGGCGTAGTTCGCGTGGTCGCTCCGGCAATAATACTGGTCGGGGTGACCGTTGGCATCGTATGCGTAGTTGAACGTGAAGCCGAACTTCCCGGCCACGTTCACCTGCTCCGCGAGGGCGCCAAGCTCGGTGGAGAGCCGCCGCGATCCGAGGACCTCGAGGTAGCCCGGACCACCCGCGGCCACGTCGCCCGGATCGCCACGGGCGATCATGTCGATGTTGATCTGCGCCACGATGGAGTCGCGTGGCACCGTCGGATGATCGGTGAACCAGTGGCTGCCCTGCAGGCCCGACTCCTCGCCCGTGTGCCAGACGAACAACAGCGACCGCTTGGGCTTGACGGCGCCGCGCGCCGCGGCTTCCGCGATCTCCAGCAGGCCCATGGATCCGGACCCGTCATCGTCCGCGCCGTTCACGATAGAGTCCACCCGCGCGGGATGCTGCTGGCGGAGACTGTCCACGATCGCCGTGATGCGCGCCGCTTCTGCCGCCGTCGGCTCGCGCGGCACGTCGTTGGCGCCGCGCGGGCGGATCACCGTGTTGTACGCGCGCAGGCTGTCGTGATCCACGGGCGGCACGATGCCGATCGCATCGTTGTGCGCGCCGAGGGCCACGTACTGTCCGCGAAGGGCGGGGTCCGAGCCTTCCAGCACGGCCACCACGTTGGTGGCGGGCAGCTCCGTTCCGGCGTACGTCACCTCGCCCTGAAGCGCCGGGCCCGTGTCGCCGGGACGTAAGGCGTCGAGCGGCTTGCCGAAGATCTTCTCCACCGACGCAGTCGGGATGAAGAGCATCCGCGGCTGCGTCGCCCCTGGCGGCGTGTAGGTCGCCTCCCTGATCTCTACCTTCGGGCCGCGCAGGTAGTCCGCGAACTGCGACAGCAGCGGATCGATCTCCGTCACTCCGATCCCGGCGATGAGCCCGAGCGGGCCCTGGGGGCTCAGGTCGGGCGCACCGAGCGAGTTGCCCGAGGCGGAGCTCCGGAAGACGACCACCTTGCCCTTGAGCGCATCCCTGGACGGCAGCGATGCCGAGTCGGCCTTGGTGCCGATGTAGACCACCCGCGCCCCCGTGATGGGGCGGGCGGGCAGGGCAAAGGTCGGCTGGTAGGGATAGTAGTCCGCGAAGGGCACCAGCGACGCGGCTCCGGCGTGAAGCGTGGCCGAGGTTGAATCGAGCGCGTAACTCACGAGCGGCACACGTTGCAGGTAGCTGCCGTCGTCGCCCGCGGGCCGGAGCCCGAGCCGCGCGACCTCCGCGGCGATGTACGCGTTGCCGCGGACATTTCCGATCGTGCCCGCCCGGCGGCCCAACATCGAATCGTCCGCGAAGATCGAGATTCTCGCCTTGAGATCGGCCGCGGCTATGGTCGGTGTCGTGCCGCCCGAGGGGGCGGCGGGCTTGGCGGCGGCTTCTGGAGTTCGGCCGCCACCGCATGCGGCGGCGGCCGGCAGGAGGACGAGCGCGAGGGACCAGGACAGACGCATGGGGGATCCGCCAGAGATGTGGGAAGCGAGTGGGTCGCCTCCCACTACCCCGGACGCCCCGAAATCGTTTCAGGCCGCCGCGTCTGCGACGCGCTCGGTCTCCCTGCGCAGCAGCACCGTCCCCGCCCCCGCCCCCAGGACCGGCTCGCCTGCCGGCGCCACCACGCGACCGATCGGCCGGTCGCCTTCGAGCAGCACGTACACCATTGTCGGGTCCCGCTTCGCCAGTTGCACCATCGCCCGGTCCAGCCTTTCCGCATTGATTGAAGCGACCGGCCGTCCGGCCGCGTACCGTTCAGTGATCTCGGCCGGCTCGGGTCCCGCCGGGTCACCCCGTCGGGCCACGCCGGCGCCTCAGGATGACCGGTCCTTAGAGTCCCACGGCGGCCCCAGGGTTGCTTGGCCGGGGCCGGCCGTTCCGCGCAACCCTTTCTGCCGCCCCTGTGTCAGAGGGCCGGTGACTTGAACCTTCACGCGCCGGAGTCCGTGGACGACCGTGAACTGATCGGCCGAGTGCTTGCCGGCGACGCCCGGGCCGAGCGCGAGTTGTACGACGCGCACGTGGACCGCGTCTTCCGGCTGGTCTACCGCATGGTGGGCGACACCCATCGCGCCCAGGACTACACCCAGGAAGCATTCATCCGCGGCTTCCGGCGGCTGGCCGATTTCCGGGGAGAAAGCGCGCTGTCAACCTGGCTCTGCGCGATCGCGGTGTCGGTGACCCTGAACGGCCTTCGGAGCCTCAAGCGGGCCCGGGAGCGGGAAGTGACGCTGGACGAGGCACCCGCGATCGGCAGTCGGTCGGTGGAGGCCGACCCGGACCTCAAGGTCCGACTATCGCGGGCGATCGACGGACTGCCGGAGGGGTACCGCACCGTGTTCGTGATGCACGACGTCGAGGGCTACACGCACGAGGAGATCGCGACGACGCTGGGCGTCCAGCCCGGCACCTCGAAGGCGCAGCTGTTCCGGGCGCGCGCCCGGCTGCGCGAAGCGCTCGCTGATTTCGCGAGGGACTGAGATGACGGACGACGATCCGCTGGACGAGACGATCCGCGCCACGGCACGCGAATACCACCGACCGCCCGATACGCCGCGCGAGGCGATGTGGCGGGAGATCGAGCAGTCGCGCCGGCTCGACCGTGCCCGGCGGCCCGCGCCCAGGCGCTGGCGACCGTGGGGCGCCGCGGCAGCGGCCGCCGCGGTGCTGGCGATGGGGATCGGGATCGGGCGGCTGTGGCAGCCGACCGTTCCACGAGAGACCGCGCCTGGCGCGGTCGCGAGCGGCCCGCCGTCCACCGCGCCGCGCGTGAACGGGACCGCCTATCGCCTCGCAGCGGTCGAGCATCTGGGACAGGCGGAGGCGTTCCTCACCCTGTTCCGCGCGTCGGTCCGAACGGGCACCCAGGAGCGCCTCGCTTCGGCGACCGCTCGGCAGCTTCTGGCCAACAATCGGCTGCTGCTGGACTCGCCGGCGGGGCAGGACCGGAAGACCCGCCTGATCCTCGAGGATCTCGAGCTGGTGCTGGCCGAAATCGCCCAGCTCTCACCGGAGGCCAGCGCGGGCGACCGCGAGCTGATTCGTGAAGGCATGGAGCGAGGCGGGGTGCTCTCCCGTCTCCGGACGGTGGTGCCGGCCGGCACCCCCCCAACCCGAGGTGAATTGTGATCGCACGGATGTCGTTGGGCATGGCACTGGCCGGCCTGTTCGCGCTCGGCGGCGGGTGGCCGTCGGCGACCCGGCCACCCGACCGGATCGGGCCTCTGCAGGACACCGCCGCGTCACCCGATCCCCGGCCACCCGAAGCCTGGCTTCAGGGCGATCCGGCCGACTCCCTCTACCGCGCGGCACGCGAGGCGCTCGACCGGCGCGACTATCGGCGCGCGGCCGATCTCTTCGCCCAGGTGCCCACTCGGTTCCCGCGGTCCGGCTATGCCGCCGATGCCTACTACTGGCGCGCATTCTCTCTCTACCGCCTGGGGGGCACGGCGCAGCTCAGGACCGCGCTGCAGGCGCTCGATACGCAGCGCGACCGCTACCCCAAGGCCGCCACCAAGGGCGACGCGAAGGCGCTGGCCGGACGCATCCAGGGCGAGCTCGCCCGGCAGGGCGACCCCGACGCCGTCGCGATCGTGACTGCCGCCGCGGAAGACGTCGTTCGCCCGCCGGTCCCGCCGGTCCCTCCGATCGCACCGGCGCCCCCGACTCCTCCGACGCCGCCCGTGCCCGGCGACGGTGACGATCGGTGCTCCGACGATGATGACGACACCAAGCTCGCGGCGCTCAATGCGCTGATGCAGATGGACGACGCGCGCGCCCGGCCGATCCTCCAGAGGGTGCTCGCGCGCCGCGACGCGGGGTCGGTCTGCCTGCGCCGGAAGGCCGTCTTCCTGATCGCCCAGGAGAGCGCGGCGGGGGCCGAGGACATCCTGCTCGCGTCCGCGCGCACGGATCCCGACCCGGAAGTGCGGGAGCAGGCGGTGTTCTGGCTGTCGCAGGTGGGCACCGACCGAGCTGTCGGCGCGCTTGATTCGATCCTCCGGACCTCGACCGATCGGGCGCTGCAGGAGAAGGCCGTGTTCGCGCTGTCGCAGCACGGGAGCGAGCGGGCCAGCCAGGCGCTCCGCACCTACGCCGAGCGCCCGGACCTGCCCCCGGACCTGCGGGAGAAAGCGATCTTCTGGATCGGCCAGAGCGGCGGGAAGGAGAACGAAGCGTTCCTGCGGGCCCTCTACGGACGGCTCAAGGAGCAGGACCTCCGCAACAAGGTGCTCTTCTCCTTGTCGCAGGCCGGTGGCCCCGAGAACATGCGCTGGCTGCTCGGCGTGGCGCGCGACAAGACGCAACCCATGGAGTTGAGGAAGCAGGCCCTGTTCTGGGCGGGCCAGGGCGACGCCCCGATGACCGACCTGGCGAGCCTCTACGGCTCGCTCACCGACCGCGAGATGCGCGAACAGCTGATCTTCGTCTACTCCCAGCGCGACGAGCCCGCGGCGGTGGACAAGCTGCTCGAGATCGCGCGGAGCGACCCCGACACCGAGCTCCGGAAGAAAGCGCTGTTCTGGCTCGGCCAGAGCAGCGATCCACGCGCCGCCAAGGCGCTCCAGGACATCATCGAGCAGCCATGACCAGGACGATCCTTTCTTGCTGCCTGGTCGCGCTGGCGGCACGACTCGAGGGCCAGACCGTGGCGCAACGCGTCGCGACCGCCCCCGACGGCACGGTGCGCCTCAGCTTCGCGGCCCGCCGAGGTGTCTGCGGCAACGGCGGCCACAACATTACGATCGTGGACCACGACGAGCACGGGGAGTGGGAGAGCGATTGTACGCCCGGTCCGGTACGTGTGTCGCTCCGGGTGAAGGGCGGGCGCGTGTCCGATGCGCACGCGTACGTCGGCGGCCGGTGGCGCCCGGCGCAAGGTCAGACGACCGACCTGGGCACGGTGTCCGCCCCCCAGGCGGCCTCGGACCTACTCACGCTGGCCGAACGGGCGGACGGCGACGCGGATGGACTGGTCACCGCGGCCACGCTGGCGGACAGCGCGGTCGTCTGGCCCGCCCTTCTCGGGCTGGCCAGGCGGGAGGACGTCGCGCTCGAGACGCGTCGGCAGGCGGTCTTCTGGCTCGGCCAGGCGGCCGGTGAAGCGGCGACTCGAGGCCTGGACTCGATCACCGCCGACGAGAGCGGCGACCTCGAGGTCCGGAAGCAGGCGGTGTTCGCACTGTCGCAACGCCCCGCCGACGAGGGCGTGCCGGCGCTCATCCGCGTCGCGCGCACGAACCCGAACGGCGAAATCCGGAAAAGCGCGCTCTTCTGGCTGGGACAGAGCGAGGACCCGCGAGCGCTCGCGCTGTTCGAGGATCTCCTCCGGTAGCGCCTTGGGCGGCGATGAGTCGCCGCCCGCCCCTCCATTACATTCCCCGCATGCGGGCTGCCCCCCAGGCGATCCTCGCCGTTTTGCTGCTTCCCGGCTGTGGCGAGAAAGCCCCGCCCGCGCCGGTCGTGACCCTCGTGGCGGCGCACGACACGGTCCAGACGGCGCTCACGGATGTGACGACCGGCGCGTGGCTGGGCGGAGCCCGATGGGCGGTGCTCGCCCCACCCGATGAGCGCGTGCTCGTTGCCGACATGGCGAAGCATGCCGCTGCTCCGCTCGGCGCGGGCGGCAAGGACCTGCGCAACCCGTCCACGCTCTTCCGCGCGGGAGACACGCTGTATGTTGGGGACTGGGGACTGCGCCGCACGTCCCGGTGGACCCTCGACGGGCGCTTCGCCGGCGCGATCCCCACGACGGACGCGGTACGAGGCGTCCTTCCCCACGCCCGCGATGCCGAGGGCCGGTTCTACCTGGAGCTCCGCCCGCACCCCGGGTCCGATGGTCAGGGGAACCGCGACTCGGCCACGGTCGTCCGGACGCCGTCCGGATTCGAGCGGATGGACACCATCGCGCTGCTGGCCCCGCTCGACATCGCCGAGGTGGCCAGCGACGCTGGCCGGCGCTTTGAGCGGCGCGTGTTCAGTGGGGTGGACCAGTGGGGCGCGCTGCCCGACGGATCGCTGTGGGTGGGGCGGGTCTACGAGAATCGGGTCGACTGGCGGAATCCCGCGGGCCAGTGGACCCGCGGCGATCCTCTGCCCGACCGGGTGCTCGAGGTGACCCGCTACGATCGCGAGCTCTTCGTCCGCCGGTTTCCGCCCGAGCTTCGCAGCACGGCCGAGCAGCTTCCGTTCGCTCCCGTGAAACCGCCGTTCGAGGCCGGGCTCACTAGCCCGGCGGGAGATGCGTGGCTGGAGAAGAGCCGCGCACCCGTCGATTCGAGTCGCCGCTACCACGTGGTGGACCGCCGCGGCCGGCTGCGGGAGGAGATCCGGGTCCCGGGTTCCGGGCGTATCATCGCGGTCGGGACGGACGCCGCGCTGGTCGCCGAGCCGTCCCGCGACGGCGTCCGACTGATGCGATTCGACCTTCCGGCCCACGCGGCCGACAGCACGCCACACTAGTCACCATCACCCGTTCAGGCCCGGAGGTTCACCGCATGAGGCTGGCCCCGACGTTCTGTGCCATTCTGCTGATCGCCCTCGGATGCTCGCGCGCCGAGAGTCAGGCCGGCCTTACGCTCGAGAAGAAGCTGCCGGTCAGCTTTGCCCAGCTGAGCAACGTGGTCGAGCTGGCCAACGGGCGCGTCGCTTTCGCCGATACCAAGGCGAAGCTCTTCCTCCAGGCGGACCTGCAGACCGGCAAGGTGGATACAGTCGGCACGCGCGTGGACTCACTGATCGCCAACGCGCCGCCCGAGCACTACAAGTTCCCGGGCTGGGTGGCGCACCTGGCAGGCGACACGGTCGCACTCGTGGACTTCAGCGCCCTGCGGACCACCCTCTGGAACGAGACGGGCAAGCCGCTCGGCGTGCTACCGATCGTGGAGGCAGCCGGGCAGGCGCCGGTCCTGGTGTATGACACCATCGGGAACGGGTACAAGGTGGACTACCAGGCGGTCCTCGGCGGCGGGGAGCCGGGCAAGATTGTCCGCCCGGACAGCGTGCCGGTGCTGCGGATCGGGCTCAAGTCAGGGAAGGTGGATACGGTCGCGAACCTCGCCTCGCCCGACTTCGGCGACGCCATGTTCGGCGAGCAGGCGCAGCAGGCTGTGAAGGTGTTCGCTCCCAACGACTTCTTCGGCGTGCTTCCGAACGGGACGGCGTGGCTGGCACGGGGCCACGAGAACCGGGTGGACTGGCGCGCACCGAGCGGCACGTGGACGACGGGCAAGACGCACGAGTATGCCAAGCAGCCCGTGACCCAGGCCGATCGCGACCGCGTGCTGGCTCAGGTGCGCGAGCACGGCAAGCAGTTCGGCATGCCGCAGGATCTGCCGATCCAGTATCCCTTCGCCGACAACAAGCCGCCGTTCGATTTCGCGCTGGGCCGGCCCAATGGCGAGGTCTGGCTCCAGCGCCCGCGTGCGAAGGAGGATGCTCCGGTCACCTACGATGTGTTCAACCGGAAGGGCGCGTGGGAACGGGCGGTGGAGTTTCCCATCGGGGCATCGCTGGCGGGGTTCGGGGAGAAGGGGGCGGTCTACGCGTCGATCAAGGAGAAGGACGGCTCGCGGACGGTGGGGCGGTTTGCACTGAAGTAGAGTCCTCGCTCGCACGAGTCCCAGGCAAGCATCATCTCGAGCGAAGCGAGGGGACCTCTCCGGGTGGTGCCGGGAACATCGCCACGTTCCCGAGCTCTGCTGACGTCATCTGCCGTCATCTGCGCCGGTGGAGGTCAGTCCAGGATCGGCGGCTCGTCTCCTGGCGGCGTGTTCGGGCCCTGGCGATCGGTCCGGCGGCGATCGCGCCGCCGGCCCTCCTCGTACCAACGGCGGGTGATCTCTCCCGCCAGGTCCCGATTGCCCAATCCGAACGCGAGACCAACGGCGAGGGCCACCGCGCCCAGCGTCAGCGTGAACGCGGCGGTGACGATCTCCTCCGCGACCCCCACCTGCTGCAGCGCCATGAACACCGCAATCACGACCACCGCGCCCTTCGCCATCTTGGCCACGGTCGGCACGCCGGACACGGTGCCGGCGGAGGCGAGGATCAGGCCGCGGACGAACTCGCCCAGGATCATCCCGAGAATCACGATGACGATCCCGGCGATGAGCGTCGGAATGAAGGCCAGCATGGTTCCGAACATCTGATTGATGCTCTCGAGACCGAGCGCCGTGCTCGCGAGCAGGATCACAACCAGCATCACCAGCCAGAAGATCAGCTTCGCGAGGGCCCGCACCGGATCGAGTCGGGAGCCGGTGCGCACGACCACCTCGTCGAGCCCACCTGCCGCAGCGACCCGGTTGAAGTCGAGGCGCTTGAGCGTATCGTCCGCCCAACGCTGGATCTGCCGCGCCAGGAAGTAGCCGGTGAGCAGGATCACGGCCGCGCCGACGAGCGCGGGCACCACGGAGCCGATCTGATCGGCGCCGATGCGGAGTCGCTCCCAGAGTTCGTTCACGTTGCCACCTCGATCACGAGTTTCCCCATCTGCTCGCCACGTTGCAGCCGGGCGAACGCCTCCGTCGCCCGGTCCATGGGCACGGTGGCGTCGACCACCGGCCACAGCAGCCCTTCGTGGGCGAGCGCCACGATGGATTGATACTCACGGTGGCTGCCCAGGGTAGAGCCCAGGATACTCCACTGGTGCCAGAAGAGCCGTCGCAGATCGAGTTGGATCATCGGCCCCGTGGTGGCACCGCAGATCACGAGCCGGCCGCCGCGCCGCATCGCGCGGAGCGAGTCCTGCCACCGGGTCTGGCCGATGCTATCGACCACCACGTCGGCCCCGCGGCCGTCGGTGCACCGCCGGACCTCGGCGACGACGTCCTGCGTCGCGTGATTCACCGTCTCGTCGGCGCCGTGCCGCCGGGCAATTTCGAGCTTCGCGTCCGATCCGCTGGTCACGAGGACCCGGGCTCCGAGGTGCCGTGCGATCTGGAGCGCGGCCATCGCGACGCCCCCGCCGATGCCCCAGACGAGCACCGTCTCGCCCGGCTGGAGCGCGGCCCGCGTGACGAGCATCCGCCACGCCGTGAGGGTCGCGAGCGAAAACGCCGCCGCCTGCGCCCACGGCATCCCGGGTGGCACGGGCGCCAGGTTGACGGCGGGCACGACCACGAACTCCGCCGCCGTGCCCGGCCGGTGCTCGCCGACCACGCGGAAGGTCGAGCATAGCGACTCCTCGCCGGCCTGGCAGGCCGAGCAGGCGCCGCAGGAGGTGCCGGGATTGATCATGACCCGGTCGCCCACGCCAACGGTGGTCACGTCGCGTCCCACGGCCTCGACGATGCCGGCGCCATCCGAGCCCACGATGTGCGGAAAGCTGTACCTCACGCCGGGCAGGCCGTCGGCGACGAAGAGATCGAGGCGGTTGAGCGCGGCGGCGCGGATCCGGACCAGCGCGTCGCCGGGCGCGTCGAGCGGAGGACGCGGCAGCTCTCGCAGCGCGAGATGCTCGAGCCCGCCGATCCCGTCGAGGGCGAGCGCTTTCATGGCCGGCGCTCCCTCAGAACGAGGGGCTCAGCACCTGCTCGCCGGGGTGCAGCGGCACGAGCACCGGTGTACTGCGGGCCACCAGCGGCTGGATGCGCAGCGAGAGTTGCGACTTGCCCTTGCCCGCCTCGGCTACCTTGCCCGCGACATAGGCGATGCGCTCGCCGTCGGGCGAGACGTCGAGCGTCACCACCGGTTGATCGATCTCGAGCAAGGGGAGCGGCGCCGTCCCGCTCCCGGCCGCCAGACGCATGAGACGCGCCTTGTTGCCCTTGTCGATCACGTAGATCAGGTCGCCGGTCGGGAGGTAGCGGGGATTCCCCTCGCGGTCGCCGCTCTTGGTGAGTCGCCGCGTCTCGCCGCCGCCGAGATCGACCTCGTAGATCTCCGGATTGCCGTCCCGCGTCGAGACGAACGCGACCCGCCGCCCGTCGGGGGACACGTCGGGCGCCCGGTTGCCGCCGGTGGAGGACGTCAGTGGGCGCGGGTCGGTACCGTCGGCGCGCACGCTCACGAGCTGAGACGAGCCTCCCTGCGGCGTCGCGGTGTAGACGAGGCGCGTGCCGTCCGGGGTCCACACCGGCTCCTCTTCCGCGCCCGGATCGGTGGTGATCCGGCGAACGTTGCGACCGTCCGCGTCCATGACATACAGATCGGGGCTGCCGCTCCTGCTCGAGCTGAACGCGATCCTGGTCCGATCGGGCGAGCGCACCGCCTGGACCGCGCCCCCGGCATCGACCAGCACCGGGAGAAGCGTGTCCGGGCTGTCGGATCGGAGCTGGTAGATCCCGAAAGCGCCGGCGCGTGTCGACGCCACGAGCAGGTCGGCGGTCACGAAGACGTCGGCCGTCACGGTCTTGCCCCACGGCGCGGCGGCGGTCACCACCGCATGGCCGGGGCTCACTCCCCGGACCTCGCCGGCGCTCACCGCCGCGATGTCCGCGTGGTCGCTGCTCCATTGGACGGCTGCGGGGCCGATGGGCTTGTTGTTGTCGTCCCGCAGGGTCGCGGCGAGAGTCGTCCGCTCGCCGGGTCCGAGGCCGATGCGGGGCCGATCGAGACTGAGGACGCCAGGGACCACCTGGACGCGCCACACCACGGGATCGAAGGCGCGGAGGCCCACGGTGAGCGTCGTCGCCCCGGTGTCGCGCGCCGTCAGCGTCCCGGTAGCGCGATCGAACCCGGCCACCCCCGTGTCACCCACCGTCCACGCGATTCGCGCCTCGGGAATCGGCGTGCTGTCCGCCGCCTGGGCGACGGCACTGAACTGGCGGACCGAGTGCAAAGGGACCTGCATCGGATCGGCCATCGGCTTGGGCGAGACCACCAGCCTCTGTGCCAGCCGGTGAACGAGCAGCGCCGTTCGGCGCTCCTGGCCGAAGCCGCGCATGACGATTTCCGTGCGACCCGGCGCCCGCGCCGTCACGATGCCCGTCGAGTCCACCGAGGCGACGGCGGTGTCGGCCGATTGCCACTGCACGCCCCCCCGAATGCCGCGGTTGCTCTGCGAGGGGACACGCACGCTCAGGGTTTCCGCGTCCTCCGGCCCCAAGACCCCGCTCGCGCCGGCGAGCGCGATGTCCGCCGATTCGACCTCGACGGGCAGTGTGGCCATGAGGCCTCCGGTCGCGCTGGCCTCCACGATGCTCTTGCCGGGCGTCACGCCGGTCACGAGCCCGGTGCTGTCTACCGTGGCCACCTCGGGCTTGAGCGATTTCCAGATCACCCGTCCCACCGCGCCAGCCGACCCGTCCTCGTGCAGCGCCTGGGGCGTGACCAGGATGGTCTCGCCCGGGAGCAGCATGGCCGTGGTCGGATCGAGCGTGAGAAGGGCGCCGCCCGTGCCCCCGCCCGCTCCTGCGCCCGTGATCAATACCGCCAACGACGCCCGGCGGCCCTGGGTGCGCGCTTCGACCTTCGCGAGGCCGGCGGCGATGCCCAGCACGTTGCCGTCGCGCGAGACCCGCGCGATGGCCGTGTCCGAGCTCCAGAAGGTGAACTTGGCCGACGGGATCAGGTTGCCCTGCCGGTCATACGCCGTGGCGAAGATCGGCTGCCTCTGACCGACGGCGAGCGTCATCGTCTCGGGCGTGACCTGGACCTCGCTCGCGGTCTGGGCCTGGAGAGGTGCGGCCAGGCCGACCGCGAGGACGAGCCCCCTGGCCGCAAGACGGACGGGACGCTTCGGACGCCGGAACCCGTGGCAGTCCGTTGGCAATCGGAGAGATGTCACCGGCAGTGATGTCCGGGAAAGAGGAGGTGTGCGATAATAATAGCGCACGCCGGGCGAGGTCGCATCGGAGGCCTCCGGCGGCGCGCCGGGATCGAGGTACCCGGGAAAGCGCGGAATGCCGGCCTCGATGTGCGCCGTAACACTATTGGCCACAAAGTGTTATACTGGCGGACAACACCCTTGAGGAGCGGCCGCGGGCGACGGCATTCCAGCGCACGCCATCAGGATCGGTCTGCGTCGGGTGTGCGTGTTTCGAGCCTTGCAGAAGGCATCAAGATGTGCATGTTATATCAGCATTCATCCACCCCAGCACAGGCGCACGCGGGTCACCGCCGATGATTGCGCCGCACCTGCGATCGGAGGAAGCGAAGATGGCCGAGCTTCATTATATGGAAATGGGCTGGTCCGGCTCCGGCTGGATGGATCCGTTGCCGACGGACCCGCCGGCCCCAACCACACCTCCGGCCGCGCCAGCGCCTGCCGCCAGGTCCACGGCGCGGGCCGGCGCCGCCATGCCGCCGACCACCGCGGCCAAGCCCACGCGGAAGGCCGCGCCCTCGGCCAGCAAGAAGGCGCCGAAGAAGGCCGCCAAGAAGGCCGCCAAGAAGGCTGCCAAGAAGGCCGCGGCAAAGGGTGCGAAAAAGGCCGCGAAGAAGGCCGCCAAGAAGAGCGCAAAGAAATCCGTGAAGAGGATCGTACGGCGGGCGAAGCGGGGCGCGAAGCGCGCAGTCCGGCGCGCGAAGAGGGTGGCGAAGCGGGGGGCGAGAAAGTCCGTCCGGCGGGCGAAGAAAGCGACGCGGGGCGCGAAGAGGGCCGCCAGGCGCCGCCGTCGCTGAGCCAGGTCGCGCTAGGCGCTGGACTGGGACCGAGCCAGCGCCGCCGCGCAGTTGATCAGCGCGATGTGGGTGAAGGCCTGCGGAAAGTTGCCGAGGAACGCGCCCGTGGGTGGGTCGATCTCCTCGGAATAGAGCCCGACGTGATTGGCGTGGCGCAGCATGCGGCGGAACACCCGCTCGGCGCGCTCCCGCTCGCCGATCATCGTCAGGGCCTGCGCCAGCCAGAAGGTGCAGATCGAGAAGGCGCCTTCTTCCCCTTCCAAACCATCCGAATGACGGTACCGATACACCAGCTCGCCATCGGCGCTGGTGAGCTCGCGGGCGACCGCGAGCACGGTCGTCTGGACTCGCGGATGGCTCCACGGAAGGAAGCGCACCATCGGGATGGCGAGCGCCGCGGCGTCGAGCGCGTCGTCGTCGTACGCCTGCGTGAACGATTGGTGCCGCTCGCTCCACCCGCGGACCAGGATCTCCGCGTGGAGCGTATCGCGCTGGACCTTCCATTCGGCGGCGTTGCCTTCCAGCCCGAGCTCTTCGGCCATGCGGACGCCGCGATCCATCGCCACCCAGCTCATGACCTTGCTGAAGACGTAGTGGCGCACCTCGCCCCGCACCTCCCAGATGCTGGAATCGGGAAGCTGCCAGTTTCGGCTTACCCAGTCCACCAGGCCGCGCAGGACCCGCCAGGTGCCTTCCGTCATCTCGTGGTTACGGCGCCAGATGTCGGCCGTCTCGAGAACCTCGCCGTAGACGTCGAGCTGCAGCTGTCCCGCGGCACCATTTCCGACCCGCACGGGCCGTGATCCGCGGTAGCCGGACAGGTGATCGAGCTGCCGCTCCACCAGGTCGCGGCGCCCGTCGATCCCGTACATGATCTGCAGGTGGCCCCCGCCCTCGTGGCGGCACACCTTCTTCAGGAAGCGCATGAACTCGTCGGCCTCGCGTCGGTGGCCCACCGCGTCGAGAGCGGCCAGGGTGAACGCCGCGTCCCGGAGCCACACGAAGCGGTAGTCCCAGTTCCGAATGCCGCCGATGGTCTCGGGCAGCGAGGTCGTCGGGGCGGCGATGATCGCGCCGGTCTCCGCGTGGGTGAGTAACTTGAGCACGAGCGCCGAGCGCTTGACCATGCCGCGGAACGGTCCGCTGTACCGGACGCCAGCCGCCCAACGGGCCCAGAAGGCCGCCGTGATGTCAAGCTTGCGCTGGCTTTCGTAGCGGTCCACCGGGTGGATGTCGTCGTCGTCGTAGCGCAGCACCACCCAGCGCTCCTCGCCCTTCTCGGCGGTGAAGCGAGCGGTCGCGGCGGACTGCTCGACGAGCCATTCGAACGGCTTGGCGCTCGAGAGCGTGAGGACCTGGTCGGTGCGGTCGGTGGCGAAGAGCCCGTTCCGAAGCAACTCGAGCCGCGTGGCCCGGGCCCCGTACTCGAAGCGCGGCATGAAGATCATCTGCATCGGCACCCGGCCGCGGGTGCAACGGACCTGCCGGTGGATCTCCGGGTGCGGGCTGGACGGACGGCCGTCCTCGTCGACCGGCATGAAGTCGGTCAGGACGACGACCCCGCCCGCGGTGCGGAACGTGGTCTCGAGGATGTTGGTGCGAGGGAGGTACCGCTGGGTGGAGGTCCACTCCACCGCGGGCCGGACCGACCAGGTCCCGCCGCGCTCCTGGTCCAGGATGGCGGCGAAGACGCTACCGCTGTCGAACCGTGGGAGGCAACACCAGTCGATCGCGCCGTCCAAAGCGATCAGCGCCGCGGTCCGCATGTCACCGATCAGCCCGTAGTCACTCAAGGCAGGGGCCGCCGTCGGCCGGCGATCCGCCGCGTCGGGCGCAGAATCGAACTGGAGGTTCGTCATCGTCCCAAGTATAACGCCGACCCTGAGGGAACTTGCATGGGCTCCGCGACCCGTCCACCTTCCTAGGTCCTTTCCCACCGACCGCATGCGTCTCGTTCAGCCACACGCGATCGCCCTGCTCCTGCTGGCGATCGCCGGAATCGCGGCCTGCCGGCACGCGCCGCCCGACGGCGTCGCGCTGATCGGGGCCACCCTCATCGACGGGAGCGGCGGGCCGCCGCTACCCGACGCGGTGATCGTCGTGCGCCGCGGCCGCATCGAATCCGTCGGGACCCGGGCTGGCTTCGAGCTGCCCGCCAAAACGGTCGAGGTGAACGTCGCCGGGCGATGGATCATCCCCGGCCTGATCGACGCGCACGCACATGTGGAGCGATGGGCGCTTCCCAGATACCTCGCCTGGGGCGTCACCACGGTGCGCGATCTCCACGGGCAGCTCGATTCCATCCTGCACCTGCGCGAACAGGTCAACACCGGCGCCGTCCGGGGGCCGCGCATCTACAGCGCGGGCGCGATGATCGACGGCCTGCCCACGACGTACCCCGACGCCCTCGGCGCCAACAGCCCGCGCGACGCCCGCAAGGCGGTGGATCGTCTGGTCAACGCGGGCGCCGATCTGATCAAGGTCTACACCCGGGTGGACCAGACGCTTCTCACGGCGGTGCTCGACGAGGCACACACGTTCAATCTTCGCGTCGCCGGCCATCTCGGACTGGTGGACGCCGTCACCGCCGCCAAGGACGGCATCGGGAGCATCGAGCACCTGAGCGGCGTCCCCGAGGCCGCGCTCGCCGACGCGTCGTCGCTCAAGGCCGCCCATTACCGCGGCTTCTTCGCTGGCTGGACCGCCTTCGAGCGAAGCTGGGTAGGACTCGATTCGGCCGAACTGGACCGGGTGGCCAAGGCCGTGGCGGAACAGGGCACGATCATGGTGCCGACCCTCGTTCTGCACGAGACCTTCAGCCGCCTCGACGATCCGGCGGTGCTGCAGGACACGATGCTCCGCGCCGTGCCCGAGTTGCAACAGCGGCGGTGGAACGTGCCCGACATGGTCCGGCGGGCGGGATGGACCACGGAGGACTATCCGTCCTTCCAGGCCGCGCGCCCGCGGCAGGACCAGTTCCTCCGCCTCTTCGCCGCCGCGGGCGGCCGGATCGCGACCGGCACCGACGCGTCGAATCAGCTGCTCATCCCGGGATACAGCGAGCACCGGGAGCTGGAGCTACTGGTCGGGGCGGGCCTGTCGCCCCGCGACGCCCTCCTCGCCGGCACACGGAACGGAGCGCTGGTGCTGGGCGTCGATTCGCTCGGGCTCATCGCTCCCGGCAAGGCGGCTGACCTCGTGGTCCTGCGACAGGACCCGCTGGCCGACATCCGGAATACCCTCGCCATCGACCGCGTCATGCTGCGCGGCTCCCTGTTCTCCGCCGACTCCATTCGAAAGGGCTGGTAGGCGGATGGCGCTCGGCCGCGTTCTCCTGGCCTGCGCCGCGGTCGCGGCGTGGCTGGTCGGATGGCAGTCGGCGGAACGCCGACGCGCCGGTGGGCCCGTCCTACCGCCGGCCCGGGAGCTCGGTGAGCTCGCCGGCGAGGCATTGCTGGTGACCCTGTTCGGCGCCCTCTGGTTCGGCAGTCTCGGCGCGGGCGCGTGGTGGCTCGTGTTCCTCCTGGTCGGCGCGCTTCGGGAGTGGCCGATCCGGTCCCCGCGCGAGGTCGCGCGCATCTTTCGGCTGGTCGGGGCTGGCGGCCTCCTCGCGTGGGTCGTCCCCTCGTGAGCCCCACGGTGCTCGAGCGCCTGTCGCTCTACTTCAGCGCGCTCCACACCCGCCAAGCGCTGGTCGCCCGGGCCGCGATGGGCGTGAGAGATGTCGAGGACGCTGGGCTGGCGGCCCGACTGACCAGCGAGCTCGCGGCGGAGATTCGGAGCGACGGCAGCGTCGGCGGCGCAGCGGTGCCCACGATCTGGCGGGTGCACGAGCTGATGGACCTGGGGCGATCCGTCGACGACCCCGCCGTGGCGCGCGCCGTCCGCTGGATCCTCGATCGGCAGGGGGTACCGGGCGCGTACGGCGAGGGATGCGACAAGACCCGCCATGCGCAGCGCGTCTGCCAGCACTACATCGCCGGTTTCTTCTCCCCGGCGGCGGCGACGGAGCGGCTGGCGCCGATCACGCTGCCCAACGGCAAGGCCTTCCGCGCCGAGCCGGCGGCACGGTTCGCGATCAGCTGCCTCGCGCTTCGCGCGGTACTTCGAGCGGGAGTCCAGGACCGATCCTCGGTCGTCCGCCATCTCGACAGCCTTCGCCTCCTGGCCGAGGGGTGGACCGAGTGGAATGGCTTCTTCGCCCCCGACGCGATCGTCGCCGGAATCCACGCACTCGCGCTCGGCGGGCCGGCGTACCGCGCGACCGTCGAGCGGTTGGTCGAGGTGGTGGCGTCGCAGCAGCGGCTCGACGGACAGTGGGCCAGCGCCGACCTGTTCCAGACCATCGAGGCCCTGGTGGCGAGCGACCTCCCGTCCGCCAAGGCCACGGTCCGCCGCGCGGTGCGGGTCCTCGAGGAACGCCAGCGGCCGGATGGCAGTTTCGGCACGACTGCCCAGCAGGAGCGCGCACTGATCGGCGTCCGGGCACTGCTCTGGGTGGGAATGACCTGATCCTCGACGCAGCTCGGCCGGTATGTTCGACCGGAGGGCAGGTGTAACTTCCGGACGGATACGACGCCCCGGGCATGAGCCCGCCGCGATCCCTCGATTCCCTGGCGACTCTCTGACGGCGCGATCATGACGGATACCCCCACCGCCTCCAAGCCCCGGCTCCGGCTCACGTCCCTCTCGCATGGAGCGGGCTGCGCCTGCAAGCTGGGCTCGGTGGACCTCGGCCAGGTGCTGCGGCACCTGCCGACCGTCGTGGATCCGCGCGTTCTGGTGGACGCCGCGACGCGGGACGATGCCGCCGTGTTCCGCCTGAGCGACGACCGCGCGCTCGTCGCGACGACCGACTTCTTCACGCCTATCGTGGACGACCCACGGGCCTGGGGTGCGATCGCGGCGGCGAATGCCCTGAGCGACATCTACGCGATGGGCGGGACCCCGCTCTTCGCGCTCAACCTGGTCGGGTGGCCCCGAGACAAGGTCCCCTTCGACGTACTGGGCGAGGTGCTGGCGGGCGCGGTCGAGATCACGGAGCGCGCGCGCTGCCCGATGCTCGGCGGACACTCGATCGACGTGCTGGAGCCGATCTTCGGCCTCGTGGCAATCGGCGAGGTGCACCCCGATCGGGCGCTCACCAATGCCGGCGCCTGCGCCGGCGATTTGCTCGTGCTCACGAAGCCGCTGGGCACCGGCATCCTGTCGACGGCGCTCAAGCGCGATGCGTTGCTCGAGGCGGGGATGGCGGAGGCGGTCCGCTCGATGACCACGCTCAACGAGGGCGCCGCGCGCGCGGCCCTCGCCGTAGGCGTCAGCGCCGCCACCGACGTCACCGGGTTCGGCCTCCTCGGCCATCTGGGGAACATGCTGCTGGCGAGCAAGGTGGGCGCTGAGATCGCGTTTGAAGCGCTGCCGATCCTGCCGCATGCGCTGAGCCTCGCGGGCCGCGGGATCGTTCCGGGCGGATCGCAGCGGAACCTGGCGGCCGCCGACCAGGTGGAATGGGCCGAGGATCTCACGCCGACCGAGCGGATCATCTGCGTGGACGCCCAGACCTCGGGCGGGCTGCTGCTGGCCGTGCCGCCAGAGAACGAGGCGGCGCTCCTGGCAGCGTTACGCCAGGCGGAGACCCCGGCCACGGCCGTGATCGGCCGGCTCACCGAGGGTCCGGCCGGCCGGGTGCGGGTGACCCGGAAGCTCGAGCGATAACCGGCCGCGCCCGACCGGCCTCACCGATGTCTCCCGTCCGCTGGACTGCCGATCGCATGGATCAGCTCGAGAGCGCGGCGCGCCGCGGCCAGCGGGTCGCGCTCTCGCGCCGCGGCACGGAGTACATCGTCGTCGCCCTCCGGGTGACGACCGAGGACCGCCATGAGGTGCTGGTCGGCTACCTGCCCATGACCGGCGACGAGCTGACCTTCCGGCTGGATCAGATCGACAGCTTCCAGGTCGTCGGGTGAGCGGTATCGCGGTCCTGCACCTCGACGAGAGCTGCCTCGGCAATGGCCGCGAAGGCGAGAACCCAGGGGGCGGGGGCGGACTCATCGAGGCCCGGAGCGGCAGCCGGCGGATCCAGCGAAGGGACTTCTATATCAGTGCGCCGGCCACGACCAACAACCGGATGGCCCTCGCCGGCGCGACCGCGGCATTGGACCTTCTGGCCAAGAAAGGTGCGCGGCTCAAGGTCCTCATGGTTTCCGATTCGCAATACCTGGTGAAGGGCATGCGCGAATGGGTCCCTGGGTGGGTCGTGCGGGGATGGAGGCGGAAGGAAGGCCCGATCGAAAACCTCGAGCTCTGGAAGGCCCTGCTCGCGAGCTCGCGACGGCACGACGTGCAGTGGACCTGGGTGCGCGGGCACAAGGGTCACGCGAAGAACGAGTACGCCAACGACCTCGCGGTGAAGGCCGCCCGGGAGCAGATCGCGTCGGACGGAATCGTGGAATCGGGATTCGGGGAGTGGCTGGCGGGAAACCAGACGAAGGGACTGTACCTCGAGTACGATCCGGATGAGGCGTTCGCGGCCCTCGAGCGGCGGCTGGCCGCGGACGAGGCATTCGCCTTGGCGGAGGGGCGCTAGACGCGATCGAGTCGCGATCAGGCGCTCGAGCGGCGGAAGGCCCCGGACTGACGCGCAGGCTCGATCCATCCGTACCCTCAGCGGACTCGTCGCCGCGGCATCGGCTTCCTTGACACTGTTCTCGGCGACCTCTAACCTGCGACACCGACCGTCTCCCGCGAGGCCCGAGTGACCGATCTGGAGCGCTTCTTTCGGCAGCTCGTCGCGAATCTCGCCGCGAGCGATCCGGCACGCCTCCACCATCCGATCCCGCTCGAGGACATCCAGGAGTCGATCGTCCCCTACCGGTCGAACCGACGCGCCCTCCATCTGGACAGCAGCGAGGACTACGAGATGGTCCTGCTGCGCCTGTGCGCGGGAGAGGGGAATCTGGTGCGTACCGAGCCGGAGCAGGCCCGTGTGCGCTTTGCCGAAGAGCTTGGGAGCCCCAATCCCGATCTGGACGTGCTCCACAAGATCGAGCACGTCGTGGTGTCCCTGCGCTCGGAGCCCCTGGCGCGCGCGCTCGAACCCGAGCCGGACGAGCACCTGCCGTATGCACCGCCGTCGTTCTCGGCGCCGCCCGTCCTGCCCGCGCCGGCACTCGACCTTCCCGAGCTCGACACGATGGAGCCGCTCGACGACCTGGTCGGCGAGGACGTTGCGGACGAACACCAGGTGGCAGGGGCGCCGCATTGCCTGTATTGCGGAGACACGCTGCCCGCCGACCGGGCGGTGCGCTTCTGCCCGCATTGCGGCCAGCGTCAGGCGCCTCCGGAGTGCCCCCACTGTCACAACGAGGTCGAGCCTGGCTGGCGACACTGCGTGAGCTGCGGGGCGGCGCTCGGGGAACGGTGAGTCGGGCCGGCGCCGATATTCTGTTTCGGTGAGGTATGCCAATGGCGTGGACCTCCACCCTTCGCCCGCAGGACGTCGTCGCCGTCATCATGGGCGGCGGCGCCGGCACCCGCCTCTTCCCGCTGACCAAGGATCGCGCCAAGCCGGCCGTGCCGCTCGCCGGCAAGTACCGCCTGGTCGACATCCCCATCAGCAACTGCCTCAACTCCGACCTCCGCCGGATCTTCCTCCTCACCCAGTTCAACAGCGGGTCGCTGCACCGCCACATTCAGGAGAGTTACCGGTTCGACAACTTCTCGCCCGGATTCGTCGAGATCCTCGCCGCGGAACAGCGGATCGACCGCACCGACTGGTATCAGGGCACCGCCGACGCCGTGCGTCAGAACCTGCTCCACGTCAACTCCTATCCGCACCGCCTGGTCCTGATCCTCTCGGGTGACCAGCTCTACCGCATGGACTACCACACCATCCTGGAGCAGCACGTGGCGAGCGGCGCCGAGGTGACGGTGGCGACCACCCCGGTGGGGGCGCAGGTGGCGGGTGGCTTCGGCATCATGGAGGTGGCGGAGAGCGGACGGATCACCCGCTTCGTGGAGAAGCCGACGGACCCGGCCGTGCAGGCCGGCCTGCGCGGCTATCCGGATCGGCTGCCGGCGTCGATGGGGATCTACGTGTTTGACCGCGACGTGCTCGACGACGCGCTGGCCGCACCCGAGGTGGACTTCGGCAAGCACATCATTCCCACGCTCATCGAGACCCGACGGGTCCACGCCTTCCAGCACGAGGGGTACTGGGAGGACATCGGAACCATTCAGGCGTTCTTCGAGGCGAATCTCGATCTCTGCGAGCCGTTGCCCCAGTTCAACTTCTACGACGCGAACTCGCCGATCTACACCCACGCGCGCTACCTCCCGGCCACGAAGATCATCAAGAGCCAGATCGAGCGATCGATCATCGCGGATGGCTGCATCATCAATGACGCCCACATCGAGCGCTCGGTCGTCGGTGTGCGCAGCCGGATTCAGTCCGGCGCGACCATCCGCAGCGCGCTTGTGATGGGCGCCGACTACTACGACAGCCCTGACCGGCTGCCCGTGCCCGGCGCCCCGATCATGGGGATCGGGCATGGGGCATGGATCGAGCGGACCATCGTGGACAAGAACGCCCGGATCGGAGATGACGTTCGCATCTCGCCCGACGGCAAGCCGACGCTCTTCGACGGGCCGAACTACTACATCCGGGATGGCATCGTGATCATCCCGAAGAACGCGGTCATCATGAGCGGAACCGTGATCTGAGGCCCGGCGGTCCCGGGGCGTGCGGCCACTCGCGCGTTTTGCTTGAAGTGGCCCCCGGGCGCGGGCATATTCCCGGGAGAATGTCGCGCGTCCGTTCCACCTCTTGGAGTGCCTCCGGATGAGTCGGCCCGCCTGGAGCCCGGGCGTCGTCCTTCTCTCCGGCGTCCGCACCGGCTTTGGCGCCTTCGGGGGCGCCCTCAAGGACCTCTCCGCCATCGACCTCGGTGTCGTCGCCGGGCGGGCCGCCCTGGATCGGGCCGGCGTCGAGCCCGGCGCCGTCGGTCACGTCATTTTCGGCAACGTCCTCCAGACCTCCGCCGACGCCCCCTATCTCGCCCGTCACATCGGCCTCAAGGCCGGGCTTCCCATCGAGACCCCTGCCGTCACGGTCAACAGACTCTGCGGTTCCGGGTTCGAGGCCATCATCCAGGGCGCTCACCGTATCCTGCTCGGTGAAACCGACGTCGTGCTCGCCGGCGGCACGGAATCCATGAGCCAGGCGCCGCACGTCGTGCGGAGCGCGCGTTGGGGACTGCGGCTCGGGCCGCCGGCACCGCTCGAGGACTCGCTGTGGGAGGCCCTCCGCGACACGCACTGCGGGCTCTCGATGGCCGAAACCGCGGAACGCCTCGCCGAGCGGTACCACATAGGGCGTGAAGCCGTGGACTGCTTCGCCGCGCGGAGCCAGGCTCGCGCGAAGGCCGCGTGGGACGGCGGCGCGTTCGCCGACGAGGTGGTGCCAGTCACGCTGACGGACCGGAAAACGAAGCAGCCGGTCGCTTGGGCGGCGGACGAGCACATGCGTCCGGACACGACGCCCGAAGGTCTCGCCAAGCTCCCGCCCTACTTCCGGAAGGATGGCGTGGTGACGGCCGGCAACGCATCCGGCATCGGCGATGGCGCGGCCGCGCTGGTAGTCGCGAGCGAGACCTTCGCCCGGGAGCGGGGCCTCGAGCCACTCGGCCGCCTCGTGGGATGGGGCGTTGCCGGCGTGGACCCCACGATCATGGGCATGGGGCCGGTCCCGGCGGCGCGCCGGGCGCTGGCGGATGCCGCGCTCGCGCTCGAGGACATGGACCTGATCGAGGTCAACGAGGCGTTCGCCGCCCAGTATCTGGCGGTCGAGCACGAGCTCGGGCTCGACCGGGAGCGCACCAACGTGGACGGCGGCGCCGTGGCCTTGGGCCATCCCCTGGGCGCCAGCGGCGCTCGGATCACCGCGCATCTGCTCCATGCGCTCCGCCGCCGCGGCGGACGGTACGGCCTTGGCGCCGCCTGCATCGGTGGCGGACAGGGCGCCGCGGTTGTCGTCGAAGCCTTTCCCGCCTGAGGACCGCTCCATGGAACTCCTGTTGCCACTGCTCGCCGTCGCCGTCCTCTATTCCTTCGTGAGCCTGCGCGTGGTCCGCCAGTACGAACGCGGCGTGACATTCTTCCTGGGGCGGTTCTGGGGCACCAAGGGCCCGGGACTCATTTTCCTGCCGGCGGGCTTCGCCGCGCAGAAGCGGGTCTCGCTCCGGATCATGGCGCTCGACATCCCCCCGCAGGACGTGATCACCAGGGACAACGTCTCCGTCAAGGTGAACGCCGTGCTCTACATGCGGGTGACCGACCCCGCGAAGGCGATCATCGAGATCGAGGACTACCTCTACGCCACGAGCCAGCTCGCCCAGACGACGCTGCGCTCGGTGCTCGGGGAGGTCGAGCTGGACGAGCTGCTGTCCGATCGTGAGAAGATCAACGCGGTCCTCAAGAAGATCATCGACGAGCGTACGGACCCCTGGGGCATCGAGGTCTCCGCGGTGGAGGTCAAGGACGTGGATCTTCCCGACCAGATGAAGCGCGCGATGGCGCGCCAGGCGGAGGCCGAGCGTGAGCGGCGCGCCAAGGTCATCGCGGCCCAGGGCGAGCTGCAGGCTTCGCACACCCTGGCAGAAGCCGCGGCCACGCTCGCGCGCGAGCCCAGCGCCATCCAGCTCCGGTATCTCCAGACGGTCACCGAGATTGCCGCGGAGAACAACTCGACCACGATCTTTCCGATCCCCATCGAGCTGTTCAAGCCGTTCCTGCAGGCGCAGGCTGCCCGCCCCGCGTCGCCCCCGGCCGTCGACCAGGGCGAGCCGCCCGGGCCGGCGCTGCCGGCCGCCGATCTCTCCACCCTGATGTCCACGCTCCGCCTCGGCGCAGCCCGGACGCCGCCGCAGGAATAGCATGGGCGAAGGCACGCCTCCCCGCATCGATCGGGCGGCGCTGGAGCGGATCATCCAGCGCGCCGCGGAGCTGCAGACCTCCGAGCGCGACCTGGCGGACGAGCTTACCCCGGATCAGGTCCTCGCGCTTGGCCGCGAGGTGGGGATTCCCCAGCAGTACCTGCAACGCGCGCTGCTCGAGGAGCGCACGAGACTCGTCACGGTGGAACCCGCCGGCGGGTGGGAGCGGCTAGCAGGCCCCCCGCGGGTGATGGCCCAGCGCACCGTCCAGGGCGATGTGAGCTCGGCCGAAGCGGCGCTCGTCGAGTGGCTCGAGGAAAAGGAGCTCATGTGCGTCCAGCGGCGACAACCCGGGCGAATTACCTGGGAGCCGTTGGGCGGCATGGCGGCGGCATTGCGACGCTCGACCGCGGCGTTCAGCCGCGGCAGCGCCGCGCTGTTGCTGAGCCGGGCCGACACCGTGTCGGCCACGGTGATCGCGTTGGAGCCGGGGTGGTGTCACGTGGGCCTCACCGCGGAGGCGAGGAAGGCCCGCGCCGAGTACGTCGGCGGCGGCGCCGCGCTCGCGGGGGCCGGTGTGCTCGGTGCGGGGCTGATGGTGGTGCTCGGCGCGCTCCTCCCGGTGGCACTCCTCCCGGTGCCCGTGGCGCTGGGTGTCGGCTACGGCGTCGCGCGCCAGTACCGGCCCGCGCTCGCCCGGCTGCAGCTCGGACTCGAGCGTGCGCTCGACAATCTCGAACAGCACGGGACGCCCAGGCAGCATCGCCTGCCGGGTCGCTCGCCCGGGCTGCTGGGAATGCTCGCGGAGGAGATCAGGCGGTCGTTGCGGTAGGTCCGTCGATCGCGCGATGCCCCGAACCCGCGCCGGAGCCGGGATCCGGACCAGCGCCCGATTCCACCCCGAGCACGGTGACTCCGCATGACCGAGATCTTCCGCATCGGCGTCCTGGGCTGTGGCCAGATGGGCAGCGGCATCGCGCAGGTTGCCGCCATGGCCGGGCTCTCAACCGTGGCGCGCGACCTGGAGGCCGGCCTGCTCGCCAAGGGCGAGCGCGCCATCCAGCAATCGCTCGATAAGCTGGTCGAGAAGGGGAAGCTCGATCCGGCGGCACGAGCGTCCGCGCTCGCGCGCCTCTCCTTCACGATCCACCTGTCCGACCTGGCCGACTGCGACCTGGTCATCGAGGCGGTCACCGAGAGCCTCGAGCTCAAGAACGAGCTGTGGCGCGCCCTCGATTCCGTTTGCCGGCCGGAGACGATCTTCGCCTCCAACACCTCGAGTCTTTCGATCGGCGACATGGCGGCGTCCACCGGGAGGCCCGACCGGTTCGTGGGCCTCCACTTCTTCAATCCGGTGCCGCTCATGCCACTGGTCGAGGTGGTACGGGCCGTGGCGACGTCCGCCTCGACCTTGGAGGCCGCCATGACCTTCAGCAGGCGGCTCGGCAAGGAGCCGATCGCCGCGCAGGACCGCTCGGGATTCGTCGTGAACCGGCTGCTCGTCCCCTACCTGCTCGACGCCGCGCGAGCACGGGAATCCGGCCTCGCGTCCACCGCCGACATCGACCGCGGCATGCAGCTCGGCTGTGGCCATCCCATGGGCCCGCTCGCACTCCTGGACTTCGTGGGCCTCGACACCGTCGTCCGGATCGCGGAGATCATGTTCGAGGAGTTCCGCGAGCCCCGGATGGCGCCGCCACCCCTTCTCCGTCGCATGGTGACCGCGGGCCTGCATGGCCGGAAATCCGGTCGGGGGTTTTATGATTATTCGACCAATCCCCCCACCCCCATCGATCTGGGACTCTGAGGAGACCTGATGCTCGGCTACGACTGGCCCCGGCTCCATGCCGCCCTCAACGACCTTCCGGCCGCGCTGCTGCTCGTGTCGGTGCTGTTCGAGCTGACGAGCCTCATCCTGCGCAAGCCGGCGCTCAGGGTGGTGGGGTTCTGGACGCTCGTCATCGGCGCGATCGGGGGCGCCCTGGCCGTGATCTCCGGGCTTCAGGCCGAAGAGCACATCGACCATGGCGAGGCCGTGCATCGGGCCATGGAGACCCACGAGAAGCTCGCCCTCATCACGCTCGGCATCTTCGCGGTCGTTGCGATCTGGCGAATTCTGAGAGAGACCCGGATGGCCGGAGCCGAGCGAGCGCTGGTCCTCGCCCTCTCGCTCGGCGGCACGGGATTCCTGCTGGCGACCGCGTCGTACGGCGGGCGGCTGGTCTTCGACCACGCGGCCGGGATCCGGACTCCGGTGCTCGAGGAGGAATTGCACGAGCGCGCCGAGGGCCACCACCATCATGGAGGCGAAGGCGAGGAAGGCGAGGATCACGACCACGATGCGCCGGCCGCCACCACGGATTCTGCCACTGCCCCGGCCGGGGGAATGACGGATTCGGCCGAGTCCGCCGGCCACACGCATACGCACGCCCCTGGCACTCCGCCGCACAAGGACTGACGGCATGCGCCGGCTGTGCTGCCTGGCCGCAATCGTCCTGCTGGGGTGTCAGCCCACCTCGTCGCGTCCTCCGTTCCCACCTGTGCCGGAAGCCGCCTCGACGGAGATCCGGCTCTCGCCCGGCGACGCCACCCGCCTGCTCGCGGAGGCGCTGCGCGAGGATTCGATCCCCCCCAAGCGGGTCGAGCTGCACGACACGTGGCTGGAGTCGAGCTGGTTCGACCCCGCGACCGGCCACGACGTCAAGCATCGTCCGGTCGGGCTGAACGTCGTGCGGGTGCGCGCGTGGGCGGATCCGACCCGGCCCGGCAGCAGCAAGGTGACGGTGGAGACGGTCTATCGCCCGGTCGCCGATCCCTCGCTGCCCCAACGCGACCTGGACCGCCAAGTGCCGCGCGATCATCCGGTGGCCATCAAGGTGCGCGCGACCCTGCAGGACCTGGTCAAACGCTACGGCGGTCCGCCTCCGCCACCCGCGGCGGCCGGTCAGCCGCCCGCGGAGGAGAGTGAGCCTGCGCCGCCTGAGGACACCGAGGAAGAAGCGCCCTCGGACCAGCCGCAGAGCTGAGCGGCTGCGACTCGCGCCCCACGACGGGCGAAGGCGATACCATGACGCGAAACGGGGAGCAGGCTCGAAGGCCTGCTCCCCGTTCGTCTCTCCGTAGCCGCGATCTCAAATCACGTAAGCCTGGACCCACTCCTCCAGCTGCCGCAGGTTGAGCAGAGCGTCCTTGCACGGCCCCGATGGGAGAGTCATCGTGAGACCGAGCACGGGAATCTTTCCTGCTACGTCGTGCAGACCGCTCACCATGTCACGCTCGCACGCCACCGCGACGACGGCCCGCGGACGGCGCTCCCGAATGACCCTGCGGGCCAGCTGGCCACGCGTCGCCACGAACACCGGCACGCCGTACTTGCCCGCGATCCCCAGCACACCATCCAGCGTCTCTTTCGACAGGCAGCGCGGGATCAGCAGCAGGAGCTCCCCTTTGCCCACCTTGCGCCCACGAAGCAGCGCCAGCGCGTTGTAGACCTTGACCGACGCGTTTTCCACCCAGTCGCGCCGCCCGAATCGATCGGCGACGCGCGAGGTGAGGCTCATCAGCCGAAGGAACGGGCCGCGTTCCGCCAATCGCTCGGGCAGGAGCGGCCGCTTCGCCGCATAGGAGAGGAAAAGGACGCCCCACCACACCCAGAGGAGGACGGCGGCAGCTCCGAGCGCGGTCCAGAGCACGGACGGAATCGAGCTCTGGAGCTCCCCGAGACGCGGACCCAGCAGGTAGAGAACGAGAGCCACGACCGCCAGTCCCGCCGCGAGCGCCACGCCCGACCAGACGAAGAACAGGACCGGCGAGGAGTCGTAGTTGCCCTGATTGGGCAGGGGCTTGCCGTCCCACTCGTCCCACTCGTGGCCGAGGCGACGGTCAACGTCGATATGGATCAGTTGTGCGCGGGCAGGCTCCGGCATACCGGGAGAAGATACTCCCCGGTGAGAGGTCACTGCAACATTCGGCGGGGGCGCCTCCCTGGTACCCGTGAGCCGAGAACTCACCTCATCTGGCCTTGCGCAGCTTCGGAACGACCCACAGGAGCAGCAACGCGCCCAACACTCCGAGGACGATCCCGCCCACACCGGATACGTGCAACAACCTGCCCAGCAGCCCCCCGACGAAGGACCCTCCGATCCCCAAGAGGATGGTCATGCCGGCGCTCATCGGATTCGGACCCGGCATCAGCGCCCGAGCGAGCAGGCCGACGATCCCTCCCACAGCCACCATCACGAGCAGAACGACGACGATCCCCATGGTGGTGCCTACTGCCGTGCCCATAGACGCGCCTCTCTCGATCGGGGCAGTTCTGGCCTTCGATTGAACAGGCGCTCGCTGCCGAGCCATTCGTCGGTCCTTCCAAACACGACTGCCCCGGCTTCGGCCGCAACTGAACTTTGGTACAAGTCCGCCGACCTGCCGCAACGTCGGGTTACCTTTGCTCCATGCTGCCTCCTCCGCCGATACGCGGCATCTTCCGGACGGATCACCGCGCGCGGGCCGCATATGCCGAAGGCGCCGGCATCTTCCGGATCCTACCGGCCGCCGTGTGCGTGCCGCAGGACCGCGAGGACCTCGCCTCGCTGGCGCACTGGGCGTCGGCGCACCGGGTCGCGCTCGTGGCGCGCGGCGCCGGCAGCGCCATGGGAGGCGGGAACGTGGGCGACGGCGTGATTGTCGACCTGACCGCGTTGCCCCGGCGGGTGGAGGTCGACGGGCCCGCGCGCCGCGCAAAGGCCAGCGCAAGCGTCACCCTCGCCGACCTCAACGTCGCCGCCGACCGGGCCACGCTTCGTCTGCCGCCCGATCCGTCCAGCGCCCGGTGGGCGACCCTCGGGGGCATCGTGTCCACCAACGCCGCCGGCGCCCGCACGGTCCGCTACGGCAGCGTGCGCCGCTGGGTGGAGGCGCTCGAGCTCGTGACCGCCGACGGCGAAGTCACCGACCTCCGTCGCGGCCGGCCGCCGGCGCAGCGCACGCTGGCGCTCGAGCGGTTCGAGGCCGATGCGGCGCCCGCCATCCGCGCCGCCGCCGAGCAGGTACGCGCGCGCTTCCCCCATACCCGGAAGAACTCCTCGGGCTACGCGTTGGACGCGTGGCTCGAGACGGGCGACCTCGTCGACCTTCTCATCGGCGCCGAGGGGACACTCGGCCTCGTCACCTCGACCGAGTGGCGGCTCGACGCGCTGCCCGCGGCGCGGGCAGGCCTCAAAGTCGCGCTCCGGACGCTCGACGCCCTGGGCGATGCCGTCACCGCGCTGCTCGCGCACGACCCGTCGGCCGTCGAGCTGCTGGACCGGACCTTCCTCGAGCTCGTCGGCGAGGTCGGCCCCGAAGCCGTGCTGCTGGTGGAGATGGAGCGGGAGGACCAGCAGGAGGCGCGAGCCGCGGTCGAGCGCGCCGCAGAGGCCGTGGAACCCTGGGCCGCCGGCATCGATACCGGCCTCACGCCGGCCGCGTCCGAGCGGCTGTGGTCACTCCGCCACGCCGCGAGCCCGATCCTCGCGGGCCTCCCCGAGACGCGTCGCTCCCTGCAGGTCATCGAGGACGGCTGCGTGCCGGTGGATCGCCTGGCCGACTACGTCCGCGTCGTCCGTGAGGCGGCGGCCGAGCGGGACCTCGCGGTGGTGATCTTCGGCCACGCAGGCGATGGTCACGTCCACGTGAACCTGCTGCCCGAGGTCGGGCGGCCTGGATGGGAGGACAGTGTGGCCTCCTTGCTCCAGGCGGTCACGGATGCGCTCGTCCGGCTGGGCGGCACCCCGTCGGGCGAACACGGCGACGGCCGGCTCAGGGCCAGCCTGCTCGGCCGGGTGTACGGCGACGACATCGTCGACCTCTTCGCCCGGGTGAAGCGCGCCTTCGATCCCCTGGGAATCCTCAATCCAGGCGTTATCCTTCCGTCCGGCGAGCCGCCGATCGGTCGTCTCAAGGTCGGTACGCACGCCATCGCACTTCCCGACGACATCGCCCGCGCGCTCCGGCGCATCGAGCAGCGCGGTGGATACGCGCAGAGCCGCCTCGAGCTGGCGGACAACGACCGTCGTGAATCGTGAGCCTGGGACCCACGGCCCGACTCCCGACTCACGCCTTACGACACCATTCCCATGGACATCTTCCGCGAGCCCCGCGTCACCCTCATCGCCCGGCCCCAATTCCTGGAGCCCGCCCACCTCCCCATCCAGTGGAAGGGCGAGTCGAGCGACGGCGAGCGCATCGCCGAGTTTGCCGGGCGGCTGTGCTACATGAGCCAGCACAACCCGGCGGGCCGCTCGACGGCCGAGTACCTGCGCAACATCCTGCGGCAGGGTCACGGCTCGGTGTTCGAGCACAGCACGTACGTCATGCTTATCGAGGGGATCTCACGCAGCTGCAGCCACGAGCTGGTGCGACACCGGGCGGGGTGGGGCTACTCGCAGCTGTCCCAGCGGTACGTCGACGAGTCGCACGCCGCGTTCGTCATGCCCCCGGCGATCCAGGGCGACGCGGCACTGGAGGCCGCCTGGACCCGGCAGGTCGAGGCCGCGCAGGCCGCTTATGTCACCGCGGTCGAGCACCTCATGGCGCGGTATGAGTGGGTGGAGGACCGCGTGCACCGTCGGAAGCTGGCCCGCGAGGCTGCGCGCAGCGTCCTTCCCAACGCGACCGAGGTGAAGATCGTGGCGAGCGCGAACGTCCGCGCCTGGCGGACGATGCTGGAGCTCCGTCTCGGCGAGGGCGCGGAGCTGGAGATCCGCCGCATGGCCGTCGCGTGCCTCCGGACGCTCCAGCGCGAGGCGGCGGCGCTGTTCGGCGATTTCGAGATCTACTCCTCGAGCGACGGGAGCGAGGCCGGACGCGTGGGATTTCACAAGGTGTGAGGCGTTTTGAGAGGGCGGCGATGGCGAAGGCGCGGGGCTCGATCATGGCCCCATCCGGCTGAACGTCACGTCCTCCCGAGCGAAGCGAGGGATCCTGTCGACGAATGGTCGAGCCATTCCGCCGCGAGGTCCCTCGAACATTTTCCCTCTCGGGGAGCGCATTTCCCTCGTACATCCCGATGCGCGTCTCGTCCGCACCGTCGCCATCGCCTGCTTCATCGCGCCGTCGTCCTCGGTGTCTCGAAACTCGTGGCATGAATTCTGGTAAAAACTATTGTGCGACCGAACCCTTTTCCTTACTTTAGTTTCGTCGAAGTCTTCAAGTCGTTGCGGCTCGTCTCTCGCGGACGGCCTTTTTTGTAGAGGAGATCCTTTGGCAGTTCGGATCGGACTCGCCTTCAATCTCAAACCCAGTGCGCCGGCGGATACCGCAGCCGGGGCCACGCTCGACTCCCCTCCTTCGGACGATCCCAACAGTCGGGCGCTCCGCGACGATCTCCCTCAACCCGATCTCTACGCCGAGTGGGACGAGCCCACCACCATCGATGCGGTGGAGCGCGCGCTCAGATCCGTCGGCCAGGTCTATCGGCTCGAGGCCAACGCCAGCTTCCCCGCGCGGCTCGCACTCATCCAGCCGGACTTCGTGTTCAACATCGCCGAAGGGCTCTACGGCCCGAACCGCGAAGGGCACGTCCCGGCCATCTGCGAGTTCCTCGGCATCCCATGCCACGCCTCGGATCCGCTGACCCTCGGCCTCGCGCTCGACAAGCGCCGCGCCAAGGAGGTCATGTCCTACCACGGCGTGCCCACGGCCCCGTTCGTTCTGGCCAGGAGTCCCGCCGACGCGCGGAACGTGCAGCTGCCCTTCCCCCTGTTCGTGAAGCCCGCGTTCGAAGGGTCGGGGAAGGGCGTGAGCGTCCGGAGCGTCTGCAAGACCCGGAGCCAGCTGGTCAAGCAGGTCTCCAAGCTCCTCGCCACCTACGCCGAGCCGGTGCTCATCGAGACCTACCTGCCTGGTCCCGAGTTCACGGTCGCGGTGCTCGGCAATGGCGACGAGGCTCGCTGCCTGCCCATCGTCGGCATGGACTTTGAAACGTTACCCAAGGGCGCGCCGCCCATCTACGGCTACGAAGCGAAGTGGCTGTGGGACTCGCCGGCGCATCCGCTGGAGATCTTCGACTGCCCGGCCCGCATTCCGGAATCGCTGGCCGAGGACGTCCGCGCCGCCGCCCTGGCGGCCTATCGCGCGCTCGAATGCCGCGACTGGTGCCGCATCGACATCCGCTGCGACGCCGCCAATCGCCCGATGGTCGTCGAATTGAACCCGCTGCCGGGCATCCTGCCCGACCCGCGGGACAATTCCTGCTTCCCGAAGGCCGCTCGCGCCGCCGGGATGAGCTACGACGAGCTGATCCGTGAGGTCGCCGACGTCGCGTGGCGCCGGATCAGCGGCCGTTCACTCCTGGCGGAGGTGGCGTAATGAAGGTGGCGATCCTGTACGATGCCGGCAGCGACGAGTGGAGCCCGCAGGACGTGGCGGCGGTCGTGGGCAACGTCCACGAGGTGCGCGACGTCCTCCGGCGCCGGGGGCACGAGGTCGAGCTGCTTCCCGTCCGCCTGGGCGACTTCCGCTGGCTGAGCCGGATTCGCCGTGTCGATCTGGTGTTCAACCTGTGCGAGGGCATCAACGGGCACGCCCGGTACGAGGAGATGGTGGTCGGCACGCTCGAGCTGGCCGGCGTACCGTTCACCGGCTGCCGGACGTGGCCCACCACCGTCTGTCACCGCAAGCACATCGCCAACACCCTCCTGTCGGCGGCCGGCCTTCCGGTGCCCGCCTTCATGCTGGCCCAGGCCAACAAGACGCCGGCGGAGTTTCCGCTCCCGGCCATCGTGAAGCCCTCCGCGGAGGACGCGAGCGTCGGCATCGACAATGGGGCCGTCTGCACCTCGAAGCGCGCGCTCAAGAAGCGCGTGGCCCTCATGCTCGAGCAGTTCGAGGAGGTGCTGGTCCAGGAGTACGTGGCCGGCCGGGAGTTCAACGTCGGCTTCGTCGGCAAGCGGATGCTTCCGGTCGCCGAGATTCGCTTCGACGGCATGCCGGACGGGTCATGGCCCATCGTGGGCTACGCCGCCAAGTGGATTCCGGGGAGCCCCGAGGACGAGGGGACCCAGCCCGTGTGTCCCGCCGAGGTCCCGGCCGATCTGGCCAAACGGCTCTGCGAAGTGGCGCGCGAGGCCTGGTTGCACATGTCGGGTGGCGAGGGCTACGGTCGAGTGGACCTCCGGGTCAACGGCGATGGGCAGCCCTACGTGCTCGAGGTAAACCCCTGTCCCGATCTCTCGAGCAACGCCGGCCTGGCCCGGATGGGCCGCGCGTTCGGCTGGAGCTACGACGACCTCGTCATGCAGATCGTGGACGAGGCCCTCACGCGCTCGCAGAGCCACCGCGCGGCCGCCGCCCTCGTCAGCGGGGTGTCCGCCGCGTGAGCGGCACGCTCACCCTGACCTCCCTCCGAAACCTCACCGCGGCCGACCGCGGCCGCATCGAGGGAATCAGCCGTGCGGTGGAGCTCTTCCGCGAGGACGAGATTCCTGTCGCCCTCGAAGTCTTCGACGGCGCCGTCGCCGGCTCGCCCGACTACATCGCCCTCGGCGCCGAGCACGACGGCGCGCTCGCCGGCTGGATCTGCTGGGGCCCCACTCCCTGTACCGTTGGCACTTACGATCTCTACTGGATGGCGGTGGATCCCGCGCTGCACGGCGCCGGGATCGGCACCGCCCTCCTCACAGCCATGGAGCGCCGTCTGGACGGGATCGCCCGACTCATCGTCGTGGAGACCGCAGGCCGGCCCGAGTACGCCGGCACACGCGCGTTCTACGAGGCGCGCGGATACCGAGCGGTGTCCCGGATTCCCGATTTCTACGCCCCGGGCGACGATCAGGTGGTGTACGTGAAGGCCCCGGCGGCAGCACGGCGGTGACGGTCCGCGATCTCCGCAAGGAGGATGGGTAGCGATATGGAAACGTGGCAAGAAGTCCTGAAGAGCAACTCGATCCGGTCGCTCGACCTGCTCGCGGCCAAGTTCGGTCCCGAGCATTTCCCCGATCTCGATCGCCTGCGCCTAGCAGCCGAGAACTTCGAGTTCCGTATCTCGCCGGCCATGGTGGATCTCATCAAGTCGCCGGACGACCCGATCTGGCGCCAGTACATCCCCACGGTCGAGGAGCTGGACATCAGGGACGGCATCGTGGACTCGCTCAACGAGGACGCGGACAGTCCGGTGCCGAACATCACCCATCGCTACCCCGACCGGGCACTCTTCCTCGTTTCCCCGGTGTGCGCGAGCTATTGTCGCTTCTGCACCCGCCGGCGCAAGGTGGGTGACCCCGAGAAGATCCCGATGTCGCAGTTCGAGAGCGCCTTCCAGTACCTCGAGCAGCACACGGAGATCCGTGACGTCATCATGAGCGGCGGCGATCCACTGCTCCTCAACGACCGACGTCTCGAGGCCATCCTGACCCGGCTCCGGGCCATTCCGCACCTCCAGATCATCCGGATCGGGAGCCGGGTACCCTGCCATCTGCCGGAGCGGATCACGCCCGAGCTCACGACGATGCTCAAGCGCTTTCATCCGCTGTTCATCAACACGCACTTCAACCATCCGGACGAGCTCACCCCGGCCGCGGTCGCGGGCCTGGGCCGCCTGGCCGACGCGGGCATTCCGCTCGGGTGCCAGACGGTGCTGCTCAAGGGCGTGAATGACGATCCGGCGGTCATGAAGGAGCTGATGCAGCGGCTGCTCATGGCGCGGGTCCGGCCGTACTACATCTACATGGCCGATCAGGTGGCCGGCGCCGAGCATTTCCGGACCACCGTACAGACGGGTATCCGGATCATGGAGGCGCTCCGCGGCTGGACCAGCGGCCTCGCCAACCCGCATTTCGTCATCGACGCCCCGGGCGGCGGCGGCAAGATTCCGTTGCTCCCGGAGTATGTGATCAGCATGAGTGACGAGGAGGTCGTGCTCCGGAACTTCCGGGGACAGCAGTATGTCTACCGCCAGCCCCGCGAAACGGGCGTGATCGAGCTCAAGAAGCCGAGGAAGCGCGCCGCGAAGCGTAGGTCGGCGTAGGTAAATCGACGCGACGGCGAGGGCGGTCGGCGAAACAGCCGGCCGCCCTCGTCATTGGTGGCACGCTCCACCCTACCGACCACCCTCCGCCGGTCTCATATTGGGAAACCCTCCCACCACCCGGATCGCAGATGCCGTTCGAGTCGCGGCCGACCGCCCATCCGCAGCCGAAGGTCCATGGCATTGCCCTCATGCTCGCCGCGGCGCTCGCCTGCGGCGGTGGGGACCGCCACGGCGGGAACTTCGTCAACATGTACGACAACGCGTTCAATGCCGCGGTCGTGCGGGTGCCGGTCGGCGTCCGGGTGAAGTGGATCAACGTGGGGAAGAACGTGCACAACGCCGTCGCGGCCGATGGCTCCTGGTCGACCGCCGGGAAGAACGGCCCCGACATGGCCCCTGGCGCCGAGCAGGACGTGATCTTCGCCAAGCCTGGTGTCTATCGCTACTACTGCAGCTACCACGGCACCCGCGACGGAAAGGGCATGGCAGGCGTGGTCGTCGTCGGGGACGTCGCGTACAGCCCGGGGCCGCGCGGCGCGCAGAAAGCGGTGGCCGATGCCACCGGCGCCGTGCGGCGGGTGCCCCGCGAGTATCCCACGATCCAGGCCGCCGTCGATGCCGCCGCGCCTGGCGATCTCGTCCTCGTGGACCGCGGCGTGTACCACGAGGAAGTCACCGTCACGACGCCCTCCCTCACCATTCGGGGAGTGGACCGGAACGAGACCATCGTCGACGGCGAGTTCGTCCGCGGCAACGGCGTCGCGGTATTGGCCGACGGCGTGGCCGTCGAGAACATGACGGCGCGGAACGCCGTGCTCAACGGCTTCTACTGGACCGGGGTCACGGGGTTTCGCGGGAGCTGGCTCACCGCTTACAACAACGGCGACTACGGGATCTACGCGTTCGATGCGCGGGACGGGCTGTTCGAGCACTCCTACGCCTCCGGCTCGCCGGACTCCGGGTTCTATATCGGGGAATGCTACCCCTGCCACATCGTCATTCGGGACGTCATCGCAGAGCACAACGCCATCGGCTACTCGGGCACGAACTCCGGCGGTGAGCTGTACGTCGTCAGCTCCGTCTGGCGCAACAACCGGTCGGGGCTCGTGCCCGCCTCGCTCGATCTGGAGCTGAACCCGCCCCAGCGCGAGACCGTCATTGCCGCGAACCTGATCGTGGGCAACAGCAACCCCAGCGCGCCGGCGGCGGCGTTGCCGTCAATCGCGTATGGGAACGGCGTGCTGATCGGTGGCGGCGTCGGTAACGTGGTCGAGCGCAACGTCATTGCGGACCATGAGCAGCACGGCGTCCTCATCACGCCCATGTACGATCGGAACTGGTGGCCCGCGCGCGACAACGTGGTCCGCGAAAACCGCATCGTTCGCTCCGGCCGGGCCGATCTGGCCCTGGGCGGCCCCGCGAGCTTCGGGAACTGCTTTGCCGGTAACCGGTACAAGGTCGCGGCGCCGGCGGGACTCGAGCTGTTCCATGGCTGCGCCGGGCTGCGGCTGCCGCTCGGCTTCGATCCGCTGCCGCTCGTCTCGGTGGTGGGTTACCGCGGGTTTACCGTGGGCCACCGCACGTTTCCGGACTGGCGGACTCAGCCGGTGCCGGAGCCGCAGGCAGTTATGCCCAACGCTGTCACCGCCCCGGCGCGACCCGCGGTCCGGGTGTTCGAGACCCTCGGCTTCGACTTGGCTCGGGCCCAGCTTCCCGCCGGCGCCGAGGCCGTTCTCACCCAAACGCCGGTGACCGTCCGGCCGATGGCGTCACCCGGTTCCATGGGTCGTGTGCTCGCCAGCGCCACGTTCTGGCTGATTCCCTTGCTGGCGCTCGCGTGGCTCACCCGCGGCCGGCGGCGTCCGATCCGGTTCGCGTTGGGCGCGCTCGCACTGTATGCCCTTCTGCTCGCCGTCACGTCGGTGATCTATGGACGCTTCTGATGCCTGATCTCTCGCGGCGAGACCTGCTGCGGGTGGGCGCGGGCTTCGCCGCCGGTGCCTTGAGTGCCGCGGTGTACGGGCTGCGGCACCGCGAGCCGCACGCGAATACGGCCTTTGCGGTCCCCCCGATCCAAAGCTACGGCCACGGAGTAGAGCCGCCGCCGGAGCTCGGTGCGGCAGCCCTGGACCTCTCGCTCAGGCCACCTGCGCCCCGGGAGGGAAGAGGCAGCACGACGGTTTCGGCGGACCTCTGGGTATCCGAGCAGCCGGTGCCCGTGGCGCGCGACGTACGGTTCGCCGGATGGACCTTCAACGGAGGCATTCCAGGGCCGATCCTCCGGGCCCGCGAAGGCGACGAGATCGCCATCCGGCTGCGGAATCTCGGCAGTCGTCCACATAACCTGCATCTTCACGGGCGGCACGATGTGAGACAGGACGGTTGGCAACCGGTCCCGCCGGGCGGCGAGGCCCTGTACCGCATGCGAGCGGAGCCGTTCGGCCTCCATCCGTACCACTGCGATGCCTCGCCGGCCGCGGAGCATATCTCGCACGGACTCTACGGGATCTTCATCGTCGATCCGCCCCGGGGCCGCACGCCGGCTCACGAGGTGGTGCTCGTATTGTCGGGGTTCGACCTGGATGGAGACGGCCGGAACGAGCTCTACGGCTGGAACGGAGTGGCGGGGTTCTTCGAGCGGTTTCCGATCAAGGTGCCTGCGGGTGCCCTCGTCCGGGTGTACCTGATGAACATGGTGGCCGACGACCCGGTGGCGTCCTTCCACCTCCACGCCGAGACCTTCGATGTCTTCCGCAGTGGCACGCGTCTGGCGCCCGACGAGCGAACTGATGTCGTCACGCTGGCGCAGACCGAGCGGGCCATTCTCGAGTTCCGACTGCCGCGTCGCGGCCGATACATGTTCCACCCACACCAGCGCCACATGGCCGAACGCGGCGCGATGGGATGGTTCGCCGCGGTGTAGGTCTACCTGTCCGCCCTCCACCGCCTGAGCCCGCTCGCCCAGCTGTACGGATCGATATCCACGTCGTCCACCCGCCGAGACACGACGGCGACGTTCGCCGGCGCATAGAGAAAAATCGCCGGCGCGTCCGCGTTGAGCGTGTCCATCGCTCTCCGATAGAGCACGCGTGCCGAATCCACCGCCTGCGCCCGCGTGGCCCGCTCGAAGAGTGTGTCGAATGCGGGATCGGCATAGTGCCCGTAGTTGAGCGCACCCCCTCGCGTCCATTGGTCGGCAAGTCCTCGGGGGCTGGGCTCGTCGAGCCACGCGCCGATGTAACTGTCGAACTGGCCTTTCCCCAGCCGCTCCTGGAAGACAGGGAAGTCCACCGCCGTCACCGTCACGGCAGCGCCGACCGCCTGCCACATCGCCTGCAGCGCCACGGCGATCTGTTTCCGCGTGGGGCTCGTGCCCGGCACGAGGATGTCGAACGCCAGGGCGCGATCGTCCCGCCGTCTCGTGCCTGCGGTATCCGCGCGTCGCCATCCCGCTGCATCCAGCGCGCGACCGGCCTGCGCGGTGTCGAATGGGAGCGTCCGGATGTCGTCGTCCCAGATCCACAGAAGCTGCGACATCGGTCCCGGTGGCGCCTTGGCGTCGTGCCCAAACGCGGAGCGCGCCAGGGTCTCGCGGTCCACCGCGAGCGCGAGCGCCCGCCGGGTCGCGACGTCGCCGAGCACCGGATGCGGGGCGGCTCCTTCGCCGCTCCGAATGCGAAAGCCCAGGAATCCGTAGGTGGCGGATGCGTAGGGCACGAGTCGCAGGGTGGGATCCGCCGCCGCCCGCTGGGCGTTCTGCGGGCTGCCCGCCGTCTCGAGCACGTCCGCCTCGTGGCTCAGCACCAGGTTGAGCGCGGCGTCCGGATCCTGCACGAAGCGCCACACCACTTCGCGAATCGGCGGACGCGCGCCCATCGCGCTGTCCGCGACCAGACGTACGTATTCGGCGCGCCTCCATTCGGCGATGCGGTACGGCCCGCTCCCCACCAGGTGGGCGATGGTCGTGTCGGCCGACCAACGGTCCCGTGGCACCTGGGACCAGATGTGGCTCGGCAGCACACGGACATGGTACGTCGCGTCGAACAGCTCCTCGGCAGACGGCTGTGCGAACCGCACGAGGATCGTCGTCGAATCCTCGACCGTCACGGTGAGCCTGTCCTCGAGGTACGGCCGCGCGGGCGCGTCCAGCGCGGAGTCGGCGAACGCCTCGAATGAGAACCGCACGTCCTCCGCGGTCACCGGCCGGCCATCCTGCCATCGGGCCGCCGGTCTCAGGTGAAACCGCCACGTGACCGAGTCCACGTGCTCCCACCGCGCAGCGAGGGCTGGCCGATAGGCCGAGGTGTCGATGGGTGCGGCTCCCGGCGCGAGATCAGCCAGCCGCTCGTAGACCTGATCTCCGATGTCCCGCGCCACGGTCTCCACCGCGAGCGGCGGCAGCAGGTGGCTGGGATCACCGGTCGCGGCGATGACCAGCCGGCCGCAGCGAGCACAGTCGGCGGTTTCGGAGCGACAGGCGAGGGCGAGGACGGCCAGGGCCACGACGGCGACGGCTCGGACCCATCGCACCGGAAGCGAATGCACGCGTACCTCGTGAATAAATGAAGGAGGATGACCGACGAGCCACTGCATCGTCACGATACATCCATGGAATACAGCAATGCAGCCGCGCGACTTCCCGATGGACGGTACGACAGTGTATGTTGTTGTGCGATAATTCCTTGCGAGCACATGGCCGGTCGGCACGTCCGTTGCCTTCAGGGGGGCCGCCATCAGCCCCCAACTTTCTGGAGACATCCATGCGCCGTCCAGTCCTTACTTCTGTCGCTTTCGCCGTGGCCGCGCTCGCTGCCTGCAGCGAAGGTGGAAGCCCGTCCTCCGACCCGCAGGTGAACTTCAACGTCGCGACTCGCCCGGCTTCGGCGGCTGCAATGTCGTCTCTCGCCATGGCCACCGCGGGTACGCCCGAGACCTTCACCGACGGCAGTAACACGCTGATCGTCGAGCAGGTTCAGATGGTGCTCCGCGAAATCGAGCTCAAACGGGTCGAGACTGCGAGCGGCTGCGACGACTCGGATGCTTGCGAGAAGCTCGAGGTTGGCCCGCTCCTGTTGGATCTGCCGCTCGGCGCTGGCGGCGCCGCGCACAGCTTCAGTGTCGACGTGCCCGCGGGCAGCTACGACGAGGTCGAATTCGAGGTCCACAAGCCTTCCAACGATGACGCCTCCGACGCGGCGTTCCTCCAGGCGCATCCAGAGTTTGCAGGCGTCAGCGTCAAGGTCGCCGGCACCTACAACGGACAGCCGTTCACCTACGTGACCGACCTCGATGCCGAAGAAGAGATCGAGCTCAACCCGCCGCTGGTGACCGCCGAGTCCACCGCGACGGACCTGACGCTGCTGGTGGACCTGGACCGCTGGTTCCGTGACGGCGCGAACCACCTCGTGGACCCCGCGACCGCCGGCGCCGGGAACGTTAACGACAACCTGGTGCGAGACAACATCCGCGGCACGCTGCGCGCCTTCGAGGATGAGGACCACGATGGGACCGACGACCATCACGGCGGAGCCGACGACGGCCCCTTGCATGACTGATCCCGCGGACCCGGCGTGAGCGAGCATCCCTGGCTCATCGCCATGGTCGAGCTCTCGGACAGCTTCGGCGCCAGCCTCGCGCAGCTGGCCCGGGAGCTTCGCGCGGGGGTCGTGATGTGGCGCCCCGACGAGGACGTGACCCCGCCGGCCGGTGCGGCGGTGCTGCTGCTGCTGGCGGGCGGTGAGGAGAGCGCCGCCATCGATCTGCTGACCGAGCTCCCGTCCCGGGGAGCGCCGGTCTACGTGGTGGGTGCGGCGGCCGATCACCGCCTCGCTGCGGCCGCCGTTCAACGCGGCGCACGGGACTACTTCGCCCTGCCGGATGACCTCGACGTCCTGCGCCGCTCGCTCGAGCGCGAGGCGCGCGAGGCACACGGGCGGGCTGAAGCCGGTCGGTTCGCGGAGGCCGAGCGGAGCGCCATCGGGTTCGAGGCCATTCTCGGCCGGAGCGCGGCCCTGCGCCAGACGCTGGACCAGGCGGCACGGGTCGCGTCGCACCGGGATGTGACCGTGCTCATCGGGGGAGAGACCGGGACGGGAAAGGAGCTCCTGGCTCGGGCCATCCACTACGGCGGGCCACGCGCAGCGCACCCGTTCGTCGAGATCAACTGCGCGGCCATCCCGGCCAACCTGCTCGAGAGCGAGCTGTTCGGCCACGAGCGCGGCGCGTTCACCGGCGCGATCGCCGCCAAGCCCGGCCTCTTCGAGCTCGCGCACGGGGGCACCCTGCTGCTGGACGAGATCGGCGCGCTGCCACTCGAGCTCCAGCCCAAGCTGCTCCGTGCGCTCGAGTCTCGGGCGATACGGCGCGTGGGCGGGCAGCAGGGGCGGCAGGTGGATGTCCGGGTGATCGGCGCCACCCATCTCGATCTCGCGGCCGCCGCCTTGCGAGGCGAGTTCCGCGAGGATCTGTTCTACCGCCTCAACGTCGTGGCCCTGACGCTGCCGCCCCTGCGAGAGCGGGATGGGGACATCGAGCTCCTGGCCGAGACGTTCCTTGCGCGCATCGCGAACGGGTACGGCCTTCCGGTGCCCCCGCTCACGCCTGACCTGCGGACCGCGCTGCGGGCCTATGCGTGGCCGGGAAACGTGCGCGAGCTCAGGAACGCGGTGGAGCGGGCGCTGGTCCTTTCGCCCCGGGGCACCGTGCGCGCGGAGGAACTCATCCCCCCGCCGGCGCGGGTGAGCGCGCGCGGCGGCTCGACGCTGCCATTCCCGGCCACGATCGACGTCCTGGTTCGCGCCGCCGCGCGAGCGATGCTTGAGCTCGTCGGCGGCAACAAGAGCGAGGCTGCACGGCGGCTCGGCATCTCGCGACCGCGGCTGCAGCGGCTGCTCGACGGAGAGCCGGACTGAAGCGCCGGCCACACCCTGGAGACTGACATGCGTTCCGTTCGCGTCCTGCGTTCCTTCATAGCCGCCGCCCTCGCCGGCCTGGCCGTCTCGTGCTCCGACTCGGCGGGCCCCGACGCCAGCAAGCCGCCGGAGGAATTGAACGTCGTCCACGTGGCGCCGTCCAGCACGGCGCTGTTCAACGCCGCCGACAGCTTCTACGCCAAGCGCGGAGAGGATCGAGAGGTCCGGATCTACTTCCAGGACGGGAGCGGCGGACAGGGCGAGGAGTACCTCCGCCTGCGCGTGGACGCGAACTCACTCTCGGCCCTGCCCGACGGCACCCCGATCGCCGAGGGCGACTCGGTTCTCATTCACGTGCGCGTGGTGGATCCGGCCGAGATGCTGTTCGAGCTCCAGCCGTCGGGGCTGACCTTCAGCTCTGGTGCGCCGGCGCGGCTCAAGATCCACTATGACCACGCGGACGGCGACCTCAACGATGACGGTGTCGCCAACGGCGACGACGACGCCATCGAGAGCACGCTCTCGATCTGGCGGCAGGAGAACCCGGGCGACCCGTTCGTGCGCCTCACATCGGTGCTCACGGTCGAGACCGACGAGGCGGATGCCGACCTGACCGGCTTCAGCCGCTACGCGCTGGCCTACTGACTCGCCGATGACGCCCACGCCGTTCGCGGACGACGCCATGCAGCAGCTCCGGGAGCTGGTGCGAGCGGGCCGCTTCAGCGAGGCACTGGAGTGGTATCGCGGCGTCGAGACGACGCCGGCGGGACGCCGCGGCGACGCGCGGCTGCTCGCCGCCACCGCCGCCACCCGACTGGGCGAGTTTCCCGTCGCCGAGACCCTGGCGGGCGAGGCGCTCGCGGCCTTCCGCGCGCGCGGCGATACCGACGGGAGGATGCGCGCGCTCAACCTGCTCGGCGTCATCCGGTTCGAGCGCGGCAGGCTGGGCGAGGCCGAGCAGTCGCTCGCGGAAGCGCTCAACCTGGCGACCCAGCTGGGTGACAGTCTCACCGCGGCGCGGGCGTGCAACAACCTTGCGTCTGCCATCCATCTGCGAGGCCGGCCGGGCGAGGCGCTGGGGCTCTACCGGGGGGCGCTCCTCGCCTACCAGCGTCTCGGCGACCGGCGCGGCACGGCGGAGGCGTACCACAACCTCGGGCTCATCTACCGCCAGCTCGGCGACTGGCGAAGCGCGGAGGATGCCACCGGCGAGGCGCTGCGCCACGCCGAGGTCGTGGGCGAGCGCGGACTTCTCGCCCTCGCGACCACTGGCCGGGCCGAGTTGATGGCGGAGCGCGCCCAGCTCCCGCAGGCGAGGCAGGAGCTGGAGCGTGCCGCCAGCTGGGCGGCCGAATCCGGCGACGAGGTTGGCCGCGCCGAAGTCGAGCGGGTCCGAGCGCTCGTGGCGTACAAGGATGGCCATCTGGAAGCCGCGCTCGAAGCGGCGGAGGCCGCCCTCGCGACCGCCCGCACCTATGACAGCGCGCTGCTCGCCGCCGAATGCGCGGCGCTCGTCGCGCTCACGCTCAAGCGGCTCGGCCGTCACGCGGACGCGGATCGGCGCCGTGTCGAGGCGGAGGAGGGGTTCCGTCGGTTGGGAGCGGAGCCGCTCGTGAAGCGACTGACTGATGAATGGAAAAGGTCCGGTCGGAAGGGGTGAGGGTGGATCGTGGGCCCGTAACTCACGATCCACCGCTCATGGATCATGATGCGACGGCATGCTCCTTCTGATTCTCGGCCGCCACCTTCGCTGCGACGTCGGGAGGCGCCTCGGCGTAGCTGTGAAACTTCTCGCGGTGCGCGCCGCGCCCGTGGGTGATGGAGTGCAGCGTCGTCGAGTACTTGTAGAGCTCGGCCTCGGGCACGATCGCCCGCACCTTGGTGAGCCGGCCATCCTGCTCGGTGCCGAGGATCTGCCCGCGGCGGGCGCTGAGGTCGCCCATCACGTCGCCGAGCACGTCTTCCGGCGCCCAGGCCGTGACCTCGATCAACGGCTCGAGCAGCACCGGCCGCGCCTTGGGCGCCACGTTCCGGAAGGCCAGGATGCCGGCCATCTTGAACGACATTTCGTTCGAGTCCACATCGTGGTACGAGCCGTCGAAGCACTCCACCTGGAAGTCCACCATCGGGTAGCCCGCCACCACGCCGCGCTCGGCTGATTCCTGGACGCCGCGGTCCACCGCCGGGATGTACTTGTTGGGGATGACACCGCCCACGATCTCGTCCACGAACTCGTAGCCGGCACCTCGCGGTCTCGGCGCCATGCGGATCCAGCAGTCGCCGTATTGCCCGCGACCGCCGCTCTGCTTCTTGTGCTTCCCCTGGCCCTCGGCCTTGCCCTTGATGGTCTCGCGATAGGCGATGCGCGGTCGGGCGAGCTCAGCGTGGACGCCGTACTTCCGCTCGAGACGCTGCAGGATCGTCTCGAAGTGACGCTCGCCCATGCCGTGAATCAGCGTCTGGCCCAGCTCGGAGCTGTATTCGAAATGGAAGGTCGGGTCTTCCTCGTGGAGCTTGTGCAGCCCGGCCGCCAGCTTGTCTTCCTCGCCCCGCTGCTTCACGACCACGGCGGACGTGGCCTCCGATTCCGGCAGCGGAATGGGCGGCAGGCGCAGGGGCGCGTCGCGCCGGCTGAACGTGTCACCCGTGTGCGTGTCCTTGAGCTTGGCGACCGAACCGATGTCGCCCGCGCTCAGGCGCTCGACCTCGATCCGCTCCTTGCCTTGCTGGATCGACAGGTGGTTCAGCTTCTCGGCCACCTCGTGCTCGGCGTTCCAGACTTCGTCGCCATTACGGATGTCGCCCGCATACGAGCGGAACAGGGTCACGTCGCCCACGTGCGGCTCGGACATGGTCTTGAAGACCCGCCCGACCAGCGGCGCCTCGAGGGGCGACGGGCGCTCGGCCGGCGAGGGGAACAGCTCCACCATCTTGCGCAGCAACGTCCGGAGCCCGAACGTCTGCGTCGCGCTGCCGCAGAAGAGCGGCACGATCTGCCCGGCGAGCATCGCCTTCTTGACCGCGCCGATGAACTGCTCGCGCGGAATCTCCTCACCCGCGAGGTAGCGCTCGATCAGGTCGTCGTCCGTCGAGGCGACGGCCTCGGTCAGGTGCTCGTTGTATTCCTGGAAGCGTGCCTGATACTCGTCTGGAATCGGCACCACCTCGTTCTCGCCTTTGCTCGCCCCCTTCTTGTAGAGGTGGCAGTGACCCGAAAACAGGTTGATGATGCCGTGGAAGTCGGGGCCGTCACCGATCGGGACCTCGACCGGCACGACCTTGGGGGTCAGATGGGCCTTCACGTTGGTGAAGACCCGCTCGAAGTCCGCGTGCTCCTTGTCCATGAGGGAGACGAACAGGAGTCGGGGCAGATGCAGCTGGTCGCAGACTTCCCAGGCGCGTTCGGTGCCCACCTCCACCCCGCTCGTGCCGCTCAGCACGACGACGGCGGCGTCGGCCGCGTGCAGGCCGGTCACGACTTCGCCGAAGTAGTCGAGGTAACCCGGAGTGTCGATGAGGTTGAGCTTGGTATCCATCCACTCGGCGTAGCCGAGCGCGAGGTTGATCGAGTGCTGCCTGGCGATTTCGTCCGGGGAGTAGTCGGTGAGCGTGGTACCGTCTTTGATGCTGCCGTGGCGCCGGCTGGATCCGGATACCCAGGCGAGGGCGTCGACGAGCGACGTCTTGCCGCTGGCCCCGTGGCCGACGAACGCCACGTTGCGAATGGCGTTGGAGCCATAGACCCTCATGGCCTCCACCTCCTTGCGAATGTTGGATTCTCAAGGTGGCGGGCGGCCGTGGAGTTGTCAAATCACGGATCGTCGCCGCTCGTGGCTCGTTGCAGACGGACCGCGCCGGGGACCTGCAGACCGGCGCCGCCGGGAGCAGGCAGGCACTCGGCGGCCAGGACCGTATCGGCCACGGCCAGCCCGCCGAGCCTGAGAGTAAGGAGCGCCGATCGGAATCGGTCGCACCTGACGTGGGCGAGGTGCACCCGAACCAGGAAGATCCTCCAGCTCGAGTCCCATCCGTCAGGGAGGCCCCTCAGCGGTATCCCGCCGCCTGCAGCTGAAACAGCTCCGCGTACAACCCGCCCTGCGCCACCAGTGCCTCGTGGGTGCCGTGCTCGACCAGCTCGCCGTCGCGGAGCACCAGAATCCGGTCCGCCATGCGCACCGTGCTGAACCGATGGGAGATGAGCACCGCCATCCGCCCGGCCGTGAGCTCCGAGAACCGCAGGAAGACCCCGTACTCCGCCCGGGCGTCGAGCGCGGCCGTCGGCTCGTCGAGGATGAGCAGCTGCGCATCCCGCATGTACGCGCGCGCCAGCGCCACCTTCTGCCACTCCCCGCCGGAGAGATCCACCCCGTTCTCGAAGCGGCGGCCGAGCATCTGGTCGTAGCGGCCCGCGAGCCGGGCGGCCACCGTGTCGGCCAGGCTCCGCTGGGCCGCCGTCTCGATCCGCGGCTCGTCCTCCCGCGCCGCGATGTTGCCGACGGCGATGTTCTCCTTGAGCAGGAAGTCGTAGCGGACGAAGTCCTGAAAGATGACCCCGACGTTGCGGCGCAGGCTGTCCACGTCGTACTCCCGGAGATCAACCCCGTCCAGCAGGATACGTCCTTCGGTGGGGTCGTAAAGCCTGGCGAGCAGCTTCACCAGCGTCGTCTTTCCCGCGCCGTTCTCGCCCACGAGCGCGAGGCGCTCGCCTTGGGCCAGGGAGAAATCGAGGTGACGCACCGCCCATCCCTCGGCGCCGGGATAACGGAACCCCACGTCCTCGAACACGAATCCCGTTCGGATTGGCTCGGGGACCTTCCGGCCCTCGGGGTTCCGGCGGATCCCCGGCTCGAGCTCGAGAAAGGAGAAGAGGTCGTCGAGATAGAGGCTTTGCTCGAATACCTGCGACAGCGACAGCAGCACCCGCTGGATCAGGTCGCGGCTCTGCCGGAACGAGCCCGCGAGAAACGTGAGCACGCCGATCGTGAAGAGCCCCGCGGGCGAGCGGTAGCCGGTGACGGTGAGGTAGATGATGACCGCGTACGCGCCATAGTATCCCAGCGTACCGAGCGCGGCGAGGAGCGTCGAGACGAAGCTCCGCCGCACCGCCAGGCGCTTGTTGGCCTCGTAGAATTCCTGGCTCAACCGGTCGTAGCGGTCCACCAGAAAGTCCGACAGCCCGAAGAGCTTGAGCTCCTTGGCGGAGATGTCGCTGGCCCCGATGTAGCGGAGGTAGTCGAGCTGTCGCCGCTCCGGCGTCCAGGAGTACAGCAGCGAGTAGCCGAGCGAGGCGAAGTGGGTCTCGCCCAGCAGGGACGGGAGCACTGCGATCACGAGCAGGACAAGCAGCCAGGGGACGTAGACGGTGAGCGCGGCCGCCAGGGTCGCCAGCGTGATCGCGTCCTGGACCGTGGCGAGCAGGAGGGTGAAGAGCCCGATCCGGCCCACCGTCTGCCGCCGCGCGCGTTCGAGCTTGTCGTAGACTTCCGAGTCCTCGAATTGCTCGAGGTCGAGCGTCGCGGCGTGCCGCATGAGCTCGACGCTGGTCTGATTCGCGAACAGGTCCCCCAGCAGGCTCTCGAGCAGCGCCGAGAGCCGCGCGAGCGCCTCGCCGATGAGGGCCACCGCGAGCTCGAGCGCCAGCAGCTCGACGAGCCGCCGCCAGTCCACCGTGCCGCCGTGGCCCGCCACGCCGATCGCCCGGACCACCTCGTCGACGATCAGCTTGCCGATCCAGAGGACCACCAGCGGCACGAACGAGCGAGCCACCCGCAGCACCAGGATGCCGGCGACGTAGCGCGGCTCCGAGTGCCACACCAGCCGGAGCAGGCGTGGGACGTGCTTCAACGCGTCGACGCGTTCGCGCCACCCCGGCTTGGGCGTGTCGGGCTTACGGGCCCCCCGGTTGGGCCGTACGATTGGGTGCTGAAGCGGCAACGTCATCCTGAGGAAGCTAATCGCCGGAGACGCCCCGATGCCTCACATCGATTGGTCCAGCCTGTGGTTCAACCTGGCGCACTTCGGCACGCCGGACAGCACGACGCACCCGGTCTCCCTCGCGGAGAAAGTGCTGCGCCCGGCGATCGTGTACCTGCTGCTGGTTTTCCTGCTGCGGCGGATGGGCAGGCGCATTCTGGCGCAGCTCAACCCCTTCGATTTCGTCGTCCTGCTCACGCTCTCGAACACGGTCCAGAACGCGATCATCGGGAACGACACGTCCCTCCTGGGCGGCGCGATCGGGGCGGGCGCGCTGATCGCGGTCAACGCGCTGCTGGTCCGGTTCTACTATCGCGGCCCCGAGGTGCAGCAGCTCTCCAAGGCGGACCTGGATGCGGTCCTGATCGCGGGAGGCCAGCCGCAGGAGCGGGAGATGCGCCGGCTCCACATCAACGCAGGCGAGCTCACGGCCAAGGCGCACGAGCGTGGGTTCGACAGCCTGGATGAGGTCGACTTCGCGGTGCTCTACCCCAACGGGACCATCTATTTCCGCGGCAAGGAGTCGGCGTCGGAGAACGCGCACTACGAGGAGATCATCCGGCGCCTCGATTCGCTCGGCGCCCAGGTCGCGGCGCTCCGCGGATAGATCGGCCGCCCGCCGCGCGCGAGGACGGGTCGAGTTACCGCTCACTCCGGCGGCTCACTATCTTCCCGCCATGCCACCCACCACCACCGCGTTCGTCACCGGCGCGACCGAAGGGATCGGTCGCGCCACCGCCTTCGCCCTCGGGCGCGCCGGCTTCGCCGTGGGCGTTTGCGCCCGCACGGCCAATCGGGTGGACGGGCTCGTCGCCGAGCTCCGCGCCGAGGGGATCGCCGCGGCGGGCGCCGCCGCCGATGTGGGCCAGCCGGAGGCCGTGACACGGGCGGTCGCCCACGTGTCCGAGGAGCTCGGCGAGATCGGGCTTCTGGTCAACAACGCGGGCGTGCTGATCGCTCGGCCGTTCGAGGAGCTGACCCTCGAGGACTGGGACACCACGATGGCCACCAACCTGCGCAGCCTCTACCTGGTGACGCGGGCCGTCCTCCCTGGAATGCGCCGGCGGCGCGAGGGCACGGTGGTGAACGTCGCGAGCCTGGCCGGCCGGAACGGCTTCGTCGGCGGAACTGCCTACACGGCCTCCAAGCATGCCGTGCTCGGCTTCGCCCGCTCGCTGATGCTCGAGGTCCGGAAGGAAGGCATCCGGGTGATCACGATATGCCCGGGCTCCGTGGACACCGATCTGCTCCGCGACCAGCCCATGCTCAAGTCCGATCCGCAGCGCATCCTTCAGGCGGACGATGTGGCGCAGGCCGTCGTCGACGCGGTCCGGCTCCCGTCCCGCGCCCTGGTCAGCGAGATCGACCTCCGGCCGACCAACCCGTAGCCGTGCCGGGCATCTTCGTCAGCATGTGCGTCTGTCGCCATATGCCATTCGAGCGGCTGCTGCCGCTCGCACGCGCCGGTGGTTGGGGACTCGACGAGATCGCCCGCGCGACCGGGTGCGGCGCGGGCTGCGGCCTTTGCCGCCCCTACCTGCGGCGGATGCTGGCCACCGGCGAGACCGAATTCCACGAGCTGCTGGTCGAGGATCACGACGCGTGAGCCGGCCGATTCGAATCCGGCGCCTCCTCGGCCACGGCCGTCTTCCAGTTCAGCTCCCTACCGAACGCCCGGTCCGCCACGTTTCGGTCGGCGACGCGGAATGAAGCCCTTGAACACTCAGGGCCGCAGGTCCACCTTTCAGCCGATGCCATTCGGCCGCCTTCTCCGGCTGTTCCTCCTGGCCCTCCCGCTCACGCTGGGCATGGCCAGAGGCGCGGAGCATTCCCGCCCCGCGGCGGCCGATCCGGTCTCCACCATCAGCGCTCCGCGGGAATCGCTCCCGCCGCCGGTCCACGACGAGGCGACCTGCGCCTTCTGCCAGGCCGCCATTTTCCCGCCCTGCGCCCCACAGCCGACGACCGTCTCGCTCGACGCGCTCGGCGTCGTTCGCCAGGAGTGCGCCGCGGCCGACGAGGCCACGCCGCACTTCACTACCCACCGCCTCACCACCACCCGGGCACCACCTACGCTCCGTTCGGCCTGACGCGCGCGCCCATTCCGGGCGCGCCACTCAACCGTACTCGGAGCGTCCATGTCCGTCCGAATCCGGACGGTCGCCCTCCTTGCCTTCTGGCTGGGGGGGGCGACCGTCGCCAGAGCCCAGGTCCCCCGGGGTGCCACCGCTGATTCGGTGGCGCGAGGCCTGGGCCCGGCCGATTCGCTGGAGCTCACACTCAGGTCCGACTGCGTGGGAGCGAACGCGGACACCACGACACCGGGATCCGCCGAGGTGCCCCGCGACCTGCTGTGCCTGACCCGCCAGCAAGCGATCGCTCAAGCGTTGGCCAAGAACCCCCAGCTCCAGGTGGCGGCTGAGCAGGTCGCCCAGGCGCACGCGCGAAAGGTCCAGGCCACTGCGATGCCTGACCCCCAGTTCGCCGCCGCCTTCGACCAATCGCAGGGCCTGTTCGGCGCCGGGGGCGCCAGCGAGCGGAGCCTCGCTGCGACCGTCACGATCCCGTTCATCGACAAGTTCCGACTGCAGGGCCGGGTCGGGACGGCGGACGTCCGCTCCGCCGACTTCTCCGCCGCACTGGTCCGGCAACAGCTCACCTCGGCGACTTCACAAACGTACGACTCGCTCCTCGCCTCGCTCCGCCGCGAGCGGGATCTGCGGGAGGCCAAGGCGCTGGCCCAGGACTTCGTGCGACGAGCGGAGGCGCGGTATAACGCCGGGACGACGCCGAAGCTCGACCTCGTGCGGGCGCAGGTGGAGCTGGCGCGGACCGAGAACGATCTCATCGGAAACGAGCGCGACGTGGCCAACGCGCGCGCGGCCCTCAACCGGCTCGTCGGCCGTCCGCTCGGTGCCCCGATCGCCGCCGCCGATTCCCTGGGCGTGCCGCCGGCGCCGCCGGACCTCGACCGGCTCGTGGCCGCCGCCATGGCCGCGCGGCCCGAGCTCGGGAGCCTGAAGAGTCAGGAGGCGGGCGCGCGCGCGGCCTCCGGACTGGCGCGGGAGTACTGGCTTCCCGATCTCACCGTCGGCATCAGCCATGATTACGCCGATCCCGGGCCAGGCTACATCTTCAGCGGCGTGTCGCTGCCGATCCCGCTCTTCTTCTGGAATCACTCGCGCGGAGAGATCGCCGAGGCGCACCACCACGAGCTCGAGTTGGCAGCGGCGTACCAGGACCTCGAGCAGCAGGTGGGTCAGGACCTCCGCGCGGCCTATGCGGCCGCGGCCGCCGCCCTCCGCCAGGCCGTCTACATCCGCGACCAGATCCTCCCGCTCGCTCGCCAGGCCTACCACATCGCCTCCGTCAGCTATGGCCTCGGGGGCTCTTCGGCCCTGGACCTGCTGGACGCCCGGCGCAACCTGCTCGACGCGGAAAGCCAGTACACCGACGCGCTGGCGGCCGCCAACGATACCCGCGCGGAGCTCGAGCGCGCGGCCGCCACTCCGCTGGATTCGCTCGAGACCGGAGGCACCAATGACCGATAAGCCCGCGCTCGGCTCGGCCCTCATGCTGGTCGCGGCCACCGTCGCCGCGTGCAGCGGCGGCTCGCGCCGGAGCGATCCCGGCGACAGCACCACAACCTCAGCGGGCCAGGTCGGCACGGTCGAGCTCGACACCGCGCAACGCTCGCGGATTCACGTAGAGAAGGTCGCGCCAGAGACCTACAGGGCCAGCGTCACCACCACCGGCACGGTGGCCTTCAACGGCGACCGATCCACCCAGGTGATCGCGCCCATCTCGGGCCCGGTCTCGCGGATCCTGGTGTCGCCTGGGGCCCGAGTGGAGCGCGGGCAGCCGCTCGCGATCGTGTCGTCGCCGGACTTCGCCGAGGCGGTCGCCTCCTACCGCAAGGCCGAGGGCGCGTGGCGGAACGCGTCGCGCATCGCCAGCCTGGACGAGCAGTTGTTCGCCAACGACGCGCTGGCCCGGAGCGACCTCGACCAGGCCCGGACCGACCTGGCCGCGGCCACGGCGGATCGGGAGGCGGCGCTGTCGCAGCTCCGATCGCTGGGTCTCGACGAGACGGCAATCGACGCCATTCGCGATGGCAAGTCGGTCTCGGCGGGCGAGAGTGCCGTCCGCGCGCCGATCGCCGGCACGGTGGTCGAAAAGCTCGTTACGCCCGGCCAGCTCCTGCAGGCGGGCGCCACGCCGTGCTTCACCATCGCCGATCTCTCCACGGTGTGGGTCATGGCCAACGTGTTCGAGAGCGACCTCGGCGCGGTCCGGCGCGGAGAGGCGGCCCTGATCACGACCAACGCGGCTCCCGACACCCTGCCCGGCCAGGTGGACTACGTCGCCGATCTGGTGGATCCGTCCACCAAGGCCACCGCCGTCCGCGTACTCGTACCGAACAAGGCGCGGCTGCTGCGGCGGGACATGCTCGTGCGGGTGACGATCCGGGGCCTCACGCCGAGCACCGGCCTCCTGGTACCGGTCGCGGCGGTGCTGCGGGACGACGAGAATCTCCCATACGTCTATGTGGCGTCGCCGGGCGGCTTCGCACGCCGGCGGGTGGACCTGGGCGGTCGGGTCGGTGACCGGTACGAGATCGCATCGGGGCTCGAGCCCGGCGAATCGGTAGTGACCGACGGGGCGCTCTTTCTCGAAGGCGCGTCCACCCAGTGAGCGACATGCCGGACGTGCCGAGCCCGTCCACCACTACGCGCCGATCCTTCATCCACCGTATCGTCGCGCTTGCGCTCGCCCAGCCGGCGGTGGTGATCGCCGGCGCCGCCGCCGCAGCGGCGGCCGGCGTGTGGGCGTTCTCACAGCTTCCGATCGACGCCTATCCAGACCTGTCGTCGCCGACGGTCGAGATCACGACACAGTGGCCGGGCCACGCCGCCGAGGAAGTGGAGCGGCTCCTCACCGTGCCGATCGAGACCGAGATGAACGGGCTGCCGGGCCTGGACGTTGTCCGCTCGATCTCGTTGTACGGGCTGTCCGACGTCCGGCTTGTGTTCAAAGACGGCACCGACAACTACTTCGCGCGCGAGCGGGTGTTCGAGAAGCTGCGCGACGTGGACGTTCCCGACGGCGTTTCGCCCGACGTGGCCCCGCTGTTCTCCCCCTCCGGCCTGGTGTACCGCTACGTCCTGCAGAGCCCCGACCGCTCCCCCATGGAGCTCAAGACGATCCAGGACTGGGTGCTGTCGAAGGCCTACAAGGCCGTGCCCGGCGTCGCCGACCTGTCGGGGTTCGGGGGCCAGACGATGCAGTACCAGGTCGTCCTCGATCCGACCCGGCTCGCCGGCGCGGGCCTCTCGGTTCCTGCGGTCGCCGAAGCGCTGGGCTCGAACAACGGCAACGCGGGTGGAGGATTCTACTCCGAGGGTGGGCAGTTCTATTACGTGCGCGGCCTGGGGCGCCTCCAGGTGCCCGAAGACATCGGCAAGGTCGTCCTCGCCGTCAAGAATGGCACGCCGATTCTCGTGCACGACGTCGGCCAGGTCGTCATCGGGTACGCACCTCGCCTCGGACAGTTCGGGTTCAACGACCAGCCAGACGCCGTCGAAGGCGTCGTGCTGATGCGCACCGGGGAGCAGGCGCAGACCGTGCTCAAGGGCGTCGAGGCCGAGACCGCGAGGCTCAACTCGACCGTGCTGCCCAAGGACGTGCGGGTCGTGCCGTTCTACGACCGGAGCGACTTGATCCGGCTGACCACGCGGACGGTCGAGGGAAACCTGCTCCGCGGGATCGTCCTGGTGATCGCCGTCCTCATTTTCTTCCTGTTCGACTTCCGGGCGGGACTCATCGTCGCCGTGACGATTCCGCTGGCCCTGCTGATCGCGTTCATCTGCCTCGACCTGCGCGGTGTGCCTGCCAACCTGCTCTCCATCGGCGCCATCGATTTCGGGATCCTCGTGCATGGCGCCGTCGTGATGGTCGAGAACATCTACCGAAGTCTGGCTCGGCGATACGGAACCGTGTACTCCATCCGCGAGGTCATCGCGGAGGCGTCCGCGGAGGTGGACCGGCCGGTGGTCTACGCCATCGCGATCATCGTCGCGGGATTCCTTCCGATCTATACGCTCTCCGGGCCCGCGGGCCGGCTGTTTCGGCCCATGGCGGACACGACCATCTTCGCGCTCGCCGGCGCCCTGGCGATGACGCTGACGCTCGTCCCGGTGCTCTGCGCCGTGTTCCTCCGGGGTGGCGTGCACGAGCGGCGAAACGTCGTGTACGAAGCCGTGCTTTCGGCGTACGCTCGTGCCCTGGACCGCTGTCTCGCCTATCCTCGCGCCACCGTCCTCGCCTCGGTCGGGCTGTTCGCCGCGGCACTGCTGCTGACCAGCGGCATCGGTGCCGAGTTCATGCCCCATCTCGACGAGGGCGCGCTCTGGGTCCGGGCGACCATGCCCGCGACCATCTCGCTCGAGGAGTCGTCCAAACTCGTGCCGCAGTTCCGCCGCATCCTCAAGAGCTTTCCCGAGGTCACGGTGGTCGCGTCCGAGCACGGGCGGCCGGACGACGGCACCAATCCCACCGGATTCTTCAATGCGGAGTTCTACGTCGGCCTCAAGCCCTACGGCGATTGGCACGGCCGCTTTCACAGCAAGCCCGAGCTCATCGACGCCATGAACCAGAAGCTCTCCGTCTTTCCCGGCGTGAGCTTCAACTACACCCAGCCCGCGGAGGATGCCGTCGACGAGGCCGAGACCGGGCTCAAGAGCGCGTTGGCGGTGAAGGTATTCGGTCCGGACCTCCAGGTGCTGGAGGCCAAGGGGCGGGCGATCGAACGGGTGCTGCACCGGGTGCCCGGCATGAGCCGGATTACCGTGGTGGAAGAGCTGGGTCAGCCCAGTCTCACACTCACCATCGATCGCGACCGGATCGCGCGCTATGGCATCAACGTGGCCGACGTGAACGCCCTGATCGAGGCGGCAGTCGGCGGCGTCGCCGCGACCTCGGTGGTGCAGGGCGAGAAGTCGTTCGACCTGGTGGTCCGGCTGGAGCCCCGGTTCCGGGAGACGCCGGAGCAGATCGGCGAGATCCTCGTCGCGGCCCCGGACGGGCAACAGATTCCGCTCCGGGAGCTCGCGACCATCGGTGTAAACAGCGGCGCGTCGTTCATCTACCGCGAGGACAACTCGCGGTATATCGGCGTGCAGTTCGCCGTGGAGGGACGGGATCTCGCGGGCACCGTGCAGGAAGCGCAGCGCGAGGTCCGGGCGGCTGTGCCCCTGCCGCCGGGGTATCAGGTAGTCTGGGGTGGGGAGTACGAGGAGTACACCGCGTCGCGGACCCAGCTCGCGGTGGTGCTGCCGCTCACGGTCGCGCTCATCTTCGTGCTGCTGTTCGCCCTCTACCGGAACTTCAGCTTTCCACTGATCACGGTGATCGGGGTGGTGCTTTCCGCTCCCGTCGGCGGATTCCTCGCCCTCGCCCTCACCGGGACTCCGTTCTCGGTGTCGTCCGGCATCGGCTTCCTGGCGCTGTTCGGAGTGTCGGTGCAAACCGCGGTGGTGTACATCTCCCACGCCAACGAGCTTCGCCAAGGCGGTGTGGCCATCGCCACGGCCGTGCATGAAGCCGCGCTGAACCGGTTGCGGCCCATCATGATGACGGCGCTGGTCGCCGCTTTGGGACTGCTCCCGGCGGCCGTGTCCACCGGCGTCGGGTCCGACTCGCAGCGCCCGTTCGCGATGGTCATCGTAGGCGGGCTGTTCTCACGACTCCTCATCAGCGTGTTCCTGATGCCCGTGCTCTATGCGTACGTCGCCAGGGAGAATGACCGGCTGGAGGTGTGAGCCCTGTGCTCTTCGCCTGGAATTACCTAGACCGTCACTACGCGCGCGTGGCTGGAGCCGTTTGACCGTGCTCGCCCGGGTCCGCGCCTGGCTCCTTCTCGCGCTCTTCCTGGGCGCGGGCACCAGCCTGCCGAGCGCGGACGCGCTGCTGCACCACCAGCATCCCGAGCCGTTCCGGGTGCACTACGACCCGGCCGGCGGGTGCGCCGAGCACGCGGATCACTGCACGCTGGGCCGCACGCCGCCGGGCTCGAGGGCGGTGGCGCCGGTCATGCTCGTGGTCCGTGTCGGACCGAACAAGCCGTCGCATGCCATCCGCACCCCGTCCGCGCAACTGTTCGATGCGCGGACCTCCTTCCTCCCTCCGTCCCGAGCTCCTCCGGCGCCGCCGATCTGACGGGACCTCCCGTCCGAACATCGCGGCTCCCCGGGCGCACCCATGCGCCGGGGTCATGCTCCCTGAACCGGAGGCTCGAATGGTTACGCTGCTTCTGGCGGCGGCGCTTGCCGTCGCCGCGGGTCCGTCGCGGGCGGCGGCGCCCGCGCCTGCCGCCGTGCTCACCGGCACCGTCACCGACAGCGCCGGCGCCCCACTGGCCGACGTCCGAGTGCACGTGCCCGAGCTTGGGCGCGGAACGACCACCGACGCCGAGGGCAGGTTCACGCTGCCCCAAGTGCCGTCGGGCACCTACGAGGTTGCCTTCTCCCGCATCGGCTATGCTCCGCTCGTCCACCGAGTCACCGTCGGCGTTCAGCCCGTGATCCTCGCGGTGTCGATGCACTCCTCGGCCGTCGAGCTGCCGGAGGTGCAGGTGACGGCCACCCCGAATGCCACCACCGCGCTCACATCTCCCCAGCCGATCAGCATCCTCGATCATGACAACCTGCGGGTCGCGCAGGCGCCGTCGCTCGGCGAGACGATCAGCGGACTCGCCGGCGTCCACAGCATCAACCAAGGCCCGGCGATCGGGAAACCGGTCATCCGGGGCCTCAGCTCGAGCCGCGTCCTCGTGCTCGACAACGGCCAGCGCATCGAGACGCAGGGCTGGGGTGACGAGCACTCGCCCAACATCGAGACGGCCGACGCCGAGCGGATCGAGGTCATCCGGGGGCCGGCGAGCGTGCTGTACGGCTCAGACGCGCTCGGTGGCGTGGTCAACGTGGTGAAACGCGACCTGCCGGACGCGATCGGGCGAGACCCGCTCTTCCGCGGCGCGCTTTCGGTCGCGTACAGCACGAACAACCAGCAACCCGAGGGGACCGCGCAGGTCGATGGGGCCACGGGCGGGCTCGGCTTCCGGGCGTCGGTCACCGGCAGGATGAGCGACGATTTCACCACCCCGGTAGGCGACGTGTTCAACACCGGCAACAGCGCGGTGGCCGGGAACGGCTCGGTGGGCTACCGCGGGAGCTGGGGGTCGGTGCGTGGTGACTTCGTGTACCGCGACGAGAAGCCGGAGCTTCACGACGACGCAACAGCGACGCCATTCCAGCGCATCGGCGACACTCGCGCCGGAATCAGCGCCAACCTCCCGATCGGCCAGTCTCGCCTCGAGGTGATCACGGGGTTCGAGCGAAACCGCCGGCGGGAGTTCGAGGAGGCCGGCTCCGAGGAGGTGGCGTCTGGCCTGCTCGCCAGCAGCTTCAAGGCCGACGCCCGGTTCCATCACGAGCCCCTCGGCCGGCTCACCGGCCTCGTGGGCCTGCAGGCCTTCTTCGACGACTTCACCGTGTCCGGGGTGGACCAGCACCTGATCCCGAGCAATCAGGCACGGAACGTCGGAGTTTACGCCTTCGAGCAGCTCGACATCGACCGCTGGACGCTCTCGTTCGGAGCTCGCTACGACTACCGCCGGCTGGACGTTACCGCGGACCCGCCACCGCCGATCGGCACGGGAACGCCCGCGCAGGCCCGCACGTACAGCTCAGTGGTCGGCAATTTCGGCGCGCTATTTCACGTGAGCGAGCCCGTCGCGCTGGTGGTCAACGTCGGACGCGGCTTTCGGGCACCGCAGCCGATCGAGCTGTTCGCCAACGGTGTGCACGAAGGGACGATCCAGTACAGCGTCGGGAACCCGGAGCTCGAGAACGAGACGTCGATCAACACCGACTTCGCTGTCCGGGTCCAGAGCGAGAGGGTGAGCGCCGAGCTCGGTGCGTTCGGTAACTTCATCAACAACTACATCTACTTCCGGCCGACCGGGACGTATGACTCACCCTCGGGCGGGTTGGAAGATCCGTGCTCGAATCCCGACACGTTCTCCTGCTTCCAGAAGTTCCAGGCGGTTCAGGGCGACGCCCGCCTCGCCGGCTTCGAGTTCTCGGCCGAGTACCACCCGACGCCGTACCTGCACCTAAGCGGTACGGCGGACTACACCCGCGGCCAGAACCGCTCCGTCGACCAGCCGCTCCCGCTGGTGCCGCCGTTCCGCGCGACCTACGGCGCGCGGTTCGAGGGCAAGGGCAACCGCACCTTCCTGAATCCCTATGTGTCGGTGAGTGGCGAGACCAACGCGCAGCAGACGAAGCTCGATCCCGACGACTTCGCGCCTCCCGGATACACGCTGGCCAACGCTGGCGCGGGAGTCGGACTGACCGCGGGCGCTCGGGTAGTCAATATCGACGTGACTCTCCGGAATGTATTCGACAAGGAGTACCAGACCTTCCTGAGCCGCTACAAGTTCGCGACGGATCCCATCGTCCTGGATCCGGGCCGTAACCTGACGATGCGCATCAGCACGGATTTCTGACGTGCCTTGCTTCATCGCGCGACGTGGCCGAGCCGCACGACTTGAGGGCCGCTGTCCGCCTTGCCGTCAGCGGACCTTCTTCCAGCCGGGCAGGTAGGGCGGCACCAGCAGCGCAGTCCGCCGCAGCAGCTCGAGGTGGGACGCGACGATGTCCGCGAGCTGCTGCGCCGCGCAGAGATGTGCCTCGCGGAGGATGGCCGGAGGCTTCGCGGTGAGAACCAGCGCACCGTGGATGCGCCCGGCCACTCGAAGCGGCACGAGGAGGCGCGCTTCGTCCTCCACGAGCTGGAACGAGTTGGGCAGCTCGCCCAGAAGCACACGGGCCAGCGTCGTTCCCCCGACCGGAATCAGGGGCAGATCCGGCAGAGGCCGGCGCTCGCCGGGCTCCAGGAGCACCACGCGATCGCCCTCGCTCAGCCGGATCGCGAAACGCATGTCGTCGAACGGCAGGATGCGCGCCGCCAGGTCCGCCACCCGGCGCGTCGTGTCGGCGAATTCGGTTCCGGTCGCGAGCATCTGCGCGGCGTCGAGGAGGCTCGGACCCGGAGGCGAAGACGCGACCGGCGGCTGAGCCGGTGACGCGGCCCCGACCAGCATCGTCACTTGCGCCGCGATCAGCCCACCGACGCGTCGAAGCAACTCGGCGTCGACCTCACTGTACAGATCCGCGCCGATGCCGCCGGCGAGGAGATAGGCAACCAGCCCGCCCAGCCCGCAAACCCGCGTGCCCACCACGGCGCGGAGCTCCGCGCCGACCGGCTCCTCCACGGTGAAGTAGCCTCGAGGCCAGTGGGGATCCTGGTAGCTGTCCGCGATGACCACCGTCTCGCGATCACCGAACAGCGCGGCGAGATCGAGGTGTTCGCGTCCGATGACGAGGGATGGGTCGGACCAGAGTGCCCCCGCCGAGTGCTCGCCCAGCCGGTAGGCGCGCGTCCCATTCGCGTCCGCCAGCAGAAGCTCGAGGTGATCGTGCGGCAGCACCTGGTCCAGCGCCCGCCCGAGCTCCGTGAGATAGAGCTGCGGCGAGCCGGCGTGCGCGCCGGCGTAGGCCACCGCGTCCACGAGCGCCGCGATGCGCGTCGCCTCAGGCGCGTGATCGGGCGAGGCACTCCACTGTCTCGCCATCCGCCCGAGCATCGGCGCGAGCCGCTGCGCGGCGACGTCGAGCAGGAGTCGCTCCTCCTCGCCGTACTGCTCAGGCCGCAGGTCCGCCGCGAGAACGAGCCCGACGTCGCGCCGGCCGGACCGAACCGGCGCGCACGCCACCGAGCCGTAGCCGGCCTCCCGCACGACGTCTTCCAGCAGCCCGACCTGCGAGCGCTCGAGCTGCGGGGTCGGCAGCGGAACCGAGAGGTCGTCCTGAGCCAGCGCCTCCGGGCCGAGCAGCACCGCGCCGCCGTGCAGCGGATAGAGCCAGACTCCGAGCAGATCGTGCGGGAGGTCGGGGGCGAGCGCGTTTGAGAGCGCAGAGTGCCAGGTGGCGAGCGCGTCGGGATCGGCCAAGCCCTGCTCGGCCCGCAGCAGGGGCACGAGCGGTTCGCCCCTGGGTGCGGGGTCTGGATGGCGAGGACTTGGTGGATCCGGGGACATACACTCCCCGGGGGCAGGAGGTATGCCGTCGGTAGCAGGTTGCGATGTCCATGGGCGGCAACAACTTGTGGCTTCTCGGCTGACGGTGTGGCACGCGTGAGCGCCTCGTTCGTGGCGTCCTGCCCGCCTCCGTTGCAGGCTGCTTCCGGGACGTCTGGAGGCGGAACCCTAGATAGGACGCCACGTTGACATACCCCTACCCCCTATATTAAGCTCCCTTGCATCCCCTCTCGCCCCCGGAGCACGCGGATGCGACATCTCACCCTCCATATCGAAGGCATGAGCTGCGGCCATTGCCTCAACGCGGTCAATCGAGCGCTCGCAGGGCTGCCTGGCATCGAGATCGAATCGGTCACCATCGGGCGGGCAAACTTGCGCTACGACGAGCGCACCATGGACTCCGAGCGCATCGAAGCCGCGGTCACCGAAGCGGGATATCGGGCCACGGGCGTGTCATGACCACCGCGCAGCTCGCCGTCACGTTGTTGGGCCTCGCGGCCATCGCGTGGGTCAACTGGTACTTCTTCATCGCCGGTCGTCGCGCGGTGACGGCAGACGTCGAGCGCGGCGGAGCCCAGCGCGTGCGCATCGAGGTGAAGGGCGGCTACACCCCCGCGGTAATTCGCGTCCGTGCCGGCTCTCCCGTCCGCCTCGATTTCCACCGCGACGAGACCAATCCCTGTACCGAGGAGGTCGTCCTTCCGGCCTTCGGAATTCGCACGTTTCTCCCGGCCCATCGAACCACGTCGGTGAGCTTCACGCCCGGCGAGGGGAAGTTCGAGTTCGCGTGCGGCATGGGCATGGTGCGAGGGACTATCGTCGCGGAGAAGGTCGAGTAGACATGTCGGACGCCCTGACCGCTTCGACCGATTCCTGCACCATCCCGGTCACCGGGATGACCTGCGCCGCGTGCAGCAGCCGGGTGCAGCGGACGCTCGAGCGCACGGACGGAGTTTCGTCGGCCAACGTCAACCTCATGACCGGCGCGGCGACGGTCGCCTACGATCCGTCGGTAACATCGCCCGAGCGCCTGGTCGACACCATTCGCGGTACCGGGTACGGGGCGCAATTGCCGCTGCCGAACGAGTCGAGCGAGGCGCTCCTGGACGCCCAGGACGCCGCGCGCGCCGAGGAGGTGCGCGATCTGCGCGGCAAGTTCGCGCTCGGCGCGACGGTCGGCCTCGGCATCATGGCGCTCGCCATGACGCCCACCGGCTCGGGCGATATCGGCCGCTATGCCGCGCTGGCGCTCACGCTGCCGGTGGTCGGCTGGGCGGGACGGCATTTCTACACGCGCGCGTGGGGCGCCTTCCGGCACCACGGCGCCGACATGAACACGCTGATCGCTGTCGGCACCGGAACCGCGTTCGTCTTCAGCGCCGTCGTGACGGTGTTCGACGACTGGTTCGCCGCCCACGGGGTCGAGCCGCACGTGTACTTCGAGGCGGTGGTGTGGATCATCGCGCTCGTGCTGCTCGGGAACCTGCTCGAGGCCCGGGCGAAGGGTCAGACGTCCGGCGCCATCCGTCGGCTCATCGGCCTGCGTCCGGCGACGGCACGTGTGCTTCGCGACGGGCGAGAGGAGGACGTGCCGCTCGCGACGCTTCGAGTCGGCGACGAGGTGCTGGTCCGCCCCGGCGAGACTGTGCCCGCCGACGGCACCATCGTCGACGGCGCGAGCAACCTGGACGAGAGCATGCTCACCGGCGAGCCGATGCCGGTGCCGAAGCGAGTCGGCGACCGGGTGATCGGAGCCACGCTCAACCGGAACGGAGCGTTCCGGTTCCGCGCCGAGCGGGTGGGGAACGCGACCGTGCTTTCGCGGATCATCCGTCTCGTGCAACAGGCGCAGGGCAGCAAGGCGCCGATCCAGCGGCTGGCCGATCGCATCTCGGCGGTGTTCGTCCCCGTGGTGCTGTCGATCGCGATCCTGACGTTCGTCGTCTGGTTCGACCTTGGGCCCGCGCCGGCCTACTTGCACGCCCTCGTGTCCGCCGTGACCGTGCTCATCATTGCCTGCCCCTGCGCCATGGGGCTTGCCGTCCCGACGGCGGTGATGGTCGGAACGGGACGCGGCGCCGAGCTCGGGGTGCTCATCAAGGGCGGCGAGCCGCTCGAGCGGAGCCATGCCCTCGACACGATCGTCTTCGACAAGACGGGGACGATCACCGAGGGCCATCCCGCGGTACAGGCGGTCGAGCTCGCCCCCGGTAGTGGCGTCGCGAGCGAGGCGGACCTCCTCGAGCTCGCCGCGGCGGTCGAGCGGCTCAGCGAACATCCGCTGGCCGACGCGATCGTCGCGGAGGCCGAGCAGAGGGAACGGGCCGCGGGTCGCGCGACCGACTTCGAGAGCCGCACGGGCAAGGGCGTGCTCGGGACGGTGGCCGGGCGCCGGCTCGCAGTCGGCAACCTCGCCCTCATGAGTGATCTCGGCGTCGAGGTGGGTGCTCTCGCGGCTCGAGCCGAGGCATTGGCCACGCTGGGATGGACTCCAGTGTACGTTGCCGTGGATGGCGCACTGGCCGGCATCGTCGCGATCGCGGACCCGGTGAAACCCACCAGCGGGAAAGCCATCGCCGAGCTGCGTCGCCTTGGCCTCGAGTCGATCATGCTCACCGGCGACAGCCTTCGGACGGCGGAGAGCGTCGCGCGGAGCGTCGGAATCACGCGCGTGCTCGCCGAAGTGGCGCCGGACCGGAAGCTGGATGAGATCGGTCGCCTGCAGGCGGAAGGCCGCGTGGTCGCCATGGTGGGCGACGGCCTCAACGACGCGCCCGCCCTCGCGCGTGCCGACGTGGGCATCGCGATGGGCACCGGCACCGACGTGGCCATCGAGGCCGGCGCGGTCACGCTGATGCGCGGCGACCCGCTCGGCGTCGTGACCGCCATCCGCCTGGCCCGGACGGTCATGCGAGTCGTCAAGCAGAACCTGTTTTGGGCGTTCGTCTACAACGTGATCGGCATTCCGGTGGCGGCGGGCGTTCTGTATCCGGCGTTCGGTCTCCGCCTCACGCCGGCGATGGCCGCGGCCGCCATGGCCGTGAGCTCGGTGAGCGTCGTGTCCAACAGCCTGCGGCTTCGCCGCTTCACGCCCGGAGGTGCGTCATGAGTCTGCCCGTCGCCCCTTGCGCTTGTGGCCGTCCCGGGGATGGGACCCATGCCGTGGCGGTGGATCCCGAGATCAAGCGCGCGGTGCTCACTCGGCTCCGGCGCATCGAAGGCCAGGTGCGCGGCCTGCAGAAGATGGTCGAGGAGGAGCGGTACTGCGCGGACGTACTCATGCAGGTGTCGTCGGCGCAGGAGGCGCTCCGGGGTGTGAGCCGCTCGCTCCTGCACAATCACCTGAAGCATTGCGCCGCCGAGGCGATCCGCTCGGAGGATCCCGCGCAGTCGGAGGCGATGTACGAGGAGCTGCTGGACCTCGTGTTCCGGGCGCGGTAACGGGCGGGCGGGCGTCCCGGCTACACCGCGCCCACCCGCCGCATGTCCCGCTCCACCGTCCGCACCGCTCCCACCACCGTGACCCCGCCGACGATCACGACAAACGGCAGCAACAGGACCGCTCGGTCGAGCCCGAACCGGTCGCTCAGGGTCCCGACCAGCGGCAGGGCGATCGCGTCGCCGGCGAGGTGGATGAACAGGAGATACGCGCCCGCCACCGTCGCACTGATCCGGGGTGGGACCACGTCGAAGATCACCGCCGTCATCGGCCCGTTGTACCACGAGAGACAGAAGAACGCGACCGCGAAGACCGCCTGAAACAGGTCGGGATCCCGGATGGTGAGCAGCCAGAGCGCCAGAGGCCCTCCGAGGAGCAGGCCGAGCGCGACGACGAGGACGCGCGCCGTCTCGAAACGACGCCGCAGCCAGTCCGCCAGAATGCCGCCGAAGAGCGTGCCCGCCGTTCCCGCGATCAGCCCCCACTTCCCGAGTAACGCTGCCGCTGCCGCCGCGCTCAGCCCAAGCTCCCGCGAGACGAACGTCGGCCCCCAGCCGACGATGCCGTTGAGTCCGAACGAGATCATGGCGCCGGCCGCGAAGATGTACACCAGGGTGGGCGTGTGCAGCACGGTGCGGCCCGCGCGCACGATGTCGGCGAACGCGCCCTCGATGCCGCCGATGGCCGCCTCCTCGGCCTGATCGCCGGGCGTCCGGCGCACCCAGCGCAGGATGGTGGCGGCGAGACCCAGGCCGACCGCTCCGCTGAACACGGCCAGGTCCATCTTCGAGTCGGCGCCGTAGGCCCGGTCCGCCCAGATCGCGGCGACCCCGCCGACGCCGATCCCCGCAAGCAGCGGCCAGAGGTGCCGGAACAGCGGCATCGCTCCGATCTCGAAATCGCGGAGGAAGGAGCGCACCGTGAGGCGCTCCGGGGCACGCACGGGGTCTTGGAGGCGGGAGACGAGCACGGCGAGGATGAACCCCGGCACGCCTACGGTCATGAACGCAACGCGCCAGCCGTACGCGCCCGCGAGATGGCCGCCGAGGAGCAGCCCGATCACGCCGCCGAGCGCGATGCCCGAGGAGAGAATCCCCATCGCCACCGCGCGGCCGCGGCCCGGGAAGAAATCCGCCACCAGCGACGATGCCGCCGGCCCATAGGCCGCCTCTCCCACGCCGACCAGCGCCCGGCAGGTGAAGAGGTGCCCGAACGTCTTGACCAGGCCGCTCAGGAAGGTGAAGGCGCTCCACACCGTCACGCCACCCGCGATCACCGCCCGCCGGGAGCGCAGATCGCTGAGCACTCCGAACGGCAGCGCCGCGACCGAGAAGACGAAGATGTAGGCGGAGCCGAGCCAGCCGAGCTGCGAGTCGCTCAGCGCGAGGTCACGCTTGATCGGCTCGAACAGCGCGAAGATGACGTTGCGGTCGATGTAGTTGAGGAGATTGATGAGGGCGAGCAACCCGAGGGCGTACCATTTGTACGCTCGCGACGGTGGCGCGGTCACCGCCGCGCCACCGTCTCGGCTCCCCCGGCACCCGGATGCAGGTGGGACAGCGACTCCTCCGCCCGCTCGTCCCGGAACGCGAGTGCCGCCCGATACTCCTGGATCAGGCGGTTCATCATCGCCTCTCGACGGCCATACAGCCGCTTGAGCGGGCGGGCCGCACGCTTCTCCCTGGCGTAGGCCGTGAGCAGTGGAAGTGCGATCGAGTTGTCGCTGTACACCACGACGGTGCCGGGCAGCTGGTCCGGATCGATCTTCCCCCAGCTCACCGCTTCGGCCGGCGTCGCGCCCGAGAGGCCGCCCGTGTCGGGGCGCGCGTCAGTCATCTGCAGGAAGTAGTCGTGGCCCCGCTCGTCGATGCCCAGGACCTCCTGAATCTGCGGCTCGGTCTGCAGCATGAAGTTTTTGGGACTCCCACCGCCCACGATCAGCACTCCGCTCTTGCCGCCGGTGCGCTTCGCCTCGAGGACGATGCTGGCCGTCTCGTTGACGTCCGCGCTCACGTCGAACCGGAGCTGGCTGCCGGCCAGCGCCTGCTCGGCCACGTTCATCCCGATCGAGCTGTCGCCCGGCGAGCTGGTGTAGAGCGGCACCTCGAGCTCGTGCGCGGCGGCCAGCACCGAGCGCCGGCTCAGGCCGAGCGCCTGTTCCCGCTCGCGCACGTAGCCGCCGAGTAGGTAGTGGTATTCCGCGGTGCTCATCGCGCGCTGGAACTCCTGGCGGGCCGAGACCTCGCGGATGAACTTGTCCGTCGAGAGCAGCACGTTGTAATCGAAGAAGATGTCGTAGATCCGGACCACGCCCTTGTCCCGGAGCTCGACGTCGTCCGCGTTGGGCGTCCCGCGGTGCATCGCCAGGCCGAGCGCGAAGTGTGCGTCGTGGTAGAGATTCGCGCCGGTCGAGATCACCCAGTCGACGAATCCCGACTCCATGAGCGGGATGAGGCAGCTCATGCCGATCCCCGCGGGCGTCATGGCGCCCGTGAGCGTCATTCCCACCGTGGTGTCGGGCTCCAGCATGCGCTGGGTGAAGAGCTGGCACCCCTCTCGCAGCCGGCCCGCGTTGTACGCGAGGAAGGCGTTATCGATCAGCGCGGCCACGGTTTCCTTGCCGGAGATCGCGGTCGGCTCGATGCGCTGGCCCCGCAGATATTGGGCTGACGGTCTGGTCATGCGATTCCTCTACCGGGGAGGCCGAGCGTGGTCGGCCGTCATGCGGGCGATGTCATCGACCGGCTTCTCGGCGCGCGCCTCGATGACGATGCGCGCGGCCTCCTCGGGGTCGTCGGTGACGCGGAACAGGAGAAGATCGGTCGGATTGATTTTCCGCTCTTCGGCGACGGTGCGGGTGAGCCAGTCCACGAGCCCCGCCCAGTACGCGCTGCCGAATAATATCACCGGGAAGTGCTTCACCTTTCCGGTCTGGATCAGGGTGAGCGCCTCGAACAGTTCGTCCAGCGTCCCGTACCCGCCGGGGAAGACGATAAAGGCGGTGGCGTACTTCACGAACATCGTCTTGCGAACGAAGAAGAACTTGAAGTTGAGGCTCCGGCTCAGGTACGCATTCGACCCCTGCTCGAACGGCAGTTCGATGTTGCAGCCGATCGAGAGGCCGCCGCCCTCCATGGCGCCCTTGTTGGCCGCCTCCATGATGCCCGGTCCGCCGCCCGTGATGACGGGAATGCCGGCCTTGGCCAGCAGCATGGCCGTCTGGACCGCCTTGACGTAGTGCGGGTCGGCGGCCTGCGTCCGTGCCGATCCGAAGATGGTGACGCCGTCGCTCACGTCGGCGAGGTTGTCGAAGCCCCAGACGAACTCGCCCATGATCCGCAGGACACGCCACGAGTCGGACTTGAGGAAGAGCTGCTCCGGCCGCTGCGGGGATGGACTCTCCAGCAGCTGCTCGTCTTCGGTGGGCAGCTTGTTGTCGCTCAGGCGACGGTACGGGCTGTTAGTCACGGGTCAGGAGCTCGATGGCGGCCCGGTGGTCGTCCGGGACGTTGTAGAAGTAGGGAGAGATGCGGACGTGCCCCGGCCGGCTGTCGACCACGATTCCCGCATCGGCCAGGCGGCGTACGTCGGCCGCGGGATCGGCGCTCGGCAGCATGACGATGCCGGTCCGGTCCTCGGGCCGGGGCGCCACTTTGGGTCGAAGTCCCGCGGCGCGGGCCTCTTCGATCAGGTCCTCGGTGAGCGCCATCGTTCGCCGGCGGAGGTCCGCGGCGCCCAGCTCCTCGAGCACGTCGAGGCCGCCGAGTTGCGCGTAGACCGGCATGAGTGCCGGTGTTCCGCCCTCGAGCCGGCGGGCGTCGTCATGCGGCTCGAACGAGCGCGCGTTGAACTGAAACTGGTCCCGGTGCGCGAACCAGCCGGTCGCGCGGGGAGCGAGCGTCGGCCAGAGCTCCGGGCGCGCGTACATGAACGCGACGCCGGTGCCGCCGATCATCCACTTGAGCCCGCCGCTGCAGTAGAAATCGACGTCGAGCGCGCGCACGTCCACCGGCAGTTGCCCCGCCGCGTGGTAGCCGTCCACGAGCAGGAGAGCACCCTTCGCATGGGCGACATCGGCCAACGCACGCACATCCTGGATGGCGCCGCTCGTGAAGAAGACGTGACTGGTCGCGACCAGCGCGGTGCGATCGTCCACGGCGCGCGCCACGGCGTCCACCGGTACGCCGATGCCGTCGGGGCTCTCCACGATCTCGACCTCGACCCCGTCGCCGGCTCGTGCGAGCCACTGGTACGCGACCGTCGGAAAGTCGAGGCTCGTCACGACGACTTTGGGGCGGCGGCGATAGTCGAGCGATTCCGCCACCGATGTGAGTCCGGTGGAGATGTTCGGATGAAGGGCCACCGACCCTTCCGGCGCCCCGATCCACCGGGCATAGCGCGAGCGCAGATCGGCCAGGGCCGCCCACCAGACCTCGTACCAGGCCGCCGCCCCGTGACGCTCCCAAAGGTCGAGGAATTCGGCGACCTTCGCGCGCGACCGGGTCGACAGCGCTCCGAGCGAGCAACTGTTGAGGTAGATGGAGCGGCGGAAGATCGGGAACTCCGCGCGGTAATCCTTGGCGGGCGCAGGCGCGGCCGTTGGCATGGTGGACAATATAGAGTCTCCGCGCATGTATGGCTGGCGCGTGGTGCTTCGCGCCGGGTCCGAAATGCCGGCTATAATTCGGCTATGGCTGCGACCTGGACCTCGCTCACGGCCCGGCTCGTCGGACGAGCGCTGCTCGACCCACGTCTCGCGCTGGATCTGCTTCGCACCGCCTGGGCCTTCCGCCGCCGGCACTGGTGGGCCCGGCCACCGTTCCTGCCCCTGCCCGACCGCGAGTACCTGCGGTGGCGCATGTACACCGCCTATGCCGACGAGGCCGCCGTACCGCCGGCGGAGGACGTGGTGCGGTTCGCGCGCTGGCGACGCGAGACAATGGACCTTTGATGGCGACGGCCCCTGCACTTCACGCCGCGTCGAGCACCGAGAATCCGCCCCACGTCGTGATCCTGGGGGGCGGGTTCGCCGGGCTGTATGCCGCCAAGGCGCTGCGCCGCGCCCCGGTGCGCCTCACCGTCGTCGACCGCCGGAATCACCATCTGTTCCAGCCCATGCTCTACCAGGTGGCGACGGCGGCCCTCAATCCCGGCGACATCGCCTCGCCCATCCGGTCGATACTGCGCAAGTCGAAGAACACCGAAGTGCTGCTGGCCGAAGCGGCCGGCATCGACGTCGACGCCCGGCAGGTCCGCTTCACCGACGGCACCGCGCAGAGCTACGACTACCTGATCGTGGCCACCGGCGCCCACCACTCGTACTTCGGCCACGACGAGTGGGAGCCCCTCGCGCCCGGGCTCAAGAACCTGGAAGACGCCCTGGAGATCCGCCGCCGGGTGCTGCTGGCGTTTGAGTGCGCCGAACGGGAGGCCGATACGGTACGGCGGCATGCCTTGCTGACCTTCGTCATCGTCGGCGGCGGGGCGACCGGCGTCGAGATGGCCGGCGCGGTGGCCGAGATCCGGCGCTACGCGCTCCGCCGCGACTTCCGGCACATCGACCCCACCGAGGCCACCGTGTTGCTGCTCGAAGGTGGGCCACGGCTGCTCCCGACCTATCCCTCCAGCCTCAGCGACAAGGCGAAGCAGAAGCTTCGCCGCCTGGGGGTAGAGGTGCGCACGGAAACGTTCGTGACCGACATCCGTCCGGGCTCGGTCGCGGCCGCGGGCTGGGTGATCCCTACGCAGACCGTCATCTGGGCGGCTGGCAACACGGTGAGCCCGCTGCTCAGGGATCTTCACGCGCCCCTCGACCGGGCCGGCCGCGTGATCGTCGAGCCGGACTGCACCATCCCGGGTCACCCCGAAGTGTTCATCCTCGGCGACGCGGCCGCGTTCAATCACCAGAAAGGCGGCACGCTACCTGGCATTTGCCCGGTGGCGATTCAGATGGGCGAATACGCCGCCGGCGTCATCCGTGGTGAAGTTGCCGGACGGCCACGCCTACCGTTCAAATACTGGGACAAGGGACAGCTCGCCGTGATCGGCCGCGGGCAGGCGGTGGCGGACATCTGGAAGCTCCGCTTCGGCGGTTTCTTCGCGTGGCTCACCTGGATCTTCGTGCACATCTTCTTCCTGATCGGTTTCCGGAACCGCGTGCTGGTCCTGTTGGAATGGGCGTGGTCCTATTTCACGTACAGTCGTGGCGCCCGCCTCATCACGGGCGAGCGAGAGCTGCCTTGCGCGCCGCTCCCTCCAGTCGGCATGTCCGCCTCGTCCTCGTGACACTCGCCCAGGAGCTCAAGGCCCGCGCCCTCGAGCTCGGCTTCCTCGCCTGTGGGATCACCGACCCGAGCGCTCCCCCCCACGCTGATCGACTCGACGCCTGGCTCGCGAACGGCTACGCCGGCACGATGCGGTACCTGCACCGCCAGGCCAAGCGCCGGAAGGACCCACGCATCAACGTTCCCGAATCGCTCGCCGTGGTCGTCCTCCTCGAGAATTACTACTGGCCGGATGCCGAGCCGGACCTCACCGCGCCACGCGTCGCCAAGTACGCGCGAGGCGAGGACTACCACCGGGTTACCCTCGGCCGACTCGACCGCCTGGCGGACTGGCTTCGGCACCGCGGCGCGCGGGTGGCCCACCCCTACGTGGACGACGGTCCGATCCCCGAGCGCGAGCTGGCGCAGCGCGCCGGGCTCGGCTGGATCGGGAAGAACACGATGCTCATCCGGCCGGGTGCGGGCTCGTTCTGTTTCATCGGAACGATCTTTACCGACCTGGCGCTGCCCGCCGACCCGCCGTTCACGACCGACCACTGCGGCAGCTGCACCCGGTGCCTCGACGCGTGCCCGACGGAGGCGTTCGTCGAGCCGCACGTGCTCGACGCGACCCGCTGCATCTCCTACCTTACGATCGAGCAGCGTAGCGCTATTCCCGAGACGCTGGCCGCGCGGATGCGTGGCTTCGCGTTCGGGTGCGACATCTGCAACGACGTCTGTCCGTGGAACCAGCGGTTCGCCGAGCCCACGACGGTCCTCGAGCTGCGGCCTCGACGAACGCTCGCCGGCATCGATGAGACCCACTTCGACGGGATGGACGAGGGAGAGTTTCAGCGCAGGTACGGCGATACTCCGTTCGGTCGTCCCGGCCTCGCCGGGATGCGGCGGAACGTGCGCGCCGCCCTCGCGAGCATGCATCCAGAGGAGAAAGGATCTTGACCACCGAGATGACGCACTTCCGTCGGCTGCTCGAGCACGACGGATGGGCCAACGTCGCCGCGCTCGTGGCGCTCCGCGAGGGCCCTGCTCCGCCCAAGGCGCGAGCGTGGCTGGCGCACATCATCGGCGCCGAATGGCTGTGGCTCGCCCGACTCCGTCAGGAGCCGTCCGGGATGCCCGTCTGGCCGGACCTCGATCTCGACGCGTGCGCGGCACAGCTCCCGGACTTGCAGGCGGAGTGGATGCGGTGCCTCGCGACGCTCGACGAGGAGGGCTTGGACGACGGTGTGGCCTACCGGAACAGCAAGGGAGAGTTCTGGACCAGCTCCGTCACCGATATCCTCACGCACGTGGTCTTGCACGCGGCCTATCATCGGGGGCAGATCGCCGCGGCCATCCGCGAAGCGGGCGGGACGCCGGCATATACCGACTACATCCACGCCGTCCGGTCAGGGCTCATCGAATGACCGACTGGGGCTCGCCGGGACCGTTGCTGATCACGCTTGGCGTGGCCCTCGTGGTGGCGGGGCTTCTCGCGTGGTCCGGCGCACTCGCCTGGTTCGGCCGACTGCCCGGTGATATCCGCATCGAGCGCGAATCCGTGCACGTCTACATTCCCCTGGTTTCGATGCTCGTCCTGTCGGTCGCGCTCAGCCTCCTGCTTTACCTGATCCGCCGGATCCGGTAGTCCGTTTCGCTCTGCACCGACCCGTGCAGGCCCGGACGTGGTCGCCGTCTCCTGTGCGCACGGCGGACCTGAAGGGCCGCATGGGTACGACGTGCACGCACCATTTGCTCGAGAAGGTTGGCGGGAGTGGGAGCCCGCCACCGGCCGCGCGGCTCGGCGGTCGGGGGCCTCCGGTGCGGTGCGCGGCCCGCAGCGTACCGGGGGCTCGTCTTCATCCGCAGCGCCGATCGCGGCCGGCCGCCCTGCGTGGCGGGCGGCAGTGTAGTTTGCAGGGCATGGACTCTTCCGCTCCGGCGGCCTCTCTCGTCCCCGAAGTTGCCACGCTCGATCCGCGCCGCATGGCGCGGTTGCGGCGAGTGGGTTGGCTGCTGGACAACTCCATCCCGATTCCCGGGACCCGGTACACCCTCGGCATCGATCAGCTCATCGGGCTCGTGCCGGGCATCGGCGACCTGATCGGCGGCGTCCTTTCCCTCTACATCATCCTCGAAGCCGCGCGAATGGGCGTGCCCCGAGGCCTGCTCGCCCGCATGGGGTGGAACGTCGCCGTGGACACCCTGGTCGGCGAGGTGCCGATCCTGGGCGACCTGTTCGACATCGGCTTCAAGGCCAACATCCGCAACCTCGCGCTGCTCGACGGCTTCCTGCAGCGTCCGGTCGAGGTGCGCCGCGCGAGCCGACGCTTCGCCACCGTGATCGTCGTGGGCCTTCTCCTCCTTACGGCGGGAGCCATCGCCTTCGCCGTGGTGCTCGTCCGACTCCTCTCGGGACTCTTCCAGTGACTTCCTCGCCGCCGAGCCCGTCCGTTTACAGCGTCGCCATCTTCGTGCACGACATCGGGCGGGCCGTCGAATTCTATGGCGACCGACTGGGCCTGCCCCTCGGCAAGCAGGGCTCGTTCGGCGCGGAGTTTTTCACAGAGGGAACCCGCATCGGCGTCCATCCCGCGGTCCATCAGGACGCGCGCTCCCTGGTTGGACGCCATACGGGAATCACGCTCTTCGTGCCGGACCTGCTGCACTATTGCGGCGAGCTGCATGCGCGCGGCGTCCGCTTCGTCGCGGAGCCGACGCAGCAGTCGTGGGGGATCATGGCCATGGTGGCGGATCCCGACGGCAACGTCCTCGCCCTCTGGGAGGACCAGCTCCCCCAGACCGCCGAGCATACGCACGCTCACGTGCACGTGGATCAGGCGGACGGCGCGTCCTGAGCGGGTGATTCAGGCGAGGGCGGTCGGTCGATAGGGCGACACCGCGAGCGCCGCGGTATTGCCCCGGAAGCAGTCTTCGACGATCTGACCCTGCTGCTCCATGCCGTACGCCTCGAACGGCTTTCCCTCCTCCAGGCAATACGCATACGGGCTGTGGCCGACGCCGAAGCCGCGGTACAAGAGCTCACGCGCCTGCGCGCTCGCGCCCCGCCCGAAGTACCGCCACGCCCCCCACCGCTGATACTGGCCGCAGTGCGTGAGCTCGTGCGCCAGGGTAGCAAGATCGGTCGCGCGAAGGTCCGGCAGGAACACGTGATTGCCCAGCGCCACGGCCCGTCCGCCGCTCGCCAGAAGCACCATGCGTCGGAGGAAGCCGGGACCGCGATGGAGTCGCACCCGGTCGCAGTCGACCCACGCGATGAGGGTGCCGAGCCGTTCGCGCTCCTCCGCGGTCAGGCGATTCACGTCCCGAGGAACTCCCCGATCGGCGCCAGCGATTCGATGTGGTCGCAGAAGATCTTGAAGGTGGCGAGCAACGGCACCGCGATGAATGCGCCCCCGACTCCCCAGAGCCACCACCAGAACACCAGGCCGACCAGGATGGCCACCGGGTTGAGCGTGAGCCGGCGTCCCATGACCATCGGCGTGACCAACTGGGATTGGATGAGATTGACGGCGAGATAGGCCGCCGGCACGATCAGCGCGTGTCCCAGGGTCGGAAACGTCACGAGGCCCGCCATGGTCAGCGTGAACAGCATGACCGTCGCGCCGATGTAGGGCACGAATTCCGCCAGCCCCGCCAGCGCTCCCCAGAGCAGCGCGTTGGGCATCCCGATCATCAGCATCACCACGGTCACCGCGAGCCCCAGCGCCACGTTCATGAGCGCGACCGTGAAAAGATACGTCGAGATCGACGCCTCGGTCTCCCGGGCAATCGCGACGGCCGTCTTCTTGTCCCGAAGCTGTGGCAGCACCCTGATGAGCTTTTGAAGGAACAGGTCGCCCGCCGCCAGCAGGAAATACAGCAGGATGAGCGTCTCGAGCGCGCCGGTGAGGAACGTTTGCGTCGAGCCGAACAGGCGCTCGCTGAGTCGCGGGCCGCGCACCACCACCTCCTGCGGCCCCGCCTTCGCCACCTCCGTCGCCGCTTCCACCTGCTCGGCGGTCTTGGTCATCTGCTCGACCGGCTTGCGCAGGTCGCGCAGGCGGCCCTGGACCTTGGCCAGGCTCTGGGGCGCCTTCGCCATCCACGCGCGCGCCGGATCCGCGAGACTGTAGGCGCCGAACCCGAGCGCGCCGAGCAGGGCGATCAGGACCAGCGCGGCGCCGACGGGCTCGGGAATGCGGGCACGCTTGAGCACGCGGATCACAGGGCTGAGCAGAAAATCGAGCAGCACGGCCAGCACGATGGGCAGGAGAAACGCCCTGGCGAAGTACAGCGTGTACAGCACGGCGAGCACGAAGAGGCCGGTAACGGCGATCGAGCGAATCTCGACGCGATCGCGCAGCGCCTGCCCCAGCTTTCCGAGATCGGGCTCCTCGACGGCTCCCCCATCGTCGGCCGGTGCCGCCGAGTCCGGCACATCCGGTCGAAAGGCCTGCCCGCGCGCCGAGTCCTCGGTGGATCGAGTGGCCATGGTATCACGCTGTGTGAGGGGACTGCCCTTGTCTGCCCGTCCTGGCAGGCACTAAGGTTACGCGGCGGCCTGCCCCGGGGCTGTGCGCCAGCACACCGGCGGTCGGGCAGCCCGGGAGGCGTATGTCGCGCGCGTGGCAGTCGATCCTATCCATCTGGGCGTGGCTGGTGCTCGTCCTCTGCATTCTGATCTGGTTTCCGATTATGGCGGTGCTGCGATTGGTGACGGCGCCGTTCGATCGCGGCCGATATCTGGTGGGCTACCTCTTCCGCCAGATCCCCGTCGTGCACGCGGCGCTTAACCCGCTGTGGCGGTTTCGCCGGGAAGGCACCATGCCGGCCGATCCCCGCCGGCCGTACGTCGTGGTGTCCAACCACGAGTCGTTCGTGGACATCCTCCTCATCAGCCATCTCCCGTGGGAAATGAAGTGGCTGACGAAGGCCGAGTTGTTCCGCATTCCGGTGCTCGGCTGGATGCAGCGCCTCGCGGGAGACATTCCCGTCCAGCGCGGCTTCGGCCCGAGCGCCATCGAGGCCATCGCGAGGTGCCGTGAGGCGCTGGCGAACCGGGTGTCGGTGATGATCTTCCCCGAGGGCACGCGGTCCACGACGACTGACCTGCTGCCGTTCAAGGATGGCGCGTTCCGGCTGGCCATCGACGCCGCCGTGCCGATCCTGCCGCTGGCCGTGCACGGCACCGGCACCGCGCTCCGCAAGCATGACTGGCGGTTCGGCCGCTCGACCGCCGTCGTCCGCGTGCTCGCGCCGATCGAGACCACGGGCCTCACACCCGCCGACGTCCAGGCGCTGAAGGATAGGGTCCGCCGCGTCATCGCCGGCGCCCGTGACGAGCTCGCCGCGGCCATGGACCCGGTGCAGTCGTAGACCCACCTGCTGCTCTCGCCAGTCCTTACTGCTTTCCCAGATCCGCCGGCGCGCGCACCCGCCCGACCATCCCGCCCAGGACCAGCAGTGTGAGCACGTAGGGAAACATGAGGAAGAGCTGGTAGGGCACCGCCAGGCCCAGCGACTGGAAGACGTACTGCAGCGCCGTCGCCGCGCCGAAGAGGAGCGCAGCCGCGGCCACGCCGAGCGGATGCCAGCGGCCGAGGACGACGATCGCGATCGCGACGTATCCTCGGCCGGCCGTCATCTTCTCGGCGAACGTGCCGACCTGGGCGAGGACCAAGGTTGCTCCCGCCAGGCCCGCGAATGCGCCGCCTACGAGCGTGGCCGCCGTGCGGACCGCGTTCGTGCGCACGCCGGCCGCGCGCGCCATTGCGGCGCCCTCGCCGGTGGCGCGGACCATCAGACCGGCGCGTGTCCGGTACAGTAGCCACCAGACCGCAGGCAACGCGAGCAGGGCGATGTAGGTCGGCGCCGGTTGATCGAAGAGTGCCGGTCCAAGGACCGGAATGCCGGAGAGGCCGGGAATGGCGATCGGCGCGAGCGTCGGCAGTGTCAGGCCCGCGCCGCCGGTGCCGTACGCTTCCCGATAGACCGTCCCGGTAAGCCCCACGGCCGCGAGGGTGATGGCGGTTCCCGCGATGATCTGGTCCGCGCGAGCCACGACGGCCACCGCGGCGAACAGCCCCGCCAGGCAGACGCCGGCCAGGACAGCCATGAGCAGCCCGGTCCATGGGCCGCCGGCAGTCGCCCCCAGGGTCGCGGCCAGGGCACCTGCGAGCATCATGCCCTCGAGGCCGAGATTGATGACCCCCGACCGCTCGGTCACTGTCTCGCCAGTGGCCGCGAGGAGCAGCGGCGTCGTCACGCGCACCGCGGCGGCGAGAAAACCCGCGACCAGGGGAATCGGCTCCGTCATGCCACTGCTCGAGCCGTCTGCCGCCGTGCCGCCGCGTCCGCCAGCAGCACCACCAGAATGACGATCGCTTCGACAACGTACACTGCAACGGCAGGAACCCCTGCGTCGCGTTGCATGGCTCCGGCCCCCGCCTCGAGCGCGCCGAAGAGCAGCCCCGTGGCCACCACGCCCATCGGGTGCAGTCGGGCCAGGAGAGCGACCGCGATGCCCGTGAAGCCGTATCCCGGAGAGAGATTCTGGAACAACGCGTAGGAGACGCCGCTCACTTCCACACCACCCGCCAGCCCCGCGAGTGCCCCCGAGCCGATCAGCGCTACGGCGGCCATACGCCGTGCATCGATTCGGCCGCTGATCTCCGCCGCGCGCGGTCCGGCCCCGACGGCCCGCAACCGGAAGCCCCAGAGCGTGCGAGCGAAGACATACGAGAGCGCTGCCGCCGCGATGAGCGCGAGCAGCAGCCCCGCGTGGAGGCGTGTCCCCGGTAGGACTGGCAGCCGCGCCGCGGCGGCGATCGGATCGCTCTGAGGGTAAATGTGCTGCGACTCCTGGAGCGGCCCCTGGACCATCAGGCTCACCAGCGATTCGGCCACGAAGTTGAGCAGCAGCGTGCTGATCACCTCCAGCACGCCGTAGCGAAACTGGAGCCAGACCGGCACGAGCACCCACGCGCCTCCCGCGAGAAGCGAAGCCGCGAGAACCGCAGGCAGCGCGATCGCGGCCGGTCGTCCGGCGACGTGCAGCCCCACCCACGTCGCCGCGATAGCCCCGGCATAGAACTGCCCCTCGGCGCCGATGTTGAGCGCGCCGCCCCGGAAGGCGAGCGCAATACCCAGGCCGATGATGATGAGGGGAATTGCTCGGACGAGCGTCGCGGACGTGAGGGCATACCAGGATCCGAAGGCGCCGCGCCAGAGCGCTGCGAGCGCCGCGCCGGCATCATAGCCGGCGACCTGGAGGCCGGCGGCGAGGAGCAGCAGGCCGAGCAGCACGGCGATCAGCGACGCCTTAGCGGCCACCGGTCACCATCAACTGACCGATCTCCGCCCGCGTCGCGCCGGCGGGCACTTCGACCAGCGACCCGCGAGTGGCCACGAGGATTCGGTCGGCGAGCGCGAGCACCTCGTCGAGATCGCTCGAATAGACCAGTACGGCGGCCCCTCCCGCCGCCGCCTCGCGCAGCTTGGTGTGGACCGACTCGGCGGCACGCAGGTCGAGTCCGCGGGCGGGGTTCTCCGCCACGACCACACGCGGCTGCCTGGCCAGCTCGCGGCCGACGACGACCTTCTGCTGGTTCCCTCCGCTGAGCGAGGCGGCCGGAGCGTTTGGCCCCGGGGCGACCACGCCGTAGTCGCGCAGGAGGAGCGCCGTCTTCGCCCGGGCGACCTTCCAGTCCACCCGCCCTCGCCGAACCCAGGGGTCGTCCCGCCGCGACGCGAGGACCACGTTCTCCGTGAGGGTGAGCGAGGGAATCAGGCCTTCGGTCGTCCGGTCCTCCGGAATGAAGGCGACCGGGCCTGCGACTTCCCGCCGGCCGCGAAGTGGCTGCAGCCGGCCGGCTACGGCGCGAAGCAGCTCGCGCTGTCCATTCCCTTCGACCGCGGCAATGCCTACGATCTCGCCGGCACGGATACTTAAGCTCGCACGGCGGACGGCGATGCCGTAACCTGAATCGCGCGGGACCTCGAGCTCCTCCAGGCGGACCAGGACCGGCGGCTCCCGGCCGGGCTCGCGAATCGGCGGGGGAAGGTCGACACTCTGGCGGTCGCCTTCACCGATCATCGCGGCGGCAAGCGACGCGGACGATTGTCCCGCGACCGGCCCGGAAAAGACCACGGCGCCCTGCCGCAGCACGGTGACCCGGTCCGCCGACGCCAGTGCCTCGTCGAGCTTGTGCGTGATCAGCACCGCCGCCCCGCCCGCGTCGGTGAATGTGCGCACCACCCGCAGAAGCTCGTCGGCTTCGCCGGGCGCCAGGACGGCGGTGGGTTCGTCGAGCAGCAGAACCCTGGCATCGGAGGCCAGGGCCTTGACGATCTCCAGTCGCTGCTTGAGGGCGACGGAAAGCTGGCCCGCCCGCGCGTCAGGATCGAGCGGAAGCCCGACCCGTTCAGCGGTGGCTCGCACCCGCTCCCGCAGCCGTCCTGGCGCCACGGGCCAGCCGGCGGCGAGGGCCACGTTCTCCGCCACCGTAAATGCCGGCACCGACGTGAAGTGCTGGTGCACCATCCCGATGCCGAGCCCGCGCGCCACGCGGGGCGACGTGACGGCGCGGACGATCCCGTGCACCGCGACCTCCCCGGAATCCGAGCGAGAGAGGCCGTAGGCCACCTGCATCAGGGTCGTCTTGCCGGCGCCGTTCTCGCCTAGAAGCGCATGGATCTCGCCGGGAGCGAGCGTGAAATCGGCCCCGCGCAACGCGTGCACGGGGCCGAACCGCTTGTAAATCCCTCGGAGAGCGAGGGCGGCCGGCGGGTTCACAAGCCCGTCGGGTGGTCGTGGAACTCCCAGTCGAGGTCGAACCGCTCCGCCAGGTGCGACGCGAGGGCCTGCACACCGAGGGTTTCCGTCGCGTAGTGCCCGGCGAAGATCACGTTGAGCCCCCATTCCACGGCATCGAAGTAGGTATGGTGCGCGCCTTCGCCGGTGATGTAGGTGTCGAGGCCCGCCTCGCGCGCGGCGCCGATCATGTTACCGGCGCCGCCGGTGATGATGCCGATGCGTCCGACGCGCTCGGGTCCGCCGGCGATCATGCGCGCGCCGGCGCTTGTGATCCCGAGCGCGTGGTTTACCTCCGCAACGAGCGCATCGCGCGATGCCAGACGCGCCGGGGCGTGACCCCAGACCCCGATCGGCACGCCCCGGTACTCCCCGAACCAACCCTCGATGGCGAGGCCGAGTCGCTCGGCGAGCACGACGTTGTTGCCGACCGTTGGATGCAGGTCGAGCGGGATGTGCGCGGAGTAGAGCGCGATGTCGTGCTCGAGCAGTGCCGCGACCCGGCGGTAGCGTCTGCCCGTGAGCGGGACGTTGCCGTCCCAAAAAAGCCCGTGGTGAACCAGCAGCAGGGGTGCTGCCCCTCCGTGCCCCGGGCCCTCGGCGATCACGCTCTCGATGGTTGTTTGCGAGGCGTCGACCGCCGCGACGATGCCGCCGATGAGGCCCTGGTTCTCGACCTGCAATCCGTTCACGGCATTCCGCTCGTCCGGGACTTCGCGCACCCGCAGATACTCGTCGAGGTATTGCACCACCTCGGCGAGCGGCACGGCGCCGTCGTCGCCGGATGTCGAGTTCTTCACCACGGAGCCCCCACCAGTGCTGGTGCCGGCGTCGCGCGGCCTGCTGCGGGTGGGGCGAGCGCCTGCATCGACGCCGGTCGGGCTGCGGGCAGCAGGGTGCCGGCGGCGATGGAGTCCGCCGCGGCCCTCAGGCGCGCCTTGAGCGGGGCGGGGACGAGCGAGTCGAGGGCGGGGTTGGGCTCGTAGCGAACCACGCCAGTCGCGAGGCCGAAGGCCTCGACCTTGGGCTGGAACGTGCCTCGATTCACCTGCTGCGCTACCAGAAGAAATGCTCGAGGCAGGTCGATGATGGCGCTTCCGACCACCCGATTCGGCGCGAGCGACGATTGGTCGGCATTTGCCCCGAACACGTAGACGCCCGGCGATTCCTTGATCGCCTGAAACAGCCCCAACGCCGCGGCGTCCGCGTTGTGGTGGAACATGTCGGCGCCGACGCGGATCAGCGCGAGCGCAGCCTCGCGGCCCGCCGCGGCATCGTCAAAGCTGTTGAGGTAGATCTCCCGGCTCTGCACCTTCGGGTTCACCGCCCTGGCGCCGTTCACCCAACCTTCGTAGGCCGCCTTGATCGGCGGCAGCTCGATGCCCCCGACGAAGCCGAGGATGTTGCTGCGCGTGAGGGCACCGGCCACCATCCCGGCGAGGTAGCTCGCGTCCTCGAGCTTGAAAATCAGAGGGGCGACGTTGCCGCGCGCCCGGGCGCCCGATGTCACGATGAACACGGTTCTCGGGTATTCGGCCGAAACCCGCTCCGCCGGCGCTTGGAACTCGAACCCGTGCGCGAAGACCAGGTCGTATCCCTGCGCTGCGTACGAGCGCAGTGCCTCGTCCTGCTCCGCCGGCGTCCTGGCCTCGACATGACTGATGGCCACGCCCAATGAATCGTGAATCCGCTGGAGGCCGGCATACGCCCCCGAATTCCAGGCCGCGTCCGCGATGCTGCCCGGGGTAATGAGCCCGACGCGGATTCCCGTGTGTGCCTGGGGTGCGGCGCATGCCAGCAACGACACCATACTAGCAGTTATGGGCCACTTAGAACCCACTGGGGAGCCTCGAACGATGAAAGGCGGTACAAAGTTACTGATTTTCCACAACTTAGGCCGGCTTATCAACTCTTGTGGGAATCCTCGGTTCCCAAACCCATTTCCCCGTGGTCCATCTTGACCTCGCCGGTCACCTTGGCCCCTTCGACGATGGCGATCCGCGGGGTATGGATGTCCCCCGCGACGACGGCGGTCGCTTGGAGTTCCACCCGCTCGCGAGCCACGATGGCCCCACTCACCTGGCCGGCAACGACCGCCTCCTGGGTGTGGAGGTCGCCTTCGATGACGGCGCCTGCCGCCACCAGCACCTGCGCGGCGGCCCGGACGGTTCCGCGGACTCGACCCTCGACCCGCACGACGCCCTCGGTCTCGAGATCGCCGATCACCGTCATGTCACTCGCGATAATCGAGAAGGGTATTTGGTCGGTGCGGCGGCGGCGAAGCTCGTTCCCCTGTTCGTCCCGCGCCGGGTTGTTGAAGATCCCCATCAGCTTCCCTCCTTGACCATGGTTCGCGGATCGAGCGAGACGCCCTTCTGGCGGACCTCGAAGTGCAGGTGCGGGGCGGTGGAGCGGCCGGTATTTCCGCTCAGTCCGATGACCTGACCGGGCGCAACGGAGGCCCCTGGCTGGACCAGAATGCGAGAGAGGTGGCCGTACATCGTCTGGTAGTCATCCGGATGATCGAGCAGCACGAACAGCCCGTACTCCGGGTCCTCACCGAGCTGGTGCACGGTGCCGCCGCCGGCGGCGCGCACCAGACTGCCTACTGCGACGGCGATGTCGATTCCGGGATGGACCTCGTCGCTGCCGCCGGAGCTCACCTGGCCGCGGGTGATGTATCCCGGCTCGTCCAGGGGCCATCGACGTGGAACGGACAGCCCGACCGAGGGCCCGCGCGGCGCATCTGCGAGGCGGGCAACAACAGGCGGTGCGACGGGCAACGCTGTACCGGCCGTCAGTGGGTCACGCACGATGTCCCCGCCGATCATCTGGCGCACCTGTGCGTACCGTGACTCGACGCTGTCGAGTTCGGCGCTTAGCTGTCGGACCTTCGCATTGTCGGCTTTGAGCTTGGCCACCTGATGCTCGAGGCCCGGCACTCGCCCTGCCGCTCGCAGCAACGGGCCGTAGAGTGCAGCCACTACGATCGCCAGTACGGCCGCCGCGGCCATGAAACCCATGCCGGCGCGGAGCATCCAAAGCGGCAGGCGATAGGTCTGGGACGCCGTGGCGCCGTCCGGTTGGACGATGATCGTGACCGCGCGCGCAGCGCGCCTCATCCCTGGAAGGGGCGACCGAGGATCAGCTCGAGCAGGCGGGCGAGATCGTCGTTCGAGTAGTAGCTCAGGGTCAGGAACCCTCGGCCCCGGCGGCGGGTCGTGACCCGCACGTCCGTGCCGAGGTGCTTGCGAAGCGCGTCCTCGACTCGCTTGGCGTCGGCCGTCGAGGTTCGGGCCGCGGGGCGCGCCCGGCGGGGTGGGGTCGCCGTGGCGTTCGACGACGCGGGGAGGTCGCCGCGCACGCGCGCTTCCATCTCGCGGACCGACCAACCTTCCTCGGCGGCTTGGCGGGCGAGCGCCACCATCGCCTCCGGCTCGGCGAGCGCGAGGAGCGCGCGCGCGTGGCCCTCGGACAGCTTCCGTGCATGTACCAACGACTGCACCTCCGCCGGGAGCTGTAGCAGCCGGAGCAGATTGGCGATCGTCGCACGATTACGTCCGACCAGCCGGGCGATCTCGGTGTGCGGCAGTGCGAATTCAGCTGCCAGCCGTTGGTAGCCGGCCGCCTCATCGATCGGCGAGAGATCGTCCCGCTGGAGGTTTTCGATCAGGGCGAGCGTCAACAGGGTCTGGTCGTCCACGTCCTTGACGACGGCGGGAATCTTGGTCCAACCGAGGCGGGACGCCGCCCGCCAACGGCGCTCGCCCGCGATCAGCTCGAAGCCACCGCCCTGCGGACGCACGACGACCGGCTGCAAGAGGCCGGAGACCTGCATCGACGCGACGAGCTCGTCCAACGGACCTTCGTCCATCCGGGTGCGGGGCTGATACGGATTGGGCTTGACGCTCGCCATCGGAAGCTCGCGCAGCGCACCCGACGCCTCCGCCTGTTCGCGTGACACCGGCCCGAGCAGGGCTTCGAGCCCGCGACCCAGCCGCTTCGTCTCGCTCATGTCGTCACCTCCGGGAGGGGCGCCGAGATCTCGCTGGCGGGCAGATTCTCCACCCGCCGCATCAGCTCCTGCGCCACGGAGAGATAGCTCTTGGCGCCGACCGACTGCACGTCGTAGAGCAGGATCGGCTTGCCGAAGCTCGGCGCCTCCGCGAGGCGGACGTTCCGTGGAATCGGGGTCACGAACATCTTCGCGCCGAAGTACTCCTTGGCGTCTTCGGCGACCTGGCGGCAGAGGTTGAGACGCGCGTCGTACATCGTGAGCAGTACGCCGCTGATCGCGAGCCCGGGATTGAAGTTCTGCTGCACCAGGCGAACCGTGTTGAGCAGCTGGGAGATGCCCTCGAGGCCGTAGTACTCGCATTGAATCGGAATGAGCACCGTGTTGGCGGCGGCGAGTACGTTGAGGGTGAGGAGTCCAAGCGAGGGTGGGCAGTCGACGACGACGTAGTCATAGTCGGCCTGCAGGCTTTCCAGGACCGATCGTAGGGCCGCCTCCCGATGACTGCGATCCACCAGCTGCAGTTCGGCACCCACCAGATCCTGCGTCGCCGGCAGGACCTCGAGGTGGGGAAGACCGGGTCCGGGAAGGATGACCTCGCGCGGCGACCGGCCTTCCACCAGCGAGTCATAGAGGGAGAGCTGGAGCTCGTGCTTGGCGATGCCGACCCCGCTGGTAGCGTTGCCCTGGGGGTCCGCATCGACGAGGAGCGTCCGACGCTCCGCGATGGCGAGCGAGGCTGCCAGATTGACGGCCGTCGTGGTTTTCCCGACGCCGCCCTTCTGATTGGCGATAGCGACGATATGGGCCATGAAGGGCTGCTGACCTATAAGATGCTGTTGATAAACGACTTACACGATTTGGCGAGTTGGCTGCCAGGTGGGGGATTCACGATCGGCGCCAACGGTGACAATATAGGACGGCAGCGGTCAGATGCCAACGCCGGGAGCGTTTCACGTGAAACAAAGCGCCTCAGGGAGGCGCCGGTTTGCCTCTCGTTTCACGTGAAACCGGTGGTACTACCCGACTCGGCGCCTCATGACCTCCATGACGAGTGATTGCAGATCGCTCGGAGAGACTCCCGGAATCCTGCCCGCCTGGCCGAGACTCGTGGGGCGAGCTGCGTTCAGTTTCTCACGAGCCTCGAAAGACAAAGTTCCCAGCGCGTGATAATCGATGCCAGCGGGCAGCACGAATCCGTCCAGTTGGGCGAGGCGCCCGGCGGCCGCACGCTCGCGGGACAGATATCCGGCGTACTTGAGCTCGATGTCGGCCCACTCGAAATCGCCATGCTCCACTGACTCTCCGGTGGCTCCCAGCAGTGCCGCGATCGGAACACCTGGTCGTCGCGCGAGCAGGGCGACGCGGTGCGGCTCCTGAATCGCCGATGTGTCGGCATCGAGGAGAATCGGGTTGGCCACATCCGGCGTGATGACCGCACTCTCGGCACGAGCGAGGACGTCTTCCTCCCGGCGGAGCCGACGCTCCGCCGCCCTTCGCTCGTCATCGGACAACAGTCCGCGTCCCGTCGCAACAGGCAGTAGGCGTCGCAGCGCATTGTCTTGTCGGAGCAGGAGACGGAACTCGGAGCGCGACGTGAACAGCCGATAAGGCTCGTCGACACCCCGGGTCACCAGATCGTCTACCAGCACGCCCAGGAATGCTGTGTCGCGCTGCAAGACCACTGGCTCGCGGTCGAGCGCAAACGCCGAGGCATTGATTCCGGCAATGGCGCCTTGGCCTGCGGCCTCCTCATACCCCGTCGTTCCGTTGACTTGGCCAGCGAGAAAGAGACCCGGTACCACCCGCGCTTCGAGTGTCGGAAGCAGCTGGGTGGGAGGGAAATAGTCGTACTCGATTGCATAGCCTGGCCGAGTCATTCGGACGTTTTCGAGGCCAGGAATGGTACGCAAGAATTCAAGTTGAATTGCTGGCGGCAACGAGGTCGAGAGCCCGTTCACGTACATCTCGTTCGTGTCCAGCCCCTCAGGCTCCAGGAAGACCTGGTGGCCGGCAGCGTGAGGGAACTTGACGATCTTGTCCTCGATGGACGGACAGTACCGCGGGCCGCGGCCGCTGATGGCGCCGCCATACAACGCCGACTGCTTCAGGTGACGGACGATGATGTCCCGGAGCTCATCACCTGATTTCGTCAGGTAGCACGGGAGTTGAGCAGGGTGTACCAGGCGCGCATGGAAGGAGAACCAGAAAGGAGCCGACTCCCCATCCTGTCGGTCGAGCCGGCCCAGATCGACCGATCGACCGTCGATGCGTGGAGGGGTTCCTGTCTTGAAACGAGACGACGTAATTCCAAGCGTTTCAATGGCTTGCGCGATTTCGAGCGCCGGAGCTTCGCCGGCCCTTCCGGCCGGAACCTGAGTCTCCAAGCCCATGTGGATCTGTCCCCGCAGGAATGTGCCGGCCGTCAGGACGATTGACCTGCAGTCGTACCGACGCCCATCCTGCGTGACCACACCGCCGATCGAGCCCCGGTCCACGATCAACCGGGTGACCGTGCCTTGAGCAAGCTCGAGTTCGGGGAAACGTTCCAGTTCGGTACGCATGGCCCTGCGATACAGTCCCCGATCACACTGCGCCCGCGGCGACCACACAGCCGGGCCTTTCGACCGATTGAGCATGCGAAATTGGATCCGCGCCCGATCGGTGGCCCGTCCCATCACGCCGCCGAGTGCATCGACCTCACGCACCACGGTGCCCTTCGCAATCCCGCCGATGGCGGGATTGCACGACATCTGTCCGATGGTCTCGAGATTCTGGGTCAGCAGGAGAGTGCGGGCACCGGTGCGCGAGGAAAGCGCGGCCGCTTCCGAACCGGCGTGCCCTCCCCCAATGACGATCACGTCGTATCGCTGCTTCATCGGGAAACCTCTGGCACGCCCAGGGACACGATCCTATCCTAGCACCGTCAAGCCCCGTTCGGTCATATGCCCTATCGGATGAAGATCGACCGCGGCCTGTGTACGGGCTACGCCGAGCGCGCCGGACTAGCGCCGAAGGTCTTCCGGCTCGGCGACGACAACGCCTCGGTCGTCGTGGATCCGGAGGGAAGTGACGACGAGGCGATTCTCGACGCGGCCCGTGCGTGCCCAGTGGATGCGATCACGCTCGTCGACGAGTTCGAAGAGGTGGTGTGGCCCCAGTAGTGGTCCGTTGTTTCGAACGCGCGCTTCTCAACGAACCGCGTCAACGAGACGATGGATGCGCGCCACCTCGGCCGTCGGGATCAGGAGATCCCGGTGTTCGGGGCGGATACCGAACCTGTCGCACCGTCGCAGGAACTCCTCTTTCGATACTGCTTCGCCACCGGCATCGTGCACACCGACATCGTGCATGTGAACACCGCGCTCATCCTGGCTGTCGAAGCGTCCCACATATGTCCTGGCGCCGTGCGTTTCGATGACGACCGTGATGCCATGCAGATCCTGATGGCCTGGATGAAAGACGTGGCCGGCCACGGTCCCCCTCCTTCAGACGGTCGCGCCGAAATGCCGATCGAAGGCGGCGGTCAAATCCGCGGCAATCGATTGAGGCGAGCGGCCTTCGATCTGATGCCGGTGCACGAAGTGCACGACTTCCCCGTCCTTGAGCAGAGCCACCGACGGACTGCTCGGCTGGTAGTCGGCGAAGTACTGGCGAGCCCGCGATGTCGCCTCCAGGTCCTGCCCCGCGAAGACCGTGACGATGCTCTGGGGCTTCACCCCGTGCTGGAGTGCCAGGCGAAGCGCTGGCCGCGCGTTCCCCGCAGCGCATCCGCAGACGGAGTTGACGAAGAGGAGCATGGTCCCGCGTTGGTCGCCGAGCGCGGTGTCGACGTCGGCTGCGGTGGTGAGCTCCCGGACCCCCATGCTGGTCATTTCCTGCCGCATCGGCGCCACGAGGGCGGGGTTGTAAGGCATTCCCTTCACTCCTGAGATGGGTTGGTATCGCTGTGGCCGACAACGGCGTCGCCCGAGTTCGGGGCCGTTCCGAGTGCCGATCGGAGCGTATGCCAGGCCAGGCTGGCACACTTCACTCGAACTGGAAACGCCGACACTCCGGAGAACACGGCCAGCTTGCCTAGGGTTTCCGCCTCGCCGGTGGGCAGCGTTCCGGTCACGAGCTGGTGAAACCGCGCGAACATCGCAGCGGCTTCCGCGCGGGTCTTTCCCTTGACTGCCCCCGTCATCAGCGACGCCGACGCGCGGGAAATGGCGCATCCGGCTCCCTGAAAGCTCACGTCGCCGATGACATCGCCGTCCATCCTGACCCACACCGTCACTTGGTCGCCACACAGAGGATTGTTGCCCTCGGCCTGGCCGCTCGCGTCGGCCAGGACCCGGTAGTTGCGAGGCGACCGATTGTGCTCGAGGATGACATTCTGGTACAGCTCGCCCAGGCTGGCCATCAGGCGAACACCGTCCGCACCCGCCGCAGGCCACGCACGAGGGCGTCGATCTCGGCACGCGTGTTGTAGAAGGCGAATGACGCCCGGGCGGTGGCGGGAACACCGAAGTGCCGCATGACGGGCTGAGCGCAGTGGTGACCGGCTCGGATTGCAATGCCTTCATCGTCGAGCACGGCACCGACGTCATGCGGGTGTACACCGTCCACGACAAACGAGAGCACGGCGGCCTTTTCCCGCGCGGTCCCGATCAATTGCACACCGGGCACGTCCCGAACCCGTTCCGTTGCGTATCCCAGGAGCTCCTCTTCCCAGGCGCTGATCGCGGCGTGACCCACGCTCTCGACATACTCCAGGGCCGCCCCCAGGCCGATCACCTCGGCGATCATCGGCGTGCCGGCCTCGAAGCGTGCCGGCGGGGCCGCGTAGGTGCTTCGCTCCAGCGTAACCGCCTCGATCATGTCGCCGCCGCCCTGCCAGGGCGGCATCGCCTCGAGGCGCTCGGCGCGGCCGTACAGGACGCCCACACCAGTGGGACCGAACACCTTGTGCCCGGAGAACGCGAAGAAGTCGCATCCCAGTGACTGGACGTCCACCGGCAGGTGGGGCGCCGACTGCGCGCCGTCCACGACCGTAACGATGTCGCGTTCCCTGGCGCGCGACACCATCCAGCGAACCGGGTTGATCGTGCCGAGAGCGTTCGATACGTGGGTGACGGCGAGGAGGCGCGTCCGATCGGTGAGAAGTCGATCGAACCCCGTGAGGTCCAGCTCGCCGGCGTCGTTGAGCGGGATGGCCCGGATCACCGCCCCTGTCTGGGCGGCCACCAAGTGCCAGGGAACGATATTGGAGTGGTGCTCCATGGCCGAGATGACGATCTCGTCCCCGGGACGGAGCGCACCGCGGGCCCAGCTCTGCGCGACGAGGTTGATGCCCTCGGTTGTGCCGCGGGTGAAGACGATCTCGGTCGGCGATGCGGCGTTGACGAAGCGCGCCACCCGCTCACGCACCGCATCGTACGCCACGGTGGCGCGCTCGCTCAGGTAGTGCACCCCGCGATGGATATTGGCGTTCTCGGCCGCGTAGAATCGCGACACCGCATCGATCACGCGCCGTGGCTTCTGGCTCGTGGCCGCGTTGTCCAGGTAAACGAGCGGCTTGCCGCGCACCTGCTGCGAGAGGATCGGGAAGTCCTGGCGCAGCCGCTCGACGTCGAGCGCGAGGGGGGCGGTGGCGGTCATCAGAAGGTCACAGCCCCTCGAGCCGCGCCAGCACCAGCCGGTCCAGCTCCTCACGCACCGGCGTGAGCGCGACCTCGTCCACCACCTCGGCGGCGAACGCGTAGGTGAGCAGGCGATCGGCGGCCGCCGCCGGAAGGCCGCGACTTCTCGCGTAGAACCGGGCAATCTCATCCAGCCGGCCCACGGTCGCGCCGTGCGTGCACTTCACATCGTCCGCGAAGATCTCAAGCTGCGGCTTGGTGTCCACGCGTGCGGAGTCGCTCAGCAGCAGGTTGCGGTTGGTCTGCTTGGCGTCGGTCTTCTGAGCCTCGGGCTTCACGAACACCTTCCCGTTGAACACCGCCCGGGAGCGCCCGTCCAGGATACCCTTGTAGACCTCCCAGCTTCGGCAATTGGGCTGGTCGTGGTAGATCGCCGTGTGGTTGTCGGCCACCTGCTCGCCCCGGGTCAGGTAGAGTCCATACATCAACGTCTCGATGTTCTCGTCGTTGAGGCGGACGTGCAGGTTGTGACGGGCCAGCGCGCCACCCATCGTCAGGGAGAACGAGCGATAGTGGCTGTCGCGCTCCTGGTCCACGTGGGTGAGCCCGACATGATAGGCACGCTCGCTCTCCCGCTGGATGCGAGTATGCTCTACCCATGCGCCCGCGGCCACGGCCACTTCGGTCACCGGATTGGTCCAGTAGGTCTGACCCGGCGCGAGGGTGACGTAGCTCTCCACGATCGACGCCCGGGCGCCGCGCCCCACCACGATCAGGTTGCGCGGGTGCGCCACCGTGCCGCCCGACTCCGATGTGGTGACGAACAACAGGTGGACGGGGGCATCCACGTCGACCCCGGCCGCGATCTGCACCATCGCCCCGTCGCAGAGGAACGCGGTGTTGAGGGCGGTGAACGGTGAGCCCTCGACCGGCGCGTGCCGGGTCAGGTGGCTCTCGAGCAGCGCGCCGTCCGATCGCAATGCCTCGGCAAGTCCGGTCACCCGCACGCCGGGCGGCAGTTGGCCCACGGAGCTCAGACTCTCGGCGTAGACCCCATTCACGAAGACGAGCGTGGGCCACTCGCTGTGCCCGAAGGCGAAGGGCGCGAGCTGATCTCTGCCGACGAGGCCCGCTCCCCCGGTGGGCGGCCGCCAGGTTCCCTGCGCAATGGGCGCGATGGGCGTGAAGCGCCATTCCTCATCCCGCGCCGCTGGAAATCCGGTCCGTGCGAACCGCTCCATGGCGGCGCGCCGGATCGGCTCCAGCCAGTCAGGGCCGTCCGCGGTTGCGGTTCCAGATCGAGCCTCGAACTCCTGCACGAACGCTTCTGTCATGACCCGGCCCCGACCGCATCCTCCAGCCACTCGTATCCACGGGCCTCGAGCTCCAGCGCCAGCTCCTTGCCGCCGGACTTCACGATCCTTCCGGCCGAGAGCACGTGCACGAAGTCGGGGATGATGTAGTTGAGCAGCCGCTGGTAGTGCGTGACGACGACGATGGCGTTGTCCGGCCGGCGCAGCTTGTTGACGCCGGCCGCTACGATCCGCAGCGCGTCGATGTCGAGGCCCGAGTCCGTCTCGTCCAGGATGGCCAGCGTGGGCTCGAGGACCGCCATCTGGAGGATCTCGTTTCGCTTCTTCTCGCCACCGGAGAAGCCGGAGTTGACCGCCCGGCTCATGATTTCCGGCTCCCACTCCACCAGCTTGAGCTTTTCCTCCAGCAGATCGAGAAAGTCCATGGAATCGACTTCCTCGAGGCCATTCGCCTTGCGGATTTCGTTGTAGGCCGCGCGGAGGAAATAGGCGTTGCTCACGCCCGGGATTTCGACCGGATACTGGAAGGCGAGAAACAGACCCGCCTGAGCGCGTTCCTCGGGCTCGAGATCCAGGAGATCCTGCCCGCGATAGCGGATCGAGCCGCCGGTGACCTCATAGGCCGGGTGGCCTGCCAGCACCTGCGCCAGCGTGCTCTTTCCGGAGCCGTTGGGGCCCATGACGGCATGCACCTCGCCGGCATTCACTGTGAGGTCGATGCCCTTGAGGATCTCCTTCTCGCCAGCGCTCGCGTGCAAGTCTCTGATTTCCAGCACCGTATTCATCTCCCTTGATTAGCCGACGCTGCCTTCGAGGCTGATGCCGAGCAGCTTCTGCGCTTCGACCGCGAACTCCATCGGCAGCTCCTTGAACACTTCCTTGCAGAAGCCGTTCACGATCATCGAGATGGCGTTCTCGGTGTTCAGCCCGCGCTGCTTGAGGTAGAAGATCTGGTCCTCGCCGATCTTCGAAGTCGAGGCTTCGTGCTCGGTGGACGAGGACGAGTTCTGCACGTCGATGTACGGGAAGGTGTGCGCCCCGCAACGATTCCCGATGAGCATCGAGTCGCACTGGGTGTAGTTCCGTGCGCCTTCGGCTTTCGGCAGCACCTTCACCAGGCCGCGATAGCTGTTCTGCCCGCGGCCCGAGGAGATACCCTTCGAGACGATCGTGCTCCGGGTGTTCTTGCCCGTGTGGATCATCTTGGTGCCCGTGTCCGCCTGCTGCCGGCCGTTCACGACGGCCACCGAATAGAACTCACCCACCGAGTTGTCGCCCTGGAGAATGACGCTGGGGTATTTCCAGGTGATCGCCGAACCGGTCTCCACCTGGGTCCAGCTGATCTTGGCATTGGCGCCGGCGCACTTTCCGCGCTTCGTGACGAAGTTGTAGATGCCGCCCCGTCCCTCTTCATCGCCGGCATACCAGTTCTGCACCGTCGAGTACTTGATCGAGGCTCCCTGGAGCGCCACGAGCTCCACCACGGCGGCATGCAGCTGGTTCTCGTCGCGCTTGGGTGCGGTGCATCCCTCGAGGTAACTCACCGAGGCGCCCTCGTCGGCGATGATGAGCGTCCGCTCGAACTGTCCCGTCTGCGCCGAGTTGATGCGGAAGTACGTGGACAGGTCCATCGGGCACTTGATGCCCTTGGGCACATACACGAAAGACCCGTCACTGAACACCGCGGCGTTGAGGGCCGCGAAGAAGTTGTCGCTGGCCGGGACCACCGATCCGAGATATTGCCGCACGAGATCGGGGTGCTCGCGCACGGCCTCGCCGAAGGAGCAAAAGATGATTCCCTGCTCGGCCAGCTTGGCCTTGTACGTCGTTCCGACGGAGACGCTGTCGAAAATGGCGTCCACCGCGACCCCCGCCAGGAGCTTCTGCTCACTGAGCGGGATGCCCAGCTTCGTATAAGTCTCCAGCAGCTTGGGATCCACCTCGTCGAGGCTCCCGAGCGGCTTCTGTGTCCGGGGCGCCGAGTAGTAGCTGATGGCCTGATAGTCGACCGGCGTATAGCTGATGTTGGGCCAGTTGTGGGGCTCCGTCATCTTCTGCCAGCCGCGAAAGGCCTTGAGCCGCCACTCGAGCAGCCACTCGGGCTCCTGCTTCTTGCCGGAGATGAGCCGGACGATGTCCTCGCTCAGCCCCTTGGGTGCGACATCCGAGTCGATGTCGGTGACGAAGCCGTATTTATAGGCCTTGGTGACCAGGCTCTCGACGGACGAGCTCATGAGTTCTCCTCAGCGGGCTTGAGCCGCACGTGGTACTCGCAGGCGCTGCACCCGGTCAGCATGTGCGCTCGGCGATCCACCCTTGCTCCGAGCACGTCGGCCACAAACCGCGCTTCCGCCGCGCAGATCTCCGGAAAACGCTCCGCCACGGCGGGAATGGCGCAGTTGTGTTCCGTCAACGTGCCCTCGGCCGCACCTACGCTCACCTCGGCCATGTAGCCTTCTTCCGAAAGCACGCGCCCGAGGGCCTGGAGCCGCTCGGCGAGGGAAGATCCGGCCAGCTCCGTGTTCAACCGATGGGCGAGCTCGGCGAAGTGGGATTCGAGCATCTCCACCGCGGCCGCTCGGCCGTCGCGCTCCACCATTCGGTCCAGCAAGGCAGTGAGCGTCTCCTCGTACCGCCGCGGGAAGAGGCCCTCGCCCGCCGGCGTGAGTCGATAGGCGAAGGCCGGCGCGCCGATTGACCGATGCACACGGTCGTAGGCTGCCAGCCCGTCGGCCTCGAGCTCCTTCAGGTGATGTCGTGCCGCGTTCAACGACACTCCAAGCCGTTCGGCGATCTCCTTGGCCGACAGCTGCCCAGCTCGCTTGAGCTGGACCAGGACGGCACTCCGCTGGCCCTTTTGGCCGGACGGTGCCGCAGATTTGGGTGCGATGGGGAGGGCGGTACCCATAGGCCGAATGGTAAGTAAAACAGTCGGGATTGTCAATTCGTACCACACTATTGGTGCGAATATGTTCAAGTCAATACAATTTGCCTACTTGCAGCGATGAGTATCGGGGATTGAGCTACCCCAGGACATGATAAGTAGTAGTTATACATACTACCCTTACCTGCAGCGCTCTTCTAGCCGGCAATCCGCCCAACCCGCATATTGGCATACGTATCCTCCGAGCCGCAGGCTCAACGGCTTCCGCGGAAAGGCTTTCTTCTCATGACGATCCATCGCATTCGCCTCCTGGGCGACCCGATCCTTCGAGCCAGGTGCGAGCCCATCACGAAACCGCGCTCTACCGCGGTCCGGGTCATCCTCGATGACATGCGGGAGACCCTGCGAGACTGGCAGTCCCGCTTCGGAAGCGGGCGGGCCATCGCCGCACCTCAGATCGGTGCGCCGGTCCGGATGGTGTACTGCGAAATGGATCAGCCGTGGGCGCTTATCAACCCGGAAATCGTGGACATCGGGAACGAGGACTTCGAGGTCTGGGACGATTGCTTCTCGTTTCCAAACCTGCTCGTGCGAGTGTCTCGGGCCTATCGGGTACGAGTGCGCTATCAGGATACGAAGGGCGAATTCCACGAGGTGGACCTGGAGGGAGACCGCGCCGAGCTGCTGCAGCACGAGATCGACCACCTCGATGGCGTCCTCGCGGTGGACCGGCCGCAGGGCCTCGATCCGTTCTGCCTGCGTGAGGAATGGCATCGGCTGCACGGGCCCGATGGCCGATACGGTCCGCCGGAGGATCGGAACACCAGTTACGCCACGCCGCTGACGGGCCTGATCTAGAGGCTAGAACCAGCGCCCTAGCCGGACGAACAAGGCGCTCCTTCCCCGGAGCGCCCATCCGTACTCGAACCGCACCGGTCCCACCGGTGTATCGGCGCCCAGGCCAGCGCGCACGCCCGCAGTCCACCCTCCTCCGGCGAACCTCGACGACTTGGCGTCCGTTCCGCCCGTGGCCAGCTCGAGCCGGGCAAGCAGTGGGCCCTTCACGGGCACGGTGAAGAGGAAACCCACCATCGCCTCCCGGTCGCCCCGACGCTCGCCCAGATGGTACCCCGGAAATCCGTCGTCGCCACCGAGCGGAAAGCCGAGCTGCAACGGCAGTCCATTTCCCCACCCCAACCGCAGCCTGGGTGTGAGCCGCACCACGCCGACGCGTGTGACCAGGCTCCCCTCGAAGGCAAGCTGCTGATACATGCCGGTCCACCGGGCATCCGCCTGCATCACGCGACCGCGTTGCCGGGTGGCCGCGGTCAATCGGGCGGCAGCGCCGATGGTCGAGCGGTTGGCTCGGTCAGGCTCGTCCCAGGTCCGGCCTTCAATTCCCACAGCGAGATCCCACCCGAATCCCAACGGCCGCTCGATGCCCGCGAAGCCGATGGCCTCGCGGGTAACCGCCTCGTCGAGCTCGTCGCCGTCCTGGTCAAACTGCCGCACGTCCTCATTCGCCAGGCGGACGGTGAGCGTCGGCTGAAACAGTTGGCGGCCGACCTGATAGTTGCGGCGCAATCCGGCGAGGAGCTCGCGACGGAGCTCACCGAGAAAGAGCGCCCCGCTTCCTTCGAGCGCGCGGCCCAGAACCCGCCGATCCACCACCCCCGCCCACATCCGTCCACCGAGCTCGTTGTCGTACGCCAGACCGAGCCCGGCGACACGACGCGCGGCCCGCCGCAGGGTCAGCTGGAAACGGACCGAGTCCCCCGCTCCGCTGGGCGCGAGCCAGACCGACTCGTAGGCTTCCGATGTGGTGGCAAGCGTTCGCACCCGCCGCAGCAGCAGGTCGTAGTCGAGCGTATCGCGCTCCTTGCCGGGATCGAACCCCAGCAGGCGCCGCAGCGCGAGCTGCTCGGAGGCGTTGGCGCTGTCGAACCCCACGCCGACCAGCCGAGTCGGGAGCACGCGTGGTGCGGCGTCAGGGCCCGACGGGGGACATTGGAGTCTTGGCAGGACGGAATCGGCGGCGCGCAGTCCATTGTCGAGCAGCCGAGCGATGCTCCCGGGAGAGAAGTTGAGGCTGGTGAAGCCCTCGACATCGGGCCGGATCAGCAGATCACTCCCGGTCAGGGAATCCATCCGCTGCTGGAAGAGAAACTGCACCAGCCGATCGGCCACGAGGAGCGGGGTGTAAGCGCCGAGCGAATCGGACGGATGCTCGGTGGCGTCGACCACGATGACTCGCTCCGCCCCTTCCGCGCGCGCGATCGACACCGGGATGTTCGCGGACAGGCCGCCGTCGGTCAGGAACCGACCTTCTCGCCGCTCGGGGGCGAAGAGCAGAGGCACTGCGGCGCTGGCGCGGACGGCCTGCGCCAGGTCGCCGGACCGCATCACCACCACTTCGCGATGCCCGAGATCCGTGGCGACGGCCCGAAACGGGATCGGAAGGGAGTCGAAATCCCCGCGGGCGAGCAGGTTCCCGCGGAGCATCGCGGCGTTCACCAGGGCGTTTGCCTCCGCTTCGACGACCGAGGCGCTCTGCACGGCGAAGCCTCGCTCGCCCTGTTCCCACACGACGAGCGGTTGAAGGATGCCTAGGGATCGCGGGGCGAGCGGCTGGTACGTGCGGAAGAGCGAAGCCAACGGGACGATGCGCACGAGCGAGTCGAGCTCACGCCCGGAGTAACCGCTGGCGTACAGTGCGCCGACGACCGCGCCCATGCTGGTCCCGACCACCAGGTCCGGGCGAATGCCCAAACTGTCCAGCACGCGAAGCGTGCCGATGTGGGCGATGCCCTTGGCGCCACCGCCGGAAAGCACGAGTGCGGTGCGGGGCGAGTCGCATTGCTGAGCGAGAAGTTCGGAGCCGGCCGGCAAGCAGATGACGGCAGCCAGCGTGAGTGCCAGGCGATGGCGGGGAAGCATCGAACGGAAGATATCACGCCCCTTGCGCCACCCCACACACCTTCGTATACCTACTCGAACGTGCGCCTTGGTTCGTCGCACGGGGTCGAATCGGATACCACCGGAGGAATGGCCGCAATGACGTATGTGATCGTCGAGGCATGCATCGGGATCAAGGACCGCGCCTGCGTGGACGTCTGCCCGGTGGACTGCATCTACGAGGGCGAGGATCAGCTGTACATCCACCCCGACGAGTGCATCGATTGCGGCGCCTGCGAGCCCGAGTGTCCCGTCACGGCCATCTTTCCCGAAGAGGACGTGCCGCCGAACATGACCTCGTTCGTCGAGAAGAATCGCGAGGTCTTCAACAGCGATACTCCGCCGGGTCGGCCGAAGCGGTAAGTCGGACGCCATGGAGACGTTCAAAGGGAGCTCGGTCCACGAGCTCCCTTTCGTCGTTTCAGCCCCACTGCCGTCATTCTTGGTCCAGCGACTTTCGACCACCTGATGAGTAAGGAGAGTGGCCCCGGGATCGTACTGCCTGGCCGCGACCCCGGAGCCGATATGGAAGGACAAACAGCGGGGACGCAGAGAAAGCCCGCCCGCCGCCGACCACACAACGCCCTGCTGGCGCAAAAGGTTTCAGCCAACCACCCGGAGGAAGTCCAGAATGGCCGCGGTGGTCTCCGAGGGCTTCTCGACGGGCGGGACATGGGCCGCTCCCGAGATGACGACCAGCCGGGCGCCCGGAATGGCCGCTGCCATGCGGCGAGCCCCGTCGGGCGGCGTCAAACTGTCGTCTTCGCCGACGATGACGAGTGTGGGCAGACCGGCCAACGTCGGCAGAAGCCCCGTGTTGTCATGCCGATCACGCATCGCGGCCAAGGCCCCGACCATCCCCGCGACTGGCGTCGCGGCCATGATCCGACGCATGCGCTCCACGATCCCCGGCGCGGAGTCGAGGGTGGTCGTCGAGAGGACCTTCGGAAGCATCGCGTCGGCCACGGCGTCGGCGCCGCTTTCACGGGCGGTCGCCGCCGCTCCGTCCCGAGCGCGGCGTGCTTCCGCGCCGTCGGCTTCGGCCCGCGTATCGACCAGGATCAGGGCGCGGACCCGATCGCGCCAGCGACGGAGGAACTCGAAGATGACGTACCCGCCCATGGAGAGCCCGCAGAGCACCACGTCCTCCACGCCGAGCGCATCGAGGAGAGCGGCGAGGTCATCGGCATAGATCGCCATGCCGTAGCCGAGGTCGGGCGCGTCGGACTCTCCCATGCCGCGGAGGTCGGGGGCGATTCGGCGGTAGCCCTCCAGCGCTTCGATCTGGTCCTGCCAGATGGTCCGGTCGAACGGATAGCCGTGAACGAACAAGATGGCCGGGCCGTCACCCCGAATCTCGACGGCGAGGCTCACGCCGTTCACCGTGAGTCGTTGCGCGCCGCCCGCCGCGCGTCGGGCGTGCATGAACTCGCCGAACTCGGTGGGGACGGGAATTGGCCGGCCCTCGCGGTTGACGCAGACGAATACGAATTCTGCTGTCGCGATCAGGACGTCGTCCTTCACTCGTCGCGCCGTCTGCCGCATGGTGAAGCTGGTCCGGCCGTGGTGGGTGAGCGTCTGATGGAACCGGAGGACGTCGCCCGGAAACGCCGCCGCGTGGTAGTCGATGACAGTCTTGCGAACCGCCGGCCACGCGCCGGCGCGGGTGAAGACATCCATGCCGGGGCCCCGGGCCAGCATCTCCCATCGCGCCCGCTCGAACAGACTCAGGAACGAGGCCTGGTTCAGGTGCCCGAACACGTCGCATTCGTCCGGATAGACGACCAGATCGACTTCGCTGGGGTGGGACATGACAAAAGATAGGTGAACCGGATCGCCAGGCGGAGGGAGCGACGCGGGTGCACGACCAGCGAAAACCCGGTCGCGCGGCTACACTTCCGGCGACCGCCCGGAGATTCGTCTCCGGATCTTCGACCCTCCCTGTCCCTTTCGTTCCCATGAAGCCTGCCACCGACTACATCCGGCACGCCGCCAAGCTCGCACGCAAGCTCCAGATGGACGCGGCGATGGGCGGCGCCCCCCAGCCCGACGCGGAGTTCTTCAAGGTGCTCTCGAAAGCGCTCGACGAGATCGCGGCAGGGCTGGAACTGGTCTCGCGGTCCGAGTGAGCGCCACCGTCCCGCTCATCCAGTCGCAGCCGGAGCTCGAGGCCCTGTTTGAGCGCCTCCGGCGGGAGCCCCTGCTGGCCGTGGATACCGAGGCGGCGAGCTTCCACCGATTCACCGACCGCGTCTATCTCCTCCAGGTGAGCTCGCGGACCGAAACCGCGATCGTCGATCCGCTGTCGGTCGACGCCCTCGCACCGCTGGGCGAGGTCCTGGCCGACCCGAATGTCGAGATCGTGTTTCACGACGCGGACTATGACCTTCGGCTGCTCGACCACGAGTACGGTTTTCACGCCACGGGCGTGTTCGACACCCGCATCGCGGCTCAGCTTCTCAACGAGCCTGGAATCGGCCTGGCCGCGCTGCTCGAGAAGTATCTGGGCATCCGGCTGGACAAGCGCTTTCAGCGCGCCGATTGGTCGGCGCGCCCGCTTTCGCCGGAAATGCTCGAGTACGCCGCTTCAGACACGCGCCACCTTCCCGAGCTGCGTGACATCCTCCGATCGGGCCTCGAGGCGAAAAGCCGCCTGGGGTGGGCCATGGAGGAGTTCGCCCTGCTCGATGACCTCCGCTGGGGGCCGGCCGATGGGGAGCCGGGATTCCTGAGGCTCAAAGGTGCCAAGGCACTGAAGGGACGAGAGCTCGCCGTGCTGCGGGAGCTCTTCAGTTGGCGGGAGGGGGTGGCCCAGCGGACCGACCGTGCCACATTCAGGATCATGAACAACGAGCCGCTGCTGGCGATGGCCAAGAACCCCCCGACGGACGTCGCCGCATTAAAGGCGATTCCGGGTATCAGCGCGGACCAGGCCGAGCGGCGCGGGCGGGACATCCTGGCTGCGGTAAAGCGCGCCCTCGAAATCCCTGACTGGGATGTGCCTCGCTTGGAGCGGACGCCTCGACGCGCGCACGATCCGGCTTTCGAGGCGCGGCTGGAGCGCCTCAAGGTGGCCCGGAACCGGCTCGCTACCGAGTTCGACCTTCAGCCCGGCGTGTTGTGCCCCAACGGGACGCTTGAGGCGATCGCCCGGGCGAACCCGGCGACGGTGGAGGACCTCGGGCGGCTTCCCGAGCTCCGACGGTGGCAACTTCGAGAGCTCGGCGGTGAGTTACTGGCGGCGGCGAAGGATGCTGTTGGACTGGCGACTCAAGAAGCCCAAAGCGGCGCTTGATTCCAAATCATTATTCTGCAGGCGTTTACTATCGCAGCGTCACAAGTGGCTAATTAGTGTCTTTATGCTGCTGCCTTCATGATGCTTCTCAGAACCCCAGGAATGCGCGCACCCGGGGATCCATCTTGTCCGGCGTCCAGTAGGGCTCCCAAACCAGCTCCACGTCCACCGATTCCACGCCTTCCATGTCGGTCAGCACACGCTTCACGTCGTCGATGATCTCGGTTCCGGCGGGGCAGCCCGGGCTGGTCAAGGTCATCTTCACGTGCACCCCGCCCGACTCGTTGACCTCAACGCCGTAGATCAGCCCGATGTCGATGATGTTCAGGTTGAGCTCGGGATCCTTCACAGCGCGTAGCGCCTTGCGAACGGAATCCGGCGTCGGGGCGGGGACGGTCGCGTCCGGCAGCGTGTCGGCCATACCAGTATCCTAACAGCTTCATCACAGCCTGCCACCACCGAGCGGCTGGGACCTCGGGACCGGAAGCGAGCCGCGGGTGGTCAGCAGCTCGCCACCAACTCCTGCTTGCATGCGTGCGGGACGAGCCGGACCGTCGCATCGCTGAGCGCTGCCCGCACGACCTTCAGCTCCTTGGCGGACTCCCTCACGCGCGGGTCGAAGGCCCGGTTGGTCAGGAAGACCAGGAAGAGGTCTCGGGTCGGGTCAACCCAGAGCTCGGTACCCGTGAAGCCGGTGTGGCCGTAGGAGGCATCGCTCACGAGGGTCCCGAAGACACTGGGCTCGTCAGGCTTGGCCCCGGGCGTATCCCAGCCGAGGAGGCGGGAGCCGCTTCGAGGCCCCTTCACGAGAAACCGGCGGATGGTTTCGGGACTGACCCACTGTCCCTCGGGTCCTCGGCCCGATCGGAGCCAGACCTGTGCGTATCGGGCCAGGTCCATCCCGGTCGAGAAGACACCCGCGTGGCCCGCCACTCCACCCATCGCTACGGCGTTCTGATCGTTCACGTCACCCGGCACGGGCTGGCCACGCCATATCCCGCTCGGCGCGATCCGGGACTTCAGCCGGGCAGAAGGCCGGTACATCGTCTGGGTCAGGCCGAGGGGCGTGAATACTTCGCGCTTCGCCAACTCGTCGAGCGGCAATCCGCCTACCTTCTCCTCGATAAGACCAAGAAAGAGCGCGTTGAGATCGCTGTATTCGGCGCTGTCGCCGGGAGTTCGGACGAGCGGCTGCGCGTAGAGGAGGTCCACGGCGCGGGCCCGGCTGCCGCGAGCTTTGACATAGAACGGGACGTAGCTCTTGAGCCCGCTGGTATGGTCCAGCAGCATGCGGACCGTCACGCTGTTCTTGAGCCCTCCAGAGAACCGAGGGAGGTAGCGCCGCAGGGGCGCATCCAGATCGAGCTTGCCCCGGTCCACCAGCCGCATCGCGATGCTCGTGGCGCTGACGATCTTGGTGATCGAGGCGACGTCCCACAGCGTGGAGTCAGGCGTCGGCGTTGGCGACGTGGGGTCCCAGGTGAAGTGCCCATAGCCGCGGGCGTACATGACGGAATCACGCCGTCCGATCACCACGACGGCGCCGGGGTAGATCCCCTTGCGAATCCCATCCTGCACGGCCGAGTCGATCTCGGCGAGGGATTGGCCCCGTGCAGGGCTAACACCCAGCGTCATGGCTAGAGCCCCGCACCAGAGCATCGTCCGCCGCGCGATCGTACCCATGCAAAATCTCCACCTTCTGGACATTGGTCAGACCCGGACTGCCCTCGGCTCCTGGCCTGTGGGCGCTCTGATCGGCAGGGTGACGCCCCACGCGGCGGGACTTCCCAGCCGTCGCCAACCGATGATCGGGGAAGATATGGGGGCTCTGCAGGCAACCATCGTGCCCAGGGGGCACGGCAGGTGAGGCCAGTCTCGGCTCGGCGAGCCGTCACCGGGGTCCAAGCCGAGGACGATGGGGCTCGAACGCGGGGTCGTGCGGGTTTGCGGACAGGCGACGCCGGCGATGGAGGTGGCCTACGGTTCCTCGTCCGTCAGGTCGCGGACGGGACCCGGTGGCAGCCGATAGAGGACCGCCGCGGTCCGTCGGTCGCGATCGGAGAGCGTCCCGGTGCGTGTGGCGGGGAACATGACGTCGTTGGAGTCGGCCGAGTGCGGCAGGCCGATGGCGTGCCCCGTCTCGTGGACCGCCACGGAGAGGAGCGCGTCGTCGGGAAGGACAACTCCGGTGTTGGTGCGAAGCGCGAGCGAGACCAGCGCCCGGCGGACCCGCCCGGACTGATCCCACGTGAGGTCCGTCTGCCCGGCACGGTCGAAGTCGAAATGGTCGATCCACCGCACCAGGATCTCGGCCTTGCTCGTGTCGGTGACGATCTCGAACCGAACGCCGATGCCCAAACTTTCCCATCGGTCGAGCGAGGTGCGCACGTAGTCCGCCAGGCGTGGCGACCAGTTCGGCACGCCGCCCTCGACCAGGGCCACCCGGATGGGCGTCCCCCAACGGTCGGGCCACCGCCGCACGACCGAATCCGTGCTCAGGATGAGGGAGTCGAGGTAGGTGGAGTTCGCCTCGCGCGTCAACGCCTCCCGAGCCGCGAGCCGCGCAAGACGAACCTCGCCCGCCGACGCGGCCGGCGCTCGGGTTGGGGCGTGGGTGGCCGCCGACGTGCCCTTGTGGCCCAGGTTGGGGATAGCGCTGCGGGATTCATTGGCAACCGGCTCCGCGGCCGCCAACCGGCGCCGGGTGGCCTCCAGGGCCCGGTCGGCCAGGACCAGGAAGAGCAGGCCCAACGTGACCAGGGGAAGGATGTGGTGGCGCCGCATGGTGACAATATGGAGGATTTTCGGCTCCGCCCGCTAGCCGTCCCCCCGGCTGGCGCGGGAACCCCCGGCCGTCTAACATTTTGCCACCGTCGAGGCAGGCTGGACCCGGGAGGAAATTCTGAACCTGATGGACCGACTTTCCCGGGCGCTGGTGCGCTGGCGCTGGGTGGTGCTGGTGGTCTGGGCAGTGGTAGGGGCGGTGGCGGCGGTCCGGGCGCCGGCGACTCCGGCCTTGCTCAACATCCGCGGCGGCAGCAGACGGCCCACCGAGGCGTCCCGGACCGAAAACCTGCTCACCAGGCGGTTCAGCCGGCCGATCGGCGAGTTCTTCGCGATCACCCTCGAGGCGCCGGGCTCGTTCGACACGCCGGCACCACGCGCCGTGCTCGACACCCTTCTCGCCACGCTCAAGCGCCAACCCTACATCCGGGGACTCATTTCCTACCCCACGACGGGCGACACCACGTTCGTCAGTCGGGACCGCCGAACCACCTTCGTGATCGTCGCGCTCGAGGTGACCGGAGGTGACAGCGCCGGCTCCCTCGTCGTGCCGGTTCGCGCCCTGGTGAAGGCGACCATGGCCGCCGTGCCCGACGCCGATCACTACCGGGCGCGCGTCACCGGGCGCGCCCCACTCGACCTCGATGTGCGGACGGTCGTGACCCGTGACAGCGCGGTGGGGGAGCGGCGCCTCCTCCCCCTCACCCTGGTGATCCTGGTGCTCGCCTTCGGCGCGCTGGTCGCGGCGGCCCTGCCGCTCATCATCGGCGTGCTCGCGATCGCCGTGTCGCTCGCGATCATCGGCGTCATCGCGCATGTCACACCGATGTCGGTCTTCGTGCTCAACATGACCACGATGATCGGTCTGGGTGTCGGCATCGATTATTCCCTGCTCATCGTGACCCGGTTCCGCGAGGAGCTGGCCCGAGGCGCACGGCGGCAGATCGCGGCGGTCAACACCCTCGCCACCGCGGGCCGGGCGGTGATCACCTCGGGGCTCACGGTCTTCGTCGGATTCGGCGCGCTGCTCCTCACGCCCCTGATCGAGACGCGAAGCGTCGGCATCGGCGGGCTCATCGTCGTGGCGGTCGCGGTCACCCTGTCGATCACGCTGCTCCCCGCCCTGCTGGCGATCCTGGGTCGCAACATCGACGAGCCCCGGTGGCTGGCCCGCCGCCTCGCGTGGTACCACGCGCCGCAGGTCTGGGAGAAGTGGGCGCGAACGCTGAGCCGCCACCCCGTCAGGGCGATGGCGTACGGCGGCGCGGTGATCGCCATCCTGACACTGCCGGCGTTCTTCATCAAGATCGGCCTCCCCTCGCGCCACTGGTGGCCCACCGGCACCGAGGCCGGCGAGGGCCTCGACGCACTGACGACGATGGGCGTCGCGGGATACATCCAGCCGGTGCGAGTGCTCGTGCAGGCGCCCGAGGGGCGGAGCGTGGTCGACGCGACGTCACTCCGGGGGCTCATGACCCTGAGCGATTCGCTTCGCGCCGATCCGCGCGTGCGGGAGGTGCGAAGCCTCGTGAGCCTCCAGCCGAAGGGAAGCCTGCTCGAGTACTCCGTGCTCTACAGCGATCTCCCGGCGGCCCACGCGAAGTATCCGGACTTCCTCGACGCGTACCTGAGCAGCGATCGGCGCCTCGCGCTGCTCGACGTGATCCTCGCCGACACCACGTCGCTCACCACGGCGACCGACGTCGTCCTTCGCGCGCGCCACCTGGCGACGGCCGGGCTCCGCGGCACCAAGGGCATGACCATCACGGTGGGCGGCTACTCGGCGGCGGCGCTCGATTTCCAAGAGGACATGCTCGCCCGCTTCCCGCTCCTCGTCATCCTCATCCTCAGCGCGACGGCGGTGATGCTGGCCATCGCGTTTCGATCGCTGCTGGTCCCGATCAAGGCGATCATCATGAACACCCTGTCCGTGAGCGCGACCTTCGGGCTCATCGTGCTGGTGTTCCAGCACGGGGTCGGGTCGCAGGTGTTCGGTCTCGACGGGCCGACTTCGGCGATCTTCGTCGCCGTCCCGGTACTGGTGTTCGCGGTTGTGTTCGGCCTCAGCATGGACTACGAAGTGTTCCTCCTCAGCCGCATCAAGGAGGCGTTCGATCGAAGCGGCCGCAATACGGAAGCCACGATGGAGGGCCTGAGCGCGACGGCCTCGGTGATCACGTCCGCGGCGCTCATCATGATCCTCGTGTTCGGGATCTTCGCCTTCGCGCGGGTGCTGGCCATGCAGCTCATGGGGTTCGGCCTGGCGGTCGCGGTGCTGCTCGACGCCACGGTCATTCGCATGGTGCTGGTGCCCGCGGTCATGCAGGCGATGGGACGCTGGAACTGGTGGCCGGGGGTGCGGCGGATCAGGCCCAAGGACCGACCCTCATCGGAGATGCCCGAGCTGCGAGACTAGGCGGGCCGGTACGGCGGCTTCCTTCGCTACTTCGAGCGGAACTCCACCGCGGCAGCGGCCACGTCGCTCAGCCGCGCCGCGAAGGTGATCACGATCCATCCGACCACCGCGAGGATGGCCAGCGCCCACAGCAGCCCGATGGTGGCGAAGCGCGGCGCGCCGTCTCGGGACTCGCGGGGCGGGAGCGCGGGGCGCGGCGCCCGGGCCCGGGCGAAGGCTTCCCGGCGGCGTTCCGCATCGTCGGGCAGGCTCCGGACCAGCGCCGTCATCGATGGCAGGGGAGGCAGGCCGAGACCGGGTGTCGGGGGGCGGTATCGGAGGCGATGCTCCCACGCAGCGCGCACTTCGGCGTGCAGCCCGAGAGGCTGCCAGCTCTGTCGTACCGCGTCAAACAGCGGCGTGCCGGACTCGACGAGCGCGGCCTCGACAGCGTCGAGCACCGCCTCGACGTCGGCGAACTCGAGGTCGCCAGCGTCAGGGTCGCTGCAGACGAAGCGCATGGTGCCGGTCACGACCCGATCATCCTCCTGAAGTTCCCGCTGCGGCCCTCGTGCCGGCTGCCCCGCGCATCACCGAGATTGCGGCCCAAACCGGTGGCTGTCAAACGCGGCTCAGCGCTTGGCGTCCAACCAGTTGGGACCCACCCCGATGTCCACCACGAGCGGCACCCGCAGCTCCACGACGTGCTCCATGTGCTCGCGCACTAGCTCTCGTAGTGCCTCGAGCTCGTGGGGCGGCGCCTCGAAGACCAGCTCGTCGTGGACCTGAAGCAGCATCCGGCTCGCGAGCCTCCCCTCCCGGATCGCCCCGTGGATGCGGATCATGGCGAGCTTGATCAGATCCGCCGCGGAACCCTGGAGCGGCGAATTCTGCGCATTGCGCTCGCCGTACGCGCGCATGTTGAAGTTGCGGTCCTTGATCTCCGGGATATAGCGCCGGCGCTTGAAGATCGTCTCGACGTAGCCCTGCTCGCGCGCGAGCTGGATCTGGCGGTCCAGAAAAGCCCGCACTCCGGCGAAGCGCTCGAAGTACTTGGCGATGAAGCTCTTGGCGTCCTCCTGTGAGATGCCCAGCTGGCGACTCAATGCGAAGGGGCCCTGCCCATAGATGGTGGCGAAGTTGATCGTCTTGGCGCGGGCGCGCATGTCAGGCGTCACCTGCTCCACGGGAATACCGAAGATGAGCGCCGCGGTCTGCCGGTGGATGTCGCCGCCCTGGTGAAATGCCTCGATGAAGGCCGGGTCGCCCGAGAGATGCGCCATGATACGCAGCTCGATCTGGGAATAGTCGGCCACGAGAAACTGCCAGCCGGCGCGGGGGACGAACCCGCGCCTGATCTCTTCGCCGCGGGGAGTCCGGATCGGAATGTTCTGCAGGTTGGGATCCGACGAGCTGAGCCGGCCGGTCGCGGCGCCGGTCTGGTTGAAGCTCGTGTGGATTCGGCCCGTGCGACGGTTGACGGTGCCGGGTAGCGTGTCCACATAGGTGCTCTTGAGCTTCTGCAGCTCGCGGTAGTCGAGGATGAGCCGCGGCAAGGCGTGGCCCATCGCGGCGAGCTGCTCAAGCACATCGGCGTCCGTGCTGGGGCCGGTCTTGGTCCGCTTGAGAACGGGCAGCTGCTGCCGCTCGAACAGGATCGACGCGAGCTGTCGCGGCGAGTTGAGATTGAGTGCCTCGCCGGCCACTGTGGCGATCTCTCCCTCGAGGCGACGGAGCTCTGCGCCGAGCTCCCCGTTCAGGCGCACGAACACCGCGGGATCGATGGAGATCCCCTCCCATTCCATATCCGCGAGCACGGCCACGAGCGGCATCTCGATGTCGCGCAGCAACGGCTCCATCGCGATGTCACGAATCGCGGGAGCGAAAAACTCGTGCAGGGCGAGCACGGTGGCGCTGTCGGCACCGCAGTACGCCGCAGCAGCGTGCACCGGCACCTCGGCGAACGGGATCTCCGCCTTGCCCCGGCCTGCCAGCTCCGCATAGGACTGCATCGCGCGCCCGAAGTGCTCGAGGCAGAGCGTGTCGATGGAATGCGACCGCCGACCCGGGTCGAGGACGAAGCTCGCGAGCATCGAGTCGTACGCGACGCCGCCGAGCTCGATGCCGGCACGGCGAAGCACCTGCCAGGCGAACTTGATGTTGTGCGCCGCCTTCTTGACCGCCGGATCTTCCAGCAGCGCCACGAGCGGGGCGAGGGCGTAGTCGCGTATCGGCGGCAGGTTCTTGACCGGCGCGGGCGCGGCAAGCTCGCCCGCGGGAGGCTGATGCCCGAACGGGAGATACCAGACCTCGGTCGGGCTCGCGGCCAGGGAGAGCCCGACCAGCTCAGCCTCGTGGGGAGCGAGCGACGAGGTCTCGACGTCGAGGCCGACGAGCGGGGCAGCGCGCAAACGGTCGATCAGGGCCGCCAGATCATCGGGGTCATCGACCACGGTCACCTCCACGACCGCCTGGTCACCCAGCGCGTGCCACTCCGCGGCCGTCGTCGGCAGCGTGGCCGTGGCAACCCGCTCCTCGGCTTCGCCGCCAGGGAGCGCGGGCACCGAGCCGTCGTCACCAGCCTCGTGCGCCGGCAGCGCGGCGTCCGGCGCGGGAGCGGAGGCTCGCGCCGCGGACTCCGCGGCCGCCCCCCCCTGCCCTCCGAGCCGCTTCGCCAGCGAGAAGAATTCGAGCTCGGTCAGGATCCTGATCAACGCCTCGCGATCCGGCTCTCGCAGGACGAGGTCCGCGACGTCGAGTTTCACCGGCACGTCGCGCTTGATGGTGACCAGCTCCTTCGAGAGACGAGCGTTGTCCGCCTGGCCGAGGAGTGCCTCTCGCGTGCGCTTCGCGCTGATCTCGCCGGCTCGGGCAAGAATGGTTTCGAGGTCCCCGAAGTCCGCTAGCAGCTTCTGGGCGCCCTTCTCTCCGATCCCCTTGACCCCGGGAATGTTGTCCGACGAGTCGCCGACCAGCGCCAGGAAATCCACGACCTGGTGCGGCGGCACCCCTAACCGCTCGGCGCCGTTCGACTCGTCCACCCAGACCTCGTCGACGGCAGCGGGTCCGCCGCGGCCGGGGTTGAGCAGCGTGATGCCGGGCCCGATGAGCTGGTAGAAGTCCTTGTCACCGGAGACGATCACGGCGCGGAGCCCGCGGGCAGCACCGGTCGTCGCGAGGGTGCCGATCACGTCATCCGCCTCATACCCGCGAACGGTCACCAGCGGAATGCGGAACGCCTCGAGCATGGCGCCGATCCGCTCAACCGCCCGGTCGAAGTCGGCCTGGAGCGAGTCGTCCAGCTTCTCGCGCGTGGACTTGTAGTCGGGGTAGCGCTCCTCTCGAAAGGAGGTGCCGGCGTCGTTGATCCACGCGACGTAGTCGGGCCGGTATTTCTCGCGCAGGCGGAGGAGGAAGTTCACCACGCCCCAGGCAGCGGAAGTGTTTTCGCCCTTGGTGGTCCGCAGCGGCCGCGAGATCATCGCGAAGAATGCTCGATAGATGAGCGCGTAGCCGTCGATGAGGAAGAGTTGGGGAGGGGCGTGGTTGGGCATCAGGGGAAGATAAGGCGGTCGGACGGTCGGACGGTCGGACGGTCGGACGGTCGCGCCGAACGTGCGTCGCTTGCCGGGATGCTAGCCAGGGTCCTGCCGGAGGCAGGCGCCCGGGTTTTTCCTGCGGCCGCCCCCTACCCTACCATGTCGCTCTTCACCATGTCGATCTTCGGCGTTCGTAGCGAACGGCCGACATCGCTAGCCCTGTCGCCGGAGCCTTGCGAGCGTCCGCTCGTAGTCGGCGCGGCTAGCCGGCAGGAGCCGCAGTCGCCCGAAGCCGCTCTCGTCCCGGAAGAAGAGCTCCAACCGGAGGCTGATGTAGGTCCACCGAAGGATGCGGTTGGCGGTAGTGCCCGGGGTGTTCTCCACCGACTCGTCGGGCGGGCCCAGGTTCACGTAGACCTCGCCCCGATCGGTCCGCCAGCCGGGAACTCCCTCGTCGGTGAACCGCTGGTTCGCCTGCGCGATCCGGCTGAAGTATACGTTGAGCGCTTCATTCTCCGGGGTCGTGTTGTTGGGGTCGGTCGCGGCGTAGAACTCTCGCCACATGCGGGCTCGCTCGGAGGCCGGCGCCTTCCGCATGGCGTTGACTTCGTCGTCGTGGCCGAAGTACCGGAGCAGGTCGAGCATCTCGTCGAAGTTGGTCACGACCCATGCCTGCGTGAACGAGACGACGGCGGACACCGCGCGCTCCGAATTCCCTTCCCCGACGACGAGACTCAGCTCGCCCAGCGCGACGCTGTCCGGTGATAGCCGCACGACCTGGCTCTCGACCTCGTGGCCGCCACGGAAATGAAGCTCGTTCTCGTGAACGACGTGTTGTTGCTCGTCCACGACCTTGAACGGGACGGTAGTCGGTTTGGTAAACTTGTATCCCTCCATGTAGGCGAGCAGCGTATCGCTGCCATACCCAACCGAGCCCCGCGGGTTGAGGACGAGGTTCAACGGGTCGGTCAGGTTCCCCCGCCCCGTCGCCTGGTATGCGAGGATCGGCCCGCTGGTGGTGCCGGCCGTGAAATGGGGCGCGGTGTAATTGGCCTCCGCATGACTCTCGGAGGTGGATCCGACGTCGCGCACCGTCACGCTGACCTGGTAGGAGCCCGGCAGGAGCCGCAGCACCTGCTGGAACAGGATGCTCTCGTCGGCCCGCTGGGTCTCCTGAAACGTCGGGACGCGGACGATCTCCTCGCGCGCGACATCGACCGACGGCGCTCCCTCGCGCTTGAACGAGAGGCTCACGCGATATCGCGCGACGAAGACGTTCCCCTCCCGCTGAAATGCGAGGACCCGATTCTCCAGCGACAAGCCCAGCACGCCGATGACCGAATCCGCCGGCCCGGCGGCGAAGGCGACGTTCCCCACGAACGGCAGCGGCTGATCGGCCGCGAGCCGCCCGAGCCGCTGGTAGAATTGGGTGCTGTTGAGGACGCGCGTGAGCGTTTCCGAAGCGCTGGGCTCCCGCTCGCTACCGACGCGGGACCAACTGCCGCAGCCGAGGGTCGCGCAGAGCACGACGGGAATGACCAGCCGGCGCATCGGAGACTCCGGAAAAAGGCGGGCTCGCACGCGCTAGTGCGAGCGCAGCGGAAGGTTAAGGTCGCCTACAGAGACGCACCACGCAACTTGCTGCCGGGTCGGATTCTCGGTAGCTTGGCGGATCCATGAACGCTGACAACATGGTTGGACGGACGGTGGCCGGGTACCACCTCGCGGAGTACATCGGCGAGGGTGGCACGGCTACGGTGTACCGCGCGGAGCACCCCGAGCGCGGGCGCGCCGCGGTCAAGATCCTGCGGCCGCGCCTGGCGCAGGATCCGATCGCGGTCAAGCGGTTCCTGCGAGAGGCCGAGTACGGCGCCCGGGTCCGTCATCCCAACATCGTCCAGACCTACGACTACGGCGCCACCGACGGATTGCACTATCTCGCGCTCGAGTGGGCCCAGGGCGAGCCGCTGGCCGAATTCATCAATCGCTCGGGCAAACTGGCCCCGCCGCTCGTGGCCACGATCGTCGAGCAGTTGGGCGCGGCCCTCGCCTCCGCTCACAAGGCCGGAATCATCCATCGGGACCTCAAGCCCGCGAACATCATGTACGATCCCGCGACGCAGACGGCCAAGCTGCTCGACTTCGGGATCGCGCGAGACGCGGAGCTCAACCCCGAGGAGCGGCTCACGCGCGCGGGGTTCTTCGTTGGCACGCTCCAGTACGTGGCGCCGGAGACGCTGAGCGGCGAGCTGGTGAACGAGCAGGCCGACGTCTACAGCTTGGCGACGATCGCCTACTACATGCTCACGCAGGAACTCCCGTTCACCGGCAAGAGCCCTAGGGAGTTGTTCCAGCAACTACTCACACAGCCACCAGTGGCTCTCAATCAAGCTGTTAAGGGACTTCGCTTTCCGGGCCCGATCGAGGCCGCCGTCATGCGCGGCCTGGACCGCGATTTGAGTAAGCGTTCCAAGACGGTGGACGAATTCGCCGCGGACTTGTGCACGGCGGTACGGCAGGGCGGGGGAAAGCGAGGCTTCCTGTCCTCGCTGTTCGGCAAGGGCGGGGAGTGACCGACGCAGACCAGCTTCGGCGCCTCCTGCTCGAGCGATCGGTTCGTCGTGGAGACTTCGTTCTCGCCTCGGGGCAACGCTCCTCCTACTACATAGACTGCCGCCTCACCACCATGAGCGCCGAGGGTCAGGTGCTCATCGGACGCCTCGGGCTGGCGGCCATCACAGCCGCCGGCTGGCGCCCGTGCGCGATCGGTGGCATGACGATGGGGGCAGACCCCGTCGCCTACGCGATCGCGGCCGCGAGCTGGGGGACGCCAGCGGTCATCGACGCCTTCAGCGTGCGGAAAGAGGCGAAGGGCCATGGGATGGGGCAATTGATCGAGGGGAACTTCCGCACCGGGGACGAGGTGGTCGTCGTAGAGGACGTGATCACCTCAGGTGGGTCGGCTCGCAAGGCCATCGAGGCAGTCGAGGCCGCCGGCGGCCGGGTCTTGGGCGTCCTAGCGGTCGTGGATCGCGAGCAGGGCGGTCGAGAAGCGCTGGTGCAAGCCGGTCACAGCGTAGTATCTATTACAACCCCTACAGCACTCGGGCTTCTATCAGGAGAAGCGAAGGAGGTTTGAGGCTGGCGGCCGGTCGCCGCCGACCCTCCTGCGAGCCCAACCGCGGAGATCTTGATCCAGGCGCGCACGGCCCAGTCGTCGGGACACGACCGCGCCAAGTAGGCCTCAGCCCTCTCCCACCGACTCAGGTCAGCTCGATCCGCACCTGCAGCGCGTCACCGTCCACACTCAGAAGGTTCGCAAGGGTGCGCGCGCCATGCCGCCTGAACTGGAGGGCCACGCGTGAGCCGCCGATGGCAAGCCCGGATACCGTGAGCTCGCTCAGAAAATCCGGCAGCACCGGATTACGCACATGGAGGATGCGGGCCGGCGCCTCGGCATATATCCCGAGGAGCGCCTGGAGCAGCATGAACAGCGAACCTGACGCCCACGCCTGTGGGGAGCAGCTCACTGGGTAGTTGACCGGCCGAGCCCCGCCTTGACGGGTCATGCCGCAATACAGCTCGGGCAGTCGCTGGAACTCGCCCTGCACGCCCGCCTCGTAGATCGCGCGAACGATGGGAAGCGCCGCCCGCGCGTGGCCGTGGAGCGCCATGCCCAGCACCAGGATCGCGTTGTCGTGCGGCCAGATCGAGCCGTTGTGATAGCTCATCGGGTTGAAGACTTGGTGCGCGGCACTCAGGGTACGAACTCCCCAGCCCGAAAAGAAGTCGGGCTCGAGCAGCCGTGCCGAGAGACGGCGGGCCATGTCCGGGGTCGGCACCCGGCTCCAGAGCAGGTGGCCGGCGTTGCTGGTGGACGTCGGAATCGGCCGCTTCTTGCCATCGAGCGCGAGGGCGAAGGTGCCCAGCTTGTCCATCCAGAACGCCGCCCGGATCCGGTTCCTGAGCTCGGACGCCTCGCGACGCAGGGCAGCCCCGCGCTCGGGCTGCCCCAAGTGCCGGTAGAGCTCTGCCATCCGCAGCTTGGCGTCATACACGTAGCCCTGGACTTCGACCAGCGCGATCGGCGGTTCGGGCAGCCGGCCATCGGGGAAGGGGACTCCGTCGCCCGAATCCTTCCACCCCTGGTTGACCAGCCCCTTCGTCGAGGTCCGGGAGTATTCGACGAATCCATCGCCATCGAGGTCCCCGTATCGCGCGATCCACTCGAGCGCACGTTCGGCGTGGGGCAGCAGGTCGCGAACGAGCTCGAGATCCCCGGTCCAGCGCCAGGCCTCGTGGAGCAGGATGAGCCAGAGCGGCGTGGCGTCGATGCTGCCGTAATACGGCACGTGCGGAATCTCGCCGCTTCGGGCCATCTCGCCGCGACGGAGCTCGTGGAGGATCTTGCCGGGCTGTTCCTCGGTAAAAGCGTCTTCCCGCTGACCCTGACGGCGCGCGAGATAGCGCAGCGTGTCCACTGCGATCCTGGTCTGGAGGGGCAGGGTTTGCAGCGATGTGATGATGGAGTCCCGGCCGAACACCGTCGAGTACCAAGGGATCCCCGCCGAGATCACGGCGTCTCCATCGACCTCGACGTAGAGGGCCCGGAGGTCATCGGCGGCGCGGTGCAACAGGCCGTCGAAGGCCGGGACATCGGTCACCCACCGGCTGTTCCCGTCATGCCACGCGCGGTATGCGCGGTCGAGGTTGACCCGGCTCTCGTCCAGCGCGCGGGGGACCGTGACGACCGGATGGCCGCCGTCCTGAGCGCCTACCTCCCACTCGAGAACGACCGGACGGTCGGGCTCGAGGCGCACGTTCCACCGCGCGGTCCGATCGGTCAGTCGATCGGGATGTTGCCCGAATCGGGCCATGGTCCGGAGGAGGCGGCCGTCGCGTCCAAGGTACGCCAGCTCGAGCATGTCGGTCGAGTACCCGGGCGCGAAGTACTGCCCCCGGGCCCCGCGCTGCCAGCCACGCACCTCGAAGATGTCCGCGAAGTCGCAGCCGAGCGTGAGCTCGATCCAGTAGTCCGTGGGCGCGCCGAGAAAACCCGTGAGAGTCACCCGCTCCGCGAGTCGGTCGTCCAGGACCAGCTCCCGGCGAATATGGACGACGTTCCTCGGGTCCCAGGGATCTCCCCCGAATGCCACATTGGAGATGGCCAGGTCGATTTGCGCGCCGTACGCCCTCGGGACCTGAGCCGAGAGCAGGTCGGGAACGCCACCGTGCACCGAGAGGGCGTAGTGGCTCAGGATCCGGGTGTCGTCCTCGAAGAGTCCGAGGGAGCAGACGCCCGCCGGCGCGATGTTGCCGTGGAGATCGGCGAGCATGAACAGGCGATCGTGCTTGAGCACCAGGCTGCGCTCGGCGAGACGCTCGCTGGCACATTCGAGGGCGGGGTAGCCCACCGCTTCGACCATCGACACCGGGTGAAGCCCCCGATCAGCGATCTCGGCAACCGCCGTCGGACCTCGCTCCTGCACGCTGCGGCTCATGCCGCGGTGATTGGCCAGCGACCGGCGCGCGTCGTATCCGCAATGATGACCTCGTTGTAGAGACGCTCGTACTCGGCCGCCATCCGCCGGTGGTTGAACCGCGCGACCGCCGCCGCCCGGATCGCCCGGCGGCTCAGCTGGTCCACCTCCCCACCGGGCCGGATGAACCGAACCATGTCCTCGAACGATTCGGCGATCAGGCCCGTGACTCCGTGCTCGACCACCTCGGGCACGCTGCCGCGGCCGAACGCCACGACCGGACACCCGGACAGCATGGCCTCGATGAGAATCAGGCCGAACGGCTCATTCCATTCGATGGGGGCGAGCAGGGCGCGTGCGTCGCGGAGCAGCGGCATCTTCTGGAGGCTCCCGATGCAGCCCAGGTAGGTGACATGGCTCCGCCGCAACCGGCTCTCCACTTCGAGGCGCCCGAACTCACAATCCCTGGGGTGCACCTCGCCCGCGACCCGGATCGGCACGCCGGCTGCCTGCGCGACATCGATTGCGGTATGCACCCCCTTCTCCTGCGCAAACCGTCCCACAAAGCACACGTACGGCCCGGGCTGATGGGTCCAACGGAAGCGGGAGGGATCGAGGCCGTGGTGAATCACCGTCCGCCGGTTCGCCCCGCATTCCCGCCGGCACTGATCACCCGAGATCGCGACGAACGCCACCTCGGGGAATTGCTCGTAGTACGCCGATAGCTCGGGATCGTGGGTGTGGTGTAGCGTATATACCATCGGGGTGTCGGGAACGAACCGGCCGAGCGCGAGCGCGGCGGCCGAGTGCGCATGGACGACATCGAATTTGTCCTGGGCAACCTGGTGTAGCGACCATGCGGAGTGATTGAGGTCGGCGAACCACCCAGGCGGCCACTGAGCGCTCGGGTAGAGAGAGCAGAGGGGCGCGCGGGTGCGGGAGTCTCCGGTGGCGAACAGGGTCACCTCATGACCGCGATCCAGCAACCCTTCCACCAATTCATAGACCACCAGCTCGGTCCCCCCGTAGTGGTGGGGGGGTACCGGCACGAACGGCGTCGAAACCATGGCAATGCGCATGCTTCCTACCCAGTCTACTGGCTGAATTTGCTCCGCCACGCCAGCGCCGGCGAGTCCCGGCACGCGGCGTTGCGCGCATGGTACAGTTACACCGTCGGACCGCGTGCGGCAACCGCGCCACCATCATTGGCATGGTGCTCCGCGTCACGTCTCGGACCGGAGCGTGCGCCCACACCGCGAGCCTCCGTCTCCATGCTGTGCCAGCCATACCGTACGCACTCGATGATCATTCCCGGTGCCAGGAGATACCATGGTCCCGCCCCGTTGCTCCGTCCCGCGAATGATCTCCCTCCTCCTGTCGCTGATCGGCCTTCCCTGTGCGGCGCCCCTGCCGGCTCAGGCGGCGGCGGGCAAGCCCCCCACCTGCGACGCCCCGCAGCATAGGCAACTCGATTTCTGGGTCGGGAGCTGGGACGTGACGATGAAGGGGCAACCGGCGGGGACCAACGTCGTCACCCTCGAAGAACAGGGCTGCCTGGTCCATGAGCATTGGACCGGCGCGCGGGGCGGCACAGGCCAGAGCTTCAATTTCTTCAATCGCGACGACGGGCAGTGGCACCAGGTCTGGGTCTCAAGCACCGGGAGCGTGCTGGACCTGGCTGGGCGGTACGCCGACGGCACCTTGACCTACCTGGGCCAGAACCGACAGCCTGACGGCACCACCCTGCGGCATCGACTCAGCTTCCACGCCAACCCTGACGGTACCGTACGCCAGCTCTGGGAGACGTCATCGGACAACGGGGCCACGTGGGCCACCAGCTTCGACGGCCTCTACCGCAAGCAAAAGACCTGAGGCGTCCCGCCCCCCGGGGGCTGGGGCCAAATCTCGACCGTGGCCCGCCGCTGGATCGCAGCCTACCCGGCGGCACACCTCCGCAGTACCTTCCCCTCTCCCGATCCACCTCCGCCTCAGCCATGTCATCAGCCAAGCTCCGGCCGGTCCTGGCCCTTTTCCTCGCAGTGGTCACGCCGAGGATCGCGAAAGCGCAGTCACCGAGCGCGGCGTCCATCGTGCGTGCGGCTGAGCACGCCGTCCAGGACGACAGCGTTCAGGCGGTCACGGCTCGGTGGCGGGCTGCCCTGGCACGCGACAGCGCCGACCGGGCGGCAGCGCTGGGCCTCGCCACGATCGCGCGCCAGACGTACGACTTCGGGGCCGCCGAGCGCTTGCTGAACGGCCTGCTGACGCGGAGTGGGCCCGCGAGCGACGAGTGGACGGTTCACGCTCGTCTTGGTCAATACCGCGTTGCCAACGCCACGGGCGATGTCCGCAAGGCCGACTCGCTGCTTCGGATCGCGATCGTCGAGGCGCGCCGGGTGGGCGACCGTTCCGCGGAGGTTGCAGCACTCATCGGCTTCACGAACACACGAAGCGCAAACGCCGACGCCCTGTTTGCCACCCTGGATACTGTCTTGCCGCTCCTGCCGCCGGGGGATGGACGGGACCGCGCCGAGTATCTCTGCCGGCGCGGCCTCTACCAAGGCGTTCGAGGCGATTCGGGGGCCTCGTCGGCCGTCCTGCGGGGGATCGCGATGGCCGAGCGGACCGGGGAGCGCCAGCTCGCCGGCCACTGCCTGGAGGCGGAGGGACTACTCGAGAGCTTCCGCAATCACAACGATTCGGCCTTGGCCACCATGGATCGCGCGCTGGAACTCCTCCGGGCTACACATGAGCACGCCGGGATCGCACGACTCGAGTCGAGACGGAGCGACATCCTGCAGGCATCCGGCCGGCTCGGCGAGGCGAAGGTCGCGCTCGGAGAGGTGCTGACCCACGCCACGATCTCGAAGAATCTCCAGCGCTTGAGCAACGCCTACGGCGGCATGGGCATGCTCGCGCTCCGGGTGGGCGACCTCACGACCGCAGCCGACTACTTCGGTCGGGCAGCGGCGCTCAACGATTCGCTCGGCTTGACCGAAGCCAAGCTGATCGCGGAAGCGAATAGGGGCGAGGTACTGGCGGCCTCTGGTGATCTCGAGGATGCGCGCGCCGCGTTCGAGCGGGTGATCGCTGAGGCGACCAGAGGGGACTTCTTCGAGCGGGTGGTCCTCATGCGACAGGCGCTCGCGCGGGTCGCCATTCGCCGCGGAGATTGGGCCGAGGCAACCCGTGAGCTGGCCACCGCCGATTCGGCCGCCCGCTCGCGAGGCTTCCAGGACATGCGCGGACCGATCGCCTACGACCGCGGCCGTCTGGCGCTGGGGCAGGGCGACGCTCGCGGGGCTGCCCGCCTGTTCGAAAGTTTCCTTCGCGGGACGGACCCGGAGGACCACCTCATTCGGTACACCGTCCGGACCAGGCTCGCGCAGGCCTGGGCGGCGGCGGGCGCGCTCGAGCGTGCCGAGGGTGAGCTCGACCAGGCGAGCGGCGAGCTCGAGCGATGGCGCGCCTCCCTGGGCGCGGCCGAGCTTCGTCGCTACGCGTTCGCCGCGACGGCGCTCGGCGAGTACGACCCACAGGGACCCGCTTCCAGCGTCATCGCGGCGCTCGCGCGCGGAGGACGCGCGGAAGCGGCGTTTACCTTGGCCGAGCGACGGCGGGCGCGGACGCTGGCCGACCGGCTCACTCAGGCGGATGCCCTGCGCGAGTCCGGCGCCGCCCCGGCGGCGCATCGCGATCGGCCGGCGACGGCGGCGGAGATCGCGAACGCACTGCCCGAGGGAACCGCACTGGTAGAGTACGTCGCCGGCAGCGAAGGCGCCCCGACGACCGCCTTCGTCGTGACGCGGCGTAGCGTCGAGGCCCGCCTGCTGCCGACGGCCGACTCGCTCGCCCGTCCGATCGAGCGGTTCGCGGCGCTGCTCGAGAGCGGCGCAGCGGCAGACAAGCTGGCTGGAACGCTTGGGGCGACCGTCCTCGGGCCGGTGGCCCCGCTGATCCCGGCGGAGGCGACGCGGCTCATGGTCGTGCCCGACGGTCCGCTCCACCGGGTGGCCTTCGACGCGCTGGTGCTTCCCGACGGACGCCGCGCCGTCGAGCGATGGGCCGTGGGCTTGGCACCCTCGGCCGCCATCGCGACGGTGCTCCGCCAGCGCGGACGCGACGATTCCTCCGCGCCCCGGCTGCTCGCGATGGGCGACCCCTCCTTCGCCAACGAGCGCGGAACCGGCCCGACGCGTGAGGCCGATCTCTTCCGCGGGGCTTTCGATGCCACCGGCGGCCTGCCGCGGCTCGCCGCGAGCGGGGACGAGGCGCGCGATGTCGCGCGCTTCGCGGCGGAGTCCGAGGTACGGCTTCGCGCCGACGCGAGCGAGGCGTGGCTCAAGCGCGCATCGGTCGAACGGTACCGCGTGATCCACCTGGCCACGCATGCCCTGGTGGACGAGAGCTCGCTCGCGCGCACGTCGCTCGCCCTGGCGCCCGGGGCAGGGGAGGATGGCTTCGTGTCGCCGGCCGACATCTCCGCGCTCCGTCTCCACGCGGATCTCGTCGTGCTGTCGGCCTGCCGAACCGCCGGCGGCGTGATGGTGTCGGGCGAGGGGCTGCAAGGTCTCACCACCCCTCTGCTCGAAGCGGGAGCGCGCTCGGTGATCGCGACCCAGTGGCGGATTGGCGACCGAAGTACGGTTCAGCTGGTCCATGACCTGTACGATGGGCTGGCACGCGGCGCGCCGGTGGGCGATGCGCTCCGCGCGGCGAAGCTCGCGGCCATCCGCCGTGGCGCACCGGCGAGCGAATGGGCCGGGTTCACGGTGGTCGGGGATCCCTCGGTCGCGATCCCCCTGCGGGAGCCCCCACCGGCGTCGAGGTTGTGGATGATCCTGGGCGCGATCACGCTCGTCGGCGCTGCCTGCCTTGCCCTCCGGCGCCGCCGCGGCTCAGCCTCGTCGGCCGCCGCGCTGTGAGAGCTCCGGGAAATCCCGATCCCAGAACTCCATGGCTCCCCGCTCGCCATCCTTTCGTCGGCCTGCCTCCAACCTTCGAAGCTCGACCCGCCTGATCTTCCCCGAGATCGTCTTGGGGAGCTCGGCGAACTCGATGCAGTGAATCCGCTTGTAGCGGGGTAACCGTTCGCGGAGAAAGCGGAACAGTGCCAGGGCGAGCTCGCGAGAGGGGCGCACATTCCCACGGCACGCGATGAACGCCTTGGGAACGCTGAGCCGGACCGGGTCGGGGCTCGGCACCACGGCCGCCTCCGCGACGTCGGGATGCTCGACGATCGCGCTTTCGAGCTCGAACGGGCTGATGCGATAGTCCGAGCTCTTGAAGACGTCATCCGCTCGGCCCACGTAGGTGATGTACCCGTCGGCATCCCGAACCGCCACGTCCCCGGTGCGGTAGTAAGCGCCACGCGTCGCGTCCGCCGCGCGGGACTCGTCGTCCAGGTAACCTGCCATCAGGCCGAGTGGCGGCGGCGCGAGCGGAAGGGCGATCTCACCCTCGTCCGCCTCATTTCCGTGCTCGTCGAGCAGGGCCACGCGGTATCCCGGAAGCGGCCGCCCCATCGAGCCCGGCTTTACGACCTGTCCCGGAGAGTTTCCGACCTGTGCCGTTGTTTCCGTCTGGCCGTACCCGTCACGGATCGTGAGGCCCCAAGCGCGCCGCACCCGCTCGATGACCTCGGGATTCAGGGGTTCACCCGCTCCCACGACCTCCCGCAAAGCGACCCGAAAGGCGGCCAAGTCCTCACCGACCAGCATCCGCCATACGGTCGGAGGCGCGCAGAGCGTGGTCACGCCGCAGCGAACGATCGTCTCCAGCGTCCTCCGCGGGTCGAATCGAGCGTAGTTGTAGGCGAAAACGGTAGCGCCCGCGTTCCACGGCGCGAAGGTGCTGCTCCACGCGTGCTTGGCCCACCCTGGCGAGCTGATGTTCCAATGGATGTCGCCCTCGCGCAGGCCGATCCAGTACATCGTGGAAAGGTGGCCCACTGGATAGCTCTGGTGCGTGTGGAGGACGAGCTTGGGCCGTGCGGTGGTGCCGGAGGTGAAGTAGAGGAGCAGGGGATCGCCGGCGTGAGTGTCGGAGTCGGGCGCATACGTGGCGGGCTCGCGATCCGCCTCGTCGAAAGCGGTCCACCCCGGCTGCGCCGCGCCTACCACGAGCCGGGTCCACCGTCCGCCCTGGTCCTGCAGCTTCTCCGCTCCCTCCGCATCCGTCACGACATGGCGAATCTCACCGCGAGCCATCCGGTCCGCGAGATCCTCCTTGCCGAGCTGCGTCGTGCTCGGCACGAGAACCACGCCGAGCTTCATGGCGCCGAGCAGGATCTCCCACAATGGCGCCATGTTGGGAAGCATGAGCAGCAGGCGATCGCCGCGCCGCGCGCCGAGCCGGCGCAGGAAATTGGCGACACGGTTGCTCCGCGCCGACAGGTCTGCGAACGAGAAGGCGACATCCGGCCCATCATCCTGGACCAGCCAGAGCGCGCGACGAGCGTTGCCGGCCGCATAGAGGTCGAACCAGTCCAGCGCCCAATTGAACCGGTCGAGATCCGGCCAACGAAAGTCCCGGCAGGCGTCGTCATACCGCTCGCGCCGAGCGAGCAGGGCCTCGCGTGCGTCGAAGAAGGCTTGTGCCGCACCCATCTGCCTTACTCCAGGTGGGCTACTCCGCGGTCAGGCGGAGCGGGCGAAGGGCGGAGCGAAGCGTGCGGGCGTCGGACGTGGTGGCGCGGACCCACCAGCGATACTCGCCGGGGGGCAGCGTATGCGCCGCGTCAGGGGTGGCGGACGTGTCGCTGGTCGCCGCCGAGGCCGCCACCGCACCCCCGGCATCCAGCAGCTCGAGCTCGTACCGGCTCGCGCCGGACACCGGCCGCCAAGCGAACGTCAGCGACTGGCCCGCCGGCATCTCGGCGCCGGGCTGCACGAGCACGATGGCCCCCGACTCGCCGTCGCCACGGGTCGTGTCGTCGGTACCGGACCGGAGCACCTGCCGACCGATTCCCACCGCGAGCAGGAGGGACGCGGCCAGGACCGCAGGCATGAACCAGGCTCGACGGCCCGCAGGCCGGGCCGCCACACCGCTCTGGGCTCCGGCTCGTTCGAGCGTGCGCAGCAGGTCGAACTCGCGCCGGCAGTCGTCGCAGCCCATGACGTGGTCCAGCGTGGCGAGGCGCGCCTCCTCGGAGCCCTCGCGGCGCGCGAGCGCCGCGATGGCCTCCGGGGCCGGATGCGGTTCCGCGCCGGCGGGCCGGCCCGCCACGGCTGCCGTGTACAACTCGCGTAGACGTTCGTCGCTCATGATGTCTCCTCGGCGCGGTCCCATCCCACGCCCATCTCCTGAAGCCGCTCGCGCAGGTCGGCGAGGCCGCGGTAGAGCAGGTTGCGGGTCTTTCCCTCGGTCCAACCCATCAGCTCGGCGATTTCCTCGCGCGGGTACCCGGTCAGGTACATCTTCACCACGGGGCGGCGGGAAGCGGGAATCGTTTCGAGTGCCCGAGCCACTTGCTCGGCAACCTCGGACCCTTCGAGCGCTCCGTGGGGGTCGGGCGCGGGCTCGGCGATGGTCACCGTGGTCCCTTCGTCGTCCAGGGACTGGTGGTGCTCGGCCCGGCGGGAGCGCCGGCGGCGTATCACGTCCAGGGCGGCCGAGCTCGCCGTCCGGTATACGTAAGACGTGGACACCTCGCCGATCTGCTCACTCGTCCGCTGGGCCCGCCAGAGCCGGATCCGAACCTCCTGCATCACCTCGTCCACGTCCGAGTCGTCGAGGCGGTAGCGGCGGCTCACCTGCCGGACCATCGCGCCGAAACGCTTGAGCACCGCTTCGACCGCGAGGGAGAGATGTTGTTCGGCTTCGGGCAGTGTCATGCCGGAAGTATCGGACTCCCGACCCCGAGGCGCCAGCGCTCGGACCGCCGATCACTCCATCAGCGCGAGCGCCTGATTTCCTCGGTCGCGCCATGCCGCGCCGCAGTCGACGACGGCGGCATCGGCGCACCGGCGGGCGGCGTCGAGGAGCTGCTCGACCGAATGAAAGCCGGGAGGGCCGTCGATGTACTCGATGTGGGGCCAGTCCCACGACTGGTCCGGCGCCCCGATGAGCCGGAAGGTGTCGGCTTCATTGGCCACCACCCAGCGGCGGAATGCGATCCAGTGCGCCCGGGTGACACTGTTCCGCAGGTTGCCGTCGTCGACCACCACGTCCACCGCGAATCCCTCCGCGTGGCGCGAGGTGGCGGTGTGGGTGAGCCGGCTGTCGAGGGCGAGGAGGTAAGCCTGACGCTCGGCGGACCGGCGCGCCTCGGCGATCCGGACCCGGAACCCCGCGCGACGGGCCGCCGCCAGCACACGGGCGACGTGCGGCCGGACGACGGAGTCGAGCGATCCCAGCGAGCGATCCACTTGGTGGGTGCTGGCCGGAAAGGACTCGGGAAGGGTGGACGCCAACCGGCGCTCGAGCTCCTCCCACGACTCGCCCGGCTGGCGGACCGACGCCGCGCCTATCCGGTAGGAGCTCACCAGGTCGCGCTCACCACGATCCCAATCAGTGTCATAGGTGAGGGTGGCGCCCGGCAGTGTGTCGGACAGGTAGAGACGCTGGGGCTCCTCGATCCCGAACTCACGACGCAGCAGGTCCCGCTCTTCCTCCGAGAAGGCCCGCCCGAGGTAGCGCAGGACGCCGCGCTCGTCCCGTCCCGCGTAGGATGCACGCGGATATTCCGATACCACGCGGGCCGCAGAGGTGTGCCGCACGGCGGCCGACTCCTCGCCGTCGACGGCGTCCGTTCGATCGGCCACCGAATCGAGCGTTCGGGACGGATCGAGGGCCGCGGAGATGAGCGCGCTCAGGCCCGGCGCCATCTGCGGCAGCGCCCGCCCTGCCGGCGTCAAGGAAAGCATCAGCGCCAAGCAGAGCGCACGTGCACGGTGTGAGAGCTGCGTCCGGTACATCGAATCCTCGCCCAGGAGTGTGGTTGCTGGGCGTAGGACGTGGGGTAGGGGGAAGGATTCTCAGTCGGGCGATCGGCCAGCAGAGAGAGCGAATCTGGGGCGCACGAAGGGGCGTGCACTTGGCAGGCCCCTTCGCTCGTTGTCCGGCGGTGTCGGTCTACCTCGTCGCGATCGCTCCGCCCACCTCGAACTCCTGAATCATGCCGTGCTGGAAGTGCTGCTTACCATCCTTCCGGTCCGGGAGGAAGCAGATCAGACCATATCGTCCCGGCTGCAGCTCCACGTGCATGTAGGACGTCTGGCCAACGGCGAGCGGGCTGATGCCGCCGAGCGGGAGGCCTGGCGGATTGCCGATGCCCTGGTCGATGAACGCGATCACATCCTGCGTCGTCTTGCCGGGCGCGAGCTGCACCAGCTCGAACTCGTGCCACTGGGTCCCTTCATTGCGCACCTCGATCACGTGCTTGCCGGCGGCGAGAGGTCGCGAGAGGAAGAAGCTGTAGTCGCGGAGCGTCATCACCACGTCCGCCGAAGGGGCCTTCGCGGGCTCGCCCGACTTTACGACGGTAAGCGAGCGGACCATGCCCTTCATCAGGTGCGGGACGCCGTCCTTGCTCGGGATCAGGCAGGCGACAACGTAAAGGCCAGGCGTCAGCGTAACCGTGGCGATCGCCTCCCCGCCCTCAGGCCGCGGCGCGTTCGGACCGCCGGCATCCCTGAGCCAGCTCGGCAGCGGACCGTGCACCTTGAGCGCCTCGAGGACGTCGGCGACCGTGTGGCCGCCATCCATCCGGGAAATCCAGACGTGGTGGAACTCTTTGCCTCGATTGACCAACCGTATGGTCACGGCACCCTCGGGCAAGGTGTCCGGCATCTCCAGGGTGTAGTCGCGGGCGGTGACGGTTACGGACGGGACTGCCTCGTCCGCGCGCTGATGAGCATAGGCCCCCAGCACCAGGGGGAGCGCTGCAAGACTTAGCAGTGCGAGTGTGGTGGACTTCATGGCATGGCTCCTTGGGATGGTGTCGTCTGCGTCTCACCATCTGACGACGCGATCTCCAATTCCTTCTCAGCGTCATGGCCCCCTGGCGGATGCCGCCGTCGGCGCTCGAAATTGGACGCCATGCCACTCCGCCTGGGTGTGCTCGGCTGCGGCCGGGTCTTCGAGCGATTTCACTTGCCCGCGATCGACCATACACCCTCCACGACCCTCGTCGGAGCGGCCGACGTCGAGGCCGCGCGGCTCGCCTGGGCAGCGAGCAGGTCCCCGCGACCCGCGCTCGGCCGCTCCCTCGAGGAGCTGCTGGCGCAGACGGACCTGGACGCGCTGCTGATCCTCACCACACCCACGGCGCACGCGGGCCTGGCGGTTCAGGCACTCGAGGCGGGCCTCCACGTGCTGGTGGAGAAGCCGATGGCGTTGACGGTGACGGAAGGCCGGAGGATGACCGATGTCGCGCGCAGCAGAGGTCGCCTCTTGCAGGTGGGACACACCCGCCGGTTCAGGGAGCCGTACGCGTGGCTCCGCGCTCGCCTCCGAGACCCGGCTGCCCCGCGACCGCTGCAGGCCCACTTCGAGCTGACGTTCCCGATCGTCGGCTGGAACGCCTATTCAGGGTTCCTCGGCGATGGAACGCGGGGCGGGGCACCGCTCGACGACGTCCTGTCCCACCAAGTGGACCTGCTGTGCTGGTGCTTCGAGGCGAAGCCCGATGCGGCCCGAGCGGAAATCGGCGCCGGCGGCGCGGTACGAGCGGAGTTCCGATTCGAGAAGGTGACCGCGACCTGCCACGCGTCGCACGGCGGCTACGCCGAGCGCCTCGAGATGTGCATGGCCGACCGCCGAACGCTCGAGGCGACCGGCACGCGGGTGCGATTCGGCGCGGGGTCAAGCTTTCCCGGGTGGCGGCGGCAGCGGGCGATGCTGCTGGATCGGCTCACCCTGGCGGGCAACAAGCTTCGCAGGCGACCCAAGATCTCGAACACGAGCTTCGAGCTGCAGCTGCAGGATTTCGTGCAGGCGATCGGCGGCGGCACGCAGGCAGGGGCGACTGCCGCCGAAGGGGTGCGCGTCCTCGAGGTGCTGGACGCCTGCCGCCGCAGCGCGGAGCAGCGCGGCGTCTGGATCCCGGTCGACTAGCTAGACCAATTGCCTGAGAATCTTGCCGGCGAGTGGCACGCGGGAGCGGCCGCCGATGAGATGCACTGCCGTCGGTGCCAGGTCGAGAATGTCGGCGCCGGGCTCGAGCTGGGCGCCGGCCGGGATCCCCGCGCCTCGAGCGATCAGGAATCCAAAGGGCGAATGGTTGCCGCTCCGTCCGTTCGGGATTCGCCCCGGCGTCGACCGGTCCACCCGTCCGAAGGCCGGAGACGTGAGGGCCGCGTGCGGCGCCGCCGAAGACTCGCTCCAGCGCACGATAAGGTCGGGCATGCGGTGGTTTCGCTCCCCGGCGGGGAACACCTCGTCGGCCCGGCGAACCTCCTCGATGATGGGCTCGCCCGTATCGGCGTCGCGAAAGCTCATGAGCCCGTCGGAGAGCCGGTCGCACAGCGCCCGGACATCTGACGGGGCGACGATGCCCCGCGCCTCGCGGCCCTGGACATTGAGCCGGATGTAGCCGTTGAGGTCGGCGCGCAGCGTGAACGCCGGTGTCCGCTCCCAGTTGACGCCACCGGTGGTCCATCGCGTCATGATGCGGTTCTTGATCGGCTTCGGCACGGCGTTGGTGAGCGCCCGGCGGACCGGCAGAGGCAGGGACTCACCGAGGCGGCGGAGCACGCCGCGCCGCGGGCGTTCCGCGGCCGGCCCGTTCAGCACGCGGGCGAGCATGTCGTCGAGCAGGTCCACGCGCGCGGAGTTGACCATCATGCCGTGGAGCGAGAAGACCATGACCGTGGCGTCCGGCGCGGCGGTCACCAGCTCCGCGACGGTGCGGTCGGCCGTCCGATAGAGCTCGCGCAGGGCGTTGTCGAACCACGCCGTGTGCGCCGGCGGCAGCTCGGTGTCCACGCTGGTGCGGTCCCAGAAGCGATGTCCGCCGCGGTGAAGGGCGCCGAACACGACGACGCCCAGGTTCCACGGCCGCTCGAGCAGCCACCGCGAGAGCTCGGTCGAGCGCCTCGTGAGGTTGATCAGCTCGGCGTGCAGCTCGCGTAAGTGCGCCAGCGACGCACGGCCGTACTCGTCGGTCCGGATGGGCGACTCGCCGAACCGTTGCACCACCTCCGCCAGGAGCTCGGGCGGATGGGACTGGGGCGCCACCAGCTTGTCGTGGCTGCCCCACCCGGTGACCTCGACACCGCCGAAGGGAACCGTCCCCGGCGTCATCGGCACGTCGTGCACGATCGAGGTGACGTCCCCCTCGATTTCCCGCCAGAACGGCCGCACCGGCAGCCAGTCGGTCGCCGGAGCGGCGAAACCCATGTCCTCCTGGCGCCACTGGAAATCGTGATAGATGCCGTGGTCGGAGGGCGGCCGACCGGTATAGAATGTCGGCCAGGGGGAGCCCGTCAGATAGCGAGCCGAGGTCGACAGGCGGCCCCAGGTCCCGGCATCCCGAAGGGCACGCAGCGCGGGCAGGGTGCCATCGTCCATCCACCGCTCGACCAGTGACGCATCAGCGGCATCCAGGCCGATGAGCAGGAGTTTTCGATGATTGAGGGGCATACGGGCAAGGATCACGCGCGCCCGGCAGGAAGTCAAACCGCGGGCGAGCTGCTGGTCGTGATCGTGCCCATGCGGCACCGACCGCCGCCTACACGATAGGCTCGAGTCCCGCCAGGATCGCCTCCCGCTGCGGCTCCAGGAACGGGGGCAGGGCCACATGCTCGCCGAGCGTCGCGGGATCCTCGTCAACCGCGAACCCCGGCCCATCCGTGGCGATCTCGAACAGAATCCCGTTCGGCTCGCGGAAGTAGAGGCTCCGGAAGTAGTACCGGTCCACTTCGCCGCTGTTCGGTATCCGGCTCGCGTCCAGCCGCTCCCGCCACGCGTGGTACTCCGCCTCGTTCGGAGTCCGGAAGGCCACGTGATGCACGCCACCCGCGCCGAGGCGGGCGGGCGCGAGGTCGGGTTGCTCGGCGACGTGCAGCTCCGCGCTGGGTCCGCCGTCGCCCATCTCGTAGACGTGCACGGTGTGAGCGGCGTTGTCGGGCGCAGCGTACCCGCGGACTCTCCGGAGTCCCATCATCCCGGTGAGCAGCTCATCGGTTGGGCCAAGGCGGGGCACGCTCATCACGATCGGGCCAAGCCCGCGAATCTGCCGCTCGGCCGGGACCGGGCTCCGGTCCCAGGACACGGAGCGTGCACCCGCACCGCCATCGTCCAGCAGCGCCAGGCGCTGTCCCTCCGGATCTTCGAAATCGAGGGTCGCACGCCCGTCGCGCTCCGCCACCGCCCCGGACCGCACGCCCAGCTCCGCGAACCGGGCGGCCCACCAGTCGAGCGCGTCACGCCCGGTCACCCTCAGACAGGTCCGCACCACGCTATGTGTGCCGCGCCGTTCGCGCGGCATCTTCCAGTCGAAGAAGGTCAGGTCGGTCCCGGGGGACCCCACCGCGTCGGCGTAGAACAGATGGTACGCGCTCACGTCGTCCTGATTGACGCTCCGCTTCACCAGGCGCATGCCCAGCGTGCGGGTATAGAAGCGATAGTTGCCGCCGATGTCGGCGGAGACCGCCGTCAGATGATGGATGCCACCGAGCTCCATGGTCAAACTCCTCCGAGGACCTCGGAAATCTACCTTCTCCGGAGCGCGGAGTTCCGAACTGGGCGCAGGGACCGGCGCCCCCGTGACCGGGCGGTCACGCCCGGATGAACGTCGCCACGTCGTCGTCCCGTCGCAGCGCCGCGAGCGCCTCGGCGTCCGGCCGTTCGGGCACGTCCCGGTCGCAGTCCACCATGCAGAGAAAGCCGAGCGGCTCCTGGCCCGCCGGCTGAAACTGGTGCCAGGTGAGCGGGGGCACGCGGACGAGGTCGTGAGTGCCTGCGTCGATGATCCGGTCGCCGACCAGCACTCGCCCAGCGCCCCGGACGATCATCACCGCATGCGCGTGGCGGTGTCGCTCGAGGGAGGACCAGCCGCCGGGTGCGATCTCGAAATAGCGAAGCTCGCAGCCGAGGCCTTCGCCTCCGACGAAGAGCACCTGACGGGTGATGCCTGCGAAGTGCGCCCCTTCACCCTTGTAGGGCTTGACCTCCACGCCGTCCCACCGAAACGGCTGGGTCTGGCGAACGTGCTCGCTCATCCGACTACCTCCCATGATGCCCGCGCCACCCGATCGACCAGCGCGCGGCTCCGGTCGAACAGCCCGTCGCCCGCCTCGTACAGGCTGCCTCCGATCAGCAAGATGCACTCGACGCCGTAGAAGCCGATCAGGTCCGCCACGCGCTCGACGCGGATGCCGCCCGCGGCGACCGGAAACGCCGGCTTCACGCACGCGTGCCGCGCACGGAGCGCCCCGGCGAGCGCACGACAGGTCTCCGGGCTGTAGCTGAATCGTCCTCCGGCATGAGGGAAGATCACGGCATCGGCGCCGAACCAGCGGAACAGCTTGCCGAACAGGGCCGGCGCCTCCACGCGCGACACGCCGCCGAGCGCGGGGTGGGCGAAGAGGGGCAGGCCATCGGCAAGCGACGCGAGCTGCGCGAGCATCGGGAGTCCCGTCGTCATCGGCGAGACCAGCGCGGCCTTGGCGCCCGCGTCGCGCGCGAATCCGAGCTGTGCGAGCATCCGGTCCGGGGTTCCGATGAGATTGGGCACGTAGAGCGCACGACGGCCCGTCTCCCGTTCCGCGTCCTCGACGGCGCGGAGGCAGGCCTCCACCCGCGCCTCGTATGGACAGAACGGGTGGTCCGCCAGACCGTGGTCGTCCTTGACCACGTCGATGCCCGCGCGCGCGAACAGTCCACACAGCGCCGCGAGACGATCCGGCGCGAGGCCCATCGGCTTGAGCGCCGTCGCGACGAGGGGGCGTCCGGTGACGCCGGTAAGCTCACGGATCCCGCCGATGCCGGCGCGCGGGCCCGGAAGCCAGTCGAAGGCCGCAGTGGGCAGATCCACGTCGTCCAGCACGACGTCCGGCTGGAGCGAGGAGTTGCCGAAGAGCACGTTGAGGAGCTGCGCGGGATCGCCTGCGGCAGTGGCGAGCGGCTGACTGATCGTCACCCGGTGCAGATCGCCGCCCACCAGCTCGATCCTCTCGACCGCGCCGAGGATGTGGGCCGCGACCCATGGGTCGCGTGCGGCGGTGGCGTGAGGGAGCTCGACCGTCTGCTCGAGCATGAGCGCTTCCGCGCGCGCCGCGATCTCGGCCGCCGGAGCGCGGATGAGATAGGTGACGCGCAGCGCCTCGTCCCTTCGGAGTGGCACCGAACCTCCCGAGTGGTGGGCCGACCGTCCCGTTGCTCCGTATTATATCCGCCCGGTGACCGCCGCTTGCCATTCCTCCAGGGTCCGGACACGTTCTTGCCATGCTCGTACCCAGCCGATCGTTCCGCCTGCTCGCCGCGCTCGGCGCGGCCACTCTGCCGTCCACCACCGCCCTGGCCCAGAAGCCCGCCGCGCCGCCGCCCGGCTTCGATGCCTACGTGGCCCAGGTGCTCAAGGCCTTCACCGTCCCGGGCGCCGCCGTGGCGATCGTGAAGGACGGAAAGGTCGTGCTCGCCAAGGGCTACGGGGTTCGTCGGCTCGGCGAGCCCACGCCGGTGGACGCGCAGACGCAGTTCGGCATTGCCTCCAACACGAAGCTGTTCACCGCCAGCTCATTGGCGATGCTGGTCGAGGCGGGGAAGCTCGAGTGGGACGCCCCGGTGATTCGCTACCTGCCGTGGTTCGCGATGTACGACCCATTCGTCACCCGCGAGCTCACCGTGCGTGACCTGCTGGTCCATCGAAGCGGACTCGGACTGGGCGCAGGGGACCTGCTCTGGTGGCCGCCGTCCACGTACGACCGGAAGGAAATCGCTCGCCGGCTCCGATACATCAAGCCGGCGACCTCGTTCCGCACGGCGTACACCTACGACAACGTCCTCTATCTCGTTGCGGGCCAGGTGATCGAGGCCGTCTCCGGCCAGAGCTGGGAGGACTTCGTCCGCACGCACATTCTCCAGCCGGTCGGGATGACCCACAGCGACGTCTACCACTCGGCGGCCGGCCGCGCCGGCAACGTCGCCACACCCCATGCCGAGGTGAATGACACCGTCCGTCCGGTCGCTCCGTTCCTCAGCGACAACACCAACCCGGCCGGCGGCGTCGTGTCGGGTGCCGAAGACATCGCCAAGTGGCTCATCGTCCAGCTCGATTCGGGGCGCGTGGCCGGCGGGTCGCCACTCTTCTCGCCCGCGAGCACGCGGCAGCTCTGGCGAGAGGTGACGCCCGAACCGATCGGGGAGCCCGTGCCCGGCCTCGAACACCTCAGACCCAGCTTCTACGGTTACGCACTCGGCGTCGAGACCCGCGACTACCGCGGCAAACAGATGCTCACGCACACCGGCGGCCTCCCTGGGTACGTCTCTCGTCTCGCGATGATCCCCGAGCTTCGGCTCGGCGTCGCGGTTCTGACCAATCAGGAATCGGGCCTCGCTTTCAACGCGATCGTCTATCGCGCGCTGGACCATTACCTCGGCGCGAAGCCGCCCGACTACATCGGCATCTACGGTGGGGTTCTGGCCCAGAATCGCTCCAAGCTGGCTCAACTCGAATCGTCGGCCGCCTCCGAACGGGACTCGACGGCCGGGCCTTCGCTGCCGCCGACGAAGTATGTCGGCACCTACCGCGACACCTGGTACGGCGACGTGAGCGTCACCCAGGAGGGCGCCGGCCTCGTCATCCGCATGATGCAGACGCCGGGCATGGTGGGCGACCTCCGTCATTGGCAGCACGACACCTTCATCGCTCGCTGGAGGGATCGCGAGTTGCGCGCCGACGCGTTCGTGACCTTCGCGCTCAACCCCGACGGGAGCATCGACCAGGTGAAGATGGCGCCGACCTCTCCGGCGGTGGACTTCAGCTTCGACTTCCAGGATCTGCTCCTCCGCCCTGTGGTCAAATGATCGCCAGTCGTGGCCCTGGCCTTGCTGATTCGGGCGACGTCCACGTCGTTCAGGCGACCGGCGCCGCCGGAGCACCAGGGTCCAACTTGAGTCAGGGCAACACCTTGAGGTGATGCCTGGGCCTGGTCCCTGGTGCGCTCGCTCCCCGCACGCGCCCCGGAGGGCCCAGGCGATGACCCGAATCGCAAGACTTCTCTGCGCCATGGCCATGGGTGCCGGCGCCCTCGCTCCGGCGCACCTCCACGCCCAGACTACCGCCACACCCGCCGAGCCCGTGCTCGAGCGCCGGACCATGCCGGCGCCGGTCGCGAGGGTGGAGCCGGACCCGTGGCTCGTATCGTACATCGGGCTCAGCGGCCGGACGGCGCGTATGAATCTCGCCCAGCTCGACCGCGCGCTGGAGCCGTACGGCGCCACCTACGCCAGGCTCCTTCCCGAGGACCGAACCCGGGTTCGACAGTCGTTCGAGGATTTGATTCCCGGCCAGCGGTTCAGCCGGTATTCGCTCACCGAGCCGCAATCGAGAGCGATCGTGTACCTCGCCCTCGGCACGTGGGAACGGCGCGGCCCGGATCGGGATTGCGCCTCGCCGAGACGCAGAGGCACCGGCTGCCGCCAGGCGATCGACAGCATGAGTCGCCGCGCGGCCTGGATCCATTCGGCGGCGCTCGGGCTCGCCCGTGCGAGCAATCGCCGGCCGCGTCCGGAGGAGCTGGCCGATCTACGCGCGATGAACGAGCACGCGCGAGAGATGGCGGTCGGGGCCGCCGGCTGCGGCTGCCCCCAAGCGCGAACGGACTCGGAGGCGTTGCTTGCCGCGACCCGTGAGGCGCAGGATGTCTACCAGGCCTCCACGATGCCCGCCTGGATGAGCCTGGGTGACCAGCGAGTCCAGCGCATCGCGCGCCTGGGCGACTCGCTGGAGCGCACCTTCATCGGCTGCCTGGGCCAGCGCTGAGCGCGGGCCATGCCGGCTACCGCGCCGAGATGTCGACGCCGCGGTGATCGTATCGCCCTCGCCGTATCGCGCATCGCACCGGTTTCGGGGGCTGGCCGCCGATGCTTACTTCACCCCGCCAGCGCCGCCAACAGCAGGCAGGCCGACGCTTGTGTAGTCCATCTCATGGGTTGTACCTCTCCTCAGTGACAGAGCGATGCCTTTCCACCCGTCCAGGCGAGGGTGCGAATCGGAAACGCTCACCGGCGTGACCACCGTCACCTCACGCGAGGTCTCCCAGGAGCCGTCGTGCAACACCCCATACGTCATCTGCATCATGTCACGGCCACCGTCGCGCAGGCGCAGCCCGACCTGGATTTCTGTCGCGGGCTGCTCGGCCTGCGACTCGTCAAGCGGACGGTGAACTTCGACAATCACAGCGTCTACCACTTCTACTATGGCACCGAGCGGGGCGCGCCGGGCACGATCTGGACGACGTTTCCGTACGCCGGATGGAGCGTGCCGCCAGGCCTCCACGGCGCGGGACAGATCGTGGCGACCACCTTCTCCGTTCCACGCGGCGCGCTCGCGCACTGGCGGTCCCGTGCCGACGGCGCCGCACTCGACGCGGAGGAGGGCGCCGAGCGGTTCGGGGAACGACCACTCGTCTTGCGTGACCCATCCGGCCTCGTGGTCGAGCTCATTCCCGACGATCGCGACACGCGACCAGCGTGGCCGGGTGGCAACGTGGAACCGACGGCGGCGATCCGCGGGCTGCACAGTGTGACTTTGCTGCTCCGTGATCGTGCTCGCACGATCGAGCTCATGACGACCCTCCTCGGCTTCTCGGTGGTGGATGAGATCTCGGATCGGACACGACTGGCCGTGGGTGGGAACGCACCTGGGCACCTCGTCGATCTCGTGACATCCGAAGCCGCGCCCCCCGCGCGCAACGGCCTGGGAACGGTCCACCACGTGGCCTTCGCGATCGACGGCGCCGAGGAGCAGCGTCGGTTGCGCGAGGAGCTCCTCGGGCTCGGGTACGATGTCACCCCCGTGCGCGATCGCACGTATTTCCAGTCGATCTACTTCCGCGAGCCCGGCGGCGTGCTGTTCGAGGTCGCGACGATGGCGCCGGGATTCACGGTGGACGAACCCTTGGAGGCCCTCGGAAACGGGCTCAAGCTTCCACCCTGGGAGGAGTCCAACCGACCAGCCATCGAGGCGACGCTCCCGACGCTCGACTCCGCGGTTTAGCTTCGACGGCACCTCCTCCGTCATCATCCCCCAGCCACGAGGCGTATGGGTTCGCACCACGAGGTCGAGCTCCCGCCAGTGTCGCGTCCCGCTCCGCCGTCGCGCCTCGCCCGCCTCGGCCGCAACCTGACGGTCCGGGTTCTGGCCGGGATCGCGCTCGGGGTCTTGGTCGGTGTTCTGTGGCCTGCCGCGGGACGCGCGATGAAGCCCGTCGGCGACACGTTCGTCAACCTGGTCCGCATGGTGATCGCGCCGATCATCTTCCTCACGATCACGCTGGGTGTCGCCCACGCGGGCGATCTGAAGCGTGTCGGCCGGGTGGGTCTCAAGGCCTTCGTCTACTTCGAAGTGGTCACCACCTTCGCGCTGGCCATCGGCCTGGTCGTGATGAACGTGGTCCGCCCGGGCGAGGGGATCGATGCCACGCAGGTCGCGGCCGCCGACGTGTCGCGGTTCACGGCCCAGGGCGAGGCCCTCACGTTCGTGGACTTCGTCACCCACATCGTTCCGTCCAGCGTGGTCGGCGCCTTCGCGCAGGGCGAGATCCTGCAGGTGGTGTTCTTTTCCCTTCTGTTCGGGGTGGCACTCGCCTCCCTCGGCCGGGCTGGACGGCCCGTGACCCGGATGCTGGAGCGCCTGATGGAGGTGTTCTTCCGCATCGTGGCGATCGTCATGCTGGTCGCCCCGATCGGCGCGTTCGGCGCGATGGCGTACACCATCGGCACCTTCGGCGTGGCGTCGCTGCTCACGCTCGGCCGGCTCATGGCCTGTGTCTACTTGACGATGGCGCTGTTCATCTTCGTCGTGCTGGGTCTGATCGCGCGGCTGTGGGGATTCAGGCTGCTCCGGCTGCTGGCCCACATCAAGGAAGAGATTCTGATCGCGCTCGGGACCTCCTCCAGCGAGACCGTGCTCCCGCGCATGCTGGACAAGATGGAACAGTTCGGGTGCGAGCGGTCGGTGGTCGGGCTGGTCATTCCGGCGGGGTACTCTTTCAACCTGGACGGGACCTCGATCTATCTTTCGATGGCCACGCTCTTCATCTCACAGGCGTACGGCCTGCACCTGCCGCTCGCCCAGCAGATCGGGCTGCTGGGCGTCCTCATGATCACCTCCAAGGGCGCGGCCGGCGTCACCGGCTCCGGTTTCATCGTGCTGGCGAGCACCCTTTCGGCGCTTCGCATCGTGCCCGTAGAGGGCGTGGCGCTTGTGCTCGGCGTGGACCGCTTCATGAGCGAGGCGCGGACCGTCACCAACCTCATCGGGAACGCGGTCGCGACGGTCGTGATCGCGAAGAGCGAGAGGGCGTTCGCGAGCCCCGATCCGGTTGTCATCCCGAGCGAAGCGGGGAATCTTGTCCGGTAGGCGCACGACCCAGGCCGAGCATCCCGATCGGCGGGAATGCCGACGGGCCGCATCCGACGCATCGATCTCATCTCTCGCCGTCGAGACCCCATGACCAGCCCGACACGCTTCGTCATCCCCGCGCTGATCGCCCTTCTTCTACCCGCCTCTCTCACGGGCCAGGCCGTGGCTCCCGAGGAGTACGCGGCGCGCCGCGATTCGCTCGCGGCGCGCCTGGGCGACGGCGTGGTCGTGGCGTTCGGGGCGCCGTCACCCACGGGGGTAAACCGCCAGCCGCAGCTGCCCGCGTTTCGCTGGCTCACGGGCTTTCTGGAGCCGGACGCAGCGCTGGTCCTGATGCTCCGCGGTGGCCACGCGACCGGAGTCCTCTTCACCCAGCCGCGCGATCCACGGCGCGTGCTGTACGACGGTTTTCCGCCAGACTCGGCGGCCGTCACCCGCGCCACCGGCCTGGGCGCGCGATCCATCGCGGCGTTGACACCGACCCTGGATTCGCTGGCCGGAACCGGCCAGACGTTCTTTACCTTGCGCGACTATGCCGGCGACGACTATGCCGACACCGATTCGCTCACGCGTGGCGCGGTCTTCATGCGCGGGTTCGCGGAGCGGCATCGCAATCTGCAGATCCGGAATGCCCACCCCGCGACGGACAGCCTCCGCGCACGCAAGAGCCCAACCGAGCTGGCTCTTCTTCGCCGTGCGATCGCGGCCACGGTGGCCGCGCACCGCGAGGCCATGCGCACGGTGCGCCCGGGCATGTGGGAATACGAAATCGAGGCCCTGTTCACCTCCGCGTTCCGGAAGACCGGTGGAGATGGCCCGGCCTTCGGATCCATCGTGGGATCCGGTCCGAACTCGACGCAATACCACTACGGGGCGAACAACCGGCAGATGAGCGCGGGAGATGTCGTGGTGATGGACGTCGGCGCCGGATGGAGCGGCTATGCGGCGGATGTGACCCGCACGGTGCCGGTGAGTGGCCGCTTCACCCCCGAGCAACGCGCGGTCTACCAGATCGTCCGGGACGCGCAGCACGCCGCGGAGCGGGTGGCCGCGCCTGGCGCGTCCTACGAGGCGTGGCGGGATTCCGCACGGGCGGTCGTGGCGCGCGGCGTGGCCCGGCTCGGGCTCACCGAGGGCGTGGACGCGACCTTCGATCCGCCGTGGTCCGACCAGTGCCGCCAGGAGGCCGTACGCTGTACGCAGTCGTTCCTGTACATGGCTCACGGCCTCGGCCACGGCATCGGGCTGGAGGTGCACGATCCGCCCCATCCGTGGAAGGACACGGGCGTTTTCGCTCCCGGCAACGTGTTCACCATCGAGCCCGGCATCTACGTCAGCACGCGGCTGCTGGACATGCTTTCCGACACACCCAAGAACCGCGCGATGATCGCCAAGGTGCGGGACGCCGTGGCACGCTACAACAACATCGGCATCCGCATCGAGGACGACTACGCGATCACCGGGACCGGGGTGGAGTGGCTGAGTCGGGCGCCGCGGGAGATCGCCGAGATCGAAGCCGCCATGGCGAGCCGTGGCAAGTAGGACCCCGAGACGGCCGGTCTGGCCGCTCGTCCTGTCGCTGCTGCTCTTCGGGCTCGCGGTGATCGTGGGACGCGGAGTGGCACGGGGGATGGCCCCGTTACGCCGCCTGACCGGGGGCCAGACGAGCGTCAGTCAGTCGGTCGTGGTCGAGCAGACCCGCGCCGTCGCCCGGCTGGTCACGAGCGAGACGATGCTCCGCGACGTGGTGATATACGAGAACAGCCGGCTGGGCTCGACCAAGCGCTCGCTGGTCGTGGTCACCGGGAAGGTGCTGACCGGCTTCGATCTCGATCGGGGCACCGAGGTCACCGTGGACCATCCGTCGCGTCGCATCCGCATCATCTTGCCGCCTCCAGCGGTCATGGGCGTGGAGATCACCGAGCTCAAGACCTACGACGAGGAGCGGGGGCTGTGGAATCCGTTTCGCCCCGCCGATCGCGACACGATCTTCGCCCTCGCACGCCGCCAGCTGGTCCGAACCGCGGGTGAAGTGGAGCTGGCCAGACACGCCGAGGAGAGCGCGAGACGCCTGTTGGAGGCCACCGTGCACGCGGACGGGTACACCACCGAGGTCGAATTCGGCGCCCCGCGGGCGCCCGCCGACAGCGAGCGCTGAAGGGGAGAGCCATGCTGGCGTACGTCTTCTGGCACTGGCCCGGCGCCGGGATCGCGGCCACGGCCTATGAGCAGGCACAGCGCGGCTTCCACGCGGCGCTCGGGGCGGCACCTCCGCCGGCGTTCCTGCGCTCGTGCTCGTTCGCGGTACGCGGCGCGCCGTGGGCGGCGAATGGAGCCGAGGCCTACGAGGACTGGTACCTCGTCGAAGGATCCGCCGCGCTCGATCCGCTCAACGACGCGGCCATCACCGCCTCACGCCAGGCCCCACACGACGCCGCCGCCGCCCTCGCCGCAGGCGGCACCGCCGGACTCTATTCGCTCCGTTTGGGCGCGCCGGGGGCGCCGCCGGGAACGGCCACCTGGTTCGCCAAGCCCGCCGGCATGTCCTACGCCGACTTGTTCGGGACGTTCGAGCCCGTGGTTCGAGAGCAGAAGGGCGCGCTCTGGTGCCGGCACATGACGCTGGGCCCCGCACCGGAGTTTTGCCTGCACACCTCCCGTCCGACGCGGCTTCCGGCCGGCTTCGCGCCGCTCGCCCTCGAGTGTCGCGCGGTGTGGCCGGGGTGAGCGGTAATGACATCCGATAAAAAAGACGAAGGGGGCATGCCCGTTCGGCATGCCCCCTTCGCGTTGTACGGCCCGGGCGAGCTACGGGGTGACGTTCATCTGCAGCGTCACGAGGGAACAGCCGATGGCCGTGTTGCATGCGACGACCTCGACGCCGGGACCCGTCATCTCCCCGATCAGGTCGCCATTCTCCAGCCCGCTCGTGTAGTTGAGCGCCGGCTGCCCGAAGTACACGGTCCAGACGTTGGCCGGGAATGCGTTGTCGGTGCCGACGAGAATGCCCGCGCCGGTCGTCGTGTTGCTGCCACCATCGTAGATGAGCTGCGCCACCGGTGAACCGTTCGAGTAAAAGTTCATGACGCGGTTGCCGGTACCGTCGTTGGCCGTGAACAGCTGCGCCTGGGGCGCGAAGCTGAGCGAAAGCGACGTAGTGGTCGGACCGGTGCGCGCGCACTTGGTGTGAAACGGATGCGTGTCCTGGCCGCCCGGATTGATCCAGAGTCCCGGCTCCCCGGTCGCGGAGCTCTCGCAGGTGCCCTTGCCGTCGTTGCCCGGGGTGCCGCCGGTCCCGTAGTCCAGACAGTTCGGGTTGTTCGGGCCGAAGACGTTCCCGTCGGGATCGGTCCAGAAGCCCTTGGGCCCGCAGGTACCGACGCCGTAGAGGCCGGCCCCCGAGGTCTTGAAGACGAGCGCCGTGCTGCTGCCCGTCGTTCCGGCGGTGCCGCTGCCCGAGGTGTCGTACGCCGCCGGATCAACCGGCTCGATCGTCGGTGGCGTGCTGTCCCCCGGCGAAGTCCACGTCCCGTTGTTCACGGGATCGCCGGCGCCGGTCGTGTCGGATGTGAAGGTGGTATCGCCCGGGTTGGTCGAGGTGGTGTCGCCGGGATTGGTGGTCGTGGTGTCGCCGCCGCTCGTGCCGGGGAGGCCGCTGTCGCGCGGACCGCCGGGAACGGGGTTGTCGCGGGTGCCCGAGCCTGAAGGGGCCGTGAGGTTGTCGCTGTTGGAACAGGCCGTGATGGCCAGGACCGCCACGAGCCCGGCGGCGAGACGCATGCGGAGCATGTGATTCTCCTTCGACTTCACGAGGGTGACCCGGCACAGGTTGCCGGCATCGCCCCTTCGACAGCCAGGCTGTCTCAAAGAGACCCTTGGCTTTGCGGACCGGCCTCGCGGCCGGGGTGCCCTAGTCGAAGGGTACGGACACAGGACTTCGGCACGATCTAAAGCAACCGCGGTGCCAAATCCCTAAGCGCATACGGCGTAATTAGATAGACTTGATACAATGAGCTGACGGCGGGGACTTGTGCCGCGAGATGCGAGGACCGTCGAGAATTCAGCCAGCGCTCCGAAGCCCGGCTTCAGGCCTGGCCGATCGTCGGGCGCGAGTGGCTCACCAGCACGCCGCAAAGCCCGCCATGCTGCGCCACGTTCACCACCTGCTTTTGCGAGGCGCGGGCGAGGATCGCGACCCCATCGTCCCCCGCCGCGAAGCCCATCACCGTATAGAACGGCTCGACGTGCACGTCACCGTCGGGACCGACGACCGGAAACTCGCGGACGGGAATCGTTGCGACCTGCTGCACGACCCAGCGGTCGTCGGTGTCTGCGAGTGCGGATCCGAGCGCGCCGTCCCATTGCTCCCGCGTGACCGCAGGCCCGATCACGATCCCGTCGCCGCCATAGGCGCGGTTCGGTTTGAGCACCAGCGACTCGTGGTGGCCGCGCGCGTAGTCGAGCAGGTGACCGAGGCGGCCGTCTGGCAGCACGGTACGCCGGTCGCCGAGCACGCGAGTCCAGAGAATGTGCCGCTGAAACACCTGTCGCTCGGCAGGGGTGAAGTACTGCTGGCAGAGCCGCTGATCGGTGAGGACCTCCCAGCATGCCTTCTGGTCGAGGTCAGCGGTGATGGAGGAGATCATCCGGTTCTCGCGCAACAGCACCCGCATCGGCTCGATGTCCACCCCCTCAGCCTCGAGCTCGAGCAGGTCCACGACGCCGTAGTCCCGGTAGGCGACGTCGACGCGCTGGTCCCGATACCATACCGCTCCCTCGCGCAGCGAGAGCTCGGACGGATCGGCGTGCATCACGGTGAGTCCGTGGCGCTCATGCAGATAGTCAGCGATCTGCGCCTGCTCGTCCGGCCCGTTGCCGGCGTACTTGGGCTCCACGAAGCACACGCCCGGCCCGCTCGAGATCGCCGTCATGTGCTCGATCAGCGCGGCGGCGAGCAACTCCCGGATGTCCTTCCCCACGGCGAGATCCAGCGCGACGTCCCCGTTCCTGAGTGCCGGCACCACGATGTCCTGGATCAGCCGCTCGCAGGTGGGCACGATGTGGAGTCCGCCGATGCCCATGAGGTTCGGCTCCACGAACCGAAGCGACTCCTTCCACATGGGACTGGTGAAGTCCACCAGCGCGTCGAGCCGCCCAAACACGGGATTGGCCTCGTCATGACTCGCGGTCCAGCACTGCCGGAGCCACGCCTCCTCCTCGTCCGGCAGGCGGAGAATCTCGCGGACGCTGAAGTCGCCGAGGTAGAGCGAGGGCAGCCGCTTGAGAGCGTTCTGCACCGTGAGCGTCACGTGGTGCACGTAGGCCAGCTGGTCGGGCAGGATGGTGATCGGTGCCGGCAGGATCCGGATGGGCTCGACTTCGCCCTCGTGCAGGTACACGACGTGGTGGGCAAGCGCGCCCGCGCGCAGGCGCTCGATGATCCCGGCCAGCTCGGCGGGCGCCAGGCGGGAGAGGGCATGCTGCACTCGGCTGGCGAGGGCCAGCCCGGCGAGGCCACGCTCCTCGGCGGGGGTCAGCATGGTGCGCTCCGTCCGGCGGCGGGTTCACGTGTATGTTACTCCCGGACCCTTCCGGCGCAACGACGGCCCCGCACACCTCACCCAAGGACTCATGCACGCGGACAAGGCCTACGACGAGCTCATGCGGCGCGTTCGGGAGGAGACGCTCCTCACCGGCATCGAGGCGCTGCTCGAGTGGGACGAGGAGACGTACATGCCGTCGGGCGGCGTCGAGAACCGGAGCGAGCAGCTCGCGCTGGTGGCCGGCCTGCTGCACGAACGGGGCACCGACCCGCGCCTCGGTGAGCTCCTCGCCGCCGTGGAAGGGTCGTCCTTGCTCACGGATCCGGCGGCGCCCGCCGCCGTCAACGTGCGCGCCGTCCGGCGGGAGTACGACCGGTTCGTTCGGCTGCCACGCACGCTGGTCGAGGATGTCGCCCGCACGACCGCGCTCGCGCAGAAAGCCTGGGCCGACGCCAGGTCGGCCTCCGACTTCGCGCGCTTTCGGCCATGGCTCGAGCGGATCGTGGCGCTCAAGCGCCGCGAGGCCGAGTGCGTGGGGTATACCGGCGAGCCGTACGATGCGCTGCTCGAGGACTACGAGCCCGGCCTCAGCAGCGCCGTCGTGGGCCGGCTGTTCGCCGCGCTCAGGCGCGAGCTGGTACCGCTGGCCTCACGGATCGCCGAGGCGCCACGGCGCCCGGACGCCGCGGTGCTGCGACGGCATTTCCCGCGCGACCGCCAGCGCCGCTTCGGTGAGCGGGTCGCCGGCGCCGTCGGCTTCGATTTTTCCCGCGGCCGCATGGACCTCGGCGTTCACCCCTCTTGCACCGGCATCGGCGCGGGCGATTGCCGCATCGCCGTGCGGTTCGACGAGCGCGACTTCGCCGGCGGCCTCTTCACCATCCTGCACGAGGTGGGACACGGGCTGTACGAGCTCGGCCTCGACCCGGCGCACTACGGGACGCCGCTCGGCGAGACTGCCTCGGTCGGCATGGACGAGGCGCAGGCCCGCTTCTGGGAGAACCGCGTCGGCCGGGATCGCGGCTTCTGGAACCACTTCTATCCCAGGGCGCGAGAGCTCTTCCCCGAGAGCCTGGGCGACGTCCCGATCGACGAATTTCACTTCGCGGTGAACCGCGTGACGCCGTCGCTGATCCGGGTCCAGGCGGACGAGGTGACGTACAACCTCCACGTGATGATCCGTTTCGACCTCGAGCGCGCGCTGATCGCCGGTACGCTCGCCGTGGCCGATGTACCCGAGGCGTGGGGCGCGGCCTGCCGCGAGAGCCTCGGTGTCGCGCCGCGCACCGACGCCGAGGGCTGTCTGCAGGACGGTCACTGGGCGGACGGGATGATCGGCTACTTCCCCACCTACACGCTCGGTGACGTGTTCGCGGCCCAGCTGTTCGACGCCGCCGAGCGCGAGCTCGGCAGCCTCGGCGAGCAGTTCGAGCGGGGAGAGTTCGAGGTGTTGTTGGGGTGGCTTGGCCGGCAGGTGTACCGTCAGGGAGGCCGCTATCCGTCCGCTCGCCTGATCGAGGTCGTGACCGGCTCTCCGCCGGATCACCGGCCGCTGGTCGGAATCCTCACGGCGAAGTACGAACAGCTCTACAGCATCTAGGGCTCGACTAGCGATCCTGCCAGGGTCGCGTGATTCGGTGTTGCAGGCCGCGTTACTTGCGGTCCCTAGACCGTCCGCACCCGCGCCGCCGCCTCCGGTTTCAGCTCCGGCGTGTGCTCCCGTTCCCGTTCCTTCACGTGCTCCTTCCGTCCGAATCGCTGCTGCAGCGCGTCGAGATACGTGTAGATCACCGGCGTGATGTAGAGCGTGACGAGCTGCGAGAACGCGAGGCCGCCGACGACCGCGATGCCCAGCGGCCGGCGAGACTCCGCGCCCGCTCCGTGACCGAGTGCGATCGGCAGGGTGCCGACCAGCGCGGCCATCGTCGTCATCATGATCGGTCGGAACCGCACGCTCGCCGCCTCCAAAATCGACTCCCGCGCGTTCTTCCCGTGGTGCCGCTCGGCCTCGATTGCGAAGTCGATCATCATGATCGCGTTCTTCTTGACGATACCGATCAGCATGATGATGCCGACGAACGCGTAGATGCTGAGATCCTGCTGGAAGATCACGAGCGCGAGCAGCGCTCCGAACCCCGCGAAGGGCAGGCCCGAGAGAATCGTGAGCGGGTGCACGAAGCTCTCATACAGGATGCCAAGCACCAGGTAGATCACCACGATCGCGAGGATCAGCAGCACCAGCAGCCCCTGCTGGGCGTCCTGGAACGCCGCGGCGGTGCCGGAGAAACTGGTGCTGATGGTCGAGGGCAGCACCTCGCGCGCCGCCTGCTCCACCCGGTCCACGGCCGTGCCGATGGAGACGCCCGGCAGGAGGTTGAAGGACAGCGTGACCGACGGGAGCTGTCCCGAGTGGTTGACCGTGAGCGGCCCCACCGACTCGGTCACCTTCGCCAGGCTGCCGAGCGGCACGGAGACGCCATCCCGCCCGGTGAGGTGCAGCAGGTTCATCGCGGACAGATCGCGCTGGTACTGGGGCAGCAGCTCCATCACCACCCAGTACTGGTCGTTCGGGGTGTAGATCGTGCTGACCTGCCGCGCGCCGTACGCGTTGTAGAGCGCGCTCTCGATCTGGTTGACGTCGATGCCGAGGGCCGAGGAGCGGTCGCGATTCACGGTGACCTGCACCTGCGGGTTCTTGATCTGCAGGTCCGAGGTCACGTCGGTGAGTCCCGGCACGTCGTGCAGCCGCTGCTCGAGCTTGGCCGCGCCGTCGTACAGGGCGTCGATATCGGAGCTCTGCAAGGTGAACTGGTACAGGCTCTTGGACGACCGCCCGCCGATGTTGATCACGGGCGGGTTGGTGATGAACACGCGGAGCCCCGGCACGACCGCCAGCTTTCGCGTGAGGGATTGAGCCACCGCATCCGCGTCCAGCGGGCGCTGACCGCGCTGCTTGAGGTGGATGAAGAGCCTGCCCTGGTTCACCGAGTTGGACCGGCCGCCAGCGCCCACCGACGACATGAAGCCGTCGACGTTCGGGTCCTCCTGCACGATGGCCGCGGCGGCGCGCTGGTGCTGTACCATCGCGTCGTAGCTGGTCCCCTCCGCGGTCTCCGTGGTGCCGTTGAGCTGGCCAGTGTCCTCGCTCGGGATGAAGCCCTTGGGCACGATGCGCCCGAGGACGATCGTCCCGATCAGGATGCCCAGCGTAAAGAGCATCGCGAGGCCGCGGCGGTCCATCACCCAGGCGAGGCTGCGCTCGTACCAGGAGAGCGAGGCCTCCCAGGCGCTCTCGGTCGCACGATAGAACCGGCCGTGCTCCGCGTCCTTGTCCTCGCGCTTGAGCCAGCGGCTGCACAGCATGGGCGTCAGCGTGAGCGAGACGAAGCCCGAGACCAGGATTGCCACCGCGATCGTGACGGCGAATTCCTGGAACAGCCGACCGATCAGCCCGCCGAGGAGGAGGACCGGAATGAACACCGCCACCAGCGACAGCGTCATCGAGATCACGGTGAAGCTGATCTCCCGGCTGCCGTTGACTGCCGCGTCCTTCACGGACTCGCCGTGCTCGAGATGGCGCACGACATTCTCCAGCACCACGATCGCGTCATCAACCACGAACCCGACCGCGAGCGTGAGCGCCATCAGCGAGAGGTTGTCGAGGCTGTAGCCGAGCAGGTACATCACCGCGAAAGTGCCGACCAGCGACATCGGAAGCGCCAGGGCCGGGATGGTCGTGGCCCGGACGTTTCGCAGGAACAGGAAGATCACCATCACCACGAGGCAGAGCGCGAGGAACAGGGTGAACTTGACGTCGGCCACCGAGGCCTTCACGGTCTCGGACCGGTCGTACAGCGTCGCCATGTCGACCGACGCGGGCAGCTGGGGCCGAAGCTGCTCGACATCGTCCTTGACCCGCTGCGCCACCTCCACCGTGTTCGTGCCGGGCTGCCGCTGGATGGCCAGCACGATGGCGCGCTGCCCGTTGAACCAGCTCGCCTGCTTGGTATCCTGGACGCTATCCAGCACGTTGCCCAAGTCGCCCAGCCGCACGGGCGCCCCGTCGCGATACGCCACCACCAGGGCGGCGAAGCCCGCTGCGTTGGTGAGCTGTCCCTGGCTCTCCACGGCGTAGGCCTTGTCCGTGCCCCAGAGGATGCCCGTCGGCACGTTCACGTTCCCGTTCTGCACCGCGGTGGCCACCTCGTCGATGCCGATGCTCCGGGCGGAGAGCTGCTGCGGGTCGAGCTGGATCCGCACCGCATACTTCTGCGAGCCGTACACCTGGACCTGCGCCACACCATCCACGGTCGACAGCCGCTGCGCCAGGAAGGTCTCCGCGTACTCGTCGAGCTGCGACAGCGGCATCGTGTTCGACCGCAGCGCGTAGTACACGATCGGCGATGACGACGGGTCCACCTTCCGGAAGCTCGGCGGCAGCATGTCCTGCGGGAGCTGGCGCTGGGCCTGCGAGATCGCGGCCTGCACGTCCTGCGCGGCCGCGTCGATGTTGCGGCTGAGGGCGAACTGGAGGGAGATCTGGGTGCTGCCCTGGCCGCTGGTCGAGGTCATCGCCTCGACGCCAGGGATGGTCGAGAACTGCTTCTCGAGCGGCGTGGCCACCGCGGACGCCATCGTCTCGGGACTGGCGCCCGAGAGGCTCGCGCTGACCGAGATGGTGGGGTAGTCCACCGCCGGCAGATCGCTCACCGGCAGCTGGCGGTACGCCACGAGCCCGAAAATGAGGATGCCGGCCATGACCAGCGTGGTCATGACCGGTCGGCGGATGAAGAGGCCGGTGAAGTTCATGACACCCCCGCCCGGGTGCTGTCGCCCCGGACCTTGATCTGGACCTTGGAACCCTGGCGCAGCCGGAGCTGGCCGTCGGTGACGACGCGGTCACCCGGCTTGATGTCCCCACTCACGATCGATACGTCGCCCGCGGTCCGGTCGACCTTCACCGGGCGCGTGGCCGCCGTGCTGTCGGGCTGGATGACGAAGACGAAGCTGCCCTGCTGGCCCGACACCACCGCCGCGGCCGGGACCACCAACGCGTTCTGGTCCACGAACAGGCGGACCCGCACGTTCACGAACTCGCCGGGCCAGAGCACGCCGTCGGTGTTGGGAAAGATGCCCTTGAGGAGGATCGTTCCCGTCGTGGTGTCCACGGCGTTGTCCACGAAGGCCAGGGTGCCCTCGCCTCCGGACCCGCCTCCCGTGGGCAACGCCAGCACCGCGATCCTGGTGCTCCCGTACCGCTGGATGGCGCCGATGTTGCTCGCCGGCACCGCGAATCGGACGAGGATCGGCCGGATCTGATTGATGGTGACCAACGGCGTGTCATCCGTCGAGCGAACCAGATTGCCCTCGCGCACCCTGAGGCTGCCGGTGCGCCCCGAGATCGGCGCGCGGATGGTCGCGTACTGGAGGTTGAGGCGCGCCTGGTCCACCGCGGCCTGGCTCGCAGCCACGGTCGCGGTGGCGGCGGCCGCGCCGCTTCGCGCCGCGTCGTTCTGCTCGGCCGTGACGTACTCCTTCTCGGCCAAGGTCGAGTAGCGCTTGGCCTGCTCCGCGGCGTTGGCGGCAGTGGCATGATCACGCGCCAAGAGCCCCTCCGCCTGCTTGAGCGCCGCCTCGAACGGCCGCGGATCGAGCTCGAACAGCACCTGTCCCTTCTTCACGTCCTGGCCCTCGCGAAACGCGACCTGCACGATCGGCCCACTCACCTGGGCCTGGACCGCCACGGTCTGGATGGGCTCGACCGTGCCGGTGGCCGCGAGCTCGTAGGGCACCGAGCGGGTCGCGACGGTGCCCACCGTCACGGGCACGGGCGGCACCTTGGGCGTGTCCTTCTTCGCGCACGAGGCAAGTAGACACGACGCGGTCAGCAGTGAGAGCAGGCGGGTCAAAGTCATCGAGATGGCACCGTCGTGGTGTCGGGTCGTACCGTGGTGGTGTCGGTCAGGCGGAGGGAGGTTCCACCCTTCGGATCGAGAACGCCGGCGTCGTGGGCCAGCTGGGCCAGCGAGACGCTCCAGCTCAGCCGGGCCTCGACATACTGGGCGCGCGCGTTGGCCAATGCCGTCTGCGCCGCGAGCAGATCCAGCACGCTGCCCACCCCCGCCTTGTACCGCGCGAGCGCCACTTCATTCGATTGCTGGGCGCTGGCGACCAGGTCTTCGGCGGTGTGCACCCGGCGCGTGGATGTCTGGAGCGCGTAGTAGGCGCTGAAGACCTCGTAGACCACCTGCTGTCGCAACACCTCCGTACGAGCCGAGGCGGCATCCGCTTCGAACTGGGCCGCACGGAGATCGTACTGGCGTGAGAAGCCGTTGAAGAGGGGGATGGACAGCCCGAGCGCCAGGTTGTAGCTGTTGGCGCCGTTGGGAATGCTGGTGGCGTAGGTCCGGCCTGTGGTCCCGTTCAAGTTGAGCGATGGTAGCAGGCTCGAGCGGGCCTCCCCGATTCCGGCGCGCGCCGCTTCCGCCTGCGAGCGCGCCGCGGCGAGGTCGGGCCGCCCCTTGAGCGCCGATGCGATGAGCGCGTCCACGCTGTCCGCCAGCGGCGCGACGGCTCGCGCGGTGATGGTGGAGTCGATGTCGTACGGCAGATTGGCCGGCAGGCCGAGCGCCAGCGCCAGGGCGCCGCGCGTCGTCTGGATGTTCCCTTCGAAGGTCTGGAGATCGAGCTGCGCCTGGCTCGCCGCAGTGCGCGCCTGGAGCACGTCGGCAATGGTCGCGAGCCCGACACGCCGGCGCTCCTCGGCCGCCTCGAGATTGGCCTGGGCCTCGGAAAGTGTCGTGCGCTGCGCCCCGACCAGTGCCCGGGTGGCGAGATACTGGAAGTAGGCCACCTGAATCTGGAGCACCACGTCCTGGATGGCGGCGTTGTGCGTGAACGCCGCGGCCAGGAGCTGCTGGCGGGATCCCTCGATCCGGCCGCCGCGTCCGCCGAAGTCGAGCACCAGGTACGAAAGCGACAGGCTCGGCGTGATCAGCGACTGGGTGACGGCGTTACGCCCGAGACTCGCGACCGTCTTGAGGCGCGTCGCGGTCACGTCCCCGTCCACCGTCGGGAACCGCTCCCCGCGCGCGGAGCCGTACGCCGCGGCGGCGGCCTGGGCATTCGCCCACGCGAGATGCGTACTCGCGTTGTTGCGCAACCCGATGTCGACGATCTCGGGCAGTGTGAGGCGCTGGATGCGCTCGCCAAGGTCGGCGGGGATCGCCCCCATGCCCGACGTGTCCGCCGCGGCGACCCTTCGGGCGTCCTCGGCCGGCGGCTGCCAGGGCACCTGCGGCGCGGGGGACGCGCCGGGCACGCCGGACACCTTGGGCGTCCCGACGCAGCCAGCGGCCGCGAGGGCCGCGACTACGCCGAATACCGCGACAAGGCCAACCCGGTTTTCGCGGGTCACCGACGGCTCCCGCCGTGCGCAAGCTTGGCAGCAGCACGTCGGTGCGTCGGGCGGTGCTCCCACCGATCGAGTGCTTCGCCGATCGCTCCCACCATATAGGCGTAGGCGGTCTCGTAGCCGCGAAGCCGGGCGCGCACGCGCTCGCTTCGGATGGGGAGCGTGCGGCGCGCGTCGCCCACGGCCTGGGTGAAGCGCTGCCACCGCCGCAGCCGGTCAGCCATCGTGCGGCTGAACAGGTCGGGGGCGACGCGATAGTAATCGTGGCGGTCGGCGGGCCGGCAGACCCGCTCGAGCACCCCCATGTCCGCCAGTCGGCGGGCGTTGGTGCTCACGCTGGCCTTGCTCACAGTGAGCGCCTCGGCCAGCTGATCGAGGGAGCGGGGGTCGTCGCTCACCAGGAGGTAGCCGAAGATGCGGCCCGAGATCGGGGTCTGGCCCTCGGCCTCGAAAAGAAGGCCCATGCGGTCGGTAAAGCGCGTCGTAGCCGTATCCATAGTGCTCCTGACGGTGCTGCCGGGGTTCCGCCGTGTGCCGCGATTCCAGCCCATGAACGTTTCATACATTCAATACGTACTGAACGTTTGTCGCCTCCGTGCCGTCGCCGGAGGGGTCACTCACCGCGGGAAAGACGTCGGCGGTGGGCCAGGCGGGGAAAGCTACTGCCGAAGGGAGGCGGGGATCAGAGGGCGGTGGGACGCCCGAGGAACCAGGCCAAGCTCTCGAGCACGATCGGGCGCGGGACCTCGTGCCGGCCTTCGAACTCTCGATATCGGACGTCGTAGCCTTGTCGGCGCAGCGCGGGTACGAGTTTGCGGCTGCAGGTCGCAATCGGCAGGATCTCGTCGGCCACTCCATGGGACACGAAGATCCGCGGCATGCCCCGCCGGGCGGCCGGGATCAGGAAGCCGGGCGAGAAGGCGAGGAGATGGGTGAACCGGTCGCCGTTGGCTCGCCCGAGCGCGAGGGCATAGGTCGCGCCGTCCGAGAATCCGGCCAGCGCCACCCGGTGTGGATCGACGAGGCAGCGGGCCTGGACCACGGCCAGCGCGCGAGACAGATAGGGCACGTCAGGGCCGAACTCGCCGGTCACGGCGTCCCACGTCGCCCCGCGCGAGTCGGGGGCAAGCACGAGACAGCCGGCGTCGCCCGCCTCCGGATCCAGAAGGCGGGACGCGCGTCGGCCCGTGCCTCCCGAGCCGTGCAGCATGACGATGAGCGGCGACGGTCCCTCGGTGGCGGGGACCGACAACACGCCGTCCCGCTCCCCTCCCGTGCCGATGAGGTGCAGCCCCGGCGGTAGTCGGCTGCCGGGCACGGGTGCCGGCGCAGCCAGGCGTTCCGCCGGGCCCTGGTGCGTGGTGGCACACGCGGCCAGGACGGGCGCGGCGAACGCGCCGCCGGCCATCCGCATCAGCTCCCGTCGAGTCAGGCGTCGGTCCGTCATGTCCAGCTAGGGACGAGCCGCGCCCCCCGCCGGACACGCGCCGTATTGCGCGCGAGGGCCGCCCCGGGGGATTTTCCGGTCAATGCACCCGCAGCTGCATGCGATCGTGGACGACTTCGAGCTGGCCGAGAAGCGTCTCCTTCGGCTCGCGGCGGAAGTGTCTCCAGCCGACTGGGGGCGACGGTCGGATCCCACGCGTTGGTCCATCGCCGAGGGCGTGCTCGGGCGTCTCTGGATCATCTCGCCGTTCGATGCCCGCATCCGCTACAACGCGTACGCCTGCCTGACATTCTTCCGCGCCACCAGCAGCGTCACCCGTGGCAGGCGGAACAGGTGCGGGGCCGGACACCGCACCGGATGAGACGCGAGCGGACGAGCAGCCGCTGAAGGAGATCGGCCGAACGGGCGACCTGCGCCGGCGCCCGTGACCGTGGCGAACCTGCGGCGCGACGATCGACGACCACCGGAGGCAGATCATGGCATCGCGCAAGCGCTACCACCTGGATCTCGTGACGGTCATGCCGGGCGACTCGCGACCCGCTGCCTGGACGTTCGCCGGCGACGCGGTCTCGGGCACCGAACAATCCTATCACGTGACCGACGGCAACTTCCCGACCCGCAACCTCTGGGAGTTCATGGTGCGGATCCCGAAGACGCGTGGGCAACGCCTCGAGGTGCGACCGCGCACGACACCGAACGTCAAGGTCTGGGCCGAGCTCACCGATCGATCGCTCACCTTCGCGCGAGCCACCAAGGGTGAGGCCCGCGGCCGCTGGTACTGTCCTGTGGCCCTGGCCGATCCGACCGGCCAGCGGAGCCGCGACATCATCCGGGGCGATCAGCGCCACCAGCTTCCCGCCTGGTTCACTCCGCTGCAGGGCCGCATGCGGCTCAAGCAGAATATCCGACCCACGAAAGGCACCGACGGCGAATCCCTCGTGATCCTCGTCCAGCCGGACGACTACCCGGCGATGATCCGGCTGTTCTTCGCGACCAAGGTCTGGGTCCTGAAAGAAGGGATCACGGTCGCCTGAGCGCGCGGCGCCTCGTGGCAGGACTGGCCGCGCTCAAACTCGGCCTGCACCTCCTGGTCAACGCCGTCTCGCCATACGGCTTTCACCGGGACGAGCTCCTCTATCTGGCCATGGGCCGCCACCTGCGGCTCTGGCACATGGACTTCCCGCCCGCCATCGCCCTCCTCGCCGAGGGCGTCCGCGCGGCGCTCGGTGATTCGCTGGTCGCGATCCGGCTGGTTCCGGCGCTCGCGGGCACCGGAGTGCTCGTGCTGGCCGCGCTCATTGCTCGCGAGCTGGGCGGGGGTCGCTGGGCACAGGGACTCGCCGCGCTTGGCGTGCTGGCCAGTCCGCTCTTTCTTCGCTCGGCGAATCTGTTCCAACCCGTGGTGCTCGATCAGCTCTCGTGGACCGTTGCGCTATACGCGCTGATCCGTCTCTGCCAGGCGGCCGCTCCTCGGTGGTGGGGGCTGCTCGGTCTGGCGCTCGGACTCGGCCTGCTCACGAAGTTCAGCGCGGCGTTCATCGGACTCGCGCTTCTCTTGGCCCTCTTCGTCACCTCCCGTCGCGCCTGGCTTCGAACGCCGTGGCCCTGGGCCGCCGCGCTTCTGGCGCTCGCTCTCGGGAGCCCGAGCATCATCGGTCAGGTCCGCCTCGGCTATCCCGTGCTCGGCCAGATGGCCGACCTGCGCTCGACCCAGCTGGAGCGCGTCGACCTGGTCGAATTCTTCACCGGACAGCTGCTCTGGGGCCCGGCGACGCTGCTCGGCCTGGCAGGACTCACGGCGTTGCTCGCCTCCCGGGAGATGCGTCCCTTCCGCGTCGTCGGCTGGACCTGCGTCTGGGTCCTCGTCATCCTCGGCGCGCTGCACGGCAAGTCCTACTATGCCGGCCCGATCTATCCCACCCTGCTCGCCACCGGCGGGGTAGCGCTCGAGCGGATGCGCACCCCTCGATCGGCGGCGGTGCTCCGGTGGAGCATCGTCGTCGTACTGGTCGTTTTCATGGCGATCACGCTGCCGATCGGCCTGCCGATCCTGCCGCCCGAGCGAATGGCCGCCTATGCCCAGGCGATCGGCGCGACGTCCGCCCTCCGGACGAACACAGGACAGGTGGACCGGCTGCCGCAGGACTACGCCGACATGCTGGGTTGGGAGGCTCAGGTCCGCGCGGTCGCGGACGTCGTACGCACCCTTCCCGAGGCCGACCGGGTTCGCGCCGTTCTGGTGGCCGGGAACTACGGGGAGGCGGGCGCACTCGACTTCTTCGGTCCACGCGATGGCCTGCCGCCCGTCGTGAGTCCGACCGGCAGTTTCTGGTTCTTCGGGCCGGGCACCCGGACGGGAGAAGTAGTGGTGACGATCGGCATCGCGCGCGCCGATCTCCTGCCTCTGTTCGCCTCGGTCGAAGAAGCGGGCCGGGTGAGCAGCCCATGGAGCGTGGCCGAGGAACGGCAGCTCACGATCCTGATTGCTCGCGGACCCCGGCACACGTTACAGGAGATCTGGCCTTCACTGGCAGGAAGAAATTGAGGGTCGCTCCGCCCTCGGTGCACAGAACGTGTTTCAGGATGGTTCGCACATTCCGCCGCGCTCTGGCGTCTCGGCGGGCAACTCCGCAAGTTGGAGATGGTTCGGAGAACTCATGCGGCACCTCCTCCTCCTCTTCTTCGCAAGCGGTGCAGCCTGTGGCGGCTCGGCGCAGGCCGTCGCGCCGACGCACATCGCGCCCTGGCTTCGCGCCGACCGACAGCGGTGCCTCATCCCGCGCGACCTGGCAGAAGGAATGGAGGACATGGCTCGACGTTGCGCGGAGACGTTCGTCCGGGAGAACGGCTATACCGATCAGGCGGCTGACGATTCGACCCGGTGGGTACGGGAGCAGGACGATGCCGATGTATGGCCTCGGCTGCTCGCGACGCGCAGCGGCAGCCTCGAACCCGTGGCGAGTGCCGTCCAATGCAGCGTGCGCGAGTGCATCGTGCTCTTCCGGGTCCGTCGCCCAATCCTGCAGTGCGCCTACCGCGCCGTCACGATGACCCAGGTGTTCACCCGGATTCATGTCGAGCCCGGCGGAATCACCGACGTGCGTTGCCACGAACGTCAGGTGTAGCGGCCCGGGCGGCGCGCCGCGAGGGATTGCGTGGAAATCGAAGGGGGCATGCCGAAGCCGGCGTGCCCCTTCATCGTGTGCAGCTCCGCGGTGCGGCACAGTTCGAGGCCGTGCTCCGGGTCTCCATTCATTGCGGTGGTCGACGATGACCGGGCCGCGGTGCCCGCGCCCATCTCGTTATCCCTCTTCGCGAGCCGCTGCCGGGAAACCGGCGAGGGCCCATCCCCGTCAGGCCTGCGGCCAGCCTGTCCTTTTCACGCTGCCTTACCTCCTAGAGGATGCACTGCATGTCACACACCGGAGATTCCGTCACCCGTCGGATCGGCCTGGTGCTTTGCCTGCTCACGACGCTAGCTCCTCTGCGCCTTTCTGCGCAGGAGCGGGTGGACACGGCCGAGTTTGCGGCCCGCCGCGCGCGACTCATGGCCGGGATCCCGGACGGCATCGCGGTGATTTTCGGGGCCGAAGAACACAGCTATCCGGTCCGGTTCCGCCAATCGCCCGACCTGTACTACCTCACGGGCCTCGAGGAGCCGGGGCTGGTCCTGGTGCTCAACGGCGTGACCAAGCACGCGGCGGTGTTCGCGCTCAAGCGGCTGCACTTCGGGCCGCCTGATCCGACGCCGGCTCTGCGCGACATCTCCCAGCCCGCCGAGCGCTACGGGCTTCCCGTGCAGCCGATGGAGAGTTTCTTCACCATCCTTGGCTTCGCCTCGTGGAATCCCGCGGTGCAGAAGCTCTACGTGCAGCTCACTCCGCCGGACGACCTGCTTCACTCGCGAGGTGAGGCCCGGGCGGCAAACGCGATCGAGATGGACCACCCGGTCCTCGGCCATGTACCGCTCGTGACGCAGGCGATCGACCGGCTGCATGCGGCCGTGCCTCATCTCGCGCTGGCGGACGTGAGCCCCAAGCTCGACGAGCTACGCTGGGTGAAGACACGATACGAGATCGAGCGCCTTCGGCAAGCGGGGCGCATCGGCGCCGCGGCCGTCGCGGAGGCAATCAAGGGAACGCACCCGGGCATGTACGAATACGAGATCGCCGCCGCGGCGCAGTACGTGAACACGCGGATGGGCGCCCGCGGCGACGCGTTTCCACCGATCGTGCCCTCGGGGCCGCTCGCGCCGATTGTCCACTACATGGACAATACGCGTCAGATGCAGGCTGGCGAGCTGGTCTACATGGACTACGGCTCCGACTGGCAGTACTACAACTCGGATATCACGCGCACCTGGCCGGTGTCCGGACGGTTCAGCGCAGAGCAGGAGAAGATGTACCGGTGCGTGCTCGACGCCCGGAACGCGATCATCGCCGCAATGAAGCCGGGCGTGACGATCGCTTCGCTGCAGGACGTGGCCGCAGCCGTCTATGCGAAGCACGGCTACGCAAAGGAGTTCGAGGCCAGCGGGCGCTACATCGGCCACTTCGTCGGGATCGCGGTGCACGACGTGATCGACATCGTCGGCTCGGCGGCCCAGAAGCCGTTCGTCGCAGGGACGGTATTCAACGTCGAGCCGATTCTCGAGTTCCCCGATCGGAAGATCCACATCCGGCTCGAGGACACGGTGATCGTGACCGAAACCGGCGCCGAAAACGTGACGGCCGGCGTCCCGGCAGAGGTGGAGCCGCTCTATGGGCTCATTCGCCAGCGCGGCGTCACTTCCCTGACAGTGGGCGGCGTCGGGAAATGAGGCGAGCGATTCCTCGGCAGCCGTCACCGGTTCGGCCACGGCGCCGCCGAGTCGGACGACAGAGCGTCCCATCGAGACACGGCGTCCCGGCCAATGCGTCGTCGGAACTCGAGGCTCGTGCACGCTCGAAACGCCGGAACGCCGGAACGCCGGAACGCCGGAACGCCGGAACGCCGGAACGCCGGAACGCCACACAAGGTGATCCGGTGCGAAGGAGAGGTGGCTCCCGGAGCCGTACTGCCTGGCCGCGACCCCGGGAACCGGTACTGCGGGGTACTACTGTCCTGCAAGAATTTGGATGCAAGGCGAATGAAAAGGGTTGCGCGCCTCCCGCACCCGCCGAACAGTGAAGCTAGATTTGGGCCATGCGCGAAGCCCGTCTTCGGCCCGAGTTCGCCCACCTCTATCCAGGACTGACGCCCGGACGCTGGGAGCCGGCCTCGCGGATCGCCGAGGCCGTGCTGGCCAACGTGCTGCTCCACGAGATGGCCGAAGCCCCTTTCGCCGGACGGTTGGACGAAGCCCATTTCGAGTTTCGCGGCGGCGCGGAGGCAGAGCGCGCGGCCCACACCGACCGGCGATCGGACCCGTGAACCCGTGATCGACCTCCGCTATCCCATCGGCCCGTTCGAGTACGACGGCCGAATGTCGGACTCGCGGCGCGCCGAATGCGTCGCGCACATCGCCGCCGCTCCGCGTCGGCTTCGAGCCGCGGTGACCGGTCTGGACGACACGCAGCTCGACACGCCGTATCGGCCCGGAGGCTGGACCGTGCGGCAGCTCGTCCATCACGTGCCGGACAGTCACATCAACGCGTATACCCGGGTGAGGCTGGCGCTCACCGAGGACACCCCGACCATCAAGCCGTACGAGGAGGCGCGCTGGGCCGAGCTGCCCGACGCGCGCGCCCTTCCGGTGGAGATCTCGCTTCGGCTGCTCGAGTCGCTGCACGCGCGCTGGGTGCCCCTGCTCGAAGGCGTGGGCGCCGCCGAGGGCGCGCGCGCGCTCCGGCACCCCGAGCACGGGCGCCTCATGACGGTGGACGAGCTGATCGCCCTCTACGCCTGGCACGGAGACCATCACACGGCGCACGTCACCGGACTGCGCGAGCGAATGGGTTGGCGCTGAGCGTATTATCAGCAGTATTTGGGGAAGCACGGATCGAGCTGCCATCTGCCCTGAGGTTTTCCGCATGACGTCTGGCCTCGTCGCCCAAGCGGCGCCGGAGCGCGTGAGCCCGCTGGAGCTGCCCCCGACCGAGTTCCGGCAGTTGGGACACGAGCTCGTCGATCGCATCGCCGACTTCCTGAGCACGCTGCGAGACCGCCCGGTCACCGCGGGAGAAACTCCGGCCACGATCCGTGCGCTGCTCGGCACGGGGCCGCTGCCGCGGGCCGGCGCCGCGCCAGCGGCGCTGCTCCCGGATGCCGCCGCTCTTCTCTTCGACCATTCGCTCTTCAACGGGCATCCGCGTTTCATGGGGTACATCACCTCATCGGCGGCACCGATCGGCATGCTGGCCGATCTGCTTGCCGCCGCCGTGAATCCCAACGTGGGTGGGTGGGAGCTGTCGCCCGTCGCGTCCGAGATCGAGGCGCAAACGGTGCGGTGGGTCGCGGAGCTGGTCGGGTATCCTACCGACTGCGGCGGCCTGCTGGTGAGCGGCGGCAACATGGCCAACTTCGTCTGCTTCCTCGCCGGGCGGCGCGCCATGCTGGGCGAGAGCGCGCGCAGCAACGGCCTGGGCGCGAGCCCGCCGATTCGCGTGTACGCGTCGGCCGGCACGCACACCTGGATCCAGAAAGCCGCTGACCTGTTCGGCCTGGGCACCGAGGCCATCCGCTGGATTCCCACCGACGCCGGCCAGCGGCTCCGAACCGACGTGCTCCGGGAATGCATCCGGGAGGACCTGGCGCGCGGCGACCGGCCGCTCATGGTGGTGGGCACCGCGGGTAGCGTCAGCACGGGGGCGGTGGATCCGATCCGCGAGCTGGCGGAGATCTGCCGCGACCACGGACTCTGGTTCCACGTGGACGGCGCGTATGGCGCGCCCGCGGCGGTCCTGCCCGACGCACCGGACGATCTCCACGCGCTCGCACTGGCCGACTCGCTGGCCGTCGATCCGCACAAGTGGCTCTACGCTCCCCTCGAGGCGGGATGTGTGCTGGTGCGCGAGCCGCAGCGCCTGAGCGAGGCCTTCGGATACTCGCCCACCTACTACCGGTTCGACACCCAGGGCGACGAGCCGCCCATCAACTACTACGAGCTCGGGTTGCAGAACAGCCGCGGCTTCCGAGCGCTCAAAGTGTGGCTCGGGATGCGCCAGGCGGGGCGGGAGGGGTACGTACGAATGATCGGCGACGATTGCCGGCTGGCCGCCTCGCTTCACCGCCACGTGGCGGCCCACCCCGAGCTCGAGGCCGCGACGCTGGGCCTCAGCATCGCCACGTTCCGCTACGTGCCGCGCGACCTCCGCGGCGCGGGGGCGGCGGAGTCGTATCTCAACGCGCTGAACGAGGCGCTGCTCGCGCGGCTCAAGACGGGCGGCGAGCTCTTCGTCACCAACGCGGTGCTCGAGGGCCGCTTTCTGCTCCGTGCCTGCATCGTGAACTTCCGCACCACCGAAGCCGACGTGGCGGCGATCCCCGAGATCGTGGCCGCGGCCGGCCGCCGGGTGGACGCGGAGCTGCGCCCCGGGGGGACCGATTAGAACCGACGTCGTCTATCAGGCCGCGCTGCTGCTGATCTGCTCGAACGTGTTCATGACGTTCGCCTGGTACGCGCACCTGCAGAACCTCGCCGATCGTCCATGGTACATCGCCGCCATCGTGAGCTGGGGCATCGCGCTGTTCGAGTACCTGCTGCAGGTGCCCGCCAACCGCATCGGGTACACGGTGCTGTCGCTGGGACAGCTCAAGATCATGCAGGAAGCGATCACGCTGGTCGTATTCGTCCCCTTCGCCGTGCTCTACATGCGCCAGCCGCTCAAGCTCGACTATCTCTGGGCCGCGCTCTGCATCATGGGAGCGGTGTACTTCGTGTTCCGCTCGCCCGCCACGCCGTGAGCGCCGCCCGCGCCGCGGCGATGCTCTCCCTCGTCCTGCTGGCGCGCGTGGCGGCCGCGCCGGTGCTCGAGGCCCAGCGGCCCGAGCGGGCGCGGGACCTGGGTATCCCTCTCGACGGGACACCGGGACCGCTCGACGCCATCACCGACGTGCACGGCGTGACCGTGGGCCACGCCACGATCATTCGCGGGGAGGGGCGGCTCACGCCCGGACAGGGACCCGTGCGCACCGGCGTCACCGCGATCCTGCCGCGCGGGCGGGACGACATGTCACCCGTCTTCGCCGGCTGGTTCAACATGAACGGCAACGGCGAGATGACCGGGACCGCGTGGATCGAGGACTACGGCCTGCTGTTCTATCCGATCGGCATCACGAATACCAACAGCGTCGGCGTGGTGCGCGATGCCCTCATCGAATGGGGGGCCACGCGCCTGCCGGACGCGCTCCATTGCTGCCTGCCGGTCGTGGCCGAGACGTGGGACGGAGATCTGAACGACATCTTCGGCTTCCACGTGACGAAACGCCACACATTCGACGCGATCGCGGCCGCGAAACCGGGGCCGGTCGCCGAGGGAGACGTTGGCGGTGGGACGGGCATGCAATGCCTGGGGTTCAAGGGCGGCATCGGCACGGCGAGCCGAAGGCTCTCCGAGAACGAAGGCGGATTCACCGTGGGAGCCCTGGTCCAGTGCAACTTCGGCGCGCGCAGCGAGCTTCGTATCGCCGGGATCCCGGTGGCGCGGGAGCTGCGAGTCGAGGAACCGTGCTACGACACCCGGGAGGCGCTGGACTCGACCCTGGCGCCCGACCGCTGCGCCGCCGCCGCCGGTGACAGCGGCGCCCGGCGCAGGGCCGAGCACAGCTCCATCATCGTGGTGCTCGCAACCGACGCGCCGCTCCTGCCGCACCAGCTCAGGAGTCTCGCACGTCGCGCCGCGCTCGGCGTGGGACGGATGGGCGGGATCGCGGGGGCCGGCTCGGGCGATCTATTCATCGCCTTCTCCACCGCGCCCACAGGCACGCCGGACCGGCGCGGCGTCTCGTCGGTGCAGATGCTAGGCGACCAGGCGATCGACCCGGTGTACCAGGGCGCGGTGGAGGCCACCGAGGAGGCGATCATCAACGCGATGTTGGCCGCGCGGACGATGACGGGAGCCAACTGGTACCGTGTGCCAGCCCTGCCGCACGACGGGCTCCGGGAGGTGTTGCGGCGACATGGAAGGCTGCTCGAGAAATAGGCGGGCGGCGACGCATGCGCCGCGCGGCAGTCCGAACGCCGTCCGAGCCAGGGCGTCATCTCGACCGAACCGATCGCGCCGAAGCGCTCGTCGTCTCACCCTCGCCGCCCCCGTCAGTTCCTGTCTGTGCGTCCTCTCGTCCCCGCCTCCCAGCTGCCCGCCGCGAGAGGATGGAACGTCCGCCAGATCTCGCGATAGGGCTCCATCATCAACGCCACGAACCGGTCCAGCGCGACCGGAAACGGAAACCGGCGCCGGAACTCGAGGGCCGTGAGGCCAAGCATGGCGCGCAGGTGGCGGCCGAAGCTCTGGGGCGAGCTGTATTCGAGCCGGTAGGCCACGTCGGCCACCGACAGCCCCGCGGTCTCGAACAGGAAGGCGGCGTGAATCAGCCGGATAGCCGCCAGGTAGTTCTTGGGGGACGGCAGCCCTGCCCGCGCGAAGCGGGACATCAGCGTGCTGGGCCGCACCGAGAGCTGCTGCGCCAGCGCGGTGACGGTGGGGACATCGGGGGCAAGTCGGATCATGGCCTCGAGAAAGAGACGCGCGTCCGTCGGGGCGTCCGGGAGCGCGTCGAGGATGGGCTGCTGAATCCGGGCCACCGCCCGGGTGGCCGGCTGGCCCACCACCTGGCGCAGCCGGCTCCAACCGGCGGGCGAAGTGACGTCCACGACCTGCCGGACGCCAGAGGCGCCGAGGCGCAGGAGCATCTCGATCGCGCCCGGATCGTGCTGCGAGACCAGCGCGACGGTAGGGATCGAGGGGAACTCCCGGACCAGGTGACCCAGCACCTCCATCTGATCGGGCCCACAGCGGTGCACGCTGACGAGGACGGCGTCTACGGGGCGTTCCCGAACCGCTCGGACCGCGTCAGGGATGGAGTCCCGATGGAGCACGGCGAACAGCCCGCTGCCCGCCGCGTCCACCCGGGGACGCTCGCCGGGCATGAGCACGGCGGCCACGGTGGTGGAGCTAGGATCGGCGACGTAGACCACACACCCCTCCGGCAGGTTGGTGCAAGAGGATAGATCTGACACGTCAACCTGGATTCAACCCGAAACATCTCCGTTCCGCGCGGCGAGCAACCCTTTACTCGGGTGATGCATCAAACGGGGGCCTCGCCTGGGTATATTGACGATTCCGCTCCCTTCGCTGGCTGGGCCATGACGCCTCCGACCCTCGATCTGTTCACCGCGCTCCAGGCCGTGCTGGAACCGCAGTACAGGCTCGAGCGCGAGCTCGGACGAGGCGGTATGGGCGTGGTCTTTCTCGCCACCGACACCACGCTCGACCGGCGCGTCGCGATCAAGGCGGTGCACCCCGAGCTCGCCACGCACTCGTCGATCGGCCGACGCTTCCTCGCCGAAGCCCGCACCATCGCCCGGCTCCGCCACCCCAACGTGGTCGGCGTTCACGCCGCTGGAAGCGCTGACGGGCTCCTCTACTACGTGATGGACGAGGTCCAGGGCGAGAGCCTGCGCCAACGGCTCCTGCGCGAGCGCCGCCTCGACCCGGCCACCGCGACGCGCATCGTCGCCGACATGGCCGCCGCGCTCGACGCGGCCGCGCGGGCGGGCGTCGTCCACCGCGACGTGAAGCCGGAGAACGTGCTGCTCGACGAGGCCACCGGCCGAGCGATGCTGGCAGACTTCGGCATCGCGCGCGCGATGGCTGGAGAGCAGGGGACCAGCAGCACCGGCCAGGGCGTCGCGGTGGGAACCCCGGCGTACATGAGTCCGGAGCAGGCGGCCGGCGAGGAGGTGGACAGCCGGAGCGATCTTTACGCGCTGGGCATCGTGGCCTACGAGATGCTCGTCGGCACGCCGCCGTTCCAGGGGCCCAACCGCGTCGTCGTGTCGAAGCACATCGCCGAGCGGCCCGCGCCGATCGATCGCCTGCGTCCGGACGTGCCGCGTCCGCTCGCCGCGGCGATCATGCGCGCGCTCGAGAAGCAGCCCGCGGACCGCTGGCAAACGGGCGACGCGTTCCGCCAGGCGCTCGCGGTCGAGCAGCCCGCGCCCCGGTCGGGGCGGCGGCGGCGGGTGGCGCTGGCGGCCGCGGCCACCGCGCTGGCCGTCGTAGCGGGCATCGTCGGGCTCTCCCGGCGGGCGGCCGGCCCGCCCACCGGGATCAATCCCCGGCACTCGATCCTGGTCCTGCCGTTCGACAACCAGCGGGACGACCGCGCGGTCGATTGGCTCCGCGAGGGCAGCGTCAGCATGCTGGGCCTCAACCTGTCGCAGTGGAACGATCTTACGGTCGTGGACCATGAGCGGCTCCACGACTTGCTGGCCAAGCATCGGCTTCGCCCGGGCGACGACATCGGCCTCGACATGGCGCGCCGCCTCGCGCGCGACGCGGGCGTGTGGACCGTGGTATTGGGTGATTTCGCGGAGGCCGGCGACTCGCTGCACCTCACCGCGCGGGTCTACGACGTGGCGAGCGGACGCCGGGTGGACGTGGCGCGCGTGGACGACCGGCCCGGCGCGGACGTGCGGCCGCTCTTCGACAACCTGGCCGCCAAGCTGCTCGATCTCTCCGGCGCGCCGAACGAGGTGCGGATCGGGCTGGCGCGCTCGACCACGGCGTCGCTCGAGGCGTACCGCGCCTATCTCAGCGGGGTCGAGCAGCTCAACCGGTGGGACCTCGCCGGGGCCGAGCGGGATCTCCATCGCGCCATTGAGCTCGACACGACCTTCGGACTCGCCTACTACAAGCTGGCGCTCACCCGCGGATGGCTCGTCGGTACGGGTGACTCGACCGCCGACGCCGCGATCGTGCGGGCCACCGCGCATTCGGCGAACCTTCCCACGCACGACCGTACCGTGATCAACGCGTACCGCGCCTTCCTGGGCGGGGAGTATGCGGACGCGCGGGCGGCGTACCAGCAGCTCCTCGCGCGGGACCAGGCCGATGCCGATGCCTGGTACGGACTCGGCGAGGCCTGGTTCCACGACACCACCGGCACCAACGAGGCGCCGCACTGGACGGAGGCCATCCGCGCGTTCCGCAGGACACTCGCCCTGGATCCCGACTACGCGCTCGCGTACGACCACGTGCAGGCAATGCTCGGCAGCGCGGCCATGCAGCATCCCCCGTTCGCGCTGGTGACGCCGGATTCGTTCGCGGTGACCCAGACGCCCGACGGTCGTCCGCTGGTGGACAGCGCCATCGTGGCGGCCGCCGTCCGGCGTGCCCGGGCCGAGGCCCTGACCACGGCCCGCAGCTGGGTCGCATCCCAGCCGACGACACTCCGCGCGCACGGCGCGATGGTGGACGCATACATCGCCTCGGGGAACTTCGGGGCGGCACTCGCTGAAGTGGATCGGTTCCGGCAGAGCACGCCGGTCCACCCGGAGCTGCCCTTTGTCGAGGCGCGCATCCACTTCGCCTCGGGTCAGATCGAGCGCGCGGCCAAAGAGCTTCGCCTGGCCCTCGACACCGTGGCGCCGCAGGACTTCCGCAGCTACGAAGGAACCCCGACGGTCGTGAGCGACATCGCCGCGGCGGCGAACGTGTTCGCGTACCAGGGCGACCTGTCCAACGCCGCCAAGACTATCGACCTGGCCGATCAGGTGCGACGCGAGGTGATCCAGACGCCCGGGCGCGGGAGCGAAGGTGGCGAGGGATGGCGACGCATGGCGCTCGGCGAGCTCTACGGCGCGACGGGCGTTCCGACCGCGTCGCTCCGACAGGTGTGGCAGAGCGCGGCGGAAGCGGTGCGGATGGCCCCGGCCGACCAGCGCACGCACGTGGCGCATAGCGGGGCGTCCGCGGCGATCGGACTGTTCACGGGGCCGACCGCGGACAGCAGCGCGCTCAACGAATACCGGACGCTCACCGGCGAGTCGCTCACCAAAGAAGTTCGCGCCCTGCTGGCCCTGAGCCGCGGCGACTCGGCCGCGGCGCGGCGCGCGCTGGCCGAGCCCGATTCGGTGCAGTCGAAGGTCATGTACGCCACCTACCGCCGCCCGCTCGCGGCGCAGGCGTACTACCTCCTTGGCGACTACCAAGCTACGCTGCGCCAACTCCAGGACTTCGAGCCCGAGGCGCTCCGAACGGGCGGCTTCGACTCGCGCTGGGGCATGTTGGGCCGGGTTCGCCTCCTCAGGGCCGCGGCTTTCGAGCAGCTCGGCCGCCGCGCGGAGGCCCGCGAGGAGTATCAGGATGTCCTGAGCCAGTGGCGCACGGCCGACCCCTCCCTGCAGCCCTTCGTGCACCAGGCGCAGCAGGGGCTCGCCCGGCTGGGAAACGCTGGGTAGCGGACGCGCAACACCGCAGGTGGCGGGATCGGACCGTCATCCCAAGCGCAGGGGAGGGGCTTCTCCCCTGCGATTCGATCCTGCCCCCACCGACGACGTCAGGTCGTCCGATCCCCCTCCCGCCTTCTCCGCCCCTTTCCGAGCGTTATATTTCGCGCGCTGGCCGAGCGTGATGGTCGCGAACGCCTTCGGGCGTCTCGAGGAAAGTCCGAGCTCCAACGGGTAGACTGCCAGGTAACGCCTGGGCGCCGAAAGGCGACGGACAGGGCCACAGAAAACAGACCGCCCATCGGGCAACCGGTGGGTAAGGGTGAAACGGTGGGGTAAGAGCCCACCGCGCCACCGGCAACGGCGGCGGCACGGTAACCCCCAGTCGGAGCAAGGCCAAATAAGCGGCGAGGTGTGACCCACACCGTGCTGGACCAGCCGCGGGTAGGCTGCTCGAGGTGGCCGGCGACGGCCATCCCAGACAGATGACCATCCCAGGCGCGCGAGCGCCGGGAACAGAACTCGGCTTACGGCTCGACCAGTGGCGGCCCTCCAGACCTGGTTCGGAGGGCCGTCGAGCTTCCGACCCGACGAGGCCCTACATGCTCGCTCGCCATCTCGCCTGCACGACGCTCGCCGCTCTCCTCGGCGCTGCGCCCCTCGCACGCGGTCCCGTCACCAGCCGGTTTCGGGTCGATCAGACCCTCACCCAGGAGATCGACGCGACCGGCGCCGGCAAGGGCAAGCAGAGCCTCTCGTTCTCGACCTCGAGCTTCCTGAGCGTCACGCTCGGCGACACGTCGGGCGGCAAGTCGGTGCGCATCGTGGTCGACTCGATGCTCGGCGACAGCGCGACGCCGATTCCGGCGGCCGTGTTCGACAGTGCCAGGGGAGCCGAATTCCACGCGTTCCTGAGCGCGGCTGGCAAGTTGTCCGACCTCGAGGCCGTGAACGTGTCGCCCGCCGCCGCGCAGGTGCAGGGATTTCTGACCGACTTCTTCCCCTGGGTCAAAGCCGGGGCCAAGACCGGCGAGCAGTGGGCCGACACCACCTCTCGAACCACGACCGACGGCACTGACAGCGTGGTGGTGAAGCGCGTGATCGTCTACCGGGTCGAAGGGACGGAGAAGCGCGCGAGCCGCAAGGCGCTGCGCATCGCGAGCGAGTATGCCTCTACGGTCGCGGGCCGGCAGCCCACGGACAACGGGCCCGCACGCATCGAGGGCACCGGCAAAGGCACCGGCACCTACTTCGTGAGCTCTGACGGCACCTACCTAGGCGGAGACTGGCAGCTCCGGTCCGCCCTGCTGGTCTCGAGCTCGCTCTCGGATCACCCGCTGCCGATCACCATCACTCAGACGACCAAGGTCACCCCTCTCCAATGAGCCGGACGCGTTTCATCCCGAGCGCCGTGCTTGCCGCCGTGCTCATCGCGGCGTGCAGCTCGGGCACGACCGCCAATCCCCCGGCCACCAGTCCCGCACCCCGACCCGGTGAGCCGGCGCCGACGCCCACAACGTCAGGCAAGGGTCCGGCCGTCGCCTACAAGCCGGTCCGCGCCGCGGCCTATCGGCTCGAGCGGCACGACAGTCTCACGCTGCAGTACCCCGGCGGGGCCACGCAGGAGCAGGTTCGCGATCGCATCGCCTTCGTCCACGTCACGCTCGCGGAGGCCTCGGCGCCGGGGACGTTCAACGTGACGGTGGTCCTCGACTCGCTTCAGGCACTCGAGAGCGGTCAGCCGGTGGCGCCGGATTCCCTCCTGGCGGCGCGCGGCACCCGCTGGACCGCGACCCTCAGCTCGACCGGGGGCCTCGGCCCGCTCACCACGGACAAGCAGGGCACGCTGCCGGACGAGCTGACCGGGCGACTCCGCCTCCTGTTCCCGGCGCTCCCCGCCGGCGGCGTGCGGGAAGGCATGGAGTGGACCGATACCACCGAGTACCGGCTCACGGCCGATGCGTTTCCCGGCACGGAGCGGGCGGTGACGACCTACAAGGCCGCGCCCGCCGACGCCTCCGGAGGGAAGAAAGGCGTTACGCTCCAGAGCACCGGCTCGTACCAGCGCAGCGGAACGCGGACCCAGGCGGACCAGGAGCTGCAGATGTCCTCCACCGGCACGCGCCGCCAGTCGCAGGTGCTGGGGCTGGATGGCGTGCTCCTGTCCGCGCAGGGGGCCGAGGCCGGCGACATGACCATCACGGTGCCCACCGTGGGGCAGACCGTGCCGGTGCAGCAGCGTGGCAGCTATTCGGTGACGTCGCTCTCGGCCCGCTAGCCGCCGCGCGACGTGACGCGTCCGCGCCTCCGCCGCTTGCTGGTCGCCGTCCTCGTCCTTCCGGCCGCGTTCCTCACATGGCTGCTGGCGGTCTGGCCGCCTCCCATCTGGTATCGCACCCACTGGCCCGCGACGACCGCGTTCATGACGATGCGGGGCGGCGATCCCGCCCGGCGACGCTACCGTCCCGTGCCGCTCGATTCGATCGCCCGCAGCCTTCGCGACGCGACCACGACCGGTGAGGACGCGCGGTTCTGGGGCCACCCAGGGCTCGACTACGTCGAGATCCGGCACGCGCTGGGGTATCGCCGCGCGAGCTTCGCCTGGGGCTCGGAGAGGGATCGGGAGGAGTTGTGGCGGGTGCTGGACAACGGGTGGGGGCGCCGCGAGGCGCTTCGCGGGGCCAGCACCATCACGCAGCAGGTGGCCAAGAATCTCTACCTGTCACCGTCGCGAAACCCGCTGCGGAAGATCAAGGAAGCCCTGACCGCCTATCGGTTGGAGCGGGCGCTGGGCAAGCGGCGGATCCTCGAGCTCTACCTCAACATCGCGGAGTTGGGTGACGGCATCTGGGGTGTCGAAGCCGCGAGCCGTCGCTACTTCAAGACCTCGGCGCGGCGACTGACCGACACCCAGGCTGCGTCGCTCGCCGCTACGCTGCCGTTCCCGCTACGCTCGAATCCCGGGTACCGTCCGAGCCGCATGCGTCGCCGCCAGGACCTCATCCTCCGGCGAATGCACGGCGAGCCGATCGAGGTCCCGAAGGTCGAAGAGGAGCCGGTCATTCAACCCGGCGATACGATCCAGTGGACGCCGGGCATCGATTCTCTGCTCGATTCGCTTCGAGCGCCGGTCGAGACGCTGCCGCCGTCGCCCGGGTCGGCCGGGGATTCGACCGCGGGATGGCCGCCCGCGGATTCAACCCCCGCGGGTGCGGCGCAGGCGGATTCGGGAGCCATCATTCCATCCGATTCCTCGCCCTGAGAAACACGAAGGGGGCACGCGCTCGGCATGCCCCCTTCCCGCGCGGAGCGTCGCCGACTCAAGCCGCGGGCTCGGGATCCGGCTGGGGTTCCCGGACGACACGATCCGCATCGGAGAAGCGCTCATCGGTCCGCCGCAGGCGCTCGGCGATCCGGCGCCGCACGTCCGGGCCGCTCTCCGGCGTGAGGAGCGCGACGAGGCCAGCGCCCACCGCCAAGCCGATCAGGGCCGAGGAGCGGCGCTGCCGCCGCCGCCGGACCACGCGCCGGCCGAGCTCGCGCCGGACGCCCTGGAACACACCCTCGGCGTCCCCCCGCAAATCCTTGATCCGCTCCCCGACGAGCCGGCGTGTCCTGGAGCCCTCCGCCGGCGCATAGAGCATGGCCGCTCCGGCCCCCAGGGCGAGTGCGAAGAGTGCAAGACCGAGAAAGCCACCGCCGCCCTCCTCCTCCTGCTCGGAGTCCTCGAGGTCGAAGTTGTCGATGTCCCTGCGCATATGACCTCCACGCTGACGTTGTCCCGCTATCAATCCCGCAGACGAACGATCCCACCTCCCTAAAGTACTACGGTGCCCGCCGGCGAGGCCGGGGGCACCGTCACAGCAGCCACCGGCGACTAGTCGACGAGGCGCAGTGGCATCACCAGCGTCAGATAGCTCGACGGGTCGTTCCACCCCACCGGTTCGCACGTGGCGGCACGCTCGGGGGCCTTGAAGGTCATCCTGACCTCGTCGGTCGGGATGTACTTCAGGATCTCCAGCAGGTACGACGCGTTGAAGCCGATCTCGAGCGGATCGCCGTCGTAGCTGACGGTGATCTCCTCCTGGGCCTCGCCCAGATCGGGGGTCTGGACGGAGAGCTTGCACGAGCCGTTGGCGAAGGCCATGCGGATCCGGTGTGTCTGGTCGCTCGCTACGATGCTCATGCGGCGGAGCGCGGCGGAGAACGCGGCCTTGTCGGCAGTGGCCGATTTGTCGTTTTCGCGAGGGATGACCTGCTCGTAGTTCGGGTAGGGTCCCTCGATGAGCCGGGTGAACACCTGGGTCGACGCCGATCGGAACCCGAGATGGTTCTCGCTGCGGGCGATCTCGACCTCCTCCTCGGCTTTGAACAGGCGGCGGATCTGCTCGAGCGCCTTGGGCGGCACGATGAGATCGGCCTGGGCCGAGCTGCCTGCGGGCGGCGTGGGCACGTCCATCCGGGCCAGGCGGTGCCCGTTGGTGGCCACCATGCGCATGCGCTCCGGCCGGAGCTCCCAGAGCACGCCGTTGAGAATCGGCCGGCTTTCCTCGGTGCTCGCCGCGAAGGCCACGTGGGCGATGAGCTTCTGCAGGTCCTTGGACGACGTGCGCCAGCCGCCGTCGAACTTCACCGTCGGGAACGCGGGAAATTCCTCGCGCGGGAGGCCGAGGAGGCGGAACTTGGAGCGGCCGCATTCGATGCTTACCCGCTGCTCACCCGATGCGGTGAGCCGGATGGCCGCACTCGGGAGCTCGCGCACGATCTCGACCAGCTTGCGCGCCGGGAGCGTGATGGCGCCCTCCTGATCCACCGACGCCGACACCGTGGTGCTCACCGAGATGTCGAGATCGGTCCCCGAGAGACGAATGGCGTCCTTGGTCGCCTCGAGGAGAATGTTGGACAGGATGGGAAGCGTCGTCTTGGCCGGCACGCTGGCAGCGACCGCGACGAGGCCTTCCTGGAGTTGCTCCCGCGTAATGGTGAGCTTCATGCCGCTCCTTGCCGGGGAAAAAGCAGTACTACTCTACCCTTTTATAATACTTAGCAGTGGTAGTAGAGGCTCTGGAAATGTGGGCCGGTGGCGTAACGTCACCGGCCTTCCGCATTTGCTGGCTCCGCATCGTGTCGACATCCTGTGGGGCGTGGGGACGATCCGCCAGGTATACCCACGCTCGTCCAGAGTTCCCACACGACGACCGACGAGCGGGGATTATTCTGCGCACAACTCCTGACGCGCGTGGTCGACGCGCTCGCGGAAGGTGCGATCGCGCGACATCTGCCGGCTGACCTTGTCCACGCTGTGGATCACCGTGGAGTGATCGCGCCCCCCGAATGCCTGGCCGATCTCCACGAGCTGCATCTCCAGCAGCTCGCGCGCGAGGTACATCGCGATCTGCCTCGGCACCGTCAGCGTCTTGATGCGAGCCTTGGAGCGAAGCCCCTCGGGTGTCACTCCCCAGCGCCGGGCCACGACCTCCTGCACCTTGTTGATGGACGGCAGGGCCTTGGGCGAGGCCATCCCGTCCTCGCCGGGCCGGATCTTGTCGCTCAGCGCTTCGCGAGCCAGCTCGATCGACACTTCCTTGTGCTTGAGCGAGGCGAACAGCAGCAGCTTGATGATGCAGCCCTCGAGCTCGCGCACGTTGGACCGGACGTGCTCGGCGATGAACCGCAGCACGTCGTCGGGAATGGTGAGCTCCAGGTGGTCCTGCTCCTGCTTCTTCCGCAGGATGGCGATCCGGTGCTCGAGGTCGGGCTGGCCGATGTCGGCCACCATGCCCCACTCGAACCGGCTGACCAGCCGGGCCTCGAGGCCCGGGATCTCCTTGGGCGGCCGGTCCGAGGTCAGCACGATCTGCTTGTTGCCCTCGTACAACGCGTTAAACGTATGGAAGAACTCCTCCTGCGTCATTTCCTTGCCTTCGAGGAAATGGACGTCATCCACCAGGAAGAGATCCACGTCGGCCCGGTAGCGCCGCCGGAATTCGGGCATCGTCCGGCTGTGGATGCTCTCGATGACCTCGTTGATGAACTGCTCGGCGCCCACATACAGTACCCGCGTCTCGGGCTGGCGCTGGCAGACGCCGTGCGCGATGGCCTGCATGAGGTGGGTCTTCCCCAGGCCGGTCGCACCGTAGATGAAGAGTGGGTTGTAGGTCTTGCCGGGAGACTCCGCCGCCGCGTGGGCGGCCGCGGCCGCGAGCTCGTTGGACTTGCCGATAACGAAGGTATCGAAGGTGTAGCGCTCGTTGAGTGGCTGCGTGCTGGGATTGACCGGAACGACCGCGGCGGCTGGCACCGTGGGCGCGACGAAGAAATCCATCTGCGGCCGCTTCTGACGATCCTCGTGGACGCGAAACACCACCGACGTCGGGTGTCCAATGACCGGTTCGGCCAGCTTGGACAGCAACGTCGCGTGCTTGGTCTCGTTCCACTCGACGGCGAACTGATCAGGCGCTCCGACGATCAGCCGGCCCTCATCGAGGGCAATCGCCTCGGTGGGCTCCAGCCAAGTCCGGATCGTGTGATCAGGAAGTTCGCGATGCGCCTCGTCGAGGATGCGCTTCCATGCGTCTTTAGCGGACAGCTGCATCGGGACTCGAAAACGGTGGGAGATTGATCAAGGGCGAGAGATGTTACGGAACGGTTGTGGAAAAGTCAACCGTGCTTCAAATCGCACTGCGGCGCACTTGACAGCGCGAAAAATTTGCGCACGCCCAGATGAAAGCATGCTGTCGCGATGGTGAGCGAGAGATCTGCGGATGCAGCGACGATGGCGCGGCGCGAGTTCCGGCAGCTGTGCCGCCAGCTTGACCGAAGGCCGATCTCTAACTAGGTTCCCCGGCTCACTTTGGAGGAACGCCCGCAATGAAGCCATCGTATCGGCCGCGCAACAAGCGCCGGATCAACAAGCACGGATTCCGCGCGCGCATGGCCACGCGCTGGGGACGGGCAGTCCTCTCCCGCCGCCGCAAGAAGGGCCGCAAGCGGCTCACGGTCTCGTTGCCGTCGAAGCACGGGGGCTCCTGACGCCCTCGGCGCGCCTCCCGCGAGCCCACCGGCTCGCGCGCGCGTCGGACATTCGGCGGTGCCTCGGGCAAGGACGGCGGCGCCGCTTCGAGCATCTGGACATGATCTGGATGGACAACACGACGGGCCACCCGCGAATGGGACTGATCGTACCGAAGTTCCAGTCGACCGCGGTGGCCCGCAATCGTCTGCGGCGCCGCCTTCGCGAGATCTGGCGCCAGGATCTCCAGCCACACCAGCCTGCGTGGGACCTGGTCATTCGCGCGCGGCGCGAGGCCTACGGCGCGGCATTCGACAAGCTTCGGGCCGATCTGCTCGCGTGGCGCCAAGCGGTGCTGCGCCCCGAATGACCGGCATGACGGTGGCGCCGCTCGTTCTCGCACCGCGCCGAGCGCTCGCCGCGCTCATCCGGGCCTACCAGCGCCTGGTCTCCCCGGCGTTGCCGTCCAGCTGCCGGTTTCATCCGTCCTGCTCCCAGTACGCACTCGAGGCGGTCACTAGGCACGGCGCCCTCCGGGGCTCGTGGCTGGCCGCCCGTCGCCTCGCCCGGTGTCATCCGTTCCACCCGGGCGGGTTCGATCCCGTCCCCTGATCCCGTGACCTGAGCTCATGGACCGACGTACCGTCTGGGCCATCCTTCTGATGATGGTGATCGCCATCGTGCCCGCCATCCTCATCAAGCGCCCGCCTGCCGCCAAGGCCGGTGCGGCGACCGCTCGTGACACCGCCACGACTGCGGCGCGAGCGCCGGCCGCGGCGCCGGGCCCGAGCGCCGGCGAGGATACGCTGCGCGCCAGCGCGGACACCTCGGCCCCGTCCGCGTCGGCCGAACCGGCCGTATCCACCGTCTCGGTCACGTCACCGCTCTATACCTACGGCGTGAGCACGCAGGGTGGCCGGCTCGTGACCGCCCGGCTCACCCGCTATCGCTCCATAGCTCCCGAGGACGGCGGCAACACCGCCCAGATCCTGCCCAGGGACAGCCGGCTGCTCGGGCTCACCCTCGTGACGGGGCGCGACACCATCCCGCTCGAGAGCCTGCGATTCACGCCTTCGACCGATTCCCTCGATGCGACCCGCGGCGAGCCTCTTCGGCTCACAACCACCCGGGGACCGGTCCAGGTGGAGCTCGCCTACACGTTCGCGCCGGACGATTATCGCCTTCAGGTGCAGGGCCGGGTCACGGGCATCGGTCCCAATGGCGGCACCCTGTTCGTCGGGATGGGACCGACGCTGGCCAACACCGAGGCGAACATCCAGGAGAACCATCGGGCGTTGGCGGTGGTCACACGGCGGAACGACGCGGAACGGACCGACCTGAGCGGACTCACGCCGGGGCAGCCTAAGACGGTGAGCGGGCCGCTCGACTGGGTGGCCATGAAGTCCAAGTACTTCGTGACGGGTGTGTTCGCGTACGACAGCACGGGCGGTCACATCAGCGGGGCGAGCGTGACTGCCCGGCCGACGACCGAGAAGCATCCGGTCGAGGCCGATGTCCGACTCACCATCCCGGTCCCCGCGAATGGCGAGTTCGGCTATACGGCCTACGTCGGCCCGTTGGAGTACGACCGACTCGGCCGCATGGGCCGGGGCTTCGACGACGTGAACCCGTATGGCTGGCCCGGCTTCCGCACGCTCATCCGTCCCGTGGCGGTCGGCGTCCGCTGGCTGCTGGTCTGGATGCACGAGCATCTGAGCCTCGCGTACGGGCTCGTGCTGGTCTTCTTCGGCATCCTCGTCCGGCTGCTGCTGTGGCCGCTCAACCAGAAGGCCATGCGCGCCAACATGCAGCTTCAGGCGGTCCAGCCGTTGATGAAGGACATCCAGGAGCGCTACAAGAACGATCCGCAGAAGCTGCAACAGGAGATGTTCAAGCTGTACAAGGAGTACAACGTCAACCCGCTGGGCGGCTGCTGGCCGATGCTGCTGCCGATGCCGGTGCTGTTCGCGCTGTTCTTCGTCTTCCAGAACACGATCGAGCTGCGCGGGGCGTCGTTTCTGTGGCTCCCGGACCTCTCGCGGCCGGATCCGCTCTACATCATCCCGGTCATCATGGGACTGTCGATGTATGGGCTCAGCAAGGTGGGTCAGGTCGGGATGGAGCCGAACCCGCAGATGAAGATGATGCTGTACGTCATGCCCGTCATGATGACCTTCCTGTTCCTCAACTTCGCCTCCGGCCTCAACCTGTACTACGCCGTGAGCAACATCGCGAGCATCCCGCAGCAGTGGATGCTCGCGCGCGAGCGCCTGAAGCGTGGGGCGGTAGGCACCGTCCGTCCGCCGGCCAAGGCCGGCAAAACCTAGCTATTCGACGATCGCCGTGGTGTCGGGGCGTGACAGGCGCACCCGCATCGAGCGCTGATCGATCGTGAGACGAAAGTGTCGAAGGGCCCGCGTGCCGATCGTCATCTGCGACGGGATGTCCGGCGGCAACGGGTGCACCGCAATCCTCGGCTGCCGAAACACGTGCCGCCCGAGCTTGAGGTCACCGGCCAGGCGCGCCTCCTTGATGTCCACCGGCGAGGTCCCGCCGACGATGGCACGGCCCACGACCCGAGGCGTGCCGGCGAAGGCCAGGTGATCAGCCACCGCTGGCACGGCTTGGAACAGCATCCCGCCCTGCGTATCCACCACCCCGACCTCTCTCACACCGCCAACATCGACCGGTAGGCCGATGAACGGGCCCACCCGGACCGCCTGGAGAATCTCCAGGCCGTCGGATGGCGGCAGGCTTCCCCTGGACAGGCTCAGTCGCCCGGCGGGATAGTCGACCGTGAGCAGCAAATCCGCGTACGCCTCGAGGCCCAGAACACCATCCACACCGAGGCGAGCGAACCCGTCGTCCCGCCCGACCCTGAGCCCGCCGATCACCATGTCACCGATGCGAAGTGAGTCGAGATGGAACACGGAGTCGGAGCCGTTCACGCCCGCCGATGGGAGCCTCAGCTCGCCGACGATGCGCGTCGCCAGCAGGACGTCGGGCGAGCCGGTCTCGACCGCCAGGCGGTATGGACCCTTGCCGTTGAGCCTTGCGAGGACCACCGCGCGGTCACCGTCGACCAGCTCGATCGGCACCGCCGTCGAGTCCGGGCCGCCGAGCGTCAGGGTCGGGCCGAGACCGAGCAGACACACCAGGGCCATCATGGAAGCCTCGGCAGAAAGGGTTTGCGGCGGATGACGCTAGCAGGGTGCGTCGGCGCCGAGGACGGTCGCGCGTGATAAGTTCTGTGCGATGCTCACCGATCCCATTGCCGCGCTGGCGACGCCGCCGGGCCGCTCCGCCCTGGCGGTAATCCGGCTGAGCGGCTCCGGCGCCCTGGAGGTCGCGGCACGGGTCATCGAGCACTTCACGGCCAGCCCGGAACGAACCGCGACCCTCGCCGCCTTTCATGATGCAGCCGGCGAGACGCTCGACCGCGGCGTCTACACGGTCTTCCGGGGTCCTCGCAGCTATACCGGCGAGGATCTGGTCGAGCTCTCGTGCCATGGGGGACTCCTGGCGCCAACCCGCGTGCTCTCCGCGCTCTACGAGGCCGGAGCCCGGCCGGCCGCGCCGGGCGAGTTCACCCGGCGCGCGGTACTGAACGGCAAGCTCGATCTGGTCCAGGCGGAGGCGGTCGGTGATCTGATCGACGCAACCGCGCCCGCCCAGGCCCGCGCCGCGCTCCGGCAGCTCGACGGCGGCCTCTCGGGGCGCCTCGCCGACCTTCGGCACGCCCTCGTCGAGACCGAAGGATTGCTGGCGTACGACATCGATTTTCCCGGCGAGGACGACGGCCCGGTGCCTCCGGCTCGTATCGAGGCGGAGATCGCGTCGGTCACGACGCGGATCGAGCGCCTGCTGGACGGGGCGCCCGCCGCGGAGCGGCTGCGCGAGGGCGCGCTGCTGGTGCTCGCCGGGCGGCCCAACGCCGGCAAGTCGTCGCTGTTCAATGCGCTCCTCGGCAGCGACCGCGCGCTGGTCACCGAAATTCCCGGCACGACGCGCGATGCCGTCGAGGCCCACACCGATTTCCTCGGCTGGCCGGTCCGGCTTGTGGATACCGCCGGCCTGTGGGATGCTCCCGACCCGATCGACCGGCTCGGTGTGGGCGTGAGCCGTCGCTATCTCGCGTCGGCGGACCTGGTGCTGCTCTGCGTCGAGACCGGCCGTGCGCCGGGGCCCGACGAATCCGCGGTTGGCGCCGACCGGCCGACGCTGCTCGTGCGCACCAAGGCCGATCTCGCGGCCGACGCGCCGGGCGGCGGTGTCCCCGTCTCGGTCATGTCGGGCACCGGCCTGGGCGACGTGCGACGCGCCGCGGCGGAGCAGGTGTTCGGTGAGCGGATGGCCCTCGTCGACCTCGAGCCGGCCCTCGGCCGGGCGAGGCAGCGGACGGCGCTCGCCCGGGCGCGCGAGGCGCTCGCCGCCGCGCTCGAGCAGCTCCGGGGCTCAGGCGACTCGGTACTCGTCGCCCACCACGTACGCGAGGCCACCGCTGCACTGGACGAGCTGGTCGGGGCGGTGGACATCGAGGACGTGCTGAACCGGGTGTTCGCGAGCTTCTGCGTGGGGAAGTAGCGCGGAGCGTCGGCGGTTACGCGGTCTGGATGCCTCTCGCCGCATCCTCCGCCGACTGGAAGTCCGACGCCGGTGCCCGCAGCGCGTCGGGAAGCCCTCGCTCGGCGACGAGCGCCTCGGTCATCCGATAGCCGAGGTAGTAGCCGGCCCGTTCGGGAAGCACCCGCCCGCCCACGAGACGTGCCGACGGACTCATCCCACCCGAGAGATAGCGCAGCCGGAGCCCGAGCCCGCTCTGCTCGAGGTCGGGATCCACGACGCGCCGCAGGAAGGCCTCCATCTCCCGCAGCCGGTGATACTGGCGTCGGGGATATCCGAAGTAGTCGGCCGCATCGAACCCGGGCGCGACCGCCTGCGCGGCGTGGACGGCGAGCCCTTCATTGACGAGGAGCTCCCGCAGCGTCGCGCGACTCCCGGTGGACCAGTAGTCGTAGTACCCGCCGGCGTCGGTCACGAGCCGGCGCATGTGGCTCCCGCTGGTGGGCGACGTGTAGCGCACGGTGTGCGCCAGCTCGTGTCCGATCCAGAGCGGGATGAGGTCCGGCGGCAAGCCCATCCCATACGTCTCGGGGTTCACGCGTCCGGTGAAGTGCTCCAGGCAGACGAACGCGACGCCCCGGCCACCAACGACGAGCTCGCCGGCGTTCGCGCCGCCGAGGCCCACCATGAGGTAGGTGTCCGTCGGGCGGTCCACCTGCAGGATGTCCTCCGCGCGCTCGATGGCCTCCTCGGCGAGCTGCACGATGTTGACCGAGTCGGCGAGCGTGAGCAGGTCACCGCGATCAGCCCGCAGCGCGGCGGTGATGATCTCGCCGGCGTGCGGGCTGTCGGGGTCGAGTACGTAGTTGCGCCAGTAGGCGTCGAGGATCGGTCGGTGAGATTCGCGGTACTGCCGATACGCCGCCTCCCGGTCACCGGCGCCGAGCACCGCGAGAAAATCGGGAAGGAGATTGATCAGCACGGCGCACAATACGAAAGCGGTAGGGAAGACGCAAGAGTCGGCCGACGACGTTGAAGCACGAAGGGCGGACGGTCCGTGCGACCGCCCGCCCTTCCGTATCTTCGCCGTCGTCGACTGTCTAGGGATCCTGCTTCTTCTTCCGCGCGACTTCGTCCAAGAAGTGACGCTCGGCGGCCGTGAGACTGTTCATGCCCTGCTCGCTGATCTTGTCGAGCACCCGGTCCACTTCGGCGGCGACGGGATCGGCCTCCGAGCGGCGGCGCGGGCGGAGCGGGGCAGGCGGCGTGCGGTGCTCCGGCTCCGCGGCCCCCGACTGCACCATCACGACGCGCTCGACGGCACGGGGCGGCTGACGAGGGCTGCGGCGGGAAAGTGCCTGGAGGCGAAAGAAGAGATAGCCGAACCCTGCGCCGCCGATGTGGGCGAGGTGTGCGATTCCGTCGTTCGGCGCGACCTGCGACAGCACGATGTCGAGACCCACGAGCACCAGAATGAAGGTCCGCGCCTTCACCGGCATCGGCAGCGGGAACACGAGCAGCTCGGCATCGGGCCAGAGCATCGCGAAGGCGACGCCCACACCGAGCACGGCGCCGGACGCGCCCATGACCGGGACCGCGGCCGACGACATGATGCCGGACAGGAGCAGGCTGAAGACTGCCGCACCGATGCCGCAATACAGGTAGAAGAGGAGAAAGGCCCGTCCGCCAAGCCGGTGCTCCACTGCCGGGCCGAACACGAACAGCATCAGCATGTTGGCCAGCAGGTGCAGAAGCCCCGCGTGCACGAACATGTAGGTGACGAAGGTCCACGGGCGGTGCAGCGCCTCGCCGGGGGCGAACAGCAGCGCGGCCTGGAGCGACGGAGACGTAAACACCGTCAAGAGCAGGAGCAGCACCACCGCGTTGGCGATGATGAGGCGCCCCACCCATGGGGTCAGTCGGTTGGAGGGAGACAGATTCATCGAACCACGCCTTCTACGCTGAGACACCACGACGGCTAGAACGGTTCCTTGAGGCGGCCAAGTCGGGCGGTTCGACAGATCCGTTCGCACAGGTCCGGGAACTCGATCCCCACCGCGCGCGCCGCCTGGGGGAGCAGGCTGGTCGCCGTCATGCCCGGTAGGGTATTTACCTCTAAACAGAAGAGTTCGCCCGCCGGTGTCAAGCGAAAATCGACCCGGGAGTAGCCGCCCAGCTTCAACGCCTCGTGGGCCAGGAGCGACAACCGCCCGCACTCCGCCGCGACGGCGGGGGGCAGGTCGGCCGGGAAGATCTCCTGTGACATACCCGGAGTGTACTTGCATTCATAGTCGAAAATCTCGTGCCGGGGGATGATCTCTCCCACGGCTAGGGTCCTGCCCTCCAGGACCCCGACCGTGAGCTCCCGTCCCGGGATGAACCGCTCGATCATGACCTCGTCGTCGTACCGGCGGGCCAGCTTCACCGCCTCCCCGTAGTCCTCCCCGCGCTTGACGACGCTCAACCCGACGGTGGAGCCCTGTTTAGACGGCTTCACGACGACCGGCCAGCCGAACTCACGAGCCACCCTGTCCCGGTCCGCCGGGGCCATCACCCAGTCGGCGGTTGGGACCTCCGCCATGCGGAAGAGGCGCTTTGACACATCCTTGTCCATGGCCATCGCACTGCCCAGCCGGCCGCTTCCTGTGTAGGGCACGCCCACCATTTCGAGCAGGGTCTGCAGGGTCCCGTCCTCACCTCGGCCGCCGTGGAGTGCCAGAAACAGCACGTCCGCGTCGTGGACGACTCGGAGATTGGCCAGGCCGGACAGGAGGAGGCCCTGTTCCAGGGTCTGGAGCTGGTCGCTGGAAGGCGGGACGGTGCCGACGGAGCCCGATAGGAGCGATCGCTCGTCGGCCTCCGGGATGTAGCCGCGCGCGGTGTCCACGACCGCGACCTCATGGCCGCGGGATCGCAGCGCGGCGATGACCTGCACCGCGGAGGCGATGGCAACGTCACGCTCGGCGGAGGTGCCGCCTGTCAGGACGGTTACGCGCATGAGGATCGTCCGGTTTTCTGGTTCGGGGGTCTACGGCTTTCGGACCACGGCTTCGGGTTGCGCCGACCTGGGCCGGCTGATCGTCGGGTCCTCCGACGGGCCGAGCTACCTCGTCCCGATCAACTGCTGCAGCACGTCGTACCGGCTCACGATGCCGACGAGCTTCCCGTCCTTGCGCACGAGCGCCGCGGGGCTCTCGCGCGTGAGCATCGCGCCGACCCGGTCCACCGCCGTCCCGGAATCGACCTCGGGAAACGGCGGCTCCATCACCTCGCTCACGGGGCGCTCGAGGAGCGCGGGCTGCGCAAGCGCGCGCGTCATGAGCGTGCCCTCGATGAGTCCGCCGACGGACTGGCCGTTGTCGAGCACCGGAATCTGACTCACGCCCCACGTCGCCATCAGGTTGAGCGCCTGCCGGACGGCCGCCGCCGGAGCCACGCTCACGACCGCCGGGGCCCCCTGCGGCCGCCGCTCGAGCAGCTCCTGGACGGTGCTCCGCGGGGTGTCGAGCATCTGATTTTCCTGCATCCAGGCATCATTGAACTGCTTGGACAGGTAGCGCTCGCCGGTGTCGCACAGGATGGTGACGATGAGAGCGTCGGGGTCAGCCACCTCGCGTGCGAGGTCGAGCGCAAGTGCGACGTTGAGCCCAGCGGATCCCCCCAGGAGGAGACCTTCCTCCCGGGCGAGCCGGCGAGCCATGAGGAAAGAGGTCTTGTCGGACATCTGGCGGAACTCGTCGATCCAGTCGAACCACACCGTGGTCGGGATCTTGTCGCCGCCGATGCCCTCGACCTTGTACGGATGGCCCTCCCCCATCGTCCGGGTGCGGTGATAATGGGTGTAAAGCGAGCCGACCGGATCCCCCGCGATGACCCGGATCTTGGGGTTCTTCTCCTTCAGGTACTTTCCCGCGCCGCTCACCGTGCCGCCCGTCCCGGCGCCGGCCACGAAGTGTGTGACCCGGCCCTCGGTCTGCTGCCAGATCTCGGGACCAGTCGTGGCGTAGTGGGCGTCGGGGTTCACCTGATTGTAAAACTGGTTGGCCAGGATCGCGTTGGGGGTATCGTGCACGATCTGCTTGGCCTTCATCACGTAGTGCTCGGGATGGTCGGGCGGGACCGCCGTCGGGGTCACCACCACTTCGGCGCCGTAGGCCTTGAGCAGGCGCACCTTCTCCATGGACATCTTGTCGGGCATGGTGAAGATGCAGCGGTAGCCCCGGATCGCCGCCGCGATCGCGAGGCCCACACCGGTGTTGCCGCTCGTGCCCTCGACGATCGTGCCGCCCGGCCGAAGCTCGCCGCGGCGCTCCGCATCTTCGATGATGGCGAGGCCAATCCGATCCTTGACCGAGCCGCCGGGGTTGGCGTATTCCGCCTTGCCGTAGATCGGGGTCCGGACGCTGGCGCCGATCCGACCGAGGCGGATGAGCGGCGTCCAGCCCATGGTCTCGAGCACCGAGTCATACGGGCGGAGGTGTGGAGGCGTCATGGCGCGCTCGGCGTCCGCGAGTTCCGGAAGTGGATGGGCTGCAGGAACACCCCGCCTACGGGCCGGCCGTGCCGCAGGGCCGGGGAGAAGCGAAGCCCTGCCGCCCCGCGCACCGCCGCGGAGTCGAGGGCCGGATAGCCGCTCGACTCGGAGACCCGAGTGGAATCGGGCACGAGGGTGCCGAGGGAGTCGGTGTAGAGCCGAAGGAGGACGCGGCCCTCGATGCCCTGCTCGAGCAGCGGGACCGGATATTCCACAGGGCTCACCGGATTGATGGCCACCGGTGGCTGGTCGGCATCGCTCGTCACGGCTACGGGGGCGCTGGTCGAGATCCGGAAGGCTCCGTCGTCCTCCCGCTTGCAGGCGACGGCCAGCACAACGCCCAATGCGAGCGCGAGGGCCCGCCGGCCGCGCGTCACCGCCGGTCCTCCGCACGCCGCTTGAAATCCGCCAGGCGGTTGAGCGCCTCCAACGGCGTGAGCGCATTGACGTCGATCCGCCGCAGCTCCTCGACCATCGGGTCCGGCGGCGGCGCTTCGACGAACAAGGCGAGCTGCCCCGGATCGCGCGGCGCCTCGGGCGCGCCGGGCACCATCCGGTGCTCGCCCTCGAGCGTGCCGAGAATCTCCCGTGCGCGCCGCACGACCCCGTCCGGCAGCCCGGCGAGCTGGGCGACGTGGATGCCGTAGGACCGATCGGTCCCGCCCGGCTCGAGGCGGTGCAGGAACATCACGGTGTCGCCGGTCTCGCGCACGGCGACATTGTAGTTCCGCGCGTGCTGCAGACGCTCGGGCAGCTGCATGAGCTCGTGATAGTGGGTGGCGAACATCGTCTTGCAGCCGACCCGGTCGTGCAGGTGCTCGGTCACCGCCCAGGCGATGGCCACGCCATCGTAGGTGGAGGTGCCGCGGCCGATCTCGTCGAGCAGGACCAGGCTCCGCGGACCAGCGTTGTGAAGGATCGCGCTGGTCTCGCTCATCTCCACCATGAAGGTGGATTGCCCGCGCGCGAGGTTGTCGCTCGCGCCGACGCGAGTGAACAAGCGATCCACCGCGCCCACCGATGCCTCCGCCGCCGGGACGAACGAGCCCATCTGTGCGAGCACGACGCAGAGGCCGATCTGTCGCAGGATGGTCGACTTGCCGGCCATGTTGGGGCCGGTGACGAGCGCCACCCGCTCGGACTCGGTGAAGTGCGCGTCGTTCGGGATGAACGCCTCGCGCGCCATGAGCCGCTCGATGACCGGGTGGCGGCTCTCCCGCAGGACGAGGTCGTACCCATCGTGGACGGTGGGCCGGACGTAGCGTCCGGTCACGGCCCGCTCCGCGAGCGCCGTCCAGACGTCGAGTCGCGCAAGCACCCGGGCGCTTCGCTGCACCCGTGCGATGGCCCGGGCCACCGACGCGCGGAGCGCGCCGAACAGCTCCGCTTCGCGCGCCCCCATCCGCTCCTCGGCGCCGAGGACCCGCGACTCGTACTCCTTGAGCTCCGGCGTCACGTAGCGCTCGGCGGAGGCCAGGGTCTGCCGCCGCTCGTAGTCGGCGGGGACCTTGGCCGCGTGCGCGTTGGTGATCTCCAGGTAGTAGCCGAACACCTTGTTGAAGCCGACCTTGAGCGAGGGAATGCCGGTGCGCTCGCGCTCGCGCTGCTGGAGCGAGGCGATGTACTGCCGGCCGCCGTCGCGGAGCGAGCGCAGGTCGTCGAGCTCGCGGTCGAAGCCAGCGCGGATCACGCCACCATCGCCGAGGGCGGCCGGCGGACGATCCTCGAGGCCGCGCCCGAGCTCGGAGGCGAGATCGGCGAGCAGATCGAGCTCGTCCACCGCATCGGCTAAGGCGGCCGACGGACCGCTGTCTGCCAACGGCGACGCGGCGAGCGCGCTGAGCCCTTCTGCCACGTCGGGCAGGCGAAGAAAGGAGTCGCGCAGCGCGCCGAGCTCGCGGGGAGTGGCCCGCCCGGCCGCGGCGCGACCCGCCAGCCGCTCGACGTCCCGCACGCCATCGAGCGCCTCTCGCAGACGGCCGCGTCCCCGACCGTCGCGCACCGCCACCTCCACGGCGTCGAGTCGGTACGCGATAGCGGCCGGGTCGCGGAGCGGCGACAGCAGCCACTGCCTGAGGAGCCGGCCGCCCATGGGCGTCACCGTCGCGTCCATCGTCTCCAGCAGGGTGCAACCGCGCGCGCCGGCGCGCAGCGGCTCGATCAGCTCGAGATTGCGGCGGGTCATCTCGTCGAGCCAGAGAAAGGCCTCGCTCCGGCGGATGAAGGGGCGGCCCAGGTGGGGCAGGCCGGCGGGCTGGAGCTCGATCAGATAGCGGAGCAGGGCTCCCGCCGCGCCAACCGCCGGCGCGTCGTTAGGTCCCACGCCGAGTCCGTCGAGCGTCGCGAGCGCGAACCGGCGGGCGAGCTCTTCGCGTGCGAGATCCGGATCGAACTCCCAGCGCTCGCGGGTGGTCCGGAGGACGCCGTCCTCGAGGACGAGCGTGCTGTCGGAGGGAACGACGACTTCCGCCGGTCCCAGACGGCCGAGCGCCTCGGCCACCCCCGCCGCGTCGAGGGTCTCGAGCACGAATTCGCCGGTGCTGAGATCGATCGCCGCCAGCCCCGCGCGCCCCGTCTCGCCGCCGATCGCGACCAGGAAGTTGTTCCTGGCGCCGGAGAGCCAGCCCTCCTGAAGCTGCGCGCCCGGCGTGACGGTCTCGACGACCTCGCGACGCACGAGGCCGCGCGCGAGCTTCGGGTCCTCCACCTGCTCGCACACGGCAACGCGGTACCCGGCGCCGACGAGCTGACGGAGGTAGTCCGCCGCGGCCTTCACCGGCACGCCGGCCAGGGGAACACCATCGCCGCGCGAGGTGAGCGTGATCTCGAGAACGCGTGCCGCGAGCTCGGCGTCCTCGTGGAACATCTCGTAGAAGTCGCCGACCCGATAGAAGAGGATGGTTGCGGGATGCTGCGCCTTCACCTCCCGCCAGTGCTTGAGCATGGGCGGGGTAGGCGCGTCAGCGGACTCGCGGCTCACGGGGGCCACGGTAGGGTTCGGGAAGGCAGGTGGGGCATACGCTCGGGAATATAACGTCGGGCGCGCTCCCGATATCCGTGGCGCGCGGGGCTTCCGTCGCGGGGCGTCGCCAGGGCAAGTTCTCTGGTCCTCACCCGCGAGCGTTCCGTGTCCCAGCCGTTCCACTTCGCGTTCTTCGTCCGCGATCTCGCTTCCACACGCCGGTTCTACGCCGAGATCCTCGGTTGCCGCGAGGGTCGGAGCACCGACACCTGGGTGGACTTCGACTTCTTCGGCAATCAGATCTCCGTCCACACGACGGGCCCCGTGACCCCCACGCAGAAGACCGGGCAGGTCGAGGACCTCCTCGTTCCCATGCCCCATTTCGGCGCACTGCTCGGCTGGGACCAGTTCCAGGCGCTGGCCGCCCGGATCCGCGGCGCGGGAATCACCTTCATCCTCGAGCCGCGCATCCGATATGCCGGCGAGCCGGGCGAACAGGTCACGATGTTCCTGCTCGATCCGAGCGGAAACGCGCTCGAGTTCAAGAGCTTCAGACACCCCGAGCACGTCTTTACCGCATGAAGCCGGCGGCCGTGGCCGTGATCGGTGGCGGCGTGATGGGTGCGAGCGCGGGGTATCACCTCGCGGCTCGTGGACGCCGGGACATCGTCATCCTCGATCGCGCCGACGGGCCGGGCGCCGGGAGCACGGGCCGGGCTACCGGCGGGTATCGCGCGCAGTATGGGACGCCCATCAACGTCCGGTTGTCGCTCCTCGCCCGTGACAAGCTGCTTCGATTCGAGGAAGAGACCGGGGTGGACCCGGGCTACCTCCAGGCGGGCTATCTCTGGCTCGCGGTGAACCAAGCGGAGCTGGCGGCGCTCGACGCCGGCCGTCGGGTCCAGCACGCGGAGGGCCTGCTCGAGGCGGCGTCGGTCACACCCGGGGAGGTCGCGCGGCTCAACCCGGCGATCCGACTCGAGGGAATCGTCGGCGGTGCGTACTGTCCGACCGACGGATTCATTCGGCCGCTCCGGATCCTCGAAGGCTACCTCGCGTCGGCCGCCCGACTCGGCGCGCGGATCGAGTGGGGCGTCGAGGTGACGGGATTGCGGCGCGCCGACGACGGTCGGATCACCGAAGTCGGCACGTCGCGCGGGCCGATCGCGGTCGAGGCGGTCGTGAATGCGGCGGGCCCGTGGGCCGCGGCGGTGGGCGAGATGGCGGCCATCGCGCTTCCGGTGACGCCGCTCCGCCGCCAGATCGCGGCCACCGCGCCCTGCGATCTCCTGCCTGCCGACATGCCGATGACCATCTGGGCCGGCGACGGATTTCATCTCCGGGTGCGGGATGGACGGGTGCTCCTGCTCTGGCCCACGCCCGGCGCGCCGGGCCGTCCGTTCGACGCGTCGGTGGATCCAGCGTGGATCGATGCCGTGACCGCCATGGCGCACGCCCGCGTGCCCGTGCTCCGCGAGGCCGTGGTCGATCGCGCCTCGTGCTGGGCCGGTCTGTACGAGATGTCGCCGGACAAGCACGCGATTCTCGGCGCAGCGCCCGAGTGCTCGAACCTTTACTTCATCAACGGCGCTTCCGGGCACGGGGTCATGCACGCCCCGGCGCTCGGCCATCTTCTGGCTGAGATCATATGCGACGGCCGCGCAACGACGCTGGATGTCCGCTGCCTCGACCCCGGGCGGTTCGCGCGCGGGCAGCTGAATGTGGCGGGAGAGGTGCTTTAGGGGACGGTCGGGGTCGGGCGAGCGGGAGGGAGGCCCGCAAACGAAAGGGGGCATGCGTGTCGCATGCCCCCTTCGCTCAGCTAGTGATCGAGCTCTACTGTCCCGAATCGCGCACCATCTCGGCGGAAGGCGTAGTCGTCGAGTCCGTCTGCGTGGAATCCGCGGTCACGGTGCGTTCCCGCCACTGCGCGATCTCCGCCTGAAATTCCCGCGACAGCGCGGCGATGTCCACCGTCGTGCTGTCCGACTCGGCGCCGTGGGCGTTGACCCGCTCGAGTCCGATCGCGGCCTTGGCGTAGGTGCTGTCGGCCGTGAGCGCCGCCTGGTACGCGTCACGGGCGGAGACGAAGTGCCCCGCGCGCTCGAGCGCCGTCGCGAAGTTGTTCTGGAACACGGGCACGTTGCCCCGCAGCTCCACCGCGCGCGCCAACGGAAGCAACGCCGCGTCGCTCCGGCCCTGCTGGATGTAGACGTAGCCGAGATTGTTCATCGCCCACACGTCGCGGTCGTCGATCGCGAGGGCGCGCTGGTAGGCGTCGATCGCCTCGTCGATCTGGCCGAGCTCGTAATGCGCCCGCCCCTCCAGCCTGAGGCCCTCGGCCGAGAGCGGTTCGATCGCGAGCGCGCGCTCCACCCGATCGAGCGCGTCCTGCGGGCGGCTCGTCTCGAGCAGCACCCGGGCGGAGTTCAGGAGGCTCTTCCGGTGCGCGGGCTCGAGCCGGAGCGCCGCGTCGAACGCCTCGAGCGCCCGGGTATGATCCCCGGTCTTCCACGCCGACAGGCCCAGCATGTAGTGGCCCCACGCGTTGTCGGGATTGCTCTCGGAGAACGCTTCGAACATGCTGGCCGCCTCTTCGTAGCGGCCACGATGGAACGCCCGCTCCGCGTCGGTGTAGGTCGGCGCCACCGAACCGACCACGACCTTGTCGGCTGCGGTCCCCGATTCGGTAGTTGCCGAGGGCGTGGCGCCGGTCGATACGGTCGCGGTCGAGCCACTCGTCGGAGTGTCGGAGGTCGACGCAGCACTGGTGCGATCGGACTCCCAGCAGGCGGCGAGCAGCGGGATGAGAACGGATGCGATGGCGGTGTGGCGGATGGCGCGGGGCATGGCTTCCTCCTGGGTTTGGCGCCGGAGCGCGGTGACCTTCGAGGAGGAGGAAAGGCAAGGCTATGGCCAACGGAATGCGACCAGTGCATCCAGGTCAAAGTATTGATGGATAATGGCTTGCAAGACTGTACCTGGCCCTGATCGCAACCCGCGTGTCCCGTCGGCCACACGCGATGAGTGTGCTATGTGTCCACTAGGACACGATCATGCTGCGCCTCATCAGGAAAGGACGATCGATGCTAGACGACCGATACTACCTGAACGGCTACTATCTCTCGGGTCGCTCGTCCCCCAACGTCGATCGTGGTGTGTTGCACCCTTTGCTGTCCCGGCCACGCGGTGCGAAGTCAAACAATCCGGAGGTGCGATCCATGCGATACATGCCGGCGCGACTGAGCGTGTTCCTCATCTTGACAGCCTGCGCGGGGTCCAGCTCGTCGTCCGAGGGCGCCGCGCCCGCTCCGGCTGCCGACACCAGCGGTGCTGGAGCCTCGAGCGGGATGCAAGTGGTGATCGACAATCAGAACATCAACGACGTGAACGTCTATCTGATCGGGAGCAGCGGCGGGCGCGTGCTGGTCGGCAAGGCGCTCTCGGGCAAGAAGACGACCCTGACGATCCCGGAGTCGGTCACTCCGGCGAGCGCGCGGGTGACCCTGGTCGCAGATCCCGGGGCCGGGAGTCAACCGATCAGCACCCCGCCCACCGTCGTGCCCGGTGGCCAGCGTCTGTACTGGAAGATCGGATCCGACCAGTCGATGTCGACGTCGTCGACCGGGGAGTAGGGTCGCGCTCGTGCGCGGTGGTCCTGCCGCCGCCGCGCACCTGAAAGGTCGAAAACGATGTGGGCGGACGCGTCATGCCGTCCGCCGACGCCTGCCCGGAGCGCAGTCTGCCTACGGCCGCTTGATGTTGTGCCTCCGCATGATCTTGAGGAGGCTCGCATGATCGGAGAGCCCAAGGGCCTCCGCGGTGCGCGTCACGTGCCACTCGTTCCGCTCCAGCGCGGTGATCACGATCCGCCGCTCCGCCTCGGCCTTGAGCGCAGCGAACGTCCCCCCGCCTTCCAATGAACCCCTTGCCTCACCCCGAATGTCGGCCGGTACCTGCTCCGGCCCGATCACCTCGCCATCCGTCGCGATGATCATCCGCTCCACCACGTTCCGAAGCTCGCGCACGTTGTTCCGGGCCCAGTCGTACCCCATCAGCAGATCGAGGGCGTCCGCCGCCAGCCGCTTGCGGCGCATTCCGAACCGCTCGCAGATCGCAGCGGCGAACCGCTCGGCGATCTCGGGCACGTCGCTCCGCCGCTCGCGAAGCGGCGGCACTTCGATCTGGTGGACGTTGATCCGGTAGAACAGGTCCTCGCGAAACCGTCCGGACCCGACCTCCGCCGCCAGGTCCCGGTTGGTGGCCGCGACGACGCGCGCCTCGACCGGCAGCGACCGCGTGCCCCCGACCCGCGTTACCCGCCGCTCCTCCAGCACGCGGAGGAACTTGGCCTGGGCGAGAAGGGGGAGCTCGCCGATCTCGTCGAGAAAAAGCGTCCCCCGCTCCGCGGATTCGAAGGCGCCTTTCCGCGTGACACTGGCGCCGGTGAACGCTCCCCGCTCATGGCCGAACAGCTCGCTCTCGATCAGGTGCTCCGGCAAGGCGGCGCAGTTGATGGCCACGAGCGGCGCGGCGGGATGCGAGCCGAGTCGATGGAGCTCGCGGGCGACCAGCTCCTTGCCCGTTCCGCTCTCGCCCACCACGAGCACTGTGCTCGGCACCGGCGCGATCCGGGCAATCTGCTCGCGAAGGCGGAGCATGGCGGCGCTGTCCCCGATCAGGGCGGACTCGCCGTCCATCCGGTGACGAAGGGAACGGACCTCGGCCAGCAACCGGCGGCGCTCGACGGCGAGCTCGATCTCCCGCACGACCCGCTCGACCGGTTCGGCCTTGTCGATGAAGCCGTGCGCGCCGAGCCGGACCGCCTGGATGCAGCGGTCGAAATTCCCCGTGCCGGTGTAGACGATGACCGGCACCTCCGATCCGCGCCGCTCCAGCGCGCGCAGCACCTCGAAGCCATCCATGCCCGGCATCTCCAGATCGAGCAGGACGCAGTCCACCGGATCGCCCCCCATCCGCTCCAGGGCGTGCCGGCCGTCATGCGCCACCTGGACCTCGTAGTCTCCCAGGCGCTTGAGGTCGTACGCGTACTGCTCGGCCATCGCCGGCACGTCATCCACAACCAGCACGACGGTCATGCTCCCCTCCCATCGCCATCGATCCGCCCCGGATTCACCGGCAGCTCGAGGACAGCGCGCGTCCCGGCGCCGGGCTCGGTCTCGATCCTGAGCGAGGCGCCGAGGTCGGCGGCCAGCCGGCGAACGATCGATAACCCCAGGCCCGTCCCGCCGGTTTTGGTGGTGTGGAAGTCGTCGAACGCGCGCTCGAGATCCGCACCAGTCATGCCCGGCCCATTGTCGCTCACCGAGAGCCTGACCACCGGCCCCTCCGCCGGACCTGCGGATTCGGTGGCCACGGTGACGACGCCGTCGTCCCGGGCGGCCAGGCTGTCCAGCGCATTGCTCACGAGATTCTCGAGGATGCGGCGCAGGGCGAGCGGGTCGGCCGGCACGCGAGGGATCGCCGGGCCGGTAGCGGCCCGCAACGTCACGCCGCCAGGGCTGGTGCCGCGCACGACCTCGTCGACCACGGCGTTCACGTCGCACGGCTCGCGCTGCATGGCTGGAGACAGCTTGGCGTAATTGCGCGCCAACGTATCCAGGTATTCGAGGCTCGACTCCAGCGTTCCGCGCCGCTCCTTGAACACCGCCGGCAGCGACCCGGGTGACTCGTGAGCCACCTGCGACAGGTGCCGCAGCACGTTCCGAATGGGGACCAGGCCGTTCTTCACGTCGTGATTCACCTGTCGCGCCAGGTCGCCCGTGGCGGCGCGGCGTTCGACCTCTCGGAGCCGCACGGCGCCGAGCCGGAGCCGTTCGGTCATCGCCGCGAGCACGCCGGTGAGGGTGCCGATCTCGTCGGTCCGGTCCGTCGCGAACATCTGGTCGAGGCGATCGAAGTCGATCGCCGCAGTCTGCTCGGCCAACGCCGTGAGCGGACGGCTGATCCGCGCGGCGAGCCAGGCGGCGGCTAGCAGCGCCAGCGGCACCGCCGCCGCCAGCGCGGCGAAAAACCAGCGATCGAGGCTGTGCCGCAGCGCGATCAGCGTCGAGGCTGACTGGGTGACCCGGAGGCGGGCGGTCCCGGCCACCGTGGCTCCCGCGGCGGAGGCGAGATCGAGGAACGGCAGTGATAGCTCGGCGACGGTCCGCACGCTGTCGTCGTGAGGCGTCGCCGGCGATGCGGGGTAGGCGATCTCCAGTCGCAGGTCGGGGTCTCGCGCCAGATCGGTGCGAAGGCGGGCCTCGAACGCGGCCCCACCGGCCACGGTGAGCGGCTCGCCGGCCACGCGCATCGAATCGAGCCGCGCGAGCACGACGATCGCGCTGTCCGCCGTGCGGGCCCGAACGAGGACCGGCGCACTGCCGGCCGCCGCCAACGCTCGCGGCAGCGCCGGGTCGACGCGATCGAACTCGTTGCGGAAGTGCCCGGAGCTCACGATCCGGCCCGCGCTGTCCTGCACCTGGAGCAGGTCGAGTCCCGCGGCCCGCATGGCCGGGCCGGCGAGATCGAGGAGGCCTCGCCGGGCGCCTGCCCCCGCCTGCACGACCGCGAGCCGAAGGCGATTGTCCCGTTCGAGATCAGCCCGGATCGTCCCCAGTCGAGCGGCAATCCCCTCGCTCTCGCGACGGAGGTCATCCCGCAGCGCGACAGCCGCGGCATCGGCGCGCCGCGCGTTCTCTTCGGTCAGCCGGCGCGTCATCTCGTGCCGAACGCCATAGGCGAGCACGCCGAGCGGCACGAGCGCCGCGAGCGTGAGGCCGAGGAACAGGCGCGACCGGAAGGTCACTCGGTCGCTCCGGCCGTATCGCGCGACTCGGCGACCCGGACCGCGCCGTCCCACTCGGCCACCAGCGGTGGCGTGCCACGGCGGACGATGGCGTGCCGGCGAGTCTCGATGAGTGGAAGGATCGCGGCTCCCGCGGGATAGGTCGTCCAATCCGCGCAGGGTCCGGCGGAGCGCGGGCCCCCGGGGACGATGAATGCGCGCGCCTCACCGCGATCGAGGGCCGCCGCCATGCTCTCGGGCGCCTGCCCCCGCGACGAGAATCGCGCAAGCGCGGCGAGCGCCACGATGCGCTCCGCCAGTTCGCGAGCTGTCGGGTCGGCGAGCGGATAGAGGATCACATCCGTCGGAGCCGGCCGCGCGGAGCCCGCGGAGGACCGACAGCGATCTGCTGCGTCGGCGGCCATGGTCGTGTCGACCGGCCGGGCATCCGTCCGTACGGCATCGCGTGCGAGCGCGGCTCGAAAGGCCGCCGTGTCCGAGGGGATGGCGGTGCCGAGTGAGGAGGAGCCGCCGAGGATCACCAGGTAGTACGTTCGGCTCCACGGCAGCGGGATGACGGCGAGTCCTTGCCGGTGCACGGCGTAGTCGAGGAGATCGGGGTCCCCCGTGACGACGACGTCGGCACGACCGTCCACCGCGTCCCTGAGGTCGCCGGAGGAAGGCTGGGCTTCGCGAAGCATCCCGCTGTCCCCTCGCGCCACCGCGAGGGCGCGATCGGCAAAGACCGCGGGCAGGTCGGGGTGTGATTCGACGAACCCCACGACGAGGCGCTGGTCGTCGAGCGGGGAAGCCGACCTCGCACCGGCACCTCGCAGCGTCGCCGAGGCGTCGGGGTCAGCGGCCCAGGTGGCCGCGAGGGAGCCGGCAGTCCAGCGGGGCGTCGCCGGCGTCGGCGGGCCTGCCGGCGGTGGCAGCTCGAGCGTCCAGAACTTCCCCGAGGTATCCCGCGACCAGCGGGTCGCGAGCCCCGGCGTCGCGCGTCCCTCGCAATCGAGGCGAACGGGCGCCACTCGCGTCGCGGCCAGGCGTGAGTGCGCCGCATTCGATGAATCGTCGAACGCCGCGAGGATCGGGCGCAACGGGCCGGCGCTGTCGGTCGTGATCACGCAGGCGCTGGGGTGGGGCGCGGCCACAGGCGTCGGGGTCGGACGAGGGCCCGACGCACAGGCCGCCGTCAGAAGGCCGAGCGCGAACCGCAGCGCGCGCGGCGACACGGGGCTCGTTCAGGGCTCCGAGACGACGAACGGACTGCCACCGAGCTTGGCCTTGAGGCTCGCCGCCGCGGTCTGGGCGGCCTCGCGCGTCGGGTACTCACCCACCCGCACCTTGTAGAGACCGCCCTGCTGGACCGTCACGACCGTGAGGCCGAGCGAGCGAGCTTTGCGTCCCGCTTCGTCGGCCGACTTCTGCGACCCGACGGCCGCGACCTGGATGCGATACACGGTCCGCGCGGGAGCGGACGGCGCCGGTGCGGACGACGGCGAGGCGGGGGTCGGTGTCGGCGCGCCTCCCGCAGGCGGCGTGGGGGAGGTCGGTGCCCGCGATGGCGAAGGTGCGCCGGCACCCGCCCCGGTCGAGTCCCGCCGCGTGCTGTCCGTCGAGGCGTGCGCGGTCGCCGCGGAATCCGGACCCAGATCGCACCGTTGATAGAGGTAGCCGAGCTGGTTCTGCAACTCGACGTCGCTTCGGGCCTGCGCCATGCCATCGGCGAGCCACCGGCAGGCCGCTTGTGGATTCTTGTTGTCGAAGTACGTGCGTCCCGCCCAATAGGCGGCCTGGGCCATCAATGGCGACGCGGGAAAATCGGTGTGGAGACGCTCGAGGTTGCGAGCGGCCCCGTCGAAGTTCCGGGTCGCGTAGTCCATCTGTACCAGCCGAAGCAGCGCGTCGTCGGCCCAGTCGGACGTGGAATACTCGACCGTCACTCGCTGGAGCTGGCGGCGCATCTCGCCGGCGGACGTCGCCACCATCGCCTGGGTGTAGAGGATCTGCGGATACAGCGTATCGCTCGGCGGCGTGGCATCCAGGAGCCGCTGGACGGCCGCCCGCGCCGAGTCACCCTGGCCCTCCTGCGCGGCTCGCACCGCGTCCACCAGGCGCGGATCGGTCTGGGCCTGCAGAGCGTTCGCGCCGAGCGCCATGGAAGCCACGAGGATCCATCCCGCGATCGCTGGTCTCATGCAGCCTCGCTTCGCTGGACGGCCAGCCGCAGCACCAGATCGGTCAGAATCCCGCGCTCGTCGGAGATGGTGGTGTTCTTGAGCGCCTGATCGGCGTCCCGCGCGGCACGCAGCCCGTCGCGCACTCGTGGAAGGGGCCACGCGGCGGCCCACGCCGCCCACTTCGCGCTCTCGTCCTTCCAGTCGGGCAGGCCGAAGATGCGAAGCTGCCGGAGCCGCTCGAGCACCAGGCGCTCCAGGCTGCCCGCGCGCACGCGTCGATCGTAGTGGCTCCGCGCCAGTCCGACGCCCACCAGGCTCGTGCCCAGGAGCGAGACCAGTCGCACGCCGGTGACGCCGGATTGGTCAAGCAACGGGCCGAGCATTCGGGCCGCCTTGCCTGCCGCCCCCTCCAGCGCGGCGTCGCGCCAGTCGTACACCGTCTCGCCGTGGCGAACGCCGACGAGCGCGCCGACCTGCTCGGCCGTCAGGGGCGGCTCCGAAGGCAGCGCCCGCAGCTTCTCGAGCTCTGCGGCCACCCCGCCCAGCTCGCCGCCCGTCGCGGCGAGCAGGTGATCGGCCGCCGCATCCTCGAGCGCGACGCCCAGTCGCGCCGCCCGGCGCAGCAGCCAGCGGCGGGCCCGCTCGGGCGGCAGCGGCTCACACTCGACGGCGAAGGCGCGGCGCACGAGGTCCTTGTCGGCCTCTTCCTCGGCGGCGCCCTGCACCAGGATCACGACCGTCTCGGCGGCCGGGCGCTCGAGGTACGTGAGGAAGGCGGCGCGAGCCTTGGGCTTCCGCTTCCACCCCTCCACGTCGCGGAGGACGACCGCGCGTCGGTCGGCCATCATCGGCAGTGTGGTGCACAGGGTGAAAATGGCCTCGGGATCGAGCTGGCCGGCCGACCGCTGGTCGAGGTTGAAGTCGCGCAGGCCCGGATCGAGCGCGCGATCGAGGATCGCCTGGACCGCCTCGTCCTTCAGGATGTCCTCGGGACCATGCAGGTAGTAGACCGGCGCCAGCTCGCCCTTGGGCAAGGAGCGCAGCAGCGTGTCGTATGTCTGTGCGGGCATGCCGAATTGTAGAAGGGGTGACGCGGAAGGGCCAAGTGATGCGTCAGTCGCCTCATGTTTACCGATTTCGCACAAAACACTGAACAAACATCAGGCTTGTCGAAGTCTTGGCATCCTGGATAGTGCCGGAGCGCAGCATGCCCATCACCTCGGACCAGGGCAGCGGGTGCAGCTCCATGAACTCGTCCACCTCACGGCGCGCCGTTCCCTCGGTGAGCCCACGCGCCATGAACAGGTGGATTATCTCGTCGGTGAACCCCGGGGTGGTGTAGATCGTCGTCAGGCGCTCGATCGCCGCCGCCCGCATCCCGGTTTCCTCCTCCAACTCTCGGCGCGCGCAGGTCTCGGGACTCTCACCCGAGTCGAGCCGTCCGGCCGGCACCTCCCAGATGAAGCCATCGGCCGCGTGGCGAAACTGCCGAATGAGCAGCACTCGCGGGTCGGCGTCGAGCGGATCGTCCAGGAAGGGCACGACCGCGGACGCGCCGGGATGCCGCAGCATCTCGAGCTGGCCGGTGGACCCGTCGGGAAAGCGGACCGTGTCGCTGTCGAGGTTGACGATGCGGCCGGTGTACAGCCGCTCGGTGGAGATCAGGGTCATGGGATCACCAGCTCCGGACCCAGGCGACGGGGATCTTGAATCCCTCGGCGAGGAGGTAGCGGAGCTCGAGCACGGGGTTATTGGAGATGGGGCTGCTCTCGGTCGGCGAGGTGTAGGCCTCGAGCTCCGTTCGCCGTGCCTCGAGTCGCAGGCGGAACATGTGAAAGGGATCGCTCACGAGGAGCACGCGCCGGAGGCCGCGCACATGGAGCCACTCGGTCACCGCCGTCATCGATTCGTGGGTGGTGCGGCCCTCGCTCTGCGCGACGACGGCCTCCTCGGGCACGCCGTGCGCGATCAGGTAGCGGCGGCCGACCATCGCTTCGCTGGTCGTGTCGCCGCGCCCCACGCCCCCGGTGACCAGGATGAGCGGCGCGGTCTGGTCGCGGTAGAGGCCCAGCGCATGGTCGAGCCGGGCCCGCAGCACGGGCGACGGGCGCCCGTTGTACTGCGCGGCCCCGAGTACGACGAGCGCGTCCACCGGCTGCCGCTGGTCCTCCTGGCTCGCCACCAGCACCATGGCGAGCGACACGGTGTAGACGACGGCCGCGGTGAGCAGCAGCAGCCCGAGCGCCTGGTGCAGCGGACGGGGCGGGGCGGGCACGGGCGGATGATCCGTTAGAGGTCGAACGCTTCGCCGTGCTTCGGCAGGACGACGTCGCGCACACCTTCCTCGCGCAGAATCGTCGCCATGGCGCCGAGGGCGTTGGGCTCTCCGTGCACCACGAACGCGCGGCGGATGGGTCCGCCGAGCCGACGGATCCAGGCGCGCAGCTCGTTCCGGTCCGCGTGGGCCGAGTAGCCGCCGATGGTCTCCACCTCGGCGCGCCGGGGGTACTCCTGGCCGAGGATCTTGACCAGCTCCTCGCCGCCCTGGATCCGGCGGCCGAGGGTGTTCTCCGCCTGAAAGCCGACGAAGAGCACCAGATTCCGGTGGTCGCTGATGCCGTTGGCGAGGTGATGCAGGATCCGCCCCGATTCGGCCATGCCGCTCGCCGCCACGATGATGGCCGGGCCCGCGAGCTGGTTGAGCGCCTTGGAGCCGGCGACGTCCCGGACGTAGCGCACCAGTGAAAAGTCGAACAGCGGAATCTGGTCCGCGATCAGGGCCTCGCGCTGGTCGAACACCTCGGGGTGCATCCGGAACACCGTCGTCGTGTCCACCGCGAGCGGACTGTCGATGTAGATCGGGACGTTCGGAATGCGTTGCGCCCGATGCAGGCGGTGCAGGCTGTAGACGATCTCCTGGATTCGTCCGAGCGCGAAGGCAGGAATGAGCACCTTGCCGCCGCGGGCGGCCGTGCGCCGGATGGCCTCACCCAGGCGCTCCTCCGCGCCCGCCACGGACTCGTGGTCACGGTCAGCGTAGGTGGACTCGACGATGAGCGTGTCGATCGGGCCGGACGGCGGCTCAGGGTCGCGGACGATCGGCAGTCCCGTGCGCCCGATGTCGCCCGAGTAGACGAGCCGATGGCTGCCGCCCTCGGTGATGCGCAGGTCCACAGACGCGGAGCCGAGGATGTGTCCGGCCTCGACCAGCTCGACGGCGAGATGCTTCCGGAGGTGGGTGATGCGGCGATAGGGAACGCCGATCATCAGGTCCTGCACGGCGATGGCATCGGCCAGATTGTAGAGTGGCTCGCTTTCGGGCCCCGCCTTGTTCCGCCGCACCAGGTATTCGTGGTCCTTCTCCTGGATGTGCGCGGCGTCGGGCAGCATGACCGCGCAGAGATCGCGCGTCGCCGGGGTGGCGTGTATGGGGCCGTGGAACCCGTGCCGCACGAGGAGCGGCAGGCGTCCCGAGTGGTCGATGTGGGCGTGGCTCAGCACGACGCCGTCGAGGCGTCGCGGATCAAACGGCAGCCGCGCGTTCAACTCATGGGTCTGGGCGCGGTGCCCCTGGAACAGCCCTGCGTCGAGCAGGAATCGGCCACCCGCGGCCTCGAGCAGATGCATCGAGCCGGTGACCTGTCCCGCGGCGCCCCAAAAGGTGAGACGGATACCGCTCACGTGTCGATCCAGGATCAGGGTGAAGGCTCAGAGGTGACGAGTGCCGAACAGTCGGTCGCCGGCGTCGCCGAGGCCGGGCAGAATGTAACCCTGCTCGTTGAGCTGGCGGTCGAGCGCCGCGGTGAAGATCGGCACGTCGGGATGCGCGGCGAGCATCCGCCCGACGCCTTCGGGCGCCGCCACGATGGAGAGGAACCGGATTCGGCGCGCCCCTGCCTCCTTGAGCGCCGACACCGCCGCCACGGCGGAGCCGCCGGTCGCGAGCATCGGGTCGAGCAGGTAGAAGTCGCGCGCCACCTCGTCCGCCGGAATCTTGAAGTAGTAGTCCACCGGCTTGAGCGTGTCGTGATCCCGGTAGAGGCCGATGTGCCCCACACGGGCCGACGGAATGAGCTGCGCGATGCCCTCCACCATGCCGAGCCCTGCCCGGAGAATCGGCACCAGCGTCAGCTTCTTGCCCGAGACCTGGCGGCCGGTCATCCGTTCGAGCGGTGTGTCGATCTCGACCGGCTCGGTCGCCAGGTCCTTGGTCGCCTCGTACGCCATCAGCGTCGCGATCTCGCCGACCAGCTGCTTGAAGTCGCGTGTGCTGGTCTCGCGATCGCGGAGGATCGAGAGCTTGTGCTGAATGAGCGGATGATCGAGGACGGTGAGGTTCGCGAATGGGGCGGCAGCCATGCGACCAATATGCGGGCGGGATCGGGGGATCGGGAGGGCGATCGCCTGTGCCCGATGAGAGAACGGCCACCGTTTCCCGGTGGCCGTTCGAGTTGACGCGTTCAGTGGGTGTTCGTCTACTTGGCCGTGGTCGTGTCCTTGCTCGTCGAGCCACGCGCCTTCTTCGCGGCCGCGGTGGCCACGGAGTCGACGCCGCCGTGCGCGCCACAGGCGCCCTGGCCCGTCGGGGCATTCGAGCCGTCCTTACACACGACCAGGTCGCCCTTGAGCATGGTGTCGGTGGCGGCCCCGGCCTTGGAGACCGAGCTGTCGTTCTGATAGCCCTTGTAGCCCGACGTGTCCGGGCGCATGGCGCTCGTGTCTTTGGCGGGAGCGTTCGTAGGCTGCTGCGCCCACGCCGCGGATGCGCTGCCGAGCGCCAGCACGCCGACCAGGGCCAGCGTCCGCATGTAGCGAGAGTGAATAGCCATCTGCCTCGTCCTTCCTCCAATGTTGCCGAGCTGGACAGCCATGGGCTGCCCGGAGACCTGCGCCGCGCAGCTTAGAGGGCTGTACCGGCCGAGTCTGTGATTCGGATCATGTGCCGGGACGTGTCGCGTTCCCTTATTACGCGGCTCGTATTACGCGGCTCGCGTGCTTGCGGAGCCGCCAAACCGATTTATTATTTGGCCCCTCAAATAGTAACGTCGGCGTATTGGTCCGGCTTCCGGCCGAAAGGTGTCCAGTTCAATGGCGGTAAGCAATTGACAGTAAATAAGATAGAACCGGATACCAAATCCCCGCGGTGGCAACGACGCCCCGACACGCGCCGAGCGGAAATTCTCGACGGCGCCGTTTTGGCCTTCGGGCAGAACGGCTACAAACGAGCCACCCTGGCCGATGTCGCCGAGTATGCGGGCGTCTCCGCGGGAACCGTGTCGCACTACTTCGGATCCAAAGCCAGGCTGTTCGAGGAGGTCATCGCCGAGCGGCTGATGCCGTATGTCGAGGCGGAGGAAGCGAGCCTCGCGAGCCACCGGGGCCCGATGCGCGACCTGCTCGATCAGCTGCTCCGTCGGCTTTGGGATCGGTCCTGGGAGCCGGGCATCCTGGACCTCATGCGGGTCGTGAAGGTGGAAAGCGGAGAATTCCCCGACTCGGGGCGCTTGCTTTGCCGGCAGCTCGGCGAGCGCTGGCGCTCGATCTTCAGCCAGATCCTGCGGGTGGGGATGAGGAATGGGGAGTTTCGCTGTAGTGATGTGGACGTCGCCGCGCGCGTGATCAGCTTCGCGCTGGTCGGCGTGGCGGAGAAGGTGTCGGTGTTCCAGTCCTACGATCCCGAGATGCCGGCACGTGAGGCGATGTGGCAGGCGGTGCGCGAGATGGTCGAACGGTTCGTGCTCGTGGATGCGTCCCGAGCCACCACACAAGGAGACCCGGGGTGAGGCAGACGGGAAGACTGTTCGCGGTCGTGGCGGCCGGCGTGCTGGCCGGCGCCTGCAAGAAGGACGCGCCGCCGCCGCCGCCGCCCGCGCCGGAAGTCGCGGTCGTGAAGGTCGAGCCGAAGCGAGTGCCGACGTCGTACCAGTTCACGGGCGAGGTGCAGCCCTATCGCCGGGTCGAGGTGCGCGCGCGAACCGACGGGGTGATCGAGGCACGACCGTTCATCGAGGGCGCGACGGTCAAGCCGGGCCAGGTGCTCTATCGCATCGATCCGGTCCGGCCCGAGGCCGCGTATCGGAGCGCCCTGGCCCGACGCCAGAACGCGCAGCGGACCCTCGACCGGCTCGAGCCGCTGCTCGGACAGAACGCGGTCGCGCAGCAGGATGTCGATAACGCGCGCGCCGACCTCGAGGAGGCCGAGGGCGACCTGGCCGAGGCGAAGAAGAACCTGGACGACGCGGTGGTCCGGGCGGAGATCGGTGGCAGGGTCGGTCGGACGAACCTGGAGGTAGGCGGCCGGGTGACCGGTCCGTCCGACCTGCTCACCACCATCGACGTGCTCGATCCCGTGTACGTGAGCTTCCGGCCCTCGGCCCAGCAGCTGCTCGCCTGGCATCAGGACCCGGACGCACGCAAGCTGATCCAGCCCGGCAGTCCGCTCTCGGTCGAGGTCGGGCTGCCCGACGGCTCGAAGCTGCCGCGGACCGGGCGGCTCGACTTCGTGGCGCCGTCGCTCGACGCGGTCACGGGTACGCAGGAATTCCGCGCGCTCTTCCACAACCCGGATCGCCTGCTCGTGCCGGGGCAGTTCGTGCAGGTAAGGCTCATCGGCTTCACCCGCGACAGCGCCCTCGCCATTCCGCAGCGGGCGGTCCAGCAGGCGCTGGGGCGGCAGTTCGTCTATGTCGTCGGCCCGGGCGACACCGTCGCCGCGCGCGACATCGAGCCCGGCCCGTGGAGCGGCAACCTCTGGATCATCGACAAGGGCCTCAACGCGGGCGAGCGGGTCGTGGTGGATGGCACGCAGAAGGCCGCGCCCGGCCGGCCGGTCCGGCCGGTGGCGCTGGCGGACAGCGCGGCCGCCGCACCCGAGTCCACGTCGAAGCTGGGAGCCTCGCGGTGAACGACAGCTCTTCCAACGGGCCCCGCTATTTCTTCATTCGGCGGCCCGTGCTCGCCATCGTCATCAGCCTCATCGTCACCTTGCTCGGCGTGTTCGCGATCCGGCTCCTGCCGATCTCGCGCTACCCGCAGATCACGCCCCCGGCCGTGCAGGTCCAGGCGACGTTCCCCGGCGCCACCGCCGAGGACGTCGCCGAGGCGGTCGCGGCCCCGATCGAGGCGCAGCTCTCCGGCCTTCAGGGCCTGCTCTACTACTCGTCGGCCAACGCGAGCGACGGGACGATGAGCCTGCAGATCTACTTCGACGTGACCCGGAGCCAGGACCTGGCCGCGGTCGACGTGCAGAACGCGGTGAAGCTGGCCGAGTCCCAGCTGCCGGACGCGGTGCGGCAGAACGGGATCACGATCCTCAAGGCCAACACCGACATCCTCGGCGTCGTGGCGCTCACGTCGAGCGACCCCAGGTACGACGCGGCGTATCTCACGAACTACATGAAGCTGAACATCGAGGACGAGATCAAGCGGACGCCCGGGATCGGCAACGCGCTGACCTTCGGCGGCCTCGAGTTCTCGATGCTGATCCAGCTCGACCCGGACCGCGATGGCGCAGCTCGGCATCACGACGAGCGACGTGGCCGCGGCCGTGCGCGAGCAGAACGTCACCAGCCCGGCCGGGCGGCTGGGGCGGGAGCCGGCGCCGGTGGGCACGGAGCTCACGCTGCCGGTCACGACGCTCGGTCGGCTCAAGACGCCCGAGCAGTTCGCCGACATCGTGGTGCGCGCAAAGGCCGACGGATCGATCGTCCGCGTGCGCGACATCGGCAAGGTGGTGCTCGGCTCGCGCAACTACGATCTCGCCGGCCGGCTGAACGGCAGGGCCGTGGCGCCGCTGCTGCTCTACCTCCGGCCGGGCGCCAACGCGCTGGCGGCCAAGGAGGCGGTGGTGAAGCGCATGAACGAGCTGTCGCGCAACTTCCCGCCGGGCGTCCAGTACAAGATTCCCTTCGACACGACGCCGTTCGTGACCGCGTCGATCAAGGAAGTCGTGACCACGCTGGTCGAGGCGATGCTGCTCGTCACGCTGGTGGTCTTCATCTTCCTCCAGAGCTGGCGGGCGACGCTCATCCCGATGCTGGCGGTGCCGGTCAGCGTCATCGGCACGTTCCTCGGCCTGCTGATGCTCGGCTTCACCATCAACGTGCTGACGCTGTTCGCGCTGGTGCTGGCGATCGGCATCGTCGTGGACGACGCGATCGTCGTCATCGAGAACACCGAGCGTCTCATGGCCAACGAGGGCCTCCCGGCTCGCGAGGCCGCCGACCTCGCGATCCGGCAGGTCGCCGGCGCGCTGGTCGCCATCGTGCTGGTGCTCTGTGCCGTATTCGTGCCGGTGGCGTTCGTCGGCGGGGTGACGGGCGAGATGTTCAAGCAGTTCGCCGTGACGCTCGTGATCGCGGTGGTCCTCTCCGGCATCGTGGCGCTCACGCTGACGCCGGCGCTCTGCGCGATGCTCCTCAAGGAGTCCAACGAGGCGCACACCACCGGCATCTTCGGCGCGTTCAACCGGCTGTTCACGCGCGTGACCCGGGGCTATTCGCGGGGCGTCGCCGGCGTGCTCACCCGGCCCCGGCTCTGGGTCACGGCCTTCCTCCTGATGGTGACCGGCGCGTTCATGCTCTGGCGCCGCGTGCCGACGGGGTTCATCCCGACCGAGGACAAGGGCTACTTCGCGATCGCGATGCAGCTTCCCGACGCGGCATCGCTGCAGCGCACCCAGGCCGTGATCCGACGGGTCGAGGGCTTCCTCCACGAGGAGCCGTCGGTCGTGAACGTGGTCGCGTTCGCGGGGCTCGACGTGCTGACCCGGACCAACCAGACCAACAGCGCGACGATCTTCATCCTGCTCAAGCCGTGGGACGAACGCGGGAAGGATCAGACGATCGACGCCATCACCCGGCGGATCAACGGCAAGCTGTTCGGGATGAAGGACGCGGTCGGATTCGCGTTCAACCTGCCGGAGATCCCGGGCCTGGGCGCCACCTCCGGCGTCGAGGGCAACCTCCAGAACCGGTCCGGCAAGGACGTGCGCGACTTCGCGCTTCAGGTGCAGGCCTTCGCGGCCGCGGTCAACAAGCTGCCGGCCGTGCAGGGCATGACGACCACGTTCCGCGCGAACGTGCCGCAGGTGTACCTCGACGTCGATCGCGCGGCCGCGAAGGCGCGCGGCGTGAGCCTCACGGACCTGTTCAGCACCCTACAGACGTTCCTCAGCACGCTCTACATCAACGACTTCAACCTCTACGGGCGGACCTACCGCGTGCAGGCCGAGGCGCAGCAGCAGTTCCGGCGCACGCCGGAGGATCTCTCGCGGCTGTACGTCCGCGGGCGCGACAACGAGATGCTGCCGGCGTCCTCGCTCGTGCATACCGAGTTCCGGAGCGGCCCGACCCAGCTCCTGCGCTTCAACGGTTTCGGGAGCGCCTTCTTCACCGGGACGCCCAAGACGGGACGGAGCAGCGGCGAGGTGATGAAGGAGATCGATCAGCTCGTGGCCCAGCAGTTCGAGCCGCAGGGCGTCAGTATCGCATACTCGGGGCAGTCGTTCCAGGAGCGCGCCGCGACGGGCCAGGCCGGGCTGGTATTCGCGCTCGGCATGGTGATCGTCTTCCTCGTGCTCGCGGCGCAGTACGAGAGCTGGGCGATCCCGTTCGCCGTGTTGTTCGGCGTCCCGTTCGGGATGCTGGGCGCGCTGCTGGGCATCTGGCTCCGCGGAACGCCGAGCGACATCTACTTCCAGGTCGGCCTGATCACGGTGGTCGGGCTGGCGGCCAAGAACGCCATTCTGATCGTCGAGTTCGCCAACGAGATGCGGCACCGGGGAGTGGATCTTCGCGAGGCCGCGATCGAGGCGGCACGCGAGCGGTTCCGGCCGATTCTCATGACGTCGTTCGCGTTCATCCTCGGCGTCGCGCCGCTGGTGATCGCGAGCGGCGCCGGCGCGGGCAGCCGCCACTCGCTCGGCACGGGCGTCTTCGCCGGCATGCTGTTCGCCACGACGATCGGCATCTTCTTCATCCCGCTCTTCTTCCGCTTGATCGCGGGGCTGGCGGATCTGCGCAAGCGGCAGCCCGCGGGAGCGGGGGAACCGCTTCCGTCGCCGGCGTCGCCGGAGGCCCGATGACGCGGTCTCTGCACGCGTTGGCGCTCGCTGTCCTCGCGGCCGGCTGCGCCGTCGGGCCCAGCTATCACCCGGAGGAGGCCGTTCCGCCCGCGACCAAAGTGGGAACGGCTCGCTCGAGCGACAGCACGGCCACCTTCTTCGATTCGCTGGCGGCGGCCCGGGCGGGTGACAGCGTCGCGGCGACGCCGCCGGTGCCGGCTCGGACCCTGACGCCGGACACGCTGGCGAGCCTCGCCTGGCTCGACCTGTTCCGGGACTCCACGATGATCGGCCTGGTGCGCACCGCGCTGGCGCAGAACCGCGATCTGCAGACCGCCGTGGCGAGGATCCGCGAGTTCCGCGCGGAAGTGGGCATCGCCCGCTCGCCGCTCTTCCCGGAGCTGAGCGCGAACGGCAGCGTGAGCACCAACCAGGTCGCGGTGGGCGCGTTCCCGCCGACCTCGTACGACGCCTATCGCGTCACCGGCGACGTGGCCTGGGAGCTCGATTTCTGGGGCAAGACCCGCCGCGGCATCCAGGCGGCCAGCGCCGATCTCGCCTCGGAGCAGGAGGCGCAACGCGCGGTGGTGCTGTCGCTCGTGAGCGACGTGGCCACCGGCTACCTGTCGCTGCTCGAGCTCGACCAGGAGCGCACCATCGCCGAGCGGACGCTGGCCTCGCGTCAGGCGACGCTGGCCCTCGCGCGGCAACGGTTCGAACAGGGACTGACGTCCGAGCTCGACGTGCGCCAGTTCGAGGCGCAGGTGGCGGTGCCGGCGGCGACCCTCGCGCAGACCGAGCGCCTTCGCGCCCAGCAGGAGCATGACCTCAGCCTGTTGCTGGGGGAGGCGCCGATGACGGTGGCCCGCGGCGGCACGCTGGTCGAGGCCGTGAGCGCGGTGACGGTGCCCGACTCGCTCCCGGGGTCCCTGGTGGCGCGGCGACCCGACGTGGCCGCGGCGGAGCGCGCCTACGCGGCGGCGACCGCGCGAATCGGCGTCGCGCGAGCCGCCCAGTTCCCTACGATCTCGGTCAGCGGGTACTACGGCTCGCAGGCGCCGAGCGCCGATGCGTTCCTCGGCGCGAGATCCGAGATCTATCAGGCGCTGGCCGGCGTCTCCTTCCCGCTCTTCACGGGCGGCCGGCTGGTCAACCAGACCCGCGCCGCCGAGGCGCGGGCCGAGCAGGCGCGAGCCCAGTACGAGCAGAGCGTGCTCGTGGCGCTCCGCGAGGCGAGCGACGCCTTGGTCGGCGTGCGCACCGCCCGTGATCAGGTGGCCGCGCAGGCCACCCAGGCCCAGGCCCTGCGCCGCGCACTGCAGCTCGCGGACCTGCGCTACCGGACGGGCATCGCGAGCTATCTGGAGGTGCTCGATGCGCAACGCGGGCTGTTCGATGCCGAGCTCGCCTTGAGCCAGGCCCAGCTCCTTCAGCTGTCGGCGGCGGTGGAGCTGTATCGGGCGCTCGGTGGGAGCTGGTCGGTGGAGGGGACGAGCGGACAGCGCTGAGGTCGAGCCGTTTGCTCGATCTAGAGCTCGACGGTCACGCTCCGACAGACCAGCTGATCGTCCTGACACACGCTGACGTGGAGGGTCCCGTGGACGTCCTCGTGCCTCCCCGGCAGCACGGCGGACGGCGGCTCCGCGAAGTAGGCCGAGTCGGAGGTCAGGCGACCGCTCGCGAACCTCAGCACGGTTCCGCCGGTCGTCTCGAGGGCCGGGGCCAGGCGAGCGTTGAGCTTGAGATGCGGTCCGGCGTGCAGCGTCACCCGCGTGTCGGGTCCGTCGGGCGCCGTGGTGAGATGGAGCGTGGCCCCGGCGGGTGTCGGCGCGCGGCAGCCGAGCGCCGCTCCCGCCATCAGGAGCAGGAACATCGCCTTGCATGACCCGGAAAAGGCGGGAGCCGCGGGTCGCGCCGGCCATATCGAAGCGATGCGCACCGTCGATATGCTCACGTAGTCACTCCGCCAGCAGCTTCCGGATCCGCTCGTCCCACGTGCGGTAGGTCCCGTCGTTCAGGTGGAACTCCCCGTATCCCTCGTACCTGATGTTCCCGCGCTTGTCGATCAGCACGAAGCTGGGCCAGTAGCGAATGTTGTAGAGGTCCCAGGTCTTCGAGTCGTTGTCCTGCGCGTTGGGGTATTCGATGCCGTACTTCCGGAGGGCGCGCTCCACGTTCCCCTTGTCGTGCTCCCCGGCGTATGGCGGGAACTCGGGTGTGTGCACGCCGATCACGGTGAGTCCCTGGTCGCGGTACCTCTTGTCGAAGTCTACCAGCGAGGGCACGGTGTTGGTGCAGTTCCAGCAGGTGAAGACCCAGAAGTTGAGCAGGACCACCCGGCCCTTGAGCTCGGACAGGGTCAGCGGGTGATCGCTATTGAGCCAGCTCGTGTTGCTCCAGGCCGGGGCTGGGGCGGACATGCGGGACGGCTCGTTGAGCAGCGGAACGCGCGCCTGCGCCTGCGCCCGACTGGCCGACTCGAGAGCGGCGCCACCGGCCGCGGCGGCGGCCAGGGACAGGAAGAAATGCAGGGTTGGGCGGGACATGTAGCGACTCCGGAAGTGGACATCCGGGGAACGTCACCACGGGCCGAACGGTTTCCTCCGGCTCCCTTGGCGGGTCCCGGGCCCCTTTCTATATTCCCACCCCCACGGCCAGGTAGCTCAGTTGGTAGAGCAGCGGACTGAAAATCCGCGTGTCGGGGGTTCGATTCCCTCTCTGGCCACTCCCCGTAAGCACTTATTACGACATGGTTTGTTATTATGCAGGCCACCTAAATGTGGGTGGCCGTTCTTGTTTTGGTACCTGAAACGTACCTGAAATTCCTTCACCCCGAACGAATTTCTCCCGAACGCATCCGGAGAGCCTGTGCTGATTTCGGATATCAATTGGGGTGGCGCGCCGCTCCGCTCGCTCCCGACCTCCTTGTGAGGCTGTGGACCATAGGGTTTCACAAGGTCGTTTGCAGCTGATTAGCAATTCCTTAGGCTGACAACGAGCATCGCGATGAATCGTTTCGGCATTCCTGCGAACATAGAGCAGAGGATAAGGTCACGAGACACGCGCTGCGTGTACTGTAGCAAGCAATTCTCCTGCGCTTCACGTAAGGACATGCCGACCATCGAGCATCTGCACGAGAAACGGCCCTTCTATTGGGCGGAAGGCTTGAAGGAGGAGGGTCTGGCCATTTGCTGCGGTAGCTGCAACGGAGCCGGTGAGAAGATACCTCCGATCCGCAAGGTGAGCGCTCGAAGTCACGGATGACCATCAAGGCGAAACAATCTCGCGAGCATTGTGATTTTTTTCTGAAGGCACCATCTCGACCGATTTTTCTCCCCAAGCATCCTCGCGACCCCTGGCCACGCCTTTGCTCGGGCCACCAACTCGCACGCACCGAAATCCGTTTACTACGCTCGCGCCTCGGTGTCAGCCAGCTCGCCCGCGAGGACGCACGGGTTCCGGTCAAGCACCGGGACTACAGCACGGAGCACGCCATTCTGGTCACGAGACGACACGGTTTGTGAAGCAGCCGAATATTATTGAGCAGAAGGCTTATAGGGTTACCTGGGGGTGATAGGCGAAGGGGGGACAAAGAAGACAATGAAAACATCACTTCAGGCAAGCAAGAGCGTACTGTCGCTCATTGACCACCAGTCAAATCTGTTCAATGGAATTATGTCGCATAAGCCGGCATATATAAAAAACAATGTGCTGGCATTGGCAAAAGGTGCATCGATATTGGGAATTCCGGTTGTACTGACCGTGATAAGTCCACAAACTAATGGACCGATGATTTCTGAAATCACTGAAATGTTTCCTGATGTTTCCGTAATAGTCCGCAAACATCCTTCATTCAATGCTTTTGACGAGCCGGAATTTGTTCAGGCAATAAGAAATACGGGACGAGAACAACTCGTACTTACCGGTCTGTGGACCAGCATGTGTATGTCGTTCAGCGCACAGCAAGCTTTGCAGGAAGGTTTCGAAGTCTTCGGAGTGATGGATACTTCCGGTTCCGAATCGTTGGATGCATACAATATGGCTGTGCAACGTATGACTGGTGCAGGAGTAATACCTTGCACGTGGATGCAAACTGTTTCTGAATGGATGGATAACTGGCTAAACCCTAAGGCTGGCGACATGTTCACTCAAGTGTACTGTCCGTACAGCAAAGGCAATCCGTTTTTTGACCAAGATATGCCTGAAGGCACCAATTAGAGATCACATTGCGGGTCGCTGGGCACCCCTTGTCGGGGGATGTTGGGTAGCGGTAGGAACTTTCAGTACCTGTGTAGTACCTGAACTCCGTGGTATTGAAGGGTTCTCGGTGATGCTCGATGCTCGATGCTCCCATGGGCCTGTCGTAACTCATGGCTGGGCGGCCGCTAATCGTTCTGGACAGAGCTGGAGGAATCGACCGATGACGCCCTGAAATCCGCGTGTCGGGGGTTCGATTCCCTCTCTGGCCACTCCGCAAAATCAACGGATTAGTAACTGCGGCAACGAGTTTGGGATTTTCCCGCTTGTGCCTCTGTGGTTCCCTGATTTCCTGTCTTTCCCTGAGTTTTGGGCCCTTGCACGACGTTGCTCTGCGGAAATCGACCCGAACGCTATTGCAGCCCTGAGGGAGCACTTTCCTGGCATTCCGATGGCGGAAGACATCACTCGGCTGAAGCGGTTGCCTGTGGGGACCTCTTTGGTTGCTGGGGGATTCCCATGTCAGGATTGTCACAAGCTGGTCGTACAGCGGGCATCCACGGGAAGAACTCGGGCCTGGTCAATCACGTGTAGGAAGGGGCCGTATTGATCACACAGGGGTGAAGACCGCGACAAGTTACGTCGCCGAGATACTTCCATCCGAGGTAGCTGGTCCAGCGTGATGCGCGCCCGGTGCACGGCCGAAGCAGTAGTCGGGCGCGAAGCCGGAACGCCACGCGCCCGGTACTGCCGTACTCGGTCTACTCTTCTCCCATCGCCTTTTCTCCCATCGCCCGCTCGACCGCGCGAGCTAGAATGGCTTGCCGGACCGCGCGCTTCACAAGGGCCCTCTTCAGCGCACGCTTCTTCACCGCGCGCTTCGCGACCGCCCGCTTCAGCGCACGCTTCTTCACCGCGCGCTTCGCGACCGCCCGCTTCAGCGCACGCTTCTTCACCGCGCGCTTCGCGACCGCCCGCTTCAGCGCACGCTTCTTCACCGCGCGCTTCGCGACCGCCCGCTTCAGCGCACGCTTCTTCACCGCGCGCTTCGCGACCGCCCGCTTCAGCGCACGCTTCTTCACCGCGCGCTTCGCGACTGCCCGCTTCAGCGCACGCTTCTTCACCGCGCGCTTCGCGACTGCCCGCTTCACTTTCCGCCTCGCTGCCGCTTTCTTGATTGCTTTGGGTGGCACTTTTCCCTCCTTCTGACTGCCCGAGGACCGCGGGAACGCCCGCGCGCGACGCTGCCACCCACGATGGGGATGGACAGCCTGGCCCAATACTAGTTTGAGCACCGGATTACTGAACAGTGGACTCTAGTGCAGGCTGCGGTGCTGCAGTGCGGGAGCCAGGGAAGACGAAGGGCACGAACGCTGCGATCGAGCGGTTAGGTACTCTAAAGACATCGGGCCTGGCCATCATAGCTGGGCCCCATGTCTCTCACGATGAGGTGAGTGCGGTCGCTTCGATCTACGCGAAATCCTCTGGAGCAGGCGGTCGGAAGATCAGATCGAAGGCCAGGAAGAGATCCTTGGAGAAGGGGTAGAAAAGCACCGGCGCAACCACCATCATTGCCATACCCCCATACAGAAGTAGTCCCCATGGGGGCGCAGGCCATCGGTATATGAGAATGCCCACGAAGATTGCTCCGAAGAACAGCTCCGCCGCCACAATGTTGAGCATATAGGCCCCGACCTGATAGCCCTCCTCGCCCCGCTCCAGGCGCATTCGACAGATCGGGCAGCGGGACCTGCATCTGGAGCCAATTCTTGAAGAGTGGCCCGCCCCCACAGTTCGGGCAGCGAAGCCGCGCTGCCCGCCAGAGCAGAGAGATTGGACGCGCCCAGGAGGTTTCTTGCCCGGAGGCCGTCAGCGGGGTCTCGGAACCCTTCGGGGGCCCACCTCGGGGCCGGATGTGCTTCCTTGGTGAGTGCTGCGCGGGGGCTACCGATCCAACTCTCGTTCCCCATTTGGCTTCGAGTTGTCGGGCGAGATCCAACGGAACCGGCACCGCCAATACGCGCTCGGTTTGGGAGAGCTGGCTCTGCGGCGTGGGGTGTGGGGAATCCTCTCGATCCTCTACGGCAGCTTCGAGCCACCCGGAGAGTGCGTCCTGCGCGATGGCTAAGACATCCTCCCCGGGCTCGACGAACGTACGGCAGCCGGGACAGTCGGGAAAGCTGATAAGGGTGTAGGTGCCTTCTGTGGTGAGAATCGCCGGGTAACTCACCGACGCCTCAGTCTCGAGCGGCTTCATCACGTTCTCCTTTGGTCCGGCGAGGGGGTTTGATGGCCAGAGGTATCACCCAAGGGGTTTCCACGAGCTTCCGAGAGACCGCCGGGAGCGCCGTGCTTGAGCTGCCATGGTCTTCCGAGAGGCCTCGAGTTGAAGGTACGTGGCGCTGCGGCGGATTACAGAGAGGAGGGTCAGGGCGATTCGTGCAACCTTGGACGCGGCAGCTGATTCGCATTCGTTAGGCACAAGTAAGGCGACCCGGGTCCGCCGAATGACGATGATCTGCCGGTTGCTTGCGTGGGATAACACAGGGATAGCATCTGGGATGCCCGCGTCGACATCTCCGGATGCGCCGACGACTTCCGGCGGCGGACACTCGCGCTGAAAATCCGCGTGTCGGGGGTTCGATTCCCTCTCTGGCCATTCTAAGTAAATCCCTCGCACCCAACCGCTTGCCCAAACTAGTGCTCCCCCGATAAGCGAAGGTTGCGACGTGGCTTACTAGCGTTCCCACGGCGCGGCAGGCACATTGCAGAACACCCCTACCTGGCCGTTCCGTGACCGCAGTAGTCCCACCGCTGGCCCAGGCCCTACGCGATCGCTACGTGCTCGAGAAGGAACTCGGGCGTGGGGGCATGGCCACGGTCTACTGCGCCCGTGACCTCCGACACGACCGGCTGGTCGCCCTCAAAGTTCTCCATCCCGAGCTCGCGGCGACACTGGGCCCCGAGCGCTTTCTCCGCGAGATCCGACTCACCTCCCGCCTGCAGCATCCGCACATTCTTCCAGTCTTCGACTCCGGCGAGGCAGCAGGCCAGCTCTGGTACACCATGCCCTACGTCCGTGGAGAGTCGCTCCGGGATCGCCTGCGGCGGGAGGTTCAGTTGCGCATGGACAGCGCACTGGACCTCACCAAGCAGGTGGCGGACGCCCTCGGATACGCCCACAGGCAGGGCATCGTCCACCGAGACGTCAAGCCGGAGAACATCCTGCTCGAAGGCGAGCGCGCCGTTGTAGCAGATTTCGGCATCGCCCGGGCGCTGGACCTGGCCGGGGGCGAGCGACTCACCCAGACGGGCCTGGCTCTGGGAACGCCCTCGTATATGAGCCCGGAGCAGGCAGTGGGGAGTCCTGCGGACGCGCGGAGCGACATCTATTCCTTGGGATGTGTGCTCTACGAGATGCTTGCAGGCGAGCCGCCGTTCACCGGTCCGACCGCCCAAGCGATCCTGGCCAGGCGACTGAGCTCCCCGGTTCCCACTCTCCGCACCGTTCGGGAAACCGTGTCCCCGGCGGTCGAGCGGGCGATCGAAGTCGCGCTCGCCAAGGTGCCGGCCGACCGGTTCGCAACGACCGGCGAGTTCGTTGCGGCGCTGTATGCGGCCGGCCCGAGCGATGCAAAGCCCTCAGCTGCCGTCCGCGGCATCCCGCGGCGCTGGGCCGCTATCGCGGCAGGGATCGCCGTTGCCGTAGTCGCGGCTGCTCTCGCCCTGCAGCGGTGGTCAACGCCAGCCATCCACCCGGATACCCGCCTGGTAGCCGTGGTTCCGTTCCGGATCGCGAGCAGCGACTCCTCGCTCGCTTACCTCCACGAAGGCATGGTCGACCTTTTCGCGGCGAAGCTCAACGGAGAGGGAGGCCCGCAGTCGGTGGACCCTCGCTCAACCATACGGCTTTGGCGCGCTGCAGCCGAAGGAAGAGCCGACTTGCCGGAAGCGGAGGTTCTGCGCCTGGCGCGGCGGCTCGGGGCGGGCCGGCTTTTGACCGGCAGCGTGATCGGAACATCCGAGCGGCTGGTGCTTAGCGCCGCCGTGCTCGACGTAGCCACCGGCAGGACACAGCTGCAGGCGACCGTGGACGGACGCTACGACAGCCTGCCATATCTGGTCGACCGGCTTACGGGCCAGCTGTTGGCGCTCGGAGCGGCGGTCCAATCCCAGCGGCTCAGCAGCCTGACCAGCACGTCCCTCCCCGCCATTCGCGCTTACCTGGCCGGCCAGGCGGCCTTTCGGAACGGCCGGTTCGAGGAAGCGGTCCAGCGGTTCAACGAGGCTACCCAACTGGACTCCACATTCGCCCTGGCAGGGATGGAGTTGGCGCACGCGGCGGGTTGGCTGATCAGCGGAGGTGAGGATGCGGAAGCGCGGGGACTGAGACTCGCTGTGGCCGGCCGCGAGCGTCTCGGCCAGGGCGACCGCGCGCTGCTGGAGGTCAGCAGCGGGCAGTGGTCCGGCGCTCCTGACATGTTTCAGAAGTGGCACGCCGCCGCCTCCGCCTACCCGGAACGCCCCGAAGTGTGGTACGGCCTAGGGGACTCGTATTTCCACTGGGGCCTGCTGGCCGGCATGAGCGACCCGTTGCGGCGTGCCGGCGAAGCCTTCCGCCGAGGCTGGGTGCTCGACTCTAGCAGCACTAGCGATTCCATGCTTCCCAGGCAGTCTCCGGTGTTGGCCGAGCCACTGGGTCACATGATCGAACTAGCTCAGATCGCGGGAGATACTGCTGAGGTCCGCAGGCTCGTCGCGCTAGGCTTGGCGGTGGATTCGACCAACCGGTATCTCCAATGGCACCTGGCCGTCAGCCTGGGCGACTCGGCACGGCGAGCGTTCTGGGCCAGGCCCGATCTTCCCGACGGGGTCTTCAGCATTATTGGCATGTTCACCTCCTGGACCGGAATCGCCGCCAGCGACGGCGCGCGCGCGAGAACCGAGGAGGTTCGTCGATTGAGGCGCAAGAACCCAGACTTCGCCGGGTTCCTTGAGCGCGGAGTGGCGCTGAACGCCGGCCGCCCGAAGGAAGCGTATCGCCATCTCGACGAGCGGCATGCGCCGACCAGGCAAGTGCTTCAGTTGCAGGTCTTAGACGCCCTCTATTGGGGCGGGGACACCAGCGCGGCCGTCGAGGCCGTCCGCCGGCTCAGGCCCTTTGCCGAGGCAGGTTCAATGCGCGGGGACGAAGCACGAGAGCGATACCACGCTCTCTGCGTCGTGGCTCAGTGGCGCCTCGCGCGCGGTGAGACCCAGGGTGCCGACCTGGCGATCCGGCGGCTCCGCGCCACCACCGTACCCGGACTCGCCTCGGCCGATTCGGCAGAGTTCGCCCGCTACGCCGCCCTCTGCGCCGCCGTTGCCGAGGCGCTGCAGGCCGCGGCGCTCCGTCGGCCGGACGTCCGGATGCGGACCGAACGGCTCGACTCCCTCGCCCGGACCTTCATCTTCGAGGTCTGTTGTGGGCAGTCGGTTCCAGGAGTGAACCTGGTCCTTGCACATCTTTGGGAAGCGCAGGGAGATCTCCCTCGCGCGCTCCAGGCGGTGCGCCGGCGCGCAGCGGGCTACGGGCTCACCCCGAAGCTCATGTCCACCTTCTTGCGCGAGGAAGGCCGCCTCGCCGCGTTGGCGGGCGAACGTGGGGAGGCCATTCGAGCCTACCAGCATTACCTGGCGCTGCGGCCCGATCCCGAGCCATCAGTCAAACCCGAGGTCGAGCAGGTGCGGGCGGACCTGGCCGATCTGATCGGCGAGCAGGGCAAGTGAGCAACAAGATTCACGCGGCCTCATGCACCTGGACATAGGCTCGCAGCAACATCCGCAGATCAGAGGTCGGTGACAGCGCATGAGCCTTACGTTGAGAGCGGTGGCCGAGCTGCCGCCTTGCCGTACCACTTCGAGTGGACACTGCAGGGAGAGGTCTCATGAACACTCTCGGGACCAAGCTCGTCCTCATCGTGACGGCATGGCCGATGGCGGCCGATGGCCTCGCCGCCCAGGGAGTCACCACCGCAGCGCTGTTCGGGACGGTGACGGGTTCCGATTCCACCGCGCTCGAGGATGCCGTCGTCACGGTGACCAACACCGCTACCGGCGAGCGATGGCAGACTGCTACCCGTGCCCGCGGCAGCTACGTCTTCGAGTATCTGTCGGTCGGCGGCCCCTACCTCCTCGAGGCCCGGGCCATCGGGTTCTCGCCAGGGCAGGGACCGGCGATCCTGCTCTCGTTGGGCGAGCGGCGCCGGGCCGATCTCTCCCTGACGGCAGCCATCGTCGAGCTGCCTGAGATCGCAGTCTCCGCGGCGGTCGACCCGCTGGTGAACCCGGCACGCACCGGGCCCGCGCAGACCATCGGCGACTCACTGATCTCGCGAATGCCGATCCGGAGCCGGGACTTTTCTCAACTAGTCTACCTCTCCCCGCAGGCCGTGCTCGACGCCGTCGGGCGGTGTGTCCATCGCCGGGCAGTCGGACCGGCTCAACGGCTTCCAGATCGACGGTGCCACCAATCTCGACCTCACCGGATTCGCGGGTGGCGGCGGCTTCGGCACGCCGGCCGCGAGCAGCGGGGTGCGCACTCTCTCGGTCGAGGCGCTGCGGGAGCTGCAGATCCTCTCTGCGCCGTTCGACGTGCGCTTTGGCACCTTCGCCGGTGGACTGGTGAACGCGGTGACCCACTCGGGCTCGAATCGCTGGGCGGGATCGCTCTCCGGCTACTTCGAGGACAAGGCGCTGACGGGGCGGGACTCGACCGGCCTCCGGGCGGAGGACTTCAGCACCAAGGAGTTCGCCTTCACGCTGGGCGGACCGATCGTGCGTGACCGCGCCGCGTTCTTTCTGGATCTCGGACTGCAGCGAGACGTCATCCCGCAGGCGACACCCAGCATCGGTAGCGACACCACCGGTGGCGCCGACTCGGCCGGGGTGGGAATCCGCTACGCCAGCGCGGTGCGGTTCCAGGAAATTCTTCGGAACACGTACGGCGTTGAAGCGGGGAGCTTCGCCGCAGCGCCCGCGCGCCGTGCCGAGCGGGAATCTCTTCGCCAAGGTGACGCTGCTGCCCGCGGTGAACAACCGGCTGGAGCTGTCCTACAACTACGGCGCACGGGAACCTGGAATTCCCCGTCGACCGGAGGCCCTACCAGGCCTACGCGCTCTCCTCCAACGGGAGTCATGGCCCCGGGCACGGTCAACGCCACCCGGCTCACCTGGACGATGGCGCGCGGAAGCCGGCTCTCGAACGAGCTCAACGTGGCCTATCTCCGGGTGCGTGAGGAGGAGCGCTGCCTGTCATCGAGCCCCTATTCCGAGGTCGAGGTGCGGGCCGACGAAAGCTTCCTGGTGGCGGGAGACGGCTTTAGCTGCACCGTGAACTTCTCCGACCAGGACGTCTGGGAGCTGACCGACAACCTGTCGTGGTTCCAGGGCGAGCATCAGCTCACGTTCGGTACCCACAACGAGCTGATCCGTACCCGGCGGCTAACCCAGATCCAGCCGCTGGGGCACTGGGAGTTCGCCAGCCTGGACTCCCTGCAGGCCGGACTGCCGGAGCTCTACTTCGGAAGCGTCCCGAACCCGCTCCAGCCGGAGGGCGCGGAGTCGGACCTGGGAATCAACCAGCTCGGGCTTTACATCCAGGATCAGTGGGCCGCGACCCCAAGTCTCACCCTGACGGCTGGCCTGCGGATGGACGTGCCCTTCGTGACCTCGAGCCCGGTGAGGAATCCGCTACTCCAGTCGGAGCTGGGGATCGACAACACGCTCACACCAAGCGGGAACACCCTCTGGTCACCCCGGCTCGGGTTCAGCTACGACCTCGGTGGCAAGGGATTCCTCCGGGGTGGGGTGGGGGTGTTCTCCGGCCGGCCGGCATACCACTGGATCAGCTCGGTATACGGCGCCACCGGACTCAACGCGTCCGATCTCTCTTGCGAAGGCCCGGACGTTCCCGCGTTTACCCTCGACCCCGACAACCAGCCCAGCACCTGCGGGAGTGGCGCCATCCCGGTCGTGGCCGAAGTAAACTACTTCGACCCTTCGTTCCGCTTCCCTCAGACCTTCCGCGCGGCGCTCGGCACCGACCTCCGGCTGCCCTGGGGAGTGGTGGGGACAGTGGACCTGCTGTACGTGCGCGGGATGAACCAGATCTACCTGACCGACGTAAACCTGGTGCCGACCGGCACAGCCGACGGCGAGAATGGCCGGCAGCTGTATGGCGCGCTCGATCCGGACAGCGGCACCGCGACGCCCAACAGGCGGAGCGCCGACTTCGGGCCCGTAATCGAGGTGCGCAACTCCAGTGGGGAGCGCTCCTACGTGGCTACCGCCCAGCTCCAGAAGCGCTTCGCCGGGGGCGCGGAACTCGGTGTGGCCTACACTTACACCGACAGCAAGGACCGGCTGTCGGCCGCGGCGGACTTGGCGTCCTTGAACATCGGCAGGGTCAACATCCTCGATGGGCCCCTGGACCAGAGGCGACTGGCGGTGTCGATGTACAGCGTGCCTCACAAGATCACCCTGGTCGGGGCCCTCGACCTTCCGTACCGGTTCCGGTTCTCCCTGTTCTACAGCGGGTTCTCGGGTGCCCCCTACACTTACCGCATTTCCGGTGATGCTAACGCGGACGGGGTGACCGCGTTTGGGGGGCCGACGTTCAACGACCCCGTGTACGTGCCCCGGGACGCGGCCGACATCACGCTGAAGGACCCGGGCCAGTGGGAGGCGCTGGACAGTTACATCGAGAGCCAGCCGTGTCTGCGGGAACAGCGGGGGCAACTGCTGCGGCGAAACAGCTGCCGAGACCCGTGGGTGTCGGTCATGGACGCGCGGTTCTCGAAGGCCATCCCCACCGCGAGCGGGCAGTCGATCGAACTGATCGCCGACCTCTTCAACGTCCTGAACTTTCTCGATGGTGATTGGGGGGTCCGGCGGTTCATCGGGGAAACTCGGATCCTGAGGCTGGTCGGCTATGACGCGGCGAACGGCCGCGGGATCTACGCGTTCGACACTCAGGATCCCAACATCCGTGATCACGAGGCCACCCGCTGGCGGATGCAGCTCGGGGCGCGGTACACGTTCTAGCCAGCGTTACCACGGTGACGCGGAGAGCCTGGAGGAGCTGAAGCCGCTCCGGCAGCTATCAAAAAGGCCAGGAGCGGGATGGCGATCGCGTAAACGTACTGCGTCCGCGACACGCCGATGCCGAACGGAAACCAGATGCCCGGCACGCCGATCGTATCGAGCAGCTCGCCGCCGAATAGCCCGACCATAATCGAGGCTAACGTGACGAGCGCCAGGATCTGCATTGGTCCGCTGCGGACAATGCGCGCGCCTATCACGACAAACAGCGCGATCGACCCGAGCCGGCTGCCACTTGTCACACTCGCCGAATGGGTCATGGCGCCGAAAATCCCGGCGCCCGCCAACGCCACAGCCGACACATCGATGCCTCGCCAGGGACGTCGGCACCAGCGGTTCCAGGCCAACGTCCAGGCGGTCACCGCTGGCACCCACATCACTGACGCCAGCCACGCATAGGTAGTCAGATCTACCAGATCGGTCCATGAGGCGATCGCATTGCTGAGGCGCCTGGCCGCGGTAAACGCAAGCGCGATGCTGGCAAAGATCCAGAAACCCTTGTGGCTGCTGCAAGACCGGCACCCCAGTGCCAAGCCGATGAGTGCCAACATGGCGATCGGCTCGATCACATCGACGATGTAACCGGCGATGGTTCGCTCCCATTGCACACGGTGGAGCGCATCGCTTATCGGCCGCGGAGCCAGTATGGGCGCGCTGTGCATGCCGCCGCCGTCTGCGCTGACCCCGGAACTGGGAAGCATGTATGTGCGGACAGCGAGCACGCCACGGGCGCCCGCCGCATCGGCGGGAAGGGCGAACCGCAGCGGCCGCGTGCCGACTACGCGCGGGGCTGGGCCGAGCCTCCCCGACCCGCCTAGCCGTTGGCCGTTCCAATAGAGTTCGTAGCCGTCCTGGACGAGGGTCGGCCCGAGGATATCCCACGACGCGCGTCCGGCCGGCACCGTCACCGCGCGCCGGTACCAGGCGTAGCCGTGATAGCCGGGATGACCGTACGCCATCCACCCGCCTACGTAATCGGGCAGACCCACGTCGCCGTCGTGGCTGCCCGGCAAGGCGGTCATATCGACAGTCTCCCAACCGCTATCGTCTGTATTGGCGTCCGCCCAGTGCGGGTCATCGCCGGTATGGAATCGCCAGGAGCCATCGAGCAGCGTAGCTGCGGCGCGCAGCGTCGGCGGATCAGGCCGGCCGCCGCTCGCCAAGTCGGCGATCACGATGGCCAATGCCATCAGCGTCGCTATGACGATGCCGACGATCAGTTTGCGTTGTGTTCCGTCGATGGATGCCGTCGAAGATGTCGATTTGGGCATCATGCCATGATCTCATCGTCGGGTTTTCGATGTCGGCAAACAGGCTACTACTGGTAACTACGCAGGTCGCCGCCTTAACGTGCCACACGGCGCCGAATGTGTTCTCGCCGTCTCTGAGCGACAAGAGATCCTAGAGCAGTCCGGGTATGCCCGGAGGCCTGCCCCAAGCTGCCTGCGCGATATGTCGCTCGCGGGAAAGCGACCTTCATTTCTTGATCACCTTGGCGAGATGTGATCAACTTGGCGAGCACTCTATTTCGCAGCCATTGTCGTGGCCAGGGGTCTGCATGTGAGCAGGGCGCCGAGGTCAATCCGCTAGCCAAAGCACAGTTTCGTGTGCCCCCGGATAGCGCCGGGAGAATGGGGGTTCGAGGGCGGGCTCGGACTCGTGTGCTAGGTACCTGATTAGTACTGAACTCAACCTATCTGGAGAGTTCTGAGGAGTTCTAGGCGGATTCAGTTGAAGGCGTATATCGTTACTGGGGAGGTCTTAAAGGTTCTCAAAGAGTGCTCAAGCGAGCGGCAACTAACGCCCTGAAAATCCGCGTGTCGGGGGTTCGATTCCCTCTATGGCTATTCGCGTAAAGCAACGAGCCGTCATCGCTTGGATTTGGGATCGGTCGCTCTTCAAATTCGCCCGCCGGTCGTGACACCGCCTCCCTCCTGCGAGGCGTTTCATGGTCGACAGGCCGCCCCGCTTGACTCCCACCCCATCCAACCTATAGTGGCCCATGCCGCTTCCCGGCCCCCCTCGCTTTTCGATCCTCGATTGTCATCACGCCGGACCGGATTGCTAACCGTCGGGGCGGCGCTCTTCCTCGCAGTGGTCGCCACGGGATGCGCGGGCACGAGAGCGACGCCCGAGCCGGTGCCTCAAGTTGTCGAGCGATACCCGATCATTCCAGCGCCACGGCGCCTCCAGGCCAGGCCCGGCGAATTCCGGCTCGATCGCGAGACGCGCATCATGCTCTCCGATCCCGCCAGCACGGGACTCCGCACGTTGGCGGTGCTCCTGGTCGCTCCCCTCCGAATTGCCTCTGGACTCCCGCTGCCGGTCTCTCCGGAACCGGCGTCAGAGCACGCGACCAACGCAATCTCGATCCGACTGACGGCAGATGCGGCCCCCACGGAGCCGGAGAGTTACCGCTTGGTCGTCGCGCAGCGGGGGGCGATCCTCTCGGCCCCGACGCCGGCCGGGCTGTTCCACGGACTTCAAACGCTCCGGCAGCTCCTCCCGCCTGAGCTGGAGCGCGGGGTCCGATCCGGCGGTGTGTGGGGGAGAGGCGTTGCGCAGACGGGGGACTCGGCGCCACCGCCGGCACGGTGGGTCATCCCCGCCGTGGAGATCGAGGACGCGCCCCGCTTCCGCTATCGCGGTATCCTCTTGGACGTGGCGCGCTGGTTCTACCCGCCGGAGTTCATCGAGAAGCTCATCGACCTCCTTGCGCTCTACAAGCTCAATACGCTCCACCTGCACCTGACCGACGACCAGGGCTGGCGGCTGGAGATCAAGAAGTACCCGCGCCTCACCCAGGTGGGCGCCTGGCGGAAGGAGACGATCGTGGGGCAGAACTTCGATCCCTACGTCGGCGATGGGACGCCCAACGGTGGCTTCTACACTCAGGAGCAGGTGCGCGAGCTCGTGGCGTACGCTGCCGCACGGCACGTCACGATCATACCCGAAATCGAGATGCCCGGCCACGCGCGGGCGGCCCTCGCAGCGTACCCGGAGCTGTCGTGCACCGGCGGGCCGTTCGAGGTGTCGACCAGGTGGGGCGTGCACGAAGACATCTTCTGCCCGAGCGAACAGACCTTCGCGTTCCTGGAGGACGTCCTCGTGGAGGTGATGCAGCTCTTCCCCAGCGAGTACATCCACATCGGCGGCGACGAAGTGCCGAAGAAGCAGTGGGAGGACAGTCCGGTCGCCCAGGAGGTGATTCGGCGGGAGGGGCTCGGTAACGAGGAGGGCCTGCAGGGCTACTTCATCAGGCGCATCGAGGGCTTCCTCCGCGCGCACGGCCGCCGGTTGATCGGATGGGACGAGACCCTCGAGGGGGGACTCGCGCCTGAGGCGACGGTGATGTCGTGGCGTGGAATCGAGGGTGGGATCGAGGCCGCCCGGCAGGGGCACGACGTCATCATGACACCGGCCAACCGTGCCTACTTCGACTACTACCAGGGTGATCCCGCGGCCGAGCCGCTGGCCATCGGGGGCTTTCTCCCGCTCGACAGCGTGTACGCATTTGAGCCGGTCCCAGGCGAGCTGACGCGCGAGCAGGCCGCCCACGTGCTCGGCGGCCAGGGAAACGTGTGGACGGAATACATCCCGACGCCGGCGCGGGCCGAGTACATGATTCTGCCCCGTATGCTGGCGCTCGCCGAGGTTCTCTGGTCGACGAGGGAAGCCCGGAACTGGAACCGGTTCGTTGTGGGACTCCCGGCCCAGTTCGCGCGGCTGGATGCACTGGGCGCCGAGTACCGTGTGCCGGAGCCCGTCGGATTCGGTGGTGACCGGCTGGTGCTCGAGGACCGCATCCGCGTTACGATCAAGCCGCCGTTTCCCGGCGGTGAGGTTCACTACACGATCGACGGCTCGGAGCCTACGGTGACCGCGCCCCGATACACCGGCCCCCTTGACTTGCACCTGACCCCCGCTCCTGTGACCGTGAGTGCGCGAGTGTTCCTGCTGAACGGACGCGGGAGCCCGATCGCCAGAGCACGGATCGCCCGCGCGACTTGGACCGAGTCGGCCGCGGTCCGAGCGGACACCCTCCGGCCGGGCCTCGCCTTCGCGTACTTCGAAGGGAAGTTCCGGGCGGCCGATGATGTCAGGCAGGGCGAGCCGCTACGGGTGGGCACGGTTCCCGACGTTGAACTCCGCGGCGCCGAGCGTCCGGAGTACTACGGCGTTCGCCTCTCAGGGCTCCTGCGGGTGCCGGGCGACGCGCTCTACACCTTCCATCTCTCGTCAGACGATGGCGCCAAGCTCCGCATCGGGAATAAGGCCATTGCGGAGAGCCAGGGGGGTGTAGGGCAGGGCCAGATCGCCCTTCGGAAAGGCTTCCATCCCATCGAGGTGGTGTTCTTCCAGGCGACTGGGCCCGCCGAGTTGCGACTGGAGGTCTCCACCCCAGGCTCTTCGATGCAGCCTGTGCCCGCGGAGTGGTTCGCGCACTGAGGTGGTCGCTGAGACGCTTCCGGCGACACTGGCATTAACGTATGGAAGCTAGACTCCGTAACACCCCCGGCGTATCTGCTCTAAGTCCCGTCACGCACCTCATCCCGGTGTGGGGGCTTCTGTGGGGACTTGGCAGCGGCACTCGGCCCGATTCCGGCGGACTGGTGCGGCTTCGTCCCAAACTATGCGGCTTAATGCGGGGTCTCTTTGCCTCCCTGCGGCTCGTCCATCGGCCTGAAAATCCGCGTGTCGGGGTTCGATTCCCCTCTGGCCGTTCGCCCTAACTCCCCTATATAGCAGAATATCACTCACCAGGCGGCCACCTTCTTGAGGTGGCCGGTTTCTCTATTTGGGCCTTCTCGATCTCAATGCGGCAGTTCGGGATGAAGCACCTTGAGCGCGACGGGCGGGGCGCGCTCGAGGGTTCCGAAACGCCAGCCGGCTCGCGGCTGCCCTTGCGATATATGACTTACACATACATCTTCAATTCATGTCCGACGCCCGTACAGCCAACCTCCTGGGTGCCGCCGTCACGGCGCTCAACGACGAGCTGGAGGCCGCCACGGCCTCCGCCGCGGAGCATGGTGCTGCCTTCCCGGCCGCGTTGGTATCGGTGCATTGGGCACCGGGGCTCAGCATCGAGCAGTTGCGCCGCATACTGGGCCTCTCGCATAGCGGCACCGTGCGGTTGCTGGATCGGCTCCAGCGGGAGGGCGCGGTGGAACGAAAAGCCGGCCAGGACGGCCGCTCGGTGTCCGTGCACCTGACCGCCCAGGGGAGACGACATGTGCGGACGATCCTCCATCGGCGCCGCGCGGTCATGGGCAGCGCGCTCGAATTGCTGGCCCCGGCGGAACAAGATCAGCTGCGTCGCCTGGTGGAAAAGCTGCTCGCGGGCATGACACGGGACCGTGCACACTCGGACCACATCTGCCGCCTGTGTGATGAAGCGGCCTGTCCCATCGCCGCATGCCCGGTGGAGGGCGCGGTTCGGGGGGAGCAGGCCTGACTCGGCCAGCGTCATTCGACGAGGTAATTATATGTATGCTGCATACTTATATATTCTCCGAGCCTTCGACAGCGCCACCGGCTCCCGTCGAGGGAGGAGTCCAGACCCGGAGCGGGAGATCGCCGATGGCCGGTGGCCGAGTGCTGCAGTCAACCGGCACGACTCGCCTTCACCAGATCGCCCCGACTCAACGGGAACCGGCGGTCGGCCGGTGAAGGAAGGGAACCTCGTCGCAAAGCGCCCGGGGCTTCTGGGTGTACCTGGGAGAGCCCGCACTGAGTGACAGCGGGGACTTCCGCAGCGGCCGACGCCCCTCCGACTCGACGGAACCACCGCCGACCGACCTACCCTCGCGCCGGCCCCCTCCCGCGGGCATCTTAAGTCCGATGACCGACCCGGGGTCCCGCCTCTCAACAGCTCTGGCCGACCGTTATCGCATCGAGCGCGAGCTCGGCGCGGGCGGGATGGCCACTGTCTATCTCGCGCAGGATCTGAAGCACGACCGCAAGGTCGCCATCAAGGTCCTGCAGCCCGAGCTCGCCGCGGTTATCGGTGCCGCGCGGTTCCTGCGCGAGATCAAGACGATCGCGACCCTGCAGCATCCCCACATCCTCGGCCTGATCGACAGCGGCGAAGTGGACGGCACCGCTTACTACGTGATGCCGTTCGTCGAGGGGGAATCGCTGCGCGATCGCCTGACCCGCGAGAAGCAGCTCCCGATCGGCGATGCGGTCCGGCTCGCGACCGAAGTGGCCGCCGCCCTCCACTACGCCCATCGCCATGGCGTGATCCACCGGGACATCAAGCCCGAGAACATCCTGCTGCACGATGGCTCGGCGCTGGTCGCGGATTTCGGCATCGCCCTCGCCGTCTCGAGCGCCGGTGGGGGGAGGCGGATGACCGAAACCGGCATGTCCCTGGGCACGCCGCACTACATGTCGCCCGAGCAGGCGATGGGCGAGCGCGAAATCACCGCCCGGAGCGACATCTACGCCCTGGGCTGCGTGCTCTACGAGATGCTGACCGCCGAGCCGCCGTTCGAGGGCGCCACAGCCCAGGCGATCGTGGCGCGAGTCCTGACCGAGTCCCCTCGAGCGCTCAGGGCGCAGCGGAAGAGCGTCCCGCCCCACGTGGAGGCTGCGGTGCTCACCGCGCTGGAGAAGCTGCCGGCGGATCGCTTCGAGAGCGCCAAGGCCTTCGCGGAGGCGCTGAGTGATCCGGCCTACGCCGGCGCGTCCGGGTCCGCGACCCGCGTGGTTTCGGCGTATGCCGGAGCCGGTTTGGGCGCCCGCCCACGGAGGTGGCCCGTCCTGGCGGCCGCCATCGCCCTGGTCGCCGCCGTATCGGGCCTCGTGGCGGGGTGGGCCGTGTGGCACCGGCGCCCACCCGCATTCCCGCCAACCGTGCTGCGCTATACGATGGTCCTGCCGGACAGCTTGGCGTTGACCGACGCTCTCGGGACGCCGATGGCCTACGCGCGCGATGGGTCGGCCTTCGCCTATTCCTCGCGAGTCGGTTTGATGGTGCGCTATGCCGACCGGCTGGATGTCGTGCCGGTGGCCGGTGGACGCCGGGGCGTTGGACCCTTCTTCTCGCCGGACGGACGGTGGCTTGGCTTCCAGGTGGGTGCCGGCCTGACCAAGGTGCCGCTCGCGGGCGGCGCGCCGGTCACGATCTGTGATTCGTGCCCCGGCTTCGCCTACACCTGGGGCAGCGACGACACCATCCGCTATCACACCGCGCCACCCGACAACGGGGGCTCGCGAGTGCTGATGGCGCTCTCGGCCCAGGGTGGATCGCCGCACGAATTCGCCCGGCCCGACAGCAACTCGGGGGAAGCCTTCCGTACACCTGTCCTTCTCCCAGGCGGCCGCACGGTCCTGTTTTCGATCTACCGGGGCGCCGCCAGCGGTCTGGCGGCGGTGGACCTCCGCACCGGCGCCATCACCCGGTTTGAGCAGCCTGGATTCGGCCCGCAGTGGGTGGATGGCGGATTCGTGGTCCTGGGCAACGCGGACGGGACGCTGATCGCGCTGCCGTTCGACCCCAAGCAGGTGCGGCCTACCGGTCAACCGGTGACGATCGCACGCGACGTCTCGCAACCGGATCCCTATTCCACGCGGGCCGCGGTGTCCGCCACTGGATCGATCGTCTATCCGCGGTCCGGCGGCGGTGTGCCGCGGCGATTGATGCTGGTGTCGCGCGCGGGACAGGCGATCCCGCTCACACCCGACACGAAGGGGTATGCGAACCCGCGCTTCTCTCCCGACGGTCGGCGTGTCGCGGTCTACATCGCCGACCCGATCATTTCCAGCCGCGACGTGTGGGTGCTCGATGTCGGCCAGCGCTTGTGGTCGCGCCTCACGACCAACGGTATCAGCGACAAGCCCATCTGGACGCCGGACGGACGGCGCGTCGTGTACTCGAGCAACGATGACCTGTGGTGGACGGCGGCAGATGGGAGCGGCCGCCCGGATAGCCTGCTCGTGTCCGCCGGAAGCCACTTCGCCGGGAGCGTCACACCCGACGGTCGCACGGTCGTCTTTCAGGAGACGGGCAGCGTCACGAACGGCATCCGCACGCTGGCCTTCGATTCGGCACCGGCGGCCCGGACCATCATTCCCGCGGCGTTCGGCGAATCCAACCCCGCGCTTTCGCCCGACGGACACTGGGTGGCATACCAGTCCGACCAGACAGGGCAGATGGAAGTCTACGTCCTGTCCTATCCGGAGCCCGGCGCTCGCGTCCCGGTATCACTCGAGGGCGGCAGTGAGCCGGTGTGGGCTCACAATGGCCGGGAACTGTTCTACCGCTCGGGAGACAGCCTGATGGTCGCGTCGCTCACGCTGTCCCCCGCGTTGGCGGTCACCGCGCGCCGTCGACTGTTCAGCGGATCGTTTCTGAGCGGCGGAGCCTTCCGCCAGTATGACGTGGCCCCGGACGATCAGCATTTCGTGATGATCAGTGGTGGGGCGGCGCAGTCCACACTCCTTGGTGTGCAGAATGTGTTTCAGCGATTGCTGTACGAGCGACAGCAGCAACGGTGAACTGACGGCCGGTCTCTGACGCCCTAAAATCCGTGTGTCGGGTCTTCGATTCCCTCACTGGCCATTCTCGAGTCGTGCGAAGATCTGATGCACAGCGACGGCCACCCAGGTTGGGTGGCCGTTTTCGTCTGACGAGGGTCCTGGATCACGACGCATGCACCGCAGTGCGCGCGAAAGCGCGGCGTCGATCCTAGAGCCTCATTGGTTGGGATACAGCTGGACACAAGAGGACACACGCGCACTTTGGGCAGTGAGGATACGGCCGCCGTTTCGAGTGACCATCCAGGAACACAGCTGCCGAGTGGTCTTACTGGCGACCTGGGAATTGTCGGGCGCGAGTGCAAGCCCGGTGATGCCGTCTCGCACCACCACCACGAGGGTGTCGTACTTGCCGCCGACGTCGACGGTGACACGGGTTTGGCCGAGCCGCGCGGACATCGGCGATTCGATGGCGACGGACTGTGCCTTGCGGAGCCGCAGCCGGGCCTTCGTGCTGTCCTGCGTTCGCCAGGCGACCGCCGTCGTTTGATCGACCTTCCCGTCCTTCCGGGTCACGCGGGCGCGAATCACACCCCACGTTGGGCGGTCCAAGCGTGCGGTATCGAGGCCTTGCGGGCGGGCGTCCGTGTAGATCTGCACCCGGACGATCGGGTTCTGGGCTGCCACGGGACGTGCAGCCAGGGCGAGGAGCGCAAGCAGGCACCAACGGTTAATCACGAGCCACTTCCCTTTCTGGGTCACACACGGCACCGCCCAACAAGGGGCAATGGCGGACGTAGCGAATGTTCGCTTCCCGGACCCGGTTGAGAGGCATGTGTCGCGGTGCCCCTTCCGGGTTCCACGCACAAGCCAGGAGCTTCTCAGAATGGACAGCATGCGGCAGCTCTGGCCGAAAGGCCTGAGCCAGCGTCTTGCTGTTTTATGGGGGAGGTGAGGCCGGGACGAAGTCCGGTCGGCAGGTCGCGATGGAATGGACACCGGAGAGGCGCCATCTCGTCTTCGCAGCTCGCGACGGCGAGAATCTTCGTGAGGGCGACGCGCGGTGTCAAGGCTCCGCGGGCCGGATCTCGCGACGTATGCCCAAGTCGCAACAGCCACCCGTTGCTGGGCACCCGGCGCCCTCGTATGATGGGCAACCGTGGTCGTATTCATGTTCTCCCTCGCGATGTCGGTCTGCGTCATCGCCCGCGCCGACACGACGCCCGGTGCCCGGGACGTCGTTCGCCAGGCGATCCATGCGGTGGAGGGCGATAGCGTCGCCCCTCTCCGCACGGAATGGTCGGCGCGCGTCTCTCGGGACTCGAGCGATCGTGCGGCGTTGCTGGGACTCGCCACCCTGGCAAGGCTCACCTACGACTACCCCGCCGCAGACCGGCTCTATTCCCGGCTGTTCAACGCCGACTCGCTGCGCCCCGACTCCTACACCGCCTACGCCCGACTCGGCCGCGCCTGGTCCTTCGAAGAGCGCGGGCAGAGCGACGCCGCGGGCGACGAGTTCGCGCGGGCCCGGGACGTCGCGCATGCGGCGAACGACTCCCCGGCCGAAGCGGAGGCGCTGATCGGGCTCGCGTTCGCCCGCGGGCCGACCGCTGGCATGACGGCGGCCCGGGCAATCCTCGACACCGCGGGGCGGCTCATTCCGAAATCGGCCCTCGATCTCCAGGCGGAGCGCGGGTGGCGCCGTGCCATGGTCCGCGCATTGCTCGCCGACTCGGGCGCGACGGCCGAGGCCGTGGCGAGCGTGACGCTCGCCATCCGCTCGGGCGAGCTCCGGGTCCAGGCCCAGGCCTTCCGTGGGCTCGGGAGGATCCTGGACTGGCGGGGACGCGACGACTCGGCGTTCGCCGCCTTCCGCGAGGCCGAGCGTCGGTTCCGACAGGCGCGGGACCGGACCTGGTTGGCCGTCACGCTGGCGAACAAAGGGAACTTCCTGCGCAAGCGTGGGGACTTGAGCGAAACGATCGAAGCGTTTCGACTCTCGGCTGCCGAGGGCGAGCGGTCGCACAATCTCTGGGCGGTCGCGAGCGCGCACACGGCCCTCGGCGTCGTTGCCATGCAGGTCAACGATCTCACCGCGGCCGCGGAGCACCTGAATCGGGCGGTCGCCATGTTCGAGGCGCAGGGCGACCGATCGAGTGCGATGAACGCGCGCAAGTTCCTGCCCATGATCGCGCTCGCCGATCGTGACTTCACGACCGCGAGACGGCAGACGCTCGAGGCGCTGGCGTTCTACCAGGGAACCGGAGAGACGCTGGACCAGTTCGGGGCCGACCAGACGCTCGCCACGATCGCGATGCGCGAGCGGAATTGGCCGGCCGCTGCCGACGCGCTTGCGGCAGCCCGGGCGCTCCTGCCGAGGCTCGAGGGACCGCGATGGGCCGCTGATCTGGCGTACGACGAGGGGCGCCTCGCCCTCGCCCGTGGCGACCTCGCCGCGGCGGAGCACCTGTTTCAGGGCTATCTCCGCACGCTCGACACCATCCAGCATGTCCCGCGGTACGACGTGCGCCTGCGGCTCGCGGACATCTACGCCCGGCGTCGAGACCTCGCGGCCGCGGGGCGCGAGGCGACGTCAGCCTGGGACGAGCTCGAGCGGTGGCGCGCCACGCTGACCGACCGCGAGCTCAGGTTGCTCGCCTTTCAGGTCGCGGGTAGTGAGAACCAGGTGTCTCCCGCCAGCGTGAGCGAGCAGCGCGCGAGCGTGGCGCGGGTGCTGGCGGCGCTCGCGACCGGCGGGCGAGCGGCGGACGCGTTCGAGCTCGCGGAACGGCGCCGCGCACGAGAGCTCCGGGATCGGATGGCGCGCGCGCAGGTGTTGCGCACGCCCGGGCCCGACGTCGATCAGGCCACGACACCAGGCAAGGCCGCACCGGTCTCGGCGGGGAGCATCGCCGCCCTCATCCCCGACCGCCGCACCGCGATCCTGGAGTACGTGACGGGCGGGCTGGGAGCGCCGACTACCCTGTTCGTGCTGACCCGGCCGAGTTCGGGTGACGTCGCCGTGCGGGCGCGCGTCCTGCCGCCGGCCGACTCGCTCGCCGGCGAGCTCACGCGCTTCCTGGCGCTTCTGCAGCACGGGGATGATCTCGGGCCGCTTCCGGCCTCGTTCGGCCGCGCGTTGCTCGACCCGGCGCTGGATGACCTCGGTGCCGAGGTCACGCGCCTCATCGTGGTCCCGGACGGGCCGCTGCAGCGGGTGCCGTGGGACCTGCTCCGGCTCCCCGACGGGAGGTACGTGGTCGAGCGATTCGCGGTGAGCGTGGCGCCCTCTGCGGCCATCCTCGCCGCACTCTGGCGCCATCCGAGGCCCGACACCGCCGACCCTGGCCACCCGATGCGAGTCCTCGCCTTCGGCGACCCGGCGTTCGGCCGAACCACAGCGGGCGGTCCGGCGTTCGCTGATGCGGAGACCGAGCTCCCGCCCGATTCGTCGGGGCGACCCCAGCGTCTTGAGGGCTCCGGCCGCGAGGCACGGCTCGTGGCGCGCTACAGTTCGGGCGCGGAAGTGCGGCTCCGCGAGGAGGCCAGCGCCTCGTACCTCAAACATGCGCCGCTCGAGCGCTTCCGAGTCATCCACTTCGCCACGCATGCCGTCGTCGACGAGCGTTCGGTGAGTCGCACGGTGCTGGCGCTGGCCCCCGGCGGCGGCGAGAGCGGCCTGATCGGTCCGGGCGATCTGGCCGCGCTCAGGCTCGATGCGGACCTCGTCGTGCTCTCCGGATGTCGTACCGCCGGTGGCGTCGTGGTGGAAGGTGAAGGCGTGCAGGGTCTCACGGCGCCGCTGATCCAGGCGGGGACACGCAGCGTCGTCGCCAGCCAATGGCGCATCGGCGATCGCAGCACCATCGCGTTCATCCAGGATTTCTACCAGGCGCTCACGCGGGGCATGCCGGTCGGCGACGCACTCCGCGCGGCGAAGCTCGACGCGCTCCATCGCGGCGCTCCGCCGAGGGAATGGGCGGCATTCACGATCGTGGGCGACCCGCTGGTGCACGTCCCGCTCGAGGCGCCATGGCCCAGAGCGTGGCCATCGGTCGTGCTGGCGGTCGTCGCGCTGGCGCTCGGCGCGGGAAGCATCGTGATTCTGCGCGGCCGCAGGGGAACCGGCGCGACGTCGGCCACTGTTCCGTAGGGTCCGGGCGGCAAGGCTCCATCGACTCCAGCTAGCTTGCACACCGGCACGAGCACGTCACTCACTCCGCTGTCCGAGGCCTCATGCACCAGCCGGCGTACGCTCCCGCCCTGGCTGCCGCGGCGATCGTCGACGACTTCTTCGCCCGACAGAGCCCCGACCTCGCCCCGGAAGCGAGCCTCGTCGCTGCGGTGGTCGACGCCGCGTTCTGGGCGAGCCTTCGCCGCGAGGAGGGCCGCTCGCCGCGCGTGTCGCTCGCGATGGTGCCGCCCGAGCGCACGGGCCAGCCGATGACGTTCGAACGTCCCGTGCCGCTCGAGACCGACCTGCTCGTCCGGCTCAGTCCTGCCGTCGAAGGCCCCGGCATCCACCTCGGCGTCTGGCGCGCCGCCGCCGGCGACCTGCGCATCTGGGGTGCCGTCCGCGAGCTGCCCGACTTCTGCCTCGTCGCCGAGGTGGTGGAGCCGGGGCTGCTCGTGCTCAAGTATCAGCGGGAGAAAGACGCGAAGTTCGGAAACCTCGCCGTCCTCCGTGGAGACCAGCTACGAGTCGTGGAGGAGGGCGACGGAAGCATGCCCGGAAGGCCCGCGCTCCTCGGCGCCCTCCTGGGCTCCGACAACCTCGTTCCCTGGACCGAGGGCGGCACGCTGCTGACCCAGCTCGCGGTCTCCATGCGCCGTCACGGGCACGGCGCGTCGTTGCTGGTGGTGCCGAGCGGGACGGAGAGCTGGCGTCAATCTCTGGCACAGCCGACGAACTACGCGATCGCGCCTCCGTTCACCGGCCTGGCGCGCCTCCTCGGCCGGCGCGAGGAGCCCGGCGTGATCGACGAGATGGGCGACCTGGTCGACGCGATCGCCGGACTCACCGCGGTGGATGGCGCGGCGATCCTGACTCAGCGCTTCGAGCTGCTGGCGTTCGGGGCGACGATACGTCGACGCGAGGGACAGCCGCCGATCGAACAGGTGGTCATCACCGAGCCAGTCGTTGGCAACACGCCGTCCCGCGTGAACGCCATCGACCTGGGCGGCACCCGACACCTGTCCGCCGCGCAGTTCGTCCACGACCAGCAGGACGCCTTGGCTTTCGTGGCGTCGCAGGACGGGCGGTTCACGGTGTTCGCCTGGTCGCGCAAGAAGGGAGTCGTGCACGGGCATCGCATCGAGGTGCTGCTGCTCTAGCGGACCGCGCCGTGAGGCAGGGCGCCGGCAGACGCGGCAGATTCATGTGTGGCGGAACGAATCGAGACATGACATCGAGTGGAAAGGCAGGCTGTGACATGCCGACGTTCGGCGTGCTGGGATCGGGCGAGGTCGGACAGACGCTCGCGAAAGGACTGAAGGACCACGGCTACCAGGTGCGCATCGGCAGCCGGACACCCGCCAAGCTGGCGGACTACTCCAGGCAAACGGGTATCCAGGCGGGGACGTTTGCGGACGTGGCCCGCTGGGGCGAAGCGGTCGTGCTCGCGGTCGTGGGGACGGCCGCCGAAGACGCCCTGGCGCAGGTGGGGCGGGACGCATTGCGCGGCAAGCTCGTCATCGACACGACCAACCCGATCACCGACGAGCCGCCGGAGCAGGGCGTGCTCAAGTACTTCACGGATCTGAACTCGTCGCTCATGGAGCGGCTCCAGCGCAGCTATCCCGAGGCCCGCTTCGTGAAGGCGTTCAACTGCGTGGGGAGCGCGCGGATGGTGGACCCGGACTTCGGTGGCACGCGGCCGACGATGTTCTATTGCGGCGACGACGCGGATGCCAAGGCGACGGTCGCGCGGGTGCTCGATCAGTTCGGCTGGGACATCGAAGATATGGGGGGCGCGATCGGGGCGCGCGCCATCGAGCCGCTCGCGATGCTGTGGTGCATTCCGGGATTCCTGCGGGACAGCTGGGGACACGCGTTGCATCTGCTGCGGTAACACGCGGCGCGCGGCGAGGACTTCGGCGGCCTACAGCAGGATCACGCCCGCTCGCGCGCCCGCCGCAACCGCCTCCGCGCGAGTCGACACGCCGAGCTTGTGGAACAGCGCGGCCATGTGCGTCTTGACCGTGTGCCGGGAGATCCCGAGGCGCGCGGCGATCTGCTTGTTCACCAGGCCTTCAGCGAGGAGCGCCAGGATCTGGGCCTCGCGCGTGCTCAGCGGCTCGGGGGGAGCGATGGCGCGGGCCGCGATGCCCGGCATGGCCTCGGCGAGCGCATCGGGCGGCAGAACCACCAGGCCCGCCGCCGCGGCCTCGACCGCCGCCGCAATGGCATCCGCGCTGGCGGTTCGGGGAAGCACCGCCTGGGCGCCGGCGCGCACGGCCCGGACCGCCCAGCCGCGGGGAAGCGAGTCGCCGAGCAACACGAGCGCCGGTGCGCGCGCGGCCGCGTCGGGCGCGAGGGCGAGGCGCGGCGGTTCGGCGCCCGCGTCGAGAAGGGCGAGCACCACCTGGACGCCCTGCGCGGAGCCATCCTCAATGCGCCGGCGCGCGTCGGCCGGCGTCGCACTGCCCCCGCCGACGGCGACGTGTCCTCGGACGGTGAGGAGCGCCTCGAGGCCCGCGCGCTCCAGTTCGGACCGGGCCACGACGAGCACGCGAATCACGCCGCCCGCGCCCCGCGCCCGCGCTCGATCTCGCGCACGAATCGTTCGACCACGTGCGTCGGCACGGCGATCCCCAGTCCTCCCACGATCATCGCGTTGATGCCGACGACTCGCCCGGCGGCATCGGCCAGTGGCCCGCCCGAGTTGCCCGGCGCGAGCCGGATGTCCGCCTGCAACCATCCACCCGGGCCTCGCTCGCCGGTCGGCGCACGATGCACGATGCCGAGCGCGGCGGCGTAGGCGACGCCCAGCGGATGTCCCACGGCGACGACCAGCTCGCCGGCGCGGAGCCCGCGCGCGTCCGCCCGGAGCGCCGCGACCCGGTCGTCGCCGGCAATGGCCAGCGCGGCGAGGTCCCGGCGCGGGTCGCGCGCGACGACTCGCGCGCGGTGGGCCCTCCCGTCCGGCAGCACGATGTCGGCTCCGGTCGCCGTCGCGACGTGCGCGTTGGTGACGATGAGCCCGCTCCGGAGCCAGACGACGCCGGCGCCGGCGCTCCGCCCGCCGGCGTGCACGTGCACCGTGATTTGCCGGAGTCGGCTGGCGACGTCGCCCAGGGCCTCCTCGACCGCCGGCACATTGCCGAGCAGCGACTCAGCGGCGCTCACGAGGACGCTCCCCGACCGTCACCGTCAGCCGTTCCGCCCGCCCACCCCGCGCCACGCTGAGCCCGATCGCGGCGCCGATCCGGTCGCCGCCGAGCGCGGCGAGCACGTCGCCCGGGTCGCTCACGGGTCGGTCGTCGACTGCGAGCAGGATGTCCCCGATAAGCACGCCGCCACGATCGGCGGGGCTGTCCGGCTCGACGTTCACCACGACGAGCCCCGCGTCCGAGTCGATCTCCAGGCTGCGCTGCAGAGGCGCCGGCAGACGGACCGGCTGCGTCGCGATCCCCAGCCAGCCGCGCGCGATGTGCCCCTTGGCCAGCAGCTGGCCCACCACACGGGAGACGGTGCCGGCCGGGACGGTGAGCGCGCTGGCGCGCGCCAGGCCGGAGGTGTTGATGCCGACCACGCGTCCGGCCGCGTCGATCAGCGGGCCCCCCGAGAAGCCATCGTAGACCGCGACGTCCAGCCGAACGAAGCGATCGATCGCACCGCCCTGCCAGGTGCGCCACTCCCCGCCGACCGCGCTCACGATGCCGAGACTGGCGGTGACCGCCGGCCCCGGGCGCCCCAGCGCAAGCGCGAGCTGACCGACCCGGGGCGGCTCCGTCGCAACCGAGGCGGGCGGCGCCGCCGAGCCGGTAACGCCGTCGGCCAGGCGAAGCACGGCCAGGTCGGTGGACGGGTCGCGCCCGGCGAGCGTGGCTCGCGAGGAGCTGCCGTCGTGCAGGGTGACGGTGATGTCGTCGTCGCGCTGGATCGTGTGGTGCGCGGCGACGACCACGCCGGGTTGCCAGACCACGCCCGACGCGGGGATGCGCCGGCGCGCGTGAATCGCGACGACCGAGCGACCGACGGTCTCCACGGCGGCGGCGAGGTCGTTCGAGAGGGCGGTCAGCGGACCACCCGGAGTGGATGCGGGCATGAAGGCTCCTGAGTGAGTAACCGGAGAGCAGAATGGCGGGTTTCCTGCGGCCGCGGGATCGGACGTTTGGGCGAGGGCAGGGTCGGATGTTGGGCGGAGGGCGCTCGGCAAACCATTTTCGCGTGGCGGGCATCTACTACGGTATCGGCGCGAACGAGGCCGCCACCCTCATCGCGTTGATACAATCGTGAACGTGTGAAACGATCGAAACGGACGACGCCCGCGTCCGTAGTTCGTACGAGATTGCCACCGCCTGGACGGAGTCGTTGCACGTCGTGAACCGTCGCCATTTCGTGACCGCCGTCGCGGGCGGAGTGCTCGCGACACTTCCCGCTCCACCGGTGTGGCCGGCTCAGGTGGCCCTGGCGAGACGCTCGGGGCCCCTCGTCGGGCCGCGATGGCGCCCAACGGCCGAGCTGCTCCGGACCCTGCCGCGCCTGCTCGAGCTCGCCGCGGTTCCGGGCCTGTCGTTCGCGACCGTGGACGAGGGCCGGACGTTTCAGAAGAACGCCGGTCGCGCCAGCCTGCAGCCTCGGCATGGCGTGTCGGACGAGACGGTGTTCGAGGCCGCGTCCCTCGGGAAGCCGTTGTTCGCCTACGCCGTGCTGCGGTTGGTCGACGCGGGCCGCTTCGACCTGGATCGCCCGCTATACGACTATCTCCCCGCGCCTGAGGCGGACACACCACGGATGCGGCGCGTCACCGCGCGGCACGTTCTGAGCCACACGAGCGGCCTCCCCAACTGGCGGCACGCGTCGGGGCCGCTGACGCCGGCCACCGAGCCCGGCGAGACCTTCGAGTATTCCGGCGAGGGCTATTTCTTCCTCCAGCGAGTAATCGAGCGCGTCATGGACCGGCCGGTCGCCCGGCTGCTTCGTGAGGACGTACTCGAGCCGCTCGGGATGCGCGACAGCAGCTGGGTCTGGCGCGATACGTACGACCGTCGCATGGCCGTGGGGTACGACGAGGCCGGCGAGCCGGCGGAGGTGTACGCGGCCATCGGCCGGCGGACCGCGCTGATCGCGCGCGAGTGGGGCAAGCCGCTGGAGGAGTGGCGCTACGAGGACTCGGTCCGGACGGTGCCGCTCGTGAACCCGGCCTGGCCGATACTACCGATCTACATGGTCCCCAACGTGGCCGCGTCACTGCTCACGACCGCGCGCGACTACGCGCGCTTCCTAGCGCACGTGGTGGCCGCCCCCGGACCGAGCGGGCTGGCGCTCGGCGCCAACCTCCGCGAGGCCATGACCGCGCCGCAGGTCCGGCTCAACAGCGCGCTCGCCTGGGGCCTGGGTTGGGGTCTCCAGGACGACGAGTACGGCCAAACCCTCTGGCACTGGGGCGCCAACAACGGCTTCCGCAATTTCTGCCTGGCCGACGCCGACAACCGCCGCGCCCTCGTCGTGCTCACCAACAGCGGCAACGGACCCAGGGTCTACGAGCGCGTAATCGTCTCGCTCACCGGCCACGACCACCCCGCGTTCCTTCGCGCGTGAACCGTCGCGGTGCAAGACCGGGGCGGCCAGCCGTCCTAGTTTCTGTCATGCGCGACCAACACCGTCCCAAACAGGATCTCATCAGCGAGGTGATCGCCCTGCGCAAGCAGTTGGCCGATCTCCGCGAGGCGATGACCGCCCGGCGCCGGGTGGAGGATGCCCTGCGTCTCTCCGAGGGACAGCTCCGCACGCTCATGGACGCGGCCCCGGTGGGACTCTGCCTGTTCCGGCCGAACGGAACGCCCCTCGTGGCCAACCGACCATTCGCCCGGCTCCTGGGCTACGACTCGACCGCCGAGCTGCTCCGGGTCGCCGATACGCTCGGCGTCTTCGGGAGCCGGGAAGAGCAGGGGCGGGTGTTGGCGCTGGTGGAGCGCGGCCTCGAGCGGGTGGCGGGCGTCGTCTTCCGGCGGAAGGACGGCGCTCGGCAGGCATTCGGCGTGATCGGCTCGGTTTCGAGCGACCCGCACGCCATCGTCCTCGTGATCCTCGAGCGCCAGCCGCAGCCGTGGCGCTCCGCGCCGCTCGCGGCGCTCAGCCCGGCGTGGTCGGCGCCGGGGTCGCGGACGGGGTGAAGTCGGACGATCCGCCATCGGAAAGAGCGAGGCGCGGGGCAGGGGCGGCGTGGCGAGGTTGGGGTAACCAGGGGTCACACTGAGTGAAGCGAAGGGGGCATGTGCCGACGCATGCCCCTTCCTCGTCTCGTACGGGCGGTGTCCTGCGCATCCAGTCGTTGGCGGGTGTCCCGCCTCCCGACCATTATACTTGGTCCATTCCCCCGACTCAGGAGACCGCCATGCGATCCGTCGCTGAAACGGTGGTGCGCGGCGCCTCGACGATCGCGGTCGTCGCCCTGACGGCGTGCGGGGGGAATCACGGCGAATCCACCCCCCCAGCCTCACCCGCGGCATCCCGGAGTACGACGAACGAGGCGCCCATCGATACCGTTGGGCTCCCCCGCATTCGCTTCGCCCGCGGCACGACGTCCGGCACCATCGACGAGAAGCTCGGCGCCGGCCCCCACAGCTACGTCCTGTCCGCGCAGGCCGGTCAGATCATGCTCGCGCACGCGATCGCCTGGCCAGTCGAAAATCCGCCGCCCGAGCCCCTGGTGCAGGTGTTCGAAGCCACCAACGGGCGCGAGCTCACCTCGCCGCGGGGGGAGCCGGAGGTCTGGTCCGGCCGCCTTCCCATCACGGGAGACTACGTCGTTCGCGTGACGAGAACGGCCCCGATCTACTACACACTGGCGGTCCAGATCCCCAGGCGGGTGGAGCTGAGCCCGGCCGAGCCAACGGCCGTCTTCACGGGCACGGCTCCCTCGCGTGCACCGATCGATTTCCTCGTACGCGTCGACGCCAGCCGCACCCTTGAGGTGAACCTCGGCGGGGCCCCCACGGTCGGGCTCCACATCTACGGGCTGGACGACGGCGCCCAACTCTCACGGCTGTCTGACCGCCAACGCCTCTATTCGGGCCGCGTGGAACGGACGCAGGACTACGTGGTGAGCATGGTGCCGTGGGGGGAGCGGGCCGCGTACGACCTGCGGGTTACGGTGCGATAGGGCGGGCGGCAGGCGCGATGCACACCCGCCGCCCGTCCGGCCTGGCTCACCCTCCACCCGCTCCTCCCACTACCGGCAGGACTTCCCCGCTGATGTAGCTCGAGCACGTCGGGGCCGCGAGGAACACGTACGCCGGCGCGATCTCTTCCGGCTGGGCAGGGCGCTTCATGGGCACATCGGCGCCGAACCGCGAGACCTTCTCCGCGTCCTGGTCGGCCGGGTTGAGCGGCGTCCAGACCGGGCCAGGCGCGACGCAGTTCACTCGAATGCCGCGGTCCAGCAGGTTCTGCGAGAGCGATTTCGTGAACGCGTGGATCGCGCCCTTGGTCGAGGCGTAGTCCAGGAGCTCCTTGCTTCCCTCGATCCCGGTCACCGAGCCGGTATTGATGATGGACGAGCCCTCGCCGAGGTGCGGCGCCGCGGCGCGCGCCATGTAGAAGTAGCCGAAGATGTTGGTGCGGAACGTGTGCTCGAACTGCTCGTCGGTGATGTCCTCGAGCGACGGAACGTGCTCCTGGAAGGCGGCGTTGTTGACCAGGATGTCGAGGCCGCCGAGCTCCTGGACCGTGGTCTCCACGGCGTCCTGGCAGAACGCCGAGTCGGTGACGTCGCCGGGGATGAGCAGGGCCCGGCGCCCCTCGTCCTCGACCGCCCGGCGGGTTTCCTCGGCGTCCTGGTCCTCGCTCAGGTAGACGATCGCCACGTCTGCTCCCTCCCGCGCGAACAGCACCGCCACCGCTCGCCCTATTCCCGAGTCGCCGCCGGTGACGAGGGCGACCTTCCCCTCGAGCTTGCCGGAGCCACGATAGTCGGGGGCCTCGTACTCCGGGCGGGGATGGAGGTCGGCCTCGATGCCTGGCTTGGCCTGGTGCTGCTTCGGGAGGGGTGGCTCGGGATAGCGCCGCGCCCCCAATTGTGCCGCCCCCGCTCCCTTCGATTGACCCTGCTTCCCGCGGCGCCCTTCCACGCCGCGCTGGAGCCGACGATCGGACTCGGCCTTCTTCTTGGCGGCCGTGGCGGCCGCCTTCTTGGTTCCGGACCAGCGCCCGGCGCTCTTCTTGACTGCCACTGTTCCTCCTCGGTGATCGCTGCCTGCGTTCGACGGACGATGGCAGTCCCGACAGGCCGGCGGCGGTGACCGCCCTCACCGGCGTGGCCACTGGCGCGGGCGAAACGGCGGCCCCTGTCCGCGCGTAGTGCCCGCAATCCCACCATCGCCGAGGTCCGACCCATGTCTCCACGCTACGTTCTCACACTCGCCCTCCTTGCCGCCGTGCCCGCCGCCCGCGCGCAGACCGCGGCCGACTCCACTGGCATCCGCGCCGCGGCGCTCGATTATGCGGAAGGTTGGTACAGCGGCGACGGCGACCGTATGGCGCGCGCGGTCCATCCCGAGCTGGTCAAGCGCATCCTGGTGACCGATACCGCGACCGACCGCGCCTTCGTTCAGACCATGGGCGCGTCTGCTCTGGTCAACGGCGCGCGCCACGGCTACGGCAAGACCACCCCGGCCGATCGCCAGCAGAAGGACGTGCGTATCCTGGATGTGTTCGGCAACGCGGCCGTTGCCAGGGTGATCATGGCGGACTGGATCGACTACCTGCAGCTCGTGCGCGCCGATGGACGCTGGCAGATCGTCAACGTGCTCTGGGAGCGAAAGCCCGACCGGAAGGCATAGCGGACGGGCCGACCCTTCGCGGGCCACGGCATCCCAACGAAGTGAAGGGGACGTGCCCACACGCACGCCCCCTTCGCTTCACTGGGTCACTCAGTCCGGCAGGCTGCCGGCCCGAGCTCCCGCGGTGACTGTCGGACCTACTGGCCGAGCTTGATTCGCTCCACGCGCCGAGTCTGCGCGCGAGCGTTGTACACCCGCAGGCTCACGATGCTGCCGGGCTTCTGCGCGGCGATGGCCTTCTTGAGGTCGGCCGGCGAATGAATCGGCGTGCCTTCGACCTCGAGAATGATGTCCGGTCCGCCATTGTCCGGGTCGGTCAGCTCGCCGTAGGACGGGCCGCCGGCCTTCACGTCCGTCACGATGGCGCCGCGCTGGTCCGGACGCAGATGGAGTTGCTGGATGTCGTCACCATCCAACGGCGCCACGGTGATACCCAGCTTGCCGATGCTGGCCGCCGAGTCCTCGGCGTTGTCGCCGTCACTCGCCGCGCTGTCATCCGCCGAAGCCACGGCGCGAGCGGCCGGCAGCTCCTGGAGCCGGACGTCGAGCGTCTTGTGCACGCCGCCCTTGCGCGCGACCTCCACCTTCACGACGTCACCCGGCTGCCGGAACGCGATCTGCTGCTGGAGCTGGCCCACGTATTCGACCGGCTTGCCGTCCACCGACACGATGATGTCGCCGGGCTCGAGCCCGGCCTTCCGCGCGGGCGAGGTCTCGCTGCCGAAATCCTCGACCACGACGCCGCGGATGTCCGGCAAGCCGACATAGGCCGCATCATTGGGCGAGACGTTCCGCACCGTCACACCGAGGGCGGCGCGCATGACGCGGCCGTGCGCGATGATCTGGTCCATCACGTGCCGCGCCAGGTTGATCGGAATGGCGAAGCCGTAGCCCGAATAGAACCCCGTCTGGCTGGCGATCGCCGAATTGACGCCGATCACCTCGCCCCGCACGCTCACGAGCGGGCCCCCCGAATTGCCGGGATTGATCGCGGCATCCGTCTGGATGAAGTCCTGGATGCTCCGGTCACTCGAGTTGGGGAGCGCGAGCGACCGGCCTTTCGCGCTGATGATGCCCGAGGTGACCGTGAAGGTCAGGTTCTCGCCGAGGGGGTTGCCGACCGCCAACACCCACTCGCCCACGCGCGAGTCGTCGCTGTCCCCGAGGGGCGCGGGCGTCAGGTTGTCCGCGTCGATCTTGAGCACGGCGAGGTCGGTGCCCGGATCCGTGCCGACGACCTTGGCGCTGAACTCACGCCGATCGAGCAGCCGCACCGTCACCTGGTCCGAGCCGTCGACGACGTGATTGTTGGTGAGGATGTAGCCGTCCTTCGAGACGATGAAACCCGAGCCAGCGCTCTCCTGAAAATCGGGGCCCTGCTGAGGCATGTGAGGGAAGAACTGCTCGAATCCGGGCGGCACTTGGAACTGCATCTGCGGGTGACGCTCCGTGCGTCCGGACTTGATGAACACGACGCTCGGCTTGACGTGCTCCGCGACCGATGCGAACGCTTCGCTCAAGTCCGACAGGGTGGCCGCGCCGGCCGGAGGCGCCGCCTTGCCGGTGGCCACCGCAGGCGCGCTCGGCTGCTGGGCGGCGGAGAAGTGAGGAAGCTGAAGAACCCCGGCCACCAGCAGGCCGGCGAGGAACGCGAGCGCCACGCTGCTGGATCGCAAGCGGTGCATCCATCCATGCGACATGTCGTCCATCTCCTGGATCGTGAATGCCAGCGATGGGCCCGGCACCCGGCCGGGCCCCAACGGTCAGCAGATGCGTGAATGCGGCGAGTAGTTGCAGCGGCCGGCTCAATCACGCTCCAGCACGATCGTCGTGCGGCGGGACGGCCGGCGGCTGAGGACGTAGGCCGCGGCGACCACGGCGGCGAGGGCGATTCCGAAGACGTACCACATCATTGGAGCCTCCGAGCGGGAGTGGGGTGAACCGACACGTGGGAGACACCGGCCTGCGACACCGCAAGGCCACCTATCGGCTTCGGTGTTTCTTCGGTATCTTACGCAGGTCCACCTCCGATCACCCCTGCCGTGTCGTCCTCATGCCGAAAAGCTCCTACGATTTCGACCCCGAGAGCTACGCGCCGGTGGCAGCGCGCGTCGAGCTCTTCTATGAGAAGTACCCTGCCGGCCGCATCCTCACCGAGCTGGTTCAGCACACCGACCAGCAGATCGTCTTCCGCGCCGCCGTCTACCGCACGGCGGACGACCGTGAGCCGGCCGCCACGGGCTGGGCCGCCGAGCGCGTGGGCGATGGCGAGATCAACGCCGTTGCCTGTCTCGAGAACACCGAGACCTCCGCCATTGGGCGAGCGCTCGCCAACCTCGGCTTCCTGGCCTCGCGGCTCCGGCCCAGCGCCGAGGAGGCGACGAAGGCGGCCCGGGCCCGCACGCGCCTCGGCGCCGAGCCCGACCTGCGCCAGCTTCTCCGCACGGCCGAGCGGGCCGGACTCGACGCGGAGCGCGTCGAAGCCCTCCGGTCGCGAGTGGCCCGGGGCCTCACGCCCGCCGAGCTCGCCGAGGTGCAGCACGAGCTTCGTCGCTTCATCCAGCGGCGTATGGAGGATCATGCCGCGCGCGCCGGCCGCGGGCCGTGACGATGTCGCTGGGTGGTGTCACATAGGGAAGGACGTGAGTCACGGGGCTTCGACTCGCGACGCCTGACCCACGACACTGCCGACCTATGGATCCTCGACGACCCCCTTGGCGCGAAGTAGCCGGGCGACGACCCGCAATGGGAGACGTGGCGCTGGTGGCCGCGCTCCGGTGCGAGGACGAAGGCGCTCTGCGCGAGTTCTATCTGCGCTTCCGTCCCATGCTCCTGGCTGCCGCCGGCCGCCTCGGGGTGGATGGCGGTGAGCGCGAGGTGCTGGCCGACGACTGCCTGGCGGACGTCGCCGTCCATCTCATCACCTCGAGTGCCCCGCCGCCCCGCTGCCTGCCGGCCTACCTGACGCGGAGTCTTCGCAATCGGGTGCTCAACGGCGCACGGGCGCGGACCCGCGCCGAGCGTCGGGACGCTCACGCCGTGCACGCAGGTCCGGACGAAGGCGAGATCGCGGCCTGCTCGGAGCACGCCCGCCGCGCGAGCGGCGAGCCGGACGCCCCGCCGCTCTCGCCCGTGCTCGAGCGCCTCGCCACCGCCCTCGAGGCCACACTGGGCGAAGACGACCATCTCCTTGCCGTATGGATGAGCCACTGCGCTCCCCAGCGCGACATCGCGGTCTGGCTCGGCATCGCTTACAAGGCGGCGGCCAAGAGGATCGAACGTCTCCGCGAGCGGCTGCAGCTCGCGGCGCTGCGTCACGTCGAAGGCACGGACGGCGAGGAACGCCGGGAGCTGCTCACCTTTCTCGGACGGGCCACGCTCGCACCGGGCCCGGCCGCCCGGCTCGCGGCCGTGCGCGATTCTGTGGAGGAAACGGCATGAGCGACAGGAACGAGTGGGAGCGCGATGCGGTCGTCTGGCTCGCCGGGCGGCGCATCGAGGCCCGGGAAGGAGGCGGCCCGGCCCGCCACGCGGGGTTCGATCGCTGGCGCGCGGCCGCGGAGCGGGAAGCGGCCGCGGCACGGTTCGCCGAACGGGTACGGGCGCGCGTGGCGACGGTCGGTCGCGGCGTGCGTCGCATCGACCACGCCCCGGAGCCGATTCGGGTCGGCCTGTCGGGCGCGCTCGCGACGACGCTCGCGGCCGCTCGAGGCCTTGGCGCGGCGCCGCTGGTCGAGCTTGGCGTCGCCGCTGGCACGGGCCGCGAGCTGCTCGACGAGGCGTGCGAGGTCTGGGTCGCGCTGCCCGCCGATCTCCCGGCCGGCCGCTACGTGGCGATCCGGGTGGTCGGAGACAGCATGGTGCCACTGCTCCATTCCGGGGACGTGGTCCTCGTGGACCTCGACGGCGCCGTCGCGGCCGGTGCGGTGGCCGTGGCCCGGCATCCGGACCATGGCTATGTCGTGAAGCGGGTAGGACGGGCGCTGGAGTCGGGGTTTTTCCTGGAATCCTTCAACCCGGCGTACCCGAGCCTCTGGCTGGCGGCGGGATCGGGGAAGCTGCTCGGGCCGGTGGTGCTTCGGTGGTGCGACCATCGCCCGTCGAAACCGAGACTTGCCACCGCTCCGTAGTCAGGGCATCATCCGCGCCGGGCGAATGCCCGGCCACCTCATCGGAGTGTCCATGGCACGTTGCGTTCTGGCTCGTCGGCGGTTCCCGGTCCTGATTCTCGCGGTCACCGCCGCCTGCTCCGGCGGCAAGTCCGCGCCCACCACGCCCGCCCCGGCCACCACCCGCGAGAGCACGACCGCGCCCGCCACCGTCCACTCGCTGCCCGTGCCGGCGCTCGAGGGCTACGAGCTTGCCGTGAACCGTGGGACCCGTGGGCGGAATGGCGCGCCTGGCCCGCGCTACTGGCAGCAGTGGGCGGACTACACGCTCCAGGCGGAGCTCAATCCGGTCTCCAAGCGGATGACCGGCAAGGGCACGATCAAGTACTACAATCGCTCGCCGGACACGCTCCGCACGGTCTACATCCAGCTACTGCAGAACATCTACGCGCCGGGGGCGCGCCACAACACGAACGTGCCGTGGTCCGTCGAGGGGGTCGAGCTCACCCGCGTCGCCGCGCAGGGGGCCAGCATCGCCGAGGTCGGAGGTGACGGAGCGGGCTACGATGTGAGCGGCACGATCATGCGAGTCCGGTTGCCCAAGCCGCTCGTTCCGGGAGGCACGGCCGACCTCGCCATCGACTGGAAGCTCCGCGTTCCGCCCGACGGCGCGCCGCGTGGCGGCCAGGACGGAGAGGTCTTCTTCATGAACTACTGGTACCCGCAGATGGCCGTCTACGACGACATCAACGGGTGGCAGATCGACCAGTATCTGGGCAACGCCGAGTTCTACATGGGGTACGGGAACTACGACGTGAGCCTCACCGTGCCGGCGGGCTGGCTGGTGACGGCCACGGGTACGCTGCAGAATCCCGACCAGGTGCTCACGGCGCAGACGCGCGCGCGGCTCGACTCGGCGCGAGCGGGGCACAGCGTGGTGCACGTGGTGACCGATCTCGAGCGCGAGCCGGGCAAGTCCACCACCGTCGGCACCGACGGCAAGCTCACCTGGCACTTCCGCGCCCAGAACGTGCGCGACGTGGCCTGGGCCACCTCAGCGCGGTATCTCTGGGACGCCACGACGGCCGCGGTCGGTGATGCCAACGGCGACGGCAAGCCCGACACCTCGTTGATCCAGGCGTTCTGGCGGCCCGAGGAGCGGACCAATCATTGGGACGAGAGCGCGCGCTACGGCCAGCACTCGATCGAGTTCTTCTCCAAGTATCTCTGGCCGTATCCCTATCCCCACATGACGGCGGTGGACGGCCCGAACTCCTGTGGCGGCATGGAGTACCCGATGATGACATGCATCGGCGGGCAATGGGATACGCTCGGCATGTACGAGGTGACGACCCACGAGATCGGTCACATGTGGTTCCCGATGATCGTGGGCTCGGACGAAAAGCGCTTCGCCTGGATGGATGAGGGCTTCACCCAGTTCGACCAGTCGCAATCCATGGCCGACTTCTTCAAGGGATTCGACGACGAGGCGCGGAACCGGAAGAACTACATGGACTTCTCGTCCGTGGCGGGAGAGGTCGAGCTGATGCACCATGGCGACCGGTTCCCCAGCTACAACGCCTACGGCGTCGCGGCCTACTACAAGCCGGCCACCGTCCTCGTCGCGCTGCGGGGCGTGCTGGGGCGCGATCTCTTCCACAAGGCCTTCGTCGAGTATATCAGGCGCTGGCAGTACAAGCATCCGTCGCCCTATGATTTCTTCGAGACGGTCGGGGACGTCGCGGGCCGGGATCTTTCGTGGTTCTGGCGGACCTGGTTCTTCGAGACGTGGCGTCTCGACCAGGCCATCGACACGGTCGCGATCGACGGGGACTCGTTGGACGTCTTGCTCGAGAACCGCGGCAAGGCGCCGATGCCGGTGCCCCTGGTGATCACTCGAGCCGACCGCGCCGACACGGTGACGGTCCCCGTGGACGTCTGGCTCAGCGGCGCCAAGCGGACGATGGTGAAGGTGGCCAAGGAACCGGCGGTGAAGAGCATGGAGATCGACCCGGGCCATGACTTTCCGGATATGGATCGGGACAATCAGCGGTGGCCGAGATAGGGCGAGGACCCTCGACCCTTCGACCCCCTGACGGCCCGACCCCCCCGAAGGGTAACTTTTCCCACATGCCCCGCCTCCTGATCGTCGCCAACCGGCTGCCCATCACCGTCAGCACCACCGAGCGTGGCGTCGAGGTGCAGCGGAGCACGGGAGGGCTGGCCACCGGGCTCCTGCGCTCGCATGAGAACTCGGACGGCGTCTGGATCGGCTGGACGGGGGCCCCGGCCGACCTCAACCCCGCACAGCGGGCGGCGCTGGACCAAGAACTCGCGACGATGCGACTGGTGGGGGTGCCGCTTTCCGCCGAACTCGTGACCAGCTTCTACGAGGGGTATTCGAACGGCGTTCTGTGGCCGCTCTTTCACTACTTATTGGACCAAGTCCCGCTCCAGATCAGCCATTGGGACGGCTACGTGGAGGCCAACGAAGCCTTCGCCGACGTGGTAGCCGCGCACTACCGGCCCGGCGACATGATCTGGATTCACGACTACCAGCTCTTCCTGCTCCCCGGCCTCCTGCGCGAACGCCTGCCCGGAGCCCGGATCGGGTTCTTCCTCCACATTCCGTTTCCGTCCGAAGAGCTGTTCCGCACGCTGCCCTCGCGCGACCGCCTGCTGCAGGGCATGCTCGGCGCCGACCTGGTCGGCTTCCATACACCGGCGTATCTCCGGCACTTCGCGACATCGCTGACCGACATCCTCGGTTACACGGTCGAGATCGACCGGGTGCAGGTGCCCGGTCGGGAGGTTCGGCTGGGAGTGTTCCCGATGGGCGTGGACGCCGCGGCGTTCGCCATGATGGCCGGGGATCCGGCGGTGGACGGCGAAGTCCACGCCATTCGGGGCGACGGCAGCGTGCGGATCCTCTTGGGTGTGGACCGGCTGGACTATACCAAGGGGATCCCGCGTCGCCTTCTCGCCTTCGAGCGCATGCTGGAGCGGCATCCGGACCTGCGCGAGAAGGTGCGTCTGGTGCAGGTGGCCGTTCCGTCACGGACCAACGTTGGGGCCTATCAGGATTTTCGCTCGTTGGTGGATGGGCTGGTCGGTCGGATCAACGGCGCGTTCGGCACACCGCGATGGGTTCCCGTGCACTACATCTTCCGCGGGCTGCCCGAGTCCGACCTGGTCGCGCTCTATCGCGCCGCCGACGTGATGCTCGTGACCCCTCTGCGCGACGGCATGAATCTGGTCGCCAAGGAGTTTGTCGCCTCGCGGACCGACGGAGACGGCGTGCTGGTGCTGAGCGAGTTCGCCGGCGCGGCGTGGGAGCTGCCCGAGGCGCTCCAGGTCAACCCGTACGACCTCGAAGGCTCGGCCGAGCAGTACTACCGCGCGCTCATGATGCCGCGCGAGGAGCGCCGCGCGCGCCTGGCACCCCTTCGGACCCGCGTGCACACGTTCGATGTCCATCGCTGGGTGGCCTCGTTCCTCGAGTGCCTCGCCGAGATCGCCCCGGCTGAGGCGAGGCTGGCGGCGACGGCCGGCGGCGCGGCGGCCAGGCGCGAGCTGGCAGGTCGGCTCGCGGAAACGGAGGCGCTGATCCTCCTCCTCGATTACGACGGCACGCTCGTGCCATTCACGCCGACCCCCGAGCTGGCGCGGCCCGATCCCACCCTGCGCGGCCTCCTCCGCGCGCTCGCCGCGCGACCGGATACGGAGGTGCATCTGGTGAGCGGCCGGCCCCAGGAAACCCTGGATGAGTGGTTCGGCGATCTCCCGATCTGGCTCCATGCCGAGCACGGCTTCGTGTCGCGCGATCCGTCGATCCGGAATTGGGTGGCGGCGGCGGAGTTCGGCGGGAGCTGGCGCGAGCCGGTGCTGGCGATGCTCCGGGAGATCACGCAGCGGACGCCGGGGTCGCTGGTGGAGGTCAAGGCCGCCGCACTCGCGTGGCACTACCGTATGGCCGACCAGGAGACCGGCGCCCGCCGGGCCAATGAGCTCCGGCTCCACCTGAGCCAGCTGTTGAGCAACCAGCCCGTGGAGATCCTCGCGGGCAACCGGGTGATCGAGATCCGGCCCTATGGCGTGCACAAGGGGCGCATCGTTCCCGCGCTCCCGCCGGACCGGCTGGCCGCGACCACGATCCTGGCCATCGGCGACGACCGCACCGACGAGGACCTGTTCGGCGTCCTTCCACCGGATGCCATTTCGATCAAGGTCGGGCCGGGAGATACCAAGGCGCGGTTCCGGGTGGACGGCGTGGCCGCGGTTCGACAACTGCTGCACTCGCTGGTGGACGCGGGGGTGGGCGTGGGTGCGGAGCGGGGTTAGGTCGGACCACCCATGCGCATCGAAACCCTCGCGGTTCACGCCGGCCACCATCCCGATCCTGCGACGGGCGCGGTGACGCCTCCAATTCACCTCACCACCACGTTCGCCCGCGACGCCGAGGGCGCCCTTCCGCACGGGTTCATCTACGCTCGCAGCGACAACCCGACCCGCCGCGAGCTCGAGACCTCACTCGCCGCGCTCGAGGGTGGCGAGACGGCCCTGGCCTTCGCGTCCGGCATGGCGGCCACCGCAGCCGTGTTCCAGTCGATGCTGCCGGGCGAGCACGTCGTCGCCCCACAGGACGCCTACTACGGCACGGCGAAGCTCCTGCGCGAGGTGATGGCCGGCTGGGGGCTCGACAGTACGCTGGTGGACATGGCCGACACGCACGCGGTCGCGGAGGCGGTGCGGCCCGAGACCCGGCTCATCTGGATCGAGACGCCGTCGAACCCGAGCCTCGCCGTCACCGATATCCCGCGGATTTCCGCGATCGCGCGGGCGGCGGGCGCGCGCTGCGTCTGCGACAACACGTGGGCCACGCCCATGCTCCAGCGGCCGCTCGCGCTCGGCTGCGACGCGGTGATGCACTCGACGACCAAGTACCTGGGCGGCCACAGCGATCTGACCGGCGGCGCGCTGGTGCTCCCGGCCGACGACGAGTGGGCCGCCCGCCTCCGCACGCTGCAGCAGCTCGGCGGCGCGGTCCCTTCCGCGTTCGACTGCTGGCTGCTGATGCGCGGCATCCGAAGTCTGGCCTGGCGAATGCGCGGGCACTGCGAGAACGCGGCTCGGGTCGCGTCGTTTCTCGCGTCCCACCCGGCTGTGGAGGTGGTGCACTACCCCGGCCTCGCGAGCGACCCGGGCCACGCGGTCGCCGGGCGACAGATGACGGCCTTCGGAGGAATGGTCTCGATACAGGTGAAGGGCGGCGCCGACGCCGCGCTCGGCGTCGTGCGGCAGGTGAAGCTGTTCACGCCGGCCACCAGCCTGGGGGGAACGGAAAGCCTGATCGAGCACCGGGCGTCGGTGGAAGGACCGGAGAGCCGCACGCCGCCCGGCCTGCTGCGGCTCTCGATTGGATTGGAACACGCCGAGGACCTGGTCGGGGATCTCGACCAGGCGCTGCGCGCCGCTACTCGCTGCTGACGGCCTCGGGCTGGATTCGTCGCAGGGCGCGCTTGGCGGCCGCGGCGATCTCGTCGTTGATCTCCTCGTCCATCATCTTCTTGAGCTTCGGGACCGCGGCCTTGGCGGCCGGACCGATCTCGGCCAGCGCGACCGTGACGGGGAACCGCACCGACGCCTCGGAATCGTCGAGCGCCTCGATGAGCGCCGGCACGGCGGGAGCAGCCGCCGGGCCCATCCCCGAGATCTCGTAGGCAGCGGCGTTCCGCGTCTGCGGGGCGATGGCCTTGAGGTCGGCGACCCACTCGGTCAGCGTCCGCCCGTCCGCCACGGGCTCCTTGGCGGTCGCTCCCTGCGCCCACGCGCTCGACGTCAGGACCAGCGCGGCTACGGCAAGCGGGCCCAGGATTCGTTTCGACATGCAGCCTCCAACGAGGGTCATTTCGCGGGGCGCGACCGCGCCCCTGACGAAATATAGGCGTACATCCCCTCGAAGACGGCGGCGCCGCGCTCGAGCCGCTCGGCGTCGTCCGGATAGGCCACGACCAGCCCGTTGATCAGCGCGGCGATTCCCGGCACCTCGGGTCGGCCGAACTTTTCGTCCTTGAGATCCACGTCGTGAACGATCTCGGCGAGCGCCCGAAGGCCCGGCTCGCCGAGCCCGAAGCGCGTGAGCAAGGTCTCGAACGTGCAGCGATCACCCTCGTGGGTGAACTCGCCCTGATACATGTCGAAGCGGAGCTCGCCGGGCTCGGGCTGGTAGCCCTTGGCCGGCACGAACTTGAACCGCGCGGCCGGATCGATGAACCGGCGGATGAGCCAGGCGCTCGAGATCCGGTCCACCTTGACGCCGGTGCGTGTGACCCAGGTGGCGCCAGACGGTCGGGGGACGGATCCCTGCTCGGCGACCTCGGTCCCGCGTTCGGAGAGGGCGGCTTCCGCCGCCGCCCGACCCGGCGCGTCGAAGAAGTCGAGCCGCTCAGTCTCCTCCAGCCGGCGACGCAGGCGGTCCCTCGCCTCGTCGGATCGGTCGTCACCGCCCAGGGACCGCGCTTCCTCCGCGATCGCCGCGTAGTCGGATGTCCGCTCGGATTCGAACATGGTCCGGATCTCCTCGTCGCTGATGCCCGCCAGAAACTGTCCGCGACAGAGCGCGGCCTCGCCCCCCTCCGCTCGGATCTCCCGCACCAGCCACTCGAAGTCCTCCCGCGTGTCCGCTCGCCGAGGCAGCACGTAGACGGAGTTCTTGAGCGCCACAGCCCCGATGCGCTGCAGACGGCGGCGGACCTTCACGCGGAAGTAGTCCGGCTTGGGCGGGATCTGGTGGAAGAGCACGAGCCATTCGGGCGGGCGGGTGCCGCCCTCTTGCGCGAATATCGCAGTTGAATCATTCATAGTATCAACTGTAGCATTCCATGAAGCCTGCCGCAAGGAGGCCCCATGCAGCGGCAATTCGATCTGGTCTACGCCTACCTGGCCCTGGGTCAGCGGCCCGGCAACGCGGGCGAGGTGGACGAGCGCACGAGGCTCCTGGTGCGCGAGCTGGCCGCGGAGCGAAGCGGGTGTCGCTGGTGCATCGACCGGACGCGGCACGACTGGCGCGTGGCCGGGTTGCCGGTGGATCTTCTGTCCGACATCGGCCGCCATGATTCGGCGTCCGCGTTCACCGAGGCCGAGCGTTCTGCGCTCGCGCTGGTGGACTCGATCGCCTGCGCGACCGGGCGCGCCGCCGAGGCCATGTCCCAAGTCCGCCGCCACTTTTCCGAGCGCGCGATGGCCGAGCTCATCGCGTGCATGGCCGACCACCACCTTATCGCCGACGGGCATCCATGACCGCTCGCCTCCGCATCGCGCTCTGCTTCGCCGCTCTCTCGCTGCCGGCCCTGGGCTCGCTCCAGGCGCAGCAGGCTGACATCGCCACCGCCTATCGCGCCGCGGCGGACAGTCTGATCCGAGCCGCTACCGCGGACAGCGCGGCCTACCAACGACTCGGCCGTTTGGTGGACACGTTCGGCAGCCGCATCAGCGGCTCGGCGAGCCTCGAGGCGGCGATCGACTGGATCCTCGACACGATGAAGGACGACGGCTTGCAGAACGTGCGGGGCGAGCCGGTCATGGTACCGCACTGGGTTCGCGGCGAGGAATCGGCCGAGCTGGTGAAGCCGCGGCGGGCAAAGCTCGCCATGCTTGGGCTCGGCATGAGCGTCGGCACGCCGCGGAAGGGCATCACCGCGCCGGTGCTGGTGGTGGGATCGCTGGACGAGCTGCAGCAGCGCGCCGCGGAGGCCAAGGGGAAGATCGTCCTGCTCGACGTGCCGTTCACCGACTACGTCGCCACGCGGAAGGTCCGGACCGACGGTCCTTCCGCGGCGGCGAAGGTCGGCGCGGTCGCATGCCTCATCCGTTCGGTGGCGTCCAGCTCGATCCGGAGCCCGCACACCGGCCAGACGCGCTACGACTCGACCGCGGCGAAGATCCCCGCGGCCGCGCTCAGCGTGGAGGACGCGGCGATGCTGCATCGGTTCCAGAATCGCGGCGAGCCGATCGTGCTCACGCTTCGCATGGGGGCCAAGACCTTGCCCGATGCGCCGTCGCGCAACGTGGTGGCCGAGGTGGTCGGACGGGAGAAGCCGGACGAGGTAGTCGTCGTGGGCGGCCACATCGATTCTTGGGACGTGGGGCAGGGCGCGATGGACGACGGAGGCGGCTCGGTGGCGGCGTGGGAGGCCGTCCGGCTGATGCAGCGCCTCAACCTCCACCCTCGACGCACCGTGCGCGTGGTGCTCTGGACCAACGAGGAGAACGGCGGCGCCGGGGCCGAGGCCTATGCCGCTTCGCAGGCAGCTCAGGTGGACAAGCACGTCCTCGCGATCGAGTCGGACAACGGCGTGTTCAATCCCAAGGGGTTCGTCCTGGCGGCCTCGGACTCGTCGGCGGCGGTGGTGCGGCAGGTGGCGGCGCTGCTCCAGTCCATCAACGCGACGGAGGTGCAGCGCGTGACCGAGAGTCCCGCCGCGGACATCACTCCCCTCGCCAAGCAGGGCGTGCCCACCATGGAGCTCGACGTGGACAGCGGCCGCTACTTCTGGTATCACCACAGCGAAGGCGACATGCTGGACAAGCTGGACCCCGGCGAGATGGCGCGGTGCGTGGCGTCGATCGCGGTCATGGCCTACGTGGTCGCGGACCTGCCGGACGCCCTTCCGCACGCGACGAACTGAAGGGCGGCATCCGGTGGCGCCGGGCATGGGGGGCGAAACCGTCCGTCGCCCCCCCGCGTAGGCCTTGGTACCTCTCACATCCCGAGCCCATGCTCCTCACACTCCTCCTGCTGACGGCTGACACCGATCCGGCCGCCGTGTACAACGGTCGCGCCGGTCGCTTGGACGTCCACCCACCGAGGCTCGAAGCCGAGCTCACGGTGGACGGGGCCCTGGACGAGGCGGCGTGGTCGCAGGCGGCGTTGCTCACGGGGTTCTCGCAGTTCGCGCCGGTAGACGGCGTCGCCGCGTCGGATTCGACCGAGGTGCTCGTGTGGTACTCGGCGACCGCGATCCACTTCGGAATCCGGGCGTTCGAGGCGCACGGCGAGGTGCACGCGACGCTCGCCGATCGCGATCGCATCGGCGCGGACGACAACGTGCAGATCCTGCTCGGCACGTTCGACGACGGGCGGCAGGCCTCCATGTTCGCGGTGAATCCGCTCGGCGTGCAGTCGGATGGCGCGCTGGTCGAGACCGGGGCCACCAGCGGCAATGGGTTCAACAACGCGGTGGTGCGGCGGGAGACGGCGGACCTGAGTCCCGACTTCGTGTTCGAATCGAAGGGACGGCTCACCGACTACGGGTACGAGGTCGAGATCCGGATTCCGTTCAAGAGTCTCCGTTTCCAGCCGGCCGCGGAGCAGCGCTGGGGCATCAACGTGACGCGACAGGTGCAGCACTCCGGCGTCGAGGACTCGTGGGCGCCGGCCAAGCGTGCCAGCGCGTCGTTCCTCGGACAGTCGGGGCACCTCGTCGGGCTCACGGATCTCCGGCGCGGGCTGGTGCTCGAGTTCAATCCCTCGTTGACCTCGAAGACGACCGGATCGCCGGGCGTGAACGGCTGGGCGTACACCGGCGGTGGACCGGAGGTGGGCGGGAGCGTCCGCTGGGGCATCACCAACAATCTCAACCTCAACGCGACGGCGAACCCGGACTTCTCCCAGGTCGAGTCGGACGAGGGACAATTCCTGTTCGACCCGAGGAACGAGCTCTTCTTCTCCGAGAAGCGGCCGTTCTTCCTCGACGGCATCGAGCTATTCAACACGCCCAACTCGCTGATCTACACGCGGCGCATCGTCCAGCCGATGGGCGCCGCCAAGCTCACCGGCAAGGGATTCGGCACCGACATCGCGCTGCTCTCCGCGGTGGACGATCCGGGCGTCTCGGCGACCGGCGACGTCCATCCGGTCTACAACCTCCTCCGGCTGCAGCGCGACGTCGGGGCGCAGTCGCGCGTCGGCGTGGTCTACACCGACCAGGTCGTGGGCAGCGACTACAACCGCGTGGCCGGCGCCGACGCCCGGATCCTCTTCGGCGAGGTGTACAGCGTCCAGCTCCAGCTGGTCGGCAGCCGCACCCGCACCGGCGGCATCACGACGACGGCGCCGATGTGGTACACGCGGTTCGTCCGGAACGGGCGGACCTTCGGCTTTCGGTTCACCGCCAACGCGAGCGATCCGGACTTCCGGGCGCGGAGCGGCTTCTTCCCGCGTCCGGGGTTGTCCCACGTCAACTTCGATCCGCGGGTGACCGTGTACGGCCAGCCCGGGAGCCTGGTCGAGAGCGTAACCGGCGACGTGAACCTCGACGGGCTCTATCGGTACGATCAGTTCGCCACCAGCGAGGGCATGCAAGAAGAGAAGATGCACTTCAACGGGAACGTGCGGCTCCGCGGCGGGTGGAACGTGGGCGCGTCGATGCTGGTCGAGGCGTTCGGCTATCCGGCCGAAGTGTACAGCGACTATCGCATCGAACTGCCACGCGCCGACGCCAGCGGGGTCGATACGGTGCCGTTCGTGGGGAGTCCGCGCATTCCCAATCGCGACTACGTGCTCCAGCTCGACACGCCCGAGTTCTCGACGTTTTCGGGCAACGTGTTCGTGCTGTGGGGGCACGACGAGAACTTCTACGAGTGGGCCTCCGGCGCGCTCACGCTGTTCAACGCCGGCATGGACTGGCGGCCGACGGACCAGCTCAGGATCAACGGTACCTACCAGCTCCAGCGGGTGGGCCGCCGACCGGACGGCAGCACGGTCAACCTCCAGCACATCCCGCGGCTCAAGGTGGAGTACCAGGTGTCCCGGCCGGTCTTCGTGCGCGTGGTCGGGGAATACACCAGCGAACGGCAGGACAACCTGCGGGACCACACGCGCACCGAGGCGCCGCTGCTGATCTTCGACCCCGCGGTGGACGACTTCGTGCGGGCGACAGCGTTCACGCGCGCGTCGTTCCGAGGGGACCTCCTGTTCTCGTACCAGCCCAACCCCGGCACGGTCCTGTTCGCGGGGTATGGGAGCACGCTGCGGGACCCGGTGGACCCGGACGATCCGCTGCGGACTGGGCTGCGGCGGTCGGACGACGGCTTCTTCTTCAAGATCAGCTATCTGTTTCGGATGTAGCGGGCGGCGAATGTCCGCCGCCGCGGGTTCGCTCCCCATGTGCCGCCCCGCGTTACCTTCCTTCCATGTCAGGCCAACTCTCCAGGACGCTGCGCCTCTTCGGGCGCGCGCTCCGGTTGCGGTGCCCGAACTGCGGTCAGGGCAGGTTGTTCACGTCCTGGCTTCGGATGCGCGAGCGGTGTCCCGTCTGCGGGCTCAAGCTGGAGCGCGGCGAAGAGGGATACCAGGTGGGCTCGTACATGTTCAACATCGTCGCCGCCGAGCTCGTGTTCGCGGCCGTGTTCGTGGGGGTCGTGGCGCTGACCTGGCCGGCGCCGCCGTGGAAGCTGCTTCAGTTCGGAGGGAGCGCCTTGATGGTGATCGCACCCTTCGTCTTCTTTCCCTTCTCCAAGACGCTCTTTCTCGCCTTCGATCTGGTGTTCCGTCCGGCGTCGAACGACGAGCTCTGGGGGCCGGCCGGCGACTCGGTCCGCACGCGCTGATGGAGCTCGACCTCCCCGGCGGCCGGATCCGAAGCTGGCGCCCGGGCGACGAGCCCTCGCTGGCGCGCCACGCGGACAACCGGAAGATCTGGCTCAACGTGCGCGACCGCTTCCCGCATCCGTACACCCTCGCGGCCGCCGAAGAATGGGTGGCCATGGCCTCGGCGGCGGACCCCCAGACCCAGTTCGCGATCGAGGTGGGCGGTGAGGCGGTGGGCGGGATCGGGCTGTTCCTGCAGCAGGACGTGGAGCGCTACTCGGCGGAGATCGGGTATTGGCTCGGCGAAGCGTACTGGGGGCGGGGAATCGCGACGGCGGCGGTGCAACGGTTCACGGACTACGCGTTCGACGCGTTCGGGCTCTGCCGGATCTATGCGAGCGTGTTCGTCTCGAATGAAGGGTCGATCCGGGTGCTGGAGAAGACCGGATATCAGCTCGAAGGGCGGCTACGGCAGGCGGCGGTGAAGGATGGGCAGGTGGTGGACGGGCTGCTCTACGCGACGCTGCGGCCGTTTCGAGGGCCTTGACCGTGCGGTCGGGGTCCGCGGCTGCGGCGGGGGCGGGGCTCGCGGCGGTCGCTGCAGGGCGCTCCGGCGGGTGGGATCGCGCAGCGGGTTGAGCGCGCCCTGACGCTCCCTCTGCGAGCCCCGCCCCCGCCTCCGCCCGACGCTCCTGGGCGCGCGAGCTCTCGTTCGAGCGACGACATTGCCTGATTCGCTATCTTCGCCCGGTCTTACCGTCTTACCGTCTTACCGTCCTTACCGTTGCGTGCAAATCCTTCCCTCACCCGCATCACCCGACTTGCCGGGGCATGGACATTGCCCCATCGTGTCATTGCTTCCCTCTCATCGAGGTCCCTGTGAACCGAGCGCTCTACGCCGCGGGCTGGGGGTATGTGGCGCTCTGCGGCCTGGTTCTGCTGACGCGGCGCGGCGGCGCGCCCGTGGCAGTCGGCGGAGAGCCGCCCGCCCCCGTCCCCGCCTTCCGCGGCGAGGCGGGCGAGTGGTTCGCCCAGGTCAAGCCGTTCTGCAATGCCGTCGAGGTGGAGGTCCGGCAGCAGCACCTGCCCGCGCCGGCCACGGTAGACGGGGCGGGGTACAGTGCGGCCTGCTACGCGCTCGCCGGGAAGATCGATCGCGCGCGTGAAGTGATCGACCGGCTGGCCGACGGCGACCGGAGCAGCGCCGCCGGCATCGTGTTCGAGGTCGGCCACCCCGTGGCCGACGCCGGCGACGATCAGTCGGCCGGCCCCATCATGCGGCTGGTGGTGAGCTATCAGCCCCGGAACTACATGGCGCTCTACCACGCCGGGATGTCCGAGTACATCCTGGGCCAGATGGACCTCGCGAAGACCCACCTGACTCAGTTCCTCGACCTCTACCGCAGCGACGACGGCTGGCGGAGCAACGCGCTCGACGTGCTCCGCCGGCTGGACGCCGCGCACTGAGCCGCTCGTGACGTCGTCCGCCGCGGCGTCCGGGCCCGGCTATCTCTCACCGGGAACCGTGCTGCGGGGCCGGTACGAGATCGGTCGCGAGCTCGGCCGCGGCGGCTACTCGGTGGTCTACCTCGCTCGCGACCGAGAGCTGGACACCGACGTCGCGCTCAAGCTGCTCGTCCCGCCGCCCGCGGCGGCGATTGTGGCCCGCGAGCGAATGCGCCGCGAGGTCCAGGCCGTGCGCGGCCTCTCCCACGCCAACATCGTGGCCGTCTTCGATTTTCTCGAAGAGGGCCCGTGGAGCTTCATCGTGATGGAGTACGTCCGCGGCCCCGACCTGCAGGTTCGGGTGGCCGACCGCGGCCCGCTCGACGCGGACACCGCCGTCGCCCTCGGCCGCGACGTGGCGGCGGCGCTTTCCACGGCGCACCGACGGGGCATCCTCCACCGCGACGTGAAGCCGCAGAACATTCTGCTCGATTCGGACGGCAGGGCCCGCCTCACGGACTTCGGCTCCGCCAAGCTCGACGGGCAACTCGGCGTCACCGGAAGCGGAACCCTGGCCGGCACGCTCGCGTATACCGCGCCCGAGGTGCTGGCGGGCCGCCGTGGCGACGCTCGAGCCGACGTGTATGCGCTCGGTCTCACGCTCTACTATGCGCTCACCGGCGACCTGCCCGAGCGCTCCTCACCGCACCTCCCGCCGACGCCTGTGCTCGAAGGATTTCGCCCGCGGCGATCCGCGCCCGCCGCCCCGGGCTGGCTCGACGACGTCGTGGCGCACGCGACCGCCTCAGCGGCCGAGGCCCGCTTTCCGACGGCGGCTTCGCTCGGCGAGGCGCTTGCGCGACCCGGGGCTGCGTCGGCGCTGCTGATGGATGACGGCGGCACGTGTCTGCTCTGCGCCGGCCCGGACCCCCTGGCCCTCGGCCTGTGTCCGGCGTGCGGCGGCTCGACTGACGCCGCTGACACGCTCGTCTTCCTGCGGCGTGAGGCGACGGCCTCGGATCGTCGCGCCGCCGCGCTCCGTCTCGCGGTGGTACTACCGGACCTGGAGCGCGGCGCGACGCGCGCGGCCGCGTGCGGTGAGCGGCCGGTCTTCCGGGTGCCGAGGGCCGGCGTGACGCGCCTGGTGCAGGAGCTCGAGCGGCGCGACCTGGCCGTACGGGCGGTTCCCACCACCCGCGCGTGGAGCGCGCTGCCGGCCAAGGCGTGGGTCACGGCCGGCGCGGCGGTGACCGCGGGCGCGATCGCGGGAACGGCGGCGATGCCCTTTCTGCTCTGGACCAGCCCGATCGTTGGGACGCTCGTGCTGATGGGTGCCCGGCGAGATGCGCGGACGCCGCTCGTGGCGCCGCCCGCCCGCGAGGCCGCGTTACCCCCGGCGCTCGAGCGCACGGTGATCGAGGCCCTGGTGGGGCTCCCGCCCGGCACGGCGCGGAGCCTGCTCGCGGACGTGGTGCGGGCGAGCGACGGGTTGTTCGCCACTCTCGCGAGCGCGGGCGACGAGCGCGGCATCGGGGCCTCGATCGAGGAGCTGGTGGCGGCAGCGTGCCGGGCCGCCACGGACCTGGCCGATCTGGACGAGAACCTCGCCCGGTTCGAGCGCCAGCGCGAGCGTTTCGCGGCCGCCGCGCCCGAACGGCTGGACGCGCTCACCCGCTCGGAGCGGACGCGCGATGCGCTGGTGCAGCGGCTGCTGGAGGCGATGACCGCGGTCGCGAGGCTTCGGACGCAGCAGGCGGAGCTGGCGCAGGCGAGCGATCCCACACTCAGCGAGCTCGCAAGCGAGCTCCGGCGCGAGGCGGAAGCGCAAGCCGCCGCGGCACAGGAGCTGGAGGCGTTCCTGAGGAGTTAGGGCGGCTCCGGAGGCTTTCCATTACCCATGCCCAGCCCCGTTTCCTGTCGCCCACCCGCCACAGCAGTCGCATCCTCGGCCTCCCTAGCGCAACCAACTGCAGACCTATACTGGCTTGTGCCAAGCTCCATTCCCTCGCGGGCTTGCACCGGTGCTCGGCCATCCTGTTACCCACCCCCGAGGCATGCGTCCGCTGGCGTACCTCTTGCCCCTCCCCTTCTGAACACTCCTGACACATCGATCACATCGAATACTACTCCCCGGGGAGCGGCCGGGCCTCTATGCGCGTGTTGCTGCTCAACTACGAGTATCCGCCCTGCGGCAGCGGGGCCGGCCTCACGACCGAAGCCCTCGCCGAAGGCCTTGCGACGCGCGGGGTGACGGTCGATGTCGTCGCCGGCGGAGATCATGCGTCCTCCGATCCCAAACTGTTCTGGGACGGCGAAGCCGAGTCGGAGGGTATGCTCATGGTCCACCGGGTCTCGAGCCGGCGGCGCGCGGCCCAGGAGTCGGGGGTCCGAGGGGCGATGGGCTACCTCTCGGCTGCCCTGCCCGTGGTCCGCCGCCTGCTCGAGCGTGAGCAGTACGACGTCGTGCATTTCGTGTTCTCGCTTCCCACCGCGGCCATGCTGCCGCTGCTCGACCTGCACGGGGCGCCGCTCGTCGTGTCACTTCGTGGATCCGACGTCCCCGGATACGACGAGCGTCTACGCGGCGTGCAGCGCGCGCACCGGCTGCTCAACCCGCTCACCCGTTGGATCTGGCGCCGCGCCGACCGTGTGGTGGTTCCCTCGGAGAGCCTTGGGCGACTCGCGCAACGGACCGATCCGCGGCTCCGGTACTCGGTGGTTCATGGAGGCGTGGAGCTGAGCTGCTTCCGACCGCGCGTCGCGCTCCGGCGGGTGCCGGATGGAATCACCCGCTGCCTCGCGGTGGCGCGACTGGTCGAGCGCAACGGTCTGGATGACCTCATCGAGGCGTTCGCGCTCCTCGACCGGGAGCGATACCAGCTCGAGATCGTCGGCAGCGGGCCGCACGAGGCGGCCCTGCGCGAGCGAACGCAGCGGCTCGGGCTCGAGCGCCAGGTGAGGTTCACCGGCTGGCTCGACCGCGGGCAGATGGCGCGGCGGTATCGGGAGGCCGATCTGTTCACGCTCACGCCCTGGGTCGAGTCGTTCGGCAACAGTTTCCTCGAGGCGCTGGCCTCGGGGCTTCCCGTGGTCGGAAGTCACGTCGGGGGAATCCCCGAGATGATCGAGCACTCCAAAAACGGGATGCTGGTGAAGCCGCGCCGCCCGCCCGAGCTGGCCCACGCGATTTCCTACCTTGCCGCCGATCCGCGGCTCTGCGCCGAGATCGGACGGCGGAATCGCGCGCAGGCGGAACAGAAGTTTTCCTGGGACCGGATGACCACTCGCTACATCTCGCTCTATAACGGCGTCCAGCACCACGTCCCTGCCCGCCGAGTGGTGGAACTTCCCTCGAGCAGTTGGTAGGTCCACGGACCTCTTCCATGCCTGAACTCGCGGAGTGGCTGTCGGGCGGCTCGCCCGCGCAGCTGTTCGTGCACGGCCACACCCACGCCGACCGCGCGCTGGTGCTGGCGCGTCCTCAGGACATCGTCTGCGTGCCAGACGAGGTTGACCCCTCGTATCTGGCCTACCTGGCAAACCTGGGTCTCGGACCACGACCGGGGCACGTCGTCGCCGCATCACGCTTCGGCCCGCCCGCCCCGGCCGACCGGGCATTCTGGGCCCAGCTTGCCTGGGTCGCCGACGCACTCCGCGCGCTGGCGGACCTGCTCCGCCGAAACGGCGTCACGCGGCTCCATCCGTTTGCAACGTCCGGCGGCGAACAGTCGCTGGCCGCGGCGCTCGAGGTCGCGGCGGACACGGAGGTCCGCGTCGCCGCGGCCGATCCCGAGACCGCGGCATACGCCAGGCAGAAGCACCACATCCGCGCGAAGGCGATGGAGCTGGGCGTGCCCGTGGCGGACGGCGAGGTGGTGACGCTGCCCAAGGCCGGAGGCCGCCGGCGCGGCGACTACGACGCCGTGCGCGCCGCGGTAGAGCGCCACCTGCGTCCCACAGGCCGCGCCATCGTGCGCGGCGCGCAGGGTGCGGCCGGCGAGTCCACCTTCGTCGTCGGCGGCCGGGGCGAGGACGTGGACGGGCTGCTTCGCCGCCTGTGCCAGCGCGAGGACAACCGGGTGTACCTGGTCGAGGTGCTTCTCCCGGCGATCGTGTCGCCCCATGTGCAGCTCCACGTCGCACCCGATGGCGGGCCGATCGTCTGTGTGGGCGTCACCGACCAGCGGTGGGAGCGGCCGTTCGTCCACGGGGGCAACATCCATCCGTCGGCCGGCCGGAGCGTGCAGGAGATGCTGGATTGGGCGGAGCGGCTTGCGCGTTGGCTCCAGGGCCTGGGCTACGCCGGACTTCTCGGGCTCGACTTCGTGGAGTATGCGGACCCGGACACGGGCGCCGTGCGGACCATCCTCGCCGAACTGCATCCGGACATGGATACGGCCACCTACCCCCTCGCGATCCAGCAACGCTTGAACGCGGGGCAGCGCGAGTGGGGCCGTCCGGAGAGCGGGGCGTTCGTGTCTGGCACCCTCAAGATCCGGCCAACGACGTTCGCGCGGTTTCGGCGAGCGGCGGAGCCGTTCCTGTACTCGCCCCGCACCGGGCGCGGGATGGTTCCCTACCACGTGAGCCGGCTGGGAGAGGGTCGCTGTGGCATGGTGATGCTGGGTGGCTCGAGGGACGAGGTGCTGCGCGCCTACGGCGAGCTCCAGACCTGGTGCCGGCGAGAGGAGCGCTGAGGTTGACACTCGGGGTCGCGGGCCCGTAATATCCGTCATCTCGATCCCGAGTCGAATGTGACGTTGTCGAAGCGCGAGATCGTGTGCATGTGTCGCTGTATGGTCCCCGTCGAGGCGTGGGGCTAGAGCGGTCGCGCGCGAGCTCAGGATGTTCGAGATCACCGGCCGCACTCCCTCGGGGAGCCCGCGGCCGGTCTTCGTTTCGGGATGCGACCAGCGATCTCGTCCACGTCCAAGGAGGCTAGTGATGGGCACAGCACAGGCAGTACCGGCGGCGACACCGATCGAGCAGCGAGGCTATGCCCACCCCGAGGTGCTGGTCTCGACCGACTGGGTGGCGGAGCATCTCAACGATCCGAAGGTGCGGCTGGTGGAGTCCAACGAAGACATTCTGCTGTACGACACCGGGCACATTCCCGGCGCGGTCAAGATCGACTGGACCACGGACCTGAACGACCAGCTGATCCGCGACTACGTGGACCGGAACAGGCTCCAGGCGCTCCTCCGGTCGCGCGGCATCAATGACGACACCACGATCGTGTTCTACGGTGACAAGAACAACTGGTGGGCGACGTACGCGCTCTGGGTGCTCCAGCTCTTCGGCGTCACCAACGTGAAGATCCTCGACGGCGGACGGCTCCGCTGGGTGGACGAGGGCCGGAAGCTCTCGAGCGACACACCGACGTATCCGGCGGGGAACATCACGGTCGGCGAGCGAAACGACCAGCGGATCCGCGCATTCCGCGACGACGTGCTCAACCACCTGAAGAAGAAGGGCCAGCTCGTGGATGTGCGGAGCCCGGAGGAGTTCCGGGGCGAGAAGACCCACATGCCCGAGTATCCGCAGGAGGGCTGCCTCCGCGGCGGGCATATCCCGGGCGCCAAGAGCATTCCGTGGGCGAAGGCGATCGACCTCGACACGCACACGTTCAAGTCGGCGGCGGACCTTCGGAAGCTGTACGAACAGGAGAACGCGCTCACGAAGGACCAGGAGACGATCGCGTACTGCCGGATCGGCGAGCGCTCGTCGCACACGTGGTTCGCGCTGACGTATCTGCTGGGGTTCGACAAGGTGCGAAACTACGACGGGTCGTGGACCGAGTGGGGGAATGCAGTGCGGCTGCCGGTGGAGAAGCCGTAGGCTGAGTCAAGTTTTTAGACGCCGGCTGCCGAAATCGGCACAGCGGCGCAGTTGGAAGGGTGAACAGCGGGAGTGCTGCCTCGGTGCGGCGCTTCCGCTGTCGCCTGTCCCCCCACCCCCACCATCTCGTCACAGAGGTGCTCCGGCCAAAAGGGCCCTAATCAAGGCATTGACGGTGAGCGGGCACTGGCCCAACACCTGCATTTAGACGGCGCGCCTTTCCAATCCATCACGACGACATAGAGCCGAAGTCCGGCTCCCATCGACCATAGCATTGACCAACTCCTGGTCGCCGTTCGCGGCGAGGACTTGGTATCGTTCGCGCCCCCGGTCCCGGAGGGCGTGTGTCCGTTCCTCTGTGGAGGCTCCGATGCGCGGCGTCATGGCGGTCGTCCGTGTTCTTGTCGTCCTTCTGGTCATCGGGTTCATCGCGAACTGTGCTGACGGCCCGACGGCACCGGAGCGGAGCGTCGCAAACCAGCCATCGGTCGCCCTGGCGACGGCCGGGGATGGCAACGGACTCTCGATCACGACGGACAAGGATGACTACGCGCCGGGGGACACAGTGTGGTTCACGGGGGCGGGGTGGACACCGGGCGATACCCTGGACATTCTGCTCACCGATTCGGTCGATGTTCACAACTGGTGGGTGGGCATCGACGAGGGCGGCGGGTTTCGCGATTCCACGTACGTCGTAGATGTCAATGACATCGGTGTCACGTTCACGCTAACTGCGACCAACCGTCGCAATCCCAACCAAACACTGACGGTGATCTTTACTGATGGTAATCCTCAGGTTAACACCATTACGCTAAGTCCTACGAGGCCTAATCCGGGCATCAGTCCATTTACCGCATCCTTTACAGTTACAACCGTCGGGACTGGGCCTGGCGGTTCGAACATTACAACCTGGGCGGCGACAGGCTGGCGCATCTATCCCCGTCCTGGTTCGGCCTCAGGCACATTTACGTGTGTCGACAAGGTTCCGGATCAAACAACCGAAACCACCTCCGCGCCCCAGGTCATCACCTTGACGACCCCAGCAGTGGCCGGCGACTACACGCTCGACGTGCAAACATACGACAACAACACCTGCGCAGGAAATCCCGTCGGCAACGGTGCTAAGAAGGACTTCACGGTCGGGATCTCCGATTTGACCATCACAAAGAGTCACTCCGGTAACTTCACAGCAGGCAGCACTGGCACCTATACGATCATCGTGACGAACTCCGGCACTGGTATTACCGATGCCCCCGTCACCGTCACGGACGTTCTCCCGAGTGGCTTCTCCTACAACGCTGCGAGCGGTAACAACTGGGTGTGCACCCAAACACCGGCCGGTACCGCAAGTTGCACGCGCGGCGGGGGTAACAACGCGATTGCCGCTGGCGCCTCGGCTGATGCCATCACCCTCACAGTGAACGTTGCTTCGAACGCCGCGGCTTCGATCAACAACGTTGCCACAGTGGCTATCGGCAATGGAGGGAACGAGTCCAACACCGGCAACAACTCAGCGAGCGACCCGACCACAGTCGTGCCGGCCGTCACGCCGGCCTCGAAACTCGCTTTCACCAGTAGCGCGCTCAGCGTTGTTGTCGGTGAGTGCTCTCCCAAGGTAACGGTGCAGACTCAGACGGGCCCTGGCGCGGCGACGAACCCGAGCACGAACGTCACTGTCAATCTGACGAGCTCGTCAACCGGCGGCACGTTCTTCGGCGACGCAGCGTGCTCCAGTTCGATTACCAACCGGCTGATCCAGACCACAGGCAACACGGCGGACTTTTACTACAAGGACAGCAAGGCCGGTACGCCAAAGTTGACCGCGACCGACGCCGCCGCGAACTTGACCGCGGCCGAGCAGACGGAGACGGTGGGCCAGGCTGCGACTACAACTTCGATCAGCTCCGTATCGCCGAGCCCGGCGACCTTTGGCCAGCAAGTCACGGTCAACTATGCGGTTTCGGTGACTTTGCCCGGCAGCGGCACCCCGACGGGCAGCGTGGAGGTCAAGAACGGAAGTGATGTGTTGTGCTCGGCTTTGGTCGCCGCCGGCAGTTGTAGCTTCTATCCGACTGGGGCGGGCGCGCTCAGCCTGACGGCAAGCTACCAGGGCGACGCCAACTACTCGTCGAGCACTTCGTCGCCAGCCACATCGCTCACCGTCGACCCGGCGCCGACGACCACGACCATCGGCACCGTGTCGCCGAGCCCGGCGACCTTCGGCCAGCAAGTGACCGTCAACTTCAGCGTAGTTCCCAAGCACAGCGGTACCTACGGCTCGGTCATGCCCACTGGCACGGTGCAGGTGAAGAACGGCAGCGTCGTGCTCTGCTCCGGGACGGTGGCATCCGGAAGCTGCGCATTCTATCCGGGCGGTGCGGGTACGCTGAGCCTGACGGGCAACTATCAGGGCGATGCCAATTTCGCTTTGAGCGCCTCGTCGCCAGCCACGTCGCTCACCGTGAACCGTGCGCCGACGACCACCACCATAGGTACGGTGTCGCCGAGCCCGGCGACCTTCGGCCAGCAGGTCACGGTCAACTTCGGTGTGCTGCCGAAGAACAGCGGTACCTACGGCTCGGTCGTGCCCACTGGCACGGTGCAGGTGAAGAACGGTGCCGATCTGCTGTGCTCCGCCTCGGTGGCCACCGGCAACTGCAAGTTCTATCCAGCGGCCGTGGGCACCCTCAGCTTGAGCGCGGACTATATCGGCATCAGCCCGGACTTCGATGGAGACGCGAACTTCCTCGCCAGCTCGACCTCGGCCACGACGTCGCTGACCGTCAATCGGGCGCCGACCACGACGACCATCACGTCGCCGCCTGCCAATGCGTCCTACGTTGTGAACGCGCCGGTCATGGTGAATTTCAAGGTGGAGCCGAAGAACACTGGTGTAGGGTACGATTATGGGTCCGTCCTGCCGACAGGCACGGTCCAGGTCAAGAATGGGACCACCCTGCTGTGCCACGGCTCGCTGAGCTCGGGAGCCGGGAGCTGCAACTTTACTGCGTCTTCGGTAGGGGGATACACACTCAAGGCTTACTACCTGGGTGATGCCTCCTCGTATCCAGGCGTTGACGAGAACGCAGACGCGAACTTTCTGGCGAGCGAGTCGTCCGGAACGGCGATTACAGTGAGTTATAACTTCTCAGGCCTCTTCGCCCCGGTGGATGCGGTACCTACGCTTAACAGCGCCAAGGCCGGTCAGGCGATCCCGCTGAAATGGCGACTGACGGACTACAACGGCGCTCCGGTCCTCGACTTCTCCGCGGCGGCGCTTGGGGTGGCGGTCAGCGGCATGAACTGCACGGTTACGGCAAGCATCGACGCCATCGAGGAGTACGCAGGCAATTCGGGGCTGCAGAACCTCGGAGACGGTTACTACCAGTTCAACTGGAAATCGCCTCCCAGCTACGCGGGTACCTGTAGGAAGATCGGACTCAACCTCGGAGAAGGCTTCACCCGGGAGCCGCTCGGGTACTTCCAGTTCAAGAAGTAGCTTCACCCAGGGCCGAAGGGGCGTCTGCGTAGAATGCTCCTTCGCTGTGCTCATGGCGAGGCGCTGGCCTCTCGCCCATGGCGCGCGCCCCGGATCACATCCGGCACGTTGGTGACGATCCCCGCCACCCCTCGCGCCCACAGGCGCCTGGCGGTGGCGGCGTCGTTGACAGTCCAGACATGCACAGGGGCGCCGAGCTCGCGCGCGGCGCGCACGAACGCCCGCGTGGGCACCGGCAGCCCGTGCCAGCGAAGTGGTACCGAGAGCAGCCGGTAGCGCGAGGTGGTCCCACGGCGGCCCAGAACGGCACGGCGATAGAGGGAAGAGATCTCGGGCCCGGTCGCGCCGCACGCGAAGGGCTCCCCACGGAAAGCCTCGAGCGCGCCCAGGTGCTCGGAGGCCACGACGCAGCGATCGGTCGCCCCTCCCTCAACCAGCGCGCGCCGCACGGATTCCTGCACCTCCGGCTCTTTCACCTCGATCATCACGGGCATCGCCGGGAAGGTCCAGAACACCTCGGCGAGCGTCGGGATGCGTACTCCCGCGCCGCGGAACGGGTAGGTCCGCCCGCCGTCGGGCGTGAACCACCGTCCCGCGTCGGCCCCGCGCAGCTCGGCGAGCGTCCGGGCGCGCACCGGACCGGTCAGGTCGGTGGTCCGGTCGAGGGTGTCGTCGTGAATGACGACGGGCGCGCCGTCCCGGGTGAGCCGGACGTCAAGCTCGAGCGCGTCGGCCTGCTGCTTCACCGCGAGCTCGAACGCGGCGAGCGTGTTCTCGGGGGCGTACGCGGAGGCGCCGCGATGCGCGATGACGGGCCGGGCCTCGAGATCGAGCAACGGGTTCACGGGCCGGCACCGTAGTGACTCCGGAGCGAGTCGCGGAGCGCGGCCTTGAGGAACTTGCCGGTCGAGGTGCGCGGGATCGCGGAGACGAAGACCACGTCGTCCGGAAGCCACCAGCGCGGGAACCGCTCGCCCAGGAACGCGAGCAGCTCGGCAGGCTCGACCGTTCGACCCTCGCGCAGGACCACCGCCGCGAGCGGTCGTTCACCCCACCGGGAATGGGGCACCGCCACGACCGCCGCCTCGGCGACAGCCGGGTGTCCCATCAGCGCGCCCTCGAGCGCCACCGAACTGATCCACTCGCCCCCCGACTTGACCAGGTCCTTGCTCCGGTCGCGGATCTGGAGGTAGCCGCGCGGGTCGATGGTCGCGATGTCGCCGGTGCGGAACCAGCCGTCGGCCGTGAACCACGCGCCGTCCTCCTCCGGCCGATAGTACGCGGAGGCGACGTAGGCTCCGCGCACCTCGAGCTCGCCCATCGTTTGGCCGTCCCAGGGCACCTCCCCCTCCTCGTTCCGAACCCGGAGCTCGAGAAACGCGCCTGGGGCGCCGGCGGTCATTCGGAGCGCGTGACGCTCGTCCGGCGGCAATGCCTCGCCTTCGGGCGTGAGGCGGCCCAGCGTGCCGACGGGCGCGATCTCGGTCATGCCCCACGAGGTGAGCACCTGTGGGCCGTGTCGCTCGAGCCCGCGCACCAGCGACTCGGGCGCGGCCGCGCCGCCGATGACGATGGTCCGAAGCGCGGAGAGATCATACCGGCCCGGGCACACCTCGAGCCGATCGAGCACACCCAGCCAGACGGTCGGGACGCCGGCGCTGAAGGTGACACGCTCCGCTTGGCAGAGCTCGAGCAATGACGCGGGCTCGAGGTGCGGCCCGGGGAAGACGAGCCCCGCGCCGGTGAGTGCCGCGGTGTAGGGAAGTCCCCACGCGTTGGCGTGGAACATTGGGATGACGGCGAGCACGTTGTCGGCCGCGCTGATGGCGAAGCTTCCGGCCATGGCGGTTGCCATCGAGTGGAGCACGAGCGCCCGGTGCGAGTAGACGACACCCTTCGCTCGACCGGTGGTGCCCGAGGTATGGCACATGGCGGCGGCGTCTCGCTCGTCGGGGTCGGGCATGCCGGCAAGCTCCTCGGGCGCGGCCGCGATGAGGGCTTCGTAGTCCAGCATGCCCTCGGGTGCCGTGCCGCCGTCGGCGATCACGACGACATGGCGGAAGCCGGCGCGGTCCCGGAACGACTCGAGCAGCGGGAGCAGCGCATCGTCCACCAGTACGACGCCGTCCTCGGCGTGGCGGGTGATGTAGGCCAGCTCGTCGGCGTGGAGGCGAAGGTTCAGGGTGTGGAGCACGGCGCCGAGGAGCGGGATGGCGAAGTAGGCCTCGAGGTGCCGGTCGTGATTCCAGCACAGCGTGGCGACGCGATCGCCGCGGCGGACGCCGAGCGCCTGAAGCGCCGCGGCGAGGCGGCGGGCGCGACGCATGACCTCGCGGTACGTGGTGCGGTGGAGCGCGCGGTCGGCGCGCCGGCTCACGACCGGGCGGTCCCCGTACAGCGCCTCGGCCCGCCGCGCGACGGCCGCCAGGGTGAGCGGGTAGTCCATCGTCAGGCCGCGCATGTGGTCTCGACCGGTCTCATGCCAAGCGCCGTTTCATCCCAACCACCATAGGACGCTCCGATCGAAGCGAGGAAGCCCGGCTGACATTGCCGAGCGACATGGAGAGCGCGCCGCTTCGCTCGGGATGAAAATCGGTGTCCGCTCAGGTCGCAACCCTCGCCTCCCCAACTTTGGACAGGTCGCACACCCCGCCTCCGACACTCCCCGCGCCAGCGTTCGTGAGCCTTGAGCCCGCACCGACGCTGGATGCCCCGCGATCGCCGCGATCCAATATTCGTCGCGCATGACAAGCCGTGGGACGCGGCACCACATTTCTCAGGAGCATCCGATGAAGGCACGATATCTCAACCACGCGACCGCGGTGGCCGCATTGCTGGGCGCCGCGCTCGTTCTGGCGTGCAGCGACAACGGCTCGGACGTGAGCGCGCCGGACCCGGCGCCAATCCTCCGTGCGACCACCAGCGTGAGCGGCGAGGTCGACGTCTCCATTTCCGCGTTCGCCGCCGCCATCGGCGCCGTGGACAACAAGGGCGCACCCAACCTGCACGACGCGACCGGGCGCCGCGGCGTAAACTGGGACGGTGTGCCGGCCCAGTTCACCAATACCGACGCGTTTCCGGCGACCTTCTTCAACCTGACCGCGACCCGGGGGCTCGAGTACATCTCCGCGACGGGTGGGCTCAGGGTGAGCGACAACCACTTCGCCGACGTGAATCCGACCTACGCGACGGACCTCATCCCGTTCAGCGATCCCAGGATGTTCGCTCCGGTCGGCACCAACCGCACCGAAATTCGGTTCCGGATTCCGGGGACGGATACGGCGGCCGTCGTGCAGAGCTTCGGCGCCGTCGTCGTTGACGTGGACAAGCCGAACACGACCCGCCTTCAGGCGTACGACAAGGATGACCGTCTGATCGCCGATGTGCCCGTGCCGGTGCGCGCGGATCCCGACGAGTACAGCCTGATCGGCGTTCAGTTCGACCGGCCGGCGATCGCACGGATCGTCATGACGTTGGGCGATACGCCGATCGGAGCGGGTGTGAACGACGTAAGCAGCGGCGGGACGGCGGACGTGGTAGTCCTTGACGATTTACTCTACAGCGAGCCGCAGCCGTTACAGTAAAGATGAAAGGCGGGCGGCAGGGTGCCAGAAAGCGCTCTGCCGCTCACCGCTCAGGTGAGGGGTCCTTGCCGGGCCGGGCTCGACCGCGCGAAGGCCGCCGCCCCGGCCTTTTCACTCCCCCCGTGAATGCCCCGCGAAGAACGCCCAGATCACCTCCGTGGCGTCCAGCTCGCGGCTCACCCGTCCCACGCGCCAGCCCGCCGCCGGACCACCCGGCCACGTGTGCCCGCCCCCTTCTATGGTATAGAGCTCGACCGAGCGCCCCTCGCGACAGCCGGCGAACACGGTGTGGCGCACGCGAGTCCCGTCCACCACGCGATCCACCGCGTCCGCCGGGGCGGGTGACGGCGTGCATCCGTCCACCGTCGCCCAGAATGCGATACTCCGCTCGGCGGAAAGCACTCGCCCGCGCCGGAGCGCCACCCCGCCGCCCATGTATGGCATGAGTGGATCGGTCGTCCCCTGGAACGCGACCACGCTGAGCGGCTGTGTGCGCTCGCAGGTGGGCGCCAAGTCGGCAGGCATCGCCCCGGCCACTGGCGCGACGGCGGCGAACGTCCCGGGAAGGTCACACGCCAGGCGGTAGGAGAACATCGCGCCGTTCGAGATCCCGGTCGCGTACACCCGCCGCGGGTCGATGCCGAGCTCGCGGGTCAGGGTATCCAGGAGCACGCGCACGAACCCGACGTCGTCGTGCGTCGCCGCGTAGCCGCGCCCGTCGTTCCATCGACCGCCGAGCCCCTGCGGATAGGCGACGACGAAGCCCTCCCGATCGGCCAGCCGGCTGAAGCCGGTGTGCGGTGCGATGCCGCTCGCCTGCCCGCCGCCGCCATGGAAGACGAAGACCAGCGGCGCCGGCCGCCCCCGATGCCAGGTGGGCGGCAGATAAAGGAAGTAGCCTCGGCTCTCGCCGTTCACCTGAAGCGTGCGCGACACCCCGGCGGGGCTGGCGGTACTCTGGGCGCGCAGGTCGGCGGCGCGCGCGCCGAGCGCCAGCGCGATCGCGCCCAGCGCCCGAATGCTTGGTTGCATGCACCCAATCTAGCCGCACGCTCGTCCGCCCCGCCGGGTCGGCCCTCGCTGGCATCCGGCTCGGGTTCCGTGCTAAGGTTCACCCAATGTCCACCGCCGACATCCGCCGGGAATACGCGCGCGCGCGGCTCGATGAGGCTGACGTGAGCCACGACCCGTTCGTGGAGTTTGCCCGCTGGTTCGCCGAGGCGCAGGAGGCCGAGGTCCACGACGCCAACGCGATGACCCTCGCGACGTCGACGCCCGATGGCGTGCCTTCGGCCAGGATCGTGCTGCTCAAGGGCTTCGACGAGCGCGGGTTCGTGTTCTTCACCGACTACCGGAGCCGGAAGGGCGCGGAGCTCGAGGCGAACCCCAGGGCGGCCCTGGTGTTCTACTGGAGCGAGCTCGACCGGCAGATTCGGATCACCGGAGGCGTCGCGGTGGCGTCGCAGGCGGAATCCGAGCGCTACTTCACGAGCCGGCCGCTCGGCAGCCGGCTCGGCGCATGGGCGTCGCACCAGAGCCGGGTGATCCCGGGCCGGGCCGCGCTGGAGGCGGACCTACGGGAGGTCGAAATGCGGTTCAAGGACGGTGACATCCCGTTGCCGCCACACTGGGGTGGATTTCGGGTGGTGCCCGACGCGATCGAGTTCTGGCAGGGGCGGGAGAGCCGGCTGCACGATCGAATCCGGTACGTGCGGGAGAGCGGTGGGAAAAGGTGGAGGGTAGAGCGGTTGTCCCCGTGAGGGTCGGCTAAGACACCATTATCCCATCGAGCGGAAGGACCTGTGCGAAGGCTATCCCTCATCGCATTCGTTTGCGCGCCACTGACGGCCGCCCTGCCTGCCAGGCCCACCGCGCCCGGGGGTCCATTCGACGGGGCCTGGACCCTCGATCCCGCATATTCCACCACCTGCACGGCCGGCGACGTCTCGATCCTCGTGACAGTCGGACGAGTGTACACCCGCCAGACCGCACCCGATTCGCTCACGATCACGTCGGATGTCGCGGTGAGCGGGGCCGGCATGACCAACCTCGCCATCCACATGCTCACTGTCCACTTCGATTCCGCCACGAGCAAATTCGCGTTCTCCGGTCCGGTCAAAGGCTCTGCGCAGCGGCAGGGATATTCCGGCAGGCTATGGGGCACCCTGGATGTGCTCGGAGAGTTTGAGAGCCCGGACCGTATCCGGGCCGGCGTCAAGACGACGCTGTCAATGCGTATCTCCGTGCCGGGCACGGCCGCATCCGGCACGTGCACGCGCGTCGACACGACGATCTACGCGTCGCGCATCACTGGATAGCGCTCCGGGTCCGCCCTTCCCCCCGCAAGGTTGCTTAGATTAGCGGAGGCGCCGGTCGGTGAGTCAGAGAATCTGCCCCGCTGCCGGGGGCCATTTCCCGAGATCGCGACGAACTGCCCGCACTGTGGCGCCAAGGTCTTCCTGCCGGGTCATCTCGTCATCGGGTTCCTGACTCTGGCTGTGGCCCTCGTGTTGTTCGCTCTCTGGTTCGCAGGACGATGACGACGTCCGTTCAGCTGCGCTAGCATGGAGTCACGGGATCGGACGCGATCCCCGCCAGTGAGAGGCCAACGAAGATGCGAAGCGAGTCGCGCGACCCGCTTTGCTGTTTTCAGCGCCTCTGTCGGGAGACGAGATGGGAAACCGAGTCGTAGCAAGGTGCGAGGGGTGCAAGCAGGAGATCGTGCTGGCAGAGGAAGAGGCCGAGTCGTCGGCCCACCTGTCGGTGCCTGAATTCGAAGCCTTTCTCCGTGATCACCAGGCGTGTCGTTCGAAGGTGACCGCCGGGCCGCATATCACCCGGCACACGGAGTCGGGTGACTGAAGCGTCGCTGGCCGTCCTCGAGGACGGCGGCGGTCGCTCCATCGCATCTTCCGCACAATCACGCCAGGCAAGCGAAGGGGCATACCGACGGTATGCCCCTTCGTGCCCTCTCCTCTCCGCTCCAACCGGTACTAGGGCTGGTCCTTTCGCATCGCTACCTGCACCGCCTCCGGCGCCCGTTCGATCCGCGCCAGGATCGCCGCGCGATCGCCTGGCCCGAGGAGCGGCGAATCCGCGAGCATCTCGGCTCGATGCCCGTTCTCCCACACCTGCCGCGAATTCTCCTGCTCCTGCGCGATCCACGCGGCATCCACGTACGCGAGCGCCGCCGAGCGCAGGTCTCCCCGCGCGAGCGCCTGACCCGCCGCCGCCGTCATGTCGGTCCGGGCGGTCGTGCGATCCCCTGTCGCGTACTCGAGCGCCGCGGCCTCCTTGAGGCACCGGAAGCCGAGCGGATCATCGGCGTCCCGGAGGTCAGCCGAGCGACGATGCAGCCGGGCGGCGTCCCCCCATCGGTGCGCCGCCACGAGCGCCGCGGCTTCGTCGTGCAGGCTGTCGGCCTTGGCCGAGCTGGTGAGAGTCGGCAGCTGGTACTGCGCTGCCGCAGCGGCCGGGAGACCGAGTGTCGCGAACAGCACGCCGGCGACGGAAAGGCGGTTACTGAATGACGGCTTCATCGTGTACCCCCTGCACAGGACGGGTCGGCGTTTCAAGGCATGCTGTCGGGATCACATGCTGAGTCTGCGTGTCGCGCCTGCCTGCCGCAGGGGACGTTCGTCCCATGACTTCCCGAATCACGGAAACTTCACGCGGGGCCAACAGCGTAGTGGGTTCCAACCCCGGGCGGCGTACGATGGAGCTGGCGGCACTGGTCGGAGCGGTAGAAGTCATGATGTCACCCCTGGAATGGGGGGGCCGCGACGCGTGGCTTGGGGAATGCCTCCGGCGGGTGCACGGCGCGTGCGGCAGCGCGAGCGCGCCGCCTGCCGACGTGATCGCCGAGCTCGAGGCGGCGCTCCGCCTGCCGGGCGAGGAGCCAGGATGGCTGCGCGCGGCGCTCGCCTCGCCCGATGCGGAGCGGTGGGGCGGCGCGCTGCCCGTCGTCATGGACAGCTCCCAGGCTCTCGTGCTCGTGGTCTCCCTCCGGTGCGCGCTTTTCTCCGGTCTCGCTACGCTCCATCGACTTTGCACCTGGCGCAGCACGCTCGGCCTGGCGTTCGACGACATGGAGACCGGCATGGCGATTTTCGGGAACGACGGCCTCGGCGAGGTCGCCCGGAATGCACGCCTGGACGAGCTGCTGGAGGAGGAGCGCGAGCGCGAGCGGCTGCTCGAGCTCGTCGCCTGCCAGGCACGACGCGCTGCCGCCGCACCGATGCCGGGTGTGCGGGAGGAAGCCGAGGAGGTGGAGCTGGTCGGGGGCATCTACCGGCTGGTCACGAGCCGCGCGGCGGCTGGAACGCTGCTCAGCGAAGCGGCCGTGCTCGTGCTGGTGGACCGCCTGAGCCCTTCACTTCCGACCACCCAGGAGCTTCGAGCCACCTTCGGCCTTCGGGGGCGGGAGCCACAGGTGGCGCTGCTCGCCGCGGAGGGGCTCACGAACGCGGCGATCGCCCAGCGGATGCGACTGAGCGCACACACGGTGCGGCACTATCTCGAGCGGGTGCTCGAGCGGCTTGGGCTCCACACGCGGAAGGCACTGGCCCTGCACCTGATGGCCGGGGGCGCAGAACGTCCGCAGCCGCGAAACAGCCGTTGATTCCTGCGTCCCGGATCGTAAACTCCGGGTGTGCAACACCAATCCTCGACCACCGCCGAATCCGACTACCGCGTCCTCGCACCCGGCACGCCCTCCACCAAGGCACCCGCGGCGCTCAGGAGGCTCGCGGTGTTCATGACCCACGGCATGGGCCAGCAGGTGCCGTTCACCACGCTCGACGCCGTGTTCGAGCGGCTGCGCCTCCGCGAGCCGTTCGCCTCCGCGCGCCCCGAGGCCGAGACGGTCCGGCTTGGCGGTCAGCAGATGCAGCGCCTCGTGCTCCGGCTCCCCGCCCTCGAGCGCGAGATCCACTTCTACGAGGGATACTGGGCGCCGCTCACCGAGGGTGAAGTCACGCTGCGCGACATCGTACGGTTCCTGCTCCGCGCGGGCGTGAATGGAATCCTCAACAGCACGACCAGTTTCTCCCGCTGGATCTTCGGCCGCTGGCAGTCGTACGACATCCCCGTGCGGAGCTGGGCGTACCTCGTGGTGGCGCTCGCGACGGTCGGCTCGCTGATCCTCATCAACTCAGTGGTCATCGTCGTGAGCACGGCGCGCGCCACGCTCGGCCAGACGCCGCCGCCCTGGCTCAGCGATGCGCTCTTCTGCGATCTCACCACCACGCTCAATCTCCTGCTCATCGTGGCGACGGCATTCGTCGTGATCCTCGGCGCCTCGAAGCTCGCACGGCGCCGCGGCGCCCGGTGGCTCCGGTCCCTGCTCGGATTCCTGAGCGTCGCTCTCTTCGCCCTGACGCTTCTGGCCACGGTGCTCGCGGGCCTCGCGCTTCCCCTCCTGATTTTGTCGCATGTTCAGCACCAGGGCGCCTGGGTGCCCGGGATGTGGCGGTGGAGCAGCCTGCTCGGGCAGCATGGAGCGGCGCGGCTCGACAACTGGTGCAGCGCCGTGTTTCTCACGCTGCCCGTGCTGGCGATCGGGTACGTGCTGGGCTCGTGGGCCTTGACCTTCCTCACTGCGGCGGCCTCCCAGATTCGCGCCCGTCGCCCGGCGCAGCAGCCGCTCGCCTCGCTCCTCGTGCTCGCGGCCTTCGCCGTCGGTACCACGCTCATCCTGATCGAGGTGTGGACGCTCTGGCCGTCGGGCGGCCCGGAGAACCACTGGCCGCTCCGCCTGCTGGTCACCTGGGCGGTGGTGCTGCTCCTGAGCGCCGTCGTCCGCCGATTCATGGTCCAGTACCTCGGGGACGTCGCCGTCTACATCGAATCGCATACCGTGGATCGCTTCGCCGAGCTGCGAACCAGAATCCGCGAGTGCGTCATCGACCGCGCGCGCGCCGTCTATGCGGCCACGGGGGCGGAGGCGTACGATCGGGTCGTGGTCGTCGGCCACTCGCTCGGCACGCTCGTGAGCTACGACGTGCTCAACCAGTTGCTCTGCGAGGACGCCATCGACCGGCAAGAGGGCCGCCCGACGCGGGACGTCGCCCGCCGCACGCCGCTCTTCCTCACCTTCGGCTCGCCGCTCGACAAGACCGCCTTCATCTTCGCCGTGCAGCATGGCCGGACCACCCAGGCGCGGGAGGCGCTGGCGGCCTCCGCGCAGCCGATGCTGCAGGACTACGCCTGGCGGCCAGAGCGCTGGGTGAACATCTATTCGCCCTGGGACATCATCAGCGGGGCGCTCGAATACTACGATCTCCCCGGGGCGGCCGACCCGAGGCAGGTGGTGAACCTGAAGGATCCGGATGCCACCACCCTGCTGATGGCTCACGTGGAATACTGGGAGGATGGCCTCCTGCCACAGGTGCTGGGGGAGGCGCTCGTTTCGGCCTAGCGAACGAGTTGGGCTCCTCTCACGTCCGCGCCCACTCGACTGTCCCGAGCGGCGGTCGGATGCGCACTGTGCCCGGACCCCAGCGGGGGACCAACGTCGCAGCGCGCGTGCACCCCTAACTTTGGTTGGCCCGCTCCCCACCTTGGGTCGGCATCCCGATCCATCCATCGCCCGCCGCAATTCCCGACCCTCGCTCGATGCCCGCCCACGGCCGAATCGCGAAGTTCGCCCGGTGAGACTGAAATCACCGGCTCGAACCCGTTGAGGCCCCATGTTCCGCCCGACCCGTATTCGCTGGCTGATCACCGCCACCATCCTGACCATCGCTTGCCGACGCCAGCCCGGCTCGCCCGCCAACGCCGCGCGCACCGACCGGCCGACCGAGCCACGCGCCGTGCCGCGCGTGGCCGCAAACGACAACCGACAGCCGGCCGGGTGGCTCCAGAACGGAGTGCTCACCGTCCGGCTCGTGGCGAGAGAAGGGGTGTGGTATCCCGAAGGGCCTGAGGGCACAGGCCTCGGGATCGCAGCGTTCGCCGAACCCGGGAAGCCCCCACAGAATCCCGGGCCGCTCATCCGCGTCCCCGCGGGCACCGAGGTCCACGCCATCGTGCGCAATGCGCTCGCGAAGCCGCTCACGGTTCTCGGCCTGGGCCGGCAGCGCGGTCTCGGCGCCGACAGCCTCCGGCTGCTGCCCGGTGCGGAGCGCGAGGTTCGCTTCCGGGCAACCACTCCGGGCACCTGGTACTACGCCGGCGTGACTTCGCCCGCGCCCGTGCTTGGACGGAGCACCGAGGACAGCCAGCTCCAGGGCGCGATCGTGGTGGATCCGCCCGCGAGCATCAGTCCGCCTGCCGATCGCGTCTTCGTGATCTCGTGGTGGTTCACGCTCGACTCGACCAGGGCGAGCGGCCTCGGACGCGCCACCCTCGCGATCAACGGCCGGTCGTGGCCCTACACCGAGCGCATTGACGCGCTGCAGGGCGACTCGCTCCGCTGGCGATGGATCAACCTCACCGGTCTCGATCACCCGATGCATCTGCACGGTTTCTACTTCCGCGTAGATGCCGCCGGCGACGGCGCCCGCTACACCAGCTACGCCGGGGACGAGCGGGGCCGGGCGGTGACGCAGGTGCTGCATCCGGGCGGAACGATGGCGCTCGCATGGACGGCCGACCGGCCCGGCAACTGGATCCTCCACTGCCACTTCGTGGGACACATCTCGCACCTGGTGTCCCTTGGCGAGGTGCACGGCACGGCGATGTCGGCCCCGCGCATCCACATGGTCGATTTCGCGGATGGGGGCATCCCACGGTTCCACCGTTCGGCCGCGACGGGGCATCAGATGGCGGGACTCGTGCTCGGCATTCGGGTCGCTCCCGTCGGTCCGGCGAGGGCGCCGGCGGCCAACCCGCGCCGGCTCCGCCTGCTGGTCCGCTCGAAGCCCAATGTGTACGGGGACAAGCCGGGCTATGCCTACGCCCTCGGCGGCACCGCCGAGGCGGACGACTCGGCGCCGTTGCCGGCGCGGAGTCCGACGCTCGTGCTCGAGAAGGGGGAGCCGGTGGCGATCACGGTCGTCAACCACTCGCCGGAGCCCGCCGCGGTGCACTGGCACGGGATCGAGCTCGAGAGCTTTCCGGACGGCGTGCCCGGCTGGAGCGGGAGTGGCCGCTCGGTACTGGATCCCATTCAGCCCGGCGACTCGCTCACCGTGCGCTTCACCCCGCCGCGCGCGGGGACGTTCATGTACCACTCGCACTTCGACGAGCTCGATCAGATCGCGTCGGGCCTCTACGGCCCGATCGTCGTGCTCGACCGTGGACAGCGTTACGACGCCGACACCGACCGCGTCCTCCTCTTCAGCGACGGCGGCCCGACGACGAACGTGATCCGGGGCCCGTTCCCGCCCGCGCTGCTCAACGGACGGGAGCGCCCGGAGCCGATCGAGCTTCGCGCCGGGACGACGTACCGGTTCCGACTCATCAATATCCGGACCGACTACATGGTGGCGCTGTCGCTGCTGCGGAAAGGAAGGCCGGTCGAATGGCGGGTGGTGGCGAAGGACGGCGCGGACCTGCCGGTTTCTCAGGTCGGATCGCGACCCGCGAAGCTCACGTTCGCGGCGGGTGAGATCTATGACGTCGAGGTCACGCCCCGGAAGCCGGGCTCGCTCCGGCTGCGTTACGAGCTACCACCTCGCGGTCCGGCGCCGTCGCAGCCGACAGAGGTGGCGGTACAGGTGCGGTAGGCGAACGGAGGGTCCCACGTGGCGACCCGCGACACAGTATCTGAATCGCACAAGCGATTGCTGCGTAACGAGTTGCAATAAGTTGTGGCGTCGAGTCTCGCTGGTGCAGGAGGCTCGCAAGGCTGACCTGCACCTAGGTATCGTTCCGCACTTCCGTTTTGGACACCATACTATCGATGTCCATTCGATGGAGGGTGCCCCAATGCGTGGCCTTCGATTCGCCGTGCCGCTCGCCGCTCTTTTGGTTCTCCCGCTCCGCACCATGTCTGCACAGGAGGTGGTCAGGACCGACCGACTTCCCGTGGGATTCACCGTGACCGCGGTGTCCGATGATGGCCGCTATGTGACGCTGAAAGACGGCCGAACCTGGGAGGTAGACATCTCCGACCGCGCCACCACGGGCTCGTGGGTCGTCGGCGACTTCGTCGGCATGCGGATGATCTCCGCGCCACGAGGAGACTACGAGTGGCTGCTGATTCGGCGCGGTGACCTCGACCAGCAGGCGGCCGTGCGGTTGGTGGACTGGTCGGGCCAGCCGACCGCGGGGTCGGAGTAGCGGAGAAACCGGGGCCCGGCGGGGCCTCTGGCTCTGAACACACGAGAAGGGGGCATGCTCGAGAGGCATGCCCCCTTCTCTTCGTTCAGGGTGACGGATGCAGTTTCGTCGGCCAGGTTAGGCCGGCTGCTGCATGTTCGAGAAGAACTCGTCCGCCGCTTTCCGGAGCTCGTCGGGCGTGAGGTCCTTGATGCGCTGCGACAGCCACCAGTGATGGCCGAACGGATCCTCGATGCACCCGCTGCGATCGCCCCAGAACTGGTCGGCAAGTGGCATGATCGCCTTGCCGCCGGCGTCCAATGCGCGCTTCCAGGCCGCGTCCACGTTCTCCTGATAGATGAAGAAGCTGACCGGGGTTCCGCCGTACGACTGCGGGCCCTTGGCACCATGCTCGGGCATTTCGTCGGCCATCATGATGACCGAGTCGCCGACCTTGATCTCGGCGTGCATGATCCGCCCATCCGGCCCCGCGAACCGACCCTGCTCCTCGGCGCCGAACGCCTTCTTGTAGAATTCGATCGCCTTCGGGGCACTCGACACCACGATGCTGGGCGTAACGCTGTGATACCCCTTCGGAATCGCCTGTGCTTTCGCTGCCATACGGCCTCCTGCCGCAATGTGAATGGAGGCAGAATATTCGAATCCTTGGTCCGTCCCGCAACCTCCCGGCGTCTCGGATGGGAACATCGAATGTCACAGATTCGACGTTCGCGCCGGAGCTCTCTCACGTTTGTGTGCGAAGGCAGTGATTTGAATCACACGAAGAGTGAAGAGCCATCGAGGCTCAGGCCCGACAGGCCGGAACGAGTGGGCCACCGCTTGGAAGGAGAGCGGTGGCCCATCACGTGTGCGGAGAATGTCAGGGGCGCCAGTCCAACCCAAACTGCAGGCGGGTCGACAGGGTGTTATTGACGTTCACGTCGAAGCTCTGGCCGGGATCCTCGTAGTGGCCGAACTTGCCCATCGTGACGACGGCGGCCGCGTTGAGCGACGTGTTCGGCGACAGCGCGTACGTGATGCCACCGCCGCCGCTCAGGGCCATGCCGTGAAGCTTCACGGTGCCGAAGTCGGCGACCTTGGCGCCGAGCCCACGCAGGCCGACGGCGCCGGTGACGTACGGAGTGAGACGGCTCGCCGCCTTGGGGAAGCTCATGCGCCCGCCGAGCTCGAGCATGCCGAGGCCCCAGTGCCCCCCTCCGTCCTCCGCGGCGGCGCCAAGCCGGCCGAGGTCCGCGCCGGCGTAGATCATGTAGCGCGGGCTGAAGGCATAGCCGACTTGCGCGCCCGCACCGGGACCCGACGAGATGTCGATGGGCGTGTCGACGTCAGGGCCGTCGATGCTGAAGCCGGGCATCGCGAACGCGTGTGCGTTGAGCACGAGGCCCCTCGGCGCCTTGGCGGGAGGCATCGAGCCGTGCTGCTGGGCGTGGACGGGTGCGGCGCCGGCTGTCGCCAGCGCCAGGATGGCAAGGATGATCTGTCGCATACGTGGTCTCCCCTCGGGTCGTGGTCCTCGATTCGGGCTGGCGAGCTGATGCCTCGCAGGAGGGGATACGCAGGGACCCGGGGGGATGTCTCACATGGGGGTGGAGGAGGTCGAAGATGGCCTGACGGCCGCCCGAAGGACCCTCGCCTGTCCATAGGTCCCGATTTGGGTTAAAATCCCGTCCATGTTCCTGGCCCTGCGCTCCCGCCGCCTCGCGTTCGTCGTCCTGGCCGCCTTCCTCTTGGCACAGCCGGCCGCAGGCTGTGCCGCGCTCTGCCTGTTTCAGGCCCACGACGCCGGCGCGCACGCGATGCCGGACATGGACCAGGGGCGCGGGACGCTGGCGAACGTCGCATGCCACACCGGCATCTCGGGCGCCGTCCAGCGCGCTTCGCTCCAGCTGCTCTCACCCATGGCCCCGACCCGCGCTGCCGTTGTCGCGACCGTCGCCGAGCAATGGGTCGAGCCCGTTGGCGCTCTCCCCGAGCTCCCGCGATTGGTGTCCCACGCTGTCGAGTCGCCCCCTCCGCGTTTCGTCTAGCCCCAACACAACTCGTGCAGGACTTCGGCGTCTGACGGGCATTCCGTCGGCGTCGCGCGTGGCGCAAGGTGCACACGCCCGGGCTTCAGACCTAGGGAGACGACGACATGCGGGGAGTGACTCGGTCCGCTCGTATCGTGATCCTCATCCTCGGCCTCGCCGCCGGCAACGCCGCCGCGCAGGTCACGCCCGATCAGCCGGTCACGCTCGAGGGCGCGGGCAACGACGTGCAGCCCGTGACCGGTGAAGACCAGCATGCACTGGCCATTTCGGGCTTCGGCGTGGCCGGCTACACCTATGACGGGAAGACCGACGACAACTCCTTCTCGGCAGGCAAGGTGGCGGTGTCGCTCTTCCGCGAGCTCACCGACCACCTGTACGTCTTCGGGCAGCTGACGACGTCGATCCAGGACGAGGGTGACGCGGAGCCGGCGACCGAGATCGAGATCGACAACCTGCTGGTGAGCTTCACGCCGCCGGGGTCGTCCAACGTCAACCTCACCTTCGGGACGCTCGACGCTCCTGTCGGGTTCGAGCGTGACGACGAGGTCCTGCTCTTCACGCCGTCCACCTCGTTCAACTTCGAGCTGGCGCGGCCCGCGAAGCTCACCGGGTTGTTCGCGACCTGGACCCTGAGCCGGCGCGTGGATCTCAGCGGCTTCGTCGCCAACGGGTGGGACACGCCGATCGACCCCAATCACGGGAAGACCGTCGGGGCCCGGCTCGGCCTCCTGCCCGCGGAGGGCTCGAGCATCGGATTGAGCGCGCTCTATGGGTCGGAGGGCGAAGCCGGCGAGACCAACAACCGCCTGCTCCTCAACGCCGACTACGCGTTCGAGCCGGTGCGCGACTGGATCGTGGCCGGCGAAGCGAACTACGGCAAGGACTACGACCTTCCCGACGCCGGCGATGCGCGCTGGGCCGGGGCGATGCTGCTGGTGCACCGCCAGATGTCGCGCCACTTCGGCCTCGTCGCGCGCGCCGAGGTGATGGATGACAAGGACGGCGCGCGCACCGGCGTGCCGCAGACGCTCACCTCGTACACCCTCGCGCCGATCTATTCCATCGGCGTGGGACGCGAGGGCATCTTCGCCGACATTCAGCACACGACCTACCGGATTCCGCGATTCCAGCTCCGCGGCGAGGTCCGGCTCAACCACTCGAACGTGCCGTTCTTCGAGACGTCGGACGAGCCGGATCAGTGGGGCGTCCAATACACCGTGCAGCTGGTCACGACCTTCTAGCCGAGGGCGCACCATGGGTCTCTACAGCCTGCGCCACGCGAATCGGTCGGTGAAGCTCGGCGCGCTGCTCTTCCTGCTGGTGCTGGGCTATGCCTACGTCTTCGCCTTCCTCATGGTGAAGACCTGGTCGGGGCTCACCCCCGCCCGCGTCCAGGCCACGTACGTGCCGAAACCGGGCATGGACGAGATGCGGATGACGACCGAGTCCCGCGCGACCACGCAGCCGCTGGACCTGGGCAAGGTGCCGGAGATGCAGCACACGGTCGACACCAACCTGCTGGTCCAGGACAGCCACATCCACATCATGCTCTACGCCATCGTGGCCGGCCTGCTCACGCTGATCATCCTCGGGCTCGACTGGCCCGCGTGGTGGCGCGACACCGTGATCGTCACGGCGTTCGCCGCCGGCGCGCTCGACTTCGCCGGTCAGTGGCTCATGAAGTTCGGGCTGGGCGGGTTCGCCTGGCTCACGATCCTGTCGGGCTGGGGCATGTCCCTGGTCTATGTCATCGTCCTCTATTCGACCGTCCGGGCAATCCTGCCCGGGCGCGCCCCGAGGAGCTCCTCATGATCATGCTCAAACGCCTCGGCACGGCCGCAGCGCTCGCGCTTACCACCGCGGCGCTCGGCGCGGCCGCCCACCCGACGCCCAAGGTGGTGCTGGTGAAGCACGCCGACTTCATCCGGCAGACGCTTGTTGGCGCCAAGCAGTACTTCGTTCGCACAGTCAACATCGGCAAGAACGACCTCCAGGCGATCCGCAAGGCCAGTGACTTCACACCCGACGATCCGGACGTGCAGTTCTACCTGGGCCAGGGCGACGGCAGCGCGACGCTCGGCGTGGTGCTGTTCCAGCAGGTCGACACGCCGCACGGCCCGATCGAGGTCGGGCTCACGTTCGGACCCGACGGGGCGATTACCCGCGCAATGGTCACCACGGCAACCGTGGAGACCAAGCCCTGGGTCCAGGAGGCGGTCGCGACCGGTCTCATGGACCACTTCACGGGCATGCGAGCTGGCGACGATCCGCGGAAGGCGCTCGGCAGTGTCCAGGCAAAGCTCGGCGGAATGCCGGAGTACATGGCCGAGCTGATCGCGACGGCCGTGGGGCGCGGGCTGGTGCTGTACTCCACGCTGTACAAGGAAAGCGCGACGTAGGTGCGTGGGCGTTACCCCGAGCGCACGCGAAGCGTCGGCGTGGTGATGTTGTCGTACACCTTCACTCTGGCGTCACCTCCCGCGACCCGAATCGCCGCAGGCGGCGCGGCTCCGTTGATGGCCTTGATCGTGTTGCCATGGATACGAACGCGACCCAGCGGGCGGGTATCCACGTCGATGCCATACTGCGTTATAGCCGCGCCATCGAGCAGAATCAGATTGTCGTAGACGTCATCCCCACCAAGCACCGCGGGCGTCGTCCACCGGATGGCCGCGCCGCCAGGGGTGGTGCGACGGATCACGTTGTCGGCAATCACGAATCGCCCTCCGCCATCGATTCGGACGGCATCCGCGCCGGACGCCACCTCCAGCATCACGTTGCCGACGATCGTGCAGTCGCTGGCCGTCCCCAGCGCGATGTGCCGGTCGCTGCCCGCGCGAATGGCGTTGACGCGGACCGTGCAGTGCCGCGTGCCGTCCCGCAGCGCGATCCCCACGCCGTCCGCATTCTCGATCGTGTTGTCCGCGACGGTGCATGACTCCGACCCGGCGAGGCTGACCCCGTGGCAGCCCAGGGTTGTCCCCGGCACCCGCCCGACATTGCGCAGGTGGTTCTGGTGGTACACCGAGTGCGCGCAGCCGGCGGAGTAGATGCCATGCTCGCCCGTTCCGTCCACCACGTTGCCCATCAGGGTGTTCCGTGAGCCGTCGTCGACAATGGCGGTGCCCGGCGCATTCAGGATGCGACAGTCGGTCACGACGCAGTGGATGCTGCCGCCGTCGAGATGGATCGTGCCCCGCCCGCCGACGGCCTGCACGCCCGTACCCTCGATGGTCAATCCCTGGAATCGCAGGTGGCTGAAGCTGTTGCTGTCGAGCAGGCGGTCGAGCAGTGTCGTGGCGACGAGACGTGAGCCGCCGAGCCCGACGAGCTCGGTCCGGTCGCCGCGGATCCCGAGGGTAGCGCTGAAGGGGTATGTGCCCGGCGGAAGCAGCACGGTTCCCCCCACGGCCCCGGCGGCGCTGAAGGCACGCTGGAGGGCGGCCGTGTCGTCGGTCGCCCCGTCGCCCCTGGCCCCCAGGTCTCTCACGTTGAAGACCGCCGCCGACCCCTGCAGATAGTCCAGCGTTCGCGGGACCCGGAGGTCCGGAGGTTTCCGGATGAGCTCCGACGTACCTCTCGGCTGCCTCAGCCACTCCAATCCAGCGTCCAGCTGCAACCGCTCCTGCCTTCCTATCAGTGGTCCCGGTCCGGGGGCGGGGCACGACGGACCAGTCGCAGAGGGGAAGGTCGCAATATCACGACCGGCGGGCCGGATGCCAGCCCTGGGGGCGCCAATCGGCCGAGCATGCGGGATCATCGGGGTGATCCTGGACGCCCTGAAGCCCACCTACCTGGCGCTCTCGGTGGTGCTGCTGCTCGTCGCGTTGCTCGCGACCTACCTCCCCGCGCGGCGGGCGACGCGGGTCGACCCCTCGATCACGCTGCGCGCGGAGTAGCGGCGGAGGGCGGGATGCGTTGTCGAATGGGGAGAGTCGTGTGGGCAGCGGGGCGCACAGGTGCGGCCGGGAGCCGCACCTGTGACCGCCAAGAAACTAACGGCCGCTTCGGGCCGTGACCCGCTCGCCCTCGGCCGCGCGCTTCAGCGCGTCGATGTCGATCTTCTTCATCTGGAGCATCGCTTCCATGACGCGACCCGCCTTCTCGCGATCGGGATCGGCCATCAGCTCTTCGAGGACGACCGGCACGACCTGCCAGGACAGGCCGAACTTGTCCTTGAGCCACCCGCACTGCTGGGCCGTCACGTCGCCGCCGGCGCCGAGACGTTCCCAGTAGTAGTCCACCTCCTGCTGCGTCTCGCAGTTGATCTGGAAGGAGATGGCCTCGTTGAAGGTGAAGATCGGCCCGCCGTTGAGCGCCGTGAACGTCTGTCCCTCCAGCTCGAATTCGACGACCATGACCGAGCCCGGCGGACGGTGGTGAACCTCCTGTCCGGCCTCACCATATCGCGAGATCCGACCGATCTTCGAATTCTTGAAGATGCTCGTGTAATACCGAGCCGCTGCTTCGGCCTGGTCGTCGAACCACAGGCATGGGGTGACTTTCTGAATGCGTGCCATGATCAGCTCCTGTTCGGATTGGCCTCGGGTTGGCGACACCATAGGCCGGAGGTAGGCATGGTGAGGTGATGCAAATCACCGATGCGTGCCTTCGTACCGACCGCAACTGCGAGGGTGGGTACGCTCGTGCGCACAATTGTCCCGGCGCTCTCGTCTGATCATTATGATGGTCGGATGATTACGGCCATCCCATTGCGATCCAGGGACGACTTTGTGCCGGAAACAGTTGGGCGCGGACACCGGCCCTGCCAGTGGCGTTCGCTCGAGGTACGGCGACTGGTGTGGACCACGCTCGTCGCCGTGCTCGCGGTGGCGCATCCGCTGGCCGCCCAGCGCGTCGCGATTCCAAGCGGCGCATTCGGCGATTCGGCGGCGCGTGCGGCGGCGGTCCCGCGCCTGGCCGAGGCGGCGGCCGCATCCTACCAGAATCCCGACCCTGTTAGGCGGCTCGACAACCTGTTCCGGCTCCACATTCTCGCCGGCCGCTTCGACGAGGCGGCGGCGGCGCTCCGGGAGTGGCGCACTCATTGGATGGTGGCGGCGGGAGACTCCTCGCCCCGCACGCGCGCGGTCAACGCGCAGTACGAGATCTACGTGCGGTCCAAGCAGTTGCAGGCGAGCCACGGGATTCCCTCCGCCGAGGCATTCCAGCGGGCCTTCCGGGAGTGGTTCGCCCGACTCGACGATCGAACCGCGGCGCTCGTGGCGCGCGCGCTCAGCATCCCCCCGCAGCCTTTCCCGGCCGCCCCCGACTCGGTGGGGCAGGGTCCCGACTCGATGACCATGCCGGTAGCGGATGCCGTCGCGTGGCTCCGCGCCGAGCAGATCGCGGAGACGTATCGCGACATCGACGGGCTCGCGACGCCCCTCGTGCGGGAGGACGACCAGCATCGGTACCTGATCGCCACCGACCTTCGCGTGCCAACGCCGGACGGCGCGACGGTATGCGCCATGGTGTGGCGGCCGCGCGCGGGCCCGGCGCGTCTGCCGGCGCTGCTCCAGTTCACCATCTATGCGGATACGGTGCCCCTGATCGGCGAGTCGAGGCGAACGGCCTCGAACGGCTACGCCGCGGTCATGGGCTTCACGCGCGGCAAGGCCTGTAGCCCCGACACCCCCGTGCCGTACGTCCACGACGGCGCGGACGCCGCGGCGCTGGTCGAGTGGATCAGCCGGCAGCCGTGGAGTGACGGCCGCGTGGGCATGTACGGTGGCAGCTACTCGGGCATGACGCCGTGGGCGGCCGCGAAGCACCGGCCGCCCGCGCTCAAGGCGATCATGGTCGGCGCGCCCGTGGCGCCGGCGCTCGACGTGCCCATGGAAGGCAACGTGGTATGGAACTTCGTCTACCCGTGGCCCTTCTATACCACCAACGTGAAGGCCCTCGACGACTCAACGTACAACGACCGTGACCGATGGAGACGGCTCGACCGCCAGTGGTACGCGAGCGGGCGCGCCTACCGCGATCTCGACCGCATCGACGGGACTCCCAATCCGATCTGGGATGAATGGCTGGCGCACCCGACGTACGACGCGTACTGGCAGGCCATGATACCCTACGGCAAGGAGTTCGCGGACATCAGGATCCCGGTGCTCCAGACGGCGGGGTACTACTATGGTGGGCCGGGCGCCGCGGTCCACTACCTCACGCAGCACTACAAGTACAACCCGCGCGCCGAGCACTACCTGGTCATCGGTCCGTACGACCACTTCCAGGCCCAGCGCGGCGTCGTCAACGCGCTCGCCGACACCGCCACCGTCCTCTTCGGCTACGAGATCGATCCCGCCGCGAGAATCGACATCGTGGGTGACCTGCGCTATCAGTGGTTCGACCACGTGCTCAAGGGGAAACCCAGGCCGGCCCTGCTCGCGGACAAGGTGAACTACGAGGTGGTGGGAGCGAACCGCTGGAAGCACGCTCCGTCGATCGCCGGGATGTCGAATGGCACGCGGCGCTTCTACCTGAGCGCGGAGCGCGCCGATTCGGCGTATCGCCTCGCGACCGAACCTCCGTCGGGCAAGGCGAGCACCACGCTGACGGTGAACCTGGCCGACCGCTCGGACAGCGACCGGATCGTTCCGGGCGGCGGCGTGGCGGACACCGCGATCGACACCGCCAACGCGCTGGTGTTCTCCAGCGACCCCCTGACGGCGCCGATGGAGGTGAGCGGGCTCTTCTCCGGGCACCTCGTCGTCCTCGCCAACAAGAAGGATTTCGACTTCGGCATCAGCATCTACGAGCGGAGAAAGGACGGCACCTATCTGCAGTTGCCGCCCTACCAGGCGCGGGCGAGCCATGTGGAGAGCCCCACGCACCGGAGGCTGCTCACGCCCGGCGCGCGGGCGCGCCTCGACTTCATGAGCGTGCGCCTCGCGAGCCACCTCTGCCAGGCGGGGAGCCGGTTCATCGTGGTGCTCGGCATCCTCAAGAGCCCGGGCCAGCAGATCAACTATGGGACCGGCAAGGAGGTGAGTGACGAGACCATCGCGGACGCGGGTCCGCCGCTCTCCGTCACCTGGTTCGGTGACAGCTACATCGAGCTGCCGGTCTCGCGCCCAGGGTCCGAGGCGAAATAGGTCGAGGTCACTCGAAGCGAGGAGGTGTCCGGCGTGACGCGCTGGACGGCATAGATTGCATCATCACTGAGCTCGTGCGATGCGTCGGAGCGGCCCTTCGCGGCCACCGTGCCCGTTCCTCTCTCGAAAGGAGTCGGCGATGCTCGTCAACATCACCACGTTCACCCTGATTCACACCATCCTGAGCGTCATAGGCATCATCGCCGGGGCGGTGGTTGCCGGGGGTCTGGTGGCCGGCCGCCGGCTCGACGGCTGGACCGGTGTGTTCCTCACCACCACGGTTCTCACGAACGTGACGGCGTTCGGCTTTCCCTTCGTGAAGTTCATGCCGTCGCATGGGGTCGGGATCATCTCGCTCGTGGTTCTCCCGATCGTGATCGCGGCGCGCTACTGGAAGCATCTGGCCGGCGGCTGGGGCACCGTGTTCGTGGGCGGATCGGTGTTGGCGCTGTATTTCAACGCGTTCGTGCTCGTCGCGCAGCTCTTTCATCGCATCCCGGCGCTCATCGTGCTGGCCCCGACGCAGAGCGAGCCGCCCTTCCTAGTGACGCAGCTGCTCGTGCTCGTCCTGTTCGTGTGGCTCGGGCGAGCCGCGCTCAAGGGCTTCTCCGCGGACGCGGCGGCCCGGGCGGGATGACCGGTCGGGCGCTCGATCCGAAGAATCCCGACTTCGCGGCCGTCGTGCGCGCGAGCTTCGGCCGGCAGAACTTCATGGCGACGCTCGGCGCGAGCATCGCGCACCTGTCGCCCGGCGAGGTTCACCTGCGCCTTCCCTACTCGCCGGCCTTGTGCCAGCAGAACGGGTTCCTGCACGCCGGAGCGGTCGCGAGCGTCGCCGACTCGGCCAACGGCTACGCCGCGCTCACGCTCGCGCCCGCCGACACTGACGTGCTCGCCGTCGAGTTCAAGATCAACCTCCTTTCGCCCGCGCGCGGGGAGGAGTTCCTCGCGCGCGCGCGCGTGCTCCGCGCGGGACGCACCCTGACCGTGTGCCTCGCCGACGTTGTGGCGATTGCGAGCGCCGGCGAGACGCCGATCGCGACGATGCTGTCCACCATCATCGTCCGTCCGAGGACGTCCGCGGCCGGCTGACCACCGGCGGCCGGAGGGCCGCCCCATCGAATCGGGAACCTCTTGCTCCTCGCGGGCCGAGGATGCACACTAGGAGCGGCGCCCGATCCGCGCCGAACCTCGTCGGCTCCGCCCCAGCCGGGCCCTCGCGAGGCAAAGGGGGGTACACCCTCGGATCCGTCTGCTTCGATCCTTTGGGACGCCACGGGCGTCGCCGCTGGGGGGCGTGTCGCCCGTGGCCCAACCAAAGGGCCCTCCGATGACCACCGATAAGGACTTCAAGCGCCTCGTTCGCGCCCGCATGCAGAAGACGGGCGGGTCGTATACCGCCGCCCGCGCGCAGCTCAAACGGGAGCCGTCTCGCTCGACCGCTGACTACGCTCGGCTCGCCGGCCGGACCGACGCGATCATCAAGGCCAGGACGGGCTGTACATGGGAGCGCTGGGTCGCCGCGCTCGATCACGCCGGCGCCCACACGTGGTCGCATCGCGAGATCGCGACCTATGTCCACGAGAAGTTCAAGATTCCCGGCTGGTGGGCCCAGGCGGTGACCGTGGGATACGAACGGATCAAGGGGCTACGAACCATCGGCCAGCGACGGAACGGCGCGTTCGAGGCTTCGAAGAGCCGCACGTTCGCCGTGCCGCTCGCGCGCCTTTACGGCGCCTTTCACGACCCGCGCATCCGCGGGCGCTGGCTTCCCGGCGTGGAGCTCATGGTTCGGAGCGCGACACGCGGGAAGTACATGCGAATCGCCTGGCCCGACCACACCTCCGTTGCCGTGGGGTTCCTGAGCAAGGGCACGGCAAAGAGCCAGGTCGCCATCGCGCACGAGAAACTGCCGGACCAGGCGTCCGCGAAACGCGCGAAGGAATACTGGTCGGAGCGGCTGGATGCGCTGAAGGAGATCCTGGCCGCGAGATAGCGAGTATCGAGGATTCCGCCGGCGGTTGCGAGCCGGCGGGATCCCTCGCGGTGCCGTGAGCGGTACCCTCCGTGGGGTCTATGGTCTGGGGCGCGCGCTCGGCGCGGCCGTGAACACGCCCCTGACGGTGAGCTCCCGGTCCTCGTCCGCCGTGTTCGCGGCCTCGAACCCGACCGCCTCCATCTCGAAGTGCCCCGCCATGAAGTCGTCGCGCGACTCGGTCACCGTGAGCGTGCCGCCGCGCGCCCGGAACACGCCGGTCGGCTGCGTGGGCGAGCCGGTCACGACCATGGCGTGGGTGACGCCTTCTCCTGCGGGCCCGATTTGGTAGACGCCGGGCTTCGGTCGTGTCCCACCGGGCTGGGTAAACAGGACCGCGCCCATGGGCGAATCGGCGCCGAGGGTCAGCACGAACGGCGCGGGATCGGCAGTGCCGGAGGCCCCGGAGCCAAACTCGGCGGCACCTCGCAGGGTGAGCAGCTTGTCTCCCGTCGTGCGGGCCTCGAACCAGGAGGGCCTCGCGGCGCCGACCGCCAGCGTCGCGGCCAGCGTGTAGAGCAGGAGGGCGGGGAGCATCGGCTTCGCGTTCATGTGGATCTCCGAGGGTACCGGCTGCGTGGGCGTTCGTCGTCTCGTGGTGGGTATACGCAGGCGGGACGACGGGTGTCTCACGGAGGGTGGAAACCGAAAGCCGGAAGCGTCGTGGCTTCCGGCCTTGGGTGGCGCTCGATCGCGTGCTTACGGGGTGCTGCTCAGTCCCACTTCACTCGATACCGGCAGACCTTCCCACCTTTCGCCCGGCACTCCTCCTCCACGATCTTCACGCCCGCGGCGCCACACATCTCGAGCGCCCGCTTGTACCACCCCACCACGGTGAGGCAATCCGGCGCGCTGAACGTTTCCGCGTCGTAGGTGGTGAACACGCCCTCCTTCGGTCCCACCTCCGTGTACTCGCGGCGCCCAGTCTCGTAGTACAGGGAATAGAAGGAGGGTGACTTGGCCAGGAAGCCGTGGGGATCGCCCTTGGTCAGGTAGCCGCTGTGCACGCCCGACAGGTTCTTCTCCGCCGACGCGGCCCCCAACCGCTCGAAGAACGCCGGCTTCCCGCCGCCCAGGACGCGGACGATCGCGTCATCGAGCGTCTTGCCGAGCTCGAACGGGTACCAGTTGGAGGTGAACAGCATTCTCAGCGTGCGCTGGTCGCCGTCCGGAAGGGAGGCGAGGACCTGCTGGAGCCCGTCCTTGCCGAAGTTCTCCTCCGCGAAGGCGAGCCGAGACTTGAGCACGGCTCCTTTGATCTGCTGCACGCTTGCTCCCGTTGGAAAAAGGCCTCCAACGTAGAGTTGGTTCATGGGCGCGCGCAAGCGGGGCCGTCGGTAGGTTTGGGAATCCCTTCTCCGGTGAGGCGAGCGATGACCGGTCGGGCCATAGGAGCGTACGTCTCGGCGCCGCTCACGCTGGCGGACGCCGCGCTGTTCACCGATCTCTATGAGCTCACGATGGCCGCCGCTTTCCTTCGCGAGAATGTGTCGGGCACGGCGACCTTCAGTCTGTTCGTGCGCCGGCTGCCGGCCGAGCGCGGGTTCCTGGTCGCCGCCGGGCTCGAGGACGCGCTCGAATATCTCCACGCGTTCAGGTTCTCCAGCGCGGCGATCGACTACCTCTTCTCCCTCGGCCGGTTCGAGGCCGCGTTCCTGGACCAGCTTCCGAGCCTTCGGTTCACCGGCGACGTGCGCGCCGTGGCCGAAGGCACCGTCCTGTTCGCCGATGAGCCCCTGCTCGAGGTCACCGGTCCGATCCTCGAGGCGCAGCTCGTGGAGACCGCGCTGCTCAATCTGCTTCACGTCCAGACCGTGCTCGCGAGCAAGGCGGCGCGGTCGGTGCTGGCGGCCGGTGGCCGGACGCTGGCGGAATTCGGACTGCGCCGGAGCCACGGCACCGACGCGGGCATGAAGGCCGCGCGCGCGGCCGTCCTCGCGGGTTTCGATTCGACCAGCAACGTGCTCGCCGGGCGAACCTGGGGTGTGCCGCTGTCGGGTACCATGGCCCACTCGTTCGTGACGGCCTTTCCCCGGGAAGGTGAGGCGTTCCGCGCCTACGCGCGCGCGTTTCCCGACGCCGCCGTGCTGCTGCTCGACACGTACGACACGCTGGCGGCGGCCCGCGAGGCGGTCGCGGTCGCTCGCGAGCTCGCCGCGGACGGCCACCGGCTCGCGGGCGTCCGGCTCGACAGCGGGGACTTGGGCACGCTGAGCCGCGAGGTGCGCGCGATCCTCGACGTCGGCGGGTGTCGCGACGTGAAGATCCTGGTGAGCGGCGGGCTCGACGAGCACGACATCGCCGGGCTGCTCGAGGGCGGCGCGCCGATCGACGGCTTCGGCATCGGTACCCGGCTCACCACGTCGGCGGATGCGCCGTCGCTCGACCTCGTGTACAAGCTGGTGCGGTTCGGGGAGCGCGACGTGCTCAAGCTGAGCCCGGGGAAGGGAACGTGGGTCGGCGCCAAGCAGGTGATCCGCCACGTCGGCACCGACGGTCGGATGGGTGGAGACACGCTGGCGCTGGCGGAGGAGCCGATCGGGCGGGACATGGTCGGGTTGCTCGAGCCGGTGATGCGCGGCGGTGAGCTGCTGCGCGCGCACCCGACCCTCGCGGACATCCGTGGACGCTGCGCGGCGCAGCTCGCGATGCTGCCGGACGGGGTACGACGCCTGACGGAGCCGGATGTGTACCCCGTCACGCCGAGCCAGCGGCTTCGGGAGCGACAGCGGGCGGCGGAGCAGGCGATCGGACGGCGGTGACGTGGGCTCGGCCGTCCTCGACCGAGCCCGTCCTTCCTTGTCGGCTCAGAACGTCGCCGTGATGCCTCCGAGGACCCGCCGGCCGATCACACTTCCGCCGTAGAGCTGAAACCGCTTCTCGTCGAACAGGTTCGTTGCGGTCGCGTGAATCCGGACATAGTTGTTGAACCGGTAGCCGGCGCTCACGTTCACGAACTCGTTCGAGGGCACGTAGCCCTGAAACAGGCCCGCTGCCCACTGGTAGCCGTCCACGAGCCGCACCGTCACGTTCCCGTCGATGCCCTGCTGCCCGGCGTAGGTCAGCGAGAAGGTGGCCTTCTTGCTCGGCGTGTTGGGAAGCAGCTGGTCGCCCACCTGCTGCGAGTTCACCGTGAAGTCGAACCCGGTGAACGATGCGTCGCCGCGGATCTCGGGTGTGAACTGATACCCCACGCCGAGCTCGAAGCCCCGCTCGGTCACGCTGCCGGCGTTGGTGTACGACAGCACGAGCGCGCGGCTCCCGTCGGGCAGGGTGGCGAGCGCGTTGGCGCCCTGGATCTGCGTACCCGCGCCGAGCTGCGCATAGCCACCGAGCAACACGGGGATCGGCGCGCGGAGCGCCGCCGCCTGCTGGGCGCTGATCGCGCCCTGCGACTGCAGGAACTGGATGCGCTGATCGATCGCCGTGAGCTCGGCGGACACATCCACGCCATCCGTGAGCGCGAACGCCGGATAGGCCGGGTTCACGCCGGGCAGGAGATCGGTGACGAAGTCCTTCAGCTCGTTGAGGTAGAAGTCGGCGGTGACGTACGCCTTGTTCGACAGGCTGCCCTTGTAGCCGAACTCCCACCCGGTCACCTTCTCGACTTTGAGATCCGCGTTGCCCAGCGCCAGCGCCGGGGTCGCCGCCGAGAAGTTCCACGGCAGGTCGTCGGTGATCGTGAGGCCGGCGAGCGCCGCCGCCGGCAGGTTCTGCCGCAGGGCGGCGTAGTAGTTCTGGATGCCGCCCTCGAGCGTGGCGGGGCTCGCGCTCGGCGCCGCTACCGGCACCTGCAGAAAGAACTCCGAGTAGTTCGGCGTCTGGAACGCGCGATTCACCGAGACGCGGAACGAGTGATTCTCGCTCGGGCTGTAGACCAGCGCCGCCTTGGGCGAGAACTGGGTGTCGAACAGGTCGCCGTCGTCGACCCGGCCCGCGACCACCGCGCGGAGCTCCGGCAGCAGCTTGTACTCGACCTGGCCGTAGACCGAGCCGGTGTTGTCGCTCCGGTCGTCGTTGGCCGGGTTCATGAGCGTCCCGTTCGTGTTCACGCGCGTGTTCCGGAACGACGCGCCGCCCACCACGCGGCCGCGCTCCTGCATGAAGTTCCAGTTGGTCTGGCCCTCGAGGTGGAAGATGTCGCTCCGCTCCTCGATATCGAGGCCGGACTGGAGCGAGACCTGCGGATCGATCGAGGTGCGGCTGTTCCAGTAGGCGAAGACGTTGTAGCGGTCCGCCGCCATCGCGATCCGGGCGTAGGGCTTGATGGCCTTGGCCACCTGGACGCGGCCGATGCCGGTCACGAAAATCTCGTTCTGCACCTGGGACGCGCCCCCGTCCACCGAGAGAACGGAGCCGTTGTCGAGGTAGTAGTCGAGCCGGCCGGACCCGTACGCGTTCTTGAGCGGGTCGCGGTCGCCCAGGGCCTCGCCACTCACGGGATCGGGCGTCTGGCCGAACAGCGCGCGCGCCTCGCGGGTGAGCCCGACCGACTCGTCCGTGGCGTCGGCGTACTCGCGCTGGAGCGACGTCCCGTCGTTCAGTGTCCGGCTGCGCGAGTACGTGTCGCTCCGGTTGTACCCCGCGTTGAAGCGGAAGCCCAGTCGGTCGTTGGCGAAGACACTGGCGTGGCGGAGGTCTCCGCGGAAGGTCTCCAGCTCGCCGCCCGCGAGGGTGAGCTTGGTGCCGAGCACCTCGCGCGCCGTCGGCGTCGTGATGTTGATGACGCCGCTGAAGGCGTTGGCGCCGTAGAGCGCCGAGCCCGGCCCGCGCACCATCTCGACCTTACCCAGGTCCTCGAGCGGCTGCGTCATCCCGTTCCACTCCTGGGAGCCGAGGAACGCGATGGCCAGGTCGCGTCCATCCTGCAGCACGAGCACCCGGCGGTTGAGCGACGAGTTGAAGCCGCGCGCGTTCACGTTGAAGTCGTTGACGCCGCTCTGCACCACGTCCACGCCCGGCACGGTCTGCAGCGCCATGGGGGCCTGGCCGGTGATCGAGGTGTTCTGGAGCACCTCCGGCGGCACCACCGACACCGCCGCCGGCGCCTCGACGATGCGCTCCGGCGCGCGCGAGGCACCCTCGACCACGATCTCGCTCAGCGCGATGGTCACCTGCTCCATGGCCGCATCGGCGGTCACCGTGCCGCCCGCCTGCACCAGCACGCTCACCTGGTCTGGCTTGTAGCCGAGCCAGCGGAAGACGATCGTCTGCGGCCCGGCGGGCACGCGCCGGAGCGTGTATTTGCCGTCCGCGGCGGTCACGGTGCTCTGGCCGGTCGCCTGGACCGTCACCGACACGCTGCTCAGCGCGGCGGTCTCGCCGCTTCGGGTCACGGTGCCGGTGACGGTCCCGGTCTCCTGGGCGGCCGCGATGGCGGGAGGGACCAGTGCGCCGAAGAGCGCGCAGCAGGATGTGAGGAGGGTGGACAACACGGCCGACGAAGCTCGGCGCATACCGATGGTCCTCGTTGGATGGGTGGTGCGGATGCGCCTGCGCCAGCGGCGCCGCGCGGGAATTGCCTGCGTATCGGAGTGAGAGGGGTAGTGAAAGTATATGGCGGGCGGCCCCGAAGCGGAACGGGGCGGCGTCGCAGGCTAGGCCCGCGACGCCTCGGCGTCCGTGCGACGCGGCCCGCCCGGCGCCGGCCAGCCGAACTGTCCCTCCACGGCGCTCACCTCCGCGGACACGCGCGCGGCGTCCCACCCGAGCTCGGCCGCCATGACCCGCGCGGCCGCGACCAGCGCCTGCTCACCGGGGTGACCGGCGGCCCCGAGCGCCGTCCGACGAAGCACGCTGTCGCCGAGCGTACGGGCCATCTCGTGTCGTACCGCGTGCACGACCTCAGCCTCGAGGGTGCCGGATCCGGGGATGATCGCGTCATCCGTCGCCGGCATGAGCTCGACCACCTCGCGATACGCGGAGCCGTGGTCGCGAGCCAGCCGGGATGCGACCTCCGGCGCGACGCGTGAGGAGAGGGCGCGCACCGCGGCGTCGACGTGTTGCGCCACGTTCGGCACGTCTCCGCCGTAGAGCGGAGTCTCGGCCGTGCGGCAGGTCGGCGGCTGCGCGCCCCGCTTGCCGAACACCATGTCCACGGTCCGTTCCGCCACCCCGCGCGCGGTCGTCAGTCGGTTGGCAACGACGGTGATGAGCCCCTCCAGCCGATCCGTGTCCGCATTGTCGATCACGAGCGCCCGCTTGCCGAAGCTCACGTTCGCCTCGCGGAGCCCGTCGCTCTCGATCGGCAGCAGCCCGGCGTAGACGGCAGCCACATCCGACGCCTCGATCTCATACCACGGCACGGCTTCACCGATCTCGCGGAGGAACGTCTCGACCTCCTCGCCGGTCGTTGCCAGGTCGTAGGGATTCCCGCCGTAGATGATGCTGTGGACGCCGATCAGAGTGACGCCGCGCCAGGGGCAGAGGAACAGGTGGCGGGCCCCGCGGCTGAGCCAGGCGTCGGGATCGCGGTGAACGGTCTGGATGGCGAGGGCCGAGTCCCGGAGCAGCGGTCGCCGGATCACGAGGGCCATGTCGCGCGATAGCGGCTGGGTGCGGGCTGGACGGAGGCCGGCATCGACGTAAAGCTGCTCCGCGAACGGCCCCGTGGCGTTCACCACGACGCTCGCGCGCACCTCGAAGCGCTCGCCGCTCAGGCGATCCTCCACCTCCACGCCGAGCACCCGTCCGTCGCGGCGAAGGAGCCCGCGGACCTCACAGTAGTTGGCGGCGACGGCGCCGGCGCGCACCGCGGAGCGTACGAAGGCCCAGACGAGCCGGGGCGGATGATTGACCTGGCCGTCCCAGAACACGCCCGCGCCATCGAGCGGCCCCGGGAACCCGGGACACCGCTCGAGGGCGTCGGCGCGAGAGATGAGCCGCGCGGGCGGAATTTGGCGGTCGGGGTCGGGGAGACCGCGGTTGCGGTCCAGCGTCATCGTATTGAGGAGCGTGAACGCGGCGGCCAGCGCGTGCTTCCCGCGTAGGCCGTAGCCCTCGGTGGGCACCACCACCGGCAGCGGCTGCACGACGTGCGGGGCGATGCGGAGCAGCGCCCGCCGCTCCCGGCTCGACTGCCGGACCCGCGTGATGTCGAGATGCTGGAGGTAGCGGATCCCGCCGTGGACGATCTTGAGCGAATTGGCGGAGGTCGCCCCACCGAAGTCGGCCCGCTCGACCAGAGCCACCGACAGGCCGCGCTGTGTCGCGTCCCACGCGATGGCGGCACCGCAAATGCCGCCCCCCACCACGACGACATCAAAGGTGCCCGCGGCGAGCGCAGCCGGGTCACGACTCATGCATCACTCCGGTGTATTGGCCGTTCGCCAGCGTTGTGACGAACCGCATGCCGGGGCTTGCCGGGCGTGTCATTCGGGCCCGAACACCCCGAGGTGAAGGACGTTCTCAGAACGGTTGAAGCCCCGACGACCCTGACGCGAGAGGATCGCGGACGCGGTGACCACCGACCTGACGGTGCCACGGGCCCGAAATCTACCCGGCATCAGGCCCGTCGAGGGAGTCGGTCCACGCGATCGCAGGCCGAGCGCGCCGGCCTCCTGCAAACGGCGTTCCCGGCATGCCGGGTAGGAAGCAGCCGGCGCTGCTGGAGGGCGGCATGGTCGCGAACGCCGACCCAAGCCCCGGCGCGCCAGGCTATCGCGGCTCCCCAGCTGCCACCGCCCACAAGAACTACCTCGAACGTGCGGCCGATCAGCGCCGCCAGATCCCTGGTCACGTGCTACTCCCGAATGCCTTGACGCGCGGCAGAGCGTGAGCGACGAACGCCGACGCCGCCAGGGTCTCAAGCACGCGACCCGCGAGCGGTACGGTCGAGCTGCCCCTCAACGTGCTGCTCAGTGCGACCAACAGGATGCCGGCGTTGAGCACCCAGAATGTCGCCCATGGAAGCCACGCGTTGCCGCGCTCGCTCCCCGTGCGAAAGCGCGGCAGGATCCAGTACGCCACTCCAATGACCAGCTGCACCGTCCAGCCGAACAGCAGCACCTCAGCGTGGACCGGACGGAGCCATGTCACCCAGGGGCCGTCGGCCAGCTCACGCCCCGCGAGGAGCACGGCGCCGAGCGTGATACCGACGGCCAGATAGATGAGCGAGGTCCGGATGAGCCAGACGCTGAGTCGCGGCAGCTAGCGCTCCTTGATCCGGGGCCAGGTATTGACGACGAAGCCCCACCCCGCGAGCAGCTGGAGCAGGGCGGACGCCGCCAGCACGCCTCCCGTGCTCTGACCGAGCGCGTGCAGCGGTTCGCCGGCGGCTCGAAGCAGGAGCCCGATGTTGAGCGATGCAAGCGTCACCCATCCGAGACGCTCGCTACCCCGAGGTCGCTCCGCGGAGTAGCGGGGAAACATCCAGTAGGCGACGCCGAAGATGACCTGGGTGATCCAGCCGACGACGAGCAGGTGGAGCCAGGTCGGATAGACGACCGCGACCACGGGATACTCGGCGCGGAGGTCCGGCGACTGGAGCAGGACGCCCAGCACCAGCGCGCCGCCAAGGTGAATCATGGCGGCGCGCAGGTACCAACGGGTCAGGGACGGCACTTCAGATCAAACGGTCGCCGGCTGCACCACGAGCGCCGTCACCATCCCGAACATCCCGTGCTCGGATTCGGCGTGCGGCAGGATGTGGCAGTGGAAGGCCCAGGTGCCAGGGTTGGTGGCTTTCACCAGCACGTCCCACCGCTCGCCCGGCGCGATGTTGAGCGTGTCGCACTTCCACGGCGCCGGCTGGTCCCACCCGTCCTTGGCGATCACGGTCATGTGCATCCCGTGCAGGTGCATGGGGTGGATCAGCATCCCCTCGTTCATGAACCGGATGCGCACGGTCTGGCCCATCTTGCAGACCACCGGCTCCGTGGCCGGAAAGCCCTTGCCGTTCAGTGTATAGCCGTGCGCGCCGTCGTTCAGCACCATCACGTAGTCCACGTCTGCCCGGTGCGCGGGGAGCGGCCGCTTCGGCTCGACGATGAACGCGCCCAGCAGCCCGTTGCCGACCTGGATCGCGGCGTTGTGATGCGAGTGATACATGTGCGAGCCGGCGTTGGGCACCGTGAACTCGTACGTGTAGCTCTCGCCCGGCTTGACCGGCGGCTGGGTGATGTACGGGACCCCGTCCTGATCATTGGGCAGCTCGAGCCCATGGAAGTGGATCGACGTGGACTGTGAGAGCTTGTTGATCAGCTTCACGCGCACCCGATCGCCTTCCCGCACCCGGATCTGCGGCCCCGGCACCTGCCGGTTGTACGTCCACGCCCGGGCCTTCCGGCCCGGCTCGACTTCCCAGTCGATCTCCTCGGCGGAGAGCTCGTAGACCTTCACGCCTTTCTCGAGCCGCGGCTCGAGCAGCTGGTTGCCCTTGCCCTCGGTCTTGGCCGGAAACGCCTTTATTCCCTTCTCGTGCATGGCGTCCATCGCGTCGGCCTTCTGCCGAGGCGTGGACTCCGGCGGCGGGGCAGCCACCTTGGTGGTATCAGCCGGAGGGGCGGCGGCCTTGGTGTCGGCACATCCACCCAGGCCGACCACAGCCGGGATGGCCACGGCGACGGCGCCCTTCTTCAGGAAGGCGCGGCGTGAAGTCGGATGGACCAGCGAGGAATGGTCGGACACGGCATGCTCCGGTTCGGGTCGCTACCACATCGAGAACGCGCGCCCAGTCTAGCGTGCTCTCCGTGAAGTCGGTGTGGGGGGATCCTGAAGGTTTCTTCAGGCTCCGTGCGGAGTCAGCACCGCGGCGCCGAGCACCCGGCCCGACCGGACCCGATCCAGTGCGTCGTTCGCGGCGGCGAGCGGCATGGACTCGGTCGCGATCTCGAGCGGGACCTCGGCCGCGATCCTGAGGAAGGTCTCCCCGTCGGCCCGGGTGAGGTTGGCGACCGAGCGCACCCGTCGCTCGCCCCAGAGCAGGTCGTACGAGAAGGAGGGGATCGGCGACATGTGAATGCCGGCGCAGACGACCGTGCCGCCCTTGTCGGTTGCCGAGAGGGCGGCCGGGACGAGCGCGCCCACGGGCGCGAAGATGATCGCGGCGTCGAGCGGCTCCGGGGGCCGCTCGTCGGAGCCACCCGCCCACTCGGCGCCGAGCTCGCGCGCGAAGCGCTGGCCGTCGGTGTCGCCTGGGCGGGTAAACGCGAAGACCCTCCGACCCTGGTGTCGCGCCACCTGCGTGATGATGTGCGCCGCCGCGCCGAAGCCGTAGATGCCGACGCGCTCGGCGTCACCGGTAGCGGCGAGCGAGCGGTAGCCGATGAGTCCGGCGCAGAGGAGCGGCGCCGCGTGCACCGCGTCGTAGGAGGAGGGAATCAGGAAGCAGTAGCGCTCGTCGGCCACGACGAACTCAGCGTAGCCGCCGTCGTGGTCATAGCCGGTGAAGCGGGCTCGGTCGCACAAATTCTCGCGCCCCGAGCGACAGAAGCGGCAGACGCCGCAGGTCCATCCGAGCCACGGCACGCCGACCAAGGTGCCCGGCTCGAAACGACGCGCGCCCTCGCCCGATCCCACAATCGCGCCCACGATCTCATGACCCGGCACGAGCGGCAGCTTGGGGCGCGACAGCTCGCCGTCCACGATGTGGAGGTCGGTGCGGCAGACGGCGCACGCGCGCACCTCGAGCAACACCTGCCCCGGCCCGGGTTCCGGTCGGGGCACGTCGGTGATGTGGAGCGGTTGCCCGGGCGTGTGGAAGAGCGCGGCGCGCATGGTTGACATGTGGGAAGATATCAGCAACCCTGCCACGCACCCGATCGGGGAGGAGATGGACTCAGTCGCCTTGCGGGCCTGCCGGCAGGGCACCGGCGGCCGAGCGAATCTCATCGTGGCGGATCTGTCCGCCGGACCAGGCGGTCCAGCCGATCAGCAACGAGGTTGCGGCGAGCGCCCCCCAGACAGCCCGCGGGAGCCAGGGTCCACTCCAGGCCTTGGCTCGAAGGGCAAGTGCGGCGGCCGCCAGGCCGCCCGTCACGAGCGCGGCCACCAGGCTCACGAGTGCCTGCTCCTCGTGGGCTTCGATGAGTGTCTTGGAAACCCACGGGGCGCGCTCGATCAGCTCCTCCGCCGGCTCACCGGTCAGGTAGATGAGCGCGGTCGCCGCTGCGAGCCCAATGACCAGCGTCAGAGACACGGTGGTCAATTCGCGGGAGCCGCGCAGGAGTCCAATCGTCAGCAGCAGCAGCAGGAGCGGCGTCCCGATCACCGGGACGTGATTCAGCATGAGATGAAGATGCGCGGCGTCGATGCCCATGGGAGATCACCAGGTTCAGCCTCGAGTGGGGCGAGAGGAGATTGCCGTCCAACGGTGACGAAGCGGCAACCCCCTCGCATTTTCACAGCCTGCCGGTGGCGACCGCGCGGACAATGTCCGTCGTGGAGATGATGCCGACAACATGGTCGCCCTCGGCTACGAAGAGCCGGTGCACCTCGGCGTAGAGCATCTGGCGCGCGGCTTCACGAAGGTCTTCGCCCGGCGCGATGGTGAACGGGCGCGGAGTCATGATGTCCCGTACCGGCGTATTCTCCAACAGGGACTCGCGGGCGGCGCGATCATCTGCCTCGGCTTCCGCGGTCAGCACGTCGGTGGTCGAAAGGACGCCGATGACTCTTCCGGTGCCATCCACCACCGGCATGCCCGAAATGTGCTCGTCCGCCAGAGCGACAATAGCCTCGGCGAGGCTGGCTTCGCTCGGTACCGACTTGACGTTGCGCTGCATGAGTTCGGCGACCGTCATGGTATCCTCACGGTGGAGGTCACGCACAACATGCGGTGGGACGGCTGAATCCAGCGTGAAGGACGCATGAAACGACCTTCCCAGATCCGCGCGCGGGATGACACCCCTCTTTCGAAACTCCCACTCGTCGAGGATCTGGGGCAACAAAAACCCGGGTGGGAACCCGGGCTACTGAGGGGAGCAGTGGGACTTACTTGATCAGGATCTTGGTCGCGGCCAGTGGCGTCTCCTTGGGGAGATGCAGCACCAGCAGGCCATCCCGATACTCGGCCGCCACCTTCTTCTCGGCCACCGGCTTGGACAGGCGGATCGTGCGGACAAACTTCCCGATCGCGCGCTCCTTCACCAGATAGCCTTCGCCCTCGAACTCTGGAGCGAACTCCCTCGTGCCGGTGATGATCAGCAACTCACCGGTGAGGTTGACGTCCAGGTTCTCCTTGTGGATGCCGGGCACCTCGAGGCGGACCACATACTCCGTGGGGGTCTCGATCATGTCCATCACCGGGATCCACTCCGCCCCCGTGGTCTCGAACGGGAATGGCGGCACCGGCTCCGTCAGGAACCGCGGGACCAGCAGTCGATCGAACACCCGATCGAACTCCTCGCCCAGCTTCCCCACCATGGGGTTCCGCAGTGCAACTCGCATAACACCTCCTGGTTTGAACTGCGTCGCCAACATAGCACTCGCCCCATGATGCCAGGATGAAACCCGCGTCAAGAAGCCCTCATTCGTCGCTCACCTGCTCATTTCGTGTCCTTGGTGGGATTCTTCCCACCCGATTCACCGTTTCTTAAGGGTGACGGCCCTATGATGGAGCCCAGACCACACCGGGAGGACGCCATGTCCGCCGTCGCATCGCCCGTCTATGTCGGATCCACTGAGGAAACCCTCGACGCCGTCCTCGCGCCCACTCACGATACGTGGGTCAACGAGGCGCGGCACCTGCTGGGCTCGGCGTCGGCGCCCGGCGCGCCGGATTGGAAACGGTGGACGACGGTGCGCTGGCTCAACGATCAGTTCCTGCGCTGGTTCCTGGCCGAGTGGGCGCTCCTGAACGAGCTCCGGCCGCACCTGACGATCCGCGAAGACGAGATGATCGGCGCGGGCGAAGAGCAGATCGCCCAGCTCCGCGTGGCGCTCGACCGGGTGGCCCGGCGTCGTGGCAGCGCGGCCGAATTCACCGCGCTGGCGCAGAGATTTCTGCAGGCGCTCGAAATGTGGTGCGCCGAATGTGAGCTGGCGGCGCGCCGGATCCACTGCCGGTACCTGTCGCGCGATGCGCGACGGCTGCTCGAGGACGTGGAGGCCGCGTCGGGCGTACAGCCGCACATGTGAAACGCGCCGAAGCGGTGCGCCGGCACTCAACGTCGAGGTGATTCATGTCGATCAACGCATCGCAGTTTCGCTCCATCCTGGTGCCGCTGGACGGCTCGCCGCTCGCGGAGCGGGCGCTCGCCGTCGCGGCCAGGATCGCGCAGGCGGGAAACGGGAGTCTCGCCCTGGCGCTGGTGCACGAGCCCCCGCCGATCCCGTTCGATAAGCCGGACCCTGCGCTGGTGGCCTCCGGAGAGGCGGCCGTGGCGCGCGCCGAGGAGACCTATCTCACGGGCATCGAGACGCGGCTCCGCGGAGACGGCACCCCGGTGTCCTCCGCGACGATTCTGACCGGCGAAGTCGGACCGTGCCTCGCCGATCAGGCGCGGTCGCTCGGTGTCGACCTGGTCGTGATGCCGACACATGGCCGGGGCGGCGTGCAACGCCTCTGGCTGGGAAGCGTCGCCGACTATCTCGTGCGTCATCTCGACGTTCCGGTGCTGGTGTTGCGGGCGGGCGAGGTCGCCGATCGCGTGAACGCGACGTCAGCCGCTACGCAGCTGCTCGTGCCACTCGATGGTTCACCGCTGGCCGAAGAGGCGCTGGCTCCGGCGGCGGAGCTCGCGCGGCTCTCCGACCTCGAGCTCAGCTTGCTGCAGGTCGTCCGTCCCGTCGCGTTCGTCACCGAGCCCGGCCTCACGCTCCCGACTGCCTACGACCGGGAGCTCACGGACAGCGTGGTGGATCAGGCCAGGGACTACGTTCGGGATCTGGTCGAGGACCTGCGGGCGCGCGGTTTCCGGGCGACGGGTTCCGCGGTGATCGGATGGAACCCGGTCGACACGATTCTCGAGATCGCGCGCCCCGAGCAGGTCGCCATGGTGGCGCTGGCGACTCATGGGCGGGGCGGAATGACGCGCCTCGCGCTCGGCAGCGTGGCCGACGAGCTGATCCGGGCCGCGCGCGTCCCGGTGCTGGTCATGCGGCCGACACTCATCGGGCGCGCGGGCGCCGAAAGCCCCGCAGTCGCAACCGGCGCAGCTGAGCCGCTGCCTCTCCGTTCTCGATGACACCAATGGGGCCGTCCAAGTGGACGGCCCCATATTGACCCTGCCTCCCGTCTTGCGGGTACGCTTTTCTCGTGCACCGCTTTCGCATCCTTGCGGGGGATCGCTTCACGCGGGCGCACGCGAAGGCTCCTTCTCCGTCTCTTCACCCTTCCTTCATCCTCGCGAGTGTAGTCTCGAATCGTCACTCGAGCCGAGCGAACCAATGACCGTACCGAACACGACATCCTTCCCGGGTGCGGAGCTCTCCGGCTTCCACCGCTTGTGGATCACCGAGGCCCGTCGCTTCCTCGCTCCGGCGCTCGTATCAGGTGCCGACTTCTGGACGCGATGGGCCGCGGTCCGGTATCTGTCCGACGATTTCCGGGACCGCCACGCCACGGAGCTCGTGCTGATGCATCGGCTCCGGCCTGTGCTCGCCGAGGACGTCGCGGCACGACTCGTCACTGGTGGCGATGGGGTCTTCCACCTCCGGCTGGAGGCGGATCGTATCGGACGCCGCAGGGGAACGGCCAAGGAATTCGCCGAAGGCGTAGGGGCGCTGCTGGAGCGGCTGGAAACGTGGCTCGAGGAGATCGATCGGGCCGCCGCCGAGCTCTCTCCGGAATCCCCGATGCCGGCACCGCCGACACCGCTCCACGCCGGGACGCCATGACACGCACACCACATCCTTCCGCTCGACCCTCGTGCCGCTCGACGGTTAAGCGCTCACCGAGTTGGCGCTGCCCTCGGCCAGCTCGCCGGCGACCGCACCGGCTTCTACTCCGGGGCTGCTCGACGATGGTTGCTCCTCGAAGGTAGCCCGGAGCGCGTTGAGGATCACCGCCACGTCGATCGCCTCTTGTAGCAGCGCGCCCGCGATCGGCGGGATGTAGCCGAACGCCGCCGCGATCATCGCGAGACCGCTCAGCCCGAGCCCCGCCCAGATGCTCTGCCGCGCCAGCCGAAGCGTGCGGCGGCTGATGGCGATCGCCTGGCGGAGCAGGGTCGGGTCGTCAGCCAGGAGGACGGCGTCCGCTGCCTCCGCGCTGATGCCACCGCCGCCGCTGGCGAGCGCGACACCCACCGTGGCGCTGCTGAGCGCCGGCGCGTCGTTGGTACCGTCGCCCACCATCAGCACCCGCTCACCTTCTTTCACCAGCCGCTGGATGTAGGCGACTTTCTGTTCCGGCAGCAGGTCACCGTGAGCCTCCTCGATTCCGACGGCGTGCGCGACCGCCGAGGCGTTGGCCTGCTCGTCGCCGGAGAGGAGCAGCGTGCGGCGCACGCCGAGCCGGCGGAGGTCAGCCATGAATCGACCGACACCCGGCCGGAGTCTGTCGGCGTACTCCACCACCCCGGCACCGTGTCCATCCACGGCGACGTAGGCGCGGAGCCCGGGCCCGCCGTTCCCGCCCAACGCCGAGTGCAAGCCCGCCTCGGCTTGGGGTGCCTGGCGGGTAACGAACGCCCAGCCGCCCACGTTGATCCTGCGACCGTCGACCTCGCCGGTCACGCCCTCGCCGGGTGTCTCGATGATCTCTCGCGCCTCCGGTAGCTCGATGCCCCGTGCCACCGCCTCGTCCACGAGCGTGCGTGCGAGCAGGTGGCCGGAGCCGCGCTCGACCGCTCCGGCGAGTTGCAACACCTCCATGGGCGTGAACGGCGCGGTCGCGAGGACGCGCGCGACCTGCGGACGGCCGATCGTCAGCGTACCGGTCTTGTCGAACACGGCCACCGTGATCCGCGAGAGCTGCTCGAGCGCCGTGCCGTGCCGCACGATGATCCCGTGGCGGGCCGCGCAGTTGATTCCGCCCACGATCGCGACGGGCGTGGCGAGAATGAGCGGGCACGGCGTGGCGACGACCAGCACCGCGAGCAGGCGCGTTGGATCCCGCGTGACGAAATACACCGCGGCGGCCACCAGCAGGGTGAGGGGCGTGAACCAGACGGCATAGCGGTCGGCCAGCCGCTGCAGCGGGGACTTGCTCTCCTGTGCCGTGCGCACCAGCTCGACGATGCGCGCATACTGACTCTCCCGCGCCGGTGCGGCAGCGCGCACGGTCAGCGGCCCATCCAGGTTGAGGCTCCCGCTCAGGAGTCGGGTCCCGGCCGTGGCCGTCAGGGGGAGCGGCTCGCCAGTGAGCCGCGCCGTGTCCACGTGCGAGCGGCCCTCGAGCACGACCACGTCGCACGGCACCAGCTCCCCGGGCCGGACCAGGAGCTCGTCGCCCACGGCCACGGCGTCCACCCCTACGTCCTCGAGGCCGGCGGCGGCGATTCGATGCGCCAAACGCGGCGCGGCAGCCTCCAGGTCGTGCACTGCCCGCGAAGCACGACCCTCGGCGTAGCGCTCGAGCGCCTCGCCTCCCGTCTGCATGAGGACCACGATGAGGCCCGCCAGGGGCTGGCCGAGGAGAAGGGCGGTGACGATGGCGAGCATCGCCACCAGATCGGCGGCGAATCGGCCGGCGGCGACGCCGCGGAGCGTCCGCCAGACGACCGGGAGTCCGGTCGCGGCCAGCCCGATCGCCCACGCGAGAGTCGCCGCCTCGGGTGAGACCGCGACACGGATGATCAGGCCGAGAACAATCGCGAGCAACGCAGCCGCGGGCAGGCGGACCCCACCGCGACGGGGCATCAGCGGGCGGGCGAGATCTCCGCGTCGCTGCCCCGACGCAAGCTGAAGCCCACGCCGCGGACGGTCGTGAGCAGCGGCTCGCCCGCCGCCTGCATCAGCTTCCTGCGGAGGTTGCCCACGTGCACGTCCACCACGTTGCTCTCCGGATCGAAGTGCATGTCCCAGACCTTCTCCAGGAGCGTGGTGCGGCGGACGACCTCCTCGGGGCGCAGCAGGAAGTACTCGAGGAGCTGGAATTCCTTCGGGGTGAGGTCGAGGCGCTCGTCGTTGACGGCGGCGACGTGGCGCAGCCGGTCGAGCGTGAGCGGGCCGTACCGGAGCGTCTCGAGGCGCTCCGCGCCGCCGCGGCGGTGGAGCGCCCGGATGCGCGCCAGCAGCTCGTCGAAGCGGAACGGCTTCGACAGATAGTCGTCGGCCCCGGCATCGAGCCCCCGCACCACGTCTTCCACCGCATCCCGCGAGGTGAGCATCAGGATGGGCGTGTTGCGCCCCTCCCGCCGGAGCTCGGTCGCGACCTGGAATCCGTTCTTCTTCGGCAGCACGATGTCGAGCAGGATCACGTCGTACTCGTAGACGTGGGCCAGCATGGTGGCCTCCTCGCCGTCTGGCGCGACGTCCACCACGTAGCCCTCTTCCTTCAATCCCTGCTCGATGAATCCCGCGACCTTCCGGTCGTCTTCCACGACGAGGATTTTCATGGGCTCAATGTACGGGCGGCCATCTGAACGCGGCCGGAATCGTTCGTGAAGGGTTCTTCATGATTGAGGTGTCGCCGGGAGCTCCAGCACGAACTGGCCTCCCTGACCCGGGCGGCATACGGCGCGGAGCTCCCCACCCAGCAGGCGCGCCAGCCGCCGGGAGAGCGGGAGGCCAAGACCAGCGCCGCGGCTGTCACCGCCCGCCTTGGTAACGTAGATGTCGAAGATCCGCTCCAGCTCGGCCTCGGGCACGCCCGGCCCTTCGTCCTCCACCACGTACTCGATCTTCGCCCCGCGGTCGGTGATCCGCACGCGGACGGTGCTGGCTTGCGCCGTGTGACGGATCGCGTTGCCCAGCAGGTTCACCAGGATCTGCTCCAATCGACTGCTGTCGGTGTCGCAGCTCGGCAGGCCGGCGGGCGCTTGCAGCTCCAGCCTGACCTGGCGGGATTCGGCCGCGGGCGTCACGCGGCCGAAGGCGTGCCGAACGACAGAGGCGGGCTCGACCGACCGGATCACGGGATTGAGCCGGTCCTCGTCGAGCCGACTGAGGTCGAGCAGATCGTTGATGAGGGCGATGGCGTGCTGCGCGGAGTCGAGCACCTCGAACGCCGCCCGCGGCACCGTGGCGGGGTCCTTCTTGCGGACCAGCATCTCGGACCAGCCGAAGACCGCCGCGAGCGCGTTCCGGAGCTCGTGGTTCACCATGGCGAAGAACCGCTCGCGGGTCCGATGCAGCGCCTGCACCTCTTCCAGCAACCGAGCGCTCTCCTCGTGCAGGCGGGCGTTCTGGACGGCCGCCGCCGTGATGGCCGCGAGCAGCACCGCCATGTGCTCGTCCCGGTCGGTGAACGCCGGCTCATCGATCTTCTCGGTGAGGTACAGGTTTCCGAAGACTCCCCGCCGGCCCACGATCGGCACGCCCAGGAACGAGCGCATCGGCGGGTGATGGGGTGGAAAGCCGTAGGAATCGGGATGCCGGGTCAGATCGGGGAGCCGGATCGGACGGGCCTCGCGGATCACCAGGCCCAGGATGCCGTGCCCGCGCGGTAGTGGCCCGATCAGCTCCCGCTCCTCGTCGCTGATACCGTGGGTGGTGAAGCTCTCGAGCACGCGGCCGTCGGGCGCCAGCACGCCGATTGCCGCGTAGTGCGCACCGATCACCTCGGCCGCGACCTGAACGACGCGCTGCAGCACCCCGTCCAGCGACAGCTCGGTGATGAGGGCCGACGTGGCGATGATCAGGTGCTCGAGCCGCGGGTCGGCGCCGAGATCTGTGCGGGTCGCTGAATCGGTCATGAGAGAAAGGTACGGCCGGCCCCCGACTGCGGAACCCCATCGGGAGATTCCGAGGGGTTTCATCTTTTCTTCACCCCCGCTCCGCTAGCCTGTTCCACCATGAATGGCTCCTTGAATGGCTCCTTGCATGTCCGGCGGGTGATGGCCGCGACGGACGAGTCGGGCGCGGGTCGGCAGGCGGTCGCCACCGCCCTGCAGGTCGCTCGGCGGGCCTCCGCGCACGCCACGATCCTCCGGGTCCTGCCGTTCGACGGCACCGCGTCGCGGGGTGCCGCCGAACAGCTCCAGCGTTGGGTCGAGTCGGATCTGCCCTCGCCGCTGCCGCCGCTCCCGATCGAATACGCCGTGGGCTACGGCCTTCCAGGAATCGAGATCCCCCGCGCCGCCGAGCGCATGCGCGCGGATCTGCTCGTACTCGGCCGGAACCAGCGCTCGCAGGCCATGCGCCTGCTGCTGGGCGACACCGCAGACGCAGTCGCCCGGCGGAGCCGAATCCCGTGCCTGTTCGTGCCGGCATACTCGGGGCGTACGCGCCGGGTGCTGGTTGCGGTGGACGGCTCCGGGCGGGGGACGGCCGTCCTGCGGGTCGCGAACGACTTCGCGGGGCAGCTGGGCGCCGACCTGCGGGTTCTGACCGTCGAGCGGGTCCACGCCGGCGAGCCTGCCGAGCTCGCGGCGGGTGTCCCGGCGACACGCAGCACGAGCATCCAGGCGGACGTGAACCAAACGCTCGCGCGCGGGCTGGACGTGCGCCGCGGCGACGCGGCGGCGGAGATCCTCGCGGCCGTCGAGGAGCAGGCCCCTGATGTGCTCGTGATCGGCTGCCACCGCGGCGGGCCGGCGGGCGTGATCGAGGCTGGCAGCACCGCCCGGAAGGTGATCCACCAGGCGCCGTGCGCGGTGCTCACGGTGCCGTTGTAGCCGGGCGCTGCCCTAGGTCCCCCTCAAGAGATCTTCGACCGTCCGATCGCGGAAGAACGCGGTGACGCGCTCGCTCACCGACTTCCACTCGTGGTGCGCAGGGCAGGGGTTCCGGTCGCTGCACTGCGGGCGGCCGAGCAGGCAGCGACGCTCGGCCGAGATCCCGTCGAACGGCGCGACGACCCGGAGCAGCTTGAGCCGGTCCGGTGGGACCGCCAGCCGGAACCCGCCGCCCTTGCCGCGAGTGGAGAGCAGCACCCCCTCGCGGGCCAGCCGGTGCAGGGTCTTCGACAGGTAGTTGCGGGGGATTTGAAGCCGCTGGGCGATCTCGTCGGCCCGGGCGGCTTCGTCGCGGTCGGCCAGGAACAGGACCGTCCGGAGGGCGTATTCAGCGGTCTGGGACAGCACGGTAGTCTCGGGGTCGGAATGGGAACGATCCTTTCCCCGGAAATTAATCATATCCTCATGATGATATCAAGATACTTGTCGCGACCCTCCTCGCAGGTTCGAGGGTCACGGCGGGTGTGAAGAAAGGCTCACGGCCGGTTCACGGTCCGCCGTGCCCGGCCCTCGTAGGTTCCGCCGCAACGACCAGTCCCACACGCAGGAGGACCACCGATGTCGCGCCGCACCTTTCGCATTCCCGGTTCGCTCGCGCTGCTTGCCGGCAGCGCCATCCTCGCCACAGGCTGCGGCTCGGCGAATGCCACGCGGCTCGGCGAGGCGAGCGACGCTGCCCAGCGGGTCTACGTCGCCCCTGGCAAATACGACGAGTTCTACGCCTTCATGTCTGGCGGGTTCGACGGCCAGGTCGGGGTGTACGGCCTGCCGTCCGGCCGGCTCCTCAAGCACGTGCCGGTCTTCTCGCAGAGCACGGAGAACGGTTGGGGCTACAGCGAGCAGACGAAGCCCATGCTGATGACCAGCTACGGCTTCGTGCCGTGGGACGACGCCCACCATCCGCAGCTCAGCCAGACCGACGGCGTACCCGACGGCCGCTGGTTGTTCATCAACGGCAACAACACGCCGCGCATCGCCCGGCTCGAGCTCACGAAGTTCGAGACCGAGGAGATCCTCGAGATTCCCAACAGCGCCGGCAACCACAGCTCGCCGTTCGTCACCGAGAACAACGAGTACGTCGTCGCGGGTACCCGGTTCAGCGTGCCGGCGCCGCAGCGGGACGTGTCGATCGACGAGTACAAGGAGGCCTTCGCGGGCACGCTCACCTTCGCTCGGGTCGACAGCGCGACCGGCCACATGACGATCGCGTTCCAGATCCGGCTGCCGGCGTTCGACTACGATCTCTCGCACGCGGGCAAGGGGCCGTCGCACGGCTGGTCCTTCTTCACCAGCTACAACAGCGAGGAAGGGAACACCAAGCTCGAGGTGAACGCCTCCCAGAAGGACAAGGACTACATCGCGGCGATCAACTGGAAGCAGGCCGAGCAATGCGTCGCGCAGGGCAAGGCCACGACCGAGCCGGCCCGCTATGCCCACAACGTGATGGGTGGGGACGGGATCGCGCGGACCGAGTGGGGCACCAGCGTCAAGGTGCTGACGCCCGCCGCGTGCCCGGGACTCGCCTACTTCCTGCCGACGCCCAAGAGCCCGCACGGCGTGGACGTGGATCCGACCGGCGAGTACATCGTGGCGGGCGGCAAGCTCGCGACGGTGATCCCCGTGCACAGCTTCTCGAAGATGCAGAAGGCGATCGCTGACCGGGCGTTCGCGGGCGAGGACCACGGCATCCCGGTGCTCAAGTACGAGGCCACGGTGGCGGGCGAAGTGCAGAACCCCGGGCTGGGCCCGCTCCACACCGAGTTCGACGGGAAGGGCAACGCCTACACCTCGATGTTCCTGAGCTCCGAGATCGTGAAGTGGAGCCTCAAGACGTTCAAGGTGCTCGACCGCGCACCGACCTACTACTCGATCGGCCACCTGATGATCCCGGGCGGCGACAGCCGGAAGCCATGGGGCAAGTACGTCCTCGCCCTCAACAAGATCACCAAGGACCGCTACCTGCCGACCGGCCCGGAGCTGGCGCAGTCGGCGCAGCTCTACGACATCAGCGGCGACCGGATGAAGCTGCTGTCCGACTTCCCGACCATCGGCGAGCCGCACTACGCCCAGGCGCTGCCGGCGGCGATGATCAAGGACCGCCAGCTCAAGATGTATTCGCTCAAGGAGAACCAGGACCCGTGGGCGGCCAAGAACGAAAAGGTGACGCGGGTGGAGCGGAAGGGCAGCGTCGTGCACGTGGTGATGACCTCGGTCCGCAGCCACTTCATGCCCGACAAGATCGAGGGAATCCAGGTGGGCGACTCGGTCTACTTCCACCTCACCAACCTCGAGCAGGACTGGGACGTGCCCCACGGCTTCGCGGTGCTGGGCAACAACAACTCCGAGCTGCTGATGATGCCGGGCCAGACGCGCACGTTGGCGTGGGTGCCGAGCCGGCCCGGGATCTATCCCTTCTACTGCACCGACTTCTGCTCGGCGCTGCACCAGGAGATGCAAGGCTACATCCGGGTGTCCCCGAAGGGCGCGAAGGTCGCGGTCAAGTGGAACAGTCCGAGCTACCACGAGGCCGAGGGTGAGCACGAGGAGCACGAAGTCGCTCGGGCAGGACGAGACCATGAACGCGACAGCAATTGACGTGAAGCCGGGCGGGCTCAGCGCCCGCCCGGCGGCCCCGCCGGCTCAGGCGCGCGGCATGCGGCGTCTGTCGCAGGGGGTCGTCGCCGTGGCGTCGCTGATGCTCCTCGCGGTCTACGTGGCGCCGCTCTGGGTCATCCGCCTGGTGGCGCCGCAGTACCCGGAGGGCCTCGGACTGCTGATCTGGGTGAACCGGATCACGGGGCTTGGCCCGAACGACCTCAACAGCATCAATGGGCTCAACCACTACATCGGGATGCGCCCGATCGACCCGGCCTCGATTCCCGAGCTGCGGCTCATGCCCGGCCTCGTCGCGGCCGCGATCGTCGCGGGGCTGCTGGTCGCGCTGATCGGCCGGCGGCCGCTGCTCTACGTCTGGGCGGTGCTGTTCACGATCGGAGCCGCGCTCGGGCTCGGCGACTTCTGGCACTGGGGCTACGAGTACGGCCATCAGCTCGACCCGCATGCCGCGATCAAGGTGCCCGGGATGAGCTACCAGCCGCCGGTCATCGGCAGCAAGGTACTGCTCAACTTCCACGCGACCTCGTGGCCCGGCCTCGGCGGGTGGATGGCCATCCTGTCACTCGGGTGCGTCGCCACCGTCGCGGTGCTCGAGTGGCGGAGACGCCATGGGTAGCGCGGTGCTGGCGGTGCTGCTGGCCGTCGCTGGGCCGCCGAGCCGGCGCATCGTGGTGGCCCAGGCCGGACCGGTCCCCACGATCGCCGCGGCCCTGGCCCGCGCGCACGCGGGCGACACCATCGTCGTGACGGCCGGCGTGTACCGGGAGCCCCGGCTCGAGGTGACGGTGCCGGTGACGATCCTCGGCCAGGGCAATGCCGTCCTCGACGGCGGAGGCGACCACGAGGTCCTGACCGTCCGCGCCGACGACGTCACCGTTCGCGGACTCACCATCCGCAATGTCGGCGTGAGCTACGTCGAGGATCGCGCCGGGATCCGGCTCGACCGGGCGCGTCGCTGCACGATCGCCGACAACCTGCTGCTGGACACCTTCTTCGGCATCTACGCCGCGCGGGCGGAAGGCTGCGTGATCTCGGGGAACAGGATCCAGGGCCGGGCGCGGCAGCAAACCGCCGCGGGCAACGGGATTCACCTGTTCTCCTCGGCCGGCTTCACCGTCTCGCGCAACCTGATCGCGGGGCATCGCGACGGCATCTACCTCGAGTTCTCCCGGCGGGCCACGATCGCGGGCAATGAGAGCCGCGGCAACCTGCGCTACGGGCTCCATTTCATGTACTCGGACAGCTGTACGTACCAGGGGAACGCGTTCGTGGGCAACACGGCGGGCGTCGCGGTGATGTACAGCAGGAGCGTGACGATGACGCGAAACCGGTTCGAGGACAACCGGGGGGCGGCCGCCTATGGGCTCCTGCTCAAGGAGATCAAGGACAGCCGCATCGAGGACAACGTCCTGGCCCGGAACACCGTCGGGCTGTTCGCCGAGGGCGTGGACCGAACCTCGGTCGAGCGCAACCAGTTCCTGGACAACGGCTGGGCGATCCGCCTCATGGCCGACGCCACCGAGAACGCCTTCGTCCACAACCGGTTCGAGGGGAACACCTTCGACGTCACGACCAACAGCCAGGCGAGCAGCCCGAGCACCTTCGCCGAGAACTACTGGGACTCGTACGCCGGCTACGACCTCGACCGCGACGGCATCGGCGACGTGCCTCATCGTCCGGTGCGCCTGTTCGCGGTGCTCGCCGAGCAGAACAAGCCGCTCCTGATCCTGCTGCACAGCTTCCTGTTCGACCTGCTGGATGCCGCCGAGCGGGTGATTCCCCTCATCACGCCGGAGACGCTGGCGGACGCCCGGCCCCTCATGCGGTGGGACGACCGATGACCGAGCTCGCCCTGGTAACACCGCTCACCCGGCCCCGCACGGCGGTGTCGGCCTCGGGTGTCAGCAAGCGCTTCGGCCGCGTGACCGCGCTGAGAGACGTGGACCTTGCGGTGCGGGCAGGACGAGTGACTGCCCTGCTGGGACCCAACGGAGCGGGGAAGTCCACCTTCATCAAGCTGCTGCTCGGCCTGATCAGGGCGGACGCCGGATCGCTGGCCGTGGATGGCGTCGCGGTCGGCAGCGATCCGGGCTATCGGCAGACGATCGGCTACATGCCGCAGCATCCTCGCTTCCCGGAGAACCTCACGGGCCGGGAGGTCGTGCGCCTGCTTCGAGACCTGCGCGGGGACGCGGTCCCCGAGGACGACGAGCTCTTCGAGGAGTTCGGGCTCGCGGCCGAGCTCGACAAGCCGGTGCGGACGCTCTCGGGGGGAACGCGTCAGAAGCTGAACGCCGCGGTCGCGTTCATGTTCCGGCCCACCCTGCTGGTGCTGGACGAGCCCACGGCGGGCCTCGACCCCGTGGCCAGCGCTCGCCTCAAGGCCAAGATTCTCCGGGTCCGGCAGGCCGGCGCCTCGGTGCTCGTGGTGTCCCACCTGTTGAGCGAGCTGGACGACCTGGCCGACGACGTCGTGTACCTGGTGGATGGCACGGTGGAGTTCGCGGGCCCGTTGCGGCAGCTCCGGGAGGCGACCGGGGAGAGCCGCCTGGAGCGGGCAGTCGTTCGCCTGATGGAGCGGAGGGCATCATGACGGCCACCAAGGTCCTGCGGTTCGAGCTCCGCGACCTGGCGCGGAGTCGCTGGGTCGGCGGGTATGCGCTCTTCCTCCTGCTGCTGACGACTCTGCTCCTCCGCTTCGGCGGCGGCGGGCCGCGCGCCGTGCTGAGCCTGATGAACGTCGTCCTGACGGTCGTTCCGCTGGCGAGCCTCGTGTTCGGTACCATGTACCTGTACGGCTCCCGCGATTTCATCGAGCTGCTGCTGGCACAGCCGGTGAGCCGCCCCGCGCTGTTCGCGGGTCTGTATGCCGGGCTGGTCGTGCCGCTCGCCTGCGGATTCCTGCTCGGTGTCGGGTTGCCGTTCCTCTGGTACGGGACGACGCTCGCGGGTCCGGTGGCGGCGCTGCTCGGCACGGGGACGCTGCTGACGCTGGTGTTCACCGCGGTCGCGATGCTGGTTTCGCTGACCGTGGATGACCGGGCGAAGGGGCTCGGCGCAGCGATCCTCCTCTGGCTCGGAGCGACCGCGCTGTACGACGCGCTCCTCGTGCTCGTCGCCTCGACCCTCTCCGATCATCCGCTCGAGCTGCCACTGCTCGGCCTCACCCTGCTCAACCCCGTAGACCTTGGCCGGGTGCTGTTGCTGCTCCGGCTGGATACGGCGGCGCTGATGGGCTACACGGGCGCCGTCTTCGAGCGATTCTTCGGGAGCGCACAGGGGGTCGTCGTCACGGTGGTCGCGCTCGCATTCTGGTGCGCGGGCCCTCTGGCCCTGGCCCGGCGGCGGTTCGAGCGAAAGGATTTTTGACACCAACCGCACTACCTCGCCGTTACGGCGTGTGTTATTCTTGACTTCACAGGTCAAAATACACATTCCGTCTGCCTAGTAAGCTGGCAGGTACCAGTAAGCTGGCAGGTAACTGGACGAGGCTCTACGCGACATTTCCTGCGTGGCAACGCCGTCATTGTGGTGCTTGGTGCCGTCGCATATTTAGTCGCCGGTAGGGTTGGCCTCCTCCTCTCCTTCGGCGCTCAGAACGTCTCCTCGCTGTGGCCGGCCGCTGGCGTCGCGCTCGCCCTCCTCTGGCGGTTCGGGCTCCGCTCCTGGCCGGGCGTGTTCCTCGGGGTCATTGCCGCCTGCATCGGTTCGCGGTACCCGTTCAATGCCGCGATCCTGTTCGCCGTCGGCAACACCCTGGCAGCGGTCGCCGGCGTCCTGATGCTCCGGCGCGTGCCCGGTTTTCATCCGGGACTCGAGCGCCTGAGCGACGTAGTCCGGCTCACGGTGGTGAGCATCCTCGCCCCGACGGTGAGCGCCACGTTCGGCGTGCTCAGTCTCGCCGCAACCCACGCCTACCCGCTGACCCCGCCGATCGATCAGTGGCTCACCTACTGGTCGGGCGACGCGCTCGGCACCCTGCTCGTGGCCCCGCTCCTTTTCGTCTGGCTTGCCGGCCCGTACCGCCGGCCGAGCTGGCGCGTGGGCGCCGAGGCGACCATTCTGGCCGCGCTGCTGCTCACCCTGACGTACGCGGTGTACTTCCGCACGCTGCCGCGACCGAGCCTGCTCTATCCGGTCGTCATCTGGGCGGCACTCCGGTTCGACCTGCGGGGCGCGACGCTCGCCGCGACTGTCGTCGCGATCGGAGCCGTCTGGGCCTCCGCCACGGGCTTCGGTCCGCTCGTGCACGACGTCCCGGCCGAGACCGCGCACTCGCTCCAGATCGTCGTGGCTGTCACCGTGGGGATGGCCCTCGTCATCGGATCGGTCACCGCCGAGCGGCGCCGGGCGCTGGAGGCCTGGCGGACCGCGAGCGAAAGCCTGCGGGCGGTGTTCGATGCCGCGCCGCTGGCGATCGTCGCGACCGACGAGCAGGGACTCGTGAGCCGCTGGAACGCGGGTGCCGAGCAGTTGTTCGGATGGCGACGGGACGAGGTGATAGGGCGGCACCTGCCGACGATTCCCGACGACCGCCGCGAGGAGTTCGACAGGCTGTTGGCGCGGCAGGCCCGGGGGGAGTCCATCGTCGGGCTCGAGACCGTGCGGCGCCATCGGAGTGGCCGGCAGGTCCACGTGAACCTCTCTCTCGCGGGACTCCGCGGCCCGGAGGGCCGCATGGTCGGCAGCATCGCGCTGATCGAAGACATCAGCGCCCGGCGCCAACAGCGGGACAAGCTGCGCGAGAGTGAGGCTCGCCTCCACACCGCGCTCGAGAGCCTGCCGTTCGACTTCTGGATCTGCGACCAGGATGGGCGCTACGTGCTCCAGAACCCCGCGTCGGTTCGCCGTTGGGGGCGGCGCATCGGCTCGACCGCGGCAGATGCCGAGGTGTCACCCGAGATCCGCGCGCTCTGGACCGAGCGGAACCGGCGCGCCTTCGCGGGCGAGGTGGTGCAGGGAGAAGTCGAGTACGCCCTGCCCGAGGGCCACCGCCACTTCCATGACATCATCGCGCCGGTCTACGACGGGGGCGAGGTGCGGGGCATCCTCGGCTGCAACATAGACATCACCGAGCGGAAACGGGCCGAGGCGGCGCTGGCGCAGCAGAAGGAGATCCTGCAGACCATCTTCGACCACGTCCCCGTGATGATCGCGTTCATCGACGCCGACGGCCGATTCCAGTGGGTGAATCGGGCCTGGCGCGAGCAGCTCGGCTGGTCGATCGACGAGATGCAGGGCCGGGACATGATGGCCGAGTTCTACCCGAACCCCCGCGAGCGGAAGCAGGCGGTGGCGTTCGCCCTCTCGGCCGACTCCCAGTGGACGGACTTCCGGACCCGGACGCGAAGCGGCGAGGTGGTGGACGCCTCGTGGGCCGCCGTCCGATTGTCGGATGGGACCACGATTCAGATCGGCCAGGACGTGGGAGAGCGCCGTGAGACCGAACGCGCGCTCCGGCTGAGCGAGGCCCAGCTCCGCCAGGCACAGAAGATGGAGGCCATCGGCCGGCTCGCCGGCGGCGTCGCCCACGATTTCAACAACCTGCTGACCAGCATCCTGGGGTACACCGGCCTCATGTTGGACGACCTCCCCGCGGGTCACGCACTGCGCAACGATCTCGGCGAGGTCCATCATGCCGCCGAGCGCGCCGCGGACCTCACCAGCCAGTTGCTCGCGTTCAGCCGGAAGCAGGTGATCGAGCCGAAGATCCTGGACCCGAACGCCGTCATCGGGCGCATCACCGCCATGCTACGGCGCCTCATCGGCGAGCACATCGAGCTCACGACGGTGCTCGAGCCAACCCTCGGCCGCGTCCTGGCCGATCGGGGCCAGATCGAGCAGGTGATCGTGAACCTCGTCGTCAACGCGCGGGACGCCATGCCTGACGGCGGCCACCTTCGCATCGAGACCACCAACGTCGTGCTCGACGACGAGTTCAAGCGTCGGCACGTCGGGGCCGTGGCGGGACCCCACGTGATGCTGGCGGTCAGCGACGAGGGCGTCGGGATCGATCCCGAGATTCAGCCGCACATCTTCGAGCCGTTCTTCACCACCAAGGACAAGGCGAAGGGCACAGGCCTCGGCCTCGCGACGGTCTACGGGATCGTGAAGCAGAGCGGAGGCTACATCGCGGTGGACAGCGCGTCCGGGCGCGGGACGACGATGCGGGTGTACCTGCCGCTCGCCATGGTCATGCCGCTCCCGGTCGTCTCGCTGGCCGAGGAGCGGAGCAGCGGAGGCAGCGAGACGATCCTGCTGGTCGAAGACGAGGCCTCGGTGCGCGGGCTCACGCGGCGGCTCCTGGCGAACGCGGGATATACCGTTCTGGCGGCGGGCGACGCGGATGAGGCGCTCCGGATCTCGGGGGAATACGAGGGCTCCGTGGAGCTGCTGCTCACCGACGTCATCATGAGCGGACTCAGCGGTCCACGCCTGGCGGAGACGCTGCTCGGGCTCCGGCCGGAGCTGGCCGTGCTCTACATGTCGGGGTACAACGAGGATACCATCGTCCGGCAGGGGGTGTTACGGCAGGGCGTCGCGTATCTCCAGAAGCCTTTCACACCAGGCGCTCTGGCGCAGCGGGTGCGCGAAGTGCTGGATGCGCGGCTCGTGGACCAGGGGAGCGAGGACCTGGCGGCCGGGTAGAGTGGGGCGCCGAACGCGGTCCTACGCCCCGCCCGCCACCGCCCGCACCGCTGACACCACCCCCGGCTGGACAGCCACGTCCGCAAGCGCGGCCACCGCGCCGATCACCGTAACGACCGGGTTCTCGAGCCCGTCCCGGTCGGCCGCGTCGGCGATCGTGGCGAGCGTGGCCCGCGTGACCCGCTGCTCGGCCGTCGTGGCGCTCTGAATGCAGGCGGCCGGCGTCTCCGGGTCCCGGCCCGCCGCCACGAGCTGCGCGGTCAACGCGCCAAGGCTCGCTCGGCCCATCAGCACCACCAACGTATCCACGGCCGCCAGCCCACTGACGTCGATCGCTTCGCCCGACCCGTCGGCGGTGTGCGCCGTGACCACCGCGAACGAGCGTGCGAGCCCGCGCGCCGTCACCGGAATGCCCGCCGCGGCAGGCGCGGCGATGGCGCTGCTCACCCCCGGCACCACGTAGACCAGGACGCCCGCCTCGCGGCACGCGGCCGCCTCCTCGCTTCCTCGCCCGAAGACGAACGGGTCGCCGCCCTTGAGCCGGACCACGGTGTGACCGAGCCGCGCCCGTGCCACGAGCATCGCATTGATCTCGTGCTGAGCGTACGGCGCGTGTCCCGGACCCTTGCCGACGTCGATGAGCTCGGCGTCGGCGCGTGCTTCCTGGAGCAGCTCGGGTCCGATCAGGCGGTCGTGCACCACCACGTCCGCCGCGCGGAGGAGATCGAGCCCGCGTGAGGTGATGAGGCCCGGGTCGCCGGGGCCGCCGCCGACCAGATGGACCGTCCCGGTCTTCTTCGGCGGCCCGGTCATGAGCCGGGGACGGAAGCGCCGCGCGGGCGGCGGCGTGTGCTTACGCGCCAGGTCGACGACGATCTCCTCGAGCCCGGCGTATCCCCCGACGGCGTCGTCGATCAGGAGCCGCCGGTCGTCCCCCACCCCCTCCCGCCAGCCCTCGATGGCAGGCAAGCCCGCCAGCAGGGGCACGTCCTCGACCGCATGGGTTCCTCCCCCGATCAGGAACGGGATCACCAGTACGGTCGGGCGGCGGACCGATGCGACCACGCGGTCGAGCGGGGGGTCGTCGTCCAGGAATCCGGCCGCCACGTGGCCCGCCACGCGCCGGCGCCGCAGCGTATCGGCAAGCAGCTCGGTGGCGGCCCGGCTCTTCGGGTGCCGGCCCGTGCCATGGCCCGCGATCACCAGCCCGACGTCTTCCCGATCGACGTGCCGATCGCGCAGCAGCTCGGTCACCCGGCGGGCAACGAGCGGGGCCACGCCGGGGTGGGTGCCGACCGGCGGCGTCTGCCGCAGCCGCACGCCGCCGAACCTCCGATTCCGGGCGAGCGCCTCGGGCAAGACGATCTCACTGTAGTATCCGGCGCTCGTCAGGAACGGGACGACCGTCACCTCCTCCGCCTCGAGCTCGTCGAGCACGGCATCGAATCCGGGCTCGCCCTGGTGGAACGCCACCGCGATCTCGTCGAAGAGCCGGCGCGCGCGCAGCGATTCGGCCAGCCGCCGCACCAGCGCGTTCGCGCACGGCTCCCGCCGCGAGCCGTGCGCGGCGATGACCAGCGCCCGGCCGCTCACCGGGCCACCTCCTGCGGCAACAGGTCGATCGTCGGCAGCTCGCGGCCGGTGACGACGGTGCGCTTCGCGCGGAGCCCCATCAGCCGCTGATAGAAGTCGCCCAGGCTCTCGTCACCGTCGCGCTCCGCCGCCCATCGGTGCAGCAGTGGACGCATGGTGTCGAGCAGCTCCTCGATCGGTACGTCGGCCCGGTAGAGATCCACCAGCCGGTCGCCCGCGAGTCCTCCCCCGACGTACACGTTGTACAGCCCGAGCGAGCGACCCACGAACGCGAGATCCGCGGTATAGGGACGCGCACAGCCGTTGGGGCAGCCGGTCATGCGGATGGTGAGCGGCGCATCGCGCAGGCCGAGGTGCTCGAGCTCGGCCTCGAAGTGGTCGAGCAGGCCGGGAATCGCGCGCTCCGACTCGGCCACCGCGAGACCGCAGGTCGGCAGGGCGGGGCAGGCCATGGAAAACCGCCGCGCGGCCGAGAGCCTCGTCGGCAGGGTGACGCCGTGGGCCTGGAGGATGCGCTCGACGGTCTCGATGCCGTCGGAGTCGAGGTCGGTGAGCAGCAGGTTCTGCTGGCCGGTGAGACGGATGCCGGGGCGCAGCCGTGCGACGATCTCGTGCAGCGCGCTCTTGAGCCGATGCGCTCCCGTGTCCACGATCCGTCCGCTCTGGATGAACACGCCATAGAACCACCGCCCGTCGCTCTGTCGGTGACGGCCGAGGTGGTCGTGGAACGGGAGCCGCGGGAGGCTCACGGCCGGCGCGAGCGTGAACGACGCCCGCCGCTGGAACTCCTCGCGGAAGCGCGGCGTGCCCCAGTCGGCGAGGAGGTACTTGAGCCGCGCGTGCCGGCGATCGCTCCGGTTCCCGTGGTCGCGGAAGATCGCGGCCACGATCCGCACGGCCTCGACGCCGTGCTCGGTCGGCACGAAGCCGAGCGGCTCGGCCAGGCGGGCGGCGGTGTCGCCCTTGTGGTGCGTCATGCCCAGGCCGCCGCCGACCAGCAGGTTGAAGCCGCGGATCCGCCCGTCCTCGACGATCGCGAGGAGCCCCACGTCGTGGGCCCAGATGTCCACGCAGTTGTCGGTCGAGAGGCCGACCGCGGTCTTGAACTTCCGCGGGAGGTAGCGGTCGCGGTAGAAGGGCTCTTCCTGCTCGGACGATTCCTGCTTCTCGCCGTCGAGCCAGATCTCGTGGTACGCCCGCGTCCCCGGGCGCAGCTCGACCGCGAGCGCTTCAGCGACGGCACGAACGGCGGCGTGATCGGCATCCGCGAGCGGCGCCGAGCACCCCATGACGTTGCGTTGGACGTCGCCGCAGGCGGAAATGGTCGTGAGGAGCGCCTCATTCACGCGCGCGATCGTGGGCTTGAGCTCGCCCTTGAGCACGCCGTGGAACTGAAAGCCCTGGCGGGTGGTGACCCGCAGGGTGGCGTTGCCATGCTCGTCGGCGATCCGCTCGAGGGCGAGGTACTGCTCCCCAGCCAGCTGTCCGGCGGGGATCGCCACCCGCACCATGAAGCTGTACGCCTTCTCGAGGCCGGCGGCCTCGAGCACGCGGCGCGCGTCGCGATCGTCCTGCTGGTACGTGCCGTGGAACTTGAGCAGGGCGACGTCGTCGCCGCCGAAGTGCGTCCGGTCGGAGCCGAGCGTCTCGGCGATGGTGCCGCGCAGGTGATGGCCCTGGCGCTTGGCGACCTCGACCTTGGATTCCGGTTGTCCGGTCATCGCTGCCTCATGCCTTTCGGGCCAGGTGTCGTGGAGCGTCGACGTGCAGGCCGCACTCCGTCTTGTCGGTGCCGGCCCAGCGGCCGGCGCGGGTGTAGTCGCGGGGACCCGCGCCGAGAACCGCGCTGGTGCAATGGGTGCAGCCCAGCGTCGGATAGCCGCGCTCGTGGAGCTCGTTGTAGGGCACGTCGTGCGCGACGACGTAGTCCCAGACGCGCCGGCGGTCCCAGCCGGCCAGCGGGTTCACCTGCACGAGCCGATAGGCGTCGTTCCATTGGAGCTCGCCGAGGCTGCTGCGTTCGCCGCCCTGGCTCCGCATGAGCCCGGTCATCCACACGTCCACTCCTTCGAGCGCCCGCCGCATGGGCTCGACCTTCCGGATCGCGCAGCAGCGATCCGGATCGTGGCGCCAGAGCTCGGCGCCGTACCGCTCGGCCTGCGCCTCGGCCGTGAGCGTGGTGCCACGGTTCTCGAACCGGAGGTGTGGATAGCGCTCGACCATGCGGTCGCGCAGCGCGTACGTCTCGGGAAACAGGAACATCGTGTCCAGATAGACGACCGGGATCCGCACGCCGTGCCGCGCCACCATGTCGATGAGCGCGCAGCCCTCCATGCCGAACGACGTCGTCACCACAAGGCGCCGGTCCGCGAAGCGACGGAGCGTCCACGCCACGATCTCTTCGGGGGTCGACTGCTCGGCGATCTCCGTCGCCGTCGTTCCGTGCGTCAGCATCTGCCCATGCTCTCCATGGCCCAAAAAAGGAAAAGCCCGCAGGACGTTGCCTGCGGGCTTCACACCATGCGCGTGAATGTCTGGCCGTTAGGTCGTCCGGTCGGGTGAGTCCTTCGCCATACAACAACAGGCCATCGCCCCCGCGAAGGGCGAGCGGGTGGCGAACCGAGGGGATACGGCCGAACGCATAATCATACGGTTAGCCTAAGGCTCACCGGCGGGGTTGTCAACACCCCCTGCAGCTCGCGCGTCACGGTTTGGTAGTGGAGGCCTTGGCGACGGAGTCCTTCGCCGCCTTTCGCCACGGAATCCGTGGACGTGAGGGGTTAGTTGGGCGAGGCGTCGAGCGACGGGGCACCCGGCGTGGCACGGCCCACGAAATTGTTCGCCCGGGCCGCCGTATCCGACGAATCCGTCAAACCGTCCGCGTCGGGAAGGCAGGAGAGGATCTTGGCCGCGCGCTGCGCGCCGCTGGGGTGCCAGGCGTCGAAGCGGAACGGGCCCATGCGGGTGAAGAACTGGATCGCCGCATCCACGGCGGGGGACTCGCCCAGGGTCCGGGCGGCGTAGCAATCGGCCTCCAGCTCCTGGCGCGCGCGGAGGGCGCCCAGGTCTCCCTCACCCGCGGCGAGCGCGGCGCCCGTGTGACCGTAGCGCACGTGCCCGTACTCGTGGGCGAAGAAGTAGGCCTCGAGCTGCGGGCCGACCCGCTGCATCAGGACGGGATTGTAGTAGATGACCGGGCGTCCCTGCTCGAACGCGGCGAAAGCGACGTCCCGCAGCGTGTCGCTCGGGACCTGCCGCACGTCGATCAGGCGCTGCAGCGCCGGGGCCCGATGGGTCCCGGCGGCCAGCAGCAGCGCCGCGAAGACGGTGGCGATCCAGAACCTGCGCATGGGCCCTCTGCTCGTGTACGAGCATTGCCGGTGCAACGTGAGGGCGGGGCGTCAAGTTCCGCTCAATGACGACGCCCTCGGCTTCGGTTCGAGCGCGAGGGCGTCGGGCGCGTCCGGGGACGGGCGCGGTCAGCGAAGCGGTCTCGTCGGTCGAACCAGCGTGAGCCTGGGGGTGGCCCAACGCGTCGTGCGATGGATCAAACGGGCTGCCCTGGTTGAGAGGGGGCTGGACGGGGTTTTGATGCCGGCTGACATAAGCAGAACTTGCGCCACACGGCGGACACGCCGGCCGTGGGCGCTATCCTGCTCCCACACCGTCATTTCGCCGGCTGGGGAGGGGACCGCAAACGATTGCACTCCCCTGCTGACACCGCAGAGGATTCCCTTTACTCTTCAATTGCCGCCAGGGGCATCCCTCGTCGCCCGCGCGCCGACGGATTGAGACGTCACCCTTGGAACCTGATCCGGCTGATACCGGCGAAGGGAGTGCGGCGCCCGCGCGATCCCGCGCCAGCGCTGCGTTCCCGCCGCTTTCCTCATGGAGCGACAGCGATGGCCACCCGCACCTCCCGTCCCCGGTCCGCCCGTGCCCCGGTCGCGACCCGTCCGCCCGCCGCGGAGAGCTATGCCGAGGCGTTTCCGCGATCCACCAAGGTCCACGTCGACGGCCCGCGCGGCGTGCGCGTGCCGATGCGCGAGATCGCGCTCTCGGGCGGCGAGCCGCCGCTCCGGGTATACGACGCCACGGGTCCGCAGGGCTGCGACGTTCGGCACGGACTGCCCGCGCTGCGCCGGCCCTGGATCGCCGCGCGCGCGGTCGAGGACACCGGGCGGCGGACGGGCGGCGATCCCGAGCTGGTGCCGGAAGGTCTCCGGCGCGCCGTGCTCCGCGGCACCGGTCCGGTCACCCAGCTCGAGTTCGCCCGGCGCGGCGAGATCACCGAGGAGATGGAGTTCATCGCGCTGCGTGAAGGCGTGCAGGCGGAGCTGGTGCGGAGCGAGGTCGCGCGCGGCCGGGCGATCGTTCCGGCCAACATCAACCACCCCGAACTCGAGCCGATGGTCATCGGCCGCGCGTTCCACGTGAAGATCAACGCCAACATCGGCAACTCGGCCGTGCGCTCGTCGATCGAGGACGAGGTCGAGAAGCTGCGCTGGGCCACCCTCTGGGGCGCCGACACCGTGATGGACCTGTCCACCGGCGCCGACATCCACGAGACCCGCGAGTGGATCGTGCGGAACTCGGCCGTCCCGATCGGCACGGTGCCGATCTACCAGGCGCTCGAGAAGGCGGGCGGCGTGGCCGAGGACCTCACGTGGGAGGTCTACCGCGACACGCTGATCGAGCAGGCCGAGCAGGGCGTGGACTATTTCACCGTCCATGCGGGCGTGCTGCTCCGCTACATCCCGCTCACGGCCAACCGGGTCACGGGCATCGTGAGCCGGGGCGGCTCGATCATGGCCAAGTGGTGCCTCGCCCATCACCGGGAGAGCTTCCTCTACACCCGCTTCCGCGAGATCTGCGAGATCATGGCGGCGTACGACGTCTCGTTCTCGCTTGGCGACGGGCTCCGGCCCGGCAGCATCGCCGACGCCAACGACGAGGCACAGTTCGCCGAGCTCAGGACCCAGGGCGAGCTCACCCGGATCGCGTGGGGCCACGGCGTGCAGGTGATGAACGAGGGGCCCGGGCACATCCCGATGCATCTCATCAAGGAGAACATGGACAAGCAGCTCGAGTGGTGCGGCGAGGCGCCGTTCTACACGCTCGGGCCGCTCACCACCGATATCGCGCCGGGATACGACCACATCACGAGCGCGATCGGGGCCGCGATGATCGGCTGGTACGGCACGGCCATGCTGTGTTACGTGACGCCCAAGGAACACCTGGGGCTGCCGGACCGCGAGGACGTGAAGGCCGGCGTCATCGCCTACAAGATCGCGGCCCACGCGGCGGACCTGGCCAAGGGGCATCCCCACGCCCGCGCCTGGGACGACACCTTGAGCAAGGCGCGGTTCGAGTTTCGCTGGGAGGACCAGTTCAACTTGGCCCTCGACCCGGTTACCGCCCGCGCCTTCCACGACGAGACGCTGCCGGCGGAGGGGGCCAAGGTCGCGCATTTCTGCTCGATGTGCGGGCCGAAGTTCTGCTCGATGAAGATCACGCAGGACGTGCGCGACTACGCGGCGGAGATGGCGGCGAAGGCGGAGGAGTTCCGGGAGCGGGGCGGGGAGATCTACGTCGTGCCGGAGTGACCCGCGGCCCCGGCCCTCGGAGTCACTCCTTCTCCCCCAGGCTCAGCACCGGCAGCTCGAGCCGCCACAGGATCGCCGCGAGGCGCACGATCGCGATCGCCGCCATCCCCGCCGTCGCTGCGGGGTCGCGCGGCACGCCCTTCCACTCGAGCAGCAGGTAGAGCGCCGCCCCGGCGATCGCCGAGCTCGCGTAGAGCTGCCCGCCCCGCATGATGAGCGGGATCTCCGCGCAGAGCACGTCGCGCACCACCCCGCCGGCGACACCCGTGATCACTCCCATCAGGCCCGCGAGCAGTCCCGACAGGCCGGCCTGCTGCGCGATCTGGACTCCGCTGATCGTGAAGAAGGCGAGGCCCAACGCGTCCGCGACGAACAGCGCGCGGAAGGCGGGTATGCGCAGGCGCGCATACATCAGGGTGAAACCGATCGCGACCAGGCAGACGACGAGATAGGTCGGATCGGCGATCCAGAAGATCGGGTGCCGGTCGAGCAGGACATCCCGCAGCGTGCCGCCGCCGATCGCGGTGACCACCGCGACGACCGTCACGCCCAGCCAGTCCAGTTTCTTCCGTCCGGCCGCGAGGACGCCGCTCACGGCGAAGACGGCGACGCCCAACAGGTCGAGGACGTGCCGGGTCATCGCGGCCTCGCGGGATTCGTGGCGGTGGTGGTGGCCCTGGCCTCCGGCGAGGCGCCGGTCCGGCGCGGAAGACCACAAGCCGTGCGGGTGACGTGACGAGGTCGAGGCGAACCTAGAGTAGGAATCGGCCCAGATGCCGTCAAGGCCGCCGTGACTGTAGTTTAGACCAATCATGTCCCACGAACGCATGCGCACCCTCATCGTCGACGACCACGACGAGCTTGGCCGACTCGTGGCGCGTCGGATCGCCGAGGTCGTACGCGCCCGTGCCGCCGAGGGCCGGCGGGCCGTGCTCGGTCTCGCCACTGGCTCGACGCCGATCGGCGTCTACCGCGAGCTCGTCCGCCTGCACCAGCACGAGGGGCTCAGCTTCCGGAACGTCGTCACCTTCAATCTCGACGAGTACTACCCGATGGACCCGGGGAGCGTGCACTCCTACCATCGGTTCATGTGGGAGCACCTGTTCTCCCAGCTCGACATTCCCCGCGAGCAGGTCCATCTCCTGCGCGGCGACATCCCCCGCACGGAGGTGGAGAACGAGGTCGCCTGCTACGAGGAGGCGATCCGCGAGGCCGGCGGCATCGACCTCCAGCTCCTCGGCATCGGGCGGACGGGGCACATCGGCTTCAACGAGCCCGGCTCGGGTGCGGAGAGCCGCACCCGCCTCATCACGCTCGACCACGTGACCCGGAAGGACGCGGCGGCCGATTTCTTCGGCGAGGAGAACGTCCCGCGCGAGGCGCTCACGATGGGCGTCGCCACGATCCTCGAGGCCCGCGAGATTCTCATCCTCGCGACCGGCGAGCACAAGGCCGCCATCGTGCGTCGGGCGGTCGAGGGCGAGGTGGACCACGAAGTCGCGGCCACGTTCCTCCAGCGCCATCCGAACACCACCTTCTTCGTGGACCGCGCCGCCGCGGCGGCGCTCACGCGCGAAGCGACGCCCTGGCTCCTCGGCGCCGTGGTCTGGACGCCCGGCCTCGTCGTCCGTGCGGTCGTTTGGCTCTCGCACCGCGCCGGCAAGGCGATCCTCAAGCTCACCTACCTCGATTACGCCGAGCACCGGCTCTCGTCGCTCGTAGCGCAGTTCGGGTCGCCCGGCGCGCTCAACGGGCTCGTCTTCAACACGCTCGGCGCCAAGATCCGCGGCCGCTCGAAGCTGCCGAGGGATCAGCGCGTGATCTGCTTCTCGCCGCACCCCGACGACGACGTCATCTCCATGGGCGGCATCCTCCGCAAGCTGGTCGAGAACGAGAACGAGATCACGGTCGCGTACATGACCAGCGGCAACGTGGCCGTCTTCGACCACGACGTGCGGCGCCATCTCGACTTCCTCCGGCGGCTCGCGGCCGAGGACCGCATCCCGGGCGACGCGGTGGATGGGCTCGGCCGGCGGGTGGACGAGTTCCTCGCCGGCAAGCACCCGGGCGACGTGGACATTCCCGAGGTGCTGGACGCCAAGCGGATCATCCGCGAGAGCGAGGCGGTGGCGGGCATCCGTACGCTCGGCCTCGATGACAGCGCCGCGCGCTTTCTGGACCTGCCGTTCTATCAGACGGGCATGGTGAAGAAGGCGCCGGTGGGCCCCGCCGACGTGGCGATCGTGCGCGCACTGCTCGAGGAGGTGTCGCCCGACCTCGTCTTCGTCGCCGGCGACCTCTCCGATCCTCACGGTACCCACCGCATGTGCAAGGAGGCGATCGACCGCGCGCTCGCCGAGCACGTGGCGGCCGGCGGCCGGCGGCCGGAAGTGTGGCTCTACCGCGGCGCCTGGCAGGAGTGGCCGGTGACCGAGGCCACGTGGCTCGTGCCCCTCTCGCAGGAGGAGCTGCGCCTCAAAATCCAGGCGATCTTCAAGCACCAGAGCCAGAAGGACTCGGCGCCGTTTCCCGGCCCCGACGAGCGGGAATTCTGGCAACGGGTCGAGGCGCGGAACACCGGTACGGCGGCGGAGCTCGACCGGCTGGGGCTGGCGGAGTATTTCGCGATGGAGGCGTACGTGGTGGAGGGGTGAGCCGTTCGCGGGGCGGCATCGAGCGACGGCGCGCCGCGCTCAGTCCGTACGAAAGAGAATGTGCGGCGTCCCCTCGTGGGTCACCTCGCGCTCGGGCGCGAACGCCGCCTTGAGCAGCACCCGCTGGGATGCGAGGTTGTCCGGCCGCGTGAGCGCCACGAGCGACGGCAACCCGACCCACTCGCGGCCGATCGTCACGCAGGCGCAGGCCGCATCGGTCGCGAGCCCCTTGCCCCAGAATTCCGGCAGCAACGCGTAGGCCAGCTCCACCTCGGCGACGGCCTCGACGGTGAGATGGCGAAGGCCGGCCCGTCCCATCACCTGGCCGCTCGTCGGATCGCGCAGGATCCAGATGCCGAAGCCGTGGTCCGCCCAGTGGGCCAGGTTCCGCTCGAGGTAGGCCTTGGTTTCTGCGTCACTGCGGACCCCGCCGAGCGTCGCCATCATTCTGGCGTTGCCGTGCATCCGGCGGAGGAAGGGTAGATGGGCCTCGGTCAGCCGTTCCGCGAACACGCGGCGCAGCACGAAGGTGGTGGGCGCGGTTTCCCGCTCCTCGACCCGATCGGTGGTGCCGCGGCCAGCGGTCGGGGCGTTCATTACCGCGTCCATGTGGCCGGCTCCGTCTCGATTCCATCCGTTGCAAGACGGGACGGAGAGCGGCCAGGCTGGCCCCGTCCGGGCAAGTCGTTCGCGCGCATCGCGTTGGGCGAGAACATCGAGCGGGGCGGGGGGACGGAGTGGGCTCCGGGGGCCGCCCGCAGCAGCAGGGCGGACCTGGAAGCGTCGAAGAGCAGAGCGGAACGGGGCCGCGCGAATGCCGTTGTTACCATGCCATACACTGGCGGGCCAGCGTCAAGTGGATTTCAAGTGGCCCTTTTCGTGGGGGTGCTCACGTTGCGTCTTCCCGAAACGGCCTGCAGTTTTGGGTAGCTCACCTTGCAATATTATTTGACGGCGGCTCGATGGCGGTGACCCTCACCTGTCTACACTGCGGTGGTGATCTCGACGACGGAGATCGCTATTGTCCCGCCTGCGGGGTCGAGGCCCTCCGGTGCAAGTCGTGCAGCCAGTTGCTCCTCCCCACTGACCTCACCTGCCCCAACTGCGGCGTAACGGCCGAGCACGCGCTGCCCGCCGGCCCGATGATCACGCCCGCGGATGCCTCGTCCGATCTGGGTGACATCATCGGTCGCCTTCGGCGCGCCACGCTCGGCGAGTTCGACATCGGCCGCGAGCTCGGGCGCGGGGGCATGGCCGCCGTGTTCCTCGCCCACGAGATCGCGCTCGACCGCAAGGTCGCGATCAAGGTCATGTCGCCCGGCCTGATGATGGGCGAAGGGATGGTCGACCGGTTCAAGCACGAAGCGATCACCATCGCCCAGCTGCATCACCCGAGCATCGTGTCGGTCTACTCGGTGCGGCAGGCGGAGGGGCTGCACTTCTTCGTCATGCGCTACGTCCAGGGCCGCTCGCTCGAGCAGGTGCTGCAGCAGGCGCGCCGCCTGGAGCTGCCGATCGTCCGCTCCATCATCTATCAGGTCGGCTCGGCGCTCACGTACGCGCACCGCTCGCGCGTCGTACACCGGGACGTGAAGCCCGCCAACATCCTGATCGACCTCGACGGCAACGCCGTCGTCACCGACTTCGGCATCGCGAAGGCAGCCGAGCGGCCGACACAGACCCTGACCGGCGCGCTGGTGGGAACGCCGGCCTACATGAGTCCCGAGCAGTGCGCCGGCGGCCCGGTGTCGGGCGCCTCCGACCAGTACTCGCTCGGCGCCGTGGCGTACGAGCTCGTGACGGGCGAGCCGCCGTTCGCCGGCTCCACGCTCACCGTCATGCAGGCGCATGTCGAGCGCGCGCCGCGTCCGCTGCGCGAGCTGTGTCCCGACTGCCCACCCGAGGTGGAGGCGGCCATCCACCGCATGCTGGAAAAGGACCCGGCCGCGCGCTGGCCCCGGATGGCCGACGCGCTCACCGCGATCGGCGCGGCAGCCCTGGCCGACGAGCACCCGCTCCGAACCGACTTGAGCCGGATCGTCGCCGGGACGGTGGCCACGCTCACCGGGTCGGCGACGCCGAGCAGTCCCGCACCGCGCACCCGGGCATCGGGCGCGATCAGCGGTCCCTCGCGGTCGGTGGGCGGCATCACGATCATGCCCGCGCCGGCCGGGTTCGAGGTCGGCGACAGCTTCACCCTCGTCGCCGTCATCCGCGGCCAGTACGGCACCAGGCTTCCGCCGCGCGCCGTCGAGTGGGCCACGGACGCTCCCGCCGTGCTGCGGGTGGACGCGCCCGCGGGGCTCGCGACGGCGCTCGCGCCGGGCACCGCGATGGTGACCGCCACCTGCAAGGGCATCATCGCCCGGCTCCGGGTGGACGTCGCCGCGCCACGGGCGGACGACATCGTGATCGAGCCGATGGTCGAGCCGCTGCAGGCCGGCGAGGAGATCCGACTCGACGCGACGGCGCGTGACAAGCACGGGTGGCCCGTCTATCGCCCGGTCAGCTGGTTATCGGCGGACGCGCACGTCGCCGTCGTGACGCCTCACGGGACCATCGCCGGCCTCGCGCCCGGCACGGTCCGCATCACCGCCGCCCTCGATGACGCGCGCGCGAGCATCGTGATCCCTGTGCTGCCGCCGCGAGTGGCCGGCGTCGACATCGCCGATCCGCCGGCCTCGATCGTGGTCGGCCGGAGCGCCGTCCTCGACGCGACGCCGCTGGACCGCGGGAACACGCCGCTGCCGGGCCGTCCAATCGTCTGGAGCACGAGCGACGCGAGCATCGCCACCGTGACCGAGGAAGGGCGCGTGACCGGCATGCGTACCGGAACGGCGGTGCTCACCGCGACCTGCGAAGGCGTCCGGGCGATGATCCGGATCGGCGTCGTCGCTGGGCCGCAGGCCGTGGCCGCGCCGCCGAAGGGACGCGTCACTCCGAGCCGACGTGCGCGCCGGACCCGGCGCCGGGCGATCCTGGCGGCGGTTGTCTCGCTCGCGGCAGTCGGGGTGTGGCTGCTGCTCCAACCGGCGCCCCTCGATGAACGGAGCGGGGCGGCCCCGGCGGCCTACGTTGGCGGCTCGGTCGGGATCGACAGCTCGCCGCCGGTCGCGGTTGTCATCACGCAGCGGCCGGCGCGATCGCTCCGGCCGGACAGCACGGCCAGCCTGGCAGCTGAGGCCCGGGACGCGGCCGGGAATCTGGTCCCCGGCGCGGCGGTCGTCTGGACGTCGAGCGACTCGACCATCGTGCGGGTGGACCCGTCGACCGGCCGAGTCCGGGCGATCCGCACGGGCCGCGTGCTCGTCGCGGCCACGAGCGGCAGCGGGCGTGACAGCGTCGTGATCTCCGTGCGGCGGCCGGGCACGCGGGTGCTTCCGGTCGCCTCGGTCACCATCGGGGCGCTCCCGACCCTGCGCGTCGGCGACTCCGTCCCGCTCCGCGCGCTGGTGCGGGGCGTCAACGGCGACACGCTGCTCGGCGCCGAGATCACCTGGGCATCGAGCAACCCGCCCGTCGCCACCATCGAGGCGCTGACCGGCATGACGCGCACGCACACCCCGGGCACCGCGCTGATCCTGGCCCGGAGCGGCAGCGAATCCTCGTTCACGGAGCTCACGGTGCTGCCGCCGGCCGTGACGGCGATCCAGATCCTGGGCGCGCGCCCGATGGCGGTGCGCGAGACGCTCGCGCTCCGGGTCGCGTCGAACGACGCGCTCGGCGGCGACCTCACCGGCGTCACCACTACCTGGAGCAGCGGCGATACGTCGATTGCCCAGGTGGACGAGACCACCGGCGCCGTGGTGGGTCGGGCGCCGGGCTCGGCGAGGATCACCGCCTCGGCCGACGGGGCGACGGCCTCGATCCGCCTGGCGGTGCTACCGCGGCCCGAGCCGATCCGCTCAGCCGCGGAGGACGAGGCGATCGACGCGCGACTCATGGCGGGCGTGGAGGAATGCTACGGCGCCCTCCAGTCGAAGGACCTGATCCGCCTCCGCGCGATGTGGCATCCCGACGCCGGGCCGGACGAGGAGCGCCTGCGACGGCTCTCCCGGATCCTGCGGGACTCGTCGGCCAACGTCGGCGAGCGCATCGACCACGCCCCGGCCATCGGTCTGGAATCCGCGTCGTTCGAGTTCGGCGTACCGCTCGCGTGGCGGGAATCGTCCAGCGCGCGAAGCGGCGTGCCGGTCTTCCGCGCGGAATTCGTGCGCACCGGGGGCCGCTGGGAACTGTCGACCTGCCGGATCACATCGCCCTCCTCGTTCTGAGCCACCGGTGATCGGCTGCCGGACCCTCGGGCCGATCGAGGTCACCGTCGACGGAGAGCCCGCGCCGCCCGAGCTCCTCTGGCGAAAGCATCTCGCCCTCCTCGTATACCTTGCCCGATCCCCTAGGCAGACCAGAAGTCGTGACCACCTGATCGCGCTCCTGTGGGCGGACCGGACCGAAGCCGCCGCCCGGCACTCGTTGAGCGAGGCGCTGCGGGTGCTGCGTCGTCACGGAGGCGCAGCGGCCGTCGAGGTCACCGTGGGACAGGTCGGCCTCGGCGAGGGCGCGGTGGATCTCGACGTGGACCGGCTCGAGCAGCTCGCCGCCGCCGAGAGCTGGCCCGCGGCCGCCGAGCTCGTGGCGGGCGAGTTCCTTGAGGGGTTCGGCGTGCCGGACGCGACGGCGTTCGAGGACTGGCTCGCCGCCGAGCGCGAGCACTGGCGCCGTCGCAGTGTCGAGGTGCTGATCCGATCCGCCGACGGGCTCGCCCGCGCGGCCCGGGCCGCCGACGCCGCCGACATCGCCGCCCGCGCCCTCGCGATCGAACCCACCTCCGAGGGTGCCTTCTGCGCGGTGATCCGCTGCATGGCCCTAGCCGGCGATCGCGCGGGCGCCCTGGAGCTCGCCGACCGGTTCCATGCCCGCCTGGCCGAGCTCGGCGCCGAGCCGGGACAGGACACCCGCGCGATGGTGGAGCGCGTGCGTCGCGAGCGCGGCGTGCGCCGCGCTCCCGCCGCGGAGGCCGTGGACGAAGCTGCCATCGTCCGTCCCCCGCTCGCGGGGCGCTCTGCGGAGCTCGCCCGGCTGCTGGATGAGGCGACGCGGGCGGGACGCACCGGCAGATCGATGCTCCTCCTGATCGAAGGCGAGGCGGGCGTCGGGAAGAGCCGGCTGCTCGACGAGATGCTCGCACTGCTCCGGCTGGATGGCATGCCGGTGGCCTCGGCACGCGCGGTCGAAGGTGACCTGTCGGATCCCTGGAGCGGGGCACTCGCGCTCGCGCGCGGCGGCCTGGTCGAGATACCCGGCGTCACGGCCGCTCCACCGACGGCGCTCGCGGCGTTCGCGCACGCGCTTCCCGAGTGGGCCAACCGGTTTCCCGGCGTGCGCGGCGAAGAGCCCATGTCGCTCGGACGGGCCCTGACGGCGACGGTGGGGGCGGCCGCCGCGGAGCGGCCGATCGTGCTGGCGCTGGATGACGCGCAGTGGCTCGACGCCGACTCGGCGCTCTCGCTCGGCGCCATGCTGCGCGATCTCCGGGCGGCGCCGCTCACGTTGGTATTCGGTGTGGCTCCCTATCCCGAGCGCCCGGAGCTGGACGAGCTCCGCAGTCGGATCGGGCGCGATCTGGAGGGCGGCGCCATCCGCCTCCGGCGGCTCGACCGGGCGGCGCTCCGGAGCCTCGCCGGCGAGATGCTGCCCGGGTACGATCCGATCTCACTCGACCGCGTCGTCCGACGGGTCGCCACCGATTCGGCGGGGCTGCCGCTCCTCGCGGTCGAGCTGCTGCGCGCGGTGGCCCTCGGCCTCGACCTCGGCACGATCGCGGGGACCTGGCCGGAACCGCTCCGCACGCTGGACCAGAGTCTTCCCGGGGATCTCCCCGATGCCGTCGTCGCGGCGATCCGGGTCGCGGTCCGCCGGCTGAGCCCCGACGCGCAACGCGTGCTCGTCTCCGCGTCCGTCCTCGGCGATCTGGCCGCACCCGTCGTGCTCGAGCGCGCGCTCGAGATGCAGTCCGAGACGCTGGGCCGGGCGCTCGACGAGCTCGAGTGGCGTCGCTGGCTGGTCGCGGAGCCGCGCGGCTATTCCTTCGCCGCCCGCATCGTGCGGCAGGTGGTGCTGCGGGACATGGTGACGCCGGGACAGCGGCGGCGGGTGTTGGAGGCGGCGGGGATGGAGGAGGGAGCCGGGAGACCCTCGGGCGCTCGGCCCGTCAGACCATCGAGTGATCAGGCCATCGGACGATCCGGGGACTGACGAGGGCCGATCACGGGAGCTTTCTTCCCGACGTCACCGCCGGTCTCCCGGCGATCCGGTCCGCATGCGCCCCATGTCCCGCAGCAACGCCGCCGGCGTGACGGGTCCGCCGAGAAATTCCTTCACGACCTCCTCGGTCTTCTTTTCCAGCCCGAAGCGATACAGCCGCGGGGCGACCCACGCGTACCAGGTCGAGTCGCCCGTCACGAACGGCCCGTGCAGCTCCCGGATGCGATCGCGGATCGCCGCGATGAGCAGGGCGCCCGCCGCGTAGTTCATCATGTAGCCCGGCGCGTCCACGAGCTGACCCCGCATCGCCCACCAGGAGAGCTCCGGGTGCCCGCGGATCCGCAGGTAGTCCCTGGTGAGGGTCGTCCACACCTGGTTGGGATCGGCGCGCGGATCCCGCAGCATGCGAACCTCGAAGAGCGCCCACGCCATGTCGAGGACGATGCCGCCATAACGCCCGCGGAGGCCTTCGGCGAGCGGCACGGAGTCGTCCAGCCAGTGCTGCTGCCATGCCGGCTCGTACACGTCGAGGGCGACGACGTCGGCGACCGCCTCGGTGAAGGGATCGCTGTCGGGCCAGTCGCGGAACGCGGGGCGTGTGCGGATGGCGGCCAGATGGACGGCGTGGCCGGTCTCGTGCAGGAGCTCGTTCAGGTTGTCGAGGCCGCCGGTACGGTAGGTCGCGAACACCCACGGCTCGATCACCGGCTCTCGCGCGCCGAAGGTGGTGAATGCCACCGGGTCCTTCCCCTCGCGCGGCTCGAGGTCGAAGTGGACGCGCAGCCCCTGCACGTCGGCGCCGAGGGACCGGAACACCTCCGCATCGAGCATCGGCAGCCGGGACAACGGGATTCCGGGGCTCAACTCCCGGCTGGCGCGCCCATTCTCGTAGATCCAATCCCACGGCTCCACCAGCGTGTCGGGCGTCGCGTCGCGCCAGGCGCCGAGCACGGCCAGGAGCCACGGCTCCAGCGAGTCCGGCGGGATACCCGCCGTCCGAGCCTGGGCCGCAGCCGGGGGTTCGGCGTCTGGCCGGGCGCGCGCCTCCATCGCGATCAGCCGGCGATAGGGACTGTCGGGCTCGTTGCCTCCGTTCATGCTGTGCCAGACGGGCGCGAGCGCGAGAAACAGCGCTCGCCGCCGGGCGACGTCGTCGGTGCTGCCGATGGTCCCGAGGATCGTCAGCCGATCAAGCGTGTCGGCTCCGAACGGAACGTGGGATTGCGCCCAGCCGTAGCAGGCGTAGATGCGCGCTCGCAGGGAGTCGATGCCGCCCATCGTGTCGGCGGAACAGTCGGGGCCGGTGGAGGGGACGACCGCCGCCCCCGCGTTGGTGGCCGTGATCGCCAGCAGGTCGCGAAGCGCCACCCGGCGCATCTCCGTGAGCGCTCGAACGTCAGCACCCGCGAGCGCCGACGAGTCGACCGCGGCGAGCACCCGGTCCAGCCGGTCACGGGTCTCGTTGGCGCGCGCGGCGAGTTGGTCGAGCGTCGCCCCGTCCTCGGCCGCCGATCGGCCGGAGGCGACGGTGACCTCGTAGCGATCTCGGGCGTCGCGTGCGAGCGCGAACGTCGACTCCGCCGAGGCGAGCTCCACGACCGCGCGCGCGGGAGTCGGCGTCGTCGCTTGCGGCGCGCAGCCCGCGAGCCCTGCGAGCAGCAGCGTCGCCGGAGTGGTCGAGCGTCCGATCGATCGTAGAAGCACGCACGAGAATACACCCGACTCGCGCGCTCGCGACAGCGGCGACCGGGCTTCGAGGAACAGCGCGCCAAGTCCTCGCTCGGACGGACGTCCGGGATCCGAAGAAGAAGCGGGGCTGGAGGGAGTCGAACAGAAAAGTGGACCGACCGGCGCACGATCCTGCGTGCTCCCGTCCGTCCACTTCCCCGTCAGCCGTGTGGCGGGAGACTAGCGCCGAGCGGCAAGCCGGTTCAGGCGTGCCTCCGCGACCTCGGTGAGCTTGAGGTCGGCCGCCTTCTCCTCCTCCAGCGTCTGCTCGAGCACGCTCGCGCAGTCGTCCCGGCCGAGCTCGCGCGCCCAGGAGATCAGGGTGCCGTAGCGCGCGATCTCGTAATGCTCCACCGCCTGCGCCGCCGCCGCGGCGGCCGCGTCCAGCACGTCGGTGTCCTTGGCGTCGCCCAGGATCTGGCTGGCTTCCTCGAGGATGCCGTCGATCGCGGGGCAGGTGACCGCCTTGGCCGGCTGCCCGTGGAGCTGAAAGACGCGCTCCACCCGGGTGACGTGGTTCTTGGTCTGCTCGAGATGGTTCGACAACCCCTGCTTGAGCTCGGAGTTGCCCACCTTGGAAATCATCTTCGGCAGGGCCTTCGTGATCTGCTGCTCGGCGTAGTAGATGTCCTGCAACGTATGGACGAACAGGTCGTCCAGCGTCTTGATCGGCTTGGTAAGCAAACCCATGGTGATACCCCTTCGAGTTCAGACGGCGCGTGCCCGCGTGTGCGTGACGCGCGCGAAAACTTTGCGAGTGCCTAGTTTGGCCACGGAGCCGTGCGAGTACCGTGACCTTCCTCACGGCATGGCGCTTCTTGACGGGGAACGCTGAGCATAGCACATTTAACCTTATGGTTAAGTCAGTCGCGTACGACCTTGATCGCGTATTTCACGCGCTGTCCCACCCCACCCGCCGGGAGATCCTGCGTCACCTCACCCGACGTGAGCGCTCCGTCTCCGAGCTCGCTCAGCCGCATGAAATGTCCCTCGTCGCGGTCTCGAAGCATCTCAAGGTGCTCGAGGACGCCCGGCTGATCCGCCGCCGCAAGGACGGCAGCTTCCACTACTTGCGCCTCAACCCCGAGGCGCTCCAGACGGCGGACGAATGGATCCGCCGGTACGAGCAGTTCTGGAGCCCGCGCCTCGACTCCCTCAAGCAGCTCCTGGAGCAGGAGGACACGTGACACCCTCGCAGACGCAAACCGAGCTTCGCATGACCCGCCACATCCGGGCCCCCAGGGAACGGGTGTTCGACGCCTGGATTCGCCCGGAGTCTCTGAGACGCTGGTTGGGTCCGGAGGCCGTGACCGTGGACTCGGTCGAGCTCGACCCGAGGGTCGGCGGCCGCTACCGAATCGTGGCGCGCGAGGCCGGGCAGACCCGCGTCGTGACCGGCGAGTACAAGGAGCTGGTTCATGGACGGAAGGTGGTCATGACCTGGGCCTTCGAAGGACCCACCCGCCACGACACCCTGCTCACCGTGCTCTTCGAGGACCTGGATGGCGGCACGGAGCTCACCCTGATCCACGAACGCTTCGCCAGCGCCGAAGACATGGGCCACCACGAGCAGGGTTGGGTCGGAAGCCTGGACAAGCTCGCGGCGGCGATGGCGGGCCCAATCGGCTAGACTGGAGGGCATGCAGCCGACGTTTTTCGCGACGCCCGAGGAGTGGCGCGCCTGGCTGGCGCGCCACCACGACACCGTGCCCGAGTTGTGGGTCGGCTTCCACAAGCGGGGCACGGGTCGGCCTAGCATCACGTGGCCGGAATCCGTGGACCAGGCGCTCTGCTTCGGCTGGATCGATGGCGTCCGGCGGCGACTCGACGACGAGCGCTACGTCATCCGCTTCACCCCCCGGCGCAGTGGTAGCATCTGGAGCAGCGTGAACCACGCCCGGGTCAAGGAGCTCACGCGCCTCGGCCTGATGCAGCCCGCCGGACTCCGGGCGCACGCGGCGCGCAAGGCCGCCAAGTCCGGCGTGTATGCCTATGAGCAGCGCAAGTCGGCGGCCCTGCCGGCACCCCTGGAGCGGAAGTTCCGGCGCGACCGGAAGGCGTGGGCCTTCTTCCAGGCCCAGCCCCAGTGGTATCGCCAGACCGCCGTGTGGTGGATCGTGAGCGCCAAGAAAGAGGAAACGCAGGACCGGAGGCTCGCCACCCTGATCGAGGACTCGGCGGCCGGGCGGCCCATCAAGCACCTCGATCGGCGAGGCGTGCGCGACTCATCGTGAGCCGGCGGGCTCGAGCCACGCGAGTCCGCAGCGGCCCCGCGGTCCCTAGCGCGGCCTTCCGCGCGCAATCTTCTCAACCTCCGCGAGCCGTCCCTGGAGGAATCGCCGCTCCGGCTCTTGCCGGGCGAGCGCGAGCGCCCGCCGATACGAATCCGCGGCCTCCGCCACGCGGTCGAGCCGGCGGCACAGGTCCGCGCGTGCCGAGTGCGCGAGATGGTAGTGCGCGAGCTCGCCGCGCGCGAGGAGGTCCTCCACGAGCGCGAGCCCGGCGGCGGGTCCGTCGCGCATGGCCACGGCCGCCGCGCGGTTGAGCTCGACGACCGGTGACGGATCCGCCCGCAGCAGCACGTCGTACAGCCCCACGATCTGAGCCCAGTCGGTGGCCCCCGCGTCCGCCGCCTCCGCGTGGACGGCGGCGATCGCCGCCTGCAGCGCGTACGGCCCCACGCTGCGCGACTCGAGCGCTCGCCGCGCCAAGGTGGCGCCTTCCTCGATCATCGCCGGGTCCCACCGCGAGCGGTCCTGCGCGGCCAGCAGCACGAGCTCCCCGTCAGGCGACGTGCGCGCGCTGCGTCGGGATTCGTGCAGCAGCATCAGCGCGAGCAGCCCGACCGCCTCGGGCTCGGGTGGGTCGGGCAACAGCTCGAGGAGAAGCCTGCCCAGACGAATCGCTTCGGCCGAGAGGTCGTGCCGCGTGAGCGACGTGCCGGAGGAAGCCGAGTAGCCTTCGTTGAAGACGAGATAGATGACGTGGAGCACGCTCTCCAGGCGGTCCGGCAGGTCGGTTCGCGCGGGCACCTGGTAGGGAATGCGCGCGTCGCGGATCTTGGCCTTCGCGCGGACGATCCGCTGCGCCACCGTCGGCGGCGACGTCAGGAACGCGTGGGCGATCTCCTCGGTGGTGAGGCCGCAGACCTCGCGCAGCGTGAGCGCGATGCGGGCGTCGGGCGTGAGGGCGGGATGGCAGCAGGTGAAGATGAGCCGGAGCCGGTCGTCCGCGAGCGCCTCGTCGTCGGCAGGGTCGGCATCCGCCGATTCCGCCTCGAGCCGCCGCGCAAGCTCGCCTTGCGACGCGTCGAATCGCGCTCGCCGACGGAGCGCGTCGATCGCCTTGAAGCGGCCGGTCGACACCAGCCAGGCACGCGGATTCGCCGGCACGCCGTCGCGCGGCCAGCGCTCGAGCGCGATGGTGAACGCGTCGTGCAGCGCCTCCTCGGCGCGGTCGAAGTCGCCGAGCAGGCGGATGAGGGTGGCGAGCACGCGCCGCGAATCGGCCCGGTAGATCGCGTCGACCGTGGCGCGGGCGGCGTCGACCGCGGAGTCGTCGGGCGTCGGGCCGGACGCGGGTCCCGAGCGGAGCATTGGGTGTGTGCGTCGGCTCATGGCTTCGTCTGGCTCGGGGTGACACCCTGCCCGGCCGGACTCACACGCAGGAGGCCCCTCCCGCTCGGCTCGGGATGCTCGCTCGGCGTGACGCCGCCGATCCAGCGTACTACGGCTGGCCGAAGTCCACCACGGGACGGACCTCGACGCTGCCGATCCGGACCGATGGAATACGCGACGCGACCTGGATGGCTTCGTTCAGGTCCTTGGCCTCGATCAGGTAGAAGCCGCCCAGCTGCTCCTTGGTCTCCGCGAACGGCCCGTCGGTCGTGCTGACCTTGCCGTTCCGCTGGCGCACGGTGGTGGCGGTCTCCACCGGCTGCAGCGCCTCGCCGTGGATCATGTGGCCGCTCTTCCGGATGTCGTCCGTAAACGCGAAGTACTCCCCCATGAACTTGTCGGACTCGCTCTGCGTCATCGTGCCGATCTTCTTCTCGTCGTCGTAAATCAGGCAGAGGTATCGCATGGCTCCCTCGGGTTCGAAAGTGGACCTGCCGTGGATGCCAGATAGTCGAACGGGACTCCCCGGTTTCGACATCCGCTCCCCCGAGTCGTCGCGCCCGTCGAGCCACGAGTATAAGACGTGAAGCGGCAGTCACTTGCACACTAGCGCCCCGGTCCGGTCCGGGCCGCCCCTCCGGCACGGCCCATTTATCACTTGCCGCACTCGGCGATCGCTCTAACGTATCGATGCTCCGTCGCCACGGCCGCAACCCGGGCCAGGCGTCGTCGTCCGCCGCCCTTCCGGTCGCGGGAGGCGGCAAGCCAGGAGGTGCTATGAGAGTCCCGCTGGATCGTTCCATCCTCGTGCTGTTGCTGCTCCCCGCCGTGCTCCACGCCCAGGCCAATCCCCCCGGTCAGACCAAGGAAACCGAAGCCGAGTTCATCAAGGCCGCCCAGGCGGGCGCACCTGATCGCATCTCGGCGCAGGCCACGATCGCGAGGATGGAGCCGAAAGGCCAGGTGGCCATCGTGCGACAGGGCACCAACGGCTTCACCTGCTCGCTGTTTCCCGACGAGAGCCACGCGCCGATCTGCGCCGACCAGGCGGGCTGGCATTGGTTCGTGGCCGCGATGTCGCAGCAGCCGAAGCCACCCGCCCCGGGCGGCGTCGCGTACATGGCGAAGGGAGGCATCCACTACGAGATGGCCGACGGACGCATCGTGATGATGCCCGCCCCCGGCACGAAGAAGGCGGATGAGCCGCCGCACTGGATGCTCCTCACGCCCTTCGATTCGGCCACGAGCGGCATTCCGACGCGACCGAACGCCGGCGGGTCGTACATCATGTTCGCGGGCACGCCGTACGCGCACCTGATGATCTACCAGGATCCGAAGATGCTCAAGCAGTAGGCGCTGGCGGCACAGGCCCGCCGAGGGCAGATTCGACGGGTTCCGTCCCCCTCCAGGAGCTGGATGGCCGATCCCCCTGCACGACTCACCGCCGCTCTTGCCGACCGGTATCGCGTGGAGCGCGAGCTGGGGCAGGGCGGGATGGCGACCGTGTACCTCGCGGAAGACCTCAAACACCACCGCAAGGTGGCGCTCAAGGTGCTCCGCCCGGAGCTGGCCGCGACCCTCGGCCCGGATCGCTTCTTCCGCGAAATCGAAGTCGCGGCGGGACTCCAGCATCCGCACATCCTCCCGCTGCACGATTCCGGCGAGGCCGCCGGTTTCCTCTACTACGTCATGCCGTTCGTCGACGGCGAAAACTTGCGCGGGCGCCTCACCCGCCATGGCGAGCTGCCGATCCACGAGGCCGTGCGGCTGCTCGCGGAGGTCGCCGACGCGCTGGCCTACGCCCACCGGCAAGGCGTCGTCCACCGCGACATCAAGCCCGACAACGTCCTGCTCTCCGGGCGCCACGCCCTGGTGACCGATTTCGGCGTGGCCAAGGCGGTGAGCGAGGCCACCGGCCGGCAGCAGCTCACCACGGCGGGGGTGGCCCTGGGCACGCCGACCTACATGGCGCCCGAGCAGGCAGCGGCGGATCCCCACCTCGACCATCGGGTGGACATCTACGCGGTCGGCGTGATGGCGTACGAGCTGCTCGCCGGCCGGCCGCCGTTCACCGGACGGTCGTCGCAGGAGGTGCTGGCTGCCCACCTGACTCAACCGCCGGAAATGGTGTCGTCACTGCGCCCGGCGGTGCCCGAGGCGCTCGCCGCGATCGTGATGAAGTGCCTGGCCAAGCGGCCGGCCGATCGGTGGCAGTCGGCCGAGGAGCTCGCGAGTCAGCTCGAGCTGCAGCTCACGCCGAGCGGCGGCGTGACGCCTGCCCAGACGCGGCCGATGGCCGCGGTGGCGTCGCGGCCATCGCGCCGGCTGCGGGTCGGCGTCGCGGGTGCGATCGCGCTGGGGCTCCTGATCGGCGGGCTTCTGCTCGCCCGGAGACCGCCGGCGCTGCCTGCCCTCGGCAAGCGCGCCGCGGTCACCCTCGATCCCGGCCTGGAGCTCAACCCGGCGATCTCACCCGACGGGAAACTGGTGGCCTACGGTCGGGTCACGCCGACGGAGAGCCGCCTCGTGGTGCAGCAGCTCGCGGGCGGCGAGCCGGTCACGGTGGCGCGCTGGCCCGGGAGCCTGGCGCCCGTGTCCGCCTGGTCGCCCGACGGCGCACGGCTGCTGTTCAGCTCGCCGCGCGGCCTCGAGGTCGTGCCCGCGCTCGGCGGTGTGTCCCGCGTCTTCGCGAGCCAATCGCCCGACCTCCGCCTGGCCTGGGGCACGTGGTCGCCCGATGGCAACCGGATCGCCTACTCGAGCGCTGACACACTCTACAGCCGTGGTCTCGAGGACGACGCACTGAAAGCCCTGGCGCGGCGCCCGCAGGCCCACTCGGCGGCTTGGTCGCCCGACGGGCGGTGGATCGCGTTCGTGTCGGGCAACGTGCAGTACCCGACGATCGCCAACCTCGCACCCAGCTCCATCTGGGTGGTGTCGTCCCAGGGCGGCGAGCCGATCCGCATCACCGACGACCGCCCGCTCCACGCCAGTCCGGTCTGGCTGCCTGACAGCCGCGGGCTGCTCTACGTGTCTGACGAGGACGGAGGACGGGACATCTATGTCGCGCGGCTCTCGCGGTCGGGCACTCCGGAAGGCTCGGCCGTGCGGCTCACGACGGGACTCCACCCGCACACGATCAGCCTGTCCGCCGACGGACGGCGCCTGCTCTATTCCCTCTACACCGAGACGTCGAACATCTGGGCGGTGGACCTGCAGCCCGGCCGTTCGGTGTCCCTGCACGATGCTCGGCCCGTGACCACCGGATCGCAGGTGGTCGAGGGGTTCAGCGTGTCGCCCGACGGCCAGTGGCTGGCGTTCGACTCGAACCGAAACGGGAAGCAGGAGATCTGGCGGATGCCGCTCGACGGCAGCACCCCGCCGACCCCGATCTCCTCCGGGCCGGAGGACGAGTTCCAGCCCTCCTATTCACCCGACGGAAAGTTCGTGGCCTTTCACGCCGTTCGCACCGGCGGCGTGCGCGACGTCTACCTCGTGCCGGCGGAGGGCGGGAGCCGGACCCGAGTCCCGCTCGCGACGACGAACAATCTCGTGCCGCGGTTCTCGCCCGACGGTCGCTCGCTGCTGTACACCGTCTGGGGCGACGACGGCAGCTTCTCGGTGCAGGCCGTGCGGCGGTCCGCCGACGGGGCGGGATGGGATCATGCAAGCCAGTTGTTCAAGGTGCCGTCGTTCACCACCGGTGGGGGCGACTGGTCCCCGGACGGGAAGTGGGTGACCTTCGTCCAGGGCACGCAGGTATTCCGGATCGAGATCGGCAGCGACCACCCACCTGAGCTGGTGGTGTCCATGCCGGCGGGATTCACGCCGTTCTACACCCGGGCCAGCCCCGATGGGCGGAACGTGTACGTCAGCGGGGTCCGGGGGGACGGGACCTATCTGATCTACGTCTGCCCGGCGGCGGGAGGAACGCCGCGCGAGGTGGCGCACTCCGAAGGTCCGACGTACCAGAACTTCCGATTCCCGTTCAACCTGCACGGCAACCGGCTGTTTGTTTCCCTGGCCGACCCGCAGAGCGACATCTGGATGGCCGAGATGACGCGGCCCTAGGCCGGGATCGGGATCTGGTCCTTGTACCGCGCCAGCCACTGGTCGTACGTCATCATGTCCGGCACCAGGCTGCGCGAGAAAGCGAGGTCGCGCGCGCCGGCGTAGTAGTCGTTGAAGTCCCGCTTGAACTGGAACATGTTGCCCAGGTCATCCGCGCCTGGAAAGTCGAAGCTGCGGTACACGTCCGGCGACACGTTGGTGTAGTCGACCTCCTTTCCAAGCGCCCGACTCAGGCCCGCGGCCAGCTCCGCGCCGGTCTCGTGGCCGCCCGCGATTCCCACCGTCCGGCCGATGAATTCCTTGCCGCGCTTGAAGATCGCGTAGGCCGCCTTCCCGATGTCCTCGACGGCGATGGCGGGCAGCTTCTTGTCGTCCAGCGGGAGGACGAGCGCCAGCTTGCCGTCGGGTCCGCGCTGCGGCCCAGCGCCGAAGTAGATGAAGTTGTCCCAGTAGAAGGACGTGAGCAGGAACGTGGTGGGAACGCCGGAGCGCCGGAACGCCTCGTCGGCCTCACCTTTGGCGTCGAAGTGGGGGACCTTGTGCTTCCCCTTGATCGTCGGCATCCGCGCGTCGTGGAGCGGCACCCACCGCCGGGTGTCTTCGAGCGTGGACCAGATCGCGTGCTGCACGCCGGCGGCCTTCGCCGCCTTGGCCAGGTTGGTCGCCTGCTCCAGCTCCTTCTGGGGCGAGAAGTGCTCCCAGAAGTTGGTGATGCAGAACGCACCGTACGCCCCGGCGAACGCGCGCTCGAGGCTCTTCTCGTCGTCGAGGTCCGCCGCCACCACCTCGGCGCCGGCGGCCTCGAGCGCCTTGCCTTTGTCCGAATCCGGGTGGCGCGTCAGCGCGCGCACCTTGAATTGGCCGTTCTTGTCGGCCAGGATCGCGCGAACCAGACCGCCACCCTGTGCGCCCGTGGCGCCGACGACCGCGATCACCTTCTGCTGCTCTGGCATGACAACTCTCCTGCTACGTGTGGGTCATTCATGAAATGAACGGCGCGTCAGGGCACCAACGCATCGCACAGCCGCACGAGCTGTCGCAGGTCCCTCTCGCTCAACGTGGCGGTGACGGCCGTCTGCGTCGCGTAGACGTCCGGATCCACCCGGTCGAGCAGCGCGAGCCCTGTCTTCGTGATCGTGGCGACCGATTCCCGCCGATCATCCGGATTCCGCACCCGCGCCACGAGGTGCTGGCGCACCAGCCGGTCGAGCATGCGGGTAACGTCGGGCGCGCGGTGGATCATCCGGCGCGCCACCTCGTTCCGCGGATGCCCGCCCGGGTACACGCCGCGCAGGATGCGGAGGACGTTGTACTGGTCTGCGGTGATCCCGTGCCGCTCCCACACGGGAGCCACCGCCTGCTCCAAGGCGTCGGCGGCCACCATGAGGCTTACCACTGCCTCGTCCGCGAGGGTGCGGAACCGGCGCTGCTGGAGTCGCTCCCGGATCGGCATGGCGACAATATGTGTTGTAAACACGTATTGTCAAGAGGGCGGGCCCCGGACCGGCATGCGCTCGAGGCGAGCACCGGGGCAGGAGGGGCGGCGCCGTCTCGCGGAATCAACGCGTCCGCCGCCGCCCTCCCCGCTTGCCTCCACCCAGCGAGTTACCCCGCCTGGGTCACCGCGCGGCGGAGCGCTCCGAACCGCTTCCGGTACTGCGACGGCGTCAGATGCACGTGCCGCCGAAACAGCCGCCGGAAGAACGCCGCGTCCTCGTACCCCACCTCGAACGCGACCGCCTCCGCGGCCCGGTCGTCACGCTCGAGCAGCTCCTTGGCCGCCTCGAGCCGCAGCATGTGCACGTACTCCAGGGGGGACATCCCGGTGGCCGCCCGGAAGCGCCGCTTGAACGAGCGCTCGGCGATCCCGCTCAGCCGGATCATCGCGGTCACCGGCGAGGCCTCGCGGAAGTGCTCGGCGATCCAGCCCTGGCAACGGGCGATCAGAGCGTCGCTCACCTGTCGTGTGCGCGCGAGCCGGGCGAACGGCTGCTGGCCGACCCGGTGCCAGTCGATCAGGTTGATGCGCGCCACGTGCATCGCGGCGTCGACTCCGGCGAACCGCCCGATGAGGTAGAGCGCGAGGTCCTGCCACGACGTCCCGGCGCCGGCCATGACCAGGCGCTGCCCCTCGCCGGCCAGGACGAGGGCCCGCTCGGGGTGCACCCGGATCTTCGGAAACTGCTTGCGAAGGGTGTCCGCGTAGGCCCAATGCGTCGTCGCGTCCTGTCCGTCGAGCAGACCCGCCAGCGCGAGCAGCACCGCCCCGGAGCACGCGCTCGCGACGACGGCGCCCGCCTCGTAGCGCGCCCGGATCCACTCGATCTCTCGATTGAAGCGGTCGCCCAGCTTCGCCGCCCGGCGGGACAGCGAGCTCGGGGACACAGACGATGTCGGGATGGCCGGCCCCTTCGAGCGTGAGATGCGGCAGGATCGTGACCCCGTTCGCCGCCTCGAACGCGCCGTCCGTTGCGGCGACGACGGCGGCCCGCATGAGCTCGGGGCCGGGCTCGCCGTCCACCACGAAGCCCCAGTCCCGCCCCGCCGACACGAACAGGTCGTACATCCCGTAGACGGCCGAGGCGGTCGTTTCGGGGTAGGCGAGAACCGCCACGGCGGTCGGGCGCGCGTGAGACATGGCCGGTTTGCCTCGTTTCGTGCAGGAATGGCCTAGGTGGCTCCGGGGCGCGGCCGTTACCTTCGCCCTGTGAGTTCATCCGGAACACTATGGAGGACGGAGCCATGAGCAAGTATCGGAAGCGCCTGCCCCAGCTTGGCGAGGATCTCTTCCTGACCGACGGAGGCCTCGAGACCACGCTGATCTTCCAGGAGGGCGTGCCGCTCACCTGCTTCGCGGCGTTCGATCTCCTGCGGAACGAGGAGGGAACGGCGGTGCTCCGTCGCTACTTCGAGCGCTACGCCGGGATCGCGCGCGAGCAGGACCGCGGCCTCGTGCTCGAGACGCCGACCTGGCGCGCCAATCCGGACTGGGGCGCCAAGCTCGGCTACGACGCGGGGGCCCTGGCTGACGCCAATCGGCGTTCCGTGGGCCTGCTGCTGGAGATCCGCCAGGCCTTCGAGCGCGGCGGCACGCCCATTGTCATCAGCGGGAACCTCGGACCTCGCGGCGATGGCTACGTGGCCGACGCACGGATGACCGTGGAGGAGGCGCGCGCCTACCACGCGCCCCAGGTGGAGACGTTCGCGGGCACCGATGCGGACATGGTGGCGGCATTCACGATGAACTACCCGGAGGAGGCGATCGGCATCGCCCAGGCGGCGCGGGAGGCCGCGATGCCGGTGGCGATCTCGTTCACCACCGAGACCAACGGGCACCTCCCATCGGGGATCCCGCTCGCCGATGCCATCGCGTGGACCGATGACGAAACGGAGGGCCATCCCGCGTACTACATGATCAACTGCGCTCACCCCACGCACCTGGGCGGCGCGCTTGCCGTGGAAGGCGGCTGGCCGGACCGGGTGCGCGGCCTTCGCGCGAACGCGTCCCGGCGGAGCCACGCGGAGCTCGACGAGAGCCCCCATCTCGACGAGGGGAATCCGGACGAGCTGGCGGCGCAGTACCGCGAGCTGCGGGCGGCATTTCGCCGGCTCGCGGTGGTCGGTGGATGCTGTGGGACGGACCACCGGCATGTCGAGGCAATCGGACGGGCGATGCCGGCGCTGGCACGCGTCTGAAAGCGGGGGCAAGTGAAGCGCGCCGCGAGCGGTGTCCGCGTCGCGACGCGCTTCAGGCTTTCCGACTCACCTCGACGCGACTGCCACTTTCGTCCGGCCGTCTACGCCCCTCCGCGACATCCTCCCACCTATCCCACCGGTCTCGCCACGAGCCGCGCCTCGGCTCGCCTCTCCTGCCGCAGCCGCCGCAGTGCGAGCACGTGCAGAATGACCGAGAGCGGTACCGCGAACGTCGGCACGAGAATCAGGGGAAACACGCCCATCGCCGCGGCGGCGGGAACCCGGCTTCCAAGGTCCGGAGCGAGATAGGGCGCGAGCACCCCGGTTCCCATGCCCACGGCCACCACCAAGTCCAGGATGCCGACGGTGTTCCACGCGATCGCGAGCGTGCGCGCCCCGGCGGCGCGCCGGGCGAGGGCGAGCGCCACCAGCGGCGCCGTAACGCCGACGAGGATGTCACCCCAGCCCGCCGGCTGCGCGAAATACCCCGGGAGCTGGCCGAGGGAGAGAAGGATCAGGAACAACACGCCCAGCACGCGATAGACCTGCACGCCCACCAGTCCGGGCAGCGACGCCGCATCGACGGCCCGACGCACGGAAGGTGAGAGCAGGACGCCCGCCAGCGCGACGGCGAACGACCCCAGCGCGAAGATCGGAATCAGCGGCGTCAGAGAGAACGGGTCGCGCCCGGCGACGGAGGCCGCTGACGGAGCCAGGGCGAAGGCGAGGCCGAGCCAGCCGAACAGGAACGCGGCGAGTCCCGCGCGTACGCGGGGCGAGGCCGACGCGCCTAGGATCCGCCAGACGGCGATGGCCGCGAGCGGCTGCACCAGCACGATGGCGACGGTGATGAAGCGGGGAATGACGGGAATCATGGAATCCTCCAGCAAATGTCGTTAGGTGTATATACACATATACGCTGGCGACCGCAAGAGGAGGGAAAGGGAGCGGTTTGTGAGTGGGGACAGCCGGAAAGCCCGCGCAGCGCCTCAGCCGTCTCGGCCACGAGCGCTCGCACGATCGTGGCGGCCGGTTGCTCGCCTCGCGCGAGGCGCATCTCACGATAGTCCGCCATGGTGGCCTCGTTGCCCCGGCGCATCTCCCCGATCACGATGATGGCGTACATCGTCTCTGGCCCTGTCATCGCCGCGATCGTCCGCCCCGGGCGCGGCGCGGGACGTCCTCGTCAGATGCCGACTGCCTCCGCGTCCTCGATGCGGCCGGCATGGGGCGACCGATCGCCGACGTCGAGCCCGGGAAGCCAGGCGGTGAGCAGCCCGAGCGCGGGGAGATACGCGCACAGGCGGTAGACGAACTCGATGCTCGTGTGGTCCGCGAGCCGGCCCAGCACCGCCGCCCCGATGCCGGCGATACCGAACGCAAAGCCGAAGAAGAGGCCGGAGATCATGCCGACCTTGCCGGGCACCAGCTCCTGCGCGAAGACCAGGATCGCGCTGAAGGCGGACGCGAGTATGAACCCGATCACCACGCTCAGCACGCCGGTCCACGCCAGGTTCACGTGCGGGAGCGCGAGGGTGAACGGCAGTACGCCGAGGATCGAGCACCAGATCACGAGCTTGCGGCCGAAGCGATCGCCCACGGGGCCGCCGATGATGGTCCCGGCGGCCACCGCGGCCAGGAACGCGAACAGATGGAGCTGCGCGCTCTGCACGCTCACGCCGAACCGGTGAATGAGGTAGAAGGTGAAGTAGCTCGAAATGCTCGTCAGGTAAATGTACTTGGAGAAAATGAGCACGATGAGCACGCCCAGCGCGAGCCGGACCCGTCCCGGCGACAACGTCGGATGCCCCTGCGACGGGGTGGACCGCAGGGCCGCGGCTCGGGCCCGGTGCCGGCGGTACCAGCCGCCGACCCGCCAGAGGACGAGGATCGCGAGCAGCGCCGCGACGGAGAACCAGGCGACGCTCCGCTGGCCGCGCGGCAGCACCACGAACGCGGCCAGCAGCGGCCCCACGGCCGAGCCCGTGTTTCCGCCCACCTGGAACAGCGACTGCGCCATTCCGTGCCGCCCGCCCGACGCCATCCGGGCGACGCGCGAGCTCTCGGGGTGGAACACCGCCGACCCGAGCCCGACCAGTCCGGCCGAGACCAGCAGCGCGTGAAAGCTCGAGCTCACCGAGAGCAGCAGCATGCCGACGAAGGTGAACCCCATGCCGGCCATGAGAGAGTACGGCTTGGGACGATGGTCGGTGTACAGCCCGATGAGCGGCTGCAGCAGCGATGCCGTGAGCTGGAAGGTGAGGGTGATGAGCCCGATCTGGCCGAAATCCAGGTGGAACCCGGCCTTGAGCATCGGGTACATCGCCGGCAGCAGCGCCTGCATCATGTCGTTGAGCAAATGGCAGAAGCTGATGGCGAACAGCACGGACAGGGCGGTGGGCATCGAGTAAGGTAGCACCGGGTCGCAGGCGATCCGGAAGCCCGCTCCACTCACCGATCGGCCGACGGGCAGCGCTCCGGGGGCGCGGGTGTGAAGGTGGACGCCACGGTGGTCATGCGCCATCCGCCGTCGCGCCACGCGTAGGTGGCGGCATAGGCCGAAACGAAGCGGCGCCGCTGCCTGCCGCCGCGCGCGCCAGGCTCCTCCCGGTCCACACACACGACCCGCGCCACCCAGGCGAGCGAGGCATCGTCGGAGAGATCGATTCTCGGCGGCTCGAGGTCATCCCAGGCGTAGTATCTGGCGCCCGCGAAGTAGCGCTCGAACATCGCGTGCACGGCCTCGCGCGGCTGGAGGCTCACCGCGCCCGCGTCGAGCGAGACCAGCGTGTCGGCGAGTGAGGATGCGAGCAAGGCGGCATCGGTCGTGAGGTGGGCCCGCCTGCCTTCGGCGAGGACGCGGTCGAGCGCGGCGCGAGCCGAGGCACTGCGCGCGGCCGGGGACGCGCCGCCTGCGCCGCAGGCGGCGAGCAGTGCCAACGCGAACGGTAGCAAGCGAGTCATGTGGCGCGGCATCCTGAGCGGGGGTGTTCCTCCGGACGCAGGCCCGCTCGCGACTGTTTCGAGGAGCGCGGGAGCCTCAGCCGGCCCGGGTCAGCTCCTGGTACAGCTCCCACGCGCTGCGCTCGACCCAGCGCTCGGCAAGCCGGCCATCCCGGACGGCCCAGATGGCGATGCCGGTGAACGCGACCGCTCGGCCATCGGCCGGCAGGCCGAGCATGCCCTGGTTCAGCCCGGTGCAGATCCAGCGCGAGACGACGCGATCGCCGGCCGCGTTGGCGAACGCCTCGACGTTCAGCGTGCGCGCGTGGAACAGGTGGCGCTGGAACTCGGCCACCCACCCCTTGAACGCATCCCGGCCGCGGACCGCGCGGCCGCCGGATGTGATGATGTAATCGGGCGTCATGAGCTCATCGATGGCGGCGAGCTCGTGCGACGGTCCCCAGACCCGCTCGAGGAATTCGACGGCGAGCCGCTCGGCGACCTGAGCGGGCGAAGGGTCGTGCGGCATGGATGGCGCTCCTGACAGGGGAACAGCCTGGCGTCCCTCGAAGAGGGAATGATAGTTGACAAAAGCAACTAATTGGCGAAGCTTGGGATGGTCGCCCTCTCGGAGCATCTGTATGCCCGCCGCACGCTCGCCCGCCGCGTCCCCCGGCGCGACGCACGTCGCCGCCGCCCGGGTCCGGCGCTTCAACCGATTCTACACCCGCCGGCTCGGCCTGCTCGACGCGGGTCACCTCCGCACCCCGTTCACTCTCGCCGAGGTGCGGGTGCTGTACGAGGTGGCGCATCGCGACCGGCCGACGGCGGCCGCGATCGCGGAGGTACTCGGGCTCGACGCGGGCTACATGAGCCGGCTTCTCCGCGCGCTTCGGCACGGGGGACTCCTCACCGCCCGGGTGGTTCCGCACGACCGACGGCAGCGGGTGCTGGCGCTCACCGCGCGGGGCCGCAAGACGTTCGCGACGCTCGATGCACGCGCGACCGCGGAGATGGCAGCCATGCTCGGGGACCTGTCGCGCCCGGAGCAGGCTCGCCTTCTGACGTCGCTCGAGGCGGTGCAATCCCTGTTGGACGAGGGCGACCCGACGCCGGCCGGAGCCCTTCCGATCGTCGCGCTGCGCGCTCCGGAGCCGGGCGATCTCGGGTGGGTCGTCCAGCGGCACGGTGAGCTGTATGCGGAGGAATACGGCTGGAACGAGGAGTTCGAGCGGCTGGTGGCCATCGTCGTCGGCGAGTTCGCCGCCGCCGAGCCCGGGCCGCGGCGCCGGTGCTGGATCGCGACGCTCGACGGGCGGCGGGCGGGCTGTGTCTTCCTCATGCCCGGAGACGAGGGCATCGGCCGGTTGCGGCTGCTGCTGGTCGAGCCTTGGGCGCGCGGCCACGGACTTGGCGCGCGCCTGGTGGATACCTGCATCCAGGCCGCGCGCCGCGCGGGTTGCCACACCCTCACGCTCTGGACCAACGACGTGCTGGACGCGGCGCGCCGGCTCTACGAGCGCGCGGGATTCCGGCTGGTGACGACCGACCATCACCGGAGCTTCGGCAAGGCGCTCACGGGTCAGACGTGGGACCTCGCCCTCCCTAGAACCGCTCGTGCTCCTCGAGCACGGCGAGGCTCCTCGACCCCAGCGTGACGAGCGACTGGAACACGCCCTTCACCCCGGTGGTGGAACCCTTGGGAGGCGGGGCCGCCGTCTCGGCGACGACCGTGAGGGTGCCGGTGTCGTCCTTCACCTGGTAGGCCCCCCGACCCAGGATGCCGGCCGACTCCCCGACCTGGCCTTTGATCCGCACCGTCTTGCCGTTGTACTTGGAGGAGTTCTGGAGCAGCTCGCCGATCGGCGTGACGCTGGCGCAGGCGGCGAGCAGGACCACGGCGGCGGCAACGCACGTGTGAGACGCCGCGCGGCGGAACGTGCGAGCGGAGGGACGCATAGTCAGGGCTCCTGGTAACCGGTCAAGGCGCTGGACATCCGAGACGCCCGCCGAATGTAGTGCCCTGAGGTCCGGCTGCCAGCGAGCCGGATCACATGTGGGGCCACCGTGTTCACGCTGTTGCCGTTGTGGGAGCCGCTCCGCTACGCGCAGATCGGCGGCCTCGCCTTCGCGACCGAGATCACACTCATCCTGGTACCGGTGTTCCATTCGATCTCGGTGCTGGACCTCAAGATCGTGAAGTGGGTTCCGAGTCACCACTAGTGGGCGACGGCGTGCGCATGACGATCCGGTGGAATCGCGCATTCAAGAATGGGGGCGACCGTCATCGCGGCGGCAGGGCGTCCGCGGGCGGCGAGCGCTCCCCACTCTCGAAGGAGGAAGAACATGCGCGCGCCGGTGCCGCTCGCCGTGGCCGCAATGGTCATGGCGTTCACTGCTTGCTCCCCGGCCCCACAGCCGCAGACCGTCGTCGCCCCCGACGGCGGCCTGAGTGGCCTTCAGACGTTCCAGGTCGTCGACGCGTCCAATTTCCTGGGCGACGTCCAGCCCGGAGAAACCCGCCCCCCATTCGTCAATTCCACGACCAGCCGAGCCTTGGGGGCGACCATCACCACCCAGCTCGAGCGCCGGGGCTACACCCCGAGCGAGGCCGCGCCGGATGTCCTGGTCAAGTACGGGGTGGCGGCCAAGGAAGACCTCGATCCGAGCGACGGGAACTATGACTATCTCTGGCGCACGGCCGACTGGCGCGACTGGGGGCCGGGACAAAATGACGCCACGCCCGAGGAGTACGCCGAGGGCGCGGTGGTGATCGACGTCATCGACACGCACACCGGACAACTCCTGTGGCGGGGGCACGCGCCGGCTGACCCGTCGGGTGACGAAAACGTCGCGGTCAGGCGGCTGGATCGAACGGTCACCTCGATCCTCGGCCGGTTCCCGGAGCGGACAGTCGCCCTCGGCCCGGCCGCGGATTCTTCCCGCGCGTCCCGATCGGGGCATCGCGCGATTCAGGGCTGACGGGCGATCGACAAGTCACTCGAGCACAAACGAAGGGGCATGCGCGCAACGCATGCCCCCTTCGGTGTGCCAAGGTGACTCATGGCGCGGAACTCCCGGGGATCTTCTCGCTTGCCCCGACAGTCCCGCCGTACGGCTACACCGTGGGCGCCACGGCGCTCAGCCTCTCGTCCCGCCTGCGCGCATCGCCCGTTCGATCGCGGCGAGCAGCTCGTCACCGTCGATCGGTTTGGGCAAGAACTCGGTCACGCCCGCGGCGACGTAACGGGCGCGCGCCTCGGCCGAGTCGTCCGCGGTCACCACCACGGTCGGAATTCGGAGGGATCGCGCGGCGAGAACGCGCTGCATCTCGAACCCGGTCATACCCGGCATCTGGGTATCGAGGACCAGGCAGTCGGGCAGTGTCCCGCCCCCGTCGATCGCGTCGATGAATTCGTGGCCTGAGCTGTGGACCGTCGCCCGCATGCCAAGCGCGGCGCAGAGCCGGCCCAGGCCCACACGAACGGGGCCGTCGTCGTCGATGATGGCGAGCCAGAGGCCTGTCTTGGGTACGTCGACGCTCATGCGTGGGCCCTCGTGGGAGAGATGTCATAGACGCCGCCGATCAACTCGGGGCGAGGCATTCCGATCGCCTCCAGCGGCGCCGCCGCGAGGAGGCAATGCACCGTCGCCCCACGGGCGGGGTTGTTCTCGGCCCAGAGACGGCCGCCGTGCGCAGCCACGATGGTCCTCGAGATCGAGAGCCCGAGGCCAAGCCCCTCGGCCTTGGTCGTGACGAACGGCTCGAACAGGCGGCCGATCACTGTGTCCGGGATGCCCGTTCCGCAATCGCGGATGGAAAAGTGCACGTAGTCCCCGGGGGCGGTCGCCACCGTGAGAGTTAGCGCCCGATCGGCATCGGATGCGGCGCTCATGGCCTCGCACGCGTTGAGAATGAGGTTGAGCAGCACCTGCTGCAGCTGGACCCGGTCGCCCAGCACCGGCGGGAGGTCGGGCTCGACCAAGGTGGTGGCGGTCACGCGTCGGACGATCAGCTCGGCGTGGGCCAGCTCCAGCACGTCCCGTATGAGCTCGCCCGGATCCAGCTGCTGAAGCCGCGTCTCGCCCCGCTTGAGCAGGGCGCGAAGGCGATCGATCACCTGGCCGGCGCGGCGGTCCTCGCTCACGATGTCCTGCAGAATAGCACCAAGCTCGGCGGGATCCACCGCCTGGCGGCGGACCAGGTGGCTGGCGGTCTGCGCGTTGCTCAGGATGGACGTCAGGGGCTGGCTGAGCTCGTGCGCGAGCGCGCCGGACAGCTGGCCCAGGACGCTGACGCGCGCCAGGTGCGACAGCGCCCGCCGCTGCTCCTCGATCTCGAGGCGCGACTGGCGGAGCGCGGTCACGTTGGCCCGTGTGACGACGGCGCCGCCGGCGGGCCGCTCGAGCGCCTCGGCGCTCAGGGTGTACCACTCCTCCCGACCGCCGTAGTCGCGATCGTACTCCAGCTCGAACCGGCGCTGCACGCGGCCCAGCACGCTCTCGATGCCGGCGAGCGTGCGGGTCGCGATGGCGTCGCCGCCGTGCGCGGCGAGCCCGCACGCGGCCAGGTAGTCGTCACCCGCGCCCGCGCGCTCCCACTGGTCCGCGTCGGGCGTGTCGGCAAATCGCCGCCACGAGTCGTTGACCTCGAGCACGATGCCACGCGCATCGAGAATGGCGACGTGATCGTGGAGCGACAGGAGCAGCGCCCGATAGAGCTGCACGGCGCCCTGGCGGGCGCTCGCGACGGCGGCCAGGCAAAGGACCGGCAGCGTCGTCAGCAGCACGAAGACCTGCAGGGCCAGCACGTTTGCGTCGGGCGACGATACCACGAGCGGGTTGGTGCCGCGGTCGGCGCCCAGAATGGCGGAGGTCGCTACCGTCGTCAGGGCGAGGGCCGCCCCGCCGGGCCCGAAGCGGAGGGCGGCCCAGATCAACACGGGAAGCGGCGCGTAGGCGGTGACGGCGGGATTCCAGCGGCCGGAGCTCGGCAGCAGAAACGCGGCCGTGCAGGTGACGACGAGCGCGCTGGCCAGAATCCCGGCCTCCACGGCACGCCGCCGGCTCACCAGGCGACGACGCCACTTCGCGCCACCCAGGAGCGCCGCCGTGAACACCGGCAGCAAGGTCAGGCCCGTCAGCGCGTTGGACACGAACCACTCGGTCCACGCGCGCCAGTACCTTGGCGACGTGTCGTGCAGCAGGACGTTGGTGGCGCCGATCGTCGCCGCGACCGCCGGCGCGACGAGGACGGCGGGCACCACGAACATCAGGAGCGCGGGGATGCTGTCGAGGCGCGGCAGCCCTCGGAACAGCCACTGCAGGAGCAGTGCTGCCACGAGCGCGCGCACCGTGTTCGCCAGGTCCGCGAGCAGCACCCAGGAGAGACTCCACTGCGACAGGCTCGCGAGAGCATGAGTGAAGCCGCCGAGGAGGATGTACCACACCCAGTCGCGCCGTGGGGTGGCGAGGAGGGCGGCTGTGAGGATCGCGTAGGGCGGGAAGAACACCGCGGAACCCATCTCCGGGTACCGCAGCAGGGAGCCGACTTCGTTGCCGAGAAAGGCGAGCGGGGTGAACAGCAGGAGTCCCGGCACGAGCGGGAACCCCGCTCGTGCCGACCTCCGGCAGCGAACTTCCGCGCACTTCGGTCACTCGATTCCGTCTTGAGGCGTCCGATGCACCTGGCCTACCCGGGACCGGCTACAGCTAATGTACCGGCCGGGAACGCCCGGGACTAGAGAAGGGTCGTTGGGTCCCGGGGCCAGGTTGTCGGGTTGCTCGCCCGAACGCAGGGCGGGCCCGAGGGGACGCCTCATGTATGAGGCCCGCCCGACCAAAGGCGCCTCGCGAGCATGCCGGCGCGCTCCACGAATCCGTGCCGCTCGTACAGCGGTCGGCTCCGCGGCGTCGGCCAGAGGAACACCGTGTCGATGTCGCGCGCGGCGCACCCGGTCAGCGCCGCCTCGAGTAGCGCCGACCCGACGCCGCGATTCCGCGCGGACGCTCGCACGTAGAAGCCGGTCATGTACGCGTGATGCTCGGGCTCGCCGGTCGGATTCGGCAGCTTTTCGAGGAACTGCACCCAGACGACCCCCAGCGGCACGCCCCCGGCATCTTCGGCGAGCCAGCAGCGCCATACGTCCGACCGCGGCAGGCGGGCAGCCATCCACTCGGCGCACCGTTCGTGGAACCCGGATTCGGGACGCACCTCCGGCACGACGGCGGTGCGGAGCTCGTAGCGCAGCTCGGCGAGGGCGGGCGCATCCGTGGGGATGGCCGGACGGATCCGCGGCGAGTCGGTCACGAGGACAGCCGCAGCACCATGTCGAGCTGCACGGCTGCGCCGAATGGGAGGTGCGCGGTCAGCAGGTGGCCGTCGGGATTCACCGGAGATCCTCCGCGGGGTGCCAGGGGAAGGGAGGGCCGCAGGGGAACCGGTGTCAAGGCCGCGGTTGAAGTGAAGCGAATCGCGCTGATGCAGCCGAATGCGCAGGACGATTCGGGCCCTCCCCCTTGTAACGATTCAGGCCTCGCCGGATGTGTGCGAGCCGCTGCACCCGGGGCCCCGCAAGCGAGGTGCGTGCACGCGCAACCGAGACTTGCAGGGTGGCACGAGAATGCATCTCGGCGCCCACTGTCGCTTTTCGCGTCGCGATCAGTTTTCTCACACTTGAGGGCCTGCCGGGTGGGGACGATCCTGTTGGCGTCTTCAACGGGAGAGCCATTGCCGTTCGCGCCTGGCCGTCGCCATTTGACCGCTCCGCTCGCCGTGCTCACGCTCGCTGGCCTCGGGTGCGCGGGAGCGCCTGGCAGCGGGGTTTCGCTGCCGATGCCGCTGTTCTATCCGGCCTACGCATCCGCGGGGGCCGTTGCGTCTCCACGCGACACGGTCCATGCCGCGACTGCGGTCGCGCTGAAATCGGGGGCGAGCGCGGGGCAGAACTCCGCCCCGGCAGGCAAGCCGTCCCCCCGCAAGGGTCCCACGGCCAAGGCGCCAATCGGCAAAGGTCCCGCGGCCAAGGCGCCCGTCGCCAAGGGCCCCGCGGCCAAGCCGCGGGCGGGTAAGCCTCAACCTCGCCAGGCGGCCCCGCGCGTCCTCGTGGACAGCACCGCGCTCGAGTTCGCGGTGACCGCTCGGCTCGCGCACGAGCCGCTCACGCGCGCCATCGCGCGGCGCACGCGGAACTCCGTGCTCGCCGAGCGTGCGGCCTGGGCGGTGACGCGGGAAGCGGGACGGCTGCGCATGAGCCCGAGTCTGCTGGCCGCGGTGCTGCTGGTGGAGAATCGGCAGCTCGACTCCGCGGCGGTGAGCAGCCAGGGCGCGATCGGATTGATGCAGGTGATGCCGATCCACGCCGGCAGCTACGGCTGCGAATCGGCGGACCTCCTGACCGTGGACGCCAACATCTGCCACGGCGCGCGGATCCTGCATCTCTATCTCGTACGCAGTCGCTCGGTGACCGTCGCCCTCCGCCGGTACAACGGCTGCGTGCGCGGTGCCAATACGCCGCGCTGCTACCGCTATCCCGTGCGGGTGCTCCAGACCGCGGCACGGCTCCGCCGCGACATCCTGGCCAGCGCCGCCCCCGCGGACCGTCGGGTGCGGATGTAGCGAGCGCCCGTCAGGGGCTCGCGGGCACGACCGTCACCTCGATACGAGAAGGATGTTCCGCGGTGTGCCACACGCGGTGCGTCTCGGCGTGGAAGTCCGTCGCCTTCGCCTTGAAGATGTTCGGCACCCAGGTCTGCGGATTCCGGTCGTACAGCGGGAACCAGGTGCTCTGCACCTGCACCATCAGCTTGTGGCCGCGCTTGAAGGTGTAGGCTTGCTGGTGCAGGTCCACCGTGAAGTCGAGCGGCGTGTTCGGCGCGAGCGGGGCCGGGGCGCTGAAGCTCTTCCGGTAGCGGCCGCGCATGATCTCGTGCGCCACCATGAGCTCGTAGCCGCCGAGCTTCCAGTCGTCGGGCACGCTATCCGGAAGGACGTCGATCAGCTTCACCACCCAGTCGGCGTCCTGGCCGGTGGTGGAGGCCACGAGCCGTGCCGTCACGTCGCCGGCGATCGTCAGGTCCTCGCCCAGCGGCTCCGACACCCAGGTCAGGACGTCGGGCCGCCCGTCCACGAACCGCTGGTCCTCCGTCTCCCACACCCTCCAGCGCGAGCCCCGGGAGTCGTAGGTCTGCTCGACCGGCCGCGGCCGATAGGGCACCGGGTCCGCCGGGTCGGAGACGTACTGGTCGTAGGCTCGTTCGCCCGCGGCGGGCGGGTCGAACGAGACCTTCCTACCGGCCCGCAGGTAGATGCTGCGTCGCGCGCGGCCCTTCGGGGGCCAGGCATCGAACGAGCGCCACTGCCTCGCGCCCGAGTCGTAGAGATAGGCGTCGGGCACCGAGAGCGTACCCTTGTCCTTGAGCCAGTAGGCGAACCACGGCGCCTCGACATCACGCAGGTAGCCTTCGGACGTGCCCGGATCCACCACGGCCATCCGCCTCGGCTCGCCGCGGCGCCAGCCGCCGTGGTTCCAGGGTCCCATCACGAGCGCGTTCCGGTCGCTGGAGTCGCCGCGCTCGAGCGCCCGGTACGTGGCGAGCGGCCCGAAGCGATCCTCCTGATCCCACCATCCGCCCACCGTCAGCGTCGGAACCGCGGGGGCGGTCAGCCTGCGCTGGACGGCCCGCGCCTGCCAGAACGCGTCGTACGCGGGGTGCGCGACGAATGCGGACCAGGTCGGGTTCTTCCCCTGGAAGTACTTCGCGTCCACGCCCGCGAGCGATCCGAGCCGGCGGTACCAGTCGTAAGTATCCCAGGTATCGATCGGGAGCGGGACCGACATGTCCTTGCTCAGCTCGAGCGAGGCGCTGTACTCGAAGCCGTACGACAGCCGGAACGCGCCCTGGTGGAAGAAGTCGTCGCCCATCCACGTGTCGGTCATCGGCGCCTGCGGAGAGATGGCCTTCATCGCGGGGTGCGGATTGATCCCGGCCATGGTCGCGAGGAACCCGGGATAGGAGACGCCGAGGGCGCCGACCCGCCCATTGTTGTTCGGAACGTTCTTGAGCAGCCACTCGACCGTGTCGTAGGTGTCGGTGGTCTCGTCCACGCCGGCCGAATCGCGGGGATCGTGCAGCGGGCGGTTCATGAGGAACTGCCCTTCGCTGCCGAATCGGCCGCGGATGTCCTGGGACACGAAGATGTAACCCTCGGCCGCGAGGAAGCGGTAGTCGTTGCCCACGACGGTGTCGCCGGCGATGCCGTAGGGCGTCCGCGTGAGGAGCAAGGGCAACTTGTCCGACGTGTTCCCGGGCGCGCAGACGCTGGTATGGAGGTGAACGCCGTCTCGAACGGGGATCTCCACGAACCGGCAGGCATAGGCGGAAATCGGAAGCGCCTGCGCCGTGGCGAGGGACGGGGATGTCGCGACGACGAGGAGCGCCAGGGGGACACGACGGATTCGGATCATGAGGCTCGGCCGGAGAGGGTGGGCCCGCCGAGGGGGCGGGCCCGATGAAGATAGTCTGAGCCCATGTCGGGGTCACTTCGCGAACACGAGCTCCCCGTCCTCAATTCGCCGAACGGGCACTCGATCGCTCCCAGTTGACGAACAGGAAGCCACCCGGGGCGTCGAACTTCGGCTGCCCGGGACCCGGAGTGATCTGGAGCTGCAGCTCGTCGATCGGGTTCCTGGAGCAGTCCCAGCACGCCAAGGCGTAGTCCGAGGCTCGCCGGGTGTGAGAGAGCAGCATCACGTGCACGTAGGCGCTGTCCGACACGCGCACGCCGTTCCGGTACAGATGCGCGACGGACCACAGCGCGACCGCGCTGTTGATGGTGGGCACGAGCGGCGTATGAACCCCGGTAGCGCCATGATAGTAGAGCCCGAGGATCACGCCGCCGAACTTGGGGTGATGCGGCACGTCCATCGTCTGCACCCGATCGAGCACGACCTTCCAGCGGGCCCCGTCGTGCGTCGTGAACTCCGCCGCACCGTCTACGGAGTCGCGGACGGCACCCTTGTCCCAGGCACTGAAGCTGAACGTGCCGGAGATCGGCGCGACGTTGTCGGAGTAGGGCCCCATCTTGATCTGCCCCTCCAACGCCTCGTGCTCCGGGCCGAAGGACTGGAGGATCGGCCCGGCGCTGTCGGGAAACGGGAACGGCCCCGGCAGGATCTGGATGACGGGCCCGCCGCCGGTCACCTGGATCCACTTGGCGGCGGCCTGCTCTCCACGCTGGCTCGTATCGGCGCCGGGGATCGCGCCGCCTTGCTGGCCGGAGGCCACTACCTTGAGGTGCGTCTCCATCCCGAGCTTCTTGTGCGAGTCCCGGCCGACCGGGCAGTAGATCTCATAGGTGCCGGGATCGAGTGTCACCGTCAGCGTCGCGGTCGTTCCGGGCTGGATGAGGGCGGTCTCCTTTTCGGTTCCGCGCCCTTCCACCTCGAAGGCGTGCGGGATGCTTCCGCCATTGGTAATCGTGAACGTGACCGGCCCGGCGGGAACGGCTTGGTTCGACAACCGGATCGTCCACTCGGACAACGTGGCGTCCACCGCAGCGGGAGCGGCCCGGCGGCCAGGGGTTGCCGCGACGAGGGCGGCGGCGAAGGCGCCGCCGAGCAGCACGGCGATGGGTTCGGGTCTCATACGCTCGATCCTCCTGATGGGGTGACGTCGCTAACGTTCAAGCGGGAGACTCCACCCCCATCGCCGATATTCCCGAGGGAATAAACTCGCCGGTTGGCGAGTCCACTCCCGACGGGCTGGCGCGCGAGACACTCGAGGGACCGGTTGGAGCCAAGCGAGCTGGAGCGATTCGAGGCCGTGGTGCTGCCGCACTTGGACGCCGCCTACGGGCTGGCGCGCTACCTGACGCGGAACGACGCCGACGCCGAAGACGTCGTGCAGGAGTCGCTGTTGCGCGCACTGCGGCACTTCGGCGGATTCCGTGGCGCGGGCGCTCCGCAGGGCCGGGCCTGGGTGCTCGCGATCGTTCGGAACACCGCGTACACCTCGCGCCGTCGGCGCCGCGCGGACGCCTCCACGACGGAGTTCGACGAGGCCATCCACAGCGAGGCGGCCCGCGATGCGACCGGATCCGAGCTCGACCGTCGCGATTCGCGCGAGACCCTGGCGCAGGCGCTCGAGCGACTGTCGCCCGACCTGCGTGAGGTGATCGTCCTGCGGGAAATCGAAGGGCTGTCCTACAAGGAGATCGGCGAGGTGGTGGACGTGCCCATCGGCACGGTCATGTCCCGACTCTCGCGGGCCCGCAAGCGTCTGCAGGAGGCGCTCGCCGGGAATCAGGAGCGTTGAGATGACCCACCCGGACATCGAAGCCCAGGTCGACGCGTACCTCGACGGCGAGCTCGCCGCGAGCGATGCCGCCGAGCTCGAGGCGCACCTCGCGGGCTGCGCCAGCTGCGGACGGTTCCGCGCCGACCGGCTCGCCCTGCGCGCCGCCATCACGGCCGAGATGCCGAGGCTCGAGGCCCCGGATGCGCTGCGAGCGCGGGTCCGCGCCTCCCTCCGCGACGAGGCGAGGTCCACCGGCACCCGCCGGCCCGCCACCTCCTGGCGCTGGCTGGCGCTCGCCGCGTCGCTGGCGGCCGTGGCGGTCGGCAGTTGGCGGTTGGGATCGGCACGCACGGCGTCGGCGATCCTCGCGGACGAAGTGGTGGCGAGCCACGTCCGCTCGCTGATGCCCGGCCACCTCAGCGACGTCGTCTCGTCCGACCAGCATACCGTGAAACCGTGGTTCGACGGGAAGCTCGATTTCTCGCCCCCGGTGCATGACTTCGCCGGGCGCGGCTACCCGCTTCTCGGCGGACGACTCGACTACCTGAACGGGCGGCCGGTGGCGGCGCTGGTCTACGGCCGTCGGAAGCACGTCGTCAGCGTCTTCCTCTGGCCGGCAGACCGGCCCGAGCGGGTGTCCGCGCCACCGATGCGGAGGGGGTATCACGTGCTGCACTGGGCGACGCCCGATTTCGCCTACTGGGTCACCTCGGACATCGGGCAGTCGGAGCTGAAGGCGTTCGGGGAGATGCTGAGTCTCGCGGACTCGACGGCGGCAGGGGCGGAGAGGTGACAGGGACGGCCCGAGCCAGGAAGCCCGCATCCGTCTGCGTGTGCCCCTGCGCACAATTTGCCAGCGGCACGGTCGGGCCATAGCTTGGCCGACATGTCCACCGCCCCGGACTCGCTGTCGCCCGCCCTCGAGCGCGTGCTCGAGAAGTTCGCCGGCATCGTCCGGCGGGTGTGCTGGCGGTATCACTTCGCCGGGGCGGAGGTGGACGAGCTGATGCAGGAGGTTCGGATCCGCCTGTGGCACGCCCACGGCGGCCACGAGGGCGCCGGTGAGACGCTGGCGGCCATCCCTGCGTCATATCTCCATAGGACGGCTCTCTCCGCGGCCGTCGACCTGCTGCGCCGCCGCCGGGCGCGGCGTGCCGACCAGATGATTCCCATCGAGGACGAGCCGGCAGGTATGGCGGAGGCGCCCGGACCGGAGCAGGCGCTCGCGGAATCGGAGCTCGCCCAACAGGTCGAGCGCGCGCTCCAGTCCATTCAGCCGTCCCGCCGCCCGGTGGTCAGGATGCATCTCATGGGACATCCACGCGAGGAGATCGCCCGGGTGCTCGGGTGGTCCGAATCCAAGACGCGCAACCTGCTGTATCGCGGGCTGGCGGACGTGCGCGAACGCCTGGTGGCTGAGGGGGTCCAATGGACCAGCCGAACGTAACCGAAACCATGCGGCTCCAAGAGCTCTACTCGCGTCGGGTGACCGAAGAGAGCCCCGACGGCGCTCCCCACGCGACGCCGGAAGCGATCCTCGCCGTGGTCCAGCGAGAGGGCTCGGAGGAGGAGCGGCTCGCGACGCTCGAGCACGTCATGGCCTGCGCTGCATGCCACCGCGAATACGAGTGGCTGACGGCGGTCGACCAGGCCGGCTTCGAGGCGGAAGCCGGCCAGACCGGGGGGCAGCGGCGCGCGTGGTGGCGCGGCGCGCCCCTGGCGCTCGCCGCGTCGTTGCTGGCGGTGGTGGGGGTGGGCCTGGTGCTCTCGGGTGTTCTCAGGACCGGCACGGAGCAGGTGCGTGGCCCCTCGGCGGACATCGTTCTCGTGGGGCCGCATGGACGGGCCAGGGCCGACGGGCCGCTCACGTTCACCTGGCGCGCGGTTCCCGGCGTGTCGCGTTACGTGCTCGAGGTGCAGCGGACGGATGGCTCGGTGGCGCTCGCGCGCGAGACGGCCGATACCGTGGCTACGGTCGCCAGTCCGTCCACACAGCTTCCGGACTCCGTCTACCGCTGGTGGGTGCGCGAGGTCACCGACGGCGCCGAGCCGAGGAGCTCCGCGTTGCGTGACCTGCGGCTAGGCGGTCGCTGACCGACGCCGTTGCTCCATCGCGGCGGCGAGCAGCACGACGAGGAGACCTCCCGCGCCGACCCACCAGGCCGCGCTCGCCTGGCCGGGCGTCCTGAGCGGAACGGTCGCCGTCGGATCCCCCACGGCGCCGAACGCCGCCCAGACGCTTGGCGGTGATCCTTCCCGGAGCGCCGCCAGCTTGGCGGCGCGCAACGCCTCCACGATCGACTTCCCACGCGCCAGCTCGATATAGAGTCGCTCCACGATCTTCACCGTGCTGCGGTCCCCCACCCGCCAGCTCGTGGCAACTACGCTCCTCGCTCCGGCTTCGAGCAACGAAGCGGTGAGCCCTTGGATACCCTCGCCGTCCACGACGACCCCGCCCGCCGTACGACAGGCCGACAGCACCACCAGATCGGCGTGGAGCCGGAGTCGGGCGAGCTCGCCCGGCGTCACCAGCCCATCACCAGACGCGCCGGGCGCGAGGGCGAGCGCGGTACGGCCAAGCGCCCGGTCGTCGACCAGCGCGTGCGTGGCGAAGTGGATCACTTGGAACCCGTCGAGCGGCGTGTGGCGGAGATAGTCCACGCTCGCCTCGTCGCCGAGCCGAACGTCGGACACGGCCGCGTAGCGGGCGACGAGCCGTGCCTCGGTGCCCGATCCTCGCAGGCGCGGCAGGTCCTCCACCGTCGCGATAGGGTCGCCGGCGACGCGAACCGTGTCGTCGGCCGGTCGCGCGAAGCTCGGGTCGCCGAAAACGAGGAGGCGCGTCGAATCCGCCGGGAGGCGCTCGCGAGGCCGGCGCCACAACACGCCCAGCGTGCCGGCGGACGGCACGATGCCGGTCGCGTACCGCTCCACCAGGTAGTGTCCATCGCGCAGGCGAAGCGCGTCCCATGGCACGCGATGCAACGGGCCGTCGGGGACGATGATCAGGCGGCTGACCCCGGGCCCGAGCAGCCCCAGGACCGGCTCGAGGAGCGTCCGCCCCAACGTGGCCGCCGCGACGCGATCGTCGGTCCCGCGCGCCACCAGCGCGACGAACCGGCCGATCGCGTCGATGAGCGAGTCCGCCGGCGGCAGGAGGAGGGCCCGTGCCGGCGCGTCGCCGCGCGTCACGACGAAGGCGGTCGTCGGAGCGCCGAGCGTGCCGGTGACATACTCGACGAGCGCGGTGCTGTCGTCAGGCAGTAGGCCGGCGATCTCCGGGGCGCCGATCGAGGACGTCACGGCAGCCCCGGTGGTGGGGGCGGACGGCGCACCGTCGTGCGCGGGTGAAGTCTCGAGCGCCGAGGCCTCGACGAGGCGCTGCCTCAGCTCCCGCGCCCGGCGCCGCTCGGCGAGGCCGAACGCGGCATTGGCCCGGCCGCCGGCCGCGAGCGCGGCGATGACTCTCGGCACGCTCGAGTTGCCGTCGCTCTCGTCGGTGGCGGTGGCCTGGAAGGCCATCAGTCGCAGCTGCTGATCGTCGAGGGTGCTCCGCCACTCGTCCAGCGCGTCGCCGGCGGCCGTCAGCTCCCGCTCGGCCCCGGCGAGGTCGCCGCGGCGCGCCCGAATGTCGGCCAGATAGGCTCGGGTTTCGTGCTGCCGGAGATGCTCGTCGTCCCCGAGCTCGCGCAGGTAGCCGCGGAAGATGGCCTCGGCGGAATCCAGGTCGCCGCGGTGCAGGGCCAGGCGGCCACGCTGGTAGACCAGCTTGGACCGCCAGGTATCGATGCCGTGACTCCGAAGCAGGTGCTCCGAGCTGTCGAGCGCCTGGGCGGCCGCTGGCCAGTTCCCCGCCAGCATCTCGACGTCGGCCAGCGAGTGATAGAGCTCGATCACGCCGACGATCGCGCCGGTCCGCCGGTCGAAGTCGATCGTCTCGAGCGTGAGCCGCCGTGCGGTGGCCAGGTCGCCGCGGTCGCGCGCGATGTTCGCCTGCCACGAGCGCACGTTCATCTGGTCGGCCGTGGCGTTCATGCCGACGTACTGCTCCATGGCCTGGTCGAAGTAGCGCGAGGCGGTCGGAAGGTCGTGGAGGGAGTAGTAGAGCGTGCCGAGCATGTGCTTGGCCAGGGCCTCGGCCTCCTGGTAGCGCGCCACCCGCGCCTGCTCCAGCGATTCCCGCAGCGCGACCTTGGCCTCGCCGTACGCGCCATGGTCCCGCAGGACGTCCGCCAGCGTCGTGAGGGCGAACGCGAGGCTGCGACGGTCGCGCACCCTGCGCAGGATGTCGGTGGCGCGGCGCAGCATCGCGAGCGAGGAGTCCTCGAGCCCGCGGCCCCACAGGTCACGCGCCGCGGCGCGGAGGCACTGGGCCTCCGCCCGCGGCGCCTGGACGCGACGGGAGTACGCGAGCGCCACGGCGAGCGCGCCCTGGGTGCGGTGATCGCCCATGTAGAAGAGGATCAGGGCGCGCCGGCACCGCACGCCGGCGATCAAGTCCGTCTCGCTCGCGGGCAGCACCCGCAGCGCGCTGTCGTGATACGCCAGCCCCACCGCCTTGGCGGCGTCGACGCGCGTGTTGCCGAGCGCCTGCAGCGCATCGCCCTCGGCCACGCTGTCGTGGAGGGCCCGCGCGCCGGCGAGGGCCAGGCTCACCAGGCTGTCCGCAACCCCCATCTGCATGGCCTCGTAGCTCAGCCGGGCCAGGCCCAACCGCGCGTAGACGCCATACGCATCGTCGCGCGCCGGTGCGAGCACCATCAGACGCCGATACCAGCGGGCCGCCGTCGAGTCGTCGGCGCTCAGCCGTGCCGTCGTGGCCAGGCCGAGCACCGCATCGCGGTCGGTCGAGTCGTGGGCCAGGCGGGTCAGCCATCGCGCGGCAACCGCGGGTGCGCTGTCGCCTTCGACCGCGCTCCGCGCCTCGCGCATGACCTGGCGGGGGGCGTCACCGGCCCGGCCGGCCACGCCGACCTGCACCATTGCGATGCCGAGCAACAGCAGTGAGGCGAGCACCGGAGTCTCGTGGGGGGAATCAGCCTCAGGATACGGCGCCGGGGCCGGGGCCGGCAAGCCGCCCTGAGAATGCATCGGCCGGCCCTGCGTACCTACCTCCGGGCAGCATCACCATCACTTGCTCGGAGGAGGCCGTCATGTCGTATCGCGTCACGTTCCCCCATCGTCGGGCGCTCTACGCGCTCGCCTGCGCGCTCGGGCTCGTCCTCGTTGCGTGCTCGGGTGGGGGCGGAGACGTCACCGCGCCCGACCCGGGCCCGCAGGATCCGCCCGAGCAACCCGCGCCGGTGCCGCCGCCGCAGGTACCGGACGCGCCGCCGCCCGCGCAGCAGAACGGCATCCAGGGCACGTATGCCCTGGTGAAGATCAACGACTCCCATCCGGGACAGATGGTGACGGTGGCCAATCCGGACGGGACGGTGATCGGCCTCTACCGGTTCGACGCCGGCACGCAGCTGGTGCTCGACCCGCTGCAGACGTTCAGCCTGCAGCTCCGTTACACGGATGACAAGGACGACTACGGGATCGACGACCAGGGCGAGTTCAAGTCTCCCGGGATGGTCGAGGGAGCCCTGGCGCTCACGTTTTACTCCAAGGTGTACGGCGACCAGTTCCCGGGCTCGGCCGCTGACGGTGTCATCGCCCTCAAGTACGACTTCGACGGCGACGGCCAGACCGACACGGTGTTCACGTTCCAGCTTGTCGGCGGGTGACGCACGTCGACTCGGCCCGGTCGAGCCCTCACGGCTCGGCCGGGCTTGAGTCGTGGCTGGAGCAGCTTGGCGGCGGCCACCAGCGACGCCCTCTGTCGCGGAGCCGATGAGCGTCACGACGCTCGCACCCTGACGCACGATGATCGTCGCTCTGACGTGATTCTGTCATTTCTTCCATAGGTCGTCAGGCCTGCCCGACCGTAGATATGGGCATGGCCCTCTCCACTACCCGCAGTATCGCCGAGCTCCAGGCCGAAGCCGAGCGTCCATCGCTCCGGCGCGCGCTTGGGCCGCTCAACCTCACCGCCCTGGGCATCGGGTCGGTGATCGGTACCGGCATCTTCGTGCTCACGGGCACCGCCGCGTCGCAGAACGCCGGGCCGGCGCTCGTGCTCTCCATGATCGTCGCGGCCGTGGCCTGTGCCCTGGCGGGACTCTGCTACGCGGAGCTCGCCTCGATGATTCCCGTCGCGGGCAGCGCCTATACCTACGCCTACGCGTCCTCGGGCGAGCTGGTGGCCTGGATCATCGGCTGGGACCTGATCCTCGAGTACGCCCTGAGCGCTTCGACGATCGCGGTCGGCTGGTCGGGCTACTTCGTGAGCCTCATGCACGACCTTGGCGTCGCGTTGCCGCCGGCGCTCACCGCAGCGCGCGGCGCGACGGCGCTGGGAATCGACGGCGCCGTCGTGCAGGGCGTCTTCAATCTGCCGGCGAGCATCATCGTGCTGCTGGTGACTGCGCTCCTCGTCACCGGCATCAAGCAGAGCGCCGATGCCAATACCGCGCTCGTGCTGCTCAAGGTATGCGTGCTCATCGCCTTCGTGGGGCTCGGCGCGGCGTACGTGCGGCCCGAGCATCTCAAACCGCTCGTGCCCCCCAACACGGGCGAGTTCGGCCATTTCGGATGGAGCGGCGTGATGCGCGGAGCGGCGGTCATGTTTTTCGCGTACGTCGGATTCGATGCGGTGTCCACCGCCGCCCAGGAGGCGAGGAATCCGCAGCGCGACATGCCGATCGGGATCCTGGCGTCGCTCGCCATCTGCACGGTGCTCTACATCGCGGTGGCCGTCGTGCTCCTCGGCATCGTGCCCTACCAGCGGCTCAACGTCGCCGACCCGCTGGCCGTCGGCATCGACGCCACCGGCCTCACCTGGTTCAGCCCGGTCGTCAAGGTGAGCGCGCTGTTCGGCCTGTTCAGCACGATGCTGGTGCAGCTGCTCGGCCAGACCCGCATCTTCTACTCGATGAGCCGGGACGGATTGCTGCCCGACCTGTTCGGCGCCGTGCACCCGCGCTTCCGGACGCCGTGGCTCAGCACGCTGCTCACGGGTGGCGTGGTGGCGGTCGCGGCCGGGCTGCTTCCCATCGGGGTCTTGAGCCAGCTGGTGAGCATCGGGTCGCTCCTCGCGTTCGTGCTGGTGTGCGTCGGGGTGCTGGTGCTGCGCCGTACCGCCCCCGCCGTGGTGCGGCCGTTCCGGGTGCCCGGCGTCCCCTGGGTACCAGTGCTTGGCGCGTTGGCCTGCCTCGCGCAAATGGTCAGCCTGCCGTGGGCGACCTGGGAGCGCCTGGTCATCTGGATGGCGCTGGGTTTCGCGGTCTATTTTCTCTACAGCCGGCGACGGGCGCACGAGCGAAGGCAGGCGCGGCAGGCGCCCGCGGGGACGGTGGCACCGATCGGTGGGTGAGTGAAGTCTTCGTCACGCTTCCTGATTCTGCTGTTGGGACTCACGCTCGGGCTGGCGGGGCTGCTCGGCGTCGAGGCGGTTCGCGCCACCCGATCCCACCGGGTGACCGCGGAGCGCGCCCTTCGCGACTACGCGACCGTCGCCGCGTGGGAGCTGCTCACCGCCACCGACGAGCAGCTCCAGCGCGCGGCGAGCGCCGCGCTCGGCCCGGTGGCGGGAAGCCCGGCCGCGTCGCCCTACGACTCGGTGCCCGCCGCGGCCGCGCTCTCGCCGGCCGCCGACTCGCTGTTCCCCTGCGGTGCCGCGGGCGACTCGTCCCGATTCACCTTCGCCCTCGACCTTCGCAGCGGTGCGCTCACGACGCACGGCGCCGCGCCCGCCTCGCCGCTCCGAGCCTGGCTGGCCGATACGATCGCGCGCGCGGCACGGGCGCAGGCGCCCGGGCTCGGGAGGTACGGCACGGTCTGGTCGCCCGCCGGTGCCGTGGCGATCTACGGGGTGAAAGCCGTGCGGTACAACGGCTACGCCGCCCACGACGCGCCGCTCGCGGTCTACGGCGTCGTGACGTGCCCGTCGGCGATGGCGCGGCTCGTTGCCGGCGTCGTGGCGCGCCATCCGCTCCTCCCCGCGCAGGTCGCGGGGGGACTCGCCACCGCCAGGCTCGTGGGTCTCGAGGTCACGGACCCCACCGGGCATCCGGTCTTCCGCTCGGGTCCGCCCGCCCGGGCCTCCGCCTACACCGGCGATCCCGCATCCAATGCCGGCTCGCTCGTAGTTCGCGCGTGGCTGCCGGCGGACGTGGCGGGCCGGCTGGTCCTCACCCAGCCGAGCATCCGGCTGCCGCTCCTGCTCGGCCTGTTCGTGCTGACGGCGGCGCTGACGGCCGTCGCCGCCCGTCAGATCCGGCGCGAACAGGAGCTGGTGCGGCTCCGGCAGGATTTCACCTCCAGCGTGTCGCACGAGCTTCGCACTCCGCTCACCCAGATCCTCCTCTTCGGCGAGACCCTGGAGCTCGGTCGGGCCGGTGGGGAAGACGCGCGGCGTGAGGCCGTGTCCGTCATCGTCCAGGAGGCGCGGCGGCTGGCGCACTTGGTGGAGAACGTGCTGCACCTGAGCCGCGCCGAGCGCCGTCTCGTGCGGGTCGATCCGGCGCTGGTGCCGATTGCGCCGCTGCTTCGAGAGATCGTGGAGCGCTTCGCGCCACTGGCCGGCGCCGACGCGGTGCGGATTCGGACCGAGCTGGACGAGTCGCTCCTCGCCCTGGCCGATCCCGACGCGATGCATCAGATCGTGATCAACCTGCTCGACAACGCCATCAAGTACGCGGACCGGGGTCCGGTCATCCTCCGCGCCGTGCTCCGCGACGGGCGCGCACGGCTCGAGGTGGAGGACCATGGCCCGGGAGTGCCCGCCACCGACCGCGGGCGCGTCTGGGAACCGTTCGTGCGCCTCCGGCCCGAGGCCGCGGTTCCCGGCAGCGGCATCGGGCTCGCGGTGGTGCGGGAGCTGGTCGCTGCGCACGGCGGCCGGTGCCACGTCGAGACGACGCCGGGCGGAGGGGCGAGGTTCGTGGTCGAGCTGCCGGGTGCTGCGCGCGTTGGGCCGGGTCCCTCGCGCACGCCGTCCGCGGAGGCGACATGGCCCGCGTCCTGATCGTCGAGGACAACCGGAACCTGGCCCACGGGCTCCGTACCAACCTGGAGTTCGAGGGTCACGTGGCCGAGATCGCGGAGGACGGGGCATCGGGGCTCACGCTCGCGCGCACGCGTCCCTTCGATCTCATCCTGCTCGACCTGATGCTACCCGAGCCCGACGGCTTCCAGGTACTCGAATCGCTGCGCCGCGAGGGCGTCGATACCCCGGTCCTGGTGCTCACGGCGCGCGGTGACGAGGCGGACAAGGTGCGCGGTCTCCGGAACGGCGCCGACGATTACGTCACCAAGCCGTTCGCCCTCCGCGAGCTGTTGGCGCGGGTGGGGGCCCTGCTCCGGCGTCCGCGCGCGCCGCTGGCGCCGCTGGCGTTCGGGACCGTGGTCGTGGATCCGGCTACCCACGGCGTTACGCGTGACGGCACCCAGGTGGCATTGCGCCCCAAGGAATACGAGCTACTTCGCGCGCTGCTCCGCCGCGCGGGCCGGGTAGCGACGCGCGGCGAGCTGCTGCGTGAAGTGTGGGGGTATCAGGACTGCGTGGTGAGCCGGACGCTGGACACCCACGTCGGCGAGCTCCGGCGAAAGCTGGAGGACGATCCGGCACGGCCGCGGCACATCCTCACGGTACGGAAGACGGGATATCGTCTGGTGCCGGAGGCCTCGTGAGCCGGGCGCCAGCGGCCTGACGCCTCGTCGACGCGGCCGCCCACCACCCGACACGCTCATCTAGAACGGCATCTTGTACTCCGGCGGCTTCACGCCGTTCAGCCGCAGGTAGGGCACCAGCTGGCCCAGCGTCCACACCGAATGCTCGAACGAGAGCTGCGCCAGCCTCGCGGCCGGCTGCGGCGGCTGGCCGTACATCGCGACCGGCTTGCCGAGCTGAGCCGCGGAGGCCTTGCGGAGCGCCCCGAGCAGGTAGCCATACGTCGTGTCGGCGTAGGCACGGAGCGCGGCCTTGCTGTGCAGGTAGCGGGCACTGTCGCCCAGCGCGGGCGCGGCCTTGAGGCCGTGAAGCGCGATCGCCGCCACGTCGAGGTTCGTGCTGACGATGTGGTCGAACTGCTCGGCGAAGGTGCGGACGCCCGGCGTGGGTCGGAAGCCGGTAGCCGAGTCGGGCATGGCCTCGATGTAGGCCAGCACGGTCGCGCGGTTGCGTTCGAAGTCCGCAAGCAGGTCGGGCGACACCTGCGCCCGGACGGGCGCGGCCGCCAGGATGGCGAGAAGCAGCAGGACTAGCCAACGCACGGGACGGGTCCTTTCGACTGGATGTGGGGCCAGGGCGACGGGTCACGGGCAGAGGACGGTGGGACGTCACCTTCGGGCGGTCCCTTCCCCCGAGGTCGAGCGATGCCCGCTACCTGGATCACGCTGTCGCGCTTCCCGCTGCTCCTGGCCAGCGTTCTGGCCTTGTATCTGGGTGGCCCCGCGCTGCAGCTCGCCGGCGCGGCGCTGCTCCTGGTGGGGCTTCTGCTCGACACCGTGGACGGCTTCGTCGCGCGACGCACCGGACAGGCCAGCCTGTTCGGCGGAGTGCTCGACATCGCCGCTGACCGTACGTACGAGCTGGTGCTGTGGGTGAGTTTCGCGGACCTGGGGCTCATCCCGTCGTGGGTCCCGTTCGTGATCCTCGTTCGGACCACCCTCACCGACGCGTTCCGCAGCCTCGGCGTCGGCGCCGGGACCGCGCCGTTCGACCAGCACCGCACGCCGCTCGGGCGCTTCCTGGTGGCCTCGCCGGTGATGCGGATCGCGTACTCGCTGGCCAAGGTGACGACGTTCTGCGGTCTGGCCGCCGCCCGGGCGCTGGCCGCGTATCCCGCCGGGTCGTGGCCGAGCCGGGTCGGGGAGCCGCTGTCGCGCGTGGTCGCCGTGGCGCTGTGGGCGACGGTGCTGCTCTGCGTCGTGCGCGGCCTGCCTGTGATCGTGGGCGGGCTCCGGCGGCATCTGCGGGTGCCCGGGCGAGGGCTGTCCACCGCGCCGTGATACGCCGCGCGAGCTCCCGGACCGTCCGCAACGTCGCCCCCCGAGCTAGTCCGCCTGGCGGCGCTCCCACGCAAGGAAGGCGGAGAGCGCCGGCGCCACTGGTTCCATTGTCGGCTGCCCCTCGCGCCTGATCCGGATGAAGACCGGCCCGTCACCCGCCGCCGTGGCGTCCGGGACGAAGACGTAGGGGTCTCCGTGCTCGTCGTCGGCGAAGGCGACGGCGCCCGACGGCAGCGCGACGCCATCCGGTGCCACCGCCTCCTCGTCCATGGGAAGGAACAGGTCCAGCCAGCGCTCCGCCGCGCCGTCCGGCGGGAACACCTTGAAGTGCGCGCGGAGGACGCTGTCGGGCTGGGCGTAGAGCGACCGCAGCACCGGCGGCACGGCACGCCCGAGGTGCGACGCGATCAGGTCCCAGTTGGGGCTCAGGAGACGGGCGCGGAACGGCGAGCTGAACACCGGCGGAGGATCGTAGAAGCCGCTCATGGTGGGCTCAGGCGTGGTCGACGACCGACGAGACGCCTGCCTTCCGGGCGCAGTGGGCGCAGCAGTAGAAGGTGTTGTTCGCTTCGATGCCGTGGCCGACGATCTTGCAGCCGCAGTGCTCGCAGACGGGCGCGAGACGATGAATGGCGCATTCGAAGCTGTCGAAGGTATGGGTCCGGCCCGCGGTGACGACCTGGAAGGAGAGGTAGTAGTCGTTCCCGCAGACTTCACACACGGCCATGGCGGCCTCCTCGAGAGGGGCGGCCCATCGCCGCCCGTCTTCCAACAGTGCGACGCCTCGAAGAAATCCGCCAGCTACGCCGGCCGTGGCAGCGCCGCGGCGAATTCCCGCATGCTCGCGAACCGCTCGGCCGCCGGCTTGGCCAGCGCCCGGGCGATGGCCGCGTCCACCGACGGTGGGACGGCGGGGCTCACGGCGGAGGCCGGCACGATGGGTGAGCGAAGGATCTTGACGACGAGGTCGGTCACGGAGCGTCCGGTGAACGGCGGCGCGCCGGTCAGCATCTCGTACAGCACGCAACCCAGGCCGTAGATGTCGGATCGCTCGTCGATGCCGCGGTCCTCGCGGACCTGCTCGGGGCTCATGTAGAAGATCGTGCCGACCATGGTCCCGGTCTTGGTGAGCTTGGTGTGATCCGCGGCGCTGATCGCGCGCGCCAGGCCGAAGTCGGCGACCAGCGCCCGGCCGTCGGCCATGAGGATGTTGTCCGGCTTCACGTCGCGGTGCAGGATGCCGTGGCCGTGGGCGTATCCGAGCGCCTCGGCGACATCGTGCGTGATCCGGAGGGCGTCCTCGAGTCCGAGCCGCTTCTCCCGCTCGAGGCGGACGTGCAGGGACTCGCCCTCCACGTAGGGCATGACGTAGTAGAGACCGGCGTTCGCATGCCCCGAGTCGAGCAGCGGCACGATCCCGCGGTGCGACAGCGAGGCGACGATGTCCATCTCGCGCCGGAAGCGCTCGAGCCCGAGCGCCGAGCCGAGCTCGGGATGCATCGCTTTGACGGCCACGGCCCGCCCGCCCTCGCGCTCGTGGGCGAGATACACGGTCGCCATGCCGCCGTGGCCGAGCTCGCGCTCCAGCACGTAGCGGTCGGTCAGGGCTTCAGCCAGCGCATTCCAGACGATGGTGGTCATCGAGGCGGGGTCGGAGGTACCGGCGGTCTAAAGGTACGCGCGCCGCAGCATCTCCGCCGCTGGCGTGTCCAGGCGGTCGGCCCAGCGCAGCCGGTCGAAGAGCTGCAGGAGGTCGGCCTCCGTGAGCCGGCGCCGGCGCACGTCGCCGAGATCGTGGACGACGCGGCCCCGGTGCATGACCAGCACCCGGTCGCCCAGCGCCACGGCCTGGCCGAGCGAGTGGGTCACCATCAGCGTCGTGAGCTCGCCCCGGGCCACTGCCGCCTGCGTGAGCCGGATGACCACCTCCGCGCTCCGCGGATCGAGCGCCGCCGTGTGCTCGTCCAGCAGCAGCAGCGACGGCCGGACCATCGTGGCCATGAGCAGCGTGAGGGCCTGACGCTGACCGCCGGACAGGCGGCCCATGGCCTCGTCGAGGCGGTCCTCGAGGCCGAGACCGAGGCGGGCCACCTGCCCGCGCAGCTCGTGCCGGCGCTCGCGCCCGAGCGCGCGGCGAAGCCCCCTGCTGTCGCCGCGGCCGCCCGCGAGCACGAGGTTCTCCGCGATGCTCAGATCGGAGGCCGTGCCCGTGAACGGATTCTGGAACACACGGCTGATGCGGCGCGCTCGACGCTGCTCCGGCCAGTGGGTCAGCTCCTCCCCCTCCAGGTAGACCCGCCCGCTGGTCAGTGAAAGCGTGCCGGCGATGGCGTTGAGCAGGCTGGATTTCCCGGACCCGTTGGTGCCGAGCACCACGGTGAACGTGCCGCGCTCGAGCGTCAGGTCCACCCCGTCGAGCGCGCGCACCTCGCTCGGCGTGTCCCGGTGAAAGACGTGGGAGACGTCCTCGAGCCGAAGGGCGGCCTCAGGCATGTCGGCGCGCTCCCGCCGGGGGCCGCAAGGCCTTGAGCCGGCCGCCGAGTTGCGGGACGACCAGCACGGCAAGCACGAACACCGCGGTGACCAGCTTGAGCGCGTCCGAGTTGAGTCCGGCCCGGATCGCGGCCGCCACGAGGAGGCGGAACACCACTGCCCCCACGACGGCGCCGGCGATCCAGCGACCGATCGACCGACGGCCGAGCAGGGTCTCGCCCACCATCAGGTTCGCGAGCCCCGTCACGATGGCGCCGACGCCCATCGTGATGTTGGCGAATCCCTGGTACTGCGCGATGAGCGCGCCCGACAAGGCGATCAGCCCGTTCGACACGCCGAGGCCGAGCACGACCATGCCCTCGACGTCGATGGCCACCGCCCGCGCCATCTGCGGGTTGTTGCCGGACGCGCGCATCGCGGTGCCGAGGTCGGTGCCGAGGAAGGCCGTGAGCGCCACGGCGAGCCCGGCCGCCAGGAGCACCATCAGCAGCAGCGTCGCGACGCTGCTGCCCTGAACCTCGGTCCCGAGGAGCGTCACCGTCGGCGGCAAGCCCAATCGCGCCGCCGCGCGGGCCGCCTGGGTGACCAGAGTGGGTGACGAGGCGAGGCTCAGGCTGCCGCTTCCCATGACGAACAGGCACACCGAGTAGAGGGCGGTGCTGGTCAGCACGCCGGCCAGCAGCGCGTTCACCATGAACCGCGTGTGCAGGAAGCCGGTGATCCCACCGGCGAGGGCGCCCGCCAGCATCGCCGCGAGCGTGGCCGCGAGCGGCGGGGTACCATGCACCAGGAGGGCCGCCGCCACGGCGACGCCGATGCCGAACGAGCCGTCGGCCGTGAGGTCCACCAGGTGGTAGACGCGATAGCTCAGGAAGACGCCCAGGCCGAGCAGGGCGAGGATGAGGCCGATGGTCGCCGCCCCGATGACGAGGTTCACGGGGCGTCAGCCGATCTGGGTGATGGGGGAGACCCAGCCGACGCCGCGAACCAGTGCGCTCTCGCCCACGCCGCCCTCGCCGCGGTCGTCCCAGAGCAGGTGGAGGACATCGCGGAGCTGGTGGTTGGCGAACAGCCCCCGCGCGAGCGCTCCGAGCTCGACGGTGCGCTGGGGCAGGGGGTGATAGGAGAACACCGCGGCGTGGAAGTGCCCGAAGAAGCGCTCGGTGACCTCGAGCGGCAGCAGGTGCGGTGCGAGCGGATTGCCCGGCGTGCGGGCCACGACGCCCGCGATGAGGGCGGTGGTCATCGCGTAGGTCCGCTCGGGCGCGAACGCGAGCCAGTCGCGGACGCCGGGCACCTCGAACGTGAGCGGCGACTTCGGTCGGCGAGCGGAGCAGGCGGGCGCCGCACAGGCCGGCCGCCTCCGCCGCGATCACCAGTCCCGCGGCCTTTCCTCCGGCGGCCTCGAGGCACACCGCCAGGAGCTCGGAGAACGGAACCGCGCTCGCCTCCGGCTGAGTGTTGAAGCGCACCAGCTTGCTGAATCCGCCCTCGCAGGTGATCCCCGAGGCCAGGACGGCCCGGGGAGCGGTGGTCCCGTCACCCACGACGTAGTCGGCCAGGCGGGCGCCGTCGCTGGGAAAGTAGGCCACGCACCCGGCGACCGCGAGGAGCTCGCCCACACGCTCCCGGCACTCCGCGTAGTCGCCACCGATCGCGCCGAGCCCGAGTCCGAAGGCGTTAGCGGGGAGGTCCACCACCTGGCAATGGTCGGGGCCGGATGCCACCGTGGACAGCTCGCGGGGGCGACCGTGCAGCCGGCAACGCAGGGTCTCCTCCGAGCCGGAGGAGGACATCTGGTACTGGCCGTTGGTGGAGGAGGAGCCGGAGCGCGCCTGCCAGGAGGAGAGGCCCAGGCTCGTGGGGGCGGGGCGGCCCATCGTATCGATATACGCGTCCCACCCGAGCACGGCCAGCGCGTCGCGGACCGCGGGGGAGAGCGAGGTGAGGCGTACCTCGCCCCGCAGCATCGCGAGCTCCTGCTGCCAGCGCCCGATGACGCGGGTGGCGGCCGAGCTGATGTAGGTGACCTCGGAGAGATCGAGGCTCAGCGACCGGACGCCTTCCCGGAGCAGATCCTCGAGGGTGTTGGAGAGGTGCTCCGCCCACTCGCGGTCGAGCCGGCCTCCCAGCCGGAGCACGGCGGACCCACCGTCACGGGCGGCGTCGATCTTCATCGCGACCCGCGATCGCCCCTACGCGTCCGGCCGGTCAGCCGAGTCCGAGCCGCTCGAGCAGCGCCCCGTACCGCGGATCGGACCGCAGCGGCTCCGCCCAGGGGGCCACCTTGAGGAAGAGCAGGCCGGGCTCGCGGATCTGGAACGCGAGCTGGAGCCGCTCGAACGCGCGGTCCTTCTCGCCCAGCGCGGCGCACACCATGGCCCCCATCAGCGCCAGCCGGCTCTCGGTCTCGAGCTTGGCCTCGAGCTCCCACAGGAGCCCGTCGGCCTCCTCCTTGTTCCCGGCGGCGGCGTTCACATACGCCAGCATCAGCTTCTTGACGGTCTTGAGGCCGGGCTTCTCCATCTCGCGCTTGATGTCGGCGATCGCCGGCTCGAATTCGCCCCGGACGACGTTCACCCACCAGAGCACGAGGCGCGCGCCCAGGAAGTCGGCGTTCATCGCCAGCGCCTTGCGGAGCTCATCCTCGGCCTCCTCGTACCGGCGAGCGAAGTACAGCACCCAGCCCACCGCGCGGTTCACCGGCACGGCCAGAGGATCGAGCTGCTGGGCGCGCTTGATCTCCGCCACGGCCTCGTCGCTTCGGCCGAGCGAGACGAGGTATTCGGCGTACCACTCGTGCGCCATCACGTAGCTCGACTTGAGCTCGAGCGCGCGCTTGAACTCCTTCTCGGCGCCGACCCAGTCCAGGTCGCCCAGCCACCGGGCGTACGCCAGCGAGGTGTGCGCCTCGGCCAGGCTGTCGTCCATCTCGAGCGCCTTGAGCGCCATCCCCTTGGCCAGCGTCAGGTACTCGGCGGGAGGCTTGGAGCTGAAGCCGATGCTCAACAGCTCGTAGGCGTCGGCGAGGCCGGCGTAGGCCACCGCATACCCCGGATCCTTGGCGATGGCGCCCTGGAAGTACTCGATACCCTTGAGCACGTCTGCTTCGGCCCACTTGTTCGCATGGAACCGGCCCAGCAGGTACATGTTGTACGCGTCGACGTCGCCCGTCGCCTTCTTTTCGACCCGCTCCTTCTCCTCGGGCGAGAGCGCCAGCTTGAGCGCGCCGGTGATCTGCTGCGCCACCTCGCTCTGGACCTCGAAGATGTCGGCGAGCTGGCGGTCGAAGGTGTCGCCCCAGATGTGCTTCTCGGTCTTGGGGTCCACCAGGTGCACGACGATCCGGACCCGCTGGCCGGCGCGACGCACGCTGCCCTCGAGCACCGCGCCCACGCCGAGCTCGTCGGCGATCGCGGCGATCTTCTTGGTCGTCTTCTTGTACTGCATGGACGACGTGCGGGAGATGACCTTGAGCGCGCTGACCTTGGAGAGCTGGGCGATGATATCGTCGGTGATGCCGTCGCTGAAGTACTCGTTCTCCGGGTCGGTGCTCATGTTCTCGAACGGCAGCACGGCGACCGACTTGCCGGAGTCGGAGACCTCCTGAATCGCCTGCGCCGCGCCCACCGCGATCGCGACCGTGGCCGGTGGAGACAGCGCGTCGGCGAATTGCGACGCGGTGCTGAACCGGTCGGCGGGGACGGTGGCCATCGCCTTCCGCACCGCCGAGTCCACCGCCTCGGGCACGAGCTCGCGGGACGCGCGCGGCGAAGGCGCGGGCGAGCTGAGACGGTTCGCGATGACCGCGGTCAGGGTCGAGCCGCGGAATGGCGGATCGCCGGTGAGCATCTCGAACAGCACGCAGCCGAGGCTGTAGATGTCGGTGCGCCCGTCGAGGTACTTGCTGTCCTCGACTTGCTCCGGGCTCATGTAGGCCGGCGTCCCGACGACGTGGCCGGTGGTGGTGTCGCCGACCCCCATGGCGCGGGCGATGCCGAAGTCGGCCACCACGGCGTGGCCGGCGTCGAGCAGGATGTTGGCGGGCTTGATGTCGCGGTGCACGACACCCGCGCCGTGCGCGTAGCTCAGCGCGTCGGCCACCTCGCGCGCGATCTGGAGCGCGTCGTTCACGGGCAGCTGGCGCTCGCGCGCGATCCGCTGTTTCACGGACTCGCCCTTGACGTAGGGCATGACGTAGAAGACCAGGTCGTCCATCTGGTCGGAGTCGTACAACGGGAGGATGTGTGGGTGGTGGAGCCGAGCGGCGATCTGGATCTCGCGAAGGAAGCGGCCGGCGCCGACTTCGGCGGCCAGGTCGGGACGCAGTACCTTGACCGCGACCTCGCGCTCGTACTTGAGGTCGTGGGCCAGGAACACCCTCGCCATCCCGCCCTGTCCCAGTTCCCGTTCCAGACGGTATCGGGACGCGAGCGTCGCGCTGAGGCGCTCGAGCAGCCCAGTCACGATCGCCCACCTCACCCGGACCTCGGTCCGGTTCGTTCCGGTGGATCCCCAAGAATCCTGCCAGAACCTCACTGCCGTTGGGACACAGCAGTACCCGGCGGCTACAGCGAAAAATTGCCCAGGTTTCCGCCAATATAGGGGCAATCTGGAGCGTCGCCAGACCTGCCGACACCGGCGCGCTCGCATGGGCAGTTTTGCCCGTAACCTCGGGTCATCGGCATCGGCATCGGCTCGCGCGCGTCAGCGCTCGGCGTCCCGGCTTGCGAGCGAACCGAGGTGCATGCCGAGCGCGGCGCCGGCCGCGCGACCGGCTAGCCGTGCGTGAGCCGCCAGAGCGCCAGCAGCGCCACGGCGGCCGGGATCGCGAACACGTAGAGAAAGACGGGCGTCTCCTCGGCCACCGAGTAGCCAGCTCGCGAGACGCCGTACCACATGTTGACGCCGGCCGCGAGAAACCAGAGCGGCAGGAACATCCGGGCTCCGTTCGCGCGGCCCACTACGAGACACAGGACGAGCAGGGCGAAGCCGCCGGCGAGGACCTTCACAGTGTGCACGAAGTCGCTCCGCTGATGGAGGGCGGTGTAGGCGTCGCGCAGATCTCGATGGGCCGGAAGGGCGGGCCAGAACGTCCCGAGGGTCGCGGCGGGTTCTGGGCGGGCCTGGATTCAGAGGGGCAGGCCTTCCGGTGTCAGGTTCTGCACCCGGCCGACCGCCGCTGTCCACCTCCTGGACAGCGTCGAACTATTGGGTAATTGACGGCCGGGCGATACCCCCCAAATGTGATACATATAGGCACAGGGGGCAGGGCATGACGTCGCGCGAATTCTTCCAGTATCAGGGACAGACCTGGCTCGTGCGGACCCGCGAAGCGGTGCGCAAGGACGAGGCGCTCACGCACGTGACCCTCGAGCTGGTGTCGGATACCGAGACGCGGGTGGTCAGCTGCCGCCGCGAGGAGTGGGAAGTACGGGATCCCGACTTTGCGAGCCTGCTGGCCCGGTCGGTCGCAGCAGGGGCGTCGCACAGCATCATGCCGCCGATGAGCGGTCAGGCGGCGCCGGAAATGGAGTAACCCCGAAGGGCCTCGGTCGCCCCGACGTCCGCTAGTGCCGGGCCAGCGGCGCGTACCGCCGGCCCGCGTGAAACACCCACACGATATCTCTGGTGTGCCGGATGTCCGCCGTGGGGTCCGCCGAGAGAACGACCAGGTCGGCGGCCTTGCCGACGGCGATGGTTCCGTGCGTCGCCTCGATGCCGATGGCCCGGGCGCCGTTCCGCGTCCCGGCGGTGATCGCGGCCATCGGCGTGAGTCCAGCCTGCTCCACCAGCAGGCGAAGCTCCTCGTGGATGATCGGCAGCGTGCCCGCGCTGTCGACGCCGATGCTGTCGGTGCCGGCGGTGATGGGCACGCCCAGCTTCCACGCCTCGCGCGTCGCGGCCGCGCTCCACGCCGCCTGCGCCTTCGAGTCGCCCATCACGAACAGCGTCGCGTCGAGCATCGTCTTCCGCTGCGCCATGAGACGGAGCAGCTCCATCACGCGGGAGTCGTCCGGCCGAACGGTGGAATCGGGTCGGCCGGCCTGACCGAAGGACGGGACCACCGGCATCCCCTCCCACACGAGCATCGAGGCGTGCGACACCACGTCCACGCCGGCCCGCACCACCTCGCTCGGACGCGCGGGGAACAGCGTGGCGTGCGCCCACACCTTCATGCCTTGACGGTGCGCCTCCGCCACGAGCGGCCGCAGGACCGCCGCCGAGACCGCCGCATACACCTTGATGGCGGTGGCCCCGGTTCCCTTCGCCTCGGCGACCGCCATCGGCCAATTGGTGCCCGCGGTCACGCTTCGGAGCCACGGGGCGGTTCCGGGCGCGACCCCGCGGGCCGCGAGGCGGACCCGTGCGTCGGTGAAGAACTCGGGCCCCGCCATGAGCGCGGCGTAGTAGATCGCGGGCGACTCGATCTCGCCCGTGAGCGCCGCGCGCGACAGGTCGGCGAGTGCGCGGCCATCACCCGCCATGTCCCGCACCGACGTCACGCCGCCGTGCAGCGCGTTCCGCAGGCGCTGCTCGACGGCCGCCCGGCGATCGCCGTCGCTCGGATCGGTCGCGAGGTGGACGTGGGTGTCGATGAGGCCGGGGATCACGTAGCGGCCTCTCAGGTCCAGCGTCTCCGCGTCGCTCGGAAGCGGCCTCCCCCCGGTGGGGAACAGGTCGGCGATGCGGGCGCCGTCGAGGATCACCGTCTGGTCCGGCCTGGGTGCGGCGCCGGTGCCGTCGATCACGGTCACGTGGGTGAGCGCCACGGTCGAGCTCGCCTCGACCCGCACCCAGCCGCCCGCGAGCGCGTTGCTCCGCCGGTGACACGGATCGCGCATCGCCACGAGACGAAGACTGTCCTCGGTCCGCCGGGCGACGTACCACCCGGTGTCCACCGGCTCGCAGGCGCTCGGCCCGGAGGAGTCCAGCACCGCGAGGGTATCCCCGCCGCGGATGCGGCCCTGGGCCTGGATGCCGTCCTCCTCCGAGAGCCGGTAGCGGCCGTCCGCGCGAAGCTCGAGCTCGAGAGAGGCACGCCGGTACACGCCCATCCGCGCCGAATCGGGCGCCGCCTGGGCCCCGGCGAGCACCGGGCTCAGCAGGAGCGCCAACGCCGCCAGACGGAGACCGCGGGCGACCGTGCTCGTCAACCGGCTTCCACCTCGTACTCGCTCTGGACCAGCCCGCTCGGGTAGTGTCGCGTGCCGATGTGGCGAAGCAGAATGTCGTGCGGGACGTCGCCGAACAGCGGGATGCCCGTTCCGATCAGTACGGGCACTCGGGTGACGATCAGACGCTGAATGAGGCCCGCGCGGAGGAACCGCTGGATGGTGATCCCGCCGTCCACGTAGGCATGCCGGAACCCGCGGGTCGCGAGGTGCGAGACGATGTCCGCCGGCTCCCCCCACAGGCGCTCCACCACGGCCCCGGCGGGTGCCGGCGCGAGCGGGGCCTCGCTGAGCACGACAACCGGCTTCGCGCCGTAGGGCCATGAGTCGAAGCCGAGCACGGTCTCGTAGGTCTTCCGGCCGATGACGAGCACGTCCACCGACGCGATGAACTCCTCGTAACCGTGCGCCTCGCCGCCGCCGGCGGGCAGCCAGTCGAGATCGCCGTTCGCGCGCGCCATGAAGCCGTCCACGCTTACGCCGACGAAGACGGATGCCAGCAGCCTCGCCTCGGTCATGGTGAACGAATGTTCCGGAACGCCATCGCGGCATCCTCGCTCAGCGGCCGCACCTTGAGTACGCGCTCCTTCCGGATGCTCACGGTACCCTCCTTGGCGCCGGCCGGCTTCGAGACGTTCCGCGCCTCGGTGCAGGAGACCGCGACCGTCCCCGCCGAGCGGGCCTTGCTGTGGAACGCGGCGATGCCGGCGGCCAGCTCCTCGGTCGCGCGGTCGGGGGTGGCCCCTTCCGGCACCTGCAGCACGACGTGGCCGCCCGGCATGCCCCGGATGTGAAACCAGAGGTCGCTCGGCCGCGCGAGCTCGAGGCTCACGAACTCGTTGGCGGCGTCGGTGCGGCCGGCGAGCACCAGCCAGTCGCCGGGCAGCTGGTACTCGATGATCCCCGCCGGCCGCTCACGGCCGGGCGTGCGCGACCCCGCCATGCGCCAGCGCTACACGTACCTGAGCCATGCGTCCGTTCGCCTCGCCTTGAGCTCCGCGAACCAGCGGCACGCGACGAACAGGATGATCACCGCCACGGCCCATACGAGATACAGCAGGCCGAGACTCCAGGTGTAACCTTCGGGCGCGGGCGGGTTCCCCATCGGGTGATTCGCGAACAGCCACGGGCTCACGCTACCCTGCCGCAGCCATGATACCACGAGCGCAAGCGCGTGGATCAAGGGGATGTGCAGGACGTAATAGAAGAAGGGGACCCGGCCGAACACGGTCACCCACCTCGCGACCGCGCCGCGGGCCCGCTCGAGCGCCGGCATCAATGCGATCGTCGGTCCGAGCGTCATCAGCAGGAAGCTCAGCGAGGCCGGATACTTGGTGGTGTTCAGGAACGAGAGCAGCGCCGGCATGTCCGTCCCCGAGCTCCAGGGCCGCGGATCCCCGTACAGGTTGAGCCCTCTGAGGAGCAGGAAGAGCGCGATACCGCCGAGCCCCACCGCGTAACAGATCCGGTCCCGCCGGGCCGGCTCGAGCACCAGCACCTTGCCGAACGCGTATCCCGCCGCCATCACGCCCACCCACGGAACGATCGAGTACAGCACCATGAGGGGGCCGATCGGCGGTTCGGCGAAGGCGGTGTACAGGATCGTCCTGAGCCCCTGCGGCAACCCGGGCAGGAGCCTCGGCATCACGGCGTTGTGCAGGGCGATGACGGCGAGCCCGAGTCCTCCCACGGCGCCCGGCGGCAGGCGGACGAGGCCGGCCATGAGGACCATGCACCAGCCGATCACCCAGATCACGCCGGCCAGGAGATAGTGCGAGAAGTCGAAGTTGAACGTCCACGCCACCCGGATGACCGTGAGCTCGAGGAGCACGAGCCACAGGCCGCGGAAGAACAGGAAGCGCGAGACGTCGGGATGCCGGCGTCCGTAGAAGAAGGCGCTCGTGCCGGCGAGGAAGACGAAGGCGGGCGCGCAGAAGTGGGTGATCCAACGGGTGAAGAAAATGCCCGGGGTGGGACCACCCGGCGGAAGCCCCGAGTACACGCGGACGTGGTCGATCGCCATCAGGATCATCACGCCGCCGCGAATGAGGTCCACCGAGGCGATCCGGGAAGTGCCCGGCGCTTCCGCCGGGGCGGTTGGACGCTCGAGTCTGGCGCTCATCGGTGACAATCCTCGTCCACCGGGACCCACCTGTCAAACCACGCGCCGCGGGCGGCGCTAGCGCGTGAGCCGGTAGAGCAGCACCGCGACACGCTGAGTGAGCACGGGCATCGCGTTGAGATTCATGTGCTCCTCGGGCGAGTGATCTCCGCCGCCCAGCGTGCCCAGGCCGTCGAGCGCGCCTCCGTACGCAGCCACGAACGAGATGTCCCCGGCCCCCCGCGACCCGGGATCCTGGGCCGCCACCGGTCCCCCGCCGACGGCGCGGCTCACCCGATCGAGCTCGCGAAGAAGCGCGTAGTTCCCGGGCTTGGGCTCCATCGCCGGCGTGTCGTCCAGGAAGGTGATCTCCGCGGACGTGCCTTCGAGGTGTCGGGCCACGATCTCGCGCATGTGCTGCTGGGCTCGCCGCTTCTGGTCCTCCGAGATGAAGCGCAGGTCGCCCGCGGCCACCGCCTCGGGGGCGATGATGTTGAGCTTGCCCGCGACGGTGCCACCGAGGGCGACCGTATCGTACGCCACCTGGGTTCCACCCAGGAGCACGCCCGGGTTGAACGTCAGATACTGCTCGCCCCCCAGCTCCCGGCGGAATGCGTCCAGGATCCGGGCGAGCTCGTAGATGGCGCCGTTCCCGTTGGTGAAGATGCCCTGCGAGTGGGCCTGCTTTCCGTGTGCCACGAGCCGCCAGCTGCTGAACCCGCGCCGGGCCACTACTGCGTCCGTGAAGGTGCTTCCCTCGAACCCGAGGATCACGTCGCTCGCCTTCGCCGCCTCCACCAGGTCCGCCCGCGCGACGCTCAGCGGATCCGCCGTGCTCTCCTCGTCCCCCATGAGCGCCACGGTGATCGTCGCCCCGTCGAGCGCGCCCTCGGCCTCGAGCGCCCGGAGGGCGGAGAGGATCACCACCACGCCCCCCTTCATGTCGTTGACGCCCGGTCCGCGCACCAGCGTGTCCTGGCGCTCGAAGCGCTGGAACGGGCTCGACGGCTCGAAGACGGTGTCCAGGTGGCCGAGTAGCAGCACCCGGCGGCCCTGTCCCGCCGGCCCCTTCCGTACGGCGAAGAGGTGTCCGGCCCGGTGCATGCTCTCGGGCATCGAGGCCCAGCGGGTGGCGAAACCAAGGCGCTCCAGCTCCTCCTGGAACACCCGGCCGACCGCGCGCACCCCGTCCACGTTGAGCGTCCCGCTGTTGATGTTCACGACCTGCTCGAGCAGGGTGATGGCCGCGGCCTGCTGCCGGGGTATCCGGTCGGCGATGGCCCGTTCCTTCGCGGAGAGGGCCGGGGCACCGGAATCCGGCACGGTCGGGGCCGAGCGCTTCTGGGCCTGGGCAGCCGACGCGAGCGAGACGAGCAGGAGAAGCGCGAGCGGCAGTCTGGGCATGGTGAATTGGCGAGAGGGTCGAAGTCGGAATGGGCCGACGCACGGCGACGCGATCGCGAGGCGGGAGTCCGCGCGACGAAAACGAAAGGCTGGACTGAGCGAACGGAGGGCGATCGACGCCGGTGACTAGCTCGCCAACGTCGCGATCCGGCCGGCGAGGTTGCTCGCGGCCTGACCGAGCGGCCTGAGCTCCTCGTGGCGCGGATTCAACGCGCCGGCTCGCAGGTCATCCTCCAGTCCGTGGCAGATCTCCTTTGCGCGCCGGAGCCGGAAGCGCTCCTGGAACGCGCGGTAGTCGTTGGCGCTTCCGCTCCCCAGCAGATCCCAGAGTCGGAGGCGAAGATCGTCCACGGAGCTCTTGAAGTCGGCGACCGCCTCGCGTCCGACCTGACCGCTTGCGACCCGCATCTCGATGGCCTGGAGCACGGCGTTGAACGTCGCGACTTGCTCGGCGAAGGACGTCTCGGGCATCAGTCCCTCCGACTTGTGAGGAGCGCGCAAACGATCTGGCTGGGATCGCGCCGGCCACTGTCAGATACCGCGAAGCTCGTTGATGAGCGGAATGGATAGAAGGTAGGGAGTGGCAGCGCGCGAATCCAGAGGAAGGCGACGAGGATCGCGCGACGAGCGGGCTGGCGGACGTCAGGCCTCTGGACGGACCCGGTATCTCTGACTAAAGTCAGACAATGGACCCCGATGCCGTCTCCCAGGTCCGGCGCTTCAACCGACTCGTCACCCAGCGGGCCGGGGCCCTGGACGACCACTTTCTGGGCCGCGACCGGCCGCTCGGAGAGTCGCGCCTCCTGTACGAGATCGGCCCCGACGGGGCTGATCTTCGCGACCTCCGCCGACGCCTCGGGCTCGATTCGGGATACGTGAGCCGGCTGGTCAATGCGCTCGAGAAGCAGGGATTGATCCGGCTGAGCCAGCCCGCCGGCGACCAGCGCGTGCGGAAGGCGCGGTGGACGGCCGCCGGACGGCGGGAGGTTCGAGAGATGAACGGGCGCTCGGACGAAGCCGCGGCCGCGCTGCTCGAAACCCTGCCATCGTCCCGGCGGGCGCGCCTGGTGGACGCCATGGCCGAGGTGTGCCGGCTGCTGCAGTTGGCTGGCCTGGAGATCGAACGGGTTGACCCGGCCCATCCCGCCGCGCGCTGGTGCGTGGACCGCTATTTCGAGGAGCTGAACCGGCGGTTCGAGTCCGGGTTCAATCCGGCGGCGAGCCTCCCGGCCGACGACCGCGATCTCACGCCGCCTACGGGTGCGTTCCTCGTGGCGTTCGTGGATGGCGACCCGGTGGCCTCCGGCGCGGTCAAGACGGTCTCGCCGGGCGTCGGATCGCTCAAGCGCATGTGGGTCGCCGACACCGTGCGTGGCCTGGGCATCGGCCGGCGGATGCTCGAGGCCCTGGAGGAGGAGGCGAGGGCGCTCCGCCTCACCCGGCTTCGCCTCGAGACCAATCACGCGCTCCAGGAGGCCATTCGGCTCTATCTGAGCGCGGGCTATCACGAGGTTCCTGCGTTCAACGCCGACCCGTACGCCCAACACTGGTTCGAGAAGGCGCTGGGCTGATCTCACCGCGGGCTCTTGATGACGTACCCCGTACGATGCACGCCGAAGCGCGGCTGGCAGGGTTTCGCCAACCGCGCCGACGGTTTCACCACCTGCTCAGCTGGCCCGGAGGGCCGGCCGGGTCGACTGCTGCAACGCCCATCGAATGCGCTCGAAGTGATGATAGCTGTGCCGCACCGCGTGATCCTCGAGCATGAACTGGCACGTGAGCGGAGCATCGGCGTTGAGCGACAGCTCGGCCGCGCTGTCGAGCTCCTCGTCGCTCAGCGCCCGGATCACCGCCGCGGCCGCGGCGCTGTTCCGCTGCAGCAGGTCCAGCGCCGCCTCCTTGGTGACGGCGTCGTTCTCCTTCGCGTGCTTGGCGTTGATCTCGTGGACCATATCCCAGGTCACGCCCGTGACCGGCTTCCCACTCGCCAGGACCTGCGCCAGCTGGATCTCGATCGGATACATGCTGGCCACGTGGTGCACCACGACGCCGATCTTGCGCCCGTCCTTCGGAATCCGGGTCTGCCACTCCGCGTCCGTCAGACTGCTCGCGAGGCTGGCGAGCGCGCGGGCCCCGTACTCGAGTCGATCGGCGAGGGCATCGGAACGTTTGCTCATTTTTTGTTACCTCTGGCTGATGGGTTGCGAGTCGATGGCCACCTGGTATCCCGGGTGGTCGTCAGGCGACTCGAGCCTGGACGTCGAGATATTCCCCCACCACCGTCGTCGTGCCGTCGGTGGCAATGTTGTGCTCCTGGAACAACCGAGTAAGCCCGTCACGAAGCCGGCTGGCCGCCTCGGGATCCGCCGCGCGGAGCGTCGCCACGGTGGGTCCGTAACACGCGGCGAAGAGCTCGGTGACGGCCGCGGGTGGAAACGGGAAGCGAAGCTCCAGCGTTCGCAGGTTGCAGACGAGCAGATTCACCCGGTTCCCGAACCGCGCGCGCACCACCTCCTCCTTGCCCCACTCGAGCGGGCTCGGCACGCCTGAGGGCGGCGGAGCCACGGCGGCATGCACCTGCAGCATCCGGCCGGCGAACCCGTTGGGTGTCCAGTTCGCCATCGCCACGTGGCCGCCGGGCCGGGTCACGCGGAGCAGCTCCGCGGCCGCCCGCTCGGGCCGGTAGGCGAACATGGCGCCGAACATCGAGACGGTGGTGTCGAACTGCCCGTCTACGTAAGGCAACGCCTCGGCGTCGCCGATCTCGAAGGCGATGAGGTAGCCGGTAGTGCGCGCCTCCAGGCGAGCCTGCGCGATCAGGTTGGGAGCGAGGTCGATGCCGGTGACGCGTGCGCCGAGTCGCGCGGCCGGCAGGGCGAGGTTGCCGGTGCCGCACGCGACGTCGAGCAGCGTCTCGCCCGGACGAAGCGCGAGCCGGCGGACGAACTCCTCGGCGCCGGCCGCGAAGCTGCGCGCGATCGGAAGAAAGTCGCCCGAGGTCCAGACCGACCTCGCGCGGGCCGTGAGCGGGTCTTCCGACCAGGTGCGAACGACGCCCTTGGTGCCGGGGCCGCCGATGCAGGAGTTGCGCTCGTCCGACATGCGATTGCCTCCCTACCGAGTCATGCCGCGCCGACGTGCCGCGCGTGAGCATCAGTTTGTCAGGGAGGAGCGATTTCGCCTATGACTCCGCGTCCCGAGTTCCTGCTCGGGCGTCGCGCGGCCTGGATCGTGGGAGAAGGTGAGGTGGGAGGAACGCCACCGAGGGCAGGTGGGCGGCAATCAGGTTTCGGCGACGGGTGGGCTCACGTTACATGCGGGCCTGTGGGCGAGCAGACCTGCGTCGATGCCGCTACGCTCGACCGCCGCGTCGCGCCTCCCGCCAGGCGCCCGGCGCGAGCCCGGTCCCCTTCTTGAACGCCCGGCTGAAGGCCGCTTCCGAGTCGTACCCCACCTCCGCACCGATCGTCGCGACCTTGGCGCCGGTCTGGGCCAGCAGGTTCGCCGCGACCTGCATGCGCCACTGGGCCAGATACTGCATCGGTGGCTGGCCGACCAGCTCCCCGAATCGCTTGGCCACGTTCGAGCGCGACGATGCGGCTTCGCGCGCCAGCTCGTCGAGCGACCAGGGGTGACCTGGTCGGGCGTGGATCAGTCCAAGGACGCGGCCCACGACCTCGTCGCGAAGCCCTGCCAGCCAGCCGGTCTGGCCGGGGCCCATGTCCTCGAGGTACCGCCGGAGCACTTCGATGAACATCAGCTCGGCGAGCCGGGTGAGGACGGTGTCGGAGCCTGGCCGTCCGAGGCGGGACTCCTCGGTGACCTGGCGGGTGAACGTGCCGAGCCAGGTGCCGGACATGCCGCGGACGTGCATGCGGTGCGGCAGCGCCGCGAGGAGCGGATTGAACGGCCGAAGGTCGCAGCCCAGAAAACCGCACACGAACGACGCGCCGGTGGGACCGTGATTGCCGAGGTGGACCGTGTCGGGATAGCGCTCCGGAGCGGCGACGTTCACCTCCGGTCCGACGCGAAGGCCGCGCTCGCTCGACATCACGTGCGCGTCCCCATGGGGGAACACGAGCACGTCGCCCGCGACGACCTCGATCTGCTCCTCGCCGCGCACGCCACCGTAGCAGCGGCCGCCCGTCAGGATGTGATAGGAGATCAGGTGCTCCGCGGCGGGCAGGATCCTGGGCGAGAGCTCCCGCGCCGCCGCGGTGTCGACACTCCAGGGGTTCACGGCCTCGACCGCGAAGAAGAACGCGCCGTCGAGGCGGACGACCCGGAGGAGGTCGGAGAGGGGATCCATGGCGGAGAATACTACAGGCGGCGCTCCGCCTCCGCGATCAGGGCGTCACCAGATCCGCACGCGGACCGCAACGGTCGAGCTTCGGTGAGCGGTGATGGTTCGGGCTGCATGGGCCTCAGAGGAAGGAAGGGGAGTGGTCCGCCAGGCTCGGCCGGTACTCCCCCTGGTGCGACGGATCCAGGTGCTACTGGTTGGCCGTCTTCCGCGGATCGTCGGCGGGGTTCACGTAGGTCATGGCGAACGGGCCCATCGCGGTCACCTGCACGGTGGTCTCGCCGCGGGTCACCGCGTAGTGATGATGCTCCGCCGGCACTTTGCCGCTGTCGCCGGCCTTCATGGCATTGGTCTTCGACACGTCCAGCGTGTCGCCCATCCCCACGAGGAAGGTTCCCTCCTTGACCGTCACGGCTTCATCCGTGGGATGGAAATGCGGCGGGATCTTGTAGCCGTCGGGGAACGACAGCGCGACGGTGAACATCTCGGCCTTCCCCGGGTCGCCCTTGACGACGGCCATCTTCGCGCCCGCGGGGAAGGCCGGGGGCGCGGCACCCCAGGTCAGCTTGGACGTGTCGTGGGTCTTGGATGTGTCGTACGTGTTGTAGCCGGCCTGGCCGTGAAGCGCGGCGGCCCACAGCAGGAGGCAGGCGGACAGAGAAAGCGCACGCATGTTGGATCTCCAGAAAGGGTCCCAGCTCTTGTATCGCCGCCGGCGGACGCCGCACGACGTCACGCCCGAGTCGCCACCACCTCGAGGTATTCGGATTCGATCCGGGTGGCGTCGGGGCCGACGGTATTGTGCTCGGTCCAGAGCCGCACGAGATCGGCGAAGTACGCGCGCTGGCGCTCGTCATCCAGCGCGGCGAAGGCGCGCACGGTCGGACCATACCACGTCCGGAACAGCTCCACGGTCTGCTCGGGCCCGAACGGATAGGCCAGGACCATGGCGCGCCGGGTGAGCTGCAGGTCGCTCACGCCGGCGCCGAAGCGCTCCTTCACCACTCCCGGGTCGCCCCAGAGCAGCACCGACGGCATGCCGGGCGCCGGCGGGACGTAGCCGACGGTCAGCTTCAGCATCCGGCCGACGAAGCCCTCGGGCGTCCAGTTCGCCATCGCGATCCGTCCGCCGGGCCGCGTCACCCGCAGCAATTCGCCGCCGGCGCGTTCCGGGTGGGCCGCGAACATCGCGCCGAACATCGTCACCACCGTGTCGAACGTCGCGTCGCCGAACGGCAGCGCCTCCGCGTCGCCCACGCGCGCGTCGATCGCGAGGCCTTCGGCGGCGGCGCGCGAGGCGAGCTGTGCGACGAGCTCCGGCGCGATGTCGAGACCCGTCGTCCGCGCGCCCGCGCGCGCGGTGGGCAGCGTCAGATTGCCGGTCCCGCAGGCCACGTCGAGCACCCGCTGGCCGGGCCGCAGGTCGAGCCGCGCGATGAACTCCGCCGCTCCCGACTCGAAGCCGACCGCGATCCGGCCGAAATCACCCGCCGTCCAGGTGGCGCGCACCCGCTCGCGCAACGCGTCGGCCGGCTGCGGGTCCGCCTGCTGCTGTGTCGCCGTCATCTCCGCTCTCCCTTCGCTCCGCTGTGCGGGCAACCTGCAGACGGCGCCCGATCGCCACGTGGCGACCGCATGACGGTACCGGTTGCCGAAACGGACAACAAGTACGAGATTCGAACCGACCTCGACCCGAGTCTCTGATGACAGATTGTCCCACACGGAGTTACGGTTCCTTCTGCCCCGTCGCCCAGGCCTCCGAAGTCGTGGCGCAGCGCTGGGTTCCGCTTATTCTGCGCGAGATCATGGTGGGCTACCACCGGTTCAACGAGATCCGCCACGCTCTGCCGCTCATCTCGCCTTCCGTGCTGTCGCAGCGGCTCAAGTCGCTGGAGGTGGACGGCGTGATCCACCGGCGCGAGGAGCCCGATGGGGTCACCTACCACCTGACGCCCGCGGGCGAGGAGCTCCGGCCGATCGTGGACGCGCTCGGCCAGTGGGCGAGGAAGTGGGTCACGCGCGATTATCACTCGTACGAGCTGGATCCGGGCGTGCTCATGTGGTCGCTCCGGCGGCACGTCGTGACCGAGCAGTTCCCGCCCGGCCGGACCGTGGTGCACATCGAGCTCGAGGGCGAGCCCCGGCTCCGGCGTTACTGGTGGATCGTGGTGCAGCGCGGCGACGAGGAGGACGTGGACGTCTGCATGACGGACCCTGGCCACCCGGTGTCCATCACCGTGCGCGCGAAGCTCAGGACGCTGGTGGACGTGCTGATGGGCAATGAGAGGCTGGCGGACATGTTGCGCCGGGGGATGATGGTGCTGGAAGGCGACCGCGAGCTGGCGCGGAGGTTCGAGACGCTGTTCGAGTTCGAGGCGGGGGCGCACTCCTATGCGGGGGGCGGGGTGGAGGACGTGCAGCTCGCGGTCGGCTAGCTGGGACGAGTCATCGCCGGGACCACGCGCCGCCGACTCAACCCCAGCGTGGCACCGACCGCCGCAGTGACGATGAGCGGTGAGGTGACGCGCGGGTCCCAGTGTGAGCCCCCATTGGGAAACAGCTGCCAGCAGAAATTGCCGATGGCGTGGTACAGCGCGACAGCGAACACGCTCTTCCCCGCGCTGTCGTAGATCCAGACCATCAGGACCCGTGTTCCCACCGTGCCGAGGCACCACCAGGCGATCCAGCTCCCAGAACGATGCGCCTGCGTGAGCGGCAGAACGTGCCACGCCGCCCAGACCGCGCCCAGCACGACGCCCGCGCCGAGAGCGCCCAACCGCCGCTGCAGGGGCTCGAGGGCGTAGCCGGTCCAGCCCAGCTCCTCGCCGATCCCCATCACCAAGAACGGAACGAACATGATGGCCGCCGCCCCGAGCGAAATCCGGGGCGCAGGCATCGGCACCTGCATCAGGCGCATCAGCCAATACGAGAGGGCCGTCAGGCAGGGCATCAGCAACACGATGACCGCGTACCAGCCGCCCGGCTGGATCCGCTTCCCATCGAAGGCCCGGCGCAGCAGCGCCACCACAGCCGGCGACCCGCGCTCCCGGTAGACCAGGAGCGAGGCCGCGAGGGAGGGGCAGATGGCCTGGAGCGCGCTGACCGGCAGACCTGGCAACAGCTCCAACGGTCGGACCGCTCCCAGGTACCAGAACGGGAGGGCGAGGGTGAACACCAGGACATAGAACGCGACCGGTCCCGTCATGGCGGCCCTTCCGCCAGGTCCACAACCAGCGCCGAGTGATCCGACAGGCGGCGCTCGCGCACCGCATGATCGTATCGGCAGGCGCGCATCCGCTCGGCGAGTCCGGCGCTCGCGAACGCGTGGTCGATGCGGAACCCGCGGCCCCGGCCGCCTCCGGGGAGATAGCTGAACCACGTGTGCTCCCGCCGCTCTCCATGCTGGCAGCGCCAGAGATCGACCAGGCCCGCGCCGGAGAGCGCCGCGAAGGCCGGTCCCGCCTTGAATCGGTAGCCGTCGGCATCGACGCCGGACGCACCGGCGTTGTAGTCACCCAGCATGAGAAACGGTCCTGCCATCCGGCGGCCAAGCCAGGCGGCGGCGGCGTTCCAGAAGGCGGGCACCTCGGGGCCCGCGGGCGGGCCGTAGACCGCCCCGAGCCGAAAGCCCGCGACCTCGATCTCCAGCCACCCGCGAGGGTAGATCGCCGCATGAGGCGGGCGCGGCCCGCACCGCCGGCGGATGGGTCGGCGCGAGAGCACGCACATGCCGCGCTCCGTCGGGCCCCGCGGCGCGCTGGCGCAGAATTCGTAGCCCGCGCTTCTCAGCACGTGACACAGGTCGGGCCCGCGCGCCGGCAGCGTCTCCTGCAGCACGAGCACGTCCGCCTCGTAGCGCCGGAGTGTGTCGACCAGCGCCGCGCATCGGCCGCCGCCGCCGGCCATGATGTTCCACGAGACCAGGCGCATCAGACGCCGGTGGCACGTCCGCGCGCCGCGCGCTTGAGCAAACCGATCTGTCCCGCGTGATACAGCGTGTGCTGCAGGACGCCGTGCAGCAGGACGTATTTCGTGTACGTCTGCCCGGACACCGGTCCATCCAGATCGTCCTCATCGAGCCGGCGCACGGCCGCGAGCAGGCGGTCGTGACTCGCCTGCAGGGCCGCGAGGGCCTCGGCCCATGCCGCCGCCGTCGGCCGTGGGGCCGGCGGCCAGTCCTCGTCGTGCAGCGGCTCGACGGGCTCGCCGCCGAGCCGGCGCCCGGCGGCATCGAGCCAGTAGGTGACGTGGGTGACGAGCTCCCAGATGCTGTGGGCTCCAGCCACGGGATGCGCCGCGGCGAGCGTGGCGTCGACGTCGTTCAGCACCGCGCGCACGGGTGCGCCGAGCCACGCGTCGCCGTCATAGGCGCGCTCGAGCTGGTCGAGGAGCCGGGTGATCTCTCGCGAGCCGGCCGTGGCGCGGCTCGCCGCCTGCTTCGCTGGCATATGGTCCCCCTCGTTGCGTATGAATGGCCCCGGCGCCGTGCCCGTTCAAGCGGAGAGCTCGAGCCAGAAGGTGCCGAAAGGCCAATCCGTCTCACCGTACTCCTGGCCGACTCTCACTTAAGTCGGTGCCGCGACCTGTCGAATGGCGGATGTTTCGACGTTGGTCGCGATCGATATTCTCCGCACGAGCCGAGGAACAGCCTCGGCTTTGCTATTTCCCTTGACGCGGAGCAGGCCATGTTGACCCGCACGACCAGATTCAGACTCGCGATGCTCACCGGCGTCCTGATGGCCTACGGCTGCGGCTCCAGCGGGAGCGACATCACCGCACCGCCCGCGTCGGGGGGCAGCACGGTTTCGGCGACCCCCTCGCTGACGTTCACCCCGGCGTCCATCACCGTGCACACCGGCGACGCGGTCACGTTCGCGTTCGGCTCGGTGGGGCACAACGTCTTCTTCGCGGCGCAGGCCGGTGCCCCGACCGACATCGACGGCACCAACGCGAACGTCTCCGTTCCGCGGACGTTCGCGACGGCCGGGACCTTTCAGTACACGTGTCACATCCATCCGTCCATGCACGGCACGGTGGTCGTGCAATGACGGTTAGCAGCTCCCCGGCGTGCGCCCGGCCACGAGATGCAGACGGCCACGGCGCCGGCGAGGACGTCGGTGAAGCGCGAGCGGCGGAGGGTCTGTTCGCCGCCGGCTTCACGGTCGCTACCTCGGGATGGCAGGAGCTTCATCATGATGCGGCCGATCGAGGAGAACCGGGCGGGTCGTGATGGTCGTGAACTGGATCGCGGGTCGTGCGGCGTCTATCGGCTCCGCGGGATCGGCTGCAGCATGCTCACCCGGTTGCCCTCCGGGTCCACGAATGACACGTATTGTCCGACGCCCGGAATGTCCCACGGCTCGCCGAGGACCTTGCCTCCCGCGGAGGTGACCTTGGCGGTCGATCGCTTGAGGTTGTCCACCGCGATCACGACCGACGGGTACTGCATTGGAAAGTCGGGCTTCTTGCCGTAGAAGCCCGCCGTTGATGGCGCCGGGCTTGGTGGGCCCGGCATCGGTGCTCTCGGTCGTGACGGCAAGGACGTAGTTGCCCATGTCCTCGCCCAGCATCTGGGTTTGCCAGCCGAACGCCGACTGATAGAACTTGGCCATCCGCTCGCGATTCTCGTACGGCATCTCGAAGTGCACGACGCTATCCATCGGTCCATCCTCCCTGTCGCGTTACCATGCCTCCCCGAGCGACACCCGCCCGGACGCACGCCATCCGTGGAAATCGTACCCTGGGTCCTCGATGTCAGCAATCGCCGCCGTTTTCGCTCTTACCTGGGTCGGCTCCTGTCGTGCTCACACGCTCCCGCGCGGCCACGGCCGGCGGACGTGCCCTCCGTCGGTTGCACCTCCGCTTCGTTTACGCCGTTGTACAGCACAACCCCCGCGCACCGGGCGGGTGCGCGGGGGCTGGAGAGAGCCCCGGCGTCCGGCGTCCGTCGGCTACGGCTTCCACGACGGCTCCGGCCAACCGGTGCCGTCGTGCGGTCAGCCCGCGACGATCGATCGCTACTTCGGAACGCCAACGAACAAGGCGCCCGTCAATCGGCCATCGTCGCTGGTGAGCGGTGCGTAGTCGGCGTCGTACTTCCGACCGAACACCTCGGCCTCCCCGACGTACGAGTGCTTCTTGACCAGGGCCTTGTAGGCCGGCGAGGCATGATCGAGTTTGGTGTCGACCGCGGACTTTCCATCCTCCGTGACCAGCGTGGTCCGAGTCCGGGTGAAATCCTTGCCATCATAGGAAAGGATGCTGGCCTCCATACTCCCCGGGCCCTGGACCGCCTCCCGGGAACGGCTCCCTACGACGGTCCACGCCATCAGGGCGACCGAGACGGTCAACACCAGAGCGACAACGATCCCCTGTCCAATACGAGCCGGTATCCGCTGACGTGCACGCATGGCTTACCCCCCTGTGTGAAGGACGGCTGCTTGGTGCCACTGCGAGGAACCGATCGGTAATACTGAAGGTGCGGTCGGCGGTGATCGCCGGCGGTGATGGGCGGGTGGGGGATCGAGCGTGGCCAAGGCCGGCCCTGACCAACTCAGGGCGGCGGCCGGCACAGCAGATAGAGGGGACGCCTGAATGGCGGCCTCCCTCATCCTGGAGGAGCTTCGACTTCGACGGCACCCACGTGGAGCGACCCTAACCTGAAGCCCGGTACAACGGGGGTCAAGTCGGCACACACGGTGGTGCCGGCGAGCGAGCCTACCGCTTCAAGGCGCCCCGCCCTTCGAGGATCCGGACGACCTCCGCGACCGGCAGTGCCTCGACCGTCCCGTCCCTCGCGGTCACGGTCGTTGCCGTGAACAGGGAATTGTAGATCGCCTCCTCGGTCGCCTCGGCGACGCCCTGGAAGAGACCGGTCATCTCGTCGTTCCCGATCTCGGTCGTCGCGAGGCGCGCAGCGCCGTATCGGCGTCGGACGTCCGGATGCGTCGAGAAGGCGATCACGTAGTCGCCCGAGCCGTTGCCCATCGCCGAGCCGGTGCGGCCGAGGCCGACGAGCGCGCGGGCGGCGAGGCGGTGGAGGTTCCGATCGGAGAGCGGCGCGTCCGTCGCCACGACCATCATGATGGATCCCTTGGCGCCCTGGGTGTCCTCGGCGCGACGCACGCCTTCGCGGCCGAGCGCGCGCCCGACCGGTACACCGAGGACGAGCAGGTCGCCGCCGAAGTTCGACTGCACGAGCACACCAACGGTCCAGGTGCTGTCGGCTGCGGCGACGCGGCGAGACGACGTGCCGATCCCGCCCTTCCAGCCGAACGCCACCGTTCCGGTCCCCGCGCCGACGCTCCCTTCCTCGACCGCGCCGCTGCGCGCGCCCTCGAGCGCCGCCCGCACGTCACGCTCGGTGATGGGCCGGCTCCGGATGGCGTTGAGCACATAGCCGTCGTTGGTCTCGCCGACCACCGGATTGATCGACCGTACGTCGGCCATGCCGGGTTGCGCCAGGAGCCACCCGACCATCGCATCGGCCGCCTTCCACACGCAGAGGGTGCAGGTGAGCAGGATCGGCGTCTCGAGCTCGCCCAGCTCCGCGACCTGGGTCACGCCGAGCAGCTTGCCGAATCCGTTGCCGACATGGATGGCCGCGGGGACGCGATCGAGGAAGATGTTGCCGGGATGGGGCAGGATGGCGGTGACGCCGGTCCGGACGGAGTCGCCCAGGCGGACGGTGGTCTGGCCGACCCGCACACCGGCGACATCGGTGATCGCGTTCAGCGGTCCCGGTGGGAGCGTGCCGGGGACGATGCCGAGATCGCGGGCCCGCGCGGCGTGCTGGGCGTTCGCCGACGCGGGCACGAGCAGGGAAAGCAGGAGGAACACCGTATCGCGGCGCATGGGGTCCGTATGGAAGAGGGAAGAAGCTATGATCCCGGCAACGGATCGAACAAGCCCTTGCCATCGCGGGCCAGTGCCGCAGCTTCGATGGAGATCGCTAAGGGAATCGGGTCGTGGCGCCTCATGAGGATTGCCGCCGCCCGCATCCGGTCGACTCGGCGGAGGAAGGTACCATGGCGCTCTTGGACACCAGCACCGGCTCTCCGGCGTGGCCCGCGCTGCCGTACGAGGAGTGGAAAGACACGCTGGCCACGCTTCACCTGTGGACCCAGGTCGTCGGGAAGGTTCGCCTGGTTCAGACGCCGTGGGTCAATCACTCGTGGCACGTCGCGCTCTATGTCACGGCGCGCGGCCTCACGACGTCGCCGATTCCCTACGGTCAGCGCACGTTCGAGATCGCGTTCGACTTCCTCGATCACGAGCTCCGGATCCAGGCCAGCGATGGCGCGGTCGCGTCCGTCCAGCTCGCCCCTCGCACGGTGGCCGACTTCTACCAGGACGTGATGGGCCGCCTCCAGTCGCTCGGACTCGACGTCAGGATCCGCACGATGCCGTGCGAGATCCCCGACTGCATCCCGTTCGACCTGGACCGACTCCATCGGACCTACGACGCGGCTCAGGCCACGCGATTCTGGCGAGTGCTTGCGCAGGCCGACCGGGTGCTCAAGGCGTTTCGCGCTCGGTTCCTGGGGAAGTCCAGTCCGGTGCACTTCTTCTGGGGCGGCTTCGACCTGGCCGTGACGAGGTTCTCCGGCCGGCGCGCCCCACCGCATCCGGGCGGAGTTCCGAACTTGCCCGATTGGGTGGCACGTGAGGCGTACTCCCACGAAGTGAGCAGCTGTGGGTTCTGGCCTGGTGGCGAGATGGCGCCCGCGGCCGTGTTCTACGCCTACGCCTATCCCGAGCCCGAAGGCTTCAAGGCGGCCGCGGTGCGGCCGGAGGCCGCGCGATACAGCGCTGAGTTGGGCGAGTTCATCCTTCCCTATGACGAGGTGCGTCGTGCGGCCTCGCCGGACGCCACGCTCCTGGACTTCCTTCAGACGACGTACGAAGCGGCCGCAGACCGCGCCGGCTGGGATCGCGCAGGGTTGGAGCGCGGATCGGAGCCGACGGCCGGGTCGATACCCGGGGGCTCCTGAGGGGAGGTCCCGCCGTCATTCCCGCAGAAATCGACGCTCATTCCGCAGGTCGGTCCGATGCCAGGCATCTCTCGGGTACCCAGCCATCGTTTCCGCCGGCATCGGACACCCAGACCCAACCGTTCATGCTCCGATGGCGGACGACCTCCGCTCCTGCGCGGACGCTGAGCTCCCGGGCGGTGTAGTCCTCCAGCATGATGGCTTCCGTGGCGGTCCGCTGCAGCAGTTGCTCCGGTACCCATCCGCCCCGCTGATCGGGGCCCGTGCACCATAGCCAGCCAGGGAATTCCGGGTCGCCCGGTCCGACATGGACCCGGTCCCCCGCTCGTACGGTGATGGGGTCCGCATATTGGGCGGAGTAGTGGTGCGCCACGCGTATCGTCGCCACGTCTCCTGCCTGGTGGATGGCTGGGTCCCTGGTCGAGCTCCGGGGAGACCAGCCAGATCGAGGATCGTCCGTCGTGGCCACGACGCTGTGTGCGGGGCCGCGGGCCGCGCGGAAGCTGGTGGACCTGATGATAGGGTACGGTGGCGCGGAGGCACGTCAAGAGCGTGATGGCTTCTCGGCCAGATAGGCGTAGCGCGACATGCGCCGCTCGACCGAGAGAGTGCGCACGCAGCGCAGGAACCTCTGCAGGCCCTCGAAGTTGGCCTCGCCTTCTCTCGCCACGAGCGGCTCGCGGTGGTGCGCCCGCGCGTCGTGCCAGCGGGCCGCGACCTCGGCCGCGCTCGCCGTCACGTCCTCGACCGCGAGGACCGTGAAGCCCGCCGCTCGCAACATCTCCTCGTTCGCGCCGGGCGGCACGAAGAGGTAGAAGCCGATCGAGCTTCGCGTCGCGAGCTCCTCGTGGGAGACGATGCCCGTGAGGATCATCGCGTCGGTGAACAGCACGCGGCCACCCGGCCGCACGAGCCGGTACCAGTCGCGGAGCACCTCCGGCCGGTTCGGGAGGTGGCATATTGCGTCGTTCGAGACGATGGCATCGAAGTGTCCCCCTCCGAAGGGCAACGGCCGGCTCGCGTCCACGGCCTCGAAGCGGGCCCGTCCGGCGAGACCGCGCGCCTCGGCGAGCGCACGCGCGTTCCGAACGCCATGCTCGTTGACGTCGACGCCCGTCACCCGACACTGACGCGAGGCGGCGAGGTAGACCGCCGGTCCGCCCGAGCCGCTCCCGACCTCCAGGACCTCGGAGTCGGGGCCGACGCCCAGCTGGTCCGCGAACGCGAGCCACTCGCGGGCCGTGAGCCAGCTGCTCTGGCCCAGGTCCTCGCCGTAGGTCTCCCGCCGCACGGCCGCTTCGGCGCTGCTCGCGAAGTCGCCATAGACATTGTCATACAGATTGACGGAATCGGTGGACATGCGACTTCCTCCTTCTGGCTTCCCCTGACCATTGTCGGCGTCGACCCGCCACTCACGGCCGAACTGGACACCTCCGGATTGACGCCCTCCACATACACGATCGTGACGCAGCGTTGCCACATTGCTGCCTCACTGCACGCGGCACCGCAAGGCCGGGCTGTTGCCCCCGGAGGTGGTCCTCTCCCGGGGTAGCCTGATCCGACTCGGGCTGCGTGCCTCATGCGAGGCTACATGTCCCGGATGCACCCAGGCCGCACCATCCTCCTCGTCGACGATGACGCCGCCGTCCTGATGATGCTGGCCCGGCAGCTTCGGCTGCTGGGTTATGGCGTGCACACCGCAGGCACCGCCGTTGCCGCCCTCAAGCTGATGGAGCATGCCGGCAGGTTCGACCTGGTGCTCATCGACATCATCATGCCCGGGATGAACGGCACCGAGCTCGCCGGGCTCCTCCTCGACCGTGCTCCACATCAGTCGATCGTGCTCATGTCCGCCTACGCCCCGAGCGGGCTCGCCGAGGTCAGGGCCGGCACCAACCTGATCCCGGTGCTCAAGAAGCCGATCGATGCGCACGAGCTGACCCGACTGCTGGATCTGGCCCTGAGCGACGCCGGAACGCCCGCCCTATGACCACCTGCGAGCGCTACCTCCGGCCTGCCGCCGTCGCCCCGGAATCTCGCAGCAAGCCCGTCGTGCTCGTCGTGGACGACGAGCCGATGGTCCGCCGGGTCATGGTGGCGGCCCTGCGCGAGCGCTACCTCGTCCTCGAAGCCGCGAACGGTCGGGAGGCGTTGGCGCTGGTGGAGGTCGCGGGCGATGGGGTGTCGATCGTGGTGACGGACGTGCGGATGCCGACCATGGACGGTCCGGCGCTCGCCGGGGCGCTGGCGCGGCGGGAGCGCCCGCCCGCCATCCTGTTCGTGTCGGGGTTCGCGGGCGACGGCGAGCTCCCAGGACCGCTGCTCCAGAAACCCTTCCTGCCGCTCGATCTGCTCGCGGCGGTCGCGCGGCTCGCGGCCGCTCCGCGCTAGGGCTCGTCAGCTCGTCGTCCACCGCCAGTCGCGAATCTCCGGCAGGTCGTCGCCGTGCTCCTCGACATAGCGCGTGTGCTCGACCAGCCTGTCGCGGAGCGCCTGCTTCGCCTGCGCCGCGGTGGCGCTGAGCTTCGGCACCCGGTCGAACACGTCAGCCGCCAGGTGGAAGCGATCGAGCTGGTTCCGGACGGCCATGTCGAACGGCGTGGTGGTCGTCCCTTCCTCCTTGTACCCTCGAACGTGAAGGTTCGCGTGGTTCGTCCGCCGGTAGGTCAGCCGGTGGATGAGCCATGGGTAGCCATGGAACGCGAAGACGATGGGCTTGTCCGTCGTGAAGAGCGCGTCGAAGTCGCGATCCGAGAGGCCGTGGGGATGCGCCGCGGCCGGCTGGAGCCGCATGAGATCGACCACGTTGATGACCCGTATCTTGAGCTCCGGCGCACGCTCGCGCAGGAGGCTTACCGCCGCCAGAGTCTCGAGCGTCGGCACGTCGCCCGCGCACGCCATGACCACGTCCGGGTCCCCGCCGCGGTCGTTGCTCGCCCATGCCCAGATGCCGATGCCGGCGGCGCAGTGCTCGAGGGCGGCGCTCATGTCGAGATACTGGAGCTGGGGCTGCTTGCCGGCCACGATCACGTTCACGTAGTTGCGGCTCCGCAGGCAGTGATCCGCGACGGACAGCAGGGTGTTGGCGTCCGGCGGCAGATAGACCCGGATCACGTCCGCTTTCTTGTTGACGACGTGATCGATGAACCCGGGGTCCTGATGCGAGAACCCGTTGTGGTCCTGCCGCCAGACGTGGGACGTCAGCAGGTAGTTGAGGGACGCGATGGGCTGCCGCCAGGGAATCTCCCGGGTCACCTTGAGCCACTTCGCGTGCTGGTTGAACATCGAGGCCACGACGTGGACGAACGCCTCGTAGCAGGAGAAGAAGCCGTGCCGCCCAGTGAGGAGGTACCCCTCGAGCCATCCCTGGCACGTATGCTCGCTCAGTATCTCCATCACCCGGCCGTCGGGGCTCAGCTGTTCGTCATCGGGGACGCGATCGGCCATCCAGGTTCGGTCGGTGACCTCGAACAGCGCGTCGAGGCGGTTGGACGTGGTCTCGTCGGGCCCGAACACGCGGAAGTTCCGCCGCTCGAGATTGCCTTGCATCACGTCCCGCAGGAACCTGCCGAGAACCCGCGTGGCCTCCCCGACGACCGTCCCGGGGCTCGGGACGGTGACGGCGTAGTCCTCGAAGCTCGGCAGGGCGAGATCCTGTAGCAGCAGGCCGCCGTTGGCATGCGCATTGGCGCTCATGCGCCGCGGGCCCTCGGGAGCCAATCGCGCCAGGTCCGGCACGAGGGCTCCGCGCTCGTCGAACAGCTCCTCCGCCCGATAGCTCTTCATCCATTGCTCGAGCAGCCTCACGTGGTCCGGCCGCTTGGCCATCTCCGCGAGCGGCACCTGGTGCGAACGCCAGGATCCTTCGGTCTTCTTGCCGTCCACCTCCTTCGGTCCGGTCCACCCCTTGGGGCTGCGCAGGATGATCATCGGCCACCGGGGGCGCGTGGCCTGGCCGGTCGAGCGTGCTTTCGCCTGGATCGCGCGGATGTCCCCGAGGACGGCGTCCATCGTCTCCGCCATCGCCTGGTGCATCGCCTCGGGCTCCGAGCCTTCGACGACGTACGGGCGGTACCCGTAGCCAACGACCAGGCTCATCAGCTCCTGGCGGCTGATTCGGGCGAGTATGGTCGGGCTGGCGATCTTGTACCCGTTGAGGTGCAGGATCGGCAGCACCGCGCCATCGGTGACCGGATCGAGGAACTTGTTGCCGTGCCACCCTGTCGCCAGCGGCCCGGTCTCGGCCTCACCGTCCCCCACCACGCAGGCCACGATGAGGCCCGGGTTGTCGAAGGCCGCGCCGAACGCGTGGGCCAGCGAGTAGCCCAGCTCTCCGCCCTCGTGAATGGAGCCGGGCGTCTCCGGCGCGGCGTGGCTCGGAATGCCGCCTGGGAACGAGAACTGCTTGAACAGCCGCTGGAGTCCGGCGAGGTCACGCGACACCTCGGGATACAGCTCGCTGTACGTCCCTTCCAGATAGGTGTTCGCGACCACGCCGGGCCCGCCGTGGCCCGGTCCGGCGATGAAGATCATGTCCAGGTCGTCCCGCCGGATGACGCGGTTGAGGTGCGCGTAGATGAAGTTGAGCCCCGGCGTCGTGCCCCAATGCCCCAGCAGGCGGGGCTTGATGTGCTCCAGCGTCAGCGGCCGCCGGAGGAGGGGATTGTCCAGCAGATAAATCTGTCCGACGGAGAGGTAGTTCGCGGCGCGCCAGTAGGCGTCGATGGCGTGCAGCTCGGCGGGTGAAAGCGGTTGGTTCATCCTTCGCTCCTGGCATTCGTGGCCCACCGGACGTCGCCGACGGGACCTACGAAGCAAGGTAGCCCCCCCTTGGGACCAGGTCATGGGTTCCGCCGGTTCCGCGCGGCCGGCGTCCGCGGTAAGTCTTAGGGGGAAAATGCCGGCGATGGTGACCGTAGCTCGGGGTGGGCAACGATGCGCGTTCTGGTGATCAACTGCGGGAGCACGACGCTCAAGTACAAGCTATTCGAGGATAACGGCGGCGAGCTCGCGCAACTGGCGGGCGCCACGGTAGAGACCACAGCCGGATTCCGCGCCGCGGTCGATCGAGCCATGGCGGCGCTTCCCTCGCAGCCGGACGTCATCGCCCATCGAGTCGTGCACGGCGGCGGGCGTATGCCGGACGTGGTCCGGATAAATGCCGAGGTGCTTCGCATGCTCCGCGAGGTCTCGCGACTCGCGCCGCTGCACAACGGGCCGGCGCTCGAGGGGATCGAGACCACCCTCGGCCTCGGCGTTCCCCTGATCGCCGCGCTGGATACGGCCTTTCACGATACGCTTCCGCCTCGGGCCTGGCGGTATGCCGTCCCCGAGATGGACGGCGTGCGCCGGTACGGGTTCCATGGCTGGTCGCACCGGTACGTCACCGAGCGCTACGCGGCGCTGACCGGCTCGCCCGAGCCCACGATCATCACGCTGCACCTTGGCGGCGGCTGCTCCGCGGCCGCCATCCAACGCGGACGCTCGGTGGATACGTCCATGGGCTACTCGCCGCTCGAAGGCCTGGTCATGGGTACGCGCGCGGGAGACCTCGACCCCGGTATCCTGACCCATCTGCTGTACGAGGGCATGTCTCTGAAGCAGCTCGAGCACCTGCTGCACCACGGGAGCGGTCTGAAGGCGCTGGCGGGCACCGCCGACGTACGGGAGCTGCTCAAGCGCGATGACGCGGTGGCGGAGCTGGCGCTCGACGTCTTCTGCTATCGGGTCCAGAAATACGTCGGAGCGTACCTCGCCGTCCTCGAAGGCGCGGAGGCGATCGTGTTCACCGGCGGCATCGGAGAGCACGCGCCGGAGATCCGGCGGCGGGTGTGCACGGGGTTCGGTTGGGCCGGCCTGACGCTGGACGTCGAGCGCAACCAGGGCAACGAGCTTCGGATCTCGACCGACGGGTCGCGCCTTGCGGCGTACGCGATCCCCACCGACGAGGAATACCTCATTGCCCGAGAGACGCTCACGCTGATGTCCGCGCCCTAGGGCTCGCGCCACTTCGCGCCTTCCCGTGCGATGAATTCGTCCGCCACGGCCGGCCCCCACATCCCCGCGGCGTAGTTGGGAAAGTGGTCGGGGCGCTTGTTGGCCCAGAAGTCGATGATGGGATCCACCACCGCCCACGCCGCCTCGACCTCGTCGCTCCGGGTGAAGAGCGTGGCGTCGCCCAGCATGCAATCCAGCAGCAGCGTCTCGTAGGCATCGTGCTCCAGCTCGCCGAACGCCTCGGCATAGCTGAAATCCATGTCGACCGACCCCATCTCGACGTCCGGCCCCGGAACCTTCACGTCGAACCGCAGCGCGATGCCTTCCTGTGGCTGTACCCGGATGGCCAGCGTGTTGGGCTCGATGACCTGCCCTTCGGACAACGGGAACATGACGTGCGGCGGCTTCCGGAACTGGATGGCGATCTCGGACACCCGCCTCGGCAATCGCTTGCCGGAGCGGAGGTAGAACGGGACGTCGTGCCAGCGCCAGTTGTCGATCATGAAGCGGATGGCGCAGTACGTCGGCGTGCTGCTGTCGCGCGCGACGTTGGGCTCCTCCCGATACCCCGGGACGGGCTTCCCGTTGATCATGCCGGGCCCGTACTGGCCTCGCACCGCGTAGTCATGCATCACCGCGGGCGTGACGGGTCGGATGGCTCGGAGCACCTTCACCTTCTCGTCACGCACCGCGTCCGCGGAGAAGGTGACCGGCGGCTCCATCGCTACCATGGTGAGGAGCTGCAGCAGATGGTTCTGGAACATGTCCCGCACGACACCGGCTTCCTCGTAGTACTTGCCCCGATGCTCGACGCCGACGCTTTCGGCGACGGTGATCTGCACGTGGTGCACGTGTTGGCGGTTGCACACCGGCTCGAAGATGGAGTTGGCGAACCGGAAGACCAGGAGGTTCTGGACCGTCTCCTTGCCCAGGTAGTGGTCGATCCGGTACACCTGGTGCTCGGCGAAGGCCCGGCGGACGCACGCGTTGAGCGCGCCCGCGCTGCCCAGGCTCTGACCGAACGGTTTCTCGATGATGATCCGGACCCAGGGACGTTGCTTGGGGTCGGGTATCCGGGTGGCGATGCCCGATTCGGCCAGCCGGTTGACGGTCTCCTCGTACAGGCTGGGCGGAATGGCGAGGTAGAACAGGCGCCCGCTTCCGCCCGGCAGCTTTGTGTCGGTCTCCGCCAGGCGCTCCCGGATGGTGTCATAGGTGCCGGGATCATCCAGCCCTCCGGAGATGTAGTTGAGCCGCGCCGCAAATCGCTCCCAGGCCTTCGGCTCGAAATCGGCGTGATCCGGTAGGAAGGTCTTGAGCGCGTCTCCCACCTTGGCTTTGAAGGACGTGTCGTTCATCGGCTCGCGGGCGACGGTGATGATGGTGAACTCTTCGGGCAGGAGGCCGTCCAGCATCAGGTGATACAGCGACGGCATCAGCTTCCGGTGCAGGAGATCGCCGGCGCCGAAGATGACGAGGGTGCACGGCTCCGGTCGGTGCAGGTGCTGCGCGGCCTTCGGCGGAGTTTCCGGGGCGGCGACGGTCATCGAGGCTCTGGTCGTCATGTGGTCTTCACCGCGTGGCCGCCGAATTCGTTCCGAAGTGCCGCGATGACCTTGGCCCCGAAGGAGTCGGCTTGCCGGGAGCGGAACCGCGTGAGGAGCGACAGGGTGATCACCGGCGCCGGCACGTCGAGGTCGATCGCCTCCTGCACCGTCCAGCGGCCCTCGCCGGAGTCTTCCACGTAACCCTTCAATGCCGACAGGGCCGCGTCCTTCGCGAAGGCACGCTCGGCCAGCTCGTTGAGCCAGGAGCGGACCACGCTGCCCCGGTTCCAGACCGCCGCGATCTGATGGAGGTCGAGATCGTAATCCTTGGACGCGTGCAGAATCTCGTAGCCCTCGGCATAGGCCTGGAGCATGCCGTACTCTATGCCGTTGTGGATCATCTTGACGTAGTGACCGGCGCCCGGAGCGCCGACGTGTGCGTAGCCGTCCGGCGGCGCCAACGTACGGAAGATCGGCTCGCACTGCCGGAAGGCCTCGGCCGAGGCCCCGATCATCAGGCAGTACCCAACCGTCAGCCCCCAGATGCCGCCGCTGGTGCCGGCATCGATGAACTCCAGCCCCTTCTCCCGGAGCTTGGCGGCGCGGCGCTGGGAGTCGTGGAAGTTCGAGTTGCCGCCGTCGATGATGATGTCTCCCTTCGACAGCGCGGGCACCAGCTCGTCGATGGTGCTCTCGACCGGCGCGCCGGCGGGCACCATCACCCAGGCCACGCGAGGCGGGCGAAGCTGGCGGCACACGTCGGCCAGGTCCTTCGCGGCCGTGGCGCCCATCGCGACGTGCTGCTGCACGACGTCCGTGCTCCGGTCGAACACCACCAGCTCATGGCCGCCCTTCAACAGGCGCTGCACCATGTTGCCGCCCATGCGGCCCAGGCCGATCATGGCGAGCTGCATCGAATGACCTCCTATCAGGTGTGCACGCCCAGGCCCGCCAGCTCCTGGCGCAGTCGGACAGCGTCGGTGAAACGAATGGTCTTCATCCCGAGGGCGGAAGCCGGCGGGAGGTTCTGTTCCCGGTCGTCGACGAATACCGAGGCGGCCGGGTCGGACTGGGACATCGCGAGCGCAACCTCGTAGATCCGCCGGACGGGCTTCAGAATCCCCACCCAGCAGGACGAGAAAAACGTCGTGAAGATGTCGCGCAGGCCGAACGCCTCGAGCCGGTGCTGGTTCAGCTCCGCCGACTCGTTGTTGATGGTCATGAGTCGATACTGCCCGGTCCGCGCCAGGGAGCGGGCCAGGTCGATGGTCTCCGGAAACGGCCTGCTTTGCGCCAGCATGAAGGTCCTGAACTCCTCCATGGCGAAGGGCCGCGGCCGGTGGAAGACCACGCACCGCAGATAGTCCTCCAGCGTCATCCGGCCCTGCTCCAGCATCGCGAACGTCTCGGCGTGAAGGTCCTCGAGCTCCGCGGGGTCGAGGCCGAAGTGCTGCACGGCCGCGCCGCGCTGATCCCGATCCCAGCCGTTGGTGCCGAGCACCCCGCCGATGTCGAAGAAGACCCTGGTGATTGTCACCGCTCGAGCAACCCGAGATCGGCCACGCGGATGGCCGGCCGGCCTCGACTCCTCAACGCGAGCAGGTCCCCCTCCGCCTGGGCCGCCTCCAGCCTGGCGAAGCCGAACGACTCGCCGGGAATCGGCAGGTCTTTCTCCGACCGTCCGGTGATCTGTAGGAAGTGTCCGACGGGCCTCCCACCCTTGTGGAGCTGGCCGGTGGAGTGAAGGAACCTGGGTCCGTATCCCAGCGTGGTGGCGACTTTCAGGCGGTCGCGCAGCCGGAGTCGGATCGAGGCGAGGCGGCGGTCGTTCTCCGGCGTGGGCGGCAGATACGCCATGATGGCGAGGTAGTCGCCCGACTTGATGTCACCGAGGAACCGCTCCAGCTCCGCGGCCGAAGCGGCCGGCGACGGCGCGGTCTTCTTCGCCAGCACCGTCTTCGTGTTCGCCTTGCTCTCGGCCACGTTGGGCTGGTCGAACGGATTGATGCGGAGCACGGCGCCCGCCACGGCGGTGGCGAACTCCCAGCGGAAGAACTCCTGTCCCAGGTCGTAGCGGTCATCCAGCCGGAGATGGACCACGGGATGGCCGGCGGCCTCCAGCGCGGACAGGCGGGCCTCCGTTTCCGCGACGTCGTCGCCGGCCAGGGCCATCGAGACGAAGATCCGGTCGGCGCCATAGACCTCGGGCCCGCCGAGCGGCTCGTCGGCCACCGGCAGGACGCCCTTGCCTTCCTTGCCAGTGCTCTCGGCGATCAGCTGTTCCGCCCACAGACCGAAGCTCGCGATGGCCGGCGAGAGGACGAACGTCGCCTTGTCGCGCCCGGCCAACGCCGCCTCGCCCAGAATGGCGCCGAGCCAGGCGGCTGGATTCTCCAGGGTCGGCACACAGGCGGCGCAGGCCTCGGCCATTCGATGCGCGCGATGCAGCAGGGTCTCGACGTCGATCCCGATCAGGGCGGCCGGCACCAGGCCGAAATAGGAGAGCGCGGAGTAGCGGCCGCCGATGTCCGATGGATTGAGAAACACGCGGCGGAACCCACGCTCGCCGGCGAGCCGCTCGAGCGGCGTCCCGGGATCGGTGATCGCGACGAACTGCTGGCCGCGACCGCCCGAGCGCTCCCAGAAGTAGCGGAAGAAACTGTCGCTCTCCTGGGTAGTTCCCGACTTGCTCGAGATGATGAAGAGCGTCTTCGCCAGGTCGCTCCGTTCCGCCTGCCGTACGGCGTCGGGATCGGTGCTGTCGAGAACGTGAAGCGAGGGGTACTTCGGCGCGGCGCCGAAGGTGCGCCACAGCACCTCCGGCGCAAGGCTCGAGCCGCCCATGCCGCAGAGCACCACGCGATCGAACCCGGCACGCACCTCGTCGGCGAACGCCGTGAGGGCCTTCACCTGCTGGGCCATCGCCTTGCCCACGGTGAGCCAGCCGAGCCGATCGCGGATCTCCGGTGTGCTCGGGTCGTCGGTCCACACCGTCGGATCGTGGGCCCAGATGCGCCTGGTGGCCTGCGCCGCGCCCAGGGCGTCGAGCCGCTGCGAGACTCTGGCGTCGACGACGGGGAACACCGCGGAATGGCCGGGCGGCGCCTGGGAGGCGAGCGCCTGGCGCTTGGTCCGGATCACACCGAGCAGTGCCTCGAACGACTTGGCGAACTTCTCGATGCCGTCGTCCTCGAGCACGCGGGTGACGTCGGCGAGGTCCACTCCACCGGCCGCCAGCCGCTCCAGGAGCAGGTGGGCGTCGCTGGCATCGTCCGTGAGCGTGCGGCGCACGGCCCCGTGATCCTCGAAGAGGCGGAGCGTTGCGGGGGGCATGGTATTGATCGTATCGGAGCCGATGAGCGAGTCCACGTAGAGGACGTCAGAGTAGCGCGTGTCCTTGGTGCCGGTGCTGGCCCACAGGAGCCGTTGAGGCCTGGCGCCGGCGGCGGCCAACCGCTGCCAGGCCGGGCTCGACAGATGGTCGCGAAACCAGGCGTAGGCCAGGCGCGCGTTGGCGATCGCGATCTTGCCGCGGAGATTGAGCAGCGGGCCGCCGATGGCGTCGATGCGGCGATCCGTCTCCGTGTCCACCCGACTCACGAAGAACGAGGCGACGGAGGCGAGCCGATCGATCGGCTGCCCCGCGCGCTGCCGGGCCTCGAGCGCGCGGACGTAGGCTTCCGCCACTTCGCGGTAGTGGTCGAGCGAGAACAGCAACGTGACGTTGACGTTGATCCCGCCCGCGAGGAGCCGCTCGATCGCCGGCCACCCTTCCTTGGTGCCGGGCACCTTGATCATCAGGTTGGGCCGGTCCACCGCCGACCACAGCCGCCGCGCCTCGGCGATCGTTCCTTCGGTGTCGCGGGCAAGCGTGGGCGAGACCTCGAGGGACACGAAGCCGTCCTGCCCCGCGGTGCCGTCGTACACCGGCCGGAAGAGGTCCGCGGCGTGGCGAACGTCGTCCACGGCGAGCCGCTCGAAGATCTCCAGGTCGCTCTTCGGGGACTTCGCCAGCGTCATCAGCTCGTCGTCGTAGTCACTGCTCCCGCCGATGGCGTGCTCGAAGATGGTCGGATTCGAGGTCATGCCCCGGAGACCGTCGTCGATCAGCTCCTGCAGCTCCCCGGACCGGAACATCCCGCGGCGCAGGTAGTCCAGCCATACGCTCTGCCCGAGCTCGAGCAGGGCCTGCATGGCGGTACGTGTCGTTGAAGCGGTCATACCAGTTCCTTTCGCAGATCCATCGAGGCGCCGAAGGCCGCCGCCCCGAGCAAGCCGACGTTCGGATTCATGATGACGTGAATGGGAATGCGCGAGAGCATGCTGGACATCCGGCCCTTGTCCCGGAACGCGCGGAGGAATGCTCCGCTCCTCAGCCGCTCGACGAATCGAGGGGCGAGCCCTCCGGAGAGGTACACCCCGCCGGTCGCGACCACCGAGAGCGCCAGATTCCCTGCCTCGGCGCCGAGGACTTCGCAGAAGAGATCGAGGGCCTGATCGGAAAGGGAGTCGGACTTGTCGAGTGCATGCCGGACGATCACGACCGCCGGCGGCTCCACGTCCATCTCGGCCCGCACCGCGGGCTGCTCCGGTCCGTCGCCGGACGAGGCGAGGTACCGATAGGCGTTCAGGAGCCCGGGCCCCGACAGGAGCCGCTCCCAGGAGACCCGGCCGAACTGTTGCGCGAGGAACTCGAGCAGCTCACTCTGCTGCTTGCCGCGAGGGGCGAAATCGGCGTGGCCGCCTTCCGAGGGCAGGACCAGATAGTGCCCGTTGTCCCACACCAGAAATCCCTGCCCGAGGCCGGTTCCGGCACCGATCAGGCCGATCGGCCCCTGCGGCGTCGGGCTTCCTTCCTGGAGGGTCGCCAGATCGGACGGTCCCAGCAGCTCGATGGCATGCCCGACCGCGACGAGATCGTTGATGATGGTGGTGCGCGGTATCTCGATCTCGGCGGCCAGCGTCGAGGCGCTCACCTTCCAGGGAAGATTGGGGGCGGTGCACTCACTGTCGATCACGGGACAGGCGATCGCGATACAGGCGCGCTCGGGCCTGGTGGCCGCAGTCTCGCAGAAGGCGCGGACGATCGGCGCGAGCCCCGGGTAGCCGCGGCTCGGATAGGTCTTCTGCTGCACGAAGCTGGCGCGCAGGCCATTCATCTCCACGATGGCGAGCCGCGCGTTGGTGCCGCCGATATCGCCCGCCAGGAGTGTCACGACGTGGCACTCCGGCTGGTGAGCAGCGCCGCGGCCGCGAGATCGAGAAACCACGTGCCCCGCCGCGCGAGCTGCACCGGGACGGCGTTCGGCGTGAGCGGCCCTTCAATGGCCCGCGCGACGGCCGGCGCCTTGTCCTCGCCGGTCGCGATCACGGCCACAACCCGCGCCTCCTCGATCACCGGCGGCGTAATGGTCAGCCGTTCGGCCGGAAGCTTGTTCCCGAGCACCGCCACGACCCGCCGCCGGCGCTCGTCGAGCGCGGCGGAGCCCGGAAAGAGCGACGCCGTGTGGCCGTCCGCCCCCATGCCGAGCACGAGCACGTCGAGCCGCGGCGGCAATAGCCGCTCGTAGTCGCGCGCGGCGGCATCCCGGTCGGGCCGCTCGGCCTCCATGCGGTGGATCCGGCCGGCGAGACTCGGCACCCGGGTGAGCAGGGTCGCGCACACCATGCGATAGTTGCTGTCGGGATGATCGGGTGGAACGCCGCGCTCGTCACCGAAGTAGACGTCGACCTTGCTCCAATCGATGCCCCGGCCGGACGCCAGCTGGCGATAGACCGGCTCGGGCGTCCGCCCTCCCGCGAGACACAGCGAGCACCGGTCTCGCTCGGCGATCGCCCGAGTGATCTCGCCGTCCAGCCACTCGGCCGTCGGCCGTGCCAGCGCGGCGAGATCGGCCGACACGTTCACCTGCGTCGTCCCGAGGTCACGTGTCACCGCGACGCTGCTCCTCCTCGATCGCCCGGATCTTGCCGAGCCGGCGCTCGTGGCGCTCCTCGTGCGTGAAGCGGGCCGCGAGGAATGCCCGCACCAGCTCGCGCGCCAGCTCGAGGCCGATCACGCGGGCGCCGAGCACCAGGACGTTCATGTCGTCGTGCTCGACGCCCTGATGGGCCGAGTAGGTGTCGTGACACAGGCCGGCCCGGATGCCGGAAAACCGGTTGGCGGCGACGGACGCGCCGACGCCGCTCCCGCAGATCAGGATGCCCCGCTCGGCTTCGCCGGCGAGCACCGCGCGGGCCAGCCGCGCGGCCACGTCCGGATAGTCCACCGGCTCGGGACGGTAGGTCCCGAGGTCCTCCACCGTGTGCCCGAGCGCGCGGAGAGAAGGGATCAGCTCCTGCTTGAGCGCGAATCCCGCGTGGTCGGCGGCGATGCCGATCGTCATCGGGCGGACATGGCCGCGGGCCGCGGCTCGAGCTGGGCGTGGGCGGCTTCGACGACGCGTTCGACGGTGAACCCGAACTTCTTCTGCAGCTCCTTGAGCGGCGCCGACGCGCCGAAGGTCTCCATCCCGATCGTCGCCCCCGAGGGGCCGACGTACCGTTCCCACCCGAACGTACTGGCCTGTTCGACGGAAACCCGCGCCGTCACCTCCGGCGGGAGCACACCGTCACGGTACTCCTGGCTCTGCTGCTCGAACAGCTCCCACGACGGCATGCTCACCACCCTGGTCCGAATGCCCTCGGCCGTGAGCCGCGCGTGAGCCTCGACGCAGAGCGACACCTCGCTTCCGCTCGCGACCAGGATCAGCTCCGGCTTTCCGCCCTCGGCGTCGGCGAGGACGTAGGCGCCCTTCGCCACGCCACGCTCGGAGGCGTACTTGCGCCGGTCGAGGGTGGGGAGCGCCTGCCGCGAGAGGACGAGCACCGCCGGCTCGTGCTGGAGCCGCATGATGACCCGCCAGGCTTCGACGACTTCGCTCGCGTCGGCCGGGCGGATCGTGATCAGGCCGGGGATCGCGCGGAGCGAGGGCAGCTGCTCGATCGGCTGGTGGGTGGGGCCATCCTCGCCCACGCCGATGGAGTCGTGGGTGAAGACGTGGATGGTCGGGATCTCCATGATCGCGCTCAGGCGAACGGAGGGGCGAGCATAGTCGCTGAAGATCAGGAAGCTGGACCCGAACGCCCGAACCTTGGAGAGTGAGAGCCCGTTCACGACGGCAGCCATCGCGTGCTCACGCACACCGAAGTGCATATTCCGGCCGCCGGGGTTCTGGGCGGTCAGGTCGCCGGCCCCCTCGAAGACGAGCCGCGTCTTGGTGGAGGGAGCGAGGTCCGCCGCGCCGCCGATGAGCCAGGGGACATTCTTCGCGATCGCGTTCAGCACCTTGCCCGACGAGTCGCGGCTGGCGATGCCTTTCGGATCCGCGGGGAACTGGGGAAGATCGCGATCCCATCCGTCGGGCAGGCGGCGTCGCTGCATCCGGTCGAGATGGTCGGCCAGCTCGGGATGGAGGCTGCCGTACTCCTCGAACCGCGCCTCCCAGGCCTCGCGCAGCTCGTGCCCGCGGCGGCCGACCCCGTCCCGCAGGTGTTCGCGGACACCGTCGGGCACCAGGAACTTGGCGTCCTCCGGCCAGCCGTAGAACCGCTTGGTGAGACGAATCTCCTCCTCGCCCAGCGGCTCGCCGTGGGCGGCGCCGGTGTCCTGCTTGTTGGGCGCGCCGTATGCGATGTGGCTGTCCACGATGATGAGGGTCGGGCGGTTCGTGGTGTTCTTGAAGACGTGCAGGGCGCGACGCAACATCTCGAGATCATTGGCGTCTCCCACCCGGGTCACGTTCCAGCCGTAGCCGATGAAGCGCGTCGCGGTGTCGTCGGAGAAGGCCCAATCGGTGTGACCCTCGATCGTGATCTTGTTGTTGTCATAGATCCAGCAGAGGTTGGACAGCTCGAGGTGTCCGGCCAGCGAGGCGGCTTCCCCGGTGATCCCTTCCATCATGTCGCCGTCGCCGCACAACGCGTAGACGTTGTAGTCGAACAGATCGAACCCTTCGCGGTTGAAGTGAGCCGCCTGCCAGCGCCCGGCGATCGCCATTCCCACGCTGGTCGCGACCCCCTGGCCGAGCGGCCCGGTGGTGGTCTCGACCCCGGAGGTCAGGCGGTATTCCGGGTGGCCGGGGCATTTGCTGTCGAGTTGCCGGAATCGCTTGATGTCGTCGAGGGTGACCGAAAGCTCGCCGAGCCGCTCGTACTGCGGGTTCACCGCCTTGACGCCGGTGAGATGGAGCATGGAGTAAAGCAGCATCGAGGCGTGACCGTTGGACAGCACGAAGCGGTCGCGATTGGGCCAGATGGGGTCGTCCGGGTCGAACCGGAGGAAATCCTGCCAGAGGCAATACACGACCGGCGCCAGGGCCATCGGGGTGCCGGGATGGCCGGAGTTGGCGGCCTGCACGGCGTCCATGGCGAGGGTGCGGATGGTGTTGATCGTCAGGAGGGGGAGGTCTTGCGGCTTCGCTGGCATGGCGGGCTATCCCTTCGATGGCGCACTCTGTACGGGCAACGACTTCAGGCGGGCCGGTTCCGCGGCCCGCAACTGCCGACCCGGAAAAATGGGGCGTCCGGCAGCCTTCTGGAACATACCCTGGCCCGCTGGTGGGCAGTCGGTTACCGGATCGTGACGACCGAGCCCGACCGAGGCCGTTACCGACGTCACTGTGGATCGACTGGCCGAGAGCTATACTGAGGCCTTCGCCCGCCCGTTACGCATTCGGTCGTGGGCGGCGCCTGTTCCGCTCAGCCCGGAGGTCAATCCATGAGCCCTCCACCTGACCTTCCCAACCTGCACGTCGGCGAAGGCGCGAGGCGTCTGGCGCTGAAGCTGCTCGACGATGCCACCGCGCCCCGCTCTCGACTCTCGAATCCCTCGGACGCGGAGGCCTTGCATGACTATCGGGTGGCCCTTCGGCGACTGCGGAGCTGCCTGAGGGCGTACCGTAAATTTCTCCGGTCGACCTTAAAGGCGAAAACGGAGACCCGTTTGCGCCGGCTGGCCCGTGCGACGAACCGAAGTCGCGATCTGGAGGTCCACCTCGCCTGGCTGAGCGAACAGCGCAACCGGGTTGCCGAGAGGGACAGGCAGGGTGTCGCCTGGATGGTCGAGCGCCTGACCGCCGAGCAGGACCTCGCTCGGGAGAAGATGCTGGATCTCGATGAGCGACTGTTCCCAAAGGTGCAGCCGCAGCTTGTCCGCCAGCTCAACCGGTTTCGCGCGACGATCCATCTGGACACCGGCTCGCGCCGGTGGTCGACTGCCGCAGTCACGGCGCGGCGCGTCCGCACGGAGGCCGCGCGCCTCAAGGAGCGCCTCCGGTCGATTCGAGGCTACACGAGTGTTGAGGCCATTCATCGCGCTCGGATCGCCGCCAAGCATCTCCGGTATCTGCTGGAGCCGTTCGCCAAGGGGATTGGCGGTGGGCAGGAGGTCGTCGACCGCCTCAAGGGGCTGCAGGATGGCTTCGGCGATGTCCATGACGCCCAGGTCTTCGCCGTCGAGCTCGAGGGGGCCCTCCCCGAGGCCGACGGCACTCCAGCCGCCGGCACCGGGCTCATCCCCGGTCTCGAGTCCGTGATGGCTGTCCTGCGAGCCCGTGGGCTCCGGGCATACGAGCAGACCGCCCGCGATTGGCTGGGTGACTCGGCCGATCCGTTCTTCGGCCAGGTCGATGCCCTGTCCGACGCGATTGCCGGGCTGGCCGACCGCGATCAGGAGATCGAGCGGAAGTTTCTCCTGACCGGGCTTCCATCTCTCGAAAAGGCGGGGCGGCCGGTCGAGATCGAGCAAGGATACCTGCCGGGGGAGCGGCTCGTCGAGCGCGTGCGCCGCATCGCATCCGAGGACGGCGTGCAGTTGGTCCGGACCGTGAAGGAGGGCTCCGGTCTCACGCGCCTCGAGGTCGAGGAGGCACTGACACCGGAGGTATTCGACAGCCTCTGGCCACTCACCCAGGGTCGGCGACTGCGGAAACGGCGATATCGGGTCCCTGACGGAGACATGACGTGGGAGATCGACGAGTTCATGGACCGGGATCTCGTGCTGGCCGAGGTCGAGCTGTCCCCGGGCTCGTCGACCGACGTCGAGTTGCCAGCGTGGCTCCGACCACACGTGGAGCGAGAGGTGACGGAGGACGAAGCGTACAGCAACCTCAGGCTCGCATCGGGCTCCTGAGGTCGCCCCCCGCGGGACCGTCGCCACCTCGCCATCGCACAGCCACAGGGCGCCTCGCGGTAGTTCGGCGGCTGAACCCGGGGCACCGCACGCTCGGGCTATACTTTCAGTAGCATCTCCACCATCGCGCTTGGCAGCCCGACCACGGTCGCGTTCACCGCCATAGCCTCAACCAAGAGAGCAAGAACACTCATGGACGCACGCCTGTTCAGAGCGATTGTCCTTGCACCGGCGATGGCGGCCTCACTCAATACCCATCCCGCCACGGCCCAGGTGGCGCCATTTCCTGCAACCTTTCACGCGCGACGGATCGCCACCAACGGCACGACCCTCTATGTACGGATGGGCGGCACGGGTCCGGCGGTCGTGCTGCTCCATGGTTACGGCGAAACCGGGGACATGTGGTCGCCGCTGGCCGCGAGGCTGGCGACCAGCCACACGGTCATCGTGCCCGATCTGCGGGGGATGGGGCTTTCCGCGAAGCCCAGCGGCGGCTATGACAAGAAGACGCAGGGGCAGGATATCGCGGGCGTGCTGGCGGCGCTCAAGATCGACAAGGCCGACCTGGTCACGCACGACATCGGCAACATGGTGGGCTATGCCTTCGCCGCCGAGCATCCCGGGATGGTGACGAGGTTCGTCATCATCGACGCGCCGCTGCCCGGCGTCGGTCCGTGGGACGACATCGTCCGCAGCCATGCGCTCTGGCACTTCTCGTTCTGGGGCCCGGACGCCGAGCGGCTCGTCGCCGGCCGCGAGCGAATCTATCTCGACCGATTCTGGAACGAGTTTTCGGCCGACCCGAAGAAGTTCTCTGAGGCCTCGCGCGTGCATTACGCCAAGCTCTACGCCCAACCGGGTGCGATGCACGCCGGCTTCGAGCAGTTCAAGGCGTTCGACCAGGACGCGATCGACGACAAGGCGTTCGTCGCGAAGGGCAAGCTGGCGATGCCGGTGCTCGCGGTAGGCGGGGAGAAGTCGTTCGGGCCCAAGATGGCCGAGGTCATGCGCTTCGCCGCGACCAACGTGGAGCAGGCCGTGGTGCCAAACTCCGGCCACTGGGTGATGGAGGAGAATCCGGCCGCCACGATCTCGCTCGTGACCGGTTTCCTCGCGAAGTGACTCCGGAGAATGGCGAGCAGTTCCATAACCCTTGGCCCGACAGCGAGCCGCACGGTTGGCGCGACGTGCTCCGAATGCTCGCTCAGCGCCGGTCGGTCGCCCGGGCCGCGACGCCGCGGCGCGGCGCCTTCCCGTCGACCACGCCGATGATCGCCTACCCGCGCGCGGGTGAGGGCGAATTCACTGCGACGTGGATCGGGCATTCTACCGTGCTGCTGCAACTCGGCGGCATCAATGTGCTGACCGACCCGGTCTTCAGCCAGCGAGCCTTTCCAGTGCAATGGATCGGACCGCGACGCGTCATGGATCCCGGGCTGCCCATCGACGCCCTTCCCCCGATCGACATCGTCGTCCTCTCGCACAACCACTACGATCACCTCGACAAGCCTGCCGTGAAGCGCCTCGCCGCGGCACACCCGAAGAGTCGGTGGATCGTGCCGCTGCGACTCGGGGCCTACCTTCGACCCTGGGGTGTCCACGACATCATGGAGCTGGACTGGTGGCAGCACCTCGAGGTCAAAGGTGTTCGGATCACGGCGACTCCGGCACGGCATTTCAGCGGCCGGGGCCTGCGGGATCGGAACAGGTCTCTCTGGTGCGGGTTCGCGCTCGCCGTAAACGGGGCGCGCGCGTTCTTCGCCGGTGACACGGCCTATCATCCGGAGTTCGGGGCAATCGGCTCGAGATGCGGCCCGTTCGACTTCGTGATGATCCCGATCGGCGCATACGACCCCCGCTGGTTCATGCGGATCGTGCACGCGGACCCGGAAGAGGCGGTGCAGATCTACGAGGACCTGGTCGCGCCGCATCGTGATCAGCCGCTTCCCGTCATGCTCGGTATCCACTGGGGGTGCTTTCGGCTGACCGACGAGCCGATGGACGAGCCGCCACGACGGACGGGTGCGCGCTGGCGTGCCGCTGGGTTGGATGAGGACCGACTCTGGATCGCCCGCCTCGGTGAGACGCGGCGCCTGAAGAGGTAAGGCGACTAGGAAGAGCTCCGTCGGAGAGCGCGACGACTCGGGCTGCGTGACCGTCGCCGCAACGCGTCGTCCAGCCCTCGGCGTGAAGGACGTTCCTCAAACGTCATGCCCTCGCCCACCGATCGCCAGGAACGCCTCTACCAGCACCCGCCGCTCCGATGGCAATGTCTCCAGCCAGTCGTCCAGGTCGCCGAGGAGGGTGACCCGCTGGTTCTTGAGATCCGCCATCTCCCGCTGCATCAGCTCAGCCGTCGCTTCGTCATCGAGATGGTGGAGGCGCTCCTTGAGAAACGCGTACTCGGCGTCGAGGCGTCGGATCTGGCGGACCAGCCGATCGATGTGGACGGGAAGATCGTCGTCGGATCGGGCCACCCTACGCGGGGCTCTCGGGCCGACTGAGCGCCGCGAGGCTGGCCCGGCCGGCCGACGTGAGTCTGGCGGAGAAGGCGACGGGTCCCTGAGGATTTCCCCGCGTCTGGACGACGCGGACGCTTACGATCAAGCCTTGGGCCTGCAGCTTTTCCAGGCTCGCGATCAGGGTCTCCATCGAGGTGTGTGCCTCCCGGAGCCCGGCCCGCGGCACGATCAGGCCCGCGGGCGACTCCGCGATCCGCCGCAGGAGGTCGAGATGATCGGGCATGGTAGAGGATTCGGCTGGAGACCGGGGATACGATACGGACGCGGGGTGGGCTCGGTGAGAAGGCGTCCGTAACAATCAGGTATCTGGCCGTGCACCGGGCCCGAAGGCACCGATCCGCGGGAGTGCCGCCCCGTCGTCCTCGCCGAATTCCCGCCAGTCCTCGGCGTCGTCGGCCGGCGATGGATCCTCGACGACGAGCAGGCGCGTCACGAGCCCATCCCGGAGGTCGAACAGGAGCGCGAACTCGCTCTGGGCCACCAGCCCGCTCGGCTCGAGGGCAAAGCGCTCGTCGATCAGGACGAGCACTCGCCTGTTGCGGGACGCGTAGGTCACCCGCCAGAATGCGAACAGCTCGCGCAGGGCCTCGAAGTAGTCCACGACCGCGGTCCTGCCGGTCCCCTCATGCCTCTCCGGGCCATCGGGCGTGGCTACGGCCAACACGACGTCGTCGGCGAGGCTCTCCAGCAGCGGCTCGAGGTCACCCGACGCGAGCACGCGGTCAAGAATGTCCTTCACCAGGGCCAGATCGTCGGTCATCGTCGGCATCGAGTCCACCTCGTTCGGTCGTGATACTAGGTAGTCGAACAGGGTGGTCCGATTTCGACAAGCCCAGGGTCGGCCGGCGAGCCTCGATCGCCACGTCATAGGACAACAATCCCTTCATTTACTTGGATTACGACGGCCAAGGCGGGCGTCTGCTTCGTGTCGAAGCGGCCGCCCACCCCCTCAGGAGCGTGCCGTCCTTCACGAGGACGTGCTCGAACGTAGGATGGTAGTGCGGGGCATCCGGTCGCCGTCCGGCATCGCGAGTTGGATCGTGGATTGTCCGGGCCCTGTGCTATGGACGGCTGCCCGCCGCAATCGTCTGTCGCGCCGTGGCGACGCGGTGGCGCAGGGCGGGCACCGCGGACGCGGTCGCCGGGTTCGCTGCCAGCTTGCCAAGGGCGAGGTCCACGGCGTCGAGGCCGAGGTTCGCGCCGAACCGGGTGGATGCCCGGCTGAGCGCGCTCTGGAACCGGGGATCGGCCGCCAGCTCGGTCTCGCCGAGTGCCTGTGCCTTGGCGACGATGTCGGAGAGAGCGGCGAACGCACGCTTGGCGGTTTCGGGAGAGGAGAGGTTGCCGCCGGCGAACTGCGCGACTTCGGGCAGGCTGGTGGCGAAGCGCTGCATCGCGGCGGCCTGCTGCGCGTTGCGCGGGTGATTCTGGTGCATCACCGCCTGGGCGGCGCCCATGATGGTGAACGGCGCCATGGCGGCGTGGGTCAGCAACGGTGTCCCGGAGACGACGCCGGCGAGCGGCAGGCCGACGAGCGCCAGACTGCCCAGCGCGTGGACGAGGTGCAGCGTGCGGCCCGTGAGGCCGAACACGACCCGGAGCACATCGCGCACCGGCACGAAGCCGAAGATCGCCGCGGCGATCAGACTCACGAGCGCCGCGTCCGGCTGCTGCTCGACCTTGAAGTGCTCGTATGCCGCGAGACAGCCGAGGGCAATCACCAAACAGGCGACGTGCAGCAGGATCCTGCGCGCGATCGAGCGCCGCGGGGCGGGTGGCATCATGTTCGGTTGTCGCATGGGCGCTCCCGGACTGGGCGTCGGCTGCGGACCTGGCGCTGCCACACCCGCGTGCCTCACACGGAGAATCTGGATGTCGGAACCCACTGACGCCAGCGAGGGACCCGTCACGCGCGACGACCGGCTCGTCGGTAACGCGCGCGGGTGGGCAGGGAACCGGCCGGGCCGTCCTGGCCACGATCCCTCATGAGCCGATTTTCCCGTCGGCGGCGTATTACTCAGTGGCGGCACTCATCCCGAGGCGCTCGCCGGTCCTGTTGCCCTGGAGGGTGTCGGCCATGCGCACTCCCGTCTTTGGTCTCAGCACCACGCCGGTGATGGACATCAAGTCCGAGCTGCGCCTGCTGCTCGAGCGAGAGATGTTGGCGCTCGTGTACCGGACTCCCCGCTAGTGCGGAGGACCCGCCGGCCGCCGCAGGCTTCCGGCGGCGCTTCCCGTGGTGCAGCGAGCCGTAGGCGGGAATGACACCGCCACCGGCCGCCGCCACCGGAGGGCGCGCACCGGAAGTCTGCCATGATCCACTCCCACCCGCCGCCGGCCCTACACCCCCGCGGCGAACGCCGCCAGCCCCCGATTGAACGCCACAGGATCATCCCAGAACGCCGCGTGCCCCGCATTCGGGATCATCTGGACCTGCGCGTGCGCCAGGCCGGCCTTGTGCCGGTCGACCGCGATGGGCCTGACCACCGCATCGTCGGCGCCGTGCGTGATCAGCACTGGCTTCCGGATCGTCGGCAGGAGGTCGTTGTTGTCGAAGGCACGGGAGAAGAGGCCCTGGCGGACGTAGGGCGGCACCGACACGCCGTACCCGAGCATGAGATACAGCTAGCGCTGCTATATGTGCTTTGAACCTCCCGACGAGGCCCGGGCGAGCGCATCGCGTACGGTCGCGACCAGGACGTCGAGGTCGGTGGGCTTCGTGAGGATCGGATGCCCCATATCAGTCTGGGCGGTCTCGAACGTGGAGTCGCTCGGGTGTCCCGACATCCACACCAGCGGCAGGTCGGGATGCGTCGCGGCAAGCCGCGCGGCGAGCTCCTTCCCACCCATGACCGGCATGACGATGTCCGTCAGCACCAATGCCACTCGATCTCCGTGCTGCTCGAGCAACGCCAGCGCCTCCTTGCCATGCCCCGCCTGGAGCGTCTCGTATCCTTCGTCGGCCAGGATGCGGGCCAGGAGCTCGCGCACGGAGACTTCGTCCTCCACGATCAGCACCGTCGGTGACGGGGAGGCGGCCCCGGCGCCGGCCCTCGTGGAAGCGCTTGCCCCCGCGGGCGCCGTCGCCGCGGGGAGCAGCACCGTGAAGCAGCTCCCGCGCCCCGTCGCCGTCTCGGCGTAGACGTAGCCCTGGCTCTGTGCGACGATGCCGTGCACCGTCGAGAGGCCGAGTCCGGTGCCCTTGCCGACCTCCTTGGTCGTGAAGAACGGCTCGAAGATGTGCGCCAGATGGTCGGGCGCGATGCCGCTCCCGGTGTCCGCCACGGCGAGCTCCACGTACCGGCCCGCCGGGATGGTCGTCCCCAGATTCGGCACTTGCATCGCCTGGGCGACGTCGCGGGTCTCGGTGCGAATCTCCAGCCGCCCGCCCTCGGGCATCGCGTCCCTCGCGTTGATGCACAGGTTCATCAGCACCTGCTGGATCTGGGTGCGATCGGCGTGCACCCACTTGGCGCCGGGGCCGCGGTCTATCCGGAACTCGACCTGGCTCCCGATCAGCCGGCGCAGCAGCTCCAGGCCTTCGCCCACGGCTTCGTCCATGTCGAGGAGCTCCGGCTGCAGGATCTGCTGCCGACTGAACGCGAGGAGCTGGCGTGTCAGGTCGGCGAGCCGGGTCGCCGCCGTCTGCACCTGATCGAGGTCCTGGCGCGCTCGCGGGCCGATCCCGGGATCCAGGGATGCATAGCGCGCGAAGCCCGTCAGCGCCTGGAGCTGGTTGTTGAAGTCGTGCGCCAGCCCGCCCGCCAGCCGCCCCACCGCTTCCATCTTGGCGGATTGTCGGAGTCGCTCCTGGGTCTCCGCCATCGCAGCCCGGGCGGATACCTGCGCCGAGATGTCGCGGAACCAGCAGACGACGCCGTAGCGGCCGTCGGGCAGCGGAATCCGGTTGATCCACCACTCGTAGTACTCCGTGACGTCGGTATCCAGCCGCTGCTCGATGCGCTCGGGAGTCGCGTACGGCGCGCCGGTCTCGAGGGTGTGGCGGAACAGGCGGACGACCTCGTCCGCATACGGCGCGCGCCACAAGCGGTGCATCACCTCGTCGAAATCGCGCCCGATGAGGTCGGGGATGCCGCCGAAGGCCGGGCGCGCGGGCCGATTGACTTCGCGGATTCGGAACGCGTCGTCCACCAGGTACACGCCCAGCGGCGCCTCGGCCACGAGCGTCTCGAACTGGGCCGTGCGCTGGCGGAGCGCCTCCTCGCTCCCGCGGAGCGACGCGGCGGCGTCCCGGCGGACGCGGGCCAGCTCGAGCGCCGCCCCGACCCGCGCCACCAGCTCGCGCGCGGAGAACGGCTTCACGATGTAGTCGTCCGCGCCGGCCTCGAGTCCCTCGACGCGCGCCTCCTCGCCGGCACGCGCGGAGAGCAGGATCACGGGCGTTTCCCGCGTCGCCGGATCCGCGCGCACGGCGCGCAGGAGGCCGAAGCCGTCGAGCCCAGGCATCATCACGTCGGCCAGCACCAGGTCCGGCGTCGTTTCCCGGATCCGCTCGAGTGCCGCCGCCCCGTCGGGCACCAGCTCGACGCTCCAGCGTCCGCCGAGCAGCCGGGCCGCGTACGCGCGCATGTCGGCGTTGTCATCGGCCACGAGCACGCGGGCGCTGGGCGTTCCGGAGGGGGTGTCGCGCCGATCCGCGGCCACCACACGGTGCTCGGCCGTGGCGAGCGGAAGCTGGGCCTCTTCGGAGACCCGCGGCGCATCGGGCAGCCAGCGCAGCGCCTCCTCGACATACGGCGCGGCCGCGCCCGCCACGGCGCGCGGAGCGTACCCGGCAGTGATGTGCTCCGGCGGCAGGTGGGCCGTGCCCGCCGGAATCGAGACCGTGAACCTCGAGCCCACATCCTCCTCGCTCGCGACCTCGACCTTGCCGCCATGCAGCCGGACGAGCTCCTGCACCAATGCCAGCCCGATGCCGGTGCCCTCGTGGGTCCGCGAGCGGGCGTGCGGCACGCGATAGAACCGCTCGAAAAGATGGGGTACCTGCGCGGCCGGGATGCCGACACCGGTGTCGCGCACCTCGAGGACGAACTTATTGCGCGACCGGCGGACCGAGACGGCGATCTCTCCGGCGAACGTATGCTTGAACGCGTTGGAGATCAGGTTGAGGACGATCTTCTCCCACATGTCGCGATCCACGTACGCGGGCTCCGCGAGCCGGGCGCAGTCCACCCGGAGCGCGAGGCCGGCGCGCTCGATTGCCGAACGAAACGTTCCGGCGAGCTCCGCGGTGAACGAGGCGAGGTCCACCGGCGCGTAGGCCGCCTCCACCCTCCCGGCTTCGATCCGCGAGAAGTCGAGCAGTGTATTGACCAGCTTGAGCAGGCGGAGCGCATTCCGGTGCGCCACCGTGAGGTTCTCGCGCATGTCCGTCGCGGCGTCGGCGCTCCGCGTGGCCAACGCCTCCTCCAGCGGGCCGAGCAGCAGCGTGAGCGGCGTTCGGAACTCGTGGCTCACGTTGGAGAAGAACGCGGTCTTGGCCCGATCGATTTCGGTCAGCGCCTCCGCGCGCCGCCGCTCCTCCTCGTAGGCGCCAGCGTTCGCGATCGCCGTGGCCGCCTGCGCGGCGATCAGCTCGGCGAAGACGACGTACGCCTCGTCCAGGGCGATGCGCGCGCTCACCCCGAAGACGAGGAGGCCGGCGAGGCGGTGTGGCACGTTCGACGGGATGGGCAGGACCAGCGCCTGGCGCGGCGGGTCCGACCACGGTCCCGGCGGGATGTTCGAGAGGCGGGTGGCGAGATCCTCCACGACCTCCAACCGCTCGCCGCGGAAGGCCGCACCGACGGGCCATCCGCGCCCGCCATCCCCTTCGAGAGACACCTCCAGCGGCGCCGATGCCGCGCCGCGCTCGACGCCCGCGGCACCCGCGAGGCGGGCCGTCGAGGCGTCCGCCTCGACGAGGTACACCAGTGCAAAGGGGACGTCCTTGGAATGGCGGCTCAGGACCTCGGCGACGACGCCGCACGCTTCCTCCGCGGTCTTCGCCTCGGCGGAGCGGGCGCCCAGCTCGCCCAGCGCCGCGAGGCGCCGCTCCTGGATGACCTGCTGGGTGGTCTCGTGGATGGTGGCGAGCACGCCGCCGATCCCGCGCGGCGCGGCTTCGTCGGGCACGGGGCTGTAGGCGATGGTGAAGTGAGTCTCCTCGAGGAACCCGTGCCGGTGTATCTCGAGAAGGATGTCGTCCATCCAGGTCGCGGGCCCGCCGTTGAAGGGCGTCTCGACCAGCGGACCTATGATGTGCCAGATCTCCGGCCAGCACTCGGGGCCGGCCTGTCCCAGGGCCTTCGGGTGCTTGGTCCCCGGGACCGGGATGTAGGCATCGTTGTAGAGCTGGATGAGCTCCGGTCCCCACCAGAGGAGGTGGGGGAACCGGTTGGCCAGCATGAGGCGGACCGTGGCCCGCAGGGTGGGCGACCACCGGTCGATCGGGCCGAGGGGCGTGGCTGACCAGTCCATGGCCCGGATCCGCTGGGCCATCTCACCATCCCCCAACGAGGGGATGGAGGGGACGACAGGGGAGCCGCTCATGGTGGTCGCCATGTCAGTGTGCCGTTGATGTAGGTCGGGTGCCGCCCATGGGGCGGCGAAGAGCGGGTGGGTGCCCGACGGCCGGATAGGCACCGACTCATACTTTAGCCTGCCGGAGTCAACTGGCCAGTGATGCGCCGCACACACTGGGGCCCAGGGTTTTGGCTGGGTGGGGTGTTGGGCGCCGTCGAGGGAAGCGGATTCCGCCTCCGGCGGGCGCCAGCGGTGTCGCGCTACGGCCTCACGAACTTGAAATGGGTCACCAGCGGCGCGCACACGGTCTCCGCGAGCTCCAGTGCCGGGAGGGTGCCGACGCCGTCGAACAGCCGCTCGCCGCCACCCAGGAGGATGGGCGCGAGCGAGATCACCATCTCGTCCACCAGGCCGGCGCGCAGGTACGCGCGGCTGATGCTCGCGCCACCCGCCAACGCCACGTCCTGGCCCTTCGCCGTCCCGCGCGCCTGCTCGAGCGCCGCCTCGATGCCGCCGGTGACGAACGTGAACGTCGTGCCACCCTCGAGCGCCAGCGGCGTCCGGGCATAGTGCGTCAGCACGAACACCGGGTGATGAAACGGAGGATTGGTTCCCCACCATCCGTTCCAGGGACTCGCCGGATTCCACGGCCCCGGATGCCCGCCGAACATGTTCCGGCCCATGATCGTGGCCCCGATGCCGGCGAGGAGGTCCTCGAGCACCGCGGTGCTCGCGTTCACCTCGCCGCCCTCGAGTCCGTGCGGCTGCCGCCACGCGGCGAGCTCGAACGCCCACTCGTGCAGGGCCTCGCCGCCAATGCCCAGCGGATTCTCGACGCTCTGCTCCGGGGCGGAGGTATAGCCATCGAGGGACATCGCGATTCGGAAGCGCAACTTCGACACGCCGGTGCCTCCTGACAGGGCTCGAGGGAAGGTATAAACGGGAGTCGTGGCTGGGGAAACCGGGCTATCCTCTCACAGCTCGGGCGCGGATGTGGACGTGATGTCGCATGTACTCTGCGGCCCCAATCTGTGGGACTCGAAAATCAGGACGCCCGCGCGCCCGTGCCCTGCTCATCCGGACCCACGGCGCCCACGGTTTCCGACAGCGCCTTCTCGTCCGTCAGGTCGAGCCGAAGCGGCGTGAGCGAGATCCAGCCGTGTTCCACCGCCCACCGGTCAGTCCCTTCGTCCGGCGCTTCGAGCGGCATCGTGGTGATCCAGAAGTGCGGCCGACCGCGGGGATCGTGCCCCGGCACGACCCGGCCATCATAGTGCCGGACGGATTGGCGGGTCCAGCGGAGCCCGCGAGGCTTCAAGGGAAAATTGACGTTGACCAATGGGCAGCGCTCCTGCGTGATCAGGAGCTCGAGTACCTGCTCGACCCACGGGGCGAGCGCGGCGAAATCCGGCTGATCGTCGGCCGTCGGGGTGCTGAGCGCGATCCCGCGAAGGCCCAGGAGCGGAGCCTGCTTGGCCGCCGCGAGCGTCCCCGAGTGCCAGATCGAATTGCCGAGGTTCGAGCCCAGATTGATGCCTGACAGCACGACGTCCACCCCCTCCCATTCCGCGACACCGACCGTGACGCAGTCGGCGGGTGTGCCGTTCACCCGGAACGCCTGGTGGTCGCCGATCACAGTGGCCTTGACGGTGAGGGGCCTAGAGTGGGTGATGGCGTGCCCCATCGAGGACTGCTCGACGTCGGGCGCCACGATCCGTACCTCACCGAACCGGCGTGCCACGTCGGCCAGGGCGCGGAGGCCGGGACTGTAGATGCCGTCGTCGTTGGCGATCAGGATTTTCATCGCACCTCCTCGGTGAAGCGATATGCGGATCACGCTCGTGCTCAACCCGGACGCCGGCAACGGCGAGACGCCTGCCACGGAGCTCCGGCGGATCATCGAGGCCGCGGGACACGACGTGCGGGTCCGCCGGGTCCGGAAGTCCAGCACGGCCGACGAGCTCCTCGATCCGGGCGACCTCGTCGCCGTGGCCGGCGGGGATGGGACGGTGGGCCGGGTGATGAAAGCATTGGCCGGCGGGCCCGTTCCCATGGCCATCCTGCCCACGGGCACCGCCAACAACATCGCCACGTCGCTCGGGATCCTCGGTGATCCAGGCAAGATCGTGGCGGGGTGGGCCGGTCACGAGGTCCGCCAGGTGGACGTGGGGTCGGCGCGGGGACCATGGGGTGTCACGCGGTTCGTGGAATCCGTGGGCGTGGGGCTCCTCGCCCACCTGATGACGCCGGCGGTGTCGGAGAAGCTGGAGGGCGTGGACGACGCGCGCACCGCGGCCCGTCGCGCGGCCCGCACGCTGCCGGCGCCCGAGCGGCGGGTCGAGCTCGACGGCCGGGACCTCAGCGGCAACTACCTGCTGCTCGAAGCGATGAACATCCGCTGCGCCGGCCCCAACCTGTGGTTGGCCGACCAGGCCAGGGCGGGGGACGGGAAGCTCGAGATCGTTCGCGCGCTGGAGCGCGATCGGGCCGCGGTGGTGGCCTTGGCCGATACCTTCGGGACCTCTCGTCCCACGCTGCCCACGGAGCGCGGCACGCGCCTTCGGGTCTGGTGCGAGGCGGACGAGCTCCATGTGGACGACGCCCACGGGGCCGAGCTGGGGCAGTGGATGGGGCAGGCGGAGGTGGAGGTGTCGCTCGGCGAGTGGAGGGTTGGTGTGCTGAGGTGAGGCGGCACGTGAAGGGACCGCTTGGCGCTCACGGTGATTTGGCTTCCGCGCGAACGCCGATCGCATGGATCTCGAACGTCACCCGATCCGCGACTTTCACCGTGCCGCCGGGGCCACCGCTGTAGGGCTTGATGCCAAAGTCCGTCTGCTTGACGGAAAACGTGGACGTAGCCTCGAGCGTATCCACCCCGATCCGCACGGCGATATCGATCGGGACCTCGCGCGTCTGGCCCACCAGCGTGAGCGCGCCGACCAGGTGAAAGCCATTCGCCCTCGGCGTGACCTGCCGGGACGCCAGCCTGATCTCGTGGTATTCCGCCGTTCGCAGGACCTCTTCGCGCATTGCCGCCGTGACCTTGCGGATCTCGGCCGTATCCGGTGGAGTCAGGACTTCGAGGCTGTCGGCGACCACCGTGATGTCCAGGTGGGAGCTCGAGGGGGTTTTCGGGTAGTAGACGACCTGGCCGTGGAAGGCACGGGCGCGGATGACGTGGCTGTGGCCGGCGAACCCGAACAGTCCGGACTTTCCCGTCTGGACCTGCAGGCGGCTACCGGGCGCCAGCCGATAGGTGACGGAGTCAGCTTCCTTGACGCGCTCATCCACCTGACCGGACAGGTCGGCGCGCTCGGCCTCTGCCGCGGACCGCGCCTCGGAGTCCGATCGGCCGCCCCCGAACGGATCGGGTTGCTGGGCGCGTGACGCGGTGACGCAGAGGCTCAGAACGAGCGCGATGACGATCGACCGTGCGTCGTGACGCATCGGTTCACTCCTCGGACCATGGTGCCCCTGGAAACATACGGCACGGAGGGCTCGTGAATCCAGCGACTCCAGTTCGGGGTGGTGTCTCTGACCTCACGCGCTGCCGCCGGCCGCCGCGTGCAGCGTCCACCACTCCCGCGCCCGTGACTCGCTCCAGGGCTCGGGCACTTCCGCTTCCTCCAGCCTCCGCGCCAACTCGCGCGCGGTCTGCGGCCGATCCGCCGGATCCTTCGCCAGGCACGCGAGCACGATCCGCTCGAGCGTCGGTGGAATCGGTCGCCCGCTGCGGATCGACGGCGGGACCGGCTCCGTACTCACGTGATGCATCAGGATCGCCATCGGCGTATCGCCCGTGAACACGTACTCGCCCGTCAGCAGCCAGTACGCCACGCAGCCGGTGGCGTAGATGTCCGCCCGCCCGTCCACCCGCACGCCGCCCAACGCCTGCTCCGGTGCGATGAAGGCGGGCGTTCCCTGAACGAGGTTCTCCGCCGTAAGGTCCGGCGCCGGCGTCGCGCCGCCGTCGAGGCCTTTCACCAACCCGAAGTCCAACACCTTGACGAAGTCGTGATCCTCGCCATACCGGCAGAGGAAGATGTTGGCTGGCTTGATGTCGCGATGCACGAGCCCGCAGGACTCGGCTTCACTCAGCGAATGGCACACTTGCCGCAGGACGAATACGGCGCGCTCGCTCGGCAGCGGGCCGTGCCTCCGCACCAGCGCGTCGGCGTCGAGGCCGTCCAGGAGCTCCATCACGAAGTAGAACGCGCCGTCGGTGGCTACACCGTAGTCGAACAGCTCTACCGTGTGAGGCGAGCGGAGACGCGCGATGGCCTGCGCCTCCTGCTCGAAGCGGCGCTGCTGCTCCTCCGACGCGGCGCCGCCGCCGACCGGCCGGCGGATGAGCTTGATGGCCGCGGGGCGCGCCAGCATCCGATGCCGGGCGCGCCAGACCTCGCCCATCCCACCCTGGCCCAGCCGCTCCTCCAGCCGGTAGCTCCCCATCTCGCGCGCCGCCGCCACCTGTCGGCCGAGACCGTAGATGACGCGTGCCCCGATGTAGGCGAACCCGACGCCCAGGGCGGGGGCGAGCACGGACTGGAAGTATGCATCGAGGCTCGCGGTGACCTTGCCCCAGCGCTCGAGCAGCAGGAGCGCGAGCGGCGACATGGCCGCCGCGACGATGGCGGCGGCGAGCATCCGCCGGGGCGGGCCCGGCATGATGAGGGGGAACAGCACGATGACGGTTGGCACCCAGGTGAGCGGCGGGATGACGCCGTGGTCGATGTACCACTCCCACATGGTGGTGAACGCGATCGTGAAGCACACCACGACCTCGTAGATCAGCATCAGGCTGAGCAGCCGGGAGGGAGACCCATCGCGCCGACGGGCGGTCCGCCAGATGACCCCGGACGCCACCGCGACCGCCGCGTCCGCCAGGACGAATCCCGCCCTGTCGTAGAACTCCGGCGGCGGCTGGTCGCCCAGGAGCACACCCACGAGCCAGCTGAGCGCGAAGAGGACGGGCCCGACGGAGAAGGCGCAGACGAGGAGGAGCGAGAGCAGGCGCACGCGCCCGCGGACCTGGTCCAGGAGGTCCTGTGGCAGTGCTGAGATCCTGGAGGAGCCGACCGAAGGCGCTTGAGGCCCCAGGAGCGTGACGTGCTGGTCCGTGCGATTCATCACCTATCCATGCGAGACGCGAGCGTCGTGGAGCTCGCGTGCCGACTCCGCAGCGCTGGAGGGACTGTTCCCACTGTGGGTGATAGTGCCCCCTCGGGGGTACACAGCGCCAGTCCACACAGCGGCGCGGACCCCGCGAACTCTCGATACCGCGGGCTCACCGCTGTGACCGGGGAACTGCCTACGTCACGGCGGCCGGACCATATGGTCGAGGCTCACGCAGTCTGACAGCGGCAGCGCTTTTCGAGACCCAGGCCTGTCACAAACCGACCGCCTTCCGTGTCATCTTCAGACGGATGGAAACGCGCGAATCGGTGTTCGCCTCGACGAGGCCGATGCTCTTCGCCATAGCCTACCGGATGCTCGGTAGCGTGATGGATGCCGAAGACCTGGTCCAGGACGCCTGGCTCCGCTGGCAGGAGGCGCCCGAGGTCGAGGTGCGCTCGCCGCGCGCGTATCTGACAACCATCGTCACGCGGCTCGCCATCAACCGGCTGCGGGCGGCCCGCACGAAGCGGGAAACGTACGTCGGACCCTGGCTTCCGGAGCCGCTGGTGACCCAAGACACTCCCGATGCTGTGGAGCTGGCGGAGTCGCTCTCGATGGCGTTCCTGGTTCTCCTCGAGCGGCTGTCGCCGATCGAGCGTGCGGTGTTCCTGCTGCACGAGGTGTTCGACTTCGAGTACGCCGAGATCGCGCGGGTGGTGGACAAGACCGAGGCCAACTGCCGGCAGCTCCTCGCGCGGGCGAAGCAGCGGGTGGGCGCGGCGCGCACCCGCTTCGAGGCCGATCCGGACCAGGCCCGGCGGCTGACCGAGCGCTTCACGGAAGCCTCGGTCGCCGGTGATCTGGACGGCCTGCTGACGGTGCTGGCGGAAGACATCACCCTGTGGGCGGACGGCGGGGGCAAGGCCAAGGGCGCGGCACTCAAGCCAGTGCACGGCGCGACACCTGTGGCCCGATTCATCCTCGGCATCATGCGGAATGTGGTTCCGGTGGGAACCGCCTTCCACGCCGCGCGGATCAACGGACAGCCGGGCTTCATCGCCTACCTGAGCGGCCGGCCGCTGTCCGCGCTCATCTTCGACATCCATGACGGGCGCATTCACACGATCTACGCCGTCGGCAACCCCGACAAACTGCAGGCCCTCCCGGCGTCCTAGCTCCCCGCTGTCACAAACCGGCCGTCCACGTTGTCATGATCGTGGTGATGCTTCGCAGCCACGAGGCGTCCCGAGCGAGGCGAAGGAGCCATGCGCAGGGCACGCCCCTTCGCTTCGCTGAGAATGACTTCGCAAGGAGGGAAAGCCAGTGTCGGTGGACTCTTATCTCGCTCGTTCCGCACATCCCTCACCATTCGCCGATCGTGGCGGGGTGCGAACGTTGAAGCTCACGATCTTCGGCGCGACCGGAGGCATCGGCGGTCAGCTCCTCGAGCAGGCGGTCGCCGCGGGTTACGAGGTCACCGCCGTCGTGCGCGACCCGAGCAGCCTCGCGCCGAGCCGGAACGGCGTGCGGGTCGTCACGGCCGATCTGGCGGAGGCGGAGCCGGGAGTCCTCGAGTCGGCCGTGCGCGGCGCGGATGCGGTGCTGTCCGGCGTGGGACCGAGGGCGATGACGAAGGCCGGTGTGGCGGAGCAGGGGACGCGGGCGATCGTCCACGCGATGGACGCGACCGGCGCCCGGCGGCTCGTCGTGGTCAGCGCGGCGCCGATCTCGACGATGCCATCGCCGCGGCGGCCGCATCCGCCACGCCGCGATCCGGGTGAGGGGTTCTTCATGCGCACCATGCTCACCCCGTTCGCCCATGCCGTGATGCGCGAGCGGTACGCCGACCTGGCTCAGATGGAGGACGCGCTACGGGAGAGCGACCTGGACTGGACGATCTTCCGGCCACCGCGGCTCACGAATGGACGGCTGACCGGCTCGTACCGGACGGCGCTCGGGAGGAACCTGCGAGGAGGCCTGGTCGTCTCGCGGGCGGACGTCGCGCACGCGATGCTGGCCGCGGTGGGCCAGGCCGACACGATCAGACGCGAGGTGGGGATCGCCCGCTGATCGCTGACCGCGGTCGCAGGGCGTTCAGCTCGCCCGTCTCACGCGCACGGGCCGGGAATACGATGGAACCTGCGCCGTCGGGTTCTGCAACGACCGGCGACGGAAGGCGCGTCACCTCAGGGTGCATGCCGGGCTCAGGGAAACGGCCGCGGCCTCGGCTCGGGCCATGGCCAGGGATCCACATCGCTGTCCCGTCCCGCCACGCCGCGGATCGCCGCGGCACGCACCTCCGGGTCCTTCGACTCGAGCAGCTCCGTGAGCCGCTCGCTCCGCTCGCCCGAATGGATCAGCGCCCGCACCTGCGCCTTCCGCGCGTCCGCGTCCTGCTCCTTGGCGAGCGCGGCGCGGAGGGCCGGGATGGCGGCCGCCGTCGCCGATCTCCGAGAGCGCCCACGCCGCTCTCGTGCGCACGTCGGTGTTCGCGTCGTCGACGGCGGCGATCAGGCCCTTCGGCGCCGAGCTCAGGTCGAACTGCCCCAGCGCCCACGCAGCGGTGCCGCGCACCTCGGCGTTCTTCTCCATCGCCAGCAGCTCGCCGAGCGCGCCCGCGGCCGATGCGTCGCCGTGCTCGCCGAGGGCCCAGACCGCGGTCTCGCGCACGCTGTCGTTCGCGTCGTTCCTCGCCGCGGCGAGGAGCGCGTCGGCGCCGCGCTTCGTGTCCATCTCGCCCAGCGCCCAAGCGCACATCTCTCTTACCTCGGCGTCCTTGTCGGCACGGAGCGCGGCGGCGAGCGCGTCGGCGGCGTCGGCGGCCTCGAGCTGACCCAGCGCCCACGCGGCCGTGCGCCGCACCTCGGCGACGGGATCGGTCTTGAGGATCCGAAGTAGGGCGGGGATGGCGCTGGTCGAGTCGAGGTGGCCCAGCGCGCCGGCAGCGGCCTCGCGCACGAGCGACGAGCTATCGCCGAGCGCGTCGGTCACCGGATGCACGGCGCGGCCGTCGCTCATGCGGCCAAGGGCCCAGATGGCGTTCGCCTTGGTGCCGGCGGAGGGGTCACGCACGGCGCGGACGAGGGGATCCACCGCGCTCGGCGTCTCGGCCAGGCCGAGGCCGAGCGCCGCGACGCTCCGCATCGCCGAGTCGGGTGACGCGAGGCGCTGCAGCAGTCCGGGGCCGACCTCATCCCCGCCCTGCGTGCCGAGCAGCCGCACGGCGATCTCGCGGACGCAGGCGTCGCGCGTGGAGAGGCTCTCGAGCAGGAAGCGCACGTCGTCGGCGGACATGTCGTAGCGGCGATGGCCGCGCGAATGGCGCGGGAGGCGGTGCGTCGCCGAGCGGCGTCACGGGCGCGTCGCTCGCGCCGCCGCCCCAGCCGTTGCCTACCGCGTCGGCTGCGAGGCCACAGACCTCGGCGGGCGCACCCTGCGCGGCGGCGATGAGGTCGCGGATGTTGTCGGCCGCGGCGCTCACGATCGTCGAGCCCCAGGGCTCCTTCCACAGCATGCCGAGAATGGCGAAGAGGGCGAAGCCGGCGTTGCGGAGCATAGGGTCTCCAGTGGTGAAATTTCAGCACTCATGATCATGCGCCGCCGGCGCCGCGAGACCGACATCGTCACGCGGCGGCCGGCAGACTACTCGCGCTCGTGCTCGTCAGGGAACGGTCGAGGCTCGGGGCGGGGCCAGGGCCAGGGTCCGGAGGCGCCGCCGCCCGCGAGCTCGGCGACCGCGGTGGCGCGGACCGCGGTATCGGACGAGGTGACCAGCCGCTGGAGGACGTCCACCGCGCGGTCACCCATCGCGCCGAGTGCCCGGATGAGGCCGATCCGCACCTCCGCGTCGGTCTCGCGCTTGTAGGCGGCCTCGATCGCGGCGGTCGCATCGGAGTCGCCGATGTTGTAGAGCGCCCAGGCGGTCGAGAGGCGGACGTCGCGATCGCGATCGCCGAGGGCGGTCAGCAGGGCGGCGGGCGCCTTCGACGGCTCGCAGCTTCCGATGGACCACGCGGCCACTTCGCGGGTCTCGGCGTTCGCGTCGGTCAGGAGACCGGCCAGCGCCTCGACCGCGCTCGCGTCGCCCACCTCGCCCAGCGCCCAGGTCGCAGTCCTGCGCACACTGGAATCCTTGTCCTGGCGCAGCGCCTTCGTCAGCGCGCCGGCGGCCGCGGAGCTCTCCTCGGCCTCGGCGAGCGACCACGCGGCCATCTCGCGGACGTCGGCGCTCGCGTCGCCAGCCAGAGCCGCGACCAGCGCGTCGACCGCGACGCGGATATCGCCGTAGTTATGCAGTCCCCACGCGGCGACGCGACGAACTTCGGCGCTCGAGTCGGTGCGAAGCATCTTCGCCAGCACCTCGGCGCGCTGGTCGGCGTGCGCCGCCGTGTCGGCCGCGAGCGACCGGAGGGTGCCTGCCGCGTCACGCATGGCCTTGTGCACGGGCGCGACGCTCGTCTGGGCTCTGGTCAGAGCGTTGCTGGCCTCGCGAAGCGACTCGCGCGTCGGTGCGGACAAGGCGCGAGCGCTGGTGGAGTGAACGATGCCGGTGTCGGGATCGGCGGCGTCGGGATTGGGATCCACGTCGGCGCCGGGCAGCCCGTCGGCGTGCGACGGCCCCGCCGTCGCCTCGGCGCTCGAATCCGCGGCCAGCCCCTGCACGGTGGGCTCGGAGATGCGCGCCACCGGCGCGGCCGCGCCGACGACGAGCGCCAGCGCGGCGAGCCCGCCGACCAACGCCGCGGTCTGCGCGCGGCCGAGGCTCCGGCGGCGGAGCTCCGGGTTGAGGATCGCCAGCATGCGTCCCTCGAACTCACGGCGGTGCGCCATGGCGAGCGCGACGGCGGGCGTGTTGTGATCGCGGACGCAGGTGACGATGTCGAGCAGGTGCTCCGCGTAGTCGCTCGGCCGGGCGCCGAAGATCAGCGCCAGGTCGTCGCACGCGCGCTCGCTCTCCGCGCGGAGGCGGCGGGCGGCAGTCCAGACGAGGGGATGGAACCAGTAGAGCGCGCAGGCCACGCGGCCGAGCGTGTGGCCGATGAGGTCCCGCCGGCGCACGTGGCCCAGCTCGTGGATCAGCACGGCGCTGCGGCGCTCGGCGCTCCACTCGTCGCTTTCGGCGGGGAGCACGATGGTCGAGGAGAGGAGGCCGGCGGCGAACGGCATCTTCACGTCGTCGCTTCGGAGGAGCCGGGGCGCGGCGTCGAGCCCGAGGCGATCGGCGATCTCGTAGAGCGGCGCCCGCCACGACGGGTCGTCGAGCGGACGCGCGCGGGCGACGATGCGGCGGACGGACCACGCGCCCCAAGCAAGATGGAGTGCGAGCGCCAGGGCGACGGCGGCCCAGACGGCGGCGAGGACGGTGTGCGGTGAGCGGTCCAGCGGTGAGCGGGTGGTACGCTCGGGCGCGGCCGCGAGCGGGCCTGCGACCGGCGCGTCGGTCGTTGCCGGGGTGCTGACGGAGGAAGGCGGTGGGTCTGACACAGACGTTCGGACGTCAGCCTCAGCGAAGCGAAGGTGCGAAGCCTCGGCTCCAGACAGGCCCGCCACTTCCTGCGGCAGCACCGGCAGCGGCAGCGGTGCCCACGCCGCCACGGCCGGCAGCGCCAGTAGCCCGATCAGCGCCACGAGCCACACGAGATGCCGCGAGCCTGCGGAGGCGCGCTGCAGGAGGAGCGACGCGGCGAGGGCCACGACGAGCAGGCAGGTCGCCTTGAGCAGCAGAACCAGCGCCGGGAACGCGGACGACAGCGTGATGTCCATGACGTCCTCTACCTCCCGCTCAGCCGCGCGCGCCGGATCTTGTCGCGCAAGCGGGCGAGCTCGGCGTCATCCATGTCGGCGTCCGAGAGCCGGAGGAGGGCGGTGACGGCCTGCTCGGTGGACCCGGCGAAGTAGGTGTGGACGACGTGGGCGAGCACGTCGTCGCGGGCCTTGTCGGTCGGCTTCGCGGGGGCGTAGACGTAGCGCGGGCCGTCCTCCTTGTGCGCGATCAGGCCCTTCTCGCCGAGGATCCGGAGGATGGAGCGGACGGCGGAATAGGTCGGCGGGTCGGGGAGCGCCTGCAGGATCTCGGCAACGGTGGACTCGCCGCGGCGGTGGAGGATCTCCATGACCTGGCGCTCGCGGCGGCTCAAGTCTTCGGTGGGTGGGCGCTTGGGCATGGTCGCTGACCGTCTCGGGACGTTGTGATTCATGGCCGGCAGGGGCCGACTCGTGTGCTGATATTTCAACACTCAAGAGGAAATGTCAAGAGTCCGAGCGGGAGGTCTGATCCTTCAATCGAATTTGTGCGAGCTCGCGGATTGTTCTCAAAGCCTTCGCGCACATGGCTCCCACGCGGCCTTCCGTCATGGACTGGAGCGGCATGAGACCTGGGCCGGGCCGCGCAGGGTCATCGGCTCCGGCCGCCCGGCGGCGTGGGCCGGTCTGCGTCGCGCCGCCGCGGATCGACCACGCGCGTTGGCTCCGACTGGTCCCGGCGACTCGTCGGCCACGAGATCGGCGCGGGTGGCAACGGCGGCGCGCCCTCGGCAGCTCCGCTGCTCACCGAACCGTGCGCCAGCTCCCCAGCGGCCTCGACCTCGCGGCTCCAGCGCCAGGTGAGCGCCAGCAGCAGCGGCGGACCCGCCACCCACATGACGAGCGCGACGAGCGACGTGCTGCCGGACCACAGCACCTTGGCGTCCTGCGCGATCGTCAGGTGCAGCATCAGGTCCTGCAGGCCGGCGGAAATGGCACCGTGCCCGGGCGGCAGGCGGCTCACCCACCATGCGGCGAGGACGGCGGAGCCGAGCTTGACGGCGGCGAGACCGAGCCAGTACGCCGCGTTCAGCAACGCGATGTGAAGCGGCCGGAGCCGCGAGAGTGACCAGCGCATGGAGCCTCCCTGCATTCTTCAAACCTGTCGCCTTGGGCCAGGCGGGTACGATGCGGCGCCGAAACCTCCAGGCAACATACGAGGCCAGCCCGCAGGGAGTTCTGCCTATGCCGCTGTCAGGACGCCACGAGCGCCGCCCGACACCATCAACGGGTGCCCGCCGGTCCGATGTCCGACAGATATCGCGTCAGAGCATCGGTGGACAGCGGCTGCCCAGTGGCGCGCCGAATCTTCTCCGGCCACGGGATCGACGCCCCCGGCGCGTAGAAATGCTGGGTAAGCCACCCCGCCACTCGCGGCTCCTGTGTGAGATCCTCGACCCCGAACTGCTTTCGCATCGCCTCGCGGAGCTGGGCGGCGATCATGTCGGCGTACAGGTACGACTGGAAGTAGAGCGGCGTCGTCGCAAGCATGTCGCGCGTGCCGACGAAGTCGCCCGGCGGGAGATCGACGCCGACGAACCGACGGTAGGTCGCCGCGTACAACGAATCGAGATCGGCGCCCGGCCGCTGGTAGTGCGTGACCTCGAAATAGGCGTTGAGCGCGATGGTGCGGCGAAGCCAGAGAAGGAGCTGCATCTTGCCAACGCGCTCGAGCGCGGCCGCGCGGTCCGCCGGCTGGTGGGCCGCCCGCTCAAGCCAGTGACGGTCATAGGCCAGGTGGCCCAGCGTTTCGGCCAGCCCCTCGCTGAGTGGGGTCTCATCGCCGCGGAGGAACGCGGCCGGCAGGTCCGGCCGCATGAGCACCGCATTCGCGGCATGGCCGTACTCGTGGAAGAGCGTCGCGTAGAAATGGGAGCCGTTGAACGGGTTGGTCAGCAGGCGCGCCTCGAACGCCGGTCGAACCGGGAAGGTGACACCGCCGGTCGGCACGTCCCACACCTTGACGTCGATCGGCAGACTGTCGTACGCGTACCCGATGCCGCGCATCAGATCCCGCAGGCGCGCCAGGCCCTCCGCCTTGGGCCAGGCGTCCGTGCCCGCGGCCTCCTCCTGGCGGTGCAGCCAGTAGTCGATGTCCCACGGCTCGAGGCGCTCGACGCCGAGATCCCGGCGCGCCCGGTCGAGCAGCGCGAGATACGAGGCGCGCGTGGACTGCTCGAAGGCGTCCAGGTCCCTGAGGACCTGGCCCGACTCGAGGCTCGAATTGACCAGCCCCGCCGCTGCACCGTTGGCGAAGCCCTCCGACCGCCCGATCCGATCGTAGAGTCCCATCGTCTTCACCATCGCGGCGCGGGTGTGCGCGGAGACCTGCGGCCGCGCCCGGAAGGCCGCCTCACGGAGCGAGCGGTCGGCACTGCTGTCGATGAGCCCGGTGAGCGCCGTGACCGTGAGCTGCGTGCCGCGGAACTCGAAGCGGAAGGCGGTCACGGTGTCCTGCAGCGCGGCCTGCTGGTCCACCAGCGCGAGCGCGAGGCGGGGATCCGCCCGCGAGACCAGGAAGTCGCGATGGTGCAGCTCGAGCCGTCGCGCGAGGGTGCTGTCGGCCACCTTGCCGCGCCACCGGTCGATTACGGCAGCGTAGTCGCGCCGGGTCAGCACGTCCGTCACGAGGCGTGCGAAGGGCGCCGCGTAGTGGTGCGCCTCGCCCTTCCACTGGTAGTAAGCCTCAAGGACGTTCGCCTCGAAGAGCATCAGCTCCTGCGCCTCCAGCTCGTCGAGGAAGCGGCCCAGCTGGGGCTCGGTTCGGACGGCTGGCGGCGGCCCGCCGAGGGTCAGCCGGGCCGGCGAGGTCGCGGGAACCTGGGCGGCGACCCGGCCGACCAAGCCGGCCATCGCAAGAAGGGCGCACGAGAACGAGAGCCGAAGCGGACGGCTATGGGGCATGAAGGCGCTCTGTGGTCGATGGGGGACTGGTAGTATCACATGCTGACGGACGCCTGTCGAGCGACCGGAGGCACCACCTGCACATCACCGCCGCCAGCGCCTGAGCCAATGCCTGTGCACCTCGCACCGTCAAGGTTGCGCCTGTGCCGCGGCGATTCCCGCGGCGCGCCCCGTCGCCCAGGCCCAGAGGAAGTTGTACCCGCCGATGGGCCCGAACGCGTCGAGCACCTCGCCGCAGATGTAGAGGGCGGAGGATCGGCGACTCTCCAGCGTCCGCGGGTCCACCTCTGCCAGGCTGACCCCACCACCCGTCACCTCCGCCTTCTTGTATCCCTCGTCGCCGGACCAGGGCAGCTCGCCCATCGTGAGCGTCTCGACCAGGCGGTTTCGCTCTTCCCTGCGGAGTTGGGCGAGCGTGGTCGCCGGCGCCACGCCTGCGGCCGCCATTAGGGCGTCGGCCAGCCGCTCCGGAAGCGCACGTCGGATCACGCCGCCCACGCTTCGTGTCCCCTCGGCGCGGAGCGCCCGGGCCCACCCGTCCTCGTCGAGCGCGGACCACTTGACCCTGAGCCGCGCCGAGCGTGGCCCGGTTTCGCCATCCCGTGTGATCACGTGCGAGACGTCGAGCACCGAGGGACCGCTGTAGCCGTGGTGGGTGAACAGGAAGCCGCCGGTCGCGGTGGCGTGTCGCGCGTCCGAGCGCGCGGTGACCGTTACGGGTAGCGAAACGCCGGCAAGCGACGCGAACACGCCTGCGGCGTCCGTGACCGGCGTCAGCGCGGCGTAGGTCGGGTGCAGAACGTGGCCGAGGCGCCGGAGGATCGCGAGCCCGGTCCCGTCGCTACCGGTCTTCGGCACCGAGAGCCCGCCGGCCGCCATGACGACGGCGTCCACCTCCAGCGGAGCGGCACCGTCCGAGAGCACCCGCCAGCCGTTCTCGCTCGGGAGCAGATCGGTGACCAGCATGTTCGGCAGAAATCGGGCGCCCCGCCGCGCGGCGAGGGTCAGCAAGCCGTCCCGCACGTCGCGAGCGCGGTTCGAGGCCGGGAAGAGCTTCGCGGTCTCCTCTTCCTCGACCAACCGCATCCCCAGCTCGCGCTCGAAGAAGGCGATCTGCTCGGCGAGCGGCCACGACCGGAGGATCTTGCGGAGGGAGTTCGGGGACGAGTCGGTGACGAAGCGGCGCTCGTCCACGCGCGCCGGGAGGATGTTGCAGCGGCCGCCGCCGCTGATGAGGATCTTCCGGCCGCCGTCGGCGGTGCGCTCGAGGAGCAGGGTTTCCGCGCCGTGGGTCGCGGCGAAGATCGCGGCGAGGGTTCCGGCGGCGCCCGCGCCGATGACGGCGACGCGTCGGCGCGTCGCGGCCGCGTGAGAGCCCCGGCCTGTGACGTGCTCGTGCATGCGAGGCGGCCCGGCTCAGCCGCTGCCCGGCACGTCTTCCAGCCTGGAGAAGACTGCCAACCCGCGATCCCGGGCGATGCGCACCATCAGGTCGGCTCCCTGCGACGCGCCGCCGACCCGGAGCACAGCGTCGCACCGGGCCAACAGCCGCTCCGCGATCGGGTGGAAGATCTCGTCGAACGCGGCGTCTCCCACCCGCTGCGAGCCCGCCAGCGTGACGAGCGGGAGGGCGAGCCATTCGCCGACGACCGGAACATGCCCGGCCCGAAACAGCGGAAGCGCGACGGCCTCCATCGCGCGCAGATTCTCCGCCAGCCTGGCCGGATCATCGCCGGTGCCCGAGCGGTATGGTCCCGCCACGAGAATCATGAGGGATGCTTGCATGGTATCGCCGGGACCTCGTGGTCGCGCAGGTTGTGAGCCATCAGCGGGCCATTCGGGACGCATGGGTGGCGGAGCCGATCGTGCCGGCGCCACAGCTCTCGAGAAACGATTCCACCGCCGGGGATAGTGGCCCGTCGGCGGTACACAGCGCCAGCCCATACTCGGGTGCCGCCCCCGTCAGCTCCCGATACCGCACTCGAGGGAAGCGCAGCCGGCTGACGCCGGCCGGCGCGATGGCCACCCCGATTCCGGCAGCCACCAGGCTGATCGCCGCCTGCCACGAGCCCGCCTCGGCCACGATCGAGAGGCTTACGCCCGCCGCCTGCACGTCGCGCATCATCTGGTCGTACATGTCGGCCGCGGACCACCGGACCACCGACACGACGGGCTCCCGGGCCAGCTCGCGCAGCCGGATCTTCCGCATCTTCGCCAGCGGGTGGTCGGTCGGCAGCGCTGCGACGAAGGGCTCACGCCAGGTTCGGTGGATCCGCAGGCCGGGCTCGGTCACGGGCTCGCTGAGGAAGCCGACGTCGAAATCGCCGTGCCGGAGCTGGGACGCGCCGGGCACGGTAGAGATCTCGTGCAGCGAGAGGCGCACGCGGGGGTACTCCGACCGGAAGGTCTTCAGCAGGTCCGGCACGACCATCAGCATCCCGATCATCGCATAGCCGATATCGATCGTGCCCAGCTCTCCGCGGCCGAGCGCGTGGACCCGGTGCACTCCGCGCTGGAGCTCGCCCAGGGTCTTCCGGGCGGACTCGAGGAACGCGGCGCCGGCCTCGGTCAGCTCGACGCGGCGGCTGGTGCGGAGGAAGAGCGGCGAGCCGACGACTTCCTCCAAGGCCTTGATCTTCTGGCTCAGGAACGGCTGCGCGATGCCGAGGCGAGTGGCCGCGCGCCCGAAGTGCAGCTCCTCGGCGAGGGTCGCGAAGTAGCGGAGGGCGCTGAGGCCTAGGCGATCGGCGATATCCATACCGCTATTGATACATAGTAACTGAGTATTGGACAAGAATGGGTGCTCGTTGCCATGTTGTCGGCTCGCCGGAACGCGCCGGCGAGTCCGACCACCGCCACCGGAGCGCCAGCACCCGTCATGACCGCCGCGGTCACCGCCGTCCCCTCTCAGCCGCTCCAGGCGCAGCCGCTTCCGGCTCGGCCGCTTCCCGGTCGAATCGGCCCGAGCCGCCGGATCGCGCTCGCCATGCTCGTGGGCGTCGGCCTCGGTCTCTGCTTCCCCGACCGCGCGCAGGGCGACTTCTTCCATGCGACCGATCTGCAGGTCCTGTCGGCGCTGTTCCTCCGGATGATCTCGATGACGATCGTCCCGCTGCTGTTCGCCACGCTGGTGGTGGGGATCGCCGCGCACGGCGACGACTTGAAGCGCATGGGCCGGCTCGCCGTGCGGTCGCTGCTCTACTTCGAGGTCGTCACCACGCTCGCCCTCGGCGTGGGGCTCCTGGCCGTGAACCTCGTGCGGCCGGGCGTCGGCGTGAGCCTGGACACAGGAGGCGGGGTTGTCGCCACCCTGCCGGCGACAGCGACGCCCACCTTCGCCGCGGTGCTGGAGCACAGCGTGCCGCGGAGCGTATTCGAGGCCGCCGCGGGCAATGAATCGCTGCCGATCGTGGTGTTCACGATCGCCTTCGCCGTCGCGCTGACTGGGGTCGCGGGGCCGGCGCGGGCGTTCATGCTGTCGTTCTGCGAGAGCCTGAGCCAGGTGATGTTCCGGCTGGTCGCGATGGTCATGACCTTCGCGCCGGTAGGCGTGGGCGCCGCCGTCGCGGTGACGGTGGGCCGGAACGGACTCGGCGCCCTGGCGCGGCTCGGCGTACTCGTGCTCACCCTCTATGGCGCGCTGCTCGCCTTCGCGGCCCTCGTGCTGCTGCCCATCGCGCTCGCCTGGAAGGTGCCGATCCGGCGTTTCTGGGCGGCGACAAGGGAGCCCTGGCTGCTCGCATTCTCCACGGCCTCGTCTGAGTGCGCGCTGCCGCTCGCCTTCCGGAACCTGGAGCGGCTCGGCGTGCCGCGACGGATCGTGTCGTTCGTCCTGCCGGCCGGCTACACGTTCAACATGGACGGCACCACTCTCTACCTCAGCCTGGCCTCGGTATTCGTGGCGCAGGCGGCCGGTGTCGACATGCCGCTGTCCCGGCAGCTGCTCATGATGCTGACGCTGATGCTCACCAGCAAAGGCCTGGCCGCGGTGCCACGGGCATCGCTGGTGATTCTCGCGGGCACGGCGGCGCAGTTCGGGCTGCCGCTCGAGGGCGTGGCCGTCATTCTCGGCGTGGACGCGCTGATGGACATGGCGCGCACCTCCCTCAACGTCGTCGGGAACTGCCTCGCGAGCGTGGTGATGGCGCGCTGGGAGGGAGAGTTCGACGCGGCGCCGGACGCGACCGCGGAGAGATCGTCGGGCGGGGCGCCGCTCCACGGCACCTATCGAACGGAACCGTCACTATGACGCTCGCCGTGATGCCGCCGCGGGTGGGTCCCATCGCCTCGACACAGCTCGACGACCTGGGGCCGGCGCTGGTGGAGTTGCTGCTCGAGACGGTGAACGGCGGGGAGCCGCTCGGGTTCCTGCCGCCGGTAACGCCGCACGAATGCCGGAACTACTGGCTGTCACTCCGATCCGAGCTGCGCGGCGGGTCGCGGCTGCTGTTCGGCATCTGGGTGGCGGATCGCCTGGCCGGGTCCGGGCAGCTCGCGCTGCCGCGCTGGCCCAACGCGCGTCACCGGGTGGAGGTGAACAAACTGCTTGTTGCCCCCGCGCTCAGGGGACAGGGCATCGGGCGATGCCTGCTCGAGGCCATGCACGAGGCGGCCCGCCAGCGCGGGCGGACACTGGTGGTGCTGAACACGCGGCGCGGCGGCCACGGCGAGGCGTTCTATCGCGCGCTGGGGTACCGTGAGGCGGGGCTGATTCCGGGGTATGCCGTCGGGCCGGGAGGAGAAGTGTACGACAGCCTGCTGCTGTATCAGTGCCTGTGATCGGCGGAGCCGGATCCGGCGTAGCGTGCCGGCAGCTCCTGCCTGGCTCGAGGGACGACTGCCGCTCGGGGCGTCACGAACCGCCGCCCACATGCAGCGTCGCCATCTGTATCGGGCTACATGCCACCGGATCCTGATTGTCGGCACAGGCTGAGAAGACGAGATCCGCCTGCCCGGCGGCCTGCGCCGGTGTCACGGTCCAGACGACGGTCGCGAGGCCGTTCGCGCCGCTCGTGGCCGTCGTGTCGGACAGGTCGCCAGCCGACACGGCGTACCTGAGGCTGGCGCCGATCACGTGTCCGACGTCGGTGTCCACGACCAGGTCGATCGTGATGACCGCGGCCCCGTCGTCTCGCATGACGGCCTCCGGCTGACCCACCAGGCTCACGTTATAGCTCTGGATGTCGACGCCCGTGTTGTCGCCACATGCGGCGAGGGTGGCCGTAGTGGCCACCGCGACGGTCCACGCCGTCCGACGGAACAGCGTGCGATGACCGCTCGACGGCGCGGCGGCTTCGGTGGGACGCATCTGGCATCGATCTCCGGTGGCTCGATCCCGGCGCTGGCGCTGGTCGCCGCGGCATGGCTCGAGGCCGATAGATGACGTCCGGCGCTACCGCGGGCGCACGTCCGCGGCTTCCTACGGCGCGTACACCTCGGTCGGGTTGGGCTTGACGCCGGGGTCCCAGTGGATCCCGCCGACACCGAGGAGCAACGACTTCCGGCCCCAGGTGATCGGGACGATCTCGGGGTGATCCCAGCGCGGCGCGGCTCTCGAGGTCCACCTGTTCGTCGCGGGATCGTACGCGTAGGCCCGACGGACAAAGGTCGCGCTGCTGGTGCTGACCTGGACGACCACGTACAGCTTGCCCTGCAGAACGGCCCCACGGGCCGACCCGGCCGACGGCAGTGGCGCGAGCGTCTTCCAGCTGTTGGTCGCCGGATCGTACCGGTCGAGCGCTGCCACGGGGTGGTCGAGACTGTCCCGGCCGCCGACCGCGTAGAACCTGCCGCCGATCACGCCGCCGGCGCCGAATGAATGAAAGTGCGGCGACGACTTCTTGGTGCCCCACATGTTCGTGGAGGGGTCATAGCGGAAGAGGCGGCGGAACGCCAGGTGATCGCAACCTGCGGGGGGATCGACGTCCGTGCTGCAGGTCCCGGGAAGGACGTACAGCTTGCCGTCGATGACGCCGGTGATCCCATCCGCCGTGGGCTTCGGGGGCATGGGTTTCTCGGTGAGCGTGTTGGTTGCGGGATCGTAGGCCCGAAAGCCCCCCTCGATGAAGCTGAAGTCCGTGGAGAAAGCCACCCCGCCGGAGATGTAGAGCGTGTTCCCGATTCTCCCCACCCCGTTCGATCTGAACACGTTGACCCGCGGCTCGAGGCTCGGCACCGACCAGGTGTTCGTCCCGATCCGGTAGGTCGCCACGCTGGCGCCGGATCCTCCGTCCTCGTCCCGGCCGCCGAGCAGGTAGACCACGGATTGCCCGGACGCGTCGGGCACCACGCCGGCCGAGAGCTGGTTCACGAACAGGAAGTTCGGCGGCGCGGCCTTGAGGGTCCAGGTATTCGAGGCGAGGGCCTCGGCGAGCGGCGCGGCCGGTGCGGGCGCCGCGGATTCGGGCTGCGTCGGGGTCCGGTCCTCGCCGCATCCGGCGACGCCAAGGGCAAAGAGGGCGAGCACCAGTCGAACGGACGCGCGGGGCATGGGGGCCTCCTGATGGGACCGGCCAAGATACAGGAGGCTTTCAAGTAGATCTCAAGGCGGGCTGGAACGGCAAGGAAGGCAATAGACGCGCGCCGCGGCCGATCGGGCCGTGCGTCAACCTGAAAAGGAAGGATTCCACCAACGCGGTATGACTTACGCGGCTCCCTCCAGCAGCTGCCGGAACCGCGGGTCGTTGCGCAGCGGATCGAAGGTGGGATCGATCCGAAGCCAACTTGGGGAGATGTAGAAGGGCACCCGGAGCAGCGGCTCGAGCTGGTCCAGCGCCTTCTCCCGCTCGCCGAGCAGCAGGTAGATACGCACCATCTGGAGCTGGATGTACGGGCCGAAGTAGCCGTCCCGGCTGATCGGCATCAGCTCCATGCCCCGCCGTCCCTCGCGCAGCGCGTCCGCCCTTCGTCCCAGGTAGGCCAGGGTCAGACCGAGCAACACGTGGCCGGCGAACGGCGGCTCGCCGGCCAGCATCTCGTAGAGCGTCGCCGAGGGGGCGTAGAGGTCCGACCGGGCGTCGATCTCCTCCTCGTCGATCTGCTCGGGGCTCATGTAGGCCGGCGTGCCGATTGGACTGCCGCTTCGCGTGATGCCCTCGTCGACGCCGGTCGCGCGGGCGATCCCGAAATCGGCGACGAGGGTGGTGCCGTCGCGCGTGAGCAGGATGTTCTCCGGCTTGACGTCGCGGTGGATGACGCCCTGCTGGTGCGCGTAGTCCAACGCGCGGGCTGCCTCCGTCGTGATGCGGAGCGCGTCCTCCAGCGGCAGCCGGCGCTCTCGTCGCAACCGCTCTCGGAGCGACTCGCCCTCGACGAAAGGCATGATATACCACAGCTCGCCGGTGCTGCCGGAGTCGAGCACGGTCAGGATGTGCGGGTGCTGGAGCCGGGCGGCGAAGTGGATCTCGCGCTGGAACCGTTCGGGCGCGGACCTGGCGGTGAGCTCGGGCAGGAGGATCTTGAGGGCGACCGGACGGTCGTATCGGAGGTCGTGCGCGAGGTAGACCACGCCCATGCCGCTACGGCCGAGCTCGCGCTCGATCGTGTAGCGCTCGGCCAGCGCCTCGCGAACCTTGTCCGGCACGTCCATGCGACGGCTCCGGGAGAGAGCTCCGGTGGAGGACCGCGACCCTAAGTAAGCGGGCGGCGAGGGGCCACGCCAGCAGCGCGGCAGCCGTGCGCCGACGATTCGTAGCCGCGGGCCCCGCGGGGAAACTCCAGTGCGGACGACGACGTAAATTGCCGTGGGAACGCCGCGCGGGCAGTGCCGCGGCCGCGCCCGTTCCCGCCACCCCGACCACGAGCTGACACGCGTGCTCGTACTCCTGATGCTCCTCCAAACGACGGCCTCGGGTCCTCCACCGACCCCGGGAGACTCCGGTGTACCCGCGGGTTTGGTCGCGAACGCCGGCGGGCAGGGTCTCGCGGTGGACGGTAAAGGCTCGCCCACGGCCGCCATTCCGCGCATCGAGACCGCCGCCGAGGTCCGCGTGGACGGCATCCTCGACGAGCCGGCCTGGCAGCAGGCGACCCGTCTCACCGGCTTCTGGCAGTACCAACCGGTAGACGGCCGCGCCGCGGAGGAGGCCACGGAGGTGCTGGTCTGGTACGCGCCGGACGCGATCTGGTTCGGCATCGTGGCCCACGACAAGGTGCCGGGCTCGATCCGGGCCACCGTGGCCGACCGCGACAACATCGACAACGACGACAACATCGTCCTCGACATCGACACGTTCCACGACCGGCGCCGGGCCTTCCAGTTCGGCGTGAACCCACTCGGCGTGCAGAGCGACGGGGTGCGGAGCGAGGGCGCGGGCCAGGTGTCGAGCCTCATCCCTGGAAGCGTCGATCTGAATCCCGACTTCACCTGGGAGTCCAAAGGCCGGATCACCAGCCAGGGGTACACGGTGGAGATCCGCATCCCGTTCAAGAGTCTGCGCTACCCCGGCGGCGTACAGCAGAGCTGGGGCTTCAACGTGACGCGCGTCGTGCAGCGCACCGGCTACACCGATACCTGGACCGACGTGCGCCGCGCGAGTGCCAGCTTCATCGGCCAGGAGGGGGCGATCGGGGGTCTCCACGACCTGAAGCGGGGCGTCGCCGTCGAGGCCCAGCCGTTCGTGACCGCCACCGCCAACGGCGCTCGCGACGACGCCACCGGCAGCTTCGAGCGAGACGACGTCAATCCCGACGCGGGCCTCAACTTCCGGCTCGGCTTCACCAGCTACTCGCTCGACGCGACCATCAACCCCGACTTCAGCCAGGTGGAGAGCGACGCGGGGCAGGTGACCGTGAACGAGCGCTTCGCCCTGTTCTATCCCGAGAAGCGGCCGTTCTTCCTCGAGGGGATCGAGCTGTTCGGGACGCCGAACACCCTGGTCTACACCCGCCGGATCGTGGACCCGAAGGCCGGCGCCAAGTTCACCGGGAAGTTCGGCCAGCTCGGCGTCGCCTACCTCGCCGCCGTGGACCAGACCGAGGCTGGCGACGCCTGGTTCAACATCGCCCGGCTCCGGCGCGACTTCGGCCGCAACTCGATCGCGGGCGTCACCTTCGCCAACCGCGACCAGGGCGACCTGCACAACCGGGTGCTCGCCGGCGACTTCCGCTACGTATGGGGACTCTACTATGCCCAGGCCCAGCTCGGCGGCTCCTACACCAGTGATGCGGCCGGCAGCCGCACCGCGCCCATCTGGCAGGCCGAATGGGACCGCACGGGCCGCTCGTGGGGCTTCAACTATCTATTGAAGGGCCTGGGGAACGGGTTCGACGACCAGGCCGGCTTCGTCAATCGGCTCCGGAGCAACGTCGTCAACGGCCACTTCTTCAACCGGCTCAGCGCCTACGGCGCCCGCGGCGCGGTGTTCGAGAATCTCAACGTGTTCTTTGGTCCGGACCGCACGTGGGCCTACGACCAGTTCGGGTTCAAACCAGCGCTCGAGGGGTTCGACCAGGTGGACGCCACGGTCCAGCTCCGCGGCGGCTGGGAGCTGAATGGCCACGTCCAGCGCGATTTCGTGGACTTCCAGGACTCGACCTACACCGGCTACACGGTCGGAAGCGCCGGCGGCCCGGTCTACCAGCCGGCCGAGGACTTCTCCGGCTTCTGGTGGCAGACGCAGGTGACCACGCCGACCTGGCAGCAGTTCGGCGGCTTCCTGCAGTATCGGAACGGGCGGGCGGCGATCTTCCAGGAAGGCGGAACCGGCAACTATTGGCAGCTCACCGGCGAGCTCGACTTCCGGCCGGTGTCCACGGTGCGGATGGCGCTCACGGGGATCGTGTTCCGGCTCGACCGGCTCGACGGCCGCGAGTTCGCGCGCTCCACCATCCCACGTCTCAAGATCGAGTACCAACCCAGGCGCGAGCTGTTCTTCCGGGCGATCGGCGAATACCGCTCCGACCACACGGCGGCGCTGGAGGACCCGGTGACGGGGGCGCCGCTCTTCATCGGCGGGGTGGCGCAGCCGGCCGCCGAGTTCAACGGGATGCGCGTGGACCTTCTCGCCTCGTTCGAACCGACGCCGGGGACGGTGGCGTTCCTCGGCTACGGCAGCTCGCTCGAGACCGACGAGGCGTTCAACTGGTCGCGGCTCTCGCGAACCACCGACGGGTTCTTCGTGAAGCTGGCGTACCAGATCCGGCGGTAGCTCGGCCTGCTCTAGTGCCCATCCCGCTCGAATTCAGCAGCGTTCGCGGCGGCCCCGGGCAAGATCCCTCGCGTTGGGCGCGGTCCCCGGAGGAGCCGCGCCCCACCGCGCCTTCGACGTCAGGTCGTCGCGTCGGGCGCCGTGATCGTTGGATAGGCCGCCACGAACAGGGCGTGGAACTCGTCGGCCGTGAGGATGTGGCCCTGCTTCTGGGCCTGGTCGGCCACCTCGAACCCGAACTCTGCCGAGCGCATCCGCTGGTTGGGCGTGCCATGGTGGCCAGGGTTGTCGAACGCGCAGTCGCCGATGTTGAAGAAGACCTGCAGGAACTCGGCGACCCGCTTCTGGTTCAGCGCCGCGCCCCGACTGTGCGTCAGGTAGTAGGCGGAGAATGCATCCGCCATGAGCTCGGTGTACCGGGTCTGCTCGGCCGGGGAGCCGTTGGTGGCGAGCGGGTCGTTGAAGTAGCCCCGCTGGAACTGGATGTGGTGTCCGAACTCGTGGGCGTAGACCGCCTGGGGCGCCACATCGTCGAAGCCGATCACCTTGTAGCTCTCCAGGACGCCGTCGCCCACCACGATCTTGTTCGGTCTTGCCGCGCCGTCGCCGGGAACGGCGAATGCGTTGAACGTCCACAGCGGGTAGTTGCCGCCGTCCATCGTGGTGGACGCGGCCAGCGCGTCATGCACGGTCTGGGCGAAGAAGACCGCCAGGTCGTGAGAGATCGGCGATCCGCCCACGGTGAAGGCGGCCTCGTACACTCGCGCCACCCGATCGACGTCCAGCAGCATGGTCCCGTGCATGGCGACGAGCTGGATATCGTCCGAATCGATGTCCCAGAACCGTTTCACGTCCCGCTCGACCTTGGTCATCGTGTGGTCGTATTCACCGGTGTAGCCGAAGAACTGGGGCGTGGCCTCGGTGGTGAACAGGATCCCGTCCACGCTGGGCACCTGGTCCGCCGCGAGGTTGACGAGGGTGAAGAAGATGTCGGGCTCGACGGCGATGGAATGGTCGATCGTCTCGTTCAGGTAGTCGATGAGTGGGGTGGACGGCGGGCAAACGAACTGGGTGGAGTCGATGACCCGGCGCGTGAGATCGGAGTACTGCGTCTCCATCTTCTGTGCCGACGCCGGGAGCCTGAGATTGTCCCGGTCCACCTTTGGCTTCGTCGATTGTTGAGCGAATGCGGGGTCGCCCGAGGATGGGGCCGTCGGCTCGAGCTTCTGATCTTCGCACCCGGCCGTGCCAAGGGCTGCAGCCAGGAGTGCACCGAGGAAAATGTGCCTTCGCATAGATCGTGATCTCCTGCAGAACAATTGCGGTGGGACCAGCTGCCAACGCGGAAGTGGTACAGCGTGCCCGAAGGCCGAGGCGGCCCGTCTCGGCGGAGCGATTTTAGTCTAGGGAGAGTGATTGTCGATGGCAACAACGCCCGGCGGGCAGACGAGACGTTCTGCAAGTACTTGCAGGATCGCGCATAGTTATTCCGATGGCATTCTCTCTCGGCAGAACGTTCCTTTCGCCGTCAATCCGCCCGCGAAATACCATCCGGTCGTTGCGAGCATGCGGACCCCGGCCTCATTCACCTATCGGCGAAAGGCCCCGAGCCAGCGCTCGCCGGTGCCGGTGAAATCCCAGCGCATGGTGGACGCGGGCGCCGGATGCTCGGTGCGCATGATCGAATGCCCCACGTACGCCGTCGAGTCCGCCTCGATCGTCTCCGCGCCGAGCGAGACCATCTCGCGTGAGTGCAGCCCGGCGCGGCGCAAGGTCGCGACCATGTCGGCGGCCGAGATGGTTGCTTGGCCACGCGCCCGCAGCCAGCGGGGCGTGAAAATGCCAAGCCATCCGTCGCGCCTGCCGGCGCTCACGCCGTAGACGAACACGCCGCCGGCCTTGAGCCGGCGCGCCGCGCGTCCGACCACCTCCTGCCAGTCGTCCACCCGCTCGAGCACCTCACGGCAGACGACCGCGTCGAAGTGCTTGCTCTGTCCGGCAAGCCGCTCGCTCACGGTCTCGAGCGACGAGTCCTCGAGCGCGATGCGGGTGACGCGGTAGCCGACTCGCGCCAGCTCCGCCGCGATCCCATCGCCCCGGCGGCTGATGTCGAGCAGCGTCGGGGTCGGCCCCGGGGCGGTGGTCCACTGGTTGGCGAGCACGCGGAGGATGTACCGGTCAACGGTCCGCATGGGCCGCTTCCCCTTGAGACAGGAAGTCGCGGAACTGCTGCTGCGCGTCGCCCCACCTGGTCCGGCCCATCGCGATCACGCCGATGCCGGCGCCCCCGGCCATGAGGTAGACTGCCCGCTCCGTGAGCGCGAGGACGGTGGCCGACAGCCAGCGCTCACCGTTGGTCAGGATGATCTCCGTGCCGGGCGCCGCCGCCGTAACGGGTCCGAACGCCTCGTCGATCTCCTTCCGCGAGGCGGGGAGAATCCGCTCGAACTCTCCGTCACAAATCCTGAGTCGCATGGTCCTCTTGCTCCTGGCTCCGAAGTCGGTCGCAATATTGGGATTTGGCGGACGTCGACCCATCCGGCACCCGGCCGGACTTCGGCCCCACGTTCGCTGGCCGTTTCCCTGCCTCGAGACAGGGGTGCTCCCCCGACTTCGGTCACGGGCCGGTCGGCGGGCTTGCGGCGCGTGGGGACGGGTGCCAAGATCGAGGTTACATGCCGAGGGACATCTCGCCGGCGGCGCCGGCGTCGGAGTCGAGCACCGGCCAGCTCCGGCGGCTTCTGCGGCAGCAGGAGACCGTGCGGGAGGTGGTCGAGACCATCAGTGGTGAGCTGGAGCTGCAGCCGCTGCTGGAGAGTATCCTCCGTCACGCCTGCGAGTTGATCGGCGCGGAGCACGGCACCATCGGCCTGGTGGACTCGGAGCGCGATCTCATCGTGACCGCCGCCGGATACCGGATGCCACCAGGCGAGGCCGGAGCCGAGATGCCGCGCGGCGTCGGGCTCGCGGGCATGGTGCTCGAGCGCGGCGAGCCGGTGGTGCTCGAGCGCTACGGCGACCTGGCGCACCCCACCCAGCCCGATTTCGCCAACCACTCCGTCATCGGCATGCCCATCCGGTGGGAAGGCCGGATGATCGGCTTCCTGGGCGTGGGCACCGGCACGGCCCGGCTCGGGAAGGAGGAGGCGGAGACGCTGGCGCTGTTCGCGCCGTCGGCGGCCATCGCGATCGCCAACGCGCAGCGCTACCAGGACGAGCGCGACCGCGGCGACCGGATGGCCCTGGTGGCGCGCGTCGCCCGGCTGGTGACCGCCGATCTCCGCCTCGACGAGCTGCTGCAGCGGGCCGCAGACGCGGTCCACGAGTTGCTCGGCTTTCCCAACCTCGCCATCCCGCTGATCGACCCCGAGCAGCCCGCCATGCTGGTGCTCACCGTGAAAGGCGGCCACTACAAGCACCTCATCCCGGGAGAGTACCGCATCCCGATCACGCAGGGCCTGATGGGCGAGGCGGTGCGCACGCGGAGCATGGTGCTGGTGAACGATGTGACCGACGATCCACGCTACCTGACGACGCCGGGCGGCTCGCCTGCGCGTGCCGAGCTCGCCGTGCCCATCCTGCTCGGTGACCGCGTGCTCGGCGTGGTGAACGTCGAGCGCGACGAGCCGTTCTGCGAGGAGGACGGGGCGATCGTGGGGATCATCGCCGACCAGCTCGCCGTGGCCATCGAGAACGCGCGCCTCTACGCCAGCGCGCAGCAGGTGGCGGTGCTCGAGGAGCGTCAGCGGCTCGCGCGGGAGCTGCACGACGCGGTGACGCAACATCTCTCGAGCCTCACGCTGATCGCGCAGACACTGGGGCCGGCCTATGCGCGGAGCCGCGAGGAGGGCGAGGGGCGCGCGCGGCGGGTGGTCGAGCTGACCCAGGTGGCGCTGGACGAAATGCGGGTGCTGCTCGCCGAGCTGCGGCCGCGCAAGTGGCGGCGGAGCGGGAGCGCCAACGGCGGCCCCGGCGAGGACGCGCCGGCGGGCTCGGCGCGGGCGCGGCTCCGGCATCACGGGCTCGCCGAGGCGCTGGGGCTGCTTGCGGCCGACGTCTCGCGCGACGGGCTGCCGGTGGACGCGGACGTGTCGGGCTACCATCCACGGCCGCTCGCGGAGGAAGAGGCGCTCTACCGGATCGCGCAGGAGGGACTGAACAACGTGGTCAAGCACGCGGGGGCGTCGCGGGCGCGGCTCCGGCTCGCAACCGACGGAGGGGCGACAGTGCTGAGCATCGCGGATGACGGCGGCGGTTTTACCACATCGATCGAGCGCACCGGCGAGCACGCGGTGCAGATGGGCGGCCTGGGCCTGCTCACCATGCGCGAGCGCGCGACGGCGATCGGCGGGACGATCCGCATCGACTCGTCCGCGGCCGAAGGGACGTCCATCGAGGTCGTCGTGCCGCTCGACGCGGAGCCCAGGCCATGACGACCGATCGGGGCGAGCGGCATCGCGGCACAGTGCGGGTGCTCATCGCGGATGATCACCAGGTGGTGCGCGAGGGGCTGCGCATGATTCTGTCCGAGGAGCGCGAGACGATCGAGATCGTGGGCGAGGCGGCCGACGGGCACGAGGCAGTGCGACTCGCCGAGCGGCTCCAGCCGGACGTGGTGTTGATGGACTTGCTCATGCCCGGACTCGACGGCGTCGCGGCCACCCAGCGGCTTCGCGCCGGCGGGAAGGGACCGCGCGTCCTCATCTTCACGACCTACGCCGACGACGAGCGGGTGCGCGACGCGATCCGCGCGGGGGCGACGGGATACCTGCTCAAGGACGTGCTCCGCACGCAGCTCGTTCAGGCGATCCATGCCGCCGCGCTCGGCGTGCCGACCCTCGATCCGCGGGCGCAGCAGCATCTCATGCGGCAGGTGTCGGCGCCGCCGACGCCGTCACCGTTCGCGGGGCTCACACCGCGGGAGCTCGACGTGCTGCGCCTCGTGGCGCGGGGCATGGGGAACAAGCAGATCGCCGCGGCGCTCAACCTGAGCGTGGGCACCGTGAAAGGCTACGTGAGCGCGATCCTGCCGAAAATCAACGCGGGCGACCGGACGCAGGCGGCGCTGTTCGCGGTGAAGCACGGGTTGGAGGGCGGGGCGTAGCGTGACCGACCTGGGCCTCACGTCCGACACCACCAGCCCGACCGATGCACTCGCCCGCGCCCGCGCCGCGTACGCCGAGGGCGCCTGGACCGATGCCTTCGAACGTCTCGCCGCCGCCGACCGCGCATCCCCGCTCGACCCCGCCGATCTCGAGCAGCTTGCCACCGCCGCGCGGCTCATCGGCAAAGATGCCGAAAGCGGCGACCTCTGGGCCCGCGCGCACCAGCAGTACCTCGCCCGCGGGGACGACGCCCGCGCCGCGCGCTGCGCCTTCTGGCTGGCGATCCGCCTCCTGTTCGACAACGAGCCCGCGCGCGCCGGTGGCTGGATCGCGCGCGGACGGCGACTGCTCGACGACGGCCGGCGGGACTGCGTCGAGCTGGGATACATGCTGCTGCCCGCCGGCCTCCGGGCCGGTCTCGAGGGTCACCGGGAGACGAGCCAGGGGATCTTCGAGCAGATCGTCGCGATCGGCGAGCGCTTCGGCGACCGCGACCTCGTCACCTTCGGCCGGCTCGGCCTGGGCCGCGCGCTGATCGCGCTCGGCGAGGTCGCTCGCGGGGCCACGCTGCTCGACGAAGCGATGGTCGCCGTGACCGCTGGTGACGTGTCGCCGGTCTTCGTCGGCGACATGTACTGCGGGGTGATCGACGCGTGCCACGAGATCTTCGACCTGCGGCGGGCGCAGGAATGGACGGCGGCGCTGGCGCACTGGTGCGAGTCGCAGCCGGATCTCGCGCCGTACCGCGGCCACTGCATGATCCGCCGCTCCGAGATCATGCAGGTGCACGGGGCATGGCCCGACGCACTCGACGAGGCCGAGCGCGCCCGCGAGCGGCTCTCGCGTCCCCCTGCAGGGCGCGGCACGGGGCAGGCGTACTACGCGCTCGGCGAGCTCCACCGTCTCCGCGGCGAGCTCGAGTCGGCTGAGGAGTGCTACCAGGAGGGCAATCGGTACGGGCGCAGTCCGCATCCTGGGCTCGCGCTGCTGCGGCTGGCACAGGGCAGGGTGGGGGCCGCGGCATCGGCGATGCGGCGCGTGTTCGAGGAGGCCGCGGACCGGCGGAGCCGCTCGCGAGCGCTTGGCCCCCATGTCGAGGTCATGCTCGCCGCGGGCGACGTGGCGGCCGCACGGGCCGCCGCGGAGGAGCTGGCCGCGATCGCCGAGACGCTCGGCGCGCCGCTGCTCCGGGCCGAGGCGGCGCAGGCGCTGGGCGCCGTGCTCCTCGCCGAAGGCGAACCGCGCGCCGCGCTCGATGCCTTGCGCGAGGCCAGCGCGGGCTGGCGGCAGCTCGACGTCCCCTACGAGGCCGCACGGGCGCGGGTGCTCGCCGGCCTGGCCCATCGTGCGCTGGGCGACGAGGACACCGCCGCGATGGAGCTCGACGCCGCGCGCTATGCCTTCGGCGAGCTCGGCGCCGCCCACGACCTGCGCCGGGTCGAGGCGCTGGGCCGTCGGGCCGGGGAGTCGGCGCCCGGCAACCTCACGGTTCGCGAGATCGAGGTGCTCCGTCTCGTGGCCACCGGCCGGACCAACCGGGCGGTCGCGGAACGGCTCGGCATCAGCGAGAAGACGGTCGCTCGGCACATGAGTAACATCTTCACCAAGTTGGGCTTACCCACCAGGGCGGCGGCCACGGCCTATGCCTACGAGCACGACCTCCTGTCGCGGCCGTCCTAGCCCCTGGCTCTCCCCGGGTCTACATAAAATGACCCATGTCCGGCACTCGTCGGTTGGTGGGCATTCCGACCGAAGCAGGGAGGCGCGTCCGTGCGTACATATGGTGGCAGGCGACGACAGGGTCGCCGGACAAACCCACGGAGGACGTAGCATCATGCGCGAGATCGAAGCGATCGACACCGTCGTGATCGGCGGCGGCCAGGCGGGGCTGTCGGTGGGATACCATCTCTCCCGTCGCGGCGTCCCGTTCGTGATTCTGGAGGCCAACCAGCGGGTGGGCGACAGCTGGCGGCAGCGATGGGACTCGCTGCGCCTGTTCACGCCGGCCAAGTTCGACGGGCTCAACGGGATGCCGTTCCCCGCGGCGCCGAACTCGTTCCCGACCAAGGACGACATGGCCGACTACCTCGAGGCCTATGCACGGCGGTTCTCGCTGCCGTTGCGGACGGGCGTACGGGTGGACCGGATCTCGAAGGCGGACGGTCGGCTGATCGTGAGCGTCGGGCCCCGGCGGATCAAAGCCCGCAACGTCGTGGTGGCGATGGCCGACTTTCAGCGGCCGCGCCTTCCCGCGTTCGCGCACGAGCTCGATCGCGGCATAGTCCAGTTCCACTCCAGCGTGTACCGCAGCCCCGCGCAGCTCCGGCCCGGCGGCGTGCTACTCGTGGGTCTGGGGAACTCGGGAGCGGAGATCGCGCGCGACGTCGCCCGGGCCGGGCACGAGACGTACGTCTCCGGGACGCCCGCCGGCGAGCTCCCGTTCCGGCTCGACAGCCTGCCAGCCCGCCTCGTACTCGCGCGGCTCCTGTTCCGCGTGGTGTTCTACCGCGTGCTGAGGCTCGACACCGCCTTGGGGCGGAAGGCACATCACCGGACGGCGGGGCGCGCAACGCCGCTCATCCGCGTGATGTCGCGCGACCTGGACGCCGACGGGGTCCTGCGCGTGCCGCGCACGGTGGGTGCGCGCGACGGACGCCCGCTCCTCGACGACGGCCGCACGCTCGGTGTGACCAATGTGATCTGGTGCACCGGATATGAGCCCGGCTTCTCGTGGATCGACCTGCCGGTGTTCGACGAGCGCGGCATGCCGGTGCATACGCGGGGGATCACCTGTGCCGAGCCGGGGTTGAGCTTCGTGGGGCTGCACTTCCTGTACGCGATGTCGTCGTCGATGATCCACGGCGTGGGACGCGACGCCGAGTACGTGGCGGAGCGGATCCTGGAGCGGGGCGATGCGACCGCGAAGGTGAGCGACGAACCGGTGGAGGCGGTCGCGTAGCGGAGCCCGGCACCGTCAGGCGTGAATGAAACGAAGGGCCCGTTTGCGGGCCCTTCGCTTCGTCAGCAGTCATGCCTGCGCGACCGCCCCCAGTTCACTCGGTTGCAACCTCTCCTACCCGACGTACCCGCGCACTTCCCTCCCCATGTCCAGATCCGACCCGCACAACGGGCAGCACGGCACCGTCGCCGCAATACGCCAGGTCCCACCGTAGCCCAGCCGGCCGACCCACCAGACCGCCTCCTCGCTCGGATCGCGCCGCACGCGCAGCGCGGAGGTCGAGCACCTCGGGCTCGGACACCGCCGAAGCTCCCACCCGCCGCTGTTGGACACCCCCATGACACCCTCCCGCTAAGCATGGTCGAGGTTCGTGACGGGCGTGAATATGGGGTGCGGCCAAGCGGGCGACATCAGGCGCGCGTTGGGTTCTCCTGCCGACGATCGATGGGGTGGAACCCGGACCAAAGGCAGAGGCGCGGGGCGGCTCACCGATGCCCGAGGAGCGCCTCGAACCCCGGATCGGTGCGGAGCGGATCGAGCGTACGGTCGATGCCGTACCAGGCCCGCGACTGTTGCGCCGGATGCATCAGGATGGACTGGAGCCGCGCGATCGCGGATGCCCGGTCGCCCGCCAGTACGTCGACGCGGGCGCGCACCCATGCGATGTACGGCGTCTGCAGCCCCGAGCCGAGCGGCTGCAGGGTCCCGGCCTGGTCGCCGGCCTCGCGCGCCTCGCGCATCCGGCCCGCCAGGGCGAGCGCGAGCGCCCGCGTCACGACGATCTGTCCCCGGTCCCGCCGATCGCCCCAGCGCGCGAGCATCGCGTCGTACGCGGTGACCGCGCTGTCCGCGTACGCGCGGGACCGCGCCGAGTCACCGAGGAAACGATGCGCCTCCGAGAGGGCGAGCGCCCAGTCAGCACGACCGCCGTCCAGATCGTCGGGGGTGAGCGTCGTGACGGTGTGGAGCTGGTCGTCCTCGAGCGCCCAGATCAGGTCCTCGCGCAGCGCCACGTAGGCGGCCAGCGCTCGCGGCCCCGCTGTCTGCTCCAGCTCGCGGAACACGCGGTGGACGCCGGCGAGGTCTCCCTCGGCGGCGGCGACGCGCGCGCGGCTGTAGCCCAGGCTCATGCTGGCGGGCCGCAGGGCTCGCGCGCGGTCCACCTCGCGGCGCGCGACGTCGTAGCGATGGAGGCGCAGATACGCGACGCCGAGCCAGGAGGCGGCGTCGGGCGAGCGGGGATCGACGCGGGTCGCGTGCTCCAGGTCCGCCACCGCCTCCGGCCAGCGCTCGAGCTCCATCTCCACCGTGCCCGCGGACGTGAGCAGGTCGCTCCGGTGCGGCTGCACGCGGAGCGCCTCCCGGTAGTCACGGAGCGCCTCGGCGAAGTTGCCCTCGACCACGAGGTGATAGCGGCCGCTCGCGCCGCGCACGTCGGGCGAGGTCGGCGCGAGCGCCTCGGCGCGGCGTAGCGAGGCACGGGCCGAGTCGGCGTCGTTCACCATGAGGCCGCCGAGGCGAAACACGTCCATCTGCGCCTGCGCGAGGTCGGCCCAGGCGGCGACGAACCCCGTGTCGAGCCGCACCGCCTCACGGAGCTCGACGATGGCGGCGCGAAGGACGTCCGGCGTGTACTCGCCCGTGCGCATCTCGCGGCTCCGGAGATAGCGCGCGTAGGCGTCGAGGTTGCGCGTGGGCACGGCGCTCAGCTGCGCGCGCGCGCTGTCGGTGAGCGCCAGGTGCAGCGCGCCCGCGACCTGGCTCGCGATGTCGGACTGGACCGCGAAGACGTCGGTGAACGCGGCGTCGAACGGGTGCGCCCAGCGGGTGATGCCGGTGCTCGCGTCGATCAGCTCGGGGCTCACCCGCACGCGGCTCCGCTTGGGGCCTCTCTCCCACCGTACGGTGCCGGTGAGGAGATACGGCACGCCAAGCTCCGCGGCGATGACCTTGGGCGACTTGGCGCTCCCGAGGTACTGGCTGGAGCTTCCACGGGCGATGACCTCGAGGCCCGGCAGCCCCGCGAGCTTGCTGCGGATCTCGTCGGCCATCCCCTCGGCGAAGTACGCGTCGGCGCTGTCGCCAAGGTTCTCGAACGCGAGCACCGCGAGCCGCGCGGGCGATGCCGCCTGCGCCGGCGACGCGAGCGGCGGAGCGGCGACGGTGGTATGCGTGTGTGCCTGCCGAAGCGCCAGCACGACCGCCAGGGCGGTCGACACGGTGGCCACCGCGATCCACGCCCAGGGCGGCACCCGCCGCCGCCGCGGCGCGGCCGCGGTGTCGGTCAGCGCACGGGAGAAGTCCGTCATGGACGGAAAGCGATCGTCGGGCTCGAGCGAGAGCGCGCGCTCGAGGGCGAGCTCGGTCGCGAGCGGGGCCTCCGGACGCACGCTCCGAACCGGTGGAGGCACCTCGGTCACCCGCTGCGCGATGACCTCGTGCACGGTGGGGGCGGCGTGCGGCGGCCGCCCCGTCAGCATCTCGTAGCAGACGGCGGCGAGCGCCCACTGGTCCACGCGCGGGTCCACCGGCTGGGCCATCGCCTGCTCGGGCGCCATGTACATCGGTGTGCCGATGCCGTGGCCGTCCTCGGTGAGGTGCTCGCCCGAGTGGGCGCCGAGTTGGACCGCGATGCCGAAGTCCGCGAGGATCGGGCTCCCGTCCTCGGTGAGCAGGATGTTCTCGGGCTTGATGTCGCGGTGGACCACACCCGCGCGATGCGCGTAGGCGAGCGCGTCCGAGCTCTCGCGCGTGATGCGGAGCGCGTCGGCGATGCTCAATCGCCCCTCGCGGCGGAGCCGCTCGCGCAGCGACTCGCCGGGGATGTACGGCATCGTGTACCAGAGCTGTCCGTCGGCCTCGCCGGAGTCGTAGACCGAGCAGATGCTCTGATGCTGCAGCCGCGCGGCGGTCGTGATCTCGCGGCGAAAGCGCTCGGTGTCGAGCGCCGCGGTGACGTCGCGGCGCAGCAGCTTGAAGGCGACGGGGCGGTCGTAGCGGGTGTCGCGGGCCAGATAGACCGTAGCCATGCCGCCGCGCCCCAGCTCACGCTCGAGCTGGTAGCGTCCGCCAAGGGCGAGGGTCGGCACCGGTCGGGTCACTTCACGTCGCGGGTGTGGGGGCGGGGAAATTTGACGGGGCGTGGCCGGGGGCGCTACTGGGCTGGCAAGGAAAGGGCGAGCGTGGGAGGCGGCGCGTCGTCAGGGCGATGCGCCTCCTCCGCCGATCACCTCGACGTGCGCGATCCGATCCCCCTCGAGGATCCGCTCCGCCGCGGCCTGCCCGCCGTCGATCCGCCCGAAGATCGTGTACTCGTGGTCGAGCAGCGGATTGTCGACCAGGTTGATGAACCACTGCCCATCGCCGGTATCCCGTCCCCGCGCGGAGATGCCGAGCGTGCCGCGCGCGTGCGTGCGCATGGTGAGCTCGTCGCGCATGAACGCGTCGTCCCCTACGTACTCGTTGGCGTCCGGCCCGCCACCCTGGATCACGAAGTTGGGCTCGACCCGCTGAAACACCTTCCCGTCGTACCATCCCGCCCGGACCAGCCTGAGGACCCGAGCCACCGTGGCCGGCGCCTCTCTCGGAAACAATCGCACGGTGAACGTCCCGCCGCCGCTCGACGTGGCCATCGTGACGCGGAGCCGCGTCGCCTCGTCGAGAAAGACCGCCGCCAGCGGCTCGGGTCGAATCGGGAGCGGTGACGGGTGAGGCTGGACGGTCGAGCCCTTCCACCGGCCGATCGTCTCGGCGGTGAGACTGGCGACCGCGGTGTCGTAGTCGGCGAGATAGGGTTGGAGGCGCGGCGCCGTCGCGCTGGTACCGAGTGAGCCGATACGGGCCAGCATGGAGAGCCGGGGGTCCCGGGCGTTCTCGCTGCGGGTGGCGCTCAGCCGATCGAACGCCGCCAGCAAGGCGTCGAGGGCGCCGGGCGTCGTCGTGCTGTCGAGCGCCTCGGAGGCGGCGAGCGCCACCTGATGGCCGCTCGAGCCGAGCGCACGGAGGTAGACGCTATCGGCGTCGTGGCCGACCGTAGTGGCGAGCCCGACGATCGCCGCCTCCTGCACGTTCCGGTCGGGGTCGTGCGCGAGGCGATACAGCACGGGGCCGACGCGGGCCGCGGCGGCGGCTCGTGCCGCGTACACCCGGCCCTCGGCCCGGTCGCTTCCGGCGAAGCGCGGCAGCAGGCGAGCCGCCTTCGCGGTGTCGAGCCGCGCGAGCGCCAGGAGTGCATGCGCGCCCGCCTGCCAACCATGGTCGGGCGGGCCCGCGGCCGAGCTCGCGGACGCGAGACGCTCGAGCGTGGTCGCGGCCGCGGCGGAGTCCGCGCACCCGCCGGCGAGCGAGTCGATTGCGGCGAGCACGACGTACAGCTCTCGGTCGCGGGTCAGCGCGAGCATCGGGCCGCAGGCGGGCGGCCCATCGCCCAGGCGCGCGGTCGCGGCGACTTCGGTGCGGACGATCGTGCTCGGGTCGTGGAGCGCCCGCGCGATGAGCTGGGTGCGGAGCGTCGCCGAGAGCGTCCCGGCCCCGCGAAGCGTCATTCGGCGGGCCTCGTCATCCCGGTCGCGCGCGGCGCGAACCGCGGTGGCGCTATCGAGTCCGCCGGCCGCGGCGAGGGTGAGGAGCGACAGGCGCCGAACGGTGGTGTCGGGCGATGCGACCGCCGACGCGCGGAGCAGCGCGACCGTGGCGGAATCGAGCGTCCCGGTCGCTCGCCGCCCACGCGCGAGCGTGTAGAGCCCGTGGGCGAGGCCCGGCGTGCGCTGCGCCGAGAACCGCGCGCGAATGGCGGCCTCGGCGGCGCGCGCCGAGGCCGTATCGGGAAGCGGCAGGCGGCCGAGCGACTGGCCGAGGGCATCGGTGACGGCGGGATCGCGCTCGGCGTCGAGCGCGCCCGCGAGGGCGCTGGCGGCCTCACGCGTGCCAAGCACCGCGGTGTCGGTGGGCGTTGGATCGGTGCGGCGCGTGCGACGGAGCGACTGCGCGACGGCGTTCGCCGCCTCGGCGCGCACCGCGGGCGCCGGATCCCGCAGCAGAGGCACGAGCATCCGGCCCAGCTCGGGGCGCTGGAACCGTCCGAGCCCACGGACCGACAGCCGGCGGAGCAGGGTGTCCGTCCCCTGGAGGGCGTCGAGCAGGGGCGCGAGCCCGTCGTGCCCCGTGCCGCGCGCGTCCTCGGCGACGAGCAGGCGCTGAAGGGCCGCCGTATCGGCGACGGCGCGGGCCTGGGCCGCGAGGACGTGGGGCCGCCACACCGCGAGGACGCACAGGCCGAGCAGCAGACTGCGTGGGCGCATGACCATTCCGGTCGTCGGGTCGGGTGCCACTACGCGAACGTGGCCACGGGAGTTGCAGATCTTGCGGTGCCCGGTTTCCGCTCCATGCTTAGCGGTGCCAGGCACGACGCACGTCATTCGAAAGGATTCACAGATGGGCATCCCCACCGAACCCGTCGGTTCCCTGCCGAGACCCGCCAAGCTCCAGGCCGCGATCGCCGACTATGACGCAGGCAGGATCACCAAAGGCCAGCTGGAGCGCGAGCAGGATCTCGCGTGCCGTGATTCCATCGAGCGCATGGAGGCCACCGGATCGCCGATCGTGTCCGATGGCGAGCAGCGCGCCTCGAGCTTCGCCACCTACCCGCTGGTCGACACGCTGGCCGGCAAGGGACTGTCCGACAACCTCGTCGCCGACGGGCAGTACTTCGCGATCTTCGCCGACGGCCACCACCGCAGGCTTCCGCGGCTCACCGCCGGGCCGTTCCGATACCGGACCTACGCCGCCGACAATTTCCAGAAGTCCATCAAGTACGCGAAGAAGCCGATGAAGCAGGCAGTCATCGCGCCGAGCATGCTGTCGCTGCTCTATCCCCTGGACGGGGAGATCTGGGGCTACACCCGCGCGGAGTTCCTCGCGGACCTGTGCGACGAGTGCGAGAAGGACATCCGCCTGGCGTTCGCGGCCGGCGCCCGACGCGTCTCGATCGACTTCACGGAAGGCCGGCTGGCCTGCCGCAACGACCCACGGAATCCGTGGACCGGCCGGAAGATGCTCGAGCAGTTCATCGAGCTCAACAACCGGGTGCTCAACCGCTTCACCGCGGAGGAGCGCCGCAACATCGGTATCCACACCTGTCCCGGCGGCGACTGCGACTCGACCCACAGTGCGGACGTGGACTACGCCGATCTCCTGCCCAGCATGTTCCGGATGAACGCCGGCTATTTCCTGATTCAGGTCGCGAGCGAGCGAGACAAGGAGCGGGTGTACAAGCTGATCGGGCAGCACAGCCGGAGCGATGCGAACGGCGTGCCGCAGATCTGCTTCATCGGGGTCATCAATCCGCTCGATCCCGCGGTCGAAACGGCGCAGCAGGTGCGGGACGACCTGGTACTCGCGGCGAGGCACATTCCAGTGGACCGGCTCGGCTCGACCGACGACTGCGGCTTTTCCCCCTTCAGCGTGGACGTGAAGCCGAAGCACGGCTCGCCGGACGTGGCGAGGGAGATCGCGTTCCGGAAGATCACCTCGAGGGTGAAGGGAACGCGGATGGCGGAGGAGCGGCTGGGCCTGCTGGCGGCGGCGCGCTAGGGCGGCGCGAGCGGCCGGTTGTCCGGGCGCTTGTCCCGCGCCGCCTGCCGTCTCTATGGTTCGGCATGCGCACGCGCACGCTCGGGACCCAGGGTCTCACCGTTTCCGCGCTCGGCCTCGGCTGCATGGGCATGAGCCAGTCCTACCTCGACCGCGACTTCGACGACACCGAATCGATCGCGACCATTCATCGCGCCCTCGAGCTGGGGCTGACGCTGCTCGACACCGCCGAGGTGTACGGGCCCCATACGAACGAGACGCTCGTCGGCCGCGCCATCGAGGGCCGGCGTGATCAGGTCATCCTGGCCACCAAGTTCGGCTGGGAAATCGGCGAGCAGGCGCGAGGCGGTCTCGACAGCCGGCCGGCCCACATCCGCGAGGCGGTCGAGGGCTCGCTCGAACGCCTCCGCACCGATCATATCGACCTGCTCTATCAGCACCGCGTGGACCCGCGGGTTCCGATCGAGGACGTGGTCGGCACGATGGCCGACCTGGTGCATCAGGGCAAGGTGCGCTTCCTAGGGCTGAGCGAGGCCGGTGCCGCGACCATCCGCCGCGCCCATGCGGTGCACCCGATCTCCGCACTTCAAAGCGAATACTCGCTCTGGGAGCGGGACCTCGAGGCCGAGATCATTCCCGTCCTTCGCGAGCTGGGCATCGGCCTGGTGCCGTTCAGTCCGCTCGGCCGCGGATTCCTCACGGGCACGGCGCGCCGCGCCGAGGACTACGCCGAAGGAGACTTCCGCCGGGACGATCCGCGGTTCCAGGGCGCGAACTTCGACGCCAACATGCGGGCCTCCGAAGTGGTCCGGAACATCGCCGCCGAGGTTGGCGCCACGCCGTCGCAGGTCGCGCTCGCGTGGCTGCTGCACCAGGGGGAGGACATCGTGCCGATCCCGGGCACCAAGCGGCGGAAGTACCTGGAGGAGAACCTGGGAGCGGTGGAGCTCCAGCTCGACGCGGCGCGGCTCGGACGGCTGACTGACGCGCTGTCGGCGGTGGCGGGGGCCCGATACAACGCCGAGCGGATGAGTTACGTGGACCGGTAGCGGGGCCGCGACGACCCTCAGTCCACCTCGATCTCTCCTTCGCTCACCAGCACGCTCGTCCCCCCGACCCGCGCCTCCACCACCTCCCCGTCGCGCTTCTCCGCCGCCACCTCGAGCACGCTCGGACGCCCCATCTCGACGCCCTGCGCGACGCGCCACTGGTAGCTCCCGCTCGTCGCGGGATCGTAGCCCGCGAGGAGCGCGCCGAGCGCCGCGTTGGCGCTCCCGGTGGCCGGGTCCTCCGGCACGCCGTCGAACGGCGCGAACATGCGGGTCCGGATGTCGAAGTCGTCGCCGGTGCGCACGTACAAGTGCAGGTCGGCCGTCATCCCGTCGCCGATCAGCGCCTCGAGGCGGTCCATCCGCGGCCGCGCGCGCTCGAGCGCGGCGCGGTCGCGCAGCTCGCCGATCAGGAACCGGAGCCCGACGGAGGCCAGTTGCGGTGGATGCGTGCGGGTGACGACGTCCTCGGCCGCGAGCGACACCGCCTGGGCGAAGGTCTCGGCGCTGACGCTCCGGCCGAGGGTGAGCCGCTCGGGCGCGGACAGCTCGCAGCGGATGAGCCCGTCGCGCCGCTCGACCGCGATCGGCACCATTCCCGCCTTCTCCTCGAACGTGATCCGCATCGGCTGGTCGAGCGGCCCCAGCTCGCCGAGAGTCGCCAGTACGAACGCGGTGCCGACATTGGGATGCCCGGCGAACGGCACCTCGACCGCCGGCGTGAAGATTCGGACGCGCCGCGTGCCACCTTTCTCGGGCGGGAAGACGAAGGAGGTCTCGGCGAAGTTGAACTCGCGGGCGATCTGCTGCATCCGCTTGTCCGACAGCCCGGTGGCCGCGGGCAGCACGGCGAGCTGGTTGCCGCCGAAGCGCGTGGCGGTGAAGACGTCGCAGGTGAGATAGCGGTAGCGCATGGACCTTCCTCACGGGTGCATGGGAACGATCGCTCAATGTAGAGCCGGCGCCGTCCGGGCGCTCGTCCGGCGCGGGCTGGCGTCGCGATCCGACACGTCCCAGATTCGACGAGTCCCCTCCCGCGATCCGACGTGACCAGTCCTCCCGCCGCGCTCGTCGAAGCCCTGCACGACCGCTACGTGATCGAGCGCACGCTCGGGCGCGGCGGCATGGCGACCGTCTATCTCGCGCGCGACGTGCGCCATGACCGATACGTCGCCCTCAAGGTGCTCCACGCGGAGCTCGGCCGTTCGCTCGGCCCCGAGCGCTTCCTCCGCGAGATCCGGCTGGCCGCGAGCCTGCAGCACACGCACATCCTCCCGGTCCACGAATCCGGCGAGACGGCGGGGCGGCTCTGGTTCACGATGCCCTATGTCGCGGGCGAGAGCCTGCGCGACCGGCTGCGGCGCGAGCGGCAGCTTCCGGTGGACGCCGCCGTGCGGATCGCGAGCCAGGTGGCGCGCGCGCTCGATCACGCGCACCGCCACGGAGTGATCCACCGGGACATCAAGCCGGAGAACATCCTCCTCACCGAGGACGGCGACACGCTCGTGGCCGACTTCGGCATCGGCCGCGCCACGGGCGTGCTCGGCGAGGACGATCGGATCACCGAGACCGGCGTGGTCGTGGGCACGCCGGCCTACATGAGCCCGGAGCAGGGCTCGGGCGAGCGCGAGCTGGACGGGCGCTCGGATCTCTACAGCCTGGGCTGCGTGCTCTACGAGATGCTGGCGGGCGAGCCCCCATTCACGGGGCCGACCGCCCAGGCGATGATCGCCAGGCGGCTCACCGAGACCGCGCGTCCGCTACACCTGGTGCGGGAGACCGTGTCGCCGGAGCTTGAGCACGCGGTGGATCGCTCGCTGGCCCGGGCGCCAGCCGATCGGTTCGCCATCGGCGCCGAGATGGCGGAGGCGTTGTCGGCGGCTTCTCATGCGGGCGCCGCGCACTCCACCACGCATGTCCCCTCTCCGGTCGGCTCGCGACGAGCACCGATACTGGTCGGGCTCGCGCTGCTCGCGGCGGCGGCCGTCGCGTTCGGCCTGCTTCGAAGCCGGGCGGGATCGCGGCCGATTCTCGCCGACACGCTCATCGCGGTGGCGCCGTTCGACGTGCTCGATCCAAAGCTCGCGCTCTGGCGGGAGGGACTGGTGGATCTGCTCTCCCGCAACCTCGACGGCGCAGGGCCGCTCCGCACGGTCGCACCGACCACCGTCATTCGCCGCTGGACCGGCCGCGCCGATCCCGAGTCCGCCGGCGACCTCGGACGGCGCACCGGAGCCGGGCTCGCGCTCTACGGCTCCCTGCTGGGCGCCGGCCCGGACTCGATGCGGCTCCGCGCCACGCTCTACGACGTGGCAGCCGCACGTCCGATCCAGGAGTGGGAGCTGACCGACGTGGCGGACCGGGTGGACCGCGCGGCCGACTCGCTCACCATCCGCGTGCTCGAGGGGCTCGGCCGCACCCGCCCGATCGGCGCCGTGCGCCTGGTCGGCTTCGGCTCGACGTCGCTCCCCGCGCTCAAGGCCTTCCTCCAGGGAGAGCAGCTCCTCCGGCGGAGTGCCTGGGACTCGGCGCTGGTGTACTACCAGCGCGCCATCGAGCTCGACAGCACGTTCGCCCCCGCGTTCCGGCGCGCGAGCCTCGCGCTCGGCTGGATCCGCACCGGGACCGACTCACTGTCCACCACGTACGCCCAGCGCGCGGGCGAGCTCAACCACGGCCTGCCGACCCGGGACAGCCTGTACATCGCCACGGACTCGGTCATGGCATCGTTGCTGCACGCGGGCACGCTGGGCTCCGGGGCGGACAGCGGATACGGCCCGAGGCTCGATCGCCTGTTCCAGATGGCGGAATACGGGGTGGCTCGATATCCGGACGATGCGGAGGCCTGGCACCTGCTCGGCGAGGCGGAGGAGCACCTGGGTCCGATGGCCGGCCGTCCGGCGGACGGGGTAAGCCGCGCGTTCGATCGGGCGATCGCACTCGACTCATCGTTCGGCCCGTCCTACATCCATGCGATCGAGCTGGCCGCTATAGAGGGGCCGGAGCCGCGGCGGCGGTACATGCGTCCGTATCTGGCGCTGGCAGCCGGGAACGACCGCGCCGCGGACGGTGCGCGGCTGCTCGAGCTGCTCGTCGACTCGGCGACCCCGCCGGCGCGACGCACGGCGCTGTACCGGCGCACGTCGGACGAAGGGTTGTTCACCTGCTACTCCACGCTGAGCCGAATGCCGGACGGCGGCGAACAGGCCCTGGACCTCGCTCGGTACATCACGGCCCATCCGCTCAGCATTCCGCCGCTCGACACACCCGAGCGCGTTCGAGGCGTGGTCCCGCGGCAGTCCATGGTACGCGGCCGTCTTCGCGCCGGCGCCGCGGTGTTCTGGCCGCGCGATTCATTGCTCGTCGCGGAAGCAGCGCTTTTGGGGGCGATTCCGGCGGAGAGCGCCTCGGCCCACCTGAGCGAGCGCGCCCACAGCCGGCCGACATTCATCGACGTCGCCTGGCTTCCCTGGCTGGCGAGCCGTCACGACACCGTCGCGCTCACGGTGATGGAGCGGCGCGCCGCCGAGGCTGCCCGGCGGACACCCGCGAGCGCGAGTCTTCCCACGCCCGACTATGTCGCTCGATCGGCGCACGCCTTCCTGGCGCTGGCGCGGCGGGATACGACCACGACCATCGAGCAGCTGCTCGCCCTGCCGCGGTCGGGATGTCCGGCCTGCTATCTGAATCAGCTCACGCTCGCCGAGCTTCTGATCGAGCGGCATCGCGACCAGGAGGCGTGGACGATCGTGCGCGCTAACTCGCCCACCGCCGCCGCTGGGGCCTTCCCGTCGGAGGTACTCTGGACGCTGCTGCGCGGCCGCGTGGCCGAGCGGATTGGCGAGCGGGACACCGCGATCAGGTCGTATGCCTGGGTGGCGGGAATGTGGCGGGACGCGGATCCGTCGCTGCAGCCATACGTCGTGGAGGCGCGCGAGGGGATGGCGCGGTTGACGAAGGAGCCGTCGTGAGGAGTGCGGGGGCCGCGCTGTCGCCGGGACCGGAACGACAGCGCGAGCCTCCCGGCCTACGGAAAGATCCCCAGCTGCTCGTAGCTCAACGCCACCTTGTCGATCGCTACGATCATCGCCGCGGTGCGCATGTCCACCGTGCCCTTCCGCTCCTTCCATTCCTTCCGGATCCCGTGATACGCGCCGATCATGGTCTCCTCGAGTCCCGAGTTGACCAGGTCCTCCTCGCTCGCGCCGCGCGTCACCCGCTCGACTTCTTCGGCGGTGAACCGCCGTCCCGTCACGCCCTCCACCGCCTCAAGCAGCCGGCCGTAGGCCCCCTGCTCGAACCGCTTCTGCATCCGGCCGAAGCGGACGTGGCCCAGATTCTTGACCCATTCGAAGTAGGAGACGGTGACCCCGCCCGCGTTGACGTAGGCGTCGGGGACCACGAGGATGCCGCGCTGCGTGAGGATCTCGTCGGCCTCGCTGGTAGTCGGGCCGTTCGCCGCCTCGACCACGATCTTGGCCTTCACGCGCGGGGCGTTCTCCGCGGTGATCTGCCGCTCGAGGGCAGCGGGGATGAGGATGTCGCAGTCGAGCTCGAGCGCGTCCTCCCGGCGCTTGAGATCGATCGCGCCAGGGAAGCCGAGCACGCTCCGCCGCTCTCGGCGATAGGCCATGACCTTCTCGAGGTCGAGCCCCTTGGGGTCGCCGATGGCGCCTTCCGTCTCCGCGAGCCCGACGATCAGCGCGCCGGCCTCGCGGAAAAACTTGGCGGCGAAGTATCCGACGTTGCCCAGACCCTGCACCACCACCCGTTTGCCCTCGAGGCCGGGTGTGAGGCCGAGCGCCTTCATGTCCTCGGCGACGCCGCAGAGCTCGCGCGTGCCGTAGAACACGCCGCGCCCCGTCGCCTCGGTGCGGCCGCGGATACCGCCGGCGCTCACCGGCTTGGCGGTGACGCAGCCGAGGGCGTCGAGCTCGCCCGGACGGAGCTGGGTGTACGTGTCCGCGATCCAGGCCATCTCGCGGCTGCTCGTCCCCACGTCGGGAGCCGGCACGTCGAGCCCGGGCCCCATGAAGTTCTTGCGCACCAGCTCGAACACGTAGCGCCGGGTGATCCGCTCCAGCTCGCCGACGGAGTACTTCTTGGGCTCGATCCGAATGCCCCCCTTGGCGCCGCCGAACGGCACGTCCACCAGCGCGCACTTGTACGTCATCAGGGCGGCCAGCGCCTGCACCTCCTCCGCGTCCACCGCGAGCGCGTACCGGATGCCGCCCTTGCACGGCAGCTTGTGGTGGCTGTGCTCGGCGCGCCAGGCGTGCACCACCTCGATCGTGCCGTCGTCGCGTTTGATGGGGAAGCTGGTGTAGAAGAGGTTCTTGCAGGCCTTGATGTTGGCGAGCAGGGTCGGCTGGTGGTGGGTGAAGCTCGCCGCCCGATCGAAGGACCGGTTGACCTGGTCGAGGAAGCTGGAGCCCACGGACATGGGCGTCTCCTGTGGGAGCCGGAAAGAGGGGTTGGATCAGTGATACCAGTCCCGGAGGGGTCGCGCCAGGGCGGACCTCCGATATCGCCTCCACGCGCGACGGCGTCTTTTCCGCCGGACGGTGGAAAGTCACCCATCGGGCGTAACCTATGGAGAGGGCGTGCCTTCAGGCCCGCGGCTCGTCGGGTCGAGACGAGGCCAAGAGGATGCGAGGCGCGAACACGGGATATGCCGGACGCCAAGGCCTCCGGGACGATTTGTCTCCCGCGGTGCCCCGTCCGTCGCCCGCCGCTTACCTGCCGCCGGGACGGTGGTATTTTACGTGTCCCATGCAGACCTCTCAGGGCGTCCGGCCCCTCCGACTGACCCTCGCGCTCCGCCTGGCATCTCTGGCCCTCGCCGGGACCTTCGCCGCCTGTGGCGGCTCCGCCCAGCATGAGACGGCCGCCGCCCCGTCGCCCCAGCCGCCCGCCAACGCCGAAGAGCTCGCGGCGATCGCCCGGGCCCGGGCCGACAGCGCGCGCCTGCCCTCCACCGAGGCCGACGCGCAGTTCATGACCGGCATGATCAACCACCACGCGCAGGCGATCGTCATGGCCGGCTGGGCGCCGAGCCACGAAGCCAGCCCGTCCATCCAGACGCTGTGCGCCCGGATCATCAACGCGCAGCGCGACGAGATCGCCACGATGCAGACGTGGCTGCGCGATCGCGGGCGCCCGGTGCCGGAGCCGGTGCCCGGCCCGATGAAGATGAAGATGAACGGCATGGAGCATGAGATGCTCATGCCGGGCATGCTGACCGAAGAGCAGATGCACCAGCTCGATCAGGCGCGCGGCGAGGAGTTCGACCGGCTGTTCCTCACCTTCATGATCCAGCACCACAAGGGCGCCGTGTCCATGGTGAAGGATCTGTTCGGCTCGTACGGGTCCGCGCAGGACGAGACCGTGTTCAAGTTCGCCAACGACGTCAGCGTCGATCAGTCCACCGAGATTGCCCGGATGGAGAAGATGCTGGCGGCCCTTCCGCCTTCCCAGCCCTCGTGACCTCCAAGGAACCCGTCATGGCTCTCGCGTCGCTCCGATCCCTGTCGCTCATGCTCGGCCTCGCGGCCGTGTCGGCCTGCGCTCACTCGACCTCGAGCACGGGCAACATGTCCGCCACCCCGCCGAGTCCCGATCCGCGCGTGGGCCTCAAGGCCGGCCTCTTCGACGCGCAGGAAGCCACCTGGAACCTGCGCGTGCTGTCGAAGACGCCGCCGTCGGAGAAGTTTCTCGGCATCACGAATTCCGACCTGAGCTTCACCGGCAAGTACGCCATCCAGGGCAGCTACAACGGGTACCAGGTCTGGGACATCACGGATCCGGGCAAGCCGCGACTCGAGACCGCCTACGTCTGCCCCGCGTCGCAGAGCGACGTGTCGGCGTACAAGAACCTGCTTTTCGTCTCCGGCGAGGGCCTGAGCGGCCGGCTCGACTGCGGCACGGAAGGCGTGCCCGACACGGTCAGCAAGGATCGCCTGCGCGGGCTTCGCATCTTCGATATCAGCGACATCGCGCATCCCAAGAACGTCGGCAACGTACAGACCTGCCGGGGCTCGCACACGCACTCGGTACTGGTGGACCCCAAGGACACCGAGAACGTGTACGTGTACATCTCGGGGTCGTCGAACGTCCGTTCGCCGAGCGAGCTGGCCGGCTGTGTAAGCGCCGCGCCGGATCAGGACTCGGCGTCGGCGCTGTTCCGGATCGAAGTCATCAAGGTTCCGCTGGCGCATCCGGAGCAGGCCGCCATCGTGAGCTCGCCGCGCATCTTCCAGGACCTGGCGGCGCCGCCCAAGCACGGCGAGGCGGCGGAGGACATGGCGAAGATCAAGGACGCGGAGGCCAAGGGCGCCTTCGTGGCCTCGTTCATGGGCATGCATCAGATCCTGAGCAAGGAGGACGGGGATTCGCTGGTGGCGATGGTGATGAAGAGCCGCGACCGGACCGGCACGCCGACCGCGGAGGACAGCGCGGCAGCCCGTGAGGCGCTCCCCGGCATCGTGGCCAAGATGGTTGGTCCGTCGAATACCGGGCCGACCCAGTGTCACGACATCACCCTGTATCCGGCGATCGGCCTGGCCGGTGGTGCGTGCGGCGGCTACGGCCTGCTGCTCGACATCAGCGATCCGGTGAACCCCAAGCGGATCGGGGCCGTGTCCGACTCGAACTTCTCCTACTGGCACTCGGCGACGTTCAACAACGACGGCACCAAGCTGCTGTTCTCGGACGAGTGGGGCGGCGGCGGCCAGCCGAAGTGCCGGGCCACCGATCCCAAGGAGTGGGGCGCCGACGCCATCTTCACGCTCGCCGACCGGAAGATGACCTTCCAGAGCTACTACAAGATGCTCGCGCCCCAGACGCAGCAGGAGAACTGCGTCGCTCACAACGGCTCGCTGATCCCCATCCCCGGCCGCGACGTGATGGTGCAGGCGTGGTATCAGGGCGGCATCTCGGTCTTCGACTGGACCGACGCGGCGCACCCGAAGGAGATCGCCTTCTTCGACCGCGGCCCCGTGGACTCGACCAAGATGGCCAGCGGCGGCTCGTGGTCCATCTACTGGTACAACGGCGTGATGGTGAGCTCGGAGATCTCTCGCGGGCTCGACATCTTCGAGCTCACGCCGAGCGCGTTCATCTCGCAGAACGAGATCGACGCGGCCAAGAGCGTCCACTACGATTACCTGAACGTGCAGGGGCAGAACAAGATCGTGTGGCCCGCGACCTTCGCGCTGGCACGGGCGTACCTGGACCAGCTCGAGCGGGAGAAGGGTCTGGACGAGGGCCACATCTCGTCGGCGCGGAAGGCGCTGGCCGATGCGGAGAAGGCCTCGGACACCAAGCGGCAGGACGAACTGTCCGCCCTCGCCTCGGAGCTGGATGGGGAAGCCAAGAGCGCGAGTGACCCGACCAAGGTGCAGGCGGCCGCCGGCGCCGTGCGCGGCCTCGCCTCCGAAAAGACCGCGATGCGGTAGGGCATCGGTGACAGGACCCCGGTCGGCCAAAGGGCCGGCCGGGGTCCTTGTCGTTTGGAGCCCAGATGACATCCGCACATGATACCTTGACATCTAGGTATCGGCGCCCCACACTAGAGGCAGGCATAGACCTCTAGGTGGAGCCCATGTCCGTCCCCGCGAAAGACCGCCTCCACGGCACGCTCGACGCTCTCATCCTCAAGACCCTCACCTGGGGCCCGCGCCACGGCTACGCCGTCTCGCGCTGGCTCCGGGACACGAGCGGCGACGCGATCCAGGTCGAGGAGGGCTCGCTCTATCCCGCGCTCTACCGCATGGAGCGGCAGGGATGGATCGAGGCGGAATGGGGGACGTCGGAGCTGGGCCGCAAGGCGAGGTTCTACCGGCTGACGGGCAAGGGCCGGAAGCAGCTCGCGGCGGAGACCGAGCGGTTCGCCCAGTTCGTGGCGGCGGTCTCGCCCATTCTGCTGCCGGGCTGACCGATGGCCGCCGTCGGTCGGGTCGGTCGCCAGCTCCGCTCGCTTATCTGGCGGGACAGCGTCGCCGATGAGGTGGATGCCGAGCTCGACTTCCACCTCGAGATGGTCACGCGCGAGCTGACTGAACGGGGTATGGCCCCCGAGGAGGCCCGCGCGGAGGCGCTGCGCCGCTTCGGCGATCTGGCAGCGGTCAGCGCCTCGTGCCGCAGGATCGGCCTCGATCGCGAACGCGCGGAGCGCCGCACCGAGTATCTCGCCGAGCTGCGTCAGGATGCGGGTCACGCCCTGCGGCAGCTCCGCCGCGCGCCCGGGTTCACGGCCGTCGCCCTGCTCACCCTCGTCCTCGCGATCGGCGTCAACACATCGATCTTCAGCGCGGTGAGCGCGGTGCTGTTACGCCCGCTGCCGTACCCCAACGCGGGCCGCCTCGCGGTCCTGTGGTCGTCATCGCCGTCGCTCGGCGACCAGCGCCGGGTTCTCGTCGCCTATCCCGACCTGGTCGAATGGCGGGCGCGCAACCGGACCTTCCAGGATCTGGGGTTCGCCCGGACACAGAGCGTCAACCTGACCGGCACCGAGCAGCCCGACCGCCTGGTCGGTTGCTTCGTCACCGCGAACACGCTGCGCCTGCTCGGCGCCCGCGCGGCGCTCGGCCGCCTGTTCACCGACGCCGAGACCGCCGAGGGCACGAGCCAGCGAGTCGCGGTGCTCTCGCACGCCGCCTGGACCTCGCGCTACGGGGCGGATTCCGGCATCCTCGGGCGCACCATCGTGCTCAACGGGCTGCCGCACGTGATCGTCGGCGTCACCGCGGCGGACTACCAGGATCCGTTCGGGCCCCCCGAGGTGTGGCTTCCGGTCACCTCGCCGCCCAACCAGAGCTGGCTCACGCGGCAGAATCCGTCCTTCTGGGCGATCGGGCTGCTCAAGCCGGGCGTCACGCCCGCGCAGGCGTCGGCCGACCTGGCCGGCATCGCGAAAGCGCTCGCGGCGGAATATCCGGCCAGCAACGCCGGTGTGGACGCGTCCCTGGTGATGCTCCGCGATTACCTCGTGGGCGATGTTCGTGCCGGCCTGCTGATCCTGCTCGGCTTCGTGGCGTTGATCCTGCTGATCGCCTGTGCCAACATCGCCAACCTCCAGCTCGCGCGGGCGACGGCGCGGCGGCGGGAGATCTCGCTCCGGGCGGCGCTCGGGGCGGGCCGGCCGCGCCTGGTGCGCCAACTCCTCACCGAAAGCGTCGTGCTCGCGCTGATCGGCGGCGCCGCCGGCGTGCTCGTCGCGCACTGGGCGATCGCCGCGCTGGTGGCGGCCGTACCCGGCGGGCTCCCCGTCTTCGGCCCCGTCGGGCTCGACCGGCGGGTGCTGCTCTTCTCGGTCGCCATCACCGTCGCGGCCGGTCTGCTGTTCGGCGCGGTGCCCGCCCGCTACGCGACGCGAGCCGACCTGGCCGACGCGCTCCAGAACCGCTCCGGTGACGGCAGCGCCGGCGGGCGCGGCGACGTGCGCAACACGTTCGTCGCGATTCAGCTGGCGCTCTGCATCGTGCTGCTGGTGGGCGCGGCCCTGCTCACGAGGAGCTTCGCGCGATTGCAACAGGAGAAGATGGGATTCGAGCCCGAGCACCTGATCACCGCCGAATTCCGGCTCCCGGCCACCAAGTACACCAACGACACCGTGATCGCTCAGTTCGCCGACCAGGCCCTCGAGCGGATCCGGGCCGTGCCCGGCGTGCGGTCGGCGGCGCTCGTCGGCTCGGTGCCGCTGAGCGGCAACTGGGGCACGACGAACTACCTGCCCGACGGACGCACTCCGCCGGCGGACGGCGCGCTGCCGACCACGCAGATCAACGCCGTGACCGACGGCTACTTCGGCACGATGCGCATCGCGTTGCTCGAGGGCCGCGACTTCTCGCCGGCCGACCGTATGGGCGCCGAGCCGGTGGCCATCGTAAATCGGGAGCTGGCCCAGCGGGCCTGGCCGGGCGAGTCGGCGATCGGCAAGCGGATGAAGATCGTCGGGCCGCCCGATGTCGTGGCGACGGTGGTCGGCGTCGTGGGTACCATCAAGCAGTTCACCATGACCGAGCCCGCGGAGGCCCAGCTCTACGTCGCGAAGGCGCAGAACCCCGGGATCTTCTCGAGCGTGGCGGCCCGGACGGTAGGCGATCCCGACGCACTCGGCGACGAGGTGCGTGCCGCGATCTGGTCGGTGGACCGCGACCAGCCGGTCTGGAAGATCCGCTCCATGCATTCCCTGGTCGAACGCGACATGGCGCCGCACCGATTCACCGCCATTCTGACCGGCGCGTTTTCGCTGCTCGCGCTCCTGCTCGCGCTGATCGGCGTGTACGGCGTGATGTCGTATGCGGTGGCGCAGCGGACGCGGGAGATCGGGATCCGCATCGCGCTCGGCGCGGCGCGAGGTGAGGTCGTGCGCATGGTGCTGTGGCGCGGGCTTCGCATCGTCGGGATCGCGACCGCCCTCGGCCTGTGCGCGGCGTACGGTGCGGCGCGGCTGATCGAGCGGCAGCTCTTCAACGTATCGCCCACGGATGTGGTGACGTTCGTGGGCGCGCCGGCGGTGCTCGCGGTGGTGGCGGCGCTCGCGTGCTGGGTGCCCGCGAGGCGAGCCGCACGCGTGGATCCGGCCGTCGCGCTCCAGAGCGAGTAGTGCCCTCTACCGCACCACGAACAACCCCACCTTCCCCCCGAACCCATCGTCCACCGCCGCGGTCCCCTCCGGTACCGTCCACTCCCCGCCATCGAACCGCACGTTGAGGTGATGGACCCCGGGGCTCAAGGCCACCGGCATCGTCCACCGTCCCGGCCCGTCGGGCGCGAGCGGCCGGGGCTCCCAGTCGGTGAAGTCCCCCATCACCTCCGCGTTGCTCACCGGCGGACCGACGATCGCGATCCGACTCTGCGTGGCGACCACGAGGCGCGGCGTTCCTGCGGTAGCCGCGACGGCGGGCTCGGGCGACCGATGCCGTCCACGCCGCGGCGGGGCGCCGAGGGCCACCCGTATACCGAGCGTGCCGTAGCGCGCCCCGGGCACGGCGAGCCCGAACTGGGGCAGCGAGTGGCCCGCGGCGCCGACCAGTCCCAGGCTCGGCGCGAGCCACCAGACGGCGCTGGCTTCCCAGGCCGTGCGCCGGATGCCGGTGCCCCCCATCCGCCGCACCAGGCTGAACCCGACCTCGTAGCTGCCGAGTCCGAGCGTCGCGCGGGTACCCAGGTCCGTGTATTCGGCGATCCGGCGTCCCGGTACGCTGTCCACTCCGCTCAGGGTGTCGCCCGCCTGTCCCAGGTCATTCCCGCCGAGCGGGTGTGAGCCGAAGCTGGTGTGACTCATCCATACGTGGACGCCCGCGGGTCCGATCACCTGGCGCAGGCCGCCCTCGATCCGCGCGAGCGCGGATGTCACCCCAACGCCGGCCCTGCCGAAGGCCGCGCCGAGCCACACGCCGGTCCGCTCGCCGCGCGTGTGCAGCCGGCCGCCCACGTCCCAGCGCACCGCCGTCCGCTCGGCGGGGTCGCTGCTCAGCCCGACGTTGCCGAGCAGCTCGGGCTCGAGACCCAACAGCGTCCCGGCCCGGTAGCTCGCGCCCAACGCGCCCTGGGTGAGGGCGCCGTCGGTATCGAGCTGATCCCACGCCGCTTGGCCGGTGCCGAGATCCACCGTGCCCCCGAATTGAAGCGCGGCGAGCGCCGTGGCGCGCACCAGACAGAGCGCGGCCGCGGCGGCGGTCCGAAGGATCCGGCCTCGTGCGCTCACGGTGAGGTCACCGCTGGCCGGAGCCGGTCGCGGAGGTCGAGAAACTCCTGCTCATCGCCGCCGCGCGCGGCCAGGTCCGCAACCGAATGCCAGGCCGCGTCCACCGTCATCCCGCCGGCCACGAGATCGGTGAAGACCGCGAGCGGAACGGCGACCCGGCCATGCGGACCCACCCGCCGCATCTCGGAGACCATGACCGGCGTCGCCCCCGCGCGGAGGGCCGCGGCCGCGGCGACGATGTCGTCCGCGGCCGTGGTGCGGCCCAGCGCTTCCCTCGCGCGCCGAAGGTCGCCGAGCATGCCCTCGACGGCCATCACGATCCGCGGCCCCGGCGCCCCCTTGCTCGAGCCCTCGAGCGCCTTCTGGACGAGCGGCTCGGTGGGTAGTCCTTCGCCGCGGGCCGAGCTCACGACGGCTTCGACCTGGACCCGGGTCGCCGAATCGAGTCGCGCGGCGAGACGCGGATCCTGAGCCGCGGCGCTCGCCGGGAGCCGGAGCAGGGTCAGGCACAGCAGGAGCGTCGTCATGCGCAGCATGTGGTCATCGTTGGGCGACGGTGATCACGGAGGTCGGCGTGCCGAAGTCGTCTTCCAGCGCGCGCGGAGCGGCGGGGTCCCGGCGCCAGCGGGTTCCGTCCACGATGAACGTATAGCGGTACCGGCCGGGCCGAAGCGGGACGGTCACGGTCCAGACCCCGCCGGCAGCTGGATGGAGCGGCGTCGCGCGCGGGTCCCAGTCATTGAAGTCGCCCACGAGGGTGACGGCGGAGTCCGCGGCGGCGCGGAGCACGAACTCGACCGTCCGCGTTCCACGATCGGCGCGGATCGGCTCCGCCGTGCGCCGTCCGACGAGCACGCCAAGCGCGAAGACCGCCGCGATCCCCGCCGCCAGCGCGGCGGTGACCAGCGAGCGGAACCTCGGCGCGGGCACCGCGCCGCCGCCGGCGCGGAGGCGCTCGAGCACGGTGCGCTCGACGCGATCGGAGAGCTCGACGGGGGCCCGGAGCCGCGCAGCGATGCGCTCGAGGAATGCGTGCTGCTCGGGGTCGGGCCCGTCGTCAGGTCGCATGGGAATCGCCCAGCAGGTCGCGCAGCCGCTCGCAGGCGCGCTTCACCCGCATCTTGAGCGCGGACTCGCCCGCGCCGGTCAGCTCGGCCATCTGTTCGTAGCTCATCTCCTCGACGTACTTGAGCAGAAACGCTTCCCGCTGCTCGGGCACCAGGCGCGCGAGCCCGCGATGGATCTCCTCCTCGTGCATGCTCCGCTCGGCGGGGTGCGCGACACCGAGGGACTCGGCCGCCTCGATCGGCGCTCGTCGAGCCTCATGGCGTCCGCGCCGGCTCGCCAAGGTCCGGCACCGGTTGACCAGGATGCGGAACAGCCACGCCGCGAAGCGGTCGGGGTGCCGGCATCGTTCGAGCGACCGATAGGCCAGCGTAAAGGCATCCTGAAGCGCCTCCTCGGCGTCGCTCTCGTTGCCGAGCAGGTGGAAGGCGTACCGGCCGAAGCGGAGCCGGTAGCGGGTCATCAGCAGGCCATACGCATCCAGGTCGCCCTGGCGCACGCGCAGGACGAGCTCGGCGTCCGAGGGACTCACCTCTAGGAGACTCGCCAGGCTGGCCACGCGTCACATCGGACGGGCGGGAGCCGAGCCGCGGCCATCCGATGTGACGCGGCGGCGGCTCTCGAGGTCTTTGGGGTACAGGTTCGTCAGGCCTGGGCGTCCTAGCACCGACCACCTTCCCGTAGGAGATTCTGCCTCATGCGATTCATCGCGCTGCCGGCGCTGGGTGCCGCGCTCATGGTACTAGGTTGTGGGCCGGAGACGGTCGGGCCGCGGACCAGCGAGACCGCGCGGCTTCGTCTCGCCAGCGCGTCACCCGACGCGGGTGCGCTCGACCTGCTGGTCAATGGAAGGACGGTGGCGCAGGCGGTCGGAAGCACAGCCGCCTCGGCGTCGGCGGTTGTGGACGCCGGGACGGCGACGGGGGAGATCCGGGCGACGGGGACGGTCTCCGCGCTCGCCTCGGTGCCGCTCGTGCTCGCGGCCGGGAAATCGTACACGGTGCTCGTGGCCGGTCCCCGCCAGGCGCTCACGGCGATGGTCTCCGTGGACACGGGCTCCACCACACCGGGGATCCCGGTCGAGCCGAACCCACCTCCGCCGGGCGAGCCCATCGACAGCGGCAATCCGCCGCCCGCGCCGAACATCGTCCGATTCCGGATCATGCACGCGGCGCCGGACGCGCCGCCCCTCGATCCGTACCTCTTGCCCGCCGGCATGCCCCTCGACACGCTGCCGACTCTGCAGCCGTTCACCTACGGCAGCCTCGCGCTGACGGCGGACCTCGTGCGCGGTCCGGGGCACTATGTGGTGAAGTTCACCGACGCCGGCACCACCCACGTCGTGATCGAGTCGGGGGACATCGAAGCGAACGCGGACGAGCTGCTCACCGTGGTGTTGGGGGAGAACGCGGATCGTTCGCTGAGGGTGGATGTCGTGAGGGAGTGAAGCGGGGTCGGATGATAGGACGAACGGGCGTTCAGCCGATCCGGCGCCCGTTCGTTTCTACGCTTCCCGCGCGAACCGGAGCGGCTTCTCAATCCCCTTCGAGAAGATCAGGAGGGAGTGCCCGTCCACGCGGTAGCGCTCCGCCGATTGCAACGCCTTGAGATACTTCGCCTCCTGATTCATCAGGGCCTCCGAGCACGCCATCATCGTCGAGACGAGCGGACCGAACGCGATCGTGGTGTCGGTGATCGTGACCGGCCCGTTGAACTGGTTGCAGGAGCCGCGGCCCGACACCCGTCCGGCCTCCCGAAATTCCAGCGTGGCACGGGCGTAGTCCATCACCCCTCCACCATTGATGTCCTCGAGGACCCATGTACCCGAAAGCGCCGAAGTCGCTCCGGGGCCACCCTGAGCGGTCGGTGGCGGCGGTGCCGCTGCGGCCGGCCCGGCGCTGGTCAGCACCAGGTCTACCGCCGTCGGGCGGTCGCGGGTGATCACGCGCACGACCGCCGTGGTCGTGAACGCGAGCTGTCCACCCATCGTGATCGTGGCCCGCACCGCGTAGTCGTGGCGCGGGTCGATCTTCTTGGGGTCGAACCGGACGAGGAACGGGAGTGGCACCTGGCGGCCATCCGGCTTGATGGTCGTGTCGGCCACGGCCGCGGCCGCAACGTCCTGCCGCGACACATCGAGGAGCTGCACCCGGACCTCCGCATCCGCAGGCAGCGCCACGCGCTCCCGGTATGTCACGTGTCCGGTCACGGCGGTGGGTGCCCTGGACGTGGTGGTGTTCCCGGCGCACCCGGTGAGGAGCGCGGCGGCCGCGAGCGCGAAATGTCTCACGGCGCCGCTACCCTGACGAAGGTGATGCGGACCGGCTCGCCCGGACTCGTGATGCGAATCTCGAGGCTGTCCGCGGTCGATCGGAGGATGGTGGCGGGATGCGGGAGCCCCTCCTCGACCAGCGTGAGCACGTCCGCCGCATAGCGCCAGCGCCCTACGGCGGGCGTACCATGAGGTGAGGTGATCAGCATCGAGCCGTCGGGGAGGAAGACGTAGTAGGTCCCTGGGTCGCCGGCCGAGCTCCTGGCCACTTTCCAGATCTTATCGGCGAATTCAGGGGCGCTGGCCGAGCGCGCGGGCGCCACGGGCGGAGCGGACCGCACGTCGGTGGCGGGCGGCTTGTCGGCGGTTGCGGCCGGAGGACCAGGGCGCGAGCATGCCGGCCCTAGGAGCGCGGCGGCCAGCGCCTGGCGGATACGCGAGTGAGAAGCGGTCAACGCACCCTCCAGCGGATGGACTCGAGTCGAATGGCGTCGGGTACTCTCGCCAGCCTCGGCGGACAAGTCACGGACGCTCCGTGCCCACCGTCCGAATCTGGCCACCGTGCCGCGCTGCCGCCAGCAGCACGGTCCCGCGGCCCGGAAGCGACCGTCCGCCGCGACTCGGCGTTCCTCCTACTCCGTTCGCTCGCGAATCGCGCGAACGAACGCCTCGAGTGCCGTCCGGAGCATCCCCCGCAGATCAGGCGTGTCCGTGAGCCTCGCCACCGTCAACGGCCCATCGAGGATCGGAAGCGTCACGCCGGCCTCGCCGACGATGGTCGTGGACATTGTCCGGAGGATCTCGACCAGCGAGGCGTGCGCATGCGCCCCTCGCAGCGACGCGTTCCAGATGGCGATCGGCTTGTGCAGCATGGCGGGGTCGATCACCAGCCAGTCCAGCCCGTTCTTGAACGCGCCCGGGAGACCGTGCGCGTACTCGGGGACGCTGAGGATGAGGCCGTCCGCGTGCCCGACCGCGCTGCGCCATGCCGCCACCACGGCCGGCGGGTCGTCGCCATCGAGGTCGGGGTTGAAGTGTGGGAGGGTGACCAGATGCTCGGAGAGGTGGACCGAGACGTCGTCCGGTGCGAGGGCGATGGCCGCCTCGAGCAGCGTCCGGTTGGACGAAGCGGCGCGCAGGCTGCCCGACACGGCGACGAGCTCGATCGGTCGCGACACGGCCACGGCCGCCTCTGCGCGATCACTCACGGTGACGAATCTCGCGCGACTCCGGAGCGACCTCTACCGGCCGCCCGGAGGCACGTGGTCCTCGAGATACCTGGTGAGCAGCGAAAAGAGATGCAGCCAGGTGCCCTCGCCCTCGCAGATACAGTGGGACCGGTTCGGATAGACCATCAGGGTGAACGGCCGGTTCGCGGCGACGAGCGCGTTGATCAGGCGCTCGGAGCCCTGGTAGTGCACGTTGTCGTCGCCCGAGCCGTGGACCAGCAGCAGGTTGCCGCGCAGCCGGTCCGCGAGGAAGAGCGACGAGCCGTCGTGATACGCCTGCTCGTTCTCCTGCGGGAGCCCCATGTAGCGCTCCTGGTAGATCGTGTCGTACAGCCGCTCGTCGGGGACCGGCGCCACCGCCATCCCGGTCTGGTAGAGCTCGGGATAGCGAAACATGAGACTCAGCGTCGTCGAGCCGCCGCCGCTCCAGCCCCACACGGCGATGCGCGTGGAATCCACCCAGGGCCACGTGCGGATCGTCCGCGCGGCCGCTGCCTGATCGGCCGAGTTGATCACGCCGATCTTCTTGTAGATGGCCTTCCGGAAGGCGCGGCCCCGCGGCGACGGGGTGCCGCGGTTGTCCACGGTCGCCACCACGTAACCGTGCTGGGTCAGCATGAGGTTCCAGAGATAGTCCTGGCCGTCCCACTGATCGAGCGCGGTCTGGCCCGCCGGCTCTCCGTAGACGTGGATCAGCACGGGGTAGCGCTTGGTCGAGTCGAACCCCGGTGGCTTCATCACCCAGCCATCGAGGCGGAGCCCGTTCCCGGCATCCACCTTGACCTGCTCAGCGGAGCCGCGACGGAGCCTCGCGACCGCGTCACGCTGCCGCTGGTTCGCAACCAGCGTGCGCACGCGCTCGTGCTTCGGCAGGCGGATGAGGTCCACCGTGCTGGGCGTGTCCAGGCGCGAGTAGACATGGAACGCCCAGCGCCCGTCGGGAGAGATCTGGTAGAGGTGGTAGCCGGGCTGGTCCTTGGGCGTCACCCGCTCCTGCTTGCCCTTTCCGTCGAGGCGGGTGCGATACAGGTACAGCTGCTGGGCGTTGTCGGGCGATGCCGTGTAGTACACCCATCCGCCGGCCGAGTCCACGCCTTCGACGAACGGCTCGCCGAACGCGCTGGCCGGGTTGTGCAGATCGAAAGAGCCGGGTGTCACGAGCCGCGACTTGGTCCCGTCGCGCGAGACGACGTAGAGGTGCCGCCAGCCGTCGCGCTCGCTGATCCAGGTGAAGTCCTTGCCGCCGTTGATCCATCGAAGGTCGTCCACGACGTCCACCCAGGCGCTGTCGCGCTCGGTGAGAATCGTGCGGGTGCGCCCGCTCGCCGCGTCGCCCAGCATTACCTCGAGCGTGTTCTGGGCGCGGTTCAGGTGCTCGAGCACGACCTCGTTCGAGCTCGCGGCCCACTCGAGCCGGGGGATGTAGTTGTTGCGCGGGTCGCCGGGGACATCGAACCAGCGGGGCTCGCCTCCGTCCGCGCTCACGACGCCCACGCGCGCCGCGGAGTTCGTGGTGCCCGCCTTGGGATACTGCACGGGAATGACGAAGGAGTAGAGCGAGTCGGTGTCGTTGATCAGGTCGAAGTCGTGCACGCCGGCGGCATCGAGCTGCCAGAAGGCGATCCGCCGGCCGTCCGGGCTCCAGCGGAACCCGTCGCGCAGGTTGAGCTCCTCCTCGTACACCCAGTCGAAGGTGCCGTTGATGATCGTCCGGGAGCCGTCGCGCGTGAGCCGCGTGATCCGGCCGCCGGTGACGTCCTCGACGTACAGATCGTGCTCGCGCACGTAGGCCACCCGCCCGCCGTCGGGCGAGAACTTGGCGAACATGAGCGTGGACGGCGCCGCGGCCGAGCCGCCGAGCTTGCGAAGGGCCCAGGTGCCGAGATCAAGGGTCCAGAAATCCCCCCGGGTGTTCTGCCGCCACACCCGCCGCGAGTTCGTGAACAGGAGCAGCCGCTTCCGGTCGGGCGAGAGGGTGTAGCCCTCGATGGCGAGCGGGACCGTGTCGCCGGCGGGAACGAGGCGCGACGCGGGAACCCAGACCTCACGGCGGCCGCTGGCCGCGTCGTACCGCACGAGCACGGCGGCGCCCTGCGCCGCGCTGTCGGGCTCGAGGCGGGCGTAGGCCGCCTCGCCCGGGATCCAGCTCGGGCCACCGAGCGGCTCGGGGGCGAACTCGTCCGAGCTGTAGATGCGGTCCAGGGTGAGCAGTGACGAATCGGGCGTCTGCGCGAGCAGCGCGGCCGAGAGTGCAAGCGTGAGGGTCGCGACGCCCAGAGCGGGGCGCAGGAAGGGCATGGACGATCTCCCGGTTGGTCGGCTTGGCGTCACCCGAGGGCTGAATGCCACCCGGCCGAGAAAACCGGGTGGAGAGGGTGCGCCGGCGCGGCTACATCCTGGCCATCAAGACGTCACGACCGAGTCCGGCCGGCGCGCTCCTCACGCCCCCGGCGGGCGATACGCGATCGGCTTTTCAGGGCGGCGTCGAGATACATCGCCACACCGACTCCCAGCTCGGGTAGGCGGAATAACCTACGCGCCGAGTCCCGTGAGGGAAGGGAGAGGCCAACGTGTCCTAGGCGGCCTCGTCGCGCATCAGCACGCGCTCGATGCGGCGGTCGGGAATGAACCAGATCAAGGCGACGAGCACGTACGAGGCCCACCCGATCCACGCGTGCCAGAAGGCGCCGATGATCCCGGCCAGATAGAGCAGGCGCGAGGCCAGTCCCTTGCGGTCGGCGCCGACCGCGCGCGCGACGCGGGAGCCCGGGCCGTCGGCGGCCACGATGGCCGCCTGCAGGACCAGGTAGGAATACGCCGCCAGCAGCAGCACCACGCCGTACACCGCCGTCGGCAGGGATGCGAAGTGGTTCTCGCCCATCCAGCCCGTGCAGAACGGGAAGAGCGAGAGCCAGAACAGCAGGAGGAGGTTGGCCCAGAGCACGCGGCCGGTCACGTGCTGGCTCGCGTGCAGCAGGTGGTGGTGGTTGTTCCAGTAGATGCCGACGTAGACGTAGCTCAGGACATAGCTGAGGAAGACGGGCAGGAGGGGCCGAAGTGATGCCGGGTCGGTGCCGTGCGGCACTCTCATCTCCAGCACCATGATCGTGATGATGATGGCGATGACGCCATCGCTGAACGCCTCCAGGCGTCCCTTGCTCACGGCGCGAAGGCTCCGTTGAGCTCGGCGAACGGGATGCCGCGCGCGAGGCCCGCGAACGTCCCCCGCTCGGCGATCTCGCGCGCCGCCTCGAGGAAGGCGCCGTACGCGGCTCGCGCCAGCGCACCGCCGACGCTGATGCGGCGGACGCCCATGGCAGCAAGCTCGGACACGTGGGCGCCCTCAGCGCCGATGAGCACGTTCACGGGCCTGGGCGCGACCGCGGACACCACCGCGGCGATCGCGGACTTGGTCCCGAGTCCCGGCGCGTAGAGACAGTCGGCTCCCGCCTCGGCGTAGGCTGTGAGGCGGCGGATCGTCTCCGCGAGATCCGGCCGGCCGACGATGAAACCCTCGGAGCGGCCCGTGAGCACCACGCCCGTGCCGCTCGCGTCGATGGCCCCCCGCGCCGCGCGGACGCGCTGGACGGCGAGGTCGAACTCGAAGAGCGGCTGCGACGGATCGCCGGTGGAGTCCTCGATGGAGATGCCCGCGACGCCCGTACCCGTGGCGAGGAGGACGTTAGCGCCCACCGCGGCCGGCTCCACGGCGAAGCCGCCCTCGAAGTCGGCGTTCACCGGCACCTCCACCCCGCCGGCGATGGCGCGCAGGTGGGCCAGGACCTCGACCAGGGTGACGTGGTTGTCGCGCCTGCCAAGCGACCAGGCGAAGCCCGAGCTCGTCGTCGCGAGCGCGGGAAAGCCGAGCTGCGCGAGCAGACGGGCGCTGCCGAGGTCCCACGGGTTGGGCAGGACGAAACAGCCGGTCTCGTGCAGGCGCCGGAACTCGCGCCGACGGTCGTCGAGGGCCATGTCGCCAAGATACAACGCAAGCTCTCTAGGGGGAGCCGCGGGCGAGGTGTTCGACCGCGCCGAGCGGCGGCCACGCGCCCTTCGCGACGCGTTCCCGGGCCCTCGCGTCGCGCTTGAGGTAGGCGTCGAGGAAATCGCGCGTCGCCGCGGACACGGCGGCCCAGGCGGACGCCGTTTCGGCCGTAGCCGCGAGGGCGCTGCGGAGCGCCGGCTGCTCCACGCTCGCGGCGCCGAGGCTGGTGAAGTGGTGATGGTGCATCGCGGGGACCATCACGAGGTAGCGGTCGGCCGACGTGAGCGACCGCAGCAGCCCGAAATCCGGCGCCATGAACGGATCCAGCCGCTCATACAAGTGGAGAATCGGCGCGCGCGCCGAGTCCGGCGCGTACCCCGGCGCCGCCTCGAGGCTTTCGCGGCCGGTGGCGGTGCCGATCCCGCCATCCAGGCTCACGAGGGCGGCCACGCGGGGCTCGCGCATGCTGAGGAGCAGCGCCGCGCGCGCGCCGAAGCTGTGGCCGATGACGCCGACTCGGCGAGCATCGACATCGGACCGCATCGCCACCCGGGCCAGCACGAAGGCCAGGTCGAGCGCCTGCTCGGAAGCCCGCGCGCCCACTTCCCGCTCATCGGCGAGCGGTCCCGTAATGCGCATCGGCGAGGGCGCCGTGGCGACGACGAAGCCGTGGCTGGCGAGCGATTCGCAAAGGGGCGCCTGGTCGTGCAGCGTCTGTCCGTTGCCCTGCGCAACCAGCACCAGCGGAAACCGGCCGGCGGCGGGCGGCGCGTCGGCGGTCGCCACCATCGGTGCGTCGAGCCAGGCCGTGACGGCCGCGGGCGCCGCCCCATGCGCCGCGAGGAAGCCGGTGAACTCGTCGAGCTCGCGCCGCGCCGCCTCGGCGGGGGCCAGCGAGTCCTGCGGGGGAGGTGTGAGCAGGAAGTAGGTCCGGTACGTGAGGGGCCGGGCGCCGGCGCCGCGGGCCGGATACCAGATCCCGACGTCGATCGGCCGCGGCGCGCCCGAGGGCAGCGGACGGGTCGAGTCCGCTGCGACGAGGCGGGTGAACCCCACCGGCCATTCCGCCGTGGAGCGGTCCGGGGTCTGGGCCTTGAGGGAGGTGCCCAGGCCGGCGATCAGAACGGCAAACAGCAACGGGGTAGTCCAGCGAGGTGACATCCAGGCCTCGCGAACGGGGCCGTGTCGATTTCGCCGGCGCCCATTCGACGTGTCGGTAGAGCCAGGGAATCCGTTCCGAACCTCTGCCGTCAGGAGATCGCCATGACATCCCGCTGGACCGCCCGTATCATGGCCACCGTCGCGATTCTGTTCCTGCTGTTCGACTGCATCATCAAGATCGTCCGGCTGGCGCCGGCCGTCGAAGGCACCGTCAAGCTCGGATACCCCGCGTCCGTGGTCGTCGGGCTCGGACTGATCGAGCTGCTCTGCCTCATCGCGTACGTCGTTCCCGCGACCTCCGTGCTGGGCGCGGTTCTGCTGACGGGCTACCTGGGCGGTGCCGTCGCGACGCATGTTCGTATCGGCAACCCGTGGATGACTCACATCCTGTTTCCCGTCTACGTTGCCGTGCTGCTGTGGACGCCGCTCGTCCTGCGGGATCCGCGAGTCCGTGCGCTGGTGCCGTTCGCAGGGCGCTGAGCCGCCGTGTTCACCGTCCATGGCATCCGGAGCCGTTCGACAGCATGAGCGTGGTGAAGGCCCGATGGTCCGCGAGCACTCTCGCTGTAGGACGTGCGTCGCAAGGTGGAGGTGCACTCGCCGTCGTCGTCCCGCTCATCCTGGGCGGGCGGTTGCTGGTGAAGGCGTATGAGCGGAGCAATGGTTGCTGGTCGAGCGCTATGGCGTGTATGACGCGTCGCGGCGGGTATGGCACCAGAACCGGATCACGAACCGGGGCAGCCTGCTGCTCGCGATGGCGGGGTCGATCGCGGCCGCACGGCGAACAGCACGTTCTTGCTCGTCTGCGCGGCATCTGGTGGACTGTGCGCGAACGGTCGGACACGCGGTGGTGAGCCGCCCTCCCCACGAGCAGCGATCACTCCGTCCCCCCTAGCGCCGCACCCGTCCGATCAGCCCGAGCGGCACGCTCCGCGTTCCCGGCCACGTCCGGACCGATCCGCCGGCCTCGCGCAGCATGAGCTGCCCCGAGATTCCGCCGTCGAGCAGCAGTGCCTGGCGGCAGCCGAGCGACCCCATCACCGCCGCCATCTCCTCCGACGTGAATCCGAACGGCACCCGGCCGAGCGATTCGCCGAGTGCGTCGAAGCGTGTGAGCGCCACGACCACCCGACCATCCTCCATCGTGCCGATCGCGAGCCGGGCATCGCGGTGCTCCACGTTGACGCCGAGCCCCGGCCGCGAGAGCGCCGACGGCACCGTGCCGTCCTGGAGCAGCATCGGGTAGCTCTGGAACGCTTCGCGCGCCACGCCGCTCGCCCGTTCGGCGGCCACCGCGTCCGGCGGAACCACCCGCACGGCGCCCGACGCATCCACCACGACCGCGCCCGCGAGCGGCGCGAACTGCGGCGCGAGGATCTCGCGTCCGCCGCTCACGACCCAGCCCCACGGAAGCGATCCGCGGAACTGGCCCGCGTCGAGCGCGAGGATGGCGTCGTCACCGGCGTCGCCGACGGTCCAGCGACGGTCGCCGGCAAAGGCGGGCGCGAGCGACAGCCCGACCTTGCGCGGATCCAGCCGCGCCATCACGACCCGGGTGCGCCACGCCTCACTCGCGCCGCGGAGCACGACCTCGCCCCACTCGACACCGTCCGACCCGGACCGCCACGCGACCCGCTCCGCCAGCGGCGCCGAGCCGTTCCAGCGCGCGGGCGACGACGCCCGACGCCAGAAAGTGACCCACCGGCCGCCGTCCCGCACCGCGAGGCCATCCGCGGCCGCTGCGGGTCCGTCAGCCGGGCGCGCGGCCGCGAGCGCACCAGCGGCGACTGCCGCGGCGCCCAGCGCGATCGCTGCCCGGCAGGAGCGCCTTCATGAGTTACTGACCCGCGGTGCAGCCGGCCATCTGCAACTGCTGCAGGGTATCGGCGATGGCCATCATGGTCGCCGTGTCGCCCTTCTTCTGCGCGGCCTGGGCGCGCTCCCCCAGCGCCTCGATCTCCTTCTGATGCTTCATGGCGTTCTGCGCCATGCAATTGCTCATCGCTGAGGCAGCCGGAGACACCGCGGGCGCCGCGGGCTGGGTCGGAGCGGGCTGGGGCGCGGGCGCCGCCTTCTTGGCGCGCGCGGGGGGCGCGTCCTGGATGCCGAGCAGCGACTTGAGATCTCCGGCCCGCGCGGTCACGGCGCTCTTCTCCGAGGCCGACGCGTCCGGCGGCGGGCTGCCGCGGAGGATGCCTTCGGCGCGCTCGAGACCCATAGCGTACTCGGCCGGCGAGAGGCCCGATGCCTTGGCGGCCGACTTCTCGGCCGAGGCATCGATGCTGCGCTGGGCACCGTAGTAGTCGTCCGGCTGGGCGGGCTCCTTCACGACGCAGCTCGGGTCCTGCATGGCCATCGCCTGGTCGTTGTAGGCCATGGCCGCCTTGGTGTCGCCCTTGCTCTGGGCCTCCACCATCTTGTTGACCAGGTCGTTGTACTTGTCCATCATCTTCTCGTCCGCGGCCATGCGGTTCGGGAAGGTCGCCCGCGCCTCCTCGCACTTGGGCTTCGCCGTCTCGTACGCTGCGAGCGCCTGGTGGTACCGGCCGTAGGGCGTGTCTTCCTTGCTCGCCGCCCGGCGCACCGAGTCACCCGCCTTGAGCCCGGTCACGAGCCTGTCCACGACGTCCGGGGTGAGCACCACCGTTCCACCGATCGCCGCGTTCTGCGCCGCCGGGGTGGGCGCCGTCGCCGCCGGGGCTTCGGACACGCCCGCCTCCTTCTGAGCTTCCGTCGCGGCCTCTTGGCCGGCCGCCGACTTCAGCTTCTTCTTGAGCCCGCCGAACTGCGCCGCCGCCGGCGTCGAGATGCCGAGGAGCAGGAGCGCGCACGCCGCCGCCCGCGCGAGAGCGGTTGCCCGCCTATGGTTGTTCCGCATGATGTCTCCTTGGTGTGATCGAGCCCCCCGGCCGTTCGGGCCGGTGCCGCATCCGTATGACGTAGCGCCCGGTGCGAAATTCTCAGCCGCGGGCGGGCTTCGAGGACGAGCGTGAGGAGGAGTGGAATGTGTGGAAATGTGGAGCTCGGAAGGCGGAGGCGCCAGCGCCGCTCACGGCGCGCGGACGAAGAGTGCCAGGAACTGGTCCGGCGATCCCGGTCCCTCGCCGCCGAGCGCGACCCTAATCGAGTCCTCGGAAGAAGGGATGTATCTCACCATGCGCCGACGGTGTGACTCGACCGGGACCGGCCCCGTCAGCGCTCGGCGCCCGTTCGCGCCCAAGGGATCAGGTCGAGCCGCTCGAAGGCGATCGCCTCCCCGGTCGTCTCGCTGATCCCGAACCGCTCGGGGTGCTCGTAAAGCCGCTGCAGCGCCGCGTCGATCTCCTCGAGCTCGCGGCTCGCGCGCTGGGCGAGCTGGGCCGCCATCTCCTGGTCGAAGTTGTCCGTGCCCTGGTCGGCCACGTGCGAGGGGAAGCTCGAGATGTCCCCGTCGCTCTCCCCCTGACTCGCGACGCGCTCCTCGTCGTAGCGCCGGATGATCGCCTGCGCGCGTTCGCGCTCCTCCCGCAGTCGGCGCTCCAGATGCCGGCGCTGCTCGTCGGTCAGTTTCATCGAATCCTCCGTGCCCTGAATTTCGCGGCAATGGCGGCGACGCGCTGTAACGCGGGCCACCTCCATCACCGTCATCGTGTCCCCGCGTCGGCGGCGAGCCGGCGGCCGATCTCGCGGATCTGCCCCGCGTGCCGCGCCTCGTGCTGTCCGAGGAAGAGGATCCACTCGTACAGCGTGAGCGGCCCGTATGCGACGTGCGGGACGCTGATCGTCCCGAGCGCGAGCCCGTCACCTTGCGCCACGGCGGCTCGCAGCGCGGCCCGTGACTCGACCAACGCGAGGACGGCTGCCGAGGATGTGAGCGCGCCCCTCGGCTGCACGAACTCCGGAGCCGGAAGCGGCTCCCCGCCCTCGGTGAGGCGCAGGTGATCGAGGCTGTGCAGCAGCGAGCCGGCCTCGGTCTCCGCCCCGGCGGCGCGCGCGGTCTCGAGCTGCCGCACCACGAGCCGCCCGATCCCGCGCTCGACGCGATGCAGGTGCTCCAGCACCTCGGCGACGGACCATGTATCGGGGCTCGGCCGCCTGTCTCTGAGCGGCTCCGGCACGCTGGCCACGGCCGCCATCAGGACCTGGCGCTGGGCCTCGGCGTACTCCATCAGCTCCGCGAGCCGGCGATGCAGGGTGCCTCCAGTGGCCGGTGATCCGCTGACTCTGCCCCCGCCGACGGCGGTTGTCAAACGTCGCCCGGCGCTCCGCCCTTCTTGCAATTCTCTAACACCGTTCCGCCGCTCGGGGACGGCGATCCGGCGTCCTAGGGTGAGCACCAGGCTCGACCAGCCGGTATGAACCTCTCACCCAAGCAGGAGACCGGACCATGCGACACCTCGTATTCATTGCGTCCCTGGCGCTCGCCGCCGCCGGATGCCAGAACTCGGCCGCGCCGCGCGACCCGGGTGACCCGGCGTTTTCGTCCGAAGCGAGCGACCGCGCCCATCTCGATCTCCGCGAGGAGCGGGCATCCCTCATCGCCGCCGGGAACGCGCTCTCGAGCACCATCGCGCAACAGGGTGTCGTCACCGGCCTCGGCGGCGCGCTCACGGACGATGCCCTCTTCCTCACGCCGCGGGTCAACGTGCTGAGCGGCCGGACCGCGGTCACCAGCTTCCTCGGGAGCGGCGATCCGCTCGCTCCGACCGCCCTCCAGTGGAGCATCTTCGTCGCCGACGTGTCGAACGACGGCATGCAGGGATTCACCTGGGGCGAGGGGTCGTCCACCATCGACCTCGGCGCCGGCCCGACCCCGCGTCCGAGCTACTTCCTGATCTACTGGCGCCGGGCGGCCGGCGGCGACTGGCAGGTCGCGGCACTGGTCTACAACGCCGGCGGCCCGCGGACCAGCCCGCTTCCATCCGGCTTCGGGACACCCGACACCAAGCACCGCCGGAATTTCCCCAACACGGAAGTCGACGCCCAGAAGGCGCAGATCCTCGGCGTGGACGCGGCGTTCAGCGCGGCGTCGGTGAGCCAGGGCAGTGGACCCGCCTTCGAGCAGTTCGCCGCGCCGAATGCCATCGCGGTGAGCGGCCCCGACCTGGTGTTCGGCCCCGCTGACATCGGCGTGGCGTTCACCGGCGGCCCGAACGACGTCGTGAGCTGGGTGCCTCGCTTTTCGGGCGCCGCCGCCAGCGGCGATCTCGGCTTCTCGGTCGGCGAGGCGACCTTCGTCATCGAGGGCGCGGGTACCTTCTTCTCCAAGTACCTGACCATCTGGCAGAAGCAGGACACGGGCGCATGGCGCTTCGTCTCGGATCTGGGGAGCTCGCGTCCGGCGCCCGCGCCGTGACCGGCCGCGCGCGCTGACGGATCGCTGACGCCCGGGTGCCGCGATCACGGCGCTCGGGCGTCTCCACTCGAAACCCATGCGCCTCTTTCGCGATCCGGAGCCTGTCCACGAGCTGCCCATGGCGGCGCCGACCCTCGACGGGCCGGCGCCCCGGGCGCAGCTGCGGGATCTGATCGGCCTCGGCCGGCTCTTCCTGCTCGGCTTCGGCTTCTGGACCCTCACCGGCCTGCTGTTCGCCGGCGAGGGCGCGCTGATGCAGGCGCACGTCGGCGTGGCGGAGCCGTTCGCCCGGCTCGTCGCGGAGCAGCTCGCGAGCTGGTGGCCGTGCGCGCTGCTCACGCCTCCGGTCGTCGCCCTCACGCTCCGGGCCAGGAGGCCCGGCGCCTCGCGGGGCCACGTGCTCGGCGTGCATGCGGTCGGCGCCGTCCTGTTCCTCACGGTCGGCGGCGCGCTCATGGGCATCGCCGAGAACCTGCTGCCGTGGGCCAAGCCGGAGGGCGACCTCGTGACCGTCGCCGTGCTGGGGCATTCTCCGGTACATCGGTCCCGACATGCTGCTCTACGCGCTCATCGTCGCGGCGGCGGAGGCCGCCGCGCACGCGTGGGAGAGCCGGCAGCGCGCGCTCGCGGCCGCGACCTACGCGCGCCAGCTCGCCGAGGCGCGCCTGCACGTGCTGAGCGCGCAGCTGCAGCCCCACTTCCTGTTCAACGCGCTGCACGCCATCTCCGCCCTCGTCTGGGAGGATCCTGCCCGCGCCGACCGTCTGCTTGCCCGGCTGAGCGAGATGCTGCGCCTCACCCTTCGGAGCGGCACGCAGGTCGAGACCACGCTCGCCGAGGAGGTCACCCTGCTCGAGCGCTACGCCGAGATCCAGGAGGCGCGCTACGGTGACCGGCTCCGGGTCTCCTTCGACGTCGAGGCCCGGGTGCGCGACGCGCTGGTGCCTCGACTCCTGCTCCAGCCGCTGGTGGAGAATGCCATCCGGCACGGCGTCACCCGGCGGATCTCGCCGGGCGAGGTGCAGGTGCGCGCGTGGCAGGGCGACGGCCGGCTCAATCTCACCGTGCGCGACGACGGTGTCGGCCTGGGTGCGGCGGTGCGGGAAGGCGTCGGACTCTCGATCACCCGCGCGCGGCTCCGGCAGCTCTATGGCCGCGAGCAGCGGTTCGCCCTCGCGCCCGGCCCGGAGGGCGGCGCGGTGTGCACGCTCTCGATTCCGCTCCGGATGGCGGAGACGCCGCGGTGACCGCGCCGACGGATCCGCGCCCTCATCGTGGACGACGAGCCGCTCGCGCGCGCCCGGCTCCGCGCGCTCCTCGCCAAACACGCCGACATGCAGCTCGTCGGTGAGTGCGCCGAGGGCGGGGAGGCGATCGCCGCGATCGGCCGGACGCATCCCGAGGTCGTGTTCCTCGACATCCAGATGACCGAGACCACCGGTCTCGACGTGGCGACCAGCCTCGCCGCGGAGCCTCGGCCCGCCGTCGTGTTCGTCACGGCCCACGAGCGGTACGCGCTCGAGGCGTTCGAGGTCCGGGCCCTCGACTATCTGCTCAAGCCGTTCGAGGAGAGCCGGTTCACGGCCACGCTCGACCGGGTGCGCACCTACACGTCGGCAATCCGCGCACAGCGCTCGCACGAGCACCTGGTCGGCATCCTCCGCGAGCTGTCGAACACGCCGCTGGCCGAGCTCGAGCGGCTGCGCGCGCCCGCCATGCCGCTTCGATTCGCGGACATCGACGCTGGATACGGCGACCCGGGACGTCCGCCGAGCCGGGCAGCCGATCGCGCTCCGGCCCAAGGAATACGAGCTGCTGGTGGCGTTGATGCGGCGGGGCGGGGAAGTCGTGTCGCGCCGCGAGCTGTTGGCGGAAGTCTGGGGCTATCAGGAGAACGTGACCAGTCGGACCGTGGACACTCACATGGCGGTGTTGCGCCGGAAGATGGGGCACGCCCCAGATGAGCCGGGCTACATCATGACGGTCGCCAAGGCGGGATACCGGATGCGGGAGTAGCTCCGGTGGCGGTCGACCGCTCCCTCAGCGCGGGGCGGGCCGCCGGAGCGGTTGCAGGTGAGCGTAGGTGGCCGTTCGCCAGACCCACTCGAGCGGTCCGAAACGGTACCGCCGAAGCCACGCGGTGCTCAGCGCCGCCACGACCGCGAAGAGAAGGCCGGCCGCCGGCGCGTACACGAAAGGCCGGAGCTTGAGGTCGAGGCCGTAGCCCGAGCTCAGGAAGTCGAGGAGCGCGGCCTGCAGCATGTAGTTGGTGAGTGCCATGCGTCCGGCCTGGCCGAACGGCGCCAGCCTGGCGGCCCAGACCGGGCGAGCGTCCAGCAGCAGCAGGACCGCGCCGATGTAGGCGAAGCAGAGCCACTGGTCCTGGGCGATTCCGAATCCCCACGCGAGCGTCCCGTCGAGGCCGGGCACACCCGTCGACGGCAGGTGCCTCAGCACGGTCCAGGACAGGGCCCACGCGAGCACGCCGAAGATCATCCAGCCGACGATCAAGCGCGCCTGACGCCGCGGCTCATCGAGCACGCCATGCCGCACCGCCAGCAGCCCGACGATGAACAACGCCAGGTTCGTGTCGGGAATCAGGTCGTCCCACCCGTGCGGCAGGGTCCCCACGAACAACGCCCAGCGGGCCGACAGCAAGGCGCCGTAGTGACTCTGCTGGGTGGCGAGCTCCACGGCGCGGCGGAGCGCCGCCATCACAGGAGACGGCGCTGGCAGCGCGGCGCCAATGACCCAGGCATGGAGCGCCGCCCCCGCGCCCAGGATGGGGCGCGCGGACGCCGCGAGAGCGGCCGACACCAGCAGCGCCCGGTCGGACCAGCGCCGGACGACCAGCAGCGCGAGACCCCAGCACGCATAGCTGAACAGGATCTGGAAGCCGAAGCACACGTCGGCCACGATGCCGAACACCGCGAGCGTCGCGAGCCGCCGGAGATAGATGGGCACGATCGGGTCGTGGCGTGCCTCGAGCCGGCGCAGCAGGATGGCGAAGCCCGCCCCGAACAGGAACGCGAAGGTGCCCCAGGCTTTCTGCTCGACCAGCACGTAGACGCCCCAGCCGATCAGGTCCTCCACGCCCGTCGCGTCGAGGCGCATCTTCTGATGGAAGTGCACCAGGATCATCGCGCACAGGGCGAGCCCGCGGAGGATGTCGAGCGCGTGCAGCCGGTCGTCGGCTGCCAGCGGCGCCGCGGGACGGGCGACTTCGGGAGCGATGGAAGACGCGACGCCCATTCGCACCTCGAGTGCTGATCGCGCCCTCGGCGGTGCCGCGGGCCGTCGATCGATGTGGAAACGTGTGCAGTGAGGATTCCCCTTCGTTCTTTGATACGCAAGGCAAGCGGAAGATGACTCGCGTAGGAAACCGGCTGCTTGACGAACGCGGACTCGGTGTTATATAACCTATAGGTTATCTAACTGACTGGTTACCGACATGACGAGCATCATGCGCGCAGCCACAGATTCCCTGAGCACCACGCTCTCGGCTCTCGCCGATCCTACTCGCCGCGCGATCCTCCTTCGGCTGGTGGAGGGGCCCGCCACGGTCAAGGAGCTCTCCGCCCCGTTCGAGATGAGCGGGCCCGCGGTCTCCAAACACCTCCGCGTGCTCGAGCGCGCTGGCCTGATCCAGCGCGGACGAGAGGCGCAGTGGCGTCCTCGCACGCTCGACGCCGGCCCGATCCGGGAGGTCGCCGAGTGGGCCGGAGAGTTCCGCCGATTCTGGGACGCCAGCTACGCCCGCCTCGACGCCTACCTCGAACGCCTCAAGCGACAGGAGAAGCACGATGGCCACCGCCACTAGAACCGGCGTGACGAGCTACGCGACGCCGACCGACTACGACATCGTCATCACGCGCGTGGTGGACGCGCCCCGCCGCCTGGTCTTCGAGGCCTGGACCAACCCAGTGCACATTCCCCACTGGCTGCTTGGCCCGGAGGGTTGGACCATGCCGATCTGCGAGATCGACCTTCGGCCGGGTGGGTCGTGGCGCTACGTCTGGCGCAAGGCCGACGGCGCGGAGATGGAGATGTCCGGGCAGGTGCGTGAGGTCGTGCCGCCCGAGCGATTGGTCACCACCGAGCGATGGGGACCGGAGTGGCCGGAGACGATCAACACCCTCGTGCTCACCGAGTCCGGCGGGCGGACGACGATCACGCTGACGGCGACGTATCCAACGAAGGAAGCCAGGGACGCCGCGCTCGAGACCGGGATGCGCGACGGGCTGAACCAGAGCTTCGCGCGCCTCGACGCGCTCTTGCCGGCACTCGCATGACGGAGACTGCCGAGCGCGTGCGCGAGGCGCTGCGGTGGCTCGAGCGCCGAGGCACCAAGCGCATGCGCGACGACATGCTGACCCGCTACGGGATCATCGCGCCGAAGGCACACGGTGTCTCGGTCGGAGCAATTCAGCAGCTCGCGAGGCACCTCGGTCGGGACCACGAGCTCGCCCTGGCCCTCTGGGCCACCGGCTGGTACGAGGCTCGGCTGCTCAGCGCGTTCGTGGACGAGCCGGAACGCGTGACGCCCGCGCAGATGGACCGCTGGGCAAGAGACTTCGACAACTGGGGCGTGTGCGACACGGTGTGCTTCTGCCTGTTCGACCGGACGCCGCACGCATGGCGCAAGATCGAGCGATGGAGCACGCGTCGGGACGAGTTCGTGCGGCGCGCCGCCTTTGCCCTCCTCGCGAGCGTGGCGCTGCACGACAAGCAGGCGCCCGACGGGCCGTTCCTGCGTTCTCTCGCCACTCATCGAACGCGCGGCCTCCGATGACCGCAACTTCGTCAAGAAGGGCGTGAGCTGGGCGCTCAGGGCGGTCGGGCGACGCAGCGTGGCCCTGAACGAGGCGGCCGTGCACCTGGCCCGGCGGCTGGCCGAGTCCTCCGACGCGCCATCGCGGTGGGTGGGGAAGGACGCGCTCCGCGAGCTCACGAGCCCTAAGCTCCGGAAGTCGCTCGCTACGCGGCGGCGCGTCAGTGCAGCGCCGAAAGCACCTGCTCGAAGCGCTTCGCGACGCGCTTGAAGCCGTCGGGCGACGGGTGCAGCTCGTTGGCCCAGTCCTTCGTGTACTGCCCGGGTTCGGCCGACAGCGTGCCCGTGAGGCGAACGTACCTGACGTTGGGCAAGTCCGGGTCGGAGGGAAGTGACGACACCATGGCGTTGAACCTGTCGATCACCTCGTGCATGGGGCCGGTGTTCGCGTCGACGCCCGAGGGCGCCCCCGCGTACGCCCGGTTGCGAAACGCCGGGTCCAGCCAGGGGCCGGGCAGAAGCCAGAACCCCCCGAGAAATCCGCGCCCGTCAGGCACCGGATAATCGTAGCCGTGAATCAGGATGGGGACCTTGCGGCCGAACTCCCGGATGGACGCCTCGGAGACGGCCAGCAGCCAGGTCTTCATCGCCTGGCGCAGGCGGACGTCGATGATCCGCCCGAGGACTGCCGTGTCCACCACGTCGCCGCCGGCTCCCTTGTAGCTCAGAATGACGGACAGCTCGGGGCCGGCCAGGTCGTTGCCGCCGGCCGAGAGCAAAATGGCCTTGAGCGGCTTTCGCTCCGCCCTCACGCGCTTCAGCGCGTCGATGGTGCCCGTGAACTGGGCCGGCGAGTACGCGATCTCCTCCAGTGTCTGACCATAGTGCGCCGCGCTGATCACCTCGTAGCCGTCCCGCCGAAGGGCCTTGAGCACGTCCCATCGCGGATAGTCGAACCATGAATCCCCCTCCGCGACCAGCACGCCCGACACGCCGAAGGCGAGCGTGTCGCCGCGGGCATCCTCCTCGTACATGAGGTACGCGGAGTTGGCCAGCTGGCGAGCGCGCTGAAGGTCCGCCGCCGCCGCCGCTGCGCCTTGCGCCGCGGCGGGACCCGGGACCATCAGGGCGACAGCAATCGGCGCGAACAGTCGGGCCCACGTGGCGCGGCGAGGCATGGCGGTCCTCCTTGTCAGCCGGGCGATGATGGTGAGGTGCATCCATCATGGTGCCCGCTCCGGGTCGCCGTAAGGTCGTGTTTGCGCCACCGAGGGCCCGATTTGCGACAGCCGCGACTTTCCCCGCCCGCGCATTCGCATTACATACCTGAAGGACCCTCACCGCGAGCCTGCCGATGGCCGAGACCAAGACCGCCAAGAAGCCCCGCCGGAAGAAGCGTCCCGAGGGCGCCCCTCGCTCCCGCGGCATCGCGCCGGACGCGCTCGCCTCCGGCTCACCACCCGCTGCGGTCGCCCGGCTGGCCGAAGCCATCGAGGCCGACGGTGGCTCGGTGCTCGCCACCTACCGCGATCCGCTCGGCGGCAACTGGCAGATCTTCGCCGGCCTGCCGATCGAGCTGGTCGAGCCGACACCTTACCAGCGGGATCTCTCGGACGCCCACGTCGCCAAGCTGTGCTCGGCGATCGACCGGCTGGGCCGCTATCTCGATCCGATGGTCGTGGTGCGCACGGAGAACGGTGGCTACTGGACCCCGAACGGCAACCATCGCCTCGCCGCGATGCGGACGCTCGGGGCCCGCTCGGCCGTCGCGATCGTGGTGCCCGAGCCCGAGGTGGCGCACCGGATCCTGCTGCTCAACACGGAGAAGGCGCACAACCTCCGCGAGCGCGCGCTCGAGGTCGCACGGCTGGCGCAGAGTCTCGCCGAGCTGGACGACCGGCCCGAGCGGCAGTTCGAGGCCGAGTTCGAGGAGGCGGCGCTGGTGACGCTCGGCTTCTGCTACATGGAGAACGGGCGCTTCGCCGGCGGCGCGTACCATCCCGTGCTCCGGCGCATCGACAAATTCCTGGGGTCGGCGCTACCCAAGGCCATCGAGGTCCGCCGCGAGCGCGCCGCGCGGGTGCTGGAGCTGGAGGAGGCCGTGTCGGCCGCGGTGAAGGCGATGAAGGAGCGGGGGTTCGAGAGCCCATATCTGCGCGCGTTCGTGGTCGCCCGCATCAACCCGCTCCGCTTCCAGCGCGGCGCGAAGGCCGAATTCGACGAGACGATCGACAAGATGCTCGGCTCGGCTCGGCGTTTCGACGCGGGGCGGGTCAAGGCGGACCAGGTGGCGCGGGCGTCGGGCCCGCCGGAGGAGTCGGCATCGGGCTGAATCGCGGAATCAGGAGGGAAGGCGACCCCCGAAAGCCTCGCAAGCTCGAGACCTGGACGCTCCTCAGATGCTCGACGAATCGTGGATGACCATCTCCAGCTCCTCCGGCGTGCGCCGCCGGCATTCCCGCTTGAGATCCTCGATATCCGAGGCCAGAAACTCGCCGAACAGGCCGTCGGTCGTGAGCTCGAACGCCGGCAGGTGCTTCTTCGCCACGCTGTTGGAGTAGAGCGCGACGATCGCGCGCTGGTCGAACCGGTAGAACGTGTACGTCGGATAGCGGCCGAACAGCCAGATCTCGGCCGGCTTCCCGAACTCGCGCGCGAGGCGAGCGAAGTAGCGATAGGCGTCCACCACCAGCGCCGGGATCAGCGGTCCGTCATCGAAGTGCTTCTCGAGCGAGTACATGAGCTCGTGGTTCTCCAGGTCCGGCAGGAACACCTCGAAGTTGGTGCCCTGGCGGCCGAGGAAGGCCTTGATCGCCGCGTCGTGGTTCTCCCGCCAGCGGCGGGAGTGGATGAAATAGACCGTCATCCGCGTGGCCGAGGCGATCAGCTCCTCGAATCGCGGCACGAACGCGGTGAAGCTGTCGACGCGGACGATCTCGGACGGCGGTGCGGGAATGGAGGTCATCGAGCGAAGATGGCATCGGCAGCGCGCACGGGCAAGAAACCGGACCTCCTGAGCCGGCGGGCGCTCAATCGCGCGCTGCTCGCGCGCCAGCTCCTGCTCCGCCGCGGGTCCATGTCCCCGCTGGCCGCGATCGAGCGGCTCGGCGGCATGCAGGCCCAGGCGCCAAACGCGCCGTACGTCGGTCTCTGGACCCGGCTCGAGGGGTTCAGGCCCGAGGAGCTGAGCCAGCTCCTCATGGACCGTCAGGCGGTGCGCATGGCCGTCATGCGCGGCACGGTCCACCTGATGAGCGCGCGCGACGCGCTGGCGCTCCGCCCCCTGATGCAGCCGATCTACGATCGCGACCTGCGCGCAAACTCGAGCTTCGCCCCGCGTATCGAGGGGATGGACCTCGACACGCTGCGGGCGGCCGCGCGGACGGTGGTCGAAGAGCAACCGAGGACCAACGCGGAGATCGGCAGGCTGCTGCGCGCGCGATGGCCGGCGCGCGACGCCGACGCCATGGCGCGCGCGGTTCGGAGCCTGCTGCCGCTGGTGCAGGTGCCGCCGCGTGGTATCTGGGGCATGGGCGGCCTGCCGGTGCTCACCACGGTCGAGGCGTGGCTCGGAAAGCCGCTGGCGCGTCGGCCATCCGCGACGAGAATGGTGATGCGCTACCTCGCGGCCTTCGGGCCGGCCACGGTCGCGGACGTGCAGACGTGGTCGGGCCTCGGGCGCCTGCAGGACACCGTGAACCGGCTCCGGCCGAAGCTGCGCACCTTCCGCGACGAGCGGGGCCGGGAGCTGTTCGACCTGCCGGGCGCGCCCCGACCGGACCCCGACGAGCCGGCCCCCGTGCGCTTCCTGCCGGAGTACGACAACCTGCTGCTCTCGCATGCGGACCGCTCGCGCGTCGTCGCCGACGAGCACCGATCGCGGATCATGATGGTGAATGGCATCATCGCGGGGACGGTGCTGGTGGATGGCTTCGTGCGGGCGAGCTGGAAGACGAAGCGGAGCCGCGCCGGCGCGGTGCTCGGCGTGACGCCATTCGGGAAGCTGGCGCGGAAGGAAGTTGCGGAGGTGGAGCGGGAGGGAGCGAAGCTGCTCGAGCTCACCTGTGGGGCGGTGAAGAGGCGGGAGGTTCAGGTTTCGCCGGGCTGAGCGGCCGGAGCGATCGCGATCCTGGCCTCGTCCGCCCGTCCTACCGAACCCCTGCTCCGAGGCTCTCCTCGCCGGCGATCTGCTGCGGCTTGAGATCCAGCACCAGCCCACCCTGACCCGTGGCGATCGCCCGCACCAGCAACGCGCTCGGCGAGGCGCGGACGTTGAGCACGCGGCCGACTCGCACATCCATCGAGAGGTGCACGCCGTTGGCCAGATCGCGATTGAGCGCGTGCTCCAGGAGATCCTGGCCGTCCGCGAGGATCCCGGCGAGCTTGATCCGCACCTTCGTCCGCAGGAAATCCTCGATCTGTCCTTGCGCGAGCCAGGCCAGCGCTCCGGTCAGGAGATCGCGCGTGCCCCCGTCGTAGACCAGGTCGGGCATGTACAGCTCGGCGGTCGCCGTGTCGTAGGCCGGGTGGCCGACCGCCCACAGGATGCCGCGCACCGAGCCGTGCACGACGAGGCCCACCGCGACCCGCCCGTCGCCCATGCCGATGAGGTGCAGGCTGTCGAGGATGAGCCGCTGGCTGGAGACCTTGATGACCGTGCCGCGGAGCTCCCGGGTCAGGATGTTGCTCCCGACGTCGTACGGAAGCCGTCCCTCGGTGAGCAGGTGGAGCTCCGGCGGCCGCGAGGTCTTGTCCTGGGGCGCCGGCATCCGGGGCGGGTAGGCGTCCGGCCGCGAGCCGCCGACCACGCGCGGATTGGCCGAAAGGCCGATCGTCGTGACCAGCGTATCGCCTTGCATCTTCAGCAGGCCGATCCGCACGGTGGACGGGCTGATCACGAGCCATAGGCTGTCGCTGAGCTTGAGCGGCGCACCCAGCGTATTCCAGAGTCGCTGGCTCTCGTGGGGCAAATCGAACGCGGCGATCTTCGCGTCGAACTCCCGGAGCTCGTGCTGCAGGGCGCTCTGGGCTCCGGTCATCACCTGGTCGGTCAGGTCGATGTTGAGGAAGCTGACCTTGCAGCGATCGCGGTCCGGGTTCGACAGCGGCGTCACGAGGGCCCGGGTCTTCGGCCGCAGGGTCCAGCCCGGGGTGAGCTGCACCGTGGTCTGCACCGTCATTCGTGCGCGCGGCGGGGCATCGGCGTCATCGCACGCCCCGCTCAGCTCCGGCAGCAGCGGCGGATTGTACCAGCCGTGCACGCGGTACCGCACGTCGGCCTGCAGGGTGGCCGTCCGCCCGTTCACCGTGAGGTGGAACGGACCGCGGATCACCTCGAAGGCATAGTGCGCCCGGCTCTTGCCCGGCACCTCGTGGCGCTCCTCGAGGTTGCCGAAAGTCGTCGGCAGCTCGGATTCGAGCCACTTCATCGCGGGCGCGAGATCGTAGCGCACCGGGACGTCGAGGTACGAGGTCGGCACGGGCGGCAGGCTGTCCACCCACCTGGAGCTGACCGTCGGCACGGGCGGCGCCACCTTGTCGCGACGGCATGCCGCACCGGTCCCGCACAGCAGGACGGCCAGGAGGCACCGGCGCAGCGACGACATGGGCATGAGGCGCGCCCTCCTCACGAATCGGGGCGGCTGGCGAGGTAAACCGGAAACGGCCACAAGGTGGGACAATCGGGGGCCCTTGGGCCATGACGTGCGTCACGCGACGCGCACGAGTGGTCGCTCGCCCGGGTCGCGCGGGGTGCGGCCGGAGGCGGGTTCCGCAGTCGTTTCTGGCGCTGCCGAATGCTCCCGCATCACGTCCCGCGCCCCCGCACGACGCTGCTATCTTCCGCGGGAGACCGAGGTACGACGCACGCGCACACTCGAGGAGCTGAGCATGACCGGATCCCCCTGGACGCTCACCATCGCCGCGCTGACGCTCACCGGGACCCTCGCCGCCTGCGGCGGGGGCGACCGCGCCGCGCACGATCGAGACAGCACCGCCGCCGCTTCAGCCACCGACTCCGCCGCTCCTGCCTCCGCCGCCGCGAGCGGGCGGACCCGCGTCACCGGCTTCCAGCACCCAGAGTCCGTGAAGTACGACGCGGATCTGGACGTCTGGTACGTCGCCAACATCAACGGCTCGCCCTTCCAGAAGGACGGAAACGGCTACATCTCACGGCTCAAGGGCGACGGCACGCTCGACTCGCTCAAGTTCATCGCGGGCGGCGCGAATGGCGTGCGGCTCGACGCACCCAAGGGCATGGCGCTCCAGGGCGACACGCTCTGGGTTGCCGACGTCACCAACGTTCGCGGCTTCAACCGGAAGACCGGCGTGCCCGTGGTGAGCATCGCGGTCAAGGGCGCCAAGTTCCTCAACGACATCGCCGTCGGTGAGGACGGTCTGTACGTGACCGATACCGGCGTCGGGCCCACGCCGGACGGCGGCGGGAAGCACACGGGGCCCGATCGGATCTACCGGATCGCCCCCGCGCACGCGGTCAGCGTGGCGATCGAGAGCGATAGCCTCGCGGGCCCGAACGGGATCACCTGGGATGCGCCGAACCGCCGCTTCATCGTGGTGCCGTTCATGGGCAAGACGATCGTTTCCTGGGCGCCCGGCGCGAAGAAGGTGACGCCACTCGGTGCGTCGAAGGGCCAGCTCGACGGCGTGGAGCCGCTCGGCGGATCGCGATTCCTGGTCACGAGCTGGGCCGACTCGAGCCTCGACGTGTTCGACAACGGCACCATCACGCCGGTGAGCAACGACCTGCCGTCGCCAGCCGATATCGGGGTGGACACGAAGCGCAACCGGGTCGCCATCCCGCTCCTGCTGGAGGACCGGGTCGAGTTCCGCGACCTACCGGCGGCCAAGGGGGCCTCATGAGCCTCCTGAGCTACGCGGCCGTGGCAGGGTCCGCGCTCGTGGTCGGCGCGGCCGGCGCATGGGCGGTGAAGGGGTCGCCGGCACGGCAGCTCGATCCGGTCACGACCCACGGCGAGTGGGTCAAGTACGCGCGCGGCGCGGACACGATCCGCGCCTACGTCGCGTACCCCGAGCGAAAGACCAAGGCGCCGGCGGTGATCGTGATCCACGAGATCTTCGGCCTCACCGACTGGGAGCCCACGGTCGCCGACCGGCTGGCCAAGGAAGGGTTCGTCGCCATCCTGCCCGACCTGCTCTCCTCCAAGTATGGCAAGAGCCCGACGGATGCGGACAGCGGCCGCAAGCTCGTGGGCGAGCTCGAGCCCGAGCGCGTGACGGCCGACCTCGACGCCACCTACGCCTACGTCAACGCGCTGCCGGCCGTCGAGAAGGACCACATCGGCACGGTCGGGTTCTGCTGGGGCGGCGGGCAGAGCTTCCGCTACGCGACCAACAACCCGAACCTCCGCGCGGTGGTCGTCTGCTACGGTCCGCCCCCCGACACGGCGGACGTGAAGCGGATCAAGGCGCCGGTCCTCGGCATCTATGGCGAGAACGACGAGCGCATCGACGCGTCGCTGCCGACCGTGGTCGCGGCGATGCAGGCGGACGGGAAGAGCTTCAACCATGAGGTGTATCCGGGCACCGGCCACGGCTTTCTCAAGCCCGGACGCCAGGGTAGCGATGGCCCGCAGGTGGAGGCCGCCTGGAAGCGGATCCTCGAGTTCTACCGCGCGCGGCTGGGGAAGTGAGGTCAGGCGATCGGGGGAGGCGCCGCCGGCCCCCGCGCGCGGGAGAAGGTCCCGTCCGCGCGCCACTCGCGCTCCTGCTGCTCGCCGGCCCGCTCGCGGCCCAGACCGCGCCTCCGTCCGCCGCTCACGTTCCTACTTCCTACAACATCACCATCGTCACCAGCGACACCGGCGCGCACCTGCTCGGCGAGGTGGAGACCGGCTGGCGCCTGGGCACCGTGAATCCCGTCGAGATGCAGCTCGACTCGGTCTTCCGGGTGGTGCGCGTTCTGGTGGATGGCAAGCCCAACACGCGGCTGTCGCGCACGATGTACGCGCGACAGGGAAGTCAGGTCCTCGTGCCCCACGAGAAGGCGCCGGGCGATACGCTCACGACCCGCGTCCGCTACCATGGCATTCCGCGGGGCGGCTTTCGTGTGGGGCTCGACCGGACAGGGGCACGCGGCCTGGCCGGGGAGAGCGGAGGTGGGCTGGCTCCGCTCTGGCTTCCGGTGCCCGCCGGGGACCCGCCGCGGGTGACCGTCGTGTGGAACGTGCAGGCCTCCGAGGGCCAGCGCGTCATCGCGAGCGGCGTCCTGACGAGCGTGGATACGCTGAACTACGGGCATACGACGTGGCACTATCGACTCGACACGCCCGCCCCGCTCGATCGGCTCGCCGTGGCGTCGGGTCGCTACGCGGTCAGCAGGCTCGCGCGCCCGCGCTGCCGGGGTGCCTGCGCCCCGGTGACCTTGTGGACGTCGCCCGAGGATTCGGCGGCGGCCGGCGGGGGCGTGTTCCGCCGCGCGGGCGACGTGGTGGACTTCATGAGCGAGCGACTGGGCGCGTTTCCGTACCCCGGTCTGGCCCACGTGGCCTCGCCGCTTCCCCCCGTCGGCCCGCCGACCGCGTCGGTCGTGCTGTACGACGAAGCGCAGGTGCACGCGGGCGCGGTCACGGAAACCGACATCGCACGGGCGACCGCCGCCCAATGGCTGGGCAACGCGGTGAGCGACAGCGGGGCTGCGGACGACGGGCCGTCCAACGCAACCGCGTCGTACCTCGCCCTCCTCTGGACCCGGCAGGACACGCCGCGGCCGACCGGCATGATGCTCACGCGGGACGTGGACGCGATCCGGCGGCTGCATCAGATGGTCGGGGACTCCGCGTTCTTCCGCGGCCTGCGGCACTACGTCGAGACCAACCGCCACGTGCCGGCCGCGCCGGGCGCCTTCGAGCGGGCCATGGCGGAGGCGTCGGGCAAGCCGCTCGACTGGAGCTGGCGCGCCGCCGTCGGCACCAGGTGATCGCCCGCCGGACGCTCGTCTCGGGCCTTGCAACCCTCGGCCTGCTCTCCATCGACGCTTGCAGCGGCACCCTTCCTCCGCTCCGAGGACAGATCGAGGTCGGGCGGGAAGCGTACGCGGTCGTGGTGGCCGGCGACCCGAGGGGCGGTGATCTCTACGCCGTGCGCGCCGACGGCGGCCCGGTCATCCCGGTCACCTTCAGCAGCGTCGGCGAGATGCGGCCGGTGCTCTCGCCCGACGGCGTACGGGTGGCCTTCCTCCGAGGACGCGCGGTCGCGGATTCGACGCCGGGGAGCGTGTGGGTGATGAACCTGCAGACGGGCGGCGAGCGCGAGATCACGCTGCCCAGGGATGCCGGCGTGCCCCGGCAGGTGGGATGGTCGAAGGACGGGATGGCGCTCACGATCGCCGCGGAGAGCGGCCTTTACCGGGCCGCCCCGGCCACCGACGCGAAGGCGATCGCCGTGGCCGCCGCCGAGCGGACGACCGCGGAGTCGACGCTCGCCGTGCTGGTGGGCGATCCCGTCTTCGCGCGGGTGATTCCCTGTGCCGAGCCGGGCGCGCTGTGCGTCGTGGGCGATACCGGGGCGCCGGGTGTCCTGGCGGAGCGCGCGCGGGACGCGGCGCGGTGGGGCGCCGATTCGGTCGCGTTCCTCGCCGGGAACGCGATCGAGGTGCGACCGCTCGGCGCGGGCACGGCGCGAAGGATCGAATGGTCGGGGCTTCCCGGACGGCCGCGGGAGCTGACGGCGTTCGCGGGGAAGTAGTCGCGACCGTCCGGCCTCACCTCGCCGCGATGGCGTCCCACGCGGCATCGAGCGCCATCGTCACCGGCGGCGCGTCGGGCGGCCACTCGTGTGCCCCGACCCGCTCGGCGACGAACGCCACGAGCGCGAGCCACACGTCCGTCCACAGCTCGGCGGGTCCCTGCCGCACGATGCCGTCGTTCCGGCCGGCTGCCACGACGGTGTGCAGGGCGTCGCGGAACTCGCGCTCGGACTCCCGGCTCCGCTCGTCCAGATGCTGCTCGTCCCGGTGCCGGAGCAGCATGCGCGTCTGCGCGGCGTCGCTCGCGGCGGTCTCGATCAGCCGCCGGGCGATTGCTCGCAGCCGGCTCGGCGTCTCCTGATCGTTGTCCGCCTCCTTCACGAGGGCCGCTCCCCACCGCTGCGCCCCGCGGAACACCTCGTTCAGCAGATGCTCCTTGCCGCTGAAGTGACGATAGATCGTGCCTTCGGCCACGCCTGCCCGGGCGGCGATGGCCGGGGTGGTGGTCGCGCGGAAGCCTACGGTGGTGTAGAGCTCGAGTGCTGCTCGAAGCAGCCGCTGGCGGGTAGCTTCACCGTCGCGGCGGGTAGGTTGAGGTGTAGTCATATCGCAAAATACGTCGCGGGCCCGTTGAATCGCGACCCCTTCCAAGGCTATTTTCCGGGGCTTTGTCCCAGGTTTTGCGCGTTCCGTACGATCTCGTACCGGACTCTCGTACCAGATGGGGTCGTCGATGAAGATGCTGGTCCTCGGTGCCGGGCTGCAGGGCTGCGCCTGTGCCTATGATCTCCTGCAGAATCCGGCGGTCAGCCAGGTGACCCTGGCCGATCTCCGGCCGGACAACCTTCCGCCGTTCCTCGCCCGCCAGGGCGACTGGGGCGGACGCCTCAAGACCGTCCGGCTCGATGTGACCGATCCGGTCGCCGTCCAGGAGACGCTCCGCGGCCACACCTCCGTCATGAGCGCCATTCCCTACTACTACAACGCGCCCATGGCACGGGCCGCCGTCGAGGCGGGGTGCCATTTCTCGGACCTCGGCGGCAATACCGAGATCGTGTTCGAGCAGAAGAAGCTCGACGGCCAGGCCGTGGCCCGGAACGTCTCGGTGATCCCGGACTGCGGGCTCGCGCCGGGCATGGTCAACATCCTGGCCGCGGAAGGCATCCGCCGTCTCGAGCACGCCGACAAGGTCAAGGTGTACGTGGGCGGCCTCCCGCAGCAGCCCGAGCCGCCGCTCAACTACCAGATCGTCTATTCGCTCGAAGGCGCGCTCGACTACTACACCACGCCGTCGTGGGTGCTGCGCGGCGGCCGGCCGGTGCAGGTCGATGCGCTGAGCGAGCTCGAGGCGGTGGACTTTCCCCAGCCGGTGGGAACGCTCGAGGCGTTCCACACCGGCGGCGGCATCAGCACCCTTCCCTTCGCGTACGAGGGCAAGGTGGACGTGATGGAATACAAGACGCTCCGCTACCCGGGGCACGTCGCCATCATGCGGCCGATCCGCGAGCTGGGGCTGCTCGACAACACGCCGGTCGAGGTGAAGGGCAAGAGCGTGGTGCCGCGCGATCTCTTCATCGCCGCGGTGCATCCCAAGCTGCATAAGCCGACCGGCAAGGACCTGGTCGCGCTCCAGGTGATCGTGTCCGGCACGAAGGGCGGCAAGCCCTCGCAGGTGGCGTTCCGCCTCATCGACCGCTACGACGCCGACCACGGGATCAGCGCAATGATGCGGACCACGGGCTATTCGCTCTCGATCACGGGCCAGATGCAGGCCGACGGCCGGGTCGCGCTCAAGGGAGTGCACACTCCCGACGAGGCGATCCCGTTCGCCTCCTACGTGGAGGAGCTGGGTCGTCGTGGCATCCGGATCGAGGAACTCTAGCGCCGCGGGTGATGTTACTCCCCCGGCACCAATCGCGGGATGAGCATGCTGGACTTCAAGAGTTTGTGGGACCGGGCGCTGACCTACGAGGCGTTCCTGGCGGCGAGCACGAAGCACAAGGGGTTGTGGGAGGGGATCTACGGGATCGCCCGGCTGCCGGCGTGGGCCACGAGCGCGCTCCCGCCCGGGGTACACCGCAAACTGCTCGTCCTCGCGGAGGATTGGTGTGGTGACGCGTCGAGCACGATCCCGGTCGTGGCCAAGCTGGCGGACCAGGTGCCGGGGCTCGAGCTCCGGGTGCTGTGCCGGGACGCGAACCCCGAGGTGATGGACCGGTACCTGACCAGCGGGTCGCGATCGATCCCGATCGTGATCGCGCTGGACGAGGAGTTCCGGGAGCTCGGGCACTGGGGTCCGCGTCCACGCGAGCTGCAGGCGTGGGTGATGGAAAAGCGGGCCACCGTTCCCAAGGCAGAGCTCTACCCGCAGGTCCGGCAGTGGTACGCGAGGGACCACGGCGAGACGACCCTGCGCGAGGTGCTGGCGGCGGCGGGCATCGAACCGGCGCTGACGGAGAGCGCCGGCGGAGGTTGACGCCGCCGACTCGGCGTCCGAAAAAAGGGGCGTGCCTGTCGGCACGCCCCTTTCTCTTCTCGTTTTCCGTCCTCGCCGTTGCCGCCGCGTCGGCGGGCTCAGAACATCCAGCCGCTCCCGACCGACACGTTGGCGCCATCCGGCCCGCGCGCGTAGTTGAACACGAAGATACTGCCGCGGAAGACCCGCACAGCGACCCCGAGCCCACCGCCCACCTTCATATCCTCGGTAGTCAGCCTGAAATCCTCGCCTTCGAACACGCGGCCGACATCCAGGAAGGCGACGAGCGAGAGCGCGCCCAGGTCCCCGAAGGGCAGCACATCGTGCCGGACCTCGAGGTTGCCGAACAGGGTGCCGCTTCCGGTGAGCCGGCCATAGTCGAGTCCACGGTGGGAGTTCTGTCCGCCGAGCACGGGGACCTCGCGCTCCCAGCCGGGCACAATGAACTTGGCGTCCAGCGGCGGCGCGCCGCCCATGCCAGAGCCCGCGATCCGCGCCCCCACCACGGTGCCCTCGCGGATCGAGAGATACCCTCGCAGGATCGCGTACTGGCGGGTGTAGCCGTCGCCCCAGCTCCCCGCCTGGGTGCCGGCCTCGAGCAGGACGCCCTTGTGCGTGTTGAACTCGTTGTCACGGGTGTCGTAGACCAGGGCGAGACGTCCCGAGAAGTCATCCTGCGTGACCTCGCCCGAGGGAAAATCCTCCACGAATTTCGAGGGCCCCGGAAGCGACGTGAAGTGCGCGTGGGTGAAGTTGACCAGGAAGGCGAGCTGCAGCGGACCGTGAAGCCGGCGCGTCACCTCCACGGCGCCGCGATAGCGCTGACGGCGCATGCGGTAGAGATAGGGGTTGTCCTCGCCCACCGCGTCGGGGTCGAACTCGGTATCGTTACCCAGCCCGAAGTAGCCGAGGCGCGCCTGGCGCTCCGCAACCGCCAGCGCGCCCAGGCGCCAGCCATCCCACAGCTCGGGCGCCCTGAACGAAGCCGCGATGAAGCGACTGCCGTGCGGCGCGATGCCCGCGTCCAGGTTGAAGGCGCCCGTGTAGGTGTTCCGGGCCTCATACTCCGCAGGCTGCCAGTGCCGGACTCGGAACGAGAGGACCGGGCTGTCGTTCGCGCCGCCGGTGAGGTACGGGAAATAGCTCGTGCGCCAATGCGAGCCCGTGGTCTCCGGCTGGCCCGCGCCTTTCGCCGGAGGCGGCGCGGCCTGGCCGGAATCCGGAGGCGGTGGGGCCTGACCGGAATCCGGCACCTGCGCACGAGCCGCGGGTACCGCGCCGAGGACGAGCAGGAGGACTGACAGTCGGCGCATCAGCTGAACCTCTTGCATTCGCGGGGGGTGGTGATCCGGTCCGATATCTCGGGCGTCTGCGGGGCGCGGGATCAGGGTGCCAAGGCTGCCGGGATTTATGGACCCACACGCCGGAAGTCAACCGGACGCGGGCACGGTACAGTACGCCGCGTGGTGGGCGGCGAATGCCCGCCGTCACGATGGGGAGCAGGCATGACCCGACTGCTGTTCTGGGACGTCGACACGCTGACCGACTTCATGCGTGCCCAAGGCAAGCTCTACCTCCCGGGCAGCGAGGAGATCAACCCCACGCTCGAGGCGCTCACGGCGTTCGCGCACGCCCGCCGAATCCCGATCGTCGCATCGGCGGACGACCACACGGCAAGCGACGCGGAGATCAGCGACGCTCCCGACTAGAACACGACGTTTCCGCCGCACTGCATGCACGGCACACCGGGCCAGCTCAAGATCGCCGAGACGGCGCTGGGCGTTCCTTTCGTCATCGAGCCCGAACCGCAGGACCCGGCGGCGCTCGCCCACCGCATCCTGGCCCACCGGGGCGATTTCCTGCTGACCAAGCACACCCTCGACATCTTCTCGAACGCGAACGTGCGGACGCTGCTGCGCGCGCTCGAGCCCGAGGCGATCGTGATCTACGGCGCGGCCACGGATTTCTGCGACAAGTATACCGTCGAAGGGTTGCTGCGGGACTGGCCGCGCGCCGAGCTGTTCCTCGTCACCGACGCGGTCCGCGCGATCGACGCCGAGTCTGCGAGCGATTGGTGGCGAGTTGGAACGACCGTGGCGTGCACCTGACGACGGCGGCGGAGGTGCTGGCGGGACGCGGCCTCGAGCCGTACCTGCCGGTGTGATCCACGGCACAGCGTCCCCTTTCGGGCTCCCTATCTTGCGACCCTAGTGGGAGTATGACCGAATGGCTATTTGCGAGACGTCCGAGACAGCCCTGAGTCCCCTGCTCTGCGGCCGGGCGCGCTGTTCGATCCGCTGCTCTCGCTGTTTTCTCCCCACATATTGCCCTTCATAATTCATCTCGCGGGAACGGGCCTCGTGCCCGTTCCACCCACCTTTTCTCCCTGCCGGATCGTGTGACCGAGGCCACGGCTTCGCCTCGTCGTTACGGGTGATCTTCGTCCCGCAACTCAACGGGGAGCGGAATCATGCCGCGGGGTGACAAGTCGTCCTACACCGCCAAACAGCGGCGTCAGGCTCGGCACATCGAAGAGGGCTACGAGCGTCGGGGCGTGTCCCGGAAGGAAGCGGCGCGTCGTGCCTGGGCGACCGAGAACGCGATGTCGGGCGGCGGCAAGAAGTCCGGCGCCGGGCGCGGGCGCAAGACCAACAACGGACCCGCCAAGAAGGGCGGCAAGACCGGCGGTCGCGCCTCGGCGTCGCGGCCGAAAGCGGCACGCTCGGCGTCTGCTCGGAAGGCCGCGGCGACGCGGAAGCGGCGGGCCGGCGGCTCGACCCGGAAGCGCTCGAGCACGAGCCGGGCGAGGAAGACCACGCGCAAGCGCTAGGGCGCAAGCGCTAGGGCGCATAGCACAATCTCAGGTCATTCAGAGCGGAGGGAGCCAACGCGAGGCGACCCTCCGCTCTTTTGTGGCTCGAAGTCCTTGGCGACGAGGGACATGCGCCGTCAGCCGTGACTCATCACACACCTTCCACCACCCCGGGTTCACAGCGGCCGAAGCCGTTCTGGACCCATAGTATGCGCGCCGGGACGACCCCGGCCCGCGCGCTGGCTCGGCGCGGCGGTTCCGTCTTCAACCGGAGTGCGTATGTCGATTCTGAAACTCACGAAGGTTCCGGCGATCCTCGCGGCCGCCGCGTTGTCTGCTGCCGTTCCGGCGCGGGCCATGGCTCAGGGCGTGGACCTCGTGCCCTGGGCGGGCGCCTATATCCCGACGCGGAATTCCGTCTCCGACCTCGACAACGCCTTGAGCCGCGACGTCAGCGTCATCGGCGGCGCGAGGCTCACGTTCTGGGGCACGGGCAACCTGGGCTTCGAGGCCGTAGGCGGGTACGCCCCGGCCAAGGTCGCGGGCGAGACGATCAACGAGACCAAGACCAACCTGCTCGTCGCCGCCGCTCGGCTCATGCTCGCGCTCAGCCCGACGACGAACCGGGTGGGCGTCTACATCGCCGGCGGTCCGGCGCTCCTCACGCGTGGCCATGATCCATTCGACGACGACAAGAGCAGCACCGATTTCGGCGCCAACGTGGGCCTCGGCTTCCGCTTCGGGTTGGGCCAGAGCAACAATGCCGCGATCCGTCTCGACCTCGAGGACTACCTCTACAACGGCGACTTCGGCGGTGGCGACAAGTTTCAGAACGACATCGTTGCCTCGCTCGGCTTCGCGATCCCCATCGGCGGGCATCCGGGCGAGAAGCAATAGCAGCGTTGTCCGGTTGGCGAACGCGCGGAGGGGCATGCCCAGCGGCATGCCCCTTTCGCTTGCCGGTAGCGGCCCCGCACGGTCGCCAATGCCCGCAATTGGGTGTCGCAGAGTGTTGCCGATGACTGCAGCTCATTAGGGTCAGAAATGCCAATCAAAAGGTGAGTTTGCGATCTTTTTGGAAGAATGTTGCAATTCATGCAGAAATAGGCTTACACTACTGCACAGCGAGTACCTTACCCTGTTTCCGAGCCCCCATGTCGCCCGCGCCTCGCAAAATCGTCTTTCACATGCCCTCGCTCGTCGGCGAGGACCCTGCCGTGGGACCCGCGGACTCGCCGTCGCGCCTCGACCCGGCGCGGGACCAACCCGCCCCGGCTCCCGACCTGGCGTTGGACGCCGGCGAGGTCCGAAAGCTCGCCACCCTGCTCGAGGTGAGCCAGGCGCTCGCGGGGAGCCTCAACCTGCAGGCCGGTCTCTATGGCGTGCTCGAGGTCCTCGAGCGGCGGTGCGGCGCCGGGCGCGGAGCGGTGACGCTGCTGGAGGACGCGAGCGGCCTGCTCGTGGTCGAGGCCGCGCTCGGGTACCCGCGCACGTCCGGCCGGGTCCGGTATCGCGTGGGTGAGGGAATCACGGGCCGGGTGGCCCAGCGGGGCCAGCCCGAGGTGGTGCCGCACGTGAGCGAGGAGCCCGGATTCCTGCACCGCGCCGTGCCCCGCGACGCTCGCGGCCCGGAGGAGGCGAGCTTCCTCTGCGTGCCGATCCTGATGGACGGCCTGAGCGCCGGCACGCTCGCCGTCGAGATGCCGGTGATGCCCGAGCGGGACGCGGAGCGGATGGTCAAGGTCCTTCGCATCACGGCGGCCATGATCTCGCAGGCGGTTCGCATTCATGGCCTGGTGGAAGGTGAGCGCCAGCGGCTGGTGGAGGAGAACACCCAGCTGCGCGAAGAGCTCCGGGAGCGCTACGAATTCACCAACATCGTGGGCAACAGCGGGCCCATGCGCCGCGTCTACGAACAGGTCCACCAGGTCGTGGGCACGACGGCGACGGTGATGATCCGCGGCGAGAGCGGGACGGGCAAGGAGCTCATTGCCCACGCGCTGCACCACCACTCGCCGCGGGCGGGCAAGCCGTTCATCCGCGTCAACTGCGCGGCGCTGCCCGAGACCCTGGTCGAGGCCGAGCTGTTCGGGCACGAACGTGGGGCGTTCACGGGCGCGCAGGCGCGGCGGAAGGGGAAATTCGAGCAGGCCGACGGCGGCACACTCTTCCTCGACGAGATCGGCGAGCTGAGCCCGTCGACGCAGGCCAAGCTGCTGCGGGCGCTCCAGGGGCGCGAGTTCGAGCGGCTGGGCGGGAACGAGACGCTCCGGGTAGACGTCCGCCTCATCACCGCCACGAACAAGGACCTCGAGAAGGCGCTGGCCGACGGGACGTTCCGGGAGGATCTCTACTATCGGCTCAACGTCTTCACCATCTACGTGCCGCCGCTTCGCGAGCGGAAGTCGGACGCGCTGCTCCTGGCCGACCACTTCGTCGAGAAGTACGCGCGGCTGCACGGGCGGTCGATCAAGCGCATCTCCACCCCGGCGATCGACATGCTCATGGCCTATCACTGGCCGGGCAACGTGCGCGAGCTCGAGAACACGATCGAGCGCGCCGTGCTCGTCGCCGACGGCGACGTGATCCATGGACACCACCTCTCACCCACGCTGCAGACGGCCGAGGCATCCGGCACCGTGGTGTCGCGGTCCCTGGGCGAAGCGGTGGGCGTGTTCGAGAGCAACCTGATCCAGGACGCGCTCAAGAGCTCGCGCGGCAACCGCGCGAAGGCGGCACGCCTGCTCGACACGACCGAGCGAATCCTGAGCTACAAGGTGCGGCGCTACGGGATCGATCCCCGGCGGTTCCGCGCGTGACGGCGGGCGCGCGAGGCTCCGACATCGCTGCGCTCCGGCCACTCGAGCGCCGACGAATTTGTCGCCCGCGCGGGAAACCCACCCCCCAGGACGATCCGACCCTTCCGGTCTAATCCCTTCGCGCGGAACGAATTGAAGCGCGTGCCTCTCGACCTCGGTCGCTCGGTCGGGCGGGGCACGCGACTTGTCATGTACTCCTGCACACAGCGTGACCATCACGCGACACCGCACTGACCGGTTCGATGCCGGCGCGGCGGAAGTTCACCTCGCCGCTTCCGGCATCGGTCGGGGGCGCATCACTCCGACAGGAGCACGACATGTCTTTCCGATTTTCTCCGCTGGCCGCGGCCCTCGCGCTCGGCGGCGTCACCACGCCGGTCATGGGCCAGTCGGCCGACGGCCGCGCGCCGACGGCCCTCGCGCTCACCGCGGAGTCGGCGCCCGTGCCCGGACCCGCGGCATTGAAGCGGGCGTATCACCTGTCCCTGACCAGCACCTGGCTGCAGCAGGTCGTGGCGGCGGGCTGTCGGAACGGCGGGGAGGAGACGTTGGAGGGCACCCTCGCGCTGGAGACGGATGGCACGTACTCCGGCCGTTTCGCACGGCGCACGCGGCTCTTGTTCTGTGGCGCGCACGGTCCGGCGGCGGCAGGGTGCTCGCTGACGCTGGAAGGGAAGGGCGCGGTGGCGATGACCGGCGTCGTGCTCGCCGACGAGATGAGCCCGAGCGGTCGCTCGGTGCGGGTGACCTGGACGCCCGCGCCCGGTCATGACGCAGAGGTGACCGGCGCGTGCGCCGAAGGCTTCAAGCAGGCGGTGCGCGAGATGTATCTCTCGACGCCCCACGCGGCGGAATTTCCGCTGACGACGGTGGGCTCGGCGCCCCGGACGGAGGAGCTGGACAGCTATGCGTGGAAGGTCAGGCTGGACTGATCGGGGACTGCGTCCGCGAAGCTGGAGGCGGAGTGCGCTCGGGGGCGACTAGCCCTCCCGCCGCACCTCCGCCGCCGTCTTGTCCTCCCGAAGGCCGAGATAGCGGGGATGACGGAGCAGGCCCGCCGGGGTCCACTCCCCGAATCCGATCTCCACGACGAGCTTCGGCGTCACCCACTGCACCTCGCCGGTCGGGGCCGGCCCTGGCGCGAACGGCGACGTCCGTCGATGCAGCGGCGCGAGCTTCCGCTGCAGCATCTCGAGCGTCGCGCGGTCGTACCCCGTGCCGACCTTGCCGGCGTACCGCAACGCCCCGTGCTCGTAGTACCCCACCAGCAACGCGCCGAGGTTCTCGCGCGAGCCCTTCGGCGCGGTGTAGCCGCCCACGACCAGCTCCTGCTGGTGGACGCATTTGATCTTGAGCCAGTCGGTGGATCGCGCGCTCACGTAGCGGCTCTCCGACCGCTTCGCGATGATCCCTTCTGCGCCCTTGGCGCACGCGTCGCGGAGCATCGCCGCCGAGCCGGTGGTCTTGAAGGGGGTGAACCGGATCGGGTCGTCGTACCACACGACGTCCCGGAGCACCGACTTGCGGTCCACCAGCGGCAGGTTCGTGAGGTCGATCCCCTCGTAGAACATGCAGTCGAACAGGTAGAGCTCGACGGGCACGTCGCTCGCCCGCGCGCGAAGCTCGTCGCGCAGCTGCATCCGGCGCTGGAGCCGTGAGAAGCTGCTCTGGCCCGTGCGCGGATCCACGGCCACCACTTCGCCGTCGAGCACCGCGTCCCCGCGCACCGCGAAGGACAGCGCGTCCACCAGCTCGGGATAGGCCCCGTCGAGCGGCTTCCGGTTGCGCGAGAAGAGGCGGACGTTCCCCGCGTTGGCGTAGACCAGCACCCGCACGCCGTCGAGCTTGGGCTCGTACAGCCACTGCCCCGCGCGCGGCGGCTCCTCGACCAACGTCGCGAGCATCGGCGGGATCCAGCCGGCCTGGGCCCGATAGCGGAGGCGCGTGTTGGCGCCTTTGGCCAGTGTCTCGAGCCTCCGGCTCACCGCGCGGACTCCGCGCCGATCACGTCGGCGAGGCTCTGTCGTGCGTCGAGAATGCCCGCCCATGCGTCGCCCTCCGCCTCCAGCCGGTCCGGCACCGTGTGCAGCGTGAAATCGGTGGGGTAGACGTGCTCGAGCTCGTCCCAGGCGAGCGGCATCGACACCGTCGCGGCCGGATGCCGCCGCGGCGAGTAGGGGACGGCCAGCGACTTGCCCCGGCTGTTCTGGTTGTAGTCGAAGAAGATCTTCCCCGTGCGGCGCCGGACCGCCCACTCGATGGTCACGTCCTTCGGCCGCTCGCGCTGGACGTGCACGGCGATGGTCTCGGCCACACCGCGCGCGGCGTCGAAGTCGAGGTCACGCACGATCGGGAGGTACAGGTGAAGCCCCGTCCGGCCCGACGTCTTGATGAACGTGTCGAGGCCGAGCCCGTCGAGGATCTCGCGGATCCTCAGCGCGAGCGAGCGCGTTCGGGTGAAGGCCCGTCGGTTGAGCTCGGGTTCCTCGCCGCGATTCTCCTTGCCCGAATAGAGGTACGGGTCGAGATCGAAAACGACGAAGTCCGGGTAGTTGAGGATCGAGCGCTCGAGCGCGGCCTCCGAGCCGGTGAAGCGGCGGCTCCGGCTCACCGCGTCGGGCGCCGGATTGGTGCGGGAGAACCAGGCGTGCAGCTCGAGCCCGGCCATCTGGCCGAGGTAGAGCAGCGTCGCCAGGTTCTCGCAGATGAGGTAGGCGCCGTCGCGCTCGTTGTGGGCGGAGTGGATGTCCACCGTCCGCGCGAACGGAGGCGCGGGCTCCCAGTGCTTCTGGAAGAAGCTCTTGCCCGTCACGCCGTCCGGAAAGCGGGTGACGAACAGCGGACGATCCGCGAGGTGTGGCAGCAGGAAGGGCGACACGCGCGTGAGGTACCGGAGCAGGTCCCGCTTCGTGGCGCCGCGACGCCGGCCGACGCCCGGCCAGAGCTCCTTGTCGAGGCTCGTCACGCTGAGCTCGTGACCGTCCACGGCCAGCGTGGCCCGGTCATCCGGTGTGGAAAGCTGCTCGAGCACCGCGCGGGTGCCCTTGCCGGCCCGGGGCTTCGTCACCGATCACGCACCTCAGCTCACCTTGCGCGTGCGGCGCGCGGTACGGGTCTGCCGGCGTGCCGGCGCCTTGGCCGCCGGGCGCGACTTCCCGCCTTTCCGCGCCGCCTCCACGCTCCGACGGAGCGCGTCGGCGAGGTCGATCACCCTGGTCTCCGCCTCCACCGGCGACGTCACGACCTCCTTGCCCTCGAGCTTGGCCTCGATGAGCTGCTCGAGCGCCTCCCGATAGTGATCGTGGTACTCCTCCGGCTCGAACGGCTTGTGCAGCAGCTCGATGAGCGTGAACGCCATCTCGAGCTCCTTGTCGCTCACGCGAACGCTGTCGAGATCGACGTCCAGGTTCTTCCGGACCTCGTCCGGATAGAACAGCGTCTCGAGCATGATCACGCCGTTGTGCGCGCGGATCGCGCAGAGCTGCTCCTTGTTGCGCATCGTGACCGTCGCGATGGCCGTGAGCGACTTCCGCTCGAGCGCCTTGAGCAGGAGGGCGTACGGCTTCTGCGCCCGCTCCCCCGGCTCCAGGTAGTAGCTCTTCTCGAAGTAGACCGGATCGATCTCCGCCTCTTCGACGAAGGCGCTGATGTCGATGGTGTGCTTGCTGGGCAGCGGAAGGTTCTCGAAGTCCTGATCGGTCAGCACGACATACTGGCCCTTGGCGTACTCGTAGCCGCGCGCCGTCTCGTTCCATGGCACCTCGGCCTCGTCGGTCGGGCACCACCGGACCTGCTTGAGGCGGGTCCCGTCCTTGGCGTGCAGCAGGTGGAACCGGATGTCCTTGCTCTCCGTGGCGCCGTACAGCTTCACCGGGATGCTGACCATCCCGAAACCGATGGAGCCGCTCCAGATCGCTCTCGCCATGCGCCCTCCAAGGGGATCCGCGCCGGTTTTCCACACGGCGCACGGAATATCCACACGGTTATCAACATAAGCTGTTGATAAATAACAACTTACGGCGCTTGATAATTTATAACGACGGAAGGGGCTGCAGTGGGATGAGTCACAGAGGCAGGTCAGGGCTTCTGCGGAATGTCCTTTCCGCCGTTCACGGCGCGAAGGATCTTCTTCATCGCCGAGTCGCCCTGGGCGCGCGGAGCGCCGGTCAGCGATTCAGCGCCGGAAAGCGTGGGAACGGCGACGTCCAGGTCGATCGACGGCGGCTCGATGGCCGCCGAATCGGTGGCGGCCCCGGCCGGCTTGGAGTCGCCCGTATTGGCGGGCGTGCTCACGATCGCGCGCGCCTCGAGCGCGCGGGCGAAGCCGGATGAGGCCGGCGGCAGCTGGGCGCCCGCCGGCGACGGTGCCCCGACCGACGCGCCCAGAGGCGCACTGGTGGTCCTCGCCTTGGGCGAGGGTGTCGGTTTCGCTGCCGAAGGCGCGGGCGCTACGGGGGACGACACGGGAACGGTCGGACGGTCGGCGATGGTCGCGGCGCCGGTAGATCCCGCCAACAGCCTCGACGACGCGTACCCGCCGAGCGCGAGCACGAGCACCGCGCCGGCCAGGTGCAGCGGGCGCCGCCCGCGCGACGCACTCGCGGTCTGCATGGCGACCGGCTGCTCGAGCGGCGTGATCTCCGGATAGGTGATCGTCGGCAGGTCGAGGACCGGCGAGGCGCTCACGCGAGGAAGCGCGGCGAAGGGCATGCCGGCCAGGACCTGGGCGGGCTCCTCCTCGGCGGGCGCATCCTCCTCCTCGGCAAACTCCTCCTCGGCAAGCTCCTCCTCGACCGGCTCTTCTTCGATCAGGACCGGGGTCGTGGTGACCGGCGCCAGGGCAACGTGAGCTTCCAGCGCTCGGAGTCACGCGCGGGCGGGCGCGAAGGCCCGAGTCGTCGCTGCGGGCAGTCGGCGCCAGGCTGAGGAAACTGAGCGTGTCGGTTCTCGGGGATTCCGCAGGCTTCGGCGCGGGCGCAAGGAAGCTCCGCGTGTCGGGTCGCGGAGGCACCGCGGGCTTCGGCGCTGGGGTCTGTGGCGGTGCGAGCAGGCTCCGCGTGTCGGTCCGCGGAGGCTCCGCGGGCTTCGGCGCGAGAAAGCTCAGCGTGTCGGTCCGCGGACGCTCCACGGGCTTCGGCGTCGGCAGCTCGGAGGTGCGACCGGCGAGGATATCGAGCGCCTGCTTGTAGTGCGGATGGAATTCGATGGGCAGCCACTTCTCGGAGGCGTTGTGGTAGATCCGCGCCTTCGGAGAAATGACGCCGTTGCGAACGCCGGTGGCCAGCTCCTCCACGGTGCGAAAGACGGTGACCTCGCCGGGCTTCAGCTCGATCCGATACATGCCGCATCCTCAGCGAAAATGTGGATGTTGGACACGTTTCGACATGCCAAATTCGTGCTCGGTACGGCTGCACGTTCCTGCATGATTGAAGCGCAGAAAATGACGCGATAGTTGGGGCGAGCGCTCCGTCGTGAAGCCGTGGCGGACGGCCCACTTATGCGATTCGTTCGCGCTTTGAGGCGGCAAGCGGCCGAAAGGGTGGCGGGCGGGCGCTCGCGGCGAGGCCGAATTTCGCCGCCGGGGGCCTCGTAGTTTGCGAGAGCGGGCGCCGGGGCGCGCCGCGCCCGGGTTCGGCGTAAGTTGCCCCGATGCCCGACCCCTCGGCGCTCGTCGCGCGGGAAGTCTCCAAGCGGTACGGACCGGTGCGCGCTCTCGACGGCGTCTCGCTCGACGTCCGCCGCGGCGAGTGCGTCGCGCTCATCGGCGAGAGCGGCTCGGGCAAGACGACGCTTCTCCGCTGCTTCAACCGCCTGACCGATCCCGACGGCGGCCAGGTGCTGGTGGACGGGGCCGACGTCGCGACGGTGGATCCGGTCGGGCTGCGGCGACGCGTGGGCTACGTGCCGCAGGATGGCGGCCTGCTGCCTCACTGGCGCGTGCGGCGCAACGCCGCGCTGGTGCCCTGGCTGCGCGGCGCGACGGACGCGAACGCGCAGGCGGACCGGGCCCTCGGCCTCGTGGGCCTCGACGCCGCGGCGATGGGCGACCGGTGGCCCCGGGATCTCTCCGGAGGGCAGCGTCAGCGGGTGGCCGTGGCCCGCGCGCTGGCGGCGAGTCCGGACATCGTTCTGCTCGACGAGCCGTTCGGCGCGCTCGACGCGATCACGCGGGCCGATCTCCAGGGCACGTTCCGCCGGCTCCGGCGCGAGCTCGGAGTCACGACGCTGCTCGTGACCCACGACCTGGCCGAGGCGGAGCTGCTGGCCGACCGGATCGCGGTAATGCATCAGGGCCGTATCGAGCAGATCGCCGCGCCCGACGAGCTGCACGTGGCGCCCGCGACCGAGTACGTGCGCGCGCTGCTCGCGCGCGCGAGGGTGCGCGAGTGACGTGGACCGGTCGGGCGCTCGCGCTCGCGGTGATTTTCACCACTCCGTGGGGAGCCGCCCGGTCGCAGACCATCCGGAGCGACAAACCGGTCGTGGTCGCCTCCAAGCCGTTCGGCGAGTCGTACCTGCTGGCGGAGATGTTCGCCCAGCTGCTCGAGGCGCGAGGGATCCCGGCCGCGCGGCGGCTCGGCCTCGGGGCGACGGAGATCGCGTTCGGAGCCCTCCGGAAGGGCGCGATCGACGTCTATCCCGAATACACCGGCACGGGGCTGCTCGCGATCCTGCACGAGCGGCCCGTGCCCGACCCGCGCGAGGTGTACGCCAGGGTCGCGCGCGAGTGCCGCGAACGGTTCGGCGTCCGGTGGCTGCCGCCGCTGGGCTTTCAGAACACGTACGCGATCGCGGTGCGGCGCGAGACGGCCCAGCGTTTCCACCTGCGGACGTTGAGCGATCTGGCGCGCGTCGGCGCGACGCTGCGCGCGGGCCTCACGCCCGACTTCATCGGCCGCGACGACGGCCTGCCCGGCCTCGGTCGCGCGTACGGTCTCCGATTCCGCGAGGTCCGCGCGCTGCTGCCTGCCGTGAAGTACCAGGCGCTCGCCGCGGGCGACGTCGACGTGATCGACGGGTACAGCACGGACGGCCTGATCGCGAAGTACGACCTGATCGTGCTCGAGGACGATCTCGCGTTCTTTCCGCCGTACGAGGCCGCGGCGGTGACGGCGCCGGGCCTCGTCGAGCGGCGTCCGGAGGCCGTGGCGGCCCTCACCGAGCTGAGCGGGCTGCTCCGGGAGCCCGCCATGCGCGCGCTCAACCGGCGGGTCGAGGTGGACGGGGAGCCGATCGCGCGCGTCGCGGCCGACGCGCTGGCCGAGCTCGGGCTCACGAAGCAAGTGTCGGCGAGCGCCCGAGACGGGGTGGCCGCGGCCGGCAGCCGGCCGGCAAGGGCCGGACTCGCCGCCTATCTCTGGGCCGAGCGGCGCACGTTGCTGGGCCTCACCCAGCGGCACCTCCTGCTCGTGGCGGTCTCGCTCCTGGCTGCGATCGCGCTGGCGGTGCCGCTCGGCCTCGTGCTCGAGCGCGCGCGGGCGGGCGCCGAGGCGGTGATCCGGGCGGTCGGCCTGCTCCAGACCATTCCCGGTATCGCGCTCATCGCGTTCATGATCCCGCTGCTCGGCATCGGCGTGGTGCCGGCGCTGGTCGCCCTCTTCCTCTACTCGCTCTACCCGATCCTCCGGAACACCTACACCGGCGTGCGGGACGCGGCGCCGGAAGCGGTGGGCGCCGCGCTCGCGCTGGGCATGACGCCGCGACAGATCCTGCGTTACGTCCGCCTTCCGCTCGCGGCGCCGCTCATCATGGCGGGCATCCGGACGGCCGCGGTCATCAACGTCGGGACGGCGACGCTGGCGGCGTTCATCGGGGCGGGCGGCCTGGGCGATCCGATCGCGTCGGGGCTCGCGCTGAGCGATACGCGGATGATCCTCTCGGGCGCATTGCCGGCCGCAGCGCTGGCGCTGGTGGTGGACGCGGCGCTGGGGGCATGTGAGCGGGTGGTGAGCCCGGGAGGGAGGTAGGCCGAGGCGAAGCTCGCCGGTCTTGCCTTCCCGCCGGCCCAGTCACTAGGATGCCCTCCGGCAACCACACCGTCCCGGACGCCCCATGCGCCTCCATCCGTTCCGTGCCCTGCGTCCCGTACCCGACCTCGCCGAGCGGGTGGCGTCGGTGCCGTACGACGTGGTGAACCGGAGCGAGGCCGCGGCGCTGGCGGCGGGGAATCCGTACAGCTTCCTGCACGTGGGGCGGTCGGACATCGACCTCCCGGCCGACGTGGACCCCTACGATCCCAGGATCTACGCCACCGCGCGCGCGGCGCTCGATCGGTTCCAGGCGGACGGGACCCTGCTGCGCGAGGCGGAGCCGTCGCTCTACCTGTACCGGCAGATCATGGACGGACGGGCGCAGGTCGGCGTGGTCGGCTGCGTGCACATCGACGACTACGACCGCGACGTCATCCGGAAGCACGAGAAGACCAGGCCGGACAAGGAGGACGACCGCACCCGGCACGTCCTCACCCTTCGCGCCAACGCCGAACCGGTGTTTCTCACCTACCGCGTCCGGCCGGACATTCAGGCGCTCGCGACGCGCATCCTCGAGGACACTCCCCTCTACGACTTCACCGCGCCCGACGGGGTACGCCACACCGTGTGGCGTGTGCCGGATCCCCGGTCGCTCGTCGAGGCGTTCCGCCAGGTGCCGCTCGCCTACGTGGCCGACGGGCACCATCGCTCCGCGAGCGCGTGGCGCGCGGGGCGCGAGCTCCGGAACGAGCCAGCGCAGCGCCGGGGCGAGGGCGAATACAACTGGTTCCTGGCGGTGCTCTTTCCGGCCGATGAGCTGCGCATTCTCCCGTACAACCGCGTCGTGCGCGACCCGGGAAGCCTGGGCATCCCCGAGCTGCTCGGGCGGCTGTCGCACGTGGGCCGTGTCACGGTCACGGACGATCCGGTGCCGTCGAAATCCGGCACCTTCTGCTTCTTCCTCATGAACGCGTGGTACCGGCTGGAGCTGGACGAGGCGTCGATCGACCGGTCCGATCCCATCGCATCGCTCGACGTGTCGCTGTTGCAGGACCGCGTGCTCGGGCCCGTGCTCGGCATCGGCGACCCGCGCACCGACAAGCGGCTGGACTTCGTGGGCGGGATCCGCGGCACGGCGGAACTGGAGCAGCGGGTGCGCTCGGGGGAGATGGTCATCGCCTTCTCGCTCTACCCGACGACGCTCGAGCAGCTCATGGCCGTCGCCGACGCCGGCCAGGTCATGCCGCCGAAGAGCACGTGGTTCGAGCCCAAGCTGCGCAGCGGGCTCTTCGTGCATACCTTGTAAACTCACCGAACGGGGCGGAGCTGGTCGCATGAAGGTGTTGATCGCGGACAAGTTCGAGAAGGTCGGCGTGGACGGCCTCAAGGAGCTCGGCTGCACCGTCGTCTCACAGCCGGACGTGAAGGCGGAGGAGCTGCCCGCGGCCATCCGGGCCACCGACCCGCACATCCTCATCGTCCGCGGCAAGAAGGTGTCGGGCGACGCGCTCAAGGCCGGGACCGCCCTCACGCTCGTGATCCGCGCCGGGGCGGGCATCGATACGATCGACGTGGCGACGGCCTCGAGCCAGGGCGTGTTCGTCTCCAACTGTCCGGGCAAGAACTCGATCGCCGTCGCCGAGCTGGTGCTCGGCCTCCTGCTCGCGTGCGACCGGCGCATTCCCGACCAGGTGGCCGAGCTTCGCGCCGGGACCTGGAACAAGGGCGAGTTCGCCAAGGGGCGCGGCCTGCACGGCCGGACGCTCGGCATCGTGGGGCTGGGGCAGATCGGGCGGGAGATCGCACAGCGCGCGCGCGCGTTCGGCATGCGCGTGATCGCCTGGTCCCGGAGCCTGACCCACGAGGAGGCGGACCTGCTGGGCGTGGCCTACGCGCAGACGCCGCTCGAAGTGGCGCGGCTCTCGGACGCGGTCACCATCAACGTCGCCGGCAACGCGGAGACCAAGCAGCTGGTCAACGCGGAATTCCTCGCCGCCATGCGCCCCGGCGCGTACCTCATCAACACCTCCCGCGGCACCGTGGTGGACGAGGCAGCGCTCGAGCGCGCGGTGCGCGAGAAGGGCATCCGGGCGGGTCTCGACGTGTTCGAGAACGAGCCCGCGGGCAATACCGGCACGTTCGGGAACGCCATCGTTCAGGCGCCGGGCGTCTACGGCACGCACCACGTCGGTGCGTCCACCGACCAGGCGCAGGTCGCGATCGCGCACGAGGTGATCCGCATCGTGCAGACGTTCCAGGCGACGGGCGAGGTGCCCAACGTGGTCAACCGGCTCGCGCGGAGCTCGGCCACGCACGTGCTGTCGATCCGGCATCGCAACCGGCCGGGGGTGCTGGCGCACGTGTTCGGCGTGCTGGCGGGCGGGGCGATCAACGTCGAAGAGGTGGAGAACATCATCTACCACGGCGCCCAGGCCACGCTCGCGCGGATCCACCTCGACGGCGTGCCCGACGCGGGCGCGCTCGAGCGGATCCGGAACGGCAATCAGGACATCATCAGCGTCGAGCTGAGCCAGATCGACGGGAAGCCGAGATAGGGAGGACGCGGACTCGCGACGACCCGCGCCCTCTCCGGCCGACAGCACACCACGAGGAACGCACCGATGACCGACCGCATCTTCAATTTCAGCGCCGGCCCCGCCGCCCTGCCCGAGCCCGTCCTGCGGAAGGCGCAGGAGGCCATCTGGAACGTGGCCGGCAGCGGCATCGGCATCATGGAGCACAGCCATCGCGGCAAGGTGTTCGAGAAGATCCTCGCCGAGGCGGAGGCGAACTGCCGCGCGCTGGCGGGGATCCCGGACGACTACGCGGTCCTGTTCCTCCAGGGCGGCGCGTCGCTGCAGTTCTCGATGGTGCCCATGAACCTCCTGCCGGCAGACCGGACGGCGGACTACCTGAACACCGGTGTCTGGTCGCAGAAGGCGATCAAGGAAGCCAAGATCCTGGGCGCGAAGGTCCACGTGGCCGCGAGCAGTGAGGCCACCAGCTTCGACCGGATCCCCAAGGCCGGCGAGATCGCCTACTCACCGACGCCGGCCTACGTGCACCTCACCACCAACAACACGATCTATGGCACCCAGTGGAAGAGCGAGCCCGCGGTGCCCTCGGGCGTTCCGCTCGTGGCCGATACCTCGAGCGACATGTACAGCCGGCCCATCGACGTGCGAAAGTACGGCCTGATCTACGCGGGCGCACAGAAGAACCTGGGACCGTCGGGCACGGTGCTCGTGATCATCCGAAAGGATCTGGCGGAGGCCGGCCCCAAGACCCTGCCGACGATGCTGCAGTACCGCACGTTCGTGGCGGAGAACTCGCTCTACAACACGCCGCCGACGCTCGGCATCTACCTGGTCGGCGAGGTGTTCAAGTGGATCCAGTCGCAAGGCGGTCTCGCGGCGATGGCGGAGCACAACGCGAGCAAGGCCAGGCTGTTGTATGACCATATCGACTCGAGCGACTTCTTCCGCGGCACGGTTCAGCCGGACAGCCGTTCTCTCATGAACGTGTGCTTCCGCGCGCCGACCGAGGAGCTCGAGAACAAGTTCATCAGCGAGGCCACGAAGCGCGGGCTCGACGGGCTCAAGGGTCACCGGAGCGTGGGCGGCATGCGCGCGAGCATCTACAACGCGTGTCCGCGCGCCGCGGTGGAGGCGCTGCTTGGATTCATGAAGGAGTTCGAGCGGGCGAACCGCGGGGCGGGGGCGGGGGCGGGGGCTGGGGCGGTGAGCGGGGAGCGGTGAGCGGGAAGCGCGGGATGTAACACGTCGTTCGGAGGCCGGGTTGGCTTGTGTCAGGCGAGCCCGCTGTGCCGCGACGGCTCACGGCTCACCGCTCACCGCTTGTCGCCTGCCGCTCCCCGCTCCCCGCTCACGCCGAAGCAGCGAGGGTCCGCACCAGCTCGTCGTTGGTGCGGTTCCGCTTGAGGTCGGTGAGCAGGTCGTTCATGGCGTTGATCGGCGTCATGCTCGCGAGGCGCTGTCGGAGCAGGCGGCTCACGGCGAGTGCCTCCTGGGACAGCAGCAGCTCTTCCCGGCGCGTCGCGCTCGCGACCAGGTCGATGGCCGGATAGATCCGGCGCTCCGCCAGCTCGCGGCTGAGCACGAGCTCGCTGTTGCCGGTGCCCTTGAACTCCTCGAAGATCACCTGATCCATCTTGCTTCCCGTGTCCACCAGCGCCGTGGCGATGATGGTGAGCGAGCCGCCGCCCTGCGCCTGGTCGATCTTCCGCGCGCTTCCCAGGAACCGCTTGGGCCGCTCCAGGGACTGGGCGTCGAGGCCACCCGACAGCGTGCGGCCCGTGCCCTTCTCCACCGTGTTGTAGGCGCGGGCGAGGCGGGTGAGCGAGTCCACGATGATGACCACATCCTCGCCCAGCTCGACGCGCCGGCGCGCGCGCTCGAGCGTGAGCTCGGCGACCGTGACGTGCTGTTGGGCCGGATTGTCGAAGCTCGACGCGATCACCTCGCCGATTCCCAATGCCTCCATCTCGAAGACTTCCTCGGGACGCTCGTCCACCAGCAGCACGAACAGTGTCGCCTGCGGATAGTTGGCGGCGATGCCCTCGGCGATGGACTGGAGCACCATCGTCTTCCCCGCCTTGGCCGGCGCCACGATGAGCGCGCGCTGGCCCTTGCCGAACGGCGCGAGGATATCGATGACCCGGTTGGTGAAGTCGGGCTGGCCCTGGCGGACGAGCCCGCACTCGAGGCGGAGTTGCTCGTTGGGATGGATGGCGCCGAGCCGGCCGAAGTCGGGGCGGCGGCCGAGATCCGCGGGCGGGCGCCCCAGCACGCTGGTGACGCGCTCGAGGGTGGCGCCGCGCCCCTTCCCGCCGGGGCGGCTGTCGCCGTCGATCTCGTCGCCGGGCCGAAGCTCGTACTGGCGGATGAGGCGCTCGCCGACGTGGACGTCACCGCGGTCGGCCAGGTAGCCGGCCTCGCGGCGCCGGAGGAAGCCGTTGCGACCGACCAGCTCGAGGACGCCGGGCATCAGGTGGCGGCAGCCACGGAACGCTTGATACGGAACAGGATCGCGGTGAGTCCTTGCGTGCGGGTCATGCCGAGCGTCTCGGTCAGGCCGAGCTGCTCGAGCAGGTCGTCGGGAACGCGTGCGACATCGGCGGGCGCGGCGCCGTCGAGGCTCTTCGCCAGGAGCGAGATGAAGCCACGGACCGTCGGCGACTCCGGCGGGACGTCGGCATGGATCCGCACCTTGCCCTCTTCCACGTCGACCCAGAGGAACACCGGCGTCTGGCACTCGTGCACCCGATGCTCGCCGCGCTCCTTCTCGCTCCGGTAGCGCTCCGGGAGCGCAGGCAGCTTGCGCGAGTAGTCGAGCAGGGTCTCCAGGCGCGTGGTGCGATCGGCGGCCTTGAACCGCGGGATCAGCGTCTCGAGTGAAGGCATGCAGGAAAACTGCCACGATCCGGCATCGGAAGATACCCCTCGCGCCGGCCCAAGCGTCCCGAGCCCGGCGCGGGCGGCGCGAGATCCGGCGTCGAGCCCGGGCGAACCGAGCTCCATCATGTCGCCCGGCTTCGGGCGCCGCCGGCGTTGACGTTCGCCCCGCCGCTTGACGGGCGGCCCATCCCGCCTGTATAAATATGCATGGTCACGCCGCCCGCCCAAGCGCTCCCGCTCTGCATTACTCCGCACCGGAGTCCGAGAGGCGGCGCGGCGGCACGCGGGTAGAGCACTCCCAGCCATGCAGCGACAGCGGCCTCTCCCCGGAGAGGCCGTTTCTTTTTCCATCGGAGCTCCGATGACGCTTCGGCTCTACGACACCACCCTGCGGGACGGCACCCAGCGCGAGGGGCTGTCGCTGTCCGTCGAGGACAAGGTCAAGATCGCCCGCGCGCTCGACCGCCTCGGCGTGAGCTACATCGAGGGCGGCTGGCCGGGGTCGAATCCCAAGGACGCCGAGTTCTTCCGCCGCATCCGGGAGGTGGCCCTGGAGCACGCGAGGATCGCGGCGTTCGGGAGCACCCGGAGAGCGCGTGTGCGCTGCGAGGACGACGCCAACCTCGTCGCCCTCCTGGAGGCCGGCACCCCGGTCGTGACCCTGGTGGGCAAGAGCTCGACGCTGCACGTGGAGCGGATCCTCGAGACCACCCGCGACGAAAACCTGCGGATGATCGGCGAGAGCGTCGCGTTCCTCAAGGGCCAGGGCCGCGAGGTGGTGTACGACGCGGAGCACTTCTTCGACGGGCACCGCCTGGATGCCGCCTATGCCCTCGACACGCTGGCCGCCGCCGCCGAAGCCGGCGCCGACTGGCTGGTGCTGTGCGACACCAACGGCGGCGAGCTGCCCGATGTGGTGGGCGAGCGCCTGTCCGAGGTGCGGGAGCGTTTCCCTACGGCCGTCGGCATCCACCCGCACAACGACGCGGGGCTCGCGGTGGCCAACGGTCTCGCCGCGGTGCGGGCTGGCTGCCTGCAGGTGCAGGGCACGATCAACGGGTATGGCGAGCGCTGCGGGAACCTGGATCTCGTCCCACTGGTCGCAACGCTCGAGCTCAAGCTCGGCGTGCATGTGTTGCCCGGCGACCGGCTGCGCCGGCTCACCGACGTCAGCCAGTTCGTGGCCGCGGTGGCCAACCAGCATCCCGATCCGCACGCGCCGTACGTCGGCCGGAGCGCCTTTGCCCACAAGGGCGGCATCCACGTCGCCGCCGTCGCGAAGCTGGCGGAGAGCTATCAGCACGTGGATCCCGCGGCGGTCGGCAACCAGACGCGGGTGGTGGTGAGCGAGGTGGCCGGCCGCCGCACCGTCCGGCTCCGCGCCGAGGCGCTCGGCGTGGCAGTGGGGGAGACCGAGGGCGCCGTGCTGCAGCGGATCAAGGAGCTCGAGCACCAGGGCTTTCAGTTCGAGGCGGCCGAAGGCTCCTTCGAGATGCTGCTGCGGCGGGCATCGACGACGTATCGCGCGCCGTTTGAGCTGGAGGACTTCACCGTCATGGTGGAGAAGCGGGGCGGGGGCGGGAGCCGATCGCAGGCCACCGTGCGGATCAAGGTGGCCGGCGAGGTCATGCTCACGGCGGCCGACGGCGACGGGCCGGTCAACGCGCTGGACCGCGCGGTGCGGAAGGCGCTGCTCCCGCACTATCCCGCGCTCGCGGACGTGCAGCTGGTGGACTACAAGGTACGCATTGTGGACGAGCACCTGGGCACGGCCGCGCGCCCCCGGGTCATCATCGAATCCGCCCGCGGGGCGGAGCGCTGGAGTACTGTGGGGTGCTCGGAGAACATCATCGAGGCGAGCTGGCTGGCGTTGTGCGACGGGCTGGAGTTGCCGCTGCTGCGCGACGCCGAGCGAGCGGCCGAGGCCGAGGCGGGAGCGGCCTAGCGTCGCGCGGCCGCGGTCTCGGCCTCGAGCAGGTCGCGCTTGCGCTCGATGCCCCAGCGATACCCGCCGAGGCCGCCGTCTTCACGCACGACCCGGTGGCAGGGGATCACCACCGCCAGCTTGTTGCTCGCGCACGCGCGGGCCACGGCGCGCACGGCCGTCGGCCGGCCGAGCTCCCGCGCGATCTCGGCGTACGACCGCGTCGCGCCGCGGGGAATCCGCTGGAGCGCTTCCCACACGAGCCATTGGAAGGCGGTTCCCCGCACGTCGAGCGGCACCCGCTCCGCCTCGTCGCCTGCGAGGCGCGCCACCACCGCGCCCGCCCATCCGCGCAGCTCGTCGTCGGCCCGGCTGATCTCCGCCGCCGGAAACTCCCGACGAAGCCCGGCCTCGAGCGCCTGGACGCCGTCGCCGAGGGTGACCGAGCAGAGGCCCTCGTCGGTGGCGGCCACCAGCGCCGTGCCGAGCGCCGTGCTCACGGTCGTATAGCGGATCCGCACGCCGCGCCCGCCCCGCTGATAGGAGCCGGGCGTCATGCCGAGCCGGCGCCGTCCCTGGTCGTATGCGCGGCTGGGCGAGGAATAGCCGGCATCGTACGTCGCGCGCGAGACGGAGTCGCCCTGTTTGAGCCGCGACTTCATTCGATCCATCCGCCGTGCCCCGGTATAGGCCCGCGGCGACATGCCCGTCAGGCGCTTGAACGTTCGCTGGAGGTGATACGGACTGAGTCCGACCGCCTGGCCCAGCCGCTCCAGTGTGACCGTCTCGTCCAGGTGACGGTCGAGGTACCGCTGGGCCTCGCGCACCCGCCGGACCGCCTCGGTCTCGCTCTCCTTCGGGTGGCACCGGCGGCACGCCCGAAAGCCCTGCGCCTCCGCGGCGTCCGGGGTCGCGAAGAAGCTGACGTGGCGACGGTGCGGGCGCCTCGAGGGACAGGACGGCCGGCAGTAGATCCGGGTGGATGCGACCGCGTATACGAAGCGCCCATCCGCGGATGCGTCGCGATCCAGGACCGCGGCCCAGCGTCCGGCGTCGGCCGGAGAAGCATCGAGAATCATGGCAGGGATGGTAGCATCCAGCGCCGCCGCCGGCCACTCGGATCTTGCGGTCAAACCCAGGGGGAAACCGGCGGGCCCACAGGGACGTTTTGGAGCGGGGGACGGTAGGGCAGGCCGGCTCCCGGGGCGATAGCGGGGCCCTCATTTTGGCGGAAGATTGGACCCTGGCCGGGTCTCGCGGTGCCCCGGCGGGAACCTCACCCGAGGGTCTCGTCGTTACACCCCCAGTCCCAGGAGCATTTCACCCCAAAGACATCCGGTCCATGAGCACTACCGAACGGTACGATGCCATCGTCATCGGCGCAGGCCAGGCCGGGGGTCCTCTCGCCTCCGCGCTGGCCCGAAGCGGGAAGCGGACGGCGTTGATCGAGCGCGAGCACGTCGGCGGCACCTGCATCAACGAAGGGTGTACGCCCACCAAGACCATGGTGGCGAGTGCGCGGGTGGCCTACCTCGCCCGCCGTGGTGCGGACTACGGGGTCGAGACCGGTCCCATCGCGGTCGACATGACCCGGATCCGAGAACGCAAGCGCTCCATCGTGAAGAGCTTCCGGGCCGGCAGCCTGCGCCGGATCGAAGCGGCGGCTCCCGGCGTGGAGCTGATCTGCGCCGAGGCCCGGTTCACCGGCCCGCGCCAGGTGGCCGTCGAGGGGCGCCGGCTGGAAGCGGACCTCGTGTTCATCAACACCGGCGGTCGCCCGGCGGCGCCGGACGTCGAAGGGCTGGACCGCGTGCCATCGCTCGACTCGACCTCGATCATGGAGCTCGATCGGGTGCCCGAGCACCTCATCGTGCTGGGCGGCGGCTACATCGGGCTCGAGTTCGGGCAGATGTTCCGCCGATTCGGGAGCCGGGTGACGGTGGTGCAGCGGGGGCGTCAGCTCCTGCCGCTGGAAGACGAGGACGTCGCGGAGGCGGTGCTGGGCATCCTGCGCGAGGACGGGATCGAAGTTCTCCTGGAGAGCCAGGCGGTCCGGGCGTCCATGGAGGGGCCGGGCGGCGTTCGGCTTACGGTCCGGACGGCCGGAGGCGATACGGATGTGCTGGGCTCACATGTGCTTCGCGCGGCCGGTCGGGTGCCGAATACCGAACGGCTGGACCTCGCGTCGGCCGGTATCGCCACCGATGGCAAGGGCTTCATCACCGTCAACGACCGCCTCGAGACCAGCGCGTCAGGGGTCTATGCCCTGGGCGACGTCAAGGGCGGCCCCGCCTTCACCCACATCTCGTATGACGACTTCAGGGTCATCCGTACCAACCTGTTACAGAACGGGCGTGCGTGCATCACAGACCGCCTCGTTCCTTACACCGTATTCATCGACCCGCAGCTGGGTCGAATCGGACTGTCGGAGCGTGAAGCGCGGCGCCTCGGGCGCCCCGTCAAGGTGGCGCGGATGCCGATGACGCACGTGGCGCGCGCGCTGGAGCTCGACGAATCGCGCGGGTTCATGAAGGCGTTGGTGGACCCGGCCACGGGCCAGATCCTGGGCGCGGCGATTCTCGGAATCGAGGGCGGCGAACTGATGGCCATGATACAACTCGCCATGATGGGACAGGTGCCCTACGCGCGGCTGCGGGACGCGGTCTTCGCCCACCCGACGCTGGCCGAATCCTTCAACAACCTCTTTGCCACGCTCGACGCCTGACGGCGTCGACGCCTGGGGGTCCGCATGACGGTGGCCACCGCACCGAGCCGTGTCGCTCCCGATACCATCGCCGATCAGCTGCTCGAAGCCCGGGCGCGCACCCTGCTGCTGGTGGCGCCGCTGAGCGACGAGGACCTGCACGCGCAGCACGATCCGCTCATGAGTCCCATCCTGTGGGACCTGGGGCACATCGCGCATTTCGAGGAGCTGTGGCTCACCCGCAACCTCGACGGGCCGATCGAATTCGTCGAGATGCCGGGCCTGTACAACCCGTTCGAGCATCCCCGGAGCACGCGCGGCGCGCTGGCGCTCCCGGGGCTCGCGGAGTGTCGCGAAATCATGGACGAAATTCGCGGGCGCGTGCTGGCCCGCCTGGTCTCCGCCGACCTCGACCCCGCCCACCCGCTGCTCCGCGACGGCTTCGTATACCAGATGGTTCTCCAGCACGAATATCAGCACAACGAAACGATCCTTCAGACCCTTCAGCTCAAGCACGGCACGCCGTATACGCCGCTCGTGCGCCTGGCGCCCGCCGACGGGGCCGCGCCACGCCTGCCCGCCCGACCGGGCGAGATGGTGGGGTTCCCCGGCGGCCCGGTGGAGCTCGGCACCGACGATCGCACGGCGGCATACGACAACGAGCGGCCGGCTCACCGCGTGGATGTCGCGCCGTTCTGGATCGACGCCCATCCGGTCACCAACCAGGACTACCTCGTCTTCATCGGCGCCGGTGGGTACGAGACACCCGAGTACTGGTCCGAGGCCGGCTGGCGCTGGCGGACGGAGTCCGCCGTGAGCGCCCCGAAGTACTGGCTCTACGCCGGCGGCACCTGGACCACGCGGAGCATGGATCGCCGCGGCTCCGTGGAGCCCTGGCACCCGGTGAGCCACGTCTCGTGGTACGAAGCGGAGGCGTACGCGCGGTTCGCGGGCAAGCGGCTGCCGACGGAGATCGAGTGGGAGGCCGCGGCGTCGTGGGATCCCGGCACGGGCGCCAAGCGCGCGTTCCCGTGGGGAGACGCGCCCGCCGACCGCCTGCTCGCCAACGTGGACCAGCTCGCGTTCGGCACGGCGCCGATCGGGAGCTATGCCAGAAACGTGTCGCCCATCGGCTGTCACGGGATGATCGGCGACGTGTGGGAGTGGACGGCGAGCGACTTCGGGCCCTGGCCCGGCTTCGAGAGCTTTCCCTACAAGGAGTACTCCGAGGTCTTCTTCGGCACCGACTACAAGGTCCTGCGCGGGGGCTCGTGGGCCACGCGACCGGGCGCGATCCGCAACACGTTCCGTAACTGGGATTACCCCATCCGCCGCCAGATCTTCAGCGGCTTCAGGTGCGCCCGCGATGCCTAACCTTGCCAGAACCCGCCCGATGCGCCCGGTCGAGCGCGTGGCGAACCCCGGCATGCTTGCCGAGGTGGCCGCCGGATTGTCGGCGCCCCAGAAGGAGCTGTCGCCCAAGTATTTCTACGATCAGCGGGGGTCCGAGCTGTTCGAGGCCATCACTCGCCTGCCCGAGTACTACCCGACGCGCACCGAGCGCGCGCTGCTGGCCAGCTGGATGCCCGAGCTGATGGCGCAGCTCGGGACGCGCACCCTGATCGAGCTGGGTGCCGGCAGTGCGGAGAAGAGCCGGATCATCCTCGACGCCATGCGCGGGACCGGGCTGGCGGAGCTCTACGTGCCCATCGACGTGAGCGCCACCTTCCTGAGCCAGACCGCGGCGCGGCTCCGCCGCGAGTATCCGGGGCTCACCGTCGAGCCGGCGGTCGCGGACATCGCGATCGAGCTGAACCTCCCCCGGCGCATTCCGCGCCCCGCGATGTTCGCCTTTCTCGGCAGCACGATCGGCAACTTCTATCCTCCGGCGGCCATTCGCCTGCTCGCCCGGGTGCGCGCCGCGATGGAGCCGGGCGACCGCTTCCTCCTCGGCGTGGACCTGCGGAAGGACATCGCCCGGGTCGAGGCGGCGTACAACGACAGCCAGGGCGTCACGGCCGCGTTCAACCGCAACATGCTGCTCGTGCTCAACCACGAGCTGGGCGCCGACTTCGATCCGGACGCGTTCGAGCACCGCGCGTTCTACGACACGGTGGCCAACCGCATCGAGATGCACCTGGTCTCGACGCGCGACCAGGTGGTCACCATCCCCGGCCTCGAGCCCGTCCGGCTCGGCATGGGCGAATCCATCCGCACCGAGATCAGCACCAAGTACGACCGCGACAGCGTATCCGCGCTGTTCGCCGCGGCCGATCTGCGCATCGAGGCCTGGCCCCGGGACCCCGCGACGCCGTTCGGACTGGTGCTCGGAGCGCGCGCATGAGCTTGCTCACCCGGGCCGCCCTCGCCGTCGATCTCGAAGCCCACGCGTTCGGCGCGCCGGTGAGCGCGTCGCTCACGCCGCGCCGCGTCGGCGCCGAGACGGAGTTCATCCCGGTCGAGACCTCGACGGGGTGGCGATGCCCCATCGACGTGGACGGGGTGCTGTCGACCCTGCCGTTCCTGCGGCGCTTCGGGGCCCGACAGGGCTGGAGCGAGACCCTGACGGCCAAGGGCACCCCGTGCTTCACGCTGTCCGTGGGCGGGACGCTTACGTTCGAGCCGGGCGGCCAGCTGGAATACAGCTCCCCGCCGTGCCGCAGTCCGAGCGCGCTGCTCGCTGTGCTGCGATCGGTGGTGCTCCCGCTCCGGGCGGCCGCTGCCGCGGAGGGGATCACGCTGCTCGACGTCGGCATCGATCCGCTCAACCCGATCGACGGCGCGCCGCTGCTGCTCCGGACGAAGCGCTACCAGCGAATGGCCGACTACCTCGCGCGGTTGAGCCCGGCCGGCGCTCGCATGATGCGCCAGACGGCCGCATTCCAGGTGGCGCTCGACCTGGACGACGAGCCGTGGCTGCGCTGGCGCGTGCTCAACGCGGCGACTCCGTACGTGGTGGCGATCTTCGCCAACTCGTCGGTGTACGCGGGAGAGGAGACGGGCTGCGCGAGCGCGCGGGCGCACGTCTGGCGGTCGCTCGATCCGGCGCGTACCGGCCTTCCGTGGAGCGACCCGCAGCCGGTCGAGGCGTATCTCGACTTCGCGCTGGATGCGCCAGCGATCCTGCTTCCCACCGTCGACGGCGAGTACCTGCGGTTCGGCGAGTGGCTCAGTCGGGCCCACGTCACGATGGAGGAGTGGCACGACCACCTGACGACCCTGTTTCCCGAGGTGCGTCCCCGCGGGCACTTCGAGCTCAGGTCGGCGGACGCGGTGGCGCCCCAGTGGTACGCGGCGCCGCTCGCGCTCGCGGTCGGGATGACCTACGAGTCGCGTGCGCTGCGCGCGGCGGCCGAGCTGCTCGAGGCCCCGGATCTCGCCCTGCTCGAGCGCGCGGGACGACTTGGTCTCCGGGATCCCGGCATCGCCTCGACGGCCGCGGATCTGGCGCAGATCGCGCTCGAGGGCTGCGAAGGCCTCGGTCCGGCCTACTTCAATCCGGCCGACTTGGAGCAGGCGAGGGCCTTCTTCGATCGCTACACCCGCCGAGGCCGCGCGCCCGCGGACGACGTCGCTTCGGCGGAGGTCGCCGCGTAGGCGAGCGCGAGTCGTCCCGGAAAGAACGAGGACACGGAGCCATGCGCTCTCCGTGTCCTCTGTTTTTTGCCTCGTGTTTCTGCTCCAGCGCCGGACTCAGCCCGCCGGTACGAAGGTCCGCGTCGGGTCCACCCCGCACGCCGTCCACACCGTCCGGATGTAGCTGCCGTCCCCCAGCGTGGCGTGCGTCTCGCCCGAGGCGATCTTCCGGTCCGTCGTGCAGGAGGCGTCCCACACGAGCGGCGCCACCGTCGTCACGGTGAACGTCCGGCTCACCGAGCGCCGCGTCCACGTGAACGTCCCGGTCCGCGTGAACGTCCCGTTCGGCAGCGGCTCGCCGAACGCGAGCGTCTGGCCGGCGTCGGGTGTGAAGCTCAGCAGCAGGTTGTGGATGACGGAGGCGTCCGCGCGGTTCGGCCGGCTCCTCACCACGGTAACCTGGTTACTCAGCGAGGCGCCCTGGGCGTTTCCGGTAAGCGTGCGGGTGCCGTTCCGGACGGCGGTGTAGCTGCGGTTCTGGTCGGGATAGGTGAACCGGAAAGTGAAGTCGGTGAGGGTCGCGACGACCGCGAGGTCGGCCGCATCCGGCGTCGGATCGCTCAGCGTAATCGTGCCGGTGACCTCGAGGCTCCCACCGCGAAAGCCGGTGAAGCTGCAGGCCGGCAGGGCGAACGTGAAGGTCGCCGCGTCGGGGGCGAAGTCCCCGTCGGTATCGGTCTGGTCATCCACGGTGGCGCAGGTGCGCGGCGCGGTCGGCGCCACGACCCCGACCTCGGCCGGCGTCGTGAGGGCGCCTACTGCCTGTTCGACCTCGTCCGCTTCCGCGGTTCCGATGTCGCTCACGTCCGCGGCGGGGAGAGCGTCCCCTGACGGGGGCGTCGTCGTGTCGCTGCAGGCGGTCAGGGCCAGCGCGAGGGCGGCCCAGAGGCTACGGCGCATGGTCGAAGCTCCTTCTCACTCGGGTGACAAGCTGGTCCTGCCGGCACAACGGGGACGGCGGAATGGACGCCGGCGGTCACGGTTCGTTAAGCCGCTCGGCTCATGCCAGCCTTTGCAGGCGGGACAGGGTGACTGTGAGGACGCTCACCCATGCGCCGTCCGCCAAGCCCTACCTTGGCCCGCGGTTCTCGCTCGACGATTCACACGCGATATGTTGAGGTAGGCCATGACACATCAAGACAGACACGACGTGACAGCGGACCAGGATACCACGGGACGCACGGTCGTGGGACTGTTCGCCCGGCGGCAGGACGCGGAGGCCGCCATCCGCGACCTCAAGGCCGCCGGATTTCGCGACAATCAGGTCGGGGTGGCGCTTCAGAACCGGGACGAGCAGCCCGACCTGCTCGAGTCCACCGGCAGCCGGGAGGCCGATGGCGCGGCCGCCGGTGCGGTGAGCGGTGGAGTGGTCGGTGGCCTGATCGGCCTGCTCGGCTCCCTGCTGATTCCAGGCGTGGGCCCCATCATGGTGGGCGGCGTGCTCGCGTCCGCGCTTACGGGCGCCGGTATCGGCGCAGCGACCGGCGGCGTCATCGGTGCCCTGATGGGAATCGGCGTGCCGGAAATGGACGCGCGGCACTTCGACGAAGGGCTTCGGCTCGGCAGCACCCTCGTGACGGTCGATGCCGGCCCGCGGACCAACGAGGCCCTGGTCATCCTCGATCGGCACGGGATGGACTTCGGGCCGTCCGGCACCGATCGGTTCGAGCGGTTGGGCTTCGCCGCGGGCGCGGCGTTCGACCCTGGCCCGGGGGTCGTCGGCGATCCCACCCTGACCGGTCTCGACATCGGCCTGGGCGGCATCGGCCCGGACGACGTGGCTTCCGGCTCGAGCACCGCTGCCCGCGGGCTCGAATCCTCCCGCGTGCGCTACGGTGGTCGAGAGCGGCGGGCACGCCAGGATCCCGCCTATGGCGGGCCCGAGCGGCGGCTGGCGGGCGTTCGCTAGGCCAGGTCCTCGGCATCGAATCGGTCCGACCGCACTCCGGGGGAGGGCGCATGGCGCTCTCCCCCGTTGCGCTGCCAGATTTCCGCCATCCGAGGGAGTCCATGAAAGCGATCCGCATTCACGAGATCGGCGATGCCGGCGTCCTCCGCGTCGAGGACGTCGATGATCCCGTTCCGGGGGCCGGCCAGGCGCTCCTCCGGATCGAGGCGATCGGCGTCAACTTCACCGACATCTACCAGCGCAGGGGCTGGTACAAGGGTCAGCTGCCGACCACGCTCGGCGCGGAGGCGGCCGGAACCATCGACGCCGTCGGTCCCGGAGTTACGAGCGTGCGGCCGGGCGACCGCGTGGCCTCGATCAACGTCATCGGCGCGTACGCCGAGCATGCACTGGTGCAGGCGGATCGCCTGGTCCCGCTTCCCGACGGCGTGAGCGCGCGCCAGGCCGCCGCGGTCATGCTCCAGGGGATGACGGCGCAATACCTCACCACCTCCACCTTTCCGCTCGCGCGAGGACACACCTGCCTGGTGCACGCGGCTGCGGGCGGCGTAGGACTTCTGCTCTGTCAGATGGCCAAGCGTCGCGGCGCTCGGGTGATCGGCACCGTCTCCACCGAGGAGAAGGCGGCGCTCGCACGGGAGGCCGGCGCCGACGAGGTGATCCTCTACACCCGGGACGATTTCGAGACCGAGGTGAAGCGCCTCACCGACGGCGTCGGCGTCCAGGTGAACTACGACTCGGTGGGACGCACCACGTTTGCGAAGGGGCTCAGTTGTCTCGCGCGGCGCGGCATGATGGTGCTCTTCGGCCAGAGCAGCGGGCCGGTCGAGGCGTTCGACCCGCAGATCCTCAACCAGAAGGGCTCCCTGTTCCTGACCCGCCCGACGCTGGGGCATTACACGACGAGCCGCACCGAACTGCTCGAGCGGGCGGGCGACGTCCTGGGTTGGGTGGCCGACGGCTCGCTCGCCGTGCGGATCGGGCACGAGTTCCCGCTCGGCAGCGCCGCGGACGCCCACCGGGAGCTCGAGAGCCGGCGGACGACGGGCAAGGTCCTGCTCATTCCGTGACGCTCCCCGCGCTGGTGTCGACCGTGTGGCTCGCCGAGCGCCTCGGCCGGACCGGCCTGCGGATCCTCGACGCGTCGTGGTACCTGCCCACGCTCGGCCGCGACGCGCGCGCCGAGTACGCCGCGGGCCACATCCCGGGTGCGTTGTTCTTCGACCTCGACGCCGTCAGCGACCACGGCACCACGCTTCCGCACATGCTGCCCGAGGCGGGCGCATTCGCCCGCGCGATGAGCCGGCTCGGCCTGCGCGACGAGGATGACCTCGTCGTCTACGATGGCACGGGCGCGAACCTGAGCGCGGCACGCGCGTGGTGGATGTTCAGGGTGTTCGGTCACCCGGCTGTCGCCGTGCTCGACGGCGGCCTCGGCAAGTGGCGGCGCGAGGGCCGCGCGCTCGAGCAGGGCGCGGGCGCACTTACGGCCGGACGCTTCACGGCGCGCCTGGATCGCTCCGCGGTCCGTGACCTCGCCGAGATTCGCGGCAACCTCGAGACTGGACGCGAGCAGGTCGTGGACATGCGGCCCGAAGGCCGGTTCGCCGGGCGCGATCCAGAGCCGCGCGCCGGGCTGCGCGGCGGCCACATCCCGGGCAGCCGGAGCGTGCCCTACGTGGACCTCGTCGCAGCCGATGGCACGCTGCTCCTGCCTGACGCGCTCCGGGAGCGACTCGCCGCGGCCGGCGTGGACCCCGCTCGCCCGGTCGTGGCCACCTGCGGCTCGGGCACGAGTGCCTGCACCCTGATCCACGCGCTTCACCTGCTGGGTCACGACCAGGTGGCACTGTACGACGGTTCCTGGACCGAATGGGGCGGACGCACGGACACCCCGGTCGCCACGGGCCAGGCATGACCGCGCCAACCATCCGAACCAACATCTCGCTGGGCGATAGCACCGCGTTCGGCTGCGTGGTGGCCTTCCTCCTGCCGTTCGCCGCCGTCGGCGCATTCGCGACGGTGCAGATGCTCCGCGCCGTCCACTCCGCCAACTGGGGGCAGGCCGGTTTCCTCGCCATCTTCGCGATGGTCTTCGGCGGTGTGGGATTCGGAGGGCTCGTGGCGGTCATGTTCGGTCGTCGGCGGCTGGCCGAGGCCCAGGCGCGCGAAGCGCGCCACCCCCAGGAGCCGTGGCTCTGGCGGGAGGACTGGGCCTCGCGTCGACTCACCGATTCGACGCGCACGGATTTGTGGACGGCATGGGGGTTTTCCTCGTTCTGGAATCTGGTGAGCCTGCCCGCCGCCGTCGTCGCCACGCGTGAGGGCCTGAAGGAAGGTCATCACCTCGCGCTGCTGGTGCTGCTGTTCCCGGCGGTCGGTATCGGGCTCCTGGGCTGGGCCCTGCGCGCCACGCTGCGCTACCGCCGATACGGCACCTCACTGCTCGAGCTCAGGACGCTGCCGGCGCCGGTGGGTCACGCGCTCGATGGCACGGTGCGGACGCCGCCGGACCTGCGACCTGCCGAGGGCTTTCGAGTGGCGTTGAGCTGCATCCGGCGGGAGACGAGCGGAACCGGCGATGACCGGACCACGACGGAGCACGTGCTCTGGCAGGAGGAGCGCCGGACGATGGGCGGGGCAGCGGGGATTCCCGTGGCGTTCGCCATTCCCCGCGACGCCACGCCGAGCGACCCGGGCAACGCGAACGACCGTGTGCTCTGGCGTCTCCAGGTCATCGGCGAGGTGCCCGGCGTGGACTACTCGGCCGCGTTCGAGGTGCCGGTCTTCCGGACATCGGCGAGCGATGCGCCCGCCACCGACGCCGATCGGGCCGCGGCGGCCGCGGCCCTCGTGCCCACGGACTACCGCCAGCCGGCCGGCTCCCGGATTCAGGTGAGGACGAGCCGGCGCGGCACCGAGATCTACTTCCCTCCCGCGCGGAATGTCGGCTTCGCCGGGGGGCTCACCGCCTTCGTCGGCATCTGGGTCGGAGCGATCGTCTTCATGGTCACCGTGCATGCGCCGATCTTCTTCCCGATCGTGTTCGGCGCGTTCGGCCTGCTGCTGGGGGTGGCCGCGCTCGACGCCTGGCTCGGCGTCTCACGGGTCACCGCGGGCGACGGCAGCCTCACCGTCGCGAGCGGGTGGCTCGTGCCGCGGCGGGAGCGCACGCTGCGCTCGGCGGAGATCGCCGACGTCACGACGCGCATTGCCTCGCAGGCGGGCACGACGCCGTACTACGACGTGACCATCATGACGACGGCCGGCAAGCGGATCGCTGCCGGCCGAGGGGTGCGCGACAAACGCGAGGCCGAGTGGCTGGCGGGGATGATCCTGGCCGCCATCCGCCCGCGCTGAAGCCCTACCTCAGGGAGCGGGCGGCGCGAGGTTCCCGCACGCCACGATCGTCGACATGTTCTGCGCCGATGCGTGGACGTTGACGAAATACTGGCCAGCCGGCGGCATCGGGATGGGAAGGTCGGCCTCCGCGTGGGCCTTGCCGTCATCGCCCACCTTCAGCAACGGATACGCGTCCGCGGGTCCGAGCACGCCCATGTCGTTCCCGCACTGGCCCCGATGCACGTGCCAGGGATGCGCGCCGCCCGGCGCGGCATTGGTGATCTCCGCGTGCGCCTTCGTCTGGCTCGAGTCCTTCGGATTGTGCTCCATCCAGCCGGACCCCTGCACCTGGATCGCACCGGCGAGCCCCGCGGGCGTGGCGAGCACGGCGTTCCACCGGCCCGCAACGGGCTCGGCTTTGGGATCGATCTTGACGGCGCGGCCCCCGCACCCGGCCAGCGCGACGACGGTGGCGATCAGTCCTGCGGAAACAGCTGGACGCATGCAATCCTCCACGAAGAGACGACACTCGGAACACCGTCGCCTATATGGAGGTTGCGCACTCGGCTTGCCGTGATGAGCGACACCGCCGGTGCGGTCAGCGCCGGGCGCGAACGCCGCACGCGCGGAGCAGTTGCACCGGGGCGGGATGGTGGGGAAACAGCTCGCGCGCCACGGTGGCGTGCGGGATGGCGCGGTCACAGCGTCCGGCGCGCGCCCAGGCCCGGCCGAGCAGCATGCGGATCCGGTAGCTGCCGGGATCGATCGAGGCGGCCGACTCCATCGCCTTCCGGCTTCCGCCATCGAATACCGCCATGGCGATCGTCTGGGTCGTGCCGCGCACGACGAACAGCACCCCGACGACGGCCACCGCGATCAGGAGACCGCGCCTGGAGCTGGAGGTCAGCGGGATCTCGCGAATCGGGCGCGCAGAGGACGCCAGGGTGCCGACGATGGTCCACGCGAATAGCGTCGGGATGGGCAGCAGCAGCACGGCGTCGAACGCGCCGACCACGGCGATGGCCATGACCGTCGCCACGATCGCGAGATCCGTCAGCGCAGGCGTGTGGCGCGATTCGCGACGGACGCGCGCCCAGGCGCCCAGGGCGATCGTGCAGCCGATGAGCGTGAGCAGCCCGAGCGCGACGAATCCGCGCTCCGAGGCCATCGCCACCCAATCGCTGCTCGGCCAGGGATTCGTCGGGATGATGTCGTCGGCGTCGAACGACGGATCGCCCGGCGACATGTACTCGGGATAGTGGACCGGCCAGTTCCCCGGACCGACGCCGAGCACCGGGTGATGCGCGGCCATCGTGAGCGTGTTCCCGTACTGGATGACCCGTCCCAGCCCGCTCCCCTCCTTGTAGTTCGCCACGCCGGCGAGCGACTCGAGATAGGGCGAGTCGGACCGCCAGTTGAGCCGGTTCGGCAGGGCGAGGGCCAGTGCCACCCCGGCGACCGCGACCGTGGCGAGCTGCAGCACACGGCGACGAAGACGGTCGTCGCCCCACAGACGGCCGAGCCAGAGTCCCTCCACGACGAGGAACGCGCTCGACGCGACGGCGGCCAGCCAGCCCGCACGGGAACGCGACAACATCAGGGCGGCAGTCGCGAGGGCGACGCCGGCGCCCCCGAAAAAGAACCGGAGCTGCGACCGGGCCTCGACGGCGAGGTAGAGCATGACCGGCAGGCCGATCGCCACCAGGTGGGCCATGAAGTTCCGGTTGCCGAACGTGCCGCCGGGCGCCCGGCTCAGGCTCGCGAGGTTCGTCGTCACGAACCCGTATGCCTGGGCGAGGCCCGTCAGCGCCCCCATGACCACGGCCGCCGCCAGTCCCACGAGGAGCGCATCGCCCTTGCCCGCGCGCGCCACCATGCGGCCACACCAGAACAGCGCCGCGCCGGCGAGGCTCACGCCGACGGCGCGGAACGCGAGCCAGCCGTTGGTGGCGACCACCGCCGACAGCATGGAGATCGCGAGGAAGCCCGCGAGGAGGGCATCGACCATGAACACCGTGAGCCGCCGCGCGGAGGCCAGGCAGACGAGCGAGGCGATCAGGGCGGCGCAGGTGAGCACCAGCTCCTTGGGCAGGGTGTAGCGGTCGAGCTCGAAGATCGGGTAGGGAACCGCCGCGAGCACCACGGCGAACGCCGCCACCTGGATGACCAGCGTGGCGATGCGGCTCGTGGCCTCGGCATCGGCAGCAGGCGTGACGGTGAGACGCGCCTCTGGCATGGTGACACGCCGCGGGTGGTGCTCGATCGGCAAGGCACTCTCCTGGGGACCGAACGGGTTGGCGGCACAAGTATAACACGGGTGTCGGATCGCTGGGCCGGGTCACGGGACGATCGGGTGATCGGGTGGTTCGACCGCGATGCCGGCGGGCGCGGCTGCCGGGTCCGTGACCTTCGTGGAGGCGACTACTCGCTACGAGCCTCCGGCCCCCACGCTCATGCTCTTGGGACCCGATGGCCGTCGCGAACGCGTGACTTGGCGCACGGCCGTTCAACGTCGGAAAACCCATCCTAGCCCGATGTCGACCGCCTCGACCCCTCCGGTGCGGGCGGCGGGAATCGAACCACGAGCTCGGGAGGCATCATGGGGGAGGTTACGCGGCGCTTCGGGGATGAGCGCTCGATCGGCGAGATGTTGGGGGAGCTGTCGCAGGACATGGCGCTGCTGCTTCGGCAGGAGGCCCGGCTCGCCAAGACGGAAATGCAGGACAAGGTGGCCCGGGTCGCGGCCGACGTCGCCTCCCTCGCGACCGGTGGCGCGATCGCGCTCGTGGGCGGACTGGCCCTGACCGCCGCCCTGATCCTCGTGCTCATCGATCGAGCCGGCCTCAAGCCGTGGGTGGCCGCTCTGGCGGTCGGTGCCGTCATGGGCCTGCTCGGCTGCGGCCTGCTCTGGCGCGGGGTGCACGGGCTCAAGCACACCGATCCCACGCCCAGGCGGACGGTGGAGACGATCAAGGAGGACATCCGGCGGGTGAAGGAGATCCGGCCATGACGATCTCGCGAGAAGGACGGGATCCCGCGCCGGGGGAGCTCGAGCAGGAGATCGAGCGCACGCGAGAGCGCATGACCGACAACATCAGCGCGATCGAGCGGAGACTCAGTCCGGGGCAGCTCAAGCGGCAAGCCAAGGCGGCGGTGGCGGAGAAGGCGCAGGACGTGGTCGCGAGCCTCCAGGACCGGGCTCGGCAAGCCGGGACCCGCGTCGCCGAGGTGGTGCGCCGGTATCCCAGGCACGTGGCCGTGGCGGCCGGGGCGATCGTCCTACTGTGGTTGGCCCGCGGACGCCGTCGGCGGCCGGCCGTGCGCCTGCGGAAAGCGACTCGCCGCGCGTGAAGCAGTCTTTCTCTCTGATCAAGGAGAGCGCGGACAATTTCCTCGCGGACGACTGTCCCACGCAGGCCGCCGCGCTCTCCTACTACACCATCTTCTCTCTCCCGCCCCTGCTGCTGGTGCTGCTCCTGATCGTGGGCTCGGTCATGGATCCCCAGGACATTCAGGGGCACCTGGAGCAGCAGCTCACGGCGTTGATGGGAACGTCGGCGACGGAGCAGATCCGCGAGATTCTCGAGCAGCTCCACCAGCCGGGCGCACGCGGGCTCCTGCCCACGCTGCTGAGCATCGGCGCGCTCGTGTTCGGCGCGACCGGGGCCTTCGGCCAGCTGCAGGCTTCGCTCAACCGTCTCTGGAAGGTGACGCCGGATCCGCGGCAAGGCGGGATCCGGGCGTTCCTGGTGAAGAGGGTCTTCACCTTCGGCATGATCCTGAGCGTGGCCTTCCTGCTGCTCGTCTCGCTGGTCCTGAGCGCGGTGCTCAGCGCGTTTGGCGGGACGTTGGCGGCCTTCCTGCCCGCGGGGATCTCCACGGCGCTGCTCCAGGGCGTGAATCAGCTGCTCTCGCTGGTGGTGATCACGGCGCTGTTCGCGGCGATCTTCAAGGTACTGCCGGACGTGCAGATCAGGTGGGGTGATGTCTGGGTGGGCGCGTGCGCCACCGCGCTGCTCTTCGTGGCGGGCAAGTTCCTCATCGGCTTCTATCTCGGCGAGAGCAATCCGGGGCAGGCGTTCGGTGCGGCGGGGTCCCTGGCGGTTTTGCTGGTGTGGATCTACTACTCGTCGATGATCGTGCTCTTCGGCGCCGAGTTCACGCAGGCGTGGATCAAACGGGCGCGTGGGAGAGTCGTGCCCGAGCCGGGGGCGGTGAGGGTCGTCGAGGAAACGAGGCCGCTCCAGATCGCGCGCGGAGGGTAGTAGCCCTTCCGCCTTCGGCGCGTAAGTTTCCCTCCATCATGCTGCGATTGAGTACGTTCGGCGGTGACGACGTGTTCCACGGCTCGTCGACCCTCCAGCTCAACCCCGAGCGCATCACCCGCGAGCGGTCGTGACCCCGCGTGGCACTAGCGATGCGGGAAGCTACGCCAAGATCTACGCCGTGGTGCGTCGAATCCCGCGCGGTCGTGTCGCCACGTACGGTCAGGTGGCGGAGCTGGCCGGCCTGGCGGGGCACGCGCGGCAGGTGGGCTACGCGCTGCACGCGCTGCCATCGGCCACGGCCCTTCCCTGGCACCGGGTCATCAACGCGAGCGGCGGCATCAGTCCCCGATCCGTGCCGGGCGCCGAGCTCACGCAGCGCCAGCTGCTGGAGGAAGAAGGCGTCGAGTTCGACCTCCGGGGTCGGGTGCGCCTGACGAAGGCGCGATGGAAAACGAAGGCCAGGAGGGCGACATGAAGGCCGCGGGAGCTACCGCGCGATCGAGGAGCTCGAGCATGATCGTCCACGTTCTCGGCGTCCCCATGGATCTCGGCTCCGGCCGACGAGGCGTGGACATGGGACCGTCCGCCATCCGCATCGCCGGTCTCGATGCCGCGCTCCGCGACCTGGGGCACACGGTGATCGACGACGGCGACATCGCCATCAAGAACATGGAGGAGCTCAAGGTCGGCGACGTGAACGCGCGCTACCTCGCCGAGATCGCCCGCGCCTCGACCGTGGCCTGCCGCAAGGTGGAGCGGATCATGACCCGCGGCCATTTCCCGCTCGTCCTCGGCGGCGATCACTCGATCGCGGCCGGGACGGTCTCGGGCATCGCGTCCTTCGCGCGGCGCGAGGGCAAGAAGGTCGGCCTGCTGTGGGTCGACGCGCACGGCGACATCAATACCCCCGACACGTCGCCCTCGGGCAACATCCACGGCATGCCGGTCGCGTCGTTGCTCGGCTTTGGGCCCGAGAAGCTGACCGGGATCGGCGGACGATTCCCCAAGGTGGATCCCGGGAACGTCGCCCTCGTCGGCATCCGGAGCCTCGACGAAGGCGAGAAGCGCCGCCTCAAGCAAACGGGCGTTCAGGTCCACACGATGTCCGACATCGATCGGCACGGCATCCACCGCGTGATGAAGAAGGCGCTCGCGCGCGTCACCGACGGGACCGACTACGTGCATGTGAGCTTCGATCTCGATGCGGTGGACCCGACGGTGGCGCCCGGCGTGGGCACGCCGGTCAAAGGAGGCCTGGACTATCGCGAGGCGCACCTGATCATGGAGCAGCTCCATGATTCCGGCGTCATGACCTCGCTCGAGCTGGTGGAGGTCAACCCGATTCTCGACCAGGGGAACGCGTCCGCCACGTTCGCGGTCGAGCTGGTGCAGTCGGCGTTTGGGAAGAGGATCCTGTAGCCCGGAAGCCACAGGTGTGTCGCTCGTCACGCAGGGCAGGCGGGGCTGGGGCCGAGCGCAAACGATCTCCGGATACAATATTGGGGAATCACCAGGCGCCCCAGCCAGGAGGTCCACGTGCCTCGCATGCTCCGCGTTCCCCTCGCCGTCACGCTGCTGCTCGCCGCCGCAGGCGCGCTGGCCGCGCAGACCGGTACCAATCTCTCGCCCAGCCCGACCTTGCCCAGCGATACCCTTCAGGCCAACTACGCGCCCCGCAGCGCCGTCGGTCCGATGCCCGAGCTGGCGCCGAGCCTGCCGAGCGACACCCTCAAAGTGACTCAGCCGGCCGACCCGGCTCCCTCGGACTCGCTCGGCAGCGATTCTTCCTCGAGCCAGGCGCAGCCCGACGACATCTTTCCGTACGCTTCACCCATGACCCCCGGGGACAGCGCGGCGCTGCGCGAGCTCAAGAGCTGGATCGAGCGCCATCCGGGAGTGATGTCGCCGCCACCGGTGAGGGCCGTGCTCGTCCGGGTGTGATCGTCGGGTCGGGCAGAAAGTGGCGAGGCGGGACCGTTGCGGAGCCAGTCATGCCCCGCCACTCATGAGATGAAGCTCGCGGCGGCCGGCGCGGCCGCCTGGGGACGCGGCTAACCGGCCTTCATCCGGCGGTCAGCGGTCAGCGGTCAGCGGTCAGCGGTCAGCGGTCAGCGGTCAGCGGTGAGCGGTAGCGGTCAGCGGTCAGCGGTCAGCGGTCAGCGCCGCCGTCCGATGTTCTCTCCTCGAGTCCCTTCAAGAACCGCAGCATGTCCGCCGTTCGCTCGAAGACCCGCACCTCCGGGTCGGCCAGCGCGCGCTCGCGCGGCTCCAGCTTGAGATCCAGATGCGGCCAGCGGCGATTGCCGAGGTGGAGCGCTTGGCGCGGCGCCCCGACGCGGATGCGGAACCGGTCCAGCTCGTCGAGGTCGTTGGTGGCGGATACCACGTGGGACCAGCCCTTCGCCAGCGCGTTCTCGCGATCCATCACGATCACTGGGACCCGTTCTCCGTGAGGAACACCTGGTGGACTATGTGCGAGAAGGCTCCCGACTCGAAACGGCCGAAGTCGATCGCCCGGCGTCCGGAGTATGGCGGGGGTGGGTGAGCCTACGCAAACCGACGGAGCCGCAGGCGCCTCGATGGCCGGCGCTCAACGCTCCACCGGTGTCGCGGGTACGATGCCGCGCTCCTGTGCGACTCGCCAGAGCGTCTTCTGCAGCATCCGCCGGCCGCGGTGCAGCCGCGAGCGCACCGTTCCCACCGGGCATCCGACCGACTCGGCGATCTGCTGGTACGAGAGGTCGTCGATGAAGTACAGGGTGGCGACGACGCGGTATTCCTCCGGCAAGGCGTCCAGCGCTTCCGCCACATGCTCGGTATCGAACTTGTCCATCATCGCGGACGCGGGATCCGGCTCCTGGCTGTGCAGGCCGACCTCGGCGGTACGGGCGTACAGGTAGAGCGCCGGCAGGTCCTCGGTGCTCACGTTATTGCGCTCGTGCTTGGCCTTCCGATGGCGGCTGTAGAACGCGTTGGTGAGGATGCGGAAGAACCACGCCTTGAAGTTGGTCCCCGGCTGAAACGATGCGAACGCGCGGAACGCGAGCAACGCCGCGTCCTGGACCAGGTCCTCTGCCTCCGTGCGGTCGCGGGTCAGCCGCACCGCGGTGCCGTACGCCATGTTCAGGATCGGCCGGAAAAGCGCCTCGAACTCCTCCTGCGCGCGGGTCGAGTCGGTGATGGCGGTCATCCGGCGGCATCCTCCGTGAGAAGCTGCTCGACCAGCGGCGGACAGTTGACCAGGGCCAGGGACTGCCTGGTCAGGTCGCGCAGCAGTCGGACCGCCCGACGGTCCAGATAGTTCACCTCGCCGAGGTCCAGCAGCACCCGCTGGTCGCCGCCGAGCAGCGCGCGGCACTCCGACTCGAGCAGGCCGACCCACTCGGCCACGATCTGGCCTTCGGCCTTGAGGACGACGTCGGAGTCGTTGGGCGACGTGCGGGTAATGCGAAGCATGGACTTTCCTCGTTGAGGCGGGAGCACCCCTGTGTAGGGCAGGGCGCGTGCCGCTCCGCTTCATTGAGGACATCGCGTTGATTGGGAGCGACTTACAGCGAGACTGGCGGCGGGCTTTCAGCGGTGGATTGGGAAATCCCTTCGGGGTTTTCCGTGAAAGTCACAATCGGTGGGACCCAATCTGAGGCCGGGTGATGCCGAGCCGCTTCATCCGGGCCTCGAGCGTGGTGGGCTTGAGCCCGAGCAGCTGCGCCGCGCCGCGGGGCCCGCTCACCCTCCACCCCGACGCCTCGAGCGCCTGAAGGATGTCGTCCCGGCTGGTCTCTCCCGTGGTGCGTCCCGCCATGGCCGGGACGACGGTTCCGGCGCCGTCGCCCAGCTCGAGCCGCGCGCCCTGGCTCAGGATCACCGACCGCTCGATGACGTTGGCCAGCTCGCGCACGTTGCCCCGCCAGGGTGACGCGACGAGCGTGTCCAGCACGCTCTTCGGAATCGAATCGATGCGCTTGCCCATCTTCGCCGCGTACTTCATGACGAAGTGGCGAACCAGCGCGGGGATGTCTTCCGTCCGCTCGCGCAGCGTCGGCACGCGGATCGGGAAAACGTTGAGCCGGTAGAACAGGTCGGCGCGGAACCGACCCTCGTCGACCGCGCGGTCCAGGTCCTTGTGCGTCGCCGCCAGCACGCGGACATCCACGGGGATCGCCCGGGCGCTGCCGACCCGCTCGATCTCGCCTTCCTGCAGGACGCGGAGCAGCTTGACCTGGAGATCGGGGGCGAGATCGCCGATCTCGTCGAGGAAGATGGTGCCGCCGTCGGCCAGCTCGAACCGACCGATCTTCCGCGCGGTGGCCCCGGTGAAGGCCCCCTTCTCGTGGCCGAACAGCTCGCTCTCGACCAGGCCTGGCGAGATCGCGCCGCAGTTGACGGGCACCAGCGGACGGTCCGCGCGCCGGCTCAGATTGTGAATGGCGCGCGCGATCAGCTCCTTCCCCGTGCCGGTCTCGCCGGTGATGAGCACCGTCGAATCGGTGGGCGCCACCTGCTCGACCTGCCGGATCACTCGCTGCAGCGCCGGACTCTCGCCCACGATCTCCTCGAATCCGCGGTGCTCCTTCACCTCCTCGAGCAGGTAGACGTTTTCGGCCTGCAGGCGGTCGCGGAGCTGCGCGACTTCGGCGAACAGCTCCGCGTTGGTGATGGCGATGGCCGCGTGCGACGCGAGAATCCGGGTGACCTCGAGCCGCTCCGGTGTGAAGGTCCCCGGCGTGAGGTTGTTCTCGGCGTAGAGCGTGCCGACGAGACGGCCCTGATTGAGCACCGGCGCGCACAGGATCGAGCGGGGATGCTCCGCCTGGATGTAGGGGTCGCCGGCGTAGCGCGGGTCGGTCGCCGCGTCCGCCAGGACGACGCATTCCCCCGAGCGTCGCGCGTAGTTGACGACGCGCTGCGGCAGCCGGGGAAAGTCGGCGAGGCGCTGCGCGCCCGACGGCATCGTGCCGGTCGATTCCACGGTGCCGAACGCGTGGACCCACGCCTCGCCGTCGCGCTCGAGCAGCAGGGCGCCCTGCTCAGCCCCCGCGTTCTCCAGCGCGAGCCGGAGCAGCGTCCGCAGCAAGGCCTCGAGCTCGATCTCGCCGGCGATGGCCCGCGCGGCCTTCATCACGCTGGCCAGGTCCAGCGCGGAGGCCGCCGCGCCGGGCGGCTCGCTCGCGAGGGGCCCCGCCTGCCCGAGCAGGTCGCGGTGCGCCGCATCGAGCGCAGCGGCCTTGGCGGCGGCGCCCCACTCGAGGTACGCGGCTCGCGCCTCGCCGAGATACGCGGCGGCGATCCTGGGCTGACCGCGCGCGAGCCAGAATCGCCCAAACAACTCGCTTGCCAGCGCGCGCTCGCGGGGGCAGACCTGGTGCCTCGCCGCGGCGAGCGCCGCCTCGTACCGCTCGATCGCCTCGGCCGGCCGGCCGCGCACCCGCGCGAGCTCGGCGGTGACGATCAGGTGATGCGCCGCGAAGTTGTCGGGGGCATGCCCCGCCCAGCGCGCCAGCCGCTCGACGGCCGCGTCGAGCGTCGCGTCCACCCGGTCGCGATCCGCCCCTGTCCACGCGTCGTACCGGGCGCACAGAGCGAGCGCGTGATGGAACACGCGGAGCGCGTCCCAGATGGTTCCCGTGTACTGGCGAATGGGTCCCTCGGCGACCTCCGCCAGGGCCACCGCGTCCTCGTACTCGCCGAAGGTGCAGAGCAGCGCCAATTTCGCGGCGTGATAGAACATCTCGAACAGGCTCTCGCCGCGGTGCACGCGCAGGAAGGCGGCCTCGTCGAAATCGCCGGCGTCGAGCGAGGTCGGATGGCGCGTGCGACCCTGCAGCGCCAGCGCCCACTGCCGGATCACCGCTGGACCGTCGACGAACCCCTCCATCTTCACCCGCCGCAGGTACAGCACGTTGGCGTCGCAGGCGGGCGCTACGGTCTCGAGCTCCGCGCCGCTCAATAACCCCAGGTAGCACTCGTTGAAGAGTGCGTAGCCCGCGTCGGGAAACTGGCCGGTCTCGTTGGCCAGGCGCACCGCCTCGCGGGTATACGTGAACGACTCCGCGAACGGCCGCCGCCAGATGCTCACGGCCCAGGAGAAGTTCATCAGCACCCGGGCGTGGAGCCCGGGGTCGGGCAGCCGGTCGTGCAGGCGCAGCGCGAGCTGCCCGTAGTCGTACGCGGTCGCATACTCTCCGCGGATCGGACCCAGGTACATCGCGTAGAGCACGTACGCGAGCGCCGATTCCTCCGTGTTCCCGTGCAGCAGGGAGAGGCGGACCATCGTCGCCGTGTTGAGCAGCGTCAGGGCCTTGTCGCCGGCCAGGTAGCAGGGCGTATGCAGGGCGGCGAGGAGCGTCATCAGCGCCTTGATCTCGGGATCCGCCAGCACCGGCAGGTCGAGCAGTGAGGCGATGGAACGGCCGCCGAGCGCGCGCTGGATCGTCTCGATCGCCGTCTGGACGGCCTCGGTCTTCGCGTCCGGATTGTCCGGGAACGACAGGTCGAAGAGCGCGAGCGCCTCGCGTCCAACCGCGAGCGCGTCGGCGTAGCGGGTCAGCGACTCGTAGCGCACGATGCGCAGCCGATGGACGCGGGCCCGGTCGAGGCGCGTGCGAGCCTGCGCGAGGAGCACGTCCACGAGCCGCCCGGCTTCGTCGTCATCGCCCGTGACGTACTCGCACTCGGCGGCCTCGAGATGGATCGCGAGGGCGAGGTCGTACTCGGTGCTCCAGGCGTCGGGCGGAAGGAGGTCGCGCGCGGCCTGCAGATAGCCGCGGGCGGCCTGATACGCGGTGGACGCCTTGGCCCGGCGCGCCGCCTGGAGGTCGAGGCCCGCGAGCGTGAGCCGCTCGGCAGGCTCCTCGATGATGCGCCGCCCGAGGTTCAGGTGGTGCACGACGTCGAACAGCCGCTCCTCGCCGGCCGACGGGAGCCACTGTTCCCGGAGCAGGCGTCCGACCGCGAGGTGCACCATGTGCTTCCGGTCGTCCGGGATGACGGTGTAGGCGCCCTGCTGGACCCGGTCGTGCAGGAACTCGTATGCCGGCGCCGCGTCCGGACCGGCCAGCGGGAGCAGAAGTCCCTCGGCCACCGACTCGGCCAGGTCGGCGGACGCGTCCCCGGCGGACTGACGGCTCACGATGGCCAGCGTGGGAAGGTCGAACCGGTTGCCGATGCAGGCGCCGAGCGTCAGCGCGTTCCGCGCCTTGGGAGAAAGGCGCTGGATCTTGGCCGCCATCAGCTCGATCACGTTGTCGGTCATGCCGGCGCGCGCGATCGTGTCGAGGTCGAACGACCAGGCGCGGCGCTCGTAGTCGAATGTGACGAGGCCCGACCGGTGGAGCGCGTGAAGGAACTGCACCACGAAGAACGGATTGCCGCCGGTCTTCTCCAGCACCAGCCGCGCCAGCGGGAGCTGCACCGCCGGGTCGTCCTCGAGCGTGTCGGTCAGCAGGTCGCCGAGGTCGCCGAGGGTGAGCGGCCCGAGCTGGATTCGGCGGAGCCGGATGCCCGAGGTCTCGAGGTCCGCCAGGGTCCGCGTGAGCGGGTGCGCGGCATCGACTTCGTTGTCGCGATACGCCCCGACGACGAGTAGGTGGCCCACGTCCGCGCCGGTGAGCAGGGGCTCCAGCAGATCGAGCGTCGCCGAGTCGGCCCACTGCAGGTCGTCGAGGAACAGCACCAGCGGATGCCGGGCCCAGGAGAGCGTGCGGACGAAGTGCTGCACCGCGAGGCGAAAGCGGTTGCGGGCCTCGCTCGGTCCGAGCTGAGGCGGCCTCGGCTGCGGCCCGAGCAGCACCTCGATCTCCGGCATCACCTCGGCGAGGACCGCCGCCCCGGCGCCGAGCGAGTCCGCGAGGCGGGTCCGCCATTCGGTGAGCCGTGCCTCGTCTTCCCCCAGGAGCTGCTGCAGCAGGCTGCGGAACGCCTGGATGAACGCGCCGTATGGCACCCGAACGATCTGGTCGAACTTGCCGGAGGCGAGATACCCATCGGGCCGCGCGGCGGGATCGGCGAGCTCCCGGATCAGCGCCGTCTTCCCGATGCCGGCGTATCCCGACACCATCACGAGCTCGACCGCGCCGGCCGAAGCGCGGTCGAGGGCGGCCCGAAGCCTCGCGACCTCTTCGTCGCGGCCGTACAGGCGCCCCGGAATCTCCAGGCGATCGCGCGGGCCCGCCTCGCCCGCCCGCACCGTCTCGAGCGTGCCGGTGCGCTCCCACTCCGCCAGGCAATCGGCGAGATCCGCGCGGAGCGCCGCGGCGCTCGGGTATCGCTGGTCCGGCGACTTCGCGAGCAGGCGGAGGACCATCGCGCCGAGCGGTTGCGGCAGGTCCGGGACGAGGGTCCGCGGGGACGCGGGCCGTCGCGCGAGGTGCGCGTGAACCATCTCCAGGGAATCGCTGGCCTCGAAGGGGACGCGGCCCGTGAGCATCTCGTAGAACGTGACGCCGAGGGTGTACAGGTCGCTCCGGACATCCACGGACCGGCTGGTGCGACCGGTCTGCTCGGGCGAGACGTAGGCGAGTCCGTCGTCCAGGTCGTCGCCCGCGGGGGCCTCGATTCCGGCGCCGACTCGGGTGGCGAGGTGGCAGGCGATCAAGGTCGGTGATCGCAGACCGGCAGGGTCCACCAGGAAGGCGGACGGGGTGAGGGCCAGATGGACGGTGCCGTGTCCGTGGAGCGCCGCCGCGATCTCGGCGAGGCCGACGGCAAGCCGGAGGAAGGTGCCCGCTTCGAGCCCCCGGCCGGCGACCAGCTCCTTGAGCGTGACCCCGCCCGGGTCGTCGAGGACGAGGGCCGGACGGTCGGACAGGCTCACGACGGTGGGCGAGGTCCCGAGCCCGGAGCGCGCCAGCATCCCCAGCAGTTCCGCCTCGCGCCGGAGCGCGGCGACGTCCTGCGCGGACGGATAGGCGTCCACGAACGTGCGCAGGAGAACGCGGGCCCCGTCGCGCTCGCGGTGCGCGCGGAGCAGCACGCGGCGGCGTCCGCGGTATACGTCCTCGAGGATAGTGTAGCCGGGTATGATCATGTCGCCGGGGGAGGCTGGTTCGGTAACACTAGGGGGCGCTCGCTCGGTTGGCCAGTACGCGGTCCGGAAAGCCGGTGACCAGGCTCACCGGGGCGCCGCCGGGCGGCCGCTACGTTGGAGGCGTTCGCCGGACGTTTTCGCCTTCGAGGAGGACCGCATGGCCGACCGCGAGCAGGACCAGGTCCCCGATCCCGACGAGCTCGGCGCCGACTGGAAAGCCGCTTGGGAGACCGAGGACAACTACTGGGAGGAGAACTTCAGCAGCCGGCCGTACGCCCTGGGGCCGGACTACTACGACCGCTTCCGGCCCGCGTACCGGTACGGGTTCGAGTCCGCCCGGCACCACCTGGGGCGGAGCTGGGACGACGCCGAGCCCGATCTCAGGACCGGGTGGGACCGCTTCAGCAACGAGAGCGGGACCCCGTCCACCTGGGACGAGATCAAGGCCGCCGTCCGCGATGCGTGGGACCGGGTGACGGGCGGCAAGGCCGCGGATGCCGAGGCCGGGGAGCCCCGAGCCCGCGAGTAGCGCGGCCTCGGCGCCGCCGACACCCCTATCTTTCCCGCATGGCCGATTCCATCCGAGATCTGTTCTTCGGCCCCCAGTCGCGCGAGCTGGTCGAGGCGATCGACCCGCAGCGCTCGTTCGACGACGTGGTGCTCCCGGAGTCCACCCTGCGGGCGCTCGATCACGCGCTGGCGCTGGTGCGGAAGCACGACCTGATCTTTCGCCAGTGGGGGCTGGCCGAGCGACACCGGACGGGCCTCGGGCTCGCCTTCCATTTCGCCGGACCGCCGGGCACGGGCAAGACCATCTGCGCCGAGGCGCTGGCGTACACGCTCAACCGCAAGGTGCTCGTCGTCCGGTACTCGGAGCTCGAGTCACGCTGGGTCGGGCAGACGGCCAAGCACGTGGCGTCCGTCTTCCGGGCCGCCGAGCGGCAGGATGCGGTGCTCTTCTTCGACGAGGCGGACGCGATCGCGGGGCGGCGCTTCACCGTCATGCAGGCCGCGGTGGATCGCGAGGCCAACTCGGTGGTGAACGTGCTGCTGCACGAGCTGGAGACCTTTCCGGGCATCGTCATCTTCGCCACCAACCTCGCCGCGAACATGGATCCCGCCTTCGAGCGGCGCATCCGCACCCACATCCTCTTCGAGATGCCCGACGTGGAGGCGCGAGAGCGGATCTGGCGGGTGCAGCTCCATCCCCGGAAGACGCCGCTGGCGGACGACGTGGACTTCCGGGCGCTCGCCGAGGCCTACCCGAGGAGCGGTGGCGACATCAAGAACGCGGTCCTCAAAGCTGCGCAGAGCGCCACGACGGAGCCCGGTCCCGACGCCGCGAAGCTGATCCACCAGCGGCATTTCAAGCAGGGGATGGAGGAGGTCATCGCGGGGGCGACGATCATGGCCCAGTCGCTGTTCGAGAACGGCGGGGCGCCGGATCCGCTCGGCACGATGGAAGGGATGTCGGAAGGGCAGGAGGCGCTGCGGGGCGAGCTGGCCCTGCTCGGCGAGCGGCTCGACGGGCTGGAGACGCGTCAATCGGGTGCGCTGCAACGGCTCGACCAGCGCCAATCGGCGGCGCTGGAGGAGGTCGCGAAGAGCGCCGCGGCCTCCGCGGCCGCCAGCGCGGCGCAAGTCCGGACGGCGTGGCTCGTGGCGATCGGCGGCGTCGTGCTGGCGCTCGCGGCCCTCGTCGTCGCGTTGGTGCGCTAGCGCGCCCTCTCGAGGACCACGCCCTTACCTCCGCTTGAGCAGCACGTCATCGCTCTTCACGTTCGGGCCCACCATCAACACCAGCAGTCGCGATTCGTAGCCCGCCGCCGTCACCCGCACGTACTGCGTGCGACAGTTGTCTACCAGCGACAGATCGAACCGGAAGTGATACTCGCCGGAGCCGTCGGTGAACGTGACGAACGGCGTCCCCACCATCTGCAGGTGCGCGCCCGCGAGCGGCGCGCCGTTGTCCGAGCGGTAGATCTTGCCGACCACCACGCCGAACTGCGGTTGCCCGGCCGAGTCGGTCGGCTCGCCGGCTCTCGGGGTGCAGCGCTCCGGGTGGTCGGGCAGATACGACTCCATGGGCCGGCTCGCGCGCGGACCCACACCCGGCCGCGTCCCCGGGCGGGGCGCTCCGAAGATCCGCTTGGCCTCGGACTCCATGGTCGCGACGTTGTTCTCCGCCGGCACGGTCGAGCCCGGCTTGGCGTCGTCCGTCGCGGCCCGTTCGCCGCCGGTCGGGTCGTCGTTGGCTGGCTCCTCGCCCTGCCGCCGCTCGGCCTCGGGCGGCGCGTTGGCGTCGGGCTCGGGCGTCCGCTGGGCTTTCTCCGGCGGCGGTGCGATGCGGGGAATCGGCGCCGGCGGCGGCTTCGGGGGCGGGGGCGTCGGCTTTGGTGGCTCGGGCGGCGGCTTCGGGGCCGGCGGACGGGGAACGACCTTCGGAGCCGGCGGCGGCTGGAGGTACACCATCTGGACCTGCCGGGCCTGGTCGGCGTCCTCGCGCTTCTGGTTCTCGCCCGATGGCTCATCCGGCTTCCGCGACAGCTGGACCGCCAGCACCAGAAGCGCCGCGTGCATCGCGGCGCTCAAGCCGAGGGAAATCCACGGGCGCTCGGTTCGGTCTGGGGGGGTCGGCTGCGGGAGCGTCGTGGTGCCTCGGTCGAACGGTGGCCGGGAGTCTTGGGTGCCGCAATTTAGACGGGTCGCCGGACGATCGGGGCGGCGGACCGTCTGACCGCCCTAATCCACCGGGTCTCCTGCTCTCCACCCGCTCACCCGCATCCGGTCGATGAGCTCCATCACGAGCGCCCGGTCCTGGTGGACCGGGAGGAGGAGCACATCGCCCGGCCGGGCCCACGCGAGCGCATCGCGCACGGCGTCCAGCTCGGTTCCTGGACGGCTGATTGCGGCGGCGGGGACATCGTGGCGCGCCAGCTCGTCGGCCATGAGCGCCGGGATCTCGCCCGGCTGGCGACCGCGCAGGTAGCGCTCCACCTCCTTCAGCACCACCCGGTCGGGCCGCATCACGAGGGCGGCGCGCACCAGCGCCCGGATGGCCTCGTCCGAGCGGTCGCCCGCCTGTCCCAGCAGGACGAGCCGGCGCCGTGCCGGCAGCGCCGCGATCATCTCGGCCAGCGCAATCATGCCGTGCGGGTTGTGGGCGTAGTCGATCACGAGTTGTACACCGCCCAGCTCGACCATGTTGGCCCGTCCCGGATTGTCGGCGCTCGCCGCGCCGAACCGGGTGAGGGTCCGCGTGATCGCCTCCATAGGAAGCCCCAGCACGGCCGCCGCGCCGATGGCCGCGAGCGCGTTTGCCACGTTGTGACGGGCCGCGCCGCCGAGGACGATCGGCACGTCCTCGACGCGCGCCACCGTCGTCCGCCGGCTCCCCTCTGCCAGCACCAGGGTGCACTCCACCCACAACGCCGCCCGGCCCCCGCGCGCCATGTGATCCGCGAGCCAACGCTGGTCGGGGTCGAGCGTGAACCACACCACTGGCACGTCGAGCCGCCCTCCGCGCGCACGGAGCCGCGGATCGTCGGCGTTGAGGACAACGCTCCCGTTCGCGCGCACCGCTCGCGCCACCAGCAGCTTGACGTCGGCCAGCGTGTCGAGGTCCTGGATGCCGAACTCACCCAGGTGGTCGTCGGCCACGTTGGTCACGACGGCCACCGACGCGCGATTCACGCTGAGGCCGCGGCGCAGGAGCCCGCCTCGCGCCGTTTCGAGCACCCCGAGCTCGACGTCGGGCCGGCGAAGCAGGAGACGCGCGCCGCTGGGTCCAGAGAAGTCGCCCTCGCCCAGCGTCATGTCGCGGAGGGTCACGCCTTCGGTCGACGTGATCCCCGCCGCGTAGCCGGCCGCCGAGGCCATCGCCGCGAGCAGCCGCACTACCGTCGTCTTCCCGTTCGATCCGGTGACGAGCGCGACCGGGATGTCGTGCACGCACGACCAGTCCACCGTGGCCGGCTCGGGGAGCGCGGACTCCGGCCAGACCGCGACGCCGGCACCGCTGCCCGCCGAGACCTCGTCCTCACCGACGAGAAAGGTGAGATCGCGCGCGAGCGCGGCCTCCCGCAGGGCGGCGAGGGTCGGATTGCGCTCGGCCGCGATCGCCTCGCGGAGCCGGAGGACCACCGCGCGCTCGTCTTCGGCCGGGGGCCCCTCGACTCCCGCCCAGGCGCTCGCCCACGCGGCCTCGTTGAGGTCCGTCGCCGCGTAGAGCGCGTCGGGCGGCGCGGTGAAGGCGAGGCTCGCGCCGCCCACGAAGGCGCGCGTGGCCATGCGCTCACCCGACCAGCCCACGGCATCCAGCAGGCGCCGCGCGGCGTCGCCCCATGCGGCGACGGCGCGGTCGCGAACGGTTTCGTCGAGATGGACCTCGAGGATGGTGCCCGGCCCGTCGAGGAGGAGGGACGAGCCGGTGAGCCGACGGGAGTCGGCCACGGTCATGGTGTGCGCGAGGCCGGACATGCGGAGGCGGGAGCTCGACCGTGCCGGGCGGCGGCCTAGTCGGCCTCTTCCCGGGCCAGCCAGACGCCGCGCGTATCGCGCACGAATTCGCGGCGGCCCTCGTCCATCAGCGGCGTCATTACCGCCGCGACGGGCGCCTCGGGCCGCGAGACCCGCGGCCGCTCCACCAGCCGCGCCGGGGCCTCGGGGCGGAACTGGATCACCTGCTTCCAGCTCCGCGTGATCGCGTCGGCGAAGACCAGGAGCAGGTCCGCCGGCTGAGCCTCGCGGAGCGCGGTGTCGACGGCCAGCTGCTCGTCGGGGATGACGAGGATCTGCTCCGCCGCCACGCCCGCGGTCAGCAGCGCGTCGCGCAGGAGGTGCGGCACCTCGTCGGGCTTCCGCCCGCGGAGCGCGTCGTCGCGCCGGACGATGTAGCGGTCGAACCGCCCCGCGGCCATGCGGCCGATGTCGGTGATGTCCTCGTCGCGCCGGTCGCCGGGGGCGGCCAGCACCACCAGGCGGCGGCCCACGACGTCGAGCCGCTCGACCAGCTGGCACATCGCCTCGACCGCGGCCGGATTGTGGCCGTAGTCGAGGATCACCTTGAACGGATGCTCGTCGAAGATGTTCATCCGGCCGGGCGCCTGGAAGAACGTGGTGTCGAAGGTGCGGAGCCCGTGGCGGATGTCCTCGAGCTTGAGCCCCATGCTGAAGCCCATCGCCGCCGCGAACATCGCGTTCTGGACGTTGTGCAGCGCCCGCCCCTCGAGCGTGGCGGGAATGAGGTGGGTCCAGAGCAGCGGGATGTGGGCGCCGTGATCGTAGATCGTGATCATCTGGCCCTTGATGCCGCTCTCGAGCACCACGCCGCGGCCGCCGGCCTTGATGTGCTCGCCCACGAGCTCGTGGGTCGGGTCCATCGTCACGTAGCACAGGTGCTTCGCAGACGTGTAGTCGGCCATCTTGAGGCAGAGCGGATCGTCGGCGTTGAGCACGGCCGTCTCGCGCGCGACCTCGACCACGATGCGCTTCACCTTGGCCAGGTCGTCGAGCGTGCCGACGCCGCGGAGGCCCAGGTGGTCCGACTTGACGTTGAGGACCGCGCCCACGTCGCAGTGGCGCACGGCCATGCCTGCGCGCAAGAGCCCGCCGCGCGCGATCTCGAGCACCGCCATGTCCACCTTGGGGTCGCTCAGCACCATGCGGGTCGCCACCGGGCCCGTCATGTCGCCCGCGACAGTGCGATGCCCGTCGATGTAGACCCCGTCCGTCGTCGTGAGGCCGACGGTGTGTCCGGCGAGCTTCTGGATGTGGGCCAGCATGCGCGCCGTGGTGGTCTTGCCGTTGGTGCCGGTCACGGCGGCGATGGGGATGCGGCTCGGTGTCCCGGGCGGGAACAGCATGTCGAGTACGGGCCCCGCGACATCGCGTGCCCGTCCTTCGCTCGGCGCCATGTGCATCCGGAAGCCGGGCGCCGCGTTGATCTCGCAGATCGCCCCGCCGACCTCCCTGTACGACTCCGTGATGTCGGTCGTGAGGAAGTCCACGCCGCCCACGTCGAGCCCGATCGCCTTCACCGCGCGCACCGCCATCTCGACGTTGTCGGGGTGCACCCGGTCGGTCATGTCGGTGGCGGTGCCGCCGGTGGAGAGGTTGCCGGTCGAGCGGAGGAACACCTGCTCGCCCTCGGCGGGCACGGTCTCCCGCGTGTAGCCCTTCTTGGCCAGCAGCGACTCGGCCTGGTGGTCGAACACCAGCCGGGTGAGCACCTTCTCGTGGCCGATGCCGCGCCGCGGGTCGAGGTTCACCTCGTCCACCAGCTGCTCGACCGTGTGCACCCCGTCGCCCATCACGTGGCCGGGAACCCGCTTGGAGACGGCCACGAGCTCGCCGTTGATCACCAGCATGCGGTGGTCCTCGCCGGTGATGAAGCTCTCGACGATGACGCTCCGGCTGTGCTCGCGGGCCACCTCGAACGCGGCGCGCACCTGTTCCTCGGTCGTGAGGTAGATCGAGATGCCGCGGCCGTGGTTGGCGTTGTACGGCTTGACCACGACGGGGAAGCCGATCCGCTCCGCCGCGGCCACCGCATCGTCCTCGCGCTGCACCAGCCGCTGGCGCGGGACGGGAAGGCCGAGGTTGCCGAGGATGCGGTTGGTCTCCTCCTTGTCGGAGGCGAGCTCGACCGCGATGTGCGAGGTGCGGCTCGTGACGGTGGCCTGCACGCGCTGCTGGAACCGGCCGTGGCCGAATTGGATCAGGCTCTGCTCGTTGAGCCGGATCCACGGGATCCGCCGGTCCTCCGCCGCGCGGACCAGCGACATCGTGCTCGGCCCCAGCGCCCGCCGCTGCGCGAACCGGATGAACTCGTCGCGCTCGGCGGCGAAGTCGAAGTCACCGGGGACCGCGCCGTCCGGCCGGAGCTCGGGCGGCAGGAGCGAGTGGAGCAGGGTGATGCCGAGCCGGCCCGCCTCGAGCCCGACGTCCTCCTGCTCGTACTGGTAGATGACGTGGTAATGGCCGTCCACGCCGGCGCCACGCGTCTTGCCGAACGTCACCGGCTCGCCGGCCACGTTCTGCATCTCGATGGCGACGTGCTCGAGGATGTGGCCCATCCAGGTGCCCTCGTCCTCACGCAGGCGCCGGATGAACCCGCCGGGCTCACCGTAGGAGCACCCGTGCTCGTGCAGGCCGGGGAGCGCTTCGATGAGGCGGTCGATGAAGGCGGGCCCGAGCTTGGCCGAGGGCCAGTCCTCCAGCGGGCCGAGGTCGATCTCCAGCCGGATGACGGGGAAGTGGGCGTAGAGGCTGGGGCCGACGTAGACCGCGCGATCGATGATCCGCATTGCTGTTCGCCTTCGGTGGAGGGCTGACGGTCTCGGCGACTAGGCGCGATGCGCGAGCACCGGCGGCGCGGCCGCCACTCGCGTGGTGAGGTTGAACGTCGACCCGTGGTCCAGGATGTGGAGCCGGAGACCGATCAGGCAGACCGGGTCGTTCTTCCGTACGCGCGCCATCGAGGAGAACTGGATCTCCGACGGGTCCACGATCGTGAGCGCGCCGCCGCCGACCACCTCGAAGATGTCGTCGGGCCGATGAACGCCGCCGTGTTCTCGTCGAGCCCGATCCCGATGGCGAACGGGTTGTAGGCCAGCGCCGTGAGCAGCCGCCCCAGCCGGTCCCGCTGGCGGAAGTGCTGGTCGATGATCACCCGGTTGGTGAGGCCGAGCCCCGGGGCGAGGGTCACGATCTTGGCCCGCGGGCTCGCGCCCTCCTTGCCGAACGCGATCATGTGCTCGCACAGGAACGCGGCGCCCGCCGACGTGCCGGCGATGTGCGCGCCCTCGGCGTTCCGGCGGCGCAGCGCCTTGGCCATGGACGTGCCGCCGATCATCGTGCTGAGCCGGAGCTGGTTGCCCCCGGTCAGGAAGATCCCGTCGGCCTGGTTCAGGGCCTCGAGCAGCTCCGGCAGCTCGGCGTCGGCGCGGGCGTGGATGGGGAGGGAGCGGGCCTCGGAGACTCCCAGGCCCTGGAACAGCGTCTCGTAGCGGGCGCCCGTATCGCTCACCTCGGAGGCAGTCGGGATGATGGCGATCCGGCCGGTCGTGCCGCAGAGCGAGGCAAAGCGCCGCAGGATGGTGATGTCGCCGATCTTCTCTTCCGCCCCGCCCACCGGAATGATGTAGCCGCGGCCGTCCGCCAAAAGCGCCCTCCCGCCTGGAGTTGACCGGCAGGTTGGTCGCCGGCGTGCACGTCGTCTGCGCCGCCTAAAATACACCCGGGTGGAAGGGGCGGGAGGGGTGGACCAGATGGCGCGGAGCGGGAGCGGTGAGCGGTGAGCGGTGAGCGGTGAGCGGTGGATGGGGTAGGGAGTGGTAGGGCATTGTTGCAAGAGGAGTTCCCACACCGCTCACCTCTTACCGCTCACCGCTCCCCGCCAGCCCACCCTCCCGCCCCATACCGCCTCTGCCCGCGCGATCATGATGCCGGTGCGCCTCGGCTCTTCCGCAATCGTTGTCTATGCGAGACCACAAGAGCCTAGTCGCCTGGCAGGTGGCGCACGAGGTGGCGCGTGGGGTTCTCAGTGTCAGCCGGTTGCGATGGAGGCCCGATGCTGCCGCACTGTTCGGTCAGCTTCAACGATCGTCACTGTCCATCCAGTTGAACATCGCGGAAGGATACGCCCTGGGGAGAGACCGTCAGTTCTGCTATCACCTTCGCGTAGCGTACGGCTCGGCGGTCGAGACCGGTGACCTTTTGGAGCTGGCTGAGTCGGAGAGGCTGATCCCCGACGGGGAGGCTCAGGCTCTACTTGCCGACTGCCAGCGCACCCAACGACTACTCCTCGGCCTACTGCATCGTTATGCCCGCCCCACCGGTCCGCCTCGGACCTAACTACCTCTATCCCGTCGCCAGCTCCCCTCCCCCCTCCCCGTTCCCGCTCACCCCTCACCGCTCCCGCTCACCGCTCCCGCTCACCGCCCCCTGCTCCCTCAAACGCCCCCCGCACCACCGGCCGCCCCGCCCTTACGTGCCACCGCCCGCGAGCCATCACGTCCGCCACCTTGCCGTCCTGACTGAGCACCACCAGGTCCGCGGCCGCGCCCACCGCGAGCCGGCCCTTCCGCTCCAGTTTGAGCAGGCGCGCCGGATTGCTGGTGAACGCGGGCAGCACCCGCTCGAGCGGCTGCCCGCACCGAAGCAGCGCGGCGAGCGCGTCGCCGGTGGCGGACGGCGCCCCGACATCGATGCCCACGACCCGGCCCTCCGCGTCGAGCAGGGGCAGGCACCCGCCGCCGTCCGAGCTCACCGTGACGCGGCCCGCCGGCAAGCCCGCGTCGAGGTACCGCACGAGGGCTTCCTCCGCCGGCCACGCGTCCTCGCCGTCCTCGACCGGAAACGCCGTGATGTCCACGGTGCATCCGCGCTCGGACAGCGCCATCGCCTCCTCGAACAGTCGCCGCTTGCGGTTGACGTGGGTCGGGTTGAAGACCTCCGCCGGCAGCTCGCTCCGGTCGAGCGCCTGCCGCACGGGCTCGAGCCCGGCCTCGCCGTCGCCCACGTGCAGGTGCAGGATGCCGGCTTTTCCGCTCATGAGCCCGCCGACGTGCGCGTCGGCCGCGATGCGGAGGAGCTCGTCGTGCGTCGGCTGGCTCGAGCGATGGTCGCTGATGGCGAGCTCGCCCACCCCGAGCACCAGGTCGATGAGCACGATGTCGAGTCGGACGCTGCCGGTGGCGGTGGTGGGAGGGTAGTGGTAGCCGCCGGTGTGACAGAACGCGCTCAAGCCCTCCTGGATCAGCCCGCGCGCGACGGTCACCAGCTCGGCCGTGGTACGCACCGTGTCGTCGGTGCCAAGCACGCCGACCGCGGTGGTCACGCCGCCGCGCGTGAGCCGGCTCAACGCGACCGGCGGCACTCGGGTGTGCGGGCCCGCCTCGCCGCCGCCGCCCGTGAGGTGCACGTGACCGTCGACGAGGCCGGGAATGACCCGCCGGCCCTCGAGGTCCACCTCGGTCACACCCAGCGCGCGGTCGAGCGCCGGGACGCCGCGCCCGATCCAGACCACCGCCTCACCCGCGACCAGCAGGTCCTGCTTCCCGGTCGGCGCAGGATCGTACAGCTCGGCGTTCCTGAGCAGCGTCAGCATCGGTACGTCACCCGAGCTTGAAGCCGCCGACCGCGCCTGTGAGCCGCGCGGCGGCATCCGCCAGGTGGGTGGCGCTGGTGGAGATCTCCTCGGTGGAGGCGTTGAGCTGCTGGGCGGCGGCGGCGATCTCCTCGGCGGCCGCGGCGTAGTCCTCGGTGCCGGCGGAGACCTCGCGCATCCGGCCCGCGATCCCCTCGATCAGCCCGCGCACCTGGTTCGCCGACGCCGAGATGCGGCGGGTCCACTCGTCGTTCGCCTCGGCGTCCGAGGCGACGTTGAGCAGGCCGGCCGCGGCCTCGTGCGCCGCGTCCTTGGCCGCGAGCCCGCCCTGGCCGAGCCGGAGCAGCCGCTCGCGCGCGGTGCGCACCCGGTCGAGCACGACCTGGACGGTCTCGCTGGTCGAGCCCGCCGAGCGCGCCGCCTGCGCGGCGAGCTTCCGGACCTCCTCGGCAACGACGCTGAAGCCCTTGCCCTCTTCGCCCGCGCGCGCGGCCTCGATCGAGGCGTTGAGCGCGAGCATGTGGGTCTGCTTGGCGATCGCCTTCGTCTGGGTGACGAACTTCTCGATCTCCTCGGACGCCGCCGTCAGCGCCTCCGCCTCGACCGCCGCCTGCTCCACCTCTTCGGCCAGGCGGGTGAGCTCGGCCGTGCTCACGTCCAGCCGCTCGCGATGCGACCGCGCCAGCCGCGCAAGCGCGGCGTTCCGCTCGGCGGACTGGATGGCCCCGCTCGCCAGCTCCTGGGCGATGTCGAGGATCTTCCCCGCGTCCTCCGCCGCCGCGCGCACCACCAGCGCCTGCTGGTTGGCGCGCTCGGTGAGATCGCCGGTGGTGCTCGCCACTTCCTCGGTGGAGGCGCTCATCTGCTCGGTCGAGGCCGCGATCTCCTGCGACATCGCGGCCGCCTCGTGCGCATGCTGGCGAATGGTGCCGACCAGCTCGCGCAGCTTGTCGAGCATCGCCGAGAGCGACTCGGTAAGCTGATCCCGGGCCCGCCCGTCGCTCGGCATCGTGGTGAGGTCGCCCTGCGCCACCCGGATCGCGATGCCGGTCGCGCGTCCGGTCGGCTTGAGGATGTGCTCCAGCAACTGGCGGACGACGATCAGCTCGAGCACGAGGGCCGCGAGCAGGAACAGCAGCGCCCCCTCCACCACCGCCCCCGTCGAGTCCGGCCCCACCGCGCGCGCGAGCAGAACCGCCACCACGCCGGTGAGCAGCAGGGCGGCGGCAATGCCGATCAGGTGCATGCGAAGGACGAAGTTCCGGCGCGCGGAAGACATAGGAAACGGTCGCTGGCTAGGGTACGGGGTACGGCAAGGTAGAGACCCGTCCCGACGGAGGGAAGGTCAGAGGAGTTGCCACAGGTACGCGGCCGCGCCGGCGAGCCCGACGCCGGCCACGAGCATGCCGGCGCAGCCCTTCTTGCCGGCGCCCGCCGGCGCCGCGGCCGCCGTTGGGGGCGGCGCCGCCGGCGTGGCCGGGCGCGCCGGCTCGAGACCCGCCAGCGCCTTCGCGAATTCGTCGGCCGTCGCGTACCGCTCGGCCGGATCCTTGGCGAGCGAGCGGACGATCGCGGCTTCCATGTGCTCGGGAATCGAGATCATCGGACGGAGTGGCCGGGGCGGACCCATGAACCGCCGCATGAGCGTGGCCTGCGGGTTCGGGCCCTTGAACGGCGGCTCGCCCGCCAGCATCTCGTACAGCACGCAGCCGAGGGCGAAGATGTCCGAGCGACCGTCGATCGCCTTGTCGCCACTCGCCTGCTCGGGGCTCATGTAGGTCGGCGTCCCGACGATCATGCCGGTCGCGGTGAGCTTCTCGGCCATCTCGCTCACGGCGCGCGCCACGCCGAAGTCGGCCACCAGCACCTGGTCGCCCGAGAGCAAGATGTTGTCCGGCTTGATGTCGCGGTGGACCACGCCCTGCGCGTGGGCGTAGGTCAGGGCGCTCGCCGTCGCCAGCGCGATGCGGAGCGCTTCGGCCGGCGTGAACTGGTGCTCCCGCGTCAGCCGCTCGTAGACGTTCTCGCCCTCGACCAGCGGCATGGTGAACCAGAGCTGGCCGCTCGGAGTCTCGCCGGAATCGAGGATGCTGAGGATGTTGGGGTGCTGGAGGCGCGCGGCCACGCGGATCTCGCGCTTGAACCGGTCGGCGCCGACCGTCGAGGCGAGCTCGGCGTGCAGCACCTTGAGCGCCACCTGGCGGTTCAGCTGGAGGTCCTGCGCGAGCACGACGCTGGCCATGCCGCCGCGGCCGAGGTCGCGGTCGAGCGTGTAGCGCTCGCCGAGCGCGGCCTGCATCAGCTCGCGGAGCTCGGGCTTCATGGCGTGGCGGCCACCAGTTTCTGGAAGCGAGGGTTGGCGCGCAGCGGGTCGAACGCAGGGTCGATCCTGAGCCACCCGGGCGAGAGGTAATACGGAATCTTGAGCAGCGGCTCGAGCTGGTCGAGCGCCTTCTCCGGCTCGCCGACCAGGATGTAGATCCGTGCGAGCTGGTGCTGGAAGTACGGGCCGTTGGTGGCGTTCAGCCGCACCGGCATCAGGGCGACACCACGCTCGCCCTCGGCGATGGCCTGGGCCTTGCGGCCCAGGTACGCGAGCGCGGTGCCCATATAGACATGCAAGCCGGCATCCTCCGGTGTGCTCCGAAGCTGCTCCTCCATCGCGATTCTGGCCGAATCCGCGTACGCGCGCGTGTGCGCCTGATCTCCCCGCAGCGCGTAGGTTCCGGCCAGTGCCAGGCCCCACGCACCCCGGTCGTCGTCGAATTGTCCCGGACCCAGCCGCAACAGGAGTGCCTGCTGCTCGTCACTGAGGACCCAGTAGAGCTCATAATAGGTCGCGAAGTAGGCCACCAGCGCGGCGGGCTCGATGGCGGTTGGGGCGTGCTGCACCTCGGCTCTCGCGGCGTCGAGGTCACCCTCACCCAGGAAGGCCTGCACCTTATTCTCGAAGTTCTGAACGTTACCGGGAACGAGCGCGAGCGCCCGGTCCGCCGCCTGCCGCGCCTCGGGCCATTTCCGCTGGAATAAGAGGGCCTGGGCAAAGACGGTGGCGATGGTGGCGGAGCGGGGATCGAGTGTCTGCGCCTCCCGCAGGTGAACCAGTGCTGAATCCCAGCGGCCGAGCGCCTGCTCCGCGAGGCCTCTCCCGCGCAGCAAGTCGGCGTTGGCGGGGGCCTTCGTCTGGCCCTTGGCGTACTCGTCGAGGGCACGGGAATTGTCGGCCACGGCCCGGCGATAATAGTCACCGAGGGCCACATGGCTCTCCGGCCGGTCGGGGGCCAGCGCCAAAGCGCGCTGCGCGGCCGCCAGGGAGCGCGACGCGAGCGCCGGTGTCGGAGTCGCGAGGCTGTACAGAAACGAGGCCGACTGAGACAGCCGCGCCCAGGCGACCGCGAAGGTCGTATCCAACGCGACCGCCTGCTCGAACTGGCCGAGCGCCTGGCGCTGCGACGTTGGATCGCCCCCGCGCGAGTAGGCTTCCACGCCTTTGAGGTACGCGTCGTACGCCGCCAGGTTGCGGGTTGGTTTTTCGGCGAGCTGCTGCTGGACCCCGGCGCCCAGCGCGACGTCGAGCTCGTGAGCCACCCGTCCTGCGATGTCCGCCTGAACCTGGAACACGTCGGTGAGCGAGGCGTCGAACGGCTGCTGCCACTTGGTGGTCGGCGGACTGCCCTGCGCCACCTGGACCAGCTCCGGGCTCACCCGCACGCGGCTCTCGCCGCCCGCGCGCTTCTCCCAGCGGATCTTGCCGATGAGGAGGTACTGCACCCCCAGCTCCTGCGCGATCTGCTGGGGCGACTTGGTCGAGCGCTTGTACTGCCCCGCGCTGCTGCCGGCGATCACCTGCAGGCCGGGGAGCGTCGCCAGCTTGCCGCGGACCTCGTCCGTGATGCCGTCGGCGAAGTACTCGTCGCTCGCGTCTCCCAGGTTCTCGAACGGGATCACCGCGAGCAGCTTGACCGCACCCGGGCCCGTCGGCTCGACGCCGCCATGGGAGCGGAGCCAGCCGAACAGCACGCCGAGGCCGAGCAGGAAGCCGAGACCGAGGGCCAGAGCGACGGGGCGCTGGAACGAACGTGTCCGGGCGCGTGATGGGGCCACCGCGGTATGGTCCGCCACCATGCGCTGCGTCGGCTGCTGCGGCTGGCTCGTGCTCGTGGCACCTGGGGCGGTGACGACCGGGGCCACGCTCTCGAGTGCCCGCGCGAACTCCGCCGCCGTGGCGAAGCGATCGGCGGGAGCCTTGGCCAGCGCCCGGTCCACCGCCTGAGCGACGGCGTCCGGCACGGTCTCGCGGGTCTGGCGCAGCGGGCGCGGCGCCTCGGTGAGGCGCCGCGCGATCATCGCCTGCGCCGTCGGCGCCGCGAACGGCGGCTCGCCCGCCAGCATCTCGTACAGCACCGTGCCGAGGCTGTAGATGTCGGTCCGGGCATCGAGCGCCTTGTCGCCGACCGCCTGCTCGGGGCTCATGTAGGCCGGGGTGCCGACCGACATGCCGGTCTCGGTAAGCCGCGGCTCGCCGCCGCCGTCGAGCGCGCGGGCGATGCCGAAGTCCGCCACCAGCGCCTGCCCGTCCACCAGCAGGATGTTCTCCGGCTTCACGTCGCGGTGCACGACGCCCTGCCGGTGGGCGAAGTCGAGCGCCAGCGCTGCCTCGCGGGTGAGGCGCACGGCGTCGGCCAGCGGGAGCTGGCGCTCGCGCACCAGCCGGGCGCGCAGCGACTCGCCGTCGATGTACGGCATCGTGAACCAGAGCTGGCCGGCCGACTCGCCCGAGTCGAGCACGCTCATGATGTGGGGATGCTGCAGGCGCGCCGCGAGCTTGATCTCGCGCAAGAACCGCTCGGGGCCGAGCGACGCGGCGAGCTCGGGATGGAGCACCTTGAGGGCGACGGGGCGGTCGTGCTTGAGGTCCTGGGCCAAGTAGACCGTGGCCATGCCGCCGCGGCCCAGCTCGCGATCGAGCCGGTAGCGATCGCCGAGCGCCGCCTGGAGCGGCTCGGGAAGCTGAGGCGTCACCGCGTGCCCTCGACCAGTTTCTGGAAGCGGGGGTTCTTGCGGAGCGGGTCGAACGCGGGGTCGATCTTGAGCCATGCGGGCGAGAGGTAGTACGGAATCTTGAGCAGCGGCTCGAGCTGGTCGAGCGCCTTGTCCGGCTCGCCGACCAGGATGTAGATCCGCGCGAGCTGGTGCTGGATGTAGGCGCCCTGATACGCGTCCTTCGAGATCGGCAGCTTCTCGACCGCGAGCTTGCCCTGGCGAATCGCGTCGTCTCTGCGCCCAGCGTACGCGAGCACCGTCCCCTGCAGGACATACAGCTGCGGGTTGTCCGGCGTCGCCTTGATCTGCTCCTCGAACGCCGACACCGCCGAGTCCGCGTAGGCGTGTGCCCGGCCATGGTCGCCCCGAAGCGCGTACGTGGCCGCGAGGGCGCTGCCCCACGCGCCGCGATCGTCGTCGAACGCCGACGGCGGGAGGCGGAGCAGCAGCCGCTGCTGGTTGTCGTCGAGCACCCAGAACAGATCCCAGTAGGTCGCAAGGTTCGCGACGAGGGTCGTCGGTTCGACCTCCGCTGGAACCTTGCGGATCACGTCGCGCGCGCCGGCAAGGTCGCCTTGCGCGAGACGGACCATGGCTCTGCCCGTGTACAGCAGCAGCGTGGCGGGGGAGATGGTCAGCCCGCGAGCGAATGCGGCATCCGCCTCCGGGTAGCGCCGGAGCCAGAGCAGGGCGATGCCCTGGCGGCGGGCGTTGAGTACCGAGCGTGGATCGACGGCGTTGGCCTTGGTGTAGCGCTCGGCGGAGGCCTGCCAGTGCCCGAGGCTCTGCTCTACCCGGCCGGTGGCGCTCAGCAGCTCCGCGTTGTCGGGTGCCTTCTCGAGCCCGAGCTCGTACGCCGTGAGCGCCGCGGTCGCATCGCTGCGAACGAATTGCTGGTAGTCTCCGAGGGCGAGCTGGATCTCCGGACGTTCAGGGGCCAACCGTCGGGCGCGCTCCGCGGCGTCCCGTGTCGCGTCGGCACCCTCAGGCGTCGGCGTGCCCACGTTGTAGAAGGAAGAGTGCGCCCGCGAGAGCTGCACCCAGGCCTGAGTGAACGCCGAGTCGAGCGCTACCGCCTGGCCGTAGTAGTCGATGGCGCGACGGATCGCCCGCGGGTCGGCGACCGCGAGTCCTTGGCCGGCCTCCTCACCCTTGAGGAATGCCTCGTACGCCGCGATGTTCTCGGTCGGCTTCTCCGCCAGCGTCTTCTTCTGCGGCGCGCCCAGCGCCACGTCCAGCGCCTCGGCGACCCGCCCCGCGATGTCGGCCTGCACCTGGAACACGTCGGTGATCGAGGCGTCGAACGGCTGCTGCCAGGTGGTCGCGGCCGAGCCGACCTGGATCAGCTCGGGACTCACGCGGACGCGATTGCCGGCGGATCCCTTTTCCCATCGCACAGTGCCGGTAAGCAGGTAATCCACCCCCAGCTCCCGCCCGATCTCCTGTGGCGACTTGCTGGTCTTCTTGTACTGCCCCGAGCTGCTGCGCGCGATCACCTGAAGCCCGGCAAGCGACGCCAGCTTGCCGCGCACCTCGTCGGTCACGCCGTCCGCGAAATACTCGTCCTCCGCGGCGCCCAGGTTCTCGAACGGCAGCACCGCGAGTCGCTTGGTGCCGGCCGGCGCCTCGTCGGCGCGCCCGTGCGAGTGGAGCCAGCCGAACAGCACGCCCAGCCCGAGCACGAAGCCGATCGCCAGCGCGGCCGTGACGGGGAACCGTCTGTGCCGCGGGCGCACCGGTTGCGTCGTGGTCGGAGCCGCGGCCGGCACGGAAGGCATGGCCGGGGCGGACGTCGTGCGCGGCGGCTCCGCCGCTCGGATTCCCGACTCCCCCTCGGCGAGGGCCCGCTCGAACTCTCCCGCGCTGCCGAACCGGTCCGCCGGCGACTTGGCGAGCGCGCGCGCGACCGCCCGCTCGACGCCCACGGGCACGGTCTCCCGACCCTCGCGCAGCGCGCGGGGCGTCTCGGTGAACCGCCGCGCCATGATGGCCTGGGCGGTGGGTCCGGTGAACGGCGGCTCGCCGGCGAGCATCTCGTACACCACGCAGCCCAGCGAGTAGATGTCGCTCCGATGGTCGATCGCCCGCTCGCCCGCCGCCTGCTCGGGGCTCATGTAGGCGGGCGTGCCGAGCGTGGTGCCGGTCTCCGTGAGCTGACTCTCGGTCGGTCCGGCCAGCGCGCGGGCGATCCCGAAGTCGGCCACCAGCGCGTGGTTGGCGGAGAGCAGGATGTTCTCCGGCTTGATGTCGCGGTGGACGATGCCGTGTCGGTGCGCGTACTCGAGCGCGTCTGCTGCCTCGCGCCCGATCCGGAGCGCGTCCTCGAGGGGCAGCTGCCGCTCGCGCACCAGCCGGTCGCGCAGCGACTCGCCGTCGACGAACGGCATCGCGAACCAGAGCACGGGCGGCGTGGACGCGTCGCCGGGCACCTCACCCGAGTCGTGGATCGAGAGGATGTGGGGATGCTGGAGGCGGGCCGCCAAGCGGATCTCGCGCTGAAACCGCTCGGGGCCCATCGAGGCGGCGAGCTCCGAGTGCAGGACCTTGAGCGCCACCGGCCGGTCGTGCCGGAGGTCGTGCGCCAGGTAAACGGTGGCCATGCCCCCACGCCCCAGCTCCCGCTCGACCCGATACCGGTCGGCGAGTGCGGTCTGGAGCGCGGTGCGGAGATCGGCCACGGTCCCTATTTCTCGATCGGCTTGAACGAGAACTTCTGCCCGCCCACCGACGCCTCGTACATGAGCCCGCCCTTCGCCATCGTGACGATGGCCACGCCGTTCCGGTAGGCGAGGTCCGCCGACGCGCGGGCCGTGACCGCGATGGCCGAGGCCTGCGCGTCGAGCTTGAGATGCCCGAGCTTGAAGTTGTCCAGCGCCTGTTTGGTCTGGAAGAATACGATCTCGCTGTACGCCTGCCCGCCGAACTGGAAGCCGACGGTCACCTGGGTGAGGCTCGACTTGCCGATCAGCTTGCCACCGTGATACACCCAGCCGTTGCCGTGCGCGCCGCCGATGCCGAGGCCGCCCTTGCCGACGGTGGGGTAGACGGCGTAGCCGACCGCATCGGCGAAGATCTTCTCCATGCCGGGGTCCTTCGCCTTGACCTTGGCGATGACGGGCGGGACGTCGTCCTGCGCCCGCGCGACGGCTGGGGCGGCGGCGACAAGCGCGACTGTGAACATCGACGTGGTGAGCCAGAGCATCAGCCGCATATCAGGTGCTCACCGGGCCTTCCACCAGCTTCTGGAACCGCGGATTCTTCCGCAGCGGATCGAACGTCGGATCCACCTTGAGCCAGCCGGGCGACAGATAGAACGGGATCTTGAGCAGTGGCTCGAGCCGGTCGAGCGCCTTGTCCTGCTCGCCAGCGAGAATGTAGATCCGTACCAGCTGCAGCTGATTGTACGGGCCGCCGTAGGCATCACTCGAGATCGGCGTCAGGGCTAGACCTCGCTCGCCTTCCCGAATCGCGTCGGCCCTCCGGCCCATGTATGCCAGCGCCACACCGAGCAATGCGTGGCTCTGCGCATCATTGGGTGTGACCTTCACGATCTCCTCGAAGGCCTGGCGCGCAGAGTCGGCGTACGCCCGGGCGCGCGCCTGGTCACCACGAAGGGCGTAGGTCCCGGCGAGCGCCAGCCCCCAGGTGCTCCGGTTGTCGTCGAACTGTCTCGGTGTGAGCCTGAGCAGCAGGTCCTGCTGCGACTTCGTGAGGACCCAGTATAGATCCCAGTAGTTCGCCATGAACGACACCAGGGCGATCGGCTCGGCTTTCCCGGCCGCCGCGATCGCCTGCGCACCGGCGAGATCACCCTGGGCCAGCTGCACCATCATCCGGTTCTGCAGCAGGCTCAAGTTCCCGGGCGCAATCGCGAGCCCGCGCTCGCTGGCGTCGCGCGCCTCGGGGTAGCGCTGGAGCCACAGGAGCGTCCGGGCGAGGCGCCGCGCCGGGAGGGCGGAGCGCGGGTCGATCGTCATCGCCCGCCGGAAGTACACCAGTGCCGAGTCGGCGTGCCCGAGGCTCTGCTGGACGATACCGGTCATGGTGATCAGGTCGGCATTGGCCGGTGCCTGCCGCAGGCCGGCTCCGTACTCTTCCCCCGCGCGAGTGTAATCGTTCAGGACAAAGTTGTAGTAGTCCCCGAGCGCGAGGTGCGCCTGGACGCCGTCGGGCGCGCTCGCCGCCGCCCGTTGCGCAGCCGTGAGCGCGGCGGCGGCGGCGCCGCCACCCGTCGACCCGTTGTAGTACAGGATGGAATGGGTTCGCGAGAGTTGGGTCCATGCGGCGGCGAAGGTCGAGTCCAGCGCCACGGCCTGCTCATAGTAATCCATCGCCTGCCGCAGCTTGCCCGGGTCACTATCGCCCAATCGTTGCCCTGCCTCCTCGCCCTTCAGGAACGCGTCGTAGGCCTCCAGGTTCTGGGTCGGCTTCTGCGCCAGCGCCTGACGCTCGCCCGCGCCCAGCGCCACGTTGAGCGCCTCGGCCACGTTGCCCGCGATGTCGGCCTGGACTTGGAACACGTCGGTGATGGCGGCATTGAACGGCTGCTGCCAGCGGGCGGTGCCGGTCGAGACCTGGATCAGCTCGGGGCTCACCTGCACTCGGCTGGTCCCGTCGCTCTTTTCCCAGCGGACCTTGCCGACCACCAGGTACTGGACGCCAAGCTCCTGGCCGATCTGCTGGGGCGTCTTCGACGTGCCCTTGTACTGGCTGGAGCTGTTGGAGGCGATGACCTCGAGCCCGGGAAGGCCGGTCAGCTTGCCGCGCACAGCGTCGGTCACGCCGTCGGCGAAGTACTCCTGGTCCGGGCTGCCCACGTTCTCGAACGGCAGCACGGCGACGTACTTGGGGCCCTTGCCCGTGTCCTCGACCGTCCGGTGGCTGCGCTGCCAGAGCAGCATGCCCATCGTGGCCGTGACCAGGAGGCCAAGCACGAAGGCGAGCGCGGCGGGCACCCGACGGTGCGGGTGGCGCGAAACTGCGGGAATCGAGACGGTGAGCGGGGGCGCCGGGGCGGCCGCCGGTGCTGCCGGCGAGGTGGCGGTCCTCGGCCCCGTCTCGAGCGCGCGCGCGAACTCGGCCGCGGTAGTGAACCGGTCCGCCGGCGCCTTCGCCAGGGCCGTGGCCAGCGCATGCTCGACCGGCTCGGGCACGGTCTCGCGAAGCTCGCGAATGGGACGCGGCGCCTCCATGAGCCGCCGCGCAATCATCGCCTGCGGCGTGGGTGCGGCGAACGGCACGTCGCCGGCCAGCATCTCGTAGAGGACGAGACCCAGGCTGTAGACGTCGGTGCGCGCATCCACGTCCCGCGCGCCGCCTGCCTGCTCCGGGCTCATGTACGCCGGCGTGCCCACCGCGAGCCCGGTATTGGTCAGCCGGTCGGTCGATTCGCCTAGCGCCCGCGCGATACCGAAGTCCGCGACCAGCGCATGCCCTTCCGACACCAGGATGTTCTCCGGCTTGATGTCGCGGTGGATCACGCCGTGGCGATGGGCGTAGTCCAGGGCGTCCGCCGCCTCGCGCGTGATCCGGAGCGCCACCTCCACCGGCAGCTGTTTCTCGCGGTCCAGCTTCGCCCGCAGCGACTCCCCCTCGACGAACGGCATCGTGAACCAGAGCCGGCCGTCGGTCTCGCCCGAGTCGTATACGGAGAGGACGTGAGGGTGCTGGAGCCGCGCGGCCAGCCGGATCTCGCGCTGGAACCGTTCCGGCCCCATGCTCGCCGCCAGCTCGGGGTGGAGAACCTTGAGCGCCACCGGCCGGTCGTGCTTGAGGTCCTGCGCCAGGAAAACCGTGGCCATGCCGCCGCGCCCGAGCTCGCGCTCGATTCGGTAGCGCTCCGCCAGGCCGCGCTGGAGCTGCGCGCGCAGGATGGCGCTCACGCGCTGTCCTCGACCAGCCGGAGCCGCGGGAACCGGTCCGTCGAGAGCAGCTCCTCGATCGCCGCCGCCGACAGCGCCGGCCAGAAGTGGTGCCCCTGGCCCAGGGTGCAGCCCAGCTCGATCAGCGCCGCCCGCTGCTCCGCCCGCTCGATCCCCTCGGCGATCGTCTGGAGCTTGAGCGTGTCGCCCAGGCCGACGATCGCGCGAGCGAGCGCCGAGCGGTCCGCGCCCTGGCCCACTTCCTCGACGAACGGCTTGGCGATCTTGAGGATGTCGATCGGGAACCGCTGCAAGTAGCTGAGCGACGAGTAGCCGGTCCCGAAGTCGTCGATCGCGAGCCGCACCCCGAACGCCTTGAGCTGCTGCAGCCGCTCGAGCACCGCGTCGGTCTGCTGCATCAGCACGCTCTCGGTGATCTCGAGCACGACCGACGACGGCTCGACGCCGGACGACGTGAGCGTCTGCCTGAGCGCGTCGACCAGTCCCGAGCCCTGGAGCTGGCGGCCCGAGATGTTGACCGAGATGCCGAGCGGCAGCTCCGGGTGCGCCGCGCGCCAGACCTGGAGCTGCCGGCACGCCTCGCCCAGCACCCAGGCGCCGAGCTGCACGATGAGGCCGGTCTCCTCGGCGAGCGGAATGAAGTGCTGCGGCAGGAGCCGCCCGAACTGCGGGTGCTCCCAGCGCAGCAGCGCCTCGACGCCGCAGATCCCGCCGCTCTGGAGGTTGACGATCGGCTGGTAGAACAGCGTGAGCTGGTTGGTCTCGATCGCGCTCCGGAGCGCGGCCTCGAGGTCCAGCCGCTCGCGGATGTCGGCGTACATGCGCGACTCGTAGGTCGCCGCGCGGCCCTTGCCGTGGCGCTTGGCGGCGTACATCGCCATGTCGGCGTTCCGGAGCAGGTCGTCCGCCGTGTCGTCGGTCGACGCCGTGGCCACGCCGATGCTGGCCGTCACACGGAGCTGGTTGCCGCTGAGCGAGAACGGGTGCGACATCGCGGCGGACAGCCGGTCGGGCAACCCCTCGCGCCCGTCCGCGCCCTCGATCAGGATCGCGAACTCGTCGCCGCCGAGCCGCGCCACGGTGTCGGCGCTTCGCGCGCACGCCAGGAAGCGCTCCGCCGCGGCGATGAGCAGCCGGTCGCCCTCGGCGTGGCCCAGGCTGTCGTTCACCGTCTTGAAGTCGTCGAGATCCAGGAACAGCACCGTGACCGGGTTGCCGCGGCGATGCGCCAGGGCCAGCGCGTGGCTCACCCGGTCCCGGAACAGCGCGCGGTTGGCGAGCCCGGTGAGCGGGTCGTGGAACGCCTGGTGGATGAGCTGCTCCTCCAGCCGGCGCCGCTCGCTCACGTCGCGGGTGTTGAGCACGATGCCCTTCACCGTCGAGTCGTGCAGCAGGTTCGTCGCGAGGATCTCCGCGTTGAGCCAGGAGCCGTCCGACTGACGGAACCGCCACTCGACCGGGCCGGTCACCCCGGGCGCCTTCGCGGCGTCGCGGAAGAAGGCCGTGGCGCGCTCGCGATCCTCGGGGTGCAGCAGGTCGGTGAGCGTTTGCCGCACCATCCCCGCCGGATCGTAGCCGAAGACCCGCGACGCCGACGGGCTCACGAACCGGATGGTGCCGTCCGGCCGGGTGACGAGGATGACGTCGGACGAGTGCTGCACCAGCGAGCGGAACCGCGCCTCGTTCTGCCGCGCGGCGTGCTCGGCCAGGAGCCGCACGTTCTCCCGCACCGTGAGGAGCTGGCGCAGCACCACCAGCGCGGTCACCAGCAAGGCGCCGATCGCGAGCCCGCTGATCGGATCGGTCCACGGGTGGAGCACCACGAACAGGAGCAGCGCGTACGTCGTCGCGACCGCGAGGTAGGGCAGGGGGCTGATCGGCTGGAATCGGGTGAGCGGCACCGAGGACGTCGTCCGGCGCGCCACGGGCCGGCGCCAGTACAGCTCGGCGCTCCCGATCAGCATCACGTAGCAGATGAGGAAGACCGCGTCGGCCCAGCTCGCGCTCCGGCCGCCGGCCTCGAGCTGCACCAGGTTGAACGTGAGGTCCGCGACCACGCCCACCGACACGCCCGTCACCAGCAGGCCGAACGCGACCCGGTTCCCGTCGATCGGCCGGCGGAGCAGCACGGTCGTCACGCCCAGCAGGACGAGCATGCTCACCAGCGGATAGGCAAACGCCAGCAGCGTGACGACGACGCTGCTCTCCTGCGAGGCCGCCGTTGGCCGCACGGAGAAGTACCAGATGGCCACCGCGCCGCCCACGAGCACCATGGCCGCGTCGAGCAGGAATTTCCACCGCTCGAGCCGGGTCCGGCGCGCGAGCGGGAACGAGAGTAGTGCGACGAGGGTCAGCAGCGAGTCGGTCAGGTAGAACGGGTCGGCCCACGAGACCGGCGGGTTCTCGTGCCGGGCGAGCACGTACCAGGCCGAGATGACGTTGCCGGTGAAGACCATCAGGCCGCCGAGTGCCAGCAGCCGGAGTGCCCGCCGCACGCCGGGATCCAGGATCTCGCGTCGCGACGCCAGGGCGAACAGCGTCAACACCGTCAGGTTGAACGGCATGAACGCGACGTTGCCGACCAGGTCGCGGACCGCCGGGCTGCCCCAGTGGCCCTGCTCCCAGACGAAGTAGAGGGCCGCGTAGATGGCGGTCAGGAAGGCGATCGTGCCCACCGGAACGAGGCGGTGGTACGCGCCCGGGCCAGCCGAAACGGTCGCATTCTGCGGCTCGGTCGGAGCGGTCACGGCCCGATGGGGGTCAGACTGGCGTCGCTGGGGCACGGACGGAGCTCGAAGGCAATGATGATGCCGTGTTGGGGTCTAGGTTGCCGCTCACGCGGGGTTCTCCACCAGCTTCTGGAATCGCGGGTTCTTGCGCAGCGGGTCGAATGTCGGATCGACCCGAAGCCAGCCGGGGGACAGATTGTAGGGCATCTGGAGCAGGGGCTCGAGGCGGTCGAGCGCCTTCTCGAACTCACCGGTCTCGATGTAGATGCGGACGAGCTGGTGCTGCAGATAGGGCCCCGTATAGGTGTCCTTCGATATCGGCAGCAGGGCGACGCCTCGCTCGCCTTCGGCGATCGCCTCGGCCTTGCGGCCCAGGTAGGCGAGGGTGAGCCCGCGGAAGATGTGGCTCTGCGCGTCGTCCGGGGCGCCGGCCAGGCGCCCTTCGAACGCGACGCGGGCGGAGTCCGAGTAGGCCCGCGTCCTGGGCCGGTCACCCTGAAGGCGGTAGGTCTGGGCCAGCACGATGGCCCAGGAGGCGCGATCTGTGAAGGCGGAGGGCGTGAGCCGGAGCAGGAGTGCCTGCTGCTCCGGCGTGAGCAACCAGTAGAGCTCGTAGTAGTTGCCGAAGTAGGCCGCGAGGACGGTCGGGTCGATGCTGGGCGGCGCCTCACGGATCACTCGGCGTGCTCCCTCCAGGTCGCCTTGTCCGAGAAACACCATCGCCTTGTTCTCGAGCACCTGGACGTTGTCGGGCACGAGGGCGAGCGCGCGATCGCTCGCTGCGAGGGCGTCCGGATAGCGCCGCAGCCGGAGCAGCGTATAGGCGAGGCGCCGGGCAACCGCGAGCGAGCGAGGGTCCAGCGCCTGCGCCCGGCTGAAGTGTTGGAGCGCCTCCTCCCACTTGCCGGTGCTGATCTCGACCAAGGCGCTCGCGCCCAGCAGCTCGGCGTCGTTGGGCGATATCCGGAGCCCGGCCTCGTACGCCAGGCGGGCCTGCTCCTGATCCGGCGGGACGCTGGCGTAGTAGTCGCCGAGGGCGAGATGACCCACGGACTGGTTCTGGGCAAGCCGAAGCGCCCGATCGGCTCCCTCGCGTGCGCGGCGGGCGCTGGCGGGATCCGGGGTCCCGTTGGCGTAGAGCAGCGAGTGCGCCCGCGACAGCTCCGCCCAGGCCTGGGCAAAGCCGGAGTCGAGCGCTACCGCCTGCTCGTAGAAGCCGATGGCCGATCGCAGCCGCAGCGGGTCACCCGTGCCCATCGTCTGCGAGGCGGCCTCGCCCTTGAGGTACGCGTCGTAGGCCGCCGCGTTGTCCGTCGGCTTCGCCGCGAGCGCCGCCCGCTGCGGCGTGCCCATCGCGAGGTCCAGCGCCTGGGCCACCTGTCCCGCCACGTCGGCCTGGACCTTGAAGACGTCGGTGAGCGCCGCGTCGAACGGCTCCTGCCACTTGGTCGAGCCGGTCGAGACCTGGATCAGCTCTGGGCTCACCCGCACGTGATTGGCGCCGTTGGATTTCTCCCACCGGACTGTGCCGGTGAGCAGATAGTCCACGCCCAGGTCGCGCCCGATCTCCTGTGGGCCCTTGGTGGTCTTCTTGTATTGGTTCGAGCTGCTGCGGGCGGTGACCTGCAGGCCGGGGAGCGCGGCCAGCTTGCCCCGCACCTCGTCGGTGACCCCGTCCGCGAAGTACTCGTCGTCCGCGCCGCCGAGATTCTCGAACGGCAGGACCGCGAGCCGCTTGGCCCCACCCTCGCCGGGCGTCTCGTTGCCGTGTCGCCGGAGCCAGCCGAACAGGAGGCCGAGTCCGAGGACGAACCCGAGGGTCAGCGACGTGGCGGCGATCGGCAGCCGCCGGTGCGGTTGGGCAGCTCGTGGCGCGGGCGCCGGGACCGGAGGGACGGCGGCCGTCGGGGCGGTCGGCGTGGCGGCGACCGGTGTGCGGGCCGTCGGAACAGGAGTGGCGCCCGGAGCGAGTGCCGCCGCGAACTGCGCGGCGCTGCTGAACCGGTCGGCCGCGGTCCTGGCCAGCGCCCTCTGCAAGGCCTCATCGACTGTGTCCGGCACCGCGTCGCGTAGCTGCCGCACCGGCCGCGGGGCCTCCATGAACCGCCGGGCAATCATCGCCTGCGCCGTCGGCGCCGCGAACGGTGTCTCCCCGGCCAGCATCTCGTAGAGCACCACCCCGAGCGAATAGATGTCCGTTCGCGCGTCCAGCTCGCGCTGGCCGCTGGCCTGCTCGGGGCTCATGTAGGCCGGCGTCCCCACGGCCATGCCGGTCTCGGTGAGCTTCTCGTCGGCGTCCCCCAGCGCGCGCGCGATGCCGAAGTCGGCCACCAGCGCGTGCTGCGTGCTGATGAGGATGTTCTCTGGCTTGATGTCCCGGTGGACGATGCCGTGGCGGTGGGCGTACTCCAGCGCATCGGCCGTTTCCCGCGCGAATCGCAGCGCGTCCTCGACCGGGAGCTGCTTCTCCCGGGTGAGCCGGTCGCGCAGGCTCTCGCCCTCGATGAACGGCATCGTGAACCAGAGCTGGCCGGCGGCCTCGCCCGAATCGAGCACGGTGAGGATGTGCGGATGCTGCAGCCGGGCGGCCAGGCGGATCTCGCGCAGGAACCGGTCGGGGCCGAGCGACGCGGCGAGGTGCGGATGGAGCACCTTGAGCGCGACCGGCCGGTCGTGCCGCAGATCCTGGGCCAGATAGACCGTCGCCATCCCCCCACGGCCAAGCTCGCGCTCGACCGTATAGCGGCCGTCGAGACCTTCACGAAGTCCCAGCGGCAGCTCGCCCAAGGGGCGCTCCCGGTGCGCATCTAGGTTGAAAGGGTGGGGTCGTACAGGACGCTATAAGTAAACGAGATGCGCAGGCCTGCGCCAGCGGCAAAACCGGTCGCATTTCCGACCCGAATCCAACCGGTTTCCGGGGCGGCGTACCTGCCGTCCGACCGTCCCACCGTACTATCTCACCTCGAACTCCCCTCGGCATCCCTTGGCGACCCAGATCGCCCCGGTCACGGTGCCCCAGGAGTCGTTCCGCACGCACGGCTGGGCGCCGAGCTGCCGGATGAGCTGCACCTGGCCGGAGTTCCGGATCTCGCACTCGGTGCGTTGCCCGTCCCTGGACTCGCAGGTCACCCGGTTCGGGAGGACGTTGCCGCTTTCCGGCGCGCTCACGGTCTCCGCGCTCACGGTCTCGAAGACGGCCCGGCATCCGCGATCCACCCAGACGAAGTTCGGCACGATGCCGTAGGACACGTTGACGGTGCAAGGCAGGTCGGTCATCTGGCCGGCGAAGCGCACCTGGGTCCCGGCCGGCACCGGGCACTGCTGCCGGCCGTTGGTCGGCGAGCTGCAGGTGATACGCATGCCGCCCCCGCCCCCGCCCCCGACCGGGCCCGGCATCGCGACGTCGAACTCGGCGCGGCAGCCGCCCGAGACCCAGATGTACTCGGCGGTCTGGGCGTAGGAGTCGTTGAGCCGGCAGGCGTTGTCGCTCAGCTGGCGGGCCAGGGTGACCCGGGCGCCGGTGGGAATTCGGCACTCGACGCGCTCGGTGTGGCGTGATTCGCAGGTGATGCGGGTGGTGGTGCCGGTACTCGTCCCTGTCGCGGCGGGGTCGTCCCGGGTGAACGAGAGGATGTTGCCGGAGGAGGTCACCGTGCAGATGCCGGTCTCGGTTCCGGCGCGCCAGCGGATGGTGGCCGCGTCGCGGTCGCGGGTATCGGGCGCGGCCTGGACCTGCGCGGCTTCGATCTGGTCGTAGGAGTAGTTCGGGAGGCGCCGGTCGGCCTCGGACCGGCACATGCGGACCTGGTACGCGCTGACGGTGGTGTAGCTCTGCGCCTTGGCGGGCGATACGAGCGGGGGAACGATCCCGATCGCGAGGCACCATGCCATCACCAATGCCGTACGCCGCCCCATGCGACACCCTCCATCGTCGTCGGGTCGAGGCCGAGCTGGACCGCGTGTAGCGGGTACCACGCGTACTAATAGTAGCGTGGCTTCCGCAGCACCCTTACGGCGCTCCGGCCACCAGCCGCTTGAAGCGCGGGTTGTCGTGGAGCGGCGCGAAGTTGGGGTCGATGCGAAGCCAGCCGGGCGAGAGGAAGTACGGGGTCTTGAGCAGTGCCTCGAGCTGGTCGATCGCCTTGTCCTGCTGCACCCACCACGGTGTAGATCCGGGCGAGCTGGTGCTGGATGTAGGGACCCAGGTAGCCGTCGCGGCTGGTGGGCCAGAGCGCCACGGCTCGTTCGCCTTCCTTCACGGCCTCCGCGTTCCGGCCGAGGTAGGCGAGGGCGAGCCCGAGAAAGACCCGGCGTTGTCCGTCATCCGGCGTCGCCTTCAACGTCTCCTCGACGCCTAGCCGCGCCGAGTCGGCATACACGCGCGCCCGCGCCCGATCGCCGCGCAGGTAGTAGGTCGAGGCCCGCACGATGCCCCAGGTGCCTCGGTCACCGTCGTACGCCGCCGGCCCCAGTCGCAGCAGGAGTTGCTGCTGGGCGTCGTCGAGCACCCAGTGGAGATCCCAATAGTTGCCGATGGAGGCCACGAGCGTGGTGGGCTCGACCTCGGCTGGGGCCGAGTGGATCGCGGCCCGGGCGCCGGGCAGGTCGCCCCGGGCCAGGTGGGTCATGGCCTTGTTCTCGATCAGGTCGAGATTGTCCGGCGCCACGGCCAGGCCCCGGTCGGCGGCGGCCTCCGCCTCGGGATAGCGCCTGAGGCGGAGCAGGCTTTGCGACAGGCGCCGCGCAGTCGTCGCCGAGCGAGGGTCGAGCGTCCATGCCCTCTCCAGGTGCTTCACGGCGGCTGGCCACCGGCCCAGGCTCTGCTCGGTGAGCGCCGCCGCGGTCAGCAAGTCGGCGTTGTCCGGCGCGCTCTTGAGGCCCGCCTCGAACGCGGCGAGCCCTCTGGCGTTGTCGCCGCGAATCTGCGCGTAATAGGTGCCGACGGCCAGGTGCGTTTCGGGCCGGTCCGGCGCCAGGGCCGCGGCGCGCTCGGCGGCACGCCGCGCCCCGTCGTCGCTCGTCGGGTTCGGCGTCACGTTGTAGTAGTAGGTGGCGTGCGCTCGGCCGAGCTGGGCCCAGGCCAGCGCGAAGGTGGAGTCGAGCGCGACGGCCCGCTCATAGTACGTGATCGCGCTCCTGAGGCTGGGCGGATCGGCGATCACGATCCCCTGGGTCGCCTCGCCTTTGAGGAACGCGTCGTACGCCGCCAGGTTCTCGGTCGGCCGCTCGGTCAGCGTCTGCTTCTGTCCCGCCCCCAGCGCCACGTCCAGCGCCGAAGCCACCTGGCCCGCGATGTCGGCCTGCACCTGGAACACGTCGGTGATGGCCGCGTCGAACGGCTGCTGCCACTTGGTGCGCGGCGCGTGTCCCGGCGTCACGTCCACCAGTTCGGGGCTCACCCGCACGCGGCTGGTGCCGTCCGGCAGCTTCTCCCACTGCACCGTAGCCGTGAGCAGGTAGTCGGCGCCGAGCTCGCGAGCGATGTCCTGCGGCGGCTTCGTCGTGTGCCGGTACTGATTCGAGCTGCCGCTGGCGATGACCTGGAGGTGGCCCAGCTGCGACAGCTTGCCGCGCAGCTCGTTGGTGACGCCGTCGGCTAGGTAGGCGTTCGCCGAGTCGCCGACGTTCTCGAACGGGAGCACGGCCAGGATCTTGAGCCCCGGTGTCGGCCGTCCCGGGGTGCGAGTGCCGCCACGCGAACAGGACACCGGCCCCGAGCAGGAATCCCAGCAGGAGGGTGATTGCGAGGACCGGCGGCCGGCGGCGTCCTTGCCCGCCTTCAAGCGCGGTGTCGGTAGACGAGGGTGGGGCCGACGCGGCGGTGACCGCCGTCGGTGACGTGGTGGTATCCGGCGCCTGCAGCGCCCGGGCGAAGTCGCCCGCCGAGGCGTAGCGGTCGGCGGCGACCGGGGCCAGCGCGCGCTGGATCGCCAGGTCCACCCCAGCCGGCACGTTGGACCGGACCCGGCGCACGCTCGGCACGGGATCCATCAGGCGCTTGGCGATGACGGCCTGAGCGGTTGGTCCCGTGTACGGCGCCTCGCCGGCCAGCATTTCGTACAGCACGGCGGCGAGCGAGTAGATGTCGGTCCGCGCGTCGATCCCCTTGTCCCCGCTCGCCTGCTCCGGGCTCATGTAGGCCGGCGTGCCGATGACCATGCCGGTCTGGGTGAGCTGGTCGTCGCCCTCCAGGGCGCGGGCGATCCCGAAATCGGCCACCAGCGTCGAACCGTCCCGGGTGAGCAGGATGTTCTCGGGCTTGATGTCGCGGTGGACGATGCCGTGCTGGTGGGCGTAGTCGAGCGCGCGCGCGGCCTCCCGCGCGATCTGGAGCGCCACCTCGACCGATAGCTGCCGCTCCCGCCGGAGCCGGTCGCGCAGGCTCTCGCCCTCGACGAACGGCATCGTGAACCAGAGTCGGTCGCCGGCCTGCCCGGAATCGAGGACCGTGAGGATGTGCGGGTGCTGGAGGCGGGCGGCGAAGCGGATCTCGCGCTGGAACCGGTCGGGGCCGAGCGAGGCGGCCAGCTCGGGGTGCAGCACCTTGAGCGCGACCGGACGATCGTGCTTGAGGTCGTGGGCCAGGAAGACCGTTGCCATCCCCCCACGTCCGAGCTCCCGGTCGAGCCTGTAGCTCGCGCCCAGGCCATCCTGGAGCTGAGTGCGCAGGTCGGTCATAGGGGGCCGGTATGGGAAGTAGGGGAACTACATCACTATAGTAGAGCCGACGGGCGGCGGAGGGTAGCCATGGCCGCGCGAGCCTGGCACGTGGGCATGCCCCCGCCCGCTGCTCGCCTTGTCCTTTCCACGCGAGGCTGTGGATCGCTTCAGGGCCCGACCGTGATCGTCCCCACCATGTTCGGGTGGATCGCGCAGTGATAGCCGTAGGTGCCCGCCTGCAGTTGCACCAGGTATGTGGCCCCCGCCCCCAGCGGCTGCGAGGTGGCGAACGCCCCATTGTCCGAGGCAATCTGATGGGCCACCGCCGTGCCGCCGTACGCGCCCCCGCCGTCCGTGTTGACCCAGCGCACGGTCACGTCGGCCGCTTCGCCCAGGCTGAGCTGCTTGGGGTTGGGGCTGAACGCCGTCGTGGTGAGCTGAGACGCGCCCTTCACGATGTCGATGTCCCCCGGCGTGGGACTCGGTCCGGTGCTGTTGTCGGACCCGCAGGCGGCCGCGAGACCCAGGCTCAGCGCGTAGATCGCGATTGGCAGTCGGTGCATCGTGCGTCATCCTTCCCGTTCGATGGTGGTCGTCGGCGATAATGATGCGCCGCACAGGCGCGCGGATAGCTCTCCGCCGACAGCTCTCCGCCGATAGCTCCTTAGAACCGGTACCCCACCCCCGCTCCGCCCGCGACCTGCTCGCGGCGCCGCACCAACGGGCTGTTGGCGGCCGCGTCGGCAAGCCACTCCAATCCCCCGAATCCGATCAGAGACCAGCGAGGCGAAACGGAGTAGATGAGCGAGAGCCCGACGCCGAGGTGACGCAGTCCTCCGTCCGGCCGATACGGGCCGCTGTCGTCGGGTTCCAGTCGCCCGTCTCCCGCGTCGATGAGCGCCTGCCGCCGTGCCGCTTCGGCGTCGGTGATCCCGAATTCCCGCCGCATCTGCTTGCCATCGGCGAGCGCCGCTCCGGCCCCGGCGACCAGCAAGGTTCTGCCGACCAGCCTGGTATAGACGATGCGCGTGGTCTGGATCAAGCCGGCGCCATCGTTCACGCCCTTCGACACGGCGACGATCCCCTCGAAGGCCCCGGTGCGATAGCTGAGGCTCGCGCCTGCGGTGGCGACGGCGTCGCGGTCGTCCATCTCCGCGAGGGCATCCCCGCGTGACGCCGGGCGGCTGTCCTGCGCGCCGAGCTCGACGGCGAGCCTCACGTGCGACGTCCGGATGGGGTACGCGCCCAGCGCGAATCCGAGCCCGGTGCTGCTGGGGCCGAGATAGACTCGATCGCGGAAGCTCGCGCTGACCAGCGGGTACGGCACCACCCGTGATTCGTCCGAGCCGGGATAGCGCGGGTAGGTGAGGACCCCCGCGCCCACGTTGATGTTCCAATCGGGAGCCGGAGGCTGTGAGTCCTGCGCCTGCCCGGCGCCCGACTCCTGTGCGAGGAGCCGGACCGGAACGGCCAGGGCGAGGACGATCGTGGGCCTGATTCGCATGCGCTGTTCCTGCGGCTCCGGAGAACGAACTGCGCCACGCACGAGCGACTGTGCCGGCGCCGCGGACTCCGGCTACTGCGCGGCCAGCTTCTCGAACCGCGGATTCTTCCGCACCGGATCGAACGTGGGATCGATCCGGAGCCAGCCCGGCGTCAGGTGATACGGAATCCTGAGCAGCGGCTCGAGCTGATCGAGCGCCTTCTCCGGCTCCCCCACGAGCAGGTAGATCCGGACCAGCTGCAGCTGAATGTACGGGCCGCCGAAGCCGTCCTTCGAGACCGGATTCAGCTCCACACCCCTGAGGCCCTCGCGGATGGCCTCGTCCTTCCGGCCGAGATAGGCGAGCACGATACCATGGAGTGAGTGGAGCTGCGCGTTGTCCGGCGTCGCCCGCAGCAGCGCCTCGAAGTCGATGCGCGCCGAGTCGGCGTACGCGCGGGCGCGAGACTGGTCCCCGCGGGCCGCGTAGACTTCGGCCAGCACGATCGCCCAGCTGGACCGACTGTTGTCGAACGCCCCGGGCGTGAGCCGGAGCAGGAGCTGCTGCTGATCGTCGTCCAGGATCCAGTACAGGTCGTCGTAGTTGGCGAAGAAGGCGACCAGCGACGCGGGCTCCACGACGCGCGGTACCGCGTGCATGACCCGCTGCGCGCCCGCGAGGTCTCCCTGCTGCAGGTAGATCTGCATCTTGCCCATCACCACGACCAGGTTGGACGGAGCCAACGCGAGCCCCCGGTCCGCCATGGCCAGGGCCTCGGGGTAGCGCCGCCGCCAGGCCAGCACCCGGGCCAGGCGCCGCGTCGTCGGCACTGAGCCTGGGTCCAGGGCCCGGGCTCGTTGGTAGTGCTCCTCGGCCGCGTCCCACCGGCCCAAGCGCTCCTCGACGAAGGCCTCCGCCGCGAGCAGGTCGGCGTTGTTCGGGGTGACGCGTTGTCCCTGGGTGTATTGGTCCAGGGCGCGGGCGAAGTCGACGGCCGCGGTCTCATAGTACTTGCCCATGGCCAGGTGGGCCTCGGGACTCTGGGGCGCGAGCGCAACGACCCGCTGCGCGCCGGCCAGCGCCGCTTGGCCGTTCTCCGGCGTCGGCTCTCCCAGGACGTAGAGAAGGGAGTGTGCCTGGGAGAGCCGGGCCCACGCGAGCGCGAAGGTGGAGTCGAGCGCCACCGCCTGCTCGTAGTAGCCGAGCGCCCGGCGTAGCAGGACCGGGTCGATGACCGCGAGGCCGTTGGAGATCTCCTCCGCTTTCAGGTAGGCGTCGTAGGCCGCGAGATTCCTGGTCGGCTTCTCCTCGAGCGCCTTGCGCTCGCCCGAGCCGAGCGTCGCGCCGAGCGCCTGCGCCACCCGCGTGGCGACATCGGCCTGGACCTGGAACACGTCGGTCATCGAGGCGTCGAACGGCTCCTGCCAGCGGGTCCGCGGAGCGCTGCCCGACGAGACTTCGACCAGCTCGGGGCTCACCTGCACCCGGTTGGCGCCGCCCGCCCCCTTCTCCCATCGCACGGTGCCGGTCAGCAGGTAGCGTGCGCCCAGCTCGCGGGCGATCTGCTGCGGCGACTTGTCGGCCTTCTTGTACGGCACCGAGCTGCTGCGGGCGATCACCTGCACGCTGGGGATCGCGGCGAGCTTCCCCCGCACGGCGTCCGTCACCCCATCGGCGAAGTACTCGTCCTCGCTGGGACCCAGGTTCTCGAACGGGAGCACCGCGAGCACGGTCGAGCCGCCGGCCCCCGCGGCGGTCTCACCGCCGGAGTGCCGCCAGGCGAAGAGGATTCCGACACCGATGAGCAGCCCGACCACCAGCGCGGCGGCCGTGGCGGGGAATCGGCGGGTTCGTGCCGGGGGCACGACCGGAGCAGGGAAGGGGGCATCGGCGCGCGCCTCGGCGGGCGCAGGCGGAGCGACCGCGACAGTGGCCCCCGACGTCGTTCCGGTCGGCGCGGCCTGCAGCGCCTGGGCGAACTGGGCAGCGGTGGCAAACCGGTCCGCCGCGATCGGCGCCAGCGCGCGCCGAATCGCCTGGTCCACCGGCTCCGGCACGTTGGGCCGCACCGACCGCACGCTCGGCGGCGGCTCGGTCAGGCGCTTCACGATCATCGCCTGCGCCGTGGCGCCGGTGAACGGCGCCTCGCCGGCCAGCATCTCGTACAGCACCGCGCCCAGACTGTAGATGTCGGTGCGGACGTCGAGGCCCTTGTCCCCACTCGCCTGCTCCGGGCTCATGTAGGCCGGCGTGCCCACCACGAGGCCCGTCTCGGTGAGCCGCGCCTCGTCCTTCCCAGCCTCGAGCGCCCGCGCGATCCCGAAGTCGGCCACCAGGGTGTTGCCGTCCCGGGTGAGGAGGAGATTCTCCGGCTTGACGTCCCGATGAATCACACCAGCCTCGTGCGCGTACTGCAGCGCCTGCGCCGCCTCGCGCGCGATGCGCAAGGCGTCCTCCACCGGCAGTTGCCGCTCGCGCATGAGCCGGGCGCGGAGCGACTCGCCGTCCACATACGGCATGGTGAACCACAGCCGGGATCCACCCGCTTCCCGGGTACCCGCCTCGGCCGTCGTGGTCTGCCCCGAGTCCAGCACGGTCAGGATGTGGGGATGCTGCAGCCGGGCGGCCAGCCGGATCTCGCGCTGGAAGCGCTCCGGGCCGAGCACCTGGCCCAGCTCGGCATGGAGCACCTTGAGGGCGACGGGACGGTCGTGCTTGAGGTCGCGGGCGAGATAGACCGTGGCCATGCCGCCGCGGCCGAGCTCGCGCTCGAGCACGTAGCTGGGGGCCAAGGATGCCTGGAGCTGCTCCCGCAAGTCGCTCATCGGTGGGGTTGGTGTGGGGGGATTGCCGTGCCACGCCAATAGTAGAGGAATGCGGCGGGTGGGGGAAGGTGATCGCGCGGTGGAACCCTCTCGCGGGTGTGAGGTTAGTCGCCGGCACCCGCACTCGGCGGTTCGACCCCGACGGAATGGCGGCCGCAAACGCCGGTTGCCATCGAGGTCGCGCCGCCCCGGAGCAAGGCGCCTGGTCACGGATGGCAGACGATGTCCTGATCGTACTGGGTGATGTCGCCCGGGCCGACCTTGAGCCGCACCGTCTTCCGACCCCGGCCCGCCACGTTCTCCGGCAGCTCGTGCTGCATCGCGATGCCCTCTACCTGCCCGCCACCGTCGTCGTACCGGGTGATCTGGTGATCCGCGACCTCCGCCTCGTAGGGCTCGCCGGCAGGCGCACCGGTGGCCGGATCCACTGGCGTCAGGCGGAGGCGGCCCGAGGCGTGGAACTCACTCACGAGTGCGCCCGACGGATTCACCCGCACCTCCTTGCGCAGCTCGACCGGCCCCTGCGCGTGCAAATACTCATCGGCGCTCGCCGTGCAGAAAGGCCTGGGAATGATCTGGTCGAAGTTGATCACGAACTGCTGCGTCGTCCCGACTGCCGCTGGCGCGCTCCCGCCCAGGGCAAACCGGGTGGCCCGTCCGTCCGTGGCGATGCCGACCGGCCCGCTCACCTGGCCCGCGGGGCCGCCGATGAGGGCGCGCAGCTCCGGCGGCAGCAGGTTGTAGATGGTCGGGGGGATCTCGCGGAACGTGGGTGCTCCGTTGATCTGTGCTGTCGGTGCGGGCGCCGCCGCCAAGAGCCCGCTCCTCGCCAGGTCCGCCGTCACCAGTTGCTCCGCCAGCTCCCAGCTCAGCACCTGATGGTCCGTGGTGCCGGGAATGAGCAGCTCGAAGTGCGCGTTGCCGAGCGTGAGCGGGCCCGCCTGAAACAGGCGAACGTGGAAGCGCACGGGACCGAACACGCCGCACGCCAGCTGCACGGCGCTCCCGACCCAGCCGCGTTCGGCGCCATAGCCGGTCTGGAGATCACCGATCGCGTCAGTCCAGGTACAGGTGAACGGCGCGACCGACGGGAAGCCGAACGCGGTCCGGTCACCCGATAGCGCGAGGAGTGCGGCGCGGATGGCGCGAGGATCCGCCCGACCGCTGAAGACGAGGTTGATCGGATCCTGCGGTGTGCCCGAGAAATCGGCTCCGGTGTAGGGCCAGATCGCGAGGGAGCCCGGGTCGGCTGGAAGCGAGACCAGTGTAAGCGGTGGCGCCGCCTGCGCGCCTAGGGACGGACCGGCCGGGTCGGCAGGAGGCGTGTCGCGATCGCAGGCCGCGAGGGCGCACGAGAGCAGGAGTGCGGCGGCGACACGGCCGCGGAAGAACTGTGAAGGCTGCATGGAGACGCTCCGGGCGATGGGGGAAGCCAGCGTGCGACGCGAAATCCTGGCTTCCGCGGTCAAGCGATGGTCAAGTCAGGGGATCAGGAGGAACCGGCAGGCCCTGACGGTCGCGGGACGAGCGCCAGGCGAATCGCGCGGGCAGGCTGCCCGCTCGGACATGGGGCTTGTCCGGGAGTAGGCGCGAAGGTTGTAACGGAGGGCTCGAGCGGCGGTCAGGTATCCTCGTCGGCCGCCTCGAGCAGGCGCCGGCGTTGTCCCGGGGTGAGCATGTCCCGTTCGACCACCTGCTGGACGATGCGGGCCACGAACCCGTATCCGCGCGGCTCGGAGACGAGCCAGTGATGCCACTCGGCCTCGTCGAGCGCGCGGTGCACCGCATCGAGCGGCTCGCCAAGCGCCCTGGCGATACGGGTGGCGGCCACGCGGTCGCCCAGCACGGATGCCGCGGCGAGGACCCGCTGGGCCTCCGGTGAGCGCCGGCGGAACCCGATACGGATCGCTGCGACGACCGCGTCGGGCAGATCGCCGGGCAGGCTCTGATCGAGCGTGCGCTGCGGGTCGGGCCACGCACTCGACGTCGCCCCGAGGTCCAGCCCGAGGGCCACGGCCCGGAGCAGCTCGACGGCGATGAGCGGCAGGCAACCCGAATCAAGGGCCACCCGTCGGACGACGCGATCCAGCTGGACCGAGTCATACCCGGGCAACAGGCGCTCGGCGAGCTCGCGGAGCGCCGTCGTCGTGAACGGCGCCGTGTGGATGGCCGCACCGCCCAGGTCGCGGCCGATGCGGCTCCTGAGATCATCCAGGTCAGGTCTCGGCACGTGGTGAGAGAGCGTCAGCACCACGATCACAGGCGCCGCGGTCAGGTCGCGCAGCAGCGCCACGAGCGAGGCGGCAGAGTCGTCGTCGAGCCACTGGGCGTCGTCGACCGCGAGCACCACCGGCTGCTCCGCCGCGGCAGTCCGCGTCACCTCGGCGAGCGCTCGTCCCAGAGAGCACGGCGCCGCCGCCACGGAGGAAAAGCGCTCGGCCCACTCCGGAAGCGCGGCCGCCAGGGCCGCGATGGCGTCGGGCGTCGCACCGGCGATCCCCGCGGCGTCCCGCAGCCCTCCGCGAGCGAGCACCAGCAGGCCGCTCCATGGCTGGGTTCGATCACCCTCGACGGCGCGCGCCGCCGAGACCGCCGCGCCGTCGAGACGCAGGCGGGCGAGCAGCTCGTCGGCGAGCCGCGTCTTTCCCGAGCCGATCTCGCCTTCGATGAAAAGCACCGCGGCGCGGCGCGTGGTGACCGAGGTGGCTGCGGCATCGAGCAGCCGCTGCAACTCCGTCGCGCGACCGGCGAGGGGCAGCCGGTCGAGCACGCCGGGCGCCTCGGCGAGGGGACCCGGTTCGGGACGCACCAGGTGCTGCTTCGCCACACGTTCGGCGAGATCGTCGGTGGCGCGTTCCGGGATGACATCGAGCTCCGCCAGGAGCGCGACGAACCGGGAGTGCTCCTCGAGCGCGGCAACGCGATCGCCGGCGAGCGCCAGGCTCCGCATGACCGCGCGCACGGCGCGCTCGGCGCGAGGGTCGAGCCGCAGGGCACGGCGCGCGGCCCACGCAGCCTCGGCGGCCTGGCCCGACCGGAGCAGGCTCTCCGCGTACTGGACCAGCACGTCCACCGAGCGCCCCCGCCAGTGGGTGCGCTCGGCGCCGAGCCAGTCCTCGAACGCCGACGCGTCGTCGAGGCCGAAACCCTCGAGGAATTCTCCGGTCACCAGCGCGGCCGCGGCGCTCCAGTCCTCTCGGGCGGCTAGCGCCTCGAACTCGTCCAGGTCGAGACGGACGGCGTCGGGGCTCAGGCGCAGGAGCCCGCCCTCGCCGCCGATCGCCTCATTTCCCAGATGCCGGCGGATGTGCCCCAGCGCGACGTTGAGCGAGTGCCTTGCTCTCGCTTCCTCGCTCTCCGCCCACAGCAGGCCGATGAGGTGCTCGCGCGTCCTGCCGCGGCGACCGGAGCGCGCCAGATACACCAGGAGCGCCAGATGCTTCTTCCAGAGCAGCTCGGGCGGCGCCATCGCGCCGTCGAGGGTGAGCTCGACCGGGCCCAGTGTTCGGCAGCTCGTCATGCCGCGCAGGCCCGGCCACCCGCGCGCGCCACGGCCGCGGCCTGCAGTGGCCGCATGTCGGCCTCGCTCCCGCTCCAGAGCTCGACCACTCTGCGGAGCGTGGCGCACCCGGCGACGGTGTCGGCGGCCGTCGCGCCGGATGTCAGGAGGGCCTCGCCACGCCGCCAGCGCACGTACGTGCCGAGTGCCGCGTCGATCTCGCCGGCTTGAGGCGCGCCCACGGGCCAGCCCTCGAAGTCCGATCCGTCGATCCAGCGCAGGTCCCGCTCGGCGGCGGCGACGTTGCCCCGCGCCATGTGCCAATCGGCGCGGAGCAGATGGTAGACCGCCCCGGCGAACGGATCGGGAGGCTGGTTCACGCTCACCGCGCCGCGAACCGAGTCCGAGACGTCGAGCGCCCGCGAGAGGTCACCACCCTTGCCGGCGATGACGGCGCGGAGCAGCACACCGAGCGGGGAGCCGGGCGCCAACTGCTCGAGCCGAGTCGCCTGGCCACGTGCGGCAGCCGTGTCGCCGGAGGCGACGTGTCCCAGCGCGAGGGCCCACCGGATCCGCGTCTCCAGGCGGGCGGTGGTCGTGTCCGCCAGCATCTGCTCCAGCGGCTCGCGCCAGCGAGGTGCGGACGCCGGAATGACGGAGAGCCCGACCAGCCGCGGGATGACCTCCCATTCGGCCCGCTGAAGGCGGACCTCGGGGGAGGGCCAGTCGGCGATGGACGAATCGAGCTGCGCGAGCGCCTCGGATGTCCGGCCCAGGGCCAGCAGCCCGATGGCAATGCCGTTCCGTGCGCTCGCGCGCGCCGAGTCGGTCGACGACTCACGATCGAGGAGGATGCGGCAGAGACCGATCTGAGCTCCGGGAATGTCGAACCAGGGAGCGCCGAGCCGTGCGACCTGCGACACGCCGGCGAGCGTCGCGGAGTCGCCCGTGCGCTCGAGCCACCAGCGCGCGAGTCGGCCGCGCCACGGGCGGAAGCGCTCGTCATAGGCCAGCTTCATGAGCCGCACCTTGTCGAGGTCGCCCGGCCATGACTTGACCTCGATGGCTTGCCGGAGAGCGAGCGTGTACTGGGCGTGCTCTTTCCTCCCGGCGCGAAGATCCGCGGCGAAGATGTGGTTGTAAGGGTCGGCGAACGAGGAATCGAGCGCGATCGTCTCGCGCATGCCGCGAATGGCGAGCTCGATGTCCCGCCCGACCAGCGGTCCGCGGTGGAAGAGCTCGTGCGCGTAGAGATACTGCAGGTAGGCGTCGGGCCGTGCGTGCGACACCACCGAGTCGAGCCGCCGGAGCCGGCGGTCGACGTCGGGCTCGAGGAACGCCTTCACGACCGCGCGGTCGGTCGGCCGAAGGCGATCCCCGAGGCGCCCGTCCAGCTCGCGCAGGTCCCCGAGATAGTCGTAGGGGCGCCGCTCCCAGTGCCTGACGTTGGCCAACCGCCAGCGTGCCAGCGCAAACGTGGAGTCGGCATCGATCGCGGCCTCGTACCGCTGCTCGGCGAGCGTCCACTCGTCCCGGTCGTACGCCGCCTCGCCCTGGAGAAAGCTCTTCAACGCCTCGAACGGCACGCCGGCGAAGTCCCGCAGCTCCCCGACTCGGGGCTCGAGCTCGGGCGCCACGATGTTGAGCACCGGCAACGACAGTCGCTCGGTGAGCCCGACGAGGTCGGCCACCGTGCCGGTCACCTCGACGTACTCCTTGGCGCCGCGCCAGGAGTAGAGGGTGAGGCCCACCCGCACGCGATCGCCCGACCGCCTCGCCTGCCCGTGCGCCACCCACTGCACGCCGAGGTCACGCGGGGCCTGATTCTGAATTCCGCCCGCGTCGTAGCCGGTCTGCGCCGCCCATCGCGCGATCCGGCGCGGCGACGTCATGTGGAGCCCCGAAACGTCACTCAAGGTCAGGGACAGCAGGTGGGCCATCGCGGTCCCGAGCGAATCTCCGGCCGGGCCTCCGATCGCTTCGAGCGGGAGCACGGCGATCTCGTTCGACGGCGGCCCGGGTGGCCGGCGCAGCCAGTGCCAGGCGGCCGCGCCCGTGAGGGTCAGTACCGTGAGGGCCAACAGCGCGAGCCCCGCCACCCTGATGGGCCCGCTCGCCAGGGTGAGCCTCCGGCGGAACGAGGCCGCGTGGGGGTCAGGCGCGAGCGCACATCGGAGGGCCGGCCGCAGGCGGAGCGGGACCGCCGCGAGCGCCTCGCGGCTCGTGCCTGCAGCCTCCCACCGTCGGCCCGTCACCGCCTGGTAGATGACGCGCGAGACCAGCACGAGTCCGGTGCGCTCGGTGCTCGAATCGGCTGGAGCGGCGCCAATGCCGTCGAGCACCAGGCGCCCGGGTTGTCGTACCACCGTGTCTGGCGACAGTTGGGGATGCGCGACGCCCCGCGCGCGCGACGCCTCGAGCGCCGCAAGCAGCTCGAGGCCGTAGCGTATGGCCTCACCTACAGGTACGGGCCCACTTGCCAGATGCTCGGCGAGCGGCTCCCCCGGCACGTGCTCCAGCGCGGCGTACGCGAAATCTCCGAAGGCGTCGGCCCGGTGGACTGAGCGGACGCCGGGATGACCGACGCGAGCGAGCAGGCGGATGCTCGCCACGAACGCCTCCGCGCGCGCCGTGGTGCGCTGGTCGGGAGCGAGCATCACCAGCAGGACCGCCCGGTCGAGCCGGAGATCCTGCGCCAGGACGCGCACGAGCCCGTCCTCCTCGCCGAGCACGCGCTCCAGCCGATATTCCCGGGCCAGGCCCGTGCGATCCCACGCCAGATGTTCGATGTCGATCATCGCCGGCACCAGTCCGCCACGGCGTGCAGCCGTGCGGTCGCGGGGAAGAATCCCGGCTCGGCATGCGACCACGCCTCCTCGAGACGCGTCGCATGGTCACACGCGGCCTCGCGCCGGTTTTCCCGCCGATCGAGCTCGGCTCGAAGCAGCCGCGCGTACGACCCGAGCGCCCAGTCGACGTCAGCCGGCTGCGCCTCCGCGCTGGGCCAGCCCACCGCGTCCGTATTCTCGTACCAGAGCCAGCTGCGGTCGGCCTCGTCGGCTCGGCCGTTCAGGCCGCGCCACCACTGACCGCGCAGCAGGTGCAGCGTCGCACGAAAGAACGGATCCGGCGCCGCGCCGGCCGAATCCACCGCGAGCGCCGGTGCCGAGAGGTGGAGGGCGGCAGGCGAATCCCCCTGAGCCGCGGCGCTCATCGCGGCGAGCAGCAGCCCGAGCGGGCCATCCTCGGGCTCCCGCTCGGTTACGACAGCCCGCCAGCTGTCTGCCTCGACCGCGTCGCCCCGGGCCAATGCATCCACGCCAAGCGCCCAGGCCGCGCGGGCGGTGGTGTCATGGTCGTTGAGCGTGACGAGCGCGCGCCGGCCTTCCTCGCGCTCGGCATCGGTGATCCCCGGTACGCCAAGCGCGGGCAGGAGCACCCTCCACTCGGCTGCCTGCTGGTGGGCCTCGCCGGGCTCGGGGAACAGGCCGGCGGCCGAATCGAGCTGCGCGAGCGCCCCGTGCGGCCGGCCCAGCGCTACCAGGGCGACTCCCTGCGCGAGATGCCCGCTCGCCCGGTCGATCGCGGTGGCCTCGTCGGGCGCCGTGAGCCGCCGGCCGAATTCGAGCTCGAACGCCGGGAGGTCGAAGGCGAGCGCGCCGCGCGCGGCGAGCGAAAGCGCTTTGGGCGACGCGAGCAGCCCGCCAGCCGCGGGATCGAGCTTCCCGGGGCTGAAGCGCGCGGTCGAGGCGAGCCTCAGGAACTCCGGCAGGAAGATCTCGGACTCCTCGGGGCGGCCCGCCGTGCGCTCGAGCGAGTCGAGCGCCCGGGACGCTTCCTCCTTCCGACCGAGGCGAATGAGGGCCCAGGTAAGGTGCTCCCACGCCGGCGCCAGGCGCGGATTGGCCGCCGCGGCGCGCGCGAGCATGCGTGCGGCCTCCTCGAGCGGCCGGCCCGCGAGCGGGCCCCGGTGAAACAGCTCGTCACCGTAGAGCAGCATCGCCGTGGCGTTGGCGGTGTCCGAGGCGAGCGCGGACTCGTACGCGGCGAAGCGAGCGCCGCCGGACGGCGCGAATTGCGCGGCGATCAACAGGCTGTCGGTCCGCGGCAGGTCCCTGCCGTGCTGCGCGAACAGGTCGCGAAAGTTGTCGGGGAAGGGCGGCGTCGGACGGAGGGGCATCCAGCGCCGCGCGTTGCCCAGCCTCCAGGCGGCGAGCAGGAACGTGGAGTCGATCGCCAGGGCATTGGCGTAATGGCGCTCGGCCGCGAGCCATGCGTCGTGCTCTACCGCCTCCTCGCCCTTCATGTACTCGAGGACCGCCGCACGGGAGAGCCGAATGCCCCCTCCGGGCATGAGCGGACCCAATCCCCTGCCCATGGTCGCGACGAGCAGTCCGCCCAGCGAATCGACGAGTGCGAAATGGTCCCCCGAATCGCCGACGACGGCGGTGTCGAGCAAGGGCTTGCCGAGAGAATTCACCAGCGAGCCATGGATCTCGAGGCGCCCAGCGCTCCGCGTCACGAAGCCGGAGACGCCAAAGGTGGCGCCCAACTCCGGTGTGAGGGTCCGAGATCGCATGGCCGTGGGCTCCCTCGATGCCCGCCAGGCCGTCGCGACCTCGGTGCTTGGCGGCATCCGGATCCCTGGAAGCGGCTCGAAGTACGACCGGGTTGCTCGGGTCAGCTCTCCGGCGAGACTCGTATCTCCGAGGGTCTCGTACGGGAAGACGACGACATCATACGCCGTGACCCGGCCCCACTTGTGGAGGTACACGGCCGCCACGACAACCAGCAGGGCGACCACGAGCAGCGACGGGAGCCCGAGAGGCGCTTGCCAGGTCGATGAGGGGCGTTCGAGCGAGACCAGGAATTCCTGGCCCGTGGACCACCGTTCCGCCGGATGGCTCCGAAGGGCCTTGGTCAGTGCCGCGCGGAGATGGCGAGTCACGCCCGGCCACTCCGCCTGCTCGACGCCGTGCAGCCGATCCCAGGGGTGACCGGTGGATGCCTCGTACAGGACCGCGCCAAGGGAGTAGAGGTCCGACAGCTTCGTGGCCTCCCGACCGGCTGCCTGCTCGGGGGCCATGTAGCGCGGTGTTCCCGGCAGCTCGTTCGGAGTGGTGAGCGTGTCATCAACGCTGTGGGGGACCGCCACGATCCCGAAGTCGCCGAGCAGGGCGCTGCCGTGCTCGAGAAAGATGTTGGACGGCTTGATATCCCGGTGGATGAAGCCCTGAGGATGCATCGCGCCGAGCGCCGACAGGACGTCCCGTGCGACGGCGATGGTCTCGGCCTCGGGGAGCCGACCATCGCGAAGGCGATCCGCCAGCGTCCCCCCGTTCATCAGCGCCATGACGTAGTACGGGATGCCGTCCGCCACGTCGGCTTCGTAGACGGGGACGATGTTCGGATGGGTGAACCGCGCGGTGGTGCGCGCCTCCCGCAGGAATCGCTCGGCGAGGACGGCGGTCGCGCGCTCCGGCGGGAGGATCTTGATGGCCACCGGACGCTCGAGCACCGCGTCCCACCCCACGAAGACGATACCCATGCCGCCGGCGGCGAGCTCGCGCTCGACGACGATCCGCGGGGCAAGCGCGGCACGAAGGCGATGAAGGACCGACGGCGGTTGGCCCATGAGCCCGGGAGTTGTCGAGTGGATTCCCCAATACTGCGTGTCGCCAGGCGTCCCGGCAACCGCGGCGACCCGCTTGAGGCCCAATTGACCGCCGGGCGGCAGCTTCGGTGCACCTGTCACCGGAGCCTCCCATGTCGGTTCGCGCCCTACGTCGGCCCTGCCCACGCCGGGCTGCCACCCTCGTCCTCGTCCTGCTGGGCGCCTGCACCAGCTGGCGGGTGCAGCCCGTCGCCCCCGTGGAGCTGCTCGGCCAGTCCACGCCGTCCGAGGCGCGAGTGCGGCTCCACGACGGCCGGAAGGTGATCGTCCGCCAGCCGCGGCTCCGCTCCGACTCCGTGGTGAGCGGGTTTCCGGGCGACAGCTCCGCGCTGGCCGTCGCCGGGATCGACAGCATCGAGCTCAGAAAGGGTGACGCGGCGAAGTCGATCGGGCTCGTGCTGCTCATCGTCGGCACGCCAGCCATTCTCTGTGCCGCCACGTGCGAGTTCGGCCCCGACTTCTCCGCGCCCATCGAGTGAGTCGGCTCTTGAGTCATCCTTGACTGCTGCATGGCATCGTCTCTCGCGGGCGTTGGTCGACACCCCCCGAGCGGAGGAGCCATGTCACGCACACCCCGAGTTCTTCGAACCGTCAGTCTCGGACCGAACCTCACCGGCCAGGGACATCCAAACCTGCGGATCCTGCTCGGCAGTCTGTGCCTGTTGGCTGTCACGCTCGGATCGCCACCCGCCGCGGCAGGCCAGACCTGCTTCCGTGGCCGACCGGAGCCAAGGTGCAGCGGCTTCACGGTGTTGGAGTTCACAACCGCCATCCGCCTCAATCAAAAGCCCGCCCCGACGGACGAGGGCATGGTGTTGGGCTACTGGAGTGGCGGCTATCTGAGGAACATCGGCCAGCGATCCGCGTTGGGAGCGGCGTTCAAGCTCACGGGCGACACCGACGGCTACCGGTACGGGCCGGTGCTACGGTACCGTCGCTGGCTCAGTCCTACCTCCAGCATCGACTTCTCCCCGGGGCTCTTCGTGGCGGGGAAAGACAACTTCACCGCCTTGCGGTTCCCGAGTCCCACGGCCGACGTCGCCTTGAATTATCGCGACTGGGTGGGGCTCGCTCTCGGCGTCGATGCGCTTCGGCAGGCTGACGGAGGTACCCATTGGCAGTGGCACGCGGGGATGCGGCTCGGCACGTGGCTCGCACCCCTCGCCACGCTCGGGCTCTTCGTCCTGGCGGCGGCAACGTACGACTAGGCAGACGACAAGATGGGCGGACCGCTGCTACCAGGCGGCCAGGGTCCGGGGCTGAGTGTTCGCAAGACGCGATGATCTCATGCGGTGAGTTCACTTGACGGCGCCTTGAGCGGACATGCACACCGTTGGGTCACAGCTGGGCCGGCACCCTGCCGGCCCCTACCCATGCCAGGAGGCTCTCAATGCGTCGGCTCGCACTCGTTCTTGCTGGCCTCAGCTTCACTACCGGCTGTGTTCACACGGGCGCTACGATGCTGAACGCGTCGGCGAAGCTTCCACCGATCTGCCCCGAGGGAGTTCAGTTGTTTACGGGCGCCGAAAAAGTCGGCCAGCAGTATCACGAAATTGCCGTCCTCACCTCCAACGGGGACGCCGACATGACCTCCGCGGAGGGCATGGCCAACTCACAGCGGAAGAAGGCGGCAAAGCTCGGAGCCAACGGCGTCATCCTGGGGGAGCAGAAGGATCCGAGCACCGGCGCGAGGATCGCCGATGCCTTCCTGGGCACGGGCGCCGTGCGGAAGGGCAAGTCAATAGCCATTTACATCCCGGCTGACAGCTCTCGCGTCCAGGAAGCCTGCGGGGCGAAGGTTGCGAGGCGGTAGGCCGACAGTGCTTACCTGGGCCCGGCTCAAGGCCAACCCGCGGTCCTGCGACCGGCCGCGGGCGGGTGAGTCGGCAACGGAGCCTTCGCTCCCTCTCCTCTTGACAATCTAGAGAAGACCCCGCATGGTCCCTCCAGTCTATCTGGAGGACGACCGTGGCGACACCCGCCGATCTGCTCCCCGGCACCCTCGAGCTCCTGGTCCTGAAGGCGCTGTCCCTCGAGCCGATGCACGGCTGGGGCATCGGCCAGCGGATCGACCAGCTCTCCCGCGACGTGTTCAAGGTCCAGCAGGGCTCGCTCTATCCCGCGCTTCAGCGGATGCTCCGGAAAGGCTGGATCGGGTCCGAGTGGCGCGCGAGCGAGAATGGCCGCCGCGCCCGGTACTACGCCCTCACCGCACGCGGCCGGCGCCAGCTCGAGGCCGAAACCGCGGCCTGGCGACGCACCGCCGCCGCGGTGGACGGGATCCTCCGGGTCCGGCTGGCCGACCTGTGATCGCCGACCTCCTGGAGCGGCTCCGGGCGCTGCTCTTCCGTCGCCGGTGGCAGCGCGATCTGGACGAGGAGCTCCGCTTCCATCTCGAGCAGGACGAGGCCGCGCGCATCCGGGCCGGTGCCGACGCCGCGACGGCCCGCCGCGAAGCCCTGCTCGCGTTCGGCGGCGTCGAGCAGTGGCGCGAGGCCACTTTCGACGCGAGCGGTGTACGCCCGCTCCACGATCTCGCGGCCGACGTTCGCTTCACCCTGCGCGGCCTCCGGCGCAATCCCGGCTTCACCGCCACGGCGGTCCTGGTGCTCGCGCTGGCCATCGGCGCCGCCACCGCGGTGTTCAGCGTCGTGCGCACGGTGCTCCTGAGCGACCTGCCGTATCCCCACGCCGACCGGCTAGTGCGGGTGTACGAGCAGAACTCGCCGACCAACCGCTGGACCCTCTCGGTGGTGGACGTCCAGGCGATTCGCGAGCAGCAGCGGAGCCTCGATGCCTTCGGCGCCGCGCGCATGGGCGTGGCCGGGCTCGCGGGCGGCGGCGAGCCGGAGCAAGTCGCCGTCGCCTGGGTCACGTCCGGTCTCTTCTCAGCGCTCGGCACCACGCCGGCCGCCGGCCGCCTCATCGAGGCCGGCGACGAGCGCCCCGACGCACCGCCGGTGCTCGTGGTCTCCGCGCGGCTGGCGGCGGAGCGCCTCGGCGGCGTCCGGGCGGCGGTCGGCCGCACCCTGTCGCTCGACGGCGTGAGCCACACCGTCGTCGGCGTGCTGCCGCCCGGCCTGGACGAGCTCGCTGGCATGCAGGCCGCGGCGTGGCCGGTGCTCAAGACCTCGACGCCCACCCGGCGCGGGCCGTTCGGGCTCCGCGGCATCGGGCGGCTCAAGCCTGGAATCGCCCTCGACGACGCGGCCCGCGATCTCGCCGGGATCAGCGAGCGCATCTATCCGCTCTGGCGCGCCGGTTTTCGGGACAGCGTCGCCCGGCTCACCCCCTATTCGCTCCGCGACTCCATCGTGGGCGGCGCCACTCAACAGCTCCGGCTCTTTGCCGGCGCGGTGCTGCTGGTCCTGCTCGGCGCGCTCGCCAACGTCGCCACGCTCCTCTTGGTGCGGGTCTCGTCGCGCGGTCACGAGCTCGCGGTCCGCGCGACGCTCGGCGCGTCCCGGCCCAGGCTCGCGCGCCTGGTGCTCACGGAAGGGCTGGTGCTCGCGGGGCTGGCCACGCTCGCCGGCATCGGGCTCGCCGCGTTGGGACCCCGGCTGGTGAACGCGATCGCGCCGCAGCTGCCGCGCGCGCACGAAATCGTGCTGGACGCCCGCGCAGTCGCCGTTGCCGTGGCGCTCGGCGCGGCGAGCGGGCTCCTGGTGAGCCTCTCTCCGGTCGCGGCCGTGCTCGGCGGCCGCCTCGTGTCGCTGCGCGCGGAAGGGCGCCGAGCCGGAGGCACGCGGTGGACCGGTACGGTGCGGGGCGTCCTGGTGGCGGCGGAGTTCGCGCTGGCCATCCCGCTGCTCCTGGCCGCCGCGCTTCTGGCCAACAGCCTCCTGCGCTTGCAGCGGGTCGATCCCGGCTACGACGCCGGGTCGAGCTTCACCGTCTGGCTGGCGCCCCCGGCGGTACGCTATCCGGACACCACCGAGGTGCGGAAGTTCTGGCGCGGAGCGGTCGCCTCGGCGCTGGAGACGCCGGGTGTCGTCGCCGCGGGGCTCGCGACCTCGGCGCCACCCGACAACCAGGGCGACGTCAACAACTTCAACCTGATCGCCCACCCGGTGGCCGAGGGCGGCGCCGAGCCGACCTCGCCGTGGTCGTCGGTCACGCCGGGCTTCTTCGCCGCGCTGGGCATCCCGCTGGTGGAGGGTCGACTCTTCGGCGATGCCGATTCCGCCGGCGCGCCGCCCGTGGCCGTCGTGAGCCGCTCGTGGGCCTCGCGTTACTTCCCGCGCGAGAGCGCGATCGGGCAGCAGATGGTGGAGGGCGGCTGCTACGAGTGCTCCCGAACGACGATCGTCGGCATCGTGGGCGACGTGAAGTACCAGGGTCTCGCCGGGAACGGCGAAGGCGTGTACACGCCGCTGCTGCAGTCGCAGTCCCGCACGGCGGCGTTGTTCGTGCGGACCGGCGCCGCGCCCGCAGAGCGTCACGGCTCCCGTGCTGGAGCGCCTCAGGGCTCTGGATCCCGAGTTGCCGCTCTCGGCCCGGCTCATGACCGACGAGCTGCGCCGCGCGCTCGCCGATCCGGCCCGGTGGACGGCCGTGCTCTCGGCCTTCGGGGCGGCGGCGCTCGCGCTCTCGGCGTTGGGGATCTTCGGGCTGGTGTCCTACCTGGTGCGGCGACAGCGGCGGGAGATCGGCGTGCGGCTCGCGCTGGGCGCCGAGCCGCGCGCCATCCTGCGGATGGTCCTCGCACGCGGCATGCGCTACGTGATCGCGGGAACCCTGGTCGGCCTCGTCCTTACGGTGGTGAGCGGGCGCTGGCTGGGCTCACTGCTCTACGAGGTGGGGCCGAACGATCCGCTGACTCTGGGCAGCGTCACGGCGATGCTGCTGATCGCCGCGCTGGCGGCGTGCCTCGTCCCGGGCCTCAGGGCCGCGCGGATTCGGCCGGTCGAGGCGATGGCCGAGGAGTAGCCGTCTGGGTCGCGCTCAATCGGGCCGAAAGAAGTCCCACGTCTCGAGCCCCGGCGCGATCGTCGCCTGTCCCACCACCCGGTACCCCATGTGCCGGTACAGCGCCACGTTCCGCTCGCTCTCGGTGCTGAGCGTCACCCCGCGCGAATCCGCCCGATCCCGCGACATCGCATGCACCTTCTCCAGCAGCGTCCGCGCGAGCCCGCGCCTCTGATGATCGGGCACCACGGCCAGCATGTTCACGTGGATGTTCGGCTCGTCCACCCCGGTCGACTCCCACGCCCGCACGCAGTCGTCGAAGCGCGCCCGCGCATCCGCACCGAGCGCGGCCCAGGTCCGCTCGCGGAGCGGCTCGAGCTCCGGCGGCTCGACCCCGCCGGGCAGGGTACACACCGCGGCGGCGACCAGCTCGCCGCCCTCCGAGATCCCCAGGATCGGGTCATCCTGCAGCACCCGCGCGCCGTGGAAGAAGCCGATGAGCGTGCGGTGCCGCGCGGCGTAGTCGCCCCGATCACCCACGATGTAACGCATCACGGGGTAGTCGACGAAGGCCTCGCACAGCACGCGGACGACTTCGTCCGCGGTGGCTCGGCCGTCGAGCAGTCGGGGAGCGTCGGTCATGGAGAGGAAACTTAGACTCGCCAAGGGCCGTCGCACTCGCCCGCGCAGTGTACCGCAAGCCTCATCGACCGAACTGCGCCCGCCCTAGAAGCGGAATCCCAGGCCGACCCCGAGGGATATCGGGTCCATCTTCAGGCTGGCCAGCGGGGCTCCCCCGTTCTCGAGATCCGCCGTCATGCCGTTCCATCGGAGGTCCACGTTCAGGAGCGCCGTGGGCGACAGCTCCCAGTCCGCTCCCAACTGCAAGGCCGGCCCGACGCTCGCCGGCATGTCCGTGGAGTCCAGCTCGCCGCTCTTCTCCCACGCCACGGTGAGGTTGACTCCTGCGCCGGCATAGGGGCGCAGCCTCCCGCTGGTCGGCAGCCGGAGCTGGACCAGGAGGTTCAGCGGCAACAGCTCCAGCGACCCGAGGCGGTGGTCCTCCCCGGTGGGAACGAGGGCGTCGACCTCGCGGGACTCGGTCCGGACGGTCAGCTCGGCACCGAGGACGCGGCTCAAGGTCCGCCGGAGCGAGGCCTCGAGCGTGATGGCACTGTAGACCTTGTAGCCGGTCGGCTCGGACTCGTCCGAGCTGCCGGTCGCCAGGACGCGAGTAGTGAAGGTCCACGCTGGGGCATCCGATGCTCGATCCTGGGCGGCGATCCGGGTGGGCGCGGCTCCGCCCAGGATCCCGGCCACCGCCACCCCGATCCAGCGATGTAACATGGCGTCCTCCCCGATGCCTTGAGGCCGTCGGCCGGGCGAGCCTGATGGCTGCGCCGGTGTGGCGGTACTGGGCATTCTAGGCGCCGTCGGGTGAAGCGATGGTGAAGGCTGACGGAGGCCGGTCTCACGGAAACCCGATTCGCTGCGGTGCCGTTGACCCATCAGGGCGCGGTAGCAGTAACCCACCGGCCGGAATAGATTTAGCGCTCCAAAACCCCGATCCAAGGCAGCACGATGTCGAAGCCGGACACCAAGACAACCGCTTCCACCACCGACCAGCCGGGCGCGGCCGCAGCGCCCGGCCCGGCAGCCGACGCCTACCATCCCGAGGCCGTCGAGGCCAAGTGGCAGGCCCGCTGGGACGAGCGCCACACCAACGAGCCCGACCTTGAGGGTGCGAAGCGGCCGTTCTTCAACCTCATGATGTTCCCTTACCCGTCGGCCGAGGGCCTGCACGTCGGGAACATGTTCGCCTTCACCGGCAGCGACACCTACGGCCGGTTCAAGCGCCTCCAGGGCTACGACGTCTTCGAGCCCATCGGCTTCGACGCGTTCGGCATCCACAGCGAGAACTACGCGATCAAGGTCGGCATCAACCCCGGCATCCTGATCCCGCAGAACATCGCCAACTTCCGCCGCCAGCTCCGCCGCATCGGCGGCATGTTCGACTGGCGCCACGAGCTCGCGACCACGGATCCCCGGTACTACAAGTGGACCCAGTGGATCTTCCTCCAGCTCCTAAAGGCGGGGAAGGCGTACAAGAAGGCGGCCGCGGTCAACTGGTGCCCGCACGACAAGACGGTGCTCGCCAACGAGCAGGTCATCAACGGCCGCTGCGAGCGGTGCGACACGGTGGTGGAGCAGCGGACACTCGAGCAGTGGTTCTTCCGGATCACCGAGTACGCCGACCGGCTGCTGGCCGACCTCGACGACAAGTCGAAGATGGACTGGTCCGAGTCCACCACGACGGCCCAGCGCAACTGGCTCGGCCGGTCGGAGGGGGCGGAGCTCGAGTTCCCGATCGAGGGCGGCGCGCAGGCCGACGGTGATGCGGGCGGCGAGGCGATCCGCGTCTTCACCACCCGTGCCGACACGATCTTCGGCGCCACGTTCATGGTGCTGGCGCCCGAGCATCCGCTGGTGGACCGCCTGGTCTCCGCGGACCGGCAGAAGGCGGTGGACGCCTACCGCAAGGCCGCCGCGTCGCAGGACCTGGTCTCCCGCAAGGTGGGCGAGCGCGAGAAGACCGGCGTCTTCACCGGCGGCTACGCCACGAACCCGGCCACGGGGAAGCAGATCCCGGTCTGGATCGCGGACTACGTATTAATGGAATACGGCACCGGCGCCATCATGGCCGTGCCGGGTCACGACGAGCGCGACTTCGAGTTCGCGGAGAAGTTCGGGCTGCCCATCGTCCGCGTCGTCGCCGAGCCGGGAACCGACGCAGAGAAGAGGCTCGAGGCGCCGTACGTGGACAACGAGCAGGGCGTCCTGGTCCACTCGGCGCCGTTCGACGGGCTGACGGTGCCCGAGGCCCAGCGCGCCATCACCGCATGGCTCGCCGAGCGGGGCGCCGGCGAGGCGGTGGTCAACTACCGCCTGCACGACTGGTGCATCTCCCGCCAGCGCTACTGGGGCCCGCCGATCCCGATCATCTATTGCGACCAGCACGGCGCCGTCCCGGTCCCCGAGAAGGACCTGCCGGTCGAGCTCCCGATCATCGAGGACTTCCGCCCGGACGACACCGGCATCTCGCCGCTCGCTCGCCACGAGGCCTGGTACCACGTCCCGTGTCCCATCTGCGGCAAGCGGGGCCGCCGCGAGACCGACGTGAGCGACACGTTCCTGGACTCGGCGTGGTACCACCTGCGCTACCCGAGCACGGACTTCGACGACCGTCCGTTCGACCCGGCGCTGACGAAGAAGTGGCTCCCGGTCACGACCTACATCGGCGGGAACGAGCACGCCGTCCTGCATCTGCTGTACTCGCGATTCATCACGATGGTGCTGAACGAGCTGGGCCATCTCGACTTCGACGAGCCATACAAGCGGTTCCGCGCGCACGGCCTGATCGTGAAGGACGGCGCCAAGATGTCAAAGTCACGCGGCAACGTCGTCATCCCGGACGAGTACATCGCCCGCTGGGGCGCCGACACGTTCCGGATGTACCTGATGTTCCTGGGCCCGTTCCAGGAGGGCGGCGACTTCCGCGACGAGGGCATCAGCGGCCCGCGGCGGTTTCTGGACAAGGTGTGGGCGCTGGTGGGCGACGCGTGCAAGACGCACGCGGACGATGAGGTGCAGCACGAGGTGCTGGTGAAGTACCACCAGACGGTGAAGCGGGTGACCGAGGGGATGGAGGAGCTGCGCTACAACACCAGCATCGCGGCGCTGATGGAGCTGGTGAACGCGCTCCGGGCCGACAGCTGCACGCATCGCTCGCTGGTGGAGGGGCTGGTCGATCATGCTCGCCCCGTTCGCGCCGCACTTCGCCGAGGAGAGCTGGGAGCGGCTGGGGCACACGACGTCGGTGTTCGACGCGCGCTGGCCCGAATGGAACGAGGCGCTGACGGTCGAGGACAGCGTCGAGGTGGTGATCCAGGTGAGCGGGAAGACGCGGTCGCGGGTGAGCGTGCCGAGGGATGCGGAGCAGGGGGCGGTGGTGGAGGCGGCGCAGCGGGATGCGGCGGTGCGGAGGTTTACGGAGGGGAAGGAGGTCCGGAAGGTGGTGTATGTGCCGAATCGATTGCTGAATTTGGTGGTGGGGTAGCACTCCTTTATTCCCGGGCAGCAAAACCAGCGCGCGACGCACGACCTAGCGGCTGTATGCAGCCGTTAGGTCGCACGACGTCCAAGCTGCGTACTACTCGGCGCTCTGCAGCTCCGTGAAGGCTTTGGCGTCTTTGCCCGCTACCCGAATCGAACCGCCAATATACTGTCCAACGTTCAACTTCAGTTCGATGAGCTCGACACCGCTCGGAAAGAGTTGTACTCCCCCCGGCTTCGACTCCTGAAGCTTCTCGACCATCTTCCTGAAGGCTCCCTCGGCTGCGTCGGCTACGTCGCCAGCCCCCCAGCCACCAATGGCCATGGCTTCGCCCACCGGCGCTATGGCTCCTCCGTCATCAGCCGCTGCAGCTCCGTTGTCCTCAAAGGCGGCGTCCACGATTGCGGTGAACGTTTGCGACGCATCCGTGGGAATGAATGTCTTGACCACCGCCCTCGCATCACGGAGAGAGGTCGGCGTGCACTCCTCAATATCCTTGTCGAGCCTTGCCGAAGCGGTCTCCGGGATCAAAACCTCCAACTGCACCCGGAACTCAACCTCCTTCTCTTTGCCGCGCTCGGCATCCTGGATGACAACCAGGTTGGGGATTTTCCGTCCCTTGGTCGGGCTTGTCGTCTCCCTGATGTTGTCATCGAAGGCATCAATGACGATTTGCTTGAACCTCTGTGAAGCTCCTGCTGCGTCGAGTCGATCCGTAACTATCTTTTTCGATTCTCCCAGCGAGGAGGCGGTCTTGTTCTTCAGATTGTGCTGCAGCTTGTCCCCTGCATCCTTCTCTTTGACGCGCACCTCCAACTGCACTCTGAATTCCACTTCCTTCGGATTCTGGGAATCCCGGATCACGACCAGATCCGGGAGTTTTCTTCCAAGTCGAGCCTTCCCACCAACGGGAGACAGCACGATGCGGGGCTTGGCGTCTAATACGGGGGGCTTGGACATGTGGCCACTCCGATCCTGGTATCAGGTGAGACAGCCAAATGGCTCGGTGTCCGATGACATACAGTCCGGTACAGGGCTTCGCAAGTAATGCCGCAGTTGTGCCTTGATCCGTAACCGCGCCGTGAGGATGCCGACTTCCGATGTCGGCAGTAAGGTGCCGGCTCTTACCTCGCCCCCGTACCAGCGGTAGGTTCAGGTCCTTCCCCGACATGGACGGCACCCGGGAGCGTATGGAGTCACGCCCAGCGTTTGTAGTCGTTGCAGCCATTCTGGGAGCCGCGGGAGTGATCATTTGGAGTGACCACGCCCTCGTACCTCATCCCTTCGATAGCCCCTACGAGCGCCCGCATGATTCCTGAAGCCTAGACGGATAGAGACCGGTGTCCGGGACAGACGCGCTCCCCTACCTAGGCGACCGGTACGCGCTCTTGAGCCGCATCGGAGCCGGTGGAATGGGCTGCGTCTACCTCGCCCAGGACACCAAGCACGAGCGTCGCGTGGCGGTGAAGGTCCTCGATCCGGTGTATGGCCGTGCGGTGGGCACTCAGCGCTTCGTCCGGGAAATCCGCATTGCGGCGATGCTCACCCATCCCAACATCGTTCCGCTCTACGATTCGGGTGAGTTCGAGGGCCAGCTCTTCTACGTGATGCCCCATATCGATGGACAGAGCCTCAGGGATCGGTTGAAGCGCGACCTGATGCTCCCTCTTGGGCAGACCCTTCAATGGGCGGCGGAGATCGCGGATGCACTCGCCTTCGCCCATACCCATGGAATCGTCCACCGCGACATCAAGCCGGAAAACCTCCTCATTCAAGGTGACCGCCTGGTCCTCGCGGACTTCGGAGTGGCTCGCGCCATCGACCTGGCCGCGGACGAAGACATCACGAGCGAGCAACTGGTCGTCGGCACTCCGCTCTACATGAGCCCCGAACAGGCAAGCGGATCGAGAGTAGATGGTCGCAGCGACATCTATTCCCTTGGATGTGTCATTTACGAAATGCTGGTCGGTGAGCCACCGTTCACCGGCGCGACGCCGCAGGCGGTGACCGCCAAGAAGGCCTCGGGTCGTTACCCTGCAATGCGCGTCGTCCGTCCCACTGTGCCGCCCACGGTGGACGATACGGTGGCCCGCGCACTCGCGAGCATTCCGGCCGACCGGTTTGAGACGGCGCAGGAGTTCGCGGCCGCACTCCGGGCTGGCGTGACCTCGCGCGGGAGGATGCGTTTCCTTCCTCTAGGACTGCTGGGGATGGTGGCAGTCGCCGCCGTCTTGGCCGCTCTCCATCCTTGGAAGCGCGAGCCGCCAAGCGCGAAACGTCAGCGAATCGTGGTAGGAGTGTTCGCCAATCGAACCGGGGACACGCGCAACGACGCTCTCGGAATCATGGCCGCTGACTGGGTCACCGAAGGGTTGCAACGGACTGGCGCCGTCGACGTCGTGCCAACGCTTACCGCACTCACCGCAGACCGCTTCCTTCGCTCTACGTCTGACAGCGCTGACCCGGTGCGAACCATGGCCCGCGAAACCGGCGCCAATCTGGTGGTCGGGCACGACTCGCCCTGAGCCCGACGCCCGGCAGACGGAGCGCCCGCCGACTTACGTCTGCCTATCAGGCTTCGTCAGCGAAGCGCTGGTGCCATGCGGGAGGAAGCTGCGAATCGTCAGCTCGCGCATCGCCGCCACCGCGTGCGCGATCTCAGGGGACTCGAGCTTTGTGCGGCGCTCTAGCCTCCTTCTGCCTGACCAACCACGAAATCCAGGCGGACTCGGTACTCCGCATTGTCGCCGTTGCGGCGCGAGCGCGCTGAGCGACTACGGATCGCTACTGGCTTGACTACGAACGCGCCGAGCTCGCGGGAAACGATGTCGACGCGCTTAAGGCAATCCGCCGTGCCGCCGAGCTGGCTCCCGCCTCGAAGGCCTCGTACAATTTCGCCGTCGTGGCCTTCGAAAGTCGGCAACCGTTCTCGGCCGAGAGTGCTCTTGGACGACTGTCCCCCGACATCGGATCGATGAGGGGCTGGCAACCCTACTGGGATGTGCTGGCGAGCGCACTGCATGCCCAGAGAAAGTACCGGCAGGAGGCGAGGACAGGTCGGGAGGCGCGGCGCCGGTTTCCGGGGCGAGTTGATGCGTACATGTCGGAGGCACGCGCCTACGCAGCTGAACACGACGCCGCGGAGCTCGAGCAACTGTGGAATGCCGTTGCGACCGTGCGTGATGCTAAGCCGGCGGAAGTCGGCACCCTCGCCCTCCAGATAGGAGATGAGCTCAGAGCGCACGGAGACTCGGGCGCATCGCACCAGTGGTTCGACCGTGCCTACAGAGCCGCGTCGCCGGATGAAGCCGCCGCTCGCTGGGTGAAGGCAAGGGCCGCAGCGCGCCTTGGCCGCTTGAGAGAGGCCGTAGGACTCGGCAAGTCCCTTGTCGGGGATGACCCGGCACAACGGGATTACTATCTCGGTTTCGTCGGCATCGTGTCCGCCCAGCTTGGAGATAGCGCCAGTGCACAGGAACTCTCGCGGCGGCTCGCGGACGATCAGCGCCCTTTCACCTTCGGAGAGCCGCAAGTCCAGGCGGCCCGGATTGCAGCCGTCCTTGGCGACACCTCGCAAGTCGCAAGGCTCCTGGAATCGGCTTATCGCAAGGGTTATCCATACGATCTAGAGTTTCATCGAGATCAGGCGCTCGCCAGCGTGCGGAGCCTGACGGCTGTGCGACAGCTCGACGTTCCCCTGGAATAGGCCGTCGGGCGTAGGCCGGCGGTTCGGTGCCAACGCGGTCGAGAGCAAGGTGCAGCCCCACGTGGTCGCAGTCGAGAAGCAACCTTCACGAAGTGAGCGGCAAGATTGCCCGCCGCGGCCCATGCTCTGGCTCCCCCGTCAGCCCCCGTCCATATTCAATCGTTCCCAGCCAGGCGGCCCTGGCCCCCCGGCCGGGCATGTCCCGTGGGCTCCTTTCCTTCCTCGCCGCGGACTCCAACCCACCACCAATGATTGAAGCGACGGCCGCCTAGTGCCGCCCGACCTCGACCGCCTCCGCGCCGGTCTCATCGACCGCTACCGTCTCGAGCGCGAGCTGGGCCAGGGCGGCATGGCCACGGTCTACCTGGCCGAGGACCTCAAGCACAGGCGCAACGTGGCCATCAAGGTGCTGCGCCCCGAGCTGGCCGCCGTCATCGGGGCCGAGCGCTTCCTGCGTGAGATCCAGACCATCGCGACGCTGCAGCACCCGCACATCCTCGGCCTGATCGACAGCGGCGAGGTGAACGGCACCGCGTACTACGTCATGCCGTTCGTCGACGGCGAGTCGCTGCGTGACCGGTTGCGCCGGGAGAAGCAGCTGCCGGTGGGTGACGCGGTGCGCCTGGCCACCGAGGTAGCCGCCGCCCTCGACTACGCCCACCGGCATGGGGTCATCCACCGCGACATCAAGCCCGAGAACATCCTCCTGCACGACGGTGGCGCGCTGGTGGCCGACTTCGGCATCGCGTTGGCCGTCTCCAGCGCGGGTGGCGGCGACCGCATGACCGAGACCGGCATGTCGCTCGGCACGCCGTACTACATGTCGCCCGAGCAGGCCATGGGCGAGCGCGCCATCACGGCCCGCTCCGACGTGTACGCCCTCGGCGCCGTCACCTACGAGATGCTGGTCGGCGAGCCGCCGTTCACGGGGCCCACGGCGCAGGCCATCGTGGCCAAGGTGATGAGCGCCGACCCCGCCGGCCTGTCGGCCCAGCGCCGGAGCGTGCCGCCTGCCGTCGAGGACGCGGTCCTCACCGCGCTGTCCAAGCTGCCCGCCGACCGCTTCGCCAGCGCCGCCGAGTTCGCCGCCGCCCTCAAGGGCGACGCCGCGAGAACCGTCACCGTCCGCCGTCCCGCGGCCACCGGCGCGCGGGCCCGCCCCTGGCTCGTGCCGATGCTCGGCGCCGTCGCCGCCCTCGCGGTGGCGGCGGCTGTCGTGCTGGGGCTCCGGCTGGCCCGCCGCCCCAGCGCGCCGGTCGCCCGCTTCTCGCTCGATATCCCCGACCTGCGGGTCAACTTCACCGGCTTCTACGGCATCTCCCTCGCGATCGCGCGCGACGGATCCCGCATGGCGTTCGTCACCCGGGCCGGGGAGACTGTCACCCGGCTCGCGGTGCGAGATCGCGGCGACCTCGAGGCCCGGCTGCTGCCCGGCACCGAGGGGGGCGACGCTCCGTTCTTCTCGCCCGACGGCCGGTGGCTCGGCTTCTTCGCGGGTGGCAAGCTGTACAAGGTGGCGGTCGCCGGCGGCACGCCGGTGCTGGTGGCCGACAATGCCCAGTTCGCGCTGCCGAGCGCCCTCTGGCTCGCCGACGGCCGGATCGTGTACGCCGGGGCGGACTTCAAGATGATGGCGGTCGACGCGGACGGCGGGAACCCGGTGACGCTGGTCCCGGCCCCCAAGTCGGGCGCGCTGCGCTATCCGGCCGCCCTGCTGGACGATCGAGTGCTGATCCTGACCCGGTGCGGCAACACCTGCGCCGGGCCGGCGCTCGTCGCGATCGACGTGCGGACGCAGGCCGAGGATACCATCCTCGTCGGCGCTACCGAGGCCGCGCTCCTGCCGGACGGCACCCTCGTCGCCGTGCGCGGCGACGGCACGGTCCTGGCCGCCCCGTTCGATGCTCGCCGGCACCGCCTCACCCGCTCGCCGACGCCGGTCCTCACCGGCGTCCAGGTCGAGATCGGGGTCATCCCCGAGTTCGCCGTCGCCGACGACGGGACCCTGGTCTATCTCCCGTCCAACGCCTTTGCCGGAGTGTCCACCGTGGCGGAGGTGGACCGCGCGGGGCACGCCCGGGTGCTCGATCCCGGGTGGGAGGCCCGCTTCATCAGCGCCGACCTGTCGCCCGACGGAAGGCAGATCGCCGTGAGCACGCTGGAGGGTGCCGGCTCGACCCTGTGGGTCAAGCAGCTCGATGCCGGCCCGCTCACCCGGCTGACGTTCACCACTGGCGTCACCAACTACCGGGCCGCCTGGCTCCCCGACGGCCGCGCCCTGAGCTACAGCTCCGACCTGAAGGGCGGCACTCACCTGTATCGCATCCGGGCCGACGGCAGCGACAAGGCCGAGCGCCTCTTTCCCGCCGACTCGGCCCAGATCGATGAGGCGAGCTGGTCGAGCGACGGGCGGTGGCTGGCCTACCGCACCGGCACGGTGCCGGGCCTCCGCGACGTCTATCTCCGCCGGGCCGCGGGCGACGGCCCGCCGATCCCGGTCGCCGCCGGCTCGGCCGACGAGTACATGCCGGCCGTGTCGCCCGACGGCCGCTGGGTGGCGTACGTGTCGATCGAGTCGGGGAGGGAGGAGGTGTACGTTCGTCCGGTGCTCGACGTGGACCGCGCCCGCTGGCAGGTCTCGTCGGCCGGCGGCACCAGCCCCGTGTGGGGCTCGTCGAGCCGCGAGCTGTACTACGTCGCGCGGGGCGACACCATGGTGGCGGTCACGGTGGGCGGCACGACCGAGTTCCAGGTCACCGGACGCCAGGCGCTGTTTGGGACCGCGCCGTTTACCTTCACGCCCTGGCACCAGGGCTTCGGCGTCCGTCCCGACGGCCGGTCGTTCGTCATGCTGAGGCGCACCGACCAATCGGCCGGCCCCGAAGCGCGCCGGCTGGCGGTGGTGCTCAACTGGTTCACTGAGGTGCGGGCTCGACTCGCCAAGTCGGAATGACCGCTCCGCTCGTACCGGACTCCCTGAGCGACGCCTTCCGCGGCCGCTACACCGTCGAACGCGAGCTTGGCCGCGGCGGCATGGCCACCGTCTACCTCGCCCACGACCTGAAGCACGACCGCAAGGTCGCCGTCAAGGTCCTCCGCCCGAGCTCGCCGCCGTCCTCGGCGCCGAGCGGTTCCTGGCCGAGATCAGGGTCACCGCCAACCTGCAGCACCCCAACCTGCTGCCGCTGTTCGACTCGGGTGAGGCCGGCCGTTTCCTCTATTACGTCATGCCGTACGTCGAAGGCGAGACCCTGCGCGCCCGGCTCGAGCGCGAGCGCCAGCTCCCGGTGGACGAGACCGTTCGCCTGGTGACCCTGCTCGGCAACGCCCTGGCCTACGCCCACGCCCACGGCGTGATCCACCGCGACCTCAAGCCCGAGAACATCCTCCTCCAGTCCGGCCAGCCGGTGATCGCGGACTTCGGCATCGCGCTGGCCGTCGCCCAGGCCGGCGGACCCCGCGTCACCGAGACCGGCATCTCCCTCGGCACCCCGCACTACATGAGCCCCGAGCAGGCCGCCGCCGAGCGCGAGATCGACGCCCGGTCCGACCAGTACGCCCTGGCCGCCGTGACCTACGAGATGCTCTCGGGCGAGCCGCCCCATACCGGGCCCACGGCCCAGGCCGTCATCGCGCGGCTCATGACCGAGCAGGTCCGGAGCCTGCGCGCGACCCGGCCTGGCGTGCCGGTCGAGGTGGACCGCGCGGTCGCGCGCGCGCTGGCCAAGTCGCCGGCGGACCGGTTCGGCTCGGTGGCCGAATTCGTCGCCGCGCTCACGGGACCCGCCGATTCGGCACCGGGTCGGTCAGGCCGGCGCACTTCGCGGTGGTTGATTCTCGCGGCCGCGAGCCTCGCGATCGCGCTGGCGATGTTCGGCATCAGCCGCCTGCGAGGCGGGGGTAGTGCGGAGACAGCCGCGCCGAGCGACAATCTCCGCGTGGTGGCGGTCCTCCCGTTCCGCAACCTCTCGCGAGACACCGCGCAGCAGTACTTCAGCGCCGGGATGACCGAGGAGATCGCCACCGAGCTCTCCCGTGTCGCCGCGCTGCGGGTGCTGAGTCGTGCCGCCACGGCGCAGTACGACACGGCGGGGGACCGGCTCAAGCGGATGTCGCGCGAGCTGGGCGTGGGCAGCGTCGTGGATGGCAGCGTGCGTCTGGCCGGCGACCGGGTCCGCATCGCCGTGGAGCTGACCAACGTGCGGACCGGCCAGTCGCTCTGGTCGGAGCAGTACGACCGGCAGATCTCCGATCTGTTCGCGGTGCAGGATGACGTCGCGCACAAGGTCACGGCGGCGCTCGAGGCCAGGCTCACCCCCGCCGAGGACAAGCGGGTCGCCCATGCCCCGACCTCCAACATGGCGGCCTACCAGCTCTACCTGCGGGCACTGGACCTCAACCCCACGCTGCGGACGGAGAATCTCTCCGGCGGCGAGCTGCTGGGGCAGGCCACTCGGATGGATCCCGGGTTCGCCGCGGCCTACGCCCAGCTCGCCCGGAATCTGATGTTCCGGAGCGTGGCCGGGGAGCGGGCCTACACCGACTCCGCGTTCATCGCCGCGCGAAAGGCGATCGCGCTCGACCCGGAGTTGGCCGACGGCTGGTTTGCGCTCGCCGACTTGGAGAGCGTCGTCCTCAAGCTGTCCGATGCCCGGCGTTCGTACCTCAAGGCCCTGGAGCTCAACCCGAGCCACGGCGGCGCGATGGCCGACCTGGCCAATGTGTACGTCACGCTCGGACGCTACGATGAGGCGCTGGACTGGTCCCTGCGCAATCAGCAGCTCAACCCCAATCTGCCGCATTCTCCCTACCACGTCTCCCTCGGCCTGATGCCGCTCGACGACGACTCGGCCACCGGACGCTTCCTGCTCGCCGCGGAGCGGCAGTTTCCGACCGAGCTCAGGATTCAGGGACTGCTGGCATGGCTGGACCTGAGGCGCGGGTTCAACCGGGCGGCCCTCGAGCGGGCCCGCCGCATGGTGCGGAACGCGCCCGACAATACCGAGGGGCCGCCGATCCTGGCCGAGCTGGCGGTGGTGGTGGGAGACACCGGCGCCGAGCGGCTCATCGAGCCGCTGGCCCGGCAGGATCCAGAGGCGGCCGGACAGATGTTTCCCGAATCGCTCCGGTCGCTCTATGCCCTGACCCTGCAGCGTCAGGGGGACACCCGCCGCGCCGCCGAGCTGTGGCGGGCCTCGGCCGCGGCGGCGCACCGCAGCCTCGATGCCGGCGCGGAGAGCTACACGGCCCCGATGGAGCTGGCCGCGATCAGCGCCGTCGAGGGCCACACCGATGCGGCGCTCGAGTGGCTCGAGCGCGGCTACCGGGCCGGATGGAAGGACGCCCGGTTCCTCAATCTCGATCCCTTCTTCGCATCGGTGCGGCGGGAGCCGCGCTACCAGGCGCTGGTCGCCGCCATGACGCAGGACGTGGCGGAGATGAGGAAGCGCGCGGCGGCCGCGCATCCCTCGCTGTTCAGTCAGGGGTCACCGGCAGAGCGCTGATTCGTCACTCCGGTGCCGCACCCGCCGAAGCTCGGACCACCTCTGGACCAGATCGCCGTCCCCCGCCCCAGCGTCGACCAGGTAGGAGTCGCCCTCACCGCTCTCGACGCGGCCCGCCGCGGCCTGCATCTTTCCCGAGCAGGTCACAGGCTGACAACCACCACCATCGGGGAGCGCCCATGAAGTACGTGCTCAGCTGGTTCGAACGCCCGCAGGGCTCGCCGATCGAGTACGAGAATGCCCAGAAGCGCATCCTAGAGGTGTTCGGTCAATGGAAGGCGCCCGCCAACTTCAAGATCGAATTCTTCGTGATCCGCGTCGGCGAGTGGGGAGGGCACATGCTGGTCGAGTGCGACGATCCGGTGACCGTCCACAAGTTCTGTTCGATGCTGCCCGCGTTCGTCTTCGAGGCGCGACCGGTCATCACGGTCGAGGAAGCCGTCCGCGGTGAGCTCGAGGTGATTGCCTGGCGGGACGGACTGAAGGGCAGAACCTGAGTCCTCGCCGCCAGGATCATTGAGCCCAGTGACCTTCGCCAGGGCGAAGGCCATCACCACCGCCCGAATCCCTCCCTCCGCGTCGCCGTCGGGCACCAGCATGACGGCGCCAAGATCTCCACGTCGCGCGGCAACGTCGTCATCCCCGACGAGTTGATCGCTCGCTGAAGAACCCTTGCCCCGGCCCGCCGGTTAGTTCACCATGTCTACCATGGTTCCCCTCTCCGTCCTCGACCTCGCCCCCATCGTCGAAGGCGGCGACGCCGCCGACGCGTTCCGCCGCTCGCTCGACCTCGCCCGCCACGCCGAGCGTCTGGGCTACCGCCGCTTCTGGCTCGCCGAGCACCACGGCATGCCGGGTATCGCGAGCGCGGCCACCGCGGTCGTCATCGGCCACGTGGCCGCCGGCACCTCCACCATCCGCGTCGGCGCCGGCGGGATCATGCTGCCGAACCACGCGCCGCTCGTGATCGCGGAGCAGTTCGGCACCCTGGCCTCGCTCTTCCCCGGACGCATCGACCTCGGGCTTGGCCGGGCGCCGGGGTCGGACCAGCTCACCACCCGCGCGCTGCGACGGAGTCCGCTGGCCGCCGAGACCTTTCCGGCGGATGTCGTCGAGCTGATGAGCTATTTCCAGCCGACCCATCCCCGACAGCTCGTGCGGGCCGTGCCCGGCGCCGGGCTCGACGTGCCGATCTGGATCCTGGGCTCGAGCCTGTTCGGCGCGCAGCTCGCGGCCGAGCTCGGCCTGCCGTTCGCCTTCGCCTCGCACTTCGCGCCGGCCGCGCTCGACGAGGCGCTCGAGCTCTACCGCGCCCGCTTCAAGCCCTCCGTCCAGCTCGAGCGCCCTCACGTCATGCTCGGTGTCAACGTCTTCGCGGCCGAGACGGACGATGAGGGCCGGCGGCTATTCAGCTCGCTGCAGCAGGCCTTCGTGAACCTGCGGCGCGGCCACCCAGGCAAGCTGCCGCCGCCCGACGCTGGGTTCGTCGAGCGGCTGCACCCGGGCGACCGACGGTTGCTGGATGAGATGCTGTCGTGCTCGGTGGTGGGGTCGCCCGCGACGGTGCAGCGCGGGCTGGAGGCGTTCGCCGCCCGCACCGGCGCGGACGAGCTCATGGTCGCGTCGCAGATCTACGATCACGAGGCGCGGCTGCGTTCCTACGAGCTAGCGGCCGGTACTCCAGCCGCCGCCGTCCTGCCTTGAGGCGATAGACCCCGTCACCAGCCGGCTCGTGGCGGCGGATCCTGAGCGGTATTCCGGTGCGGGTGAACTCACCTCACCCCCCCGCTCTCATGGAGTTACCCTTTGATACCGCCATGATCCAACACCTGCTCGACACCTACGGGTACGCCGCCGTCCTGCTGCTTGTGGCGCTCGAAAGTCTGGGCATCCCGCTGCCCGGCGAGACCGCGCTCCTCACCGCCTCGGCCTATGCCGCCACCGGCCACCTTTCGATCGTGGGCGTCATCGCCGCGGCGGCAGCCGGCGCGGTGCTGGGTGACGCCGGGGCCTATTGGATCGGGCGGACCGGCGGGCTGGCCCTCATCCGGCGCTACGGGAAGCTGCTCGGCGTCGACGAGGCCAGGCTCGAGCGGGCCCGCGGGTTCTTCAAGCGCCATGGCGGCAAGACGGTGTTCCTCGGCCGCTTCGTGTCGCTGTTTCGCATGCTCGCCGCGCTCCTGGCCGGCGTGACCCGGATGCCCTACGGCCGGTTCTCGGCCTTCAACGTGGCCGGCGGGATCTGCTGGTCGGTGCTGTTCGGCAGTCTGGGCTATTTCTTCGGCCGCCAGCTGCCGCACATCGAGCATGCCATCGGACAGGCCGGCGCGCTCCTCGTGCTGCTGGGGGCACTCCTCGTCGGGCTGGTTCTCGCGGGCGGCTGGGTGGTGCGCAACGCCGCCGAAATCCGCGGGTGGGTCTCGCGGCTGATCCGGCGGGTCGGCGCCTCGCCGTTCATTCAGGGCGTGCGCGAGCGGCACCCCAAGGCGTGGTCGTTCGTGGCGCGGCGGTTCGCGGCCGGCGAGTACCTGGGCCTCCACCTGACTCTCGGCCTGCTGTTGAGCCTCGGCGCGCTGTGGCTGTTCGGGGGCATCTCGGAAGACGTCGTCCACCACGATCCCATCACGCAGGTCGACCTCACGATCGCGAGCGCGTTGCACCGGCACGCGACCCCGACCGGCGTCGCGATCGCCAAGGGCTTGAGCTTCCTCGGCTCGCCGGGATTCGTCGCCGCCTGGGGACTCGGCCTCATCGTCGTCCTCCTCGTGCGTCGGCGACCGCTGCTGGCCGGTGGCTGGATCGCGGCGGTCGCGGGCGGCGGCCTGCTCGACCTCGCGCTCAAGCGGGTGTTCCACCGGACCCGACCCACCTGGGACGTGCCCCTGCTGACGGCTCGAGGATGGAGCTTCCCGAGCGGACACGCCATGGGATCGCTCATTGCGTACGGCATGCTGGCCTACATGCTGGTCCGGGATGCGGAGGGTCGCCGCCCGCGGATGGCGATCGTGGTGGGGGCCGTGCTGCTCGTCCTCCTCATCGGCCTCAGCCGGATGGTCCTCGGCGTGCACTACTTCAGCGACGTCCTCGGTGGCTATGCGGCCGGCGTGGTGTGGCTGGCGACATGCATCACGGGCCTCGAAGTCGCGCGGCGGATACCGCCGGGTACGCCCTCCTCATGAGCGGCGCGAAAGGCAAGTCGGCCTTCCTGATCATCAGCCCTCGGCGGGGCAAGAACGTCGCCCGGCTCGCTGACCTGCTGGCCGTGCTCTCCGCGGCGGGCTGGAAGACCGACACCGCCCTCAAGGAGTTCGCCGGGCACACGATGGTCCTGGCGCGAGAGGCGGCGGAGGCGGGCTACGATCTCGTGATCGGCTACGGGGGAGACGGAACGCTCAATCAGGTCGTCAACGGTGTCATGGCCGCCAAGCGGGGGCGGAGTGTCGTCGGTCTCATCCCCGGTGGGACCGCCAATGTCTGGGCCCACGAGATCGGGCTGCCGGACGACCCGGTCAAGGCCTCGCTCCTCCTCATCAACAGCGACGGACGCAAGGTCGACCTGGGACACGTCGGGGTGGACGCGCTTCACCTCCCGTCCACGAAGAACGGACCGCCGGGGAAGCCCCCGTCCGGCCGCCGGCATCATTTCCTCCTCATGGCGGGCCTGGGCATCGATGCCGCCGTCATGCGCCGGGTCTCCGCGCCGCTCAAGGAGAGGATCGGTCAGGCGGCCGTTGCGCTCGCGGCGGCAAAGGAGCTGCCCTTTCAGCACGCCTTCCCGATCGAGATCGCGTCTTCGGTCCCGGGCGAGGAGAGGGCCGTGCTCTGGAAGGGCGACGCGCTCCAGGTCATCGTCGGCAACACGCGCAGGTACGGCAACATCGCCGAGGTGACCGGGGACGCCCACATTGATGACGGGCTGCTGGACATCGGCATCATTACCGCGGGGGATCCGCTTTCCACCATGGAGCAGGTCCTCGCGGCTCTGCTGCATCGCGAGCCGGCCCACGGCCGGTCGGAATATTTTCGCGGCCGACGCTTCTGGATCACGGCGCCCGCCTCCGTCGGCCTGCAGGTGGACGGGAGCCGGGTGAAGCTCAAGGACTACCTGGCGGGCCTGGATCGGGCGGCACTCGGAGGGGCAGAGCATCCCGAGGCGGTACTCGTGACCTACCGGTTCGACGCGATGCCAAAGGCGGTGCATCTGGCCATACCGCGCTCCTACGACGGCGCGCTGTTCGAGGGCAGAGCGGGGAAGGAAGGTGAGCGGGAGGACGGCGTTGGGGGCGACACGCTTGGATCGGAAGGCGGCCGACAGGCTGAGCCGGTCGACGCGCTGCTGGAGGAGGGACGGAAGATTACCGTGGTCGCGGTCGGCCCGAACCCGGAGCGCAAGGCAACCTGGATCGTTGCCGGCGCGACCCCGGACAAGGACACCGGGGAGTCCAAGCCCGTCGCCGTGCGCATCGACCGCGACACCAGGCTGGTCACGCCTGACGGAGAGTCGCTTCCGCCGGCCGCCGTGGCGAAGCTTTCGGAGGGAAGCGCGATCGTGGTGGAAGGGAAGCGAAGCAAGCGCGGGGTGATCCGGGCGAAGCGAGTCGTCGTGGTGAGCTGACGTCGCCGAATCTCACAACTGTTTCCGCAGCACTCCCGCCATCCGTTCCTCGACCCGCTCCAGAAGTGACCGATGCCGCCATGCCTCGGCCGTGATCTCGCGCGACCGGGCCCGGTCCTTCGTGAAGGCCGCCGCCTGGGCAGCGCCGAATGCGGGGTCGTAGACGTTGAGGTTGGCCTCCTGATTGAGCCGGAACGAGCGGTCGTCGAAGTTGGTCGAGCCGACGGAGCACCAGATATCGTCCACCACCATCACCTTGGTGTGGTACATCGTCGGCTGATACTCGAAGATTTTCACGCCGGCGTCGAGCATCGGCCCCCACATCAGGCGCGACGCCCTGCGGACCACCTGCGCGTCCAGAATCGGACCAGGCACGATGATCTCGACGTCCACGCCGCGCCGGCGGGCTGCGACCAGCATGTCCACGGTCGTCTGGTCGGGCACGAAGTAGGCGTTCGCGATCAGAATCCTCCGGGTGGCCGCGGCGATGGCGAGCAGAAACATGACGCGAAGGTTGCCGTTGCCGCCCTTGGGCGAGCTCCAGAACACCTGGCCGAGCTGCCCGCCCTCGCGATCGAGGTCCGGGTAATAGCCGGGCCCATCGAGCATCACGCCCTGGGTCTCGAACCAGTCGTCCATGAACGCGGCCTGGAGCTGAGCGACCACGGGTCCTTCGACCCGGAAGTGGGAGTCGCGCCAGTGCTCCGAGTCCTGGGCGTGGCCCAGCCACTTGTCGGCCACACCCATGCCGCCGGTGAACCCCAGGCGCCCGTCCACGATCAGCAGCTTCCGGTGGGTGCGATGATTGAGGTGGTCGAGCTGGTAAAAGTGGAGCGGACGGTAGAACACGACCTCGACGCCGGCCTGCCGAAGCCGCTTGATGTCGTCCTTGTCGACTTTCTGGGACCCCGCCCAGTCGATCATAACGTGCACATGCACGCCGGCCCGGGCGCGCTCGGTGAGCGCGGCGGTGAACTGGTGTCCGATCGCCGATGACCAGTAGATGTAGCTCTCGAAGGTGATCGTCCGGCGCGCCGAGCGGATGGCCGCGAGCATGGCCGGGAAGGCCTCGTCGCCGTTGTAGAGCGCGGTGACCCGGTTGCCGGCGACGAAAGCGGGGCCGAGCAGACTCCCCATCGTGCGCACGAACTGCGAGTCGGTGGCGGCGTAGCTGTGGGGGAGGGGGTGCGCGACCTTGCGCTCGGAGCTCGCCAGGTTGGCGTACAGGAACGCGATCACGAGCACGGCGCCCACCGCCAGGGCGATCTCGGCGGCGCGGAGTCGCCGCCAGCGCTCGGCCAGATCCTTGACGTCTTTGAACACCGATCGCTTCGCCGGCATGCCGGGACGTCCCGTGGAAGAGGCGTCCTTGATCTAGCCCCTTCCTTCCGCCTTGGCCAGCCCAGCGCTCCCGGTGGCCTCGGGCACGACGACGGCCCACACCGGACGGTGGTCGCTCGCGCCGCGGGTCTCGTGCAGCACCCCGGCCCGCCCTGGACCGGCCGGCACAAGCCGCCGGACGAAGATGTGGTCCCAGGTGAAGATCGAGATGGTCGGGTCGATGTGGCGCGTGAGCCAGCGATATCCGTTGCGCTCGAGGAAGGGGCCGATCCCGTAGCTGTTGAAGTCGCCCGCGATCACGACGGGCCCGTCGAAGCGGCCAGCGTCCGCGAGGATCGTCCGCACCTGGTCTTCCCGCGCCCGGTCCGACCCTCCGGACGGCGTCTCCAGGTGGACCCCATAGACCCGCATCCTGACACCCCGGACGACCACCTCTGCTGCGGTCGCGTTCCGTCGCTGGTGGCGGGTGCGGCTTGCGTGGGGCAGCAGCACCTTCCAGCTGCGCGCGATCGGCCAGCGGGAGAGCACGGCGGGGCCGAAGTACTTGTGGTCGGTCGGGTGGATCGAGCCGGGGTAGTAGACGTAGTTGAGGTCGAGCGCCCGGGCGATGCGGTCCACGCCGCGGTCGTCCATCTCTTCCAGGGTGACGATATCGGCGCCGCGAAGACTGTCGCTCCGCAACACCTCGATGGCGCGGTCGATCCGGCGGGCGAGCTTGATGTTGAAGGTGACGATCCGGATCGGACCGGTGACTCGGGAATCATTGCCGAGCAGCGCGTACTCGCCCGAGAACCGTGGCGAGGCGGGATCGAGCAGGTTGGTCGTGCGGGCGCAGCCGGCCAGGAGGGCGGCGGCGAGCACGGTTCGGAAGGCGAGATCGGACACGGTCATGGAGTAAATGCTAGCTCGACGGCGCGGGCCTGGAGGCGCGTGGCGGGACCTTCGCAAGCACCCGTGCCACCGCGGCGCGGAGTCGCTCGAGTTGCAGCGCCTCCATTCGTTCGCGGGTAAGGCTCTCGACCTCAGGTTTCCACATCCAGCCGCTCGAGCGCCCCTCGCAATCGAACCAGCAGCTCTCCGATGGCGCTCTCCGACACGCTGCCGACCGAGAGCCGGAACCACCCTGGCTCACCGTCGAAGCCGAAGGCCTCGAACGGCACCACGGCAAGGCCGGCTTGCTCGAGCAGGTAGCACCGCATGACCTCCGTGGAATCCAGGGCCTGACCTCCGGTGCCACGCCCCTTCGGCGGGCCGAACCGCACGCTGAGATACATGCCGCCCGAAGGTGCGACCACCTCGACGGGCAACCCGTCTCGCCGCATCGCCAGCATCCCGGCATGCAGCCGGTCGAGCCGCTGTGCGAGACCGGTCTGCATCGTGCGACGGGCCGCGGCGACCGCCTCCGCATCGGCCAGCATCTCTGCCGTGCCAACCTGCGCCGGCCGCGGAGCCCAGGCGCCTACATGACCCAGAAAGGCGTTGAGCTGGCCCGAGAGATCCGCTGGCGCGCAGATCCAGCCAACCCTGAGACCGGTCGCCGCGAACACCTTGGAGATGCCGTCCACCAGAATCGTGTAGGGCGCCACCTCCGGGCAAAGCACCTGTGGCACCACGTGCTCGAGCCCGTGGAAGGTCAGCATCCAGTACACTTGGTCATACAGCAGGTAGAGCGGCGGCTCGTCCGGCGACCGCCGCGCGTTCTCCGCCACGACCGCGTCGCAGATGGTCCCCAGGGTCGCCGCGTCGAACGCGGTGCCAGTGGGGTTGACCGGGGAATTGAGCACCAGGAGTCGCGCACCCCGGAGGGCGGGTGCCAGCATGTCCGCGGTCGGAAGGAAGGCGGTGTCACTGCCACACTGGATCGGAACCGCGGTGGCTCCGGCCAACTCGCAGTAGCTGTCGTTGTTCCAGGAAGGTACCGGGAACACGACTCGATCGCCTGGTTCGATCGTGAGCTGATACGCGGCGAACAAACCCGGCCGGGAGCCGCCGGTGATCACGATCGAGCTGGCGGGAATCGCGAGGCCGAGCTCGCGGGCGTAGAGCGACGAGACCTGCTCCCGGAGCGCCGGGATCCCCACCGACGGCGGGTAGTTCGTCTCTCCGCGGCGAAGCGCGGCCTCGATGCGCTCGAGCAGCAGCGGCGGAATCGGAAACTCGCGCGGGTCGAAGTCGCCGATGCTCAGGTTGCAAATCTGCCGCCCGCCGGCCTGGAGCGCCCGAACCTCGTCGGCGATCGCCAGAATGCGCGACCCGACCAGGCCGGCGAAGCGGCGGCGGGTCGGGGTCACGCCGCGGAAGACCGCTTCACGAGCGTGAGGATGGTGTAGACGGCGACCGGCTCGGCGCTCTGGTTGGTCACCTCCACGTCCCACGCGACGACTCCCTGCGGCACCTGCCCGTCAACGGTATCTTTCGCCGTCTTCTGCTTGCAGGTGAGCCGGGCACGGATGGTGTCGCCGGGGTAGACCGGCTTCACGAAGCGGAGATTGTCCAGCCCATAGTTGGCCAGGACCGGTCCAGGCGCGGGATCCACGAAGAGCCCAGCGGCGGCGGAGAGGACGAAGTACCCGTGGGCCACGCGCCGCTCGAACAACGAGGCCTTCGCGGCGACATCGTCCATGTGGGCGTAGAAGAAGTCGCCGCTGATGCCGGCGAAATTGACCACGTCCGCCTCGGTCACGGTCCGGCTGTGGGTCAGCCAGGTCTCCCCGATGCGCAGCTCCTCGAAGTGCTTGCGGAACGGATGGACACCGTCGCTCAGCTCGGGGCCGCCCTGGACCCATTGGCGCCCGACCGCCGTGAGTGTGGCGGGGGTCCCTTGCAGCGCGGAGCGCTGCATATAGTGAAGGACACCCCGGACGCCGCCCATCTCCTCACCGCCTCCGGCGCGCCCGGGCCCGCCGTGGATCAGAGGGGGCAGCGGCGAACCGTGCCCGGTGGACTCCTTCGCGTTGTGGCGATTGAGAACCATGAGCCGGCCGTGGTACGCGGCGGTGCCCAGCACGACCTCGCGGGCCACCACATCGTCCGCCGTGACGACCGACCCGCAGAGGCTGCCGCGGCCCAGCTTGGCGAGCGCGACCGCCTCGTCCAGCGTGCGGTATGGCATCACCGTGTTCACCGGACCAAACGCCTCCACGTCGTGCGGCTCGGTCTTCCCGAACGGCGCGTCACAGTAGTAGAGCAGCGACGGGAAGAAGGCGCCCTTCGCCGCGTCGGCGCCCACCACCTCGAAGTGATCCGGGTCGCCGTAGACCCGCTCGCACGACGCGGCGATCAACGCCGCGCTCCCGCCGACCTCGCCCACCTGGGCCCGGCCGGCCAGCGGCCCCATCCGGACCCCGTCCTTCGAGGGGTCGCCCAGCGTGGCGCCGGCAAGCCGCTTTGAGAGCGCCCGGACCACGTCTTCGGTCATCCCCTCGGGCACCATGGTGCGCCGGATGGCGGTGCACTTCTGCCCCGCCTTCACGGTCATCTCCTTCGTCACCTCTTTGACGAAGAGATCGAACTCCTCCGAGCCCGGCGCGGCATCGGGCCCGAGGATGCAGTAGTTGAGTGAGTCGGCCTCGAGGTTGAACCGGACCGATTCGGCGATCACGCGCGGGTGGCTCTTGAGCTTGCGGCCGGTTCCGGACGAGCCGGTGAAGGTGACGACGTCCTGGCAGGTCAGGTGGTCGAGCAGGTCGCCCACGCCGCCGCAGATGATCTGGAGCGCGCCCTCCGGGAGGATTCCCGCGCTCACCATGCTGCGCACCATTCGCTCGGTGAGGTACGACGTGACGGTGGCCGGCTTGACGATGGCCGGCATGCCTGCGAGGAAGGTGGGCGCGAGCTTCTCCAGCATGCCCCAGCAGGGGAAGTTGAAGGCGTTGATGTGGACCGCCACCCCCTCGAGCGGCACGCATATGTGCCGGCCGAGAAAGCTGCCCCCCTTCGAGAGCCGCTCCACCGAGCCGTCGACGTAGAAGGTCTCGTCGGGGAACTCGCGGCGACCCTGGCTGGCATACGCGAAGAAGGTGCCGATGCCACCCTCGATGTCGATCCAGGAATCGGCCTTGGTCGCCCCCGTGCCGGCCGAGACCTGATACAACTCCTCTTTCCCGGCCATGAGATGCTGGGCCATCGCCTTGAGCATCCGGGCTCGCTGGTGGAACGTCATCGCCCGCAGCTTGGGCCCGCCCACCCGGCGGCTGTACTCCAGCATGCCCTTGAAGTCGAGGCCCTCGCTGGTCGACTCCGCGATTTTCTCCCCGGTCACCGCGTGAAACAGCTCGGTCGCCCGGCCGGTCCCGGTGACCCACTCACCCTGCGCGTAACTCTGCAGTCGCATGCCTTACTCTCCGTCGGCCGGTGCCGCTGGTCTGGTCTCGTGCCACGTCTGGTATGACGCCTGCTGCTCGGGGCGGTCCGGCGGGATCTGGCGGAGCGGCTCGCTCGGCTGGAGCGACCGGTGCAGCCGTTGCGGCAGTCCCTGGTAGAGCCGGGTGCCCTCGGTCTTCCACTGGAGCATGGCGTCCGACACTTCCTTTACCACTCGGGCCGGATTTCCCGCGACGACCGAGCGCGGCGCGATCTGCATATCGGCCGGGACAAAACAAAGGGCGCCGACGATCGATTCCGCGCCCACCACCGCCCGATCCATCACCACGGCGTTCATCCCGACCAGCGCGTTCCGTCCGATCCGGGCCCCGTGTACCACCGCACCGTGGCCAATGTGCGCACTGGCCTCGAGCACGACGGTCACGCCGGGGAACATGTGAACGGTGCAGTTCTCCTGGATGTTGCAGCCGTCCTCGATGACCACACCGCCCCAGTCACCCCGAATCGCCGCGCCCGGCCCCACGTACACGTCCCGCCCGATCACGACGTTGCCGGTCACCGTGGCATTGGGATGAATGAAGGCCGACTCGTGGACCACGGGGATGAAACCTTCGAACGCGAAGACGTTGGGCACGAGCCCTACACCCGGGCGATGATCGTCGCCATGCCCTGTCCCACTCCGACACACATGGTGCAGAGCGCGTACCTCTTGCCGGTTTCCTTGAGCTCGTGGGCCGCGGTGAGCAGCAGCCGGGCGCCGGACATTCCGAGCGGGTGCCCGAGGGCGATGGCGCCGCCGTTGGGATTGACTCGGGGATCCCGGTCGTCGAGGCCGAGCTGCCGGACACAAGCGAGCACCTGGGCCGCGAAGGCTTCGTTGAGCTCGATGACGTCCATGTCGGGAAGGGTGAGCTTGGTCTTGGCCAGGATCCTGCGCGTCGCGGGAACCGGCCCGAGTCCCATGGTCCGGGGCTCGACGCCCACGACCGCGCTCGCGACGATGCGCGCCAGCGGCGTGAAGCCGAACTCGCCCACCGCGTGCTCCGAGGCCAGCAGCAAGGCGCACGCGCCGTCGTTGATCCCCGACGAGTTGCCCGCGGTGACGCTCCCCTTGCCGTCGGTGCGGAACGCGGGTTTGAGCTTGCTGAGCTTCTCCAGGGTCGAGTCCGGGCGGGGGAACTCGTCCTGCGCGAAGAGGCGGCCTGGCTCGCCCCTGGAAGCACCGGGCACTGCGACAGGCACGATCTCACTCTGGAATCGACAGCGCTGCTGGCTGGCGGCGGTCTTCTGCTGCGACCACAGGGCGAACTGGTCCTGGTCCGCCCGATTGACCCTGAGCTCCGTTGCCACGTTCTCCGCGGTCTCCCCCATGGAGTCCACGCCGTAGAGCTCACGCATCTTGGGATTGACGAAGCGCCAGCCGAGGCTGGTATCGAACAGCTCCGCATTCCGGGCGAACGCCTGACTCGACTTGGACAGCACGTAGGGCGCCCGGGTCATCTGCTCGACGCCGCCGGCGATATAGAGGTCGCCGTCACCCTCGCGCATGGCTCGGCTCGCGTTTGCCACCGCGCTCATGCCGCTGGCGCACAGCCGATTGACGGTCTCGCCGGGCACCGAGACCGGAAGCCCCGCAAGGAGTAGCGCCATCCGGGCGACGTTGCGGTTGTCCTCCCCCGCCTGGTTGGCGCACCCGAGCATGACATCGCTGATGCGCTCCCGATCCAGACCCGGGTGACGATCGAGCAGCTTGGCGATCACGTGCGCCGCCAGATCGTCGGCCCGCATGTGGGCCAGGCTCCCGCCAAAGCTGCCGATCGGCGTACGCACGCCGTCGACGAGGTATACGGGCTTCATGGGCAGTCACGTAACGTGGTCATCGGAACTGAATTATAGACGGATGAGCGGGAATGAACCACGGAGGGAATTCACCACGGAAGCACGGAGGACACGGAGGTCGGACGGAGTTCTTAGCGACGTACTTCTCATGCTCTGATGTGTACTTGGGGTGCCCCGCCACGCCACACCAAAAACATTGCTGCAGTGACCTTGCAGTTTCCGTGCGGCCTCCGTGTCCTCCGTGCTTCCGTGGTGAATTTGTTGTTCCAAGCTGTGCACCGGGGTACCCCCCAACCTCATCAGCGAGGTGGTGTTACTACGGTCGCCGTTCCGATGTATTATCCACCCTCGCCAACGCGTCGAGAGGACCATCGATGGCCTATCGGTTCATTCTGTTCGAGGTCGATCAGGGCGTCGCGCGCATCACCTTGAACCGACCCGACGTCCTCAACAGCATCCACACCGCGATGTCGGCCGAGATCCAGGAAGCCCTGGCGCATGCCGCACAGGAGCCCGAGATCCGCGCCGTGCTCCTGACTGGCGCGGGACGCGGCTTCTGCGCAGGCCAGGACCTGGACGAAGTTCGCCCCGGCGCCACCGTGAATGACTTCGCGGCCCACGCCCGGAAAGCGTACACGCCGATAGTCCGCACGCTTCGAGCGCTCGAGAAGCCGGTGATCTGCGCCGTCAACGGGGTTGCCGCCGGAGCCGGGGCGAACCTGGCCCTCGCGTGCGACCTGGTCCTGGCCGCGGAGGATGCTTCCTTCGTGCAGGTGTTCGCGAAGATCGGCCTGGTACCGGACACGGGTGGGAGCTTCTTCCTGCCCCGGCTGGTGGGACTGGCGCGGGCGACGGCGCTCGCGATGTTGGCCGAGAAGATTACGGCGGCGCAGGCGGTGGAGATCGGGCTGATCTACCGGGCGTGCCCGGCCGCCTCCCTCGCCGAAGAGGCATCGAAGCTCGCCCTCCACCTTGCCGCCCAACCGACGGTCGGCCTCGGCCTCACGAAGCGGCTGCTGAACGCCGCCTGGGGCAACGACCTGGAGACGCAGCTCGAGCTCGAGGCTGAGTGCCAGGGCACCGCCGGACGCAGCGCGGACTACGCCGAGGGAGTGGCGGCGTTCCTCGCGAAGCGGAAGCCGATCTTCACCGGACGGTGACGCGTGCCAGCCTCGGACTCTGAGACCGCTTGCGTGGGTGTCCTCGGGGCGGGTCCCATGGGCAGCGGGATCGCCCAGGTCGCCGCCGTAGCGGGACATCCGGTCGTCCTGCAGGACCTCGACGAGGGGGCGATCACCCGGGCGCGCGCCGGGATCGAGAAGGCGCTCGCTCGGGAGACCGAGAAGGGCCGCTTGACCCGCTCGGCCGCCGAGGCGGCGCGGGGGCGCGTCCGGTACGTGGTGGGCGGCGATGTGAGCGGGTTTGCATCCTGTCAGCTCGTCATCGAGGCGATCGTCGAGCGGCTGGGGCCCAAGCGCGAGAGCTTCGCCGCGCTCGAGCGGGTGGTCGCGCCGGACGCGATGCTCGCGACCAACACCTCCGCCCTGTCCATCACCGCCATCGCTGCCGCGTGCCAGCGCCCCGAGCGGGTGGTCGGCCTGCACTTCTTCAATCCCGCGCCGATGATGCCGCTGGTGGAGGTGGTCCCGCGGGCACGCGACGCCGGGCGCCCTGGTCGATGCCGCCTGCGCTCTGGTGCAACGCTGGGGCAAGACCACCGTCGTCGCCGCGGATACCCCGGGCTTCATCGTGAACCGGATCGCCCGACCCTTCTACGGCGAGGCGCTCCGGATCCTTGATGAAGGCATCGCCGATTGCGCTACCATCGACTGGGCCATGCGGACGCTCGGCGGCTTCAGGATGGGACCCTTCGAGCTCATGGACCTGATCGGCAACGACGTGAACTTCGCGGTGACGTTGGCGGTCTACGAGGGGCTCTTTTTCGATCCGCGCTACAAGCCCTCGCTCACGCAGCGACGGCTGGTCGATGCCAATCTGCTCGGACGGAAGACCGGCCGGGGCTACTACGACTACGGCGACGGTGCGGTCCGACCGGCACCGAGGGAGGATCCGGCCCTCGGGCGATCGATCCTGGAGCGGATCCTGACGATGCTGATCAACGAGGCGGTCGACGCCGTCTTCTGGGGCGTCGCCACGCCGGCGGACATCGACGTCGCGATGGTGAAGGGAGTCAGCTACCCCAGAGGGCTCATCGCGTGGGCCGAGGAGCTCGGGTATCCGTTCGCGCTCGAGCGCCTGGAACACCTGCAGGCGGAGTACGCGGAGGATCGCTACCGGCCGAGCCCACTGCTCCGGCGCCTTGCCGCATCCGGTGGAACGCTCCGCGGGTGAGCTCCCTGCCGGCTGACCCCGAGCTGCGCGCGGCGGCCATCGTCCGCCACATGCTGGAGCATGACGCCTTCAGTCAGTGGTTGGGCGTGGAGATCGTGGAATTGAGGCCGGCTCGGGTGACCCTTCGCATGGCCGTGCGCCAGGATATGACCAACGGATTCGGGGTGTGCCACGGCGGGGTCACGTTCGCCTTCGCCGATAGCGCGCTGGCCTTCGTCAGCAACACCGGCGGAAAGGTGACGGTCAGTATCGAGAACAGCATGACGTACCCGGCGGCCGTGCGGGTCGGCGACCTGCTGCTGGCCGAGGCGGAGCGGGAGGCGAGCAGCCAGCGGCTGGCGTATTACCGAGTGCGAGTCACCAGGGGGGATGGCGCCGTGGTCGCACTCTTCCGCGGCACGGTGTTCCAGACAGACCGGGAGCACGACGTGGGGCGAGATGGGAGTGAGTGAAGCGCGGGCGCCCGGCGCCGCCGGGGTCGACCCCAGGATCGACTGGAAGCGGGTGCTCTACTTGAGCCTCGCCTCGCGGGCGCTGGATGACATCGAGGAGACCCGTCTCGTCCCCGAACAGAAGGTGCTCTACCAATTCTCTGCTCGCGGGCACGAGATGGCGCAGGTCATCCTGGGCAGCCTGTTGGACCACCCGCACGATGCCGTGGGCGCCTACTACCGGTCGCGACCGATGCTCCTGACGCTCGGCCTCTCGCTGGAGGACGCGTTCGCGGCCCCCATGGGAAAGTCGGGCGGCTTCAGCAACGGCCGGGACATCGGAGTGGTGTGCAATCTGCCGAAGGCGGACGGCCCCATCGTGCTCCCGATGTCCGGGGACGTCGGCTCCCAGTACACGCCGGCGGTTGGGTGGGCACAGGGCGTTACCTACCATCGTGACGTACTGGGCGACAGCGGCTACGACGGCTCGATCGCCGTGGTGCTGGGCGGCGAGGCCTCCGTCGCGACCAATGGCTTCTGGTCGGCGCTGACGATCGCCACGACCCTCACCCTGCCGCTGCTCTTCTATATAGAGGACAACGGCTACGGCATCTCGGTGCCGTCCAGCTTCCAGACGCCGGGCGGCGACATCGCGGCCAACCTCGCCTCGTTCCGAAATCTTCTCGTGCGGAACGGCGACGGCTCCGAGCCCAGCGAGGCGGCTCGTCTGCTCCAGGAGACGGTGACCCACGTTCGGGCGGGCAAGGGCCCCGCCTTGCTCCGGCTCGCCGTGCCGCGGTTGAGCGGGCATTCGGCGCAGGACACCCAGGCGTACAAGAGCCAGGAGCGCCTGGCCCAGGAGCAGGCCAGCGATCCGCTGCCCAAGCTGTATCAGCTCCTTCGGAGCGGGACGCTGTCGGAGTCGGCCATCGCGGCGGTCGAGGCGCAGGTCAAGGCTGACGTGGACAGGGCCCTCGGAGCCGCGCTGGCGCGGCCTGAGCCCGAGCCGTCCGATGTGACCAGGCACGTGTATGCCGCCACCCGGCCCGATGGTACCACGGAGCTTCAACTGGTTGGCGGGCTCGCTCCGGCTGGACACCGATTCCCTCCGGGCAGCGAGGTAGCGCGACCCGAGCCCACTCGCATCAACCTGCTCACCGCCATCCGGCGGACGCTGGAGCACGAGCTCACGACGAACCCCAAGATGCTGCTCTTCGGAGAGGACGTGGGCCCCAAGGGTGGCGTGCACGCTGCGACCATGGGGCTGCAGGCGGCCTTCGGGGAGCGACGGGTATTCGACACCAGCCTCTCGGAGGAGGGCATCATCGGTCGCGCGGTCGGCCTGGCGCTCTCTGGTCTCCTGCCCGTCGCGGAGATCCAGTTCCGCAAGTACGCCGATCCCGCCACCGAGCAGCTCAACAACTGCGGCACGATGCGCTGGCGGACGCACAACCGCTTCGCCGCCCCCATCGTCGTGCGGATGCCGGGCGGGTACGCGCCGAAATGCGGGGATCCATGGCACAGCGTCTGTGGCGAAGTGCTCTGGGTGCACGCCACCGGATGGCAGGTCTGCATCCCGTCGAACGCGGAGGACGCCGTGGGTCTCCTTCGTTCGGCGCTCCGGGGCAACAACCCGACGATCTTCTTCGAGCACCGGGCGCTGCTCGATGGGGCATCGGCCCGACGGCCGTACCCGGGCGACGACTTCGTGCTTCCGCTCGGCAAGGCCAAGGTCGTCCTCGACGGCGAACGGCTCACGGTGGTCACGTGGGGCGCCATGGTGGAACGATGCGAGCGCGCCGTGCGCGAGCTCGAGGAGTCGATCGAAGTGCTCGACCTCCGCACCGTGGCGCCATGGGACCAGACTGCGGTGCTCGCCTCGGTCCGGAAGACCCGGCGCTGCCTGATCGTCCACGAAGACACCCTCACGGCCGGATTCGGCGCGGAGGTCGCCGCGGTGGTCGCGGAGCAGGCGTTCCTGAGCCTCGACGCGCCGATCTCCCGCCTCGCGATTCCGGACGTGCCGACGCCGTACAACCTCGGACTGATGAACGCCGTACTTCCCAGTGTCGAGGGGATCGCGGCCAAAATGCAGGAACTGCTCGAGTTCTGATCGAGGAATCCGGAATGGCAGAGCTGATTCCGATCGCGGCGCCGGCCGACCAGGCCGAGGGGACCGAGATGGTCGTGGGGACGTGGCTCAAGAACGTGGGCGAGTCCGTCACCCAGAACGAGCCGGTGCTCGAGATCACTACCGACAAGGTGACGGTGGAGATCGCCGCACCCGCCACCGGCATCCTCCGTGAGATCCTCAAGTCGGCGGATCAGTCGATCCAGGCCGGTGAGGTGCTGGGCCGCATCGAGGTGGGTGGGGCTGCGGCTGCTGGGCCCACTCCGGCGCGCGAGCCCACCTCGAGGGCCGAGCCCACCCCGACCGGCGGGCCCGCGTCCACGAGCGCTGAGCTGACCCCGGCCGTCCGCCGGCTGCTCGCCCAGCATGGTCTCGAGGCGTCGACCATCAGCGGCACGGGCCGAGGCGGGCGGATCACGGTGCAGGACGTCGAGGCGCACATCGCCTCGCGCCCGACGACACCTGCCAACGCCGAGCCGGGCGCCTATCCCAGCCGCAAGGTGCCCCACACCGGGATGCGCCGCAGCATCGCCCAGCACATGGTGCAGAGCGTCGCGGTGGCGCCGCACGTCACCACGGTCTTCGAAGCCGATCTCTCCGCGATCGTCTCTCACCGTGAGGCCCACCGCGCTGCCTTCGAGGCGGACGGGGTCAAGCTCACCTATACCGCCTATTTCATCCGCGCGAGCGTCGCCGCGCTGCAGGCCGTGCCGGAGGTGAACAGCCGGTGGCATGACGACGCGCTGGAGCTGTTCGGCGACTGCAACATCGGCGTCGCCACCGCGCTCCCGCAGGGTGGCCTCATCCTGCCCGTCATCCACCGCGCCCAGACGCTCGACCTGCGGGCCACCGCGGAGCGTCTGCATGACCTGACCCAGCGCGCCCGAAGCGGCACCCTCGCGCCGAGCGACGTGCAGCACGGCACCTTCTCGATCTCCAATCACGGCGTGAGCGGCAGCCTCCTCGCGGCGCCGATCGTCATTCCGCAGCCGCAGTCGGCGATTCTCGGCGTCGGCAAGCTGGAGCGGCGGCCGGTGGCGCGGGAGCAGGGCGGGAAGGATGTGGTGGAGGTGCGGCCGATGTGCTACGTGACGCTCACCATCGACCATCGCGTGCTCGACGGCTATCAGGCGAACGCGTTCCTGGCCCGCTGGGTGGAGGAGATCGAGGGTTGGCGTTGATGTAGCTGCATGGTTTACCTGGCGTCGGCCGGGCTGTTTCCCTTTTGGAGCAGCCCCTGGTTCGTTGCTGCAGCTCGACCGCTGCTGCGGTCACCCACCGATTCAGGTTGGGCTTGCCGGAAAGTGATGGGTTGCCCCTTTCTCTGATCCGCGCCCCGCAGGATTCCCCCCATGATGCCGATCCGACCACCAGGATGGGAGCTTGGCGGCAGCGGCCGCTGGTCCCCACAAGAGACTGACCCACAGCGAGTTGCCCCTCGTGATTCCCAGGTGATTCGGGCGTGACCGCCGGCCGTATACTGACCGCGTCAATGAAGCCGGCACCCGAACTCACGCACCGGGATTACCCTCCCGAGGAGAAACAATGCTGTTCCCCAACTGGCAGTACCCAATGGTCCGGTCGTTCCGCTCCATGCTTCCTCGGCTGCTCGTCCTCGCAGGCGCCGCGGCGTTGGCGGGGTGCGACAGCACCGAGAGCCCGCTCGATCCGGCGAGCGAGACCGCCCCGATCGAGGCGCCCGCCGATGCCGTGGCACCCGCCGATGGCCTGGCGGCGCTCACCACGTCACGAATCGCCTTCACCTCGTACTCTGGGATGCTTGGCGACATCTACCTGATGGACGCGCAAGGGAACAACCGCACCCGCCTCACGACCTGGGCCAGTACCGAGTTCGCTCCGAGCTGGTCCTACGACCGCAAGCGGGTCGCGATGGTGCGATTCCGGACGGACGCGACCAACGCTCAGCACTACGACATCTACGTGATGAATGCGGACGGGACCAACAAGCACTGGGCGAAGTCCTATACCTCCGCGTTCCACATCATGGATCCATCCTGGTCGCCCGACGGATCGCGTCTGGTGGTGACCGTCGTCCTGCAAAACCTCCCCTACGTGGCCACCCTGAACCTGGCCACCGGCCAGCTCGCGCTCGTCTGGGCCACGGGCGGCAGCTACATGCAAGGTGAGGATCCTTCGTACGACCCGACGGGCCAGAAGATCATCTACGTGGGCCCCTCACACAACACCGTGGATCTCGTCGTTCCGGGTGGGCCGCACACTGTCCCCGTGTCGGGGGACATGCGGGTGGGCGATCCCACCTTCTCACCGGATGGGAAGAGGATCGCCTACAGCCGGATCGCGACCGGCACCTTCAACAACTACGAGGTCTACGTGAAGACCCCCGCCACGGGGGTGGTCACGCGGCTCACCAATAACGGTCACCATGATGGCGAGCCGAGCTGGTCGCCGGACGGAACCCGGATCGCGTTCTCGAGCGATCGGTCGGGCAGGCCGCAGATCTGGACCATGAACAGCAGCACGGGTGGGAGCCTCGTCCGGATCACGAACAGCTCGAGGGACGAAGTGGAGCCGGCGTGGTACCATTAGGCCGGCGGGTGGCGGCGCTCGACGAGTCATCCTGAACCCTCGCTTCGCCCAGGGTGACTCGCTCGGGGCGTCGCAGGCTCGGGGTACGATCGTGAACGTCGGTGCGCCGGGCGGTCGGCCATCGCGCTGAGCCTGAGGCTTGACTGCCGCCAGTCGGGTTCTTCTTATGTTCTCTTGTAGAATCTTTCGCGCCGTGGCGCGATGGGACCAGGCTGCGGTGCTCGCCTCGGTCCGGAAGACCCGGCGCTGCCTGATCGTCCACGAAGACACGCTCTTCGAAGTGGCTGGCGTTGATATGGATGCATGGCTTACCTGCCGTCGGCCCGGGCTGCTTCCCTCCGGAGTTGCTCCGCTGGATTTTCGAGGTTGACCCGCTCGCCCGTCCCCGGTGCCGGGGCCCGATGCGGATGGTGGCGGTGATTACGGATTCCGGGGTGATCAGCCGGATCCTCGCCCAGCGGGCCTGGGTCCGGGATGGCGCCCCCCGATCCCGGAGTCCCCCGCCGCGCCAGTGTCGGATGTCGATTTCGCAAAGCGTGGTTCGACGTATAGGTAGGGGCCAGCCAGTCACTCCAGCACCTGGACGCACGCTCATGCTCATCTCGGACCTACGCTACGCCGTACGCAGCCTCTCCCGCGCGCGCGGGTTCACCCTCGCCGTGGTGCTCACCCTCGGCCTCGGTATCGGCGCAAACACCGCCATCTTCAGCGTCGTTCGCGGCGTGTTGTTGCGCCCCCTGCCCCACAAGGACGGCGAGCGGCTGGTCTATCTGCGGCATTCCCTACAAGGTCCGGGCGGAGAGAACGTGAACTTCTCCGTCCCCGAGATCAATGACTTCCGCGAGAGCGCCAAGAGCCTCGCCGGCATCGCCGAGTACTCGGGGATGATCTACACATTGCAGGGGAAGCCGGACGCGGTTCGCATGACCGTCGGCCTCGTCACGGGCAACTACTTCAACGTGATGGGGCTGTCCGCCGTCGCGGGTCGGTTGCTGACCGACGCCGATGATGGCGTGAACGTCCCGCCGGTCATGGTCCTCACGCACGAGTACTGGATGAAGCGCTTCGGCGGTGATCGGGGGATCATCGGCCAGCACGTTCGGCTCGGCGGTAAGTCGGTCCAAATCGTCGGCGTCGTGCAGCCGGCCCCGTACTTCCCGCGCCCGATGGATGCGCTGCTCAACATGGTCATGAGCGAGCACCACACGAGCGCCCTGATGGTGCAAGGCCGGAGCCATCGCATGACCGAGATGGTCGCGCGACTCGCACCCGGCGCGACCGTGGACCAGGCGAAGGTCGAGGCCGCGACGATCAACGCCCGCGTGGTGAAGGCGTATCCTCAGGACTACGATCCGGGGTCGCGGTACGAGATCTCCGTCCTCCCATTTCAGGAAGTCCTCGGCGAGAAGGCAAGGCTCACGCTGTGGTTGCTCATGGGCGCCGCCGCGTTCGTCATGATCATCTCGAGCGCCAATGTCGCGAATCTGACGCTCATGCGAGCGGTCCGACGCGAGCACGAGCTCGTGGTTCGCGCGGCGCTCGGCGCGGGGACCGCTCGGCTCCGCCGCTTGCTGCTCGTCGAGAATCTTGTGCTCGCGTTGACGGGCGCGGTGGTGGGTCTGCTGATCGCGATCGCTGGCGTTCGGCTGCTCGTCTCGCTGGCCGAGCGCTATTCCCCGCGCGCGAACGAGATTCGGCTGGACGGCATGGTGTTGGGCTTCACGCTGCTGCTCTCGGTGCTCGTGGCGGTGCTGCTCGCGTTCGCGCCGACGCTCGCCAAGGAAGGATCGTTGGGAGCATGGGTCGCCGCGGGCGCGAACCGAATGAGCGGTGGTGTCCGCGGTCAGCGCCTGCAACGCGGCCTCGTCGTCGCGCAGATCGCCGTATCGGTCATCCTGTTGACGGGTGCGGGGCTGCTCACACGCACGATGCTTCAGCTCTCAGAGGTGGACACGGGCCTCACCACCGAGCGGATCCTGACCATGGAAGTGCCGTTCGACTTCGAGGCGCGGAAGGACGAGGACGCGAAGGCGCTGTTCGAGCGGATGCAGCTCGAGGTCGCGGCGATTCCGGGAGTGCGCGAGGTCGGCATCGGCTCGACGATGCCGCTCCGTGCGACCGAGGCCGTGCTCGAAGTGAAGGCGGAAGGACGAGCGCTCGCCAGCGGTGAGGCCATTCCGCGAGCCGATTACCGAACGGTCAGTCCTGGATTCTTTCATGCGGCCGGCATCCCGTTGATGCAGGGACGCGAGTTCGCGGAGACCGACACGAAGCAGGCGGCGCGAGTGGTGATCCTCAACAAGACGCTCGCTTCCAGGCTCTTTCCGAACCGCGACCCGATTGGACAGCGCGTGGCGTGGACGGGCGAGGTGCTCAAGTTCATCGGCCTGAGCGACGAGTGGCGTACGGTGGTCGGCGTGGTCGGTGACACGAAAGACGGCGGACTCGACGCCGCGCCCCGCGGCGCGCTGTTCCAGCCAATGAAGCAGGAAGCGATGTTCGGCGGCGGTCTCGTGATTCGCTCAGAGCGTGATCCGGCCACACTCGCGCCGGCCGCGACTCGCATCGTGCGGAGCATCGTGCCGAACGATCCGATCGAGAACGTGCTCACCATCGGCCAGATCAAGGATCAGAGCGTCGCCCCTCGGCGACTGAATGCGGTGCTGGTGTCGTCGTTCGGCGTCCTGGCGGCGATCATTGCGGCAGTCGGCATCGCCGGCGTGCTGGCGTTCTCGGTGAGCGCGCGGACGAACGAGATCGGCATCCGCATGAGCCTTGGCGCGGACAGCGCGCGGGTGCAGCGCATGGTATTGGCGGAGGGCGGGATCCTGCTGGTCTATGGCTTGGTGCTGGGGGTCGCGGGCGCCCTGACCGGCACCCGGCTGATCCGCGGACTACTGTTCGGCGTCGCGCCGAACGACCCGATCACGCTGGTGGCCGTGGCATTGATGATGGTGGTGGTGGGGGTGGCGGCGTGCTGGCTGCCGGCGGTTCGCGCGGCTCGGATCGATCCTGCGGTGGCGATCAGAAGGCAATAGAATGCACGGCGGGAGCGGCGGGATTGGTTGAGCGTGCCGTAGAGGACCGGCGGTAAAGGGGCGGGGGCGCTGACGCGCCGGCGGGAGCGGACCTCCAAGCGCCACCCCGCCGGGCGCGGCCCCCCGCCGGGCGCAGCCCACCCGCCGCCCCATTCCTGGATTCGGCGCGCGCGAGACTTGAGCCTCAGGGCACGCGCCCCTCGAGGATCGTCGCCAGCCGCGCCGGATCGAGGTTGCCGCCCGAGACGACGCAGACCACCGGGCCCTCCGGGCGCGGCACGGCCGCTCCGCCCGGGCCCGTGGCCGGGCGGCCGGCGAATGCGGCGGCCAGCGACGCGGCTCCCGCGCCCTCGGCGACAACGCGCGCCCGCGTGACGAGGAGGCGGATCGCGGCGGCGATTTCCTCGAGCCCGACGACGAAGCTTCCGGCGAGCAGGGTAGAGGCGAGCGGCCACATCTCGGCGAGGATGCCGCGCCCGCCGATGCCGTCGACGAAGCTCGGCCGGTAGTCGATCGCGGTGGGCGCGCCGGCGGCGAGCGCGGGCGCCAGCGGGGCCGCGGTCTCGACTTCGCAGGCGAACGTCGGGGCGGTGGATCCGGTCGCGCGCACACCGGCGGCGATGCCGCTCGACAGCCCGCCGCCGCCGTACGGCACGAGGACGCTCGCGACCGCGGGGAGGTCCTCGAGGATCTCGAGCCCGATCGTCGCGTTGCCCGCGATCACGGCCGGGTCACTCACCGGGTGGATGAAGCGCCCCGTCATGCCCTCGTAGCCCCGCTCGACCAGCACCTGCCACCAGCGCTCGAACGGCACCGGAACGATGCGCGCGCCGAGGCGCTCGATCGCGTCCAGCTTGGCCCGCGGCGCGTGGTCGGGGACGACGACGGCGCACGGCACGCCGGCCGCGCGGGCGCACCAGGCGACCCCCTGGGCCATGTTGCCGGCGCTCGCGGTGTAGACGCCGCGCGCCAGCTCGTCGCGCGGGATCAGGCCCATCGCGCTGGCGGCGCCGCGGATCTTGAACGAGCCGATCGGCTGGAGCGTCTCGAGCTTGAGCCAGGTCTCGGGTTCACCCGGCTCCGGCGGAAGGCGGAGCAGCGGCGTGCGCAGGGCGATGCCCTGGATGCGCCCGCGGGCGGCGAGGACCTCCTCGCGCGTCGGTGGATGGAGCACGGGCGGTAGCCCACCCGCCGGGCCCCGCCCACCCGCCGGCGCAGCCCCCGCCCGGTCCGGCGGCGCGGGCGTCATGCGAGATCCGCCGGGCCGCCCCACTCGAGCCACGTTCCGCCGCCGGAGGTGACCGCGCTCCGGTGGATGTAGTGCGCCGCGGCGAGGTCCTCGATCGCGATGCCGAGCGACTCGTAGACCGTGATGTCGTCGCGCGACACCCGCCCGGGGACCTTGCCGAGGAACACGTCGCCCATCTCGCCGAGCAGGTGATCGTCGCCGATCGCGCCCTCGGCGCGGGCGAGCCGGAAGTCGCCGGACTCGTTGAGGCACGACTCGCGGCAATCGGTGAAGACGCGCGCCCGGCGGACGGCCTCGGTGTCGAGCTCGCGGCTGGACGGGAAGCACGCGCCGACCGCGTTGACGTGGGCACCGGGCGCGAGCCACGCGCCCTCGAGGATGGGCTCGCGCGCCGCGGTCGTGGTGCAGACCAGGTCGGCGTTGCGCACGGCGTCCTCGGCGCGGCCCGCCACCTCGATCGGGATGCCTGCGCGCGCGCTCTCCTCGCGTGCGAAGTGCTCGGCGTGGGCCCGCGTGCGGCTCCACACGCGGACGCGGCGCAGCGGGCGCACGTTGCGCATCGCCGCCAGGTGGCTGCGCGACTGCGTGCCCGCGCCGAGGAGCGCCAGGTCGCCGGCATCGTGCCGCGCCAGCGCGTCGGTGGCGGCGGCGGACGCCGCGGCGGTGCGGATTGCGGTGATCGCCGTCGCGTCGATGATCGCCAGCGGCTCGCCGTGCGCGATCCCGAAGAGCATCACGACGCCCTGGTGCGAGTCGTACAGCGTGCCGTGGTTGCCGGGCATGACCGAAACGACCTTCAGGCCGAAGCTCTGCGGCGCGCCGAGGTAGCCCGGCATGAGCCCGAGGAGGCCCGAGCCGTCGGGCAGGCGCAGCATGCTGCGCAGCGGCTGCACCGCCTCGCCCCGGGCCAGCGTGGCAAGCGCCTCGCGCATGAGGAGGATGCACATCTCCATGGGGAGGAGCTCGCGGACGCCCGCCTCGTTGACGAACAGGACCTTCACGCCCGTGTCTCCGCCGCGCCCGGCGCGAACAGGGCGAGCACGCATTCGGGATCGACGTTGCCGCCGGAGACGATCGAGACGACGCGCGTCCCGGCGGGCAGCTTCACGCGGCCGGCGAGCAGTGCGGCCGTCGCCGCGGCACCCGAGCCCTCGACATACAGCTTGGCGCGGACGAGCAGTGCGCGCATCGCCTCGCGGATCTCCTCCTCGGTGACCAGCACGACCTCGTCGAGCACGTCGCGCGCGACCTCGAGCGGGATCGCGCCGACGAACGGCGGCGTGAGGCCGTCGGCGATCGTCCCCGCGGGACGGGGGACGGGCACCGCCTTGCCGGCGGCGAGCGACGGGGTCATGCCCGGCCCGGCCTCGAGCTCGACGCCGACGACCCGGCAGCCGGGCACGAGCGCCTTCACCGCGCAGGCGACGCCGGCCATCAGCCCGCCGCCACCGATCGGCACGATCACGCACTCGACGTCGGGCACCTGCTCGACGATCTCGAGGCCGACCGTTCCCGCCCCAGCGAGCCCGACCGGGTCGTCGAACGGGTGGACGAACGTCGCTCCGGTGCGGGCCTCCTCCTCGCGGAGGCGGTCGAACAGCGTCGCGCGATCCGCGTGGGCGACGATCGTCGCGCCGTAGCTGTGGACGGCATCGGTCTTCGAGCGAGGTGCGTCTGCCGGCATGACGACCGTCGCCGGCACACCGACGACGCGCGCCGCCCACGCGACGGCCTGCGCGTGGTTGCCGGCCGACACGGTGACCAGGCCGCGCGCGCGCCGCGCCTGGTCGAGCGACAGCACGACGTTGAGCGCCCCGCGCGGCTTGAACGAGCCGGTCTTCTGGAAGCTTTCGCACTTGAGGTCGAGGCGCACGCCGGCCCGCTCCCCGAGGGTGCGCGAGGAAAGCATGGGCGTGCGGTGGAGGTGCGGCGCAGTGCCGGCGGCGGCTTCGCGAATGGCGTCGAGCGGGATGCGCATGGTGCGGCGAAGCTGGCAGGCGGTGGCGACGGTGTCAAGGCGAAAAAGCGGGGGCGCTGACGCGCCGGCGCAGCCCCCGCCCATGCCCGCCGCTTGACAGCCGCCAGTCATCTTCGTCTTATGTTCGCCATGGACACGGCCACAATCCTTCACGCGGACCTGGACGCGTTCTACGCCTCCGTCGAGCAGATGCTCGATCCGTCCCTCAAGGGCAAGCCGATCGCAGTCGGGGGCGGCGTGGTGCTCGCGGCGTCCTACGAAGCGAAGGCCTTCGGTGTCCACGGCGGCATGCCGGGTCGGCGGGCGCGAGAGCTTTGCCCCGACCTGGTCTTCGTCGGGGGGCACTTCAAGGAGTACCAACGGCTCGGCGACGCCGCGATCAGGGTACTGGGCGACTTCACGCCGCTGGTCGAGCGGATCTCGATCGACGAGGCGTTCGCCGACGTCGCAGGCTGCACGCACCTCTTCGGCACGCCGGCCGAGATCGCCGGAGCGATCCGCCGACGCGTGCGCGACGAGCTGGCCCTTCCCATCTCCGTCGGCGTCGCCAGCACAAAACACCTCGCCAAGATCGCCTCGCAGGTCGCCAAACCTGACGGGCTGGTTGTCGTCGACCCGGGGACCGAGCTCGCCTTTCTTCATGTTTTGCCGGTGGAGATGATGTGGGGCGTCGGCCCGGCGACGAGGGCGCGACTCGCCGAACGCGGCATCGCTACCATCGGCGACCTGGCGAAGAGCTCCCCAGGCGCGATTGCCAGCCTTCTCGGCCCTGCCGCGGGCGAGAGGCTGGCCGCCCTCGCCTGGAACCGCGATCCTCGCGCCATCCGGACCCATGTCCACGCCCACTCGGTTGGAGCGCAATCGGCGCTCGGCCGAAGGCCCGTCGAGGACCCGGTCATCCGCCCCGCGCTCCGCCACCTTGCCGACCGGGTCGGCTCGCGCCTCAGGGCGAAGGGCAAGTCCGGGCGGACCGTGACGGTGCGGGTGCGCTTCGGCAACCTCCGCTCGGTGACACACGCCGTGACGCTGCCGCAACCCGTCGCCGCGACGGCCATCCTGGCGGAGATCGCCGAGGACCTGGTGCGAGCTGTCCTCAGGAGCCATCCCGAAGAGCGCGCGATCTCCCTGCTTGCCATCTCGGTCTCGCATATCGAGGAGCAGCCGGTGGTGCAGCTCGATCTGCCGCTCGGCCTCGCGGACGAGGCCCGGCGCCCGGGCGCCACGAGAGGAATGGCGCACCTCCTCGCGGACCGCGCCATCGACGCTATTCGCGACCGTTTCGGCTGGGAATCCGTCGGATATGCCTCGGTGGCGCTGGATGCCAGGCGCTCGGTTCCCGACGCGTTTCGGGAGCTGGCGGAGAGGGAGTTGTAGGGAGGTCGGGCGGGGGCGCTGACGCCCCGGCTGGAGCGGCGGGGAACGGCCACCTCCAATTAGCACTCCGCCGTTCCCGCCGGGCGCAGCCCACCCGCTGGCGCGTCAGCGCCCCCGCCGTGTCGGCTGCCACCTCCGGCGCCCTCGGATCGCGATAGCTTCGCCGGATGACCACTCACGACGGCTTCGTCCACGTCCGCGGCGCCCGGGTCCACAACCTCAAGAACGTCGACGTCCGGATCCCTCGCGACGCCCTGGTCGTCTTCACCGGCGTCTCAGGCTCGGGCAAGTCGTCGCTCGCCTTCGGCACCCTCTACGCCGAGGCGCAGCGGCGCTACCTCGAGTCCGTGGCGCCGTACGCGCGGCGGCTGTTCCACCAGGTGGCCGTGCCAGAGGTGGACGGGATCGACGGCCTCCCGCCCGCGGTCGCCCTCCAGCAGCAGCGCGGTGCGCCGACCACCCGCTCCTCGGTCGGGAGCGTCACCACGCTCTCGAACCTCCTTCGCATGCTGTACTCGCGCGCGGGAGACTACCCCCGCGGCCAGGGCATCATCTACGCCGAGGGCTTCTCGCCCAACACCGTCGAGGGCGCGTGCCCGCGGTGTCACGGGCTCGGCCGGATCTACGACGTCACCGAGCGGAGCATGGTGCCGGACGACACGCTCACCATCCGCGAGCGGGCGATCGCCTCCTGGCCGCCGGCGTGGCACGGCCAGAACCAGCGCGACATTCTCGTCACCCTCGGCTACGACGTGGATCGGCCATGGCGCGAGCTGCCCAAGGAGGACCGCGACTGGATCCTCTACACGGAGGAAACGCCCACCGTCCCGGTCTACGCCGGCTACACCCCGGCCGAGACGCGCCGAGCCCTCAAGCGGAAGGAGGAGCCGAGCTATATGGGCACCTTCTCCGGCGCGCGGCAGTACGTGCTCGAGACCTTCGCCAAGACCGAGAGCGCCCAGATGAGGAAGCGCGTCTCGCGCTACATGGTGAGCACCGAGTGCCCCGTCTGCCACGGCAAGCGCCTCCGGCCAGAGGCGCTTGAGGTCAAGTTCGCCGGCCTCGACATCGCCGACATGTCCCGCCGGCCGCTGAAGCGTATGGCCGAGATCTTCGCACCGTACGCGGCGGAGACGGCGCCCGGCTTCCAGCGGCTCAAGGAGGAGCACCCGGAGAAGGCGATGGTCGCCTGCCGGATCGCGAAGGATCTCGTCGCCCGGCTCGAGGTGCTGATGGAGCTGGGCCTCGGCTACCTCTCGCTCGAGCGCAGCACGCCCACACTCTCGCCCGGCGAGCTCCAGCGCCTCCGGCTCGGCACGCAGGTCCACAGCAACCTCTTCGGCGTGGTCTACGTGCTCGACGAGCCCTCGGCGGGCCTGCACCGGTTGGACACCGAGGCGCTGCTCCGGACGATCGATCGCCTCAAGGCCGCGGGCAATACCATTTTCGTCGTCGAGCACGAGCTCGACGTCATGCGCCACGCCGACTGGATCGTGGACGTCGGGCCGGACGCCGGCCAGCACGGGGGCGAGGTGCTCTACAGCGGGCCGGTCGAGGGGCTCCGCGAGGTGAAGGAGTCGCGCACCCGCGAGTACCTCTTCGGCGAGCGCCGCCCGGCGCCGCGCGAGCCGCGGCAGCCCAGCGGCTGGCTCCGCCTCGAGGGCGTCACCCGGAACAACCTGCGCGACCTGCACGTCTCCTTTCCGCTCGGCGTGTTCACCACGGTGACCGGGGTCTCGGGCTCGGGCAAGTCGAGTCTGGTCAGCCAGGCGCTGGTGGAGCTGGTCCAGCGACACCTTGGGCACGAGGTGGAGTCGCCGGAGGACGAGGCCCCGGAGCTGGAGCGTGGCCCGGTCGAGCCGACGGGCGGCCATATAGTGGAAGGGATGGAGGGCATCCGCCGGCTGGTGATGGTGGACCAGAAGCCGATCGGCCGCACCCCCCGCTCCAACCTGGCGACCTACACTGGCCTGTTCGACGGTGTCCGGAAGCTCTTCGCCGCGACCAGGCAGGCGCGGTCGCGGAAGTACGATGCGGGGCGGTTCTCCTTCAACGTCGCCAAGGGCCGATGCGAGACCTGCGAGGGCGAGGGCTTCGTGATGGTCGAGCTCCTCTTCCTGCCGAGCGTGTACGCCCCGTGCCCGACGTGCCACGGGTCGCGCTACAATGCGCGGACGCTCGAGGTGAGGTACAAGGAGCGGAACATCGCCGAGGTGCTGGCGATGACGGTGGACGAGGCGGCGGCGTTCTTCGCGGAGGCGGCCGGGGTGAGCCGGTCACTGGCGATGCTGCGGAGCGTCGGCGTCGGCTACCTGCGCCTCGGCCAGCCGGCGACGGAGCTGTCCGGCGGCGAGGCCCAGCGGATCAAGCTGGCCACGGAGCTGCAGCGCCCCGCCCGCGGTGACACGCTCTACATCCTGGACGAACCGACCACGGGGCTGCATCCGGCGGACGTCGAGAAGCTGGTGGCGCAGCTCGATGGGCTGGTGGAGGCGGGGAATTCCGTGATAGTCGTGGAGCACGACATGTCGGTCGTGGCGCAGAGCGACTGGGTGGTCGACGTGGGGCCGGGGGCGGGAGAGGAGGGGGGGACAGTCGTAGCGGAAGGCAGGCCGGGGAACGCGAGGGCTGACGCTAGATCGCCTTGAACTCCTCGAACGGCTGGTGGCAGTGATGGCAGTAATGGATGGCCTTGCAGGCGGTCGACCCGAACTCGCTCTTGCGTTCGGTGTTCGACGAGTTGCAGTAGGGACAGGCGGCGCGACGCACCGCCGACATCAGCGGCACCAGCGCCTGCTCGACGACCGTGTGGCCGGGAGCAGAGATGCCGTAGGCCTTGAGCTTCGCCTTGGCCGCGTCGCTCAGCCAGTCGGTGGTCCAGGCGGGCGAGTACACCGTCCGTAGCTCGACTCGATCGTAGCCCTTGGCGCCGAGCGCGGCCACGATCTCCTGCTCGATCATCTGCATCGCGGGACAGCCGGAGTAGGTCGGCGTCACGTCTACCGTCACGGCCCCGTTGGGTCTCAGCTCCACCCTCCGAACGATCCCCAGCTCGACGATGTCCAACGCCGGCACCTCGGGATCCGGGATGCCGCGCAGCACCTCGAGCAGAGTCTCCTCGGTGCCCGCGCGACTCACCATTTCGCCCCCGCGTGCGAGCGCGCGAGGATCTGCATCTCGGCCAGCAGGTGGCCCAGGTGCTCGGTGTGCCGCCCCTGGCGGCCGCCGGAGTGCATGAAGCCCTCGGGTGGCAGCGTGAGGGTCGCCCGGCGAACCACGTCGCTCACGATCTCGAGCCAGGGCGCCTCGAGCACCGCCGGCTCCGGTGCGCCCGCGCCCGCGACCAGCCGGTCCACCTCGTCCGTCGCGAACAGCTCTCCGGTGTAGGGCCAAAGCTCGTTCAGCGCCGTCTGGACTCGCCGATGACTTTCGTCGGTGCCGTCGCCCAGTCGAATGACCCACTCGCCGCTGTGGCGGATGTGATAGCGGGCTTCCTTGTAGGCCTTGGCCGCGATGCCGGCGAGCTTGGTGTCGGCCGCCTGTTGGAGACGGTCCAGGAGCAGCACACTCCAGGCGTCGAAGAGGAACTGGCGTACGATGGTGCGACCGAAGTCGCCGTTGGGCAGCTCGACCAGGTTGACGTTGCGGTAGTCGATGGCATCGCGGAAGTAGGCCAGGGCATCCTCGTCCCGCCCCTTGCCTTCAATCTGGCCGGCCAGCTGCAGGAAATGCGTCGCCTGCCCGATGAGATCGAGCGCGACGTTGGCGAGCGCGATATCCTCTTCGAGTATCGGTCCGTGCCCACACCACTCCGACAACCGGTGCCCCAACACCAGCCGATCGTCCCCCAACCGAAGCAGATACTCGAACAAAGCTTCCTCGCCCAACGGGCGTCCCCCCCCCGCCGGGCGCAGCCCACCCGCCGGCGCAGCCCCCGCCCGCCACGCCTCGCCCCCGCCCACCTACTCCACCCTCACACCGCGGGGCGTTTTGTAGAACTGCGGATGCCGATACGGCTTATCATCCGCCGGATCAAAGAACGGCCCCCGGTCCTCCGGGCTCGACGCGACGATCGCGGCACTGGGCACGACCCAGATGCTCACGGCCTCGCCCCGGCGCGCGTAGACGTCGCGGGCATTCTGCAGGGCGATCTCCGGATCCGCCGCGTGCAGGCTGCCGGCGTGCTCGTGCGGCGCGCCGTCCTTCGCCTGGGTGAAGACCTCCCACAGCGGCAGCTCGTCAGCCATCAGTCTCGCCCCGCTCGCCGCGGCCTCAGGCCGCCGGCGCCGCACTGCGGCGGCGCTGCTTCTCGGCGAAGGCCGCCGCCGCCTCGCGTACCCAGCCGCCCTCGTCGTGCGCGGCGCGCCGAGCCGCGAGTCGCTCCCGGTTGCAGGGGCCGTTGCCGCTGATGACCTGTTTGAACTCCGCCCAGTCGATCTCGCCGAACTCCCAGTGCTTGGTCTCGGCGTTGTAGCGGAGCTTGGGGTCGGGCAGGGTGAGCTTCACCGCCTGGGCCTGGGCCACGGTCAGATCCACGAACCGCTGCCGCAGCTCGTCGTTGCTGAACCGCTTCACCCGCCAGCGAAGCAGGTCCGCGCTGTTGGGGGAGTTGACGTCACTGGGGCCGAACATCATCAGGGTCGGCCACCACCACCGGTTCACCGCATCCTGGACCATGGCCCGCTGCGCGGGCGTGCCGGCGGCCAGCGTCGCGACGATCTCGTAGCCTTGCCGCTTGTGGAAGTTCTCTTCCTTGCAGATCCGGACCATCGCCCGCGCGTACGGGCCGTACGAGGCCTTCGCCAACACGGTCTGGTTCACGATCGCGGCCCCATCGACGAACCAGCCGATGCACCCAATGTCCGCCCACGTCAGGGTCGGGTAGTTGAAGATGCTGGAATACTTCGCCCTGCCGGTGAGGAGCTGGTCGATCAGCTCGGCGCGGGCCACGCCCAGCGTCTCCGTGGCGCAGTAGATGTAGAGCCCGTGGCCCGCTTCGTCCTGGACCTTGGCGAGCAGGCACATCTTGCGCCGCAGGGAGGGTGCCCGGGTGATCCAGTTGCCCTCGGGCAGCATGCCCACGATCTCCGAGTGGGCGTGCTGCGACATCATCCGCACCAACTGGTGGCGGTACCGTTCCGGCATCCAGTCCTTGGGCTCGATCGTCTCGCCCGCGTCGATTCGGGCTTCGAAGGCGACGGCGGATGCGGAGTCGTCTGGGGTCGGGAGCGGCGCAGTGGACACCTTGGCGTGCCTCTTGGAGTTCAGGGCGGCGGCGCAGTCGCTGGAGCGGTCCCGGGCCACCCGCTACCTTCTAGTTGCAATTGTATCGGACCTTTTCGGGGAAGGGAAGCCGTGACCCAGGCGACGACGCACGAGCCCGGCAGCGTGACCACGCAGGTGGCGGACGGCGTCGCCAGCGTGACCTTCGGGCATCCCAAGGGGAACTCGCTGCCGGGAGCCCTCCTCGCCGAGCTGGCGGCCCGGATCACGGCGCTGGGCCAGGAGCCACGGGCGAGCGTGATCGTGCTTCGAAGCGAGGGCACGGGTGCGTTCTGCGCGGGCGCGTCCTTTGCCGAGCTGTCCGCGATCGCCGATGCCGAGAGCGGCACCCGCTTCTTCCTGGGGTTCGCGAACCTGATCAACGCGATGCGCGAGTGCCCTAAGCTCATCCTGGCTCGGGTTCACGGGAAGGTGGTCGGTGGCGGCGTCGGGATGGTGGCGGCATCCGATTATGCGCTCGCGACCCCGGCTGCCCAGGTGAAGCTCAGCGAGCTCGCGGTCGGGATCGGCCCGTTCGTGGTGGGGCCCGTCATCGAGCGAAGGATCGGGGTGGGGAATTACGCCGCTCTGAGCATCGATGCAGCCGAGTGGCGCAGCGCGGACTGGGCCCACCAGCGCGGGCTCTACGCGGAGCTGCAGCCGGACGGCGCGGCGCTGGATGCGCGCCTCGCGACCCTTGCACGCCAGGTCGCGGCGAGCAATCCGGAGGCGTTGACGGCCATGAAGCGAGTCTTCTGGCAGGGAACCGAGCACTGGCCGGAGCTGCTGGCCGTGAGGGCGCGGCTGAGCGGGACGCTGGTGGTCTCCAGCTTCGCCCGACAGGCGATTGAGCGCCTCTCGAAGTAATTCGGAATCCGCCTCCGGTTCCCGACCGACCTGGACCAGTTGCGCGGCACCGAGGGGATGCAGGAGCTGCGCTACAACGCCGAGCTCGAGCGGGCATCAGCGGGCGACGCCGTAGTCGAACGCATCCCGATGCGTATTTCCCTAGGCGCTCGTTGAACGAGGAGCATGGGTAGCGGCGTGACGGACGCGGAGCACTACCATAAACTCGAGCGCCTCTATGCCGCCGCACCGATCTCGCAGTGGTTTGGCGCCACCATCGCCGTCGCTGAGGGCCAAGCCGAGGTCCGGATCGCGACCCGCCCGGAGTTCTACCACGCGGCCCATGCTGTCCACGGCTCGGTGTACTTTCGGGCTCTCGATGATGCGGCGTTCTTTGCCGTGAACTCCCAGGTACGAGAGGTGCTGGTGTTGACCGTCTCCTTCACGGTGCACTTCGCTCGCCCGGTCACGAGTGGCGAGCTGCGGGCCGTGGGCCGCCTGCTGCACGGGAGAGGGCGCCTGTTTCTCGCGGAAGCCGATCTTTTCGACAGCGGGGGGCAGCTACTCGGCCGGGGCAGCGGCGTGTTCACACGGAGTGCGATACCGCTGGACCCGAGGATCGGCTATGCCTGACGACGCGCACCGCCGCCTGACCCGCGCATGCAGCCGACAGGCCCGCGGGATGTCGCGCATTCGGATGTGTGGCGACTAGGCGGGTCCGCTCCCGCCGCTCATTTGTCCCGGCGTGGTCCTGAGCCTGCCCCGATCCACCTTTCCCAGGTGCGTCATCGGCAGCGAATCGACGAAGATCACCTCGCGGGGATGCTTGTACGGCTCCAGCCGGTCGCGCACGAAAGTCTTGAGCTCCTCCCCGAGGTTCTCGCGAGGCTCGCGAGCCACGACGTAGGCGTAGGGCTTGGTCAGCCCGCTGGCATCGGCCACCCCCACGACGGCCACCTGCGCCACCGACGGATGCAACAGCAGACAGCTCTCCACCTCCGTGGCGGAGAGCCACTTCCCCGAGACCTTGAGCAGCTCGTCGGCCCGGCCGCCGTAGGTGTAGTATCCGTCGGCGTCCCGCTGGACCAGGTCTCCCGTGACGACCCACTCGCCGCGGAAGCAGGTCTGGCTTCTGTCGAGCTGCTGCCAGTAGCCCAGCGCCCGCGAGCCGCCACGCACCCAGAGGTGGCCGATCGTTCCATCGGGCAGCTCGCGGCCTTCCTCGTCCGCCACCCTGATCTCGAAGCCGGGCACCACCTCGCCCAGCGTGCCGCGGCGCACCCGACCCACGCGATTGGAGAGGAAGATGTGCCACATCTCAGCGGTGCCGAGACCATCGAGAAGGGGCACGCCGAAGCACTGGTCCCACCGGGCGTGGAGCTCCTCGGGCAAGCCCTCTCCCGCGGAGGTGGCTAGGCGCAGCGAGGAGAGGTCCTGACGGGCGGCCTCCGGGTGATTCACCATCTGGTTGATCATGGTGGGGACCGTGACCAGGATGGTCGGGTGGTAGCGAGCGATCCGGCTGAAGATGGCCTCGGCCGTGCACCGCTCGTCGAACAGCACGCTGGAGGCGCCGGCGGCGAAGGGAAACAGAAGATTCGAGCCGGTTGCATAACCGAAGTACAGCTTCGGCACCGAGATCGTCACATCGGTCTCGGTGTAGCAGAGGACCTGCGCGGCGTAGCACTGCGCGGTATTGACGAAGGAGCGATGCGGCTGCACCGCCGCCTTGGGGCGGCCGGTGGTGCCGCCGGAGAACAGCCAGATGGCCGCGTCGTCCGGGTGGGTGGGGAAGTTCTCCCAGGTGTCCGGCGCGGCAGCGAGACGCGATCTCCAGTCGGCGCTATCCACCAGCAACAACTTCGGCGCGTGGGCGGCCCGGCCCGCGGCGGCGCGGAACGCGTCGGCATGCGCGGCATGCACCAGCGCTACGGTCGCGCGGCTGTACTCGAAGAAATACTCGATGGCGTCGGGCTTGAGTTCCGGGTTGACCATCACAACAACGGCGCCGATCTTCAGGATGCCGAACAGCGCCGCGACGTAATCGGGTCCGTCGGGCAGGGCGATGATCACCCGCTGTTCCGGCGTCACCCCCGCCGAACTGACCACGTTGGCATAGCGGTTGGCCAGCGCCTGCACCTCGCGATAGCTCAACCGTCCGGCATCGGTTTGGAGCGCGGTCCGGTCGCCCCGACCCTCGCGCACCCGGGCATCCAGAAAGAAATCGGCGATGTTGAGGTGGGTCATGGTCGTGAGGACACAATAATCGTGCAGCCGCTTGCCGCAATGACTTGGGAGGAGACGCGGGACTCCACCGGTCCCAGGTCGGTCGCCATCCTGCCGGTGGGGGCGGTCGAGGCGCATGGCCCGCACCTGCCGCTGGAGACCGACGTCGTCATCGCCCTGGCGATGGCCCGTGCGGGCGCGGCCCGGCTCGACGCCCGCGGCCAGCGGGCAGTGGTCCTTCCGCCGCTGAGCTACACCGCCGCCCCTTTCGCCCATGGCTTCGCTGGAACGCTCTCCCTTCGCCCGGAAACGGTCTCGGCGACGGTGCTGGACATCGCCCGCAGCCTGGCCTGGCATGGCTTCGGAGTGATGGCCATCGCCAACGCGCATCTGGACCCGACGCACCTGGCTTCGCTGGAGGCGGCCGTCAACGCGATCCGGCGCGAGGTCGGGCTGCCTGTCGCATTTCCCAATCTGACCGACAAACCGTGGGCTCTCCGACTGAGCGAGGAGTTCAAGAGCGGTGCCTGCCACGCCGGCCAGTTCGAGACGTCGATCATGATGGCCGAGCGTCCTGAGCTGGTGCGGGACGCGATACGGACCGCCCTGCCGCCCAACCCGGCGTCGCTCTCCCGCGCCATCCGCGACGGCAAGCTGAGTTTCGAGGAGGCGGGCGGAGCCAGGGCGTATTTCGGCTTCCCGGGGCAGGCCACCGCCGAAGAGGGCCGCGCGACGATCGAGGTGCTCGGCGCGATCCTCGACGAATCGGTGCAGGCCGAGCTCGGCGCCAGGGCGGGGCAGCCGACATGAGCTCCTTGTCCGGCCGGATCGCGGTGGTGACTGGTGCCGGCCGCGGGATCGGAGCGGCCACCGCCCGCGCGCTCGCCGAGGCCGGTCTGACGGTCGTGGTCGCGGCCCGCACCCGCGACCAGATCGAACGGCAGAGCGCCGAGTTGCGGGCGGCCGGCGGCCAGGCCAAGGCCGTGGCCTGCGACGTGAGCAGTGAGGCCGGCGTGGAGGCCCTCGCGCGCGAGGCATCGGAGCTGGGCCCGGTCGCGATCCTGGTCAACAACGCCGGCGCGGCCGCCTCGATGCCGATCGCCCGTACCTCGCTCGACGAGTGGAATCGCCTCATCGCGGTCAACGCGACCAGCGCCTTCCTCTGCACCCGGGCCTTCCTTCCGGGTATGCTCGAGCGAAAGTGGGGGCGAGTGGTAAACGTAGCGTCGACCGCGAGCTTGAGAGGCGGCAAGTACCTGGCGGCGTACTCGGCGGCCAAGCACGCGCTCCTGGGCCTCACCCGCTCGGCCGCGGCGGAGGTGGCGGGGACGGGGGTGACGGTGAACGCGGTCTGCCCCGGCTTCGTGGATACCGAGATGACAGCCGAGACCGTGGACCGGATAGCGGCCAAGACCGGCCGCACCCGGGAGGCCGCGCTGGCCGCGGCCCTGGCCTCGGAGAACCAGCCGAGGCTGATCACGCCGGAGGAGGTAGCGGCCGCCGTCGTATCACTGTCCACCGCCGCCGTGGGCCATCCTCCCAACGGGGAGGCCATGATCCTGGACGGGAGGGACCCGATGAGCGGACGGTTCGCGATCATCAATCCCGAGGAGCTCGGCGCACCCCGAGGTTTTAACAACGGGCTGCTGGCCCAGGCCGGCGGCAGGACGCTGTTCATTGCGGGACAGACTGCACGTGCGACCTCGGGCCAGGTACCGGCTGCCGACCTCGTGTCCCAGTTCGACACCGCGCTCGGCAACGCGTTGGCCGTGCTGCGTGAGGCCGGCGGTGCGCCGGGCGACATCGGTCGGTTCACGATCTACGTCACCGACATGGCGCAGTATCGTGCCAGCCTCAAGTCATTGGGCGAGGCGTATCGACGCCGCATGGGCACCCACTTCCCGGCGATGGCGCTGGTGGAGGTGAAATCGCTGGTGGACCCGCAGGCGGTGGTGGAGATCGAGGCGACGGCGGTGCTGGGCTAAGACCGAGATCCCGATACTGAGATTCACCACGGAAACACGGAAGTCACGGAAACCGAACGGCAGCGGGGAGCTAGAGCAGTATTCGTTTTATGCCGTGGGGGAGAGCGTCGACGTTGAAGTTCATCAGAAGGCCGGAGGTGACTCTGAGGAGACGCAGGTAGGTCATCAGTTGAGCCGAATGGATCGGCAGGAGTTTGTCCACGGACTTGAGTTCGAGAACGAGACAGCCTTCGATCAGGAAATCAATGACGTAACTCTTTGCGATCTGTTTTCCCTTGTATTCGAGAGGTACGGACATCCGACTATGATACGTGATGCCTTGTAGTTCTAGTTCGTGGCACAAGCAGGCGTGATAGCTGGACTCAAGAAGGCCCGGGCCGAGATGGCGATGTACTTCAACTGCCGCGCCTATGGCCTTTGCGCTTATTCGATTGGTCGGATGCTCGATGAGTCCCACGGCCCCTCCCGAGCAACGAAACGTAAGAGGCGCGTGTCGAGGCTCACCACCAATTTCCCTTCGTAGGTGTCGAAAATGGAAATGACCACACTTCCTTCCGTGTCTTCCGTGTTTCCGTGGTGAATTCAACGGGTGCTTGGTGGGACGGGTCGAACCTGGTCGAACGAGCGCACTGATGACCCTGAGCCCCAAGTCCTTCGCCTACACCGTCGACCCGGCGACCGCCGTCGCGACCATCACGCTCAATCGCCCCGACCGGTTGAACGCGCTCACCTTCGAGGTCTACACCGAGCTGAGGGACACGTTCCGCGCCCTCGACGCCGAGCCCGGCGTCCGCGCCGTGATCATCACCGGTACCGGCCGCGCCTTCTGCAGCGGGGGGGACGTCGAGGACATCATCGGCGTCCTGTTCTCGAGGGACGCGGCGGGTCTGCTCGAGTTTACCAGACTCACCGGCGATCTCATCCTCTCCATCCGCCAATGTCGGCGGCCGGTCGTGGCGGCCCTCAACGGAACCGTGGCGGGCGCCGGCGCCGTGATCGCGGCCGCCAGCGACATCCGGATCGCGGCCGAGGGCGCCAAGATCGCTTTCCTCTTCTCGCGGGTCGGCCTGACCGGGGCCGACATGGGCGCGGCGTGGCTGCTTCCGCGAATCGTCGGCCTGGCGCATGCGAGCGAGCTGCTCCTGCTGGGCGACTTCATCACCGCCCAGCGCGCCGCCGATATCGGCCTGTACAACCGGGTGGTGCCCGCCGAGCGGCTGATGGCGGAAGCGACCGACGTCGCGGTCCGCCTGGCGCGGGGCCCCTCGGCGGCCCATGGCGTCACCAAGCAGTCGCTGAACGAGGAAGCGGCGATGGACCTGGTGTCCGCGATCGAGCGGGAAGCGCGGGTTCAGGCGGACTGCATGCGTCACCCGAACTTCCGCGAAGCCTACGAAGCCTTTCGCGCCAAGCGCGAACCGAAGTTCGAATAGGCATGCCCGACACGCGATTGATCCGCGCCTTCCTCGAGCCGCAGCACGGGTCGCTCGCCGCGCGGGCGGGCGACTTCGCGATGGCGGAGATCGCTACCCGTCCGGAACCGGTTGACGATGACGCAGCCAGGACCGAGGCGCGGGCTCTCCTCGGACTGCTCGGTGCGGGAGGCTGGCTCCAGCCGATCTTCGACCTCGATCTTCGCGGCTGCTGCCTGACGCGAGAGGCACTGGGAGAGGCATCACCGCTGGCCGACGCGGTGTTCGCGCTGCAAGGGCTCGGCACCACACCGATCCTGCTGGGCGGCACGCCGGCGCAGAAGGAACGCTGGCTCGGCCCGATCGCCAGGGGAACGGTCATGACCGCCTTCGCGATGACCGAGCCGGAGGCAGGGTCGGACGTCACCGGGATTGCGACGACCGGCCGGCGCGAGGGATCGGGCTACGTGCTCAACGGGGTGAAGACGCTGATCTCGAACGCCGGCATCGCCGATCTCTATGCCGTGTTCGCCTCTACCGACGGGAGCAAGGGGGCCAAGGGTATCAGTTGCTTCCTGGTGCCGGCCGACGCGCCCGGGCTCCGATTCGTGGAGCCGCAGGTGCTGAGCGCCCCGCACCCGTTAGGCGAGATCGCGTTCGAGGACTGTCAGGTGCCGGCGGACGCGATGCTCGGCAGCGAGGGACGCGGCTACGCGCTCGGCCTTGCAACCCTCGACCGGCTGCGGCCCACGGTGGCCGCGGCTGCGTGCGGGATGGCGACTCGCGCGCTCGCCGAGTCGCTGGTCCACGTGAAGCGGCGACAGCAGTTCGGGAAACCGCTGGCCCAGTTCCAGCTGGTGCAACAGAAGCTGGCCCGGACCGCCACCGATCTCGCGGCCGCCCGGCTCCTGACCTATCGCGCCGCCTATGAGAAGGACCAGGGACAGGAGCGGATCACGAGCGAAGCAGCCATGGCGAAGTCCTTCGCCACCGAGATGGCGCAGCGGGCGGTGGACGACGCGGTGCAGCTCATCGGCGGGCGCGGGGTACTGGCCAGCCATCCGGTGGAACGGCTGTACCGCGCGGTCCGGGCGCTCCGGATCTACGAGGGGACGACGGAGATCCAGCAGCTGATCATCGCGGGGGAGCTGCTCAAGCAGTAGTCCGGGAGCCGATCCATGGATTCACCACGGAAACACGGAAGGCACGGAAGACGGCCGCGGAAAACCGGCAGGACTGTGTGGGTGTGCTGTTCCACCCTCAATCTTTCCTCCGCACTCCCTCCGTGTCTTCCGTGTTTCCGTGGTGAATACCTCGAGGACATAGATTCAGATCGCCGAGGCACTCGCGAAGCAACGCTATGTGGCACCCCGACCCCTTCGTGAAGCACCCTATCCCGGCGACGCATCCGCCCACCGCGGCGGAGGCGGCCCGCTCGCTCTGGTTCAGCCCCCTCCGCTCCGGCCGGCTCCAGCTGGAGGAGCGCACCTGGGTGCCGGCCATGGTACCCTGGCGGGCCACCGATGACGGGCTGGTCACGCCGGAGGTTCTGGCGTGGTACGAGCGCTTCGCGCGCGGACAGCCGGGGGCGCTCGTGGTCGAGGCCACCGGCATCCGGGACATCCCCAGCGGACCGCTCCTACGGATCGGACACGATCGCTTCACCAGCGGCCTGGCGGAGCTGGCACGCACCGTCCGCCAGGCGAGCGGCGGCCGGACCCGCCTGTTCATCCAGGTCATCGACTTTCTCCGGATCCGCCGCCGGCCCCAGCCGGTGCGATACTTCCGGGAATTCCTGGAAATCACGGATCGGCACCGAGCCATCCTACCTGGCTCCGACGACGCGATCCGTGAGGCGCTGGCGCGATTGCCGGAGGCCGAGTGGCCCCGATTCCTCAGCGAGCGGGAGCTCGAAAGCCTGCAGTTCGGCGAGCGGGAGCGGGTCACCGACACCACGCTCCCTCACATCCGCGAGCTGCCGCGGGTCCTGCCGGAACTGTTCGCTGAAGCGGCGGAGCGCGCCGAGCAGGCGGGGTTCGACGGCGTGGAGCTGCACTACGCCCACGCGTATACCGTGGCGTCGTTTCTCTCCGCGCTGAACCAGCGGGATGACGGCTACGGTGGGTCCCGTGCCGATCGGGTGAAGTTGCCGCTCGAGGTCTACCGCGCGGTTCGCGCCGCGGTGAGCGATCGGTTCGTGGTGGGATGCCGGTTCCTGGCCGAGGAATGCATTCCTGGAGGCTACACTGCAGAGGACGCAGCGTGGTTCGGCGCCGAGTTCGCGCGCGCCGGGATGGACTACCTCTCGCTCTCTCGCGGAGGCAAGTTCGAGGATGCCAGGCAGCCGCGAATTGGCTGGGCACGATACCCGTACACCGGGCCCAGCGGTTACGAGTGCATGCCGACCGTGCGGTCCGACCAACGCGGACCGTTCGGCCGCAACCGCGCGGCCACCCGCGCCGTGCGGGACGCGGTGCGTGCGGCGGGATGCAACACGCCGGTGGTGCTGTCGGGCGGCGTTTCGACCTTCGAGCAGGCCGAAGACCTGCTTCGGGCCGGCGACGCGGACATTATCGCCTCGGCCCGGCAGAGCTTGGCGGACCCCGACTGGTTCCGGAAGCTGAGGCTCGGCCGGGGCGATGAGGTCCGACGCTGCGTGTTCACCAACTACTGCGAGGGCCTGGACCAGGTGCACAAGCCGGTGACCTGCAAGCTCTGGGACCACACCGATCTGGAGGGTGAGGATACGCCTTTGACGCCCGACGGTCGGCGGAGGCTGGTGGCGCCGGCGTGGGAGCCCACCACCCGGTGAGAGTAGCGGTCGTGGGCGCGGGTCCCGCGGGCCTCTATCTCGCCATCCTGCTCAAGCGTGACGACCCGGGCCACCAGGTGGCCGTGTACGAGCGGAACCGGCTCGAGGACACGTTCGGCTTCGGGGTGGTGTTCTCCGACGAGACCCTCGAGAACGTCGGCGAGGCTGATCCCGAGACCAACGCTACCATGGCTGCGGCGGCGGCGCACTGGGAGGACATCGAGATCCACTACCGTGGCACCGTCACGCGGTCCACGGGGCATCGCTTTTCGGGGGTGGAGCGGAAGACCTTGCTGGAGCTGCTGGCTCGGCGGGCACACGCGCTGGGAGTGCAGGTGCATTGGCAGCAGGAGATTCGCGAGGTCTCCGACTGCGGTCTTCCCAAGGCCGATCTGGTGGTCGCCGCGGACGGCGCGGCGAGCCTGATCCGCGACCGGCTCTCGGACCAGTTCCAGCCCAGCCTCGACTGGCGCCGCAACCGCTTCGTCTGGCTCGGGACCACCCGCCCCTTTCCCGCGTTCACGTTCTACTTCAAGCCTTCGCCGGCCGGTCTGTGGCGGACCCATGCGTACCAGTACGCCCCTGGCCGCTCGACCTTCATCGTCGAGGCCAGGGAGGAGACCTGGCAGGCCAGCGGCCTCGCCGAGGACGACGAGCAGGGCACGGTCGCCTACCTGCAGCGGCTCTTCAAGGACGAGCTGCAGGGCCACTCCCTCCTCGCCAACCGGTCCATCTGGCGCCGCTTCCCCACGGTGCGGAATGCTCGCTGGCACGCGGGGAACGTCGTGCTCCTGGGCGACGCCGCGCATACGGCGCACTTCTCGGTGGGCTCGGGCACCAAGCTCGCGATGGAAGACGCGATCGCGCTGGCCGCGGCGCTCAAGGCCGAAAGGTCGGTTCCAGGCCGCCCTCGCCAGCTACGAGGCCGGACGGCGCCCCCAGGTGGAGAGTCTTCAACGCGCGGCCCAGGCCAGCCTCGAGTGGTTCGAGTCGGTGGAGCGCTACCACGATACCGAACCGCTGCAGTTCGCCTTCAACCTGCTCACCCGAAGCCTTCGCATCACCCACGACAACCTGAAGCTTCGCGATCCGCCGCTGGTGGCGCAGGTGGACCGCTGGTTCGCCGGGCAGGCCGCCAGGCAGAGTGGGCGACCGGTGTCGGTCGATCCCTGCCCGCCGCCGCTGTTCACGCCCTACCGGCTGCGCGAGCTGGTGCTGCCCAACCGAATCGTGGTCTCCTCGATGTGCCAGTACCGCGCCGAGGACGGGCAGCCGAACGACTGGCACCTGGTGCACCTGGGCAGCCGTGCCATCGGCGGCGCCGGCCTGGTGATGACCGAGATGACCGACGTGAGCCGCGAGGGACGCATCTCGCCCGGCTGCGCCGGTATGTATCTCCCGGCCCATGTGGCCGGATGGCGGCGGATCGTGGAGTTCGTGCACCGGGAGAGCGAGGCCAAGATCGGTATGCAGCTCTCCCATGCCGGCCGGAAAGGCTCGACCTGTGTGCTGTGGGAGGGCGAGGACGAGCCGCTGCCGGAGGGCAATTGGCCGCTGATCGCACCGTCCCCGATTCCCTACCGGGCTCACAACCAGACGCCTCGGGAAATGACCAGGGACGACATGGACCAGGTGGCCGCGGACTTCGTCCGTGCCGCCGGCATGGCGGATGCCTCCGGCTTCGACCTGCTGGAGCTGCACCTGGCGCATGGGTACCTGCTGGCCTCGTTCATCTCGCCCCTCACCAACCGGCGAACCGACGAGTACGGCGGGTCCCTGGCCAACCGCATGCGCTATCCACTGGAGATCGTGACCCGCGTGCGCGCCGAGTGGCCTCCGGCCAAGCCGCTGTCGGTCAGGATCTCCGCCGTCGACTGGGCCCCCGGCGGCACGGAGGCGCACGACGCCGTGGAGGTGGCACGGATGGTGGTCGCGGCGGGAGCCGATATCGTGGACGTCTCCGCGGGGCAGACCGTCCCCGATGCCAAGCCGGTTTACGGCCGCCAGTTCCAGACCCCGTTCAGCGACCGGGTCCGGCACGAGGCGCGGGTGCCCACGATGACCGTGGGGAACATCTCGTCGCCGGCCGACGTCAACACCATCCTGGCTGCCGGGCGTGCCGACCTGGTGGTGCTGGCTCGGGCACATCTGTGGGACCCGTACTGGACTCGCCACGCGGCCGCGGACCTGAGCTACCCGCTCTCCTGGCCCCCGATGTACGAGACGCTCAACCGGTACAAGCCCCGAATGCGGTGAATCGACCGTAAATTCCATCATGCCTTCGTACACCGAGTACCTGAAGATCAATGAGCTGCTCGCGCTCCAGCACCCTCTGTCGGAGGGGCCGGAGCACGACGAGATGCTGTTCATCGTGATTCATCAGGTCTACGAGCTCTGGTTCAAGGAGATCCTGCACGAGTTGGACCACCTCGCGGGCCTGCTGGGGCGCAACGATGGCGCGCGCGCGCGGGGCACGCTCAAGCGGATCCTTACCATCCTCAAGGTCATGGTCGCCCAGCTCGACATCCTGGAGACGATGACACCGCTCGAGTTCCTCTCGTTCCGCGATCGACTGGAGTCCGGGAGCGGATTCCAGTCGTACCAGTTCCGCGAGCTGGAGTTTGCGCTGGGCTGGAAAGACGCGAAGGCGCTGGAACGCTATCCGGCCGGCAGCGAGACTCGCGCGCGCCTCGAGCGGCGCTTCGAGTCGGCCTCGCTGTGGGACGCCTTCCTGCACCATCTGGCGGCCAACGGCGTGCCCGTGCCTGCGACCGACCTCCGGCGCGACGTCACCCGGCGGGTCGAGTCCTCTCCCGCGCTTCGGGATGTCCTGATCGCCGTGTATCGGGGCCAACCGGCGCTGGCCGAGCTGTGCGAACGGCTGGTGGATCTGGACGAAGGGCTCATGGAGTGGCGCTACCGACACGTCAAGATGGTCCAGCGCACCATCGGGACTCGTCGGGGCACGGGGGGCAGCGCCGGTGCGGACTATCTGCTCGGCACCCTGAATCAGCCGTTGTTTCCGGATCTCTGGGCCATCCGCACAGAACTGTGAAACACGCCCAGGTCATGGATCTCACGTCTCTGTACGCTTCCCCCAACGCCATCGCGAGCCACTATTCGCAGTTCCGAGTGTCGGACCGGCTCCTGCTCACCGGGCACTCGCACCAGGCCTGGCCCGACTGCGGATTCGACGGCCAGAAGGCCGCCTGGCTGGACGCCGCGCGGTACGTGGACGACAAATGGGAGCAGGCGTTCATACAAGCCGAGCGGGTTCGCGAGGGGTTCGCGCGGCTCCTGGGCGACACCGACGGCGATATCGCACTGGGGGCCAACACCCACGAGCTGCTCGTGCGTCTACTTTCGGCGCTGCCGCTCGCAGCTCGACCACGCCTGGTGACCACTGATGGCGAGTTCCACAGCATCCGTCGGCAGCTCGACCGCCTGGAGGAGGAAGGGCTCACCGTCGTGCGGATACCGGAGGCGCCGCTCGAGTCGCTGGCCGCTCGACTCGGGCGCGCCGTGGACGACCGCACCGCGCTGGTGCTGGTCTCGGCCGTGTTCTTCGATACCGGACGCATCGCCCGCGGGCTGGGCGAGGTAGCGTCGAGCTGCCGGCGGCAAGGCAGCCGGCTGCTGGTCGACGCTTACCACGCGCTCAACGTGGTGCCGTTCTCGCTCGGTGACGAGGGGCTCGGCGACACCTTCGTCGTGGGCGGGGGCTACAAGTACTGCCAGCTGGGAGAAGGGAACTGCTTCCTGAGAATTCCGCCGAACACCGACCTTCGGCCGGTGGTGACCGGGTGGTATAGCGAGTTCACCGTGCTGGCGGATCGCCGGCGCGAGGAGCGGGTGGCCTACGGGAGGGGCGGCGATCGGTTCGCCGGCTCGACCTACGACCCGACGAGCCACTATCGGGCCGTGCCGGTGTTCGACTTCTTCCGCGCGCATGGACTCACACCCGAGGTGCTGCGGACAGTGAGCCAGCATCAGATCGGGCTTCTCGCTTCGGCGTTCGACGCGCTGGATCTCGATCCCCGACGGCTGAGCCGCGACCGCGCCTGTCCGCTCGACGAGGTCGGCGGCTTCCTCGCGCTCCGATCGCCATCAGCCGGAGCGCTGGTGAGCAGTCTTCGTACCCGCGGGGTCTGGACCGATGCCCGAGGCGAGATCCTGAGGCTGGGCCCCGCACCTTACCTGTCCGACCGCCAGCTCCGAGACGCGATCGGGCTCCTGGGAGAGGCGGCTCGCGCAACGCCCACCTGAGCGGACCGGACCTCAATACCTCTCAGTACCACGCGCGGGAACCTTGCACCCAGCGATTCGGTTCAGCACTCATGCGTCCCATCGAACTCGGCCTCGACACCTTTGGCGACGTCACCCTCGACGCCGCCGGCCGTCCGCTGCATCACGCCCAAGTCCTCCGCAACGTCGTCGCTGAGGCTGAGCTCGCCGACCAGCTCGGCGTCAACTTCATCGGTGTCGGCGAGCACCACCGCGCCGACTTCGCGATTAGCGCTCCGGAGGTCGTGCTAGCGGCCATCGCCACCCGGACCGAGCGGATCAAGCTCGGTACCGCCGTCACCGTCCTCAGCACCGACGACCCCGTCCGCGTCTACGAGCGCTTCGCCACCCTCGATGCGCTCTCCAACGGCCGCGCCGAGGTGATCCTCGGCCGCGGCTCGTTCACCGAGTCGTTCCCGCTGTTCGGCTATTCGCTCGAGGACTACGACGACCTGTTCGAGGAGAAGCTCGCGCTGTTCGCGGCCATCCGGGATGCCGACCGCACCGGCCAGCCCGTCCATTGGAAGGGCACCGTGCGCCCGCCGGTCGAGGGCATGCGCGTCTATCCGCCGGTCGAGCGCCCGCCGCTCAGCACCTGGGTCGGCGTCGGCGGCAGCCCGGAGTCGGTGGTCCGCGCGGCGCGCTACGGCTTCCCGCTCACGCTCGCCATCATCGGCGGCGACCCGCGGCGCTTCGTCCCCTACGTCGAGCTCTACCACCGCGCCCTCGCCCAGCTCGGCCAGCCGGCGACGCTGCCGGTCGGCGTCCACTCGCCGGGCCACATCGCCGACACCGACGCCGAGGCCGCCGAGGAGCTCTGGCCCCACTATCAGGTCATGCGGAACCGGATCGGCAGCGAGCGCGGCTGGCCGCCGACCAGCCGGGCCGAGTTCGATCGCGAGATCGCCGCGGGCTCGCTGTACGTCGGCTCGCCCGAGACGGTCGCCCGGAAGATCGCCGCGACCGTGGGCGCCCTCGGCGCGTCGCGGTTCGATCTCAAGTACAGCGCGGGCACGCTGCCGCACGAGGCCATGATGCGGAGCATCGAGCTGTACGGGCGCGAGGTGATGCCGCGGGTGCGGGAGCTGGTCGCCGAGACCTCGGCCGTACTTGCCAACCACGGGTGAGGCCAAGGATTCGGTAGAAGGCCGCGCGCGGACTGAGGTGGTGACCGTGCGTGGGCAGAGGTGAGCGGTCTAAAGGAGGTCGATCGGCCGGAAGGGCGTGCGGTCAGCTCACGTCGCGTGCGCGGAAGCGTCGGTGCCGGGCGTCGTCGCAGGCGTCTTTCCGGCCTCCGGCCGGAGACGCGGCTCGGCGCCGAGCCAATAGAGCCCGTTGGCCATGATGCAGAAGCCCGTGACCGCGAACCACACCATCGCGGCGCCGACGAAGCCCGTGAACATGAGCCACCAGCGGCTGTAGACCAGGACCAGGGTCGATGCGACCGAGATGTTGATCCCGACCGCCAGGTAGATCCGCCGCTCGAGGTACCAGCTGTCCGTCCGCATGAAGTAGAGCTTGCCCCGCTCGGGCTCGCCTTCGCCGAGCATCGGCGTGAAGCCCAACAGCCGGAGCACGTTCCCGACGATACAGAACCCGGTCAGGGCAACCGTGATTGATGCGACGCCGGTGGCAATGACCAGCAGCACCCAGCGCGGATCCAGCGTCGCGGCGAGCGCCGTGCCCAGAAGCAGCACCACGCCAGCGATCAGCCAGACGGTCCGCTCGATATACCAGCGGTGGGTGGGGACGATGTAAACCCCGGATCGAACAGGCATACCAGACTACAGTAGCGATCTCAATCAACGGTCGCCAGAGTGGGCCGCCGCCCGCCTTCCCCGGATCGCAGCGCCCTCGGCGCGTCGCGGTTCGATCTCAAGTACAGCGCGGGCAGGCTGCCGCACGAGGCCATGATGCGGAGCACCGAGGTGTACGACCGGACCTCTTGGCAATGAACTGGCCAAGGTGGAGCGGGAGAAATTGGAGGTGGCGGCGGAGACTTCGTTGACGCCGAGCAGCACCAGGGAAGCGCCGGCCTTGGCGGTCACGGCCGGCGGTCCAGCACGGTCAGGTGCCCGCAGCGCCGCGGCCACCGCCAGCAGCGCGCGGCCTGGGGCTAAACGGGGAGCGAACACGAGTATCTCCTGGCAGAGGGAAGGGTCGTAGAGGGCGTCTGGACCGCACGCGCCTTACCAGGAACTCGTAAATTGGCCCTCGAAACCGGACAGCCGCCTGACATGCTCACGGCCCGCCGTTTAGCCGCCACGGCGCTCGCTTGCGGCCCTCCCACGGCTACGCCGTCCGAGGAGGGTGTTCTGCGGATCTCGGTGACCCGATAGGCCCCGGCCCTGGCGCGGTTGGGCGCGCCGCCTAGCCCTCCCTGCTCGACGCTCGATCCACCGACCATTTTCCTCCGCCCCGCACCATCAACGCGATCGCCAGCGCGGCGGCCAGGATGTGGTACTCGAAGCCTTCCTGGCCTGCTGGGTACTGCCCGAACCAGTTCATCAAGAACCCGACCGGGGCGTGAACCGTGACGACCGCCACGATCATGTTGCACAGGATGCCGAAGGCCGCGATGCGCGTCAGGAGTCCGGTGATCAAGCCCAACGAGCCTGCGAACTCCGCCGTGATGGCGAGGAAGGCGAACAGCGCCGGGATGTGGGCCTGCTGGGTGAAGTACGCCATCGTGCCGCTGAAGCCGTAGCCGCCGAACCAGCCCAGCGCCTTCTGAGCGCCATGGGGGAACATCACGACGCCGAGCGCAAGGCGGAGCAGGGTCGCGATCGGATCGTCGGTCGTGCCGACCAGCCGTTGCCGGAGGGAGCGAGCCCGTGCGGCCACCGGTCGCGAGGCCTGAGGAGAGACGGTGCGGCGATCGATCGTTGCGGAGGTCATGCGTTCCTCGCGGGTAGTCGTGAATATCGGTAGATTGCTCAACTAATGACTAGTCAACTATCGACTGAAAAAAACACTCAGGCGCCGTCCGCCAGGATCGTGTTGACGAGCCGAACCAGCTGGTTCACTTCCGTGCGGCTCAGCATGCCGAGGGCCCGGCGGTCCCACCGGTCGACGGGCTGGTCCAGCACCGCCAGCAGCTCGAGGCCGGCCGCGCTGATCCGGCACCAGACCCGCCGACGATCCTCGCCATCGCGCTCCCGGCGAACCAGCCGCTTGGCCTCCAGCCGGTCCAGCAGCCGGGTGATCCCCGGAGCCTGCTGGATCATCCGCTCGGCGATCTCTAGGGTGGGAAGACCTTTGACGCCTGCGCCCCGGAGAATGCGGAGCACGTTGTACTGCTGCGGCGTGATCCCGTGCGGCTCCAGCAGCGGCGCCACCGACCGCTGAATCCGATCCGCCGCTACCAGCATGCCCACCACCCCTTCCTGGGCGGGAGAAGGGAACGGGTGGCTCTGCTTGATGGCGCGTTGCACGTGACTGGTCCGTCTGGTCATGGCGCCGAAGCTATCCCACATTGGTTGATTAGTCAAGTATTTTGGCTCTCGCACGACTCTCGGCCCGGTATCGCCCTGGCGGCCGGCCCCTGAGCCGCGAGAACGCCCGCGAGAACGCGAACTCCGACTGATAGCCCACGCGGTGCGCGATGGTCCCCACCGCATCGTCCGTCTCGCGCAGATTCCTGGCCGCCAGCTCCATCCGCCACCGGGTGAGATAGGCCGGTGGCGCCTCGCCCACCAGGCCGCTGAAGCGCCGCGTGAGCGTCGCCCGGGAGAGGTTCGCGTGGCCGGCCAGCAGATCGAGCGTCCACTCCGCGGCCGGGTCGGCGTGCATGACGGTCAACACCCGGGCTATGATCGGGTCCCGCAGACGTCGAGGGCAGCTTTCGTCGACTCGCGTTACCGGACGATGATCGTTCCGGACATCATCGAGCCGTGCACGGCACAGTTGTACTGGTAGGTACCGGGCGCGGAGAACTGGACCTGATACGTGCTGCCGTCGCCCGTCTTGATCGCGCTGCTCGTGAAGGTCGAGGAGCCGATGGACTGGACGCCGAGGGACTGGACAGAGTGGGGAACGCTGCCCGCATTCGCCCAGGTCCACGTGACCGTGCCACCCACCGCGACAGTGTCGATGGCCGGGTTGGCCGACTGGTTGTGCCCACTCCTGAAGAAGATGTTGCCCACGGTGATTGCCGCCGTGAGCGGAATCGTGCTGCCGCCGGTGCTGCCGCCGGTGCTGCCGCCGGTGCTGCCGCCGGTGCTGCCGCCGGTGCCGCCGCCGGTGCCGCCGCCGGTGCCGCCGCCGGTGCCGCCGCCGGTGTTACCGCCATTGTAGCCACCACCCGATCCGTTTCCGGAAGACGGGCTGGTGGGGGAATAACTAGAGCACCCGACAAGCACGGCCAGGATAGCGGCCGTCAACAGTCGCCCGATCATCTGATCCCCCCTCGTTTGAGCGCGATTCATGTACCTCTCGATGAAGGGGTGAATATTGGAGCGCGACTGGCGATCAACTATCCGGCGTGCGGCCTGACTTCGATCCCACGATCGTTGGTCGGAGAGCATGCGGAGGAGGGGAAGGGGGCCTGCCAGAGGTCAGGGGTACAGCAACCGTGCGGGGCGACGGCAGCCACCCGCTTGCCCCCATTCACTGGTCGACTCGGCGGGCAAGCGCTTCGTCTCACTCCCGCGCCGAGGCCCGGTAGGCCTCGGCCTTGGCGCGGTTGCCGCAGACCGCCATGCTGCACCAGCGGCGCTGGTGCCCGCGGCTCACGTCGAGAAACCACACCGTGCATCGCTCGCAGCGTCGCACGTAGCGGAAGTCGGCCTGACACACGAGGTCGGCCATGGCATGCGCGATCGGCTGGAGCAACGCTTCCGGACCTCTCCACCGCCGCTCCCAGTGCCACCGCAGCGCCGGATCGGCGGACGCCTCCGCTTCCGCGCCGGTCGCGACGCCGATCCGGGGGTAGGACGAGTCGTCGGCCAGCAGGCGATTCAGCGGCTCGAGCGCCCGCACCGCGCTCCTCGTGAGGGGCCGGCCCGCACGTCGCTGGACGAACCCGCGAAACCACTCCCGCAGCTCCCGAGCCCGCCCGGCAACGACGTCGAGCCGGGCGCCCGCCGCGCCGCGCCACGGCTGCGCGACCTCCGCCGGGACCAGCTGAGCCGTCACCAGCCAGCCCACCAGGTCCTCGCCGGTCCCCACCCACTCGACGACCTCGCCCGCCGGCGCGGCCAGCGTGTTCAGGAAGTCGAGCGCGCGGTGCTCGCCGAGGAAGAGGGGTGGCGAGGTCGCCCTGGGGACTGACGTCGCGGGAGCCGTCTGCATGCCGAGTGCCCCTCCTGGCCTCCTGGCCTCTGAAATCCCTTGATCGGGAACCATAACCTGAATAATAGCATTTAAGAGGTTACTAGGTCCAACCAACTGGTTATCTCGAGCACAAGGAGGATGGGTTCATGACCACGTATCGCCAGGCTACGGTCGACGGGCACACGATCTTCTACCGCGAGGCGGGACGCCCGGATGCGCCCGCGGTGCTGCTGCTCCACGGCTTTCCTACCTCTTCGCACATGTTCCGCGACCTGATCCCGCTGCTGGCGGAGCGCTTCCGCGTCGTCGCGCCGGACCTGCCCGGCTTCGGCTTCAGTGACAGCGCCCGATCGGGCGGACTTCCCGTACACCTTCGACCGGCTCGCCGAGGTCATCGACCGGTTTACCGGCGTCGTCGGACTCGAGCGCTTCGCCGTCTACGTGTTCGACTACGGCGCCCCCATCGGCTTCCGCCTGGCGCTGGCGCATCCCGAGCGCATCACCGCCGTCATCTCCCAGAATGGGAACGCCTATGAAGAGGGGCTGAGCGAGGGGTGGAACCCGATCCAGGCCTACTGGCGCGAGCCGACCGAGGCGCGGCGCGCGGCGCTGCGCGAGTTCCTGGCGCCCGAGGCCACGAAGGGGCAGTACACCTACGGTGTCGCCGATCCGAGTCTCATCGCGCCCGAGAGCTACACGCTCGATAGCGCCCTGCTCGCCCGTCCCGGGAACGCCGAGATCCAGCTCGACCTCTTCCTGGACTACGCGAGCAACGTGGCGCTCTATCCCCAGTTCCAGGCATACCTGCGCACGCACCGTCCTCCGGTCCTGGCGGTCTGGGGTAGGAACGACCCGTTCTTCCTGCCGGCCGGTGCCGAGGCCTTCCGGCGCGATGTGCCCGAGGCCGAGATCCGCTTCCTCGACACGGGTCACTTCGCGCTCGAGACGCACGCGGCCGAGATCGCGGCGGGGATCGTGGAGTTCCTCTCGCGGGTGTCGGCGCCGGTGTCGGTCAAGGAGACGGCTGTCGCGTAATCAGGGTGGCGGCGGGCTCGAGTGTCCAGGAAGCCCGCCGTCGCTCACCGCTGGCGCCACCGCGATCGAGTTCGCCCGGCAGGCGGTGGTCGGCGGCGGCGCCTTCGCGATCCGAGGGGTGGCGCGTACCCGCAGAGGATCGATGGCCACGATCGTCCTGTGCTCCGCACGGCTGGCGGCCCGCCCATTCGGGGCGCAACCTCAGCGGGGGCGAGGCTGCTTGGGAGGTGAGGTCCAAGAGGCATCGACATCATCGAGCGCCGCGGCGCCGCGGGCACTCAGTCGCCGCAGGATTTCCCGTTGCGCGAAGAGAATCTGCTCTTCGGGCGTCCTGGCCGGGCAATCGGTCCACGTCAGCATGGGCGCACCTCTCTCACCGCAAGGCGTCGGAGAGGTCGGCGTCGCGGCACCTGGGCGTGCAGGCGGCATGGGCCTGGAGCTCCACGGCGCGGACGGCGACCGCCCTGATGTCGAACGTCACCCGATCCGCCACCTTCACCGCTCCGCCGGGGCCACCGCTGAACGGTTTGATCCCGAAGTCCGTCTGCTTGACCGAGAAGGTCGCCGCGGCCTCCAGCGTATCGACGCCGATCCGCGCGGTGACATCGATCGGCAGCTCCCGCGTCTGCCCCACCAGCGTCAACGCACCGATGATGTGGAACCCGTCGGCGCTCGGCGTCACTTTCCGGGACACGAGCCTGATCTCGGGGTACTCCGCCGTCCGAAGCACCTCGGTGCGCATCGTCGCGGTAACCTTGCGGATCTCCGCCGTGTCCGGCGGCGTGAGGACCTCGAGGCTATCGGTCAGGACCGTGATGTCCAGGTGAGAGCTCGAGGGATGCCCGGGGTAGTACACGATCTTCCCCTGGAACCCCCTCGCCTGGACCACGTGCGTGTGGCCAGCGAAGCCGAACAGGCCCGCCTTGCCTGTCTTCACTTGGAGGCGGCTGCTCGAAGCCAGCCGATAGACCACGGAGTCAGCGGTCTTGAGACGCTCGTCGACTCCTCCGGACAGCTGGCGCCCGGAGTCGGAGATTTCGGGACCCGAGGTGGCCGGCGAGTCACCCCGCCGGGGCCCGTAGCTATCGGGCAGTTGTGCCTGCGCCTTCTCGCCGAACAGCCAGAGAAAGAGGGCGATGACTAGGGTCGGTGGCATCGTTTGCATCCTTTTCGGTTATTGACCGAACGCGCGACGGATGACGAGCCGACCCGTCGCCGCGTCCGCCGCGTCCGCATAGACCTCGCCGGTGATGGCGAGGCGATCAGTGAGTTGCCACGCCGCGCCCCCGAAGAGGGCGACGCGATTGAGATTCACGGCCACCTTCGTCGCGTCGTTGTCGCCGAACTGGTTGGTGAAGTTCACCTGGAAGCGGGGTGCCAGCCGACTGTATCCCGACCCCACATACGGGCGCAGCCTGCCGCCCGCCATCGCCCAGCCGACGCTGAGGTCGAGCCCCACGATGTTGGGCGAATAGCGGTCGTCCGAGACAGTCCCCTGGAAGCACTCGCTGCTCGGATCGGCGATGGCGCTCCGGTCACAGGTCACCGGCCCGCGAACCGATCCGAAAGTCGCGTGCGCGCGAATGGCCGCGGCGAGACCATCAGCCAGTCCGAAGCTCTTCCCCAGTGCCAGCCCGATCAGGTTGGCCTTCACTCCGTTCACCCGGATCGGCGGGATCCACGACACCTCCATCGCCAGCCCGAGCGGCAGCGGAAGGCCGATGCGAGGCCGCGCCAGGGCGGGGAGCAGGTCGGTGTTCTCCGGCCCCTTGCCTGGGCGACAAATGGTCGGCGTCGCCGTCGCGGGGTTCACCGACGACACGTTGGCCGCCTCGAGCCCGATCGTGACCCGGTTCGGGCTCCCCGGAGCCGCCACCGGGCTGAATGCCAACGGGACCGAGAAGATGGCCAGCGTCTTCGCCTCGTTGGATTTCGGTCCCGGCCGGCAGTCGTATTGCGCGGCGAGTGGGGCAGGGAGCGCGTACAGCGCGCATGCCACACCGGCGAGTCGCACCCACCCGTACCCGGTCATTGGGCCGTGACCACGACCACGCCCGTCATCAGGTCGTCGTCGAGCAGCGCCGTAAGCAGGACTTCGTGCACCAGCCGTCTCGTACCGCGCATATCGAGCCCCTGAACAAGTCTTCGCGTGTGCCTTCCCCGACCGTGCCGACAATCTTGCGGTCGGCGCCTCCCGCAACCATTCCCGGCAGAGGGAGTCTCCCTCCTCCCGATTCGGGGACTGCAACCCGGGCGAAAGTGTGGGTGCGGGATACCCCCTTCGGCAGGGATCTCCCGTTGCGGCCCCACGTCGCGGGCCCTACCATGGCATCCATCGAGTGCAGCCCTCGGGTGGTGGACGCCCGCGCGCTTCGAAACGACCTGCGGCTGGCCATCGACACGATCCCGACGATCGTGTCGTCCACCAGCCTGACGGGACGGTGGACTGCATGAACCGCGCGTGGCGGGGTTTCACCGGCTTCTCGGCGGAGGATGCGGTTCGCGGGCAGTGGGTGGAGTCGCTCCATTCCGATGAGGCGGACTGGGTGCAACCGTCACGCAACGCGGCGATCGCGGCGGGGAGAGCGTACAGCTGGACGCGCGGCTCCGCCGGTCGGATGGCACCTACCGGTGGGTCCTGCGCCGGGCGGTGCCGCTCCCGAAGGAGCGGGGCGACGTCGTGAAGTGGTACGGACGGGACCGACATCGACGATCTCAAGCGCGCCGAGGCGGCGCTGCGAGAGCGAAGGAGGGAGCGAGTTACACGAAGGCGGAGCTAGCTCCCGCGTCCGGCCGCCGGCTCAACTCCAGGAGGGAAGCCTGCCGTGCCCGAGACTCCCGCCAGCGATCGTCTCGTCGCGCTGAGCCCCGCCCGCGTGGCCGCGCTCTGCGACGGCGTCTTCGCCATCGCGATGACCATCCTCGTCCTCAACATCACGGTCCCTACGCCCGCGAAGGTGCCCGCGGCCGAGCTGCCGGCCGCGTTGCGTCACCTCACGCCGCAGGTGCTGGCGTACGTCATCAGCTTCATCAACCTGGGTGTCCTCTGGGTCGGCCAGCACAACCAGTATCACTTCATCACCCGCGCCGACCGGTGGTTCCTCTGGATCAACATCGGCTATCTGCTGCTGATCTCGTGCATTCCCCTGTCCACCGCCCTCGTCGGGTACTATCCGCTGGAGCGGCTCGCGCTGGCGGTCTACGGCGCCAACCTGCTCGTCGCGACGCTCGTGCTCGCGCTGCACTGGCAGTATGCGATCGCGGGCCGGCGACTGGTGGGCCCTCACCTCTCGCCGGTCGTCGTCCGGCTCGCGCATCGGCGCATGCTCGGCTCCTCAGGGGCGTACGCCGCGGCGCTGGTGCTCTCGCTCCTGGTCCCGGTGGCGGGGCTGGCGCTGTACCTGGTCGTGCCGCTCGTCAACGTGCTCCCGTTCGGGGTGGATCGTCACCTGCATCAGGGCCCTGGAGGACGCGAGCCGTAAGCCTGACGCGCCGGCATCTGCCGCACATCCACCGCTGCATGCCCCGAGCTCGGCTCGGCCACCATTCGGGAGCGCTCAGCTCCTCGTGCACCGCCGGCTCGGCGCCCTCGCCAGCGTGGCCGCGACGTCGCGCATCGCCTCCTGGTTGTCCGGCCGCGCCATGGCCTCGTCGTCGTACTTCCACATCAGCATGGCGCAGCCCGCCGGCCCCAGCGTCTTTCCCCAGTCCCGGATCTGCGTGGCCGTCATCCGGCACGTGGGCTCGCGCGTCCCGCGGCCGGCCGACGTGCCGGCCGGGCAGGCCCACCCCCCGTCGCGCGAGGCGCTCTCGCCGCCATTGAGGATGTTCATGCTGAACGCGACCCCGACCCCGTCGCGCTTCGCTTGCGCCAGCACATTGTCGCGCCACTCCGCGACGTTCCCGTTGGTCACCCGGTAGGCGTACTGGTTCAACACGTAGTCCACCACCCGGTACCGCTCATTCGCGCGCCACTGGTAGTACCCGGTCGGCCCGTGGCTCGCCCCCATCGGAAGCGTCGGGAAGTACTGCTTGGCGTAGGCCGCCATCGAGTCGAGCAGCGGCTTCGTCATGACGCCGCCCCACTTCTTGTTCTCGGGCTCGTCCAACAGCGAATTGCCGAGCACGGTCCCGTCCGCCACGCCGGCGGCGATCGCCTCGCGGATCGGGCCGGTGTTGTACTGGTCGATCCGCCGCTCCCATTTGGTGAGATCGAACGCGCCGTCGGTGCTGTACTTGGACTCGGCGCCACCGGTCAGGGCGAGGATCAGCGTCTGCTTCGCGGCGCGAGCGTTCGCGATCATCGGGATCACGGTCTCGGGCGACGTGAAGTTCTGGCTCGCCGTGAACGGGATCGCGGTCTCCATGGGTTGGGTGCCGTGCCAGAGCCCGAAGGGGCCGAACGGCACGCCCGGGGGGCCGGCGGACAGCAGGGCAAGCACGCCCCAGGCGGGAAGTAGCGGGAAGACGACTGGTAGGCAGCGCATGAGACGGTCTCGCGACAAGGGACAATCAAGCAATGCGGTGCGGAGGCTCATGGTCGCGGCAGCTCGGCGCTGGCGGCACGGCCACGGACGATCCGTCCCACGACCTCGACTACGACTGTGCAGACTTCCTTGGCGAGAAAACAGGTCGGTGCGGCGACCGGCACGCCTGGGGGAAGGGGCGTCGCCAACTGACCAAGCCACCACCCCCCAGCGACTTATCCGCGGTGATTCCGGGGTGATCCGCCCGTGACCGCCCCTCCCATATTCGCCCCCGTGCTCCAGGAGGTACTCGACCCAACTGCACCGGGACCACGGTCCCAGGAGATCCCGATGTCCGCCTCTATCGCTCAGGTCGACGCCTTGCGACGCCTCGCCCGCGTCTACCGCCGCATCCTCGTTCTCGCTGTGCCGGCCGCCCTCGCCGGCTGCCAGGGCGCCGCCGACTCGCTCGCCCCCGATGCGACCGCCGCCGGCGACCACTCGCTCGCGACCGCCGAGTCCGCCGCTGCCGAGGCCGTGCCCTCGTCCGGTACGATCGCCGCCCTCGCCACCGACCGGATCGTGTTCTCGTCGCTCACCGCCACTGGCTCCGACATCTGGACCATGAGCCCGGCCGGCAGCAGCGCCGCACGTCTCACCTCGTACTCCGGCACCGAGAGAGGGCCGCGCTGGTCCTGGGATCGCAAGCAGATCGCCTTCGTGCGCCAGCGCAACGGCCTGGCCGACATCTTCGTCATGAACGCCGACGGGACCAACAAGCACTGGGCGCGCCCCGCCGCATATTCGAGCACGATCGACATGCCGTCCTGGTCGCCCGACGGCAGCCATCTGCTGGTGCGCGTCGACGTCCAGGGACGGCTCCTCGTGGCCAAGCTCGACCTCATGACCGGCAACCTGTCGCTGTTGGCGCCCGCGGGCGCCCTGGGCGTCGACGGCTACTACCCGGTCTACGATCCGACGGGGAAGTCGATCTTCTACGTGGACAACACCCTGAAGGTCATCAAGCGGTTCACCCCGGGCGGCGCGGTGACGACCGTCCTGTCACCCGGCATTTGGGTTGCTGACCTCGCGCCATCGCCCGATGGCAGCAAGCTCGCTTACGATGGAGGAGCGACCGGCCAGAGCAACGAGATCTTCGTGCTGAACCTCGCGACCAAGGTGGTCAAGCGCCTGACCAACAACAGCGTCCCCGACTATACGCCGTCCTGGTCGCCTGACGGCACCAAGTTCGCCTTTGCCAGCCTCCGGTCGGGGGGCAAGCTGCAGGTGTACACCATGAACAGCTCGACCGGGGGCGGCGTCACCAAGATTACCAGCAAGACCTACGGCGCCTACGCGCCGGCCTGGACTCGATAGGGTCTTCTTTCAGTCATCGCCGCGCGTCGGAGCAGTCGCGCGCAAACCGAACCGCCGCCAGGAGTAACAATCTCCTGGCGGCGTTCAGCCGATTCGTCCTTCCAGAGCTAAGGGATCGGGAGCCGGTAGGTCTCGCCGGAGCGGGTGACCCGAAACCGGGGCCCGTGGAGTCTCGTGTGGGGTGGTGCGGCGATCGAGTCGGAAGGCGCCCGCTTTCCGGCGACGGCCGCGCTCCTCGCGCTGCCCGGCGTCGGCCACGGATCCGCCGCGCCCACGTTCACCGTGTACCCCAGGTCCGCCATCGATTCGATCGTGACCGCGCTGAGCGGGTTGGCGCCGAGGTCCAGGAACCCCGTCATCAGCTCGTTCGTCATCGCCGATTCCCGCCAATGGCTCAGCGCTGTGCCCTCGCCGCCGCCGGCCTCGACCGGCACGACCTTGTCGGTGAAGCTCGGCAGCGCCTTGCGGAACGCCGCCTGCGCGTCCGGCCCGCTGAACCAGGGGTCCTTGGTCGTCGAGTCGCGGACCAGGTTGTCGAGATCCCACACGGTCCCGAAGCCCAGCAGATGGGCCATCTCGTGCTTGATGACGTCGTCCAGCATGCCGGTGCTGTCCAGCGAAGCGAGCGTGGTGCTGTTGAGCGACATGACGCCGAGCACCGGGATGTTCCCCGGGTCGCGCACGAGGCACGGGCCGGACTCGCCAAGCGTCTGCTCGCCGGGCACCGTGTCCGTGATCCGCTCCACGTGCACCAGAACCAGAAGGTCCTTTACCGTCTCGTTGATCGCTGGCTGAGACGAATCGCAGGCGCCGGCCGCCAACTGGACGGCGACCGAGCCGACCGAATCCACGATCACGCCCTGCCACCTGGCGGTCGCCTGACTGAACGCGCTGACGACGTCCGGCGAGGGGGGTGTGCGATCGACGTAGCGAACGGTGATGGTGAACGAAGGGCTCGCCAGGTTCGCGCCGGAGGGCCCGGTCGAATCGCTGCAGGCAGCGAGCAGCGCGATCAGCGCTGCCTCCACGCGTCGGCGCTTCATCGTGCGCCGGCCCCCGCGGATGTGTCGGGAACAGCCGGGCAGCCTTGCCGGCCGGTATCCGTTCCGGCTGCGGGTACCGGGGGCAGGGTTTCGACGCGGCCGCTGCTGTCCACCCGGAAGCGCGGACCACGCGAGACATCATGGCCCAGGTCGAAGCCGCTGTCCTGCGGCGCGCAGCCCGAGTCACCGACGAGTGCGGCCGCCGGCGCAGGGGCAGGGCGGTGCCCGCACGCGACCACCATCATCAGGCTGCAAAGACTGGCGAGCAGTGCCTGCGTGGACATGAACGATCCCCGAAAGAGCCCTATCTCTTTCGGGGATTCGCCTCACCGGCCGGTGGTCGCACCCAGCCCCGGTCATCTCGCGCGGTCGATCGCCGCGCCCAGCTCCTTGTATGCCGAAGGATCGATCTCCCGGAACGGAGTCGCGCGGTAGGCGATCCTCCCATCCGGTCCCACCACGAACAGATTGCGATTGGTGAGCCCCGGCTCGCTGGCCAGCGCGCCGTATCGCCTGCCCACGGCCGTCGCGCTGTCGCTCGCGAACAGGAAGGGGAACTCCGAGTCCCGCGCCCACGAGGCCAGGGCGGTGTCGGGGTCGGCGCTGATGGCGATGAGCACCACGCCACGGCCGTCCTTGAAGAGCGTCGCGTACTGATCACGGTACGCGTTCATTTGCACCGTTCAGCCGCTGGTGCGGGCCTTGAAGAAGAACGCCAGGACCACCGTCTTCCCCTTGAAGTCGGAGAGACGGACCGGCTTGGCGAGAAGGCCGTAGCGCGTGGCGCCCGGCAGGGTGAAGTCGGGCGCGACAGCGCCCACCTCGAGGGGAGGCGTGGTGCCCGCCGGCGCCGGCGACTGCTGGGCCAGGAGCACCGCGGGGGTGACGGCGAGCGTCAGAGCGAGGGACAGTGATCGCATGTGCGCTCCGTTGCTGGGTTCGGTTGAGGAGTTCGACGCAATATACTCGGGCTGACACTGCACCCCTCCCCGCTTGCCTAGCTCTTCTCCCGCTTGGCACACGCCGCCACAAACTCCGCCCTGTGCCGTTCGAGCCCGCCGATGGGGAACTCCGCGGTCGTCTTGTAGGATCCGGCCCCGTCGGCATAGCTCACGATCGCGCGGCGGTGCCTCGTCAGCCACGCCAACAGGCTGTCCTGCGAGATCGTCAGCAGCACTTTTCCTCCCGTGCTGGTCGTCCCGGCAAACCCCTTGATCTTGCGGGGAGGGGCGCTGTCCACGCTCAACCGTACTACGGTACTCCCCTGCCGCAGCGCCTGATCGGTCATGATGGCGACGGTCGTGTTGTCCCCGAAGCAATCGAAGCTGAGGACCACGTCGTGTGTCGGTGCCTCTCCTTCCGGTCCCTCCTTGCCGTTGGTCCGAAGCGACGCCGTCGTCCGAATGCCGGGTTCGGTGCTGGCCCGCACAGTGTCCACCCGGATCGTCCAGTCGCCGCCCGTGTCCCGGCCGCCGCAGGCAGCGAGGAGCAGTCCGGACAGCGCGAGAGCGGAAAGGACGCGACCAGTCATGGTACGAACTATGATAACCGACGGTCCGGTCACCTGCCGCATGCTGGAGGTACCGTGGCCACCCTCCTTGGGGTGAAGTCGCCCGCCACCTGGTACCCAACCCGCCACCTGGTACCCAAATGGATCTCCCCAAATCGCAATCGGTACCGGAACCCGTTACACAGGGCAGGGAAGGAGCTCGGCTCCCAGGTCTCCACTGAGGGAATTTCCCGCGAGACGGGGCGTTGCTCGATAGGCCACGCCACGCTCGGTGGCGTCGCCATTCGCGCACACGCAGGCCGGGAGATCTCGTGCCCCACGGTACGGCGACCAGCCAACCCGCAACTCCGCGGCGGACACCGTTCCGCCGCTGGGGCCTGGTTGCGGCACTCATGCTCCCCACCCCCAGCCGTGCCGCCCTGGCCCAGAAGGCCGCGCCCGTCGACCGGGTTCCCCTGGTCAATGGGCTGCTCCTGGGCTCGGTCCTGCACAGCCCGATCGGCGAGCGCGAGGACCTCCTCGAGATCAGCATCACCGACACCACCGGTGTCCACTACGCCTGGCATGAGCGCACCATCACCACCGACGGCGACACCACCACCGGCTTCCGCCGCCGCTTCGTCAGCGCGAACGACCTGACCGGCGCACCCCGGTTCGACGACATCTTCGGCAAGGACGAGCAGGTGCGCCCGGGCTTTACCGCGGTTTCGCTGTCGTCCGCCGTGTACCGGCAGCTGCGCGACTCCGGCAGCGCCCGGTTCAGCATGACCGTCTACCGCCAACCTCCCGACCCGAAGGCCGCGGGCTCACCGTCACTCGACGACTTCCTCGGGCCGCAGCGAGCGCGATTCAAGGGAACGCTGACGAGAGTTTCGACCCGGCCCGAGGGGTTTCCGCTCCTCCTCAACGGCAGCCGGGCGACGGTGCCGGCCCTGCGCGTGAAGGGAAGCTTCGCTGACGGCCTGCGGCGCTCGGAATGGGACCTCTGGGTCCAGGCCGACAGCGCGCACCCGCTGCTCCTCAAGTCGGTGCTCGAGGAGAAGGTGTTCCAGATGGTGCGGGCCGACCTCCCGGTCGACCCACCCGCTCGGCGCGGCGCCGGGGCGATTGACAAGGTTCTGGTCGAAGAGATGAGCGCGCGCTGCCGGCTGGAGCTCCCCGGCGTCTACTTCGCGTTCGGCACCGCGACTATCGATCCCATCTCCGACCGCGCGCTCGCCGAGCTGGCCCGCTCCCTCGCCGGCCACTCCGACTGGAAGTTCACCGTTGAAGGCCACACCGACAGCGTCGGGACCGACATCGCCAACCAGGCGCTCTCCCGGCGCCGCGCCGAGGCGGTGCGTGCGCGGCTGGCCGAGCGGCACGGCCTGGACACTCGCGCCTGGGGCGCGGTGGGGTACGGTGCGAGCCGGCCGAAGGAATCGAATGCGACCATCGAGGGCCGCGCGCGCAACCGCCGGGTCGAGCTGGCGCGCGACTGTGGCTGACGGCGAAACCGGAGCTCATCGGAGGCATTCATGTGGAATAAGGGAACGCTGCGCGCCGCCGTCGCGACGGCCTGCGCCTGCGCCGCGGGGTCGGTGATGTCGGCCCAGGCGCCCAAGCTCGACGCGTGCTCCGTGCTGACCCGGGACGAGATCAAGACGCTCTCCGGGAACCACGATCCGGGAGCGCCCTCGCCCGGGGGCACCAGCCGGCCCGAGGTCACGCTCTGTTACTGGCAGCAGACCTATCCCAAGGGCTCCGTGGTCCTCTTCTCCAACGTGAGTCCCGACGAGCCCAAGGGTCTCGGGCTCAAGCAGCTGCTCGACCACGGCAAGAAGGCGCGGGCCGTCCCCGGTCTGGGCGACGACGCGGTCTTCATGGAGAGCCCGCCCGGGGAGCCGGGCGGTACGCTCTTCGTGCGGGTCGACCACTGGCGGGTCTCGATCTTCTGGGAGGCGGCGAGCCCCACGGCGACTTCCGAGTCGGTGCTGCCGCTGCTCACGGCGTTCGCCAAGGCGGCGGTACCGAAGATGAGAAAGGCGGGCTGACCATGCGCACCTTCATTCATCGGATTCTGCCGCTCGCGACGCTCGCGGCCTTCGCCGCGTGCGACCGCGGCTCTGGCACGGCGTCCGCCGCTGCCGCCGAAGGCGCCGCTCGTGCGGGTGACCCAGGCAAGCCAGCGGCCGCCGCGGCGTCGGCCGTCCGCACCGCCACCCGCCCGGCCGATGCCTGTGGCTGGATCTCGGCATCCGAAGTCGAGGCGATCGTCGGCAAGCTCACCGCGTCGCCGCGGTCGAGCGACGGTGCCTGCGTCTACCCGCTGCCGGTCGACCCGGAGACCGCGCGCCGGCGCGCCAAGGCGCTCGAGCTCCAACGGAAGCTCGAGGAGCGCTTCGGCAAGTCCGACTTCCCGGAGCTCGTGGCCGACGAGAGCGCGGTGATCGTGGACGTGATGGTGTACGTCGATCCGGCGGGCGCGCGCGGCGCGGCCGCGGCCGGGGTCGTCATGGCCGGCTGGCTGGGCGAGGGAGACTCCGCCGGCAAGGCCGCGTCGGACTCCGCGGCACCGCCGCCGCCGACCACGCCGGGATGGGACGCGACCAACCGCGCCGGCGCCCGGTCGTTCGTCGGCGCGCTCGGCCACATGCAGATCGCCGTGCGGGTGCAGGCCGCCGAGCCGGGCCGCGAGCAGACCACGGCCATCGCCAACCGCATTCGCGAGAAGATCCCCGACCTTCCGTTCCCATCGGAGCGGAGCGGTGCGCCCGCCGGTCCCGATCCCTGCGTGCTCCTCACCGTCAAGGAAGTCGAGGCGGTGGTCGGCAAGCTGGTCGTTCCCCCGTTCCGCTCGGACGAGGGCAAGCCGCTCGCGATGGAGAACGGGACCAGCTGTACCTACTACACGGCCGGCCATCACGCACTCGTGCTGACGCCGACCTGGTCGTACGGCGGCACCGCCTTCGAGGCGATGCGTGGCGTCGGTGGGATGCTGGAGAAGGTCGCGCCGAGCCTGCACAACGACGCGGCGGACACGCTCGACAGCGGACCGTGGGAAGACGCGGCCGGCGACCCGGCGACCGGAGCCCTCTTCTTCCTCAAGGGCGACCGGGCCCTCGAGGTCCACTATCTCGTCTCCGGCACCGACATGGACGGCGCGGTCAGGCTGGCCACCATCGCAGTCGGGCGGCTCTGACCGCCGGCGACGACGACCGAACGACTTACGGGGGAGGTGATCCATGGCGTCCAAATCACGATCGGTCCGACTCGCCCTCATCGCGCTCGCGACATGCGGCCTCGGCGCCTGCGGCGACCGCGCCTCGGGTGAGACAGCGGCCGCCGGAGCCAGGCCGGCGGGCAAGGCGACCTCATTCTGCCCGTCGGTGGCCGATGTGAGCGCCGCCGCCGGCTTCGAGGTCAGCTTCACCCAGTCGATCGGCAGCAGCCCGGACGGCTGGGTGGCGTGCCAGTACGAGATGACCGGCCGCTATCGCGGCACCTTCGTCGAGCTCACCGGCGAGCCGGCCTCCAAGGCGGACTCGGTGTTCGGCGAGATCAAGCGCGCGGTCAAAGGCATGAAGGGCGTGGACGCCGAGGCCGACCGGCTCGATCTCGGCAGCGGCGGGTGGGCCTACGGCTCGAACTCGCTGAGCGATGCGGCGGCCGTGGTCGGGAACCACGTGTACCGCTCGAGGATGGAGTACATGGGGTTCAACAAGATCGGGGACCAGAAGGACGCGATGGTGCGCGTCCTCAAGCTGATCGCCCACTGAGCGGCGCGATGCGATCCCTGTTCCGGATATTCCTCTATATAGCCCTGCTGGCGGCGCCGCTCCTCGCGGTGTCGCTCTGGCTCGACTCGCACGGCGAGACGGCCACCGGGACGGTGACGGCCAAGCGCGAAGAGATCCAGGTCGCCAACGAGCCCACCGGCGGCTGGTACAGTCGCCGCTACCTCGAGGTTGACCTTCCCCGCCTGGAGGCCGTCGGCCTCCGAGCGTCGGTACGAGTGGACTCGGCGGAGTTCCAGTCGTACCACGCCGGCGATCGCGTCGGCGTTCGCTACTTCCCCTGCTGTCCGATCTTCACTCGCCTCGCCGGCCGCACGACGCGGGAGGTCACCTGGGAAGTCGCGCGCGAGCTGGGGTCGAGCACGCTCCTCGACTGGGTCGTGGTCGGGGTCGTGGCGCTCGTCATCGCCGCGCAGATGTCTTCGGTGCTCGTGGTCGGCGCCGGTCTGGCCTGGCTGGCCGCCGCCATGCTGTTCCTCTTTCCCGCGCGGCCGCCCAGGGTGGCCACGGGCACGGAAGCGACCGCGCGGGTGGCCGGGATCTCGGAGGTGACCCGGAGTCCTCCGCGGACTCGCCACCGGAGGAGCAGCTCGTCTCACCCCGAGCGGCTCACGGTGCCGTACCAGGTGGTTCAGCTCCGGTTCGTCCCCGCCGGCGCCACCGACTCGGTGCTCGCGGTGGACGAGGTGGACGCGGGCTCCGTCCCGTCGCTCGCGCCGGGAGCCGAGCTGCGGGTGCGGTATCAGCCCGCGGCTCCGCGCGAGGCCATGCTGGTCGACGGCACCCGGACCTTCCGCCAGCGGAACCGGTTTCACTTCCTGTTTCCGGCGCTCGGGTTGACCGGTATCGCCGTCGCGATGGGACTGGCCTGGCGCCTTCGCGGGCGGCGTAAGGCGGCCGCAACGTGACCTCCACGCCGGGTACCATTCCGTTGCTCGACGGTCTCCTCGAGCCGCACGCGCACCGAGTCGAGCTCACCGGGAGTCTCCGGTCGCTCGGCTTCCCCAGCCGCTGCGCCAACTGCGGGGCGGTGACCACCGAGCGGTTGCCGATCCGCAAGGTGTTCGGCCGCATGGCCGGGCACCGGCGCCGGGTGCGCTCGAGCCGATACCGCGGGTATCGCATCGACACCGCACAGGTGCCCTACTGCCCCGCGTGCATTGCCCTCGACGCGCGGGAGCGCCAGTCGCCGGCGTCACGCTGGCGCGCGCGGCTCGTGAGCCTGTTGATCCAGTCGATTCCGGCGCTCCCATGCCTCGGCTTCGCCGTCTTCATGCTCTCGATCATCCATCCGCCGGCCAACCCCGGCGAGGCGAGCGGCGGCTTCGAGCGCATCCTGGCGCTCGTGTTCGGGTTCGCCGGCGCGTGCCTCGTCGCGCACGCCTGGTGGGACACCCGTCGCTACCTGGTTCCGCGACAGACCAGTGTCACGCTCGCCTTCGACTTCAGCCCGGACATCTCCGAGCTGCTCGATCGCAAGGAGCGCCGGGTCTACGCCATCCGCGACCCGGCCTTCGCGGAGGCGTTCACGGCGCTCAATCGGGACCGCCTCTGGCAACCGGACCCGGCGGCCGAGCGGAAGGAGCTGCGGGTGTGGATCGCGTGTGCCGTGTTCCTCGCGGTCGGCGCGCTCGCGGCGGCCTTGCTCAACCGCTGAGCCCGCGGACCGGCTCTTGCGACCACCCTGCCGAGCCGATCGAGCGGGCCGCCTGGTTCCATCGGTCAGGGGGCGGGGCCGTCTGATCCGCGACCCGGCGCATGCAGCGCCGCCTCGGCCCGCGCCACCGCCAGGGCCGCCGCGCTGACTCGCGCAGTATCTGTCGGATTCACCAGCCGCCGGTCGCGAAGGTCCGTCCAGATCTCCGAGCTCCGACGGTACATGTCGAGCGCAGCCTGCTGGAAGCGCCGGGCATCGGCGCCCGACACGGAGGGGTGGGCGGTCAGCGAGTCGTAGGCCTGTCCCATGTCCATGTATTGACCCGCGAGGTAGCCGCGGTAGCCGGCGTTGGATGGCTCGAGCTCCGTCGCGTTCATGAGCGCAGCCGCCCGAGAGCATTCGGCCTCCGCGGTCGCCGGTGCGGCCGCGGCGAGCGCGCGGCAGATCCGGGCCTGCGATTCCATCGTCTGCAATCGCCTGTACAGGTTGGTCGAGTCGCCCCGGAACATCTCGGCGCCGATCGCGAGCGCCTCGCGGTACCGGGAGAGAGCCTGCCGTGGCCGGCCGAGCCGCATCTCCATGTCACCCACGCGCACGAGGTTGTTCGCGATGCCGCCCCGAACGAGCGCGTTCTTGGGATCTCGCCGGATGTCGGCGCTGTCCGCCGCCAGGAGTTTCCGATAGATCGCCAGGGCCTCGGCAGGGCGGTCGAGTTGGGCAAGCACGTCCGCGATCCAGAAGTCGGCGGTCGCAACGAGGCTACGGTAGTCGATGTTGTCGGGGAATTCTGCCGCCAAGCCAGCCCGCAGGCTTCGGCTCCGCCGATAGCTGTCGAGCGCCCCCTCGAGGTCGCCGAGCTGCACCTGGGCATCCGCGAGATGGTGCAGCGCGACCGACATGGAGCGCCGAACGGCGGGTTGCTTGCGCTCCTCGGCGGGCGCGGCCTCGAGCCGCCGAAGATCGTCGCGATGGCGCCGAGCGGCGCCCGCCGCGTCCCCCGTCTCCAGCAGCAGCACGCCCAGCAGATCGCCGGCCTTCCGCAGGTCCAGGCGCAGGCCTGCGTCGACCGAGTCCCGGCCGAGTGGTTCCAGCAGGTCCCAGGCTCGCTGCGCCAGTGTGAGGCTGCCGGCGACGTCGCCGGTATCGAACAGCAGGGTGCCGAAATCGGACAGGATCGAGGCCAGCTCGCGGCGGGTGCGGACGTCGCTCGAGTCCCCGGTGAGGAGATCGTCGAGAATTCGAACCGCTTTCCGGTAGCTGTTGAGTGCGCCCTCGGTGTCGCCCAGGTTCGCCGTCAAGCTTCCGCCCTGCACATCGCCGACCCGCCGGTACGCGCGGGCCAGGTCGCGCTGGAGCGCCGCATCACCGTGGGCCTCGTGCGCAAGGGTATCGAGATAGCCCAGGGCGTCCCGCACCAGTCGCTCGCGGACCGGCGTGGAGCCAGGCAGGTCCTTGATCGCGTCGTGATAGTCGAACAGCACGGCGTTGGCCAGCTTGCGGACGTCGTTGAAGCGTCGCTCTGCGCGGGCCTGTGCGGCGCGCGCCTCGCGCGCCTGCCACGCCGTCGCGATCGTCCCACCGACCAGCGACAGCCCCACGAGCGCCCCGGCCGCAACCATCCCACGATTTCGTCGCACGAATTTGCCGGCGCGGTACCGGAAGGTGTCGGAGCGGGCCCGTACCGGCAGGCCATCCAGATGCCGGCGAATGTCGGCCGAGAGCTGCTCGACCGATTGGTAACGGCGTGCCGGCTCCTTTCGGAGCGCGGTCAGCACGATCGTATCCAGATCGCCCCGCAGGCGCCGTCGGAGACGGTCGGTACTGCCGAGCCCGGTCGCGGCCGCTCGGTCGTCGGCCAGACCGCTCCGACGACGGCCGGCGAGCGACGGCTCCGCCTCCGCGACCGCCGCGCTCGGGCGCACCGGGTCGGTCGTGCAGACCGCTTCGGCGATCTCGGCCGGCGACCGGCTCCGAGTCCGGTACGGCGACCGGCCCGTCAGCAGCTCGTAGAGCGCGACGCCCAGTGAATAGACGTCGCTCACCGTCGTCGCGTGGCGCCCCTCCACCTGCTCGGGGCTGGCGTACTCGGGCGTCAGCATCCGGAGTCCCGTGGCCGTCGCGGTCGCGTCGTCCTCGGCCTGCAGCACCTTGGCGATCCCGAAGTCGAGCAGCTTCGGCGCGCCATCGGCCGTGACCAGGATGTTCACCGGCTTGATGTCGCGGTGCACGATCAGATGCTGGTGCGCGTAGCTCACCGCCCCGCAGACCTGCTGGAACAGCCGGAGTCGCTCGGGGATCGAGAGGCGATGCGCATCCGCGTACGCGTCGATCGGCTGGCCCTCGATGTACTCCATCGCGAAGTACGGCAGGCCGTCGTCGGTCGTGCCTCCGTCGAGGAGCCGGGCGATGTTGGGATGGTCGAGCGAGGCGAGGATCTGACGTTCGGCGCGGAATCGGGCCAGGACCTGGTCGGTGTCCATCCCCCGCTTGATGAGCTTGATGGCGACCTGTTGCGTGAACGCGTCGTCGGCCCGCTCGGCGAGATAGACGGTGCCCATCCCGCCGCGTCCGATCTCCCGGACGATGCGATAGACCCCGATCCGGCGGCCGGTCGGCACGACCTCCTCGGCCGGCCCCAGGGCAGCGGCGAGCGCGACTGCCGGCGCCTGGATGAAGTCGCCCGCCCGGTCGTGCGCGGCGAGCAGGCGCTCGACGTCGGCCGCCAGCTCGGGATCATCGCCGGCTTCCCGCGCGAGCAGCGCGCGCCGGTCTTCCGGACCGAGCGCCACCGCCGCGTGGAACAGGGTCTCGATCCGTTCCCACCGTCGCGCCGTCACGAATCGTCCGCGGTGCCTTCGATCGCGTCGTACAGCCAGGCCCGGGCGAACGCCCACTCCCGCTCGACCGTGGCCCCGGATACCTGCAGCACCTCGGCGATCTCCTCGGTCGTGAGCCCGCCGAAGAACTTGAGCTCCACCACGCGGCCCTTGCGCTGGTCGAGCTCCGTGAGACCCTGCAGCGCGTCCTCCAGCGCGATCAGCTCGACGTCGGGCCGACCCGAGGGCGACTCGATCAGGCTCAGCGTCACCTGCTCGCGACGGCCGCCGCGCTTCTGAGCGCCCCGGTCCCGGGCGTGGTTGACGAGGATCCGGCGCATCATGCTGGCGGCGACGCCGAGGAACTGCGCGCGGTTCCGCCAATCCACCCGCCGCTGATCGACCAGCCGGAGGTAGGCCTCGTGCACCAGAGCGGTCGGCTGGAGCGTGTGGCCGGTGCCCTCACGGCTCAGGTAGTGGGCGGCGAGCCGGTGCAGCTCCTCGTAGACCACGGGGAGCATCTGATCGAGTCCCTGTTTGTCGTTCCGCCCCCAGTCGAGAAGCCATTGGGTGACGGCGCCCGAAGGGGTGGCAGGATCGTCGGTCATACCGGGACGGTCGAGGGTAGCCGGATGGCTGGGGTGGCTGAGGGATTGTACGCCTGAATCGGGCGTTCCTCAATGGCGCCGGCGGGCCGACCGGTCTCCCCAGCACCCAGGCAGTGACGCGGACCGCGGAGCATGAGGGAGCATTGCCGCTACCCGGGCGTTTCCTGATGGCGCGGGTCCTCCATCCTCCGCGCCGGCATCCGAGGCACTCGCCCGAGCAGGCGAGGGACGCGGTGGCCAAGTCGTGACCCGGACAGGAGGGCACCCATGTTCAAGAGCGCCATGACCGCACTCGGCGTGCTCGCCGCCGTCACGGCACACCGCGCATCTCCCCCGCCTCTGGGAGAGGCCGCCTTCGATGCCGACGACGTGCTCGCGCGGACCTACGCCGCCTACGCCGCGCTCAACTCCTACGCCGACAGCGGCACGGTGGTGGACGAGAGCAAGGGCTTCCGTGATCGGTTCACCTTCCGGACGCTCCAGACGCGGCAACCGAGGAACTTCCTGCTCGACTTCCGTTATGCGGGCAGCGACTACGACAACGGCTTCAAGCTCGAAGGCAGTGAGCGGACCGTCTTATGGATGCAGAACGGCGAGCTCCAGACCTGGAGCAGCAAGACCCAGGAGCACGAGACCTACCCCGAGGACGGGGGACGTCAGGTGGACGCCCTCACTGGGGCCTCCAGCGGGACGCGGGGGATCTCGGTGCTCGTCCCGTCCCTGATCTACACCAAGGCCAACATGGCGAGCGTGGTGCGTGCCGCCGAAGACGCGGTCGCGGCCGGTACCGAGACGATCGGGGGCCGATCGTGCCTCAAGGTCATCGGTGTCGAGCGGTGGCGCTATCCGAACGGCAGGGTCACCGGCGTGCGGCCGATCACGCTCTGGATCGACGCGGAGACCTACCTGATCCGGAAGATTCTGGAGGACACGCCGAAGGACTCGCCGCGCGGGGTGATCAGCCGTCGCGTCGTCACGCTCGAGCCCCACGCGAATCCTCCGCTCGAGACGAGCCGCTTCACCTTCGTGGTGCCCGAGGAGTCGTAGGTCATCGTGCCCGCCTTCCTGGCATCCCGCGTGGCGCACGCCCGGTCGAGCTCGTGAGCCCTTCATCGCGACGCCGATGCGGGCTGATGCTGCTCGGTGTGGTCTGGTCCGAGGCGGCGAGTGCTCTCCAGTCGCCGGCGGCGATCCCGTTGTGCCCCGGACTCGCGATCGTGACGGCGATCGTCCGTCCGGACGGCGACTACGAATCGATCAAGACGATCACCGCCGCCGGCGCGACCGAGGTCGACATCGCGTATTCCGCCCAGGTGCCCAAGAGTCCGGGCGTGATGCGGAACTACCGGATGCGGCGCGCCGTGCTCCGTAGCGATCTCGCCGAGGCCTCCCTCTACGTTCACTACTTCCATACCAGGGGTGCGGAGCGGATCCCGGGCAGCACGGCGCTGGGTACCTCGCGCGCGGTGCTGCAGGCGCTCAAGACCACGGGGACCGCCGAGCTCCGGGTCGTCGCGCCGGGCAACAGCGCCCTTCCTGCCGATACGGGCGCTCACCCCAACATCTACGACTACGAGGAGACCTACCGGCTCACTCGGGTGGGGAGCGGTCCGGTTCCGGTGACGGTCACGGTCAACGACAGCGCCGTCGCGCTGCCGACCATCCACGCCCGCGGCGACTACATGGGCGACAAGGCGGAGTTCTTCTTCCTCGACGACGAGGACAATCCGCTCTCGCTCAAGTACAGCTTCAATGCCGGCGGCGAGCCAGCTGATGGCGGGAACGAGCTTCAGGTCGTGAAGATCGCCTATCGCTGCACCGCACCGGCGCAGCCCGCCCCGCAGGATCGCGTCAGCCGGCTGGAGCGAGCCCTGCGCGAACAGCGCCGTGCGGTGGTGTATGACCTCTACTTCGATTTCAACAGCGCCGCCATCCGGCAGGAATCCGACTCCACGCTCCGCGACATCGCCGAGGTGATGCGTCGCCATCCGGACTGGAAGCTGTCGATCGAGGGTCATACCGACGCGGTCGCCAGTGATCGCTACAACCTCGAGCTCTCGGGGCGGCGGGCCGCGGCCGTGAAGGAGGCGCTGGTCGGCAGCTTCGGCATCGCTGCCTCCCACCTCACCACCGCGGGCTACGGCGAGTCCCGGCCCCGGGATCGGAACGACACGGTGGAAGGGCGGGCCCGGAACCGTCGCGTGGAGCTCGTTCGCCTGCCCTGAATGGGCTCACAAATAGGAAACCCACCACGCCCGGCTCTGCGCCTTGAACGCCGCATATCGCCGGCACATTGGGTACAGCGCCGCCACCACGCAGAGCCACACGACGTAGACTACCGGCAGTCCGAAGCCGTATCCCTCCGGCAGGAACCGGTAGAGCGTACGGATGGCCGAGTCCGGAAATCCCTGGGCGACGCCGGCGACGATGGCGAGCGCGTGCACCAGGTAGAGGTGCGTCACATAGAAGAGGAACGGCACCCGGCCGAAGGTGACGAGGATGTCCGCCACCGGACCTTTGGCCCGGCGCAGGACGGTGAGGGCAACGAGCGCCGGCCCCAGCGTCATCAGCAGGTAGAGCAGCGACGGCGGATACTTGGTCGTGTTCAGGAACGACATGGCCAAGCGCGCCGGAGTTTCGTCTTCGAGTCGTGGGTTGGGGTCGCCGTAGCCGTTGAGCGTCCGGAGCACCACGAACGCAAGGATCATCAGCACACCCGCCCACGCGATCCGGCGTGGCGCGCCGGCATCGCGCGAGAACACCGTGGGCCCGGCGGCATAGCCGAGCGCCATCACCCCGGCCCACGGGACCAGGGGGTAGGTAACGAACGCCGGCACGATGCCGAGCGGACCCGGCACGTGCAGGAGATGCCAGAGCGGAGCGAAGGCGCCGAGCGCCTCGGGCGCGACACCGTCCAGGAGGTTGTGCCCCGCCACCAGCACGAGGCCCACGGCCGCAACCGCCGCGCGGGGCAGGTGAATCAGCGCGGCCAGCAGCACCATCGATGCGCCGATCGCCCAGATGACTTGCAGGCGGGCGCCCATGGTCCACCGGGTAGTGAAATACCACCCGAAGCTGATCACCGTCACCTCCAGCAGGATCAGCCACAGCCCGCGGCTCAGGAGGAACCCGGAGAGCTGGCCGCGGGTGCGGCGGCTGCCGGCCATCCATGCGCTGGCGCCGGCGAGAAACACGAAGGCCGGCGCGCAGAAGTGGGTGATCCAGCGGGTGCCGAACAGCGCCAGGTCCGTGCGGGTCATGTCGGTGGGGTCGAACCGGACCGAGGTGAAGTAGTCCCGGACGTGATCGAGCACCATGATGACCATGACGAGGCCACGGAGCAGGTCCACGTGGTCGGCGCGCCGACGCCCGACCTGGGCCCCCGGCTCGGTCGCGGTCGTGGGGCGTCCCTGCGGGATCCGGTATTCTCCCGATGCGGGCTCGGGTCCAAGCACCGTACTCATGAAGCTCCTCTCGGCCTGTGGGTCGCTGGTGTTTGGTCACCGGTGCCAGTCTCGGATCCGTGGCGGGCACGAACCTAGGGAAACCGCGGAAGGCGCGCCCCTGCCAAGAGTCAGGGTCGCGCCCGTCCCCAAGTGAGTGGCGGGGCGGCGTGGACCGTTGGTCACTCGGGGCCGAGGTGACTCACTCGCATCCATCGCTCCGCACCGGCTCTGGCACCCCCCTCCATTCCCGAGCATCTTTCCCTGCGCCATGGACTCCCTGCGACAGCAGCTCGAAGCCGGACTCGTCGGTCGCTACCAGCTCGAGCGAGAACTCGGCCAGGGTGGCATGGCCGTCGTGTTTCTGGCCCAGGACCTCCGCCACGACCGCAAGGTCGCCCTCAAGGTCCTCCGTCCCGACCTCTCGGCGGCGATCGGGGCCGACCGGTTCCTCCGGGAGATCAAGCTCGCCGCCGGTCTCACCCACCCGCACATCCTCCCGGTCTACGATTCCGGCCGCGCCGGCGACCTGCTCTTCTATGTCATGCCCAACATGGAGGGCCGTTCGCTCAGGGAGCGGCTCCAGCGGGAGCGGCAGCTTCCGCTGCCCGATGCCCTGACCATCACCCGCGAGGTCGCCTCGGCGCTCGACTACGCCCATCGACACCAGGTGGTCCACCGCGACATCAAGCCCGAGAACATCCTGCTCCACGAGGGCTCGGCGATGGTGGCGGACTTCGGCATCGGGAAGGCCCTGAGCGCGGACGGGTCGCTCACGCAGACCGGGATGGTCGTGGGCACCCCGACCTACATGAGCCCGGAGCAGGCATCGGGGGACTCCGGCGTGGACGGCCGCACCGATCTCTACAGCCTCGCGTGCGTGCTGTTCGAGATGCTGACCGGCGAGCCGCCGTTCACGGGCGCGTCGGCGCAGGCGGTGATCGCCAAGCGCTTCGTGTCTCCCATTCCCAAGGTCCGGGTCACCCGCGACGTGCCGGAGGCGGTTGACGACGCGCTGACCCGCGCACTGTCAAGGACCCCGGTGGACCGATTCTCCACCGCGGGGCAATTCATCGAGGCGCTCCGCCAGGTGAACGGGATAGGCTCGTCCTCGCACGCGACCGTGGCGGCGGGCCGAGCTCCCGCAGCTGCGCCCAAGGCCATCGCGGTCCTCCCGCTGGCCAACATGAGCGCCGACCCCGAGAACGAGTACTTCAGCGATGGCATGACCGAAGAGATCATCAACGCCCTCGCCAAGGTGCCCGGCATCCAGGTGGCGTCGCGCACGTCCTCCTTTGCCTTCAAGGGCAAGGAGGTGGACATCCGCCAGATCGGCGAGAAGCTGGGCGTGAGCGTGGTCCTGGAGGGAAGCGTGCGCAAGGTCGGCAACCGGGTCCGGATCACGGCGCAGCTCATCAACGTGGCCGATGGCTACCATCTCTGGTCCGAGACATACAACCGCCAGCTGGAGGACGTCTTCGCGATCCAGGACGAGATCTCCCACGCGATCGTGGACGCGCTGAAGCTCCGGCTGAGCAGCGATGGCGACACGCTGGTGGCGCCGGCCAAGAACATCGAGGCGTACACCCTCTACCTGAAGGGCCGTTTCATCTTCAACAAGGACACCGAGCCTTCGACCCGAAAGGCCCTCGACTTCTTCCAGCAGTCACTGCTCCAGGATCCCGGCTACGCCCGGTCGTACGCCGGCATCGCCGATTGCTGGACCCAGCTCGCCGACGATTTCGTCGTGCCGGACGACGCCTATCCTCGGGCCAAGGCGGCGGCCACGCGGGCACTGCAGCACGACCCCGACCTCGTCGAGGCCATCACGTCCGTGGGCAAGGTGCTGTGCTGGTACGAGTGGGACTTCACCGGGGCGGAGCGGCAGCTCCGCAGGGCGGTGGCGCTGAACGAGAACCACGCGGAAGCACACTGGGCATTCGGCAGCGTCCTCCCGACCGTGGGGCGGCTGGCCGAGGCGGTCGAGGAGATGCAAAAGGCGCTCATCCTGGATCCACTGGCCGCGGTGTACAGTCGGTGGCTCGGACGGTTCCTGCTGTTCGGCGGCGACCAGGCCGGTGCGATCGCCCAGGCACGGAAGACGATCGAACTGAATGCCGACTACACCTACTCCTACCTCGACATCGGCTCGGCCTATCTCGACCTCGGCGACGCCGAAACCGCCCTGCAGTGGTTCCAGCGGGGCCAGGCACAGGACACCAGCGTGCGGTCCTACGACGCCCTGATCGTGCGGGCGCTCGAGCCTCTGGGCCGTCGCGAGGAGGCCGACGAGATTCTTCATCGGCTGGACGAGGGGTCGCGGCAGCAGTATGTGCGGTCCGAAATCATGGCGATGGGCTACGCGGCGGTGGGTGATCTCGATCGCGCCTTCGCCTGCCTCGAGCGCGCCTTCCAGGTCCGCTCGGCCGGGCTCATCTATCTGCACGTGGATCCCGGATACAAGCCGCTCAGGGCCGATCCGCGATTCGCTCAGCTGGTGGGGCGGATCGGGCTGCGGTAGGTCGCGGCATCCCCCCAGTCCACGATACCGATCTCCTGGCGTATCGGCTCTTCCCGCCCGACAGCCGCACGCTTCGCATGCGCATGTCCTGCGCAGTCCCCTCGACCAGCCCCTAGGGGTCGAATTGGGGCGGTCGCGGCGCCGCACACGGCGTCGCGGCATCGCGTGCTCACCTTGCGGTATATATCCCGATTGCATATTTACAGTCAGGCGTTATGAGCCTCGACAGGCGATCTCGCACCCCCGCACCCCAATCCCACGCATGAGCAACCTCGAGTACCACGTCCTCCTCGCCCTGGTCAGCGGCCCCCTCCATGGCTACGCCGTCAAGCAGCGCGTCGAGGACGAGTCCGGCGGCAGCCTGACGCCGCTGCCGGGCTCGCTCTATCGGGTCATCGCCCGGCTCATGATCTCGGGCCTCGTCGCCGAGACGGAGCCGAAGCGCCCGGTGCCTCCGCATCCGGGACTCACGAGGCGCTACTACGCCCTCACCACGACCGGCCGCGGGGCGCTGGCGGCCGAGGCGCGGCGGCTCAAGGGCGCGGCCGTGCTGGCGGAGAAGCGCCTCCGGACGGCCCGGCCGTGAAACGGATGCTCACGTCACTCGTACGGCTGTTTCCGCCGGCGTTCCGCGAGCGGTTCGGGCCGGAGATCGCGCAGCACCTGCGAGAGGACTGGGCGGTCGCCCGCTCGCGGGGCCCGCTCGCTGCGCTCGCCTACGGCATCACGGCAGCGCTCGATCTCGGCGGTGCGGCGCTCGCCGAGCACTGGAAACCCACGTTGCGATCGACCCCGCGGAGCCGGGGAGGAGGCCTCATGCGGTGGTTGCGAGACGGCTGGATCCAGGATCTGCGCCAGGCGGTGCGCGCGCTGCGCCGCACGCCGGGCTTCACGCTGGTCGCGGTCGGGACGCTCGGCCTCGCCCTCGGCGCGAACGCCGGCATCTTCAGCATCGTGGACGCGGTCCTGCTCCGCCCGCTCCCATTCCCGAAGCCCGATCGGCTGGTCTACATCGGCGGCACCGCGCCCGGCTCCGACCTCCCCAGCGAGTTCGACCTCCCGCTCGAGTTCTTCCTTCAGTATCGGGACCAGTCGAAGCTGCTCCAGGGCCTGGCACCCTACGACGACTTCACCAACACCCTGCGGGTGGGCGACCGCGCCGAGCGGGTGCGGATGGCAGTCTCCACCGCCGAGCTCTTTCCCACGCTCGGCGTGGCCCCCATGCTGGGCCGCGTGCCGGTTCCCGAGGACGAGGACCGGGTCGCGGTGCTGAGCTACGGCCTGTGGCAGAGCTGGTTCGGCGGCGACACCGCCGTGATCGGGCGCTCCTACTACATCGGAGGGAGCGAGCGCACGGTCATCGGCGTCATGGGGCCCGACTTCCGCTTCCCGCGGGACGGAGTCACCCTCTGGGTCACCGCGAACATCCGTCCGGAAGACATCGTGCCCGGTGCGTTCCAGACGTTCGCGCTGGTCGGGAGGCTGAGGCCCGGCGTAACCGCGTCCGACCTGGTGCGGGAGCTGAGCCCCTTGGCTCAGCGCCTCCCCGAGCGGTTCGGCGGGCCTCCCGGCTACGCCGATCTAATAAGGAAGCACCGGCCCGTGGTGCGACCGCTGGAGGAGCAGCTGGTGGGGAACGTGGCCCGCCCGCTCTGGCTCCTGTTCGGGTCTGTGGCGGTCGTGCTCCTCATCGCCTGCGCCAACGTGGCCAACCTGTTCCTGGTCCGCGCGGAGCGGCGGCAGCGCGAGCTGGCCGTGCGCCGTGCCATCGGCGCCGCCCGGCTGCAGCTCTTCCGCGCGCAGATCGTCGAGGCGCTCGTCGTCGCCCTGCTCGCGGGCGCGCTCGCCATGCTGCTGGCCTGGCTCAGCGTACCTCTGTATCTCAAGTTCGTGCCGCCTGACCTGCCCCGCATCGGCGACGTCACGGTCCGGTGGGGCACGCTCCTCTTCACCGGCGTCGCCTCGGCGCTCACCGCTCTGCTCTGCGGCGGGCTGCCGGCGCTCCGCGCGTCCGAGCCGAGTCTCGATCGCCTGCGCGACGGCAGCCGCGGGTCCACCGCGCGCCGGCACTGGGCGCGGGACGGCCTCGTGGTAGCGCAGACGGCGTTGGCTCTCGTGCTCCTCACCGCCTCGGCGCTCCTGTTCCGAAGCTTTCAGAAGATGCGGAACGTGGATCCGGGCTACGACACCCGGGACATCTTCACCTTCCAGATCGCGCCCGAGGGCGAGCAGCTGAAGGACGCCCGCTCGTTCGCTCGATTCCACCTCGCCTTCCTGGACAGGCTGAGGCAGCTGCCGGGGGTGAAGTCGGTGGGGATCGTGGACAACGTGCCGCTCAACGAGAGCCTCGCCCTCGCCCGGTTCCTGCCGGCCGAGCGGGCGGGCGAGGTCGGCGGCGGCCTGCGGCTGGGCCTCACCTCGGTCGCGGGCGACTACTTCTCGACCATGCGAATCCGGCTGCTCGCGGGCCGGACGTTCACCGACGCGGACCAGCTCACCGACCTGGGGCACGTCATCGTCAACCGCTCGGCGGCGAACCTGCTCTGGCCGGGGCAGTCGCCGATCGGGCAACGCATCAGGCGGGAGGAGATCGACGCCTGGGAGACCGTCGTCGGCGTGGTGGAAGACGTGATGCAGGACAACTTCCGCGACCCGGCGCCACCGGCGGTCTACTATCCGCTCGTCGGACAGCCACCCGCCGAGTGGGTGATCTCCTCTCCGGCGTACGTCGTGAAGACATCGCGGGCGGAGACGATCGCGCCCGAGATCCGGGCGCTGGTGCGGGAGGTGGCGCCCGGCGCGCCGATGTACCGGACCTTCACCATGGCCGGGCTCGCCGCCGACGCACGGCTGCCGCTCGCGTTCACCATGCTGACGCTGGGTGTGGTCTCGCTCCTCGCCGTCATCCTCGGCACCGTGGGGCAGTACGGCGTGCTGTCGTACATCGTCGCCGAGCGGACCCGGGAGATCGGCGTCCGCATGGCGCTCGGCGCACAGGCGAGGCGGGTGCAGGGGATGGTGGTGGGGCAGGGGGCCCGGGTGCTGCTGGTGGGGGTCCTCTTCGGGCTCGCCGTGGCGGCCGCGTCTACGCGGGCGCTTCGGAGTCTCCTGTTCGGTGTCGGGGCGCTCGATCCCGCCACCTTCGCGGCCGTGGCATGCGGGATGGTACTCGTGGGCCTGCTCGCGGCGTATCTGCCGGCGCGGCGCGCGTCGCGGGTGGATCCGATCGAGTCGCTCCGGGGCGAGTAGCCGCGGCCCGCTTCGCTTCGTGATCCACGTCGCAGCACTCCACCGGACCCAGGTGCGAGATGTTGGTGGCGGACGCGGTAGGAGCACCTGCTCCGGCCCCGCTCCGGCACCACACAGGACACCTGGAGGCTCCATGCCGGCGAAGAAGAGCGGACGAAAGTACAGCAAGAGCGCGAGCCGGTCGGTGAAGAGCGCGATGCACCGGCGAAAGAAGGGGACCCTCAAGCGGGGCAAGTCGGGCCACGGGGGATCGGTGAAGAGCCGCAAACAGGCGATCGCGATCGGGCTCTCGGAGGCGCGGAAGAAAGGGGCCAAGGTGCCCAAAAAGAAATCGTCGTCGCGGGGTGGACGGTCGAAGTCCCGCTCGAAGTCCTGACCGCGCTTCCGGTCCGGCCCGCACCGAATACCCGCTCACCATTTATGGCGAGAGTCTGGTCTCCCCGGTCGAGGGCCGGAAGCCGGCTTAAGGCGCCGGAGCCATTGTGACCCGCGCCTTCCGTTCGCTGCCGCTCGCGCTCTCCCTCCTCCTCGCCCTCGCTCGGCTCCTCCCGGCCCAGGCGGACTCCGCCACGCCAATGGCCGGCCTGAGCAATAGCGGCCGCAACGGGGACCGGCCGTATGTCACGGCCGGTGACCGCGCCTACCTCATCGGGACGCAGGACGGAAACTTCCCGGACATGGGCGGCCATGTGGGGGGCGAGATGGGCGGGCTGTGGCTGCACCCGATCAAGCTGGTGGACGGCTTCCGGGCGACGATCATCGATTCCGCGACGCACCAGAAGGCGGCGCTCGACAGCGCCGCCGAGTTCATCAATTACCCGTACGGGAATCGGCTCCGCTACGGCCCGGTGCTCGACAGCCTCGAGATCGACCGGTTCCAGTTCAGTCCGGACGGACTGCAAGGCGTGGTGGTCCGATACACCTTCCGCAACGCCGCCGCTCGCGGCAGACGGCTGCTCTTCGACTTCTCGGTCAAGACCGATCTCCTCCCGGTATGGTTCTCGGATCACCTCGGCATCCGCGACGCGCCCGACACCGTCGCCTGGCGGCGGAAACAAGGCGTCTTCCTCGCACGTGACCGCGCCCATCCGTGGTTCGCCGTGTGGGGCGCCACGCCGTCCCTGGGTGCGGAGCCGCTGACCCACCCCGATTCGTTCGCGTCGAAGGGGCAGGGCGTCACCGCCGCCTCGCGCTACCGGCTCTCGGTCGCGCCCCGCGACTCCGCGACGCTGACCTTCGTGCTCGCCGGGTCGGACACGAGCGAGCAGGACGCCTTGGAGAGCTGGGCCGGCATCGCGAGAGACCACGAGCGCCTCCTGGAGAAGCAACGCGAGCGCTATGCGGCGCTGCTCGACCGGGCGAGAATCAGCATCCCGGACCGGCGGCTGCAACAGGTCTACGACTGGGTGCGGATCAATACTCAATGGATGGTGCGGGACGTGCCCGGGATGGGACGCGGCGTCGGCGGCGGCCTCATGGAGTATCCCTGGTGGTTCGGCACCGAGACCTACACCCTCCAGGCACTCACCGCGTCGGGTGATGTCGACCTCGCCAAGGCGATGCTCCGCCTGCTCCGCCGTCAGTCGGCGAAGGCGAACGGCAACGGCCGGATCCTTCACGAGGTCACCACCAACGGAGGCGTGTCGAACCCCGGCAACACTCAGGAGACCGCCCAGTTCATCCTCACCGTGGGCAAGGTGGTGCAGTGGACGGGAGACCTGGGCTTCGCCAGGGAGATGTACCCGGCGATGACACAGGGCCTGCAGTGGCTCCTGACGGACGTGGACCGGAACCACGATCTCTTCCCGGAGGGCTACGGGATCACGGAAATCCTCGGCCTCAACGCGGAGCTGATCGACGTGGCCGCGTACACCCAGCAGGCGCTCGAGGCGACGGCGCGGGTCGCCGCCCTCCTCGGTCACTCGGCCGACGCCGAGCGATACCGGACGCTGGCGGCGCGGCTCGCGGCGAGGATCAACGAGCGCTTCTGGCTCCCGGACGACAGCTCCTACGCCGACTTCTACGGCACCAGGGCCCAGGCGGTGAGCACGGCGGAGGGGGCCGTCAAGCAGATCAAGCTCAAGGAAGCGGACGGAGATACGCTGACGGCGAGAGACCGGGACCGGATCGCCTACTACGAGCGGCTCGGGCAGCAATTCGCCGCTATGCCCGACACCGCGCGGGGATGGATCACGAACAAGAACTGGGTCGTCACGACGCCCATGGAGGTCGGCATCGCGCCGCCGGAAAGAGCGCGCGCCGCGCTGGACAAGATCCGGCGGGACGATGTCGGCGAGTTCGGGCCGTTTCTCTCCGCCGTCGATCGAGGATCGATGATGACGATCGCTACCGGCGCGCAGGCCGTGTCGGAGGGCAGGTACGGACGCATCGATCAGGCGATGTGGTATGTCGACCGGATCGTGAGCACCTTCGGCCGGACCCTGCCGGGCTCGATCTCGGAGATGATGCCCGACTACGGGTGCTTCGTCATCGCATGGACCAATTACGGCATCGTGGTCCCGCTGATCGAGCAGGTGTTCGGCATCGCGCCCGACGCGCCCAGCCGGACCATCGTCTTCGACCCGCATGTCCCGAGCGGATGGAAGACGATGAGCATCGAGTCGCTTCCGGTCGGAACCAACACGGTCTCGTTTTCATGGGCGGAGACCGCGAGAGGCATCGAGTACGACATCAGGGCCGAGCAGGGCGGATGGAGCTTCATCGTGCGGGCGGACACGGCGGCCGGTGCGAAGTACTATCTGGACGGCGCACCGGTCGCTCCGACGGCCTCCGGCATCCGCATGAGCGGCACGCGGAATCACCTGCTGATGGTCCCGACGAGGTGACCCGCGGCTCCGTTCGGGCCGCGAGTGTATCCGATCGAGTCGCTGAGGGGCGAGTAGCCGGCGGTCTCGAAGACCCGCCGTTCAAGCAGTTGGTGGAGGGCTAGCTTCCCTCCCGTCGCTTGGCACACGCGGTCAGGAACGACGCGCTCTGCTTCTCGAGCCCGCCGATGGGGAACTCCGCGGTGGTCTTGTAGGATCCGGCCCCATCGGCGTCGTCCACGAGCGCGCGTCGGTGCCCGCTCAGCCACGCGATCAGGCGATCCTGCGGGATCGTCAGCAGCACTTTTCCTCCCGTGCTGGTCGTCCCGGCGAATCCTTTGATCCTGCGGGGAGGGGCGCTGTCCACCCTCAGCCCGACATCCGTACTCCCCTGACGCAGCGCCTGGTCGGTCATGATGGCGACGGTCGCGTCATCCCGGAAGCAATCGAAGCTCAGGACGACCGCGTGCCTTCGTGCCTCGCCTTCCGGGCCCTCCTTGCCGGTGGCCCGAAGCCGCCCGGTCAACCGGGTCCCATGTGATGCCTCGGTCCGCCCGTGTCCACGCGCATCGTCCAATCGCCTTTCGCCTGGCGCCCGCCGCATGCGGCGAGGCGCATTCCGGCCAGTGCGACAGCGGACGTAACGGCGCGTCGAGTCATGGTGTAGACCATGATAGCTCCAGGCCGCCTGAATCTCACGTGGGGCGACCCGCTTCTGGACCTTCGTTGGCTCAGGGCTAGATTGGGTATCCGCCATACCGGGGCCCCGAACGACTTCAGGTCGTGGTGCCGCCCAACTGGATCGCGGAGTTCCGGCGTGGGGTCGCGCAGGCGCGCGGCCGGCCGTGAATCGCCGATGACTCTCCCAGCCACTGGAGGCTCTATGACTCGTCCTATCGCTGTGGCCCTTGCCGCCCTCGTTCTCGCGTTGCCGTGCTCGGCGGTCGCGCAGGCCGGCGGAGACGCCCGTGCCCAGATCGAGAAAATGTCTCAGGCATGGCAGAAGGCGTACAACTCGGGAGATGCGGCGGCCGTCGCGGCGCTCTACGCGAAGGACGCCAAGCTCATGCCCCCCGGCGTCGAACCGGCCTCCGGCTCGAGCGCCATCCAGACCTTCTTTACGGCGGACGTGAAACAGGGCGCCAAGAACACGTTGACCACGGAAGATGTCGCGGGGTTCGGCGACTACGCTCTCGAGACCGGCAAATGGGTGGCCACCTCCGCCGACGGCAAGCACCTGGACCACGGCCAGTATATGACCCTCTACAAGAAGGCCGACGGTGGGTGGAAGATCGTCCGGGACACCTGGAACAGCAGCATGGCGCATCAGTAGAGGTCGGCGCGAGGGGAGACGGGCACCGCCCGTAGCCAAGGGCGTCCGGTAGATGTGCCATCGGAAGACAAACCGCCGCCGGGACGACGAGTCCCGAGGTGAAATGGCCCGGCGTGCCCGACGGGGCGATATTGGGTCCCACACCCAATGAACGACCCCCGCTCTCGCCTTGCCGACGCTCTCGCCGATCCTACCACATCGAGCGCGAGCTCGGCGCCGGCGGCATGGCGACCGTCTATCTCGCCCGTGATCTCAAGCATGACCGTCAGATGGCCGTGAAGGTCCTCCGCTCCCGGGGGGAGACTTCGCCCGCTGGACGCCGGACAGAACCGGGTTCGTGTATCACGCGTCCGACGGGCTGCGGCTGCATCGCATCGAGAGCGGGGCCGACAGCCTGCGCGTGTCCAATGCGGCGATCGGGGCTAAAGTGTTCTATGCGGCGTGGTCGCGTGACGGTGCCAGTCTCTACTACATGGCCCGGTCGTCCAAGGGCTGGTCGATTCGTGCGATGCCCGCGGCCGGCGGCGCCAGCACGACACTCGTCGACTTCGACGATCCCACCCGACAGCACACGAAATACGGATTCACCACGGATGGGAGGGTCTTCTATTTCACGATCGGCGCCTCCGAGAGTGACATCTGGGTCGCGGATCTGACGAAACCATGACCCGCGGTCATCGCCGTGGGCTTCGCACGACGGTGGCGCGACGCCCGGCAAGGACCGGCCCATGAGCGACCACGCCGCGCGCCTCCGCGCCGCGCTCGCCGGCCGCTACGAGGTCGAGCGCGAGCTCGGCGCCGGCGGCATGGCCACGGTGTATCTCGCCCAGGACATCAAGCACGGTCGCAAGGTCGCCATCAAGGTCCTGCGGCCCGAGCTCGCCGCGGTGATCGGGGCGGAGCGGTTCGTCCGCGAGATCCGCACGATCGCAGCACTCCAGCACCCGCACATCCTCGGCCTCATCGACTCGGGTGAAGTGCAGGGCACCGCCTACTTTGTCATGCCCTTCGTGGACGGTGAGTCCCTGCGGGACCGGCTCAGCCGGGAGAAGCAGCTCCCCATCCCGGATGCCGTCCGGATCGCGAGCGAAGTCGCCTCCGCGCTCGACTATGCCCATCGGCATGGGGTGATCCACCGGGACATCAAGCCCGAGAACATCCTGCTCCACGACGGGCAGGCGTTGGTGGCCGACTTCGGCATCGCGCTGGCCGTGAGTCACGCGGGCGGCTCGCGGATGACCGAGACCGGGATGTCGCTCGGCACGCCGCACTACATGAGCCCCGAGCAGGCCATGGGCGAGCGGGAGATCACGGCGCGCTCCGACGTGTACGCGCTCGGCTGCGTGACCTACGAGATGCTGATCGGGGATCCCCCTTTCACCGGCAGCACGGCGCAGGCCATCGTCGCGAAGGTGCTGACGGCCGATCCGGCGCCCCTCACCGCCCAACGGAGGAGCGTCACCCCGCAGCTCGAGGCGGCGGTGCTGACCGCCCTGGAGAAGCTTCCGGCGGACCGGTTCGGAACGCCGGCGGAGTTCGCCGCGGCGCTGAACGGGCGCTCCGACGGCCCGACGGTGCGATCCGCCCCGCCCAAGGCCCGCGCACCCCGCTCCGCCATCGTCGTAGGGGCGCTCGCGCTCGTGGCGCTGGGGTTCCTGGCCGGCCGCTGGGCAGGGGGACACGGCGACGCCGCGAGCGTCACCTTCCTGCAGAGGAGCTTTCGCGACGAAGCGATCTACAACGCCCGCTTCGCGCCGGACGGACAGACCATCGTCTATAGCTCCGCCGCGGAGACCAGTGCCCCCGAGCTGTTCATCATCCGCCCCGACTATCCGGAGCCGACCGCCTTCGGCCTCACCGCGGCACACCTGCTCTCCGTTTCGTCGAAGGGAGAGCTGGCCGTCCTGCTTCGCGCCGAATTCGTCCGCCATCGCCTCTTTCTGGGGACCCTGGCGCGCGTCCCGCTCGGCGGAGGCGCTCCTCGCGAAGTGCTCGACAGCGTGCGGGAGGCCGACTGGTCGCCGGATGGCACCGAGCTGGCCATCATCCACGATGTGGGCGGTCGGGACCGCCTCGAATTCCCCATCGGCAAGGTCCTGTACGAAGGCTCCGGCTACCTGAGCGATCCGCGTGTCTCACCCGACGGGCGGCATGTCGCCTTTGCTGAGCACCCGTTTCGCTGGGATGACCGCGGCACGGTGAAGATCGTGGATCGGGTGGGCAAGCCGACGGTCGTCACGCGCGACTACCCGTCCATTGAAGGGCTGGCATGGCGTCCCCGAGGCGACGAGCTCCTGTTTTCGGCGTCCGACAACAAGGAGTACGTCGTTCGCGCCGTGAGCCTCAGCGGACGCCTTCGGGTCGCGGTGACGGGCGCGGGCAACCTCACGGCGCAGGATGTGTCTCGGAGCGGACGGTTGCTCCTGACCCGCGATGACACGCCGTACAGGTTGATGCTGCGCGGGCCGGGATTGGCGCGGGAGCTCGACGTCTCCTGGCTCGACATTTCACTCGCCCCGACGCTCTCGCGCGACGGCTCGCTCCTGGCCTTTTCCGACGCCGGCACCGACGCCGGCCCCAATTACGACGTCATGCTTCGGAAGACTGCCGGCGGCCAGGTGGCACGGCTGGGCGAGGGCCAGTCTGCCGCCTTCTCGCCGGACGGGAAGTGGCTGCTGGCCATCGTCCCCTCGACGCCGCCGAGGATCGTTCTCTATCCCACGCGCACGGGCGCCGAACGCCGAATCACGATCGATCCATTCGAGTCCATCGGCTCGGCGGACTGGTTCCCCGACGGCCAATCGATCCTCTTCTGCGGGAACCGGGTGGGAGAAGCCTCCCGCTGCTACGTCCAGCCGCTGGCGGGGGGAAAGGCGCGGGCGGTGACGCCGGCCGGCACGGGCGCGGGGTTCGTCTCGCCGGACGGGAACGAGGTGGTGGCGTTCATTCAGTCCCTGGGCTATCGCAGATATCCGGTCGCCGGGGGTGCTGGAAGCGAAATCCCGGGGCTCTCGTCCAGCGACCAGATCGTTCGCTGGACCTCCGATGGGCGCGCGCTCGTCGTCGGGCGCACGACCTCGAGCACCATGGATCGTGTGGACCTCGCGACGGGCCGTCGGGAGCCGCTCGTGACGCTGGGGACCGAGCTCCCCGGTGGCCGGTGGCGGCCCGTCTTCTTCGCGATGGCGGACGATCCGCACGTCTACTCGTACGTCGGCGCGACCTATCTCTCCGAGATCTTCACCGTGGATGGCGTGCGATGAGCCGGCGCGGCGGGGCGGGAGCGGGGCAGCGACCCGGGCGGGGCGCGGGTTGAGGAACGGGCTGTTCATGGAATGAGTCTCCACCATTGACGCCGCCTGCGCGGGCGCCACCTTTCTCTCGACCCGCGTGCCGAGCTCGGCGCGCCCTCGGCCATCGCGCCACGTCCCTTTCCCATCCCCATGTCGCCCACTCGACGCGAAGTCCTGGCCCAGCTCGCCGCCCTCGCCCTGCTGCCGCTGCCCACCCGGGTCCGGCACGACGACGACCCGCTCGACGGCACTATCGCCGACTACCAGGCCGGGCGCCGCCGCGGCGCGTGGACCGCCGAGGAGGTCACGGCCCGCGCGCTCGAGCGCTGCCGCGACGACGGCATGCGGTGGCACGCGATCGACGCGCTCTCGCCCGCCGCCCTCGCCGACGCGCGCGCGGCCGACGCGCGTCTCCGCGCCGGCCGGGTGCGCGGGCCGCTCGACGGCGTCCCCGTGTTCGCCAAGGCGATCTACGACATGTCGGGGCTTCCGACCACGGGGTCCAGCGCCGATTGGGCCCGACTCTTTCCGGACCCCGTGCATCGCGACGCGCTCGAGGTGACGCGGCTCCGCGCGGCCGGCGCGATCGTCCTGGGAAAGACCGCCGCCGACGACTTCGCCTATCGCGGCAACGGCACCAGCAGCCACACCGGCCAGGTGCTGAACCCGCACGATCCCTCCGGCACACGCACGCCCGGCGGCTCCAGCGCGGGGTCGGCGGTCGCCGTCGCGAGCGGAATGGCCTTCGCCGCGCTCGGCACCGACGACGGCGGCTCGAACCGCATCCCCGCGCAGTTCACCGGCGTCGTGGGGATGAAGCCGACGTTCGGGCTCGTCCCGCGCACCGGCGTGATCCCGACGTGGCCCTATCTCGACACGCACGGGCCGCTCGCGCGCACCGTGGCGGACGCGGCGCTCCTCCTCGCGGCCATCGCCGGCCCCGACCGGTCGGACCCGCTCGCGCGAACGGGCAAGTTCGATAGCGCGCCGCTGGCCGCGTTGCGTGACGACGCGCTCGCGGGGGCGCGGGTCGGCCTCGTCGACGCCCACGTCCCGCGCGCGCAGATGACGTCCGACGCGCTCGCGGTGTGGGACCGCGCGGTGGGCGACCTCCGCGCCGCCGGCGCCACGGTCGAGCCCTTCGCGCCGGCCGTCACGCTCGCGACCTTCAGGAGCGCCTTCGCCGACTTCGGCGGGAAGGCGCGGTGACATCGTCGGCGACCCGAAGGCGCCGGCCCCGACCGCCAACGCGCTCTACCACTATTTCGCCGGGCGCACGAAGGACCCTCGCGCGGCGGTCCGCGCGGGGTACCCGGCCTACCGCGCCTTCTACGACGTGCTCCCCGAGACCTTCGAGGAGTGCGAGCCGCTCCTCGGCGGAGCCGATGACGCAGGATCAGGCTGGACGATCGTTCGCCCGCTCACGCGCGGAGGTGGTGGCGGCGCTCGCCGAGACGATGCGCGCGGCCGGCATCGCCGCGATGGTCTATCCGACCATGCCCTTCAACGCTCCGCGCACGGTAGATGACTGGCCGGACATCCGCACCACGCTCGGCTACGGCAACTGGCTCGGCCTCCCGGAGGTGTCGGTGCCGGCGGGAATGGGGACCGACGGTATGCCGGCGCTCAACCTGTCGGTGGTCGGCCTCCCGGGCGAGGATGCAAGGGTGCTCGCGCTGGCGCACGCGTACGAGCGGCAGTCGCGCCGCTTCGTCGCGCCGCCGCGCGGCGGTCGGCGGAGCTCGTGACACAGGGCCGCCGACTCGTCCCGTTCTGGGTCCCGCTGTTGCTGGGACTCATGAGCCTGGTCAACGTGATCGGCAACCCGCGCGTCGCGACGCTTCACGGGTCTGATGTCGTGCAGCTGATCGGCACGGGCGTGTGCTTCGGCGTCGCCCTCGCGACGCTGATCGTGTTCCTCCGCGGCTCACGCTGACGGCGAGCTTCGTTGTGGACAGCCCCGTCGCGCTCGTCACCGCCGCCAGCCGGGGGATGGGCGCGGCATGCGCCCGTGAGCTGGGGCGCCGGGGCTTCCGGCTGGTGTTGATGGCGCGTTCCGGTGACGTGGAGACGCTCGCGACCGAGCTCGGCGGCACCGGCGTCCGCGGCTCCGTGGCCGTCGCGGAAGACCTGTCGCGCGCCGTCGAGACCGCGCGCACGACGTATGGACGCCTGGATGCCGTGATCAACAATACGGGTCATGTGGCCAAGGGGGATCTGCTCGACCTGTCGGACGCCCAATGGCACGAGGGCGTCGACCTGCTCCTCCTCAACGTCATCCGCATGGCGCGGTTCGCGACGCCGGTGATGCTCGCGGGCGGGGGTGGCGCGTTCCTCAATATTTCGAGCTTCGCGGCCGCGGAGCCCGGGCTCCGCCACCCCGTCTCCGCCACGCTCCGCGCGGCGCTGGCCAACTTCGCGAAGCTGTACAGCCAGCGATACGCTGGCCAGGGCATACGGATGAACAACCTGCTCCCCGGATGGATCGACACGTATCCCGTCGAGCCGGCGGCGGTCGCCACGATTCCGGCGGGGCGCCCCGGCACCGCTGAGGAGGTCGCCCGGGTCGCGGCATTCCTGGTGTCGCCGGAGGCCAGCTACGTCACCGGCGAGAGCCTGCTGGTGGATGGCGGTCTCGTTCGGGCCGTCTGACGAGCACGGACGAGCATCGGAGCCGCCCGCGCTTCTCGAGGTTTGGTCGAGCACGAGAGGACACCGCCCACGTGAAGGTCGAATGCATCGTCCCGATCCTGCGAGTCGCCGACCTCCCGGCCAGCCTTCGATACTACCGTGACGTCCTGGGCTTTCAACCGGATTGGGGAGACGAGGACGGCTCCCAGATGGCCGCCGTCTCGCGCAGCGGCCAGGCAATCATGCTGTGTCAGGGTGCGCAGGGGCACGCCGGAACGTGGATCTGGATCGGCGTGGAGGATGTGGACCCGCTCTTTGCCGAGTTTCGAAGCAAGGGCGCACGATTCCTTCAGACCCCGACCAGTCGCCCGTGGGCGTATGAGATGCAAGTCGTAGATCCGGACGGGCACGTCCTCCGGTTCGGGTCCGAGCCACGGGATGACTCGAGTGGCGGAGGAACGCCTGGATGAGCCCGCCCTGGCGGTGAGCGAACGCCGGACTCAGCCCTTCCGGTAGAGGGCGGGAAATTGCCGCTGTAGCGCCTCGAGCTTGGGCTGGTCGTTGATCACGATGTACGGCTGGTGCGGGTGATGCGTCAGGTAGTCCTGGTGATACGCCTCGGCCTCGTTGAAGCTGTCCAGGGGCGCGAGCTCGGTCACGATCGAATCGCGGTAGATCTTGGCCGCCTCGAGCTTGGCGATGTAGCGCTTCGCCGCATCGCGCTGGGCGTCGTTCCGATAGAAGATCGCGGAACGGTACTGGGTACCCACGTCGGGCCCCTGGCGGTTGATCTCGGTGGGGTCGTGAGCCACGGTGAAGAACACCTGCAGGAGCTGGTCGTAGCTGATCCGCGAGGGGTCGTACACCACCAGGACGGACTCGGCGTGTCCCGTCGTGCCCGAGCTCACCATCTCGTAGGAGGGCGACCGGATCTTCCCACCGGCATAGCCCGAGATCGCGGTCGAGACGCCATTCAGATGTTCAAAGACGGCCTCCACTCCCCAGAAGCAGCCACCGGCGAACACGGCCGTGTCGACCGAGGCCGCGACCCCGACCGGCGCGGGCTCCGGCGGGAGCGCGGCCGTCTCGGCCCTGGCCGGCGCCGACTGGCAGGCGAGGAGCGTCATCGCGGAGGAGAGCAGGGCCCCGGAGACGAGGGCGGAGATGTAATGGTGCTGGCGAGGCATATCGATAGACCCGATGTTGTTTCCTACAGAACGTCGCCGGTGCGCCAACGGTTCTCAAGGCCGCCGGTCCGACCTGGCGAACTGGGGAGCGACGTTCGGGAGCCCCCAGATCTTCGTTTCGCTGGTGGAGTGGGCGGACCGCGTCATCACCGAATAGACGGAGTGCGAGACGCTTGCAGCCGATTCGCCCACAGCGATAGGAAAGTGGGCCGGCGGCGTCCATCGGCGTGGTCGATGTCGGGCCCCGATGGGCCTGAGCGGTGCCCGAGCCACCAACGGGAGCGAGTCCATAACAGAAGGGAGCGAGTCCATGCCACGGGCCAATCGGGGAGGGTGGAAGACCTGCTCGCGCGGACACAAGTACCGCGGCCCCGGCGGATGCCCGATCTGATGGAAGGGCAATCGCGCCACCGGGGGTGCGCGCAGCGGGGCGAGATCAGCGAGGTCGGGCCGGAAGAAGAGGCGGACGACACCGCACACTCGGTGAGGTGAGGATTGCAAGCCGCCGCGCTCCTGCGCCTGCTGCATGCCGCCCTGGGCGTTGCCTTCATCGCGGGCCTGCTCGGGCGCGCGGCAGCCTTTCGCCACGCGCGTCGCGCTCCGACCCTGGATGCGACCGCAGCGCTCATGGAGCTCAGCGACTGGTTCGAGCGGGCCCTCGTGATACCCGGCTCGATGCTCATCCTGCTGTCGGGCATCGTGATCGGCTGGATGGGTCACTGGCCGCTGCTCACGCCTGCCGGGCACCCGACTTGGCTGCTGGTCTCGCTCGTGCTGCTGCTGCCGATGGTGGGCTTCATCCCGGCCGTGCTGGTGCCGGAGCGGGCCAGGCGGCGGGCGGCACTCGCCGCCGCGCTCAAGGCGGGCCGGCGATCACCCGAGCTGGACGCGGCCCTCGCTAGGCCCATTGTGCTGCGTCTCAGGCGGCTCGAGCTTCTGATCATCGCCCTGGTGTTCGCGCTGATGATGCTGAAGCCGTTCTGAGTGAGAGGCCGGTCCGCTCGCTCGTCCGAGGAGCTCATGAAGCAGCCCGCAATTCCGCTCAAGGAATTCGACCTGGAGATGGCGTCGACCCGGAAGCTCCTCGAGCGCGTGCCGACGGAGAAGGGAACGTGGAAGCCCCACGAGAAGTCGTTCGCGCTCGGCCACCTGGCCCAGCTGGTCTCGTGGATGCCCGGCTGGATCGCCAGCTCCCTGCGGGAGCCCCACATCGATCTGGCCACGGCCGGGGGCTACAGCTTCGAGACTACCGAGACGCTCCTGCGGGTGTTCGACGGGAATGTCGAGCAGGCACGCACCGCGCTCGGCTCGGTCGTCGGCCCGGTCCTCGACGAGCCGTGGTCGCTCAGGCACGGGGAGCGGATCCTGTTCACCGCGCCGCGGGGGGAGGTCGTCCGCGGGCACCTCAACCACCTGATCCATCATCGCGGGCAGCTCACCGTCTACCTCCGGCTGGTCGACGTGCCGCTGCCCCAGATCTACGGGCCCACGGCCGATGAGCGGTGGTGAGCGCCAGGCGGACCGGGCGCCGGGAGCACGGCGATGATTCGTACGAGAGGACTGACCCATCTCGCGCTCAAGGTCCGCGACGCCGAGCGGGCGTTCGGCTTCTACCGGGACGTCTTCGGCGCCGTCGCGGTCTACCGCGGGGAAGGGTTCGTTCAGGCGCAGACCCCTGGCGCGTGGGATGTGCTGGTCTTCGAGGAGCAGCCGGACGCGGCCGCCGGCTCGGGCGGACTCGCGCACTTCGGATTCCGCCTGGTGGATCCGCGGGACATCGAGGAAGCGGTCAGGGCCGTGGAAGCCGCCGGCGGACAGGTCGTGAGCCGGGGTGAGTTCGTACCGGGGGAGCCCTATCTCTTCTGCCGGGACCCTGACGGATATGACGTGGAGATCTGGTACGAGCTGCCCACGCCCGCCGACCCGCCACTCCGTTGAATCTCTGAGGACCCGCTCTACCGCATGACCTGCGTCCTCCGGCCCTTGTTGGGATGGGCGTGGATGCAGGTGCGGGACGAGTCGTCAGCACGGTTCCGCTGAGCTTCGCCGCTGATGCGTTCGCAGCCTACGATGCGATCGACCTCGTCGTCGTGCGAGGCATGGTGCTCGATCGGTCGCCCCTCGCCGCCCGGTGACGGATCGTCGTGTCGCACGCGGAGGCGTCGATTGTCATCGCGCCTCGAGCTCGACGACCGTCGCGCGCCAGATCGCGGGCAGCCGTAGCCGGAGGCCGGGAGCGGCCAGGGTCGTGCCCGTGACCGGCGCCAGCTGGTATCCGTCCACTGTGACGTCGTACGTCGCTTGAGGGAGCAACCCCCGGAGCCGCAGCGTCGTAGCCCCGGAGCTCCGCGCCAGGCGGTAGGCAAGTACCACGGCGCGGCGTCCCTCGGGCTCAACGTACTCCAACGCCGTCCACCCAGTGGGAGCGTTCCGCCGAGGCGCCGGCGTCAGATGGTAGACATCGGCACCCGCGATGGTCCTGCGAATCCGCCGGTAGAGCGCAACATTGGCCGCGGCGTGTTTCCGCACCGCGGCGCTCCACTCCGGGATGCGTCCTGAGATGCCGAACTGCCCGTTCATCGGGACCCGCAGCATGAAGTCCCACCATCCCGGCGGCCTGGTCGAGTCGACCACGCCGCTGTCCGTGTCGCCCACCATCCAGTGGTTGCAGATCTCGGGCGCGAACTGCACCGTGCAGCCGTACCCCAGGGCGACTGATGCAATCGGGTCCACCACATCGGACAACCAGGCCGTGTGGGTATGCGCCATGACGCCGAGGTCGAGCCGCAGGCCGCCGCTCGAGCAGTTCTCCACCACAAGCTCGGGGTGCGCGGCGCGGATCGTGTCCAGCCAGGCGTAGTAGGCGGTCAGATGATCGTGGAGCCGGCGACCTGACTGTCCGGCCCGCGCCGGATCGAACCGATCGCCCACATCGATGTTGTAGTCGATCTTGATCCAGTCGAGCCGATACCGGTTCACGAGGCGGTCGACGGTGGCAGTCGCCCATTGCCGCACGGCCGGTTTGGCGAAGTCGAGCTGGCAGCGATGCGCGGTGATCCAGGGCTTGCCGCCGTACGGCAGGCACCACTCCGGATGCTCGCGGAACAGGCGTGACTCGGTTCCGGCGTTCTCGATCTCCACCCACAGCCCGAACTTCATGCCCTTGTCGTGCACGTGCGTGGCCAGCTCCTCGAGACCGCGCGGGAACTTGTGGGGCTCGGGCTCGTAATCGCCGAGGGTCCGCTCCCAGTCGCCGCTGCCGTACCACCCGGAGTCCAGCACGTACACCTCGGCGCCGATCGCGGCGGCCGCGTCCGCGGCCTGGATCGTGTTGGTGATATCGACCGCCGGCCCGAGAGGAAACCAGGTATTGAACTGGACCAGCGGCGGCTGATTCGTGTTCACCCGGGGCACCAGGTAGCCGCGCTGATAGCGATGCATCTGGTTTGCGGCGTCGTCCAGGTCACCCTCCGTGGCCGTGAACACGGCGCGCGGCAGGGTGATGGTGTCGCCCGGAGCCAGCGCCAGCGGACCGCCGAAGTCGTTATGCATGCCGAGGCCGACCTGCACTGGCTGGTCTCGCAGTGCCGCGGCGCCGGTGCCCGGCTGGCGCTCGACCTGCATCCACCAATTTCCCGACCACGCCAGCTCGGCGACGTACTCGATGCCCAGGGTGCGATTGCGGAGCGAGAGCCAGGGCACGTAGCCGTTCGTGGCGCGCCCCCGGGTCTGCTCGAATCGGCGCGCCCCGGCCTCCAGGGTCTCGGTCGCCAGCTGCCGCTCCTGCCCCCAGCTTCCCCAGAGATAGCGCAGGGTGTAGTCGCCACCGGGAAGGTCCCAGCCGATGCTGGGCAGCAGGGCGACCGCCAAGGGGCGGTCGCCTTGATTGGTGAGCCGGATCTCGCGCGAGAACACCCCAGTTTCTCCCCACGCGGCATAGCGCACGTCCACCTGGAGCGGAAGGCTCACGTGGACGAAATGGAGCCGGAGCTCTTCCACGCCGTGGGACGCCGGCATTGAGGAGTCCGATAGAAGCCGGAGGGATGCCGGCTCGAGCGACTGATCGGCCACGACGCCGGTCAGGTCACGGCGTGACGGCTCCGCCGTGTCGGGCGTTGCGCCCATGCGCGATGTCGGGCCGAAGTAGTCGAACGCGACCTGTTGGTCCCGGCGAAGCAGCCGGTAGGAGACCCGGCCGGAGGTCAGGGTCCAGCTCCGGGCCGTCGAGTCGTAGGCGATGCGCTGCGCGGCAGCTGGCGTCGAGCAGACCGTCGCAAGGAGCAGCCCCGCAAGAAGGCGCCGGTGATGAGGCATGCGCCTAAGAAGCTGCCTCCCATACCATCGGGCAATACACCGACGGGTCGCCCGTAAGATCGCCGCGACGGCCGGCGCCTTGGTTCAGCACGCTGCCCGAGCGTTCCCTGACGCTCGGGCGAACTCGAAGTAGGCCGCTGGCAGGTTGCGCCTTCGACCCTCGACGTTGATCCACACGAATCCCGACTGCGCTCGATCCGAAAGCGCAAGCGGGTTATGGGACAGGACGACATGCCAGGTCTTCGACGGAATGCTCGGGTGGTTGGCCGCCAGCTCAGGGCGTAGCCGAGCCAGTGTGCAGTGATGGTGATGGACACGCATTGTGACCACTCGGGAGGGCGGAGTTGGGTGTGGCAGGCCACGCGCGCGGCCCGCGCGATGACCGGGAAGTGTTGCCGGCAGACCGAGCCAAGGGAGCACCGGTCGCATGTCTCAAAGTGGGGGCGAGTACAGGATCGCAGCGTGAGCAGCCTCACGCCGAAAGAGTGCCGGCGTCGACGTTGGCCGCTGCTGTACCGGGCACTCGAGGATGGGAGCCAGGAGGGAGCCACGCACCGGGCGCGAGCTAAGTGTTTGATTTACGCGGACGGCGCTCGTCGGCGCCGGCTGGGTCTTCGGTCCCGTCAGGCTCTGTGTTCCTCGACCTTCGGCCCGAGGGCGGTTGCCCCGTGGCCGATTGGGCATTAACAATGCTTCCGTATCAGGTCGGATCAGGACGATGACGACGAACGGGTCTTCCGAATCCGCCGACCCCCTGGTCGGCCAAATACTTCCGGGCGGACTACGGGTCCTGGCACGAGAGGGCAGCACCAGCGATGGGCCCCTCTACCGTGCTCAATACCTGCAGAACGGGCCGCCCGTGGCGCTGATGGTGCTCCGGCTTCCCGCAGGCCCCGGCACGCTACCCGTCGGCGTGCTCTCCGCGCGCCCCCCACTGGCAGACCGACGCTGGCAGCAACTTCAACGGGCGTGTCAGATCAGACATCCCAACGTCGCCGGCCTGCTCGAGGTGAAGGAGGCCCCCGGCGGAGTCGTCTATGCCACGGGCGAGCTCTTGAGCGGCGACCTGCTGGCCGACGTGCTCTCGACGCACGGCTCGTTGCCACAACACCAGGCGGTGGATGTCTGTCTCCAGGCAGCTGCCGGCATCGAGGCCGCCCATCGGGTGGGAGTGGCGCACGGGAGCATCTCCCCGCATACGATCCTGGTCACGGCCGATGCCAGCGACCGACCGTTCGTCAAACTCGTCCGCTTCGATTTCTCATGCTACGAGCGCGACGGGGGGCGGGCTTCGCTTCGGCCAGGCGACCGGCCGTACGCGAGCCCGGAACGGCTGGCGGGGGGAGAGCCCGACCCGCTCGATGATGTGTTCAGTCTCGGCGCCATCCTCCATCTCCTGACGATCGGGTCCCCGCCGGGTGACGACGCGCCGCGGCGCGCCATTCCCCGGGGCCTGCGCCGAGTCATCGATCGTGCCCTCGCGCCACGGGAAAGCCGGTACCCAACGGTCGCGGAGTTTTCCGAGGCCCTCTCGCGAGCGCCGCTCTCCACGGCGGACGAACGGCGCGGGAGCTTTGGACGTCAGACCTGGGTGGCCGTGAGCGCCATCGTCGTGGTGGCCGGGCTCTGGTTCGGACGGGATCGCATCAGCGAGCTTTCGGCTGGGGAACCTGAGGAAGTGGCGGTGCGTCCCGCGGCCTCGGCGGCTGATCCGCCAGGCAGTGGGGCCCGGCATGCCGAGACGACCGCGCCGGCGACCGTCCGCAGAGTCGAGCCGCGCCCGATCCCCGCGGCTGCCGCTGTCCGGATCAGTGGTCCTCCGTCGAACGGGCAGAAGGCCGATTCCACGCACCGCTCGGGCTCCTTGGTCCTGGCTCCTCGAGATGTCGCCACCGGCGCGGCGCTCAGTCCGTTCCGACGATCTCACCCTTGGGCGGCGCACCCGGATGGACGAGTCTACTTCCGGAGCAGCTGCACTCTGGCGCTCGGGTCGTCCGATCTCCTCTACTTCAAGAGCGACGCCGAGGCCCGGGCGACCGGCCGCTCACGATCGACCACACCCGGCTGCTTCTGAGCCGCCGGGCGGCGACTCGATCTCTTGCGGCCCCACTCGACGGCAGGCTCGGCCCACTGCATCTTGGGAGAGCCCTCATAACTCTCTGCACGTCATCATGGCGGGCTCGATTCTCGGCGCGCGCAACGTTCGCGGCTGCATGGCTTTAGAAGTGCTGAGAAGTAGGCGACCTGCCAGGGATCCCGCCCGCATCAACGGTGGCGGGGAGGGCATCCTCCGGTCGCTTGTTTCCCAGATTCGGTGTGACGCAGTCTCGCCCAGCGCGGAGCTGATCGAATGGCTGGAATGATGGAGGCAATGCGGGAAGCACTGGCGAATGGCGAGCTCGAAAGCCACGCTGACACCCAGTCTGATAATCAGCCGGGGTTCTCTCTCCGCACGGTATTCCAGATTCTGGCCAGTGGTGCGTGTTACTATCTGGCGACGCGAATCGCCTGGGTGCTGTGTTTTCCGGACAGCAAGGTATCCCTTTTCTTTTTTCCGCACGCGGTCCTGGTTGCCATTCTGCTGCTCGTCCCCACCCGGCACTGGTGGGCCTACACGCTGGCCGCCGCTGGCAGTCACTACGTCGCCACGCAGCAGGCGCATTGGCCGCCTCTCTATGCACTGCAGTGCGAGGCTTTCGATGCCGTGAAGGTTGTCTTGACGGCCGCCGGGATTCGCATGTTCATCAAGTCACGGTTCCATCTCATCAGCCTTCGTGAAGCCATCATCTTTGTCCTGATCGCGGTGATCATCGTTCCTGTTGTGACGGCCTTCTGGGGGGCCGCCTTCACCGTCTCCAATCACTTTGGAACTCACTACTGGGTCGAATGGCGCAACCTCAGCATCTCGAATGGAGTCACAGCGCTCGTCCTGGTGCCGGTCATCCTGATTGGTGTCCACCAGCAATTCACAAGTGGGTTCAAGGCCGCACCCAGGCGCATGCTGGAAGCATGCTTCCTTGCCGCGGGGATTCTCGCGGTCGGATGGGTCGCCTTCAATCGGTCGTATGCGGGGCCGGACACTTCGCCCGCGCTCCTCTACGCACCCGTTCCCCTGCTCATCTGGGCGGCCCTCCGCTTCGGTCCTGGAGGCATCAGCACCTCCATGCTGGTCATCACGATCCTGGCGATCTCCGGAACGATGCGTGGACGCGGCCCGTTCCTGATGCAAGCCCCCGTGGAAAACGCGCTGGACCTGCAGTTGTTCCTCCTCGTGGCGGCTACTCCACTGTTGTTGCTCGCGGTCGCCATCGCTGACGAAAGGCGGTCGAAGGATGCGTTGCGCGTCAGCGAGGAGCGCATGAGCCTGGCGGTGGAGAGCGCGCAGATGGCGCTGTGGGATTGGGACGTGTCGAACGACAGGCTCTGGATGACAGATGAAGGACGGAAGTTTTTCGGCTTCGAGCTGGACGAACCCCTTTACTACGCATCCCTGGCCAGACGTGTCCATCCCGACGATCGTGCCGTGCGCGCGACGGCGATCCAGGATGCGCTGGCGAATGGCGGTTCTTATGAAGTAGAGTATCGCATTGTCCTGCCCGATGGCTCGATGCGATGGATCGCCGCGCGCGGCCACAGCCTGAGCCACGCCGTAAGTGACGCGCCTCCGCGAATCATCGGCGTCTCGATGGACATCACGCGGCAAAAGCAGGCCGGTGCGGAGGCGCAGCAGCAGCGGGAGGAGCTGGCGCATCTTTCCCGGGTGGCTTCCCTGAGCGCGCTCTCGGGTTCCCTGGGGCACGAATTGAACCAGCCACTCACCAGCATCCTCACCAATGCGCTGGCCGGCCAGCTCTTCATGTCGCAGGACCCGCCCGACCTCGTCACGCTTCGCGCCATCCTTGCGGACATCGTCAGAGAGGATCGCCGCGCCGGAGAGATCATCGAGAGCCTGCGCAGGATGCTGCGCCGCGGCGAGGTCGCGCTGGGGCCGGTGAGTGTGAATGAGAGTCTCGAAGAACTGCTCGGACTCATGCATGGCGATCTCATCGCGCGCGGTGTCTCCGTCTCGAATCTCGCCACCGCCGACCTTCCCCCGGCCATGACCGATCGCGTGCAACTCCAGCAGGTCCTCCTCAACCTGATCGTGAATGCGTGCGATGCCATGGAATCGAATCCACCGGGTGACCGCAACCTCACGCTCACGACTCTCATTGCGCCGAACGAGGTACACATTGGCGTGCTGGACTGCGGAGTCGGCTTGCCGGAGGATGTTGAGACCTTGTTCCAGCCATTCCACAGCACCAAGGTTGGCGGCTTGGGCATGGGGCTTTCGATCTGCCGCACACTGGTGACCTCGCACGGCGGAAGGCTGTGGGCGGAGCGCAGGGCCGAGCGCGGCGCCGCGTTCTACGTCGCGCTGCCTTTGGCCCCGGAGGAGGTATCATCGACGCCAACCGCCTCGGCCCGCGCCATTCTTCCCGTACCACCCCGTCCGCCTGTGAGCCGCCCGGCTACGATCCCTTCCGCGCCTGCGACGTCGTCGCGGTGACGTCCGCTCCGACCGAGCCGGCCGTCTGCGTGGCCAGGGCCTGATGCTGCTGCACCGCCGGCAGCATGCTCGAGGCGAGCTGCTTGAGCGACTGCACCCGCCCGTCCTTGGCCTCGTCCGCGAACAACCCCGCCATCTCGTCGTGCTGGCTCACCATCTCCGCCATGTAGTTCTTGTCGAAGGCGGACCGGCCCATGCTGTTGAAGCGATCGAAGATCTGCTGGTGCGGCCGCAGCATGACGGGCTTGGGATACGCCGCCTGCGTGGCGCCGGCCGCCAGCTCCTCGTTCGCCTTCGTGTAGTCGGCCACCATCCGCTTGCCGAAATCCCGAACGACCTCGCTGGACCCCTTCTCCTGCGCCAGCTTTCCGAGCTTCACCTGGAGGAGGCCCAGGCTCCCGGTCGTCAGGATGAAGTTGCTGTCCGACGCCAGGGCCGCGCGCTGCGGGGCGGTCTGCGCGGCGGCCGGCGAGAGGGGCGCCATGCTGGTGAGTGACAAGCAGGTAACCACTGCGGGAGCCAGAAGTTTGCTGATCATGCGCTGATCCTTTCAGGTCAGGTTGTGCCGTGGGCGAGCTTGCCCCCGTTCCAGGATCAGACGGCCGTATTCCGCGAAGGGTTTCGTCGGCCGGCGAGGTGTCGTCGGTGACGGTCCTCGCCGGCCGCCCTCACGCCGGTAATGGCACAGGGAATCTGCTGCTGGTGCCGTGGCGGGGACTCCGTTGCGGCGTCTCTCTCGCGGGCGGTAGCTTTGCCTGGGGCCGAGACACGCTCGCGCCCGTTCCCGTTTCCACAGGCACCTGTGACAGGTCGAGGATCGGCAAGCGAAAGCACTGCGGTCGGTACCGGGACCCTTCTGGGCCGGTATCGGCTCGTCGAGCGCATCGGCGAGGGAGGGATGGGCGTCGTGTGGAAGGCACACGACGCCCACCTGGACCGGGTCGTCGCCATCAAGATGCTCCTGCGCGGCGCACTCGACCACGCGACGACGCGCGAGCGCTTTCGCCTCGAGGCGCGGGCGCTGTCCCGGCTCTCCCACCCCGGTGTCGCCACCGTGTTCGACTTCAATGCCCAGGACGGCGACGACTTCCTGGTCATGGAGTACGTCCCCGGGGGCACCCTCGAGTCGCGGCTCGCGGCGGGCCCGATGCCGCTGGACGCCGTGTTCCAGCTCGGCCCGGCGATCGCCGATGCGCTCGAGAACGCCCATCGTCACGGCGTGCTTCATCGGGACCTGAAGCCGGGCAACGTCATGCTGACCGCCGACGGGCAGCCGAAGATCCTCGATTTCGGCCTGGCCGTGCTCCTCTCCGGCGGAAAGGCCACCGGCCGGATGACCGAGTCGGGCACTGTGGTCGGCTCGATCCCGTACATGGCGCCGGAACAGCTATTCGGCCAGGCCGACGACATCCGCACCGACGTCTACGCACTGGGGGTCGTGCTGTTCGAGATGGTCACCGGCCAGCGGCCCTTCGTCAAGCCGCGCCCCGAGTCGCTGATGTTCGCGATCATCAACAACGCCGCGCCGGCCGCACGCTCGATCAGGCCCGACGTCCCCGTCGAGCTCGATCGGCTGCTGGGCGATTGCATGCGAAAGGACCCGGCCCACCGCCCCTCCTCGGCGGCGACCATCGGCGACGCCCTGCGGCGGATCCGTGACGGCAGGTCCGGCCCCACGCAGGGCCTCCCGGCGAGCGACGCGATCCGCGCCATCGCGGTGCTCCCGTTTCGGAACGTCTCCCAGGACCCGGCGCAGGAGTACTTCGCGGACGGCATGACCGAGGCCATCATCTCGGACCTGGCGCACATCCGGGCGCTCAGGGTGATCTCGCGCACCTCGGCGATGAAGTACAAGGGCACCGAACTCTCGCTGCCCGAGATCGCCCGCGAGCTGAACGTCGACGCGGTGCTCGAGGGCTCGGCGCTCCTGGTGGGCAGCCGCGTGCGCCTGAGCGTGCAGCTCGTCTCGGCGCGGGACGACGAGACGCTCTGGGCGGGCCGCTACGACCGCGAGCTCGAGGACGTCCTCGGCCTGCAGAGCGAGCTCGCCGAGACCGTGGCGCGCGAGATCGCGATCAAGCTGACTCCGACAGAAGCCACCCAGCTCGCGCGGCGCGCCCTGGTGAACCCGGAGGCGCATCTCGAGTTCCTGCGGAGCCGGCATTCCTACTTCGCGGCCTCACCGCAGGCGGTCGAAGTCGGGACTGCGCCACGCGCGGCGCGCGCTGGAGCTCGACCCGACCCTCGCGCCTGCCTGGTCCGCGCTCGCGGACTGCCATGCGTTCCGCGCCCTCCGGGGAATGGCGCCGCCGGCGGAGGCCTTCGCCGAGGGGACGGCCGCCGCGACCAGGGCGCTCGATCTGGATCCGTCGCTCGCCGATGCGCATGCGGCGCTCGGCGTCATCCGATCCCACTCCGGCGATCTGGCCGGCGGCCTGGCCAGCCTGCGGAAGGCGGTCGAGCTGAACCCGGGACTGGCCGTGGCGCACGACCGCCTCAGTCGGGTGCTCTACTCGTTCGGACGCCACGCCGAGGCGATCGCCGCGGTCACCAAGGCCGCGAGCCTCGATCCGCTGTCGATGTTCATCCGGACCGGCGTCGGTGACGCGTACTACTACGCGCGCGAGTACGAGAAGTCGGTCGTTCACTACCGGATGGCGCTCGAGCTCGACCCGCGATTCGACGGCGCCCATACCGACCTCGCGCGCTCGCTCGAGGCGCTCGGCCTGTTCGACGAGGCGCGAGCCGAGTACGAGGAGGGGCGGCGCCTGTCGGGCGGCGTCGCGGGCCCGTCGTTCGGGCTCGCGCACCTCGAGGCCGCCTCAGGGAACATCGACGAGGCGCGCCGCATCCTGGCCGAGCTGATCGACGCGCGCGCCCGGCGCGTGGTCTCCGCATGGGGCATCGCGGCGCTTCACGCGAGTCTCGGGGACGTGGACGACGCCTTCCGGTGGCTCGAGATCGCCATCGACGAGCGCGCCTCCGGGATCATCCTGCTCCGCGTGCACCCGCGGCTCGATCCGATCCGGAGCGACCCGCGGTACGGCCCGCTCGTACGGCGGGTCGGGCTGGAGAGTGGGGCGGAAAGCGTCTCAGCGTGAGGCTGGCGGCAGGACCGAGGCGGCCAGGGCCATCGGGCCTGGTACTCGGCCACGCGAGAGGCGGTTTCCGCGGCCGTCTCGCCGACCGGATTCGCGCGGTCCCCGAACCACGGAGCCAGGCCGTTGTTCGAGCCGAGGATGTGAAGCGCGGCGAACTCCACATTCGCCGCCGCCCACCGCTGGTTCTCCGGGAATCCCTTCTGGGCCTTGATCCGCGTCGGGACGCCGAGGGTGTACCCGGGATTCGGGAAGAACAGCTCGCGGACCTTGGCGAGCCGCTCGAGAGGATTGTACCCGCCATTGTTGGCGCGGTGGCAGTCGGTCCACTCGTTGTCGCCGGGGGTGTAGACGAGCGGATCGGTGAAGGTCGCGAACTGATCGGCGATGTCCTGGAAATACTCGTCGGTGCACAGCGCGGCGCCCGCCTTGATGTCGCCGATGTGGATCACCCGGCTGACATCCACGTCCTCGTTGATCGCGGCGATCAGGGTCGGAAGCGACGGCCCCCCGTTGAGCTTGGAGTCGGTATAGGGATCGAGGTGGGTCAGTCAGGCAGTCAGCACACAGCCGGACAAGAGGAGGCACCATGTTCGAAGGAACGGCGGGAGAGATTCGAAACGTCGTGCTGGTGCACGGCGGGTTCGTGGACGGCTCGGGCTGGGAGGGCGTCCATCGGTCGCTGCGGCGGCAGGGCTTCAACGTCAGCGTGGTCCAGAACCCCACCACGTCGCTGGCCGACGACGTCCGCGCCACGCGGTGGGTGCTGGAAGGGCTGGACGGGCCGGCGATCCTGGTGGGCCACTCGTACGGCGGCGCGGTCATCTCCGAGGCAGGCAACGCGCCCAACGTGGCCGGGCTCGTTTATATCGCCGCGTTCGCGCCGGATGCGGGTGAGTCGGTGGCCACGCTTATCAAGGACCCGGCGCCGGGGGCGCCCGTCCCGCCCATTCTGCCGCCCCGCGACGGGTTCCTGCTGCTGGATCGCTCCAAGTTCGCGGCCTCGTTCGCCGCGGACGTCGAGCCGGACCTGGCGGCGTTCATGGCAGACGCCCAGGTGCCGTGGGGCATGGCCGCGCTCGAGGGCGCGGTCAGTCAGCCGGCCTGGAAGACCCGGCCGAGCTGGTATCTGGTGACCACCGAGGATCGCATGATCCCGCCTGCCGCCCAGCGCGCGATGGCAGGGCGCGCCGACGCCACCGTCGCCGAAGTGGCTGCAAGCCACTCGGTGTACGTCTCGCAGCCCGAGGCGGTGGTCCGTGTCATCGTCACGGCTGCCGGCGCGGCCCACCCTGCGGTTGCGTGAACGTGAAACCGCCGCCGAGAGTCGCGATCTCTCGGCGGCGGTTCGCCTGCCCCTCACGCGATCTCTCGGCGGCGGTTCGCCTGCCCCTCATAAGAGGCGCCTGCCCCCGTCATCTGCAGGTCTCACTTCGCCTCCCGCCACCGGCGTCCCGGCATCGTCGCTCTTAGCGGCAAGCACTGCTCTACCGCGACACCTCGACCCCGGGGCTATACAGCGACGCGCTCCGCTGAGCCCGAGAGAGTCTCTCGGGCCTGAGCAATGTCTCCGGTACCTCGAGCAACCTCGCGTCCGCACCTCGCCCGGTAACGAATTCGTAACGGAACAGAGCGCGAGCATGTCAGGGGCCAAAACTTCCCCAGGGGGCGTCGGCCGCATTCGCGCAGGCCGTTATGGACGTCGATCGACACGGATCGGCGCGCCAGAGTTGTCGCGTATCCCGGTCCCAGCCGAATCCCACGCCGACGCAGAACCCCGAGGAACACGAGCCTGAGATGCATGCACACACGACACGACCCAGGAGGCAGCCATGAGCACCACCGCCACGCGCCCTAAGGACGCCAGCGCCGACGCTCGCGTCGGGAAGGTCGACATGAAGCTCGAGGTCGTCGCGATCCCAGTCTCCGATGTGGACCGTGCGAAAGAGTTCTATGGGAGTCTCGGGTGGCGGCTCGATGCCGACTTCACCGCGGGCGGCGACCGCGCGGTCCAGTTCACCCCTCCAGGCTCCCAGTGCTCGGTGCACTTCGGCAAGAACATCACCGCCGCCCCGGTTGGAACCGCCCAGGGGTTGTTCCTGATCGTTACCGACATCCAGGAGGCGCGCGACGACCTCTTGCGGCGCGGCGTCAAGGTGAGCGAAGTGTTCCACTTTGCCGGTTTCAATCGCCTCGATCCCGCTGGACGCCTGAGCGGCCCCTCTCCGGACCGACCCAGCTATGGGTCGTTCCTGTCGTTCAGCGACCCGGACGGCAACGGCTGGCTGGTGCAGGAGATCAAGACGCGGCTACCCGGCCGGATCGACGCCACGGCGACAACCGATCTGGCGAACGCGCTTCGGCGGGCGGAGGCAGCCCACGGCGAGCACGAGAAGCTCATCGGGCAGCGCGACGCGAACTGGCCCGAATGGTACGCCGCGTACATGGTGGCGGAGCAGGCCGGCACCGAGCTGCCCACCTGAGCGATGGCTCCGCCCTGACTGGGAGGAGAAGCGCCACCACCATCGCGGCCCACAGCGGAGCTGCTGGCAGACCGTGGTCGTGATCGGCGGCAGCGCGGGCATCGGGCTCGAGACGGCCGGCGCGCGCGCGAGAGGGAGCCGAGGTGATCCTCACCGCGCGCGACCCGGACCGCCTGCAGCGAGTCGGTCTCGAGCTCGGGCCGCAGCACGCGGCCTTCGACGCCACCGACTTCGAGCGGCTCGGGAGGTTCTTCGACGAGCTGCCCACGCCGATCGACCATGTGCTGGTGACGGGGCCCGGACCCTACTACGCGTCGCTGGCGGAGTTCGACTTCGACAAGGCACGCCGCGACGTCGAATCTCATCTCTGTTGCCGCTCGCAGGTCGCCGGAACGCCGTGCACAAGGTTCGTCCGGGAGGGACCCTGCTCTTCATGGGCGGCACCGGTGGCGCCGCACAGCCCGGTCGCTCTCATCTCGGCGTTCACGCGCGCAGTCCGAGCGCCGCGATTCGCTTGATGTCGCCCAGGGCGATGGGCGAGTTCCTCGTTCGAATCGCGACGCGTTCGGCCTGGAGCAGCCGCACGTCGTGGGGCCCGACGTCGGCACCGCAGCATCGCTCTTCGCCGCGGCGCTCCATCCGGGCCGGTTCCGGAGCCTCGTCGTGGGCACCGGCGGCACGGCGGTTCCGCTCCAGCTCGGTGACCCGCTGAAGGAATGGGTCGAGGCCCCCTCGCTCGAGCCCTATCGCAAGATCGATGGACGCCAGGTCGTCGCCGCCGCGATCGGAACCCTCGAGCGGTACCGCCTCACGGATGCCGCCCGCGAGGACTACCTCGCGTCCTTCGCGGGCGAGCGCTTCGCCGAGTCGATGCGCTACGTGCAGGCCTACCCGCAGGAGCTTCCGATCCTGCGCGACCTGCTGCCGACGATCGACACGCCGGTGCAGATCATCAGACGGCGCGCGAGACCCCGTGGTGCCGCCGGTCAACGCCGAGTTTCTCCACGAGCGGCTGCCCAAGAGCAAGCTCGACCTCATCGACGCCGGCCACTTCATCTGGGAGGATGCCGCCGACCAGTACGCGGCGCTGGTCACGAGCTGGTGGGCCGGAGGCTACGCCACCGCCGGATAGTCTCGTCGGTAGGCTCGACGGCAAGGTCGCTGGAGCGGAGTCGCACCGAAGCGACTGCCAGGCTGCATCAACTCCGAGCGAGAGGATGTTCTCATGAGCGCATCCACCACCGCCATGCCCTCATCCACCAGCGTCTACACCACCCCCGTCTTCTGGGAACGCCTGTGGCGCACGAGCGGCATTCAGTTCGTCGTCCTGTTCGTCATCGCGTCCGTCATCTACGGGACTCAGCCGCAGGTCGGCGCGTCGGCCGACGCACTCGCCGCGTTCTACCATGGCGAGCGCACGCGGATCCTGATCGCCGTGTTCTGCTTCGGCCTCAACCTCCTCAACCTCCTGTGGTTCACGACGGCGGCCAGGACTGCCCTGGCGGATGCGGGGCAGGACGGGTGGGGCGCGGCGGCAACCGCCGCGAGCGCGGCGTTCGGAGCGCTGTTCCTCCTGCTCCTCGCGGTGGACGCCGCCCTCGCATACTCGATCGCCGGCTCCGGCAATCAGCCGCGCTCACGTCCGGGCTGAACGACCTCGCGTGGGCGCTGGTCGTGTTGACGTCGTTCCCGCGCGCGATGCTGATCATGGCCTGGACGTTCGGGCTCTGGCGTGCCAGGCAGATCTCGAACGCACTCTTCGCGGCGGGAGTCTCAGCCCTCGTGCTCGTCCTGTTGGGCGGTTCCACCTGGATGAGCGGTGGCGTCTGGGCACCGGACGGCGCCTATTCGCGGCTGGTCTCGCCCCTCATCGGCCTCGCCTGGGTCCTGGTCGTGAGCAGGGTCCTTCTGACTCGGAGTCCGGCGACGCGTGCGGCGTGGTGATGCGGAGGCTGCCTCGCAATCTCGAGGGATGAGGAACCCGTGACGGCTGGCCTGTGAGCGCGGAAGGGGACCAATCATGGCGAGCTTCAGCATTCGAATCCGACTCCCCGCCCCCGCATGAGGCCGATCTGGCTGGCCTGCATGCTGCCAGCGGGGATGGCGTCCCTGGTGAGCGCCCAGACGCCGCTCAGCTTCCGCGACGCGCTGACCATCGCCCACCAGCACAATCAGCAGCTCCGCGCGGCGGACGCGCAGGTCGAGCGCTCCCGCTCGGACCGGGCCGCCGAGCGCGGGCTCTATTTCCCGACGATCAGTGCGATCGGGGGCTATGCGCACATGAACGATCGGCTGTTCGTGGATCTCAACGACCTCCGGCCGCTGCTCTCCGCGCTCAACCCTGCAGTGCCGATCCCTCCCCTCACCGCGACCGTGCTGGAGAACGATCCGTATCGCGCCAGCATTGACCGCGCGGTGGACCGTGTTCGCGGGCGGCAGGATCCTCGCGGCCAACCGCGCCGCCCAGGCGGCCGTGACCGCGGCCGAGCAGGAGCGACGAGGCGCCGGCAATGGCATCACCACGGAGCTGGTGGACCGCTACTTCAAGCGGCGGCTGGCCGCCGAGGTGCTGGAGGTCCGACGACAGGCTTTCGAGACCTTCAGCAAACATCTGGACGATGCGCGCCGGTTGAAGGCCGCGGGCCAGATCGCGCGTACCGATGAGCTGCGGGCTGAGGTCGCTCGGGCGGAGGCCGACCGCGAGCTCAAGAAGGCGGCTCGCGACGTGAACCTGGCCTCGATCGCCCTCAAGTCCACCCTGGGGGGCGAGGTGGACGCCATCCCGACCACACCCCTCGTTCTGATTACCGGACTCGAGCCCCGAGCGACCTTCTCCGCAGCTGCGGATTCGGGCAATCCCACGATCGGCAAGTTGGCGGCGCTTCGGGAGCAGGCGCATCAGGGCGTCAGTGCCGCGCGGGGTGAGCTGTTCCCATCGGTGAGTGTGTTCGGCACCGGCGAGCTGATCCAACAGGGGCTCAACAGCACGGCCGATCCCAAGTGGGCGGTCGGCGTCGGCGCGCGATGGGAGCTGTTCGACGGCCTGGGCCGGCTCAACCGTCTCCATGCCGCCCGTCATCAGGAGGAGGCGGTCGGTTTCGAGACCGACCATGCGAGGGACGAGGTGGCCACGCTGGTCCAGCAGCGCTACGACGAATACGAGTCGGCGCTGGAGCAATACCAATCGCTCGAAACCACCGTGGCCCTGGCGGAGGAGAGTCTGCGCGCGGAGCGGAAGGCCTATGAGGCGGCGGTCGGGACCTCGCTGGACGTGGTCGATGCGCAGCTCTCGCTCTCCAACGCGCAGGTCGATCGCTTGCACGCGTTGTACGATCTGGATCTGGCGCTCGCTCGGTTGCTTGAGGCCAGCGGTCAAAGCGATCGCTTCCTCGCGTATCTCGATCGGGCGACGCCCACGGAGGAACCACGATGACTCGTTTCGCTGGCCTCCTGCTCGGAATCCTGCTGCTCGCGGCCTGCCGGCGCGATGCGGTGACGCTGCAAGGCGAGACCGACGCGAAGCAGGTCACCGTGGCCGCGAAGGTGTCGGGCCGGGTCGACTCGCTCTTCGTAAGGGAGGGGGACAGCGTCCGGCGCGGCGACATCGTCGCGACCCTGGACGGCCCCGAGATCCGCGCCAAGGCGGCGCAGGCGATGGCGGCGCGCGACGCGGCGCGCGCGGTCCGGGACAAGGCGCAGCACGGCTCGCGCGAGCAGGACATCCGCGCCGCGCGTGAGAACTGGCTCCGCGCCGTCGCCTCGGCCACGATCGCGGAGACCACCTATGCCCGGCTGGATCGGCTCGAACGCGAGGGGGTGATACCGACCCAGAAGCGCGACGAAGCCGAGGCCAACCTCCGCGCAAGCCGCGAGGGAGCCGAGGCAGCGAAGGCCCAGTACGACCTCGCGACGGCGGGAGCCCGGAGTGAGGACGTCGCCGCGGCCTTTGCCGATGTTCGCCGCGCCGAGGGGGCGGTCGCCGAGGCCGAGAGCTACGTCAGCGAGAACGTCCTGCGCTCGGCGGTGAACGGCCAGGTGCTGCTCAAGGTCGATGGAGCAGGGCGAGCTGGTGTCGCCGGGCCAGCCGGTGATCACGATCGTGGACCTCTCGGACCAGTGGATCACGCTCAACCTCCGCGAGGACCGACTCGCCGGACTTCGGATCGGGGATACCCTGCTGGCCACGATTCCGGCCGTTGATTCCGCGGCGCGCCCGTTCGCGGTCTACTTCATCTCGCCGCTCGGCGCCTTCGCTACCTGGCGGGCGACGCGCGAGGCGGGCGGGTTCGACGTGCGCACGTTCGAGGTACGCGCCCGACCCGTCCAGCCTCTCCCGGCGCTCCGGCCGGGGATGAGCGCGCTGGTGGACTGGCCGCAAAAGGCCCGCCGGTGAGCGGCGTGGCCCAGGTCGCGCGCCGGGAGCTCCGGCGACTCCCCCGCCTCCCGGTTCTGTGGGCGCTGCTCGGCCCCATACCGGTGGCGATGACGCTGTTGCTCATGGGGGTGTTCGCCTCGGAGGTAGTTCGCGACCTGCCTGTGGCCGTGCTCGATCTCGACCGGAGCGCCAGCTCGCGCATCGCCACGCGCTGGCTCGAAGCGACCCGCAGCAGCCGGCTGGCGGGCCACGTGGAGGATCTGGGAGCCGCGCGGTCGGCCGTGCTCGAGCGGCAGGTGTACGGTGTGCTGGTGGTCCCGCGTCACTTCGAGCGCGATCTCCTCCGGGGCCGCTCGCCGCACCTCAGCTTCCTCTTCAACGAGGAGTACCTCACGGCCGGTGGCAACGTGTCGGCCGACGTTTCCCGCGGAACATCGACGGCGGCCGCGCTCCTCACGGCGCTGAGCGGCCGGGAGCCGGCGCCGATCCGGGTGGACCTGCGGTCGCTGTTCAACCCCGCGGCGAGCTACGCGCAGGCGCTGGGCATCCTGCTGATCGGCGGGCTGCTCCAGGTGGTGATCGGCATCGCGACGATCTACGCCGTGGGGCGCGAGCTCGCCGACCGGACCGCTCCTGAATGGCTGGAGGCGGCGCGAGGCTCGTCTGCCGCGGCGTGGCTCGGCAAGCTCGCGCCGTACACCGCGTTTCATTGCCTGGAGGTGGTGGCGCTGGTTGGCCTCTTCGCCGCCTGGTACGGCATCCCGGTGCGCGGACCGGCGTGGCTGCTGGTTGTCGCGACGGCCGCGTTCGTGCTCGCCAGCCAGGCGCTCGGCGCTCCTGATCATCGCGTGGACGGCGAACCTGAGGATGAGTCTTGGGATGGGCTCGGTGATCCTCGGCCCCGCGGCGGCTTTCAGCGGGGTCACGTTTCCGCTCGCAGCCATGCCGGCGGCGGCCCGCATCTGGGCCCAGACGCTCCCGCTGATGCACGCCCTGGCGCTCACCCGCGCCGGGATCAGCGTCGGCGCGCCGGAGACCGCGGGCGGGCCGCTCCTGGCGCTGGCCCTCACGACGGCCATCGCCTTCGGGCTCGCGCTGCCCCGCCTGCCGGCGCTCCTGCGCGACCCGGTCTACTGGGGCCGACCGTGAGGGCGCTGGGCCGCGCGGCATGGCGCACGCTCCACACCATCGCACACGAGCAGGAGGTGCTCAGCCTGCTCGTGGTCGCCTCGGTCTTCTACAGCTTGTTCTACCCCACGCCGTATCTCCATCAGGTGCTGCGCGACGAGCCGGTGCTGGTGGTGGATCGCGACCACACACCGATGAGCCGGAGGTTCGCGCGCTGGCTCGACGCGACAGAAGGCGTGGCCGTCACGCGGGCGGACCGAGGATCTCGAGGCGGCGCAGGCGGCCATCCGCGCGGGCACGGTGGGCGGCGTCGTGCTGATTCCCGAGGACTTCGAGCGGCACCTGCGCCGGCGTGAGCCCGCCATCCTCACCAGCTACGCCGACGGGAGCTACCTGCTGGTGCGCAACACGGTGGCGGGAAGCGTGAGCGCGGTGGCCGCCGCCCTCGGGGCGGGGATTTCGAAGCGGCCCGCACCAGTGGGCCTGGCGAGCTGGCCCCTGTTCAATCCGCTGGGAGGGTACGCCACCTTTGTGGTGCCCGCCGTCTTCATCCTGGTGCTGCAGCAGACCCTGCTCATCGGGATGGGCACGCTGCGCGTGGTCGAGCGGCACCGGGCCGCGAGCGACCCGGGCCGGTGTGGGCCGCCCTCGCAGGAACCGTGGCGGTCCTCGTCGTGCTGTATCTCCTCCAGGCCGCGTTCATGTTCCTGGTCGCATTCCGGCTGTATGGCCTGCCGCCGGGGTCCGTCTCGATGGAGAATCCCCTGGTGCCGCCCATGGTCTCGACCTCAGCGCCGAAGGAACCGGGCAGGTCACTGAACCGCGGCTGTATCAGCTGATTCGGCAGCGTCAGCCGATCGTGGACCGGCAGTTCGAGATCGAGTTTCTCGATCCGGGCGTCGAGGCCTTCGTGTTCACCTTTGGGTGAAGGGTACGGAGAGGACAGAGAGGGCGCGAAATGGATACCACGACGAAACAGGGAAAGAGTGCCGAGCAGCGGTTGAAAGAGCTCGGCATCGAGCTGCCGGAGCCGCCTGAGCCGTTTGGCAGCTACGTCGAAGCGGTGCAGACCGGCAACCTCCTCTTTCTGAGCGGCATGCTTCCCACCGAAGGTCGCGAGGCGAAAGTCATTGGGCGCGTCGGCGCGGAGCTCGATGTCGAAGGCGCGCGCACAGCGGCGCGGCTCGCGGCACACAACGTCCTCGCGGTGGCCAGGCAACACCTGGGGTCGCTCGACCGAATTACCCGAGTCGTCCGGCTGGGTGTCTCGGTGGTCACCTCGGGCGATGTCCGCGACCATCCGAAGGTCGCCGACGCTGCGTCGGAGGTGTTGCAGAACGTGTTCGGACACGAGAAGCGCCCGTGCCGACTGGTGTACGGCGTCGCCAGCCTTCCGCTCGGCGTCCCGGTCGAACTGGAAGTCATTTTCGAGGTTGCGCCCTAGGGCGCCGCCGAGAGCCACCTCGGCCGCATCGCCAGCGGCAACCACTGCTCATGAGGCATACTCGAACAGATCGTGGTTGAATCGCTGGTCCGGGATTTCAGGAAACCGTCACGTGAAGACATTACCCACAATTCGAAGGAGATAAGGCCATGCCGAGGATCCAGACCACCGATGGCACCGAGATCTACTACAAGGAGTGGGGCAAAGGACAGCCGGTCGTGCTCAGCCACGGCTGGCCGCTCAGCGCCGACGCGTGGGATGACCAGATGCTGTTCCTCGCCGAGCGGGGGTACCGCTGTATCGCGCACGACCGGCGGGGTCACGGCCGCTCGGATCAGCCGTCGGACGGCAACGACCTGGACACCTACGCCGACGATCTCGCGGCATTGGTGAACACCCTGAATCTCAAGGACGCGATCCACGTCGGCCACTCGACCGGCGGAGGCGAGGTCGCACGTTACATCGGGCGACACGGCACCAAGCGGGTGGCCAAGGTGGTGTTGATCAGTGCGATTACGCCGCTCATGCTCAAGACTCCGGGCAATCCCGGCGGCACCCCCATCGAGGCGTTCGATCATCTCCGCGCCGCCACGCTCATGGACCGATCGCAGTTCGTCAAGGACCTGAGCGCGACGTTCTACGGCGCGAATCGGGAGGGGGCCAAGGTCTCCCAAGGCCTGCGCGACCAGTTCTGGCTCCAGGGGATGCTCTGCGGCTTCGTCGGATTCTACGAGTGCATCAAGGCGTTCTCCGAGACCGATCTCACCGCAGATCTCGAGAAGATCGACGTTCCCACGCTCTTCATCCACGGCGACGACGATCAGATCGTCCCCTTCGCCGACGCGGCGCCGCTCGCGGCCAAGATCGTGAAGAACGCGACACTCAAGGTGTACCCCGGCGCGCCGCACGGCCTGCCGTCCACGCTCAAGGACCAGGTCAATGCCGATCTCCTGGCTTTCTTCAAGGAGCCAGCGCGAGAGCCGGTGACGGCGTGACCGGTGCGAGGTCGGAGATGATCGCTCAAGACCAACTGAGGAAAGGCAGATACCATGGTCCGGCTTAGCTCCGGCTCGCTGGCCGCCCTCGTCGCCGCCTCGCTCTGGCGCCCGCTGGCTCCGGCCGCCGTGGCCCAGGCCTCGGCCGACTCTGCGAGGCTGCAGTGGATCGTACCCCCCTTGCTTCCACCCGGTGCGCTCCTCGCCGTCGTCAGCGGCGATCCCACCGCGCCCGGCCAGTCCACCATCGAGGTGAGCATGCCGGACGGATACCGGCTCCCGCCGCACTCCCATCCCAGCTTTGAGCACGTCGAGGTCAAGGAGGGTACGCTCCTGGCCGGAATGGGAGATCACCTGGATCCCAAGAAGACCCGGCCCCTGGCCACGGGCGATTCAGCCACCGCGCCGGCGGGGATGCACCACTTCTCGATCGCCAAGGGCCACACCGTGTTGTTGGTGACCTTCACGGGCCCGTACACGATCACCTACCTGCGCGCCGAGGACGCTCCGCACCCACGAGTCTTCCCCAACGGCTACTGAGGCCGAATACAGCATGCACGGCGTAGAGCTCGTCGTCATCCTCCTCGCGGTCTCGGCGGCGCTCCGCCTCGTGGCGCGGCGCCTCCACGTGCCGCATCCGGTGCTCCTGGTCCTCGCCGGCCTTGCGTTGGTGTTCGTGCCTGGGCTCCCGCAGGTGGAGTTCGAGCCCGACGCTCTGTTCCTTGTCTTCGTCCCGCCGCTCCTCTACTGGGCGGCGCTCACCAGCTCGGTCCGCGATTTCCGCGCGCAGCTCTGGCCCATCGTCCGCTATGGGACGCTGGTCGTGCTGCTCACGATGGCGGCCGTCGCCGTGGTGGCGCACGCGCTCACTCCCGAATTCACCTGGGCTGCGGCGTTCACGCTGGGCGCCATCGTGTCGCCGCCCGATCCGGTGGCGGCGATCGCGGTCCTCAGGACCATCGGCGCGGACCGGCGCCTCACCACCATCCTCGAGGGCGAGGGCCTGGTCAACGATGCCACCGCGCTGGTGGCCTACCGGGTGGCCATTGGCGCCGCCGTCACCGGCGCCTTCTCCCTTGGACACACGACCGTCCGATTCCTCCTGGCCGGCATGGGAGGCGTTGCGGTCGGCCTCGGAGTCGGCTGGCTCCTCGGCCAGGTCCGCCGCCGGGTGCGCGGCTCTCCCATCGTGGAGAACACCATCTCCCTCCTCACACCCTTCTTCGCCTACCTGCCCGCCGAGTGGCTCGGGCTGTCCGGCGTGCTGAGCGTGGTGGCGGTCGGGCTCTATTTCAGTCGGCTGGGGCCGCGTATCGTTCCGGCCGCGACCAGGGTGCAGGCGGAGTCCATGTGGGTGATGGTGCAGTTCATCCTGGAGAGCCTGGTCTTCATCCTGATCGGGCTGGAGCTGCCCTCCGTCCTGCGGACGCTCCGGCACTACCCGCTGGGCACGCTCCTGCTCTATGGCGCGCTGATCACGGCGACCGTGATCGGCGTGCGAATCGTCTACACCGCTTTTGCCGCGTCGCTGATCCGGTGGTCTCGCCGGGGCACGCGAGACGCGGGGACGCCCAGCTGGCGTCAGGCCGCGTTCCTCGGCTGGGCCGGGATGCGCGGCGGTGACTCCCTGGTCATCGCCCTGGCGGTGCCGGTGATGACGGCTGCCGGTGATCCGTTTCCGGCGCGGGGGCTCATCATCTTCCTCACCTTCGTGGTGATCCTGGCGACGCTGGTGCTGCAGGGTCCCACCCTGGCGCCGCTGATCCGCTGGTGGGGCCTGACCGAGGTCGAAAGCGGCACCGAGGAGGCCCATGCGCGACGGGTGGTCGCGGAGGCCGGACTCCGACGGCTCGAGGAGGAAGCCACGCGCGGCGGGGTGGATCGCGCGACGGCGCGCTACCTGGAGGCTACGTATCGCCGCCGCGTCCAGCGCTGGGCGGCCCGCGACCGGGAGCGACACGGCCAGCACGACGAGGACCACGCCAGGCTCGCCGGCATCGACGGCGGTCGGGCCGAACAGCTGGCCACGGCGTATCGCACGCTTCGCGCGGCGATGATCGATAGCGAGCGCAATGCCTTGATCAGCCTTCGCGATCAGGGCGTGATCGGCGACGACGTCCTGCGGCGGGTGCAGCGGGATCTCGACCTGGAGACGATGCTGCTCGAGTCGGCGGAGGACGGCGCGCCGCAGTCGCCGTATGAGCTGGACTGACCGACGGGGTTACGTGACCTCGCCCATTACACTTGGATGACACACCCGGACGAGCGACACCAGAGCAGGATTGACGCTCGCGGAAGCGTCGCCTATGCTCGAATCCGGTACCGGAGGAGACCATGACGGACACCACGACCACGCTCGAAAACGCGAGCGCCACCGCCGCCCCCACACAGTTCATCAAGACCAAGCTCGAGACCTACGCCTACCGCCGCTTCGGAAGCGGATCCGCCCCACCGCTCGTCTGTCTGCAGCACTTCACCGGCACCCTGGACAACTGGGATCCGGCCGTCACCGACCCGCTCGCTCGCGGCCGCGAGATCATCCTGTTCGAGAGCGCCGGCCTCGGGCGCTCGACCGGTGAGGTACCCACCACGATCGCCGGAATGACCGCGCACTTGCTCGCCTTTGCCGATGCGCTCGGCCTCGCCAACGTGGATGTGCTGGGCTTCTCCCTCGGCGGCATGGTGGCCCAGCAGGCGGCGCTCGAGCGGCCCTCGCTCATCCGGAAGATGTTGCTCGTGGGCACCGCCCCCGAGGGCGGCGAGGACATCATGCACATCGAGAAGCCGGAGCTCAGGCGGATCCTCGAGGACCGCACCCTCGCCGGCTACCAGGTGCTGGTGAAGCTGTTCTTCACGCCGAGCGAGGCGAGTCAAACGGCGGGCCAGGCGTTTGCCACGCGGCTCGCGGCACGGACCGATGATCGGGAACCCTCCTCGGGCCCGAAGGTCGCGCAGGCCCAGGTGGCTGCGTTTCGGGGCTGGGAGCGTGTCGATGGGGAGCGTTTCACGAAGCTCCGGCGGATCACCCTGCCGTGCCTCGTCGTGAACGGCGTGTTCGACAACATGATTCCGGTCAGAAACTCGTACTTCCTGGCCGAGCACCTGCCCGACGCGACGCTCCTGGTCTATCCGGACGCGGGGCACGGCTCGCTGTTTCAGTTCCACGACTCCTTCGTGCAGCAGACGACGCTGTTCTTGGACTCGTGATCTCGCCGCGGAGACGCGTACGGAGTCGACCGTCCGAACGCGAAATCGCCGCCGAGAGTCGAGGGCTCTCGGCGGCGACTCGCGTGTGCCTGCAGTGCGCCCCGGGGCTGTCAGACCCTACCGCTATTGCCGTTGCGCCCCGCCGGCAGTGGCCAGCCTGGCCTCGAGTTGCTTGAGCAACGCCCTGGCTGTCGATTCGGATGACGCGGGATTCTGCCCGGTGATGAGGTTCCCGTCCACCACGGAGTAGTCCGCCCAATCCGCCCCCTTCGAGTACTTCCCGCCGTTCGCCTTGAGCGCATCCTCCACCAGGAACGGCACCACGTTGGTGAGCCCGACCGCGGCCTCCTCGCTGTTGGCGAACGCCGTGACCGCCTTCCCTCTGACCAGCGGCGTCCCGTCGGGCGCCTTGGCGTGGCGCAGCACCGCCGGACCATGGCACACCGCGGCGACCGGCTTGCCTGCGGCGTACAGCTGCTCGATCAGGGCGATGGAATCCCGGTCGTTCGCCAGATCCCACAGCGGCCCGTGGCCACCCGGATAGAAGATCGCGTCGTAGTCGCCCGCTGACATCGTCGAGAGCTTGACCGTGTTCGCCAGCGCACGCTGCGCCTCCGGATCCTTCCGGAATCGCGTCATGGCCGGCGTCTGTGCCTTGGGATCATCGCTCTTGGGATCGATCGGCGGCGAGCCACCCTTGGGCGACGCGATCGTGACGTCGGCCCCGGCGTCCTTGAGGACGTAGTACGGCGCCGCGAACTCCTCCAGCCAGAAACCGGTGGGTTGACCGGTATCGCCCAGCCGGTCGTGGGATGTGAGTACCATGAGGACCTTTGCCATCGCTCGACTCCGTGTGATTGCTGGTTCTACCTTGGCACGCGCTGCGGTGCGTGCCCGGCGCTCCATCGGAGCGCACTCCCATCTTGCAGGATAGCGCGGGTTCGCGGGGCAGCAACCCTTCCAGCGGAACCACGTTCTCAATGGCACGAGCATGACCGGTTGGACCCCGACGCATCCCTTCACATCGAGGCACGCCACACGCGCTGCCGGCTGGGCGCTCGTGCGACCGCACACTGCAGGGGCCTGCATTGCGCGCCACGAATCGCGCGGCGAAGCGCGAGAGGGATGAGGTCATCCGCGCGTGCCTTTTTTTCCGACCGCCGGGGTAGTCGGGCGCCCACACCGGCTTACCCTCGAGCCCCGCAGCTGGCATGACGAATGCGGCCTCGGCCAGGGTCCAGGCCCTCCACACCTTCGCCGGACCTATCCATGCCAGATACTCCGCGTTCTCCCAGGCCGGATCCGTTGGCGCGCGAGGTGGACCGCTTGCTGGCCGGCCTCGCCAGTCGCGGAACCCAACCCGACCACGATGCTGCCCCGGGAAGGGGAGCTCCGACACCGAACAAGGCGCCGCGGCGCGCGGCGCGCCGCGGCCCACGCCCGACGGAAGCCGCGACCCGGCGCGACCACATCGCCCTCTGGGCCCGGGTGCTACTCGGCACCGTGCTCGGCGGAATGATGACGCAGTGGCCCTATCCCCACGGCTGTGGCCTGCCCCTCGCTGAATACCTCGGGGCGATCGCGATGGTTATGGTCGCAGGCGCCTGGATCGCGGTCGCCTCCTGGAGCCTCCGTAGCGCACCGAGCCACATCATTTCCCTCCTCCTCCTGCTCTGGGGGATTGCTCTCGCCGCGGGACAGGTCTTGCCGCGCATCGGCTATGCGGCAGTGCGGTTGAGCTGGCACTGCTGATCGGCCTACGATAGACACCATCCAGACCAGATCACCCTGCCGGTGCTCCGATTTCCTGAAGGCGTGACGCCGCGGCGGTGACCTTCAGGGCGGCGTGGCAGGTCGGGTTCCCCGCTGACGCTGTCGCGCCCCGGATCCCGGCCACAGATTCAGGAGATCGATAGCTACGGGACCGCACCACCACGGCCTACCCCGCGGAGCTTCGGCATGCACGAGCAGGTCACTCTCATGCGCCCCGACGCGCGTGGCTCAGCCGCTCGGGGGATCTCCTCGGGATTCCCGACCGACTTGCTGGGCCAGGCCGCAGGACGCCTCCGCGTCCTCGCCTTGCTGTACGCGTTCGTCTTCTTCATGGCCGGAATCTTCCCCGCGCTGCTGATTCCCGGAGACCGGGCCCGATATCTCGGAAGCATCCTGCAGTGGGGTCCTGGCGTGGCCGGGATCGTGGTCGCGCTGCTCGTCGCGGCGGTGATCAAGAGCCCGCGCCTTCCGCTGCCGGCGGCCATGACCATCGGGCTGGCGTTCGAGATCGTCAGCAGCTACACCATCGCCGCGGCAGAGTTCGGCGATCCTATGGGCCTCGAGATGCACCAGGGGTTCATGGGCCTCTCCTGGGTCGCGGTCTGGGTCGTGCTGTTCACGGTCGTCGTGCCGACCTCGCCGCGCCGGGCGGTCCTGACCGCCCTGAGCTCGGTCAGCGCCGTCCCCGTCCTCATCGGACTCCTCATCGCGTCCGGCGCGACCTCCCTCAGGTTGAGCCCGGCACAGTACTTCTTCGGGCTGGTGTTTCCTTACCTGCTCGTGGTGTGTATGGCATATGTCGGCGCCCGCGTCGTCTACCATCTGGGCACCGAGGTGAAGCGCGCGCGCGAGCTGGGCAGCTACTACCTGGAGGAGAAGCTCGGTGAGGGAGGGATGGGGCAGGTCTGGCGAGCGCGGCATCGCATGCTGGCGAGGCCCGCCGCGATCAAGCTGATCCGGCCCTCGCTGGCCGGGGATGGCCATGCCGGAGTGTCGGAGGAGGCCGCCCGCCGGTTCGAGCGCGAGGCCCAGGTCATCGCCCGCCTCCGCTCACCCCACACGGTGGAGCTGTTCGACTTCGGGGTGGCCGACGACGGCGCGTTCTACTACGTCATGGAGCTGCTCGACGGCCTCGATGCCGACTCGCTCCTCCGCCGCTTCGGGCCGACCCCGCCCGAGCGGGCCATCTACCTGCTGCGCCAGATCTGCCACTCGCTCTCCGAGGCCCAGTCGCACGGCCTGGTGCATCGGGACATCAAGCCCGCGAACATCTTCGTCTGCCGCTACGGCGAGGAGTACGACTTCGTGAAGGTGCTGGATTTCGGAATCGTGGGAGCAGCCCATGGCGGGGCCGACACGAATGCGGTGCAGACGCGGGAGAACGCGGTTCAGGGCACACCGGCGTTCATTGCCCCGGAGCAGGCGATGGGAGTCGAGCTGGACGGGCGCGCCGACATCTACGCGACCGGCTGCGTGGCCTACTGGCTCCTGACGGGGCAGCTCGTCTTCACGGCCGAGAACCCCATGGCGCTGGTGATGCAGCACATCCGGGCGCAGCCCGTGCCTCCGTCGGCTCGGACGGATCGGCCGGTTCCCCGGGCACTCGACGACCTCGTGCTGTCCTGCCTGGCCAAAGACCCCGCGCACCGGCCTCAGTCTGCCCGAGAGTTGTCGCGCCGGCTGGCCGAGGTCGAAGGTGCGAGCCCCTGGACGCAGGAGCGAGCGCGCGAGTGGTGGACGATGCACCAGCCGGCGGGAGAATCGGGCACGCCGGTTCCTGCCTCAAGCCTCTAACGCGTCGTCCGCCGCCGCACCTCGCCGAACCAGTTCTCCGCCTCCACTACCGTCGGCGCCGCGGACGCCTGCGCCGGCAACCGAGGCCGGTTGAACAGGAAGCCTCGGCCGTCCGGGAGCACCTCGTACGACTCGTGAAAGGCCTCGTCCAGGTAATCCGACGTACTCAGCACCGGCGTAAGCTCGGTCACCTCGAAGCCGCGCGCGGTCTCGATCCGCGCCGCGATCAACCGATTGGCGCTCTTGAAGTACAGCTCCCGCCCGTCAGGTGACCAGCGCGGCTGTATCCCGCCACCGTTCGAGACCTGCCATCGCCCGCCGGTCGTCCCTGGAAACGACCGGACATATACCTCCTGCGCTCCCGACTCGTTCGACGTATAGGCGAGCCACCTGCCGTCCGGCGAGACCGCCGGCTGCAGCTCGGTGAAGTTGTCTTCCACCAGGGGGACCGGCGTCGTATCGCCGCTGGTTCGGACGCCGACGATGTCGCCCAGGCCGGCCGTGCCGTTGTCGGTCCTCATCAGCAGCCAGCGCCCGTCCGGCGACCAGGTGACCTCCTGCACCTGCCGGTCCAGCCGCGCGAGCAGCCGCTGCGGCGTGCTGCCGTCGGCGGGCCGCGCGTAGACGACGCTGGTGGTGGCCGAATCGTGAATGAACCCGACCGTGCGCCCGTCGGGCGACCAGGCCGGTCGCCGGTTCTGTCCGCCGAAGGTGAGCCGGGTGAACGGCCCCCGGTCGAGCTGCTTGATCCAGATGTCCAGGTTGCCGGCCACGAGGCCGACGCCCACCGCGACCCGGCGCCCGTCGGGCGACAGCGCGAAGGAGTTGTAGGGCCCGTGCCAGGCCGTGTCGATCGGGGACACCGCGCCCTCGCGGGTCACTCGAACCAGCTGGCCCTCGTTGAAGGCGGCAGCTCCCTGCATGTATACCAGCGCACCCGAGCGCGAGACGGTCAGGTTGGCGGCACCGTTGCTGACCATCACACCCTCCAAGACCGGTACCGCGGGTCCCGTGAGCGCCAGCTTATCGAGATCGAAGGGCGCGACCAGCGCCGTCCCATCCCGCCGCACGTACAGCAGTTGCCCGGCGGGGAGGTAAAGGCCCCCCGTCGCGTCGTCGACCAGAAGGCGCTGGTGACCGGTCCTGAGGTCGAGCACATGAAGGCTCATCCCCACGCAAGCCGAGGTGCAGGTGGTGAACACGACGCCGCGCGCTCCCGGGAGCCCCATGGGTAGGCCAATCCCCAGTCCCGCCAGTGTCTTGTCCTCCAGTGCGACCGTGCTGGCGCCGCCCTCGGCGCTCACCCGCAGGAGCGGCCTTCCCTCGAGGCCGGGCCCCGGATACACCAGCGTATTGTCGTCCAGCCAGGCGACGCCGCCTTGCGTCCGGTCCGCCGAGTCAGCCAAGGTCACGGCCCCGCCCTCGCCGGGCCGGACCTTCTTGAGGCGCGTACCGGCCAGGAAGGCGATCCACTGCCCGTCGGGCGAGAAGGTCGGAAAGACGCCATCCTCCGTGCCCTGGATCGGGGTGGCCCGGAGCTCTCCGCGGCGCTTGAGCCAGATGCGTCCGCGGGTCACGGTGTCCACGATGGCGAGCGCGGAGCCATCGGGCGAGACCGCCAGCGGCCCGGCAATCGTGGAGGCCACTAGCTCGGGGCCGAAGGCCACGTACCGCCAGGTCGTGGGGCCGCGCGAAGCCTGACTCCGCCAAGCCCATGCGGCGCCACCCACGGCGAGCACCGCGAGAACCCACGGCACCGCGGCCACGGCGCGCGCGCGCACCGTCGCCATCCGTGTCGCGCCGGCAGGGACCCGGGAGGCGGGTGTCACCACCGTCGTGGCCCCCGGCCGCGCGAGCGCCTCCGAGAACAGGGCCGCCGTCGCGAACCGGTCCGCCGGCAGCTTCGAGAGCGCCGTCACCACCGCCGCCTCGACGTGCGGCGGGACCGTCTTCCGCTGCAGCGTGAGCGAGCGCGGCTCCTCGGTCATCACCCGCGCAATGATGGCCTGCGCGGTGGGGCCGGTGAACGGCGGCTCGCCGGTGAGCATCTCGTACAGCACGCAGCCCAGCGCGTAGACGTCGCTCTTGGACGTGATCTCGCGCTCGCCCATCGCCTGCTCGGGACTCATGTAGGCCGGCGTGCCGAGACTCATCCCGGTCTCGGTCATGCGCGTGCCGCCTTCGGAACGTGCGGCGGCCAGGGCGATCCCGAAGTCCGCCACCAGCGCCCGCCCGTCGTGCAGCAGGATGTTCTCCGGCTTGATGTCGCGATGGATCACACCGTGGCGGTGCGCGTAGTCGAGCGCATCGGCCACCTCTCGCGCGATCCGCACCGCCTCGTCCACGGGAAGCTGCTTCTCGCGGGTGAGCCGGACCCGGAGACTCTCGCCCTCCACGTAGGGCATGACGTAGAACACGAGCCCGTCGGCCTCGCCGGAGTCGAACAGACTCAGGATGTGGGGGTGCTGCAGGTTGGCGGTGGTCTTGATCTCGCCCAGGAAACGCGCGGCGCCCAGGATGGCCGACAGCTCCGGCCGCAGCACCTTGAGCGCGACCTTGCGGTCGTGGCGGAGATCGTGCGCGAGGTAGACCGTCGCCATCCCGCCTTGCCCCAGCTCGTGCTCGAGGCGATAGCGGTCGGCGAGAGCGGTCGTCAGGTGCCCGAGGTGTTCGGCCAGGTATGCTCCGGGGTTGGGAGCCGCGCTGAGCTGGGGGTATTGCGTGAGGTAGCGCGTACTGAAATCGCGTATTGAAGATGTCCCGTGGCCGGGCGGACAGCCAGTCCACCCGCGGCAGACGCGCCGGGTTGGGAACCGCCGGAATCCTTTCGAGGATTTCGCTGGCGACTCGCCAGCTCCCCATCAGGGTGGCCGCCTTCGGGACCGAGCACTATGTTGGTTTGCATCCGCCCGACCCCCCTTCAGTGCCGCCGTCATGAGGATCCCATGCTACGCCAGCGTACGTTCGGTTTCGCCATTGCCGCCGCGGTGACCATCGCCCTCGGCAGTTGCTCGGACGACACCACTCTCCCCAGCGCCCCCTCCACTACACCCGACCTCGCGCTCACCAGCGCGCAGCAGGACCTGGCCGACGATCCCGTCGCGCTCGCGCGCGCGGTGCCGGGCTTCGGCGGCTTTTTCGTGGACGAGCAGGGCACCCCAACGGTCTACCTCACCACCACGGGCCGGCGTGCGGCGGCGGAGCAGGCGCTCGCGCCATGGCTCCGCGAGCGCAACCGGGCGGCGGCCGCATTGCGTGTGCTGCCGGCCCGATTCGCCTGGACGGATCTCGAGCGCTGGTCCGCGCAGGCCTCGACCGAAGTGCTCGCCGTGCCGGGCTCCGTGTTCGTGGACGCGGACGAAGCGGGCAACCGGGTGCACATCGGCGTCGAGCACGCCGCCGCGGCGAATCGGGCTCGGAGCGTGCTCGCCCGTCTGGGCATCCCGGCCGCCGCGGTGGACGTGGAAATCGTCGCGCCGTTCCGCCGGGTCGCGACCTTGCGCGGCTCGGTGCGGCCGGTGGTGGCCGGCGTGCAGATCAATTTCCCCGGCTTCCTCTGCAGCCTCGGATTCAACGCCACCCGCCAGGGCGTGGCCGGGTTCGTGACAGCGTCGCACTGCACCAGTACTCAGGGCGGCGTTCAGAGCACGCCCTACTGGCAGCCGTTGCAGACCACCAAACCGGTGCAGATCGCCACTGAGACCGTGGATCCGGCCTACAAGGGCACGATCGCGGGCTGTCCGAGCGGCCGGAAGTGTCGCCGAAGCGATGCGGCGTTCGCCAAATACATCAACGCCACGAAGAACACCCTGGGCAGGATCGCACGGACGGGTTCCATGAGCTCGACCGATCTCACGATCGTGGGCGGTTGGACGATCACCGGCAACGCCACGTCGACCTCGTTCACCGTCGGCGAGACCGTGAACAAGGTCGGACGGACCACCGGATGGAGCCGTGGCAAGGTGGCGGCCACCTGCGTCACCGTGAACGTGAGCGGCTCGAACATCACGCAGATCTGCCAGACTATCGTGAATGCGACGGTGGGCGCCGGCGATAGCGGTTCCGACGTATTCACGGTGACGAGCGGCACCAACGTCAAGCTCGACGGTGTTCTGTGGGGTGCGTCGGGCAACACCACGTTCGTGTTCAGTCCGTTCGCGAACATCACCGGCGAGCTCGGCGCACTCACGACGCACTGACACCCCGTAGGCAGGGCGCTACGACTCCTGCAGCTCCATGTGCATCGTCGTGATGGAGCGAGACCGAAGGGCTCCCGCGAATATGGCGGGCCGGGTCGGGATGCGTCAAACGCCATGCGCTGCGCCGGCGGGTCGCGAATTCGGGCCGCCCCGGCTGGATGCCGGTCACTACCAACGCGTTCCCGACACCTCCTGTATCCCTGGAGAGAGCCAAGGACGTTTTCAGGAGGGATCATGCGTAGGTCACGAGCTCCATTCACCGCCGCCGTGCTGCTCCTGGCGGCCGGATGCGCCCGGTCACCGGCCCCGCCCGCGGGCCCGTCACCGGTGGCCTCCGCCGACACCAACCGTGCAGGAACCTCGCGCGGCATCCCGGTGCAGGTGAACAACGAGAATTTCAACGAGATGATGGTCTACCTCGTGCACGACGGGACGAGATGGCTGATCGGCCAGGTGGGCGGCCTGGCGGAGACCACGCTGACCGTTCCCGCCAGCCTCGCGCCCGCGGATGAGCGCGTCAGGCTCAGGGCGGAAGCCGTCGGCGGAGGCGGGACCACGACGCCGGTGCTGATCGTGCCGCCCGGACAGCAGGTGCACTGGACCATCGGCGCCGACCCGACGATGTCCAACGCCTCCGCAGGGTGACTCAAAGGGCCGGGGACGAGTGCGCCCGGCCCGCTGCTTTCCCGCCCGGCGCGGTGATCCGACCGCGGACACGACCTTGCTCCGACACGAATCCGCCTGAGATGATGTGCACTTCGTGAGGTCAGCCCGCACGGCTGGCGCACCGCGTCCCGGGCCGCTTACTTACCATCTCGTCACTCGACGCCCCCGACCCCGCTCAAGACAGCGATTCTCTCGACCTCAGGAGCCTCCCCCATGGGAGTGCCGGACGGCCTGCGCCACGCCCTCGCCGACCGCTACACCGTCGAGCGTGAGCTGGGCCGTGGTGGGATGGCCACTGTCTACCTGGTACATGACGTCCGCCACGACAGGCCCGTCGCCCTCAAGGTTCTTCTCGGCGAGCTCGCCGCCACCCTCGGCCCAGAGCGTTTCCAGCGCGAGATCCGCTTCGCCGCCCGGCTCCAGCATCCCCATATCCTGACCGTCCTCGATTCGGGGGAAGCCGCAGGCCAGCTCTGGTTCACCATGCCGTTCGTCGAGGGCGAGTCGCTCCGCGACCGGCTCCGCCGCGAGGTCCAGCTCCCGGTCGCGGAAGCCGTCCGCATCGCCGGCGAGGTGGCCCGCGCGCTCGCCTATGCCCACCGGCACGGCATCATCCACCGAGACATCAAGCCCGAGAATATCTTGCTCACCATCGAGGGCGAGACGCTTGTGGCCGACTTCGGCATCGCGCGGGCGTTCGACGGCGCGGCCGGCCAGGAGCGGCTGACCGAGACCGGCATCGTGGTTGGCACGCCCGCCTACATGAGTCCGGAGCAGGCGGGCGGCCAGCGCGGCCTCGACGCTCGCACCGACGTCTACGCCCTCGGCACGGTGCTGTACGAGATGCTCGCCGGCGAGCCCCCGTACACCGGGCCCACCGCCCAGAACATCATCGCCAAGCGCCTGAGCGACCCGGTGCCGAGCGTGCGCCGCCTGCGGCCCGCCGTGCCCGAGGCGCTCGACCGCTTGGTACACGACGCCCTCGCGCCGATCGCCGCCGATCGCCTGGCCTCGGCCGCCGCGTTCCAGGCCGGGCTCGAGAGCATCCGGACCGCGCCCTCGGAGACCGCCGCCGTGTCGCGGCAATCGACGCCGCAAACGTCATCGGTCGCGAGCACCGGGCGACGGCTGGCCGCCGTTGCCGTCGCGGTACTGCTCGTCGCGGCCGTCATCGCAGCCGTCTTCGCGAGACACGCGAAGTCGGCCACTGCCGTGTCCACGGCAGCCGCGACACCGGCCGAGCCGATGCTCGCCGTGCTGCCCTTCGAGAACCTTGGCGACTCGAGCAACGCCTACTTCGCCGACGGCGTGGCCGACGCCGTCCGAGGCAAGCTGGTCCGGCTTCCCGGCCTCGGCGTGATCGCCCGCGGCAGTTCGCTCCAGTTCCGCCATACCTCCGCCTCACCCGACTCCGTGGCGCGGGTGCTCGGCGTTCGCTACCTGCTGATGGGCACGGTGCGCTGGGCCAAGGCGAAGGATGGCAGCAGCCGCGTGGAGGTGAGCCCCGAGCTGGTCGAGGTCCGTCCCGGCGCTCCGCCGGCGAGCCGCTGGCAGCAGCCGTTCGACGCCGCGCTCACCGACGTCTTCCAGGTGCAGGCCGACATCGCCGCCCGGGTCGCGCAGGCGCTCGACCTGGCGCTCACCCGGCCCGCCCAACAGCAGCTCGCCGAGCAGCCGACCCGGGACCTCGCCGCGTACGATGCCTACCTCAAGGGCGAGGCGGTCTCCCAAGGCATGGGCGTCCGGGACGTCCCGACGCTCCTCCGCGCCGACAGCCTCTACGCTCGGGCGGTGGAGCGGGACCCGACCTTCGGGCTCGCGTGGGCGAGGCTCGCCACCGGGCACGTCCTGGTCTACTACAACGGCATCCCCGATCCCGCCGAGGCCGACGCCGCGCGGCGCGCGCTGGCCCGGGCCGAAGCGCTGGCGCCGGCGGCGCCCGAGACCTTCCTCGCTCGGGTCACCTACGAGGCGGGTATTCCGTTCGACAACGTCGCCGCGCTCGCGGCCGCCGAGCGCGGGCTCGCGCGCACGCCCGACAGTCCCGAGCTGCTGGTGGCGGCGGCGCTGGCCGAGCGCGGGCTCGGCCGCTGGGACGACGCCCTGGCCCACCTCGAGCGCGCCAAGCTGTTCGACCCGCGGTCGTTCGCGGTCGCTGAGCGGCTGGCGCGCATCCTCACCAATCAGCGCCAGTGGGAGCGGGCCCGCGTCGAGCTGGACCGCGCGCTCTCACTGGCGCCGACGGCGCTCAACGCCATCGACCTCAAGGTGTTCACCTATCTCGGCGAGGCCGACACCGCGGGCGCGCGGCGGACCATCGCGGCGGCGGCGCCGCTGGTCGGCCGCCAGACGCTGGCCGCGTTCCTCGCGAGCGTGGGCGACCTTTACTGGGCCCTGGACCGGGACGACCAGCGGCTGGTCCTCTCGCTTGGTCCCGAGGCCTTCAACGGCGATCGCTCGTCGTGGGGCATGGCGCTGGCCCAGATCTACCGGCTCTTCGGCGATTCGGCCGAGACCCGCGCGTACGCCGATTCTGCGCGCATCGCGCTCGAGGCGCAGCTTCGGGCCGCGCCCAACGATGCCCAGCGCCACGTCATGCTGGGTCTCGCCCTGGCGTATCTGGGCCGGCCGGACGAGGGGATCCGCGAGGGCGAGCGCGGGGTGGCGCTGCTCCCGCTGTCCAGAGATGCCTACTTCGGTGCCTATCTGCAGCACGTACTGGCCAACACGTATGTCGTCGCGGGCAGGCAGGAGCAGGCCCTCGACCGGATCGAGCGGCTGCTCGAGATTCCGTATGTTCTGTCCCCCGGGTTGCTCAGCGTGGACCCCATGTTCACGCCGCTCCGCGGCAACCCACGCTTCCGGCGGCTGGTCGAAGGCTCGTGATGCCGAGTACGTTTGATGCAGTCGAGCCACCGGAGGTCACATGATCGAGCGCCTGCTCCTCGGCTTCATCACCAACTTCTTCGACACCCTCGGCATCGGCTCCTTCGCGCCGACCACGGCCGCGTTTCGCGCGCGGCGCCTGGTAAGCGACGAGCTGATCCCGGGCACCCTCAACGTCGGCCACACGCCGCCCACCATCGTGCAGGCCATCATCTACATCACGGTCATCGCCGTGGACCGGTCGACGCTTGCGCTCCTCATCGGCGCATCCGTCGTTGGGGCCTGGTTCGGGGCGGGCATCGTGAGCGGCTGGGAGAAGCGCCGGGTCCAGCGGGGGATGGCCATCGCACTCCTGGTCACCGCCGGCTTCATCGTGCTCCGCATGACCGGCGTCTTCCCCGGCGGCGGCGATGCGCTCGGTCTCCGGGGTGTGCCGCTGGTCGCCGCTGTGTTCGGGAATGCGGTGCTGGGCGCCCTGATGACGCTGGGCATCGGGCTCTACGCCCCGTGCATGGCCATGATCAGCCTCCTCGGCATGAACCCGATCACCGCGTTCCCCATCATGATGGGATCGTGTGCCTTCCTGATGCCGGTGGCCAGCATCCGTTTCCTGAGGGCCAGGCGATACGACCGGGCCGCGGCGCTAGGCCTGGCGATCGGTGGCATCCCGGGTGTGCTGCTGGCCGCGTTTCTGGTGAGGTCGCTGCCGCTGGATGCGGTCCGCGTGCTGGTGGTCGTCGTGATCGGCTACACCGCCGCCACGCTCTGGCGGGATGCTCGCCGGGAGACCGAGCCCGTACGCGCGCCATCGCCTTCCGTGGCCGACGTGGGTTAGTCCCCTCCCGACAATGACTACGACCCCGCTGGTGTCCGATTCGGGAGTGCCGCCCGCCGGTCACGCGGCCGCGGTATTCGTGGTTGAACAACGTCGTCGCCGTCGGCGTGTATCGAGGTGGCGGGAAGTTTGCTTATCGCATCTACCAGATTCTGTAGGCGAGGTTCAGGCGGCCCGGCCTGACGGGCGCGCGATCTCCCGGTCCCGTGGGACACACTACCTTTCCCACAGTTGACGCAAACCATCCCCCCGCCGCATGCTTAAATGACCAGCAAGAGAACGGCCCATGGGACAACGGGAGGTGATCATGTCCGCCAAGAGTGTGCTCGAGGTCCACGAGATGTCGGCTGACGGCGGTGACCAGCTTAACCGGATAATCGCAAAGCATAAGGACGCCGTGGCGGCGGCGAAGGCGGCGGCCGAACAACGGGCCCGTAACGACGCGAACGCCCGGCACGACTGCGAGGCGCCGCTCCGCAGAGTAGTGTTGCCGCTGCTTCGAGATTGGTCGGAGCGGCTCGCGGTCGAGGGATACCCGACGAGCGTCGAGGACCGGCTGGGCTGTCGTCCCTCCAGCCTGGTATTTCGGCTGGCGCCTCACGGGGGCCCGGAATCCTCCCTGACGTTTGGGTGCGTGGCTGGCCCGGCGGTACGCTTCCGATTGAACGTCGATGGCAAGGACCTCGAGGGCGATTTGCAGACCCCGCTCGCCGAGCTGCAGCCCAGTGACGTTCTCGAGGGACTGGGCCGCTTCGTGGCGGCGGCGCTGGCGGCGTCCATACCGAAAAGAAGTGACTGCGGGCCGTGACCTAGCGCTACTGCCCGCCCGGCGCCTCGCGCACGGTGATGGTGAGCCACTCCCGATAGTCCACGTCCTCGGCCGCCTCCGTCTTGCTCGACCCCGAGTCCCCCGGCATCTCGAGCTCGCCGTAGCCGAGCATGTCGAGCGACGTCATCCCGGGATCGAGGTCCATCGTCATCCTGCCGTTGCCGTGCTGGCCTGGCCTGGCTTGGCTTCGTGGCTCGACTGGCTTCACCCCGAGCGAGGCGGTTTTTCCGGCCCTTCGGGCAGAAGCCACCAGGGTAGCGCTCGCCTCCATACCGTTCACACTCTCCCCAACGACCCGTCCGACTCGCCACCGCCCGTCGAATTCCGCGGTCCTCGTTCGACGTGGTGGTAGAGGCGCGAGCAGATATCCTGCGGTCGGTATCCACCCTTCTGGGAGACCCCGTCAATGAAGTGTCTCATGCTCATCAAACATTCGGAGAGCCACCGGGGAGAGCCGATCCCCCAGGGCCTGATGGACGCCATGGGCGAGTTCGTCGCCGAGGGCTTCAAGACCGGCGTCCTGAAGGATACGGCGGGCCTCAAGGGGACGGCCGAGGGCTTCCGGGTTCGCTCGAGCGGGAATCGGCTCACGGCGACGGACGGACCATTCACCGAGGCGAAGGAGATCGTGGGCGGGTATGCGATGGTGGAGGTCGCCTCCAAGGAAGAGGCGCTCAAGTTCGCACGCCAATTCATGGAGCTGCACCGCGTGCACTGGCCGTCCTTCGAGTGTGAGTGCGAGGTCCGGCCGGTCGAGGATATGTAGCGGGGCGCCGACGGGCCATCGCGTCGGCCTGGTTTCGTGTGCTATTACCTGACAGGGAGAATCGACTCGAGAGTCGCGTCTCCCGACTGCGGTTTACGGTTTCCGCGCATCATGCCCACCGACAGGTCACCGGGGAAGTGCAGTCGCGCCTCCCGGCAGGACCATCGGTGGCCGCGGTGCCTGGTTGAAATCGAAATCCTGGGTGAGGTCACCGAGCACGGGGACGTCCTCCCGCACCGTGGGCCGGGGATCCGGCCTGCCGTCGGTCTGCGGATCGATCCGCTGGCTCCCCAGAAAATCGTCCTCGATGAACTTCACGTAGGCGTCGAAGCTCAGGGTCTGGTGGTCGATGTACCCCTTTCTGGCATAGGGGCTGATCACGAGCCCGGGGACCCTGAGACCGTAGCCGTTCACATCGACGCTGGGCGGGGGGACGTGGTCGTAGAAGCCACCCCAGTCATCCCAGGACAGGAAGATCGCGGTGCTGTTCCAGGCTGGGCTCTGCATGATGGCATTGATGAGCCCGGTGACGTAGGCCTGTCCGGTGCTGACCAGCGCCGGAGGATGCTCGCTCACCGCGCCGTTCGGCACGACCCAGCTCACGGCAGGGAGGGTGCCGGCCTGGACGTCGGCGAAGAAGTTGTCCAGCGTCTGGACGTTTCCCACCTCGCTGTCCTGGCGCACCGTGGTGAACGAGGGCAGCGGGTTCCAGATCCCCGGTGTCCCGGCGGACTGCGGATCGGGGGGGCAGGTCATCGCGCCGTCGTCGTCGCAGTCGGGCTCGGTGCCTTCCGCCACATAGTACTTCCAGCTCACCTTGGCCTTGTGCAGCAGGTAGGTGAGGTCGGTCCAGGCGTAGGGGGCTGGCGACCCGGCGGTCCGGCTGGGACCCTGCGGCCTATCGAGCTCGTTGATGCAGCTCATGGGGTTGTCCACCTGGCTGCATTTGGCCGACCACTCCGACACCATGAAGAGGTGCTCGGGCAGGCTCCAGGACGCGTTGGGCTCGAACATGTGATCCTGCAGCACGAAGTTCGTGGCGTACGCCCAGTAGTTCGGGATCTCGCGCTGGTCGTGGTATCCCATGACATCGGTCGGGCCGGTGGCCCGACAGGGCGGCAACCCCGACGCGTTGCAGGTGGTGCCCATCTTCTTCTCGGCCCGCGAGATGAACCCGTCCATCCGCCCGCCGTCGATGTCCATGGAGGCGTCGCCCGCTGCATGGGGTCCGCCGCGGTTCAGGTCCGCCGAGTCGTGAAAAGGCACGACGCACCTGCCCAGCTCGGAGTCCGGCACGCACGCCGCAGGGACTCCGCTCAGCATGGGGATGCCTTCGGCGCCCGGGAAGGTGCCGAAATAGCTGTCGAACGATCGGTTCTCCTGCATGATGACCACCACGTGCTGGATCTTGTGGATCGCGGCGGGAGCCGTAGGAACCTTGGGCACCGAATGCGGTGCGTTCGAGTCGTTGCAGGCGAGGACGAGCAGCAGGAAGGCCGGACGTGGGAGGCGGGACATGGCAACGCTCACCGTGTCGGCGCACGGCTCCCGGTTGGTGGCCTATGGCGTTGTGCCACGGGAGGGTCGAGCGCCTCCTCCTCTAGATTATCCGATCCGCCGAGTCGTCGCGCGCCGCCATCCGCACCCGTCCGGCGGGACGCGGCGGGAGACAATCTTGGCCTCCCACCGCATTATCATTCGTGGACATGGGCTCATGGAGCGTCCTATGTCGTTGACTCTCTCGGACGATGACGCAGTTCTCTTGCGAGACCTTTTGGCCGACTACCTCCCGTCGCTGAGGCGCGAGGTGGCGCGGACCGAGCAGCGCACCATGCGACACGCGCTGGCCGAGCGGCAGGACCTGGCGGAGCGACTTCTTCAGCAGCTCGAGCAGCCGACGGCCTGAGATCCCGGCGACAGGCTGAATCGTGAACACGGCAGCCGGTGTGGGCGGTCGCCGCGTCGGCCGGACTTCGTGTGCCGTGACCTGACAGGGAGAATCGGAAATGAACAGTGAAGAGAGGGCCACTCGCTCGGCCGTGGCCGGCGCGCAGCAGACCGAGGTCGCCGTACTCGCCGGGGGCTGCTTCTGGGGAGTAGAAGAGATCCTGCGCGGCGTGCCCGGCGTACTCGACACCGACGTCGGCTACACCGGCGGCTGGATGGAGAACCCGACCTACGACGATACGCATGACAGCAAGTCGGGTCACGCGGAAGCCATCCGGGTGACGTTCGACCCCTCGGTGCTCGACTACGAGGACCTGCTCGAGCAGTGGTTCTTCCGCCTGCACGACCCGACCACGCTCAACCGCCAGGGCAACGACCTCGGAACCCAGTACCGCTCGGCGATCTTTCCGCAGACCCCCGAGCAGCGGAGCGCGGCCGAGCGGGTCATCCAGCGCGTCCAGGCCTCGGGCCGGTGGAAGCGCCCGATCACGACGACCATCGAGCCCGCCTCCACCTGGTACAGCGCCGAGGCGTACCACCAGGACTACCTGCGCAAGCACCCGGGCGGATATAGCTGCCACTACCTGCGCGACTAGCTCAGTCGGTCGCGGGCCGGGGGTGCCCGAGTCTGCCGGGGTGGTGAGGCATCAGCGAAGGCCGCTGCATGCCGAGCCACCCCTTTCTGTATGCGGGCGAGATCGGTCAGCGTTCGACGATCGCGGAATCCGGCGGCAACGGACCGGGTGGGGGCAGGGGGGGAGGCGTCCACGCGATAACGGTGAGCCGTGCCCCGTCGACGCTGGTCTCCGCCATCGTGATCGTATGGTCCCCGGCACTCTCGAGAGGTGATCCCGGCATTCCGGCAACGGGGGTCGGAGGTCCCGGGTATCGCAGCGCCTCCACCCGCATGCTGAACTCGAAGCGGAACTGGGCCGCCTCGCAGCGGAACTCCGCCCAGTCGAACGTCGCGCGGTCGGCGCTGCACGATCCGCCCGATGCCTCGAGCGCGTTCGACTGACTCCCTTCGACGGCATACCAGGTCCCTGCGTCTTCGACCAGGTACTCACCCATGAAGCCGGGGTAGCCGCCGCCGCGTCCGCCTCCGGTGCTCCCGCCGCTCCCGCTTCCGGTGCCCCCGCTTCCGGTGCTCCCGCCTCCAGCACTCCCACCTCCACCGCTCCCGCCTCCGGCCGAGTCGCCTGGGACCGGCGGCGAAGCGGGCTGAGGCGGTTCGGCGGGGACTGGGTTCGTGGGCAGTCCCGTCATCACGTCCGGAACGTTCGTTCCAACATCATTGCTCCCGGCGTCGGCCACGATGCGCACCACCTCGGCCATGCGCTCGGGCTCCCAGGCGATCAGCGTCCGCATCGAGAACGTGCCGACGTCGACGCACTCGCCGGGTGAGCCCGGAGACGGAGGGGTCATGCTGTCCATGGCCATGGGCATCGGATCGGTCGCGCCGCTGTCGCCCGGCTGAACGATGACCGTGTCGCCCGGAGGCGCGACTCCACTGTCCGACGGCCAGGTGCACTGGAGGGTCGGAATGTCGAGCTGTTCGGCTACCGCGAGGAAGCTCCGGCTCGCGCCGTCGATGGTGAGCGTGACCGGTGTCGCATGGCCCGTCAGGCGCACGATTTCGGCGGCGTGCCGGAGTGCCTCGGCGGTGGCGGATAGCCCGGCGCCGCCCACCGAGTCCGCGAGCCGCTCGAACTGGCTGGCCAGACGCGCCCCGTCGTTGTCGTCCGGCGGAGCGGTTCCCCCGTCGCCGCAGCCCATCGCGCCGAGCAGTGCCGCTCCCAGCAGCCATCGAGCGCGTTGCCGCATAAAGCCTCCGGGTCAGATCGTGCTAGCCACGCTTCGCCACACTCCTCATAATGGGGGGCGAACGCGACGTCGTCGAGATGGCGAGGGAGAACCGCACGCCAGCCTGAAACATTGGGGCTGATCCGATCCCGGAGGCGCCGGATGACCAGGGCATGGAGCGAAACGTGGTCGAGCCGATGGGAGGTCGCGCCGGCGGCCTCTCTCCATGGCGGTCGAAATGGCTCGGCCCGCTCGGGGGAGGCCTCGTCGGCCCGCGGCGTGGCGAGCGGCATGACGAGCACATGATGCGGACGAGCCGGACCGGAGCCCTTCCCGCCGACGTGGGAGACCGCGCCGACGCCGCCTTCGTCACCCACGTGAGCTGGGCCCTCGACCGTACGCCGCGCATGTCGACGCAGATCACCCCCGAGCTGGTGCTCGCCGATTCGGGCCTGCGCTGCGACACCTTCAATTTCATCTGCCGGGCGCGCCTCACGCCGGAGACGATGCGGGCCGCGGCGGCAGAGGCGCTCGCATACTTCGCGCGCGTCCAGCGCCCCTTCTCCTGGTGGGTAGGCCCCGCGGACCGCCCAGGCGATCTCGGCGCGGTCCTCGAGCAGCTCGGCCTGGAGCGAGTGGAGACCGAGCTCGCGATGGCGCTGCCGCTGGCGTCGCTCCCCGCCACTGCGCCCGACGTTCCTGGTCTGGAGGTGCGCCGCGTCAGGACGCGAGACGAGCTGGACGTGCTGGCGCGGCTCGCAGCCGCCAACTGGACCCCGCCCGATCCGAACGTGCGGGAGTTCTATCGCCGCACGGCCGACGCGCTGCTCGACCCCGCTTCGCCGCAATGGTTCTACCTCGGCTGGTTGGATGGCGAGCCGGTGGCCACGGCGGAGGCCGCCGTGCACGCCGGGACGGTCGCGCTGTTCGGCATCGCCACGCTGCCGCCGTTCCGCGGGCGCCGTATCGGCTCCCGGATGACCTGGCAACCGCTGCATGACGCGGCCGCCGTGGGGTGTGATCTCGGTGTCCTGCAGGCGGCCGAGGAGGGCGTCGGCCTCTATCGCCGGCTCGGCTTCGAGGCCTTTGGAGGGATCACGGAGTACAAACCCACCTACTGAGGTGGGGCGCAGGTGTTCGGGTCAGAGCGCGAGCTCCAGCGTCATGAACACGCTGTTCGGATCCTCCCGGTAATCCCCGAACGGCCCGCACTCTACGAACCCGTGGCGCGCGTACAGCGCTCGCGCTGGCACGAAGTACGGCCACGAACCCGTCTCCAGGCTGAGCCGCGTCATTCGCCGCGCCCGTGCCGCCGCCATGATGTGCCCCAACATCGCCGATCCCACGCCCTGCCCGCGCGCCGCCTCGGCGGTGTGCATGGACTTGATCTCGCCGTGCTCGGCGCTCAGTCGCTTGAGCGCGCCGACCCCCACCACCGCGTCGCTCTCCCACGCGGACCAGAAGGTCACGTCGGGCCCCTGGAGGGCCGAGAGGTCGAGCGCGTGCGCGCTCCCGGGCGCGGTCTCCGCACGAGCGCGCGTCACGTGGGTTTCGAGCAGCTCGACGACACGTGAATCGTCGAGGCCACCTTCGACGATATGCATGAGGGCTACGCTTTCGCCGGGATGACAACGATCTCGACGAGCCCGCCGGGCCGGATGCGCCGGGGGACCACGAGCACCATCAGCCCGACCTCGTGGGTCGTGCGACTGATCATGAAGCCCTCGGGACGGTCCTTCCTTAGTATAGCTCCGGCCGCTTTCCCCTTCCGCATGCGACGTGGCGCGAGGCAGATTGGTGGAGTCTCGGGGGAGGCGGCCTGCGCGAGGAGCGGACCACATGCGCCTTCTTGATTTTACTCCCGGTCACGGTACGCCGATCACCGTGTACGAGAGCCACGGAGCCTTCGCGCTTCCGCTTGGCGAGGGACGCGGCGAGGGCCACGTCTACTGCGTGCGGATCGAGCCGGGCGGGGCCATCGGTCCCCACGAGGCCGGGTTCGGGCAGCTCTTCCTCGTCGTCGCCGGCAGCGGCTGGGTCAGCGGCGCCGACGGTGTGCAACGGCCGCTCGGCGTGGGCCGCGGCGCGTTCATCCCTCGCGGAGAGGTCCACGCCAAGGGGAGCGATGCGGGGCTGACGGCAATTATGGTGCAGCTCACCGAGCTGGCGGCGGCGCCGATCGCGCGCGCGGTCTGACCGGCGACGCGGGCCGACGCCAGACGTGCCATGCCATGTCGAGTGTTTCGACTAGCCCCCGAGTGGACCTGCCGGTCCGGGCCGGGGCGGTTCCGATGCCGACCGAAGGAGGGTGAGCGGAATGGGATCGCCCTCGAGCGTATCACGTGATTCGACGTGCTTTGGTCGTCTGGGTCATCCTTTTGATCCTCGCCGTCGTGAACGGCGGCGTACGAGACATGTGGTTGTCGCCGTGGCTCGGAGAGACCGCCGGTCGGGCGCTCAGCTCGGTGCTGTTGTCCGGCCTGATCGTGCTCGCCACATGGATGACGATCGGCTGGATCCGCCCGCCGGACGCACGTGCCGCGCTGGCCGTAGGGATACTCTGGCTCGGCCTGACGCTGATCTTCGAGTTTATCGTGGGGCACTTCGGGTTTCGGAAGACCTGGGCGGAGCTGCTCGCCGACTACGATCTTCGCCGGGGCCGAATCTGGATAGCGGTGCTGGTGGCCACCACGCTGGCGCCCCTGGGGATGGCGCGACTCCGGCAGCGTCACCCGGAATCTGGCAGAGCGGAGGGTGAATGATTCGCAAGCTGCCTCCCGCCGATGCCGCCACGATCCCGGACCTTCGGGATACGATCTTCGATGCGTGGCGGACGAACAATCGCCTGACGGTCTTTCTTTTCGAGCACCTGCCACCGAGCCTGTGGGCCGCCGCTGTCCCGGGCGCGCCCCGTCGCACGATCGGCATGATCGCGGGCCACGTGCACAACGCCCGGTGCCGATGGATCAAGTCCCTGGGCCAGGAATTCGGCATCCCCGTGCCGCGGAGCGTCGACCGCCGGCGCGTCGGACGGCAGGAGCTGGTTCGGGGTCTCGACCGGAGCAGCCAGGGCATCCTCCGACTGCTGGCCCTCGGCTGTGAGCGCGGGGGTACGATCCCGACGGCTTCGACCTACGTCTGGCGCAATCTACCGCTCGACGTCGGGCACGTGCTGAGCTATTTCGTGGCCCATGAGGCACACCACCGCGGCCAGATCGTGCTCGCGGCGCGGGCGCTGGGGGAGCGACTTCCCGCCGCGGTCACGGACGGCCTCTGGCAATGGACCAAGCGTGCGGCGGAGGCGAAGAGTCGCGGGTGAGACCCTCGGGATCCTCGGGATGGCGTGGCCCCCTCCTCTGGGTCGCTGGACTGGCCATCGCGTTGGCGCTCGCGATTCCGGTCGGGCTGCACCAGCACCTCGGGGAAGACTTCCACGTGTTTTGGCAGGCGGGCCGCAACTTCGCGACCGGCGCGCCGCTCTATCACGACTCGCTGCCCGGTGCCCGGCCGCTCAAGTACCCGCCCTTCGCGGCCATGGCCTTCACCCCGCTCGCGCTGTTCTCCCTGCACGTGGCCGCCATCCTGATGTCGTTGCTCAACCTCGGCCTGTGGGTGGTCGCGGTCGGGCTGACGCGGCAGATCGTCGCGCGCACCTTGCCAGATCGCACTCCCTCCCCAGTGCCGCTGGTGCTCGCGTTCATCCTCAGCGCCCAGTTCTTCCTCGACAACTTTCATCACGTCCAGATGAACGAGGTGACGTTCGTCCTGGCCCTGCTCGGGATCAAGGCGTATCTGGACGGACGCGATGTGACCTCGGCGGCCGCGTTCGTCGCCGCGACGGCGCTCAAGATCACGCCCATCTTCTTCACCGCGTGGCTCGTGATCCGAGGTCGCCGTCGCGCGGCGCTCGCCGTGTTTCCGATCGCCCTCGCGTGCCTGCTCGTGCCCATGGTCCTCAGGGGTCCTTCCCGGGGCGTGGACGAGCTGCAGGAGTACTACCACAAGTTTCTCCGGCAGCATCAGCACGGGGAGATCGAGTCGTACTCGGCGGGACAGAACATCGCAGGCGTGGTGAACAGGATGACGCTCGCGCCCGCGTCTCCGGACCAGTCTTCCTTCCAGTGGGTGCCGGCCACCAGGCGGGCGGCGCAGCTCGCCTACCAAGGCGCGTGGGTCACCCTGCTGATGCTGTTTCTGGGCCGGCTGGTGCACCTGCGCGTGCGCCGGGCGCCGCTCAACGCCGACGAGCTGGCCATGATCTTCGCGACGTCCCTGTTGCTCAGCCCCATCACGTTCACGACCCACCTCGTGCCGCTGCTCTTCGTGTTCGCGACCGCACTGTCCGCGTGGCCGGTCGCCCGCGGCCCAGCGCGCGTGGTGGCGCTCGCGATCGGTGTCGGCATGGCCGTCTGCGGATTGAGCGGGCGGGACCTCGTCGGCGGCGCGATGTACTTGGACGTCGGCGGCTACAGCGTGTGTGGCTGGACCATCCTGGCGCTCTTCGGCGTGACCCTGGTGCGTGGTGGGCGTGCGGGGCTGGCCATGGATGGAGAGCCGAAGGCATAGGGGGGCACCAGAGCCCTCACGAGGCCGCGCTTTCGCGCGAGTGCATGGCGAGGCCCCGACGGTGGACCGGCTCCCCGAAGATCTCGAGGAACACGGGCACGATCAGCAGCGTGACGAGCGTCGAGACCACGAGGCCGCCCACCACGGCGAGCGCGAGCGGCCGCTGCAGCTCCGCCCCGGCGCCGAGGCCGAGTGACAGCGGCACGAGGCCGGCCAGCGTGCATACGGTGGTCATGAGGATCGGCCGCAGCCGGACCCTGCCGGCGTGGGCCAGCGCTGCCGCCGGCTCCTCTCCCGCGTCGGACGCGTGGCGGGCGGCGTCGAGCAGCAGGATGCCGTTCTTCACGATCAGCCCCACCAGCAGGATCAGTCCCATGAAGCTCGAGACGTTGAACGGAACCCCCGTCACGCCGAGCATCGTCAGCGCGCCGGTCACGCCGAGCGGCACGGCGAGGACGATGGCGAGCGGGCCGCGGAAGCTCTCGAACTGCGCCACCAGCAGCAGCAGCACCGCGCCGAGCGCGAGGGCCAGCACGCCGAGCAGCTCGCGGAACGCGGCCTGCTGGCTGGCGTACTGCCCGCCGACCTGCAGCGTCACGCCCGCCGGCAGCGCCACCCGACCCAGCGCCCGCCGCACGTCGCCCATTACGCCGCCGAGACTGCGGCCGCTGGTCCGCCCGGTCACCGCGACGTATGGCCGGAGATTCTCGCGCAGGAGCTCGCTCGCCCCGCCGGTGTCGCGCACTTCGCCGAGCTGAGCCAGCGGAAGCCAGCCGCCGGGCCCGATGATCGGCACCCGCGCGATGGCGTCGCCCTGGGCGCGCACGCTGTCGGCCAGTCGCACGCGGATCGGCACCAGCCGGTCCGGCTCCCGCGCGGTGCCGGCGTCCGCGCCGAAGAGGGCCGCCCGCGCCTGGGCCTCGACCTCCCCGGCCGTGAGCCCCAGCCGCGCGACGCGCGCCGGGTCGAGCTCGACCCGGCGCTCGGGGTTGGGGCCCTGCACGCCGTCGAACAGGTCCACCAGGCCGGGCGTCGGCTCGATCGCCGCCGCCACCGCCCGGGCCGCGCGTTCGGCGGCGGCCTGGTCCCGGCTGAACAGCTTGAGCTCGACCGGCTCCGGCGCGCCGGCCAGGTCGCCGATCACGTCCTGCATGAGCTGCACGAACTCCACTCGCACGGCTGGCGCCCTCTCCTCCGCCGCCGCGCGCACCCGATCCATGACCTTGTAAACCGACGGCCGGGCACCGCGCGCCTTGAGCAGCACCGTGAAGTCGCCGCGATTGGGCGACGTGGCTGCGAAGCCGAGCTCGCTGCCGGTCCGGCGGGTGAACGCCTGCACCGCGGGGTCGGCCAGCAGAATGCCCTCGAGCACGCGCACCTGGCGGTCGGTCTCGGAGAGGGCGGCGCCGGTCGGCGCCCAGTAGTCGAGGATGAAGCCGCCCTCGTCCATCTCGGGGAGGAAGCCGGTCCCGATCACGCGAGAGAGGCCCAGACCGAGCGCCAGCAGCGCGACGCATGCGCCGACGGCCGCTGCGCGGTGCGCGAGCATCCAGCCGATGGCCCGGGCGTAGCGCTCCTCCAGCGCACGGAGCGAGAGTCGCGGGGCCCGCCGCCCCCGCGCCTCGCGGGCGGCCCACTGCGCGACCACCGCCGGAATCACCGTCATCGCGAGTGCGAGCGAGATGAGCACGGCCACCGCGAGCGCGATGGCGAACGACCGGAAGAACTCGCCCACCACGCCGGTGAGGAGCCCGAGCGGCGCGAAGACGACGACCGTGGTGAGGGTCGAGCCGGCCACCGGCCCGAGGATCTCGTCGGTGCCCGTCCGCACCACCTCCGCCGGCGGCTCGTCCGGGTGCAGCGCGAGCCGGCGCTCGATGTTCTCCACCACGACGACCGCGTCGTCGATGATGATGCCGATCGCCACCGCCAGGCCGCCCAGGCTCATCAGGTTGAGCGAATCGCCCGCCAGCGCCAGGCCGAGAAGCGTGATGGCGACGGTGAGCGGCAGGCTGAGCGCGGCGGCCGCCGTCGTCCGCCATTCGCCGAGGAAGAGGAGCAGCACGAGCACCGCGAGGGCGCCCCCGAGCAGCATCGCGTCGCGGACGCTCCGCATGGAGTCGCGCACGAGCGCGGCCTGGTCGTACACCGACTCGAGGCGCACGCCGGCCGGCAGCAGGGGGCGGAGCGAGTCCAGCGCCGCCCGCACCGCGGCCTGCAGGCGCAGCGTGTTGCCGTTCGGCTGGCGGGACACGTTGACCAGCGCGGCGGGCCGGCCGTTGCCGGCCACGATCTGGAAGAGGTCCTGGGCGCCGTAGCTCACGGTGCCCAGGTCGGCCACGCGCACCGGCCGCGGCCCGCTCTCGCGGACGACGACCCGTCCCACCGCCTCCGGCGTGTTGGTGAGCCCCGAGACGACGACGGCGTACTGCCGGTAGTCGCGGTCGGTGCGGCCCGCCGCCGCTTCCACGTCCGTGCCGCCGATCGCCTGGGCGACCTGGTCCACGCTCACGCTGTTCGCCGCGAGGCGGGCCGGGTCGAGCTCCACCGCGATCTCGCGGACGCGCCCGCCTTCGACCGCGACCTCGCCCACGTCCGGCAGCCCGGCCAGCCGCGGCCGCACGGTGCGCTCGGCGAGGTCCCGGAGGACGAGCGGGTCGGCCCCCGTGAGCTCGTACTGCAGCATCGGAAACACTGACGGCGTGAGCCGCTCGGCGCTGAGGTCGAGCCCGTCGGGCAACGTGCCCCGCGCCGCGGCCAGCCGGCCCTGCACCTGGCTCAGCGCGAACTGCATGTCGGCGTTGGGACGGAAGTCGAGGCTCAGCTCCGCCGAGCCGCGGACGGTGAGCGTGCGGACGCGCCGGAGGCCGAGGATGCCGCTCAGCGCCTCCTCGAGCGGTCGGGTGACCGCGACCGTCATCTGCTCCGCCTCGAACGTGCCGCCCCGCGCGAGCACGACGATGCGTGGGTACGTCACCTCCGGATAGATCCCCGCGGGCAGCGTGAGCAGCGCCCATACGCCGCCCAGCGCGAGCAGCGCGACGGTGAGATAGACGGCCGCCCGGTGCCTGAGGAAGAGACCGGTGAGCCTCACCGCGCGGATCCGGCGGCCGCGGCCGTCGGCACGACGTGCATCCCATCCTCCAGGCCGAAGGCGCCGGTGGTCACGACACGCTCGCCCTCGCGCACGTCGCCCCGGATCTCGGTCCGGCCGCCGGCGCGAAGCCCGCGTGTCACGGTGCGCGCGTGCGCCACCGAGTCCGGCCCTACGACGAACACCACCGTGCTGTCGCCGGCGAGCACCACCGCCGAATCGGGAGCGACCAGCACGTCGCGCCGGACGCCCAGGCGGATCCGCGCCGTGGCCGCCGCGCCCGAATGCAGCCGGCCGGCGCCGTTCGGCACGCGGATCACGGCCTCCCCGGCGTTGGTGAGGGTGTCGACGCCCGGGGCGAGCGCGGCGAGCCAGCCGTGGGCGACCGCGGTGTCGCCGTCTTGCACGACATCCACCGCCAGCCCGGTGCGGAGGCGCCCGAGCTCGGGCGCGGGCACCGGTGCGGCCAGGTCGAGGGTATCGGCCGCGACCACTTGCGCCAGTGCATTGCCGGCGTCCACCCGCTCGCCTGGCTGGACCATCACCTCCTGAACCCGGCCCGCGACCGGGCTCGCGACCCGCGTGCGGGCCAGGAGGTCGTGCGCGGCGGCGGCGGCGGCGGCCGTCTGCCCGGCATTCGCGGCCGCCTCCTCGGCCTGGCGCGCCGACGTAATCCCGTCGGCCAGCAGTTGCTGCTGCCGCGCCGCCTCGCGCTCGGCCTGCGACGCTACGGCGGCCTTCTGCGCGGCGTCGGCCGCGAGCTCGGGCACCTCCAGCTCGACCACGACCGCACCCCGGGCGACGCGGTCGCCGACCTGCGCGCGCACCGCCCGCACTACGCCGGCCGCGGGCGCCGCGAGGAGCGCGCCGCCGCCGGGCCGCGGCTCCAGGCGGCCGGTCAGCGCCAGCGTTTCGGCGAGGGAGTCGCGCGCGATCATGCCCAGCGCGACCGGGACCCGCGCTGGCGCGGCGCGCTCTTCGGCGCCGCTGTCGCCGCCCGAGCCGCAGGCGGCGAGCAGGACGAGCCCGGCCGACAGGAGGCCCCGGGTCACTCGGCGTATCCGGCGAGGGCGTGCCAGTCGGCGAGCGCCTCCTGGAAGGCGAGCTCGTCCTGTATGGCGGCGAGCGACGCGTCGCGCTCGCCACGGAGCGCGTCCAGCACCGGGAAGATTCCGGTCTCGCCGGCCTGGTACGCCCGTAGCGCCCTCCCGCGCAGCACGGCGGCGCCCGGGACGATCGAGTCGCGGTCGAACCGCGCGCGGGCCGCGGTCTCCTCGAGATGGATGCGGGCCAGCCGCAGCTGCCGCACGACGTCGAGCCGGGCCTCGCGCGCCAGCGCCGACGCCCGGTCCGCGCGGGCCGTCGCTTCGGCCGCGGTGCCCCCGCCGATGTTCCACAGCGGGAACGGCACCGCGATGCCGATGACGCCCAGCGTGCCCGGCTGCGACTCGTCGCCCCACTCCGCGCCCGCCTGGACCGTCGGCATGGGGATGCGCGCCCGGTCGGCGCTTCGCGCCTGGGCGGCGGCCGCAGCCGAGTCCGCCGTTGCGGTGCGCACTGCCGGCAGGGTGGCGAGGTCGATCGCGGTGTCGGGAAGCTGGTCCACGTCCGCGTCGAGGGCACCCATCGGGATCGGCGGCGCGCCCTCCCAGGCGATCGCTCGCGCCAGCTCCGCTTCGCCCACGCGCGCGACCTCGCGCGCGGTCGCGGCGGTCTGCCGGGCGCGCGCCGCCTCCTGGGCCGCCTGCTCCTGCTCCAGCAGCGAAATGTCGCCGGCGCGGAGCCGTGCGGCCGCGAGCCGGGCCACCGAGTCGGCCAGAGACGCCTGCGCGCTCACCAGCGACTCCGCCACGCGCGAGGCGCGTGCACGGTAGAACGCGCTCCGCACGTCGCGCAGCAGCCCGGCCAGGGCGAGCGACGAGTCGGCCAGCGCGCGCTCGACGCCGGCCTCCCCGGCCGAGCGGTTGCTGCCGCGTCGGAGCAGCCAGTCAAGCGGCTGGTCCACCAGCAGGTGGTTGCGAGGGGTGGATTCGCTGTGGCTGTACGACACGGTGGGATTCGAGATGGTGCCCGCCACGCGGAGAGCCCCGCGCGCCTCGGCCACGCCCGCCGCCGCCGCGGCGACGACGCCACGCGCGTGCCGCGCGTGGTCGAGCGCCTGCGCCAGGGAGATCGAGTCGGCCGGCGATTGGATCAGGAGAGCGATAGTCAGCAGAATCATCGGCGTGCCGCCTTCGCACTCACGCGCCGAGAGCCGGGACGGGCAGGGAGGTGGAGGGACACGGCTGGAACCTGCACTGCCGGAGTCAGGCGCGCAAAGGCGGGCGAAGGGCATCACGGACCTGGGGCGTGTGGCATCCCCGAGGACCATGATCCGGGTGGTCTGAGGATCGGATTCTCAGCTCTTCGTGATCCGGATCCGGTCGATCTCCGCCCCCGATTCGTCAATCTGCCTGAGGATCAGCTCGGTCGCCTGAACATCGACGACCGTCAGCGAATGCCGGTCGGACACCAGCCGATCCACATAGGCGACGTTCCCGTCTTCGGGGCGGACCCACCGTGACGGCTGACCGGTGAAATCCACGTCGTACAGGCGCTTGCCGCCGGCGCCGGTCGTGAGGTAGATGATGCCCCGGGGCCGCGTGACCCGCACGCCGTCGAACGCGGTGTCCACGGTAAAGGTGCCGGGCACCAGTCGCTTCCTGGCGTTGAGGCTCCCGGCCGCGCCCGGCCCCGACGGTGCGAAGCGGATCGGTCGGGTGCGCTGGTAGTTGTGCTCGTGGCCGTGAAAGACGATCGCGACGTCGTGCCGCTCGAACAGCGGCGCGAGCACCCGCATGTGCTGCTCCTCGTAGTGCTCGACGCCCACGTTGAACGCCGGATGATGGTAGACCACGAACTTCCACGCGGCGTCGGTGCCCGCGAGGTCTTCGGCCATCCACGCCTGCCACTCCGCGTCGGTCGGATCCAGATAGAGGTTGGAGTCGAGGCAGAGGAAGTGGACGTCCCCGTAGTCGAACGAATAGTTGGCCATGCGCGGAAACCGGGCGCCCGCGCAGGCCCGGAACGCGTCGAGACGGGCCGCCGCACCGACCACCGGCGTGGGCCGCCGGTGGATGGGCGCGTTCAGGGGCAGGTGCATGTTGGTGAAGTAGGCTAGGGAGTCAGCGTCGGCATCGAAGTCGGCCACCGGGTGGTCGTCGGCGGTCTTGCCGTTGACGTCGTGGTTCGCGATCACCGTGTAGAACGGAATCGAGCGAAGGAGCGGCGCCCCGGTGCGCGGCGTGGCCCGGTCGGCATTGTAGACCGGGAAGAAGTAGCGGGCATACTCGGTGTCGAGACCGCTCTCGTAAACGTTGTCCCCGGTGTTCATCACGAAATCGGGCCGGGCCTGATAGGCATGGTAGGCGATGGCGTGGTCGCTGATGTCGCCGTAGGAGTTGTCGCCGAACGCGACGAATCGGGTCGGGGTGCCGCGCGGCTTCCGGGTGGTGAAGTACCCCTCGGCGATCCGCTCGCCCCGGAGGGTCACGCGGTAATGATAGGTCTCGCCGAGCCGGAGGCCCTCGAAGGCGGCCGTGTAATTGAGCCGCGCCTCCCCGTCCTCCTTGTCGGCGGCCGAGCGGCGGTTGACCGTGACGTCGGCCGTGCTCCTGTACTGGGTCGTGGGCCCGAAGACGACGCGGAAGTCGGCTGGGGTGGCCTCGGTCTGCCAGGCGAGGATCACCCGCTCCTGGTCCGCCACGAGCCGGCTGTTGTCTCCCGGTTGTACGTAGGGCAGGGCCGTGAACAGCGGCGGCTCCGCGCCCGGAACCGATACAGAGCGCAGCGCGAAGCGGCCCCGCGACACCGGCACCAGCGCGAGAAACGTGAGTCCGCCGGCGGCCTTGAGCAGGTCGCGCCGGCTGATGTCAGCCGACATGCTTGTCTCTCTCTCTGCGTCCCGGGCTCACCGATTCAGCCGTACGCGGACGAGTCGCTGGGACGGAAGCGCCCACGATCAGGGCTCGAGCACCAGCAGCGCGAATGTGCCTGGCACGAGGCTCGGCCGCGGATGGGGCTCGCTGGGCGTCGGGGCCGGCGTCGGCCCGAACGCGGACGTCACGGTGTAGATCCGATGGGTGCGTCCGTCAAGCGCCATCGTCCTCGCGCCGGGCCGTGTAGTCACCGTCGAGACGACGTGAAAGGTGGCCGGGCTGTCCTCGTGAACCACGGTCAGCGTGCCGTCGCCGTTCGACGCGAACGCCAGCTGTGACGAGGGATCGAACGCATTGCCGTCCACGCCCCCGCCGATCGGCACCTGCGCAATCACCTTGCCATGTACGGCGTCGGAGATGGCCATGATCTTGTTGTGGCATCCGCTGAACAGCAGGTGATGGTCGCGGTCGATCGCCAGGCCGGTGGGCTCCTCGCACGGCGCAAGGGACCAGCGCCGGAGCACCCGCATCGCCGTGGGATCGATCTCCACGATTTCCGCCTTGTCCTCCAGGTTCACGTACAGGCGTCCGTCGCCGGTCGTCACGCCGAACTCGGGCTTGCCGCCGAGCGGGATGCTGCCGATCAGTACCCCCGACACCGGATCGAGCACGCTGGAGGTGGCGGCGTCGCCGTTGAATGTGAAGATGCGCTTCGAGGCGGGGTCGTAGAGCACGGCGTCCGCATCGTCGGCGGCCACCGTCCGCCGGAGCACGTGCAGCGTGGCGAGGTCGAACATCGTGACGGTGCTGTCGTGTCCCGACGTGGCGAACCCATGGCTCGTCGCATAGACAAGGGCTACGCCGTGGGCGCCGTTGAGCCCCGGCACCTCGCCCAGCAGCTTCCCAGAATCTGGGTCCACCACCATCACGCGGGTCTGCCGGGCGATGAACAGCCGGTGACGGGCGGTGTCCACGGTGACGTAGTCCCAGCGGCCGTCTCCGCCGAGGGTGATATCCCTGGCGACGTGATACCCGGCGGCCGGAGGGCTCGTTTGGGCGGAGAGGCCGGTGGCGGGTGCCGCGAGCAGGCAGAGCGCCGTGATCAGACGGCGGGGGAGGAGAGGGGTCGCTTTCGTCGAGGTCATGGAGGTGTCGCGTCTAGGGAAAAAGCGTCGGGGCCGTCCCGGGCCAGCGGGCTCCGCGTCATCGCTTGGAGGATAGTCAGGTTGCGTAACGATGGCGCAGCACGGTTCGGGCACCGCCTGCCGGCCCGTCGCGAATGGTGCTTTTCGGCTGCGTGTCCCCTTCCGCACGTCGCGTCGCGCGAGACAGATTGAGGGCAGCCTCGAAGCCGAGCACCCCTGTCCTGTCACATCGAGCGAACTCCCTTCCTTGATATCCACCAAGGAGTCGCGATGGAAGTCCACCCTGGCGTGTTCGTGTCCAGCATATCCACGGACGATTGGCGAGCCGACCCGGAGGTCGGCGGCGCCGCCGAAGAGCACGTGCTCTCCGATACAGGAGACATGCGAGCCGGACTGAGCCGCTTCACGGCGGACGCGGATCCCGATCCGCCGCCCTGGAGACTGCCGCAGGCCGAGGTCCTCCTGGTGCTCGAGGGCGCAGCGCGGATCGAGATCGAGGGTGGTCCCACGCTCGAGTTGAAGCCCGGCGACATGGCGTCACTCCCCAAAGGGGCGGTGACACGCTGGCATCTCACGCTGCCGTTCAAGGAGATGTGGGTCCTCGCCGGCGCCTAGCGGACAGGAATTGTACGTCGTATGGGGACGGCGTCTCGGAGAAGGCCGTCCAACGCGCAAGCGGCTGGCGTGAGGGCCTGCAGCCGATTTGCAAGTCGTTGAATGATCACAGTCCCGACGGAGAGGAGCCCCGACCGATGGACGAGGATCGCCTGGCCCGCGTGCTCGAGGAGATCCGCGATCTGCAGCGGCAACAGGTCGAAGCCTATGCCCGCGCGTTGACCAATCAGCAGGACGCGATACGAATGCAGCGGGAGGGAGTCGTCCGAGTGCGCAAGCTCTTGGCTGGCGTCGGTGTGATCATCGTAATCGTACTCGTCACGGTGCTCGTGCTTCTCCGATACGTCCTGCGGCACTATGCCTGAGGATCGGCTCCGGCTGCGCCTCAAGAGCGACGGTCGGACTCCGGGCGCGGATGAGCGGTCCAAGGCCTCTTCGATCGAGCGGCAGCTCCTGCTCACCTACGATTTCCCGCCGATCGGCGGCGGCATCGCACGGCTGTCCGGAGAGCTGGCCAAGCGCTACCCACCCGGCACCCTGCTGGTCTCGACCGGCCTCGTTCCGGGGAGCGAACAAGTGGACGGTCAGTTCCCGAATCCGGTGGATCGCGCCGGCATCAAGAGCACGCGGCTCCGCACCGTCCAGGGGCTTCTGGTCTGGACCCATCGGGTGAACCGCCTAGCGACCGCGTTCGACCCGGGCTTCGTCTGGTGCTGCAACCTCAAGCCCGCGGGCTTTCCCGCGCTGTGGCTCCGCCGGCGCCAAGGTATCCCCTACGGGATTCTCCTGCACGGGTCCGAGCTTCTCCTGTTGCGGCATCGCATCCGCACCTCGCCGCGAAAGCGCGTGGCGGCGCGGTGGGTCCTCCGGGATGCAGCCGTGCTCGCGGCCGTGAGCGAGTGGACCCGCCGCCTCTGCCTCGAGGTCCTGAGCGAAATGGGGTTACGGCGTGGGGAGAACGAGGTGCGGGCGATTCCGCTTGGCACCGACCCGGTCCACTTCCGCCCGGGCCTCGATACCCGGGCGGTCCGCACCCGGTACGGTCTCGATGAGGGCCGCTGGCTCCTCACCGTGGCGCGGCTCGCGGTCCACAAGGGCATCGACACCGGGCTCAGGGTGGTCGCGGGGCTGCGCGAGGCGTATCCGGATCTACGCTACGCCATCGTGGGCTCGGGGATCAAGCAGCAGGAGCTCGAGGGGCTGGCCCGCAACCTCGGCGTCATGGATCGGGTGCGATTTCTCACCAACGTGCCGGACGCCGATCTTCCCATGCTCTATAACTGCGCCGAGCTCTACCTCGGCCTGTCGCGTCCGGCGGAGCGGTTGATCGAGGGGTTCGGGATCTCGCTGTCGGAGGCATCCGCCTGCGGCATCCCGGTGATCGGGGGCCGGGCGGGTGGCATTCCCGATGCCGTGCGGGAGGGAGAAACCGGCGTCCTCGTGGACTCCACCGATCTGGCCGCCGTCGTCGCGTCGGTGCAGTCGCTGCTTCAGGACCGGCAGCTTGCCCGACGTCTGGGGGAGGGTGGCCGGCGAGCGGTGGAGGAATACTTCAACTGGGATCGGGTGACCGCGGATGTTCGGCGGATCGGCGAGGAGCTCGCCATGTCAGCCGCGACGAGGAGCCGCTGAGTTTTTCGACAGGATTGGGAGGGAGCGGGGTCGCCCGACCAGGAGTCGGCCGCCATCGCTCGACGCATGGCGTCGCTCAGGCCCGCGCCTCCCGCGGCACCGCGTTCGCGTGTCGCGCGAAGCACCGCCAGATCCCGTCCTCGAGCCGCCACAGGTTGGTGAACCGGCGGTTCGTGATTGTGCCTTCCGTCCCGTCCGTCACCCGGTCGCTCCCCATCACGACCACGACATTGCCGTGGCGACGCACGAGCTCGATCTCCGACGTCAGCGACGTGTGCCGGATGCGGCCGGACTGAAGCAGCGCCAGCGTCCGCGCCTTGTCGTTCACGACGTTGATCGGCGAGTTCACGGCAAAGTCCTCGGTCCAGAGCCGGTCGAGGGTCGCGATGTCCGCGGCGAGGAAGGCGGTGCGGTTCTCCTCTTCGCGCGCCAGAATGTCCTGCTCCCAGCTGTTGCTCATCGAGATCTCCTGTGCAGAAGTGCGGGGGCTCAAGCCCCGGATGCGGGTGAAACGTAGCCAGCCCTCCGCCGTTCTCACTTCGGTCCCCCGACCCCAGCTCGGCGTTCGCTGGCGCCCCCGCGCGGTGTCCATTTATTTCCTGCCGATGCAGATCGGCATTGATCTCGGCGGCACCAAGATCGAAGGCATCGCCCTGGACGCGAGCATTCCGGTCGCCCTCCGGCGCCGCCTCGCGACCCCGCGCGACGACTATCCGGGAACGCTCGACGCCATCGTTCGCCTCGTCACCGGGATCGAGGCCGAGGCCGGCCCCGGCTCGGTCGGCGTGGGCATCCCGGGCGTCGTCAGCCACGTCACCGGCGTGGTCAAGAACGCCAACTCCACCTGGCTCATCGGTCGGCCGCTGCAGGCGGACCTCGAGGCCCGCCTCTCCCGTCCGGTTCGCCTCGCCAACGACGCCAACTGCTTCACCCTGTCCGAGGCGATCGACGGCGCGGGCCGCGGCTTCGAGACCGTCTTCGGCGTGATCCTTGGCACCGGTGTAGGTGGCGGCATCGCGATCCGGCAACGCATCCACGAGGGACCCAACCAGATCGCCGGCGAGTGGGGCCACAATCCGCTGCCGTGGATGACCGACGAGGAGCGCTCGACGGCGCGTCGGTGCTACTGCGGGAAGGTCGGGTGCATCGAGACGTTCCTGTCGGGCCCCGGCTTCGAGCACGACGCCGGACGCTCCAGCCGGGACACCGTTCGGGCCGCGGCGGCCGGCGACGCTCGCGCCATCCAGGCGCTGGACGCATATGCGGAAAGGCTGGCGCGCGCGCTCGGTGCCGTCATCAACCTGCTGGACCCCGACGTGGTAGTCCTGGGAGGCGGGATGTCCAACCTGCCGGACCTGCCGGCACGGGTGTCCGCCCTGTTGCCCAGGTATCTCTTCTCCGACACGGTTCTGACCAAGGTCGTCCTGAACTCGCACGGCGATTCGAGCGGGGTGCGAGGGGCAGCGTGGCTGTGGACCCCAGGGCAGGTACCTGCATGAACGCCGCCGCCGTCCGCGCGCTCTTTCCCGGCCTCGCGGACACCGTCTACCTCAACACCGCCACGGTATCGGTCGGCTGCGCTGCCGCGCGGGCGGCGTACGAGCGGGCAGCGGAGCGGTGGTCGGCGGGACGGCTCGATTGGATGGAGGCCGAGCGGGCGGGCGAGGACGCCCGATCGATCTTCGCGCAAATCGTAGGCGCGCGGCCCGAGCATGTCGCGATCGTGCCGGCCGTGAGTACCGCCGCCGGGATCGTGGCGGCGAACCTGCGGCCCGGAAAGCCGGGCGAGAACGTCCTGGTCGGCGAGAACGAGTTCAGCTCGAACTATTTCCCGTGGCTGCTGCTTCGAGAGCGCGGTTACGAGGTCCGCGCCGTTCCCCCCGCCGGCGACGGCTTCTCGGCAGATGCGTTCGCCGAGCACGCGGATGGGGGAACCCGCCTCATTGCGGTGAGCGCCGTGCATTCGCCCACGGGCTACCAGGCGGACCTCGCCGCGTTCCGTCGCCTGGCCTCCCGCTCCGGTGCCTGGTTCTTCGTGGACGGCTGCCAGGCGGCCGGCGCGGTTCCGGTGGACGTGGTGCGCGACGAGGTGGATTTTCTGGCGGCCGCGAGTCACAAGTGGCTGCTCGGCGCCAGGGGGATGGGCTATCTCTACGTACGTCCCGAGCTCCTCGAGCGGATGCGCCCCATTCTGCCCGGGTGGAAGGCAGGGCGGACGCCGCACGAGAGCTTCTACGGCCCGGCCATGCAGCTCTCGCCGACGGCGTCCAAGCTCGACACGTCGCTCGTCTGGTTCGCCGCGCTCGCCGAGCAGGCCGCACTCGGCATCTTCCGGCAGTTCGGGATTGCCGCCCTGCTCGAGCGCAACGCGCAACTCTCCCGCCGCCTGCACGATGCGCTCGGCGCGCACTGCCCCGCGTTCCGGCCGTTCCCGGAGCGGCATCGCTCCACCATCGTCTCCATACCCGTGCGCGATACCGAGGCGGTCATGGCGCGGCTCGAGGCGGCCAACGTGGTCGCGGCGGTGCGCGCGGGCCGGGTGCGCCTGTCCGCGCATTTCTACAATCTCGAGGAGGAGATAGATCGCGTCGCCGAGCTGATCGGCGACGCGTGAGCGGCACATGACGATGAGCTCGATGCTCAGTGAGCCGGAGTCGTTCCGGTCAACGAGCACGCGCGGGGTTCGTCAGGTTGGAGAGAGCATGCAGCGGCGCATCGTGGGCTTCCATCAGGATCAGGAGGGCGCGTGGGTGGCCGACCTCGAGTGCGGCCACGCCCGACACATGCGCCACGAGCCCCCATGGCAGGTCCGGCCATGGGTCACGACGCCCGAGGGTCGGTCCACCATGATCGGGACTACGCTGGAGTGCGTCCACTGTGGGGAATGAGGTCGAGGGGCAGGAGGCGCACCACCATCGCATCGTGCGGGTTCGTTATCATTGAAATTATGCTAACCGCCGCTACCAAATCGCCACCACCAGCCGTCACGCCGTCCCAGGCCATCGCCGCGCAGGCCTCGTCAGCCGTCACCTGGCCGCTCACGGCAGTGCTGCTCTCCTCCGCCGCCATCGTCGTGGGCATTCTCTGGGACATCTCCTGGCACAAGACCGTCGGCCGGGACACGTTCTGGACCCTCCCGCACCTCGTGGAACAGTTCGGCGCCATCGTCGCGGGTGTGAGCTGCGGCTGGCTGGTGCTGCGCACCACCTTCGCCGGCTCCGATCCGCCAGCGCGCCGAGTCGGTGCGCTTCTGGGGTTTCCTCGGGCCGCTGGGCGCCTGGGTCACCATCTGGGGCACCTTCGTGATGATCACTTCCGCCCCGTTCGACAACTGGTGGCACGACGCCTATGGGCTCGACGTGAAGATCATGAGCCCCCCGCACATGGTCCTCGCCCTCGGGATGATCTCCGTGGTTCTCGGCGGCATGCTCATGGTGCTCGCGGCGCAGAACCGGGCCACGGACGCCGGAGAGGTACGGAAGCTCGCCTACGCGTTCGCCTTCGCCGGCGGACTGCTCGTGGTCATGGTGGCGACGATGATCTCGGAGTACGCCAGCCGGCCGAACAATATGCACCAGCCGCTCTTCTACCAGGTGGCGGCCGGGGCCTTTCCCGTCCTGCTTGTCGCCCTGGGCCGCTCGGGTAGGCTCCGGTTCCCGGCCACGGCGAGCGCCGCGGTGTACATGGGCATCATCCTGGCGACGATGTGGATCCTCCAGCTCTTTCCCGCCGAGGCCAGGCTGGCGCCGATCTACACCCGCGTCACGCACATGGTGCCGCCGGAATTTCCGCTCTTGCTCGTCGTGCCAGCGCTCGCGATCGACCTGCTGCTCCTACGCGGGCGGCCGCGGGCACGATTGGCTGCTGACCGTCGGCCTTGGACTCGCGTTCGTCTCCCTGTTGCTCGCCGTGCAGTGGTACTTCGGGGAGTTCCTGCTCTCGCCCGCCGCGCGGAATTTCTTCTTCGCGGCGGACCAGTGGCCGTACATGGTCCGGCCGGGGCCGTGGCAGCACCGCTTCTGGAGTGTCCCGGTGGATGCCGCGGGCAATCTCGACGGTGCGGCGCTGGCCCGCGGCCTGGGCTTCGCCGTGCTCATCGCGATGGGCTCCGCACGGATCGGGCTCTGGTGGGGCAACGGGATGTCGCGGGTGCTGCGATGAGACCAGCGGCCGCTCGGCCCTGGGTCTCGTGGGACTCGTGGCACTGTGCTCGGCTCACGTAGGCAGCCCGGACGTCTGGTACGAGGGAGCTGCGGGACCCTACCACGTCGTGGTGTACGTGCGCCTCCCGGGCGTGGTCCCCGGGATCGCGGACATCAACGTGCAGGTGGTGGACGCGACGCCCGAGCAAGTCACGGCGCTGGTCAACCTGTACGATGCCAACGCAGGCACTCCGCCGGCGGATGTGGCCCGGCCGGTCGGCGGTGGCTGGTATGCGACCCGCCTCTGGATCATGGCGCCGGGCTCGAACAGCGTCACCATCAGCGTCAAGGGAGCAAAGGGCACCGGGACGACCATCGTACCCGTGGCGGCCGTGCCCAACCGGCGGCTCCCGCTCCAGCGCTCGCTCGGCATCATCCTCGGCGCGCTCGGCCTGTTCCTCTTCGCCGGCATCGTGACCATCATCGGGGCCGCCGTGCGCGAGGGCGTGCTGCCGCCCGGCGAGACTCCCCAGTCGCCGGCGGGTCCTGGGCGCGCGAGGCGCCATGGTGGCGAGCGGCCTGATCGTCGGGCTCGTGCTTCTGGGCGGATGGACGTGGTGGGACGGCGAGGACCGCGGCTTCGTCGAGCGGATGTATCGACCGTTCCCCACGGAGGCCGGGGTCGTGGGGCCGGGTCGCATCGGTCACTCCGGCTCGAGATCATGGACTCCGGGTGGATCATGCGGCGCGACTCGGTCTGGCTCAAGCAGCATGGCCAGCGTGCCTGGCCGCCGCTTGTGACCGACCACGGCAAGCTGATGCACCTATTCCTGGTCCGGCAGTCGGACATGGACGCCTTCGCCCATGTTCATCCGACGACGGTGGACTCTGTGCGTTTCGATGTGCCCCTTCCCGCGCTGCCGGCGGGACGGTACCGAGTCTTCGCCGACCTCGTGCACGAGAGCGGGTTCGCGAAGACGCTGGTGACCAGTGTGGATCTTCCGGCCCCGACGCCCCGGCTCCAGCAGACACGGCCGGTGACGACGGCCTCTATCTGGGCTCCTCTGCGGCCGGAGATAAGGCGACCCTGGCGGATGGCGCCACGGTGACCTGGGATCGCGGGAGCGCTCCGCTGGTCGCGGGCGCGCCGGCTGCGCTGAGCTTCACCGTGCAGGAGCCGACCGGGCAACCGGCGTCGCTCGAGCCCTATCTCGGAATGCCGGGACACGCGGTCGTGGTCCGGGACGACGGGGCCGTCTTCATTCATCTGCATCCGATGGGGACCGTGTCGCCCGCGGCGCAGGAGACCTTCACCCTGCGCCAGCAGGGCGACACCGTCGCCGGTGCCATCGGCTCACGGATCGCGTCCCAGGACTCGGCGATGGCCGTGGGCATGACGCACGCGTTTCCCGGCGGCCGGATCTCGTTCCCATATGCCTTCCCCCAGCCTGGCCGATACCGGATCTGGGTCCAGGTGAAGCGGGGCGGGCGGGTGGAGACGGCCGCGTTCGATGCCCAGGTGCGGACCGCGCTGCCTCGCTGAGCTCGGGCTCTACTTCGTCTTCGCCCAGACCAGATCCCACGCCTCCCGTCGCTCGGCGAAGTCCACGACGTGCCCGTCCGCGTCGCGCCGGAACACCTTCCGATACCGCGGCCGGCCGGGCACGAACAGCACGTCCCGCGTCTCGGCGCGCAGGGTGTCGGGCGCTCGCCCGGTCTCCTGCCCGACGAGCACGTCGCCGCTCCGGCGGATCTCGTAGCTCAGCTCCGGCGACAGTGTATACGTCCCCACCATCTCGTCGAGCGCCGCCGGCGTGAGCGCGACGCCCGGCGGGTCCGTGCGCAGCGCGAGGACCTGCGCGCCGATCAGCCGCCAGCCCGCCGGTGTCTTGAGCCACGTGTCGGTCGAGCGGTACTGGCAGTGGAGTGCATGCCCGTAGAAGGTCTCGTGCTCGTCGTCCACGTGGGTCGTCACGGCCACGTCGCCGTGGATCCTGGCAGTGAACTCGACGATCTCGATCGACCCCGAGATCGTCTTCGGGAGGGGGCGGATGTCGCCCACCATCTCGCGCTTGGACCGGACGCTGCCGTCCTCGGTGGTGTAGCTGACGGTGGAATCCAGGTAGCGATCCCACACCGCCGCCGAGCCGGCCGAGACGGCATCGAGCAGCTCCTGCGTCTGACGCTGGAGCGTGGTGGTGACATCATCGTTCGCGGACGCGGGGGGCGACGCGATACGCGCGCCGAGCACGAGCGCCGCGAGCGCCCACAGCCTGGATCCCATACTCACGCCTTGTCGAAGGTCGAATGTCGGTGCGCCGGGCACCGTGCGTTTCGAGGTGTGCGCGCTACCTCATCGCCTCGTGACGGTGATAGGACTGAAGTACGCGTCCGTTTCCACATGGGCCCACAGCGCGATCCGCCCGGGCCGGCCCCCGTGTTTCAGGTCGCTGATGACGAGGCACGGCTGCGCTGCGCCATTGATATAGAGCTTCGCCTTCGATCCCGCCACTTCGATCCTCATCGTGGTCCACGAGCCTGCTTCCATGTCGGCGTACGACTCGTAGACCCCCGGGCTCTCCTTCCGAAGCCGGTACCAGGGGAACTCCGGCTCGGACACGTACTGGACGGCATGATTGCGTCGGAGCTGGTCGTCGGCCCGTCCGTTGGTCGGCCGCAGATAGAACACGTCGGACCACGCGGCGTGTGGCCCGGTGCGAAAGCTGATGCCGATGAATCCTCGCGAGTCCGCGGGCATCCCGGGTCGCGGAGCTCCGGCCACGTCGATCTGGATCGTGCCGTCCCTGAAGTCCGGCCCGTCCAGCAGCGCCAGCATGTCCTCGTCTTTCCCCGCCGTCTCGGCCGCCGGGACGAGCTTCAGCGCCCGGACGCCACGATACGTGACGACCTCGGTGTGTCCGTTCACGACCTCGGCGATGGCGGGCAGCTCGGCGGACATGCTCGACGACGCGCTCCGCAGCGTCTGGCCCGCTCCGACGAAAGTGAAGCCGACGGCAAGGAGGGCCGCTCCGACGACACGGCTCGTCATCCTACGCCTCCTGAACGATGGCACTGGCATGGATCAGTGCGACGGCCGGCTCGTCGGCGCGGAGACCAGCGCTGCGTCCGGCGGATCGAGTCTCGCGGAGAACGCCCATCCCCCCGTGCACTCGATGACGGCGAAGATCACCTGATTCCTGCCCCGCTTGAGCGGCAGGTAGACCGCATCTCCCACTCTGGCCATGACCCCGATGCCCCTCAGCCCGCCGGGATTCATCGCAAAGGCGAGCGGCCGGCCGTTGAGGTAGATGACGGCGCCATTGCTGTAGGCGTACTGCATGCGGCGGATCTCGTCCTTGGCGGCGGTGATCGTCGTCCGCGCGTATACGATCCGTGAGTCAGCGAGCTTCCCCGTCATCACGCTGTCCGTCAGCACCGCGCCCGCGCTGTCCCTCGGCACGCCGCCGACCGGCGCTTCCCGGTAGCGGTTGATCAGCACGAACCCTTCGGGTTCGGCCTGGACCCGCTGCCAGGTGAGCCGGCCGAGGTCGGGTAGTGCCGTCGGTATGAAGTCGGCGGCCTCGATCGCGTCGGAGATCTCCCAGTCGAGCATCGTCCCCGGCGGTGGGGCGGGGACGGCCGGGTCGGTGGAAGATCGCGGCGAGGCCGCGTACCGGACGTTCGAGAAGTAGGCGCCGCGCCCGAAGGCACCCGTCCAGACGCCAAGGCCCGCGCCGCCAGACGTTACCAGTCGCGGCACCACGAGCGTCGGAGTCGTCGTCGTATCCACGAAGAGCCGGGCGACGGGTCCGTCCAGCTCCACGCGCACGTGGACCCACCGATTTCGCGGGATCTCGGCGACGGCATTGGCGCCGTCTCCGTGATAGACCTGCCACGCGACGCCAAGGCTGTTGAAGGCCGGGCCGTACTGCACGGCTTCCTCCGTGCCGCTGGCTCCCGGGCGCAGGAAGACGACGTTGGCGAACCGGGGCGACGTGGCGCGGAACGCCACTCCAAGGAAATTGGTGGTGTCGCTGGCCGCCACGTCGAGGTCAAGCGTGCCGTTCTCCATCGCCGCCCCACGCACCAGGGCCACACCCCGGTTGATGTAGAGGGCGGGTCGGCCCAGGTACGACACCGACCGGATGCTGTCGGTCGCCGTCCAGGCGTCGGGTGAAAGCGGAACGACCCCACTCTGGGCCGCGAGGGGCCCGCTGCTGGTCTGCGCGACGGCGAGCAGGATCGCGGCCATGACGGCGTGGGAGCGTCGGGCGCGGTGCGTCATCGTGCCCCTCGTCGGGAACGCGGGCGGAGCGCTGAAGTGATGCGGGACCATTTCCGGACGAAGCGTCGCTCGGAAAGGTGTCAGGGCCGACTTGAGTCGGCCTCGTCCAGGGGCATATTGCTACCATGCGCCGGGCTTTCGTTCGCGTGCCCGGCCGTTGCGCGCGCGCCGCTCGTCGCGCCTGCGCTGAGCACACTGGAAGTCGAGGGCACGTCCGTGAGCGTGAGACCCGCCGAAGGAGCCGAGCTCGATCACCTGGCGAGGGTCTGGTACGACGGCTGGCAGGATGCCCATGCGCGCATCATGCCCGCCGAGCTGGCCCGGATGCGCACCCTCCAGAGCTTCCGTGAGCGGCTCGAGGCCGCGCTTCCGGACGTGAGGGTCGTGGGGCCGTTCCCGACGCCTGTTGGCTTCTGCATCGTGAAGGGCGACGAGCTCTATCAGCTTTACGTCTCCGGCGAGGCGCGGGGCTCGGGCGCCGCGGCCACCCTCGTGGCCGACGCGGAAGGTCGGCTCGCGGCGCGCGGCGTCGAGACCGCTTGGCTCGCGTGCGCCATCGGCAACGACCGGGCCGCGCGGTTCTACGAGAAGTGTGGATGGCGCCGGGTCGGGACGGTGGCCTACCAGCCGGACGCCGCGGACGGAGCCGCGCTCGACGTCTGGCGCTACGAGAAACGAATGCGATAGTCTCTTGTCCGATCGACGATGACCGATGACGGATGACTCCCGAATCACCCGATCCCGCTGACCCATGCCCCGACCGACGGTCCCCGCGTTCTTCCTGCTCGCGCTGCTTGCCACCCTGGGACGGGCACAGGCCGAGCCGCGGTACGTGATCTATCTCCACGCACGGATCATCGAGGACAGCGGCGGCCGTCGCCCCACCGATCGCGCCTTCGGCACCTACGAGTACGACGCGATCCTGGACAGCCTGCGGCACGCGGGCTTCGTGGTCCTAAGCGATCAACGCCCGCCCAGGACCGACTCGGACTCCTTCGCGACGCACGTCGCACGGCAGGTGGACAGCCTCCTTGGGCGTGGCGTCTCGCCGCGGGCGATCACCGTCATCGGGTTCTCCAAAGGCGGGTGGATCGCGATCCTGGCCTCGTCCCGCCTGCGGAACCCCGCGATCTCCTTCGTGCTCATGGGGGCGTGCGGACCCTGGGCCTTCGAGCGGCCCGATCTTCATGTGACCGGGCGCTTGTTGTCCCTGTACGAAACCAGCGACACCATGGGCGTCTCCTGCGACCCGATGTTCGCCAGGCGGGGTGCAGGCTCTCGAGTCCGGGAGGTTCCCCTGACGCTGGGCCTCGGACACGGGACCTTCTTCCAGCCCCGTTCCGCCTGGCTCACCCCCGCGATCGCCTGGGCGCAGGGACGGGAGCCCTGAACGTGGGGAGCCGTGACACGCATGAAGAGCCACTCGTTCCCCCGCACTACACCGCCGATGAGCAGAGGAGACGATGTCAGCACGTCGGATGGAATCCGTGAACATCGGCCCCGACGACCCGCGATATCGCGCAGTAGTTGAGAAGCGCTTCAACAAGCGGTTCCGTGCGAGCCCCGACTACGTCCGCCTGGCGGGTACGACCGCCGAGGTCGTGTCGGCGGTCGAGGACGCGGTGCGGGAAGGCCGGCGGCTCGCCGTGACCAGCGGCGGGCACTGCCTCGAGGGGTTCGTGTCGGATCCCGATGTACGGGTGATCGTGGACGTGTCGCCCATGAAGCGCGTGGACTACGACGCGGATCGGCACGCCGTAGTCGTCGAGGCTGGCGCCACGGTTGGCGAGACCTTCCGTGCACTGTTCGAGCGCTGGGGCATCGTTCTCCCGCTGGGCGAGCATCCGGCGATCGGCATGGGCGGACACGTGGTCGGCGGCGCGTTCGGCTTCCTCTGCCGCCAACTGGGCCTCGCCGCGGACTACCTGTACGCGGTCGAGGTGGTCACCGTGGACCAGCATGGCCGCGCGAGCAGCGTGGTCGCGACCCGGGAGCCGTCCGATCCGAATCTCGATCTCTGGTGGGCCCACACCGGCGGTGGGGGCGGCAACTTCGGCGTGGTCACGCGGTACTGGTTCCGACCACCCCACGCATCCGGGGAGGACCCCGCCGCTCTGCTGCCCTCGGCCCCCGAGTCCATCACCACGTTCAAGGCGGAATGGGACTGGAGCCACATCGGCCAGTCATCATTTCTCCAGCTGCTCCGGAAACACGGAATCTGGAGCGAGCGGAACAGCGGCGCTGACTCTCCGAACGCATCGCTCTGGACCCTCCTCGAGATCCATCGCAAGCAGTTCGGCAAGATCATCGTGCGTGGCGTGAGCACGGCCGGGGCCGGCGCCGAGCGGCAGGTGAACGACCACCTGGCAGCGCTGAGTGAAGGCATCGAGTCGCCAAAGGGCAGAGAGCTTGCACGGATGTCCTGGCTCGGGTTCGCCCTGAACCCGTTGCCTGATCTGTTCGCCGCCCCGCCGGGCGGGGTAAGCGCGAAGGTGAAGGATGCGCTGCTCAAGCGGCGGTTCACCGATCGCCAGGCGGCCGTGGCGTATGAGTGGCTCACCAGCGCCGACCATGACGTCATGGGTGGGATGCTCGGTCTCGCGACCTACGGCGGCCGGATCAACACGGTCGCGCCCGAGGCCACCGCCTCCGCGCAGCGCGGCGCGATCCTCGACATGGCCTGTACGACCGGCTGGCTGGATCCGGGCGACGAGGCGAGGAACCTGGCGTGGGTCCGGGGGTTCTATCGGGAGCTGTTCGCGGAGACCGGCGGCGTGCCGGTTCCGGGTGACGCGTACGAGGGCGCGTTCATCAATCATCCCGACACCGACCTCGCGGACCCGGCGCTGAATACCTCGGGGGTGCCCTGGCACACCTTGTACTACGGGGAGAACTACCCGCGCCTGCAGCGGGTCAAGGCGCGCTGGGATCCGCGCGATGTGTTCCGGCACCCACTGTCGATTCGGCCGGGATGAAGCCGGACACGATCGTCGTCGGCGGAGGGCCGGCCGGTCTCGCCGTTGGAGCCAGCCTCGAGCGGCGTGGCGTCGGGTGTCTGATCCTCGAGGCGGGCCACGCGGTAGGCGAGTCCTGGCGCCGGCACTACGATCGGCTCCATCTGCACACCGACAAGGCGCATTCCGCGCTTCCCTTCGTCCCCTTCCCCCCGGATGTCCCGCGCTATCCGTCCCGCTTGCAGGTGATCGACTACCTGGAGGCGTATGCCCGCGCGTTTCGGTTGGAGATCCGGTTCGGCCAAGGCGTGACTCAGGCGCGTCGCACCAACGGCGGCTGGGAAGTGCGGACGCAAGACGCGCTGTACCGGGCATCGGAACTGGTGGTCGCCGCCGGGTACAACCGCGAGCCGTTCCTGCCGGCGTGGCCCGGGCAGAGCTCCTTCCGCGGCACCCTGCTGCACAGCTCCCAGTATCGAGACGGCGAGCCGTTCAGGGATCGAGACGTGCTCGTCGTCGGGTTCGGCAACTCGGGCGGAGAGATCGCGATCGACCTGTGGGAGCATGGCGCTCGCGTGAGCCTCGCCGTGCGGGGGCCCGTGAACGTCATCCCGCGCGAGCTGTTCGGCATTCCGATCCTCACGTTCGGCAGACTGCAGCGCCGGCTCCCGCCGCGCCTGGCGGACGCGCTGAGCGCCCCGCTCCTGCGGGCCGTCATCGGCGACCTCGCGCCATACGGGCTCAGGATGTCGCCGCGCGGGGCCATGACCCGGATCCGCCGCGATGCGCGCATTCCGCTGATCGACGTTGGCACGATCGCGCTCATCAAGCGCCGCGAGGTCGCTGTGCGTCCGGGGATCGACGCGTTCACCGAGGATAGCGTCGTCTTCACCGACGGCAGCCGCCGGCGATTGGACGCGGTCATCCTGGCCACCGGCTATCGCCCGAGGGTGAACGCGTTCCTCGAGGACGCCTCGGCGGCGCTCGACGCCGACGGCAGGCCTTTGACCAGCGGGGGTGAGGCCCCGATCGCGGGGCTCTATTTCTGCGGCTACCGGGTCTCGCCGAGGGGAATGCTGCGCGAGATCGGCGACGAGGCGGCGCGCATCGGCGCGGCGATCGCGCACAGCCACGCGGGGACGTTGCGCGCGAAGCACGGCCGCCGAGCCGAAGGGACGTGAGCGGACGGCTCCGGCACGGCTGTCGGATGGCGATGGCGCGAGCGAAGGTGCAAGTTTGTCGCGAGCGCTTGACAGGTCGATGCGGTCGGCGTGCTGCTCGCGGCGGTCCATGAGAGCACGGCCGTATTGCCGGTGGGAGCAGCCCCGGCAGCCTGAGCGCGCGAGGATCGTCGCATGCTCGAGGAGTGGACTGAGCCGCCTCCGATGAGCGCCGTGGCCCCGGCGCCGGCCGTCCTGTCCTCGGATGGTACCCTGTGGCTGGCCTATCGGATCGCTCGCGATCCGCACCATTGTGCCGTGATCCGGTTTCACCACGTGCAGCAGTACGTGTGGGGGCCGCCGCCCGCTGTGTACGGCCTGGACAGCCTGGGCGATCTCTCGCAGGGCAGCTTCTATGAGGTTCCGGTCACGAGCGAGGAGAGCGGTGGGACCGGACGCCGCTGGCTCATCACCTTTCCCGATGCGATACTCGAGGTACGGGCCGCCGACGCTGGGGTGGTGCTCAGGGCAGCCGCGGCGCTCGGCCCGGCGCATGCCCTGGCGGCGTTGCTGGCCTAGGTTGCCGAGGAGGAGCTATGGTGAACGGCAAGACACCCCTCTATCTCACGGTTGTCGCGGCTCTGTTCTTGGCCGCGGCCGTTTTCTTCCTCCAACCGTATACGGCCGATTTTCCCGGCACCGCCTACGCCAAGGCGGCCAGGAGCTACCTGCATGCCGCGATTCGTCGCGACTCCCTTGCCCTGGACCGTACTTCGGCATCGGCGGTCGCGGTGGCTTGGGCGCTGGCGGTCGGCCGGCGGCATCCGGATTCGCTGGCCGCGTGGTCGGGGCGTACCCAGACCTACATCACCGCGCAGCGGGGCGATACGGCGGACGTGCTGGTGTATCCCGAGCACGACCCGTGCAGCGAAGTCCCGATCGTGCTGAGCCTGGTCGGGACCGGACCACGGGCTCGGGTCGTGCGGGCAAGCTCTGCCTGCCTGAATGCCGTTCGCTAGGATCGCGAGCTCACGAACGCGTTGGTGGCCTTCGAGAATTCTCGGGTGACGAACGCCTATCGCGATCCAGGGAGAAAACATGCCTGACGTGTCCCACCCGTTGCGGCGCTCCAGGACCAATCGCCAGATCGCCGGCGTCGTCGGTGGCCTGGCCGAATACTTCCACATGGATGCGACCTTGTTACGGGTCATCTATGTGGTCGGCTCCATCGTGTCCGCGGCGTTTCCAGGGGTGCTCGTGTACGTTCTGCTCTGGCTGGTGATTCCCGAGGGCGACGACGGGCCGAGTGCTTCGTCGCCCACCACGCAGTAGCCGCAGGGCGTTCATGCGACGCGATCTGCTGAGCTACGTTGGCCTCACCTACCTCATCACGTGGCTCTTCACGATCCCGTTTGTCATCCTGTGGCGGACCTCGCTCCATCAGACCTTCTCCTGGTGGCTCGTGGTCTTCCTCCCTGGCGCCTACGGACCGAGCATCGCCGCGTTGATCCTCGCATGGCGCCGTGGCGGACGCCCCGCCGTGGCCGACCTCCTGCACTCTCTGTTGCGTTGGCGTTTGCCGATCTGGCTCTACGCCGCGGTTCTGCTCACGCCGCCTGCCATGACCACGCTGGCCACGCTCCTCTCGGGTTACCACCCGATCTGGGGACCGGTCGCGCTCGGCCCCGGTCTCAGCGCGATACCAGCGGCCTACGCGCTCGCGCTGCCGTTCGGCCCTCTTCCGGAAGAGCTCGGATGGCGCGGCTACGCCCTCCCTCGGCTGCTTCGGGAGCATGGTGTGTTCACCGCGAGCGCCATGCTGGGTGTCGTCTGGACCTTCTGGCACACCCCCATGTTCTGGTTCCCGGGGGTCGCGATCCCGTCGGCCTTCGCCCTGAGCTTCGGCTCGGTGCTGCTCTACCTCGTGCAAATGATCGCCGAGGCCTGCCTCTTCACGGTTACCTACCTCGTGAGCGGGGGCAGCGTACTGCTCGCGGTCCTCCAGCACCTCGCCTTCAATACCTCGGAGAACATCCTGTTCGGGTTCATACCCGAGCCCGGCGCAGCGGACAAGCGGCAGATCTATGTGCTCAACACCGTCGTGATGTGGCTGGTTGCGCTCATCGCGCTGCGCTGGTGGGCCTGGCGCTCACGACGCGCGGCGAGTCTGGGTGCGCTCCCCGACACTGGATTGCATGAGACCGAGGCATGAACTCGACCGTCGCGGACCTCCTCATGGAGCTCCAGGACATTGTCGCCAGCACCAGCCCGCGCAAGGCAGCAGCCCAGCGCGCAGCCGCGGCGATCGCACGTGTCGGCCGATACCGCTGGGTCGGCCTGTACGATGTCGGGGCCACGGAGATCGGCGTGATCGGCTGGGCCGGGCCGAGCGCCCCGACCTACCCGACCTTTCCACGAACCCAGGGGCAGAACGGAGCCGCCGTGGCCTCCGGCGAGCCTGTCATCGTCCAGGACGTGAGTCGGGACTCTCGCTACCTGAGCACGCTGGGCTCGACCCGCGCGGAGATGATCATGCCCGTCCTCGCCGGATCTGAGCGTGCCGTGGTGGGCACGATCGACGTGGAGAGTGATCGCCTGGCGCCGTTCAGCGATCACGATCGCGAGCTTCTGAGCGGGTGCGCGACAGTATTGGCCGGCCTCTGGCGCGACGCGGTCTAGCCGACGTCATGCGGCCGACACGCCGGCGGAGCCACGCTCGCCGCGGTGGTGCCGGAGAGGCCGTCTCTTTCGCGGAGCCTCGGTGCTCGGAACCCTCCTTCTCATCGGTCTGACGGCGACGCCGACAGGCGCGCCGGCCGACACCGCCGGCGACGGCGCCCGCCGGCTCGTGCGCGAGGCGCGCATCGCCGTCGAGGGAGACAGCGCGCCGGCCGTCATGGCCCGATGGTCGGCGCGACTCGCTCCCGACTCCACCGACCGCGCGGCCCTCCTCGTCCTCGCCACCGCGGCCCGCCTGTCCTACGACGATCCGACGGCGACGCGCCTGTACCGGCGCCTGCTCCCGCCCCCACGGAGCAGCGCCGACGCATACACGGACTATGCCCGCCTTGGCCTCGCCCGGCTCGCCTTTGACCGCACGGACATGCCGGAGTCCGACTCCCTCGCGCGCGCGGCGCTCACCGGTGCGCGCGCGCGTCACGACCGCATCGCCGAAGGCGAGGCGCTCCTCGCCGTGGCCGACGCGAGGATGGACGAGGACGCGCCGGTGGGCATGGCCTATCTCGACAGCGCGCGCCGGGCGCCGCCAGGCACCGCGACGGAGCTGCTCGCGGAGGTGGGCTGCCGGCGTGTCCGCCTCGCCTTTCGGAGCGGGGCGACGCTTCGCCCAAGCGAGTTCGCGGCGGCGCTGGGGTACGCGCGGCGGGCCGGGGCACGCCGAGCGGAGTCGCAGTGCCTGCGTACCGCCGCGATCGACTTCTGGACCCGGGGCCTCGAGGATTCGGCGGTCGTGCTCTTGCGGCAGTCGGCCGAGCTCCAGCGCGCGGTCCGCGACCGGCGCTCGCTCGCGTTCACCCTGACGACGCTGGCGGACCTCTACCGCGACCGCGGCGCCTACGGCGAGTCGAGGGCCGCAGCGAACGAGTCGCTCGCGCAGGCCAGCGCGTCGCACTACGTGTCCGGCGAGGCCCTGGCGACCCAGATGCTGGGCACGCTCGCCTACTCCCTCCGCGACATCCCCACCGCCGCGCGCCAGCTCGATCGGGCGTACGCGCTGTACGGTACGCTCAACGATTCGGCCGATCAGATGAACGTACGGTCCTGGCAGGCGAACATCGCGCGCGACGAGGGCGATCTGGCGGGCGCGCGCCGGCTGACGCGCGAGGTGATCGCCGAGGCCCGTCGCGAGGACGCCGTACCGTGGACGGTCGATCTGTTCCAGGCGCTCGCCGACATCGAGATCCTCGCCGGCGACTGGCCGGCCGCCGCCGCCGCGCTCGACACCGCCGAGCAGGTCCTCCGCGCCCATGGCACCGAGACGTGGTCCGGCAAGCTGGTCTACCAGCGCGGCCGTCTCGCCCTGCGGCGCGGCGACCTCGACAGCGCCGAGACCATCTTCCGGCGCTACCTCCGCCGCTTGGGACCGGAAGACCGGCTGCGGCAGCATGAGACCCGCGCCTACCTCGCCGAGATCCTGGCCCGTCGTGGCCACCTGGCAGCCGCCGAGCAGGAGCTGACCGCCGCGAGCGACGCCCTGGACGCATGGCGCGCGACGCTCGATGACCAGGAGCTCCGGCGCTTCGCCTTCCAGGCGACCGCGACCGACGAGAGTGACCGGAATGCGAGCGTCCCCCGCGTCCTCGCGGCACTCGCCGCGGGGGGGCGGACCGAGGCGGCGTTCGCGCTGGCCGAACGGCGCCGGGCGCGCGAGCTCGGCGACCGGCTGCTCGCGGCGTCGGCGCTCGACGCTCGTTCGCCGGAAGGCCCGAGCGACGCATCGAGCGCGGGTGCGGTGACCGGCTCTGTCACCCGCGCGACCACTGCCGCCGGCATCGCGGGACTCCTGCCCGACGACGGGACAGTGCTGGTCGAGTATGTCACCGGTGCCCTCGGCGCGCCCACGACCGCCTTCGTCATCACCCGTCGCGGCGGGCCGCCGCGCGCGTACATCCTCCCGCCGGCCGATTCGCTCGCCGGGCCGATCGGGCGCTTCGTCGCGCTGGTCGCGAAGGGCGAGGTCGCGACGCGGGACGCGCGAGCCCTCGGGGGCGTCCTCGTCGACCCGGTCCTCGCCGGGCTTGGGCCCGAGGTCGTCCGGCTGGTAATCGTCCCGGACGGGCCGCTGCATCGCGTGCCGTGGGACGCGCTCCGGCTCGCGGACGGGCGCTGGCTCGTGGAGCGCTACGCGGTGGGCCTCGCCCCGTCGGCGGGCGCGCTCGCCGTGCTCTGGCAACGTTCGCGTACGGCAACGCCGGCCGACTCGCTCCGCCTGCTCGCCATGGGCGATCCCGACTTCGGCCGCCTCGCCAGCCGGGACACCGAGCTCTTCGCCGCCGCCGGTGGGCTGCCGCCGCTCCCGGCCTCGGGCGCCGAGGCGCGGCTCGTCGCCCGCTACGCGCCGCATGCCGAGCTGCGCCTCGGCGCCGACGCCAGCGCCGCCTGGCTGCGCCATGCCTCGCTAGTCAAGTTCCGGGTGCTTCACCTCGCCACCCACGCCCTGGTGGACGACCGTGCGCTTGGCCGTACAGCACTCGCCCTCGCGCCCGGCGACACGACCACCTCCGACACGGGCTCGGGCCTCGTGACCCCCGGCGACCTGGCGCGGCTGCAACTCGACGCCGACCTCGTCGTGCTCTCGGCGTGTCGCACCGCTGGGGGCGTCGTGGTGGATGGGGAGGGGATTCAGGGCCTCACCGGTCCGCTGCTCGAGGCAGGAGCCCGCAGCGTGGTCGCCACGAGCTGGCGCGTGGGGGACCGGAGCACGGCGCGCTTCGTGGAGGGGCTCTACACGGCGCTGGCGGACCGCCGGCCGGTCATCGACGCCCTGCGCGCGGCCAAGCTGGGGGCGGTGCGGGATGGCACGCCGCCAAGCGTCTGGGCGGCGTTCGAGATGGTAGGCGATCCGGCGACCCTCGTGCCGCTCACGCCGCCGCGTCCGAGGACGGCGTGGTGGGCGGGTGGCGGGGGCCTGCTCGTACTCGCGATCGCCGCCGCGCTCCGTCGGTGGCGCTCGCGCCCGATCAGCAGTCGGTCGTGAGCCTCGATATCTTGCTGAGCCCGGCGATCCTCGCCGAGCTGGCACCGCTCGTGCATTGAGGGGTTCGCCCTGTCCAGTCGAGGCTCTGTGCTGATTCCGAAGCTGTTCACCACGCTCCGGACATACGATCGCTCGCAGTTCCTGGCGGATTCGGTAGCCGGCGTCATCGTCGGGATCGTCGCCCTGCCGTTGGCCATCGCCTTCGCCATCGCCAGCGGGGTCACGCCGGAGCGTGGTCTCATTACGGCGATCGTCGCCGGATTTCTCATCTCCTTGTTGGGCGGGTCACGGGTCCAGATCGGCGGGCCGACCGGGGCCTTCGTCGTCATCGTCTACGGCATCGTTCAACGGTACGGCCTCGATGGACTGCTGTTGGCGAATCTGATGGCTGGCGCCATGCTCATCGCCTTTGGCGTCGCGCGACTCGGAGCCGCGATCAAGTTCATCCCGTATCCCGTCGTGATCGGCTTCACCAGCGGCATCGCCGTGATCATCTTCTCGGGCCAGGTCAAGGATTTCCTCGGGTTGTCGATGGGCGCGGTGCCGGCCGAGTTCGTCGCCAAGTGGCAGGCATACGGGGGTCATCTCACCGGAGTCAATCCGTGGGCGGTCGGTATCAGTCTCCTGAGTCTCGCAATCATCAGTCAGTGGCCCCGGGTGGGGCGGCGCGTGCCGGGCCCATTCGTGGCACTGATCGTCACAACCGTAGTCGCTTCGGCCTTTCACCTGCCAGTCGAAACGATTGGAAGTCGCTTTGGGGGCATTCCGGCCGGCCTTCCGCGTCCCGTTCTGCCCCATGTCTCGATGGCGGACGCGTCTGCGCTCGTCGGCCCGGCATTTACCATCGCCATCCTTGCGGCCGTGGAGTCGCTCCTCTCGGCAGTCGTGGCCGACGGGATGATCGGTGGGCGCCACCGTTCGAACATGGAACTCGTCGCCCAGGGCATCGCGAATATCGCGAGCCCCCTGTTCGGTGGCATCCCCGCTACCGGAGCCATCGCGCGCACCGCGACGAACGTGAAAAATGGCGGCCGCACCCCGGTGGCCGGCATGATACACGCGTTGACCCTGCTGCTCATCACGCTGTTCTTCGGGCGCTGGGCGGCCCGTATCCCGCTGGCGACGCTCGCCGCCATTCTCGTCGTCGTGGCCTACCACATGAGCGAATGGCGGACGTTCAAGAGCCTGTTGCTCTCGCCGAGAAGCGATGTACTGGTGCTCCTGACCACGTTCCTGCTCACGGTGCTCGTCGACCTGACGGTGGCTATCGAGGTAGGGATGGTACTGGCGGCCTTTCTGTTCATGAAGCGCATGGCCGAGGTCACCAACGTCACCACGATCACGCGCGATCTAGCGGACCCGAGCACGCCCAGCACGGACGAGTCGGGCGCGCTTTATCGTCGCGAGGTACCGCCGGAGGTCGAGGTATACGAGATCAACGGTCCCTTCTTCTTCGGCGCGGCTGAGGCGTTCAAGAATGCGGTAGGGCAGGTGGCCAGGAAACCGGCCGTGCTCATTATCCGCATGCGGCATGTGCCCGCCATGGATGCCACGGGACTCCATGCCCTGAAAACGCTCATCCGACAGGCTGGCCACGATCGCACGCGGGTCATCCTCGCCGAGGTCCACGCACAGCCCATGGTGGCGCTGACCCGCTCGGACATTCTCGAGGAGGTGGGCGAGTCGAATCTGGCGGGCTCTCTCGACGACGCGCTCGAGATCGCCAGGACGCATCTGGAGGCCCGTGCGGGTGCGGTTCCCGTGCCTCCGGCGGCTCCCACGTCTCCCGGGTGAAAGGCCATCCCATCACGGACGAGACCGCTCACCAGCGCGCCGCTCACCTCCCCGCTCCCCCCACCGATCGCTTAGGACCTGCCCCCGAGCCCCAGACCCCGGGCCCGAGTGAGAACGATCTCCCCCTCGCCACGTCCCACGGAAAAGCCCTGTTGAACACTCGGACCCTGGACCAGGAACGGCCATGCGCACCACGACTAGCACCTTTGCCACGCGTTCGGTTCTCCTCCTCGCCACCGCCGCCCTCACGGTGGGGGCCATCCACGTCGCGCGACCGACGCCCAGCGCCGGCGGCCACCACACCCGCTACAGCGCCCCCGTGGCGCTCGGGAACGGCCAGGCCCGCACCTACGTCGTGATGGACGAGCGCTCCAGCCGCCCGGTGGAGGTGGGCATCGCCCTGAGCGCCGAAGCCCTCGAAGGCCTGCCGAAGGATTCGCCGGATCACGGCCCGGGCTCCCACGGTCCCCACAGCGAGTACCTGCTCGACCTGCCCGCCGGCAACCCGACCCCGTACCGGTTCGTCGAGCTCGACTGGAACCCGCACGGCCATGGCGGCCCGTACACCGCGCCGCACCTCGACTTCCACTTCTACCGGGTGCCACTCGGGACCCGCAACGAGATCGACATCACCGCCGCCGACTTCGCCGCCAAGGCCGCCCGGATGCCGGCCGCCGACGAGATCCGCCCCGGCTACGTGTCCACGCACGTCCTTCTCGGCACCACGCCGGCCGGCATGACCGTCCCGCGCATGGGGCTCCACTGGGTGGACCTCAAGTCGCCTGAGCTGCCACCGCAGAATCAGCCGTTCACGCGGACGTTCATCACGGGGTCGTGGGACGGGCAGGTGATCTTCGACGAGCCGATGGTGACGCGCGACTTCATCCTCGCCCGGCGCTCGGGCTCCGCCACCGCGGAGACGATCGCGCTGCCGCAGTCGAAGCGCTATGTACCGGCCGGGTTCTATCCGGAGAGCTATGGCATCCGATGGGACGAGGCCGCGGGGGAATACCGCATCGCTCTGCAGGACCTGACCTGGCGGGACTAGCCGCCGACCCACGCGCCGCGGGCTACCGTACCCGGGTCGCCCGCGCCGCCGTGCTGCCGCTCTGCGTCTCGACCTCGAAGCCCGTCGCCCGCCCGTTCTCCACCGTGAACGACACGATCATGCCCGCGTCCGCCCAGTACTGGCCGTCCGCGTACCGGCGCGCGCGGCTGAACTCGTCATCGCTGGCGGGGCTCAGTATGAAGTCGCGGCGGTCTGGCTCCATGCCGTCGGCATCGCGCCAGCGGAGCGTGTCGCCCGCCTGGACGATGTCCACCAGCAGCCGTTCCCGCTTGACGCCTTCGTCGTCCCGCATGAGCACGTGAAGGTCGTAGCGGCCGACGTAGGGCGCCGCGTCGCCGCGCGAGGCGAGCAGCGCGAGCGGCGGTGGGATCGCGGCGATCTCGAGCGGGACCACCACCGGGCCCCAGCGCAGGCGGAGCGTGGTCGCCGCCGGACGCACCGCGGGGAAATCGAAGGTGAGGACCTCGACCGGTGGGCCACTCGCGGGTGGCACCGTGAGCCGAAGCTGCTCGTCGGTCGAATCGGATGGTGGGGGGACGTGGAACTTGTGCCAGGTCCGGTGGAACTCGACCGTCCAGCGGTCCGGCCGCACCACCGTCCAGAGCGCGTACTTCCCCTTCGGCAGGATCGCGCCGTTCACCCGCACGTCATGGTCCACATCCACCGTCGTGGCCCAGTTGGCGCCCGGTGTCCAGTGCTCGCCCCAGGTGACGACCTTCCCGAACAGCGAGTCCCGCCCGCGAGCCACCGGTCGGTAGTACTCGACCGTGATCGTCGTGCCGGCGATGGTCTGCGCCGCGACGCCGTGTTCGCTCAGCATCCCCTGCGCCGCGCCCGGCCGCGCCCCGGCCACCGCGAGCGCGCCGAGCGCGACCGCCGTCGCGGCGCGCATTCAGCTGCCGTAGCGCGCTTCGATCGCCGCGCGGATCTCGTCGAGCGATCGGCCCTTGCCGTGTAGCCGGTACGCGAGCCGCGCCTGGCCCTCGCAGACCTCGCAGTCCATCGCCATCGCGTCGTCTCCTTCGTAGCAGGAGAGCAGCGAGCGCATGCCGGGGGCGTCGGAGCAGCCGCACTGGCACCGAATGCCGTCGAGAATTTCGGGGATGGTCCGCGCCTCGTCGAACGCGGCGACCGCCTTGGGATGCTCCCGCACGAGCTCGGGGCGTGCCATGTGCGACGCGTCGATTCCGGGACGCGGGTCCGGATGCGGCCCGCCGTTCCTCAGCGAACGCCGGCACGCGGCGCGGTGCCGGACGGCGTGCGGGGGCGGTGTGAAGCCGCCGGTCACGAGGCCGAGGGATACCGCGGCGCATGCACGGAGCCCGGTGCCGATCAGGCTCCGGCGGGTGACGAGACGGGGCATGTGGCCCTCATGCGGTCGAATCAGTCAACGTGGGGACTTGGTCCCCAATTCATCTACGACCGCGAGGCGCGCCAGGTTGCGACTCGCGCCCTAGGCCTTCGCCGTCTGCATCTTCTCCCGCATCGCCGCCATGTCTTCCCGGTTCGGTCCGTAGATGGCCGGCGGCGTGCCGCCCGCCAGGCGGCACATGAGGGACAGCTGGCCGCGGTGATGGACCAGGTGCATCAGGATCCCGCCCCACAGCATGTCGCGGATGCTCATCTGCCGGTCGGCGAACGGAAGCTCCTGGTCGAGCTGATCCTCCGTGAGGTTGGCCAGCCGCGCCACCGACTCCTCGTGCACCTTGCGGTATCCGGGCGCGAGCAGCCGGACCTCGCGCGGACGCTGGAGATTGGGCGGGACCTCCTGGAACGTGACGGCGCCCTTGCTGATGCCGTAGCTGATGTAGGCGTCCACCTCGCTCAGGTGCCACGCCAGCTCGCCGAGGGAGCGGCCCTTCGGGTCGGGCCGGAAATCGTACTGCGAGGGCGGGAGCGCGTCGAGCAGGCGGGCGGTGGATTCGGCTTCCATGTTCCACACCGTGCGGAACCGGTCGAGCTCGTTTATGGGTGCCATGGTATCCTCTCCGAACGGGGTCGATCGTGGGCGTGATCCTATTGTGCACGGCCGGACGCCTCGGCGCAAACGGTGTCGAGCGCTGGGACGCCACCGCGCTACGGCCCGAGCGATGAAGCCAGGGTCATCAGATTCACCGGCTTGACGTGAATCAATCCGCCGCGCGGCGAATCGATGTCGGCGATCAACAATAGGGCCATGGACACGATGGCCGGGAGCACGCCGATCAGCAGGCCCGTCGAGCGGCCGCCGTGCCACGAGAAGCCGACCATGGCGGTGGAGCAGATCGCGATGACTTCGAGGAGCACCCAGGCCGCGGTCGGGATCCGGTTCCACCAGGCGGCCTGCGTATAACCTTGCGAGTTGATCACGTCGTTCATCCCGGCCACGGCGAGCCAGGTGACGGGCGTCTGCTCGGAGGCGATCCCGCTCTGCACGGCGCCCCACAGCTGCGTCTGGAGTTGCGCCGTCTCGGCATTGATCCGCGTGAGCGCGTCCGGGCGACGGGTCTCGTAGTACAAAATCCGCTGCTCCACGTAGCTCCGAAGCAGTCTCCGGACGTTCTCGCCACCGGTCGGCAGCAGGTCCGCGCGGAGGTACTCCGTGCCGATCGCGTTTGCTTCCTCCTCTTCGTACAGTTTCCGCTGGTCGTAGCGGGCGACGGCCATCGAGAAGGTGAAGCCGACGATGAGGCCCAGGAGGGTGAGCGTGGCCGTCATGACGACCCCGAGGTCCTCGCGGAGGGGATCCGCGCGGTCCGCGAACCGCGCGCCGACTTTCGCCGAGGTCCAGAGCACGACGAGCGACACCGCGAACAACACCAGCGGGAAGTTCACGAGACTCATCCTGTCGCCCCCGGATAGGGTCTTGGCGGCACCATGGGCAGAGGATGGCGGGGGCCTGCCGAACCGACCACTGGACCTTGGTCTACCGGGCGTTCGCGCTCGTCCGGTGCCGAGGCCTTCGACGTCGCGGTGGAAGGACAGGGCGGGCGTGACGGTGCTCGGGGATACCAGATGGGGAGTGTCCTCGTGCCGCCATCGAAGACACCAGGGAGTGCTCGGCACTCTCGCATAGCGGCGCGCCGCGCCGCTGCGCGCGATGTCGCCAGGTACTTGCACCGCGTTTACGGTGAGGGTCGAGATGTAACGGTAGGTCGCCGTGCGGAGCTCGATCGACGCGTCCAGGAACCGACGGTACAGCCCCAGCGGATCACAGCAGCTTGACGATCCAGTCTCCGATCAGGTAGCCGATCCCCGCCACGCCGACGCCGACGAGGAACATGTCCATCCCGCTCCGTACTACCCCTCGACCTGTGAAAAAGCTCCGTGCCGCGCCGACGGCGAAGTGGGAGAGCATGGCCAGGATGAACGAGGTCCAGATCGCCTCGCGGCTGGTGCTGAAGACCAGCGGCGCGACGGGAATGAAGGCGCCGAACGCTGTCGCGATGCCGGTGATCCAGGCCTCGCGCATCGGCGTGGTCGTCGCCTCTCCGATCTTGAGCTCTTCCCGCACCTGCTCCGTGAGTGCGCGCGCCGGATCCTGCATGATCTGCGCGGCGAGCGCGTTGGCTTGGTCGGTCGGCACGCCCTTCGTCTGGTAGATGAGGCTCAGCTCCTCCTGCTCGAGGTCCGGCATAAGCCGGATCTCCTCCTTCTCCATCGCGATCTCGTGCTCGAACACCTCGCGCTCGCTCTTGGCCGCGAGGTACCCGGACGAGCCCATCGATAAGGCGTCCGCCGCCATCCCCGCGAGCCCCGCGACCACGACGGCGTGCTCCGCCATCGGCAGGTTGCTCTGCGCGCCGATCATGCCCGCCACCAGGCCGAAGTTCGCGGTCAGCCCGTCATTGAACCCGTAGACTACGTTCCGGAGGAAGCCGCCCGCCCCCGTCTTGTGCCAGGGCTCCCCGTCCGCCCCGGTGATCGAGGCCAGCGTCTCGGCGTGCTCCTTCGATTCCTTGGCCAGGGTCAGTGCCGTCGGTCCCACCACTCCATCGGGCGACTCCTGATACAGGCTCAGGTAGCCCTTGACCTCCCGACCCTCTTCCTGGAGCAGCATCGGCAGCAGGATCCCAGCGCCGACCCGCCGGGCCACCCAGGCGCGAAGCCGCGCCCCACGCGACGGTGGTGGCGGCGCCACGTCGTGTCCGTTCTCGGCCAGCAGCTTCCGCCACATCTCCACGTGCCGATCCTCGACCTGCGCCAGCTTCCGGTACAGGTCGGCCTTCCGCGTGTCCCGCTCGGCCTGGGCCAGCTCGCGGTACAGAAACGCCGCATCCGCCTCGTCCTCGAGATGGTGCAACCAGATGTCAGGAGCGGCAGTTGGCGAGGAGTTCATGGGCGATATATAGCCCCGGAGGGAAGGGCCGGTAAGCACCGCTGGCGTTTCGTGCGCGCGCGCCGGCCACGCGATTATCAGCGATACTCCCGCCAAATATCAGGGTACCAAGGAGGGCCGCAGGCACCCGCGATCCCGACTCCTCCCCAGCCCGCGCGTCCGAGATGCCCGGGCGCAGGCGGGAGCGACGCTCGCAGAGGGAGCGTCAGGGCGCACTCAAACCCCTGCGCGATTCCACCCCCGGAGCGCCCTGCAGCGACCGGCGCGAGCGTCGCTCCCGCCTGCGCCGCGCCCCCCCGGATTTCCGCGCGTTTGCGACCCTGCCGCCCACCCCGGCATCTTTCAGAACGCCATGACAGGAACCCACATAATGGACTCGTACCTCCTCGCCAACGCCGAGTCGGTCATCGCCCGCGCCAGGGCCGGGGAGGAAGCCGCCCTTGAAGAGCTCTACCGAGCCTTCGAGGCCCCCGTCTACAACCTCGCCCGCCGCATCTGCCGAACCACCGAAGACGCAGAGGATGTCCTCCAGGAGACCTTCTTCGAGGTCTGCCGGAGCATTGGTCGGTACCGCGAGGAGGGCAGCCTCTGGGGCTGGGTCCGTACGATCGCCGCCAGCAAGGCCCTCATGCGGCTCCGTCGGAACAAGTACCGCGACACGGACGAGCTGCAGGAGGATGTGGTCGGGCATCGCCGCGAGGACACGGCGCTCCGGATGGACCTCGAGGCCGCCCTCGAGCGGCTCTCGGAGACCTCCCGCGCCGTGGTGTGGTTGCACGACGTCGAGGGCTACACCCACGACGAGATCGCTGGCATGATGGGCAAGACCCCGAGCTTTTCGAAGTCGCAGCTCGCCCGGGCGCATCAGCGGCTCCGGCGCTGGCTCGGTGAGGAGGTGGAGGTATGACGCACCTGACGATGGAGATGCTGTTGAGCCTGCGCGAGGCCGGCCAGGAGCCGGGCGATGCCTCCGCGCGGGAGCATCTCGAGGGCTGCCCGGCTTGCCGGGCCGAGCTCGAGCGGCTGCACCAGCGTGTGGCGCGGATCAAGGCGCTGCCGGCACTGCGTCCCAGCCGCGATCGCTGGCCCCAGGTGGCGGCGCGCCTTCGCGTCGACCGCCGGGCGCGCCGGCAGCGGACGGCCGGGCTGATAGGCCTCGCCGCCGCCGCATCCATCGCCATGGCGGTCCTCGTGCCGAGGACCGGGACGCTCGGCGCGGGCGAGCAGGAGATCCAGGCGGTCATGGCCCGCTCCCAGGCGCTCGAGAGCGCGCTCAGCCAGTACCATCCCGAGGAGCGGATGCTCGACGGACGGACCGCCGGCATCGCCCAGGAGCTGGAGGACCGGATCGCCCAGGTGGACCGGGAGCTGGAGATGGCCGACCTGCTCGAGCACCAGTCACACGACGAGCAGGTGCTCAAGCTCTGGCGCGAACGGGTGGGGCTGCTCGACGCCCTGGTGGATGTCCACGTCACCCGTGCCAGCAACGTGGGGCTTTGAGCCCCGAGGAGAAGCTCGACATGAACGCTTCGTTCGTCCTGGCCGTCACGCTGACCGTTGCTAGCCTCGCCGCGCAGGGCGGGGCCCTCGTCGCCCAGAACCGGGCCGACTCCGACTCGCTCCGCGACGACACGTTCGAGCAGCGCGTGGACGGGCCCGACCACCTCATGCGGATCGTGATGAACCGCCGGGCCCGCCTCGGGATCAAGGTCAACCTGCAGGCGCGCGCCACGGACTCCCTCGGGGCCTACGTCGAGTCGGTGTCCCCCAATGGCCCTGCCCAGAAGGCCGGGCTCCGGTCGGGTGACCTCATCACCAAGCTGGACGGCAAGTCCGTGCTGACCGGCGGACAGGCCGACGAAGGCCCGGACCAGCACCAGTCGCTGCCGGGACTCCGCCTGGTCGAGCTGGCCGCCCGGCTCGAGCCCAACGACACCGTGCCGATCGAGTACCTCCGTGGCAAGGATCGGCGGACCGTTAGGGTCGTGACCGAGGACGAGCCCGACACGTTCGTGCAGGGCCCGGATGGGCACCGTCCCTTTGCCATGCGTTTCTCGCAGCCCGGCATGCGGGACCGGTTCCAGGTGGGCGACTTCCAGGGCGACATGGGCCCGGGCCAGCGGTTCGAGTTCCTGGCCGGCGGCCCGCTCGGCGACCTCGACCTGGCGCCGCTCAACCCCGATCTGGGTCAGTACTTCGGCACCACCGAGGGCGTGCTGGTGATCCGCGCGCCGCAGGATGGGAGCCTCGGACTCAAGGGCGGGGACGTAGTGCAGGCGGTGGACGGTCGCAAGCCTTCGAGCCCAGCCCATCTCCTGCGCATCTTGCGGAGCTATGATCGAGGCGAAACCTTCAAGTTGGACATTCTGCGCAACCGGAAGCGGGAAACGGTCACGGCCCGCCTCGGCCCGCACGACGGCTGATGTGCGCCGCCTCACAGATGTCCTTTGGGGACCGCGATATATGTTCGGCCCACCTTGGAGGGCACTATGAGTTTCCTGTGGACCTTGATCATCGGCTTGGTCGTCGGGGCGATTGCCAAGCTGCTGATGCCCGGCAGGGATCCGGGCGGCGTGATCGTGACGATGCTGATCGGCGTGGCCGGTGCCCTGTTGGCTGGGTTTCTCGGCCGGGCCCTCGGCTGGTACTCTGACCCGGGGACAGGTCCGGGCATCATCGCTTCCATCATCGGCGCGATGATCCTGCTGTTCATCTACCGTTTGTTCGTCGGCCGCCGGGGGACGACGGTTCCGTAGCGACGGACAGACCAGGAAACGAAAGGACGGAGGGTCGCACCACCGACCCTCCGTCCTTTTCGTTTGGTGGCCTTCGTTCGACCGCTACGCCATCGCGACCCGCACGCGCGCGGGCCGGTCGGGATGTACCTGCCGGGCGAGCGCCGCGAACATGGGTATGTCGAGGCTCTGCGCTCCGTCGCTCATCGCCTTCGATGGGTCCGGGTGCACCTCCACGATGAGGCCGCAGGCGCCGGCCGCGAGCGAGCCCAGGCTGAGCGGTGTCACGAGCGAGCGCACGCCGGCGGCGTGGCTCGGGTCCACGATCACGGGCAGGTGCGTCCGCTCGAGCACCATCGCGACCGCGTTCAAATCCAGCGTGTGTCGCGTAGCGCGCTCGAAGGTCCGGATGCCCCGCTCGCAGAGCACCACGTTCGGGTTCCCCTCCGCGAGGATGTACTCGGCCGCCATCAGCCACTCCTCGATGGTGGCGCCCGCGCCTCGCTTGAGCAGGATCGGCTTGCCGCTCCGGCTCGCGGCGCGGAGCAGGGTGAAGTTCTGCATGTTGCGCGCGCCGATCTGGAGCATGTCGGCGAAGTGTCCCACCACCGCGACCTCCTCCCAGCTCAAGACCTCCGTCACTACTGGGAGGCCGGTCCGCTCGCGCGCGTCCGCCAGGTACCGCAGGCCTTTGACGCCGAGCCCCTGGAAGTCGTACGGGGAGGTGCGCGGCTTGTAGGCGCCGCCTCTCAGCATGTCGCCGCCCGCCTGCGCCACGGCGTCGGCGGTCTCGAGGATCATCGCCTCGCTCTCGACCGAGCACGGGCCGGCGATGAGCACACGCTCACCCCCGCCGAACGTGAGCGGCCCGACCGGCACCCGCGTCCCCTCCGGGATGCGCCGGCGGTCCACCAGCGGAATGTCCGGCTTCCTGGTGTGGTGGGCCGGGGTCGGCGGTGGGGCCGACAGGCGCGACCCTTCGATCCAGGCCTCGTAGCTGCCGAGCACCACGACCCTCGCCGCGAGCGCCTCGACCTCCTCCAGCGCCTCCGCGACGCGCGGATCCGCGGTCGAGCCGTCGATGTCCACGTAGAAGCGGTACGTCCATGGTGCCGACCGCTCCGGCCGTGACTGCAGCGCCATGAGGTTGACCCCTCGAACGCCGAAGGCCTGGAGTGTGAGAGCGAGCATGCCCGGCTTGTGGTCGATCAGCACGATGAGCGAGGTCTTGAAGCGGGTGGTGCCCGCGCTTCCGGCCGGCAACCCTGCCGCATCGGCCCGGGTGAAGGTGAGAAAGCGCGTCTGGTTGGTCGGATCGTCCTCGATCCGTTCGGCGAGCGGAACCAGACCATGGGCGTCCGCCGCGTGGCGGGCGGCGATGGCCGCGAGCGCTGGATTCCCCTCGCCCGCCACCAGCTCCGCGCTGCCCGCCGTGTCCCAGGCGCTCACCAGCTCGACGTTCGGCAGGTGCTCCGACAGCCAGATGCGGCACTGGCCAAGGGCGACGGGGTGCGACAGCACCCGCTTGATCCCGTCGAGGCGCGCGCCCGGCAGCGCCATGATCGTGTGGTGCACCGGATACAGGATCTCGTGCGTCAGCCGGAGCGTGCCGTCCCCGAAGGCCTCCTCGAGCAGGTCGTACGTGGTCGTCACCGAGCCGATCAGCGAGTTCTCGATCGGGAGGCAGCCGGCCTCCGCCTCGCCCGCCCGTACCGCGGCTACCACGTCCTTGGCCTCCCGACAGGGAAGGGTCGTCAGGTCGGGCCAGCGCCGCCGAGCCGCCGCTTCGCTGAACGAGCCGTGAGTACCCTGAATCGCCACGCGCATGGTCTGCTCCGAGGATGAAAACGAAACGCCCCGCCGGATCGGTCCGGCGGGGCAGCGATGGGGGGTCCGGTCGGCGAGCGCTACACGACGCTACCGACACCGGACGGGCATCGAGCCGCGCCGGCGTTGGTAAAATAGAAGTAGAACCACGCGCTATTGGACCGAATCATGGAGTGAACGTACCGGCGCATCCTCGGATTTGTCAAGCGAGGTATCTTTTCCGGCTCGTGACGCGCCCACTCCCCGTCCTCACCGGACTCCTGATCCTGTCGTGCCTCCTGTCGCGGCCCGCCGGGGCCCAGGGGTTGCCGTCGTACGCGCCCATCAATCCCGTGGCGGATTCACGGACGACGCTCGGCTTCGAGCCCTACCGCGGGCCTCAACTCGACCGGTGGAGCCTCGGGCTGTCCCTCGACTACGCCAGCTCGATCGAGTACTTCACGGCCTCGCACGCGGACTACGTGCTCGACGCCGAGCTGATGCGGCTACGCCTGCGCGTGGCTAGGGACCTGAGCCCATCAGCCTTCGTCATGGCGGACGTCGCGGTTCAGGGCAGCTATGCCGGGTTCCTCGACGGGTTTCTCGACTGGTATCACAATCTCCTCGGCATCACGCTCGAGGCCCGCGAGCTCCGTCCGCAGAACGAGTTCCTCTACGAGATGGCGCTGCCGGACCGCGTGGTGCGCACGCGGGACCCGAGCGACATGTTCCTGGGCGACGTGCGTCTCTCGGCCGGCCTCCGGCGCGGGCCGCACTTCCAGGCAATCGCGACCGTCACGCTTCCGACCTCCACCGGGCCCACCGGTTATGGGCGTGGCGTGGTCGCCGGTGGTGTGATCGCGACGGTGCGGGCCCCGCTGGCGAAGCCGCTGGTCTACGAGGGAAGTCTGGGTCTGGGGTACACGCCCACCCACGGCGATCTCACGGCCTACCAGCACACCACCTTTGTCTCGTTGAGCTCGGGAATGCGCTGGCGGTTCTGGGGACGACAGTCGCTGTACGCGAATCTCTTCTACCACAGTCCGTACTATCACGACACGACGCTTCCGTCGCTCGATCGCCGGGACCTCTCGCTCGATTTCGGCTGGATCCTGGCGACGCGGAGCGGCCGCGAGTGGCGGATCGGCATGACCGAGGACCTGGAGCCGAGCGGCCCTGCGATAGATCTCGTGTTTCGGCTGGGGGTGGCCCACTGACGGTCAGGTGCCGACCTGACCCGCCTTGAAGAGGAACTGCTCCATGTTGCGGAACAGAAACTCCTTCGCCTTGGGATCGCGAAGGTTGAGCCCGTAATGGTTGATCAGCTGCTGCTGCATCTTGAGCCACTCGCCCCAGCACACCCCGCAGATCTCGTCGTAGGCTCGCTTGCCTAGCTCGTTCTGAAAGGGCTGAAAGGCCATCTTGTCGCGCTCGAGACCGCAGCGCGCGCAATGCACGGTCGACATGCGGGCAAGATAGACGTCTCCCAGAGTGTGATCCAGTCTACGGGCAGCGTAGGCAATCTGCATTACCTTGCATTCAGGGCGTGATTTGGTAGCGCGCCCGGTCAGTCCGGCGAATGATGCGGGCCCCCGATGCGGTTCCGAACCCGGTCCCGATGCCGAACATCACCGCCGGTGCCACGCTTACGAGTGGCAGCAGTGCCAGCGGCCAGGCGAAGGTGAACGCGAGTGCACCGGCCACGAGGGGGGCCCAGCCGCTGTGAATAGCATCGACGAAGCGCAGGCGATTCCGCACGAAGCTTCTGGCCATGAGGTAGCCGGTGACCCCTGCGGCCACGGCCAAGAGTATTTGCAGCATACAGATACCTCGGTTGAGGACATGAAGGCCGCGTTACAGTACGAAACGTGCGTAAAAAAGATTCGCCGACGGAACGCGGCCAGGCATCAGAATCGCTGCAGTGAGAGCACGTATCGCGGGTGGAAGTGCCCGTGTCCTTGCCCCAGTCCCTATTGTTCCCATAAGGGAAGGAGGCTACCGATGCGACATCCGACGGTGCAAGTGCCCAACATCGGACCCATGGACCACGCGTGGGACCTCTTGGGCGAGTGGCAGACTGAGTTCGAGCTGCCCGAGACCGAGTCGCCGGTCCATGGCAAGGTGACCTTCCGGTCGTGGACCGATGCGGAGCTGAGCCTGGATCCCGTGGAGGCGGCCATCGCCGGCATTCCGGCGTCGGTGCCGCTCGAGCGGGCCAGCGAGATTCACCTGACCGACGCTGGCGGCGGTGCGCTTCAGTGGGTATTGCACGCGCCGTCCACCAACTGGTCGCTGCAAGCCACCATGTGGCCCGGGTCGCTCCACCTGTTCGTAAGCGACGCCGATGATGACGAGGAGCAATTGTACCGCGCGCGAGCCGTTCGGGCTCAGGATTACTACCTGAGGAAATACCCGATCGATCCTGAATGATCGTGCGCACCATCGAGCTCCGGCTCCACGGGTTCGGCGCTCCGCCCGCGTCCGCGCGGGCGGAGGTCGCCGAGCTCGCCCCCGCCGATCGCCTCAAGCGGGCCGCCGTCGTGTTCGGTGCCTTTCTCGCCGTGGCGATCATCGCGCTTCCCATCCCGATCGTGCATTTCATGCTGGTGCCGGGTGGGCTGTTGCTGGCGGTGGTGCTGGGCGGCGTTCGCCTTCGCGAGGGCACCATCTTCCGGGACGTGAGCGGCCGCTGCCCGTTCTGCGGCATGGAGCAGCACTTCCCGCTGTTCGGCCGGTTCAGGCTCCCGAAGGACGTGCATTGCACGAGCTGCGGTCGGAAGTTGACGCTGGAGGAGTGAGACCGGTGTCCCGGTCGTCCTGAATGAGCGAAGGGGGCATGCGTGACCGCATGCCCCTTCGGTGTTCCGGAATGCCGTGCGGCGCCGCGATGATCCCTACCAGCGCACCAACGCGCTCCCCCACAGAAACCCGCTTCCGAACGCTGTCATCGCGACGAGATCCCCGCTCCGAACCTTCCCACTCCGGACGCACTCGTCCAACGCGATCGGAATCGTCGCGGCGGTGGTGTTTCCGTACCACATGATGTTGTTGTAGACCTGGTCGTCGTGCAGGCCCAGGGCCTTCTGCATCATCTCGGCGATGCGGAGGTTGGCCTGGTGCGCCACGAGCAGGCTCAAATCCTTGGTGGTGTGCCCGGTGGCTGTGAGCACGGCCTGCACCGACTCCGGCATGCGCGCCACGGCGTGGCGGAAGACCTCCTTCCCGTCCATCTCCAGGAAGTGGCGCTCCTCCTCGATCTGACGCGCCGACATGCGTGGGTGATACATCGAGCCAGGCGCATCGACCCAGAGCTTCTCCGCATAGGTCCCGTCGCCGTGCAGGTCGAAGGCGAGGATGCCGCGATCGTCCTCGCTCGGACCCAACACCGCCGCGCCGGCGCCGTCGGCGAAGATCACCGCGGTGTTCCGTCCCCGGCTGCTGACGTCCATGGCGGTAGACTGGACCTCCGCCCCGACGACCAGCACGTGACGGAACGTCCCGCCGCGGATGAAGGCATCCGCGACCGCGAGCGCGTAGACGAATCCGCTGCACTGGTTCCGGATGTCGATGGAGGGGATGGCCCCGACGCCGAGAAGCCGCTGGAGGTAGACGCCGTTGCCGGGTGCGAAGTGATCGGGGGTAGACGTGGCGTAGATGATCGCGTCGATCTCAGCCGGGGCGAGTCCCGCCGCGCCAAGGGCCCGCGTCGTCGCGGCGTGCGCCAGAGCGGTTCCGGTCTCTCCCTCGCGCACCCACCGGCGTTCCTGGATCCCGGTTCGCGTCCGGATCCATTCGTCGCTCGTGTCCATCAGGTGGGAGAGGTCGTCGTTGGTCACGACGCGGTCGGGCACGGCCAGACCAGTGCCGAGGAAGCGCGCGCGGGGCATTCGTGGACCCGGGATTATGTGAGGAGGTTAAGGATATCGCCGGCGCACGGCGGCCCACAGGAGCCAGGTCCACGTCACCCAGGCGATCGTCAGCGGCCAGCCCATCGCCCGCCAGGTCTCCCACAGGACACCCACGGGGGTGAGCCAGCGGGGCCACCCGCTGTCGGCGCGGAGCCGGTGGCGCTCCACGATGCGTGTGGTGCCGAAGCCTTGACGCAGGCCGTCGAGCACCGCCGCGCACGCGGCTGCGCCTTCGGGCCGAGGGCCGGTCAGGGGCAGCAGGTTCCACACCATGCTGGTGGCGCCCCAGCCGTGACTGTCGCTCGCGCCCAGCACGATCCGGTTCGTCCGTCGTGCGAGGGCCACGACCGAATCGCGTCGGGCCCGGGAGATCTCGTTCGCCTTGGGCGCGGCGTTCACGATCTCGAATCCGTCCGCGCCCGCCGCGACGAGCGTGTCGAGCCGCGCCTGGTGATTCCGCTCGTACTCGGGGAGCGAGAGCACGCTGAGGGCGCCGTACACCGACCGGCTCTCGCGGAGCAGCAGCTCCAACGCCTCGAGCGAGCCGTTGTAGCGCCTCGGGTCCACCGGGACGGAGTCGCCCAGCAGCACGACATGTGCGCGCCACGCACTCACCTCGATGCCCGGACAGCGCGCGGGTGCACCGGTGTGCGGACGGAGCCCCGAGACGGTATTGTGGTCCGTTATGAAGACGGCATCGAAGCCGGCGCGTCGGTGCCAGCGCAGGTTGGCCTCGGTGTCGAACCCGCCCATGAGCGTGCCTCGCACGTCGTGGGAGACGTTGGTGTGGCTGTGCACGTCGAACACGATTGCTCCCGGGCCGGCGCCCGCGAGCGCTGCCATGGGACGATGCCAGAGGAGCCCGACGACGAAGAAGGCCGCGAGGGCCGCGAGCGATGTGACCACGAGTTTCAGCTCGCGGCGCGCGGGGGCCCGCGGAGCCGGGTGGTCACTCCAGGCGACGCGCCACCAGAGGTGGCGGCCGGCGCGCCAGACGACGAACAGGATCAGGAGGCCGAGGAGAAACCCCTGCAGCCGGCTCATGCTCAGCATGGAGACGCCGTCCCACAGCGTGAACAGCGGGGCGAGCAGGACGTACAGGATGGGGTAGGTGAGATGCAGCCCGGACGGCAGTGGTCCGCCCAGCGGATCCGCCAGGGGCGCGGCCGGGCAGGCGCGCGCCATGAGCAACCCGGCGGTCAGCGCGAGCGGGAAGAGAAGTCCGGGGCGGCGCGCCGGACGCTGGGACCACCGGGTCGGTGCTGGAATGGTGCACAATATAGGGGGGTGGCTGCGCGATGAGCGAGCACGACGAGGAGAACGGCGAGGGCATGGTGGACACCGAGGCCACCGTCCGGTGTCCCTACTGCGGGGAGATCAACGAGATCGGGCTGGACCCGGGTGGCGGACGCCACCAGGTCTATGTCGAGGACTGCCAGGTCTGTTGCCGGCCCTGGCGGGTCCGGGTGACCTATGGGTCCGACGGCACCGCGGACGTGTCCGTCGAGGCCGAGCAGCTGGAGTAAGGGGGCCGCGCTCAGATCCCGCCGAGCCACGGATAGCCCTGGTCTTCCCAGTAGCCGCCCGGCCGCTCGCGCGTGAACGTCATCGCGGTGAGGTACTTGGTGAGCTTGTACCCGAGCTTGACCGGCGAATACACCCGGAGCGGCGCGCCGTGCTCGATCGTAAGCGGGCGGTCGTTCCACGCATACGCGAGGATGGTCTGCGGGTGCATCGCGCTCGCGAGGTCCCAGCCGTTCATGTACTTGCTGTCGAACGAATCGAAACGCAGGTAACGCGCCTCCGCGGTCGGCTGCACCATCTGCGTCACCGCGGACACCGGCACACCGGTCCAGGTCGCGATCGCCGTCCACCCTTCGACGCAGTGGTGCTTCACGGTGTAGCTGACCCGCGGCAGGGCCTCGAGCATCGGCCGCGTGAGCCGCACCGGCGTGCGCACCAGCCCACCGACCTCGAGGGCCCATTCGCCCGGAGGCTCCGGAAAGTGCCCGCTCTTATTGTGCGTGATGGAGTACTTCGGAAACGCCATGACCGGCGTTCGCTGCGCGATCGGGTACTCCGGCGCGAGCCGGCTCGGCGAGAACAGGATCTTCTCACCCACCCAGTCGTTGAGCCGGCTGAGGGCACGGAGGCGTGGCTCGAGCACCGGCCCGCCGTCCCAGCCGCAAGCCGCGGCCAGCGACGCCGGCGCCACGATGCCGAGTCGCATGAAGTCCCGCCGGGTGAGGCCGGGTCGGTCAGTCATGGCTCGGAAATCTCCCGCGGTACCAGCCGGTGATCATCGCCCTCAGGGATGCCGGATCCACGAGGAACACGAGTGCCACGTGGAGCAGGGTGAACCCCACGAAGACCCACACCGCCCAGAAGTGCCAGTACCGCGCCAGCTCGTACCCGCCGAACAGCGACGTCAGCCACGCGAGCTGCACCGGCTTGTAGATGGCGAAGCCGGTGAGCACCGCCAACGCCCCCAGCACCACGATGAACGTGTAGGCGCCCTTCTGAAGCGCGTTGTGCTTGCCCTGCGGGGGATGCGTCTTGCGGAGTCTCAGATAGTAAAGCTGCATCTGCACTGCCGGCCCGATGTCGCGAGGGCGGAACAGGAGCGAGCGCCACTCGCCCGTGGCGGCCAGAAAGCCGAGGTAGACGAGGCCCGTGATCACGAAGGGCCACGCGAGCGCGAAGTGCCAGTTGAGCCCACCGGCGAGCCACCCCCCCAGCCGCGCCCACACGGGGATCGGCCCGCCATCCAGTGGGTTCGGGTAGTAGGGTTGGCCCCGCGGGCCGAAGTGGGCAAAGGCGAGGTAGATCTGGAGCCCGCTCGCGATCATGCCGCAGAGCACGACCGCGTTCACCCAGTGGGCCACGCGCACCAACCCGTGATGTCGCTTGACGTCCGGGTGTGCTGCGCCGGACCCGCCCGCATCGAGCTGCCGGGACCCAGGCGGGTTGGTATCGGGTGGCTGGGCGTCAGGCTGCTCGGCGTTCATCCGGCGCTCCCAAAGACGGTGGAACAGGAATCCTGGTAGAAACGCCGCCTCGGGCTGGCCGGTTCCATCCGCGCCTGGGGCCTAGTTCCCGGCCTCGATGGCGGCGGCCGCCTGCCTTCCGCTGTGGAGGGCGCCGTGCACGGTGGCGTTCCGGCCCTGCTCGGCGATGGCCTCGCCGGCCAGGTAGAGCGTGTTCTGCACCGGCGCATGGAGGGCCGTCCGCGCCTCGATCGCTCCAATTCCACCATAGCTGTAGGCCCCGCCGGAAAAGGGGTCGGCGGACCAGTCGTGGACGTATGCCATCCGGAGGCGCGAGCGCAACTCGCCGACATCCCGCCCGAACACAGACCCGAGCGACTCGAGCGCGAGCCGCAGCATGGCCGCTTCGCCTCGTCCCGCAAGCGCCGCGGCGCGGGGACCGCCCACCCAGCCCGTGATGACCGGCTCGCGTCGCGGCAGGCCCGTCCACCACACCGGGAAGGGCTCCGGGCCGCCATGGACGAAGCTGGGCCCGGCGCCGCCTGCCGGCGCCCACCAGCGGCCATCGAAGCCGAGCACGATGCGGTGGGCGGCACCCATGTGGAGGCGCCCGAGCGGTTCCCGCCAGCCGGCCGGGAAGGGGTCCAAAGTCGGAGCGCCTCCATCTCCAATCATCCGCCGGAGCAGAGGGAGCGGAAGAGTCAGGATGGCCTTGGCGGCGGTGAGGGTCGCGGCGTCTCCCGGACCCACCGTCACCCGCACCTCGCCTGGACGCCAGGAGATCGCCGTGACCACGGAATCCAACCGGATCTCGGCTCGATCGGACGGGATGCGGTCGGCCAGCCGCTGGATCAGCGCGCCGTATCCTTCGCCGACACGCTGGATGTCGTCGCCGTCCTCGGCGCTCGCGGCCTCGTTCTCGGCTACCGCTCGGGTGCCCAGGAGCGATAGATCTGCCGCGTGGAACCCCTCCAGGTAGCCGGCCACCGCCTCGAGCTCGCCGGGGGCGGTCGCCAGGTCGCGCCGCTCCCGGAGCAGGTCGGCGACGGGCCGGTCCGGCCCCGCCTCCGCACTCTCGAGCAGCAGTTCCAGGGTCGATCGGATATCGGTCCGCGTGGTCGGCGGCTCGGCGGGGCCGCGTTCGTGCCGCTCGCGGCCGGGGATCACGCGAAGGCCGACCGACTCGATCAGCTCGACCATCTCGGGCGGGCTGCCGTGCACGAACTCGGCGCCGAGCTCGATCGGGGTGGCGAGCTCAGGATCGTGGGCGGTGTGGATGCGTCCGCCAATGCGGTCGCGCGCCTCGAGGACGAGCACGCGCCGGCCGGATGCGGCCAGCCGCTCGGCTGCCGCTAGACCGGCGATTCCGGCGCCCACGACGAGCACGTCGGCGTCGGCCATCGGCGTGCTACTCGTACCGCAGGGCGTCGATCGGATCGAGCTGCGCGGCGCGGCGAGCGGGCCAGATGCCGAAGAAGAGGCCGACGAGCGCGCTGAACCCGAACGCCACCACCACGGCCGCCGGGGAGATGAGCGTGTTCCACTGCATGACGCGGGCGAGCACGATGGTCGCGCCGATGCCCAGGAGGATGCCGATGGCGCCCCCCAGAATGCACAGGGTGAGCGCCTCGATCAGGAACTGCAGCAGGATGTTGCCGCGGGTGGCGCCGAGGGCCTTGCGCACGCCGATCTCACGGGTGCGCTCGGTGACCGACACCAGCATGATGTTCATGATGCCGATGCCGCCGACGACGAGACTCACCGCCGCGATGCTCGCGAGCAGGGTGGTGAACACCTGGGTCGCCTGCTGCTGAGTCTGCAGGATGTCCTGCTGGTTGCGGATGGTGAAATCGTTGTCGCCGCCGGGGCGGATGTGGTGCTCCCTGCGGAGAATCCGCTCCAGGTCCACCATGCCCTGCTCGATCGGCACGCTGTCCGCTACCTGGACGGACATCGAGCGGAGCCGCTTGCTGCCGAACACGCGGTACTGCGCGGTCTCGAGCGGGATCAGGATCTGCTCGTCCGGATTCTGGAAGCCGCCCGACGCGCCTTTGGCGCTCAGCACGCCGATGATCTCGAAAGGGATCCCGCGGATGAGGAGCGTCTGGTGGATCATGGCGGCCGGGTTGGCGCCCAGCATCTCGGGCACCGAGGAGCCGAGCACGGCGTAGCGCTGGCGCGACGCGCCGTCCCCGGCGCTGAACATCCGGCCGAAGGGCACCGTATAGTTCCGGACGTCGGTGTAGTTCGCGGTGGTACCGATGATCTGGAGATTGCGGTTCTGGTTGCCGAACACCACCTGCTGCGCGGATTGCGCTTCAGGCACCACCGCTTTGAGCAGGGTGGCGTCGCGCTGCAGGGCCTCGTAGTCGTCGGTGCTCAGGACGGTGCGGTCGGTGATCATGACCGCCCCCGAGCGGCCCTGGCCGGCGAAGACCGTGAACACGTTGGCGCCGAGCGCCGCGATCCGATCCTCGACGGCCTTCTGCGCCCCGCTGCCCAGGGCCACCATCGTGATGACCGCGCCCACCCCGATGATGATGCCCAGCATCGTGAGCACCGCCCGGAGCGCGTTGCTCCGGATGGACGAGATCGCGACCGCGAACGTCTCGCCGAGCAGCATGGCTACCGGCCGGGCGCGCCCGCGCCGCCCTGACCGCCGGGTCCGGACGTGCTCTGCCGCATGCCAGGGACCCCGCCGCCGCCGGTGACCTGGTTCATCCGCTGCTTGATGTCCTGCTGCGATTGGACCAGGCTGGCACTGGGCAGCACGTACACCGAATCGTTCCCCTCGAGGCCGTGGATCACCTCGCTGTAGTCGAGGTCGGTGAGGCCGGTCCGGATCCATACCGGGATCGGCTGGCCGTTGCGCTTGACGAAGACGATGTAGCGGCCGCCGCCCGCATCGGTGCCCCGGGTCCGGCGCCCGGCGCCGCCGAAGCCGCGCTGCCGGCCTTCCGCGGCGCCTCCTTGGCCGTCCGCGAGGCCGCCGGCCCCGCCCCCCCGCACGCGCACCGAATCGCGCCACTCCCGGCGCGCGGCCGATTCGGGCAACGCCCGTCTCGTCGAATCGCGCGCGTTGCGCCGTGCCGAGTCGGTGCCAGGGGAGGGCTCGCCCGGGGTACGCAACGAGGCGCCGGCCGAGCTCGCCGCCTGGGCGGCGGAGGCCGCGAGCTCCTTCTGGACCTCGTCGGTCGAGAGGCCGAGCACCTGGGCGGCCGAGCCGACATCACGCTGCGTGCGGAGCGCCGCGTTCGGCACCGCCAGCACGCCCTCCCGCTGGCCCACGTGGATCTCCACCTCTGTGTTCATCCCCGGCCGGAGCAGCCCTCCCTCGTTGTGAATGCGGACCAGCACGGGGAAGACGGTCACGTTCTGCTCCGTCGTCGCCTGCGGCTCGATCTTGAGCACCGTGCCCTCGAAGGTGCGGTTGGAGAACGCGTCCACCGTGATGGTGGCGAGCTGACCCGGCTCGACCTTGCCGACGTCGGTCTCGTCCACCAGCGTGCGCACCTGGACCAGGTCGAGATTGGCCATCTTGAGCAGCGTCGTGCCGCCGCTCACATTGGACGTCGCGGACGCGATGACGGTGCCCCGCTCGATGTCCTTCTCGATGACCGTGCCGGTGACGGGCGCGCGAACGTCGGTGTCCTCCAGCTGGATCCTGGCATTGTCCACCGACACCTGGGAGCGCACGACCTCCGACTTCGCGTCGGCATAATCGAGCTGTGCCGTCTCGTTCTCCTCCTCCGTGATCGCCTGGGTCTTGAACAGCTCGTCCGACCGTCGCTTCTGGCTGGTGGCGTTAGCGAGCTTCGCGCGCGCCACGTCCAGGTCCGCCTGGGCCTGCGCGAGCGCGTTCCGCGCGTTCCGCGGGTCGATGTGTACCAGCAGGGCGCCTCGTTTGACCAGCTGGCCCGTTTCCGCATGGAGCTGCAGCACCTCGCCCGAGGCCTTGGATTTGACCTCCACGGTGGTGTCGGGTTGGATCGCACCCGCGGCCTGCGCGTTGACGATGATGTCGCGGCGTTCGACCGGTACGGCCTGGTAGACGATCGGCGGCGCCTCTTTCTTGCAGCCCGTGAACAGGATCAGCGCGCCCAGCGACGCGAGGGTCCAGCCGGAGAACCCGCCGCCGCGCCGCCGGACCGCGCCCGGCACGACTCCCGATGTCCGGCGGGCGCTCACGCCTGCCTCCGCGTAGCGAAGTCGCGCTCGATGCGCCCATCCTTGAGATGCACCTGTCGCTGCGCGTGCGCCGCGATGTCGGTCTCGTGGGTCACGAGCACGATGGTTTGTCCGTCGCGATACAGGCCCTCGAACAGCGCCAGGATCTCCTCGCTCGTGGCGCTGTCGAGGTTCCCGGTCGGCTCGTCGGCCAGCAGGATGCTCGGCTGGTTGACCAGGGCTCGCGCGATCGCCACCCGTTGCCGCTGGCCGCCCGAGAGCTCGTTCGGCCGATGCTGCATCCGGTCCTGCAGCCCCACTCGCGCGAGCGCGTCCGACGCCGAGCGACGGCGCTCCTTCGCGCCGATTCCGGCGTAGACCAGGGGCAGCTCCACGTTGTGGAGCGCGGAGGCGCGAGGCAGCAAGTTGAAGGTCTGGAACACGAACCCGATCTCCTTGTTCCGGATCCGCGCCAGCTCGTCGTCTCCCAGCTCCGACACCCGGTGCCCGTTGAGCCAGTACTCGCCGCCCGTCGGGCTGTCGAGGCATCCGATCAGGTTCATCAGGGTGGACTTCCCCGACCCCGAGGGCCCCATGATCGCGACGAACTCGTTCTGCCGGATGACCACGTCGACGCCGCGCAGGGCGTGAACGATCTCGCCCCCCATGTCGTAGTCTCGCTGGAGATTGCGGGTCACGATCACCGCGTCGCGCGGGATGTCGGTCGGCAGCATCGCCATCCGTTCGGCGGTGTCACCCAGCCTCGCGGTCACAGCGTCCGTCCCATCAGCGCCTCGAGCTGCGCCTTGGCGCGGAGATAGTCGAACCGGGCATTCACCACGTCCACCTCCGCCTGGTTGAGGGCTTCCTGCGAGGTCAGTACGTCCACGATGGTCGAGGCTCCGAGCTGGTAACGCTGCTGCTGGACCCGGAGGTCCTCGGTGGCGGCGGCGACGCTCGTGGCCGTGATGTCGATCTTCGAGCGCGCCGCGTCGAGCTCGGCGACGCGCTGCGTGAGCTCCGCATCCACCCCGCGGCGCTCGTCGGCCGCGGACGCCTCGGCGACGTCGAGGCTCGCCTCGCGCTGGGCGATGGTGAGCTCGCGATCGAACCCGTTGAAGATGCTCCAGCTGAGTCCGAGGCTCACCTGGCGCTGATTGAGGAAGGTGTAGCCGGTGCTGCCGGTGGCATTCCAGCCCGTGCTCGCCGCGAGCGTGAGGCTGGGCCAATAGGCCGCGCGGGAGGCGCGCAGGTTCGCCTGGGCCACCTGTGTGCCGGCTACCGCGGTCTGGATCCGAGGGGACCGAGCCTCGGTCTCCTGTCTGATGGCCTCCGTGTCCACCGTCGCCATCACCTGCCGAAAGCTCGAGTCGTCCAGGGCCCGCACCCGGCCGGTCTGGCCGACCAGCCGGGCGAGGCCGGCTTCGGCAGTCGCGAGGTCGGTCCTTGCCTGAATGAGGTCGAGCTGGGCGCTGCCCAGGTTGACCAGCGAGCGAAGCGAATCCGAGCGCGTCGCCGATCCGGCGTGAAGCTTGGCCACCGAGACCTTCAGCTGCTCCTGGGCTCGACGGACGCTCGCCTCGCGCACGCCGACCAATTGGCTCGCGCTCAGCGCATCGAAGAACTGGTTGGTAGTCGCGAGCGCCTGCTGGAATCGGGCATCCACCAGTCCCGCGGCGGCCTGGTTCTCGCCGGCCTGGGCGGCGTTCATCTCCGCGCCCCGCCGAAAGCCGGTGAAGACGTCCACGCTCGCCCTGAGCGAAGCATTGAGGCTGCGGTTCGTCGAGTTGCCCGACAGCACCTGGCCGGTGATGGGATCGATCCGCGACGCGCCCTCGGAGAAGAAGTCGCTGGCCGAGGAGTTGGCGCTGACCGTCGGCAGGAAGGCTCCCCAGCTGCTCCGCCGCTGCGCGGCGGCCGTCTGGATGTCTGCCTCCGCCTGCACCACCCCCGGCTGGGTCCGCTCCGCCAGCTTGATCGCCTCCGCGAGTGTGACGGCGCGGTCCTGCGCCGCCAGGCGCAGGGGGGCAGCAAGCAGCACCAGCACGACCAGCGTCACGCGGTTCATGCAGTTCCCGAAGGTCAGGGTCGACAGCGGAAGATAGTCCTGGAGAGACCCAACGACAGATTCGCCGACGGACGCAGGCGTCGAACCGGCCGGGCGCCGAGGTACGGCGCCTGGACCCCGGCCGATCGCTGGCGCGTCTGTCACTGCTTTGGGGTGCCGCCCCGGCTACCGTGGGCTCCCGCAACGACGGGTACACCCATGACGGCCCGGGCGTTGGTCGGCCGGCCCCAACGCGGATTGGGGGTCGCCTGTATACTCGGGCGTCGTTCGGTGCCATCATCCGTCATGTCCAAGGACGCGATACGACCGATTCAGCACTCGCCCGGACCCCGTCCGAGCCCCGGCCCCTGGCCGTGAGCCAAGGGCCGGGCCCGGTCCGGACCGCGCAGCCTCCGCCCGAGCCTCCGGACCCGGAAGAGGCCGCCGCCGTAGTGCGCGCCCAGGCTGGTGACGGCGAGGCGTTCGACCTCCTCGTGCGACGGTACATGCGCACGGCCTACGCGGTCGCATACCGGCTGCTGGGGCATCGGGAGGACGCCGAGGACGTCGTGCAGGAGGCGTTTCTCGCCGCGCTCGCCAACATCCGGACGTTCGATACCACCCGGAAGTTCGGACCGTGGCTCTACCGGATCGTGGTGACCCGTGGACTCAACTTCAGGAAATCGCGCAGCCGGCGGGCCGCAGAACCGCTCGAGGACGCTGGGGTTGCGAGCGCGGATCCTGGTCCGGCGGCGGCCGCGGAATACGCGGGACTCAAGGCGACGGTGGCGGCGGCCCTCGAGCAGCTTCCAGAGCGCCAACGAACGGTGGTTCAGTTGTTCGAGCTGGATGGCTTCTCCGGCGCCGAGATCGCGGCGATGCTCGGCATCTCCCCCGGAACCGTGCGGTGGTACCTCCACGAGGCGCGGCAGTCGCTTCGCGACACGCTCGCCCACCTGCAGGAGACCCTAGGATGAACGATCCCTCGCGGTGGTCTTTCGACCAGGATCCGCCTCGTGACGAGGCGCTCGCGCGGCTGCTCCGCGCCGCCGACGAGCCCGCGCCGGGCGCCGACGTCGATTGGGAACGCCTTCACGCTCGGATCCTCCGGGGCCGGGGGCCGGACACCGGGGTCGCACCGGGGCCTCGGGAATGGTGGGATGTCGTGGTGCAGTGGCGGCGGCTCGCCCTGGCGGCGAGCGCGGCGGCCATCCTCGCCGCAGCGGCTCTGTTGTGGCGCACCGACTCGACCGGCTCGGAGCTCTCGCTCACCGATGCGGCTCCCGAATCGGCGGCGCTCGCGCGCGTCGTCGCCGCGTACCCGGACGAGGCCGTGTTGACCTCCATGCTGGAGGACGGCCGCAACGACGAGTTCACTTCGTGGGACACCCAATGAGCGAGCTGCGCAGGTCCCGGGTGGTTGCCGGCGTTGTCATCGTGCTGGTCCTGCTCGCCGGTGTGGCGATCGGCTTCTTCCTGCATCATGAGGTGCCGTGGCGTCACGGCCCGCCCGGCTTCGGCGTGGGCGGCCCGCCGCCGGGCCGGCCGCCGGAGGTCAAGAAGCGAATGCTCGACCGGCTCGATCGCGACCTCAAGCTGACGCCCGACCAGCATGCGCGGATCGACACGGTCCTGACGCACCGCGAGGCCGATCTTCATGCCTTGATGCTCGAGACCCGGCCCCGCTTCGACTCGATCGCCGCGCGCACCCGCTCCGAGATCCAGGCGGTGCTCACGCCGGAGCAGCGCGAGGAGTTCGGGAAGATCGTCAAACAGATGGAGAGCCGTCGGGGGAGGAGGCAGTAGTAGTCGGGCGATGGGAGTGGGATGACGGTGCCGCTTCACGGCACCACGTTCATCCCGCGCACTGGCTCGGCCGCCCGACGGGCCTCTTTCACCGATCCGCCCTCCTCCTGAACGCCTCCCGCCACGCGCTGATCGCGAGCCAGCCGCAGAGGATGCCGAATGCATACGCCGTCGCCTTCGGCAGCGCAAAGAACAGGGCCCCCAGGGACACCAGGACCGCGCTCAGCGGCAGGAAGATGGAGCGGCGGGCGTTGGACATCAGGGCGCGTACGGCGAGCGCGGCCCGCTTGCGCCGTTCCCGGCCCGTCGGCTCGTGCGCCCTCGGGGCGACCTCGGGTGCCTCGTGGCGCAGCACGGTCGGCAGCGCCGCGCTCAACCGGTGCGGGCCTCGCGCTGGACGGCGGATCACCTCGCGACTTCGGGCCACGTCCAGCCGGAACTGGCGCTCCATGGCCTCGGCGAGCTGCGAGTCCTCGATGAGGACGTCGAGCTCCCAGTTGCCCAGCAGGCTCGAGGGATTGAGGTTGCTCGATCCCACGCGCGACCAGCGGCCGTCGGCCACGATGGTCTTCGCGTGCAGCATCGGCCCGTCCCACTCGAAGATCCGGACCCCGTTCCGCAGCAGGTCGCGGTAGCCGATGCGGGAGAGGTTGCGCACCAGCGGCAGGTCGCTCGAGCCCGGCACCAGCAGACGGACGTCCACGCCGTCGCGCGCGGCGTCGCGCAGCGCCTGGAACAGCCGGGGCGGTGCGACGAGGTAGGCGTCGGTGATCCAGAGCCGGTTGATGCTCCCGGCCGCCAGCAGCTCGATCACCCGGTAGGTCCGCTCGCGCGCCGGCTCGCCGCCGATGATGCGGACCTCCGCGTCACCCTGAGGGGTGACCCGTCCGGCGGCGTCGTCGTCCGGCAGGCGGCCACCGGCGATCTCCCAGGTCCGCGCGAACGCCTGGTCCAGCACCGCCGCCGCGGGGCCCGCGATCCGCACCGCGGTGTCGCGCCATGGACTTCCATCGTCCGCCTCCTCGCCGGTCCACTCGCAGCCGATGCACAGCCCGCCGATGACCGAGCGCGATCCGTCGGCCACGACCAGCTTCCGATGGTTGCGGGAGAAGTTCGACACGAGATCAATGGCGGACAGCGGCCGGAACGCACGCACCTCGACTCCCGCCTCCCGCAGCGCGCGCCAGTAGGAGCGCGGCGTGCCGATACTGCCGAGCCCGTCGTAGAGCACGCGGACGTGCACGCCCTCGCGGGCGCGGCGCATGAGGAGGTCGGCGAATCGGCTGCCCGCCGCGTCGGCGCGGATGATGTAGTTCTCGAAATGGATCCAGCGGCTGGCCCCGGCGATGACCTCGAGCATCGCATCGTACGCGCACGGGCCGTCGATCAGGAGCTCGACCTCGTTCCCCGGAATGGGGCGTCCGCCGGCCGCGCGATTGATCGCGCTCGCAACCGTCTGCTCGGCGCCGCCCGCAGCCGTCATGCCCCGCCGAGGCCCAGCTGGCGCTCGTGAGGCCTGAGGGCCTCCAGCACGAACGCGATGTGCTCGTCGAGCGGCACGCCGAGCTCGGCGGCGCCCTGCATCACGTCGTCGCGGCTCACGCCGCGCGCGAAGGCCTTGTCCTTGAGCTTCTTCTTGACGCTCGACACCTCGAGGTCCTGGAGGCTCCGGGACGGCCGCACGAGCGCGCAAGCCACCAGGAAGCCGCACAGCTCGTCCACGGCGAATAGCGCGCGGGCCATGGGCGTGTCACGCGGCACGCCGGTGTAGGTGGCGTGGCCGAGGATCGCGCGGCCGCTCGACTCCGGCAGCCCCGCCGCGGTGAGAATGCGCACGCCTTCCGCCGGATGCTCCTCGGTGGCCGAGTGCGCGGCGTTCGGGAACCGCTCGTAGTCGAAGTCGTGCACCAGCCCGACCACGCCCCAGGCTTCCACGTCCTCGCCGGCCCGCGCGGCCATGGCTCGCATCGCGATCTCCACGGCGTACATGTGCTTCCGGAGGGCGTCGGACGCGGTGTACTCCTGCATCAGGGCGAGCGCGCGATCGCGGTCCATGGCAGTGAGGGGTAGGCGGTGAGTGGTAAGCAGTGCGCGGCGAGTGGTGGTTGCCCGCTGGTGGACGGTGAATGGTAAACCATCCCGGTCACCGCTCACCACTCACTGCTGTTGCGCGTACCCTGCGGTGAGCGGCACCCGCGTCGCCATCTCGCCGTCCAGCGAGATCTCAAACGCGTAGGTACCTGGGCGCGGAAGCGGGATGTCGAATACGAGCACGGCGCCGGCCTCGACATCCACCACGCCGGCCGGAGGCTCCCCGAACTGTACGGTCCCCTCGCCGCCGAGGAGCTCCGTCCCGGCCTCGTCCACGAAGCGGATGCGGATCGAGTGGATCCCGATCTCCGTCCGCCGGCCCCGCACGCGCAGCACGAGGTGCGTGCGCGGACAGATGGACGGAAAGGTGGTGAGCCATACGTGCTGAAACATGCCGAGCACGCTCAACTTGCCCTGCTGGTCGATCAGGGCGTAGTCGGCGACGATCGCGAAATCGAGATGCAGCTCACGCCACCCGGATCGAGGTGATGACGTCGTTCTGCCGGATGCTGTTCACGATGTCCATGCCCTCGCGGACTTGCCCGAAGACGGTATGGACCCGATCGAGATGCGGCTGCGGGGCATGACAGATGAAGAACTGGCTGCCGCCGGTGTCCTTGCCGGCGTGCGCCATCGAGAGCGTCCCGGCGACGTGCTTGTGGGTGTTGAGGTGGGTCTCGCACTTGATCTTGTAGCCCGGGCCGCCGGTCCCGACCCGCGGGTTGTTCGGATCCTTCGAGAGCGGGTCGCCGCCCTGGATCATGAAGTTGTTGATCACGCGGTGGAACCGGGTGCCGTCGTAGAACTCGCTGTTGGCCAGCTTCTCGAAGTTGGCGACGGTATTGGGCGTTTCGCCGTCGAACAGGTCGGCGAGGATGGTGCCCTTGCTGGTTTCGATCGTGGCGGTCTTGGTCACGGTACGCGTACTCCGAAGAGGGTCCGGGGGCTAATCTAACACCGTCGTGACGAGGCCAGCCTCGCGGAGAAACAGGTCGCCGCCGGTCGGGCGTCCGTCGCGCTGCGACGAGCGCGTGAGGACCAGCCGGTCCTTGGCGCGGGTCATGCCCACGTAGAGCAGGCGGCGCGCCTCCTGGATCTCCTTCCACTCCTCGTTGTCGAGGGCGACCGCGCCGGGGATCTGATTGTCCTCGACGCCCACGATGTAGACCCGCGAGAACTCGAGGCCCTTGGTCGCGTGGAGCGTGAGCAGGCTCACACGCCGGTCGTCGGTTCGACTTCCGTCGCTCCGTGACAGCGCGACGCGGTTGAGCAGCAGGGCGATACTCTCGGCCAGGGACGGCGCGGTGCTCGAGTCAACCAGCGCTTCGAGCCGGGCCGCCGACGGCGGGTACCGCTCGGCCACGGAGCGGTCGGTCCGCATCCGCTCCATCAGGCGCTGGCCGCCCAAGCGCTCGACCAGCTCCTCTGCGGATGGGGCATCCGTGCCGGCCGCCTGCTCGGCGTAGGCCTCGAGACACCCGCTGTAACGGCCCAGGGCCGCGGGCAGGGCGACGTCCCGGAGGACTCGTTCCTCCGGGGTCGGCTCCGCGGGCGCATCGATCGCGAGCGCGAGGCCGAGCCACCCGAGCAGCTGCACCAGTGCGGTCTTCCTCGCGCGTACCAGGCGCAGCTCGCCCAGGTGCCGGGCCACGCCGACGAGCGTGGTCGCGTCGTCGATCGCGTGGTGGGACCGGCCGCGCGAGACGCCGAACCGGTGCGCGAGGTCCTCGAGGCGCGCGCTCTCGTCCATGAGCGAGCGCGCGAGCGGCAGCGTGTCGAAGAAGACCAGCTCCTCGACGCCCGGAAGGCCGGAGGCCAGGCGGCGGAGCACGGGGACGTCGAACGTGTGGCCGTTGTGCGCCACCAGCAGGTCTTCGCCCACGAACTCGCGGAACGCGGGCCACACGTCCGCGAACGGCGGCTGATCGCACACATCGGACTCGCGATAGCCGTGCACGGCCGTCGCTCGCGGCGTGATGGGCCGCGACGGTCGGACGAGGCGCTGAAACTGGTCCACGACGACCCGGCCTCGCACCCGCACCGCCGCCAGCTCCACGACATCGCACTCGCCGGCGTCCATCTCGGTCGTCTCGAGGTCGAACGCGACGTAGTCTTGCAGCGGATCGGTGAGCCCGCGGCACTGCAGAAGCTGCAGTGCCTTGAAGATCAGGAAGGGGCGTGCGCTGCCGGCGCGAAGCACGAGATCGCCGGGGGCGGGCCGATTGCCGGGCGCGAGCCGGTGAACGCGGTCGCCGACGACGGCACGGAGCATCGGCAGCAGCGCGAGCTCGAGTCCGCGGTCCGGCTCGAGCCAGACGGTGGCGCCGGCGTCCCGGGTCTCCCGCAGCCGGTCGGCCAGGTGCGTCGCGCCCGGCACCTCGGCCGGATCCGTGAGCTCCGCCGCACGCTCGTCCAGGGGATTGCGATACCGGCCGAGGCGCTCCGACAGCAATGCGTCCACGAGATCGCGGATGGACTCGTGGGTGCGGCTCAGGCCGGCCAGGTTCTCGACGTGAAAGACGAATCGCCACGCGTGCCTGGCGTCCGGATCGCCGCGCATCGTCCGGGCGAATACCCGAAGTCCGGTGAGCAGGTCGAGAGTGCGGTGGGTGGCGCGGATCCGGCTCACCAGCGCGGGCGGGAGGACCTGCTCGGCGAACGCCTCGACCCGCAACGGATCGTCGGGCGCCTGAATGATGCGCAGGCTCGCCACGATCGCCCCGATCAGCTCGTCGTCCAGCAGCGCCTGGCCGCGCGCCATGAGGCAGGGGATGCCGGCCTCGATGAAGCGGGTCTCGAGCCGCTGCCCGATGCGGTGGGACCGGTAGAGCACGCCGTATTCCCCCCAGTCGAGCGCCGAGGCCGCCCGATCGCGCAGCAGGTCGGACACCACCCACTCGGCCTCGCAGGTTTCGTCGGGAAAGGCGGCCGCGGTGACGCAGTGGTCCGACTCGCGGGTGGCCTCGAGCCGCTTCTCGAACAGGCCCGGGTTCCGGGTGACCAGCTGGCGGGCGGTCTCGAAGATCTGGCGCGAGCACCGGCGGTTGAGATCGAGGATGATGGGCTCGGCGATGCCGAAGTCGTCCCGGAAGCGGCCCAGGATAGCCGGATCGGCGCCGGTCCAGGAGAAGATGGACTGCTCGTCATCGCCCACGGCGAAGCAGTTGCGGTGCCGGGCGGCCAGCTCGGTCACGACCTCGTACTGAGCCAGGCTCAAGTCCTGGAACTCGTCCACCAGGACGTAGTCCCAGCGATTTCTCACGTCCGCGCGAACGTCCTCGCGGCTCCGGAGGAGCTCGCCCGCGCGCGCGATCAAGTCGTCGTAGTCCAGCAGATTCCTGAGCCGGAGGGCGTCGGTGTAGGCGGCGAACAGGTCCTGGTCGCCGGGGGTCAGCGGCACGTGCTGGAGGCGATGCCGGCCGAACTGGAGCAGGAGCGCCCCGTGGCGCTCGGGCCGGACACGGAGACGGCGCAGGACCCGCCGCTGGTAGTCGTCGTCGGCGATCCCGAAACCGCGTTTCAGGCCCGCGGCCGCCGCGTGATCCCGCAGGAGGCCGAAGCAGAGCGCGTGCAGCGTTCCGCGGGTGACGTCCTCGGCGAGCGGGCCGATCTCCCGCTGGAGCCGGGAGGCGATCTCGTCGGCGGCCTTGTTGGTGAAGGTGACCGCGCAGATGCGGCGTGGGTCGAAGCCGTGCCAGGCGATCAGCCGCGCGATGCGCGCGATGAGGCAGTAGGTCTTGCCGGCGCCCGGGCCGGCGACGACGAGCACCGGGCCGAGCGGAGCCTCGATGGCCTGGCGCTGCGCGGAGGACGGGTCGAGGGCCAGGCTCAGTCCTCCGCCGGTCCGAGCGCCGCGAGGGTGGCGCGCCACTGGTCCACCGTCTCCGCCGGCGCGCGACAGCTCGTGCCGGTGCAGGCGTATGCGCGCGGCGCCCGGCCCGCGGCCACCATGCCGGCCATGGCCTGGGGTAGGGCCACGCCGTTCGTGTCGCCGGGCGTGAGTCGCCGCACGAGGCGACGCGGCACGAAGGTGCCGAGCGCGTCGCGGTGCATCCGGTCCGCGACGGCATCGCCGGGCTCGCCGACGACGACCAGGTGAGTCGCGGGCGAGAGGTGCCAGTCCACGGCGAGCAGATACGCCGCCGCATACAATCCCAAGTCGGCGGCGCGGCCGGCAAAGGCGCGGATCAGGGCGTGCCCGCGCTCGCGCCAGCGCGCCTCGCCGGTGTGCTCATGGAGGCGCGCCGCCACCACCCCCGCGACGCCGTTCGGTGACGGCGTCGGCGCGTCCTGCACCGGCTTGGCCCGCGCCGGCAACAGGCCCGGCTCGGAGCCCCGCGCGCGGGCCGTGTCGAACAGCCCGCCGGCCTCCGGGTCCCAGTAGTCCGTCCACACCCGATCCATGATGGCCGAGGCCCAGGCCAGCCAGACGCCGTCGCCCGTTGCCTCGTAGGCGTCGAGCGCGGCCGCGGCGACCTGGACCTGATCGTCGAGCAGTCCCGCGACGCCGCCAGGCGTGTGGGTCACGGCGTCCTCGGTCAGCCGCTCGTCACGGATCCTGGCGAGGCTCAGGATGGCGTGGGCGCGGGCCTCCTCGTCGCCCAGCACCGCGCCGGCGCGGAGCATCGCCGCTGCCATCATGGCGTTCCAGTTCGTGTACCGCGTGCGATCCACGAACGGCGCGGGCCGGGCGCGGCGCGCGTCCAGGAGCTTGCCCTGCGCCCGCTCGAGGTCGGCGCGCACGTCGGACTCGCCGCGGCCCAGGCGCGTCGCGATCGCGCCGACTGTCGCGGCGATGAACAGTACGTTCTTCGACGGGTTGTGGTGCATCTCCCCGGCGGTGCCGATGTCGTAATAGGCCGCCGCCACCTCGAGCTCCTCGGGCGTAAGCGCCGCGGCGGCTTCCTCACGGGTCCAGGTGAAGTAGTCGCCGTCGTCGTCGAGTCCCACGTCGGCGTCCTGGCTCGCGGCGTAGCCACCCGCGGCATCGGATGCCACCTCGCGGACCCAGCGGACGATCCCGCGCGCGGTCGCCGCGTACTCCTCGGTGCCGAGGAGTGCGTAGGCGTCAGCGTAGACCTTGAGCAGCTCGGAGTTGTCGTAGGCCATCTTCTCGAAGTGCGGCACGATCCACTCGGCGTCGACGCTGTAGCGGTGAAACCCACCGCCGAGTTGGTCATAGACGCCGCCGCGCGCCATGCCGTGCAGCGTGCGATCGAGGATCGTGCGGACCGCATCGGACGGCTGGTCCCACCAGCGGTGCAGCAGCAGCGTCATCGCGCCGGGATGGGGGAACTTGGGTGCGCGCCCGAACCCGCCGTTCTCCGGATCGAACACGCGCGTCATGCCGGTCACGGCCTCGCCGAGCATGTCGAGCGACGGCTCGCCCGGCGCCGCCTCGTTGAGGTCGTCGCCCACGACACGGCGCACGGCCTCTGCCTGCGACTGCACCTGGCCGCGACGGGAGCGGTACGCGTCGAGCACGCTCTCGAGCACGGTCCGGAAGCCGGGGCGTCCGTGCGCCCCGTCGGGCGGGAAGTACGTTCCGCCGTAGAAAACCTCACCCACCGGCGTCAGAAACGCGGTCAGGGGCCAGCCACCCTGCCGGGTGAGCGCCTGCACCGCGCGCTGGTAGCGCGCGTCGACGTCGGGTCGCTCGTCGCGGTCCACCTTGATGCAGACGAAGTGCTCGTTCAGGAACTCCGCCAGCGCCGGATTCTCGTACGACTCGCCGTCCATGACGTGGCACCAGTGACACCAGACTGCCCCGATGTCGAGCAGCACCGGACGATCCTGCGCCTTGGCCACGGCGAAGGCCTCATCGCCCCAGGGGAACCAGTGAATGGGCTGGTGCGCGGCAGATTGGAGGTAGGCGGAGCCGGCGGCGGCGAGGCGATTCGTCATGGGATGAAGGTAGCGAAAAGGGCGCACCTTCGTGCGCCCTTTTCGTCACCTCGCGCCAGGGAGCGTCAGGAGGGCGCCTTGTGGCTCAGTGAGTAGACGTAGGCCGCGACCGCCTTGACCTCGTCGTCGGTGATGCTGGATCCGCCCTTGGGCGGCATCATGATGCCGCTCTTGGACTCGGCCTGCGGCACGCCGGTCGTGATCTGCTTGACGATCGCGTCGTACGAGCCGTCGCTGTGGAGCCATTCGGCATCGGTGAGGTTCGGCCCGACCGCGCCCTGCGCGTTGGCGCCGTGGCACGCGTAGCAGTTGCCCTTGCTGTGGAAGATGCTGTCGCCTTGGGCGATCGCGGCAGGCGTGACGCCGGCCGGGGCCTGCGCCATGGCGGGGCGGGTCCCCATGACGGCGCCAAACGCGAGCAAGAGACCGAAGCGAGTCCGGATGTCCATCGTGGCTCCTGTGAGGTGACGTCGTCTGACAACGGGCTCTGGAGAATACAGCCCCGGAAGGGGCGGTCAAGGCGGCCCAAGGGCAAAGGCCGGACCGATCAGTCCGGTCCGGCCCAACGTTTCTCGGGACAAGGGTTTGGGGACAGAACGGCCCGCCGAGGAGCCGCTACTTCGTCCCGTCCGCTGGACGGGGAGTGTCTCCGAGGGCGGCGCTTACAGCGGGCACCCGGGGCCGGAAGATCGCGGGATCGTATGCGCTCCGCGGGTTCCAGAGCACCCAGGAAGTGATGCCGAGCTCCTCGGCCGCGCGGATCTGCTCGCGGACGTGCAAGGGCGTATAGCGTGGCTGACCCAGGGTGAAGGCCTGGAGGTACGGCCGGATTTCCGCCGTCTTCCCGAGCGGCTCCGATCGGCGCAACGCATCCTGCATAGCCCGACGGATGACCTTGTACGGCTCTCCGTTCGGATGCTGCAGGCTGTAGTAGCCCCGGAAGTAGTGGCTCGGGTAGACCATGGGAAGGACGACGTCCGCCGTGGTCACGAGGTCCTCCCAGAGCTGTCCGATGCCCATGTCGGTCGGGGCGCTCGTGGTGAGGCCGAACACGTCGATCGTGAACGGCACGCCCAGACGGCGCGTGCGCGCGCCCAGGAGCTTGAGGTTCCTGGCGACGCCCTGCCGCTTGGTCTCGCCCGGCCGGCGGGCGCTGAACACCGCCGACGCGAGGCGGCTCTCGGGCTCGTCGGGAAACCGGACGTAGTCGTACTGCACTTCGGCGAACCCGACCCGGACCGCCTCGGCGGCGAGCTGTGACGCATACACCCAGACCGAGTCGTTGAAGGCGTCCACCCAGGCGAAGTCGAGTCGGTCGTGCCACAGGCCGCCATCGACGTGCCGCACCGACCATTCCGGCTTCCGCGATGCCAGGAGCGGGTCCTTGGCCACGACGATCCGGGCGATCGGATGAATGCCGTGCTCGCGCATCACCCGGAGCCGCTCGCGGACGTCTCGCGCGCGGAGCTGCGTGTTCGCGCCGATCTCCTTGGCGGTCGGCACGTCCGAGCGGTACGTCAGGTAGCCGGTGTCGTCCTTCACGTCCACGACGAACGCATTGACCTCGGTCCGGTCGGCGAGCTGGACGAGATCGTAGAACCGCCGGCCGCCGAACGCCCAGGCGTTGACGTAGATCGCGTGCACGGGGCTGGGCGGCCGGAGGAGCGGTGGAGCGGGTGGTGTGAGATCGAGCTGGATCTGCGGGACGGCGAACAGGGAGTCCGGCACCGGCGGCGCAGGCGGCAGCTCGTCCCCCCAGCTCGGGGCCTGCTGCGCGGTCAACGATGCAATGTGCAGGACAGCTGCCAGAACACCGGCGAGGAGAGAGCGGCGCATCGAGCCCAGATCATTGTGGGAGAAGATGATGGAGGAACCGATTCCCGGCTCCTCCATCGTCCCACGCAAATCAGGGGCCGGGTGTCGCTGGCCGAATCTCCACGCGGCGGTTGGCGGCGCGTCCGCGCGGGGTGGTATCACCGGTGAGCGGCACCGACGAGCCATAGCCGCGCGCCACGATCTGCTGGTAGCTGACGCCTTTCACGACCAGGTAGTCGCGAACCGCCTCTGCCTGAAGCTGGGTGAGGCGGTTGTCATCGCTCGTCGAGCCGCTGTTGTCGGTATGGGCGCCGATCTCGACCCGCGAGGCGGGATTCGCGATGAGCAGATCCGCCAGCGAATCCAGGGCGACGTAGGAGGACGTCTGAAGCCGTGCCGTGCCCGAGGCGAAGGTGACGTTCGGTATCACGCCCGACGCGATCACCAGGGCGCCGGCCTTCGGCACCGTGACGTTCGGATGTTGGATCGGTCGTCCGGTGGTGTCGATGGGCGGCCGGGCGGCAGCACCGCTGGGGGGAGGCTGCGCCGCGTTCGGCTGCGAGACGCCGGCGCGTGGCGCTGCCTGGGTCGGGGCTGCTGCGGCGGCCCCCGCCCGCGCGGGCGGAGGCGCACCCGACGGCGCGCCCTGGTTGGCCGCCTGGCCCTGGGCGCAGCCCGACGAGTTCACGGCGGCGCCGGGCTGTGTCCGCGGGCAGTGATCGAGCCCGTCGAGCACGCCGTCACCATCCTCGTCGCCCGGGCAACCGAGGGCATCCACCGTGGCCCCGCGAGGCGTGTCCGAGCAGCGGTCGAGGCCGTCGGGGATCTGGTCGCCGTCGCTGTCCTTGGGGCAGCCGCGCGGGTCCACCAGCACGCCCGCGGGCGTGTCGGGGCACCGATCGAGGCCGTCGGGGATGTTGTCGCCGTCGGTGTCCTGCGAGCATCCGCGGGCGTCCACGGCGGCGCCGGCCACGGTGGTCGGGCATCGGTCGATGCCGTCGGGCACCCCGTCGCCGTCGCCGTCGCTCGGGCAGCCGCGCGAGTCCACCGACGCGCCGCTCGGCGTATCGGAGCACCGGTCGTGGTTGTCGAGCACGCCGTCCCCGTCGGTATCGAGGATGGGCTTGCTGCCAAGCATGAAGCTCACCCCGGCATTCACGCCGAAGTTGGACAGCGTCACGCCCGCGGCGTTCTCCCTGGGCCTTGCTCTTGTTCCGGTTGTAGAGGCCCTCGACGCGCGCGAGGATCGTGGGCGTCAGCCCGACCCGGAAGCCCGCGCCCCCCAGGAACGCGCCGCTGCTGCCGCAGATCGGATTGTCGGGGCTCGCGACGCTGGGGCAGCTCCCGCCGTACTTGGTCGACCCACCGCCCGCCTTCAGATAGAAGGTGGTGCTGGACCCGATCAGGAAATTGTAGAGCGCCGAGATGCCGAACGTCTTGACGCTGACGCTCTCGTCCCCGGTCTTGCTGTTGGGCGACGAGAACGCGCCCTCCACCTCGACCGAGAAGTTGAGCGGCAGCCACAGGCCGACCCGCGCGACGCCCCCGGGCGCGCCGTCCAGTTGGGTGTCCGAATCGAATGACTGGTAGGCGCCGGCGGCGCTCAGCTCGACGAGATACTTCCGCTGCTGGGCGGCGCCGACGCGCGCACACGCCACGACGAGGGCGAGGCCGGCCAGGAGTCCGACTCCCCCGGCCCAGCCCCTGAAGGGCTGCTGGTAGGTTCGCATGGATCAAATAGATACGCCGTCCGGGATGACCTGACAAGGAGCCGCGTCACCAACCCGCGCTCGCCCTTGGCAGCGACTCACAGGACCGCTACGATTCGCGCACTCCCCCTCGTGCCGGTTCAGGAGAAGCGCATGCGCGTGGTCATCGAGTACTGCGTTGTTTGAAACTACCAGCCTCGAGCCACCAGTTTGGCGGCTGAGCTGAAAGAGCAGTTCCCGGAGGCGGAAGTCCGTCTGGTTCCCTCGTCGGGCGGGGTGTTCGAAGTGACCGTGGACGGCAACCTCATCTATTCCAAGCGCGCGCTCCGCCGGCATCCCGAGCCGGGGGAGGTCCTGAAACTGATTCCCCGCTCGAGCTGACATGCGCATCGCCATCTCCACCGGCGGCGGCGACGCCCCCGGGTTGAACGCGGTAATCCGTGCCGTGGTCGTGTCGGCGCACCACCGCGGGTGGAAGTGTTACGGCATCCAACGCGGCTACGAAGGCCTGCTCTCGTTCAACGGTGTGGTCCCGCTGGGCCTCGGCGAGGTCCGCGGGATCACCCATCTGGGCGGCACCATCCTGGGGACCACGAACCGCGGCAATCCTTTCCACTACGTGACACGCAACGAGCAGGGCGAGGAGATCGAGCGCGACCGCTCCGACGACCTCGTGGCCGCCTTCCAGGCGAGCGGGTTCGAGGCGCTGGTGTCGATCGGCGGCGACGGCAGCCTCCAGATCTCGCACGATCTCTGGCGGAAGGGACTCCCCGTCGTCTGCGTGCCCAAGACGATCGACAACGATGTGAGCGGCACGCAGCGGACCTTCGGATTCGATACGGCCGTGAGCACCGCGACCGAGGCCATCGACAAGCTGCATTCGACGGCGGAGAGTCACGACCGGGTCATCGTGGTCGAGCTCATGGGCCGGTACGCGGGCTGGATCGCGCTCTACAGCGGCCTCTCCGGCAGCGCCGATGTGATCCTCCTGCCGGAAATCCCGTTCGACATCGCCAAGGTGTGCGAGAAGATCCGGAGCCGCGAGGCGGCCGGGCGCCGCTTCAGCATCGTGGTCGTGGCGGAGGGTGCCCGGCCGAAGGATGGCACCATCGAGCTGCTCGAGCGCCGGGGCCCCGGCACTGTCGACCGGCTCGGCGGGATCGCCAGCAAGGTGGCACGAGCCGTCTCGCACGACACCGGCAAGGAGACGCGAACGCTCGTGCTCGGACATCTGCAGCGTGGCGGCTCCCCGACCACGTACGACCGGCTGCTCGGGCTCCGGTTCGGGGCCGCCGCCGTACGGGCGATCGCCGACCAGGCCTTCGGGACGATGGTGGGGCTCAACGGGCAGGACATCACGCGGGTGCCCCTCGAGAACGTGGTCGGTCGCGCCAAGAATGTTCCGCTCGACTCCGATACGATCCGCACCGCACGCGATCTGGGAATCAGTCTGGGTGACTGACCCCGCCTACCCGCCGACCCGGACCGTGGACGTGACCGACGTCCTCCACGGCGAAACGATTTCCGATCCCTATCGCTGGCTGGAGGACGGTGAGGACCCGGACACACGCGCGTGGACGGAGCGGCAGAACGCGCTCACCGAGGCATGGCTGGCCCGGTTCCCGGGCCGCGACTCGATCCGGCGCCGGCTCGACGAGCTGCTCGCGATCGGCGCCATCAGCGTGCCCACGCCTGCCCGCGGCCGCTACTTCTACCAGCGGCGGGAGGGGCGGCAGAACCAGCCGGTCCTGTACGTCCGGGATGGTCTGGATGGCGAGGACCGCGCAGCGATAGACCCGAACGCGCTCGATCCCGCCGGTACGACCGCGCTCGACTGGTACTTCCCGAGCGACGACGGCAAGCTCCTGGCCTACGGCCTGAGCCAGAACGGAAGCGAGCAAAGCGTGCTGCACGTCTTCGACGTGGACGCCGGGACCAGCCTGCCTGAGCGGATTCCCCGGACTCGCGCGGCCGACCTGGCGTGGCTGCCCGACTCCTCGGGCTTCTACTACACCCGCTATCCGGAGCCGGGCACGGTGCCCGCCGGAGAGGAGCCCTACCACCGGGCGGTGTTCTTCCACCCGCTCGGCGGAGATCCCGCCGACGACGAGCTCGTCTACCAGCCCGGCGCGAAGGAATACTGGCCCGGCGTGGCGTTGTCGCCGGACGGGCGGTGGCTGCTCATCAGCGTGGCCCGGACGTTCGATCAGACCGATCTCTACCTCGGCGACCGGAACGCCGCGGGCTGGACCTCCGTCCCACCGCTCGTTGCCGTCGCCGAGGGCCTCCCGTTCTCCTTCGACGGGGAGATCGCGCACGGACGGCTCTTCCTCCGCACCAACCTCGACGCGCCGACGTACCGGATGTACGAGGTGAATCCCGAGCATCCCCAGCGGGGCCACTGGCGCGAGCTGGTGCCGCCGCGTGAGGAGGCCGTGCTGGAAGGGGCTCGGGTCGTGGGCGACCGGCTGGCGCTGAGCTATCTCGAGCGTGCGTCGTCCCGCCTCCGTATCGCCGACCTCGACGGCGGCCTGCGCCGCGAGGTGTCGATGCCGACGCTCGGCAGCCTATTCGGCCTCGGCGCCGAGTGGGATGGTCACGAGCTGTTCTTCGGATTCTCGTCGTACACCGTTCCACCCAGCGTTTACCGCCTCGATCTCGCGGCCGATCGGCAGACACTGTGGCGGCGAGTCGAGGCGGATGTGGATCCGGAGCGATACGAGGTCCGGCAGGTGAGCGTCCCATCCCGCGACGGCACCGAGGTCACGATGTTCCTCGTGCACCGCCGGGGCCTCGCCCGGAACGGCGATGCGCCGACCTACCTCACCGGGTACGGCGGCTTCAACATCAGCATGACGCCGGCCTTCTCCCGGTCGCTGCTCCTGTGGCTCGAGCACGGCGGGCTGGTCGCCGTTCCCAACATCCGGGGCGGGGGGGAGTATGGCGAAGGGTGGCACCAGGGCGGGATGCTCGAACGTAAGCAGAACAGCTTCGACGACTTCATCGCCGCCGCGGAGTGGCTCATCCGCGAGCGGTACACCCGGCCGGAACGGCTGGCCGTGGCCGGCGGCTCGAACGGCGGCCTGCTCATGGGCGCCGTCCTGACCCAGCGCCCGGAGCTATTCCGGGCGGTCGTGATCCAAGTACCCCTGCTCGATATGTTGCGCTACCACCGGTTCCTCATCGCGCGCCTCTGGATTCCCGAGTACGGGTCGTCGGACGACCTCGAGGCGTTCCGCTGGCTCCGGGCGTACTCGCCGTATCATCACGTGCAGGAAGGCACGCCCTATCCCGCCGTGCTGCTGGCCACCGCGGAGAGCGACACGCGGGTGGATCCGATGCACGCGCGCAAAATGACCGCGCGTTTGCAGGCCGCCTCGGCCTCGGGGCGTCCCGTACTGCTGCGCCTCGAGGCGCGGGCGGGACATGGCGCGGGAAAGCCGCTGGCCAAAGTGCTGGACGAGCTGACGGACACGTGGACGTTTGTGTTTTCGCAGGTGGGGGTCGAGGTTTAGCAAGAGACACCGGACGTACCTGAACCGAGGAGTCCCCGCCGATGGCCTATTCGCAACGCCCCGTCGCCGCGAGCATGTCGCACCCGGACCGATGGCTCGCGTTCCTGCGGATCGTGGTAGGTCTGTATTTCGCGAAGTCCTTCATCACCAAGCTGTCTCTCGTGATGGTGGGCGGCGTGCTCCCGCTGCCCGGCGCCTCCGAGCGGTGGATCGCCACGATGCCCAAGATCGTGAGCAAGCAGGCGGCGGACAATCCGATCCTGTTTTACAAGCACTTCCTCGAGAACACCGTCCTCACGCACCCGGAAACGTTCGCGCATCTCACCGCGCTGGGCGAAACGATCACGGGCATCGGGCTCACGCTCGGGCTCCTGACCGGCGCGGCGTCGCTCGTGGGGCTGGTGCTGGTGACGAACTACGGCCTGGCGACCCAGTGGATGTCACCGGGGCAGCAGGGCTTTCACATCGTGCTGTTCGCGCTGATGATCGCGTTCTTCGCGGCGCGGTCGGGCCGCACGTTGGGGCTCGACGCGATGCTGTGGAGCGCGCGGCCCAAATCGATCTTCGCGAGGCGTCCATTTTCCTGACGGCGGAGTAGTCCGAGCAGCAGGGTGAGGGTGCGACTCCTACCTCACCATCACCGGCCGCGACCGCATCCCGCCCACCACGCCGTCCGCCTCGCAGTGCGCATCCCGCGCGCTGTACACCACGCAGAACACGCCATCCGCATGCCACCGCTCGTACCACCGCCGCATGACGCCGCGGTCCTGCGCCGAAAAGCGGGTGGACGGCAGGTCCTCGGTGTAGAGGGCGACGTGAGTGTGCACCGTGCCGGACCAGTCGGGCGGCCCGCAGCGGTCGATCGAGGCTTCGGCGGCGATGCTCAGGGAATCCGCTCCGGTAGGAACGAGCGCGAGGATCCGGGCGACGAACACCGTGTCGTTCCGGACGGTCGCGGCCAGGCAGGCGACCCGCTCCTGCTTGGCGGCGACGCTCTCCTCCCAGAGTGCGCGGAGGCCGAGGCCGGCCTCCTGTCTGAAGCGAAACGCGGGCTGGGGAGCGTTGGAGATGCTGTCGGGCGCGGCGCTGTCCGCGGCGGGCGGCGTGTCGGCGTTGGCCTGCGCCGCCGCGGGCCGGACGGCCACGACGCTCGCCGCCAGAACGGCGGCGAGCGCGATGCGGCGCCCAGCGCTCAATACTTCGCGCTGGGGAGAATCACCACCTGGGAGCCGTCGATCTCGCAATGGGCCTGGTCCTCGGCGAAGAGCAGGCAGAAGGTGCCGTCGGCCTTCCAGCGCTGCCACCACATCAGCATGATCCCACGATCCGCGCCGGAGAACTGGGCGTAGGGTCGCTGGCCGGCGGTGAGCGCGATGTGGGTGTGCACGGTGCCCTGCCACAGGGGCGGGCCGCAGGCCTCGAGGGAGGCCTGGGCCGACACCGCGAGCGAATCCGCCCCCGCGACGAGCGGTTGGACCCGAGTGATCCGCAGAGTGTCGCCGTCGATGACACTCGCGAGACAGGCGACCTGCTCCGTCCGTGCAGCGATGCTGGCGCTCCAGAGCGCGTGCAGGCCCGTGACGGCCTCGGAGGTCACACTGAACGCGAGCGGCGCGCTCCCATGGGGCAGGGCGAGTGGGAGGGCCAGGATCGCCAGGGCCAACCGAGCCGTCATGGGGCCTCGCCCAGGGCGACGCCCCAGGGGATCTTGCCCACCGGAATCCTCTTCTCGACCGTCAGCTTGTCGGCATCCACCACGCTCACGTCGTTCGACGGGCCATTGGCCGTGTACAGCTTCCGGCCATCCGGGGTGATCGCGATGCCCCAGGGGCGCTGCCCCACCGGCACCGACGCGGTCAGCGAATCCGTGGCGACCTCGATCACGGACACGGTTCCTCCTCGTCCGTTGGTCACGTAGATCCGCTTGCCGTCCGGCGAGGCGACCGAGCCCATCGTCCTCGAATCCTTGGGCATCGGAAGCACCGCGATCTTCTTCCGGGTCGCCGCGTCGAGCACCCAGACGGTACCGTCGACCTCGGACGTGACGTACGCTCTGGCGCCGTCTGGCGTGAACGCGAGCGACCGCGGCCGCTTCCCGACCTCCACCTCGCCGATCTTCTTGCCGGTCTGAGTGTCCAGGATGGTGACGTTGTGATCCGTCTCGCCCGTCACCCAGACAGCCTTCCCGTCGGGCTGGACCTTCACGCCCTCAGGCTCTTTCCCGACGGGGATGGTCGCGCGAATCTTCCCGCTCGCCACGTCCACGATCGACGCGGTGCCCGCATCCTCGTTGGAGACGAAGAGCGTGCTGCCGTCGAGGCTGATGTCGAACGCCTCCGGGTCCGACCCGCCCGGGAGCACGCGAGTCACCTTGCGCGCCACGGCGTCCACCACCGCGATGCCGTCCTTCGACTTGTCGGACTTGAGCTTTTCGCACTCCTCGTCGGGCATGGTCGGCGGACACTTCGGGCTCCCGCTCAGCGCGACGAAGATGGTCTTGCCGTCGGGACTCACGCGCACGCCGCGTGGCCGGGTGCCGACGGGGATGGTGGTCACCACGCTGTCCGTACGCGTGTCGATCACGGTGAGGTCCTGCGAGTCCTCGTTCGTGACGTAGGCCAGCAGCGCCTTGCCGGCCGGCGCGGCGGCCTGGCTCGGCGCGGCCGAGTCGGTGGCCGACGGGCGAGCCTCACGCGGCCCGCACGCGGCACCGAGGGCGAGGGCGAGCGCCGGGGCGGCGCGAAGGCGAACGATAGGGCGGCGGTCGGTATTACTTGGCATCGAATGTGGCCTTGTCTCGGTTACGGGCTTCGGTCATGCCCTGGACGCGGTCCAGCCCGATGGCGCCGGTGAAATCCGCGCCGTCCAGGTTCGCCTTGTCCAGCTTGGCCCCGGTGAGGTCGGCGTGTGTGAGGTCGGTCTGCACCAGCTCGGCGTTGCTCAGCGTGGTTCCGGTCAGCCGGGCTTTGGCCAAGGTCGCGTGGGACAGGTCGGCCTTGAAGAGGTTGGTGTTCGACAGGTCGGCCCCGGTGAGGTCGGCGCCGACGAACGTCGCGCGCATCACGCCCATCGACTGGTTGCCGGGGTCGGCGCCCATGTTGGCGTTGCGCATGATCGCTCCGGTGAGCTTGGCGCTCCGGAGGTACCCGATGACGCGCGTGCCCGACAGGTTGGCCTCGCTCAGGTCGGCCGCTTCGATGATCGTGGCGAAGAGGCTCGCCCCCTCGAGGTTGGCGTGCTGAAGCTTGGCGCGTCGAAGCACCGTGCCGTCGAGATTGGCTTTGGTGAAGTCGGCGCCGGTGAGGATCGCGTCGGTGAGGTCGCACGAGAACAGGTTGGCGCCTGCCAGCTTGCTGCCGGCCAGCGAGACGCCGGTCAGGTTGGCGCGCTTGAAATCCACGCCGGTCAGGTCGAGCCCGCTGAGGTTGGCCTTGGCGAAGTCGGGAGGCGAGCTCTGCGTCGCGGCGGCGAGGCGCGACTTGACCTCGGCCGCCGTGAGCCGAACAGTCGGAGAATCGGCCCGCTCTGCCCGGAGCGGTCCACTCGCGGAGCGGAACAGCCCGGTGGCGCTGGCCGGACCCGCGGTGCCGCCGAGCGGCACCGCGACGAGGATCGCGATGCCCGCCTGGAGCCAGGGTGAGATCGGTACGACAGTCGGCATCGCTCGCCCCCCGTTGGGGTGGTCGTGGGACCGTGCCTCGTGAACATATCCGGACTCGGCCTGCTTGGCCAACGTACCGGACAAAAGAAGACGGGACCGCGAAGCTCCGCGGTCCCGTCGGCCGTGCCACCCTCGAGCGGTCAGCCCTCGCGTTTGACCGCTGGTCGGCCGGGCGCGAGCTTCGCGTCGCTTCTCGCCTTCACATAGCTGTAGATCTTGTCGATCGTTGGGATCTCCATCCCGAGCGAGCACCAGGACGGCATGCCCTTCTCCGGACGTCCGGCGCAGACCGTCTGCATGAACAGCTCTTTCGTGTTGATCGGTCCGTCGGCCTTGAGCGAGAGGATCAAGTGCGGGGCGAAGGACGTCCCGAGCGCGTCCTCACCGTGGCACCGGGCACAGTTCAGGTTGAACTGCTTCCACCCGTCGTACACCTCCTGGGTCACAGTGTCCCGCGGCGCCTGGTGGTAGGCATCGCGGAGCTCCTGGGCGACGGCGCGCGTCGTGAGGGCCGAGGCTGCCAGGAGCACGCCGGCACCCAGCACGATCCGGCGAAGAACGGCGGTGAGGGGCGTACGCATGCTCGCAGACGTTCCTTTCGTTTGCAGGGGAGGTTCCAGACTGCCGCCGGCCGCGCAACATCCGCGGCCGGCTATCTCGACACTTGTACCGTGCGGCCGTCAGACCGCGGCGCGGAGACTCATCCCGGCCCGGCCTTCTTGGCCGTATCGGTCGCGGACTTTTCCTGGGCCTCGGTGACGATCGGCAGCATCGGGATGTTGTACTGCTTGAGAATGCCGTCGATCTCCGGCCGCCGCCGGTCGAGCACCGCCTGGACGCTGTCGCGGAAGTCCTTGTCACGCCGGCGGACGGCGATGCCCATGTTGTATTGGAACGGAATGTCGCTCAGGCTGTCCTTCGCCGGGAGAGGCGTGAGCACGAGCGGCACGGGGGACTGCTTCGCGAAGTAGCCGGCGAGCGGCCCCCAGACGATGGCGAGGTCCACGTCCTTGTTGGCCACACCCTTGATGATGTCCTCTGGGCGCTCTTTGTCACTGAAAAACGTGAAATAGCCGGTCAGGTTGCCCACCACGCCATAGCGGCTCAGGGCCATGGCCGGCGGCGAGTTCTCGGCGTCGGAGGTGTACATGTTGACGCCGATCTTGAGCTTCTTGAGCCGCGGGTCGGCCAGCGACTTGAGGTCCTCGAGCCCGCTGCCCTGACGAACCACGAACACATAGCCCGAGCGGAAGTAGGGCTTGGTTACGCCGGCTATGTCGAGGCCGGCCGGCGCCTCCATCGCCATGTCGCAGTACATGCCGTTCAGGATGCGGAAGTAGCCTCGCCGCGTGGGGTACCACACGTAGGTCAGTTTGGCCTTCAGCTCCGTCGCGACCAGCTCCGCGATCTTGTTCTCGAAGCCCTCACTCTTTTCGTTGGACGAGGGCATGTTGTCCGGGTCGGCACAGACCCGGATGAGGCCCGGGTCCCTGGGCGCGGGGCGCTGGGCATGAGCCGGTACGGCCCGGACCAGGCCGAAGCCGGCCAGCACCAGGAAACACGCAGTCTGTGAAGCACGGTGCGACATCACGCCATCCTGTCTCGAGTCTCTCCTGAACGACCACGGCGCCGGAGCTGACCGCGCCCCGGCGCCGTGCTCATTTCGTAATTTACCCCCCTGGCGACCGGAGGCTATACCCTCCGGACCGCCAGAGCTTCTGCCGTATTACTTCGGCGCCGCCATGTTCTTGAGACCGAACACGGTCATCACGCCGCCCTGGGTGCTGAACTGGCCCGCGTCGCCGAAGGCGCCGAGCGCGCCGAGACCGGCGGTCGGATCTTCTGCGCCGATGCCAGCGGCCACGCCGATACCGGCCCAGCCGCCGATGCCCGAGTAGACGGCCACGTACTGCTGGCCATCCGGCCCGAGGTAGGTCATCGGGTTGCCGATGATGCCCGACGGCGTCTTGAACTGCCAGAGGACCTTGCCGGTCTTGGCATCGACGCCCTTGAGCCAGCCTTCCATGGTGCCGTAGAAGACGAGCCCGCCGGCCGTGGTCATGGCCCCGCCGTACGCCGCGAGGTTCTCCTTGATCTCCCACACCACGGAGCCCTTCATCGGATCCCAGGCGATGAACCGGCCGCGATGGCCGCCGGGGCCCGGGAACATCCGCACGATCGCGCCGACGTACGGCTGACCGGCGGTGTACTTCACCTCGACGCCTTCATAGTCCATGCAGATGTGGTTCGCCGGGACGTAGAAGAGGCCGGTGACCGGCGAGTACGCCGAGGGCTGCTGATCCTTGAAGCCGATGGCGGCCGGGCAGATGCCCTCGCCGTTCTTCTTCGAGGAGGTGCCGTACTTCGGATCCTTGACCGGCACGCCGGTGGTCGTGACGCCCTCGACCGGGGTGCCCGTGCCGCCGTTTTTGGCCCAGTTGATCGGGCCGTACGCGTTGCCGACGATAACCTTGCCGTTGGTGCGGTCGACCGTGTACGCGATGCCGTTACGATCGAAGTGGGCAAGCAGCTTCTTGCCACCGCTCTCGAACAGCACGTTCTCGTTCACGCCGTCATAGTCCCACTCATCGTGCGGGGTCATCTGGTAGGCCCAGACCACCGTGCCGTCATCCGGCTTCCGCGCGAACATGGTCATCGACCACTTGTTGTCGCCCGGCCGCTGGTCAGGATTCCAGGTGCCCGGGTTGCCCACGCTGTAGTAGAAGTTGTCGAGCTCGGGGTCGTAGGAGTACCAGCCCCACGTGGTCCCGCCGCCCCGCTTCCACTCGTCGCCCTGCCAGGTCGAGACGCCGAGATCCTTGCCCTTGTGAGACGGATAGTTCGCGTTCGCGTCGCCCTTGAGGAGGACTTCGTCGTCCGGGCCGGTGCTGTAGCCGGTCCAGATGTGCTCGCCCGTGTTGGCGTCGAAGGCCGAGACGCGGCCGCGCACGCCGAACTCGCCGCCGGAGATACCGGCGATGACGATTTCCTTGCCCGACTTGGTCTTGATGTAGATCGGGGCGTTGGTCATCGTGGCGCCCTGCTTGTAGCCGTTGGCCTCGACCCCGGCGTTCGAGTGATCCGGGTGCTTGGCCTTCCACAGCTCCTTGCCGGTCTTCGCGTCGAGGGCGATCAGCTCACCCTGCAGCGCCTGGATGTAGATCTTCCCGCTCGGGCTGTACGCCGTTCCACGATTCACCAGGTCGCAGCACGCGATTGGAATCGCGTCGGGCGACTGGTTGGGCACGTACTTCCAGATCTGCGGCGCGCCGGGCTTCGACAGATCGAGCGCGTACACGATGTTCGGGAAGGACGTGTTGACGTACATCACATTGCCGATGACGAGCGGATTGCCCTCGTGGCCGCGCAGCGTGCCGGTCGAGAACGACCAGACGGGCCGCAGCTCGCCGACGTTGGCCGTCGTGATCTGCTTGAGCGGGCTGAACCGCTGCAGGCTGTAATCACGGCCGGTCATCGTCCATTCGCCCTCTTTGCCGTTCAGGGTCCATGCCCCTGTACGAGCAGCCTGGGCGTTGGCGGACGCAACGAAGGCTACGCTCAGCCCCGCCGCGATCCCGCCGCACAGCACCTTCTGCGTAAAGCGGTTCATAACTGACCTCAGGATGAAGGGTGGTTCTACTGCTCTACTGCATTTCGTTGCCGCGTGCTGGCTGACGTGTGCTGCGAGTGCCGGGGGCGGCTGAGGCGGCGACTGGGCTCGAGTCCCGCTCGTGGCTGCCGGCCGGCGCGACCTACGGACTGGCAGGACGGCCGGGCGGCGACGGCGGACCTCGTTCGGCCATCGCGGGGTCCCCGCGCTCGCTGCGGGATGGGGTTCTCCCTGAAGTACGCCTCGAGACAGCCCCGCGGATGGTCGCGGGATGCGCCACGGCGTCAGGGCACCGGGCTGGACTCGGGCACGAGGCAACGCTGTGAGGAGTGCGAAAACGACCAAGGGAAGGGAGCGACGAGGACCGGAAGGACAGGGGTGACGCGGTATGCCCGTTCGGATGCCACCGCCACCGCGTCGTTCCCGTGCGCCACGCGCCCTGCGAGGCGCAGGACCGCGCATCGACCGCGAGGGAATACGACATCGTGCCAACGGTGGAAGCGAACGGGAACAAGCCCATCTCACCCCTCAGCGTCGCCGCTGAACCACGTTGTGCTCATTTAAAGAACTGCACTTGAGGAGGCGGCTCGGCACTGTGCCGCCCGAAACATTCTTCTGTTCCAAGCCCTGGAAACACTGGAGCAGTCCCGCGACAGTCGACTGTGGCACTGCGACGCGAACATCAGCCAAGTCGCCGCCTGCGGGAGGCTTAGAGGGGCCAGTATACATCGTGCAAAATGAACTGTCAATCACGGTTTCCGGCATTTCGCGACCGCCAGACCCGGGCCCCGGACCCCGCGAATCCCCCCTCGAAAACCTGGCCGCCCGGTCCCGCCACCTCCGCTGCCCGCCCCGCCAGCGCCCGTCCCTCCTCCACGCTCCCGACCAGCCCATACACCGCGGGCCCCCAGGAGCTCTGCCCGACCCCCGCCGCCCCCCACTCCGCCAGGCGTCCGACCAGCGTTTCCGAGGGGCCGCGCGCGAAGGTCCCGCCTTGCTCGGGAGCGAACCACGCGCCGGTGATGCGCTGGATCTCCGTGAGCGCGGCGCCGAAGCTCGTGAGATCGGCCTCCGCCAGCGCCGGCAACAGCTGCATCAGCACCAGGTGCGCGACGCGCTCCACTTCACGCTCGGCGGGCGGCGCGAGCCGTTCGAACGCCGCGGCCTCGGCGTCGCCGCTCAAGCCAGGGGTGCCCCGAGGCACCACCACCACGCAGCGCCATGTTGCCGGAAGTGGAAAACGGGCCAGCAGCGGTGCGATGTCGCCCGCCCCCGGCCTGCGTCCACCTTCCACGATGAAGCCGCCCAGGGCGAATGTCCAGGTGCCGATCGCCGATCGGCGGCCACGGTCCACCGCGCGCGCCAGGGCGGCGGGCTCGGTCGGGAGGCCGTAGAGCTCCGCGAGCGCGCGCGCCACGGCCAGGCCGAGCTGGGTGCCGGAGCCGAGTCCGCTGTGCGGCGGGATCGCCCGATGCACCGTCAGACGCACGCCGCCAGTGAGCTCGTGGTGGGCGAGGAATCGCTCCGCGAACGCCATGGCGCGCTCCGCCTCCGGTCCACGGGCGCTCAACCCTGTGGCCCGGACCGCCTCCAGCAACAGCGATGGCGCCGGCACTGCGGCGCCCAGTCCGCCAAAGCGCCGGCCCAGTGCCCCGCGGAGGTCGAGCACCCCGAAATGGAGCCGGGCATCCGCCTCCACGAAGACGCTACCGGTCTCGGACATACTCGGTGAGCATGGCCATCGCCTCATGCTCGCGCGGTCCGGCGGTCTTGTCCACGATGACCTGCAGGCGGGCGAACTCGGAGCGGATCTCCTCGCGCGGGATGAGGTGTGTCCGGGTCGCGAAGATGGCGGCCTCGAGCACCGCGTGGCGGGCGCGGTTGAAGCCGAGGAACTCCCGCCGGTTTCCGCGATGCACCACGCGGGTCTCGATGCGCGATCTGGGTGGCGTGTCGTCGATCGACACCACCTCGAGCTCGCGCCAGGAGCAAGCGGCCTCGAGCACCGCCCCGCGCACCACCGTCGCCGGCAGCCAGGGGAACTGGGGACTCGAAATGGCCCCCTGGGCGAACAGCATGACGTCGTCGGTGAGATTGACGACGGCCACCCGCGTCTCGCGCACGTTGCGGAACGTGGTCGTCTCGAGAAACGGCTTGATGACGATCGTCGGGTCGCCCCACTCGACGCCCATGGGGGCGAAGTTGATCGCCCCATCCGGCGCCATCGTCGTCAGGATGGACTCGATGATCACCGCACGATATCCACCGGCGGTGGGGCGGAGGCGAGCGTGCTCTCTTCGGGGCCCGCGGGCACGAGCACGCAGTCGGCAGCGACGGGCACGGCGCGGGGAGTGGCCGGAACCCCGTGCAGGAAGTGATCGACCAGGCGGTAGCCGTGCTCCGTCAGCACCGATTCCGGGTGGAACTGCACCCCGTGCACCGGGTGCCGGGCGTGCTGGACGGCCATGATCTCGCCGTCCTCGGACGTCGCCAGGACCTCGAGATCGGACGGAACGGAGGCCGGCGCGATCACGAGCGAGTGGTATCGGGTCGCGCGAAACGGCGAGGGCAAGCCGTGAAAGATGCCGGCGCCGGTGTGGTGGATCATCGAGGTCTTGCCGTGCATGGGCTGACCGGCTCGAACGATCTCGCCGCCGTAGGCGGCCCCGATGCATTGGTGTCCCAGACACACTCCCAGGATCGGTATCGTGGCGCCGAGACGGCGGACGACCTCGGTGGAAATCCCCGCCTCGGCGGGCGAGCAGGGACCCGGGGAAATGATGATGTGGGAGGGCGCCATCGCTTCCACGTCATCGACGCTCAGGGCGTCGTGCCGGAGGACCACCGGGGTTTCCCCGAGCTCACGGACGTAGCGCGCCAGGTTGTAGACGAACGAGTCGTAGTTGTCGAGCAGGAGGATCATGAGCCGGCCAGCGCGCCGATCAACCCGCGCGCCTTGTCCAGAGTTTCCCGGTATTCGAGCTCGGGATCGGAATCGGCCACGATTCCGCCGCCCGCCTGGAAGTATACCCGGCCCCGAAGCGCCAGATAGGTACGGATCACGATGCTCGTATCCATCGCGCCCGTCGTCGACAGATACCCGATGGAGCCGCAGTACACGCCGCGGCGGGACGGCTCGAGCTCGGCGATGATCTCCATCGCCCGGACCTTGGGCGCGCCCGTGATTGAGCCGCCTGGAAACGCCGCGCGAAGGAGCTGAATCGCATCCGCCGACGGGTCGAGCTCGCCGACGACGGTCGACACGAGATGATGCACGGTCGGATGCGCCTCGAGCGCGAACAGCTCGGGCACGCGGACGGTCCCCGCCTTGCACACCCGCGAGAGGTCGTTCCGCAGCAGATCCACGATCATCACGTTCTCGGCCCGGTCCTTGTCGCTCTCGGCGAGGGCGCGACCGAGCGCGGCGTCGTGCATCGGGCCGAGCCCGCGGGGACGGGTGCCCTTGATGGGGCGGGTCTCGACGTGGCGCCCGTTCTCGTCCAGCCGAAGGAACCGCTCCGGCGAGGCGCTCATCACGTGGTGGCTGCCGCAGTCGAGATAGGCGGCAAACGGGGCCGGATTCCGGCGCCGGAGGCGGGTGTAGAGATCGAACGGCGCCTCGGTGAGCGGCGACTGGAAACGCTGGGAGAGGTTGGCCTGGAAGATGTCCCCGGCGACGATGTAGTCGCGGACGCGAGTGACCGCGTCGAGGTAGCCGCGGTGCGTGAACGTCGAGCGGAGTCCGATCGGCTCCGCCCGCTCCACGCCGAGCACCGGGTAGGACGGCGCCTCCGCCTCTACGGGCGGGAGGTGCGGACGTCCGCCGGTCGCGGGCCGTCGGGCGGGACCGCCCAACCGCTCCCGCACCATCGCCAACCGCTCGCGCGCACGGACCTCGCGCGCCACGCCGGACTCGGGCAGCCCGGTCGAGATGATCCAGGCCGTTCCGACCCGGTGGTCCCACGCGATGACCCAGTCGTACAGGCCGAGAATGACGTCGGGGATCGCGAGGTCGTCGAACCGGGGCGCCGGCAGGCGCTCGAGGGCCGCGCCGTAGTCGTATCCGATGTACCCGGCGGCGCCTCCCTGGAATGGTGGCAGGCCCGAGACGGGCGCGGCGGCGAACGGCGCCAGCAGCTCCCCCACGGTGAGCAGGGGATCCGCGTCGGTAGGTGTCCACGGGAGGCCAGGGCCACCGATCTCCGTCGTCCGCCCCTTGCTGCGCACGATCCGCGCGGGGTCGGCGGCGAGGAACGAGTAGCGGCCGAGGTGGTGAGCGTCGCCCCCGCGCGGGGCGCCCGTGGCGCTGTCGAGAAACACGAGCCACGGAAGGTCGAGGAACCGGGCGACGACCGCGATCGGGTCCCCCGTCTCGCCCAGGTTGTCTACCAGCGGGGCCGCACGATCGTCCATTAGCGCGGGCCCCGCCGAGAGGGCGCGCCCGGGCGCCGGCGACGCGGCGTGAGCTTCACGTGGTCCGAGCGCAGCTCGTCGGGCGGTGTGAGATATCCCCACTGCAGCGCGCCTTCCTGCCGGTAGGTCTTGCCCAGCGTGATGGCGAGCTTGGCGCGGGCCAGCTCCCGTCCCAGATAGAACGCGTGGGTCGCCTCGTCCACGCCGAGCTGCGCGAAGATCTCCTGGATGTCGGTGCCGCGCACGAAGATCTCGTCGTTGAAGACGGTGATCGTGGTGCGGTCGGTGAAGATGCGGAAGTTGGGATCCTTGACGGCGGCGTGGAGCTGGCGGAGCTCGGCTTCGTCGTACTCGAGGATGACCGGGTCCTTCACCGTGACCAGTCGGTCGTCCACGTTCTTGGGCAGCGTGCGCTGCCGGACGGCGTGGTACATGAGGCGGCGGGCGACGTCGATCTCGCGCACCGCGCCCCGTGCCCACGGAATCACTTCCGTCGTGAGCACGGCGCGGACGCCGGTCTCCTGGCAGATGGCGAGCAGCAGGGCGTGGACGCCGGTCGTGTCGGCGCTGGTGAGCTCGGTGATGTTGCCGACGCCCATCAGCTGCGCCGCGTCCGGATGACGACGGTGGATTTCGGCGTACCGCTCGAGCGAGGCGGTGAAGCCGAAGCCGATCGGCTCGATGACCGGATCGATGAGGTATCCCACGCCCCACCGCTCGAGCGCCTCGAGCGTGGCGGACAGGGTATCGATCCCCTCGCCGAAGTCCGGAATCGCGACGACGCGCGCACCCGTGCCGGCAAGCGCGCGCGCGACGTCGCGGTTGGAGCCGTTGACGCTCAACACCAGCTCGGCGCCCGCCTCGACGGCCGCGCGGATCTCTCCCGGATCGAAGCTGTCCACGCTCACCCGCATACCCGCACCGCGGAGCTCGCGCACGATGTCGGGCAGCGCGGGAAAGGGAACGCCCGGGGTGCAGCCGAGGTCGATGATGTCGGCGCCGCTCGCGGCGAAGTAGTCCGCCGCGGCCCGAACCGCCTCGCGGGACAGCTTCGGGGCGTTGTTGATCTCGGCGAGGATTTCGATGTCGTACTCCCCGTAGCTCACCGCGGCCTGGGCGTGGCCGAAGTAGCGGGGAATCTCGCGGAGGTCCTTCGGGCCCCTTTCCACGGGGACGCCGTAGCGCTCGCGCAGAACTTCGGTGTCGCCTTCGACGAGACCCGGCAGGAGCACCAGGTCGGTGTCGGGCGGCACCTCGAGGAACCGCGCGATCCATGGCGTCGTCATGAGCGCGGCCACGGTGATCTTCATGACCGCCACCGCCGCCTCGAACGGCGGCGCCATCTCGTCCAGGACACGCCGAAGCGCCGGCTCGGCGAGCCGGCCGGTGACAAACAGGACTTTGCGGGGCGCCGCGGCTGGTGCTACCGTGGATCCCCCGGCCGAACCCATTTGTTCGGCGTCCCCTCGAGCGCGCCACCCGTCGGTCGCCAGAGCGCGACCTCCTCGATCTTCCGCGCGAGCTCGAAGTCCTTGTCCGTGATCCCGCCGGCGGCGTGGTTCTGGAGCTTCACGGTCATCCGCCCCCACGTGACCGACAGGTCCGGGTGGTGGTAGGCCGCTTCCGCCAGGTAGCCGACGGCGTTCACCAGCATCAGGGTCGTGGGCCATCCGTCGGTCTTGAACACCCGTCGGATCCAGCCATCCTCGTAGTACCAGCCGGGCAGCGCCTTCAGCCGCTCGGTGATTTCTGCCTCGTCGTAGGTACGCTCTTTGGTCGCCGGCATCTTGCTCTCCTTGCAGTGCGATTCCGTTTACATCACCACGCCACCGTTCACCATGATCATCTGTCCCGTCATGAACCGGGAATCGTCCGAGGCCAGGAAGACGGCTGCGCCGACGAGATCCTCTGGCCGGCCCCAGCGTCGGAGCGGCGTTCGCTCCGCGACGTCCCGGTGCCAGTCCTGGTCCGCCTGTTCGCCGAAGGCGGTCTCGATGAAGCCCGGCGCGAGGATGTTCACCCGGATCGCCGGCGCCACCTGCCGCGCGAGCGACCTGCTGAAGCTCGCGATACCGCCCTTGGCCGCCGAATACAGGATGGGATTCTCACCGGCCATGCCGACGGATACGTGATCCCACGACATGTTGATGATGACGCCGCCCCGCTCGCGCATCGACTCTACCGCCGCCCAGGAGGCCAGGATGGTCCCGCGCAGATCCACGGCGAGCACGAGGTCCAGCTTCTCGCGCCGGGACAGACGGCCGCCGGCGCCGGTGAGGATATCGGCCCCGGCGTTGTTGATCCAGGCGTCGACCCGCCCGAGTCGCTCGCCGAGAGCGTTCGCCAGCGCGGAGACGTCAGCGTCCTGGCTGAGGTCCACCCTCAGCACCTCGGCGCGGCGGCCGAGGGAGCGGATGGTCTGTGCCGTCTCCTCGGCGCCCTCGGCGTTGCCGCGATAGGTCACCGCGAGGTCGGCGCCTTCGCGAGCGCAGCCTACGGCGATCGCGCGGCCGATACCGCTGGACGCGCCGGTCACCAGCACGATCTTGCCGTCCAGCCTCACGCCGCCTCCCCTCGCTCGAACCTGCGCGCTAACTTCAAGAATCCCAACATATCAGGGCCATAGCAACTCACAAGGGAGTCCGGATGCGGCTGTTGGTGAGCGTGCGATCGGCGGCGGAGGTCGGGACGGCGGTGGCGGGTGGCGCGCGGATCGTGGATGCCAAGGAGCCTGGGCGCGGGTCGCTCGGCGCGGTCGACGCCGGAACGCTCCGCGCGATCGCCGGCGCGCTGCCGCCGGGAGTGCCGCTCAGCGTGGCTCTGGGCGACCTGACGGCCCCTGCCGCGCTCGCCACTGCGCTTTCGGTGCTCGACCGCATCGTGGAACGCCCGGAGGAGCTGTACGTGAAAGTCGGACTCGCTGGCATCGAGCAACCATTCGCGGCGCGAGCGGTACTCGCGGCGGCAGTGGACGCGGCAGCGCGCACGCCGCTCCGGCCCGATGTCGTGGCGGTCGCGTACGCTGATCATGCCGGTGCCCGTGCCCTGTCACGCGAGGCGATTACGGCGCTGGCCGGCGAAACGGGCGCGCGCGGTGTCCTGATCGACACCTGGATCAAGGACGGCCGCGACATCTTCGCCTGGGCCACGATCCACGAGCTCGAGGACTGGGTAGGTCAGTCGAAGTCCCGCGGCCTCCTCACCGGGGTCGCAGGCTCGCTTACGGCGGATGGGGTGCAGCGAGTGGCCGCGCTGTCGCCGGATGTGGTCGGCGTGCGGGGCGCGGCGTGTTCCGGCGGCCGCCTGGGGTTGGTGGAAGAGCTGCGGGTTCGCGGGCTCGCCAACGCACTGAGAGAGCCAGTCGGCGGAGCGGTATAACTTGTTGATACAAATGCAGTTTGTGGCAACTCAGCGCGCTTCTGCTTCGGCGGTTTTCGGGTTATATTCAGGCCAATCGCGGAGGCCCGAATGCCCGACCCATTTCCCGATCTGAATGCGTTCCCCATCGACCCCGTGCGCCTCGAGCGCTGCCTCGAGCTCCGCACCTTCCATCTGGATTCCGGTCGGTATCAAATCGTTGGGGGCGCCCAAACGCACTGGGTCGACCTGTTCTCCGCCGACGTTCCCCGCTGCGATTGCGGCGACCATCTGTGGCGCGAGCGAGCCTGCAAGCACATTCTCGCCGCGCTCTTGCGCGAAGGTGACGAGCGGGTGCTCGCTGCCTTGCGCGATCTGATCGCCTCCGCTCGAAGCCGTCCGCTCGCCGCCTGACGCGAATTGCCGGAAAGGCGCCAGGCACCCGCCTGCTGCGGCCCGTCCAACTGTCCGCCCCACAAGCTTTTTCGTCTCATGCCCCGTGGGGCATAAGCCTTGCCGACTGGCGCGACCGTGTTGGCGTGCAACGCGTTGCGCGCCACGGATCCGATCTTCCCCAAAGCGACGAGCTGAACCAGGTGACGCTAGCTCCGGCACCGCTGCAGAGCAGGTTCGGGCGACGCCTACTCCTGCTCTTCGTAGGCTGTGCAGTGCTTCCGATCGCACTGGTCGCCGCCGTGTCCTACGGCCACATCACCCGGGAGCTTCGCAGTCAAAGCGAGGCCCGGCTGCATCAGGCCAACAAAGCCATGGGCCTCGCGCTGTATGAGCGTCTACTCCTGCTCGACGCCACGCTCAAGAGCATCCCGCCGCGTGTGCTCCGCCAACTTCAGACAGTCTCGGACCAGCCCGATGCGAACCGGATGCTCAACACCGGCCTCGACCTGCTCGCGAGCCAGCGATTCGTCGCGCTCGAGTTCGCGGACGATGACGGCACGCACCTCCCCGTCTTCGGCACGCTCGAGCAGCCGCCGGCGCTCACGGCCGCGGATCAGGACGACCTCGGTGCCGGCCTCCCGCTGATCCTGAGCCGACCGCGCGCCGGCGGGCCCGCGCGCACGTTCCTGCTGCGCCGGGTCGACCGGGCGGGCGAGGTTCGCGGCACGCTGATCGGCGAGGTGAGTCCGGAATTCCTGTGGGGAACGCTCGCCTCGAACCTCCCGTCGCCCAGTACGGTGATCGCGGTGGTCGCGGAACCCGGCGACACGCTGTTCCGTTCGACCCAGGCCGATCTCGTCTCGCAGGCGGATCCGATCACCGAAGCGGCGCCAATCGACCCCATGCCCGGGTCGGCGGCCTCGCCGGCCCGGGCGTTCGTGTCGTCCTCCTGGCCGGTGCTCCTCGACGAAGTCTTCGCGGCACCGACCTGGACGCTGGTGCTGAGCGAGTCGGAAGACGAGGTCCTCGGCCCGCTCGCGCGCTTTACTCGATTGTTCGGCTGGGCCGTCCTGCTCGCGGGTCTCGCCGTGCTGGTCCTGAGCGGCAGCCAGATTCGGCGAAGCCTGATCCCGCTGGTGGAGCTCCGGGAGGGAACGCGACGTATCGCGCACCGGGACTTCGGCAGCCGCGTCTCGGTGTCCAGCCGGGACGAGTTCGAGGAGCTGGCGACCTCGTTCAACGCCATGGCGGTCGAGCTCGGGCGCCAGTTTCAGGCGCTCTCGACCGCCGCGGAGCTCGATCGCGCCGTCCTCTCGGCCACGGACGCCGAATCCATCGTGGATACCCTGCTGTCCCGCACCCGCGACGTCTTTCCGTGCCACCTCGTCGGCGTAACGCTGGTGACGCCCGACGGGGGAAAGTCGCTGAATGGCGTGATGTATGACTACTGCGACGAAGCACGCCACCCGACCCGTGTGGAGCTTCGCTCGGAGGACGTGCAGGACCTCCTCGAAGGACCCGACCTCGTCCAACTCGACGTCGAGGGTGACACGTTGCCGCGCTATCTCGAGCCCCTCGTCCGGCTCGGGCCGCGGACGGTCGTGGTGTTGCCGCTCCGATTCCGGCGGCAGCTCGTCGGCATGCTCATGCTCGGCGATCGCAGCGGCACGTCCGCGCGTGCCGAGGAGCACGTGCAGATCCGCCGCCTCGCCGATCAGGTGGCCGTCGCGTTGGCCAACGCGCGGATGCTGGAGCAGGTCCGATCCCTGGCCTACTACGACAGCCTGACCGGGCTGCCGAACCGCCTCTCCTATAAGGAAAGGCTCGGGCAGGCACTGGACCACGCGCGGCGGAACGGGAAGCTCGTCGCGGCCTTCTTCATCGACCTCGACCATTTCAGCCGGATCAACGACACGCTGGGCCACGAGGCCGGCGACCAGCTCCTTCAGCAGGTCGCGCTTCGCCTCCGCGCCTGCTGCCGGGACCGGGAAGACGAGGTCGGGCCGGCCCAGGCCGCAATTGCCGCCGACGTGGCGCGTCTGGGTGGCGACGAGTTCACGGTGATCATGCCGGGCCTCGCGAGCGCCGAGGATGCGGGCAAGCTCGCCCGCCGGATCCTCAGCACTCTGGCGCATCCCATTCCGGTCGAGGGCCAGGAGATCTTCGTCAACGCCAGCATCGGGATCGCGATCTATCCCGACGACGGTGAGGACCTCGAAACCCTCCTGATGCACGCCGACACGGCCATGTACAAGGCCAAGGAGCAGGGGGGGAGCAGCTATCAGGCGTATTCACGGGCGATGAACGCGAGCGCGCTGCAGCGGCTCACGCTCGAGAACGCGCTCCGCCGCGCGATCGAGCGGGAGGAGTTCGAGCTGCACTATCAGCCCGTCGTCGATGCTCGCACGGGCGCGGTGGTCGGCGCCGAGGCTCTGGTGCGGTGGCGGCATCCCGAGCTGGGCCTGCTGCTCCCATCGGAGTTCATCGCGCTCGCCGAGGAGAACGGACTCATCGTGCCGCTCGGCGAATGGGTGCTCGAAGAGGCGTGCAGCCAGAACCGGACATGGCAGGGCGCGGGCCTCCCGCCCATTCGGGTCGTCGTGAATCTGTCCAGTCGACAGCTTCGCCGTTCGTTTCCCGACACCGTCTCCAGCGTGCTCCAGCGCACCGGACTCGAGGCCCGTTTCCTCGGGCTCGAGCTCACCGAAAGCCTGCTGGTCAATCACCAGCGGGAGAACATGGACACGCTGCACGCGCTGCGTGCCACCGGGCTGCACCTGGCGGTCGACGACTTCGGGACCGGGTACTCGTCGTTCAGCTACCTCAAACACCTGCCGCTCGACGCCCTCAAGATCGATCGATCCTTCGTCCGCGAGATCACGACCTCGCCGGACGACGCGGCCATCACGACGGCCATCATCGCGATGGCGCACGCCCTCAATCTCAAGGTGGTGGGTGAAGGGATCGAGACGGAGGCGCAGCGGGCGGTGCTGGTGCAGCAGGGATGCGACGAGATGCAGGGGTACTTGTTCAGCCGGCCCGTCGTCGCGGAACAGTTGGCGCAGTTCCTGGCCCGGACGCCGGCGCAGCAGTCGCGGAGGTTGCGGACGGCGTAATGGCGGTTCTATGCGTTGCGGCCGCCGGAGGGACGTCCCTCCGTAGGACCGGTCTCACCCTCTCCCCAACGCCTCCTCTACGCGCTCCCATCCGACCACCACGCAGGGCATCCCCGCCGGCCGCACCGATTCGAAGCACGCATCGGTGAGCTCGGGGCCGGGCGCGCCGGCCGTCGGCTTGACCAGGATCAACCGCTCAGCGTCGAGCGCACCGGCCACGAACGCGGCCACGCTGTCACTGGTGGCATCCCACGTGTGTGGCAGGACGTCGGCCGCGCGCATCCAGCGATAGGGTGCGAGCACGGCGACGCCCGCGGTGCCGAGTGCCGAGGAGATCGCACCCGGCTCTTCCAGGAGTGGGGCGGGAATGCGCTCGGCAAGGACGTGCGCGTACTGATCCATCGCGAGGATCGCCATCCAGTGTGCCGCGTCGGCGGAGAGCCGCTCGACCCGCTCGAATTCGCGGACGGCGTCCGCGAACGGGCCGCCGCCTGGCACGACGAGGAGCCGCGTGCACCGGCCGGCTGCCGCGATGGCGGCACCTACCGCGTCGAGCGCGCCGGGGGTGGCGCTCAAACCGCCCCCGACCTTGATGACGGTGAGCCCTCCGTTCCCGCCGCTCATTCGCTTCCGCTCAGCTCTGCCGCCAGGAGCCAGCCGACGGCGGCAGCCGGCGCCACGCGAGCCGCCGTCCCCAGCCGATCCGCGAGCGCGATGACCTCGAGGCCGACCCGGCGCGCGGCGTCCGCGGCGATGAAATCGCCCAGGCCGGCCACCACCGCCGCCTTCGCGCCCGGGGAGGCGGCGTGGACGCGGCGGAGGCCCGCGGCGACCAGGGCAACCTGCGCCTCGGCGATCGTGCCGGCGATGCGCGCGATCGCCTGCTCGTCCAGGATCTCGCGGTCGCCGCAGACGACGCGGGCCAACCGCTCGCCCGCGTGCTCGCGGGTCACCGGTCGGCCGTCCGCGGTCGGCGCCGTATAGTCGTCCGGCGCGAGGGTACCGAGCCACACGTGGGCGTCACCGGTCGTCGCGAACCCTTCCGCCGACACCGCGGCCAGTCCATCCCAGAGGGGCACCTCGCGCACCAGCGCCTCGGCGGGCGTGCGAACCGCGCCGGTGTACAGCAGCTCGCCGGTCAGCAGCCGCGCGGGATCGGTTCGACCGCGCGCGACGACTCGTCCGTCCGCGATCGGGATGATGTCGGTGGAGGTCGTGCCGATATCCACGAGGATCGCGTCCGGGACGTCCCGGGCCACCAGCGTTGCCGTCGCCACCCAGTTCGACGCGCCGATCTCGAGCGGCCGGCCTCGCGCCTCCGCGGAGCCCACGAACCGGCCGTCCACCGTGAACACCCGGACCGGGTCGCGGGGGAAGGCGGTCGCCACCGCGTCCAGCACGAACGCGACGCCTTCCCGCTTGGTACGAAAGGCCTGCGACAGCTCGGCCGTCATGGTGACGGCGTGCGGCCAGCCCGCCGCCCAATCGAGCCTGCGCGCCAGGGCCAGAAGCGTGTCGGCGAGCGCCGCAGGGTTGCGCTGGATCTCGAACGGAAGCGAGGCGCTCCGAAGCCCCGGAGCTCCGCCGTTTTGCCGCTCGACGCGTGCGGCCTTGATGTTGACCCCGCCGATGTCCCACCCGAGCACGGGGCCGCGCTCGCGACTGGTCATTGGGCTTCGGTCCCTGATAAGTTGGGGTGACCATGGACATCATTCCGGTGCTCGATCTCGCGCAGGGCGTTGCCGTGCGCGCGCAGGCCGGCGACCGCTCGCGGTACGAGCCCACCGCCTCCGCGCTCGCCCCGGACGCGGTAGGCGAGCCCGTGCCGATCATGCGCGCCTTCCGGATGCGGCTTGGTGCCAGGTCGTGCTACATCGCCGACCTGGACGCCATCCAGGGCGGCGCCGTGCAGCGCGGCACCCTGCGGGAGCTGGCGCAGCTCGATACCGGGTTTGCCGGCGCGATCATGGTGGACGCGGGCGCGCACACGCCGGAGAGCACGTTCGAGGTGCTGGCAACCGGTGCGAGCCAGGTCGTGATCGGCCTCGAGACCCTTCGGGCGTTCACCGACCTTCGGGCCATCGTCCGGACGGTGGGCGAGCACCGCGTCGTGTTCAGTCTCGATCTTCGGCTCGGGAGCCCCATCCTCCACCCGGCGATGCAGGATGCGGAGGGCGCGGTGCCCGATGCCCTGAGTCTGGCGGCCCAGGCCGCGGACACCGGCGTGGACGGTCTGCTGGTGCTGGATCTGGCGCGGATCGGAACCGGGTGCGGAACGGACCTGGGACTCATCGAGGCGCTGCGGAAGCGATTCCCCGACGCCAGATTGATGGCGGGTGGCGGCGTGCTGGCACGGCGGGACCTCGACCGTATGCGGGACGCCGGCTGCGACGGGGCCCTTGTGGCGAGCGCGATTCACGCCGGCACCATCACGGCCGCCGACCTGGCGGATCTTGCCGCCGGGCCGGTCGGGGCTCAGTCGCCGAGCGTTTCGCGGTACGTGGCGGACTGACCGTAGTTCTCCTCGACCTCCAGCTCCAGCAGCGTCAGGTGACTGTACCCGCTCCCGTTGAGCTCGTCCCTGACCCGGCCACCCAGATACTGCGCCAGCATCTCGGCCGTGCTGTTCTGGATGGGGAGCAGGGCGCAGTCGCGCCTCGGGAAGACGTAGGCCGGCTGACCGAAGTAGTCTACCCGCAGACGGTCGCCGTCCTCATGGAATGCCAGCTTGGGATTCTGGGTTGGAAGCAGCACCTTGTGGTCGATCTCATCCACGAACCGGCGCGCGACCTGCTTCAGCACGCTGAAGTCGAGCACGAAGAACGCTTCGGCATCCACGGAACCTTCCACCGCCACACCGACCCGGTAGTTGTGACCGTGCAGCGTCTCGCACTGGTGTCCCCGGAAGGTGATGAAGTGCGCCGAGGCGAAGACCAGATAATCCTTGCTGACCTGCACGCGGAAATGGCTCTGCACGACGATCTCCTCAGCGGTTCCAGCCGTCCTCTAGTATAACGACGAACAGCGCGGCGCACGTGAGGTCTGCCGTCGTCCCCGGATTGCGGGCATTGGTCGAGCTCCTGAGCTCCGCGTCGAGCGCCTGGAGCGCCCGCCTCCCGTGCTCCGAAGTTACGCCGCCGGCCTGCTCTACCTCGCGCGCGCGGCGCGACACGGCCTCCGCCGCTTCGCGACCCAGCTTCCGCGCGATGTGCGTATCGGGCAGCGCGGCGAGGATCCGCAGGTACGTCTGGACGGTGGCGTCGTCCCAGCCGAGTCCGGCGCTGCGGGCCTCGCGCAGGGCGGGCACGGCGACCTCGAACGTCGTGGCGAAGTCGGTGGCGTACTCGCGTGCGACGCTGTCCCGATCGGCCGCGATCGCCATGGCATCGCGGAGTTCGACGGTCGGCGGGGCCGCCACGTCCTCGCTGGCCGAGGAGCCCAGCCCACCCGGGCGCGCGCGCCGAATCGCGGTGTAGACCTCGGCGGCGTCGGCGACGGTGGTCGAGGCCAGCACGTCGCGCGTCCTGTCCCGCAGCGAACCGGCCGGCCGCAGGGCCGCGCAGGCCAGGGGCGAGAGCAGCAGAATGATGCCGAGGTTGGTGTTCGAGGCGGTCCACCGGTTCGTCGCGGTGACCGCGGCGAGGATGGTGGCGCCCAGCGGGCGCTCGCCGGCCGACGCGAGGGCCGGGCCGATCGCCACGGCGCTCGCCAGGAAGTCCTCGTAGCTCGTGTCGTGGAAGTGGCGCCCGGGCGAGACGTTGCCCGGCTTGGGCGCGCTGACCTCGAGCAGGCACGCGAGCTGACCGGCGGCGGCCACCTCGTCGGGCGTGTTCACCCGCGCGGGCCCACGAGCTGGTCGATCACGGCGCCGGCCACGTCGATCCCGGTGGTGGCCTGCAAGCCCTCCCATCCGGGAATCCCGTTGACCTCGAGCACGTATGCCGAGCCGTCGCGGGCCGGCAGCAGGTCGACGCCCGCGTATTCGGCGCCCACTGCCGCCGCCGCCCGCACGGCGAGCGCGCTCCATGCCTCGGAGAGCTGGACGGCCCGCGCCGTCCCTCCGCGGGCGAGGTTGGTGCGCCAGCCGTCCGAATGGCGCTCGATGGCCGCCAGCACGCGTCCCCCCACCACGAACGCGCGGATATCCCGCCCCTCGTGGTCGATGGCGCGCTGCAGATAGTAGACGCCGCGGATGGTCTCGATCGTCTTGAAGACCCGAAACGCCATTTCCTCGTCGCTCACCCGCACCATTCCGAGTCCCATCGAGCCGAACAACGGCTTCACGATCACGTCGCCCAGCGCGCGGAAAGCGGCGAACGCCTCCTCGGGCGATTCGCAGACGATGGTCTCTGGTGTCGGCAGCCCGCACTGCTCGAGCAGCGCCGAGGTCCAGAACTTGTCGACCGTCCGCTCGATGGCACGCGGCGAGTTCATGACCCGCACGCCTCGGTCCTCCAGTCGGTGCAGCGCGTCCACGCGGAAGATGATCTGCTCGAGCGAGCCCGAGGGAATGATCCGGGCGAGCACGGCGTCCGCGCGGTCGAGATCGGCCGCGCGGCTCCGAAGGCCGGGCTGATGGCCGATCGTGGCCACCAGCCCCTCGTAGGGAACGACCGACCCGGTGTGCCCGCGCGCCTCGAGCGCGCGGGTCAGCTCCCGGGTGTGCCAGCCCTCGCGGGCGGCGAGGATGACGAGGTGCAGGTTACTGCTGCTCGCCGATGAGGGCGGTGAGCCCGCCGGTCGCGAACCTGGGAAGGTCATCGCCGACCTTCTTGAACGCCGGGGTCGCGGTGCCTTTCTTGAGCTCATCCATCGAGTTGAAGCACAGCTCCGCCTGGCGGTACTCGGCCGGCGCCGAACCGTCGAGGTTCGACTCGAACCGGGTCAGGTCCGCGCGGGTGAAGCCGATCTCCGGCTGGCCCGTGCCGACGAGCGGCAGATGCGTCTCGGAATAGTAGGACTCGAAGGCCGCGCTGTCCTTGGGCGCGTTGTAGATCACGGTGACGAGCGCCGGGCACGCCGCCGAACCCTTCTCGCCGGTTTCGACTGCCACCATGCCGAGAAGGCCACCCGTGGCGAACTTCGAGAGGTCGTCGCCGACCGCCTTGAAGCCCGGGGTCGCCATGCCCTTCTTGAGGTCGTCCATGGAGTTGAAGTACAGCTCCGCCTGCCGGTAGAAAGTCGGCTTCTTGCCGTCGAGCGTGCTGGTGAACTTGGTCAGCTCCGCCTTGGTGAATCCGATCTCCTGCTGCTTGCTGCCCACGAGCGGCAGGTGGACCTCCTTGTAGTACTTCTCGAACGCCGCCGGATCCTTGGGCGTCTTGTAGATGACCGTGACGATCGCCTGCGGCCCTGCCGGTGCGGCGGGCGCGGCCGCCGTCGCGGTGTCCGCGGGCGGCGCTTCGGCCGGCTTGTCGGCGGGCTTGCTGCACGCCGTCGCGAGCGTCAGGGAGGAAACCAGCCAGATCGGAAACCGTCGCATCGCTTGCTCCTGGGGTCGGGGAAAAGGGATTCTGTCAGCTCGGGTAACACGACGCGGTCAGCACCTCGGGATTCAGGTGCCCCGCGTGGAACGTCCGGCCACTCTCGGTACTCGTGAGCCATACTTCCGCGGGACTGAAGAGCAGGGGGTCGATCTTGTAGAAGTCGCCCTCGTACCGCTGGAAGATCTCGTAGAACGGTGTGCCGTAGTCGCGGGATGCGGACGCCGGGACCTTGGGCGCCAGCTCCGCCAGCTCCGCGTCGCTCGCGCGAACCGTGTAGCGCGCCTGCCCACCGTACAGGATACAGTCGTTGGTCCGACCGATGGCGCGCAGGTCGTTCTTGGCCACGGGTGCGATCGGCGCGGTGCCTATCGCGCTCACCACGCGCCGGACGTCGAATCCCAGCGTCTCCATCTTGTGCAGGCCCGTTTCCAGGATCCGGGCCGAGATCTGCACGCCGCCCGCGAGGCTCGCGGTCGGCGCGACCACGAAAGTGAGCTGGGAGGGCTGCAGGCGGGCCTTCTCCGCCACCCAGAAGGCCACCGCGTCGGTGGGGAGGGTGCGCCCCTCGAGAACCATCACGCCCTGGGCGGCCTCCTCCGCGTAGTCGAGCTTCTCGAACAGCTCGCGCTCGACGCGTGCGTGCGCCCGGAGCGGGCCCGATCCCATGGCGAAGAACTTGTCCACCGAGATGGCCCACCCCGCGTACTGCGAGGCCATGCACGAGACGGCCGGGTGATCGGTCCACACCGTGAGTCCGGGCCACGCCTCGCCGCCGACCTGAATCGGGGAGTAGGTCACGTTGCCCAACCCACCCATGCAGATCTCGCCCAGCAGAAGCCCGGCGTCGTAGCCGCCTTCGATCTCCACTCCGGCATCGATGACGCGCGCGCCGCTGGGGAGGGTCCGGGATCGCACGCGAAGCGTGGCGGCGTGCTCCTCGAGATGATCTGCGATCTCCGTCGCGAGCTCGTTCATCTGGAGCCCGGTCGTCGTCACGCTGTCCATGCGAGAATCTCTCCCTTGCCGAGTTCGGCGAGGTCGCCACTGTAGCGGCGGTAGAAGCCCGTGAGGTGCCGTCCCTCGACAGGCAGACTGTAACGCGTCTTGAGCCGTGACAGCATCAGGCGCAGGTGGACCGGTTGATAGGTGCAGGCGTACCGATACGTAGCGGGAACGGTCAGCTCGCCGAGGGCGACGAGCGAGCCCCGCTTGGACCAGAGTCCGGCCGGGTTCGCCACGGACCCGAACGCGACGATCGTTCCGGCGATCATGCCCACGCCGGCGTGATCCTCCACCGACCCGCCCGCTACCAGGAGCCCGCGACGCATCAGCGCCCCGGCTTCGCGCCCGAGCGAGCCGTGCACCACGAGCTCCCCGCCGGTCATGCCTCGCCGAGCCTCCGGCGCAGCGGCTCCCGCCCGAGCGCCGGCGCTGCCGCGCACTTCGATGCTGCCGCCCGACATGCCGATTCCGACCTCGTCCCCCACATCACTGTCGACCACGACGGTCCCCTCGGTCAGCCCGGCACCGACCCTCGTCGCGCGAGTCCACTCTCCCGTGAGGCGGAGGCTCCCGTTCGGCTCGCCGGACAGGTCGCACAGGTCGCCGAGGGGGACCAGGCCGCGACCGGCAATGACGACCGGACGCCGCGCCAGCTCCGCCGCGGACCAGCCGGTCCACGTCCCATCCAGCACGGCCGAGCAGTCCGCGGGCGCGGCGAATGGCGACCGGAGCCTGGCCTCGAGCCCGCTCATGTCGCACCGTCCATGATCTTCCGCAGATGAAAATGGTGCGGGCCGAGCTTGCCCCCGTAGTTGCCCGCCGAGATGGAGACGATCCCATCGAGACAGGCGGCGCCGATGCCGAGCCGCATGGCGCTCGCGATCGCGTCCGGATCGGTGCCGTTGATGACGATCTCGAGCACCGAATTCACGGTCTCCGGCAGCGCCGTGGCGGTGATGGCGCGGAGCGTCGGGCAAAAGGCGTCGTTGGTCGACGCGATCATGCTCTTGATCCGCCGGGAGCCCACCTTGCTGCCGCTCCGGACGACGCCGCCGGGAAACGGGAGAATGACCCCGGGATGACCGCGCATCGCCTCCACGGCCGCCTCTGCCGCGGCCAGCGCCGCGTCGGCCGAGCGGCCGAGGATGAGGAAGTTGCCCCCGCCGACGCCTTTCACCATGCCGAACTTTTCCTGGACGACGAACTCACCCTCCATCACCGGGATCCGCCAGAAGCGCTCGCCGCCGATGACCTTGCTCGACTGAAAGCCGTCGCCGAAGAATCGGAGCGCGGACCCCACACCGAGCCGGTCGGGCGCATCGGGCAGGCCGTCGAAGCAGGCGGTTGTGGGGCAGGTGAGCACCGTCTGCCCGATCCGTTCGATGAGGCGTTTTGGGAGGTCGTCCTTGCTCATCGTCATCAACAGCATGCTCATGCCCGGCCGCCCATCGGGCGTCTCGCCCTCGGGCAGTTCCCGCTCGATTCCCGCTTCCACCTTGCAGCCGATCACGGAGGTCGCGAAGCCGGTCAGCTTGAGCGCGGCCTCGCGGACCCAGCGCGGGCTCCGGCCCGTGATGATCACCCGCGCCACCCGCATCGTGAACGCCTCGGCGAAGGTCTCTTCGATGAAGACGCCGCGGATGTTCATCGCCGCCTCAACCCGTGACCACCGGCTCGCCGGGCAGGTCGCTCACCGCATAGTTGTCGAACGACACCGTGGCATACCGCTCGAAATGACGCCGGAGGTCGGGCAACACCGCGTCGTCGTACCCGGGAGCCACGCGCAGGCGGCGGCCGGCGGGGGCCCGTCGCAGGTGACCCTCCTCGACGATCACCAGGCCGTCCTTGATGACGTAGCGCGGCGTCGAGAACATGGCGGCCAGGTCCGCATTGCGGCTGTAGATCGTCACATCCGCGTCGGCGCCCGGCCCGAGGTGGCCCTTGGCCCGAAGCCCGAGAAGGCGCGCCGGCCCGGCCCGCGTGATGATCGCGATCTCGTTCAGGGTGTACTCGCGGGCGAGCCCGTCCGCCAGGGCGCTCCCCGCGACGAGCTTGGGGTTCACCCGCTTGAGCTGCTCATCGCGCACGGCCCGGTCCATCAGGAGCTGGATCAGCGCCGGATACGAGAGGAACGAGCCGCCGTTCGGATGGTCGGTGGAGAGCACCACCCGCCATGGATCCGCGCTCAGGAGGAACAGTTCCAGCCCGACCGCCCACTGCAGCGCACTGACCGCCGCCTTGTCCTTGTAGATCAGCGGGACGATCCCGCAGCCCGTCTCCAGCTCGATGTCGATGTTGGTCCAGCGGCGGCCGCTGCTCTTGTGAAGCAGGTACTCGACGGGCGCGTCCGCGGTGATGGTCGTCGCGGGGCCGAACATCACCTGGCCCACGTCGACGCTCACCTCCGGGTGCGTGTTGACGTAGTCCATCACCTCGGACGCGGCGGAGCTCCACGGCTGGCCGCCGCCCCCGCCGTAGCAATGGAACTGCAGGTGCGTGAAGTGCGCGCGCCGGCCCGCCACGGCTTCCATGCTCGCCAGCGTCGTGGCGGCGTTGCCGGCCACGCCGAGATTGTTGCAGTGGATGTGGACCGGGTGCGGCAGACGAAGCCCGTTCGCCGCGTCCGTGAGCGTCTCCAGGATCGTCCGGGGTGTCAGGTCACGGCCGCTCACCGAGTCGTCGATGGTGGCGACGTTCCGCTGTCCCGTCTTCCACGCCTCGATGCCGCCCGGATTCACGATCTTGACCGCGTATCCGCCGGTCGCTCCCAGAAGCCACGCCGCGTAGTCGCGCGCACGATCCCGTTCGCCGGCCTCGATCTGGCGCAGGAGGTACTCGTCGTTCCCCATGAGGACGAAGATGCCGCCGTCGACGCACGGCGTGTCGTCCAGCTCGCTGTGGCTGTGCCGCGCCGTGAGCGGCGCGACGGCTGCGTCGAATGCCGTGGTGTAGCCCAGGCCGGCGTACCGGTATCCCGTCGTGAAGGTGCTCGGAACCGTACCCGCCCGTCCCCGAGCGGGCGAGCGGCTGGTCGTCGTCGAGCGTCGGTGCCGGCGCGGGATCGGCGGCGTGCTCGTCGGGGATGAGCCGGCGGGCGTGGTTGCAGCTGGAGCTGGCGAAGTGGGAATGGATGTCCACTCCGCCAGGCATCACGACCATGCCGCGCGCGTCGAGCGTCGGCGCACCGGCCGGGAGATCGGCGACGATGCGCCCATTCTCGATGCAGATGTCGCGGACGTCGCCGTCGACGCCGTTTGCCGGGTCGTGAATCGCGCCGCCGACGATCCGAAGCCGCGTCGGCGCGCTCATCCGAGCCTCCGCGCGCCACGCGCGCGAAGCGCCGCGAGCAGCGCCGACAGCACGTCCACCGCCGTTCGGGTCGCGGGGAGCGGCGGGCGCAGCGGCAGCGGAATGTCGTCCATCCGATACGCGGTCCCGCCCTCGTGAATGCCCGGCGACGCCGGTGTCGACGGCGACCCGCGCCGGAAGCTTCGCCTCGCTCGCGCGGGGACCGATGATCACCACGGGAACGCGGGTCGCGACGGCAGCGATCTCGTCGACAATGGCCGCCGCCGCGCCGACCATCAGGATAGCGCCCGCTTCACGCTGCCGCATTCGCGACCCCCCGGGAAGCCGGCGTGTATTGCGGGTAGCCGGGTCGATAGCTGATGGCGATCGGGTAGCCGGTTTGCGAGGTGAGCACCATCTCCGCGCCCGAACGATTGCCGCCCGCTCGGAGCGAGCTGAGCGCGGCGCGCGTCGGTCCGTTCAGCGCCTCGGCCAGCGCAACAAGTCCTTCCGCCCGATAGCCGTCTCGGTCCTCGCCGCCAGGCTCGGCATCGTGCACGACGGCGGCGTAGCGCGCCTTCGTAAGGCGGCCAGCGATGTCGGCGGCCTGCTGCAGCGATGCGGGCAGCTCGCCGAGCGCGTTGCCCAGCGCCACGGCCCGCATCACCGAGAGCGCTGGGATCTCCTGGTCGGGGCTTAGCGAGAGCTCCACGTCCAGCACCCGTCGGGCCTCGGTCCCGGCCGACGCTCACCGCCATCACGGTGCGCCCGGCCCGTCCCTTCGGCACGTGCGTACCAGCAGGCTCCGGCGCGTACCGCGACCAGTATCGCGGGTAGCGCTCGCTCGGGTCCACCGCCCAGAAGAGGAGCATGTCCGCCCGATTGCGGATCTCGCCGAGGGTAGCGGCCGCACGCCCACGCCGCTGCGCCACCAGAAGGCCCGCCGCCGCCGGCTCCGACGTGGCTGTCTCCACCCGCGCGCGCAGCAGGTCGGCGAGCGCGAGTGACGCGCGCTGCGCCTGTGCGCTGATCTCCGGAGCCAGGACGACCAGGACATTTCCCGTAGCACCGGCCAGCACGTCGGCGGCGTCGGCGATCGCGGCATCGAGCGGGACCTCCTGTCCCGAGCGACGCACGGCGGTCGGGACGCTGCCATCGGCGAACCACGTCCTCGCGAGAGGGCACGGCGGCGAGACGTTGGTGATCGCTGCGCCCGAGACCTCGACGACGAGGTCATCGCAGCCGCATCCGCAGCCCAGGCAGGTCACCGCGGCGATCCGCGTGGTCGGGCTCACGCCACCCCCCGTGCGCGCCGTGCCGTCGCGTGGTACACGGCGTCCGCGGCGGCGGCAAGCGCCGCGGTGCAGCGGTCGCCGTCTGCCGCATGGGCGAAGACGGTGCAGATGGGGCGCCCGGCGGCGATCCGCTCCCCGGGGTGCGGAACGTCGGCGATCTCGGCTTTCCACCGCGCCGGATCCCCCACCAGGACATCGTGCCGCGCGAACACGATCGCCTTCCCGCAGACGCGCACGCTCGGCTCGGGAGCTTCGGGCAGCGTCCCGGCACAGGCATCGAGATGCGCTCGAAAGAGCGAGAGGCCGGTGGCGCGTTCTACCAGCTCCATGGACGCCGAGTACCGCGGGTTCACCTCGATCGGGTAGGGCACGCCGTTCCGGGCGATGAAATCGATGCCGTTGAGCCCTTGCAAGCCGAACGCCGCGGTCACGGCATCCGCGAGCGCCACGGCACGCCCATACAGCTCTGCCTGCCGCACGAACAGCACTGTCTTGCGGGCTGCGAGCAGGCTGCCGCAATAGCGGAAGCCCTGTGATCCGAACGCTCGGTGGCCGACCAGCTGGCGTGTGAGGCCGAGCGTCACCGCCCGGCGGCCGTCGGCGACGAAGATGATCGAGCCCGGCGGGCCGGCGATCCGCTCCTGGAGGTACGCGCCGCGCGGCACCGGTTGTCCGCGGCTCCACGCTCGCGTGCCGTGCCCACCGCCCGACCGTCTCGGCTTGAGCAGCCACCGACGAGCGTCGAGCGACGGCGTCGGCACGCTCGCGCGGGTGATCGGCACGGCGACCCCGGCGGCCGCGAGCGCCCGAGCGAGCGCCAGCGGGTTGCGGACGCGCGCGAGAACCTCGGGTGGGTTCCCCAGCAGGCGTCGCCCACGCGAGAGCACCGCGACGGCGGCGGGATGGTTTTCGAAGTTGGAGGTGTAGGCGATCAGCTCGGCGCTCACGCGGGAGGCCGCGCGAGCGGCTGTTGCGGCCCCGTATGGGCGCGCGCCCTTGTGACGGAGCGGTACGACGTCCGCGACGGCCCGGAGATCGAGGTCGCCGAAGGCGTCCACCACGGTCACCCGATACCCCGCGCGTGCGGCCGATTCGGCGAGCGCGCGGGTCGAAACGCCCGCCAGCAGGATGTGACCGCGCCGATCAGACATCAGGCAGGCCCAGCCGTCGCCGTGCGGTGGCCGGTGCGATGACGTGCAGGTGGTCGAGCACCGTTCCTGTCGCCTCCCGAATCCTGAGTCGGTCCACCAGGCCGCGGTGCGTCCCGCCGGCCAAGCCGTCGGCGAGGACGGCGGCGCCCTGTGCCCCCTGCTTGGCGCACGCGGCAAAGCCCGTCAGCGTCAATACCTCGCCCAGATCCGCGATCGCGGCCGCCACCCGGCGCCGGATCTCGGGATCCGCGGCATGTCGCCCCGAGAGCAGGATCTCGTCGGCCTCCGGCGCGGCCGTCCGGAGAACGCGCACCGCGCGGGCGGCCCCTTCGATGTAGGCCTCGAGCGTCGCCTCGCGGAGGGTCGGGTCAGCTCGCGAGATCCGCTCCACGCCACCGTCGAACAGCATCCCCTTCGTCACCTCGGCCGCGAGGTATGCCACCTCGCCATCCAGTGCGCCCGCGGCGCGCCACCCGATCGGCCCGCTGGTGCCGCCCAGTCCATCCACGATCTGCCCGCGCTGGACGGCGAGCGCGGCCGTGAATGCCCCACCCAGTTCGAGCAGCACCAGCGAAACATCCTCCGGACGACGACCCCGCTTGGCGCCGCGCTCCGCGATCGCGAGCGCGGCGGCACAGACCTTGTCGGCCGTACCCAGGTCGACCCGGTTGAGCTTCCGGTGGCGGGGCACGGTGTCGAGGTGCACCACGCCGGGCGTGAGCATCAACGGCAGGCCCGCCTCGTCGAGACGCCGCGTGAGCGCCCGCAGGCCGCCGATCCCGCCCGTTTCACCAGGCGATGCCAGGAACGCGAGCCTCAGGTCGTCCTCGCTCGCATCGCGGGCCATACGGAGAGGCAGTCCGTACCCGGAAGGGCCGACCACCAGTTCGACGGGGCCGGCGGCGAGCAGGGCGCGCACCAGCGGACGGACATCCGCCATCACGTCCGCCGTCGGCCAGCTCGCATCGAGGAAGAGGCGGCCGTCGTCGAGGCCGCAGACGTCGAGGCTCAGCGTGCCTGGGTCGATTCCCGCGACGCGCGGCACCGACTCACCGCTTCTGTTTCACCATCTCCCGTGCCACGTCCGCGATCGCCTCGGCGTCGAGGACCAGATCGTTCCGGGTGAAGAGCTTCGCGACGCACGCCTTGTGGAGCTTGGTCTTGAAGTTGCCCACGCCGAACGCGCCGAACACCGTCACGCCCTCCCGCTCCTCGCCGGCGTCCTTGACCTCGACGCCTTCGATGCCGAGCGGCGGCACGGCGTTGAGGTCCACCGCGATCTTGAGCGTCTTGACGCTGGTCCACGCCGCTTTGGGCACCATCTGCACGCCGGCCGGACCGGAGTTGAGCAGTACGTCCACGCCATCCAGCAGTTCGGGCAGCTTGGACGGATCGCTCATCGCGACGGCCTTCACCTCGACGCTGAAGCGGGCGTCGATGAACTGCCGCGCCTTGTCGCCCTGCTCGGGCTTGCGCGACGTGATCGTGACGCGCGCGCCGTCCTTCGCGAGCAGTCCGGCCGCCCGCTGGCCGACCGGTCCCGTGCCCGCCAGGATGAGAATGTTCTTGCCCGTGAGATCCCCGAACAGCTCCTCGATCTTGACCACCGCGGCGACCGCCGTGGTGTTCGAGCCGTTGGAGTCGAGCATGATCGAGACGCAGAACGGCGCGAAGAGCGAGTCCTGCGCCATGGCGAGGAGCTGCTCGCCGGCCGACATGTTGTTGCCGCCGATCCAGACCGCGGTGTTGTGCAGGTCCTTGGTGCCGCGGGTGAAGATGCAGCCGTGGATGAGATCGCGGACATCCCCTTCGGTCACGCCGCCGTAGCTCATGATCGCGTCGGCACCGGCATCGTAGGCCACCACCTGGTCGAACACACTCGGCAACCGTGAACTGTCGAGCTGGAGCAGAAGCTTTCGCATCGCCGAACCCATCTCCGTCCGTCAGAAGGTCCTGGGAAAAATACGAGGGGCGGCCCGACCTCGGGCGCCCCTCGTCGACACGCCGGGAATGCGGGACTGTACGATCAGCCCTCGGCGCCGCTGGCGAACGGATGCCGCGCGGCCTTGTACTTCGAGAGCACCTCGTCGACGGTGGGCGTGCCCTTGAGCGCCCGGGCGATCGACTCCTTCACCGCCTGGTAGTTGAAGGAATAGATCTTCTTGTCGTCTTCGGCCTGCCAGTGGATAAACACGCCCACGAGGATGCAGAGGTCGTTCGCCTGCGTCTTCGAGATGACCCCCTCGTTCACCGAATCCATGACTGCGCGGGCGACGGCCGCCTGCGCCGGGCCGAACATCTGCACGGCCTGCTTCGCACCCTTGATGGTGACCTTGTTGAAGAGCAGCGTGTCCGGCTTGCAGGGAAGGTTCGGGGTTACCACGGCGAGAAGAGTGGAGAAGCCGTCTTTGTTGTTGGAGAGCGCGTGGGTGAAGGCTGCACCGGCCGACCCGGACTTCGATCCGATGATCAGGTCGATATGCGCAATCTCGTTGCCATCGCCGACGAGCGACTCACCGATGAAGAAATCCGCGGCCATACCTGCCTCCATGTGCGATTTGGTGAAGAGCGAGAGGATTTGGCGAAACATACGCAGCTCGACCAGGCGAAGAGTGAGGCCGGCACCGGAGCGACGTGGATGGAGCGAGGCCACGCAGTCCCGCCAATTGGCGGGTAGCTCGTACTTTGGCGACGCAAGTCCTGCGTAGAGGCCACTAGTATGGACGTGACCTAAATACCTGTCAAGGAGTCATGCACCCCCCGCAGGCACTCTCCGGGCACGTTGCCCGAAATCGTCTTTCGGTGTATATTCGGTTCTCTCGGAAACACTGCAAGTGATTCATGAACAAGACCTTACCAAAAAAGACCGAGCTCAGGCCCTCCACTCGCCGACCACGGGTGACGCCGGCCGTGTGTCCCACGCCCAGCCGGTACCATGCCTTCCTGAAGCGGCTTCGCGCAGGCGGACGCAGCAACATGTACGGCGCCATCCCTTACCTGATGGAGGCATTCGACGTCGATAGGGAATCAGCCTTTCGCATCGTGTGCGAGTGGCTCGATCAGCAGAGGAACGAGGCGGCGCCGCCCCCTGCCGCAGCGTCCGCGCGACGCTGACGTTCCGGCGGCCGTCGCCCTTGCTGGAGGACGCGCGCTTCGAAGAGGGCCGGTGACTGCTCAATGCTCACAACGACTTACGTGCTGGCACGAGGCTGGCGTTTCGGGGAGCCGCAGGTTTCCCAACTTCAGTCGAGGAGTCTATGAGGACCAGCATCGTCGCGGGGTCGCTGCTCGCCGCTCTGTCACTCGTCGCGCCGCTTGCCGCTCAGCAGGTCTCGGCCGACGTAGTGCTGCGGAGCGGGCCGGTCGCCGGCCGAGTCATCGTCGGCGACGGGTATTCCACCTACCACCGTCCCGTGGTGTACCGCCGAGTACCGGCGCGCGTCATCGTCGTCGAGCGGGTCTACGTCCGTGGTCACCCGGCGCTGAAGCACTGGCGTCAGCACGGCTACCGGCAGCTGGTGGTGTACTACCGGGATGGGCGCTATTACGACCGGAACGTGCGCACCTGGCCCGCTATGCGAGAGGTCGTCGTCTATGAGCGCGACGGCCGGTACTACCAGTTCTGCGACGAGCGCGAATGCAACAACGGCTACCACGATCCTCACCGGCACGGGGACGACCGCGATTGGGACTGACCTGTCCGCGCGCCTTCCGGCGCCTGATCACCCAGATCCAGGTCGGTTGAAGGACCAGACATCCCCGCCATGCGCGGGGATGTCTGCATTCGAGGCATCTGTGTCGAGTCCCTGCGACGATCGGTCAGGAGCCTGCATCTCCTACTGCGGAGGAGAAAGAGAGTTTTCGTGGCCCGTTCGAACAAGTCCTTCGCCGCAGGTGTGGCGGTCGCCGTGCTGCTTACGGCGCCGCGTCTGGCTACGCCCGCCCAGGCACAGTACTTCGGCCGCAACAAGGTTCAGTACCAGAGCTTCGACTTCAAGATTCTCCACACCCAGCACTTCGACGTCTACTACTATCCCGAGGAGCAGCTCGCCGGCGAGTTGACCGGGCGGATGGCAGAGCGTTGGTACACGCGGCTGAGCACCGTGCTGCATCACGAGCTGGCCGGTCGGCAGCCGCTCATTGTCTATGCCACCCAAGCCCAGTTCGAACAGACCAACGTCGTTCAGGGCCTCGGCGAAGGCACGGGTGGCGTGACCGAGGCGCTTCGCCGGCGGATCGTTCTCCCGACCGGTGGCACGCTCGGGGACCTGAACCACGTGATCGGCCACGAGCTGACCCACGCCTTCCAGTACGACATGACCGGCGGGACGGCGAAAGGGGGAGCGCCGCCGAGCGCCGCCAACATGCCGCTCTGGTTCATCGAGGGTATGGCGGAATACCTCTCCCTCGGCCCAGCCGCCCCGCTGACTGCCATGTGGATGCGCGGCGCCGTCCAGGATACCGTCCGCGACTCGCTGCCGAACTTCAGGCAGCTCGAGGATCCGCGATTCTTCCCCTACCGCTACGGTCAAGCGCTGCTTGCCTACGTTGGCGGTACCTACGGCGATGACCGGATCGGCGAGCTCCTGCGCAACGCCGGCCGAACGCATGGGGTGGACCAGGCGATTCGAGGTGTGCTGAGCCTCACGCCCGACCAGCTCATCGCCAACTGGCATGCGGCCACGCACGCGGACTACGACTCACTTCGGAGCCGGACCGACCTGCCGGATCGGTACGGACCGAAGCTGGTCGGCGTGAACGGCGAGGACGTCGGCCAGTACAACCTGGCGCCGTCGCTGAGCCCGGACGGCACTCAGATGATGTTCTTCTCCGACCGTGATCAGTTCAGCGTCGATCTCTTTCTGGCGGACGCGCGTACGGGGAAGGTGAAGCGCCAGATCACCCGCACCGCCGTGGACCCGCACCTCGAGAGCCTGCAGTTCATCCAGTCCGCGGGGAGCTGGTCGGACGACGGACAGCGCTTTGTGTTTGCGGGCATCGAGGGCGGCCGCCCCAACCTCAACATCTACGATGTCGCGCGCGGACGCATCGAGCGCGAGATCCGCCTGCCCCAGCTCGGCGACATTCTCAATCCGAGCTGGTCCCCCGACGGGCACGAGATCGCGTTCTCCGCGCTGGTCGGCGGCCTGAGCGACGTGTTCGTGTACGACCTCCGGACCAACGCGCTGCACCGCCTGACCAACGACGCGTACTCGGACCTGCAGCCGAGCTGGTCCCCGGATGGGCGACGCATCGCGTTCGCGACGGACCGCTTCACCACCAACCTCAAGGACCTCGCGATCGGGCCCTATTCGCTCGCGATCCTGGACCGGGCGACCGGGCGCATCACGGCCGTGCCCGGGTTCACTGGGGCGAAGCATCTCAACCCGCAGTGGTCGCCCGACGGAACGAGCCTGTACTTCGTGTCCGATCCGGGCGGGATCGCGAACGTCTACCGCGTCCGGCTCTCGGACAGCGCGCTCACCCAGGTCACCAACCTCTTTACCGGGGTCAGCGGAATCACCGAGACCAGCCCGGCGATCACCGTGGCCGCCCGAAGCGGCCGGCTGGCCTACAGCGTGTTCCGCACGAACGGTTACGAGCTCTACGCCATCGACTCGCCCGAAATTCTCGCCGGTCGGCCGGTGACGACGACGACGCACTGGCTTGCCGCGGCGTTGCCGCCCATCAAGCGGGAGAGCTCGGTGCTGGCCAGCGTGCTGACCGATCCCGGCACCGGCCTACCGCCCGACACGACCTTCCGCTCGTCGCGGTACAAGCCGGGCCTGTCGCTTACGGCCGTGGGCCAGCCGTCGTTGGCCGTGGGGTCGAGCGAGTTCGGGACCTATGTCGGCGGCGGCGTGTCGCTGTACTGGACCGACGAGCTGGGTAACAGGAACCTGGTAACCGGTCTGCAGGTGAACGGGGGAATCAGGGACGTCACGGGCATCGTGGGCTACCAGAACATGAGTCACCGCCTCAACTGGGGGGCCGTGATCGAGCAGGTCCCCTATCTCACCGGCCAATTCGCGGCGGGCATCACGGAGATCAACGGGGAGCCGGTATACGTCGAGCAGCAGCTGCTCCAGCGACAGACGAATCGCGACCTCACGGGCTTCATCTCCTATCCCTTCAACACGGCGAAGCGGGTCGAGCTCTCCGCGGGAGTCAACAACATCACGTTCGACAATGAGCTCCAGACGCAGGGATTTTCCCAGCTCACGGGTCAACAGGTGCTGGATACCAAGGTGAACCTGCCCGCGGGCAGCGCGCTCAACCTCGGGGTCGCGAGCGCGGCGCTCGTGTACGACAACTCGCTCCTGGGCGCGACCGGTCCGATTCTGGGCCAGCGGTACCGGCTGGAGGCGAGCCCGACGTTCGGCTCGCTCAACTACGTGAGCGCCCTCGTGGACTACCGCCGCTACTTCATGCCCGTGAGGCCGTTCACGCTCGCGGCGAGGATCATGCACTACGGGCGCTACGGGTCGGGGAGCGAGGATCCGCGAATACAGCCGCTCTTCCTCGGATGGCCCGGTCTCGTGCGCGGGTATCGGATCGGCACGTTCAACGCGTCCGAGTGCCGCCCGACCGTCAGCGACCCGAACGGGTGCCCGGTCTTTGACCAGCTGGTTGGGAGCCGCATGCTCGTCGGCAACCTGGAGCTTCGATTCCCGCTGCTCGGTGTGCTGGGCGTGGGGTCCGGCTACTACGGAGCGCTGCCGATCGATTTCACGGTCTTCGGCGACGGCGGCCTGGCCTGGGACAACGCCGACGAGCCCCGGCTCACCGGGGGTAGCCGGCAACCGGTCTTCAGCGCCGGCGCCGGCCTTCGATTCAACCTGTTTGGCTTCGCGGTGGCGGAGTTCAATCTGGTGCGTCCGTTCGAGCGGCCGGACAAGAAATGGGTGTGGGAAGTGAACCTGATTCAGGGGTTCTGACCGTTTACAATCGGTCCTCGCCGGGCGTTCATTCCCCCATGCACGCCACCCGCGACCATCACCTTCCTCCCGATCCCGACGCCTATCGCCACGCTCCCCATCCCAAGGGACGGATCGTCGTCATTGCCCCGACGCGCGCCGCGTGCGAGACGATCGAGCTGGCGCTCGGGCTGCACCTGGACACGCTGCTCGAGCGCGAGCACGGCGCGGAGATCCGGTCGCTGGCCTCCTCGGGCAAGGGATTCGGCATCGTCGCGGGCACCGGGACCGGCAAGACGCTTGGGATCCGCCCGATCGCCGAGGCGATCCTCAAGGAGCCCCTGGCCGTCGGCGTGGTGAACCGCGAGCGCGAGGCGACGCCGGCGACGCCGTCCTGGAACGTGGTGATCGTCACCACCGGCATCGCGCGGCGCTGGTTCCAGGACGACCTCATCACCGGACGCGACACGGTCATCGTCGACGAGATCCATCAGACGTCGGCGGAGCTCGAGCTGTGTCTGGCTTTGGGGAAGCGGGCCGGATGCCGCTACGTGTGGCTCAGTGCCACCGTGGATCCGGCGTTCTACGCGCGTTACCTCGACAGTGCCGAGGTGCTCGAGACGCAGGCGTTCGATCCCAGTCTCAAGGCAAAGGTCGAGGTGCTGCGGCAGCAACCCGACGAGTTCCTCAACGAGCGCTACATCCGTCACGTCATCAAGGAGAAGCGCGGGGTGGCGGTGTTCCTGCCCACCCGCGCCGAGGTGGAGCGGCTCGGCGTCGAGCTCGGTGAGCAATGGAAGCGGCTCACGACGGCGTTCTATCATGGCGGGGAGCCGATCCGCGTGATCCGTCCCTTTCTCGAGGGCGAGGTCGAGCGCCCGTTCCTGCTCGCGATGACCGCGGCGGGTCAGTCCGCCCTCAACGTCCGCGGCCTCGACACCGTCGTGATCTACGACGCGCGGTATGGCAACGTCGTGGAGCGTGGCCGGAACGTCCTTCACCGCCTCTATCTCGGCGCGAACGAGATCCTGCAGATGGCCGGCCGGGTGCATGGCCGCGTCCCGAACGGGGAGGTCGTGATCCTGAGCGACCGGGACCTCGTGTTCGAGCGGCTCCAGCCAACCCCCCCGGAATTCCAGCTTGCGGGTGACGCGGAGCGCGTCGCCATCACCTGCGCGGCGCTCGGCGTCGACGCGGGCGACCTGGACCTCCCCGTGCCGCTGGACCGCATCGCCTACCGACGGGCGCTCGGACTCCTGACCAGCCGAGGGTTGGTGGAGGACGGAAAGCTCACCGCCTACGGCCGCGATGTGGAGGCGATGCCGGTCGAGCGGCCGTGGGGAGAGCTGCTCGTGCATGCTGACCCCGAGCTCATGCCGATGGTGGCGGTCTGCTCCAACATCGACTCGCTGCACCGTATGACGCGGGAGGAGCGGGACCTCCATGGCGTGGTCGTGAACGGAAGCGACCACCTGACCGCGTACAACCTCTACGCGGAGGCGGTGAACCAGCACGGTTATCTGGGGGAGGTCTACGGGCTGCCCAGGCATCTGTTCGAGGACGGGTTGGCCGAATGGGCCGAGCGCCGGGGCGTCCTGGTCAAAGCCATCGAGGACACCGCGCTGGGCGTCGCCTCGGTGTATCGCTCGATCGAGTTCCCGCTCCCCAAGCAGCTGCCCTATGCGTCGAAGGATATCCGCCGGGAATGGGCCGAGCTGCTCGCCCGGTTCATGCCCTTCGATCTCGTGATCGACGAGCACACGGCCGATGGCCAGGAGGCGAGGGTCTCGAAGACGTCCGTCGCGGGGAGCTGGGGGGCCGTGGCGGGTTCGCTTCGATTCTTCGCCGACCGCTTCGGCGTCCCGCGCGCCTCGATCGAGGGGACGACCCTGTCCTACGATCTCGTGCGGGAGCACGCCACGCTCGGCGCCCCGCGCGTCGTGCTGAGCGGCCCCCGGAAGCACCAGGGTCTCGCGGTCGAGCGCCGCCGCAGCTACTTCGGATTCGAACTCGAAACCGAGGTCGAGCCGCTGCGGGACGGGGTTCCCGAGCCGCTCCGCGACACCGCCCGGGGCGTTCTGGCCGAAGCCTTGATCGAGGGCGAAACCGCGCATCCGGACCAGGGACGGCTCCGGCGTGCCGTCGAAACCCTGGACGAGCTCTGGCGGCGCTCCGGAGGCACGCTCGATGCGGCGGCGCCGAACGCGGTCCGATCGCGGCTCCGTGCCCAACTCGAGCGCGTGATTGGCTGGGATGATTTCCTGCGGACGCGTGTACAGCTCGATCCCGGCGCGCTGATCGACGAAGCGACGCGGTCACGCCTCGAGGAGCTGCCATCGATGATCCGGCTCCGCGGGGATGCGGCCCCGCTCGACTACGAGGTCGCCGACGGACAAGCCGTGGCGCGCGTCCGGCTTCGGGAGGGCCAGGCCCGGCGCCTTCGCGAGGGCGACCTCCCGCCCCTCGACCGGCCGCTCCGCTTCGCCGTGGTCCGCGGCCGTCATCAGCCCATTCTGGCGGACAGCCTGGCCGACCTGCATGCCGAGCTGCGGAGGGCACCCAAGCCGTCCCGTCACGACGACGACCGAGCTCACCGGCCACGACCTGGCAAGGGTCCAAGAGGGGGACCTCCCGGCCCCCGCCGCCATGGCCGGTCCCGACGGGGGCGGTAGCCGGCCATGGCGGGAGTCCCGGGTGCGGCCCGACGCTCCAATGTGCACCCGAGGCCGCGGTGGTCGTCTTGAAAGGGTGTATAATCCCAGGTCGAAGCCGCGTCGGCAGTTACCAGACGTCTACCTCTGAAACTCCGGGATTACGAGTGTCGTACCCATTTACTATGCCGGAAGCATCAGCACTCAATTCGCTCCCATCCGTCTTCTCGCCGCTCGCCAAAGCCCTGCTCGATGGGTTCAGTGAGGGCGTCGTGGTGTTCGACGTGGAAGGACGGTTGCTGTATGCAAACCAGCAGGCCCGGGAGGCGCTGGTCGGCATGGACTTGAGCGAGCACGCTCCCGACTTGATGCCGCGGCTCGCCGCTCTTGGCGGCCGTCTCCGGCCGCTGCGCGTGGGCGGGCTCGAGCTTGGCGAGGCGATGTTCATTCCGGGCATCGAAGGGCCCACGACGTTGGCGGCGCGGGAAAAGGAGGCTATCGTCAAGACACTCGACGCGAACAACTGGAAGCTCGCGGAGACGGCCAAGCACCTGGGCATCAGCCGTACCACCCTGTGGCGCCGTCTCAAGGCGTATGGGCTACACCGAGACGGCCGGAGCAAATGGGCGCAAACCTCCTAGCATTGTTGTGGTCCGCCGTCCTCCTTCAGTCCCCTCCAGCCGATACCGCCTCACCCTACACCAGTCCCGCCGTCCAACACCTCGTCGAGCGTGCCATGGCCCGCCGGCACGCGAGTGATTCCACCATCGCCGACTACCAGGCGACGATCCGCTACCGGCTCTCCGTCGCGATCGGTCGGCGCGTCTGGTCGAAGGCTCCTCCATCCGCGGTGGAGGAACAGGTGGCGCGGATCCAGTGGCAGCAGCCCAACGATCTCCGGATCGACGTCATCGGGCGGCGCTTCCGCGCACGCAACCGGGATCTGGAGCTGTCCAGCGCGTGGGACCGGCCCTGGTTCGTGCCACGCGGTGTGGACGACTCCGTCCGCATCTTCAGCGACGACTTTCCGGCCACCGGCGCGCTGCACCCGCTCGCCCCCAGCGGTCCGACCTGGTACCGCTATGCGCTAACCGGCGACCTCACCGTCACGCCCGCCCGCGGCGGAGCGCTACGGCTCCTCAGGGTCCAGGTGACGCCACGGCGAAGCGGCCCGGCGCTGATCGCAGGCCAGATGTGGATCGACTCGGCGACGGCGCAGGTGGTGCGGCTCAGCTTCCGCTATATCGGGACGGCACTGTGGGTGCGGCCCGAGCCCGGACCACGCGGTCCCGACTCGACCAAGGCCCGTCGGCTCAACTCACTCGCCAATCGCATCGTGAGCATCGATGCCGATCTCGAGTATGGGCTGCAGGAGGGCCGATACTGGATGCCGTACCGCCAGGTGATCGCGGGTCGGATCCGGATCCCCGTGGTGAGCAACGTGGTCATTCCATTTCAGGCCACCACGACATTCGATGACTACGCGATCAACACCGGGCGGGCGATCGCGTTCGAGGTCCCGTTGCCCGACAGCGCCGGATTGAGCCAGGACTCGCTCCGGGCGTTGCGCCGGCTCCGAGAAGATTCGCTTCGCGCGGAGCGCCGCGGAGGCCATGGCGACGGTGTGGACAGCCTTCGCGCGTGGGACTACGCGAATCGGTGGCCCGGGGGCCGCTACGAGCTGCACCGTCCCTCGAACGCGACGCTGGACCGGTACGGTGACTGGCCGGACTCCCTGTCGCTCGATCCCGACCCGGCGGACGCGCGCCGCCTGCGCGAGACGGAAACCGAGCTCGCCCGTCTCAGCGAGACCCTTCCGGATTCGCTGACCGGGGTCGAGGCGCACGGCTTCGCCTACGAGCGCCTGTCGGACGCGCTCCGCTACGATCGCGTCCAGGGTCTGTCGCTCGGTCTGGGCTATCGGGTGCGGATGCCGGGCATCCAGTTCGCCAATCTGTACGGGACGGTACGGTATGGGTTCAGCGACGAACGAGTGACCGGTCGCCTCAGCCTCGTGCGCGATGCCCCGGAAGGCCGCCTCGCGCTGAGCGGGTATCGGGACATCGCGGGCGTAGACCCGTTCTCGTCGGGACGGACGCTGGGCAACACGCTGAACGCCCTTTTCGTCGCCCACGACGATGCCGACTACCTGCTCGCCGAGGGCGGCGCGGCGACGTTCGAGACCTCGCTTCGCTCGGGGCTCGACCTCATTCTGGGGGCCCGCGTCGAGCGGGAAACCAGCGTCAGTCGCCAGGCGGAATCCGCGGTGAACGACGTCCTCGGGGGGGACGGCGTCTTCCCGTCGAACCCGCCGATCGACGAAGGCACCTTCGGCGGTGGGTCGGTGCGCCTGGCGCACACCGGGGGCATCCGGTGGAATCTCACGGCGGACGTGCTGGGAGGCGCCGGCCACGCGACCGGCCGCCTGTTCGGCGATATTCGGGCCGACGTGGGCGAGGCATCCGGCGGCACGCTCCGGCTCAAGGCGGGCATCGCGACGAGCCCGACACTCCAGCAATCCCGCTTCCGGTTGGGAGGCCAGGCCACCGTGCGCGGATTCGACTACGGCACGGGGACCGGACAGGCCTTCTGGGCCGCGCAGCTGGATCTCGCGCCGATCCGCGGCCGCATTCGGCCCGTGGCGTTCGTGGATGCCGGCCAGGCGGCCAGCCCCGACGATCTCTTCTCCAGCACCGTGCTCGCGGGGGCCGGCGTGGGCGTTTCCTTCTTCGGCGGCGCGCTTCGATTGGACCTGAGCCACCCGCTCACCCCGGATTCCGGAGGCAAGGTGCGCTTCGACATCGTCGTCCAGGCGCCGCGATGAAAGGTCTCGCTCGTCGCCTGGCGCTCCTGGCGGTGTTGGGACTTGCCTGCCGACCGGCGGACTCCGCGCCGACCGGACCGCGGCTTACGGCGCGGTGGACCGGCGCCGACACGGCCCAATTCTCCGGACCGATCGTCGGCGAGTGGTGCGACTCGCTCCATCTGCTCGAGATCCGCGCGGTGGACGGCGATACCGGAGTCGGGATTGCGCTGTACCCGGCGGACACCATCGAAGCCGGGGAGTACCCCATTCGTGCCCCGGATGTGGCCGACACCACGCGACCCCCTTCGGCCGCGATCGGGCTCCGGTGGTTCTCGCAGACGTCGGTCATCGGCTTTCAGGGCGACAGCGGAGGCCTCACGCTGGAGCGACGGGCCGATGGGTCGCTGTCGGGGCGGTTCACCGCGGGGGCCCATCCACTCACCGGCAAGGGCCGACTGCACGTGACGGGGTCGTTCAATGGTCTCAGGACCACGACTGCCCCACGCAAGTGCGCCGGCCCGCCGGCCGCCGACACCATCCGCCGGGGCATCGGTGAAGGCGGGGAGGCCGAGGCGGATAGCGGTTAGATTAGGGCGTCATGGAGAGCACCTACTTCCGGCGCGGCTTCGGCCTCAAGGCCGAGATCGAAGGCCAGCTCACGGCCGACTACCACAGTACGGTGGTCGAGGCGTTGCGCGCGCGGAACTACCGGCTGGACGTCGGGTCGCTGAGCTTCCGGCTGGCCCGCGAGTTCGGCTTCTGCTACGGCGTGGACCGCGCGGTGGACTACGCCTACGAGACCCGCCGCAAGTTCCCCGACCGGGTGCTCTACCTCGTCGGCGAAATCATTCACAACCCGCACGTCAACCAGAAGCTGCAGGATATGGGCGTGCGGTTCCTCGCCCGGAACGACGAGGGCCGCTTCGATTTCTCCGGCATCGGGGCCGAGGACGTGGTCATCCTCCCGGCCTTCGGCGTGACCATGGACGACTTCCAGCGGCTGCGCGCGCTCGGCTGCGTGCTGGTGGACACGACGTGCGGCTCGGTGCTCAACGTCTGGAAGCGGGTCGAGAGCTACGCCGGCGATGGGTACACCGCCGTGATCCACGGGAAGCACTACCACGAGGAGACCAAGGCCACCGCCAGTCAGGTGATGAAGTATCCGGGCGGCCGCTACCTCGTGGTGCTCAACATGGCGGAAGCGCGGATCGTCTGCGACTTCATCGAGCAGGGTGGCGACGCGGCCGCGATGGAGGCCAGGTTCGCCAAGGCGGTGTCTCCCGGGTTCGACTTCTCGCAGGACCTCGTCCGGGTGGGCATCGCGAACCAGACCACCATGCTGTCGGGCGAGTCGCTGGCCATCGCGGAGGAGATCCGGCGCAGCATCGAGCGGCGTTACGGCGTGGACGCCGTGGCGGACCACTTCCGCTCCTTCGACACGATCTGCTCGGCGACGCAGGAGCGGCAGGACGCCGTGCTCGCGCTGGTCCAGGACCCGCTCGACGTGATGCTGGTGGTGGGCGGGTACAACTCGAGCAACACCTGCCACCTAGCGGCGCTGGTCCAGTCCCAGGGCATCCGCACCTTCCACATCGAGGACGCCGAGGGCGTGGACCCCGGTACCGGGACGATCCGCCACCAACCCATCGGGACCAAGCACGAGGACGTCACCGCCGGCTGGCTCGGCGACGCGCGGATCGTCGGCATCACGGCCGGCGCCTCGACGCCGAACAACAAGGTCGGCGAGACGATCGCGCGCGTCTGCGTCCTGGCCGGCGTCGGCGAGGAGCTGCGCGCCCTGACGGCATGACACCAGCCACATGGCCTTCCTGGACCTGAGCCACACCATCGAGCATGGGATGACGACGTACCCGGGGCTTCCGGGTCCGGTCATCTGCGATTTCATGAGCCGGGAAGCCTCGCGCGGGCGCTATGCCCCGGGCGTCGAATTCCACATCGGCAAGATCGAGATGGTGGCCAACACGGGCACGTACCTGGACGCGCCGTTTCACCGCTACGCCGACGGGAAGGACCTGTCGCAGCTGCCCCTGGACTCCCTCGCCGGCCTCGATGCGGTGGTGGTTCGACCTCCCGCGGGGCGAGGTACCCAGGCGGTCGATCGCAACGCCCTGGAGGGGCGCGACGTGCGCGGCAAGGCCGTGCTCGTTCGGACCGGCTGGGACGTGCATTGGGGCACGCCGGCTTACCTCGAGGGCAACCCGTTCCTCACGGCGATGGCTGCCGAGTACCTGCTCGCGAACGGTGCGGCGCTCGTGGGGATTGATTCGCTCAACATCGACGACATCAGGGATGCAGAACGTCCCGTGCATTCAATCCTCCTCGGCGCCGGGGTCCCGATCGTCGAGCACCTGTGCAATCTCGGGCCGCTGCCAGAGTCGGGCTTCCGCTTCTCGGCGGTGCCGGTCAAGGTGGCGGGCTTCGGGAGCTGGCCGGTTCGCGCCTTCGCGACGCTGTAATCCGAAGCTTCCATGTCCTACCGTCAGACCACCGTCTTCGGCTTTCCCGCCATCGCGCTTCGCTCCGACGAAATCGAGGTCGTCGTCGTGCCGGCGGTCGGCGCCAAGCTTACGCACCTGCGCCGACTGCACGGCCGGGAGTGGCTTTGGCGCAACCCCGAGCAGCCGCTCGCGCTGCCTCGTCCCGGTGCGCCGTACGCGGAGACGGCCTACAGCGGCGGATGGGACGAGTGTTTTCCGACGGTCTCGCCGTCGGCGATTCCCGGTGCCGGCCCAGGGGCACCGACCCTCCCTGATCACGGCGAGCTCTGGAGCGCGGACTGGACCAGCGCGGTGTACGAAGACCAGGGGGGAACGACCCTCGCGAGCACGGCCAGCGGGATGCGCCTGCCATACGAGCTCCATCGCGAGGTCACGCTCGATCACGAGCGACCCACGGTCCGCTTCCGATACCGTCTCCGGCACCTCGGCGACGCGCCGTTCCCATGGATCTGGTCTCCGCACCCCCTGTTCAACGTGCAGCCGGGAACGACCCTCGCGCTCGCCGGCATCCATCAGGTGAAGCTGGACGCCGTGTATGGTCGAGACGACGTGGCCCGTGAAGACGTGGTGAGCTGGCCCGGCGCGATCGGCGGTCAGTCGGACACGTTCACGTTTCCCGAAACGGCTGCCTGGGCGATCAAACTGTTCGGCGACGCGGGCGCGATCGGACGCATGGTGCTCACCGACCCGCGCCAGGGCGAGCGCCTCGAGATGGCAGTCGATCCCGCGGAGGTTCCGCAGGTGGCCGTCTGGATCAACTGCGGTGGGTGGGGGCCGTCGGGTCAGGCGCCGGTGTACAACCTGAGCCTCGCGCCACGCATCGGAGCACCGGACCGGTTGGAGGACGCCGTGCTGCACTGGCGCACGGCGCCGATGCTCGAGCCCGGAGGCGAGCGGCGGTGGAGCATCGAGGTGACGCTCCCGGAGGAGTGACGGGGCGGGGGTCTCGGTCGTCGTGGCGGGACGATCGCGACGGCGCGGTCCGGATCAGTCTGCGGGCGGCGTCGGCGCGTCGGCGCGCTCGAGGCCTACGTCGGCGAAGGAGACCGGATCCTCGATGGGCTCCAGGTGGGTGAACACGCTACTGCTGGGCACGGCCGCGCGCACTTCCTCCTCGATCCGCTCGAGCAGATCGTGCCCTCGCTGCACCGACCAGCTCCCCGGCACCAGCACGTGGAAGTCGATGAAGCGCCACGCGCCCGCCTGTCGCGTCCGCAGGGCGTGGAAGCGCACGCCGTCGTTCGCGTGCTGCGCGAGGATCTCGGTGATCTTGTGCTGCAGCTCCTCGGGGATGGCCGTATCGAGCAATCCCATGAGCGAGCGACGGAGGATGTTCACCCCCGTGCGCAAGATGTTGAGCGCGACCAGGATGGCGATGACCGGGTCGAGCCGCTGCCAGCCCGTCATCGCCGCCGCGGCCACGCCGACCACGACGCCAGCGGAGGTCCAGACGTCGCTCATCAGGTGATGCGCATCGGCCTCCAGCGTGATCGACTGGTACGCCCGGCCCGCGCGAAACAGCTTCCTGGCGACGAACAGATTGATCAGGGATGCGGCGATCGCGATGCCCGCGCCCACGGCGATCTGCTCGATCGGCTGCGGGGCGAGCAGGCGACGGACGGAGGCGTAGATGATGCTGGCGGCGGCGAGCAGGATGAGCGCGCCCTCGAAGCCGCTGGAAAAGTACTCCGCCTTGCTGTGGCCGTAGCGGTGATCCTCGTCCTCCGGGCGGGCGGCCGCGGAGAGCGCGATCAACGCGACGATGGCCGCCGCGAGATTGACCAGCGACTCGAGCGCGTCCGAGAGGAGACCCACCGACCCCGTGATGACGTACGCGCTGCCCTTGAGCACGATCGTCGCGAGCGCGGCCAGGATGGAGATGACGGCGTAACGGTAGAGCGACGCGCGGTCGACCATGGTCAGGCGGCCACAGGCAGCATGCGGAGGACCTCGGCGACGGTCAGGGGGGCGCTCCCTTCGGCCCGGTTGTTGACGAGCAGATAGGCCGGGATACGGGTGCGGACGGCGGTCTCGATGAGACGCAGCAGGTCCTGCCGGAGCGGCGGCGAGGGATCCAGGATCCGGTCGTACGGGGCAAAGGCGTCCACCGCCTCATCGTAGGTGCGGCCGGGGCGAAGCAGCGCGCGCGCGACCAGAAACGGCCCGGAAACCGAGCCCGGCAGATCGAGCTGGTCGCCGATCGGCGGCATGCGGGTCCACGAGTTGAATACGTGCGCCACACCGTGCTCACGCAGCACGGCAAAGTACATCGGGGTCAGGAACTCCTCGTTCCGGATCTCGACCCCGTACATCGCCTCTCGCGGCAGCGCGGAGAAGAATTCGTCCAGCTGCACGGCAAAGCGCTCGGGGGTCATCCCGCTCCCGCGCCCGATGGATTGGAACTCGAAGACGAACGGGCCGGTGTGGTCCGCGAAGTACCGCTGGTAGGGCTCGAACACGGCCTCGAGAAAGACCTCGGGATTGAGGAAGTCCGGGTTGACCTGGCCCGCCCGCGCCCTGTCCTGCGCTTGCGCGAACGTATGCACGGTCAACTGGTTCCACACCTTGCTCACGCACGGGAAGCCGGGCGGCAGGGACTCCGCGTACGACGCGAGCGTCGCCTCGGTGGGCGGCGCGTAGAAGCTGGAGTCGATGCCCACGGTGCGGAAGAGTGGAAATTGCGCGTACTCCTTCAGCATCCTGGCCGGCGCCCCGCGTCCGGCGTAGTCCTCGTGGTACACCAGCCCTCGCCACCCCGGATAGTTCCATGATGAGGCGCCGAACCGGACCGTCGCGGGCAAGCGGGCGGCCAGCGCCTCGAAGTCTGCGGCTAGTGCGGCACGATCCGGAATACCCGTCCCTCCGAGTTCATCACGTACAGCTCGCCCGCCGCATCCTGCCCGAAGCTCGGCACCGCGCCGCCGGGCGCCAAGGTGGGCCACTGATGGGGGTCCACCGCCTGGCCGTTCTCCAGCCGGAAGCTGCGGACCCAGCCCTGGCAGTAGTCGGCGTAGAAATAATGCCCCTGCAGCGCGGGAATGGCAGCGCCCCGATAGACATAGCCGCCGGTGATGGAGCACGCGCCGTTGTCGTGCGAGTATTCCACCAGGGGCAAGGTATAGAGCGAGAGATCGCAGGTCGCGCTGGCATAGCAGTGACGTCCCTCGGTCACGTTCCATCCGAAGTTGGCGCCCCGGCCCGCGCCATCGGCCGCAGTGACCACGTCCACTTCTTCCCACGCATTCTGACCGACGTCCGCGACGTACAGGTCGCCGGTGGCGGGATCGAAGGTGAATCGCCACGGGTTTCGAAGGCCGTAGCTCCACACCTCGGGACGGGCATCGGTCCGCCCCACGAAGGGGTTGTCGGCTGGTACTGTGTATCCCGTGCCGCTGGCGACGTCCACTCTCAGAATGTCCCCGAGGAGGTCAGTCAGGGACTGACCCCTTCCACCCGGGTCGCCGCCGCTGCCACCGTCGCCCAGGCCGATGTACAGCATGCCATCGGGACCGAACAGGATCTGGCCCCCATTATGATTGGCGAACGGCTGCTCGGCCGTGAGGACCACCGTCGCGCTCGACGGGTCCGCCTGGTCGGGATCGCCCGCGGATACCCGGTATGTCGCGACTGTGGTGTTGCCGTTCACGTCGGTATAGTGCACTACGAAGCGTCCGTCGGTCGCATACGCAGGATCGAAGGCGAGCCCGAGGAGGCCTTGCTCACCGCCCGTGGACACGAGCGGAGTGAGGTCGAGGAAGGGTGTCGGCAGCAGGCTTCCATCCTTGACGATCCGGATGAGTCCGCCCTTCTCCACGATGAAGAGTCGCGAATCGCCGGGAGGCGCCGTCAGGTACAGGGGGAAGTTCAATCCGGCCGCCACTTCCTGCAGACCGACCGCCACCGGGCCGTCGGTCGGCTCCTGCACGCTTCCGCCGGCGTCACAGGCCGCGGCGGTGAGCGCGAGCAGACCGAGAACCGGGGGCAGCGTGATCGCTCGTCTCATCCAGGTGCCTCTTGTCATCGGGTGTCTGGTCGCGGTCACCGGGTGTACGCCCCTCGGGGTCTGGCTGTACGAGGACCCGCGAGTGACGGTGGCGCGCGTGCGGGTCGACGCCGATACCACGAATGACCGCCCGGTCCTCGTCGCCCTCGCCCTGAGCAACCCGAACGACTACACGGTCTCGACGACGCGCGTCGAGCTCAAGCTGGCGCTGGACGACCAGCCCATCGGGCGCCTGGACCAGGACAGCAGCTTCATCGCCACGCCCAGGGGGACGTCGACCATGGCGCTGCCCCTCATCCCGGACCGGACCGCGACCCGCGCGCGGCTCGAGACCTTCTACTCCGGGGTCCACCGGTTCAGCATCGAAGGCAGGGCCACGTTCACGACGCCGGTCGGGAAGCGGAAGGTCCGCTTCGTCCAGAGCGGGGAGCTGGCGTTCGGGCAGCCACCTTTGCCGCCATCCGCTCCACCCGATCCAGATGGGTCACCGTAAGGGTAATCGCGCCGAAGTCCTCCTCGACCTTCCCCCGAAAGATGAACGGTCCCTGATCGAAGAGCACGTGACCGCGCTCACGGTAGACGTCCGGAAAGAGCACGGTCTCGATGAGCCCATGGCCGTCGTCGAAGGTGGCGAACTCCATGGGCTCGTCCTTCAGGGTGTGGACCGGCTTGGCGGTGGTGAGCATCCCCGCGACCAGGACGTGCCGGCCCACGTGCCGGTGCAGCTCGGTGCTGGGACAGAGCCGGAATGCCCGGAGCGGGTCCGCGTACAACGCCATGGGGTGCGCGTCGGTGATGAAGCCCATGGCCGCGTGCTCCTCGCGCCGCCGGCGCTCGGGGCCGTACGCCTTGAGCACGGGGACCGCGGGTGGCAGGTGATCGAACCAGTCGCCAGGACGCTCGTCGGGCGAGCGGACGCAATCGGCGGTCGAGTCCACCAGCCAGAGCATCATCGGACGGGTCCAGCCGCCGCTGATGGAATCGAGCGCGCCGACCTTGATGAGCGCGCGGAGGTCGGCCGGCGCGAGACCGGCGCGGGTGCGGAGGTCGGCGAGGCCGGTGAAGGCGCGGACCGCCCTGACCGCGAGCAGTCGTTCCGCCCCCTCCGCCGACAACTCCTTCACGAACTGCAGGCCGACCCGTAGCTCCCGCCCTTCCCCCGTGCAGCGGACATCGCTCGCGTTCACGTCGGGCGGGAGCACCGTGAGGCCCATCCGCATGGCTTCCGCCACGTAGGCGAACGGGTGGTAGAACCCGCCGCCGTTGGCCAGCACCGCCGCCATGAACTCGGCCGGATAGTGCGCGCGCAGATAGCACGAGTGCTGCGCCACCTGGATGTACGACGCCGAGTGGCCCTTGCAGAAGCTGTAGCCGGCGAACGACATGATCATGGCCCAAACGCGCTTGATCGTCTCGGGGTCGCGGCCGCGCGCGAGGGCGCCCGTGAAGAACTCCTCGGCGTAGCCGGCGAGCGCCTTGGCCGGCCGCTTCTTGGACAGCGATTTCCGGAGCCCGTCGGCCACGGCGAGCGGCATGCCGGCGAACGCGTGGCAGACGTTCACCACGTCCTCCTGGTAGACCATGACGCCGAACGTGTCGGCCAGCGTGTCACGCAGCACCGGATCGAGCGGCTCGTAGGGCGCGCCGTGCAGCCGCTCGAGGTAGACCTTGATGTAGCGGTTGGACGCGGGCCGGATGATGCTGGTGTTGAGCACCAGCAGCTCGAAGGTGTCGGCCCGGCTCTTGGCGCAGAGCATCCGCGACGCGGGCGACTCGGTGTAGAAGACGCCCATGGTCTGCCCCGTGCGGAAGAGCGCCTTCGTGGGCTCGTCCTCGCCGGGATCGGACGAGGTATAGTCGATGTGGCGACCGGTGTGCGCGCCCACCGCGGCGATGGCGTCGCGAATGACGGCAAGCGAGCGGTTGCCGAGCAGGTCGATCTTGACGAGTCCCGCGTCTTCGGCGCCGTCCTTCTCGAACTGGATGACGGGCACCGTAAGATCCGGATGCCCATCGAGCGTCTTCACCGCCGGCTCGATGGGGACGTAGTCGGTGAGCGCGGTGGGCACGATGACCACGCCGCCCGGGTGGAGCGAGAGGTGGCGCGGCAGGCCCACCAGCGGGGCCGCCATGCGGGCGAACTCCTGCCAGCTCGGCGGAAGGTCGAGCGCCTTGAAGTTGGGATGCGTCGCGAGCGTCTCCTCGAGCGGCAGGTCCTCGAAGACCGGAATGCGGCGGGTCACCTCGCGAATCTCGCCGGCGGGACGGCCGTGCACCTTGGCCACCTCGCGGAGCGCGCCGCGCAGGCGGAAGCAATTGTGGTTGGCCACCATCGCGGCCTGGGGATGGGGATAGTGGCGGAACACGTAGGCCAGCACGTCGTCGCGCTCGTCCCAGGGGAAGTCGAGATCGATGTCGGGCGGGTCCTTGCGCTCGGGATTCAGGAATCGCTCGAACAGGAGTCCCGCGCCGAGCGGCTCGACGTGGGTGATCCCGAGACAGTAGCTCACGATCGAGTTGGCGACGGAGCCGCGGCCGCAGTGGGTGGGCCCGTTCGCGACGATGTCGCGCACCACCAGGAAATAGTCGGCGAACCCCTTCGCCTCGATGATGGCGAGCTCGTGCTCGAGCCGCGCCGCGGTCACCGGCGCGACGGTGCCGTAGCGCCGCTCGGCGCCGGCGTACGCGTGTACCCGGAGCGCCGCGAGCGCGTCGTCCGCGTCGGCGAAGCGCGGCGCCACGATGCGGCCCACCGGAATGCGATACCGGCACCGCTCGGCGATCTCGGCGGCGGCGCGCACGGCGTCGGGGCAGTCGGGAAACTGGCGGATGAGGTCCGCCTCGGGGCGAAGCCAGGCGTCGCGGGGAAACAGACGGTCGGCCGGTCGGACGATCGGCCGGTCGGTGCCGACGAGGGCGGAGAGGGTCGTGTTGAGATGAATGGCGCGGAGGAGACGGTGACGCTGCCAGTCCTCGGGGTGCGCCATGACGGCGGCGCCGGTGACGACGGCGGAAAGCCCGAGCCGACGCCCGGCGGCGAGCACGGCGTGGCGCTCCTTGCCGGGCACGAGCTCGGCGTAGAGATCGCGCGGGCCGCTGACTCGAAGGACGCGCTCGAGAAACGCGGGATCGCGCGAGAGGAGGATCAGGCCGTCGCGGTCGGGAGCGAGCCGGTCGGAGAGGAGACCCTTCGGCTCCCTCTTCGCCCAATGGATCCAGGTGATTGCCCGGCACAGCGCGGCCCAGCCACGCTCGTCGGTCGCGAGGGCGATGGTCTCCTCATCGCCCGTGACGAGATGCGCGCCGAGGATCGGGCGCACGCCCGCGGCCTCGCAGGCGCGCTGGAACTCGATGGCGCCGTAAACGCCGTTGGTGTCGGTGCACGCGAGCGCCGCAAGTCCCCGCTCTGCGGCGGCTGTGGCCAGGACCTCGGGGCTCGAGACGCCGATGCCGAAGGAGAAGTGGGTGTGGAGGTGGAGATGGACCACGGGAGGCGCGCACCCCGGTTTCGGGTTTTGTTCGGTACCTCAAACCGAATCTACCCGTGGGGGGGAGGGCGTCAAGTCGGGGGGATAAGAGACAGAGGCGAAGAGGCCTGGGACTGCGAGGCGCTACGAGAGTCACTGCAAGCCCGACGAGCCGCTAATAGATGTGCAGCTTGCTCAGGAGGGCATACCAGTCATCGACGCATTCGAACAGGTCCTTGTTGTGCTTGATCATCTTGCTGCGCATGTAAACGCGGAGCCACTGCTTGTACATGTACAGCTCATAGCGATCGAACTTCTCACCAAGTGACAGGTCAGGATGCGCGATGAGTCCCGCGAGGAACATCGCACACTCGAAGCCCAGCGAAATCGACTGAAAGTACGGCGACCCGATGGCCGAATCGCCGGCCAGGAACACCGCCGACCCGGTGAACGGGTGGTCGCCGGGTCCCGCGGCGCGCCATTGCCGGCTGGTCGCATTGCGAGCCCGGTACAGATCCAGGGGCAGGCGCATGATCTCCAAGTCGCCCAGTATCTCGCCGTGGGTTTCCTGCTTGATCTTGTCGATGAAGTGGTCCATCGATCGGGCGACACTGGGGAAGTTGCCGCGAAGCCACGGGCCGTCGAACTGTCGCGGCATCGCCTCGTAGTCCTCGGCGGTGATCTTGACGATGCCCGTCACGTGGCTGATGCTGCCGTCGTAGAACGTGCGATGGACCGACGGAATGAACTTGTAGGACGGGTTCTCGATGTTCTTGTAGTACTTGCAATACTCGTTGCAGTCGTACGGCTGGCCGTACAGAAAGGTGATGACGAGCGCGTATTCGAGCCGGATGTTGTGCGTGCTCGCGCCCTCCACCGCATCAAACCCGGGCTCCAGGTGGTCTCGAAACAGTGACTTGCTGCCGGTACAGTCGATCAGGATGTCCCCCGGCTCGAGCATCGCCATGGCGTCCTGTGCCGTCAGGGTGGCCGCGGTGCGCTGCACCGGAGTCGCCCCGCGGGCATCGATCAGATCGCTGAGGGAGTGCTCGATCGCGTTGAGCGGACAGAACCCCTGGGTCCACTGGCGAAGAAGTGCCATCAGGTCCGAAGGAATGGACCGTCTGAACACGAGACCCTGCTCGAGCTCCGATGGCTCGAAGACGGCCTCGATATTCTCTCCATCGATGTAGTCGGTACAGTAACTCTCGACCGAATCCGCCACGAGGTACGAGGCGAGCTGAACCATTCGGGTACGAGAATACTCGCGTCGCTTCTCGTAGAGGCGCACGGAGAACCCCGCCAGCGGCTGGAGCAAGGTCGTCAGTAGAAGGCCCACGGGTCCTGCGCCGACGACATGCACTCGGCGACTGGATGGCACGGTCTCGACGGTTGGAAAGCTGGATTGCGGAGGCACTCGCGTTCTCACTTGAGCCGCTTGAACTCAGCGGACCTCGAATGTTACCAGGTCGTTCCGAGGGGGGAAGGGCCCTCGCCTGGAACTCGATGGGCCGTATACGCCTTCGGTGTTGGTGGATGCGAGCGCCGCGAACCCCAGCTCCGCGGCGGCTGTGGCTCTGGGCTCGAGACGCCGATGCCGAAGGAGAAATGGGTGTGGAGGTGGAGATGGCCCACGGGCGGCGCTCCAGTTTCGGTTTTTGTACGGTTTCTCACCCCGAATCTACCTGTGGGGAAGAGGGTCAAGTCGCCCCGCCTCGGAGAAGGCGGAAACCATCTTCATGTGCGTTTCCGTCTCCTCTTCGGCTCGCCGTTCTATCGTTGTGCTTTCGCTGATCGGGGGAACGAGTGGCCAAGGCTCGTCAAGGCCACGGCATCCCTCAACATGGGTGCAGGCCGTGACAAGGGATCGGGCTACCTCCACCGATGAGCCGGAGCCCAGCCGTCCTTGCAGCCCCGAATCTCCCACTGGCCTGAAGACCATGAACCCGCCAGTACCGCCGTTGATGCGGCCAGACCCCAGGATCGTCAAGCTGGTCGCCGCTCTGGATCTCCTCTGCCTCGCCGCGTCGACCTCCATCTCGGCCGTCATCCTGCTCGGCTGGCAGGTACCTGCGGTGGGCCGGGCGCTGCCGCACGGGTGGTCGTTGATGAAAACCGAGTCGGCGCTCGGCGTGCTGCTGTGCAGCGCAAGCCTGGTGCTGGCCAGGGAGAGTCGCCGCCGCCCGCTTCTCGAGCTTGCCGGCCGGCTCTGTGCCGCGGTGGTCGTGTTTCTCGCGACCGCCGCCATAGTCGAGCATTCGGGTATGCGCGTCATAGGATTGTCGAGCGAGTGGTCGGCGGCGGGGCCGATGTCGCTTCAGACCGCGTCCTCTTTCGTGCTGCTGGGGCTGTCACTGGTCATCGACCGCACACGGTGGCGCCTGCTCAGCCACGTGGTGCACTTCCTGATCCTTGCGCTCCTAATGCTCATTCTGGTCGTCATCGCGGGGTACATGTTCGGGGCGTCCGATCTGGTCGGTCAGTCACCTAATATCCGCATGTCACCGCAAACCTTGGTTTGCATGGCGTTGCTGGCTTTCGTCCGAGTCAATCGCGCAGCCTCCCACGGGGCATTTGCCATCATGCTAGGCCCAGGCATGGGGAGCCAGGTCGCCCGGATCATGGTGCCGTCATCGGTAGTCCTGAGCTACGTGATCATTCGTGCCGGCGACCGCCTGCTCGAGACGGGCACACTGACCTTGCCCTACGCTGGCGCTGTGACCGCAACGAGCATGGCGGCGCTTATACTGATCTTCGTCCTGTTGCTGGCCGGGAAGATCAACGAGCTCGAAGCGGAGCTGCACGGCATGACGCTCATCGACGATCTGACCGGACTCTACAACCGCAAAGGATTCTGGCTACTCGGCGAGCAAGCACTGCGCGATGCACGACGGGCGGCAGAGGCGCGGAGCGTGCTCTTCCTCGATGCCGACGGCTTAAAGCAGGTCAACGACACACTAGGGCACGATCACGGATCGGAGCTCCTGGTCGACATCGCCACCTTGCTGCGCGACACCTTCCGGGACAGCGACGTGCTGGGGCGAGTCGGTGGGGACGAATTCGCCGTCATAACACACGGACACGATGGCGAGCTGACATCGGTGTTGCGTCGCCTGGACGAAGCGACCGAAGCGCTCAACCGGACGGGCAACAAGCCGTACCAAGTCAACTTCAGCGTGGGAGCGGTGGCGGCCCATGTGAAGAGCGCCGAATCGCTTGCCATGTTGTTGAACCGTGCGGACGCGGTAATGTACGACAAGAAGCGACAGCGGCGCGCTGCACGCCGGGCCCCGTCTTAGGACCCAGCGCGAGGGGGGCCGCGGCCTCATCCTAGATCCCGGATTCCGATCACTTCGAAGGGGAGTCAGCTACAGCGGGTGCGACAAGGAGGCACCAGTTCCTCTTCGTAGGCGTCACCGGCGGGCCAAACGACCGGTGGGTTTCCGACAGGGTTCGTGCGCAAGGGGCAAGACCGACTGATTCGCGACCCCTTTGCCTGCCTGGTTCTCAGGCCTGATGAGCAACGGTCCTTCGGCCAACCTTCGGGGCGCCTTCGTAGTGCAAGCCCGTCGCGGGCCCGTCGCTTATCCTCTACGTCGGCGCCGGGAGACTGGGCAGAACCCTCGGGCGACCTTTGCGGAATGCAGTCGGTGGGTACCCGCGGCGCGCCGGGCTGCGCCGGAAGCCGCCGGGGGAAATTCTGGCAAGCCACGAATTCACCGTAAGTTGTGGCGGCGTTTCAGACCGGCCCAACGAAGCGCCACGATCCTTGCCGTAGAGTGGCCCACCCATGATTGAGCATCTTGTCACCCGGTTCGAGGCCGCCCGCCTCGATCGCCACCAGCGCGACCTGCGCCGGCGGGAAGAGGCCGCAATCGCCCGCCTGGGAGAGAAGACCCTGGCGGATGGCGGCGGTCGAAGCGGCCGGCTGGCCTCCCTGGCGTCCGAGGCGGCCGCGGCGCGCGGCCGATTGCAGGCCATCGCAGCCGGGCCCGGCGCATCGCCCTCGGCCGCCTCTCGTCAGCGGACCGAGGCGCTCGAACAGCGACTCTACCAGATCCACCTGACGGCCGGGCGCCTGGCGCTCGCCATGCCGCCAACCGGCGCCGAAAGCGAGGTCCTGGCCATACGCGCCGAGATCGCCGAGGCCGCGAGCGAACGGGACCGGCTGCGCGGGGAAGGGCATCGCCTCATCGAAGACACATGGGCGCAAATCCATTCGTGGGTTGTCCCGCGGTGGCCTGCCCTCAGCGCCATGGTGGTGGGCTGGTTGATCGCTCACAGCTACGCGGGATCGCACACCGAAGCGATCCTGGCCACGGTCGGCTTGAGCGTCAGACGGCGGGGTGCGCACCTGGTGAGCGTGCCGGTCGATACTGCCCTGGTGCACTACGGTCTCCCGCTGGTGGTGGCGGCGCTCTGCGCCTACGTGGCACACCGACTGGTCGGCAGAGTGCGCACCGCGGTCGAAACCGTTCGCGCCCGATCCAACGATGCTACGCGCGCGGCGGCGGCCGACACCCGTGACCCGCGCACCCGGCGCGTACCCGAGAAGGCGCGTTAGTCGGGATCGAACGAATCCCACCCTCAGCGCCTGAAGTGAAGTCCACATGGTTGGAATGAGCGCCGCCCGGAAGGCCTCCGCCGGGCGGCCGTCTCGATGGGAGGTGCTGGCTATCGGGCGTCGAAAACCTGGCGGATCTCCGATTCGCCCTCCCATCCCTTCCAGTGCTGCCGGTGCAGCTCCATGAAGCGCTCGCTCCATTTGACCGCCTCTTCCTTCGACTTCACGTCGTAGACCGCATAGCCGCCGATCACCTCCTTCGCCTCGGTGAAGGGGCCGTCCGTCGTGGTCAGCTTGCCGCCGGCGAGTCGCACGCGGGCGCCCATCGCCGATGGAAAGAGCCCGCCGATCTCGACGAGCACGCCGGCTCGCGTGCCTTCCTCACCGAGCTTGCCGATCGCGTCGATCAACGCCTGAGGGGGCGGGGTCGGGCTCTCCGCCGACTTCACCATCGCCATGAACCGCATCGTCGTCCTGCCTCTCGTTGGGGTTGCCTCGCGGCATCCGGCCGCTCCGGTTGCTCGGAGCGAGGGAGTCCTCCGGTCCTCCCCAAGCGACGAACGAGCGGTGTCCAGATCGACACGCCTCCAGATGGGTGGATAAGCCTCGCGAATAAGCCGAAGACGGTCGGTGGCGGCATGGGGGACGTGCACTGCGCACTTCCCCTCGGATTTGCTCAGGCCATCACTTGGTGGTGGGGGGAACGGTCCGACCGTTCGTCCGAGCCCATCGAGGCGAGAGCGCGAGCACCTTCGGATAGACCGGGCAGCCCGGCGCATGCGCCCCGGGCAAATATCCGATACTCATGAGAAACTCGCCGACGATGTCGCCGCCCGTGAAGCGGAAGGTCTGCCTGAAGAGCTTCACCCACTCGTCTTTGGGACGCGGGTCGTGGGCGTCGAGCCAGCCGGCGAAGGAGCCATAGTCCTCGCGGAGCTGCAGAATCGTCGCTGCGTTCGCGATGGCCGCGTCCACCTTGAGCCGGTTCCGGATGATGCCAGGATCGGCGAGCAGCCGGCGACGGTCCCGCGCGCGATACGCGGCCACGACCTCGGGATCGAACCCGCCGTAGGCGCGCCGGAATGCCTCGCGCTTCTTCAGGATGGTGAGCCAGGACAGGCCGGCCTGATTGATCTCGAGAACGAGCCGCTCGAAGAGCGCCGCATCGTCGGTGAGCGAGAAGCCGTATTCGGTGTCGTGGTAGGGCCCGTGCCACTCGTGGCCCGGAGCGATATCGCAGTAGGTAGTACCCATCGACAGGCCGCCTTCGGCATTTGGTCGGAGCCCTGACGGAATATCTGGAGCACCCCGGGCTTACTCAAGCGTCCGCGTCTCGCCGGCGACGGTAGTAGGCCGCAGCATTCGCACGGTTGCCGCAGGTGCGCATGTCGCACCATCGCCGAGTGCCATTCTTGGTCTGGTCCAGGAAATAGAGGACGCACGCGGGGTGCGCGCAGCGTCGGATCCGCCGCAGGTCGGCCTGACACAGCAGGTCCGCTGCCGCCTCGGCGATCGGTACCAGGAGGTCTACCGGGCGATCGAGCCGCAGGCCGCGCCGCGCGACGAACCCGTCGTCGCCGACAACCACCTCGGTGACGCCGGCGCCGCGTCGCAGCACGCCGTTGATCGCGTCCAGCGTCGAGCGCGGCACCCGGCGGCCCGTCGCTGCGGCGTCGGACATGCGGCGAAGTGCGGTGCGAAGGGTCCGTGTCTCCTCGAGCAGCGCGTGGCCCGCCCGTTTGCCCCCCACTTCTCGTGTGCCGTCCGCGCCGTCGTCCGATCGATGGCACCGGCCTGCTCGAGCCAGCTCACCAAGTCGGCCAGGTCCGCCAGGAGGTCGCGGAGCCCGCCGTCCGCGACGACCTCGGTGTTGACGAAGTCGAGAGCGCGCTGCTTGACGATGAAGACGAACGGAGATGCGGCGACGGGCATGGTTGGGAGTATAAGGGTCTAAAGTCGTGTTGACCACTGAGCCACCGGGAACTATCAGCATCAAAATGGCATTTAGGGGATGACGCCTCTCTCGTCTCGACGTCCAAGGATGGTTCCATGGCCAGATTGTCCGATCTCATGCCCGACCACACCGGGCTAAACCTTGCCGACCTCGAGCAGTCCATTGCCGCCTACGACGAGCTGCTGGAGTTGAAGGTGATTCAGGAATCGATGGCCGGTGCGCGGCCGTGTAGGTCCTTCTGATGGCGATCTATCACGAGGGGGAGCTCGAGGTCCAGCGGCGGGCGGGTGTGCTCGCGAACGCGGAGCGGGTGGGGCGTATCGTACGGCGGGAGATCCCCGACGTCGCGCGGGAGTTTGTCGCCGAGCGACCGTTCGTCATTCTCGGCGCCGCGGATCAGGACAACCGCCTCTGGGCAACGATGATGCGCGGCAAGCCAGGCCTGCTCTCGGTTTCCTCGGAGGACCGGCTCGTCATCGGCGCGCGTGTGAGCCTCGAGGACCCCCTCGCGCGTGCGCTCGAAGGCGAGGTGGACGTCGGCTTGCTCCTCATCGATCCGGCGACTCGCAGGCGCATGCGCGTCAACGGGCGCGCGCGCCCCCTGGAGGGGCGTTGTCTCGAGGTAGCCACCCGCGAGGTCTACTCGAACTGCCCGAAGTACATCCAGCCGCGGGATGTGGCGCCATCCACGTGGGAGGGGGCGCCGCCGCGCGTCGAGCGCGGATCCGCCCTGACTGACGCGCAGGCGGCCATGATCGCGACGACCGACACGCTGTTTCTCGCGAGCAGGCATCCAGTCGCGGGAGCAGATGTTTCGCACCGCGGCGGGCAGCGTGGATTCGTACGGGTGACTACTCCCAATCGTCTCCTGTTTCCCGACTACCAGGGGAACATGATGTTCAACACACTCGGCAACCTGGCGGTCAATCCACGCGCGGGCATCCTGGTCGTGGACTTCGAGAATGGCCATACGCTGCAGCTGAGCGGGCGCGCGACCGTCGTGTGGGACGCCACGGTCGCGGCCGCGCTGCCCGGCGCGCACCGAGCCGTCGAGTTCATGATCGACAACGTCGTCGGGCGAGGTTCGTAGTGAAGAACCGTCGGATCTCGCTGGCGGTCACCGCGAAGTGGCGGCGCTCAGTCCGCTTTGAGCCGGTAGCCCACGCCCGGCTCGGTGAGCAGCAGGCGCGGCCGCGCCGGATCGACCTCGATCTTCTGGCGAAGCTGGGCGAGGTAGACGCGCACGTAGTGCGCCTGATTCAGATAGTTGGTCCCCCAGACTTCCTTCAGTAGCTGCCGGTGGGTGAGCACCTTGCCGGCGTGCCGCACCATCGTCGTGAGCAGCTTGTACTCCGTAGGAGTGAGGTGGACCTCCTGCCCGGCGCGCCAAATGCGCCGGGCGGGAAGGTCCACGCGGAGGTCGCCGGACTCGAAGACCGGCTCCGCCGGATCGCCGGCCGTAGCCGCGTGACGGAGGGCCACCCGGATTCGAGCGAGCAGCTCCTCAACGCCAAACGGCTTGGTCAGGTAGTCGTCGGCGCCGAGATCGAGCGCCTTCACCTTGTCCTCCTCGCGACCCCGCGCGGAGAGGACGATGATCGGCGTCGCAGTCCAGCCACGAAGCTCGCGTGTCACGTCGAGCCCGTCGCGGTCGGGGAGCCCGAGATCGAGCAGGATGACGTCGGGATTCCGGGCCGCCGCCTGCCCGAGGCCGTCCTTCGCCGTCTCCGCCTCGACCAGCCGATAGTCGTTGGCGCCAAGCGCGGTGCGGAGGAAGCGCCGCATCTGCGGCTCGTCCTCGATCAGGAGGATGAGGGGGGCGGGACGGTCCACGCGCCGGCTGCCTCCGAGTCCTGACGGTTGGGGAAGGGCGCCTCGGTGACGAGCTCGGGTGGCGTGCCGCTGATCGGGAGCGCGAGCTTGAAAATCGCGCCGCCACCGGCACGGTTCTCGGCCCAGATGCGCCCGCCGTGGGCGGTGACGATGCCACGGCAAATGGTGAGGCCGAGGCCGATGCCACCCGCGCCACCGCCGCCGCGATGGAACTTGCGGAAGATCAGCTCTTCCTCGCCAGGCGGCAGCCCCGGCCCCCGATCGGCCACATACGCGACCACCCCGCCCGGCTGGCTCGTGGCGCCGACCTCGACCGGCGTGCCGGCCGGTGTGTGTTTGGCGGCATTCTCGAGCAGGTTGACGAACACCTGCTCCAGCAGGATTTCGTCCATCGGCACCAGCGGAAGGTCCGGCGGAAAGGCCGTCGATACCGGATGGCCGTGGAGCTGGTCCTCGGTGCGGAGCAGGGCCACGCCCGCCACATCGGACAGCAGCTGCCATTCCTTCTGCACCTGCAGCGCGCCCGCCTCCACCCGGATCATGTCGAGCAGGTTGGCGACGAGACGTCCCATCCGATGCGATTCCTGTACGATCGTGGCCGCGAGGTCCCGTCGCGCGGCGGGGGCAGGCTCGGTGTCCTGGAGGAGCGTGCTCGCCGCCCCTTCGATCGACGCGAGCGGCGTGCGCATGTCGTGAGAGAGCGAGCTCAGCAAAGCCGTGCGTAACCGCTCGGCCTCGACCTCGACCTCGGACTCCCGGCTCCGTTCCGCCAGCGCAAGCCGCTCGAGCGCCGCCGCCGTCTGGCCGGCGAGGGATTCGAGCAGGCGGCGACGCGCCGGGTCGCGGAATTCCGCCGGCTCGGCCAAGGGGAGCCCGAGGACCCCGACGGCGTTGCCCGACGACTCGAGGGGCAGGTACAGGGCACCAGCTCCGGGCAACGTGGTCGTCCCCCGGCCGGCCGCCCGGGCGTGATCGAAGCTCCACTGCGCCACGGCCCGCTCCCGATCGTCCAGTGGGTACGGCGCCGAACCGACGACGGCCACTCCCCCGGCCTCGTCGGGGAGGAGCACGGCAGCGTCGATCGCGAACGTGTCCCGCAGACTCTTCAGGGCCGCGGCGAGCACCACGTCCCGGTCCCGCGCCGCGGCCAGCTCGCGGCTCAGCCCATAGAGCGCGGAGGTGCGCTGCTCCCGCTCGCGGGCCGCCTCCGCCTGGCTCCGGATCCGGCCCGTGAGGTTCCCGAGCACGAGGGCCACGACCAGCATCACGCCGAAGGTGAGCACGTAGCGGACGTCCGCCACCGAGAAGGTGTAAAACGGGTGGACGAAGAAGAAGTCGAACGACGCGATGCCCACCAGCGATGCCACCACCGCCGGCCCGCGTCGGAACCGGGCCGAGGCCACCACCACTGCCAGCAGATAGAGCATGGCCGCGTCGATCGGCAGCACCGGGAGGCCGACCCGGCGGACGACTAGGCCAAGCAGCGTGGGTACCACCGCGATGGCGGCGGCCTTTACATAGTCGCTCAAGGCGGAGCCGCGGGAGGGCGCTGGTGGCGCGGGTCGGGGGCTCTCGTCATCGTCGACGCCGGTGATGGCGAGCACCTCGATCCCGCCGCTGCCCCGGACGAGCGCGTCCAACAGCGAGCCCTGGAGCACGTCGCGCCAGCGCGCGCGGCGGGTCTTCCCCAGGATGATGCGGGTGACGTTGTGGTTCCGCGCGTACACGAGAATCTCCTCGGCGCTGCTCTGCCCGCTCAGCGTGACTGGCCGGCCACCGAGCTGTTCGGCGAGCTCCATGGCTCGGAGAATGTTCTCGCGCTCTTCGGCGCTGAGACGCTGGTCGCGCGGGGTCTCGACGTGCACGGCGAACCACTCCGCGTGGACTCGGGCGGCCATCCGCCGCGCGGCCCGAACCAGCCGTGCCGCGCTGACGCTGGGCCCGACGCACACCACCAGCCGCTCGCCCGTGGCCCAGGTCTCCCGGATTCCCTGCTCGGCCATGTAGCCGCGCATCTGGGCATCCACCCGCTCGGCGGTACGCCGGAGCGCCAGCTCCCGCAGCGCGATCAGGTTCCCTTTGCGGAAGAACCGCTCGATCGCACGGCCCGCCTGCTCGGGCACGTACACCTTGCCCTCCCGCAGGCGCTGCTGGAGGACATCGGGCGTCACGTCCACGAGCTCGACTTCGTCGGCGCGCTCGAGCACGGAATCCGGTACGGTCTCCCGCACCGTCACGCCGGTGATCTGGGCGACGACGTCGTTGAGGCTCTCGAAGTGCTGGATGTTGACCGTGGTGTAGATGTTGATGCCGGCGCCGAGCAGCTCCTCGACATCCTGCCAGCGTTTGGCGTGACGCGATCCGGGCGCGTTCGTGTGGGCGAGCTCGTCCACCAGCAGAAGGGCAGGGTGCCGGGTGAGCGCGGCGTCGAGATCGAACTCCTCGAGCCGCACGCCCCGATAGTCGATGGCGCGGCGAGGAAGCAGCTCGAGGCCCTCGAGCAGCCGCTGCGTCTCCGCCCGGCCATGCGTCTCGACGACGCCGACCACGACGTCGAGCGCCTCCGCCCGCTTGGCCCGCGCGGTCTCCAACATGGTGAAGGTCTTCCCGACGCCGGGCGAGGCACCGAGGAAGACCTTCAGTTGCCCCCGCCGCTCGCGCGCCTCTTCGGCGCGAACTCGCTGCAGCAGCGCGTCGGGGTCGGGTCGCTTGGGAGTCACGGCTGGTTGGCCATAGACGATGGATAATACCAGGGACGAGTGCCGCGAGTCAGACGAGGCCGAGGGCGTTGAGCACGATGTCGATCAGCTTGATGCCCACGAAGGGCGCGAGCAGGCCACCCACGCCGTAGACCAGGAGATTACGCCGGAGAATCACAGCCGCCGGCGCGGGCCTGTAGGCCACGCCGCGCAGCGCCAGCGGGATGAGCGCGACGATGATGAGCGCGTTAAACATCACGCTGCTCAGGATGGCCGAATGAGGCGACGCGAGGTGCATGATGTTGAGCACGCGCAGATCCGGGTAGGCCGCGACGAACATCGCCGGGATGATGGCGAAGTATTTCGCGACGTCGTTGGCGATGGAAAAGGTGGTGAGTGAGCCGCGGGTCATCAACAGCTGTTTGCCGACTTCGACGATCTCGAGCAGCTTGGTCGGATTGGAATCGAGATCCACCATGTTCCCGGCCTCGCGGGCGGCTCGGGCGCCCGTGTTCATCGCCACGCCGACGTCCGCCTGGGCCAGCGCGGGGGCGTCGTTGGTCCCGTCGCCTGTCATCGCGACCAGCCGCCCGGTGTCCTGTTCTGTCCGAATGAGGGCAAGCTTGCCCTCGGGTGTGGCCTCGGCAAGGAAGTCATCCAGGCCGGCCTCGGCGGCGATCGCGGCGGCAGTCAGCGCGTTGTCGCCGGTGATCATGACCGTGCGGATGCCGAGGCTCCGGAGTTGCTCGAACCGCTCCCGGATGCCGCCCTTCACCAGGTCCTTGAGGTGAATGGCGCCGTAGACTTTCGCGGTGCCGTCCCTACGCTCGGCCACGATCAAGGGCGTGCCGCCCTGGCGTGCGATGGCCTCCGCCGCGCTGGCCGTCTCGGCGGGCAGCGACCCGCCCGATGACGCGAGCCAGCGCGACACGGCGTCGACGGCGCCCTTTCGAATCTGCACCCCGCCGACGTTGACGCCGCTCATCCTCGTCGCGGCCGTGAAGGGAACGAAGGTGATTGGGGCACCCGCGCCGGCACCCACGGACGAGGCGCGCAACCCGAACCGCTCCTTGGCCAGGACCACGATGCTCCGGCCCTCCGGGGTCTCGTCGGGGAGCGAGGCGAGCCGAGCGCGGTCGGCTAGCTCCTCGACCGCCACTCCGGCGGAGGGCAGGAATTCGACGGCCTGACGGTTTCCCAGCGTGATTGTTCCGGTCTTGTCGAGCAGCAGGGTGTTCACGTCGCCTGCCGCCTCGACGGCGCGACCGCTCATCGCGATGACGTTGCGCTGGATCAGCCGGTCCATCCCCGCGATGCCGATGGCCGAGAGCAGCCCGCCGATGGTGGTCGGGATCAGGCAGACGAGCAGCGCGATCAGGACCGGCACGCGGAGCTCGACGCTGCTATACGCGGCGAACGGTCGAAGCATGGTGACGGTCCACAGAAATACGATGGTGAGTCCCGAGAGCAGGGTCGTGAGGGCGACCTCGTTGGGGGTCCTGCGTCGGTTGGCGCCCTCGACCAGGGCGATCATCCGGTCGACGAACGTCTCGCCCGGGTTGGCCGTCACCCGCACGACGAGCCAGTCGGAGACCAGGCGGGTGCCGCCGGTGACGGCCGAACGATCAGCGCCGGCCTCGCGGATCACCGGCGCGGACTCCCCCGTGATTGCGGCCTCGTCCACCGACGCGATGCCCTCGATCACCTCGCCGTCCGCCGGCATCAGGTCGCCCGACTTCACGATGACGTGGTCGCCTCGCCGCAGCTCGGTCGCGAACACCGACACGAAGTCCAGGTGGTCGGTGGGATCCCGCAGCCGCTTTGCGCGAGTCTCGAGCCGGGTGCCGCGCAGCGCGTCGGCCTGCGCCTTGCCTCGACCTTCGGCCATCGCCTCCGCGAAATTGGCGAACAAGACGGTGAACCAGAGCCAGACAGCGAGCTGCACGGTGAAGCCGACACCCGGGATGCCAAGGATCAGGTCCCGAACGCAGGCCAGCGTGGTGAGAACGCTGCCCGTGAGCACCACGAACATGACCGGATTCCGCAGCATGTGCCGCGGGTTCAGCTTGCAGAACGCCTCCCGAACCGCCCGACGAACGATCGGGGGATGGAAGAGGGGGTGCCTCGCGGGACCCAAGGAGCGCTCCGCCACGCCGGCCGCGGCTAGGGCCGCCGCGGGAAGGCGCTGTCGAGCGCGAGGTTGAGCTCGAGCACGTTGACCGCAGGGTCACCCAACACCCCGAACTGGCGGCCTTCGGTGTGGCGCTCGACCAGTGCGCGAATGGCGGTGGAGTCGGCGCCGCGCTCACGGGCGACTCGGCCCACCTGCAGGAGGGCATTGGCGGGGGAGATGTGCGGATCCAACCCCGACGCGGACGCGGTCACCATGTCCGACGGGATGTGTCCCTTCCGGGCGCCGTCTTCCCCCACCACCGTCTCCACTGCCTGCGCGATGAGCGTGTCGGCCAGCTTCCGGTCCGTCGGGCCCTTGTTCGTGCCTCCGGATGCCGTGGCGTCGAACCCCGCGCCGGCGGCCGACGGGCGCGGATGGAAGTAATACGGCGCCGTGAATGCCTGCCCGATCAGCCGGCTGCCGACGAGCTGCCCGTCGCGCACGATGAGGGAGCCGTTGGCCTGGCTCGGAAAGAGCAGCTGGGCAAAGACCGTCACCACGCCCGGGTACAGCAACCCCGTGATGGCGCAGAGCAGCAGCGTGAGCACGACGGCCGGGCGGAGATGTTCTCGGAACATGGTCACACCAGGTGCAGGGAGACGAGGAGGACATCGATGGCTTTGATCCCGATGAAGGGAACAATCACGCCACCGATCCCGTAGATCACGAAATTCCGCCGGAGGATGCTGGCCGCGCCCGACGGGCGATACCGTACTCCTCGGAGCGCCAGCGGGATCAGCGCGATGATGATGAGCGCGTTGAACACGACCGCGCTCAGGATCGCCGAGACGGGCGAGTGGAGCCGCATGATGTTGAGGGCGTTGAGTGCCGGATAGGTGGCGGCGAACATCGCCGGGATGATGGCGAAGTACTTGGCGACGTCGTTGGCGATCGAGAACGTCGTGAGCGAGCCGCGAGTAATGAGCAGCTGCTTCCCAATCTCCACCAGCTCGATGAGCTTGGTCGGGTTTGAGTCGAGGTCGATGAGGTTGCCGGCCTCCTTCGCCGCCTGGGTTCCGGTGTTCATGGCCAGGCCGACGTCGGCCTGCGCGAGGGCCGGGGCGTCGTTGGTGCCGTCGCCGGTCATCGCGACCAGCCGGCCTCCGGCCTGCTCCTGCCGGATCAGCGCCAACTTGTCCTCGGGCCTGGCCTCCGCCAGGAAGTCGTCCACACCCGCTTCGGCCGCGATCGCCGCGGCGGTGAGCGGGTTGTCGCCGGTGATCATCACGGTGCGGATGCCCATCGCGCGCAGCCGGTCGAACCGTTCCCTCATCCCGCCTTTGACGATGTCCTTGAGGTGCACGACGCCAAGCACCCGCGTGGCCCCTCCCGCCGTCTCCGCGACGACGAGCGGCGTGCCGCCGGCCCGGGCGATCTGCTCCACCGCCGGGGTGAGGCGCGCTGGCACGTCCGCCCCCATCTGGCCCACCCAGCCGGCGATCGCGTCGGCCGCGCCCTTGCGCACCTGAAGGCCGTCCGTGTTCACCCCGCTCATGCGGGTGGCCGCCGAGAAAGGAATGAAGGTGGGCGACGCGTGCGACCCGCCGTCCTCGCTCAGGGGCCGGCCGCGAAGCCCGTACTTGTCCTTGGCGAGAACAACGATGCTGCGTCCTTCGGGGGTCTCGTCCGGCAGCGAAGCCAGCTGGGCCCGGTCGGCCAACTCCTCCGCGGAGATTCCGGGCAGCGGCACGAACTCGACTGCCTGGCGGTTGCCCAGGGTGATGGTGCCGGTCTTGTCGAGCAGCAAGGTGTTGACGTCGCCCGCCGCCTCGACGGCGCGTCCGCTCATCGCGACGATGTTGTGCTGGATGACGCGGTCCATGCCCGCGATGCCGATGGCCGAGAGGAGCCCGCCGATGGTGGTCGGGATGAGGCACACCAGCAGCGCGATGAGAATGGACACGGCGACGCCGCCGCCACTGTAGATCGCGAGCGGCTGCAGGGTGGCAATGGCCAGCAGGAAGACGATCGTGAGTCCGGAGAGGAGGATCGTCAGCGCGATCTCGTTCGGCGTCTTCTGGCGCGAGGCACCTTCGACCAGAGCGATCATGCGGTCGAGGAACGTCCGGCCGGGCTCCGCGGTGATCTTCACGATGAGCTGGTCGGACAGCACCTTGGTGCCGCCGGTGACGGCCGACCGGTCGCCGCCGGACTCGCGGATCACCGGGGCTGACTCGCCGGTGACGGCCGACTCGTCCACCGAGGCGACCCCGTCGATGACCTCGCCGTCACCGGGGATGACGTCGCCGGGCCGGCACAACACCAGGTCTCCCATCCGCAGGTCGCTCGAGGACACGCTCTCGACCCGCGACGTGTCCCGTGGGTCCCTGAGCCGCTTGGCCACCGTAAGCCGCCGCGTCTTGCGCAGCTCGTCGGCCTGCGCCTTCCCGCGCCCCTCCGCCATCGCCTCGGCGAAGTTGGCGAACAGGACCGTGAACCAGAGCCAGAGCGCGAGCTGGAAGAGGAAGCCGAGCTCCGAGCCGCCCCTGGCAACCTCGCGGATCAGCGCGAAGGTCGTGAACACGCTGCCGACGAGCACGACGAACATGACCGGGTTCCGGACCATGTGCGCCGGCGCGAGCTTCACAAAGGCGTCCTTCGCCGCCCGCCGGACGATGGGTGGATCGAAGAGCGGTCGCTTGGTGACGGCCATGCTAGAAGAGCCTCCCGCTCTGCATCAGCAGGTGCTCGACGATGGGGCCCAGCGACCAGGCCGGGAAGAACGTGAGAGCGCCCACGATCACGATGACGCTGATGAGGAGGACCACGAAGAGCGGCGTCGTGACCGGAAATGTGCCGGCCGACTCGGGAGCGATGCGCTTCTCGGCGAGGAACCCCGCCGCGGCCAGCATCGGCACCTGCATCGCGAAGCGCCCGATCAGCGTCGCGAACCCGAACATGGTGTTGTAGTAGTAGGTGCTTCCGGTGAGGCCGGCGAAGGCGCTGCCGTTGTTGGCCGGCGTCGAAGTGAACGCGTAGAGGATCTCGGTGAGCCCATGCGGCCCGGCATTGTTGAGGCCTTTGAGGCCCGCGGGGAGGACGACCGAGAGGCCGGTGGCCACCAGAATCACCAGGGGGAAGACCAGCACGTAGAGCATCACCATTCGCACTTCCCGGCTCTCGACCTTCTTGCCGAGATACTCCGGCGTTCGCCCGACCATGAGGCCGGCGATGAACACCGTGAGCAGGACCATCATGAGCATGCCGTAGAGGCCGGCGCCCACGCCCCCGAAGATCAGCTCGCCCATCTGCATGTTGACCAGCGGCACCATGCCGCCGATGGGGGTAAAGGAGTCATGCATGCTGTTGACGCAGCCGCACGACGCGTCGGTGGTGATGGTGGCGTAGAGGGCCGAGTTCACGATGCCGAACCGGACCTCCTTGCCCTCCATGTTGCCGCCGGGCTGGGTGGCTGAGGCCTCGACGTCGATGCCCCGGGCCGCGTGAATCGGGTTGCCCCGCGCCTCCGCCCAGTAGGCGGTGGCCGCGCCGACGAAGAACATGACGTACATCGCCGCCCACAGCGCCCAGCCGTGCGCCTGCTTCTTCACCATGTGGCCGAAGGTCCAGGTGAGCCCGGCCGAGACGAGGAAGATCTCCAGCAGCTGCAGGAAGTTCGTGAGCGGGGTCGGATTCTCGAATCCATGCGCCGAGTTGGCATTGAAGAAACCGCCGCCGTTGGTGCCGACCTCCTTGATGGATTCCTGGCTCGCGACCGGGCCCATCGCGATGGTCTGCTTGGCGCCCTCCAGCGTGTGGACGTCTACATACGGCAGGAAGTTCTGGATGGCGCCCTGCTGCACGTGGACCAGGGCGATGACGAACGAGAGCGGGAGGAAGATGTACAAGGTCCCCCGCACCAGATCGGCCCAGAAGTTCCCCAGGTGGCCCGCGGAGCGCCGCGCAATGCCCCGGGCCAGGGCCACGGCCACCGCCACGCCGGCCGCGGCCGAGATGAAGTTGTGGAACGCGAGCTGGCTCATCTGGGAGAAGTACGACATCGTCGACTCGCCCGAATACGACTGCCAGTCCGTGTTGGTGGTGAACGACGCCGCCGTCTCGAAGGCCTGGCGGTCCACCACCGCCGGGAAGTGCTGGGGGTTGAACGGCAGGACGTGCTGGAGGCGCAGTACGACGTAGGTGAGCAGCATGGACGCCGCGCTGAAGATCAGCATCGCGGCCGTGTACTTGGTCCAGTGCTGGTCCTCCTCCGGGTCGATGCCGCCTGCACGGTAGAGGAAGCGCTCGATCGGCCGGAGCCAGCCCATCGATCCGTCGTACACCTTGACCATGTACACACCCATGGGTTTGGTCAGCGCCAGGAGGACGACCGAGTACAAGGCGATCTGCAGCCAGCCGTTGGCGGTCATCTCAGAACCTCTCCGGATGGAGCATCGTGTAGCACAGGTACACCAGCAGCCCCACCGAGATGAGGCCGCCGATCCAGTTCTCCGCGCTCATGGGGCCCGTTCCTCCCCATGCTCGGTATCGTGGCCCAAGCCCTCGCACGCCCGGATGTAGGCGAGCATGAGGGCGAAGAAGCCGACGCTGCCAATGACATAGAGCACATCCATCATCGCTCGTTCCTCCACCGTGGTCGGTGTCGTCCGAAAATGTGCCCGGAAGGTATCGGCCGCGGCGTCAGGACGGAGTCTTGATCGGCGGGCGCGGCGTCAGGAAATCGTAAAGACGGGCCGCTGTCCCGGCGCACCCTACCGTTCGGATCGTGGACGGTCCCATCGCGATAGATTGAAGGTCCCTTCAGCGGCGAGAGTTATGCGGGCGGTCATCTACAATGGCGCCGGCGGTCCCGAGGTGATCAGCATCGGCGACGTTCCGAAGCCCGAGGTGCGCCCCGGACACATCCGCGTCCGGGTCCACGCCGCGGGGCTCAACCGCGCCGATCTCATTCAGCGGCGAGGCCAGTATTCGCCGCCGCCGGGCGTCGCCGACCGACATTCCGGGGATGGAGTACGCGGGTGAGGTCGAAGCGGTGCGGGACGCGACCCGCTGGAAGGTTGGGGAACGCGTTATGGGCCTCGTGGGTGGCGGCGCGCAGGCCGAATTCGTCACGGTGCACCAGGACGAGGCGCTGGCGATCCCGAGCGGCCTCTCCTACGTCGAGGCGGCCGCCATTCCGGAGGTGTTCCTCACCGCCTACGACGCGCTGGTCACGCGCGGGCGGGTGGCGCCGGGCGACCGGGTCCTGATCCACGCCGTGGGCAGCGGCGTGGGGACGGCCGCCGCGCAGATCGCCAAGCACCTCGGCGCCACGGTGCTGGGCACGTCGCGCAGCGCGGAGAAGCTGGCGCGTGCGACGGTGTACGGGCTCGACCACGGCATCGACACCTCACGCGCGTCGTTTCGCGAGGTGGTGGGCGACCCGGTGGACGTGGTGCTCGACGTGCTTGGCGGCCCGGCGTTCGCCGACAACCTGGCGGTGCTGGCGCCGCGCGGCCGACTGGTCTTGCTCGGCTTCCTCGCGGGCAGCCGCTTCACCGGCGACCTAGGCCCGATCCTCCGGAAGCGCCTCGAGGTGATCGGCACGATGATGCGGACACGGGGACACGAGGAGCGGGTGCCGCTGGTGCGGGAGTTCACGGAGCGCATGCTACCGCTGTTCGATCGTCGCGTCGACCACGCGGCGCCGCTGCGGCCGGTGGTCGAGCGCACGTATCCGATGCCCGAGCTCCCCGAGGCGCACCGAGCGCTCGAGAGCAACGAGACGTTCGGCAAGGTGGTCATGAGCTGGTGACCGGGCCTGCCCGGACGCGTGCGGTCCCGGCGCCAATTCTGCCCGATCGGTTCGATTCGTCCGGACAGTTTGGCCCACCTTCCTCAGTCGCACGCTCCCGAGACGCTCATCCGTTGCGCGGTCCGATGGTCCGGGACCTGCACGCGTCTCCAGTTGCCGGCGGGTCATGGGTCAGCGCCGGCGCACCTGCTCGAGGAGGCACGCCAGGATGGACCGCATTCGTTCGGCATCGTTTGCCGCCCTGTTCACTATCTCCCTGACGTCGCTCGCGAGCGCGCAACGACAGGAGATCGCCGTCGTCTCTCCTGACAGCGCATTGGACTCGAACATCGTGGCTCGAGATTCGACCCGTGCCGTGCTGGCTGAGGTCGCGGGTCATGTCCAGCTGGACCAGGCGCGGGTCGACTCACTTCAAGTTGCGCTCGCGACGGCCCGCGCGGCGCCGCCGCCGGACACGGCCACGGTGCGGCGCGCCACGGCCGCACTCAAGGAGGCGAAAGACACGCTGAAGCGCGACTTGAGCCGCTCGAGGCGGGAGCGCGCGCGGCTGGCGGCTATCGAGAAGAGGCTCGGCAAGGAATCGGACCCGGAGAGGGACCGCTCGACGATCTCCGCGCTTCCATCCACGGCGCCGTCCCGGGAAACGGGCAGAGTGGCTTCGACGCCGTGAGCCTGGCGCCTGATCAGGTCGTCGCTCTCCGCGACCCGCCGGCGAGCACGAGGCCGGTGCCGCGCACCACGCCGCGCGCGCCCCAGCGACCTCGAATACGATCGATCGCATCCTGCAAGGCAGGGCCCTGGCTCTCGGGATGCCGGGGCCCCGGGTCGTCTCGATCGATGCGGAGGAGGCTCTCTTCGGAGAGGCCCCTTTCGCCGTGCTCGTGACCCGAGACCGCACCCACCTCCTCCCACAGATCGAGCTGCGCTTCGGCCGCCTCCAACCGGTCCAGCGTCAGCGCCACGGTCCGCACGGCGAGCCGCCGTGCGTTGGCGCTGGTAAAAGCGCGGCGCGCCGCGTCCCAGAGCTCGGCGTCGAGCGCCGCCGCGTGGAGCGGCACGGCGCGCGCGGCGGCGGTGAGGTCGGCGTACGTGAGCGCGACGCGGAGCCGCCGCGCCACCAGGCCGCGTCGGCGGAGCCGCCGGCCGAGCCGCTCGCCGAGGAGGCGGAGCAGGGGGTGCAGCACACCGAGGTCGTTGGTGTCGGTGGCGAGCGCGTGCGCCACGTAAAACTCGGCCTGCTGCTCGGGCGGGAGCACCGGCCGCGGATCGATGCCGCGCGCCTGCGCGCGCAGCGTGCGGCCGGCGCCGCCGAAGACGGCGCAGAGCGCGCTCTCGGGGATGACCGCGACCTCGCCGATGAGGTCGAGCTGATAGTCGTCGAGCCGGCGGCGCAGGCGGGGATGCAGGTCGGGGAGCACGTCGAGCGGATGGGGTGCGAGGAAGCCCGCTTCCCCGCCGCCCGGCACCTCGAGCAGCGGCTCGGGCTTGATGACGGTGGAGGCCGCCTGGCTCACCAGCTTGTTGGCGGCGACGCCGACCGACACGGCGAGCCCGAGCCGCTCGCGCACCTCGCGCTGCACCCGCGCAGCGACGTCCACCGCCGGGCCGAAGAGCCGGCCCGTGCCGGTGAGGTCGAGAAAGGCATGGCCGTACCCCCGCGGCTCGATGACCGGCGCGTAGATCCGGAGTACCTCGTGCAGCGCGCGCGAGGCGCGGGCATAGAGCCGCGGGTTGGGCGGGAGCAGCACGAGATCCGGGCAGCGCTTGAGCGCCTGCCGCACCGGCATGCCCCGCTCGATCCCGGCGAGCCGAGCCTCCGCGGAGAGCGCGAGCACGGTGGCACGGTCGGCGCCCGGCGGCGCCACGGCCACCGGCCGGCTCCGAAGCGCGGGCGCGACGAGCCCCTCCACGGTGGTGCAGAAGGCGGGGGGATCGATGAAGAGGACGGAGCGCACTATGAGCGCACTATAGAAGGAGGAGGGGATCCTCCGTGACGTGGCGCTCACGCCCCTCGAGCTGCCGCCGCCGCCGGCGCCCCTCGTCCAGCGGAAAGCCGTGGTGCCGCTGGAGATCATGCAGCCGTTCCGCCAGCGCCTGCTGGTAGGCAGGACTCACGCCCTCGCGCCGCGCGTAATGCCGCTCGTACCGCGCGGCGAGCTCGGGAAACTCGTGAGCGAGCACGGGAAGGAAGCGCTGCCGCGCCGCGGGGCCGAGCCGGAGCGCCGACCCGACCACGTAGCGGGCACCCGCCTCCTTCGCCGCGCCCATGAGCCGTCCGAGCCCAGCACGGTCGTCGGTGATGCCGGGCAGAATGGGCGCCACCAGGAGACCGGCGTGGACGCCGGCCGACGTGAGCCGGGCGAGCGCGCGGATGCGCGCCTCCGGCACCGGCGACTTGAGCTCGAGCCGCCGCGCGAGGCGGCGATCGAGCGTGGCGAGCGACACGTTGACGGTGACCTCGTGCCGTTCGGCGAGTTGGCGCAGCACGTCGATGTCGCGCACGACCAGCGGCGACTTGGTGATGATCTCGATGGAGAGCCCGCGATATCGATGCAGCGCCTGCAGGATCCCGCGCGTGAGGCGGAAGCGCCGCTCCGCGGGCTGGTAGGGATCGGTGGCGGTCCCGATGACGAGGGAATGGTTGCCGAAGCGCGTGGGATCGAGCGTGCGCACGAGCACGTCGGTGACGCCGGTCTTCACCAGGATCCGCCGCTCGAACGCCTCCCACGCGGGCAGCGGCTCGGCGGGGAGACCGCTGCGCTCGACGGCGTAACGGTGCGTATCCCGCGCGTAGCAATAGGTGCAGCCGAACTCGCAGCCGACGTAGGGATTGATCGACCAGAACCCCATGCGGGTGGCGGCCGGCGTGTTGAGCACCGAACGTACCGGAAGCTCGAGGAACCTGGTGCCCCGCGCACGTTCGTCCAGCACCTCCAGCCGTGGCTCCGCCGGCTCGGGCGGCGGCAGGAGGTCGAGCTGACGGCCGGTCACTCGCAGCGTGCCCAGCCGCAGTGACGGCAGCTGACGCAGCCGGACGCGCGCACGAGCGGGCCCGCGCACTCAGGGCACACACGCACGGCGGCAGGCGGGAGGGTATCGGGTCCGGTAGCAGCAGGGCGGGGGCGGGGTTGGAGTGTTGGCATTGAGTGTCCCTCGACGGGCTTCGGTTTTTGTTCGGTACGCAATCTATAGATGCGCCTCGCGCCGAGTCCTGTCAAGGGCGCGGGGATACCTTTGCACCATGCTCGGTGACGGATGGTCCGGCGCGACCGACGAATGGTTCGAGGGCGCCGGCGGAACCCGGCTGTTCTACCGCCATGCCCGCCCCGCCGGCGGCACGCGGGCGGTCGTGGTCGCCCTGCACGGATTGGGCGACCACTCGGGGTTGTACCCGATGCTGCCCGACGCGCTGCTGCCCCGAGGCATCGAGCTCTTCGCGCCGGATCTTCGCGGCAACGGCCGCTCGCCGGGCCAGCGCGGCTACCTGCAGTCCTGGGACGAGTTGCGCGAGGACCTCACCCGGCTGGTCACGAAGGCCCGCGCCGAACGGCCGGCGGTCGCGCTGTTCCTGCTCGGCAGCAGCCTCGGCGGGCTCGCCGTGCTGGACTACGCGCTGCACCGGCCCGAAGGCATCCGCGGCGTCATAGCGGTCGCTCCGCCGCTCGGTGACGTGGGGGTTCCGGCTCCGCTCCTCGCGCTCGGACGGGTGCTGTCCCGTATCTGGCCGCGCTTTTCACTCGAGACCGGGATGGACCTGTCGGGCCTCGCGCGCGATCCGGGCATCGCCGAGCGCGTGCTTGCCGACCCGCTCTTTCACCGCAGGGGCACCGCGCGACTCTCCACCGAGGTGACGGCGACGATCACGGGCCTTCAGGCCGGCGCGGCGCGCTATCCGGTGCCGGTGCTCGTGCTCCACGGCGGCGCCGACCGGATGGTCCCGCCCGACGGAAGTCGGCGGTTCATCGCCGGGGTGGGGCATCCCGACAAACGGCTCATCGAATATCCCGGCGCCTACCATGCGCTGCTCGCCGACATCGGTGGGGAGCGGGTGCTCGCGGATCTCGGTGAATGGCTCGACGCCCGGACGTGACGACGCGTCCGGTCGCCAAGGTGATGCCGGATCTCGCGCCGACCGGTACGGATGGCTACCGTAGAACAGTGCTGTCCCACTTCGTGCGCGCCATGCGCCTGCGTTGCCCGCACTGCGGGGGCGGACCGATCTTCACCAGTTGGTCGCGCCTGCTCCCCGTGTGCCCCGTCTGCGGCCTCGGGCTCGAACGGGGAGAGCAGGGGTACTGGCTCGGCGCCTACTTCTTCAATCTGATGGGAGTGGAGACGGTCTTCAGCGTGTGGGTAGCGGGGTTTCTGCTCTGGACCTGGCCGAATCCGCCATGGGAGCTCTTCCAGGTCACCACGGTGGTGCTGATGGTCGTGGTTCCCTTCATCTTCTTTCCGTTCTCGAAGACGCTGTTTCTCGCGTTCGATCTCCTGATGCGTCCCCCGGACGAGGACGACTTCGCGGCTCCGCACGAGCCGTCGCCGCACTCGCGCGGGGCCGGCTCATCGGGCTCGCCCTAGGGCCTCCTCCAGCCGGCTCAACAGCTCTTCCGCCGTGAACGGCTTCTGCAGGTAGGGGCGATCGCCCTCGAGGAGGAGACGGCGGGTGCCCTCGTCGGGGTGGCCGGACATGAAGAGCACCGGCAGATCGGGCCGGAGCCGTGTCGCCCGCTCGGCCAGCTCCCGACCGTCCATCCGCGGCATGGCCAGGTCGGTGATGAGTAGATCGAACGACTCTTGCTCGTGCGCCAGCCGCTCGAGCGCCGCCTCGCCGTCGGGCGCCTCCACGACGCGATAGCCCTGGCTCATGAGCTCGCGGGCCACGACCGTCCGAACCAGCGGATCGTCCTCCACGACCAGCACGCTGGCCGCCGCGGCCGGCGCCGCCGGCGTGATCGGCTCGGACACGACGTGGGTCGGGGCCTCCACGCGCGGCAGGAACACCTCGATGCGCGTGCCGCGACCCTGCTCGCTCGCCGCGCGGATATACCCGCCGCTCTGCTTCACGAGGCCGTACACCATCGAAAGGCCCAGGCCGGTGCCCTTGCCCGGCGCCTTCGTGGTGAAGAACGGCTCGAAGGCACGCTGCAGGGTCGTCGGGGTCATCCCCTGGCCCGTGTCGGACACCACGAGACTGACGTACTCGCCCGCCTCGATCTCCTCGTCCTGGGACGGGAACGCCGTGCCGGCCGGCACGTTCACCAGCGACGTGCGAATCGAGAGCGTCCCTCCATCCGGCATCGCATCGCGGGCATTGAGCGTCAGGTTGAGGAGCATCTGCTCGATCTGGCCCACGTCCGCCCTGACCCGTTGGCTCAGCGACCCGGGCTGAAGCTCGAGGGTGCAGCGGTCTCCCAGCGCACGGGCGAGGAACGGCCGCAGCCGCTCGATCACGGTGTCCAGGTCGACGACCTCGGGCTGGAGATGCTGGCGCCGGCCGTAGGCGAGGAGTTGCGCCGTGATCCGCGCGGTCCGCTCGGCCGCCTGGCGGATCTGCTCCACGTCGGTCCGCACGGGCCCAGGAAGCGCCGGATGCCGGAGGACGAACCCAGCGCATCCCAGGACGACCGTCATCTGGTTGTTGGTCTCGTGCGCGACGCCGCCCGCGAGGCGGCCGACGGCCTCGAGGCGATGGGCTTCGATCAGCTTCTCCTGCAGACGGCGATTCTCGGTCACTTCTTCCGCGGCGATGTTGATCCCGGCCATTCGTCCATCCGCGTCGCGGAGCGGGAGCCAAGTCGCGACCCACACGCGCTCGATCCCCGGTTGGGCGTCCGTGATCCCGCGGATCTCGAGGTCCCGGACCGGTTCGCCGGTGGCCAGCAGGTGCTGGAGCTTCGGCTCGATCTCGTCGGCGAGGGCCGGCGTGACCTCGCGCACGCTGCGTCCGATCAGTGCCTCCACCGGAGAACCGATCATCTCCGCCATGCGCTCGTTGAGGCGGACGTACCGCAGCTCGCGATCGAGCACGCAGAGGCCCACCGGCGCCGAGCTGTAGACGGCCTCGATCTCGCGCAGGCGGGCCTGCGCCTCATCCTCGCTCCGCCGGAGCGCCGCCTCCTGCCGCTGGCGCTCGGTGATATCGCCGAGCACCCAGGCCCGCGTGGCCAGCCCCTCCTCGTTCTGGCCCAGGTCGGCGGTCACGCGGAAGTGCCGCTCGCCAAGCTGGATGTCCGTCGTCCCGAAGGGATCGCGCATCGCCGGGGCGAGCTCCGGGACCACGTCCTGCAGCCGCCGACCGATTACCTCGTTGAAGGGACGGCCGACCAGACGGGCGAAGGCGACGTTGCAGCGCACGACCTGGTCGCCGTCGCGCGTCAGACACACGGGGTCGCTGATGAGATCGAACGTGGTGGTCCACTCGCGTGCAGCCGCGCGAATTATCCCCTCGGCCTGCCGCGCGCGAAGAAGGGAGCGCACCGTCGCGACGAGCTCGCTCGCGTCCACGGGATGGGTCAGGTACCCGTCGGCGCCGCCCTCGAGCCCTTCGGCCTTGTTCTCAGGGCTGGTGAAGCTGGCGGAGATGTGGAGCACGGGCACGTCGCGCGTCGTCAGATTGCCCTTGAGCCGCCGGCACACCTCCAGACCGTTGAGGTCGGGGAGACGAATGTCGAGCGTGATCAGCGACGGGACATCCACCTGGGCGAGGCGGAGGGCCTCCAGGCCCGTCGCCGCCTCGCGCACGGCGAAACCGGCCTTGGACAGGACCCGTGCGACGTAGTAGCGCTCGGCGTCGTTGTCGTCCACCACCAGGATGGACTCGAGGGCCTCAGGCATGCTGAATGTCCTCGATCGCGCGGAGCCCGGGGTCGGACAGTCTGGCGGGCTCGACATAGCAGGCCGGGATCGTCACGGTGAACGTGGAGCCCACGCCGGGCGTGCTCGAGAGGGTGAGCTGCCCGCCCAACAGCTCCGCGAGCTTCCGCGACAGCGGAAGCCCGAGCCCGGCGCCGGTAGCCTTGCGCTGTAACGCGCTCTCGAGCTGCGAGAACTCCTCGAAGATCCGCTCCTGATCCTCCGGCGCGATGCCGATGCCGGTGTCGGCCACCGCGAACGCCACCCGCCCGCCGGACTCCGCGGCGGCGCCGACCCGCACCTCGCCGCGCTCGGTGAACTTGAGCGCGTTGGAGATCAGGTTGCGGAGGATCTGCGACAGCTTGCCTTCATCGGTGGCAAACGCGGGAAGGTCGTTCGGGTCGTCGAAGACCAGCGCGACACGCTCGCTGGGAGTGATCGCCCGGAACATGCCGCGAAGTCCCCCGAACAGGTCGATGGCAGTGAACGAGGTCGGACGGACGACGCTCCGGCCGGCCTCGATGCGCGCGAGGTCCAGGAGGTCGTTCACCATCTCGGCCAGCGTCAGGGCCGCACCTCGCACGAAGCTGACCTGTCGATCCTGCTCGTCGTTGAGAGGGCCGTCCGCCCGATCGATCAGCAGGCCGGTGATGTTGAGGATGGCGTTGAGCGGCGTTCGCAGCTCGTGGCTGATGTTGGAAAGGAAGCGCGACTTGAGCTCGGAGGCGCGGGCCAGATCGGCCGCCTTCTCCTCGAGCTCCGCGTACAGCGCCAGCACGCCGCGGTTCGTCTCCGCGAGCTCCTGGTTGAGGCGCTCGACCTCGCCCTGGTGATCGCGCACTTCCTGCAGAGCCCCCAGGAGCTCCTGGTTCTGGGCCTGGATCTCACCCAGTGGATCGGGCGGGGTGATCGAGGCCAGCTCGCGGCTCACGCGCGCCACCGCCTCGGCCGAGACCTGGGAGCCACGGGGCAACGTCTTGCCCAGCGTCACCACCGTGCCGACCCCCGGATTCGTCTCGATCTCGAACCGGTCGGCCAGGCGCCGGGCGCCGACGATGCCGAGGCCCATGCCCGTCGAGGAGCGGTACTGGCCTTCCAGCACGTCCTGCAGGCGTGCGATGCCCGGGCCGCGATCGGAGACGCGGATCACCAACATCGCGGGGTCGGGCGCGAGCTCGAACGTCACCTTGCCGCCGCGGCCATACTGAAAGGCGTTGCGCGCGATCTCGGACACCGCCGTAGCCAGCCGGGTCTGCTCCAGCGCGTCGAACCCGAGCAGCGCCGAGACCTGGCGCGCCCGCTGGCGGGCGACCACGACGTCCTGCGCGCTTCGGATCTCGGAGGTGAGGATCGAGGGGGTCACGCGGCTCCCGCCTCCCGTGCCGCCACGACGGTCACATCGTCCCGCCCGCGGGCGAAATCCCGGTAGAGCACGGCCGCCAGGAGCGCGGGATCCCGCAATCGCAGCGCCGGATAACGGTCCAGCGTCCACCGGGTCTGCAGTCCATCCGAATACAGCACCAGTACCGACCCCTTCGACCAGGGATAGGAGAACGTCTGGATCTTGCGGCACTCGTGACCCACGATCCCGGCATGGGACACGAGACCGCGCGTGGCCTCCGGGTCGAGCAGTGTGCCGCCGATGTTGCCGACGCCGGTGAAGGTCAGCTCGCCCTCCGCGGGCCGGACCTCCGCGATCGCGACCGCGGCGCCGCGGGTATGTCGCATGGCCGCGTGCGCCGTGGCCAGGATGTCGGCTGCCGGCTCGGTGGAGTGCTCACGAAAGATCCGCACTGCTTCCGCGGCCGCCGCGGCCGCGCCTGGGCCATGGCCCAGGCCGTCGGCCACCAGCACCGACCATCGGCGGCCGTTTCCGAACCAGGACCAGGCGTCGCCGCAGACCGTTTCGCCGTGCTTCGCGACGGAAACCCCTGCGATCGCGACGTCTGACGGCCAGGACCCCGCCGCCAGACGGAGCCGCGCCAGCACCGCCGTCCCCGCGCCGCTCACGGAAAAGATCTCGCACCGGTCCGCGATCCGCTGCACGGCGCCCAGCCCCGCGCCGCTGCTGCCGCCGGTGGAGTAGCCGTCGCGCAGGGCCTGCTCCACGCTGGTCATGCCCGGTCCGCGGTCGATGGCCACGAGCTCCACCGCGGCCGGCTCCGTCAGGGTGCGCACGAGCAGCTCCCCACCGCCGCCGTGGCGCGCGAGATTGGTCGCCAGCTCGGTGGCGATGAGCGCGACCTTGCCGGCGTCGCTCTCGCCCGCGCCGAGACGCTCCGCCTCGGCCACGGCCGCCCGGCGCGCCGTGCCCACCTGGGTGGCGTCCTGCACGGGCACGACGAGACTCGAATTGGTCACCGGGTCCACCGCGTGGCGGTGACGCGGGTGCCTTCGCCGACGCGCGACTCGATGGCGAAATCGTTCACCAGCCGCCGTGCTCCGCCCAGACCCAGCCCGAGACCGCCGCGGGAGGTGTACCCATCCTTGAGGGCGAGCTGAATATCCGCGATGCCCGGCCCCTGGTCCTCGCAGATGAGCCGAAGCCCTCGCCGCCCGCCTTCGACCAGCAGCTCCAGGCGCGCGGTGCCGCCCCCGCCGTGCTCCAGCGTGTTGCGAGCGAGTTCGCTCGCCGCCGTCACGACCTTGGTCTGATCGACGAGGCCGAAGCCGACTTCCACCGCCCATTCCCGCATCCGCTGGCGCACCCGCACGATGTCGTTCGCGCTGCGGATCTCGAACGATTCATTCCGCTCGACCGTCATCGCTCACCTCGAGGACGCGGTCCTGGACCGCCCCTCGGAGCAGATCCATCCCCCGCTCCACGTTGAGCGCGGTGCGGACGCCTGGTAGGGAGAGGCCCAGCTCGACGAGCGTGATGGCCACGGCCGGCTGCATGCCCACCACGACGGTGGCCGCGTCCAGGACGCGCGCCATCGCGGCGCTGTTGGCCAGCATGCGGCCGATGAACGAGTCCACCACTTCGAGCGAGCTGATGTCGATCAGCACGCCCCGCGCACCGGTGCGGGAGATCCGGTCGGTGAGGTCGTCCTGCAAAGTGAGGGCGAGCTGGTCGTGCATGTCCACCTGGATCGTCACCAGGAGGAATTCGCCCATCTTGAGGATCGGGATGCGCTCCACGGCCGCCTCGGCTACGCGCGCACGGCCGCGCGGCTGACGACCAGATTGAGCCGCTTGAGCGCCATGGAGAAGGCGTCGGCCAGCGTGGCTTTGGTGATCACGTCGCCGAGGTCGACGCCGAGGTGCACGATCGTCTGGGCGATCTGCGGCCGGATGCCGCTGATGATGCACTCCGCTCCCATGAGGCGGGCGGCGGTCACGGTCTTGAGCAGATGCTGGGCGGTGAGCGTGTCCACGGTCGGAACGCCGGTGATGTCGAGGATGGCGACCTCGGCGCCGGTCTCCACGATGCGCTGGAGCAGCGACTCCATGACGACCTGGGTCCGGGCGCTGTCGAGGGTCCCGATCATGGGCAGCGCGAGAATCCCGTCCCACAGCTTGACGACCGGCGTGGACAGCTCGAGCATGTCCTCCTGCTGCCGCAGGATGATCTCCTCCCGGGTCTTCTGGTACACCTCGGTGGTGTAGAGGCCGAGACGGTCCAACAGCTCGTCCGCCAGGCGCAGCTCCTCGAACAGCATGCCCACGTCCTTGCCGAGCTCGTCCCGGAGGCGCTGGAACAGCGCGGGCTTGAGGGAGAAGACGAAGGTCGCGGTCTCCGAGGGCGTGAACCCCTGTATGCTGCGGCTTCGTGTGATGGCGCTCAACATGTCACGGACGGCCGCCCACTCGGCGCCCCGCTGCACGTCCCTGAACGCGCCCGTCTGGACGGCAGTCTGCAGGAGGCCGAGGAACTCTTTGGATTGAGCCTGCAGCTCCTGGTCCGAGATCAGGTCCCGCCGACGGGCGACAGATTCCTGCTGGAGCCGCAGCCAATCGCGCAGGATCTCCGAGTCGTACTTCCGGAGGATCTCGGGAAGGCGGGTCGAACGCTCGGCGGTCACGGGCGCTGCTCCTAAGGAGGTTGTCGGCGTGGGCTGGGGGCGACGGGATGCACCCTGGGAGGGACGGCGGGAGACGTTACGTCTGTAGCCCGGGTAACCGTAGCTTGAGTATAGCGCCAGCATGGCGGGCCGCAATGTAGCCAGCGTACCGAGTACGGTGCCTCGCAAGGCATCGCTATGATTGAGCATGGCGCTGAGTTTTCGAGCCCGCCGCCGGTTGGTGGCGCTCCGGGGTCCCGCCTGGCGGACGTGGCGGCGAGCGGACCGCGCCCGCCGGCGCGCGATCGTGGTGGTCGGCCGTCCGGTTGCCGCGGCACGCGGCATGTGGGACGAGTTCGTGGACTGGGTGAACGGGCTCGGGCTCAGCGAGAACACGATTCTCCTGGGCTTCGCCGTCGTGGTCGGCGTTGGCGGGGCGCTCGGGGTCGTCGTCTTCTACAAGCTTATCGACGCTGCTTATGGGCTGTTTTACCTATGGCCCGCAGGCTTCCTCTCGCGCGCGGACTTCCTGGCCTACCGGCCGCTGGTGACCGCGACCGGCTTCGCCGCGGCCTGGGCCGTCTGGCGACGCTTCGGGCACGGACTCGACGGCCTGAATGTGCCCGACGTCCAGCTCCGCGTCGCCCGTCAGGGCGGGCGCATCCCGATCCAGCCGGCCCTCGCTCGCACGGCCGCGAGTGCGATCACCATCGGCGCGGGCGGCTCGGCGGGGAGCGAGGGCCCGGTGGCCGTGCTGGGCTCGACCTTCGGCTCGTGGCTCGGCGGGATTTTCCGGTTCGAGCCCTCCCGCGTGTCGACCCTGGTCGGCGCCGGCGCAGCGGCCGCGATCTCGGCCGCGTTCAACGCGCCGCTCGCCGGGGCGTTCTTCGCGATCGAGGAGATCCTGGGCTCGTTCGCGGCCGGCGCCTTTTCGGCCGTCGTGGTGAGCAGCGTGCTGGCGGCCGTGGTGTCGCGCGCAGTGTTCGGCAACCATCCGGCGTTCCCGATTCCGGTCGAGTACGGCTACACGCTCACGCGCGAGGTCGTGCTCTTCTATCCGCTGCTCGGGGCGGTGACCGGGCTGATGTCGGCGCTGTTCATCTGGTGCTACTTCGGCTCCGACGCCTGGGCCCGCCGGCTTCGAGTGCCGACGGCGGCGCTGCCCTGGATCGGGGGCGCGCTCGTGGGTGGGATGGTCTACCTGTCGCGCGGGATCCTGGTGGGATACGGCCACCTCGCGGTGCATCTCGAGGTGTTCGGGCAGATGGCGTGGTACTTCCTCCTGCTGCTCGCTCTCGGCAAGGTGCTCGCGACTTCCATCACGCTCACCACCGGCGGCTCCGGCGGCCTGTTCACCCCGTCGCTCTACATAGGTGCCGCCACCGGCGGCGCCTTCGGCGTGGCGCTCCGCGAGGTTTTCCCGGGCCTGCATATCCGTCCGGAGGCGTACGCGCTCGTCGGCATGGGGGCGCTAGTGGCCGGCGCGACCAATGCACCGATCACCGGCATCCTGATCGTGTTCGAGATGACGAACGACTACGCAATCGTCCTTCCATTGATGCTGACGACCGTGATCTGCCATCTCGTCGCGCGGCGACTAGCGCCCGACTCGCTGTATAGCGGCTGGCTCAGGCGGCGGGGCGAGCGGATCGAGCATGGGTCGGATCACGCGGTCCTGACGGATCTTCGAGTCCGCGACGCGTACGAGGCGGCGCCGCAGATCTTCGCGGCGGACGCCCCGATCGCCTCGCTCCTCGAACATTTGCGCCCTGGGGAACAGACCACCTTCCCCGTGGTGGATGGCGCCGGTGCTCTGCTCGGCGTGATCACCATGGCCGATCTCGCCCGGCTGGCGGAGGCTTCGACGCCGGATGGCGGCGCCCGCTCGGCGGCCGACCTCGCCGGGCCGATCGAGGCGGTCACGCTCGGCGACTCGCTGCTCGAGGCCGTCCGGAGGATGGGCGTCCGCGGTACGCCGGCGCTCCCGGTCGTGGACCGAAGCGCTCGGCTCCTCGGGATCGTGAGCCGGAGCCACATCCTCGCGGCCTACGAGCGCGCTCTGACCGGCGGACGTGGTACCACGGGCGGTGGCGATCTGGATCGTCGGGCTTAGCGTCCGACGATCACCGCCGTCTCTTCCGCCAGCCAGCCCTCCGGCAGCGCCAGCACCTCCCGCGCCCGCACCCGCCGCACCGGGACGATCGCCTCGGCGCTCGCGAGTGCCCGGCTCCCCGCTCCGAAAGTCAGCAGATAGAGAGTTTCGCCGGCGTTTCGCGCGTGCTCGGCGACAAAGGCCGCGAGCGCGCGGGGCCATCCGCCCGGCGGTGCCGGCACGTGAGCGCCGCGCCGGTGCCGTTCGAGCGTCGCGAGCAGCGCGTCGCGCGTCCCACGAGCCTCGCGATGGCGGGCGCGGTGGTGCCGTTCGTCCTCGAGCGGGTCGGCATGGCGAGGGCGAACCAGATCGCACGAGCACGCGCCCACGAGGAGACGGACGACGGTCCGCGCGTCGGGATGGAGATGGCGCAGCCGTTGGTGGTGCGCGCGGTCGGCCGGCTGGGCGGTCAGGCCCGGCGGCAGCATCGCCCGGACCTCACTCAGCGTGAGCGGGCTCGCGGCGAAGAGGAGGTAGCACAGAGGTCAGATCGGGAGGTCGTCGCGGATCAGGACGAGAATGGCCGCCTGGGGGACGACCAGATACTTCTTCTCCTCGAACGAGATCTCGACCGCGGCCTTGCGGAAGAAGATGGCGTGATCCCCGACGCGTGCCTGCATCCCGCGGTTCTTGCTTTCGCGCGCGTCCACTCTCCAGGGCTCGTCGTCGAGCGTGCTGAGGTCGGCGATCGGCGTACCGGGCCCGGTCGCGACGATGAGGCCGGTCTGGACCTGCTGCGAGTCGATCGCCGTGGCCGGAAGGTACAGTCCCACGCGGGTACGATCGTCACCGTCCTCCGCGGTGATGAGCACCCGATCGCCGACGACCATCAGCTGCTTCTGGGGAAACTCCATCTCATCCGTTTCCGTTGATGCCGCTGCCCTCGGCCTGATGCACGGTGACGAGCTCGAGAATGCGGAGCTTGCGCATCGCGGTGGGTAGGCGAAGGCTGATCTCGTCCCCGACTCGGCCGTTGGAGAGCGCGCGGCCGAGGGGTGAGGCGAGCGAGATGTGGCCCGCGTCGAAGTCCATCATCTCCGCGAGCACCACCATATAGGTATCGGTGTCGTTGGTGTCGAGGTCGAGTACCGTGACCCGGGAGCCGAGCCCAACGCGGTCGGTCGGGGCTTCGGTGTTGGCGAGCTGGCTCAGCTGGTTGAGCCGCTGATGCAGCTGGCCAAGGCGCGCCTGCACGAACTGCTGACGCTCGAGCGCCGCCTTGTACTCGCTGTTCTCCCGGAGATCACCGAGCTCGACCGCCTGGGCGATAGCCTGCGGCAGCAGCACGTTCAATTCATGGCTGAGCTGATCGATTTCGCGGCCCAGCTTCTCCCGCATTTCACGGATCATGGTCCAACCGGGCGATAAAGAAAAGACGGCCCCGAGCGGCGGCGCTCAGGGCGGAGGTGGAAGCGACTTACCAAAGATACCACCGGCACCGCGAGTGCGGAATCCGGCGTCCAGTAACCCATTGGATGCTTGCCGCTTGCAGGCCGTGGCGAGGACGGCCGCCGTCCCCAGCCCGGGCGGGGACTCGAGTTTGGGGGTGAGATCTTGGGTCGCCGTGGACCTCACGCAGGTGCACCTGGTGACCGGTGCGGAGGTCCTGATGGAGACCTGTTCGACACGTTCTCAGACGCCGCGCACACGACGAAAGCCCATGATTGGGTGTGCCGGTACCGGGCAACCCGGGGTCCGCGGGGAACCAAGGGGTCCAGCGCGAGAGGGTTGGGAAGACCGGGTTCAGGGGTCGCGGCGCGGGGCAAGTCGACTGGGGTACGGGAGACAGCTACGGAAGTAGTAGCTTGCGCTACTCACTCGTTTCGCGCCAGTTCGTGAACCGCGAGAATCGTCTCTCCGCAGGTGTCCGAACGTACATGTAGCACTGTGCGGCGCGGCGGTTACTGATGAAAGCACAGGACCGCCGACTCGCCCGCGGCGCGATCGGCCAAGCGTATTGGGCGCAAGGCGCGGAGTTCCTTGACCTTCCGGATCGAAACCCGTAAACTGCGGCGGCTTGTTACCCCGCGGTGTGGACGTCGATTCTCGCCAACAGGATGGCCGCGTAATGCACCTTCGGATCCGCGCCCTCCGGCTGCTGCGCCGGGTGGCTCTCGTGCTCCCCTTCCTGGTGCTCGTCGCGAGCGCTTGCAGCCCCGATCACTATCCCCAAACGGCGCTTCGGCCGCTCTCGGACTTCGGCAAGATCGGCGATGACATCCAGACCACGACGTTCTACTGGGCGCTCGGGGTGTTTGTCCTGGTCGAGGGGGCGCTGCTCTACGCCATCTTCCGCTTCCGGGGCAAGCCCGATGATCCGGAGCCCCGGCAGGTGCACGGCAACACGACGGTCGAGATCATCTGGACCGTGATTCCGGCGCTGATCCTGGCCGCCATCGCCGTGCCGACCGTCCGCGGCGATCTTCGAGACGAACGCCATTCCGAAGGGCGACATCCTCACGATCGAGGTCGTGGGGCATCAGTGGTGGTGGGAGTTCCGGTATCCGGACCTCAAGCTCACCACCGCCAACGAGGTCCACATTCCGGTCGGCCAGACGGTGTCGTTCCGGATGAGCACGGCGGACGTCGTCCACAGCTTCTGGCCGCCCAGGTTCGCGGGCAAGCGCGACGTGTTCCCCAATCGCCAGACCCGCCTCTGGTTCAAGGCCGAACAGGCGGGTGAATACCCGGGCCAGTGCGCGGAATTCTGCGGCATTGAGCACGCACGCATGGCCTTTCGGGTGCGGGCGCAGACGCCCGAGGAGTTCCAGGCCTGGGTGGCGCACATGCAGACGCTGGGCGCCAAGCCGGCGGCGGCCGGTGCGGCGCCCTCGGACTCGGTCCACACGGCCAGCGCCGGCGCCAACGTGCAGGCTCCCCAACCCAAGCCAGGCGCACCCCAGGCTTCCGCCAAGGATTCGGCGCCGGCCGCCCCGAAGCCGCCCGCCGACCCGGCCTACGCCGCGGGTGAGAAGCTCTTCCTGGCCAAGGGCTGCGTGGGATGCCACTCGCTCGCGGCCGTCGATGCGCCCAAGGGGATGATCGGGCCGAACCTCGCCAACGTCGGCGCCCGCTCGTTCATCGGCGCCGGCAGCTTCAAGAACACGGACGAGAACCTCGCCCGCTGGATCCAGAACCCGCAGGCGTTGAAGAAGGGCGTGCTCATGCCCAACCTCGGGGTGACTCCCGAGGAGGCCAAGTCGCTCGTCGCCTATCTCCGCGCTCACCAATAACAGGGCCTATGGCAACCACCGCACTCGATCAGCAACGGGCGCACGCCGCGAGCCACACCGAGCCGACCGGCCTGTGGAGCTGGATCACCACGGTCGATCACAAGCGCATCGGCATTCTCTACGGCACCACCGCCTTCATCTTCTTCCTCCTGGGCGGCATCGAGGCCCTGCTGCTGCGGATCCAGCTCGGGTCGCCGAACAACACGTTCCTTTCGCCCGAGGCCTACAACCAGCTGTTCACCATGCACGGCACGACCATGATCTTCCTCGCGATCATGCCGATCAGTGCCGCGTTCTTCAACTTCATCATCCCGCTCCAGATCGGCGCGCGGGACGTGGCGTTCCCGCGGCTCAACGCCTTCAGCTATTGGGTCTTCCTCGCCGGCGGCCTGTTCTTGAACTCGAGCTTCCTGTTCGGCGCCGCGCCGGACCAGGGCTGGTACGGGTACGCGAACCTCACTTCGCGCCAGTACTCGCCGGGGCTCAACGTGGACTTCTGGCTGCTGGGTCTCCAGATCCTCGGTGTGGCCTCGCTGGCGGCGGCGGTGAACTTCTTCGTCACCATCGTCAATCTGCGCGCGCCCGGCATGAAGCTGATGCGCATGCCGATGTTCACCTGGATGAGCTTCATCACCCAGGTCCTGCTGCTGCTGGCCTTCCCGGTCATCACGGTGGCGCTGATCCTGCTCATGTTCGACCGCTTCTTCGGGACGCACTTCTTCGTCCCGTCCGGCGGTGGCGATCCGCTGCTCTGGCAGCACATGTTCTGGATCTTCGGGCACCCCGAGGTCTACATCCTGATCCTGCCCGCGTTCGGCGTGGTGAGCGAGGTCCTGCCGGTGTTCTCGCGCAAGCCACTGTTCGGCTACGCGGCGATGGTCTTCTCGGGCGTGTTCATCGCGTTCCTCGGGTTCGGCGTGTGGAGCCACCACATGTTCACGACGGGCATGGGCCCGATCGCCGACACCTTCTTCTCGTTGACCACGATGCTGATCGCGATCCCGACGGGCGTGAAGATCTTCAACTGGCTGGGCACCGTGTGGGGCGGCTCGATCCAGTACCGCGTGCCGATGTACTTCGCCCTGGGCTTCATCGCGATGTTCATCATCGGCGGGCTGTCGGGCGTCATGCACTCCTCGCCGCCGGCCGATCTGCAGCAGAACGACACGTACTTCATCGTCGCGCACTTCCACTACGTGCTGTTCGGTGGCAGCATCTTCGGCCTCACGGCCGGCGCCTACTACTGGTGGCCCAAGATGTTCGGCCGGATGCTCGACGAGACCCTGGGCAAGGTCCACTTCTGGCTGATGCTCATCGGCTTCAACGTGACCTTCTTCCCGATGCACATCCTCGGGCTCAACGGCATGCCGCGCCGGGTGTACACCTACCCGGAGGGGCTCGGGTTCGAGACCCTCAACCGGATCGAGACGATCGGGTCGTTCATCCTGGGATTCTCGTTCCTGATCTTCCTCATCAACATCGTCAAGACGTGGCGCGGCCCGCGCAACGCGCCGGCCGACCCGTGGAACGGCGCCACCCTCGAGTGGGCCATCCCGTCGCCGCCGCAGGAGTGGAACTTCGCGGAGATCCCGACCGTGCATGGGCGTGACGCCTTGTGGGAGGCGAAGCGCCTGCAGGGCGGCAAGCTGCCGGAGCCGCCCCGGGTGAGCGGCCAGGGGATCCATCTCCCCCATCCGTCGTACTGGCCGATGGTCGCAGCCCTCGGCGTGGTGGGGCTGATGATCGGCGTGATGCTCGTGCCCCACATCGGTCCGTGGGGCATCATCGCGGGCGCGGCGATCCTGTTCACCGGAGTGTTCAACTGGGCCTTCGAGCCCGCGGGGTGAGTCGAGTCGATTTGCCGACTCCCGACTCCCGACTCACCACTGCTCCAAGGAGCCGACCTTGTCCGACCACGCAGCCGCAGCGCATCCCGAGACCTCGACCGGACTCGACAGCCGAAAGCTGGCGATCTGGACCTTCATCGGGTCGGAATGCCTGTTCTTCGCCACGTTGATCTCCAACTACCTCGTGCACAAGGAAACCTGGCTGTCGGGGCCGGGTCCGTTTCCGCATGACGTCTGGAAATCCCCCTCCGGCCAGGTCTTCGAGCCGATCATCGAGATCCCGCTGGTCACGCTGGGCACCGCGTTGCTGCTGTTCAGCTCGCTCTTCGTGGTGCTGGCCCTGGCCAGCGCGCAGCGGGGGAACCGGCGCGGGCTGCTCCTGTGGCTCGGCGCCACGCTGTTCTGCGGCTTCTTCTTCGTCGGCATGCAGGTGTTCGAGTTCACCCACTTCGTCCACAAGGGGCTCACGCTCAAGACCAACCTGTTCGGGGCGAGCTTCTTCACGCTGACCGGGTTCCATGGTACGCACGTGACGTTGGGCGTGATCTGGCTGCTGACGCTCTGGATCGAGGCGTTCCGCGGCAAGATCCCGCCGGCAAAATCGTTGAACCTCGAGATTGCCGCGCTGTACTGGCACTTCGTGGACGTGGTCTGGATCGTGATCTTCCCCGTCGTCTACCTGATCAAGTAGGGGACTCGCATGGACGCCCACGGTTCTCAGCCCGCCGAGCACACCCACCCGAGCTCCGGCGTGTACGTCAAGATCGGGCTCGTGCTGTTCGTGCTCACCGCGCTCGAGGTCGGACTCTACGAGTTCACCTACGGCGAGCATTCCGGCGCCACCGGTCACGCGCTCCAGCCGTTCTTCGTGCCGCTCCTGCTGGCGCTGTCCGCGCTCAAGTTCGCGCTCGTGGCGATGTTCTACATGCACCTCAAGCAGGATAGCCGGCTGTTCAGCGGCGTGTTCGTGTTCCCGCTCATCATCGCCACGGTGATCATCCTGGCCCTCATCGCCCTCGAGGCCTACCACTTCGCCTTCGCGACCTCCGGGTGATCCTGCTGCCGTTCGCGCCGCTCCTCGACGAGCGGCCGCGGCCGACCGGGCCATACGAGTGGGCCTGGTCGCTGCACCCCAGCGTACTCTTGGGCACCGGGCTTCTCGGTGCCCTGTACTTTTACGGGATCGGGCCCTGGCGACGCGCGCGGGGCCTGCCGCCCGCGCCGCGCTGGAAGGTGGCGTCCTTCGTCGCGTCGCTGCTCGTGCTGCTCGGCTCGCTCAACGGCCCGGTACACGATCTGAGCGACTACTACCTGTTCTCCGTCCACATGGCGCAGCACCTGCTGCTCACCCTGGTCTTCCCGCCGCTGCTGATTCTGGGACTGCCCGGGTGGCTGGTCGAGCCCCTGCTCAAGCCGGCGTCCGTGCGCCGGGTGGCGCGGGTCCTGACGCACCCGGTCGCGGCCGCGGTGATCTTCACCGCGACGATCGCCGTCTGGCACGTGTCGCAGTACTACGATCTGATGATGCGGGATCACGACGTTCACATCGTCACCCACCTCATGTTCATGGCGACGGCCACGCTGCTGTGGTGGCCCGTGATGAGCCCGGTGCCCGACGTCCTGCCGCGACTCGGGTACGGCCTTGGCATGCTCTACCTGTTCCTCGTGGGCATTCCGATGCAGATCGTCGCCGCGTTGATCACGTTGAGCGGCAGCGTACTGTATCCCTGGTACTCGGTCGCGCCGCGCACCTGGGGGCTCTCGCCGCTCGACGATCAGCAGCTCGGCGGACTCCTCATGTGGGTGCCGGGGAACCTGTACATGTTCCTGGTGATCGGGGTGCTGTTTCTGGTGTGGGCGAGGGAGAATCAGTAGGGCCGGACGGGGGGCGGCGAGACGTACGCGTTGAGGAACTCTTCCTTCAGGCCTTCGGTTCGGTCGCTCCCGCCTCGACCACCGCCGCCGCGATGGTCGTCTCGAACCCCCAGCGGTCGGCATCTCCGAAGCGCCCGAGGGCCGCCGACCGCAGACACTCCATCTCCCGCTCCTCGAATCCCTCGAGCGCGAACGGCGTCGGCGGCAGGTCGGCGTAGCCGGGAAACTGATGCTGAATCGGGCAGGCGTTCTCGATCACGCGTCCAGCGGGCGTGACCATGCCGAGGCCGATCATGCGGCACACGAGCGGACGGTCCTCGTAGACGACACAGCGACCGGCATCGTCCAGCAGCGGACACGGCTCACCGGCCAGCGCATCCGAGAGCCGATCGAAGCGCTCCTCCCCCAGTTCCGCGATTTCGTAAGGAGTCCCCCAGGCGGGCTCGATGGCGCGCATGCGATCCAGCAGGCTCGCCGCGCGCACGACCGCCTGTGCCCGAAGCGGGGTGGGTAAATGGCGCACCGCCTCTGTCAGCAGTTCGGCATCGGCGACGGAGATGTCGAACGGTCCGTGGCAGCAGGCCGTACAGCCGCCGCGACAGGGGACCCGTCCGCCGGCCGTCTCGCGGCCGCTATCGAACCACTCAGCCAGCTCCGCGAGAAGTGATCGGTAGGGGGTGACGGTCATCGGGAAGCTTTGTCCCCGGGTGTCATCCACGGCTCACCCGCGGCGAGTGGCGAGCGCTAGGCAGATCCATCCGGCGAGGAACGCCAAGCCGCCGAGCGGCGTAACGGCTCCCAGCCATCGAGCGCCGGACAACGCCAAGGCATAGAGGCTTCCGGAAAAGAGCAGGGTCCCCGCGACGAACAGCCACCCTGCGCACTGGGTGAGCGGACCGGGCCACCTGCTAACGGCCCACGCCACGGCGATCAGGCCGAGCGCGTGGTACATCTCATACCGGGCACCGGTCTCGAACGCGGCGAGCAGATCGGCCGGGAGCCGCGCGCGAAGGGCGTGGGCACCGAAGGCCCCAGCGGCGACGGAAACGAACGCCGAGAACGCGCCAAGGCCGAAGAAGAGGCGTTCCACGCCGTCACCGCACCGGGTGGGCCGCCGACTCGGCGGTGGTGGCCGCCCGGTCCGCCCAGGCGGCGAGCGCGGCGATCACGAGCATGAACCCGATGTCGCCGGCACCGATGGCGAGCGTGCTCGCCGGCGCGGGCCCGAGCAGCGATGCCGCATAGGTCGCGAGCAGCAGCGCCAGCACGCAGCCGATCCGCACCGGTCGAACCGGATGACGGCGCGAGGCGCCCCGGGCGTAGATGACGAGGCCGGCGGTCAGCACCGCCACCTCGAGCGCGACGCTCACTCCGACGTGACGCCAGAGGCCGAGTCCGAACTTGGGCGAATCGTTGCCCGCGAGCGGCAGGTCGGGGACGTGCACGATGAGGTCGAGAAACCAGTGCGACGCGACGGCAAGCCCCACGAGCGCCGAGGCTTGCCAGTGGCGCGTCGTGTCGCGTGTGGGCCAGGAGTAGTAGCACACGGCCGCGGCCAATCCCCAGCCCACCGCGCCCGCGAGACTGTGGCTGATCGGATAGTCGTAGAACTGCAGCTTGAGGAGAGGGTTCTCGTCCGGAAGGATCCGCACGTGCTCCCATCCGAGAATGAGGAACGCGCCCCACAGCAGGTCCACCAGCTGCACCGCGATGAACAGCGTGCCGAGCGACACTTTGGGCTCCGCTCGCTTGAGACCCAGCGCCACCCCGTAGTGACCCACGAACATGTCAGGATCTCCCGCCTGCGAGCCATGAGCCGCCATCCACGACGAAGATCGCTCCAGTAATCCATTCCGCGGCCGGGCCCGCGAGGAACGTGACTATCTGTCCCACGTCCTCCGGTCTACCCCACCGGCCGAGCGGAATGGCCCGCTCGGCGTACTCGTCCATGCGGAAGAGGTCGGGGGCCCGCGCGTCCGGCGGCGTGAAGGCCCGCTTGACGCCCTCGGTCGGAATGGGCCCGGGCGCGACCGCGTTGACCGTGATCCGGTCAGGGGCCCACTCGAGCGCGAGCGTGCGGGTCAACGCGTCCACGCCGGCTTTCGCCGCCGTCGCGTGCGCCATCAGCGGCCAGCCGCGATAGTGCAGGGTCATCGAGATCGAGACGATGCGGCCGCCACCCTGCGACTTCATCACCGGGTAGACGGCCTGCGCGCAGTAGAAGCTGCCGTAGAGGTCGGTCTCGACCACCGCGCGCCAGGCATTGGGCGACAGGCTCGCCGAGGGGGCGTAGAAGTTGCCCGCCGCATTGTTCACCAGGATGTCGATACGTCCGTGGTCGGCCGTCACCTGCTCAACCATGCGGGCCACCGCCTCGGGCTCGCGCACGTTGGTCTCGACCGTGCTCACGCGCGCGCCGCGCCCGCGGAGGGCCGTGGCGGCCGGCTCGAGGTGCTCGGGCTTGCGGCTCGCGATCGCTACAGTCGCCCCCGCCGCGGCCAGACACGACGCGATGCCCAGGCCGATGCCGGTCCCCCCGCCGGTGACGAGGGCGACACGGCCGGCGAGCATGTCGGATCGGAAGACGGCGCTCTCTGAGGTCCCGGCCGGTCCGGGCGCGCTCACGCGCCCTCCGCGCGTGCGGCGGCCTTCACGGTGAATGCCTCGAGCCGACGCCGGAACTCGGGCCCCTGCAGGGCCTGGAGCTGCGCCGCGCCCTCCGTCGCGAGGACCTGCTCGAGCGCGCCGACCTCCTGGGCCCGCACCAGCCGCTTGATCGCGCGCACGCTCGACGTCGCCCCCGCAGTCAGACGGGCGGCGATCGTCGTCACCTCCGCGTCGAGCTGTCCCGGGTCCGCCACTTCGTCAACCAGGCCGATGGCCAGCGCGCGGGCCGCATCGATCGTCTCGCCCGCCAGCAGGAGACGGAGCGCGGGGCCGATCCCGACCAACCTCGGCAGCGTGAAGGTGGAGCCGCCGTCGGGGATGAGCGCCATGCGTGCGAATGCCGAGGTGAAGCTGGCGTCGCGGGACGCGACTCGAAGGTCGCACGCGAGGGCCAGATCGAGTCCGAAGCCCGCGGCGGTGCCTTCGACCACGGCGAGGACGGGCACCGGGCAGCGTACGACGGCGAGGATAGCCGCCTGAAAATCGGCGAGGCCATGCTGCAGCTCGGCGATGGCGGGAATGTCGCCCAGCCCACGGAGCCAATGCAGGTCCAGTCCGGCCGAGAAATGTCCGCCCGCGCCGCGAAGCACCACGAGCTCCGCCTCGCCCGAAACCTCGACCTCGTCCAGCGCCTGGGCGAGGGCTCGGGCGAGCGTGGGGGTCAGCGCGTTGCGACGGCCGGGACGATTGATGGTGAGCCGATGGATGGGCCCATCGGTGCGGGACAGCAACTCGTCGGACATCGGTCGACTCTCGGGATGACTGCGGAGCTACGTGCTGCGAAGGCCAGGGCGTGTATAATATGGCGTCCTCAGCCGCCATCCCCCACCACCGCCATGCCCATCGCGTGGAACCCGTTGTCCACGTACACGACGCTGCCGGTGATCGCAGCGGCGAGTGGGCTGCAGAGGAACGCGGCCGTGTGGCCCACGTCGACCGCGTCGATGGGTCGGGGCAACGGCGAGTTCGCGGCGGCGTACTTGATCATCGTGTCGATGAAGCCGATCGCCGACGCGGCGCGCGAGGCCCAGGGCCCGGCGGAGATGGCGTTGACCCGCACGCCCCACCGGCGGCCCGCCTCGTAGGCGAGCGTCCGGGTATCGGCCTCCAGTGCCGCCTTGGCCGAGGACATCCCGCCGCCGTATCCCGGAATCACGCGCTCCCCGGCCATGTAGGTCAACGACAGGAACGAGCCACCCGGCCGGAGCAGCGGCGACAGGTGCCGCACCAGGCTGATGTTGCTGTAGGCGCTGACACTCACCGCGGCGAGATACCCCTGCCGGCTGGTGTCCACCAACGGCGACTTCACTTCGGGCGCGTTGGCCAGGCTGTGGACGACGATGTCGAGCCCCTGATCGCCGAAGTCCTGGCGGATGCGCTCGGTCATCCCCTGGATGCTGAAGTCCCCCTGCTCCTTGTAGCGCTTGTTCTCGAGGACGTCGGACGGCGCGTCGGCCAGCGTGTCGAAGGCCGCGTCGAGTGGATAGATCCGCTCGAACGCGAACTTGGCGCCGCCGCCGAGCTGCATCGACTCGTCCATCTTGCCGCGCTCGAGCAGTTTGGTGAAGATGCCGAGCGCCGGCGGCCAGCTACCCACACAGATGCTTGCGCCGGCCTCGGCGAGCGCCTTGGCGATGGCGAAGCCGAAGCCGCCGTCGTCCGAGACGCCGGCCACGAGGGCGCGCTTGCCGGTGAGGTCGATCGTGAGCATGCGGTCGCCTGGTCGTGAGTCGTGGGTGGCGAACGAGCCGCGCGCCGCGAGGCGCGCGTCGTAAGTCATAGGTCATCCGCCGGAGGATGTAAAGGCTCGCGGCTACTCTCCGCGCAGCACCTCGAGCGGCGGGCGCCGAAGGACGTCGCGGCTGTTGGCCAGTCCCACGGCCACCGTGAGGGCGATGATGCCCGCGCCGAGGGCCGCGAGCGGCATCACCGGCAGGGCAAAGCGTCCGTCGAAGACGAACCGGGTCAGCGCCCAACCCGCCACGCCGGCGAGCACCAGTGCGACCAGCGCGGCGAGCGCGCCCAGCGAGAAGTATTCGGACAGCACGATGCTGAAGAGCTGCTTCCGGGTGGCGCCGAGCGTCCGGAGCAGGGCCCCTTCGCGGATACGCTGGAAGCGGCTGGTGGCGAGCGCGCCGACGAGCACCAGCGCGCCGGTCGCGAGCGTGAAGAGCGCCATGAAGCGGATGGCCAGGACCACGCGGTCGATGAGGCGCTCGAGCGTGACCTGTACGTTCGACAGGTCCAGGCTCGTGACGTTGGGCAGCCGCTCCGCGATGCGACGCTGCAGCGTCCCGCGCTCGGCAGGAGAGGCGACCCGCGTCAGCAGCAGTGCCGTCTGCGGGGCCGATTCGAGCGCACCCGGCGCGAAGACGACGAAAAAGTTGGGCTCGAACCGCGCCCAGTCCACCTCCCGCAGGCTCGCGATCCGCGTGGTCAGCGGCACGCCCTGCACGTCCCACACGATCTCGTCCCCGACCCCCACTCCCAGCTCGCGCGCGACGTCGCGCTCCATGGAGATCTCGGTCGCGTGGGCGTCCGGGGTCCACCAGCGCCCCGCCACCAGCCGCTCTGACGGAACCAGGGAATCCCGGTAGGTCGAGCGGTATTCGCGGCGGACCGCCCAGTTGCCGGGACCGGGGCCGTCGTCGTCGCGGGCCGTGTCCGCGCGAGCGAGCGCGACCGGCCGACCCTTGAGGGACTGGATCCGCATCGGCACGATCGGCACCGGCCCGATCGCGTGATACCCACGGGCCCCGAGCTCGCGCTCGACCGCGGCCACCTGATCGGTCTGAATGTCGAACAGGACGAGATTGGGGCGCTCGGGTCCGCCGGTGAGCCGGAGCGTGCGCATCAGGTTGTACTGCACCAGGAACAAGGTTCCGAGCAGGAAGGCGCCGAATCCGATGGCCAGGACGATGGTGGTCGTCTGGTTCGACGGACGGTGCAGGTTGGCCAGCCCCTGTCGCCAGACATACGGCCACGCGCCCGGCAGCCAGCGCCGCGCCGCTCGGATGGCCGCCCACGAGACAACCCAGAGGACGACCAGCGCGCCGGCCACGCCCCCGGTGAAGATCGCACCCTGTCGCCAGCTGCCGACCTGATGCGCCGCGAGCGCCACCGTGCTGGCCGCGAGCACGGCCACGGCCGCGAGCCGCCACGGGTCCAGCCGGCGCCGCTCTGGCTCGACGTCACGTCGAAGCGCCGCGAGGGGCGGCACCCGCCGCACCGCCAGGAGGGGGATGAGCGCGAAGACCAGCGCCACCCAGAGCCCCGTGCCGACGCCGATGGCCACGGCGCCGGGGGACACCGCGGTGACGACGTCCACGGGCAAGAGCCCGGCCAGCAGCAGTGGCAGGAGGCGCTGGGCCGCCAAGCCGAGCGCCGCGCCGGCAGCGCCCCCGGCGAGACCCATCGTCGCCGCTTCGACGGTGTAGATCGCGAGCACCAGCATGGCACTCGCACCGAGGCATCGGAGCACCGCGATCGTGTCGAGCCGCTGCCGGATGAATACCACGACCGCGCTCGCCACCCCGATACCGCCGAGCAACAGCGCGATGAGCCCGACGAGGCCGAGATAGCCGGCCAACCGTCCCAGCGCGTCGTTGAGATCACGCTGGTCCTCGGATACCGTGCGAACGGTGACCCTCTCGGGCCGCAACGCCGGCCGATACTCGCCGGCGAGCTGCTGCGGCGAGACGGAGGCGGGCAGCCGGACGAAGGCCTGGTATTCGGCGCGCGAGCCGAAGCCCAGCAGCCGGGTCGCGACGAGATCGCGGGCGGCGATGTAGATGCGCGGGCCGAGCGCGGCCCGAATCCCGACGTCACCCGGGGCGTTGGTCACTACGCCGCTGATGACGAACCGCGTCTCACCGAGGGCCAGCGTGTCGCCGGGGTGCGCGGCGAGGGCGGTCAGGAGCGATGGATCCACCACGACCCGCCCGCCTCCCTGGAGGTCGCGCCAGGCGGCGGCCGGCTGGGTGCGGAGCTCGCCATAGAAGGGATAGCCCGCCTCCACGGCGGCGACCTGCACGAGCCGCGTACCGCTCGTCCGGGGCACGTAGGCCATGCCGCCGAAGCTCGTGAGCCGGGCGATGGTGCCGCCACGCGCGCGCAGGGTGTCGAGCACCCGCTCGGCCGACGGCGGCAGTGGGCGACGACTCGAGAGCGCGAAGTCCGCGCCGAGGAGACCGCGCGCCTGCGTGCGCACGGACTCGCGGAGGTTGTCGGTGAACGATCCGATGGCCACGAGCGCGGCCACGCCGATCGCGACCGAGCCCGTGAGGAGGAGCAACCGCCGCGGCGCCGCGCGCATCTCGCGCGCGGCCATGCGGAGCACGAACAGGATCACGCGGCGGTGTCGGCCACGATGGCCCCGTCGGCGAGTCGGATGGTGCGCCGGGCTCGGCCGGCGAGGTCGAGATCGTGGGTCACCAGCAGCAGCGTCGTGCCGAGGTCCCGGTTCAGCTCCGTCATGAGGTCGATGATGGTGGCGCCCGTGCGGGCGTCGAGATTGCCGGTCGGCTCGTCCGCCAGGAGGACCTTGGGCCGCGTGCTGAACGCGCGGGCGAGCGCCACCCGTTGCTGCTCGCCGCCCGAGAGCTGCGCGGGATAGTGATGCCCGCGGTCCCCGAGCCCCACCCGGGTGAGCAGCTCCGTCGCGCGATCGGCGGACTCTTCGCCCCTGAGCTCGAGCGGCACCTGCACGTTCTCACGCGCGGTCAGCGTCGGGATGAGCTGAAACGACTGGAAGACGAACCCGATCTTTTCGGCGCGGAGCCTCGCGCGCCGGTCCTCATCGAGGGCGCCCAACTCCTGGCCGTCGAGGTGCACGGTACCCGCCGATGGGCGGTCGAGCCCGGCGAGCAGTCCGAGCAGGGTCGTCTTCCCGCTCCCCGATGGTCCCACGATGGCGACGAACGCGCCCGGCTCCACCGTGAAGCTGATATCCTTCAGCACCGTGAGCCGGCGTCCGCCGGAGAGATAGGTCTTGGTGAGTGAGGCGCAGCGCAGCATGACGTCAATGATAGTCCGGTGGGGGTGGATCGGTCTGATCGCGGCGGCGATCCTCGGGTGCGATCGCGATTCATCGCCCCCGGCATCCCCGCCTCCCCCACCGGCCGATGGGAGCCGCGGTCGAGTGGTCTTCCTCGGGACGAGTCTCACCGCGGGGTTGGGCCTCGATCCGTCCGACGCCTATCCCACGCTGCTGCAGCGGAAGATCGATTCCGCGGGCCTCGCCTTCACGACGGTCAATGCCGGCGTGAGCGGCGAAACGTCCGCGGGCGCCCGGCATCGCATCGACTGGCTCATGAGCCAGCCGGTTTCGGTGCTGGTCATCGAGACGGGCGCGAACGACGGGCTCCGAGGGCTCGACGTCGACACGCTCCGGGCCAACATCCAGGCCATCATCGATCGCGCGCGCACGCAACAGCCCCCGCCGCGGATCATCCTGGTGGGCATGCGGGCCCTGCCCAACTACGGATTGCAGTACGTGCGGCGATTCAAGGCGGTCTATCCCGAACTGGCCAAGCAGAACCAGGTGCCGCTCGTGCCGTTCCTGCTGGAGGGCGTAGCTGGCGTGGACTCGCTCAACCAGGCGGACATGATGCATCCCACCGCGGCAGGCCAGCGGCGAGTGGCGGAGACGATCTGGCCGGTGCTCGAGGGGGTCCTGCGAGGTCAGCGATAAGAACCGACGTCCACCTACTGCACCAACTCTCCCAGCACGTTCGCGACCGTTTCGATCTCCCCCGCTGTGTTGTAGTAATGCGGCGAGATCCTGAGCGCCGAGGCCGCGCCCTTGGCGTCCATGTCGATCACCGCGTCTTCTCGCGCGGGTGAGCTGGTGTTGATCCCGCGGGCCCGAAGCGCCAGCTTCACGCCCTCGCCGGCGTGTCCCGCCGGATCCACCGTCACAATCGCACACAGATCGGCGCCCCGATCGAGCAGCCGAACGCCGGGGATCCGGGCCAGGCATTCCCTGGCGTAGCCGGCGAGCGCGCCCGAGCGGGCGTGGGCGGCCTCGATGCCGACGGTGTCGAGCGCGTAGCGCACCGCGGCCCCCAGGCCGAGGACCAGCGCGTAGGCGATCTCCCAGGATTCGAATCGGCGCGCATCGGGCGTGAGCGTGAAGCGATCCGGGTCGGTCCAGGTCGCGCCGTGCATGTCCACCAGCAGCGGATATGCGCCGGCCGCGAGCGCCCGGTCGGCGACGTAGAGAAAGCCGACGCCTCGCGGCCCCCGGAGGAACTTGCGAGCCGTAGCCGCGAAGTAGTCGCATCCGATGGCGGCCACATCCACTGGAAGCTGCCCGACGGCCTGGCAGGCATCCACGAGGTACGGCACGTCCGCTGCCCGGCACACGTCGCCTACGGCCGCGACGTCCTGGACCAGGCCGGAGTTGGTGGGCACCCAGGTGAGCGCGACCAGGGTCGGCCGGCGCCGGTGCACGAGCTCACGAACGGCCTCCGGGTCCACGCCCCCAGCCGGCAAGTCGGGTGCGCGGACGATCTCGACCCCGAGCCGCTGGGCGAGGGACAGGTACATGATCTGGTTCGAGGCGTAATCGGCGCGGCTGGTGAGGATCGAATCTCCGTGAGCGAAGTCGAACGCTCCGAGCGCCTGGGCGAAGGCGATCGTCGAATTCTGGGTGAGGGCGATATTTCGCCGGTGGGCACCGATCAGACGGCCCAGGTCATCGCCGACCTGCTGCAGGGCGTCCGCCCGGGCCTCGGCGGCCTCATAGGCGCCGAGCTCGTCCTCGAGATCGAGGTGGGCATCCACCGCCTCGCGCACGGCCGTGGGGACCAGGGCCGCACCGGCGTTGTTGAAGTGGATTCGGCGCTCGCAGCCTGGGGTGTCTGCTCGCCAACGGGTGAGCTGGGGATGGTCGGCAGGGGCGGTCACGCAGTACCCCCGGGGCGGCCTTGGGTCCACGATTCGAGCTCCGCGACGCCTTTCTTCCACTGCTGCTCGAATACTGCCGCGCCACTGTCTTGACCACCATCCTTCAGCGCGAGAAGGATCTTGGCGTGAGGGAGGGTAGAGAGGGACAATCGGCCAGCCTCGCGCATATAGGCGGCCAGATAGCGGCGCGGGATCTGTCGGAGCGACGCGATCAGCTCGAGCAGCCGATGATTGGGGCACTGCTCGAGCAGGACGCCGTGCCACTCGTCCTCGAGGTCCAGGCAGCGGGACACGTCGCCCCGGGTCTGCTCCAGCCGGCGATCGAGGGCGAGGAGCCGCGCCCGACGGGCTTCGTCGGGAGCGGGAGACAGCCGCAACGCGAGGGACTCGAGGACCCCGAGGATGGCGCCGACCTCGCGAAGCTCGACCGGACTGAGAGGACGGACGCGGAAGCCGCGCCCCACGGTTGTATCGAGGACGCCTTCCCTGACGAGGCGGAGCAGAGCTTCGCGGACCGGGGTCCGGCTAACGCCGAGCTGCAGGGCGAGGGTCGCATCCCGTACGCGAGAGCCAGCGGGGAGGTCGCCGCGCTGGACCTGAGTCACGATGGTGCGATAGACCTCGTCGCGGAGGGGGACACGAGAGATCATCTGGTCCTCACGAAATGTATTGGGAATTATGTATTCCGTATACAATATACCCAGACGTAAAATTCGCAACCACATTACACACTCCAGCCGCTCAGATCTCATCAGGCCTATCGAGGGAAGCCGCCAGGCTCGCCGGCCACGGGCGCGAGCGACGTCGGGGATACAGGCACCGCTACGGTGACGCTGCCGAAGCCCGCATTCGGCCGGTCGGCATAGCGCAGGTCGATCAGGTGGACCAGCGAGCCGCCGTTCGGGCCGGCCTCGACCTGCACCGCAGGGAACCGAGCCCATCCCAGGAATCGCCGGCCGGCGGGCGTCGCGCGTGCGGCGGCGAGCGCCCGATCGTCCGTATGAGGCCGCGGTACGCTTCGGCGTGACGATGGATCGAGGTGCGGGTGTCCCAGCCAGCGAAAGGTGGCGAGCCGATAGGCGTCGCCCTGCGCCGCCACGACCTGTCGCACCAGCGGAGTGACGGGTCGCGGTGCCACCATCAACCGCTCGACCGCGGTGCCGTCCGCCTCCAACTCCCGTCGCGTGATGTCCCGCGAGGCCACACCCAGGAGCAGCATGACGGCGACGTACGCCGTCGCCACGCAGAGCGCCACTCGTGCGGGCCGGCCACCCTGGTCCACGTAGCCGCGCGCGGTGCGGCGCGGGCGGCCCAACAGGACGCCCGCCCCCAGAACGAGCCACAGCCAGGGATCGACGATGAAGAGCGTGTCGCCGTAGAACCAGTCGCCACGGAACGGCATCAGCCAGCGCATGCCGTACGTATTGAGCGTGTCCAGGAAGGGATGCGTAAGGATTGCGATGGCGGCGAGTCGGAGAATCTGACGGGGGACGACGCTCGACGGGAGGGACGCGCGCCCGAAGCGCCGCACGCCGCGATCGAGCAGCAGCATGGCGCCGGTCAGGACGAAGGGCAGTACGACGAGTCCGAGTATCCCGTGCGTCCAGCCGCGCCGGAAGGCGAGATCCGCCTCCGGCCCGCCGGCGTACGCGAGGACGTCGATGTCGGGCAGGTTGGCGCCGATGAGCAGCGTCGCGGTGCCGAGGCCCGTGCGCCTCCCGACACCGGCGCGCGCCAGGGCGGCGCCGACCAGGGTATGGCAGACCGGATCTATGCCAGCCTCGCGTCCAGCTCCATCTGCAGGTTGCCCTTGAGGGCTTGTGAGACGGGACAGCCTTCGCTGGCCTTCTGCGCGGCCGCCTCGAACCCGGCCTGGTCGAGGCCGGGGACCTGCCCACGAACCTCGAGCCGCATCTTGGTGATCCGGAACCCGTCACCCACCTTCTCGACGGTACACGACGCCTTGGTGCTGATGCGGGTGGCCGGCGTCTTCGCGGCCTCGAGGCCGGCGGAGAGTGCCATGCTCAGACAGGCTGCGTGCGCGGCGGCGATCAGTTCTTCCGGATTGGTACCTTTCGCGCTCTCGAACCGGGTCGCGAACGTGTAGTCCCCGCTGAAGGCGCCGGAGCCGGCGCTGAACTTTCCGTGTCCGTTGCGAAGGCCGCCTTCCCAGACGGCGCTCGAAGTACTGGTGCGCACTGACGTCTCCTTCGTGGTGAGCCGTTTCGCGCTAAAGGGCGTAAGTAAAGCCGGTCGCGAGGCGGAACGGGCTGGTGTCGTTGACGAATGTCCAGCGAAACTCGAGGAACGGTTTGAGCCGCTGCTCCGGCGGGGCGGTGCTGATCCCGAAGAAGAGGTTGTAACCAGTCTTGGTCTCGCCGCCGCCCGGATGATAGAAGGCGACGCCACCCCCCCCGTACAACCCACCCCCTTGGCCGAGGTGAATGGCCGCGTCGCCGTTGGCCTGCCACCCCATGTCGGCGTCCTTGGGGAAGAACAGGTCGCCGCTCGGACGGAGCTCGAGCCGCTTGCCCATCGGGATGCCGATCTGGCCGCCAATGCTCCAGGCGTGATTCTCGAAGTCCCGGCCGACGCGCGGGCCGACGGTGATCGGGCCATGGAGCAGCGAGCCGCCGCCACGTCGGTTCTGCGCAGTCGCGCGGGCGGGGACGAGCATGACAACGATCGCGCCCACGAGCGCGAGGCTACGCCAAACGTGCATCCGGTCTCCGGGATGGTGATGGAGCTGAAGAGTACTCGGGCGTGTGCGGCTCGGCTACGACCGATCACGACGTCGGCACGGCGTTTCCGTCGGCGTCGACCAGATGGATCTCGCCGAGATTGAGCTCCCGCAGCGCGGGCTCGATGCGCGCCCGATCGCCAACGACCACCCAGACGAGGTGGTCGGGCTGCACGACCTCGGCCGCGGCGGCCGTGACCGTCGCCGGCGTCTGCGCGCGCACCCGGTCCGCGTAGGTGTCGAAGTAGCGGTCATCCAGTCCGTACGCCACGATCTCCCCGATCGAGCCCGCCACGGCACCCATCGTTTCCCACGATCCCGGCAGCGTCAGCGTGAGCGAGGCCTGGGCCCGCTGCAGCTCTTCGGGCTGGACCGGGCGCTCGCCCAGGATCCCGCGGAGCTCCTTCTGCAGCTCGACGATGGCGTCCTTGGTCTTGTCCGTCTGCACCGGCGCGTAGGCGATGAACGGCCGCGGTCCCCGCGCGTCGCGGATGAAGCTGAAGGCGCCGTAGGACCAGTGCTTGTCCTCGCGCAGGTTCATGTTGATCCGCGAGCCGAAATCGCTGCCGAGCACCGCGCCCATGGTCTCGATCGCGGCTTCGTTGGGATTCGCCTTGGGCGGCGCGATGTCGCCGGCGATGAGCACCGTCTGAATCGCGCCCGGACGGTCGAGAAGGTACACCGAGGTGGTCGGGCGCGGGGGTACGGCCGCGATGTTCTTCTGCGGGACGTCGCCCGGACGCCAGCCGGCGAAGAGTCGCTCGAGGCGGGGGCGGATCTCGGCCATCGAGGTGGCGCCGACGACGATGAGCGTGGCATGGTTGGGCTTGAACCAGGTCTGGTGGAACTTGACCAGGTCGGCCCGCGTGATCTTGGCCGTCGAGGCCTCCGTACCGGATCCGGTCCACGGGATCGCGTACGCGTGGCCTTCGCCGTAGGCGACGCGGGGGAAGACCCGGATAGCCATGCCGACGGGGTCGGCCTTTTCCCGCTGGATCTGAACCAGCCGTTGTTTCCGGAGCCGCTCGACGTCCGCCGTCCGGAACGCCGGATGCAGCACCACGTCCGCGAACAGCTCGAGCGATGGCTCCAGCTGCGCGGTGAGCGCCTCCAGCGACACCGTGGACACATCGAGGCGCGAGCTGGTGCCGAGCGTGGCGCCCAGATCCGCGAGGCGATCGCTGATCTGGAGCGCGGACCGCGTCGTCGTTCCCTCGTCGAGCATGCTCATCGCCAGGCTCGCCGTCCCGGGCTCGGCGAACTGGTCCGAGGCGAAGCCGGCATCGAGCAGCAGGTCGAACTGCACCTGGGGGATCGACGGCCGCCGGGCCAGGACGATCTTGAGCCCGTTCGAGAGCGTCGCGCGTTCGAGCTCGGGGAATTCGGCCTTCGGCGGCGCGCCGGGCTCCGGCAGCTTCGAGCGGTCCACGCCGGTCGCGGCCGTCGCGTACTCCGGGAAGGGCTGAACCTCGAGCGTATAGTCTCCGTCGCTCAGCCAGCGCGCGGCGGCCCCGCGCACCTGCGCGGCGGTCGCTCCCGCGATCCGGGACAGCTGGACCTTGTAATAGTCGGGCCGGCCCGCGAAGACCTGACCCTTGGCGAGCACATCCGATTTGCCGCCGAAGCCGCCGATCCGTTCGACGCCCCGGATGAAGTCGGCGCGCACGAGCGTCTTGGCCCGGGCGAGCTCGACGGCGGTGGGTCCGGACGCGAGGAAGCGAGCCAGCTCCTCCTTCACCGCGCGCTCCACCTTGGCCGGGTCCCCGCCGGGTCGGACCCCGGCCTCCACCGAGAAGAGCCCGCTGATCTCGCGCAGCGCGAGGGAAGCGTCCACATCGCTCGCGATCTGCTCGTCGAACACGAGCCGCTTGTAGAGCCTGGACGACTTGCCGGTGCTGAGCACGGACGCGGCCAGCGTGAGATAGTCGGCGTCCACCGAGCCCCACTCGGGCACGTTCCATACCTTGTACAGCCGCGTTTGCGGCACGCGATCCTGCATGACCCCGCGCTGGCTTCCCGTCCGCTTGGCGATCCACTCGCCCTGGCGCGCGACCGGCGGTCCCGACGGAATGTCGCCGAAATACTTCTCGACCTTCTCCTTGGCGGTCTTGGCGTCCACGTCACCCGCCAGGACGAGCACGGCGTTGGACGGGCCGTAGTAGGTCTGGAACCAGCCCTTCACGTCGTCGAGCTTGGCCGCGTCCAGATCCTCCATGGAGCCGATCACCGTCCAGGAGTACGGGTGGTTGGCGGGATAGAGCCGGGGCGTGAGGAAATCCCACACCTTGCCGTACGGCTCGTTCTCGTTCTGCCGCTTCTCGTTCTGGACCACCCCGCGCTGCTCGTCGAGCTTGGCCTGGCTGATCGCACCGACCAGGTGTCCCATGCGGTCCGACTCGAGCCACAGCGCCAGGTCGAGCGCGGAGGTCGGGACATTGACGAAGTAGTTGGTACGATCCTCGTTCGTCGTGCCGTTCAGCTCGGTGGCGCCGACGCGCTCGAGCGGAGCCTGGAACTCCTTGTCGTAGTGCTCGCTGCCGTTGAACATCAGGTGCTCGAAGAGGTGGGCGAACCCGGTGCGGCCCGGGCGCTCGTTCTTCGAGCCGACATGGTACCAGACGTTCACCGCGACGATCGGCGCCTTGTGGTCCTCATGGACGAGCAACGTGAGCCCATTGGGCAGAACGAAGCGCTCGTAGGGGATGTCGACGGGGGACTGCGCGGCGAGCGGAACGGCGGCGGCGGACACGACGAGTGCGGCGCGAATGGCACGGGCGAGCACGGAAGCCTCGAAGCATGGCGTGGGACCGAGCCGATGACGGACGTGGGGGCCCGCTCGCTCGGACGGAAAGCGGAGCCGATACTAGGACGGAGCGAGGGCCCGAATGGTGTCGCCGCCCGCGGCGGCGCGGTTGAGCTCGAGCCAATACCGGCCCGTCGCCCGCAAGGCCTCCGCGAACTCGCGGAATTCGATCGGCTTCCGGATGCAGCTGTTGGCCCCCGCCTGGTAGCACTGCGCCACCTCGCGCGGCTCCGCCGAGGACGTGAGGACGACGACGGGCACGGTAGCGGTGCGCGGACTCGCGCGGAGGGTCCGCAGGATCTCGACGCCGTCGAGCCGGGGGAGGCGAAGCTCCAGCAGCACGAGACGGGGGAGCGCACCGCCCAGGCGCTGACGATACCCTCCGCGGCCGAGCAGCCAGTCGAGCGCCTCTTCCCCGTCGCGGGCCACGCCGACCAGCCCCGGCGGGAGCAGCTCCCGCATGGTGCGGAGCACGAGCTCAGCCTCGAGGGGATCGTGCTCGATCAGCAGCAGGTCCAGCCGGTCGGGCAAGGTCACGCGGGCGGCGCGCCCAGCGTCAGGTAGAACGTGGCGCCGGTCTCACCACTCGACTCCGCCCACACGCGGCCGCCGTGCTTCTGGGCCACTCGCTGGACCAGCGCGAGCCCCGCGCCGTTGCCCTCGAACTCGTCGGGTCGGTGGAGCCGCTGGAAGACGCCGAACAACTTTCCAGCGTAGGCCATCTTAAACCCGACGCCGTTGTCCTGTACGGCGATGCCGGCCTGTCCCTCGTGCTCGATCGGGCGGATGGTGATCACCGTCCGGTCGCGCGGGCGGGTGAACTTGAGGGCATTCGACAGCAGGCTCTGCAGCGCGAGCGACACGAGCGCGGGATCGCAGTCCACCGTCGGTAGCGACTGCACCCGCCACTCGACCTCACGCCCTTCCGCTTGCGGCTGCAGCCGGCTCAGGACGTCCTCCGCCAACGAGGTCAGGTCGACGGGGCGCCGCATCACGTCCTGCCGGGCCACCCGTGCCAGGCTTACGAGGTCGTCCACCATGCCGGCCATGCGGCCGGCACCATCACGAATCCGGCGGGCATAGTGCTGGACGGCGGGATCGAGCGCGGGGCCGGCGTCGTCGAGCAGCAGCTGGGTGAAGCCGCAGATGTGCCGGAGCGGCTCGCGGAGATCGTGGGATACCGCGTACACCATCGTCTCGAGCTCGGCGCTGACCGCACGGAGCGCGGCGCCCCGCTCGGCCACGCGCCGTTCGAGCTCGCTGGTCTGCCGCCCGAGCTCGTCGCGGAGCCGCGCCTGCTGGATCGCGATGGCGAGCGGTGCCGCGACCTCGACGGCGATGTCGCGATGCTCCGCGGTGAAGCCCCGCGCGGTGTTCGAGGCCAGGTTCACTTCGCCGATGGCCTCGCCGTCCACCAGGAGCGGGACGCTGAGAACGCTGCGCATGCCCTCCCCGCGCAGCTCCTGAAGGAGCGCGGCTGGGGATTCGACCGCGGCCAGGTCGTCGATGATGCGCACCGCGCCGCGCCGCAGCACGTCGCCGGGCGAGAGCCGCTCCAGGGGAATCGACCCGGGGGCGAGCGGCGCGCCGGCGGAGTACCCCGCGATGAGCTGCGCGTGGCCGCGCGGGAAATCGAACAGCACCACGCTGCAGCGGTGGCACGGGACCATCCGCCGCATGCGGCCGAGCGCCGCGCGCCCGATCTCGGCCGGCGAGCGCGCGGCCAGGATCGACTGGTCGAGGTCGTGCAGCACCGTGAGCCGCTCGGCCGAGCGCCGGAGCCGCTCCTCGGTGCGCTTCCGCTCGGTGATGTCGGTGACCATGCCGACCATGCCGATCGGGGCGCCGTCGCGCGCGGTGATCGGGCTCGCGGAGACGAGGCCCCAGAGCTCGGCGCCGTCCTGGCGGCGGAAACGGAGGTCGAGGGTCTCTCCGCTCGCGCTCGGCCGCCCCAGGGCCCGCTGCGCTCCGGCGCGGGCCGTGGCGTCGAGGAAGTCGTAGACCGGGCGGCCGAGCAGGGCGCCGTTCTGATAGCCCAGCAGGTCGCCCATGCGCTGGTTCACATACGTGATGATGCCCTCCTCGTCGGCGACCCAGATGCCCTCCTGGGCCACATCCACGACCTGCTTGAACCGCTGCTCGCTCTCCTGGAGCGCGCGGGTCCGGTCCTCGAGCCGGGTCTGGCGCGCCTCGAACGCGGCCGCGTGCTCGAGCGAGGCGCCGACCAGTCCGCCGAGCAGGAGCAGCGCCTTGGCGTCGCGGTCGCTGAACGCCGCCGGCCTGGGCGAAAGAACCTTGAGGACGCCGAGGATCCGCTGGTCGTCGCGCAGGGGGATCGAGAGCATGGAGCGGATACCCTGCGGGTGGTACACCTGGTGCCCGATGCGCGGGTCGGTCAAAATGTCGTCGGATCGCTGCAGGTCGCCGGTTCGCACCGCGGCGCCGGAAAGGCTATCGGCCACGCTGAGCCTCGGGCTCTCGACCCCGACCTGGAGCACGGGTGCGAGCTCGTCGCCCTCGAGCACCTCGATGACGACTCCCGAGGCGCCGGTCAGCCCCAGGCTCCGCTCCGCGATCACCCGCATGACGGTGGCCGAGTCGAGCCCCGCGGCGGCCACGGCCTGCTGGACGTCGATGACCGCCTGGAACAGCTCGGTGTCGAGCCGCATCTCTTCCTCGGCGAGCTTCCGCTCGGTGATGTCGAACTCGGTGGCCAGATACCCGACCTGCCGGCCTTGCTCGTCGCGCAGCGGTTCCCACGTGCTGGCGCACCAGCGGACCTGGCCGGTGCGCGTCACCACCCGGTACTCCTGGTCGCGGAGCGAGCCGCCCTTCGCCAGCCGCTCCCACTCGGCCAGGAGCGCCGGGCGATCGTCCGGGTGGATGTACTGGAGGAACTCCTGGTCCCGCAGGTCCTCCGCCGGCTGGCCGGTGAGGCGCTCGAAGGCGGGGTTCACCAGGGTCAGCCGCAGGTCCATGTCGTAGGCGACCACCCCCTCGCGCATGGTGGCGGTGATCGTGCGAAGCTGCCCCAGGGCCGTGCTTTCCGCACGCTGCGCCCGACGCCGCCGGCGCCGCTCCACCAGCCAGGCCGCGAGCAGCGCCACCAGCACGACGGCGCCGACGCTGGCGGCGATGACGGGGGAGATCTGGTCGAAAGGGGCTGGCAGGGCAGGGACCACGGGGACGATCCTCGAGCGGCAGGCAGAGGCACGGGAGACGCGCCGGAGGACTGACCCCCGTGCCCGTCGCCACCGGAGCCGAAATGTGTCCCGAAGATAGCTCCGTCAGGAGGCTCGGTCGAGGAGTTGCCGGATCTTCGCCGTCAGCACGCCGGGGGTGAACGGCTTGGCCAGAAGGTCGATCCCGTCGGTGAGCTGGCCTTGCCGCGCGATGGCCTCCTCCGAGTACCCGCTGACGTAGAGGATCTGCATTTGGGGACGGAGCGGACGCGCGAGCTCGACGAGCTCGTGTCCGCTCATGCGCGGCATGACCACGTCGGTGAGCAGCAGGTCGATGCGGCCGGGGTAGTCGCGCAGGAGCGCGAATGCCTCCACGCCGTCGGCCGCTTCCAGCACGAGATACCCGTTCCGGCGGAGAATCTCGTGTGTCAGCTGCCGGACCAGCTGCTCGTCCTCCACCAGCAGCACCGTCTCGACTCCGCCGCGAACGAGCGGCGGCGACGGGAGCGGCGCCGCCGCCTCGTGACCGGTGGTGTGGGCGGGCAGGCAGATCGTGAAGGTGCTGCCGGCGCCGGGTGCGCTGGCCGCGAAGATCTGGCCGCCGCTCTGCACGACGATGCCGTAGACGGTCGACAGCCCGAGGCCGGTCCCATGGCCCGCCGGCTTGGTCGTGAAGAACGGCTCGAAAATGCGTTCCTGTACATCCGGTGTCATGCCGGTGCCGGTGTCACGCACCGCGAGGCTCACGTAGCGGCCGGGCCGCAGCTCGGGCCACCGCTCGGCCCGCGCCTCGCGCACGTCGAGGTCCGCGGTCGTGATCGTGAGCGTGCCGCCCGTCGGCATCGCGTCGCGGGCGTTGACCGCGAGGTTCATCAGGACTTGCTCGAGCTGTCCGGGATCGCCCCGTGTCAGAGCAAGCTCCGGTGTGAGCACGGTCTCCAGGACGATGTCCTCGCCGATGACCCGGCGGAGCATCCGGTCCACGCCGGCGACGATGGTGTTGAGGTTGAGGGTCCGGAGCTGCAGGAGCTGGCGCCGGCTGAAGGCGAGCAGCTGGTGCGTGAGCTCAGCCGCGCGGGAGCCGGCGAGCCGGATCTGCTCGAGATCGTCGCGGCTCGGGTGCGAGGCGGGCAGGTCGGCCATGACCATCTCGCTGTAACTCAGGATCGCGCTCAGCAGGTTGTTGAAGTCGTGCGCGATGCCACCGGCGAGACGGCCCACCGCCTCCATCTTCTGCGCCTGCCGAAGCTGCTCCTGCGACTGCTGCAGCGCCTCCTCCGAGCGCTTGCGGCCGCCGACGTCCACGTACAGGGCGACCGACCCGATGGCCCTACCCGCCGCGTCGTGGATCGGCGCGGTGGAGATGCTCATGTCGAGCCGGGTGCCGTCCTTCCGGATCCGCACCGTCTCCCGCGCGGTGAACGGCCGCCCGTCGAGCACATCGGCGCGGAACGCGTCGTACTCGTCCTGTCGCTCGGGTGGCACGCACAGGAGCCGTCGTCCGATCGCCTCTTCGGCGGTCCACCCGAACACCAGCTCGGCGGCGTGGTTCCAGTTCAGCACTTCGCCGTCGATGCCGGCTACGACGATCGGGAGCGGCGACGCCTCGACGATCGCCTCCAGACGGTCGCGCGTCGCCCGCACCATCTCCTCGCTCAGGCGCTGCGCCGTGACGTCCCGCTGGGTTCCCCAGACGGCCGTCAGCAGGTCGCCCTCGACCACCCCGAGGAGGTTGTTGACGAACCAGTGCGGCGCGCCGTGGCGGTCGAACTCGAACGACTCCAGCTCGACCGTCCGGTACCCGCTCCGGACGAACGCCCGGAAGAACTCGAGGCTCCGGGCATCGGCGAGGTCGAAGGTCGAAGAGAGCTGCGTGCCCACGAGCTCGTCGGGCGTGTGGCAGCCGTACATGCGCGCCATCGCGTCGTTCACCTCGACCAGGCGCACGTCCCGGGTACAGCGCGCGACTTGGTCGTCCTCCGACAGGTCGAGCGGGATCGGCGGCTCGACCGCCGCACGCCACACGCCCTCGGCGGTTCGGCCGATGAAGAAGCGGTAGCGCTCGCTGTTCTGGCGCAGCTCCTCGGCGGCCCGCGTCACCTCGGTGACGTCCTGTGCCACGACGAGGCGGCCGGGCCGGCCGGCGAACTGAAGCGGGTAACTCGAGACCCGGACGAGGCACGTGCTCCCATCCCGCCGGCGGTGGCGCCAGGGAATGGCCCAGATCCGGAGGTCGCCGGGCAGCTCCGGCGAGACCTGCGCGACCGTCGCGCGATCTTCCTCCGGCCGGATGTCGAGGATGGTCATGCGGAGGAATTCGACCCGGGAGTACCCGTACTCGCGGACCGCGGCGTCGTTCACCTCGAGAAACGCGAGCGTCTCACTGTCGTAGACCCACATCGGGAGCGGGTTGCATTCGAAAAGCACCCGGTAGGCCTCGACCTCTCCCACCGTGGTCACGGCGCTCGCGCTCCGCTCACCGGATCGCCGAGCGCCTGCCGGATGGTTCGAAGGAGGCGGTCGAGGGAGAACGGCTTTTCGAGGAACCGGGTCCCCGGCTCGAGCAACCGGAGCCGCGCGCCCGATCCCTCATTCGTGCCCGAGATGTAGAGCACCTTGATCGCGGGCCGATGAATGCTGAGTCGGGCGGCGAGCTCCCGTCCGCTGAGCTGCGGCAACAGGATGTCGGTGACGAGGAGGTGGATGTGTCCGGGGTGGCGGTCGGCGATGGCGGTCGCCGCCTCCGCGTCCGCGGCGGCCAGCACCGAGTACCCGACGCGCTCGAGCACCCGCCGCGCGAGCTCGCGCACCTGATCCTCGTCCTCGACCAGCAGGACCGTCTCCGTGCCGCCGGCAGGCTCGCGGGTGTCCGCGGCCACCCCGATGGGGCCGCTGCCTTCGTGCCGCGGAAAATGGAGCGTGAACGTGGTGCCGCGTCCCGGTTCGCTCGCCACCGCGATGAGCCCTCCCGACTGCTTCACGATCCCGTAGACGGAGGCCAGGCCCAGCCCTGCGCCTTCGCTGGCGGACTTCGTGCTGAAGAACGGCTCGAAAACGCGGTCGAGCGTGGCCGGGTCCATCCCGCGTCCGGTGTCGCGCGCCTGCAGGACGATGTACATGCCGCTTCGGGGTGCCCCGAGGCGGGCGGCGGCGCCGTCGTCGAGCCGCTCCTGGCGGGTGATCAGCTCGAGGGTGCCGCCATCGGGCATGGACTCACGGGCGTTGTTGGTGAGCTGGACCAGCACCTGCTCCATCTGGGTCGGGTCCGCGACGATCGGATCGATGTTGGCCGCCGGACTCGAGAGCACCTGGACGCGCTCACCGGCCACCCGGCGGAGCCGCGACAGGCAGCCGGCCACCAGCTGATTCAGGTCGAGCACGCGCGGGGCCAGTACTTGCCGGCGACTGAATGCCAGGAGCTGGCGGGTGAGGCTCGCGGCGCGGTCGGCCGACCGCTGGATCTGGTCGAGATCCTCCCGCGCCACGTCGGTGAGCCCCGGCTCCTCCTGCAGGAGGGCCACGTGGCCGATGATGCTCGTGAGCAGGTTGTTGAAGTCGTGGGCGACGCCGCCGGCGAGCTGGCCGATCGCCTGCGCCCGCTCGGCCTGCACCAATCGCTGCTCGAGCTGGCGGCGATCGGTCACGTCGGTGCTGCAGCCGATCAGGCCGAGGAATGCCCCCTCGCCATCGAAGCGCGGCACGGCGACGTCCAGCAGCCACCGGTACTGATCGTCGGACCGCCGCATGCGATACTCGTGATGCAGCGGCTCGCGTTGGGCCAGCGCCTTCTGGTACTGCTCGAGTGAGGCCTGGCGGTCATCCGGATGAATGCGGTCGGTCCAGCCGCCCCCCAGCTCGGCGCCGAGGGCGCGGCCCGTGAACTCGAGCCAGCGGGCGTTGACGTAGCTGCAGGTGCCGTCGGGCGCGACCATCCACAGCATGACGGGGAGTGCGTCGTAGCTCGACCGGCCGACCGCGTCCGTGGCGGCCACGACGGACCGATGCTGCGCCTCGTCACGGGCCACGGCGGCGAGGTCGTGGAGCACGGCGAGCTCGCGCTCGGTCCAGCGCCGCGGCGTCCGGTCGATGACGCACAGCAGGCCCGGAGTGCCGCCGGTCGGAGCGGACAGCGGAACCGCCGCGAAGGCGGCGATGCCGAGGGCGTCGATGGCCGGATGATCGCGGAAGCGGGTATCCAGCCGCGCGTCCTCGACGACGATGGCGCCGTCCCTGGCGGCGATCTCGCAGAACGACCGGATGATGGGCGCCTCGCCGCTCGCGTCCGACCCCCCCGGCGCGTCGAAGCCGATGCCGGCGTACGGGCCGGCGTCTGGTCCGCACGCGAAGGCGGCCGGCGCCTGGAGAGCGCCGGCGACGAGGCGCACGAGCCGCTCCATGCCTTGGTCCGGGGAGTGGGGCATGCCCCTGCGGTGTACTGAGGCTACTCGTTCCGGGTCACGAAACGAGGGAGTGAGATCCTTCTCGAGGCCCAATTTGGACTCCGACGACCTGCCGGGAGGTGGCTCTGGGGTCAGGTAATGTCGCGGTTCGTCGGGACGGCGGCAAGACCGATGCCGCTGGCGATGCTCCCGGGGCACCCCTACTCTTTGGCATGCCGTTCATCGACACGAAACGCCAGCGGGCCGCGCTCCTCATTACCGCGCTGGGCCTCGGTCTGGCCTACGCGCTCTGGCCGTTCATCACCGGGCTCATGGGTGCCCTGGTGCTCTACGTCGTGTTCAGCCCGATGCACCGGGCGATGGTGCGGCGCGGCGCTCACCCGAGCGTGTCGGCCGGCATCGTGGTGCTGTTGGGACTCGTGTTGGTGGTGGGCCCCGGGGTCTCATTCATCGGCGTGCTGGCCAACCAGGCGCAGGACATGGCGCAGGGCGTGCTCTCCAGCCCGCTGCTCGTCCGCCTGCGGGCGCTTCGAGTGGGGCCGTACGACATCGGCGCCCAGATCGAGGCCCTCGGCTCGCAGATCGTGAGCTGGGCGGGGAGCAGGGCCATCCTGGTGGTCGGAACGGCCACCCGCATCGGCATCCAGCTCACGATCTCGTTCTTCGGCCTCTTCTACCTGCTGGTCGCTCCCGCCGGCGCGTGGCCGGGCATCCGCCCTTTCATTCCGTTCTCGGCGAAAAACGCGGAGATTCTCCGCACCCGCTTCCGCGACGTGACCTTCTCGACGATCATCGGCACCGGGCTCACCGCGGTCGTGCAGGGTCTGCTCGTGGGCCTCGCGTTCTGGGTGGCCGGCCTCGCGAACCCGGCGTTCTGGGGAGTGGTAACGATCATCGTCGCCATCCTGCCGATCGTGGGCAGTGGGCTCATCTGGGGCCCTGGCGCTGCGTCGCTCGCGGTGGTGGGCCACTATGGCCTGGCGATCGGGGTCACGCTCTGGGGGATCCTGGTGGTGGGGAACGTGGACAACGTCATCCGGCCATACGTCTTCCGGCGCTGGGCGCGGATCCATCCCTTCATCACCGTGATCGGGGCCTTCGCGGGCATCAGCTGGTTCGGGCTGCTGGGACTGCTCATCGGCCCGCTGGCGATCTCGTACTTCTTCGAGCTGATCCGCATGTACCGGGCCGAGTACCTCGAGGAAGAGGACGGCCTCCCCGCCTGATCGTTGAACCCGAACTTGTGCTGGCGCCGGGAACCGGAGCTGATAGCTTAACGTTAAGCTATTTAGAGGAGCCGCCGATGCCGAAGCCGAGCCGCTACCGCCAGGACCGCACCGAGCTCCTGGCGCTCAGCACCTATCTCAAGCTGACCCGCGCGAGCGACCGCCTCTGGGACCGGCTCGCCCTCGGTCTCCAGCGCGAGGACCTGACGCCGAGCCAGTTCGGCGTCCTGGAGGCCCTGTACCATCTGGGTTCCATGTGTCAGCGCGACCTCGGCGAGCGGATCCTCAGAAGCAGCGGCAACATGACCATGGTGATCGGGAACCTCGAGCGACGGGGCCTCGTCCGGCGCCGGCAGTCGACGACGGACCGGCGATATCACCAGGTGGATCTGACCGCGGCAGGCGAACGGCTCATCCGCCGCGTCTTCCCGGTCCATGCCGCTGCGATCACCCGCGCGCTCGCGGTGCTCTCACAGGACGAGCAGCGAGCCCTCGGACATCTTTGTCGAAAGCTGGGAGCGGTTCCATGAGCATTCATCACGTGACGGCCATCGCGGGCGACCCGCAGCGCAACCTCGACTTCTACGCCGGCGTGCTCGGACTGCGCCTCGTGAAGCTGACAGTCAACTTCGACGACCCGGGCACATATCATCTGTACTTCGGCGATGAGATGGGCCGGCCGGGCTCCATCCTCACGTTCTTTCCCTGGCCGAACGGCCGCCGGGGCCGGCAGGGCACGGGGCAGGTCGGCTCCGTGTCGCTGGCCATCCCGCCGGCGTCGCTCGGCTTCTGGATCGAGCGGCTGGTGCGGCACGGGGTGAAATTCGAGGGACCGTCCCGTCGGTTCGACGAGCAGGTGCTCGCCTTCGCCGACCCCGACGGGCTCCTCCTCGAGCTGATCGCCACGTCGAGGGTCGAACACGTGGCGCCATGGCTCGACGGGCCCGTCCCTGCGGAGCATGCGGTGCGCGGCCTGCATGGCGGGACGATCTGGGAGGACGGCGACCGTGGCACGGCCGAGTTCCTGACGACGCGGATGGGCTTCCGTCCCGTCGGGCAGGAGGACAACCGGGTGCGGTTCGAGTCCGCGGCCGCGGGTGTCGGCACCGTCGTGGATCTGCGGCGAGTACCTGGTTTCTGGGCCGGTGGGACGGGCGTCGGAACCGTGCACCACATTGCCTTCCGTGCCCCGTCGGACGACGATCAGCTCGAACGGCGCGCGCGCATCGAGGCAACCGGCCTGTCCGTCACCCCGGTCGTGGACCGGCAGTATTTCCGCTCGGTCTACTTCCGTGAGCCCGGCGGCGTCCTGTTCGAGATCGCGACCGACGCCCCGGGGTTCGCGATCGACGAGCCGGCGGCCGAGCTGGGAACGCATCTCATGCTTCCGCCGATGTACGAGCCGATGCGCGATCGCATCGAACGGACCCTGCCCCCCGTACGGTTGCCGCACGCGACCGCGGAGGAGACGTCATGACAACGCCTGCGCTCGGCTACATCCACCGATTCGCCCCGGCCACGCTTCCGGGCCTTCCGCCGCTGCTCCTGCTCCACGGGACTGGCGGGAATGAGGACGATCTGCTGCCCCTGGGCGAGCGGCTCCTCCCCGGCGCCGCACTGCTCAGCCCGCGCGGGCAGGTGCTGGAGCGCGGCATGCCGCGGTTCTTCCGCCGGCTGGCGGAAGGGGTCTTCGACATCGACGACCTGCGGAGACGGACCGACGAGCTGGCCGAATTCGTGGCGGCGGCCCGGAATGCTTACAACCTCGCATTGCCGCCCATCGCGGTGGGCTTCTCCAACGGCGCCAACATCGCCGCGGCGCTGCTCCTGCTTCGGCCCGGTACGATCGGCGGGGGCGTGTTGATGCGCCCGATGGTGCCGCTGGTGCCCGATCCGTTGCCTTCGCTCGGGGGCGTGCCGGTCCAGATCAATGCCGGGCTGGCGGATCCGATCGTCACGCCCGACCAGAGCGAAGCGCTGGGCGATCTGCTCCGGCGCGCGGGGGCCAATGTGTCGCTCGACTGGATCCATGGTGGGCACAACCTCACCCCGTCGGATCTCGAGCTCGGCATGCGATTCCTGAGTGGATATGCGAACGCGGCTCGTTGAACGGGCCGCGTTCGGTCTTTGTTCTCTTTCGCGGTTGCTCGGCACATCGCAATGGTAAGATGTTGCCGCCTCGTGCGGCCCTCCGGGCGTATGGCGCCGCCCACTCTGTCCCCCGCCGGCCGGCGCCGCAGTACGGTCGGCCCGTCGCACTGAGGACCTATGTGATGCTCTCAACTGCCCTTGAACAGGAGCGTCTCCTCATCGCCGGACGCCTGCTCTCCGAGATCGAACGTCGTCACGGACTTCCGCACCCGATTCAACGCGAGCTTCACCCCGTCATCATGGACCGTTTCCTCGCCGTCTATCTCCCCGAAGCACGGGAGGGAGAACCGGTCCCGCAAGTGCTCGAATACGCCTTCGCGGGCACACTGGCCGACGCGCTGAACCTGCTTCGCGACGTCGTCAGTGAATCGCCCGACGGCCGAGGCGCCGCTCTGTACGTGCACGATCTGGACACCGGCGTCTCCGCGGACACACGGGAGCCGCACTGAACTTTCCCGTCTCATTCGGAGTCAAAGGCGAGCGCGTCCCAATGGTGGTCGCGCTCGCCTTGCTGTTGCTGGGCCTCTGGCGTGCGTCGGCGAGGGCACAGGACGCCGACGTCTCGTTGCCGGACCTCGCGGTCCGACTCGCGGCCATGACGGCGGTGACCGGCTACGAGCAGGCCATGGTGGACTCGCTCCTCACCCTGCTGCCGGGGGCATCCCGCGATCGGGCCGGCAACGCCGTCGTGGCGCTCGGCGCGGGCGACCGACGGCGCCTCGTGGTGTGTCCCGTGAGCGAGCCTGGCTTCGTGGTCGGGGGGGTGCGTGCGGACGGCTGGCTGACGCTGCGGCGGGCGCCCGGCGTGGTGTCGCCGTCGGTCGAGCGGCAGATCGAGGGGCAGCGCGTTACCGTCTTCGGCCGCCGGAAGCCGCTGCCGGCGGTAGTCGCGGTACGATCCATCCATCTGACCAGGGGCCGTGGCACGGGCGAGGGGGCGTTCACGGTGGATAGCGCGTACGTGGACGTCGGTGCGACCACGGCGGCGGAGGTGGCGACCGCTGGCGTCGGCGTACTGACGCCCGTCGCGATCGCCAAGCGTCCACAGCGCTACGGAACGGACCTTCTCGCAGCGCCGATGGCCGGCCGGCGAGCGGCCTGCGCGGCCCTCGCGCTCGCCGCCCGCCGCGTGATCGCGGAGCAGGGAATGGTGCCGGGGGACCAGAGCGTGGTGATCGGGTTCGTGGTCGAGCAGGATCTGTCCGGCCGCGGGCTCGCGACCCTCGCGAACACGCGCGGGCCTTTCACCGAGACGGTCATCGTCGACGGCGGCGCCGGTCCGGCGGGCGCTCTCACGAGGGTGCCGGACAGCGCCACCGCGGCGCGCCTGCCGGCGCTCGGGGCGGTGACGCGGTGGTCCCTCGGGGTGCGGTACCCCGCGTCCGCGGTCGAGACGGTGTCGCTCACGGGCGCCGACTCGCTTCGCACCGCGCTCACGCGCTGGATCGGCGGCGGACAATGAGGTCGGCGTGGCTTTGGCTGATGCTTGCCTCGGTTTCCCGGATGCTGGCCGCCCAGGCGCCGCCGCGCGCCGAGGTCGACTCCGTTCTCGGCGCCCTGGTCGAGACCCACGGCGTCTCGGGGATGGAGGCACCCGTGCGGGAGACCGTGCAACGCTTCCTGCCCGCCTGGGCGCGGACCAAGACCGATACCGCCGGGAATCTCTGGCTGACCGTGGGCAAGGGCGAGCCCACCGTGGTCTTCGTGGCCCACCTCGACGAGATCGGCTTCACGGTGAAGGCGATCCGCGACGACGGAACGCTGGAGGCCGAGGCGGCGGGCGGCTTCTTCCCGACGCTCTGGGAGGGCCAGCCCGCGCTGGTGCACACGGGGAGCGGCGAAGTCCCCGGCGTGTTCGTCCCGCACGACTCAACTGCTCCTCCCACCCCCCCGGGTGCCGATCCCATCGTGCGGGTGGACGTTGGCAGCGCGGATCGCGCTGCCACCGAAGCACTGGGCATCCAGGTCGGCCACACCGTAACGAGCCCCAAGCGCTACCTCCACCTGCTCGGCCCGCGCGCCACCGGCCGCTCGTTCGACGATCGCGTCGGATCCACGGCGCTCGTGCTGGCCGCGCGACACCTGGACCGGGCACACCTCCGGCACACGGTCATCTTCGTCTGGAGCGTCCGCGAGGAGATCGGCCTGGAGGGCGCGAGCGCCGCCGCCGCGGCCCTCGGGCTCCGGCCGGCACGGGTGCACGCCATCGACACCTTCGTGTCCGCCGACTCGCCGCTCGAGCGGCGCAACTTCGGCGTCGCGCCACTCGGGCGCGGGCCGGTGGCGCGCGCGCTGGACAACAGCTCCGTCACCCCGCCCGCCTACGTCGACTCCCTGGTCGCCTTCGCGAGAGCACGGCGCATTCCGCTCCAGGTCGGCTCGACGAACGGTGGGAACGACGGGTCGGCTTTCGGTGACTGGGGCGTGCCCGACGTGCCGATCGGCTGGCCGCTTCGCTACTCGCATTCGCCCGCCGAGGTGGTGGATCTCCGGGACGTGGCCGCGCTCGCGCAGCTGATCGGCGCCCTCGCGGTGGGATGGTGAGTCGGAAACCTGGGCCCTGCCGGTCCCGTCGTTGAGTGTGTGCTCGTCGGGGGGCACACATGGTCCAGTGACACGCGACCGTGATCAACCCCCGGCAGCGCGCCCGGAGCATCCCGATCGACCACGGCCGTACTGGAGACCTCGTGCTCTCTCGCCTGACCACCGCCGCTCTGGGCGCGCTCGTGATCCTGTCGGGGCCGCCGGCTGCCCGCCTCCGCCGTGTCCCCGCTGACTACCCGACCATCCAGGAAGCGATCGACAGCGCCGAGCCAGGCGACACGGTGCTCGTGGCACCGGGCCGCTACGTCGAGAACATCCGTTTCGAAGGCAAGGGGATCGTGGTCGCGAGCGACTACGTCCTGAAGCACGATCCCGCGGTCATCGGTCGCACGATCATCGACGGCAGCCGCCCTCGGCATCCCGACACGGCGAGCGTGGTCCTCATGATCGATCAGGAGGACACGACCGCGAAGCTCATCGGCTTCACGCTGACGGGCGGGCGGGGCACCATCTGGACCGATGCCCGCCAGAAGGCGCAATACCGCGAAGGCGGCGCGGTGCTGTGCGAGCTGGGCTCGCCCGTCATCGAGCACAACGTGATCGAGGGCAACCGGGCGGTCGAAGTCGGGCCCGGCATCCTCAGCGCGGGCGGCGGCGGTATACGGTGTGGCTACGCCGAGCCGATCATCCGGAACAACGTGATCCGGAACAACCGAGGCGAGTACGGCGGCGGCGTGGTGCTGTACCACTCGGCCGGGACGGTGCGGAACAATCTGATCGTGGGGAACACGGGCGGTGCGGGACACGGCGGCTCGGGCATCTGGGTCGTCGGTGCCCTCAGCTACCGGCTCCGCAATCTCATCGAGCAGAATACGATCGTGGGCAACGTCGCCGTGCTGCCCGACTCGACGCCGACGCAGCTCGGCGGCAAAGGCGGCGGGATGATCGCGTTCGCGCCGATCCTGTTCCGCAACAACATCGTGTGGGGCAACCGGCAGGGCGCGGGTGGGCAGATCGCCCAGTCGGCGCGGCGGCCACCGGAGCTCGTCGCGAATCTGGTGCAGGACGGCACCGAGGCTGGCGCGGATCTCACGAGGAATCCGCAGTTCGCCGACACGGTGCACTACTACCTCCGTGCCGGGTCGCCGGCCGTAGACGCGGGTGATGCGGCGTCGCCGTCGGACCCGGCCGGCAGCGCCGACGCCCGCGCGCCCGCCCTGGGCAAACGCCGCGCGGATCTCGGTGCATACGGCGGCCCTGGAAGCGCAGTGCTGTTGCCATAGACCTCGTTCCGAATGGACCCTCATCCAGGATGCATCCCATGCTTCTCCGCCTCCTGCCTCCCGTCGCCCTGGCGATCCTCTCGACCGCGGGCGATCCAGGCCTCCGCCCCGCGCCGGCACCGACCATCGTCGAGTACGTCATCCCTCGGCCGGGCAACTTCCCGCACGACCCCGCCGTCGCCAAGGACGGCAGCATCTGGTACACGGACCAGCGCAACAGCTACATCGGACATCTCGATCCCGAGACGGGAAAGATCGTGGACTACCCGACCCCGACGCCGGGCTCGGGGCCGCATGGTCTCACCGTGGCACCCGACGGCCACATCTGGTATACCGGACAGGGGGCCGGACTGCTCGGACGAGTCGACCCGAAGACGGGCAGCATCACCGAGTTCGCCCTGCCCGACAACGCACGGAATCCGCACACGCCCATCTATCATCGGGATCGCGTCTGGTTCACCGACGCGAACAACAACACGTACGGCAGTCTCGATCCCGCCACGGGAAAGGCCACGGTGTACACCGCGCCGACCCCGAATTCCGTGCCGTATGGTATCGTGCCGGCGGGAGACGGCTCCATCTGGATCGCGATGCTCGGCACCAACAAGCTGGGGCACGTCGACCCGACAACCGGGGCGATGCACGAGTTCGTGCTGCCGGCCGCGGAGGCGCGTCCGCGCCGGCTCCAGGTCGGCGGCGACGGAACGGTCTGGTACACGGATTATGGTCGCGGGTATCTTGGCGCGTTGGACCCCAAGACCGGCAAGGTCCGCGAGTGGCAATCGCCCTCGCCCAACGCCGGCCCCTACGGCATCGCCATCGGTACCGACGGCCGCATCTGGTATTGCGAGTCCCGAACCGGGAACATGGTGGCGTTCGACCCGAAGACGGAGAAGATGGAGACCGTGAAGATTCCCACGCCCGGCGCGATCGTACGGCACATGGAAACGGACAGTACCCGGGGTCGTGTGTGGCTCGCGCTCAGCGGGACGGGACGAATCGGGAAGATCGAGGTCGGGACGCATTGAGCGCGCCGCGCTCGGGGGTGGGGAACAGCCGGTCGTCGGGAGCGGAGCGGCCTCGCTCCCGAATCGGCACGCTCCTCACGCTCGTCTTCTGCACCGCCTGCGCGTCGTCCACCTCGCAGGGCGCCGCGACTCCCGGCGCCCAGACGGACCCGCGACTGCAGCACGAGCTCGAGGCGATCGTCCAGGGGTTCCACGGCGACGTCGGCCTCTACGTCCGCCACCTCCGCACGGGCGTCACCGCGGCGATCGCCGCCGACGACACCTTTCCCACGGCCAGTATGATCAAGGTGCCGATCATGATCGGCGTCTTCGACGCCATCAGCCAGGGCCGGTTCGCGTTCACCGACACGGCGCCCGAGCCGAGAGCGCGAGCCAAGTATCCCGAGGACGACATCCTCGCCGGCCTGAGCGATACCGCGCGGATCACCGTGAGCCGGCTGCTGACGCTGAGCCTGACCTACAGCGACAACTCCGCGTCGCTCTGGTTGCAGCAGCTCGCCGGCGGCGGACCCACCATCAACGACTGGCTGGAGCATCACGGTTTCGCCGTGACCCGAGTGAACGCCCGCACCGAGGGGCGCGAGGCGAGCTACGATCGCTGGGGGTGGGGGCAAACCACGCCACGCGAGATGACGCGGCTGGTGACCCTCATCCGGGAGGGCCAGGCCGTGAGCCCCGCGGCAAGTGAGGAGATGTACCGCACGATGACCCGGAGCTTCTGGACGGGCGAGGCGCTGTCGCGGCTCCCGCCCACGGTGCAGGCCGCGTCCAAGCAGGGCGCGGTGGACCAGTCTCGCTCCGAGGTGGTGCTGGTCAACGCTCCGTCGGGAGACTACGTCTTCTGCGTTATCACCAAGAACCAGCAGGACGAGAGCTGGACGCCGGACAACGAGGGCTACGTCCTGCTCCGCCGGGTCTCGGCCGCGCTCTGGACGTACTTCGAGCCCCACCATCCGTGGAGTCCCACCGCAGGCGCCGAGGCCTTCAAGCCCTGACGTCGGGCCATTAACCACTTTCCTCCGCTCGCGCGTATGTCCGATGGACCCCGGCGTTCGTGGCGGGCTTGCGCGCGGCGGGAAATATTGCATACTTATGCATTATGCAATCGACAAGCCGCCCGCTCGCGCTCGCCTTCTCCGGCGGGCTCGACACGTCCTTCTGCGTTCCCCGCCTCGCCGACGACGGCTGGGCGGTTCACACCGTCTACGTGGATACCGGCGGCTCCACTCCCGACGAGAGGGCAGCGATCCGTCGCCAGGCGGAGGCCGTGGGTGCCGTGGCGCACCACGAGGTGGACGCCCGCGACCGGGTCTACGAGCGATTCGTCCGATTCCTCATCCAGGGCAACGTGCTCCGCGGCGAGGTCTACCCGCTGAGCGTGGCGGCCGAGCGGACGCAGCAGGCGCTCTCGGTCGTCGAGACGGCCCGCGCGATCGGCGCGGAGGCGGTCGCGCACGGCTCGACCGGCGCCGGCAACGACCAGATCCGGTTCGACGTCGCGCTCCGCGTCCTGGCGCCCGACCTCGAGATCGTCACCCCGATCCGCGATCTCGGCATCAAGCGAGAGCAGGCCATCGCCTACCTCGAGCAGCGCGGGCTGCCGGTGCCGGCCAAGGCCGGCGCCTACTCGATCAACCGCGGGCTCTGGGGCACGACGTGGGGAGGCGGGTGGACCCACGACACGTGGGCCGGGCCCCCGGCGGAGCTGGTCGATCCGCCGGCCAACGCCCCTGCGCCGGCCGAGATCGTACTCGCGTGGGAGCGGGGCGTGCCGGTCGCGCTCGACGGACACCCCCTCGCGGGGCCGGCGCTGGTCGCGCGGCTGGGCGAGCTGTGCGAGGCCTACGGGATCGGCCGCGGCATCCACGTCGGCGAGACCGCCCTCGGCATCAAGGGCCGGATCGGGTTCGAGGCCGGCGCCGCCCTGCTGCTGATCGGTGCCCACCGCGAGCTCGAGAAGCTGGTGCTCACCAAGTGGCAAACGTACTGGAAGGACCAGCTCGGCCGATTCTACGGCGACCGGCTGCACGAGGGCCAGTACTTCGACCCGTCGCTGCGCGACATCGAGGCGCTGATCACGAGCTCGCAGGCGCGGGTGACGGGCGAGACGCGCGTGCGCCTCGCCCCCGGACGCTTCCAGGTCGTGGGGACGCGGAGCCCGCACTCGATGATGGACACCTCGATCGCCACCTACGGGGAGGAGAATCGCCTGTGGACGGGCGACGAGGCCCGCGCCTTCGCGCGGGTGGCGGCGGTGCCCTCGCTGCTCGCGGCGCGCGCGGCGGACGGGGTCCGCTCCGCCGAATGACCGGCCCGCTCACCCCGCACCCGGCGCGCACCATCGCCTGGCTCGTCGATTCCCTCACGCACCTGGAGCACCACCGATGGTCGTGACCACCCGTGTCCGGCTCGACCGGATCAGCAGCTCGACCCGCAACGCGGCCTTGCCGGCCGAGGTCATCGTGGGCGACGAGATCGTCGCCGCAGAGGGCTACGTGCTCGCCGTGCGGATCCTCGAGGACAAGGCGACGTACAATACCATCGAGGACACGACCGGCCGCATGCTCTCGTTGCGTGGAGGCGACGTGCTCGCCGGCACGCTCGGCACCCGCCGGGCGCTCCGGGGCTACGCGGGCGTGGTGCCGGCCCACATCGCCGTGGGCGACACGATCGAGGTGCTGAACCTGGGTGGCATCCTCGGGCGCTGCACCTCGGTCAATCCGGACATCGGACCGCCGTTCAAGGCGGAGGTGCTCGGCGCCGTGCTCGCGTTTCCCGAGCTCGGCGACCGGGTCGGCCGGCCCGCGCACATCCGTGACCGCGCCGTCCCTCCCGCCGACGTGCTCGAGAGCCGGATCCCGGTCGTCTACGTGGCCGGCACCTGCATGAACGCGGGGAAGACCGTCGCCGCGACGGAGCTGGTGCGTGGGCTCGCCCGGAGCGGGCTCCGGGTGGCGGCCGCCAAGCTCACCGGCGTCTCGCTCATGCGCGACGCGCTCTCCATGCTGGACGCCGGTGCCGTCGCGGCGCTCACCTTCAACGATGTGGGGATCGCGAGCACCCATGCGGGGATCACGGTCTCGACGGCGAAGGGCATCTTCAACCGGCTCGCGGCCGCCAAGCCGGACGTCGTCGTCGCCGAGCTGGGCGATGGCATCCTGGGAGAGTACGGGGTGCAGGACATTCTCCACGACGCGGACCTCATGGGCGTCGGCGCCGCGTACGTGATGGCGGCGCCCGATCCCGTGGCGTGCTGGGGAGCCGTCGAGCTGATGCGGCGGGAGTTCGCTCTGCCGATCACGGCGATCACCGGACCCGCGACCGACAACGAGGTGGGGCTGGTATACATCACGACCGGCCTGGGCTTGCCGGCGCACAACGCGCGACGCGACGCGCCGGGTCTGTTGGCGGCGGTCCGGCAGGCGCTCGCGAGCTGGGCGGCGAGCACTGACGGGGCCGACGTGGCGAAGGCGACGCGCCCCGCGCCGCCCGAAGCCGTTCTCGCGCCCCCGGCGCTGCTGGCGCGGTGAAGATCGCGGTCATCGGGTCCGCCGGATACGCCGGTGGCGAGCTCCTGCGGCTGTTGCTCCAGCATCCCGAGGTCACGGAATGCGTGGCGACCAGCCGGAGCCAGGCGGGGAAGCCGATCGGGGAGGTGCATCCGGCGCTGGCGGCCGTCTCCGACGCCCGCCTCTCGGGCGCGGCACCCGGCGACGCCGCGCGCGGGCGCGACGTGGTCTTCCTCTGCCTCGAGCACGGCGAGTCGTCGCGCGTGGCCGGAGAAGTGTTCGATGCCGGCCCCGGCCTCGTCGTGGACCTCGCGGCCGACTTCCGAGTGCGAGATGCCGGCCTCTACGAGCGCTATTACGGCACCCACACTGCGCCCGACCTGCTCCCGCGCTTCACCTACGGCCTGGCCGACGTGCTGGGCTCCCGGCTGCGCGGCGCTACGGCGATCGCCGCGCCGGGCTGTTTCGCCACGGCGGCGCAGCTCGCCCTGTACCCGCTCGCCTCGGCAGGGCTCGACGTGACGCCGTCCCTCTTCGCCGTCACGGGGTCGAGCGGCGCCGGCGTGCAGCCTCGTCCGACCACGCATCATCCCATGCGAGCCCACAACCTCTTCGCCTATTCGGTGCTGTCGCACCGCCACGAGGCGGAGATCCTCGCGTCATGGCGGGAATGGGTGGGACGGCCGGACGCGACGGCCCGGCTCATGGCACACTCGGGCCCGTTCGTGCGCGGCATCTATCTCACCCTGCACGCGTATCTTCCCAAGGACGCGCGCGTCACTGGCCAGGAGCCGGGAACCCGAGCGGCGCGCTGGTTTCGCGAAGCCTTCGCCGGCCGGCCGTTCGTCCGCGTGCTCGACGCGCCGCCCGAGCTGACCCACGCTGTCGGAACCAACTACGCGCTGATCCACGCCGCCGAAAGCAGGAACGGCGAGGAGGTCCAGGTGACCGTGGCGATCGACAACCTCGTGAAGGGCGCGGGCGGTCAGGCCATCCAGGCAATGAACCTCGCGCTCGGCATCGACGAGCGCGCCGGCCTCACTGCCGCGGCGATCTATCCATGCTGAAGACCGACGCTCCCGCGCTCCTTCCGGTGTACCCGCCGATGCCGGTCCGACCAGTGCGTGGGCACGGATCCTGGCTGGTGGACGAGGATGGGAGCGAGTGGCTGGATGCCTACGGCGGCCACGCGGTCGCCTCGACCGGACACAGCCACCCGGACGTCGTGCGAGCCATCGCCGACCAGGCCGCGCAGCTCCTCTTCTACTCGACCGCCGTGCCGTTGCCGCAACGCGAGGCGCTGGCCGAGAAGCTCGCCGAGTGCTGCCCGGAGCCCCTCGGGCGCGTGTTCCTCTGCAACTCGGGCGCCGAAGCCAACGAGAATGCCCTCCACCTCGCTCGCCGATCCACGGGGCGGCAGACGATCGTCTCGGTGCGCGGCGGCTGGCACGGGCGTACGGCCGCGACCCTCGCGTGCACCGACGGGGCGCGCTACGAGGAGGCGGCGCGCCGCGCGGGCATGCCCCTGAGCCGGAAGGTGCCCTTCGACGACGTGGCCGCGCTCGACGAGGCCGTGGACGACAGCGTCGCGGCGGTGCTGGTCGAGCCCATCCAGGGCTTTGCCGGCGCGCGCGACTGTTCGCCCGAGTTCCTCGCGGCCGCGCGGCGGGTGTGCGACGATCGCGGTGCCGTGCTCCTCTTCGACGAGGTGCAGTGCGGCGTCGGACGGTGTGGCGCCTTCGCGGCCGCCGAGGCGGTCGGTGTCACGCCGGACGCGCTCACGTTCGCCAAGGGACTGGCGGGCGGCCTCCCGATCGGCGCCGTAGTCGCGAGTTCCGCGCTGACCGAGTCGCTCACCGTCGGCGATCTGGGCAGCACGTTCGGCGGGGGCCCGGTGCCTTGCGCCGCGGCCCTCGCCAACATCGCCGTGATCGAGCGGGACGGTCTGATCGCCAACGCCATCTCGGTTGGCGAGCACCTCGCCCGCGGCGCCCGGGCGCTCGGCGTCCGGAAGGTGTCGGGACGCGGACTGCTGTTGGGCCTCCACCTCGAGCGCCCCGCGGTCGAGGTACAGAAGGCGCTGTTCGGTCGGCGCATCCTCACCGGCACGGCGACCGATCCGCACGTGCTCCGGCTCCTGCCGCCCCTGTCTTTCTCGACGCGTGAAGCCGAGCTGCTCCTGGCCGGCCTCCGGGAGGTGCTGGCGTGACCAAGCGCGATTTCCTGGCTCTCGAGGACTGGAGCCCGGCCCAGGTCGATGCGCTGCTCCAGCTGGCGAGACGGGTCAAACGGGGCGAGGTCACCGGCGGTCTCGAGAAGAAGGTGCTCGCCATGGTCTTCATGGACCCGAGCCTTCGCACCCGCACGAGCTTCGAGACCGCGATGTTCCTGCACGGCGGACACGGGGTCGTGCTCGAGCCGGGCAAGGGGAGCTGGTCGCTGGAGACGGAGCCCGGTGCGGTGATGGATGGCGACACGGTCGAGCACCTCGTGGACGCCGCCCGGGTGCTCGGACGATATGCCGACGCGGTTGGTGTGCGCAGTTTTCCTCGCGGGAGCGACTGGTCCGTGGCCCGCCAGGACGGCATCGTCCGCGACTTCGCCAAGTACTGCGAGAAGCCGGTCATCAACCTGGAGAGCGCTCGGCGGCATCCCTGCCAGGCGCTGGCAGACGCGATGACGCTGCGCGAGAAGCTCGGCGACACGGCCGGAAAGCGGTTCGTGCTCACCTGGGCCTGGCACCCGAAGGCGCTTCCCACCGCCGTGCCCGCCAGCGCGGCGCTCGCCGCCGCGGCCCTGGGCATGGAGATCGTGATCGCCCGGCCGCCCGGCTACGAGCTGGATCCGGAGGATACGGCGCTCATCCGGCGCCTCGCCCAGCAGCATGGCGGCGAGTTCGTGCACATCATCGACGATCCTGACGAGGCCACCGTCGGCGCCGACGCTGTGTACGTGAAGTCGTGGGGATCGGTCAAGCTGTTCGGCCAGCCACAGGAGGAGAAGGCGTTCCGCGCGGGGCTTCGCGACTGGCGCCTCACGCCCGGACGGGTGAAGTCCACCCGGGGCGGCAAGGGCATCGTCATGCATTGCCTGCCGGTCCGGCGCAACGTCGAGATCGACGACGCCGTGCTCGACGGACCGAACGCCGTCGTGGTGGACCAGGCCGAGAACCGCCTGCACGCGCAGCGGGCGCTGCTGCTGGAGCTGATCGGAAGCCACCCGTCCTGACCGACGACTCACGACGTCCGAGGATCTCACCTTGAGCATCGACACCACCAAGGGCATCGCCGGCCTCAAGGGCGCCCTGCGTTACGTCCGCGCCTACCGCGACCACGTCTTCGTCGTCAAGCTCGGCGGCGACGTCGTAGGCGAGCCGGAGGTGTTGGACCAGGTGGCGGCGCAGCTCGCGCTCCTCTCCTCCCTCAGCATTCGCCTCGTCGTGGTGCACGGCGGCGGCCCGCAGGCGTCGGCGCTGAGCCGCCGCCTGGGAATGGAGCCGAGGATGGTGGCCGGCCGGCGCGTGACCGATGACGGCGCGCTCGAAGTGGCGAAGATGGTCTACGCCGGCCAGCTCAACGTGGACCTGCTGGCGGCACTGCGAGAGCATCGCGTGCAGGCGGTGGGGCTGAGCGGGGTCGACGCCGACCTCATCACCGCGCATCGGCGAGCGCCGGTCCAGGTGGTGGACGACGCGGGCGCGACCGTCAAGGTGGACTACGGGCACGTGGGTGATATCGACCGCGTGGACCCGCGCGTGCTGGTGACGCTCATGGAGGCGAGGTTCATGCCGGTCGTCGCCAGCCTGGCCGGCGGCGACGACGGCGAGGTCTTCAACGTCAACGCCGACACCGTCGCAGAGTCGCTCGCGGTCGCGCTCCGGGCGCAGAAGCTGATCTTCCTGACCGGAGCGCCGGGCGTGCTGCGGGACCGCACCGACCCGTCCACCCTCGTCACCTTCGCGGATCCGGACGACCTCGCGGGGCTCATGGCGAGCGGCTCGCTCGCCGGCGGCATGCGTCCCAAGGTGGAGGCCTGCATCCGCGCGGCGACTGGCGGCGTCGAGCGCACCCACATCATCGACGGCCGCGCGCCGGACGCGCTGCTGCTCGAGGTGTTCACCGGCGCCGGATGCGGCACCATGATCGTCGGCCGGAAGGAGAAGGCGACGTATCTGGGGGTGGATCTTGCCGGATGAGATCGACCTGCTGCGGGCGATGGTGGCCATTCCCTCGGTGAGTGGCGAGGAGGAGGCCCTCGCCCGCTATCTGGAGGAAACGGCCGGCGGGTGGGGGCTCGATGTCACGCGCGACGAGCTGGCGGTTCGGGTCGAAGTGCGCGGTGGCCGCGAGGGGCGAACCTTGGCCCTAATCTCCCACCTCGACGTCGTGCCTCCCGGGACGGGTTGGACCCGCGAGCCCTTTGACGCGACCGTCGAGGGCACGCGGCTGTACGGCCGCGGCTCGGGTGACGCGAAGGCCTCGGTCGCCGCGATGCTCTCGGCGGCCAAGGACCTCGCGGACGCCGGTGGGCCCGCCACGGGTCGTGTCCTCTTGCTCCTGGGCTACAGCGAGGAAACCAAGCATACGACCATGGAGCGCGCGGTGCAGGCCGTCGGCGAGATCGACGCCGCGGTCGTCGGCGAACCGACGAATCTCGACGTCGCCGTCGCGCAGCGCGGGCTCATGATGGTGGACCTCGTGGCCCAGGGCGACCAGCGGCACGCCGGCTACGCGGCGGCCGACGGCGAGTTCCGGAACGCGGTGCTGGTGCTCGCCCGCGACCTGCTCAAGCTCGACGGCCTCTTCTCGGAGCGCTCGCATCCGGTGCTGGGCCGCACGACCGCAACCCCGACGATGCTCGACGCCGGCGTGAGCCGGAACGTCACGCCGCCGGTCGCGAGGGCGATCCTCGACATCCGCAGCACGCCCGACTGGACCCACGACGAGGTGGCCGACGTGCTCCGACAGGCGCTCGCGTCCAACGTGGTGGTGACCTCGCAGCGGCTGGTGCCGTGCGAGACGCCGGCCGGATCCCGGCTGCTCGAGGTCGCCCGGCGTGTGCGGCCCGAGGCGAGAACGTTCGGAAGCCCTACCTGCTCGGATTGGGTCTTCCTGCGCCACGCGGATGCCATCAAGTGCGGGCCGGGAACGAGCCGGCGGTCGCACACGCCGGACGAGTATGTGGACCTGCCGGAGGTGACGGCCGCACGAGGGTTCTACGCTGGACTGGCGCGGGCCTATCTGGCGAAGGAGGACGCGTGAGAAGGCCGAGCACCCTCTGGTCCCCCGCCGGCACGCCCGACAGGGTGATGTTCGACTATACCGCGGGGGACGATCGGGCGTGGGATGCCCGACTCCTGCGCTGGGACGTGCTCGGCAGCCTGGGGCATGTCGAGGGACTTCGCGCCTCACGTCTGCTCACGGCCACCGAGCACGCTCGGCTGCGCGCCGGGCTGCGCGCGGCGTTGGTCGAGGTGGAGGCAGGCCGGCTGCGCGTGTCTCCCCGGCAGGAGGACGTGCATACAGCGATCGAGGCGTGGCTCACGCGCCGGCTGCCGGGGGTCGGCGAGCGGCTGCACACCGGACGCTCACGCAATGATCAGGTCGCGACGGATCTCCGGTTGTTTCTCAAGGACAGGCTGCTCGCGCTGCACGCGGGCGCGCTCGAGCTGGCGGAGGCACTGCTCGCGTTCGCCGCGCGCCATCGCACCGTGCTCTGGCCGGGGTACACGCACCAGCGCCGCGCGATGCCCTCCTCAGTCGGCCTCTGGGCGGGGGCGTACGCCGAAGGCGTGCTCGACACCGCCGAGGCGCTCGTCGGACTCTGGGGAGCGGTGGACCGTTCACCGCTGGGCAGCGCCGCGGGGTATGGTGTCCCGCTTCCCCTCAAGCGTGAGGCCGCCGCCCGCGCGCTCGGCTTCGGCGGCCTCGACCGCAACGTCGCCACGGTACAAGGAGGGCGGGGGAAGCTCGAGGCCGCCGCGCTCTTCTGGTGTACTCAGCTCGGCCACGAGCTCGGACGCCTGGCGCAGGACGTCATCCTGTTCAGCGCCGAGGAGTATGGGTACCTGATGCTGCCCGCCGAGCTGGCGACCGGCTCCAGCATCATGCCGCACAAACGCAACCCCGACCTGTTCGAGCTGACCCGGGCCCGGGCCGCGGCGCTCGAGGGCGACCTCGTCACGCTGCTCCAGATCAAGGGGAAGCTGGCCGGGGGCTATCAGCGCGACTTTCAGCTCCTCAAGGAGCCCCTGATGCGCGGCCTGGACCGAGCCGCCGCGATGCTCTCGGTGATGGCGCATGCCATCCCACGCCTCGGCGTGGATCGCATCCGGTGCGCGGCCGCGCTCGACGGCGGCGCCCTCGCGACCGACGAGGTCATGCGGCGGGTCGAAGGTGGACGTGCGTTTCGTACGGCCTACCGTGAGGTCGCCGCGGCGCTCGAGGCTGGGGAGCGATTTGCCGCCCCACCGGCCAAGTCGATCGTCGGCCGACGTGCGTCGACCGGCGGGGTGGGCAACCTCGGCCTCGATTCCGCTCGCGCCCGTGTCCGCCATGCCCGTTCATGGGAAGCCCGCCAACGGCGCCGGTTCCATCGGGCCATGACGAAGCTCGCCGGCCGCGCCTTCCGACCGCGCGTATGACCGCCGACCGTCGCAAGCGCCACCTCAAGATCCTCGAGCTCATCAGCACCCGCGCCATTCGGACTCAGGAGGAGCTGGCCGAGGCGCTTGCCGCGGAAGGGTGGGACGTGACGCAATCGTCGGTCAGCCGGGACATCACCGCCCTTCACCTGATCAAGATGAACGGCGTCTATCGCCGACCGACCCGGATCGCGACGCCGGTCGATCCGGACGAGCGACGGATCGCGGACGGCGTGCTGACCGTGGAGCCCGCCGGCGAGGCGCTCGTCGTGCTCCATACGCCGCCGGGGGAAGCGAATCGCGTGGCGGTGGCGCTCGACCGGCTCGCCTGGCCGGACGTGGTGGGCACCATCGCGGGGGACGATACGATCTTCCTGGCGGTGAAGAACGGCCCCGCCCAGCGGCGGGTGATGGGCGAGGTGCGGAAGCTGAGCGGGGGATGATCGACGCCGCCTCGGTGGTGGCGGGTGGCGCGTCGGGTCACGATGCCGGAGAACGCCGCATGCGCACAGTCCCTGTCAGGGTCGGTCTCACGCTGGCGCTGCTCGCCGCGAATGGAATCCTCACCGGGTGCCAGGAGAGGACCGGGGCTCTCACGCCCTCAGAGCAGCAGCGCATCGATTCGGAAGGGCTGGTTCGACGGGCCGACGACCTCACCTTCCGGTACACCCATGACGCCGGCCGGCGCGATGCAGGCTGGGAAGACCGCAGGGCGTCCATCATCGTGACGAAGCAGAGCGTCATCATTCACAAGAATGAGAAGCTTGGGCTGGAGATCACGCCCCGCACGCGGCGTTTCGTGGAGGTCAGGCGAGACGGGGACCGCGTCCGAATACGGGCCGGCGGCGGCGGATCGGCGGAGAGCTGGTCGTTCGTGCCGCCGAGCGATCCAGCGGGCTGGGCGGACGATATTCGGGCGGTTGTCAAACTGCGAGGGCAATGACTCGCTCAGATGAAGGATCGTGAGTCAAGCGCAGTGGTTCGGCTCGTCTTCTCGCTAGCGTTCGGCTGGCTCGGATGAGCATGGCATCTTTCCGACGAACAAAGAGAAAGGGCGGCTCATTGAGCCGCCCTTTCTCTTGCAGGTCGTCGCAATGCTCAAGGTGCCACTGGCTTGAGTCCGTTCGGCCCGGGGGTCGTCGGCAGTGTATCGCCCTGATGGAACGTCGTGCAGGGTGCCCGGGTTGCCGTTCTTCACGTTGACCAGCGGGGAAAGCACGCTCTGGCCGGCGGGAACAAGCGGGATATCGCCGTTCACAGATGACGTACCCGTCGTCCTGGCGATGATGGTGTAGCCGCCCGCCTTGTTCAGGTATGCAGTCGGAAATTGGGCTACGCCATCCGCATTGGTCCATGCCCAGTTGTTGCAGATGTCGACCTTAACCCCCTGGTTCCCGATCGCCTCGAGCCAGACCAGCACGTCACCCTGAAGGAACGTCGTGCCCGCGCCGCTCAGAATCCGGTATGACCGGGGGCGGATTGAAGGCCACGCCCACCGTGTTCCCCGACTTCTTCCACGTGAAGCCTTGCGCCGCCAGGTTAACAACCTGGGGGCCGATGACCTTGAACGGGCTCACGGTGCGCTTCGAACCAGTGGTGCCCGTGGTTGCCAGGGACGCATAAGCCGGAGCCGGGCTGAGCATGCGGAACAAGCGCTCGCCGAACGTCCTTGGCGCCGCTTCGATCAGCGCCTCACGGGCCAGGGCAGTTGGGCGTGATGAATCCCAGGATCTCAGCCGTCGAGCCGGCCGGGTTGTGCTGGAGAAAACCATCTGCCGAGCAATTACTGATGAAGACACCCGGGGCATTGAAGGTGATGTGCGGTAGCGTCGACCAGTCGAAGACGCCGCTCAGGCCCGCGTCATGCGTGAACGACCCGTCGTCGGCCACCGGCACGCCGTACGCGAGGATGGTGTTCGTCCCCGTCGGAAAGATGTAGCCCCAAGTCTGCGAGGTCGGCGGCGCCAGTAGCCAGTCACCGTCATGTGAGGCGACGGGCGCGATATCGGCGCTGCTCCTCACGCCGAGGGCACCGTTGGCACCCAGAGCCACGTCAAACACGGTGGCGGCCGGTACCGAGGCACCTCCGATGTCCATGCACTTGAGCAGCGCCACCGTGAGTGCGGAGGCGTTGGACGTGCTGGTCTGCGGGGCGTCGTACTTGTCGCCCACCGCGGCCAGGATCTGGTAGCCAAAGCCCGTGGCAGAGGCCGTCCCGGCCCCGGCATTCTTCATGTTGGTGGCCAGTCCGGCCTCGAGCGCTGTTCGCGCCGAACTCGTTCTTCGTCAGCGTGGTGACGGTGCTGAAGTTGCAACCGCTGCCGCCCTGGGCGAGCTCGGGACCAGTGGCCGTATCGGTCTGCCGTTCACTGCAGGCGGTTGCGAACAGGGCGAGGAGTACTGCGACAGCGCCTACGCGTGGGCCACCCATAAGGACGACTCCTGCGCCAAAAGTATGGCGAAAATGTGCTGGAGGCAGAGAACCGGGTGAGTATACGCTGCTAGGCGGGCAATTATCAACAAGAGACAAAACTGCGCCGCAGGGTCGGGGCAACCGGGTTAACGGCCGCGCAGACCCATGCGAGAAATTGCACTTCGGGTCACGACCGGCTCATTGCTTCGACTTGAAGGTCGCAGCGAACCGCGGATCTTCGCGTAGGTCCTTGAGTTCCCAGCTATCGTCCTGGGACAAGGTGCCCAGTTGCTGCGGGTTGCTGGCCAGCCAGATGGAGATCTGTTTGAATGCGCCGTCCTTGTCGCCCAGGATGTCGAGGGCGACGGCCTCGATCTGTGCGAGATCGCGACTCGGATCCATCGATCCGTCCGCACGCGACCGTTCCGCCACGCGGCGGGCGCTGTCGGCAAGCCCGGCGCGCGCGAGGGCCACCGCCATCCGCATCTGCCCCTGCAGCTTGTTGAACGGGCGCAGGCTGGTCGGGCTGAGGCTGACGTACTTGTCGAACGCAGCCCACGCCGCCGGCACGTCGGGCTTGGCGGCCTTGAGGCCGAAATACCAGATCTGACACTCCGCGAAGCGATAGTCGTCCGGGAATCGCCGCTGGCCCTCCTCGCACCACTTCTTCGCCTCGTTCGCGTCGTCGAGCTGGTAGGACGTCGAGAACAGCCGCCAGACCGTGACATTCGCATTCGTCAGATACGGATCCGCCGTGTAGGCCCGCATGGCGGCCAGCTTCGCTTCACCGAGCGCCGGCTTGTTGATGAGCAGGTGGCTCAGCATGGTCCACGCGGAGGCCTGCGCCGGATTCTGTTCGACCGATGCACGAAGGTCCTTTTCGGCATCGGCAAACAGCTTCACACTTTCCGCAGGCGAGCCGCCGAGGTTGTTGAGCCATTTCCAGTAACGGAGCGTGCCCCGGACCTCCAGGGCGTCCGGATCGTCCGCCTTGAGAGACAGAGCGTGCTCGGCATACTTGATTCCGGCATCGAGGCTTGCGGCGTCGGCGGTTTCGGTGATGCGCGACTGCCGGAACACGAGCCAGGCGCGAAGCACCGTCGGCGCGGGCCAGGCGGGGTCCTTCGACTCCGCGCGCACGAGCATCGAGTCGGTCTTCTGGAACATGCGGAAGGCGCCGGCCGTATCGCCGGTCGCCGCCAGAGCGCCCGCGTCCCGAGCGCCGGCCTCGGCCCGCTGGTAAATGGTCCAGGCCTCGACGTCCCGGGTGGTTGCCCGGGTCTCGCGCACCTGCACCTCCTTGCCCAACTGCCGCCGAAGGAACTCCGACACCTGCTTGCTCATGTCGTCCTGCAGGGCGAAGAGCTCGCCCCGGGGCCGCTCGAGCGTGGTGCTGCCCAGCTCGCGGCCGGTCGCGGCCTGCACGAGCGAGACGTTGAGGCGCAGGCGGTCGCCTGATTCGCTCACGTCGCCATGCACCAACGTGCCGACGTTGAGGTCCTGGGCGATCTTCACGAGTGGTGTCGTGCCCTGTTTGTAGGGTCGGACACCGTTGCCGGAGATCACCTGCAGTCCTTCGACTCCGCTCAGCTCGCGGATCAAGGCTTCCGTGAGACCGTCAGCCAGAAAGCCGAGGGAATCCGATCCGCCCCGCTGCTCGAAATACAGCACCGCGATGTGGGTCGGATCGAGCGCCTCTCCCGCTTCCTGCCCACCCGTCGCCGCCGCGCCGCCGCGCTGGGTGAATTTCCATACGCCGAAGCCCGCCGCCGCCAGCAGCACGAGTCCGCCCGCGATCATGGACCAGAGCTTGACCTTGCTCCGCTCGGGTGGCGCCGCCTCGACCTCCGCCGTCTTCCGCCGCGGACCCGCCCCGGTCGTCCGCGCCGGCTGCGCCCCGCTGGCCGCCCGGCGCGCTGCCGTGGATGCCCGCCGCTGCGCGGTTCTGGCCACCGCCGCCTCGGCCTCCGCCTCCTCCAGCCGCTCGGCGAACTCCTTCATCGTCTGGAACCGGTCGGCCGGCGTCTTCTCCAGCGCCTGCATGACCGCGTCCTCGACCTCGTCCGGGATCGACGCGCGGACGACCTGCAGGCTCGGCACCACTTCCATCGAGTGCCGGGCCATGATGGCCATGGAGTTCGGGCCGGTGAACGGCGGCTGGCCGATGAGCACCTCGTACAGCACGCACCCCAGGCTGTAGATGTCGCTCCGGGCGTCCACGTGCTCGCTACCGAGAGACTGCTCCGGGCTCATGTAATGGGGAGTGCCGACCGCCATGCCGGTCTGCGTCAGCTTCTCGCCGCCGGCCGAGCTCACGGCGCGCGCGATCCCGAAGTCGGCGACGAGGGCGTGGCCGCCGAGCAGCAGGATGTTCTCGGGCTTGATGTCGCGGTGGACGATCCCGCGCTCGTGGGCGTACTGCAGTGCCTCCGCCGCCTCCCGGACGATGGAGAGCGCGTCATGGATCGGGAGCTGCTGCTCCTTGTTCAGCCGGTCCCGGAGCGATTCGCCCTCGATGAAGGGCATGACGTAGTACAGCAGCCCGCCGGCCGCCTCGCCCGAGTCGTACAGACCGAGAATGTTCGGGTGCTGAAGATTGGCGGCGACGCGGATTTCACGGAGGAAGCGGTCGCCGCCAAGGGAAATGGAGAGCTCGGGCCGGAGAACCTTGATGGCGACCGTGCGCTCGATCTTGAGGTCCTTCGCGCGGTAGACCGTCGCCATGCCGCCCTCGCCGACCTGTTTCTCCAGGTCGTAGCGATCCCCGAGAGCGGAGCGCAGGCGTTCGAGCACGTCGGTCACCGGGGAGCCTTTGAGCAGGAATTACAGGGAATAATACGGGGGTCGAGGCGGGGAGCCAGCAGGCGTATCCTCCGGAATCTCGGGCAGCGCGGGCCCTGCGTGGCGGACCTCAGCGTCTGCGGAGGCTCATCCGACCGTCACCGCGGCCAGCGCGTCGCGCATCGCCGCAGCGGTCTGCCACCGCTCCTCCGGCGTCTTGGTCAGGGCACGACCGATGCCGGTGGCCAGATCGGCGGGGATCTCGGGGCGAAGGGTCCGGAGGTCGGGAGCCGGCTGGGTGAGGTGCAGCTGCAGCACGACCGCCTCGTTGCGGTGCACGAACGGCGGCTGACCCGCGAGGCACTCGAAGAGCACGCAGGCCAGCGAGTACAGGTCGCTGCGGAGGTCGATCTCCTGGAGCGCGGTGATCTGCTCCGGACTCATGTAGGTCGACGTGCCGACCGCAATGCCTGATCGGGTAAGGCGTTCGCTGCCGGAGGCCCAGACCGCCCGAGCGATCCCGAAATCGAGCAGGACGGCGCCATGGGGAGAGATGACCACGTTCTCCGGCTTCACGTCCCGATGGATGATCCCGTGACCGTGAGCGTGCTCCAGCGCGTCGAGCAGGTTGTCCGCGATGCGGAGGGTGTCCGGCACCGAGAGTCGTGACCGCTGGGAGAGGAACTCGCGAAGGGTAGCGCCCTCCACATAGGTCATCACGTAGTAGACGAGCCAGTCCCGTTCGCCCGAGTCCAGTAGATGCGCGATGTGCGGGTGGTTCAGCTGGGAGGCGAGCTTGATCTCGCGGAGGAATCGGTCGGCCGCGACGCTGACCAAAAGCTCCGGGTGCAGGATCTTGAGCGCGACCGGCTCGCCGCCGGGCTCGCGAGCCAGGAAGATACGGGCGTTCCCGCCCTTCCCGATCTCGCGCTCGACGTCGTACCGACCCTCGAACGCCTGACGGACCAGCGCCAGCATGTCGCGTCGAATGACTGGGCCCTTGCGGAGGACCCCCCAATGGTTACAGCAACATCCCTTGCGCGCAAGTCGTGGCGGCACAGGGGCCTGGGAGGCCGCGAGCGATCGGGCGATCCGTCGTCGGGCAGTCGGAGGTGCGCCGTCGCCGTGAGCGGGCCTGGAGCGGTGAACCGATAGGGACGCGAACGATAGCATGACAGAGGGAGAGGCGGCGTGGCTGATCCGGCTGAAGTGCTGGTGGGTAACTGCTCACCGAGCCCGCCTGAGATTTCACGCTTGGCTCACTGGGAAGCTTGGCAGGGTGCTACCCGCTCCCACCGTTCGTCGCCCTAGAGCATAATGTCGGTCCTCACCCGCTGTCGCACGCCCCACCACAGCGCGCCCCACAGGTTGGACCGGCGGAGCGTCACGCTCGCTTCGCCCGTCATGCCGGGCCGCCAGCGCCCGCCCCCGCGCAGTCCGAGGCGAGCTTCGACTGCCCCGGAGCTCGGCGCCGAGCTCTGGGCGACACCCCCGACCTTTCCGCTGAGCGTGCTCCCGTCGGCGTGGAAGACAAGGCGCGCCTGCTGGCCCGCCCGGACCTGGGTGGCGCCGGCACCTGCCAGTGCGATGCGAACCTCCAGGGAATCCGGCTGGCCCAGCTCGAGCAACCGTTCACCGAGACTGACCCAGCGGCCGGTGAGACGTTCGGGGCGCGAGGTGACCACGATTCCCGGAACGAGCGCCCGAACGGTCAACGCCCGCTGTTCCGCGGTCATGCCGCCCAGCCGAGCGGCTTCGGTCGCCCGCTCGGCCTCGATTCGCGCCGTTTCGTCGGCCCGGCTCGCGGCGCGGGCCTGCGCCTCGCGGGCCTCCAGCGAGTCGACCAGGCGTGCGGATTCGAGCGTCGCATGCTCGAGCTCGAGGTCGCGTACCTGCACGAGCGGCATGCCGGCCTCGACGCGCGTCCCCTCGCGCACGTACACGCCGGCCACGATGCCGCTGTCGGGCGCCGTGAGTGGCACCGACAGGGCCGGCATGACCGAGAACGCACCGGTCACCGTGATGGGCCGCGGGATGATCGTCCCCGCCACGAGCACGAGCGCGCCCGCGATGAGCAATCGGTCGCGCAAACGCCGTCCTGCCACCCTGGCCCGAAACTCCCGCCACGCGGCGAGACCGGTCTGCGCCGCGCTCCGGATCGCCGAGCGCGACATCAGCCAGACACCGAGCACGAACAGCGCGCCGCCCGCCAAGCCCAGCGCGCGATCGAGCCAGCCGTACACGCTGCCGGCCACCAGCAGCATGATCGAGGTGATGTACCATGTCGCGAGCAGGCTATAAATGAGGAAGATGCGCTGCTCGCGCTCGTCGGCCGGCGGCATGGGCACGTCGAGCCGGAGCACGCGCGCCTTGACCAGCCAGCCGAGGTGCGCGAAGGCGCGCTGCCTGAGATTGGGCACCTCGAGCCAGTCGCTCAGCGCGAAGTAGCCGTCCAGCGGGATGAGCGGATTCGCGTTCATGACTACCGTCGTCACCCCGCCGATCAGGACCGCGCTCAGCGCGATGTGCGAGATTAGCGTTCCCGGCGTCGCGGCCCACCACACGATGGCGGCGAGGCTCGCCGCCACGACCTGAATCCACGATCCGGCCGCCGTGACCCAGAGCCGCGCCTTGAGCTCGGGGAAGGTCCAGGCATCGTTGACGTTGCAGAAAAATGCCGGCTCGAAGTAGAGCAGCATGGCGCCGATCTCGTGCACCTGGCCGCCGAAGTACTTGCACGTGTAGCCGTGTCCCAGCTCGTGGATCACGATGACCACGACGGCGGTGAGCCAGAGGGTCAGGAACTCGCTTGCCGAATAGCTGAAGGTGTAGAGGCTGTGGAACGCGGCAGTGAGCTCGGGCCACTTGAGCGCGGCAACGATGAAGTAGATCGCGAAGAGAAAGACCGACGCGATCACGAAGCCTCGGGTGAACATCCAGCGGAGGTACGGGATGGTGCGGTCCATGAACTTGTCGGGGTCGCCCATGGACCAGCGGATCCGGAAGATGTCCGTCTGCCCGAGGCCCCCGCTCAGCCGCTGCCGCCGCTGCGCGCGAAGCCGCTCCATCATGAGGACGGAGCGCTCGCCCACGGTGCGCTCGAGCAGGCCCATCGACTTGAGCTTGGCGGCGAACTTGTCCACCGCCGCCGCCGACACGCCGATTCCGCCCGCGACCAGGTCCGCCGCCACCTCGGCCGCGCTCCGCTCGCCGTCGAACTGCTGCAGCACGCGCACCTCGACCGGCCGGAAGCGGAAATACTTGCGCGACTTCGGATCCTTGACGATGAAGCTCTGCTCGCCGCGGTAGGTCTGCTCGACGACGGTGAGGTCGGGCCGGAGCTTGGGCGCGCCGCTCACGGTGTGGTCCGCACCACCTTCTCGCCGGCGGCGATCCCGCTCACGACCTCGACCCGGTTGCCGTCGAGGTCCGCGCCGAGCGTGACCGCGCGGAGCGTGGTGCGGTTGTCGTCCCACACGAGCGCGTAGCCGTCCTTGGCCACCGCCGAGCGCGGGATGGCGACGACCCGCCGCCGCTCGGCGCCGAGCTGCACGGTGACGCTGCTGCCCGGCGTCAACGCCGAGCCGGGGGCGAGCTGCAGAATGACCTCGCGGGTGCCGCTCGCGGCGTCGATGACGGGCGACGTGCGAACGACCCGGGCCTCGGCGCTGGCGCCGCGGACGGCGAGCACCCGCCCCGTCGCGCCGACCCGGATCGCGGACGAGGCCGTCTCCGGCACGCGGACCGCGGCCAAAACGGGGGCGAGCGCCGTGACACGGAAGAGCGAATCACCCGCGTTGACCAGACGTTGCACGCGCGCCATCCGCGCGGTCACCACCCCGTCGAACGGCGCGACGATGCGGGTCAAGTCGTAGTCACGCTGCGCCTTCCTCACCGCGAGATCGGCCGCGCGGTGCTCGAACTCCACCTGCTCGGAATCGGCGCGAGTGACCACGCCGGCCGTGGCCAGCGCGCGTTGCCGCTCGACCCGCTGGGAGGCGTTGGCCGCCTGCTCGCGGGCCTGGTCGAGCGCGATCTCCTGGTCGGTACTCTCGAGCTGGGCGATGAGCTGACCGGCCGCCACGCGCGTGCCGATGTCCGCGAGGATGCGCTCGACCTGCCCCGAAGACCGCGCAACGACTGCGGCGTCGTGTTCCACATAGAGTTGCGAGGAGAGGCTCAGCGGGCGGTCCACCGTCGTGCTTTCGGCTGTCTCGATGTTCCCTGGCGGAGGCGTCGTGATGGTGGCGGCGGCCGCGGTCTCGATCGTGCGTTTGCGGTCCGGCACGTTGTCACCGGCGCCGGCGCAGGCGGTAAGCAAGATCGCGAGCGGCAGGGCGGTGCGGGTCACGACCAGATCCTCCACCAGAAGAGACGGCCCCACCGGAGCGGTCCGCGGAAGAGCCGCGTGGCTGCGGAGGCCGGGTCGGTGAGCACGCGGACGTAGGCCGCCATGCTCGGCTTGAGCGCGCCGTCGGGATTCGCCACGACGGCGCGGACGGGATAGCGCACCTCGCCCGCGGTGTCGGCCGGAATCGGGGCCACCGCCAGCACTCGGCCGACGAAGGTGCGCTGGGGGACCGCATCCACCCGCAGGTGCACATCCTGACCCGCGCGCACGCGATCGATGTCGCGCTGGGGCACCCCGAAGTCGAGCTCGAGCGAGTCGGTCCGCCCGATGGCAAGGAGCTCGTCGCCTTCCTCGAGGGACGCGCCCACGCGCTCGGTGACCCGCGGGGTCAGGACCACGCCGGGAACCGGCGCCCGCAGGGTCGTGAGCTCGACTTCTTCATCGAGCAGCGACACCTCGCGTCGCAGCGCGTCGCCGCGGAGCCGATGCAGCCGCTCCTCCGACGGGTCGCCACGGCTCGCGGCGAGCGACGCCAGTCGATCCGCGGAGGCGGCCTCGGCCGCGGTGGCTTCGCGGTCGGCGCGCAGCGTGGTGGCGCGGAGGTAGGCGACCGGCGTCCCCCGGGACACGACGCTCCCTTCGGCCACCGGAATGCGCTCGACCACGCCCGCCACGAGCGCCCGGACCGGTGCGAATCCCATCGCGCGGAACGCGGCGTCCTCGCCGGCTACCCGGAACGGCCAGCGAATGAGGAACAGCCCCGCGACCACGACCGCGGCGACGGCCGCGTAGATCTTGAGCCGGCGGTGTGGAATCGAGCGCAGCGCCTGCCGCTTGGCGGCCAGCGCACCCAGCGCGTCCACCATCGGGACCTGGTGGTAGAGCTGGGCATTCCGCAGCGCCACGGCCGTCTGGTTGGCCAGAATGGCGGCGACTTCGCGCTGCGTCGGCGTGGTGAAGTCGGCCGAGCCGGCCTCGAAGACCAGCACGCCGAGCACGCCCTCTTCGTCCTTGAGCGGGAGATAGAGGCCGCTCTCGACTCCATCGCTCTCCAGGTCCGGGCCGAAAATGGTGACGAACATCCGCTCGGCGTCCGAGCCGGGCGCCCCGCGCTCGACGAGGTAGAGCGGCTCGCCGCGCCCCGCGGCCCATTCGGCGCGGGCCACCAGGTCCTGCAGCTTGGGATCCTTCGGATCCACCGTCTCCTCGCCTGCCACCGCCCGGATGTCGCAGCGTCCCTTCTCGTACAGGGCGACGGCGGCGCGATCGAACGACAGCGCGCGCGAGGCCAGGTTGACCACCGATTGCAGCACGCGGTCGAGATCGAGTGTGGCCGTGATCTCGCGGCTGATGTCCAGCAGGACCGCGAGGTCACCGGCCCGCCGGCTCGCGGCGTGGAGCTGCGCGTTGCGCAGGGCCACGGCAGCCGTGGCCGCCAACCCCTCGAGAAAATCGCGATCGCGCTCGTCGAAGATGCCCTCGTCCGTGACCTTGCTGGTCACCTGGATCGCGCCCACGGTGTCACCGCCGGCCACCATCGCGGTGGCCATGACGTTGAAGCCAAGGGTTTCGGTCGAGGGGTCGGACCCCGGCTGAAATCGGGGGTCCTCCTGCGCACGGGTCGCCATCGTTGTCGTCTGCTGCTGGGCGGCCTCGCCGATGAGGCCGGTCCCCACGGGGACTTCGGCGCCGATCAGGCGCGAGCCTTGGCCGCCGACCGCGATGCGGCACCTCAGCACGTCGCCGTCGGCGATCCAGATGGATCCCCCTTCGGCGCCGAGGGCGGCGAGCACCCGGTCGAACACCTTCGGCAGCAGCTCATCGAAATCGAGGGACGCGCCCAGCTCCAGGCTGATGGACTGGAGCAGGCGCAAACGCTCGACTTCCTCGCGGAGTTCGTCGGTCGACGTTGCAGGTGCGCTCATGTCGGGTAGTTGAGGAGGGGCCTAACGACGGGCTCCGGCTTCCCGCAGTCGGGGGAAGCCGGAGCCGAGGCGCCCGCGGGAACCGCGGGCGGACGATCTACGCCGCGAGCTAGATCTTCATCGGCGCGATCTTCTCCTCGAGCTCTTCGACGCCAAGCTCGACGTCCTTGGCCGGGACCGGCTTCTTCGGCTGCTGTTCGGGGGTCTTGGTCCGGGACTGCTCGTCGTGCTTGATCATGATAGCTCTCGTTTCGGAGAAGGTCGAGGGTGGAACGTCGTTTCGGGTTACTTGTGGCCCGGGATGATCTTGGCCGGCGCGATGCGAGCCTCGAGCTCCTCGACCGAAAGCTCCACGGCCTCGGCATCCTTCCCAGTCGCCTTGCGAATGCTGTCCTTCTGCTCGGTGGTCAGATCGATCCGGAACGAGTCCTTGGCGCTTGACATCGTGAGCTCCTGGTGTGGGTCTGCGATTTGGGGGCGGCCAGACTGACTGGGAACGAACCTACCAGGCTGCCGTGAAAAGATCGTGATTGCCTACTTGCCCTTCCGTCAATCCCCGATACGTTAGCAGGGTCTTCCCCTTGGACCATTCGTGTCCGCCTTCACGCTGCGACTCTTCGGTGCCCCAACCCTCGCGACCGCCGAGGGGAGAACGGCCGTGCCCGCCTTGGGGGCCAAGCCGCTCGCCCTGTTGGCGTACCTGGTGCTGGAGCCCCGTCAGCACACCCGAGAGGCGCTGGCAGGGCTCCTGTGGGGCGAGTCGCCCGAGGCCGAGGCGCGTGCCTCCCTTCGGCAGGCACTCAAGCATCTTCGGGACGTGTTCGGTGACCAGCTCCATGCCGAGCGGGCGCTCGTGGAGTTGGCCGCACCGCTCGCCTGTGATGCCCTGGAGTTCCGGGCAGCGGCGGAGCGCGACCCCGTCCATGCGGTCGGCTTCGACGTTCCCCGGTTCCTGGAAGGGTTTTCGGTGCGCCGAGCGCCGCAGTTCGAGGAGTGGGTTTCCACGGCGCGCGGGGGCCTGCTCCGGCTTTACCATCAGGCGCTCGATCGCGCCGCCCGGGAATCGATGCGCCAATGCCGGTGGCGCGAGGCGGTGGAGCTCGCCGACCGGTGGCTCGCGAGCGAGCCAGTGTGCGACGAAGCGGCCCATCTCGCCGTCGAGGCACGCTACCTCTCGGGCAACCGCGCCGGGGCGATGGCGCGGTTCGCGGAGTACCGGGATCTCCTGGCCCGTGAGGCGGGGTGCGAACCCGGCCGGGCCCTCGAAGCCCTGGTGCGGCGGGTCGAGGCGGATCGGACGACGCACGACGCGGCGCCGATCACCGACGAGTGGTACACCCGCGCTCCGACCTTCGACGCGAGCCTAGTGGGGCGCGACGCCCAGTGGAAGGCGCTCACCGCGGCGTGGAAAGGCGTACAGCGCGGACAGGGCCGCATCGTCCTGATCGACGGCGAATCCGGCGTCGGCAAGTCCCGCCTGGCCGACGAGTTCCTGCGGTGGGTGGTGGCCGAAGGCGGGACGACTTTGCATGGGCGGAGCTACGACCGCCGCGCGGGCATTCCCTACGAGCCCGTCGTCGAAGGGCTCCGCTGTGCCCTCGGCGCCCCCGGACTGGGTGGCACCTCGCCCGAATGGCTGGTCGAGGTGGCGCGACTTCTTCCGGAGATTCGCGAGCGCTTCCCGGGCCTGCCCGCTGGGGGGGAAGCCGATGCGACGGAAGGGTGGCGGCTCTTCGAGGGCGTGGCGCAGCTCCTCAGCACCATCGCCGCCGAGCGGCCGGTGGCGATCGTCATCGACGACCTGCAATGGTGCGACGAGGACAGCTGCAACCTCATCCGGTTTCTGACCCGCCGTCTCGAGCGCTCCGCCGTCCTGTGGCTCGGCGTTTTGACCCTGGGTGAGGTCGAGCGTGACGCGCCCGCGTCCCGCCTCTGCCGAGCGCTCCGCGCCAAGGGTTCCGCCGACGCCCTCACGGTGGGGCCGCTCGGCGAAGAGGACATCTGGCAGCTGGTGCGCGAGATGGGGCACGTGAGCGTGCCCACTGGGGGGCGCCGACTGGCCGCTCGTCTCCATCGGATCACGGGCGGCAATCCATTCTACGTGATCGAGCTGCTCAAGACGATGTTCGCTCAAGGCCTACTCTCCATGGACGGGGATACCGGCGAATGGACCGTGGTGCCCTCCGAGGTCGGGGCGGGCCGGGAGGTGCCGGTCTCGCAGACGGTGCAGGACGTGATCGCCGAGCGGGTCGATCGGCTGTCCACCGACCTGCGTGACGTCCTCATCACGATCGCGGTGAGCGGCGGCGGGTGCCGCCCGGACGTCCTTTCCCACGTGCACGGGATCTCCCGGCTTCGCGCCGCGTCCGCCGGCGACGCGCTGGTGGATCGCTATCTCGTCACCGAAGAAGGCGGCTGGTACCGGTGCATTCACCCGGTCATCGCCCACATGGTACGGGACGGCCTCACGGCCTCGCGCCGGCAGGAGGTGCACCGCGCGATCGCGTTGGCCTTCGAGCTGGTGATGGAGGGAGACGAGCTGGTCGCGGTCGCTGGGGAGATCGCGCGCCACGCGGAGCGGGGAGGCGAGCGGGATCTGGCGTATCGCCACGCGCGACGCGCGGCCGAAAGCGCGGTGACGCGCTACGCCTACGCCGAGGCACTCTCGTGGCTCGACCTCGCGGCGTCCTCCGCCCGCGGCTCCGTGCAGGTGCAGGCGGTGGATCAGCTGACGGCCGAAGTCATGGAACGCGCCGGTTGGAGCGAGGCCCCGCGCCGGGCGACGGCGCCCGTCACGCGCGAGATCGTGAGCGAGGATTTCGACCTTCGTGTGCGCGGCTAACTGGAGACCACGAGGCATCATGTTACGCACCGCCCTGCTCGTCTCTGCCACCGTGCTGCTCGGCGCGGCCTGCGACGACCTTCGTCTTCCCGCGCTCCCCGCCAAGGCGGGAACCGACACCGCGGTGGCCACCGCCTCGCCATCTTCACCGAAGCCGAACCGTCCTGTCCGTCGCGCCACCAACGTCGACCCGGCGCTCGCCGCCCAGCGGCTCGACCTCGTGCGCCGTGAGCTTCGCCGCCTGGTGGTCTCGGAAGAGACGTACTACGCGGAGAACGGGACCTATACCGAGGACCTCGCCCGGATCTCATTCGCGCCACGAAACGACGCCGACGTTCGATTCCTTTGGCTCGCGCGGGGCGGATGGGCGGCCAGCGGCACCCATCCCGATGTCCCCGGCCGCGATTGTGTGGTGTACGTGGGGCGGGCGCACGGCGCGCCCACGACGCTGCACGACGTGCGTCAGGGACGTGAAGGCGCGCCCGTGTGCGACGGACCGCCGCCGCGCCCGGTCCCATCGCCGGCGCAGCCCCAGACGGCGGCGGGATCTCCCTCGAGCCCGGCCGTCGCCTCGGCGCCGACGGAGTCTCCGCCGACCACGCCCGACACGGGCAGCGCGCTCGACATGGTGGATCCTGCGGTTCAGATGCGCGTGGACCTTAGGAATCTCGTGCTATCCCAGGACACCTATTTCGCCAACCAGGGCATCTATTCCCGGCGGACCGAGCCGTTCGCGCTCCAGTACCTCTGGCACCGCGGCGTCACGATCTCGATTCTGACCGCGACGGATGCGGGGTGGTCCGCCAGGGCGACCCATGCGTCGCGGCCCGGGAAAAGCTGCGTCATCTGGCTCGGAACGGTGACACAGCGGCCGGCGACCGAGGCGCAGAGGCGCACGCCCGAGCAGCCTGGGGCGCCCGTCTGCGACAGCTGAGATCGCCAGGCCTAGGCGCTTCGGTTGGGCAGAACGATGACGCCTCGACCGTTACGGAAAGGGGTCTAACGAGAGCGAATTTCGCACGCCATTATTGCGCGATATGAAACGGTTCGAGTGCTCCGGGGTTCTGTTCGATCTCGACGGTGTCCTGGTGGACTCCGCCGCGTACGTCGAGCAGCAGTGGCGAGGCTGGGCCAGCGCCCGAGGCCTTCGGCCCGAGCCGTTTCTCCGCGTGTGCCACGGGCGGCGTGCGCTCGAGACGATTCGGATGGCCGCGCCCCACCTCGATGCCGAGGCAGAGGTGAGAGCGTTCGCGCCGGTCGAGGACACCAGCACGAGGATCGGTCCCGTCGCGGGTGCGCTCCGGCTGCTCACCGCGCTTCCAGCGAACGGATGGGCGGTGGCCACCAGCGGGCTTCGATCCACCGCGGCGAGCCGCCTGCGTCAGGCGGGCTTGCCGGCTCCATCGGTGCTCATCTGCGCGGAGGACGTCGCCCACGGAAAGCCCAGCCCTGACGCCTACCAGCTGGCCGCGCGCGCCCTGGGCCTCGGGCCGCACGAGTGCGTCGTCATCGAGGACGCCCCGGCCGGCATCCAGGCGGCGCGAGCGGCCGAGATGGCGGTGATCGGTCTCACGACCACCCATTCGCTCGACCAGCTCCCGGCAGATGCGTGCGCCAGCTCGCTCCTCGGCGTCCATCTCGGGCGCGTGCACCAGAGGCCCGACGGGCGCGATCGGATGGAGTTGCTCGTCGTCGAGGCCTGAGCCGTGGTCCCGGGCTCCCACCTGCACAGCGTCCCCCAAAATCCTCCTGGTCCAACGACGCCTCCGTTTTTCGTGGTAGTTCGGGAAGGGCGGGAGAATCGAGTCGCGAGGTCGGGCTTCTGCAAATGCATCTGGCTCCGACGATCGCACGGCATCCCCAACAGCCGGTTACCCCACCACCGCAGCTGGGGTGAGGGAGGAGCGGTAGAAACGGCCGTCTATGGAAGGTGGCGACGCGCGGTGAGAGTGCCGTGAATTGAGCGCCCCCTCCCGCCGCAAGTCGGCGAGAGGGGGCGGGACGGCCCAACGTCATTCGAAGACCTTACTTGTTGCCCTTGATGGGGAAGGGCTTCGCCGGGGCGATACGCTCTTCGAGCTCTTCGACGTTCAACTCGAGGGCCCGGGCGTCCTTCCCGGTGGCGGCCTTGACCTGAGCCTTCTGCTCTTCGGTAAGCTCCAGGCGGATGTGCTCGGACATTGTGCGCTCCTGTCGGGGTGGGGGACTGATCGACAGGGGGCAACCTAGGCCACCGTCGTGAATATCCGGTGAATTTGGGCGCGGGCGACCGTGAACCAGGGCGCGGGAGTCGGCTCAGCTGGAGCTGACCCGCTGGGCAAAGTCGGTCCAGAACTCCTCGGTCAGCCGGCGCGCGGTTCCTTCCAGAAACCGGGCGCCGAGCTGCGCGACCGCGCCGCTCAAGTCGCTCGTAGCCGACCAGTTGAGCCGCGTATGCCCGTTTCCGCAATCCTCGAGGCGGAGGGACGAAATCACGTCGACCAGGGAGCCGGGGGCCTTGCCGGACGCGCGCATCCTGAGGCGCTCGCCTTCGACGATGTCGGATAGCTCAACGTCCAGGGTGAACCTCACCTTGACCGAACCCACGCCCAAGCCCGAGACCACCTTGAAGTGAGTGGGGTCGAGACGCTCGACACGCTCCACACCCGGCCCCGAGGCGGCGACGAAGTCGGGATCCATCAGCTTCTCCCAGACCTTCGTGCGCGAGGCGCGGATCTCCGGAGCGCCGGCGAAGTCCCATTTCATCAAGAAGATCCCTCGAGCGTCGGTCGGTGCGGCAGGAAGTGGCGGTAAGCGCGGCTGTCCAGGCGCGGGCCGCGAGAAGGTTGGTCTTCTCGCGAAGGAGGGTCAAGGTTCCACGCTCTTGACCTGCGAGGTCCCATCCCTGTAACCTCTCTGTCCGCTTGACCCTAGCTTTGGGGTGTAGCTCAATCGGCAGAGCGCCCGGCTGTTAACCGGGAGGTTGCTGGTTCGACCCCAGCCGCCCCAGTCGACCGAGGGCCCGCGTTGTCCGCGGGCCCTCGGCGCGTTCGGTCGTCGTCGGCTCCCGCGCTCAGGCCGGCACGACGTGGAACAGCATGAAGGCGAAGTGGCAGCCGCTGCCCGCGAGCACCATGAGATGCCAGATCTCATGGTGGCCGAAGCGACCTGGGAATGGGTCGGGCCGCTCGCGCGTGAAGATCACGGCGCCGATGGTGTAGGCAATTCCCCCCGCGACGAGCCAGGCCATTCCGCCCATGGAAACCGCGCGCGCAAGCGGCGCCGCGGCGATCAGCGCCATGTAGCCCATGCCGAGGTAGGTCGCGGTCGAGAACCAGCGGGGCGCGTCGAGCCACCAGATCTTGAACGGCACGCCCGCCAGCGCGATCGCCCACGCGGCGCCGAGCAGCGCCCATCCCGACGGTCCGTGCAGGGTGAGGATCGCCACCGGTGTATAGGTGCCCGCGATCAGGAAGTAGATCGCGATGTGATCCAGCATCCGCAGCTTGCGCAGCCGATGGCTGGGCAGGGGAAGGGCATGGTAGAGCGTGCTGGCCGCGTACAGCAGGATCAGCGAGCCGCCGTAGACCCCGAACGCCAGCCGCTCCGCTGGGCCGTGCGAGAGGCGCAGCAGCAGCGCGGTGCCCGCCGCCGCCAGGACGAGCCCGACGAGGTGGGACCACGTGTTGACCGGCTCACGAAACCGCATGGAGTGAATGTAGCGGCGCGCCTACCCTTGTCGCCCGGCGAGGCCCGGTCTAGGGTTGAGGTATGCGGATCGCCCTCTTCTCCGAGGTCTACTGGCCGATGGTGAGCGGGGTGGGCGTCACGCTCCTCCGGCTCACCGACGCGCTTCACGCACGCGGGCACCAGGTGCGCGTGTACAGCGCCACCTACCCGCTGCCGCCCGACACCCGTGACCGGCCCGAGGTGCACCGCTCGCCGAGCGTTCCGTTCTTTCTCTATCCCGACGTCCAGTGGGCGTTCCCCAAACTGCGCGAACTCGTCGAGGATCTCGAGGCCTTCAGGCCAGACGTGGTCCACGTGGCCACGGAGTTCTCGCTCGGCATCGCGGGGGTCAAAGCGGCCAGGCAGCTCGAGCTTCCCGTCATCGCCTCTGCGCACACCGACTACGACCAGTACGCCGCGCGCTACGGGGTTCCCTGGGCATTGCGGGCCGGGTGGCACTATCTCCGCTGGTTCTACGGTCAGGCGCACCGGGTGCTCTGTCCGTCGCGGATCTACGAGGAAGTCGTGCACCGGCATGGTGTGCCGCACACCGGCATCTGGAGCCGAGGGGTGGACCCCGGGGTCTTCTCGCCCCGGTTCCGGAGCGAGGCGTATCGCGCCGCGCTGGGCGCCGGGCCGAGCGATCTGGTCGTGACGTACATCGGGCGCATCGCCCGCGAGAAGAACCTCGGTCTTCTGCTGGAGGCCTGGGAGGCGCTCGCGCCGGAGCGTGGCGGGGCGCAGCTCGTGCTGGTGGGTCGCGGCCCGCTCGAAGAGGACATCCGGCGCCGCGAGCTGCCGGGCGTCCACGTCACCGGCCTGCTTCTGGGCGACGCCTTGTCCTCCGCCTACGCCTCGGCCGACGTCTTCACGTTCCCATCGTCGACCGAGACGTTCGGCAACTCGCTGCTCGAGGCGATGGGCTCGGGCCTGGCGCCCATCGTGGCGGCCGGCGGCGGCGTGCTGGAGTTCGCCGAGCACGGGAAGAACGCGTGGCTGGTCGAGCCCGACAGCGCGCCGGCGATCGCCGACGCGCTCCGTCGCCTCTTCGCGGACCAACCCCTCCGACACCGGCTCGCGGCCGGCGCCTTGGCCACGGCGAGTGCTCGAGACTGGGCCACCGTCTACGATCAGCTGTTGGACGACTATCGCGCGGCGATCGCCGCGAAGGCGGAAACGCAGGCGGCGTGAGGCAGACGGAGGGGGTGGGGCGATGGGATCGGGGAGAGGAAGCGGGCGGCGAGGACCCGGCTGGCGCCTGCCGCCTATCGCCGCACCAGCAGATAGGCGATCGCCGCGATCGCCGCCGCCATCGGGATCGTGAGCATCCACGCCCAGACGATGCGCGTGGCCACGCCCCATCGTACCGCCGACAATCGCTGAGCCGCCCCGACGCCCACGATCGCCCCGGTAATGGTGTGCGTCGTGCTCACCGGCACCCCCAGCTGCGATGCGATCAAGATCGAGATCCCGCCCGCCGTCTCCGCGCAGAATCCGCCGAACGGCCGGAGCTTCGTGATCCGACTTCCCATCGTCTTCACGATCCGCCAGCCGCCCAGCGCCGTCCCCAGGCCGATCGCGGTGTACGCCGACATCTCGACCCAAAGAGGAATACTGTCGGCCGTCGGCACGTAGAGGTGCCGAAGCAGCCCCGGCTCGTGGAGGAACAGCGCCTGCGTGGACACCAGCAGGCCGACGATGATTCCCATCGTCTTCTGCGCGTCGTTGGCGCCGTGACTCAGCGAATAGAGCGCCGCCGAGATCAGCTGCAATCGCCGGAACACCCGGTCGACCGGGCCGGGTGACGCGCTCTTGAGCAGCCACGAGAGCCCGACCGTGAGCGCCAGCGCCAGCACGAGCCCGAGGATCGGCGACACGAAGATGAACGCGATGGGCAGCACCCACCCGCCGAGCTGCAGTGCCGGAAGCCCCGCCTTGGCGATCGCGGCGCCGCCGAGGCCGCCCATGAGCGCGTGGCTGGACGAGCTGGGGAGCCCGAAATACCAGGTGATGATGTTCCACGCGATCGCGCCGAGCAGCGCGCTGAGGATCAGGTTGGGATCCACGACCGACGGCTCGATCAGCCCCTTGCCGATCGTTCTCGCGACCGCGGTCCCCACCACGAACGCCGCGAGCACGTTGAACGCGGCCGCCCAGAGGACCGCCACGCCGGGCGAGAGCACCCGAGTGGACACCACGGTCGCGATCGAGTTCGCGCTGTCGTGGAACCCGTTGATGAAGTCGAAGACCAGCGCGACCCCGATGATCGCGAGGACGTAGGCCACGTCGTGCGGCATGCTCAGGCGTGCTTGATGGAGATCGACTCGAGCACGTTGCTCACGTCCTCGATGAAGTCGAGCGTCTTCTCGAGGTTGTCGTAGATCTCCTTCCACTTGATCACGGTGAGCGCGTCCGGGTGGCCCTCGAACAGGCGCGCGAGCCACTCGTGATACAGCGAATCCCCCTCCTCCTCGAGGCGCTTCACCTGAACGCACGCATTGAGCACCGTCCCATCCTTGTTCTTCTCGAGGGCGCCCACGCCCACGAGCACCTGCTCCGTCGCGCGCACGATGACGTCGGCGATCAGCATGGCGCCGCGGGGGGCGTTGCCGGCGTGAAAGATGTGGAGCCGCCTGGAGGTACCGTCGATGAGGTCGATCACGTCGTCGAGCCGCGAGGCCAGGGAGTGGATGTCCTCCCGGTCGAGCGGCGTGATGAACACGCGGTCGAGCCGGGTCACCACGTCGTGGGTGACCTGGTCGGCCTGGTGCTCGAGCCGCTTGATCTGGTCCACGATCGCGCCACGGCGATCGTGGTCCGCGCGCAGCAACTCTTGCTGCAGCCGGGCGGCCTCGACCGTGAAAGTGGCGACCGCCGTGAAGAGGTCGAAGAACTTCTCGTCGCGGGGCAGGAGGCGCATTGTCACGTCCAAGTAACGGGCCGCGGCAAGATAACCCAGCCCACGCGCGCCCGCACATTGGACGAACGTTCCTTGACGGGTAAGGTTTCCCCATCAGATTCCCGGAGTCCGCCGCTCCAAACGACGGCTCTCGCCGCCCTGCACCCGTGCGCCCGGCGTCTATGACCGAGTTGCTGGCATCGAGTCTCCTCGACAGCCCTCCGGAGGAGGCATTTGACCGGCTGACCCGGCTGGCGTCCCGCCTTCTCGGCGCGCCGGTGGCGTTGGTGAGCCTGCTCGGTGATGACCGGGTTTTCTTCAAGAGTGCCATAGGGTTACCAGAGCCCTGGGCAACCCATCGCGAGACCCCTCTTTCCTATTCGTTCTGCCGCCACGTCATCGCGAGCGGGGAGCCGCTCGTCGTCGAGGACGCCCGCCGGCACCCCCTGGTCCGGAGCAACCCGGCGGTTCGTGAGCTTCGCTGGATCGCGTATGCCGGCGTGCCCATCACCATGGGCGATGGCCGAACGGCAGGTGCGCTGTGCGTGGTGGACGCTCTGCCGAGGGTCTGGTCGCCGCGTGACCTGGCCCTGCTCGTCGATCTGGCGGCTTCGGTGGCCACGGAGATGGAGCTACGGGCCTCCACTCCCCGCCCGTCCGGGCCTGCGGACCCGTCCCAGGACGCGGCGGCGGCGGTGTTCGAGACAACGGCCCTCCCGATGGGGCTGATCCATGCTGACGGTCGCTGGCTCCGCGTCAACGCCAGCCTGGCCCACCTCCTCGGGAGCTCCCAAGAGGCGCTGGTCGGCTGTCCCGCCGAAGCGTTCACCCATCCGTCCGATCGGTCCGCTGACCAAGAGGCCATCCGGCTCCTCCGCGCCGGCGAGGTTGCGAGCTACACCGCGGAGAAGCGCCTGCTGCGCGAAGGCGAGGATCCGATCTGGGTGCTCGCGACCGTCACGGCGATGCCGGGCGCCGAACCGCTGGCCACGCTTCACGTCGCGTTCCAGGACATCACCGACCGGAAGTCGGCCGAGTTGGACCTCCGGCACCGGGAGGAACGGTACCGGCTCGCGGCGGACGCGGCGGACGACGCCCTCTGGGACTGGGACCTGCTGACCGATCGCCTGGTCTGGACCGAGCGGCCCGACGGGAAGTTCGGGTACCACCGCTCCGGACGGAGCGCCTCGGCGGCCTGGTGGTACGAGCGGCTGCACGCGGATGACCGCGAGCGCGTGGTGAGCGGCATCCACGCAGCCATCGCGAATGGAGCCGCGAGCTGGACCGACCAATTCCGGTTCCGGCGCGCGGACGGACGCTACGCGCAGGTCCGCGATCGGGCGGCCATCGTCCGGGACCAGGCGGGCGACGCGGTGCGGATGGTGGGCGTCGTGGCCGATACGAGCGAACAGACGCGCGCCGACTTGCTTGCCGGCGCGCAAAGCCAGCTGCTGGAACAGATCGCGGCGGGCCTCGACCTCGAGGCGGTGCTCGAGGGCGTGGTGCGCTTTGCCGAGACGCACGGCAGCGAGCTCACGGTTGCCATCCTGGTCGTCGCTGCCGACGCGCAGGAACTCCACCTGGCGGCCGGACCCAGCCTGGAGGACGGTCTCCGCGACGCGTTCGCCCGCGTTCCACTCGAGCCCGCCGCCAGCGTGAGCGCGATGGCGGCTGCCCGTCGCGAGCGGGTCGTCATCCCGGACCTGGCGGCTCATGACTCGGTGGCCTGGCGCGAGCCCCTCCTGTCTGCCGGCGTCGCCTCGGCGTGGGCCGTGCCGCTCTTGGCGGCCGACGGCTCCCTCCTGGGTACGCTCGAGGTCCACTCTCGCAGCCCCCACGCGCCTGACGAGGCCGACAGCCGGCTCGTCGAGCTGGCCTGCCGGCTGGCCGAGATCGCCATCGCGCGCGATCGGACCCAGGAGGCGGTCACCCGGGGCACGAGGCTGCTCGAGCAGGTGCTGGACAACCTGCCCGTAGGCGTTTGGGTGCTCGACCGCGATGGGCGGGTCATGTTCGGGAACACGACCGGCCATCAGATCTGGGGCGGATCCCGCGAGTTCTCGTTCTACGAGTACGATGAGTATCGCGGCTGGTGGCCCGATACCGGCAAGCCGCTCGAGCCCAGCGAGTGGCCCGCCGCGCGCGCCATCCTCAAGGGCGAGACGGTCCTCAACGACGTGCTGCACATCGAGGGGTTCGACGGGGTGCAACGGACGATCCTCAACTCCGCCGTCCCCCTCCGGACCCTCGACGGGGAGATCGCCGGCGCCGTCGTGGTCAACCAGGACGTCACGGATCAGCATGCCGCCGAGGCCGCGCTCCGGCTGAGCGAAGAGCAGTTCCGTCACGCGCAGAAGATGGAGGCGGTGGGCCAGCTCGCGGGCGGGATCGCGCACGACTTCAACAACCTCCTCACCGGGATCCTGAGCTACAGCGAGCTGATCCTAGAGGAGCTCCGCCGCGACGACCCGATCCGCGGCGACGTCGAGCAGATCCGCCACGCCGGGCAGCGCGCCGCGACGCTGACCCGGCAGTTGCTCGCCTTCAGCCGGCGGCAGGTCCTGCAGCCGCGCGTGCTCTCCCTCAACACCACCGTCGGTGAGCTCGGCACGATGCTCCGGCGGCTGCTCGGTGTGGAGGTCTCGATCGAGACCGAGCTGGATCCCGCCCTCTGGTACGTCATGGCCGATCCCAGCCAACTCGAGCAGGTCCTGGCGAATCTGGTCGTGAACGCGCGCGACGCCATGCCCGGGGGTGGGGTGGTGACGATCGCCACGCAGAACCGGTTGCTCGAGCCGGGGGACGACGTAGGAGGGAATGGGGTCCGGCCGGGCGAGTACGTCGCACTCTCCGTGCGCGACACCGGGATCGGGATGGATCTGCCCACCCAGTCCCGGATCTTCGACCCGTTCTTCACCACGAAGGAGCCGGGCAAGGGCACCGGGCTCGGCCTGTCGACGGTCTACGGGATCATCGAGCAGAGCGGCGGGCACATCGCGGTCGAGAGCGCGCCGGCGCAGGGCGCCACGTTCACGGTGTTTCTGCCGCGATACCAACCCGCGCCGGGCTGGTCGGCGCCGGCGCCGGCGGACCGACGAATCCTGCCGGCCGGCGACGAGACGCTCCTCCTCGTCGAAGACGAGGCGGCGGTCCGTTCGTCGGCACGCCGACTGCTCGAGCGCCATGGCTACGCGGTGGTGGAGGCAAAACACGGGCGGGACGCGCTCAGGATCGTGGAGGAGGGCGAGCTCAGGATCGATCTGGTGATCACCGACCTGGTGATGCCGGAAATGGGCGGCCGTGAGCTGGTCGAGCGCCTCCGGGCCCGTGACCCGGGGATCAAGGTGCTCTTCATGTCGGGATTCAGCGAGCGAGCGGTGACCTCCGGCAACGCGATGCCGCCCGGAACCGGCTTCGTGGAGAAGCCATTCACGGCGGAGCAGCTCATCCGCAGCACCCGGGACATTCTCGACGACTGACCCCGGCGCCCGTCGTCGAACCCGCCGGGGCTGTCGCCGCCGGACGAGTCCGGGCCTACTCGAGCAGCGCCAGCAGGTCCGCGGGGCTCTCGAGCCAGTAGTCCGGCGTGGCGCCGGCGAGGTGCTCGCGACCGAACGGTCCCCACAGCGCCGCCGCGGTCCGCACCCCCGCGTCGCGTCCCGATACCATGTCGTGAATGCTGTCTCCCACGTACACCGTCGTGGCCGGGTCGGCGCCGAGCAGAGCGAGGGCCTTTTCGACCGGCTCGGGGTGCGGCTTTGGGTTGGCCACCTCGTCGGCGCACACCAGCACGTCCATCATCGGTTCGAGCTTCGCCAACGCCAGTCCGCGCTGCGCCCCCGATCGGTTCTTGCTGGTGACGAGCCCCGTCCTCCGGCCCGCGCGTCGGATCGCGTCCACGGCCGCGACGATGCCGGGGTATACGGTGACCATGCGATCGTGGTTGGCGAGGTTGTATTCGCGGTACGTCGCGATCAGCGCGTCGAGCATTCCCTGGTCGTGCCACTCGGCGAACTGCACGTTGAGCGGCGTCCCCACGCCGCGGAGCCAGTCTTCGTCGGTCCGCTGCGGAAGGCCGTGCGCGGCGAGCGTGTGATGGTAACTGTCGAGAATCAGCCGAATCGAATCGATGAGCGTACCATCGAGATCGAACAGAAAGGTCTGGATGGTGGACATGTGCGGAAACGTAGTCGGGTGGGTCTCGGGTTGCGCCCATGCTCCGGCATCTCTATGCTGACTGGTTTCCGAACCTCGGAGTGAAGCACATGCAGCCGACCGAGCTCGTGGCGATCATGGCCGCGATCATCTATAGCGGCCGACGCGAAGGCGACGGACCGCACGCGGACACGCGGCAGACGGCCGTGGAAGAGGCCTGGCACATCTGGCACCTCGCTATGGACGAGTGGAGCGACCCGGGTGCCCGAAGGCTGGACAGGCATCCACTGCAGCCATGATGACCGGACGCGCCGTTCGGGGAAGCTCGCCTGAGGCCGGAGTTCGCGGCCCGACTGGCATGATGGGCGGGCCCCTCGGGCTCGGGGAGTAGCGCGCTCACTCGAACAGCACTACCCCCGTCAGCCGCACCTCGATCGTATCCCACCGTGGCGTTGGCGCCGGAAGCCGCGACAGGATTGCGGGCATCCGGTCGGCCGACGCGTCGGCCATCCGCTCCACCAGCATCGCCTCACCGGCAGTATGTCCTCCACCGACGAAGGCCAACGCCTGCTCCAACTGCCCCAGCGTGCGGCGGTCGCGGGCTCGCGCGGCTTTGCCGACAGCCTCGGCGAGTCTGGCTGCGAGTCGCCGGGCGGATGGCGCCGGTTCCCCCGCCGCCCAGCGACGACCGCCCGCGACCACCAATCGCGCGCGGATCGGCGTCACGAGGCGATCGAGGGCGCTCCGAATGGAATCGGGCGATGCGGGTGCGCGGTTCTCCGAGCGGCCGGCTTCGTGCATGCGGCCCTCGATCACCGCGCCGTCCTCGGTCCAGCTGCCATCCTGATCGAGCCAGCCAATGACCGCCGCGAGCGGCTGGCGCCCGCCGGGGTGATGTGGCAGAAGGGTGAACCCGGCGAGCACGCCACGACACGAGGAGTCCCGAATGAGAGCGACTCCGCTCACGGCTGGGCCGTCGCCAAGCCGGTCGGCGAGCGCCGTGCGCCACCGCCACAGACGCACGCCCCGCGCGCCGAGTCCGGCATGGGCGGGGAGCCTCGCCTTGCGCTCGAGCCGCTGACGAAGCCCGAGTGCTGCCTCGAGGGAGGGCGGCGTGCCGAAGCGCACGACGTCAACCCACCGGTGAGCCGAGCCCAGGCGCACCGCTCGGCCCTCTCGCTGCTCGAGCCGCATCGGAGTCCACGGCAGGTCGTAGTGAACGACGCGCTCGGCACGACGCAGGTCCAGGCCTTCGGCCGCGACATCCGTGGCCACGAGGATCCGGGGCCTCGTCAGCGACACAGGAGCGCGTTCCCCGTCATCCTGAAACAACTGCATGACCAGAGATCGCGGCGCGGAGCAGGGGCCCACCCCCGCCCGGTCGCCGGTACACCAGGCGACCGGAACGCCGAGCCGGTCCCGCAGGTGGCGCACCGTCTCGCGACGCGTCGTGAAGACGAGCGTGGGACGTCCGTCGGAGAGAAGCGTCCGCAATCGATCGAGCTTGGCGTCGGGTGCGTCGGCTGGAGTGCCGGTCTCGACCTGCACCGCATCGATCGTGTCGAGGTCCTCGAGCGCGACCTCCAGGTCGCCGTCTCCGTCGGCCACGAGCTCCCACAGCACAAGTTGGTCGTCGAGGTCTCCGGCAAAGGCCCGCAGCTCGGCGCGGCTCAACGCGCGACCGGCTCGGCGCGCGTCGGCGGCGTGGTGCAGCAGGCCGCGGTAACGACGGAGTGCCCCCGCGAGCGCCGCCGGGCTCGAGGTCGCGGCCCGGAGCAGCACGCCGCGGATCAGGGCCGCGGTCGGCGCGCGACGCGAAAGTCGGAGCCGGGCCAGGCTCGCGAGGATGCGTCGCCCGGACTCCTCCTCGGGCGGGGTCGGGTCGCTCGGGCGCTGCGTTCGGCCTGGACGCGGGCCGGCCTCGACGGTCTCTTCGAGGACCAATCGCCCGAGCGCGGCGATGCCGGACCCTCCTGTCAGCGCGGCCCGAAGAGAGACGACGCCGTCGGCGAGCAGCGCGTCGTCGCGGACGCCGAGCACGAGTTGGTGCGCGAGGTCGCCGAGGCGGTTGACGATTGGCGTGGCGCTGAGCAGCAGGACGCGACGGCCCAGCAGCCACGGTGCGACATGGTGGTACCGGCGGGAATGCGGATTCCGGAAGTGGTGACTCTCGTCGATGATGACGAGCCCGGACGCGGCGGGGGGAAGGCGTCCTCGGCTCGCCTGCTGGTGGGTGCCGATCTCGACCGGCACGCCAACCGCCTGGGCCAGGCTCGACCACTGGTGCGCCAGGGTGGCGGGGACGAGGCATGCGCACGGGGCGCGCAGTGCGGCGGCCACCGCGAGCGCGATGTAGCTCTTGCCGCTGCCGACGGGATCGGCGAGCAGCGCGCCGCCGAACCGCTCGAGCGCAGCCTGCACGCGCCGAAAGCTTCGCACCTGGCCCGGCAACAACCAGGGCGGGGCGGCCCTCGGGCTTTCCGGCGGCAGCGCAGCCCGCGCGATCGCGCGTGCCACCTCCAAGCCAGACGCGAGTGGCCCGCACCCCAAGCCCGTTCGCAGCGGATCCGTGACTGCGGTGAGTGACTCAGCGACGATGCGAGGCGCTGGCGGCCACGAGGCGGGCCAGCGCGGCACGATCGCGGGAGGACAGGTCGAGGTGCCTGGCCGCGAGATCATCGAGCTCCTCCTGCGCCAGAGTGCCATCGCGGCCCGACCGCGCGGCGGCCAGGAGCGCGTCGTCGGTGAGCACCGCTGGGGGCAACGGCAGCCGGCTCACCACGGCCGCCGTGAACCGGTGGAAGCCACCTGAGGCGGGCACCGCACCGACCCGGGCAATGGCGCGCACCCAGGTCGAGTTGAGCCAAGTGGCGAGACGCTCCGCCTCCGCCTCTGTGTTGGTGGGCGCGACGTAGCAGGTGTTGAGAGGGATGTGATCGGCGTGATGCTCGCCCGTGAGCGCGCACGCGGTCAGTCGGCGGGCAAGGTCGGCCCAGATGAGGCGGTGGCGCGCCGACGCGGCCGTGGTGCGGAAGAGCGTCCAGGATGGTGGGCCGGCATAGTCCGCGCGGGCGCGAAGGACAGACTCGTGCGAGCGGACATGTGCGGCCGCGCCGGCCGGGAGCCGCTGGAGCGGCGACCCGTCGGGTGCGTGGGTCCAGAGCAGGCGTCGCCTCGGATGGGCCTGAAAGGGTCGCACGTCGCGCCCCCGGACGGCCCATCGTACGAGCCACGGCTCGACGGTGTCCGGCGGATCGACGAATACGCGGTTGGCGCCGGTCTTCACGCCGAGCTGGCAAGTGAGCCGGTCGCCGAGCGTCGGGTGCGCGCGCAGCAAGCGGGCGATCACGTCCCGGGCCCGGTCCGCGGCAAGGATCCACGGCCCCCCGCCGCGAAGTCGCGCCTGCAGATACGCCGGGCCCTTGGGTGCCGCGCAATGTCGCGCGCACGCGGTGCCCGGCGCCGGGGCGCACGTTGCGGGTGATGAGCGCGAGCGGATAGACGGTCGCGTCGAAGGCGACGTCCGGGCGTCCCGTCAGGTCCGCCACCCGGAGCAGCGTGGTCGTCGAGGCGAGACCGTGCCGAGCCGCGGCGCCGTACTCGGCGGTCGCGAGTTTGGCCGGTACCAGCAGGGCGACCACGCCGCCGGGCGCGGCGAGCTCGAGCGCGCGTTCGACGAACGCAACCGCCAGATCGGGACGGTGGCCGAACGCGATGCCCGCGCCCCGCCACCAGCGGTAGCGACCCGCCAACCATCGCCGCATTTCCGTGGGGATTTCCTCCGCACGGAGCCACGGCGGGTTTCCGACGATGAGATCAAAGCCGCCTCCGGCGAACACGTCCGCGAAGTGGCTTTGGTAGTGGAACCAGGGCACCTCGCGCTCCCGGACGATGCTGCGCCGCGCGCCCCGAATGGCACTGAGCCCCGCGCGCGCCTCTGCGAGCGGCGCGCGGAGCTCCCGCTCGGTGCGGCGGCGCTCGCCGAACAGGTCCACGCTCCGCGCGGTTTCGAGCAACTCGTGGATGCGAGCGCGGGCCGACTCTTCCGCCGCGCGGAACGCGGTGTCCGCCGCGCGACATTCGGCCGTCCGAAGGTGCCGCACGAGCCCGCGCTTGCGGGCGCCGGTGGCCGTGACGAGCTCGCGCCGGAGGGCGGCCACGGTGGCCGCAACACCCGGGTCGATCCCGTGCGCTCCGGCTGCCATGCCCGCGGGTTCGAGCAGACTGTCGCCTTGCCGTATGAGACAGTCGAGGTTGGGTAGCGGCTCGACCTCCTCCGGCCGCTCGGCGGAGTCGTCGGCGATCACGGCCAGCCAGAGCCGGAGCTCCGTGAGCCGGACGGCGGCGGCACTGCGGTCTACTCCGAACAGGTTCCGCTGGAGGATGCGGCGCCGGCACGCGCTTCGATCGGAGCCGGCGCGCGAGGCAACGGCGGAGAGGTGTTCGAGGGCGCCGAGGAGGAAGGCACCCGAGCCCGCCGCCGGATCGAGCAGCGTGACGCCTTCGAGCAGCGCTACCGCCTCAGGAGCCCCCTCGGCGAGCCGGTGCTCCGCGACCTCCTCGGACCATCGGGCGCGGCCGGCAACGAAGGCGATGAACGCCGCGTCCAGCATCGACCGCACTAGCGGCGCCGGCGTGTAGTAGGTCCCGGACGCGCGGCGCGCGTCCGGTGCCATGACGCCTTCGAACACCCGTCCCAGCATGTCCGGCGCGATGCCGCCGGAGCCGCCCGTTTCGGCGACGACGAAGTGATACCGCTCGAACAGCAGATCGAAGGCGTCGCGCCATACCGTGTTGGAGATGTCACCCCGGAGCGCGCGCTCGAGCGGGTGCGGCTCGAACAGGCCGCCGTTGAGAAACGGGATCCCGCCGAACAGACGGGTCCCGCGACTTCGCTCCACCATGGGACGATTCAGGGTGCCGAAGAAGAGCGGGCGCAGGAGATCACGGTGAATGCACCGCTTCCGTGCGAGGCAGGAGTCAACCGCATCGGCCAGGAAGCGCTCGCGCCCGCCCAGCCATCCCTTGGCCTGGATGAAGTAGAGGAACAGCACCCGGGTGAGCTGCAGGAGCGCGAGGCTCCTTCGATCGTCGCCGCGAAGGCGGGTGGGCAGAGCGGCGGACATCCGGTCGAGGGTGGCCTTGAACTCGCGAAAGAAGCGGCGCCCGACGGCCTCGCCGCTGAGCGCCTCGGCGACTCGGGCGGCAAAGGCCAGGACGCCCTCGTCGGCGCGCGACAATCGCACCACCGACGCGAGCGCGTCGGGCCGCGGACAGTCCAGATCTACGAGCAGGCTCGGATTGCGCCCGAACGCGACCGACAGGCCCAGTTGGCGGCGCTCGGTGTCCAGCGCGAGGACCCCGGCGGTTCGCCCGCGCGCAGCCAGCCGCCGCGCCACGCGACGCGCCAGCCGCTCCGGATCGGCCCCGGCCACGGCAAACCAGGCGAACGCTCCGTTGCGACCCACCGCCAGGGCCGTGCCCGGGTCCCGGTGCGTGGGGCGCGCAACCAGGCCAGGCACCGGCTCGTTCAGCGGCTCGTGTCCGAGCGCGGCCAGCACCGGCCGCAACGACTCCAGCGAGTCGACCCGGGCCAGGAGCGCGCCGAGGGTGGGGATCGTCCGGGAAGCCGTAGGCACGGTGCAGCATGGGCCGCGAGGCCTGGCCTGCCGGCATCATTCTCCCGCGCCCGGGGACACCATCCTGCTGGACGACGAGGCAGGCGCCCACTTATCGTGCACGCTATGACTCTCCCCATTCGAAGCCTCCTGGGCGGCGTGCTGACGCTGGGCGCTGCCGGCTCGGCGTTCGCGGGACGCTTGGACGCGCAGACCGCGGCTGCCGACAGCGGCACGTTCGTCATCCGTCATGCCGCCGATACCATCGGCATCGAGCGGTTCGAGCGGACCGCCACCACGCTCAAAGGCACGCTGGCGCTCCGGAGCGCGAAGGGCACGGCTCAGGTATACGAGGCCGTCGTTGCTCCCGACGCGTCGGTCGCGCTCATCGAGGTGACGGTGCAGCAGACGCCGGACAGCGGGCAGACGAAGGGCAGGGTGGTGCAGCGGGCTCGGGTCATCTTCAAGGAGGACAGCGCCGCGGTGGACGACGTCACCAATCACGGACTGCAGACCCGGGTGTTCGGAACGGAGCGCGGTGCCGTTCCCTATCTCAACTTGTCTTTCGCGCTGCTGGAGCAGGCGATTCGCCGTTCCCGCGTGTCGAGGCTCGAGGTGCCGCTCTTCAATCTGGGCGGCGGGCAGACGGTGGACGGCAAGGTGTCACCGCTCGGCACGGACTCGCTGGCGCTCGCCATCGGGAGCGTCGAGTTCCATCTGCGCGTGGACGACGCCGGGCGGGTGCTCGGCGCGCGCATCCCGGCTCAGGAAGTGGTGGCGGAGCGAATCGGAAGCTGAGTCACCCCGTCCGGGCCGGGATCTCCGGCTGGCAAGCGGCTCGTAGTGGCCAGCGATCGCGGCCGTGCCCGCATCTACCTGTTGTCGACGCTGTCCCCGCCATCCCTGTAGACCCGACCCCGCCATTCCACCCGCCTGCCTCCCCGCCAGATCGACCGCGCGACGATGTAGAGCGCCATTCCCGCGCCGACGGGAAACCCCGCCCCGTACGCGACCGGAATCCGCATGCCGAACGACACGAGCATCCAGAACACCGCCGACGCCGCCGTTGCGGCCAGGGCCGCCGGCGCGAGTCCGGCGACCTCTGCCCCGAACGCCTGGGCGAACAGCAGGCCCGGCGGGATCAGCCAGAACAGCAGGGCCGCGAGCAGCATGATGGGCACCAATGCCCGGCGAACCGGCTCGTCGGGAAACGAGCGCCGCCCGCCAAGGTAGACGTTCTTCGACCAGCCTTCCACCAGATGCGGCAGGCTGTGATACATCCGCGTCTCCATGAGCCGATCGGCGAAGGCGAAGTGAATCCGCCGGCCGTGTCGCAGGTAGACCTGGGCCAGCGCCAGGTCCTCGGCAACCTCGTGACGCACCGACGCGTGAGTGCCGACGGCGTCGTAGGCGTCCCGCCGGGTGAGAATGAATTGCCCGTTGGCGATCACGTCCCGCTCGCGGCGGGCGCGATTCACCCGCTTCGGATGGTAGCGCAGTGCGAGCAGCAGCCAGATCTGTGGCATGATGAGCCGCTCCCAGAACGTCACGCATCGCTGATGAGGCGCGACGGTGACGAGGTCGGCCGCCTCGCGCTCGAGCGCCCCGACCGCCCGACCCAGGAGATCCGGTTCGTGGCGCGTGTCCGCATCGGTGAAGAGCAGCAATCGACCGGTCGCGGCCACGGCCCCCTGGGCGCACGCCCACGGCTTTCCATACCATCCCTCCGGGAGCGGTCGGCCGGGCAGGAGCCGGACGCGCGGGTCCTCCACCGCAAAGCGCGCCACGATCGCGGCGGTGTCGTCGCTCGAGCGGTCGTCCACGACGATCACCTCGAACGGGTGGTAGCGCGAGGCGAGCACCGAGCGCAGCACGGTCGCGATCGTCGCGGACTCGTTGCGGGCGGGAATGATCACCGAGACCGGCGTGCCGTCGACGGGGGGAACGTCGCTCAGGTTGGGATGGGCGTCCGCGAGGCGAGCCAGGCTCGCGAACGGCGCGACCCATGGGAGGGCCGGGAGGAAGTCGGCTGGCGCCACGGGCTGGCGGCTAGCGCTCCTGCTGCTTGATCACCCCGTGAAGCTGCTGCTCGATCCCGTCGAGCTGGCGCTCGACGTCGCCTGCGTCGTACTCGGTCGCGAAGGCCGGCACGCCGTTCTGCGCAAACAGCGTGGCTACCAGGGCGTCGGTGTATCCCACGACGGCGACCGCGATACCCTTGTCGATGACGCGGTTCAGGCGGAGCATGATCGCCATGCCCTGGCGGGCGCGCATGGCCGCGAGCACCGGCGCGAGATTGCGGATGAGCATCTCGCGGAGGAACTGGAGCTCTTCGACCACTTCGCCCGCGGCCAGTCCGCGCGTGGCGGCGATCCGGCCGTAGTGCTCGCAGGCGTGCAGCCAGACGGGACCGACTTCCCGGCGGAGCGGCCCCACCATCTCGCTGATGATATCGAGGAGGATGCGGAACTCCCGTTCGACGAGAGCCCGCGGTATCGTGGGAGCGGCGGTAATGCGGTCGCCGAGCCAATCGGCCCATTGGAAGACCATCTGGTCCCGCAATTCGGCGATGACACGGCCAGCAGCGAGCAGCGCGGGCTGCGAAGCACGCACGAGACCGTCCTCCCTGACAAAGGTTGCGGCAATCTAACCGTGGAGCGTTGATGGGGTCAAAACCATTCGTTCGACCGCCGCGACTTGATCGCGGAAGTCGCGTCGCGCTCGTGGCGCCGGCCGGCCCCCTGCTGGAGGAGGACGATATAGCACGCGCCGAGGCGCTGTGCCGTGCGCTGGATTACGAACCGGTCCTCGGCGCCCACGTGCGCGGTCACTTCGGGTACTTCTCCGGCACGGACGACGAGCGTCTGGCCGACCTCAACGCCGCGTTTCGTGATCCCGGCATCGACGCAATTTGGTGCATCCGCGGCGGGTACGGCATGACCCGCATCCTGGACGGGGTGGACTTCGAGGCGCTCGCGCGACGGCCTCGTCCCATCCTCGGCTACTCGGACATCACGGCCCTGCTGGCCGGTGTCGTCCGCCGGGCGGGCATGGTGGCCTTCCATGCGCCGACCGCTCGCTCGCAGATGCCCGCGTTCACCCGGCGCCACTTCGCGAAGGTCCTCACCGTACCCGAGCCCCCGGGAGTGCTCGAGCCGTTGCCGATCCCGTCGGACGTGCTCGTGCCTCGAGCCGATCGAGTCGTCGCCATGCGCGGCGGCAGGGCGGAGGGACCGCTCATCGGCGGCAATCTGACGCTGCTCCAGTGCCTCATCGGCACGCCGTATTTTCCCGATCTGGACGGCGCGCTGCTCTTCCTCGAAGATGTAAACGAGGATCTCTATCGGATCGATCGGATGCTTGCACACCTGCGCGCGGTCGATGCGCTCGCGCGCCTCCGGGGCGTGCTGGTCGGGCGGTTCACCAGGCTCAAGCGCCACATCGAAGACGGCGCGTTCGGCGTGGACCAGGTGCTCGCGCACTACTTCGGGCCCCTCGGCGTGCCGGTGCTTCACGGGCTGCCCATCGGGCACATCGACGACCAGTGGACCCTGCCGCTCGGCGTGCGGGCCCGGATGGACGCGGATGCCGGCACGGTGGAGCTGCTCGAGGCGGCGGTCGCTTGACCCGGGGGGCCCGGACGCCCGGCTGCGTTCCCGGCGCCTCACCAGTCGTTAACTTTCGACATGGCTACCCCCACCCTGACCCGCCATCGCCTGCCCGGCGTTCTGGGCGAGATTCTGATCGACGCGCGTGCGGGCGGCCGCGAGTCGCCGCGCCCCGCTGTCGTCGTCATCCACGGATTCAAAGGATTCAAGGACTGGGGCTTATGGCCCAACCTCGGCGAGCGGATGGCGCGCGCCGGATTCTCTGCCATCACCTTCAACCTGAGCGGAAGCGGCGTGGACGATACCGGGGAGTTCGTCTATCCGGAGCGGTTCGGCCACAACACGTTCTCCGCGGAATTGCAAGACGTGCGCCGGGTGGTGGACGCGCTCGCCGCCGGTGAACTCGGCGTCGCGCCGCCCACCCGGCTGGGGTTGCTGGGACACTCCCGAGGGGGGGGCATAGCGGTGCTTCAGGCGGCGGCCGATCGCCGAGTCCGCGCGCTCGTGACCTGGGCCGCGATCTGGACGGTGGACCGCTGGCCGACGGCGCAGCGCACGGCGTGGCGCGCCGCGGGGGTGAACGAAGTGAAGAACACTCGCACCGGCCAGATCCTGCCCCAGTATCCGGACGTGCTCGATGACATCGAGCGGAACGCAGCGGCGCTGGACATCCCGGGGGCCGCCCGCGCGATCGCGGTACCGTGGCTCATCGTTCACGGCACCGACGACGAGGCCGTGCCGCTCAGTGAGGGCGAGCGCCTCTCCGCGGCGGCGCCCGGGGCGCGCTTCCTCGCGATCGCGGGCGCCGGTCATACGTTCGGCGCGGCGCACCCGTGGCGCGGTTCCACGCCCGAGCTTCAGCAGGTCGAGGACGCGACGCTCGCCTTCTTCGCCGGGGAGCTGCGCTAGACGTGCCGGCCAGGCGCTCCCTCCCGGGCCTGAGCGGTCGCGTCTGCGTGATCACGGGTGCGACCCGGGGCATCGGGCGCGCGGCAGCCGACCGTCTTACGGCCCTCGATGCACGCCTCGTGCTGCTCTGTCGGCGCCTGGCCGATGGCGAGCGAGTCGCCACGGAGCTGCAACAGGCGCACCGCGCGCCGCGCGCGGACGTCGTCGTCGTCGATCTTTCCTCGCTGCAATCCATCCGAGAAGCGGCCGAGACCGTGCGCGCGCGGCATCCGGCGATTCACGCGCTGATCAACAACGCGGGCGTTATCCCCCGGCAGCGGCAGGTCTCGCTCGACGGCTTCGAGATGCAGTTCGCGGTCAATCATCTCGCGTATTTCGCGCTCACCAATCTGCTGCTCGACCGGGTGACGGCCGCGGCGCCGTCCCGGGTCGTGAACGTCTCATCCGGCGCCCATCAGGGCGGGACCCTCGACTTCAACGATCTCCAGAGCGAGCGGCGCTACGACCCCGTGCGGGTGTACGGGCGCACCAAGCTGGCCAACGTGCTGTTCACTTACGAGCTTGCCCGCCGCGTCCGGTCGACGGGCGTGACGGTGAACTGCCTGCATCCGGGCGTCATCGCCACGCAGCTGCTGGCCGACTACATGAACGTGCCGCTCGTCGAGGACGCGATCGCGCTCACCCTGGGCGCCGATGCCACCGAGGGGGCCGAGACCATCGTGTACCTTGCCGCGTCGCCCGAGGTCGAGGGCGTGACCGGGCGTTACTTCGTGGGCCGCCACGAGGCCCGATCCTCCCCGGCCTCCTATGACGAGAGCCTGCAGGGGCGACTTTGGGAGGAGAGCGCCAGGCTCACCTCGCTCGCGGGCGCACCCACACCTTGACCGTCCGCGCTTGCGCGGCGAATCTCCGGCATGCCCATCTACAACTATCGTTGCTCCGCCTGTGGCGCCGAGTTCGAACGGCTGGTCCGCTCCGACACGAAGGTGACGTGCCCCGCCTGCGATGGCCGGAAGCTCGAGCGGCTCATGTCGCTCACTGCTCGCCCGGCCGGTGCCGCCGCTACAGCCGACTATAGCCGCCTGGGCCCGCCCCCGGGCGGCGGCTGCTGCGGCGGCGGATGTCACTCGCACAACCACTGAGCCTTCGGCTCGCTCGGCTGCGTGATCGGCTGGCCGGCCACCTGCCAGCCACCGACGACGGCGACGATGGCCTGATCTGGGCAGCCGTCGCCGTCGTGCTGGTGCCTTCCCCGGATGCCGTCCTTCTCATTCATCGCGCCGTGCGCGAGGGCGATCCATGGTCCGGCCACGTGGCGCTCCCCGGCGGACGCCGTGAACCCGAGGATCCCGACCTCGTGGAGACGGCCATTCGCGAGACGTTCGAGGAGGTCGGCCTGACGCTCGCGCGCGCGGATCTGCTGGGCGGCCTCGACGACGTGGTGCCCCGGACGCCCGTCCTGCCTCCCATCGCCGTCCGACCCTTCGTCTTCTATGTGCCCGGCCGCCCGGCCCTCACGCTCAGCCCCGAGGTGGCCGGCGTGCACTGGGTACACCTCGACCATCTGCTGCACCCCGAGACCTACCACTCCGCTCGCTTGGAGATTCGCGGCGAGCCCCGCGACTTCCCGGCCTATCGGGTCGAGGAATCCATCGTCTGGGGCATGACCGAGCGGATCCTCACGGCCCTCCTCGATCAGGTACGGCAGTAGGCGCGTTTGGGGTCGTTGACATTTGCTTTGCCTCAGCGCATTATTAGCCATGCCTAAATCAGAGTTTCGTATGCACACAACTACTGCCGCCGATGCGCTCACCCGTTCGGTCGAGGATTATCTCAAGGCCATCTACCGGCTTAGCCCCGAAGGCCGGCCTGCGTCCACGAGCGACATCGCCCACCTGCTCGAGCTCTCCGCGCCTTCCGTCAGCGGGATGGTGAAGCGGCTGTCCGAGCTCGGCCTGCTCGAGCACATTCCGTACAAGGGTGTCCAGCTGACGGATGCCGGCCGCTTTGCGGCGCTGCGCATGGTGCGCCGCCACCGGCTGATCGAGGCCTACCTCGTCCAGTTCCTCGGATACAGCTGGGATACCGTGCACGCGGAGGCCGAGCGGCTGGAGCACGCCGTTTCAGACACGCTGGTCGAGCGGATGGCGGCCGCGCTCGGGCACCCGGTCGTGGATCCTCATGGCGACCCGATCCCGAATGCCGACGGTTCCATCCACGAGCTCGCGTCCACGCCCCTGGCCGACGTGCCGGTCGGCGAGACGGTCGAGATCCGCCGGGTGGACGAGCGGGAGCCCGAGCGGCTTCGCTATCTGGCGACGCTCGGCCTCGTGCCGGGAGTCGTGCTGACGCTACGCGACCGCCAGCCGTTCGGCGGCCCCGTCACGGTCGAGTCGGCTGGTGAGCAGCACGTCATCGGAGCCGAGCTCGCGCAGGTGGTGTTGGTGGGCGTGGAGGACGAGCGATGAGCGCTGCGTCGACCTCGCCCGTCGAGGAGCTTGGCGGTTGGCGGTATCCTCGAACGCTGCCGAGCCTGCCCGAGTCGCATCACAGCGTCCTCGTTCCTCGCGGCGTGTCGTTCTGGCGAAAGGCGCTGGCCTTCGCCGGGCCCGGGTACATGGTGGCCGTGGGCTACATGGATCCAGGCAACTGGGCCACGGATCTCGCCGGAGGCGCGCGCTTCGGCTACACGCTTCTCAGCGTCATCCTGATCTCGAACCTGATGGCGATCCTGCTGCAGGCGCTCGCCCTCAAGCTGGGGATCGTGACGGGCCGCGATCTCGCGCAGGCCTGCCGCGATCACTACCCTCGCCCGGTGAGCTTCGTGCTCTGGGTGCTGTGCGAGATCGCGATCGCCGCGTGCGACCTTGCCGAGGTCATCGGCTCGGCCATCGCGCTCAACCTGCTGTTCGACATTCCGCTCGTCTGGGGCGTGTGCCTCACGGCGCTCGACGTGCTGCTGATCCTGCTGCTTCAGCACAAGGGCTTCCGCTACCTCGAGGCCGTCGTCATCGCGCTGGTGGCCACCATCGGGGTCTGCTTCGCCGTGGAGCTCGTGATGGCGCGCCCGGCCATCGCCGAGGTGATGTCCGGACTGCTGCCACGTACCGAGATCGTGAGCAATCCGGCGATGCTCTATATCGCCATCGGCATCCTGGGCGCCACCGTGATGCCCCACAACCTGTATCTCCATTCCTCGATCGTGCAGACGCGGAAGGTGCTGCCCGACGCGGCGTCGAAGCGCGAGGCCGTCCGCTTCGCCACGCTCGATTCCACCGTGGCGCTCCTGTTCGCGTTCTTCATCAACGCGGCCATCCTGATTCTCGCGGCTGCGACGTTCAACCGGACCGGTCACCAGAACGTGGCCGACATCGGCGACGCCTATCGCCTCCTCGCCCCGCTCCTCGGCACGACCGCCGCGAGCACGCTGTTCGCGGTGGCCCTGCTCGCCTCCGGGCAGAACTCAACCATCACGGGGACACTGGCCGGCCAGATTGTCATGGAGGGCTTCCTCAACATCCGGCTGCCCGCCTGGCTTCGCCGTCTCATCACCCGACTCATCGCGATCATACCTGCCGTGATCGTCACCGCCCTGTACGGCGAGCATGGCGCGGGGTCGCTTCTCATCCTGAGCCAGGTCATTCTGAGCCTTCAGCTCTCCTTCGCCGTGGTTCCGTTGGTGTACTTTACCGGCCAGCGAAGGAAGATGGGCGACTTCGTCAACTCCCCTTGGCTCGCGGGCCTGGCCTGGACCGTTGCCATCGTCATCATGGGCCTCAACGCCTGGCTCCTCATCGGGACGTTCCGCAACTGGCTCGCGTGATCCTTCGGCGACTCCCCGTACGCAACCTGCTGCTCCTCCTGCTCGCCCGATCCGTGGGCGCGCAGGAGGCGTCGAGCAACCAGCCGATTTCCGACAACAGCTTTCTGATCGAAGAGGCCTACAACCAGGAAGCTGGAATCGTGCAGCACATCAGCACCTTCCTACGCCCGGACGGCGGCGGCAGCTGGGCCTATTCGTTCACGCAGGAATGGCCTTTCCTGGGGAGCGTGCACCAGCTGAGCTATACGATCCCCGTCCTGAGCGACTCGGGGAACGGGACAGGGCTCGGGGACATCCTCCTCAACTACCGCTATCAGCTCGTCGCCAACGGCGACGACGGGCTGCATGTCGCCCCTCGCCTGAGCGCCGTCCTTCCCTCGGGGGATGAGCGCCGGAGCCGGGGCAGGGGAGGCCTGGGAATCCAGACGAATCTCCCGCTCAGCATTCGGCCGCGCTCGTGGCTCGCGCTGCACGCCAACGCGGGCTTGACCTGGACGCCGGACGCGAAGAACCAGGACGGTGAGACGGCCACTACCTTGGACACCAACCTTGGCGGCAGCGCCATCTGGCTGCTCCGGCGCAATTTCAATCTGATGCTGGAGCTCTTGTGGCTGCGCAATCAGGGAGTGGTAGGCCCCGGTCGACACGGCACGGCGGATCTCGTGTTCCTCAATCCGGGTGTCCGATGGGCCTTCGACTTCGCCAGTGGTCTCCAGATCGTGCCGGGAGTGGCGTACACGCTCGGCCTCACGGACGCCGCCGGCAAGAACGTGCTGTTCCTGTACCTCAGCTTCGAGCATCCCTTCCGGCATTAGGTTTCGCTGCACCACAGCGCACGCCACCCTGTGGCGTGTGGCTTTCCTGTGGTGACCTTCGATGAACGCACTCGCCGGCCTTTACCTCGTTCTCCTGATAGGCGCGACGGCCGTGGGCGCCGACGGACAGGGCGGAAGCGGGCTCCCCGAGGTTGCCGTCGAGCGCCGCCTCGCCCGGGAGCTGTCGCTGCGAGTGGGTGACACCATTCGCCTGGGGACGGCTCCCGACTCGATGCGCGCCATCGCCACCGTCGCGGCGATCTACGAGCCGCGCCCCGATCCCGCGGAGGTCACCAGGGACGAGCGGCGCGTCCGCCTGCACCTGCCCGATCTGGCCGCGCTGCTCGGACAGCCGGACCGCGTCGACCGCTTCGGGATCGGGCTCGTGCCGGGCACGCCGGTGGACAGCGCGGTCGCCGAGCTCGAACGCAGCGCGTTCGGATACCGTGCCTATGGGTCGCGGTCCATCGCCGCCGAATCCTCCCAGACCTTCCTCGTCGTGAGCCGATTCCACCGCGCCATCGCCGTCATCACGATCGTCGCGAGCGCGGTCTTCCTCCTGTGCCTCATGATCCTCAAGGTCGAGGAGCGGCGGATGGACGCCGCAGTCATGCGCTTCGTCGGTGTCCGTCGGCGAACCATTTTCGGCGCGCTGCTGCTCGAGGCGGCCGTCGTGGCAGTGGCGGGATCCGCACTTGGCACCGGCCTCGCCCTGCTGGCGGGTGCCGCCACCAATGCCTACTATCGCCGCTTCTTCGACACCGCGCTCACGTTCTCGCTCATCACGCCGGAGATCGTGTTGTTCAGCGTGGCGCTGTCGCTCGCCCTCGGCGTGGTCGTGGGGGCGGTGGCGGCCTGGCGGCTGGTGCACACGCGGCCGATGGTGCTCTGGGGACGCGGATGAGGGGTGTCGCCTGGGGCCTCCGGAGCCTCGTGCGCCAGCCGCTTCGCACGGGCCTCTCGTTGACGGGCATCGCGGTCGCCGCAGCGATGCTGCTGGACATGGTCATGCTGAGTGGCGGCATCGACAAGTCGTTCTCCGAACTCGTGCTCCGCCGCGGGTTCCAGATGCGCCTCACGCCCAAGGGCACGCTGCCGTTCGACAGCGAGGCGAGCATGGCGGGCGCCTCGCGGATCCTCGCCACGCTGCGCAGCGACCCGGACGTGGCCGCTGCCGGGGCGGTCCTCGGCACGTCGCTATACGGACGGAGCTCCGATTCGCTGGTCACGCTCTTCGGCTACGGCATCGAGCCGGAGGCGCAGGCGCTGTACCAGCTCATGGCGGGACGCGATCTCGCGCCAGGCGATACCGCCGGGGTCGTGCTGAGCGAGCCGGCGGCTCGCATGCTCCGGGCCTCGATCGGCGATACCGTCACGCTGATCGGTCGCTTGGACCCGCAGGTCGTCACCGCCACCCTGGGCCGCCGTCTCGTGGTGCGCGGCACGGTCCGCTGGATCTACGACTCTCGCGGCCAGCCATCGGTCGGCACCGTGCTGCCGGTCATGCAGCGGCTGGCCAGGCAGTCCGTGGATCGCGCCTCCGTGATCCTGGTGAAGGCCCGCCAGGATGCCGCGGTGCCGGCATTGACCGAGCGCGTGCGGCGGCGGCTTCCCCAGGTCGAGGTCAACAACGTCGCCGATCTCGTCGCCCATTTCCGGGAGCGCCTGGTCTACTTCCGCCAGCTTTCGTACATCCTCGGTAGCATGAGCCTGATCGTGACGGTGCTGCTGATCGCCACTCTGCTCACGATCACCGTGAACGAGCGGCTGGGCGAGATCGCCACACTGCGGGCCATCGGCGTGAGTCGGGCCACGGTGGTGCGTCAGGTCCTGACGGAGGGCACGGCGCTGACGCTGGCGGGAGCAGGGTTCGGCATCCTGCTGGGATTGGCCACCGCACGGTACCTGGACGCCATCCTCACCAGCTTCCCCGGCCTTCCCGCGGCGTTCTCCTTCTTCGTTCCCCGGGCGGAGGCGCTGGCGTTCGCGGCGCTCGTACTCCTCGTGACCGGGACGATCGCGGGCCTCTACCCGGCCTGGCTCGCCTCGCGCGCGCCCATCGCCGTCACGCTTCGGGCCGAGGCTACGTGACCGTGCCGCCCCTGCTCGCCCGGGAGCTCCGTAAGGACTATCCGATGAACGGCGTGACCGTCCACGCGCTGCGGGGCGTGTCCCTTCGAGTCGATCGTGGCGATTACGTCGCCATCGCCGGCCCCTCGGGCAGCGGGAAGTCCACCCTGCTGCAGCTCCTCGGCGGCATCGACACGCCCTCGGCCGGGAGCGTGGAAATTCTCGGAACGAGGCTCGACACGTTGAGCGACGGCCAGCTCACACGCCTGCGCCTCACGCGGCTCGGATTCATCTTTCAGCGCTTCCACCTCCTGCCGGTCCTCACGGCCCGTGAGAACGTCGAGCTCCCGATGGCCGAGGCAGGCGTCTCCCGGGTCGATCGCCGAGCGCGCGCCCGCGAGCTGCTCGCGTACGTCGGGCTCGCTCACCGCGCGGAGCACCGGGCGACGCAGCTCTCCGGCGGCGAGATGCAACGTGTCGCGATCGCCCGCGCGCTCGCCAACCGGCCGGCGGTCCTCCTCGCCGATGAGCCCACCGGCGAGCTGGACGCGGCCACGGGCCATGACATCCTCGACCTCTTCCGACGCCTCAATGCCGACGGCACCACGCTTGTCGTGGTGACGCACGACGAGCGGCTCGCCGCGGAGGCGGCGCGGGTCATCCACATGCTCGACGGGAGCATTCGCGACTGATGCTGCTCACCCTGGCCTTCCGCCACCTGTGGGTTCGGAAGCTCCGCTCGCTCTTCCTCCTGCTGGGATTCTCGCTGGGAGTCGGGGTGATGGTGGTGCTGCTGTCCGTTGGCGAGGCCATGCTCGACCAGAGTCGGGACGTCTCGCTCGTCGGAGGCGGTGAGGTGACCGTGCTCCCGCTCGGGATCGACATCGAGGCGATGCGCACCGGCGGTCTCAGCAGCATGTACTTCGGCATCGACCGCGCCCGGTTCCTGACCCGTCAGGCGCTCGGCGGCCCGCGGTACGCCGCCGTGATCCGCGCCGTCGCGCCGGGCATCGAGGGCAAGCTCCTCTATCTGTGCAAGGACCAGGGCGCCTGCCGTCCGACGGCGGTCCGCGCGGGCGCCGAGATCCCGAGCCGCGCCGCCGCGCTGGGAGCCGGCCTCGACGTCCGCGAGGGCCGCTGGGGCGACACCCCCGGCGACTCGGCGTACGTCGCTCCGACCGCCCAACAGCTCTATGACGAGCTGGACCGGTTCCATATCCCCGCCAAGCCCGACAGCACCTGGGGCGAGTGGCAGTACTTCAACCTCACGGTCTCGCCCCACGAGTGGTGGTACGTGACGTATCTGGTCGGCGGTGCGGTGCCGACCGGCCGGTGGGGAGGCAGGCTCCTCGTGACGCATCGCCGGGCCGACGGCGGCTATGAGCGCTTCACGACAGACGTCCCGGCCGAGCAGGTGTCGCTCGACACCGCCGCGGCGGACCTGGTCATCGGCGCGAGCTCCGTCCGGCAACGGGACGGGGTCTATCGCCTCGTGGCTCGTGCTAGGGGCGAGCGGGGTCCACTTCGGCTGGACCTCGAGATCCGCCCGGAGACCAATCGCTATTTCCCGCCCGTGGAGCTTCGTGACGACGAGTTCCTCTCGGGATACGTCGTACCGGGCCTCGGCGCCGCCGCCAGCGGCACGATCTGCGTCGCGGGTCACTGTGACCGTCTTTCGGGCGCGCCGGCCTATCACGACCACAACTGGGGGGTATGGCGGGACGTGACCTGGGAATGGGGCGCCGCCCGCGGCGCAGCGCTGAGCCTCCTGTACGGCGGGGTCTACGGGCCCGAACACGAACGGAGCGGAACGCGCGCCGTGACGTCACCGTTCTTTCTCACGCTCGTCGACTCGCTTGGCGTGCGACAGGTGCTGCGGTTCGGTCATCTGGCCTACGAAGGCGCGATGCCGGCCGAGGGCGCACGAGATGCCCTGGCGCCCGCGCGCTTCTCGCTCCTGGCCACGAGGGGGGCGGACAGCGTGCGACTCGCGGTCGAGGTCGAGCACGCGCTCGCAAGCGAGATGCGCGCCTCGGCGTTCGACCGGCTGTTCTTCCAGATGCGGGGGCGCTTCACGCTGCGTGGACGCGTGGCTGGCGCAGAGGTGAGCGACACTGGCCGGGGCTTCTTCGAGACTTATCGCACCAGATAGATTCCGCGCGTCCATGAGCGAGCTCCTCGACCGGCTCCGGGCCGCGCTGGCCGGCCGCTACGGCCTCGAAGGCGAGGCGGGCGCGGGTGGATGGCGATTGTCTACCGGGCGCACGACGTCCGGCACAATCGCACGGTCGCGCTCAAGGTCGTCCGTCCGGAGCTGGTCGGCGCCCTGGGCATCGATCGGTTTCTGCGCGAGATCGAGCTCGCCGCCAGCCTTCAGCACCCGCACATCCTTCCGGTGTTCGACAGCGGCGCCGTGGACGAAGGCACTCCGCGGGCCGTGCCGTGGTTCGTCATGCCGTTCGTGGAGGGGGAGTCGCTCCGCCAGCGACTTCAGCGGAGCGGGCGCCTCCCGGTGGATGACGCCGTCGCGCTGGCGGGCGAGGTGGCGGACGCGCTCGCCTACGCGCACGCTCACGGCGTCGTCCACCGTGACGTGAAGCCGGAAAACATCCTGCTGACCGGAGGCCACGCGGTCGTGGCCGACTTCGGCGTCGCCAAGGCGATCGAACGCGGCGCCGCGGTGACCGCGACCTCGGGCACCACGCCGCAGCTCACGCGCGTGGGCATCGCGGTCGGCACGCCGGAGTACATGAGCCCCGAGCAGGCCACCGGCGCCGACGTCGTGGACGCGCGCGCCGACCAGTACAGCCTCGCCTGCGTCCTGTACGAGATGCTGACTGGCACGCCCCCGTTCACCGGCGCCAATCCCCAATCGGTCATCGCCCAGAGCATGACGGCCCCGCGCCCTCGCGTGGCGAAGCTTCGCCCGGACGCGCCCGCCGAGCTCGAGCGCGTCGTCGTCCGGGCGATGGCCGCCGACCCCGCGGAGCGCTTTCCCGACATGACCGCGTTCGGCGCCGCGCTCCGCGTGTCCCGCGGGTCAGGCGCCGTCGTCGGCCGGCGTGCCCTGGTGATCGGCGGAGTGGCGATCGCGGTGATCGCCGCGCTGGTCGGGGCGTGGCTCGGCACGCGCGCCAGCGCACACAAGGTGGCGCCCGCGGCGGAGGTGCTCGCGATCCTGCCGTTCAATGCCAGCGGCCCGGGCGTCGGGTTGCTGGGCGAGGGCATGGTGGACCTGCTCTCGACCAACCTGCGAGGGGTGGGCGGTATCCGGACGATCGAGCCGCGCGCCGTGCTGCACCGCTGGTCGAGTCGAGGCAAGAGCGGCACCGACGAGGTGAGCGACGCCCTGGCGCTTGGCCGGGAGCTCGGGGCCGGAAGCGTGGTGGTGGGAAGCGCGGTGTCCACCGGCCCCCGCGTCCGGCTCGCCGCCGATCTCTACGCCGTCGGCGGCGACCGGCTGGGCCGGGCCCAGGTGGACGGCCCCGCCGACAGCGTGCTCGGCCTGGTGGACCGGCTCAGCGTGGCGCTCCTGCGCGACGTGTGGCGCTCGCGCGAGCCGCTGCCGAGCCTCCAGATCGCCGGGCTCACGACCGACTCGCTCGCCGCCTTGCGCGCCTACCTCGAGGGCGAGCAGGCCTACCGACGGGTGGCGTTCGACACCGCGCTCGCCGCCTACACTCGGGCCATCGAGGTGGACTCGACCTTCGCGCTCGCGCACCTCCGCCGGGCGCTGGTATACGGCTGGACGGGGGGCTACGGCAGCGCCCAGTCCAACCAGGCCGCCGAAGCCGCGTTCCGGTTCGCCAACCGGCTTCGGCCGCAGGAGCGCCGCCTGCTCGACGGCTATCACGCCTTCGAGCTGGGTGAGCCCCGCGCGATCGACTCGCTCCGCGCGTTCGTCAACGCCTATCCCGACGACCTGGAAGGCTGGTATCTCTACGGCGAAGCCCTGTACCATCTGCGGGCCTTCGCGCCGGTGAGCCCCGATTCCACCATTCACGTGCTCGATCACGTGCTTCGGGCGGACTCGACGCTGGTACCGGCGGTCATTCACCAGCTCAACCTGAGCGTCATCTACCTGAATCGCGATCAGTACTATCGATCACGGCGCCTTTTCGACCGGTACGCCCCGCCGCTCCATCGTGACGCGGAGGATCTGGCCGCGGCCATCGCGTTCGGTCCGCCTCCCCCCGACTCGTTCTTCGCGCGCGTCACGTCCCAACGCTTCGGCGCGATCGGGATCATGGCCGTCGGCACGGTGTGGCGCCGCCCCATGGCCACTTCCGACACCGTGCTCGACCTCTTCCGCTGGGCCGCGCGCTCCGGTCCGGGGACGCCCGGGTTCCGGATGACCGAGCTGCTCGCTCGTATGTACGCGACCGTCGGCCTGGGACGGCTCAAGGAGGCACTGCCGCTCATTGACTCGCTCAAGACAATCGCGCCGGGTCCGGCCGCTGGGGCGATCGCCGGGCCCATCGCTCTGGGCATCGCGCCCCCCTCGTTCGGCGGACACCGCCTCGACAGCCTGATGGCCTCCACGCCGCCCGGAGCGTTGCGTCAGTACGGGAGGGCGTTCTTCGCGCTGAGTCGAGGCGACGTGGCGGCGGGTCGACGTGAGGTGGAGGAAGGGCTGGCCCTTGGAGACACGATCGGACCAACCATGCACGGGATGCTGGTGGCCACTGGTGGCTGGGCGTCCCTCGTGGCGGGCGACACGCTCGCGGGCGTGCGCCAATTGCGGCAGGGAATCAACGAGGTCTCGGGACCAACCGCCGCTCCGATGTCCGCCTTTCTCCGCTTCCAGCTGGCGTTGGCGCTCTCCGCGCGTCCGGAGACGCGAGAGGAAGGCATCCGCTGGCTGCGCTACGCCTTCGACGATCCGGAGAGCTACCTGATCCCGCTCACGTATCTCGCCCTGGGCCGGGCGTGGGAGGCGGGAGGGCAGCCCGACTCGGCGCTCTACGCGTACGGCAAGTTCGTTCGGCTGTGGGACCGCGCCGATCCATCGTTGCAGGGCAGGGTACACGAAGCGCGCGAGGCGATGACGAGACTGAGCGCGGAGCGGAAGGGGAACTGAGGCGGGCGGGGCGCCCAACGCGGCACCCTAGAGTCCCACCCGCACCGGCACCCCTGCGGCCCCGAACCGGAACGCGCTGGTCGTGGAGCTCACGGCGCTGTTGGTCAGGCCCCCGAACGCCTCCACCCGATTTCCCGTGCCCCACCGCCGGCTCAGAGTCAAAGGCGGTTTGCCCCCGCGACGCTCGGGTGAGTGCCACTATCGTCACAGCGCGGAGTGCCCGCGAAGGATGTATGTTGGAAGGTATGCCCTCGGAGGAACTTCCCCAGACTCTTGCGCCTGAGCAAGCGCCTGACACGCGTGCGGTCGGCCGAGCCCTGATAGACACCTTCGGAAAAGGGTGGGCCAAGCCTAACATCGACCAGCTGATGTCAGTCTTCACACCAAGCGCGGTTTTCGTCGAAACGCCGTTTTCCGAACCGGTGCGCGGGGCCGAAGCCATCCGGCGCTGGTGGCTCGACGCCCCCTACAGTCAATCCGAGATCACCTTCACCTCGGGCGAGATCTACGCCGCAGGACCCTGGTTCTCGACCGAGTTCAAGTGCGTGTTCCGGCGGAAGCGGACCGGTGAGTGGGTGGACGCTCGGGGAGCGATCTTTTGTGAAACGGACCGGGGCCTAATCAGTGAGATGCGGATGTATTGGCATCGCTGGAATGGTGGTCGCGAGACCAGCAAGGCCTAGCCGTTCCGGCCGGCCATCCTCAAAGAGGACAGTCGCTTGGGCCGGAGAGCTTCAAAGAGGACGACAGGGAACCGGACGCTGTCACTAAGTGTTGACAGCTCATGGCAGTAGCCTGTGGCACAGGGCTGGCAGTGCGGAATACGGACTTCTGTGTGATCTACAACCCGGTGCCTAGTCGAAGTTTCCACGCTGGAACAGCGGTAATTCGGGAGGTGCCATGATCACGGCCCTGCTCCTTCCCCTCCTCGCTCTCGGCGGCCCACGCGAGGCGGTGCGGTCCGTGGGTAGCGATGACCCGGCCATCCAGATTTGGATCAGCAACGATCGCCGGTTTCTCCCCGGAGACGGCGCCAAGGTGCAGGTCCGCACCCGCGAGGATGGCTATCTCCTCGTGCTTCATACCGATCCTGACGGCAACCTCCGAGTGCTGTTCCCGCTGGATCCGGGAAACGACGACTTCATCCGAGGTGGGACCAAGTACGAGATCAAGGGTCGAGGCGGTCGCGAGACGTTCACGGTGGGCGATCGCCGCGGCCAAGGGACGGTGTACGCCGTCGTGTCCCGCGATCAGTTCCGCTTCGATGAGTTCGTGCTGGGCGATCATTGGGACTACCGCAAACTGGCGCCCGGCCGCCTCTCGGCCAACCCCGAGCAGGAGCTGAACGACCTGGTTCGCCGCATGGTGGACAACAGCTTCGACTACGACATCCTCACGTACGACGTGCTGGAACACGTCGTCTATGCCTCGGAGTACAACTCCGGCTACTACGACGGCTGCGGGTACTCGTACTCGTGCGGCGGGTCGTATTACGGCTCCTACGGGTTCTCCGTAGGCCTGTTCTTCGGATGGCCGTACTATCGGCGTCCGTACTACGATCCATTCTTCGTCGGGGTCACCCCGTACTACAGCCCGTTCTTCTACAGTCCCTACTACTACCATCCGTACTACTACCGGCCATACTACGCGCCCGCGTATTACCCGGGCTACGGGTACCCCTACTACGGGTACTACGGATCTCCCTATTACTACGGCAATCACTACTACGGCTACTCCGGCAATCATTACTACGGCAACTACGGCAATCGGTACTATCCGGGCGGCGCTGGAGGTCCCTTCACTCCGTATCGTTTCCGGCCGGCGGATGGAGCGTCCGCCAACTACCGCGGCCGTCAATTCGTGAACACGGTCTATATGCCGCCGGCGGTGCGCGGCCGGTCAGTGAGCGCGAGCCCCGTCCGTCGCGTCACCGACACGCGGCCGGCTGCCGCTGCTCCAACGATCGACGGTCGCGCCAGGGTCCCTGCCGGGGAGGCAGGTGCGGCCCGTCGCGCCGCGGATCGTACGCCCTCACACTCGGCTGACGCGAACGGGCGACGGGTCGAAAACCGCATGGCTCAACCGAGCATCGACGCGCGACGCGCGCGCCAGCCTGAACAGGTGAGGAGCATCATTCCAGACAGCCGCAGCCGGGCCGACGCGCCGAACATGCCGACGGAGATTCGCGTGAGCCGCACCGACGATACGCCCCGACGGGCAGTGGACCGTTCGTCGGAGTCGCGCGGCAACGGCACGCCACAGCGCATCGAGGCCCGGCCGGCGCATCGGGACGAGGGCAGCCGGTCTGATGGAGGCGGGTATGCAGCCCGGGACACTCGCGGCGATGCGCAGCCCGACCCGCGCCGTGCCGACGCGCAGTCCGGTGAGGCGAGCGGAGTGTATCGCCCCGAGCCACGGTCGGACGATCGTGGAGGGGACCGCGGCGGGAGTCGCGGCGGCGATCGTGGCAGCGATCGTGGCAGCTATTCTCCGCCTTCGCGCTCGGCACCGCCATCCGGGGGGGGCGGGACGTGGGGTGGGTATGGGGGTGGCGGTGGTGGTGGCGGTGGTGGCGGCGGAGGGTTCCGCCGGCGGTGAGCCGGCTGCCTGACAACACCCCGGCATGGCAGAGGGGGCATGACCGAAGTCATGCCCCCGCTGCATTTCTGCGCTACCGTCGACTGGGTGCTCGAAGTCAGGGGGGAGTATGCCGCTGGGCATACCCGGTCCCCCACTCCAGGAGCTCGGCGCTGCGCAAGCCGACGCGCATGGCCTGGCCGACCGCGTCCTCCTCTTCGAGCCCATGATCCAGCATGAGAAATGGCAGCAACGCGCCGCCGACGCGGTTCCCACTTCCGCAGTGGACGAACACCTGGCGATCGCCGGCCCCACGAAGGATCTCGAGGACGCGGTCGAGCGTCTCGTCGGTCATCGTGCCGCCGGCGACCGGCACGTTCTCGTATTCGAGGCCCAGCGACCGCGCCACGGCCGGCTCGTCGAAGGGACGTGGCTCCATCGGATCGCGCAGGTCGAGTACGAGCTGGCCGCCTGCCGCCTTGAACGCGGCGAGGTGGGCGGGCGATGGCTGACCCCCGGTGACCACCGTGGAGACCAGCTGGCAGGCGTTGGGAACGCCCTGGAGCGCTTCCATCGGCGAGCTCATGAATGTTCCGTCTGGGGCTCGGTACCCCGGTAGATGACGACCTTTGCCCGCTCGAGCGTGATCAGGCCGCCACCGATCATACGGTCGAGCTCCGGCAGGATCGCCTCGATCTTCTCGGCGGTCTCCACGCATTCCACGATGAGGGGCAGGTCGAGCGAAAGGCGGAGGATCTTCTCGCTGTGAATGCCGGCGCTGGCGCCGAAGCCCATGATGCCCCGCAGCACGGTCGCCCCGGCGAAGCCGCGCTCGCGGAGGAGCAGGACAATCGCCTCGTAGAGGGGCTTGCCGTGATGCTTGTCCCGCTCGCCGATGTGAATGCGCATCAGCGTTCGCTCACCGGTCAGGCCGTGCATCGGCGCCCCTCCACCGCATCATCCATCATCTCGTGCGAGCTCACAATTTCATGCGCACGGCGATCAGCTCTCGTGCCGCGGCAAATCCGAGGAACGTCGCGAGCAGCGAGACGCCGACGCTCAACAGGACGTACAGGGCCGCCCTGGGCCACTGGCCGTCCTCCATGAGCGCGGCCGTCTCGTAGCTGAACGTGGAGAACGTGGTGTACCCGCCACAGAAGCCGACCGTAAGGAAGGCGCGGACTTCGGGCGTGATCGTCGGCGTCTCGACGCCATAGCGCAGGATCATGCCGAGCAGGAACGACCCCGTGATGTTGACGGCGAGGGTGCCGACAGGGAAGGTGCCGGCGGTCAGTCGCTGGATGACGCCGCCGAATAGATATCGGCTGACTCCACCGATGGCGCTTCCCACCGCGATGTACCAGAGCATGCTGGAAGGTATACATTTCGGCCGTGCTCCGCCTCGCCATCGCTCAGCTGCGCCCCCGAAAGGGAGCCTACGAGGAGAATCTCCGGCGGCTCGGCGCCGTGTTCCGGGACGCCGCCGAACAGGCCGAGCCGCCTGAGCTGGTGGTCGCGCCGGAGGCGGCCCTCACCGGGTACTTCCTCGAGGGCGGCGTGCGCGAGCTCGCCCTGAGCGCGGACCAGCTCTTCCACGACCTGGCCTGCCAGCACCGCGACGCCAAGGCCCCGTCACTCGACGTGGCCCTGGGGTTCTACGAGGTGCACCAGAACCGCCTGTACAATTCGGCCATCTATGCCACGCTCGGCGGTGCGGACGCGGGCATCCACCACGTCCACCGGAAGGTCTTCCTGCCGACCTACGGCGTGTTCGACGAGGAGCGGTTTGTGGAGGCGGGGCGGGGTGTGCAGGCGTTCGACACGCGGTGGGGGCGTGCGGCCATCCTGATCTGCGAGGATGCGTGGCATTCGTTCATGCCCATGCTCGCGGCGCTCGCCGGCGCCCAGCTCATCCTGATTCCGAGCGCGAGCCCCGCTCGCGGGGTCGTCTCATCCGAGGAGGCCCCCGGCCGGCCGGCCAGCCTCGGGAGATGGACGCGCATCGCGCAGGACATGGCCGGCGAGCACGGCGTGTATGTCGCCCTCGCCCAGCTGGTCGGGTTCGAGGGCGGGAAGGCCTTTCCGGGTGGGAGCCTCGTGGCGACTCCTCGGGGGGATGTGCTGGCCGAAGCGCCGGTGTTCGACGAGGCGGTGCTTCGGACGACGCTCGATTTCGAGGAGATCACCCGCGCGCGGACCGATCTTCCGCTCCTCGCGGACCTCGAGATGCGCTTGCCCCATCTGCTGGGCTCGCTGCACGACGCGCGTCGTGGCGGGCGACCGGGCGGCGGCTCGAAGCGGGAGGCCGGCGGCGAAGACGGCGCCGGGGCATCCTCACGCACTGCCCCGCGGCCCGCGCTCGCGCCCATCGCCATGCGCGCTCGACCCGACCTTGATCCATTGGAGATCGATCCGGAGCTCACGCGCCGCTGGCTCGTCGAGTTCATCCGGGACGAGGTTCAGCGCCGGCGTGGGTTCGAGCGCGTGGTCATCGGTCTCTCCGGCGGGGTGGACAGCTCGTTGGTGGCCTACATAGCCGCGGAGGCCGTCGGCGCCGGCAACGTGATCGGTGTGCGCATGCCGTATCGGACCTCGAGCTCCGAGAGCCTGTCGCACGCGCAGCTCGTCATCGACGCGCTCGGCATTCCGGCCGAGACGGTGGACATCAGCGCGGCGGTGGACGGTCTCGCCGCGGCCGTGCGGGAGAAGCCGGGGCCGGGACGTCTCGGCAACATCATGGCCCGAACGCGCATGATCACGCTGTTCGACCTGAGCGCCGCGCATCGGGCGCTGCCACTGGGGACGGGCAACAAGACCGAGCGCCTGTTCGGCTACTTCACCTGGCACGCGGACGACTCGCCCCCGGTCAACCCGATCGGCGACCTGTTCAAGACGCAGGTCTGGGCATTGGCCCGACACCTTGGAGTCCCGGACGTCATCGTCTCCAAGCCCGCGAGCGCCGACCTCATCAAGGGACAGACCGACGAGGGCGACTTCGGCATCAGCTATCCGCGTGCCGACGCGATCCTCCACTGGATCCTGCTCGGGTACAAGGCGCCGGAGATCGCCGCGCTGGGCTATGCGGAGGCGGAAGTCGAGCTGGTGAGGAAGCGCCTCGATTCCACCCACTGGAAGCGGAGGCTTCCGACGGTCGCGATGTTGAGCGGAACGGCGATTGGCGAGTACTACCTCAGGCCGGTGGACTACTGACGCGCTGAGACGCTTTTCATCCATCCGCGCTTCGCCCTCCCTCCTCCGAGGAACCCCGATGCAGCCCGCTTCGCGCCCGATGTCGCACAGCGTCGGCACCATCACCACGTTCGTCATGCCCAACATGCAGAACGTCCTGGGCGACCTGTTCGGTGGGGAGCTGATGGCGCTGGTGGATCAGGCGGCGGCGGTGGCGGCGATCCGCCACGCGGGCGGGCCGGCCGTGACGGCGAGCATCGACCGAGTGGACTTCCGGGAACGCATCCGGGTCGGATCGCTGGTCACCTGCGAGGCCACCGTGGATTTCGTCGGCAACAGCTCGATGGACATCACGGTCGAGGTGTACGCCGAGACCGTGAGCACCGGCGAGCGGCGCCACACCCACACCGCGCACGTCGTGTTCGTCGCCATCGACGAGACCGGGAAGCCGCACCGTGTTCCCCGGCTGATTCCGGAGACACCGGAGCAGCGGGAGCGCTACGCGCGGGCGGAGTCGCACCGGCTGGGCAAGCGCCCGGCATGAGCGGCCGCGCTTTCGCGCTGGTGCTGAGCGGCGGCGGCGCCAAGACGGCCGCCCACCTCGGAGCCGCGCGTGCGCTGGCCGAAGCTGGACTGGCTCCGGCGCGATACGTGGCGACCTCGATGGGCGCCGTCATCGGGGCAGGGCTCGCCGCCGGCACCGCCCCCGACGTGCTGCTGGACCGGCTGGTCGACGTGGGAGCCGCCGGGGTCGTGCGGGACCCGCTGGCGCTGGTGGCCGGACTCTTCGCGCGCGCGCTGTTCCGGCCGGCGCCACTGCGGCGCGCGTTCGAGGCGCTGGTCCCCGCGCGCCGCTTCGCGGAGCTGCGCACCCCCCTCACAGTGGCGGTGGCCGATCTCGACTCACGCGAGCTGGTGCTGTTCGGCGCGAACGGCGAGGATGCCCCCCTGATCGACGTGCTCTGCGCCACCTGCGCGCTGCCACTCTACTACCCGCCCGTGATGCTCGGCGGCCGCCGCTGCGGCGACGGCGGGCTTCGAGGAGTACTTCCGCTCGCGGCGGCCGCCGCGGTCGCCGTGGAGCCGGTCGTGGCGGTGGACGTCGGACCGGGGCTCGATCTGCCTCAGGGCGCGGCCGCGGGCATCCCACCCCTGATACGCGCGCACGACGAGGCCCTGGGCATCGTGATGGCCGCGCACACCGGGGCGCTCCTGGAAGCCTGGCGGTCCGACCCCCGACGCCCTCCGCTCACCTACATCCGTCCGCGGGTCGAGCCCAACGCGACTTTCCAGGTCGACCGCATGCGGCGCTACGCCGAGGAAGGCTACCAGGCCGCGCGTGCCGCGCTCGCGGGCTTGACCCCCACCTCGTTCGGCGCAAATTGAGCCACATGAAAGCCTCTGAGGCGATGGTGCGCGATCCCCACGTGGCGGTAGCAGGTGTGATGGCCAGCGAAGTGGCGATCATGCTGAAGACCCGCAACATTTCGGTCGTGCCCGTGGTGGACGATCACCGCACCCGTCGCTTCCTGGGCACACTCAGCGACCGCGACCTCGTCACCCGCTGTCTCGCCGAGGGCAAACACCCCTGGCACACGCGGGCCGACTCGCTGATGCGCACCAACTCTCCGGTGGTGCGGCCCGACCAGGAGCTGGACGGGTACAAGGTACGGATGGATCTGGACCCCAATGAATCGCACCTGCGCCCCACGATTACGGTGGTGGACGGCGACGGGCTGGTGATCGGATTCATCAGCCACCCTGAGCAGATTCCCGGGGTCGAGATCGTCTGGGGGTAACCATGCCGGAATTCAAGCTGTTCACCCTGTCCGAGGCCGAGCGCACACTCCCGCTGGTGCGGCGAATCGTGCACGATCTCACGTCGGAGTATCCGACGTGGCGCGCGGCGGTGAGCCGATTCGAGATTCTGACCGGCGGCGCGCGGGCGGACTGGGGCGAGACCCAGGAGCTCGTGGCGGCGCGTGAGGAGGTCACGATGCACGCCGAGCGGATCAACCGCTACCTGCAGGAGCTCGACGCCATCGGATGCGTGTTCAAGGGCTTCGAGGCCGGCCTGGTGGACTTCTATTCGCTGCGCGAGGACCGGCCGATTTTCCTCTGTTGGCGACTCGGTGAGGACCGCATCACCCACTGGCACGAGATCGAGGCCGGCTTCGGCGGCCGCCAGCCGATCGACGGCGCCATCCTCTCCTCCCTGAGCACATGATCCGTTTCTGGCTGTTGCTTCATCTGCTCGGCTTCACGATGTGGCTGGGCGGGGGGCTCGCCACCATGGTCGCGGGCATCACCGGCGGGAAGGAGCAACCGCCTGGGCTCGCGGCCGTGGCCCGCGCGCAGGCGGCAATGCAAAAGACCATCATCGCACCGGGCGCCCTGCTGGTGGTCCTGTCGGGGCTCATCCTCACGTTCTCGGTGTCCGGCCGCATGGGCGAGCTCGTGGGCTTCAACGTCTGGCTCATCGTGATGCAGGGAGCCGGACTGGTGGGGGCGCTGGTGGTGCTGTTGATCGGACTCCCGACGGCCGCGAAGCTCTCGCGACTCGACGCGTCCGGGCCCGGTGCGGCGTATTTCGACGAGCTGCGGCGGCGGCAGAAGGTCGTCGGGTCCGTGTCGGGCACGCTGGCGCTCGTGGCGCTGGTGGCGGGGGCGATGTTGGCGTAGGTCGCACGAGCGGGGTGTGGCGGATGGCAGAATCGTCCGTGAGTCGGTAGCAGCCACCCACGCCGAACGCACGAGTCGCGAGGTCAGCTCGCCGGCCAGCCGGCGGCTAGATCCTCCCAGGACGGATTCGTCTCCTCGATCAACGCCATCTTTCGTCTGCGGGTCCAGCTTTTCAGCTGCCTTTCCCTCCGCATGGCGTCCCTGGCCTCTCCCGCGGCCTCCACGTGCACCAGCCGGGAGGTTGCGTGGCGAAAGACATAGCGGTAGGGGTCAGCCCCTCCGCGGTGCTCGGCGACGCGACGGATCAGGTTGTTCGTGATGCCGATGTAGAGCTCGCGTGCATCGCTCGCGAGGATGTAGACGTAGAACACCCGGCGCATGCCCACCAGTTTGGGACCCCATCGTCAACGTCGCTTCAACGGCTGGTCAGGGCCTTTCGGGGCGTTCCGGGTGACTCTTACGCGCGACGGTCGCGCGCCCAAGTCCCGTCGCCGACCGCTGATCTCGCCTCTCACCGCTCACCGCGCCCGCCTCTCACCGCGCCCGCCTCCCGGCCCTCTGCGTCCGTCCCTCTGGCGGTCGACCGCCGGCCCGTCCGACACACCCTGCTGACGGGACACTCCTCGCACCGCGCCACGCGCGCCGTGCAGATGAGGGCGCCGAGCTCCATGATGGCCTGGTTGAATGCCCACGCCGTGCCTCCGCTCCGACGAGGCATGATGGCGGCCCCGGTCTCCCAGAGGCGGTGGTCCTGCCCACGCTGAGCGAGCCGCGGGTGGAAGGCCCGGCGGATGACGCGGGCCACGTTCGTGTCGATGGCCGGCGTCGCCCGCTCGTAGGCGAAGCTGGCCACCGCGCCGGCCGTGTAGCGGCCCACGCCGGGCAGCGCCAGGAGGCGCTCGGGGTCGGACGGAATGATGCCGGCGTGCTCGGCAACCACCGTCCGGGCCAGGAGGTGGAGGTTGGCGGCGCGACGATAGTAGCCGAGTCCGGCCCAGGCCTCGCGGACCATCGCAGGATCCGACCGCGCCAGAGATTCGACGGTCGGATACCGGTCGAGGAATCGGTGATAGTAGGCCTCCACCCGCGTCACCTGCGTCTGCTGCAGCATGAACTCGGCGACCGTGACGTGGTACGGGTCGCGCGTGCGGCGCCAGGGGAGGTCACGGCCGTGGCGGCGAAACCAACGCAGCAGCCGGCGCCGGAACTCGGTCGCGTGCGCGGGCGCCGAACGGGCGCGGGCAGGGGTGGACTTGGGAGCCATGGGGGGTGAAGATAGAGGGTCAACGCGGTGCCCGGCCACGCCGGGGAGCCCCGTTCCGCCCCTTCGATGCCCGACCGCCTGCTCACCAGGAGCCGCTCCCCGCTCATGGCCACCGAAGCTCTCGCGCTTCCCCGACTGGTCGGTCGCTGGTTCCTGAACGCGACTTCCCACGTCGGCCGGGTGTCGATGCTGGTGGTGGATTTGGTGCGCAGCCTCAACGAGGTCCGCATCTGGGTCCCCAGGATGTTCACCGAGGCCTGGAACATCGGCGTCGGCAGCCTGTTCATCGTGCTCCTCATTTCCGGCTTCGCCGGCGGCGTCACGGCGCTGCAGGCCCGGTACCAGTTCACCGGCACGATCCCGATCTACTACCTGGCCGGCGTGATCGTCGAGTCCATCGTGCTCGAGCTCGGCCCCGTGCTGACGGGGCTTATCCTGGCCGGCCGGATCGGCGCGCGGTACGCCGCCGAGCTCGGGACGATGCGGGTCACCGAGCAGATCGACGCGCTGGAGAGCCTCGGCCGCTCGCCGTCGTCGCATCTGATCCTCCCGCGGGTGATCGCGGGGCTCATCATGATCCCCGTGCTCACCGTGTTCGCCGACGTCATGGGCATCGGCGCCGGCTGGTTCAGCATGAAGCTGGTGCTGCCGATCACGGACTCCGACTTCGCCTACGGCGCGCGCACGTTCTGGCGCTCGTTCGACGCGACCTATTCGGTCATCAAGGCGTTCGCCTTCGCCGCCTGCATCACCGTGATCTCGTGCTACATGGGGTTCAACACCAAGCAGGGCGCCGAGGGCGTGGGTCGCTCGACCACCGGCGCCGTCGTGAGCAGCTCGGTCATGATCCTGCTGCTCGACGTCATCCTCACCAAGCTGCTGCTCAACCAATGATCGAACTGCGCGACGTCTACAAACGCTTCGGCAAGCAGGTCGTCCTCGACGGCGTGAACTTCAACGTGGAGGAGGGCGAGACGGTCGCGCTGCTGGGACCGTCCGGCACCGGGAAGAGCGTCCTCCTCAAGCACATCATCGGCCTGATCCATCCCGACCGCGGGACGATCATCGTGGACGACAAGGATGTGGTGCGCCTCAAGCGCCACGAGCTGGCCGAGTTGCGCTCCCATATCGGATACGTCTTCCAGAACGGCGCGCTGTTCGATTCGGACGACGTGTTCGAGAACGTCCGGCTCGGTATCACCGACGACGCCAAGTACCGCGACCTCGACTACGCGCACACGCGCGTGGCAGAGTGCATCAAGCTGGTGAATCTGCCGCCCGAGACGGTGGACAAGTTTCCGGCCCAGCTCTCGGGCGGCATGCGGAAGCGCGTGGGCATCGCCCGCGCGATCGCGGGGAACCCCAAGTATCTGCTCTATGATGAGCCCACGTCCGGCCTCGACCCGGTGAACGCCGACGTGATCGACGAGCTGGTCCGGAGCCTGGCCGAGACGCTAGGGGTCACGGGCGTCATGGTGACGCACGACGTGCGGGGCGCGTTTCGCACCGCCAACCGGCTGGCCCTGCTCACCGGCGGGAAGATCGTCCAGCAGGGCACGCCGAAGGAGTTTCTGGCGTCGAAGGACCCGAGGGTGCAGGAGTTCCTCGAGCGCGACTTCCACAACGCCATCATCGCAGCCTGAGCCGCCCATGGACCTCGCCTACAAGCAGGAAGCCACCGTCGGCACCCTGGTCATCCTCGCGTTCGTGCTGTTCTTCGTCGGCACGACCTGGCTGAGCGGGCGGTCCGTCGGGGTCGGACAGCGACAAGTTCTACAAGATCCAGTTCACCGACGCGTCCAATCTCAAGGCCAGCTCCGTGGTGCGGATCTCGGGCGTGGGTGTGGGCAAGGTCGAGAAGATCAGCCTCGCCGACGTCGGCAAGGTGGTCGTCTCGGTGAGCCTGCCCGAGCGGATCAAGCCGCGGCTCGACGCGACGGCCTCCGTGGTGGCGGTCGGATTCGTGGGCGACGCCGCCATCGAGTTCGACCCGGGGAAGGCGCCCGAGGCGCTGCCGCGCGACCACATCATCATCGGCAGCATGAAGTCGGGGCTGACCGATCGCGCCGCGCAGCTGAGCGACCGCGCCGACAGTGTCCTCCTCGGCGCGCAGTCCATCGTCAATCAGAAGACGGCGGACGAGCTGTACGAGACCATGAACGCGCTGCAGGCTACCCTCAAAGCCACGCAGCGGACCATGGCGGTGTTCGCCGATCCACGGAACGGCGTGTCCGCCGAGCTCACCAAGACCATGGCCTCGTTCCGCTCGCTCGCCGGCCGGCTCGACAGCACGCTGGCGAACCCCGCGCTCGCCCGGACGCTCGGGCGCGCGGATACGCTGACCGCGAACCTGGCCACGATGACGGCGCAGCTCACCACCACGGGCGCACACCTCGACAGCGTCCTCGCGGGCGTCAACAGCGGTCGCGGCACGATCGGCAAGTTCGCGACCGACAGCGGGCTGTACACCGACCTCCGTGAAGTGAGTCAGAGCATGAAGCGATTGCTCAACGACCTGGAGAAGCACCCAGGCAAGATCCCGGTGACGGTGAAGATCTTCTAGCACGGGGGAGGCTGGGCGTCGCATCGCGCGTTCCACCCTCTCCGCCCGCTCCATCCTCCGTTACTTTCCCCCCCATGCTTTCGGTCACCTTCCTCGGCACCGGCGCCGCCTGTCCAACGGTGGAGCGCAACGTCTCCGGCCTCGCGCTCCAGCGGGAAGGGGAGACGATGCTCTTCGATTGCGGCGAAGGCACCCAGCGCCAGATGATGCGGTACGGCGTCGGGTTCTCGTTCGCGGAAGTCTTCTTCACCCATTACCACGCCGACCACATGTTGGGGATCATCGGGCTGCTGCGGACGATGGGCCTCCAGGACCGCACGGCGCCGGTGACCTTGTATGGCCCGCGGGGTGGCGACCGGATCCTCACCGCGGCGATGAGCCTGGGCATCGAGCGCAACAAGTTTCCGGTCACCGTGGTCGAAGTGCGGCCTGGGGAGCGGCTCCGCCGCGAGGAGTACGACATCGTCGTGTTCGAGACCGACCACCGCGCCGACACGGTGGGCTACGCGCTCGTCGAGCACACCCGGAAGGGCCGGTTTCACCCCGAGCGCGCCCGCGAGCTGGGAGTGCCCGAGGGACCGATGTGGGGGCGCCTGCACCGGGGAGAAGCCGTGCGGCTGGACGACGGCCGCGTGGTGAGCCCGGAGGATCTGGTCGGCGCGCCGCGACGGGGTCGCACGGTGGTCTATTCCGGCGACACGCGGCCCCATCTGCCGCTCCTCGAAGCGGCGCGCGGAGCCGATCTTCTCATCCATGAGGCGACGTTCGGAGGGGACGAGGCCGCGCGTGCGGTCGAGACCGGGCACAGCACGGCGTCGGAGGCCGCGCGCGTGGCGCTCGACGCCGGCGTGCGGCGGCTCGTGCTGACGCACATCAGCCCGCGCTACAGCCGGGACGCGCCGGAGCTGCTGGCGGAGGCGCGCGCGGTGTTTCCGGAGACGCTGATCGCCCGGGACGGGATGGAGGTGGAGGTGCCGTTCGCGGAGTGAGGTGATCGGCTCGATGGCCGCGGGCACCGCGACTTTCGAGAGAGCGACGTGCTCGCCTATTCTTCAGCATCCCGACCACAACCCAACCCTCTGGAGAGCCGATGCGCGCGAAGCCGTCGAGCTACGAGCTGGCCCTGCTCGGAAGCATGGTGGTCCTGCTCGCCTGGTCAGGGATCCGGCCGCACGACCGGTTCACCTGGCGGCTCGAGACCGCGCCGATCTTCATCGGGGTGCCCGTCCTCATCTGGCTCTACCCGCGGCTCCGTCTGACCCCACTGACCTACACGCTCGTGTGGCTCCACTGCCTCATTCTCATGCTCGGCGGCCACTACACCTACGCCCAGGTGCCGCTCGGATTCTGGATGGAGGGGTGGCTCGGCTTCAGCCGGAACAATTACGATCGGATCGGACACCTGGCCCAGGGATTCATCCCGGCGATGCTCGCCCGCGAGATCTTCATCAGGCGCTCGCCGCTGGCGGGGAGCCGATGGCTGCCCTTCCTCGTCGTCTGCTTCTGCCTGGCGTTCAGCGCTTTCTACGAGCTGATCGAGTTCTGGACCGCCCTGTCCGCGGGCGGGGCGGCGACGGACTTTCTCGGCACCCAAGGCGACGTGTGGGACACGCAGTGGGACATGCAGCTGGCGCTCATCGGATCGATCGTCTCCCTGGTGATGCTGTCACGGGTTCAGGACCGACAGCTGGCGAAGCAGGGCGTCCCGAATCGGTCCGCATAGCTCCGCTCGGGCCTGGTCCCGTGCCGGCGCAGGCCTTCCGCCGATTCGGGGCGCGAGGGGCCTTGGAGCGCATGGTAGATTCCTCCTCCATGAGAATTCATTTCCAGTCTCGCGTGGGCCAATCGATCGTGACCGCAATGGCATTGGCCGGATCGCTCACGGGCTGCGGTGGAGAGAGCGGCGCTCGCCCGCCTCGACGGGATCCCGCCGCCGTCGCTGGCTCCAAGGCCCCCGTATCGGCCGTTAGCGAACCCGCGACTCCAGCCTGGATTCCCAAACCGATCGTCGTTCAGCCGCACCCCAAGGCTGTCCGCCAGGATACCGCTCGCATCGCCCTCGTCGCGGACACCACGCGCGTCGATTCCGGAGGAGCCCCGGCGAAGCGTCTCGCCCGGAAGCGGGCTCCCGGCGAGCGCCGACCCTACGAGCTCACCCCGGCCGACTCAGCGCGCTGGCCGGTGAAGGGACCCGCGCCGCTTCCCGGCGCCCTGCTGCCCGAGAACCGGATCGTTGCTTTTTACGGGAACACCAAGTCCACGCGGATGGGCATCCTCGGTCAGCTGCCGCCGGCGGAGATGCTGCCGAAGCTCGAGCGGACGGCGGAGGAGTGGGCCAAGGCCGACCCGGGACGCCCGGTCATGCCGGCGTTTCACCTGATCGCGACGGTGGCTCAGGGCAAGCCGGGGGCGGACGGGAAGTATCGGCTCCGCCATTCCGACCGGGTCATCGAGCAGGTGCTCGGGTGGGCCGAGGAGCGCGGCTGGGTGGTGTTCCTGGACGTGCAGATCGGGCACAGCACCGTGGCCGCGGAGCTACCGCACCTGGTGAAGTACCTGGAGCGTCCGTACGTGCACCTGGCGCTGGACCCCGAGTTCGCCATGACCCGCGGGGGTGTTCCGGGCGGGCGAATCGGCACGCTCGACGCCACGGACGTGAACTACGCCGTCAAGCTCCTTGCGGACATCGTCGACAGGAAGAAGCTCCCGCCGAAAGTGCTTGTGGTGCATCGGTTCACGCAGCGCATGTTCACCAACCACGACAAGGTCGTGCTGGACCCGCGAGTCCAGGTAGTGGTGGACATGGACGGCTTCGGCGCTCCGTGGGACAAGGAAAAGGCGTACAAGCTCTTCATCGTGCCCGAGCCCGTGCAGTACGCGGGGTTCAAGCTCTTCTACAAGAACGACAAGCCGATGATGACGCCGGCGCAGGTGACCAAGCTCTGGCCGGCGCCGGTGTACGTGCAGTACCAGTAGCGCGACCGCTCCTACTCCATCGCCAGCGTCACATCCGACTTCGCCCACACCTTCTTGAACTGGATCGCGACGGAATCCGCGTCACGGCCCCGCCCCTGCGCGCGGAGCGCCTCGGAGAGTCCGTAGAGCGACCAGCCGTTGTTCGGGAACTGCACCAGGTCCTGCCGGTACGCCTGCTCCGCATCCCTGGTGCGCCGGGCGGCCAGGAGGACGGCGCCGAGCTGCTGGCGGAGCGGAAGTGGCCAGGCGGTGGGCTCATCGTAGACCAGATCATCCTCGATCGCGATGCCATGCGTGAAGCTTCGCACGGCCTCGTCGGTCTTGCCGGCTCTCGCCGCGATATTGGCCGCGAGGTGGCGCTCGGCGATCTGGAGCAGCGCCCGGCTCGAGTTGAGGTTCGCCATCTGCTCGGGCGGAGTCTTCGCCGCGATCGCGCTCACGCTGTCGAGCGCTGCCCGCGCCGAGTCTGCCTTCCCCTTCGCCGAGAAGGCGAGCCCGCGCGTGTAGTACCAGATCCCGGTGGTGTAGCGGAGCCCAGGCGCCGGCGCGGGCTCCGCCAGGATGTCGTCCCATCGTGAGAAGCGGGCGAGCGTGAACAGCACCACCGGCGAGTAATACTCCAAGGGCGGGATCATGTGAACCACGTCCGCTGGAACCTTCTCGACGATCGTCCGGGCCGCCGCGAGTGCCTCGGCGCTCCGCCCCATCATCTCGAGCGCCTCCCACATGACGTGGTAATTGTGGGGCACGTATCCGAGCGGATACACCCCGGTCGGGTGACGCGAGTCGAGATACTGCTGGTCCACGTGCACCGCAGTCGCGTTGTGATCGACCGCCTCGTCCCAACGTCCGAGCCGCATGTAGATGTGCGTCGGCATGTGGACCAGGTGACCAGCGCCGGGCACGAGGCTGCCGAGCCGCTCGGCGCACGGCACCGCCTTGGCCGCGAAGTTGGAGGCCTCGATCGCGTGGATATAGAAGTGGCACGCACCCGGGTGGTTCGGATTGCGCTTCGTCACGTGCTCCAGGACCGTCACCTGCTCCATCGTGCTCGGCGCGAGCGCCTTGCCCGCGTTGGTCCAGTAGTTCCACGGCCGCAGGTCCATGAGCGCCTCGGCGTAGAGCGTGGCGGCGTCGTCGTCCTTCGGGTAACGGCGGGACACCTCGCCGATGGCCTTGGCCCAGGCCGAGTCCTCGGCGGCTCGGCTGGCGGCGGGCTCGGCGACGTAGCGCGCCTCGAGCGCCTTGATGTATGCCTGCTCCCTGGGACTCACGCCGGGAGCGAACCGGACCGCCTGCCGCAGCGCCGCCCACGCGGGACGCACGGCCGCGGTGTCCATCGGGAGGTTGATGTTGGGGCCCAGCGCGTAGGCGATTCCCCACCAGCACATCGCGCAGGTGGAGTCCTCCCGGGTGCCCTCGGTGTACGACTTGATGGCCTCGTCGTGGTTGAAGCCGTAGGTGAGCCGGAGGCCCTGATCGAAATACTTCTGGGCCACGGGCGACCGGGTCGTGATCGCCATGTGGTAGGTGCCCAGGTTGTCGTAGAGCGGCGTCCGGCCGCCCGACGAGGAGTCGGCCGGAGCCATCTCCATGTCGTGGTTGTGGCCTTCGTGCTCCTGGGCCGCCAACATCCCTGCCGCTGTGCCCATCATCGCAACCGTCACCAGCCATGTCCCGCGCATCGTCAGTCTCCTTGGCGTGTGGCCATTCTACTGCTCACCGCCAACCTACGGCGGCCGCGCAAGAGGTACTTCGCCCAAAACTACCATTCGCTCCATGCGCAGGTCATGGCCGAAAGCGGCCATGGACACCCCCGCGCACGGGTGACGCCACTACAGTAGTCCCGCCTTGGCGGCCCAGGCAACGGCGGCCGCCCGGGAGGGGAAGTCCTGTCTTCGTGAGGATGTTGGTCACGTGCCGGTGGATGGTATGCTCACTCAGCTCCAGGCGAGCCGGCCGGCCTCCAGGCTATGATCGGCGGGGTTCGTAGGAGAGCGGTGGCCAGAGTGGGGGTCTCGGAGGCTCCGGGACTCCTGAGAAGTATCGCGGTGATGCTCCTTACGGCATGACGGCGGGGGCCGCGCCAGATTGGCGCATCCTTTGACCGGGGAGCCCCAATGGCTGGGAGAACGAAGCGGTTAGCGAAGGCGGTGGTCGTGCTCGCGACGAGCGCGGCGGTACGGAAGGCGGTGCAGAAGGCAGCGGAGGATCCGCGGGTCAGGAAGCAGGCCATCAAGGTCGGTGCCGTCGTAGGAGCAAAGGCCCGGGCCGCGGGCAGGGCGGCTAGCAAACGCGCGACCGCGCTTGCACAGGACGCGGGCACGCGCATGGGAAAGAAGCTTGCTGGACCCCGGAAGACCGCGGGGAAGAAAATCAAACGGCTGGGCAAGGTGGTCGCGGGCTAGAGCGGGATCATGGGTCGGGAGTTGCGAAGGGGCGTGCCGCGGCACGCCCCTTTTCGCCTCCTGTACCCACGGCCCGCTGGATCGCCTTAGCCGCGGTCGAAGCGAAACAATTCGGCGTCCGGATTCGGCCGGCCGAGGAAGAGGTCGAGCAGGATTCCCGCCGCGATCCAGCTGAACGTGATGCCGTTGCCGCCGTAGCCCAGCGCGAAATAGCCGTGCGGGAACTGCCGCGCGGTCCCGATGCAGGGCAGGCCGTCGGGCGTCTCGCCGAAGGTCCCGCCCCACCGCCAGTCCGCGTCGCCGCGAATGGCCGGAAACATCTCCCGGAACTGCCGCTCGAGCCGCTGACAACGCTTGACGAGGAGCACGTCGCGCTTGTGCGCCCGGGAGAAGGGCGTGTCGGCGCCGCCCACGATGGCGCGGCCATCGGCCGACATGCGGGCGTAGAAGTAGGGGCGTGCCGTCTCCCAGATGAGGCAGCGGTCCTCCCCCCACCCGTCGGCGCCGTCGAGCGGCTCCGTCGCGAAGGCGTAGGTGCTGAGGAGGCGCACGAGCGAGCGGTCGAGGAACTCGGGCGTCTCGTAGCCGGTCGCGAACACCGCCTTGCGAGCGTGCACCCGTGCCCCGCCGGAGGTGCGGAGCTCGACACCCTGGCGCTCGCTATCGTAGCCTACCACCGGCGTACGGTCGTACACCTCGAGCCCCGCGGCGGTCGCCTCGGCCAGCAGCTTGTGGGTCAGGCGGTAGGCATCGACCTCTCCCGCGACGGGCGAGAGCAAGGCGGCCGGCCGCGAGAACGAGAAGCGCTCGCGGATGTCGCGCTCCGAGAGCAGCTCGAGCTCGATGCCGGCCGTGCGGCGGGCAAGCCACTCCTGCTCGAGCACCCGGCGGTCGCGACGGCGGCTCGCGAGATACAGGCTCCGGGTCGCGCGCCAGCCACACGCGTCGCCGGCCAGCGACGCGATGCCGCGCACCGCATCCACGCAGAGCTGGTAGCTCCGAACGGCGCGGTCAGCGCCGACGCGCTCGATCAGGTCCACGAGGTGGGTGTCGATCTCGTACTGAATGAGGGCGGTGCTCGCGGCGGTGCTGCCGCGGGCGATCTCGCGGGATTCGAGCAACACCACGGCGATGCCCTCCCGAGAGAACCGATGCGCCACGAGCGCGCCGGTGATCCCGCCGCCGATGACGGCGACGTCGCACGTGCGATCGCGATGGAGGCGGGGGTACACAGCGGGCAGGCCCACGAGGGTCGGCCAGAGCGGGGTGCCACTCGTCAGGTCCATGAGTCACATACTGGCGCCCTGCCGGGAGGAGGCGCGGTGACGCGGGTCGCGGGGCGCCGATCGGCTAACCCGCGCGGCTGGTCGCCCAAGGCGGCGCCGTAACCGGAGGCGGCGTCGCTCGTTAGCGGGCGTCGATCGAAGTGGTCAGTGCGGAGCTTGGGGGCCGCATCGAGCGTTGACGGGCCTACCCCCGCCCGCTAGGTTTACGGCCTCGCGGGACGAATCCCTGGGGCTGTAGCTCAGCTGGGAGAGCGCTGCAATCGCACTGCAGAGGTCAGGGGTTCGATCCCCCTCAGCTCCATGACAATCGAAGGCAGTACTGCCCCTTGGTGTAACTGGCAACACGCCTGACTCTGGATCAGGAGAGTCCTGGTTCGAGCCCAGGAGGGGCAATGGCCGGTGCAATTGCACCGGCCGTTTTCTTTGGGGGGCCTGCTGGGGCCAGCCATGCCAACATGCCAGGAGCGCACGTGAGCGGTTCGTTCGTGCGGGCACGAAAGCGTTCATCCCTTTCTGAAACAATCCTCACCAACATCTCACCCCGTCTTATATCTCTGAAAGACACTTTGTACTTCCTCGAATTGTTGTCACCGTCGCGCGTTACACCGGCAATAGGTCGCCGCCACGTTAATGACTCGAAAGACGGGAACACTATGTCTCGACCAACGCTACTCGCCACCACGGTGGGCGGCCTCTGCCTGGCACTCGTGGCCTGTGAGAGCCCCTCCGGGGCTGGCCTCACGGAGCCAGAAACCAGAGGCCAAACGGCTCCAAGCGCAGCCGCCGCAGGCAGTGCTCTAACATTCAACGGCACCTGGAGGACGATGCCCTCCCTTCAGCCGGCTCGCTGGCGGCATGCCGCGGATGTCCTCGGCAAGTCCATCGTCGTGGTTGGCGGGCTGAGCGGAGACCAACGGCAGGCCTTGAGCAGGGTCGACGCGTTCAATGTGGAGACGCGGACCTGGACTGCGTTGAAATCCTTGCCGATTCCGTTGTATGACGTCAACGGGGCGACCCCCGTCCAAGGCAAGCTTTACGTTTCAGGAGGGAGATCGTCACCGGACGAAGACTGCGCAAAAACTCTGTTCGTCTATGACCCCGCGACGAACTCCTGGGCTCGCAAGGCAGATATGCCATTCAAGGGGTGTGTCGGGGTCCAAGCTCACGTTCACGGTCAACTCTACGTGTACACCTTCCCCCAATCACCGCCGGACATAAGGCTCTTCGCGTCGTACAATCCCAAGACGGATAAGTGGGTGCGCCGGCCCCTCCCCAAGGGCTTGCACTTCGCTTACCCAGTGGCCGGCGCAATCGACGAGAAATTCTACCTCACTAGCGGAGAGGCGTTCACAGGACTTTCCGATAGTGAGCTCGAGGTCTATGATCCAGCGACCAGAACGTGGACCACGAAGAGTCCTATGCCCAGTGGACGGTCCGTTGCGTCCGCCGCCGTCCTGCATGGGAAGCTCTTTGTGGCCGGGGGTGTAGTGGACCGGAACGGCCTGGCGATTGTGACCGGCGCCATCGAGGCATATGACCCCCTGAGCGATACCTGGGCCACCGGACCGTCGATGCCCACTCCGAGGGCGCACGCAGCTTCCGCGTGGGCAGGTGGGAGGTTCTTCGTCATCGATGGTATTAGAGGTGGTCCATTGAGCAGCCAGGTCGAGGCCTTGTCGACGGCGTACTAGTACAGGTCAACACAGGCTCACAACAGGCGACGTAGGCAAAGGGCCCCACTGGTCGCTGAACCAGTGGGGCCGCTCGCGGCCAAACATCACCTCATTCCATGACGGTAGAGCTTAGCAATTCCAGCCCCTCGATGAGCTGAGTCTCACACACCCCTCGGCTCACTTCAGCACCTCACAGGCGCTCGGCATCGACGGCGAGCGGGTGAACGCCCACGAGCGGGAACGCCTGGCCAGCGGCCCGCTCTACCGTCAACGTGGAGCATGGCGGCTCTCCGCTGGGCCGACTTCAGCAAACTGTGACATTTGAGTGGGTAAAGTACGGCAAAGTCGAGCATTCAAGTGGCCAAACTCCAGCATCGGGTGACACGAACTCGCGTAAAGGCTGCAAGTTGCTGGAATTCGGGGTGTTCTACTGCCCCCTCTGGATCAGGAGAGTCCTGGTTCGAGCCCAGGAGGGGCAATCAAGCCCGGCAACGACTTAGCTGTTGCCGGGCTCGGCAAGGCCGTTGGGGGATCATCCTCACGCGGACTCGATCAAGCAAGAGCGGGGTACCTGCAGCGGAGGCTAGTGTACCGCTGCTATCAGGCGTTATCTGGATCCGCGAGCCTGACACACTGGGCGCTTCACCATTGCCGCAGCCAGCACCCAAGCCCAAAACAGAGCTGCCAAGTATTCCCGTAAGGCGGTGCACAAGCTGGCGGCGCGACACATGAGCCGAGATCAATTCTTTCCAAAACGAAGTAAGAAGGCTGTCCATCTGACCCTCCCTTGAAGGAGTTAGCGAGGTAGGACATTTCCTGTGACTTCGTTTCCCACTGTTCGTCTGGCCGATCAACCATAGGTATGTCAGAACACTTCAGACCATGACTGAGTCAGCTCAAGCAATTGGAGGGGATACGCGGGCCCAGTCCATGCTCGACTTCATGGCGCTTTGATGGTACAGGTAACAGTATGGGCAAGCCGCGGAAGGTGGACGACACGGCTACGCGGCTCACTGTGAAGATCGGCGAGATCCACGGCCATAAGGCGAACCTCAAAGCCGGCTGGTGGGTGCAGGCGAGGCTAGCCGTGGCTATTTGCAGCCCTGTGTGAGTTCCTCTGTGAGTTAGTTCCAGCGTTAAGTTCCCCGGAAAGCATGCCACAAGCTTCCATCCGGCCCTCTCAGCTGGTAAGCCCTCCTGAGGCAATAGGCGGCCAAGCGCCGGTCTACTGGCTTGCCGATGCCGCTTCTACTTGGGATCAGAGAGATCGGTACCTCACCAACCCGTAGATGAGCTGTCCGGAACCGACCTAGGGCTATCTCCGCAACCTTGGCATTCCCGGTGGCCCGATTCATCTGAGCATCAGAGTGTCCAGCCGTGCGTTCACGGAGTCCATCAACCGCATCTGCTGCCGCATGTCCATGCTCATCATCATGCCGTGATGCATATTGTCCGTGGCATATGCGGCCGGGTTGCTGCGCGGCCAGTGGGTGGGGTGGGTTCCGAGGAGCAGCGTCAACAGAGCCGCTCCGAATGCTCCGACCTTCATAGTCACAGCTCCTTATCCCGACAATGTGGCGCCGCCGAATGGATGCATCCGGCGGCGCCTTGATACCCGGGCAACGGCGCTTATGGAATGTACTGCAGGTTGTCAGCAGGCGCGGGGACTCCGCCCACCAGCTCGATACGCGGGCTGCCATTGCGCAGGACCTTGGTTCCCGCGGCGTTGACCACAGGGCTCGGCAGCGAGGCCCGCCGGGTCCACGCGTCGGTCACCGGGTCGTACACGATGGTGACATCCAGTTCCTGGAGCTCATTTGCGATCGGATCGTACCGAAGGCCGCCCATCACGTACAGCTTGCTACCCAGCACGGCCGTTGCCACACCGCTGCGTGCCAGTCCCAGTGGATTCTTGGCCGTCCACCGGTTGGTGGCAGGATCATAGACGGACAAGCGTCCCTTATTTCCATAGTCTCCTCCCATTACGTAAAACTTTCCCCCAATCACCCCTCCCGCGAGCGGTGTCCACACCATCTCATGCGCCGTCGCCGCGGGAAACGGCGGAGCGAGCGTGACCCACCGGTCGGTTACCGGGTCGTAGCGGAACAACCGTGGACCGGTGAGGTCGCCTTCGCAGACGTCATCCTCAGTGTAGTACACGCGCGAGGAGCACCGTGTGACCACGTAGAGCTTGCCGTTGATCACGCCGGTCACACCGTTGGATCCCACCGTCCAGTCCTTACGTGGGACCTCCGATCGTCGGAAGGTCGTGCTTCCGGGTCCAGGTATTCGTGCCGGGATCGTACACGTAGAGCGCCCTAGTGGGAGGAGCGTCTCCGCTCGTTGAGAACCCGCCGGAGACGTAGATCTTTCCGTTGATCACGCCGGCGCCGTTGGACGACGCCAAGGGAACGGGGAGCGGCCGCCGCTCGGTCCAGGTATTGGTGGCGACATTGTAGGCCGTGACCTTCCTCAGCGGGCTCACCGGGTACACATCGGTAAATCCGCCTATCGCATAGACGATCGACTGCCCGGCTGCGTTCGTCACTGTAGCCACAGCAAGATTTCTCCGCACGCTCGGCAGGTTTTTCCGTGTGATCCAGCTGTTGCTGGCAACTACCAACTCGGGCCCGCTCAGCGTGGGCTCCGCTGGCTGGGTCGGCTCGGTTGAATTATCGCTGCACGCCGCGACCCAGGCCATGCTGAGGGCCAGTGCGCCGGGTACTAGTGAACAGTATCTCATTGCGGTCTCTTCTTCCTTGGCGGGAGCGGCGCTCCCAGCAACCACGTACTCGGCGAGCGATTCACGCCAGCCGCTGCCTGATGCTCTAGGCAGGGCAATTATGCATCAGAGGCTCGGAAACGGTGGTGAGGTCCTGCTGAAGAATTCTTCATCCCTCCACCTTGCCCCCCGGGGTTCCTTGCAGCAACAATGAGCCGCACTCACCTCGGGATACATGCCCGGGTGTCCGGCGCCTGGTGCTTCATCGGCAGCGGGTCACGCATCGGAATCACAGCACCACCACTCGCAGCACCGGAGAACCTCCGAGGATCTTCTCAGTGCGCGGTACTGCATAATTGACGGTGCTGACACCGTGCGCATTCTACGAGGCTACAAGAAGTGTGGCTGCGGATCCGGCAAAGTACGACGTTTGAGTGAGTAAGTACGGGCAAAGTCCGGCATCCAAGCCGGCAAACTCTGGCAGCGGGTGACACGAACTCGCGTAAATGGTGGCAAGTTGCCGGAGTTTAGGCGGTTACAGCGGTCCCTCTGGATCAGGAGAGTCCTGGTTCGAGCCCAGGAGGGGCACTGAAAGCGCCGCATCGGGTTTCCCCGGTCGCGGCGCTTTCCCTATTTGCGGCTCATGGCGGAGCAGAGTAGCCGGCCGGTCGCGTACCCCTTGCGCTCCAGTTGCCAGGTGTGTATGATGATCATCATATGAGAGCCGCCACCTCGAGAGGACCCGCCCCCAGCCGTAAGGAAGCCACCCACGAGCGCATCGTGGAGACCGCCGCCCGTGCCATTCGGCGGAGCGGGTACGATGGCGCTGGCGTGGCCGAGATCATGAAGGAGGCAGGCCTCACCCACGGCGGCTTCTACGCTCACTTCGACTCGCGCGAAGGGATGTTGGCCGAAGCGGCAGACCGGGCCGGCGCTGACACAGTGGCCTTCCTGACGCGGGTCGCCGCTGCGGCACCGGCCAAGCAGGAGCTCGAGGCCATGCTCCGCAGCTATCTCTCGAAGGAGCATGTGGCAGCCCTCGACGGCGGATGCGCCGTCGCCGCGCTCGGCTCGGAGATGCCACGCCAGTCGACCAAGGTGCGCCGGGCCGCCACCCGCCGGATCAAGGAGATGATCGATCTGGTCGCTCGCCAGTCGCCGGATTGGGGCCAGCCTGGTGCGCACCAGCGCGCGCTCGTCACCATGGCTACAGCGCTCGGAGCCTTGGTCCTGGCCCGCGCCGTGGACGACCCCAAGCTCTCCGATGCGGTGCGCGAGGCGGCCCTGAACCATCTCACCCGAACAGGCTGATACTATGCGCCGGTGCCGGATTTGCGTTTGCCTAGGAATATGATGATCGTCATATTGCAGTTGAAGAATGGACCCCAAGAGAAAGCGAGCACGGTATGGCAGGCAATCAGCAGCAGACTCGGCCCGTGGCGATCGTGACGGGCGTATCGGGAGGGATCGGCGAGGCCACCGCGCGGGCGCTTCACTCGGCCGGCTATCGGGTGTTCGGCACCTCACGCCGGGCGCCAGCGACGAAGTCGCCGGGGATCGAATACCTGGTGTGCGATGTGACCAGCGAGGAGTCGGTGCAGGCCGCGGTCGGTGAAGTGCTGTCCAAGGCAGGCCGCGTCGATCTCCTGGTCAACAACGCCGGGGTGGGATTAGTCGCCGGCGCGGAGGAGTCGTCGCTAGAACAGGCGAAGTCCCTCTTCGACGTCAACCTGTTCGGCCTGATTCGCATGACCAAGGCCGTCCTTCCCACCATGCGGAATCAGCGGGCGGGACGGATCGTCAACCTCAGCTCGGTCATGGGGCTGATCCCGGCGCCGTTCATGGCCCTGTACGCAGCCAGCAAACACGCGGTGGAAGGCTATTCCGAGTCGCTGGACCATGAGATCAGGGGCTCGGGTGTCCGAGTGGTGCTGGTCGAGCCGGCTTATACCCGGACCGCTTTCGAAGGGAACGTCTACCAGGCAGACCAGCAGCTCGATGTCTACCGGTCGGCGCGAACGAATGCCGAGGGAGTTCTGCGGGATGGGATGAAAACCGCCGACACGCCGGAGCTGGTCGCGAGCGCTGTGGTGAAGGCCTCCACTGAGCTCAATCCGCGCCGCCGCTACACCGCAGGACGGGCCGCGCGCCAGATCAGTCTGCTCCGGCGCTTTGTTCCCACCGCGGCGTTCGACAAGAGTCTGCGGAAACAGATGCGCTTACCCGCTTGAAGCTATTCACGATTGCGCCTGAGGAGGCCCCCAATGTTCACCAGAATCCAGAGTCCTGCGTTTGCGGTGCTGAGCCTGGGGCTCGTATCCATCGGACACTCGCCGAATCGTCAGATTGTGACTCCGGCCGATACGGCAAGTCAGAATAACAAGATCGAGTTGTCCTATCATGTGAAGGCGATCAAGCGCGACAGCTCGGGACAGTACACCATGTCGGGTACGGTGAATGGCGAGCGGCAGGGTAAGGCGACCCTCGTGTTCGGCTTCGACGAGGGGTCGTCCGGGCAAGCCGGCAAGATACTGGTTCATTCGTACTGGGTAGTCACCGCGGTGCCGGCTTCAGAATCGTTCAAAGCAAAGTTGAGTGGAACCGCCGAGGCGGTCTCGGGTCAGACCCACCTGGTCGGCAAGATCACCGAAGGCGCCAACAAGGGGCATCGGGTCGAGACCAGCAGCCGGCTGCTCAACTTCGGACCTAACCATTCGCTCAGTGACATCGACGGCAACATGACTATTGACGGGAAGTAAGGGGTCGCAGAATGACCCCCATATCATGGGCTTTGCCGACAGGGCTGCCTCAGACAGCGACAGGGGCCCCCGACGGTGCGGTGTCCCACCGGGCGCGATGTTCGTGCCCCGGCCGCCCACGTAGCCGAGCCAGATGTTGAGCATGCCGAGCGGCTCCAGGTAGCGAGCGTTGGCGAGCGGGCCGCCATCCACCGGCTCGAACCCTATGCTCCCGGCCAGTCGGCGCACCGTATCCTTGGCGTCGGCTTCGTCGCCCGCGTAGAAGACCTCTGACAAGAGATCGGCGCAAAGCCTCTCGGTTTGAGAGTGTGACAAACTCTAACATTTGAGTGAGTAAAGTACGGCAAAGTCCAGCATGAAACCCAGCAAACTCCAGCATCGGGTGACACGAACTCGCGCAAATGACTGCAAGTTGCTGGAATTCGGCTGGTTCTGCGGGTCCCTCTGGATCAGGAGAGTCCTGGTTCGAGCCCAGGAGGGGCAATGAAGCCCGGCAACGACTTAGCCGTTGTCGGGCTTCGTCTATTTACCCGCCTGCCGTAGGTTCTCTGCTCTGCCTAGCCTACAATCCGCAGCTGTCTCGGAGCGTTCATCACCCGGAGCATCGACGCCTCATCGGTCTGCTGGTAGCACGTGAGACGGGTGTTGGTGTCTCTCCAACCCCCAGTTGCTTTCACGTCAACCAGTGGGAGATCCTTCCGCTCCCGTAACCCTTCCGCCGGAACGGATGCCAAGCACCTCCCTTCAGGTGTTCCAGACCGGCTTTCTGTTCCGCCACGAGGAGTTGTTCTCCAAAGATCTCGCGGGGCCGGAGTCGCGTCAGAGTGTGGGAAAGATCGTGTGGGTGTGAGGTGCTCGTACACTCGCCCTGCCACACTCGCCCTGCCACTCCACGAGGTGGCGGCCGGGTTGCATGAGAACCTCGGCTGCGGTCGGAAACGGACTCCTATGGTGTACGCCGTCCCGAGGATCGTAAGAGCCTTGGCAGCCCTTTGCCGGGAGGCATGACCCCCGTCCGATTATCCTCCAGCTGCCCGCCGCAACTCCCGGGCGGCGACAACTAAATCCAATGTCTGCACCCGCATCGTGCGACTCAGTTTCCAGTGCCAAGGCGAGCTTGCTCAATCCGGCGTGCGCCCGCACGATCTCAATCTCAGCGGCGGCCGCCAGGTCGGTGGCGCGGGTGATGGCGTCACGCACCGCGTGGTGGAGGTCGTCGGCGGTGAATGGTTTGAGTAGCACCCGGACGGGAGTGTCCGACGACTCGATATAGGGCACCGCGTCGGGATCGGCGGACATGCAGAGAAGGGCGACGCTCGGCCGATACCGTCTCAGCGTTTCGGAGACCTGACGCCCATCAATTCGCGGCATCGAGAGGTCGGTCAGGACCAGATTGAACGGCTCGGTGCGCGCTTGAATGAGTCGCAGTGCGGACTCACCGTCCGGAGCCTCCTCGACGTGAAAGCCTTCGGCTTCGAGCATGCGGCGGAGGATCCCGCGCACCGACAGGTCATCATCGACCACTAGCACGGTGGCTCCATACCAGATCGGACCGTGGGCCGTGGTAGGAACTTCGGCCATGTGGCATCTGCCGGGAGTGGGTTACCGGCGCGTGACTGGGCTACCTGATGCTAACGCCGTTCGAAGTGTTTGTCACGAAACCGAGCCGACCACGACGAGCCCAACCTGATCATCCAGCGTGCCGGCTAGCGCCAGTGCTTCTTCCTTGTCTCCAGCCGTGAACACGACGTAGCCGGACTTCGCAAGCATCCTGGCCGTTTACGGCCGCCCCAGCCTCTTCCTGGGCGTTGAAAGGAAGGCCGTCTGCCTCGTCGTGTATCCGGTGGTGCACTTTCGACTCTATGACCTGGTCGATCGTCATTTTCTCCCGTTCACGGGTAGGCAGCATGTTCGAGGTGCGTCTGCGCGAGCCCGGCGACTACCCTTCGTCAGCCATACTTTCGCAGATGCCACCAAGGAGGCGGTCGGGGTGCTTCGCGTCCTCCCCCCGTGTCGCGGGACGGTGAGGGCCGATCGATGAAGGTCTACGATCCTGCGATCGTCGCACGAGAGGCGTTTGCCGCGCACCCAGCGCGACCGGCCATGGCCGTCGTGCACGACGCACCGGACGCCCGGCTCGTCGTCTTCCGCCTCGCCGCGGGTCAAGCCGTCCCGGTACATACCTCCGTGTCCTCGGTGGTGCTCCACGTCCTCTCGGGGTCGGGGCTGGTGAGCAGCGCCGATGGCGAGCGTGATGTGCGCGCCGGCATGGTCGTTGCCTACGAGCCCCAGGAACCTCACGGGATGCGAGCGCTGGCCGAGTTGATCGTGCTCGCCGTCATCGCCCCTCGGCCGGCAAGCCGCCGAGGCCCTTTGGAGTAGCGCAGCTGGAATTTCCCAAGCGCTGGCCGTCTAGGCAGCCCAGGAGGGGCAATCAAGCCCGGCAACGACTTCGGTCGTGCCGGGCTTCCGCCAATCTGGTGTGTGAGTCAGTGAGTGAGTTGCTTCGCAGATTCCCGCGCGGCGCAGCGCGATCTCGACTGGGCTCGCTACAGAAATACGGGGGCGCGGCGAGCAGGTCCAGCAGCTCGAGGGCCGGAGGATCTGCGCAGCAACGGTACGGCGGAGCTTGGCGCTCGTTACCTTTCCTCGGGAGGTGCTGTACGTCTATAGGTGTCACTGTTCTTGCAGCCACGGCGTGTGTGATGCGCAACGAGCAGGCCGCGGAAAGGAGCTCATCATGACTGGGCCGACGCCTCACCTGTCGAAGGAACTCCCGCCCGGGACCCAGGACTACTTAGCGCATAGGCTGGACGGTGCGCGCGATCTCTACCTGCTGGCGCTGGCTTTGGGCGACCGCCCGGAGGGGTCCGCTCTCGTCGGGCGAATGATCCGTGAGGCCCGCATCCACTTCGCGGCAGTGATCGAGGAAGCGCGGATCGCCGGGCTCGCCACGGGCGCTATCGCCGTGATGCTCGGCAAGCGGAACATCGAGTTGGCCGACAGCATCCGGCCCGAGCTGTGGGCGGGCGTCGAACAGCTCCTCGCCGAACGAGCCGCCCGCAAAGTACCGGCGCGGCGCGGTCGGCCCTGACCGCGGAGGGTGCATGGAGGATGAGCTGCAGCAGTTGGTCGAGAAGGACCGCATCATCGACACCATCAACCAGCTGTTCATCAGCACGGACACCCGTGACTGGCCGACGGTGCGGGCCTGCTTCGCCGACACGGTCGACTTCGACATGACATCGCTCCCGGGGGGCAAAGCGAGCCAGTTGACGCCGGACCAGATCGCCGCCGCATGGGAGGAAGGCCTTCGGTCACTCCAGGCCATCCACCACCAAGTCGGCAATTACCGAGTCAACCTCGAGGGCGAGCAGGCGACGGCCTTCTGCTATGGCACCGCCTCCCACTACCGGCCGACGCGGTCCGGACGGAACATCCGCGTGTTCGTGGGCAGCTACGATCTCCATCTACGGAGCGTCGAGGGTCGCTGGCAGATTGATGGTCTCCGCTTCACCCTCAAGTACATGGATGGCAACGCAGAGCTCGAGAAGGGCGAGTGATCCGTCGCTGGACTGCACATCGATCGCCTTCACCCGTTCACGTCGAGCGACGCTTCATCGACCCCGCACTGCTTCCCTACGCGCAAGTCGGCCTTCGGATTGGAAGTCGCGGAAAGAAGGCAGCAAACCGTGACATCTGAGTGAGTGAAACACAGCAACGTGCGGCACGAAATCCATCAAACGCCAGCATCGGGTGACACGAACTCGCGTGAATGCGTGCAAGTTGCTGGAATTCGGCTGCTCACCATGGCCCCTCTGGATCAGAAGAGCCCTGGTTCACCTTCGGTGGCCTTCGGCTCGAGCCCAGGAGGGGAATCAAGCCCGGCAACGACTTCGGTCGTGCGGGGCTTTCGCCTATCTGGGGGTGTGTGAGTTAGTGAGCGAGTTGCTTCGTGGATTCCCACGCGCTCACTTGTGACTCGGACTCGCCGGGTCAGTGCGAGCGGTCGGGGATCGCTCGAACTCGACCACCGACCGCAGGGTGTCGTCGTCGCACTGCCGATAGCACTGCTGCAATGTCCCGATGTCGAGCCAGCCGCCCCCCGCCGCCACACCCAAGGAGATGGGGGGTGCTCCATGACGCGCCAGCCGGCGTATCACTTCTCGCGCGGCTCCGAGAGCCTTCGCTCGTACCAGGAGAGAAGTGGCCGTGCGCTGATGCCGTGCAGCAGGATGCTGGCCGCAACGACGGAGATCGTCACCCCCGCCAGCTCTGTCGCGGCCGGACCCGAGACGCCGTGGCTCAGGGCGTAGCTCAGGTAGTAGAGGCTCCCGATTCCGCGAATGCCGAACCACCCCATGAGCCAGCGCTGCGAGTTCGTGGTCGGCGTGCCCACGAGCATCAGCCGGGTCGCGCCCGGGCGGATCACCAGCATGAGCAGGAGCGCGAGGGGAACGGCCCGCAGGTCCCAGTGAGTCGTGAGGCACACCCCCACCAGAACCACCAGCAGCAGTTCAACCAGTCGCTCGACCGTATCACCGAACGAGATCGTCTCCGCCACCAGCACGCCCGCGGCGACTGCCGGCTCTCGCAGCTCCTCCGCCCCGACGCTCGCGCCGACCAGGTCCTCCGCCGGCGGATGTGACGAGGCCTCGGTCGCGGGATCCCTTACTGGCGGTGCCGGGCTCCGTACCTGCTCGGGATGCGGCGTCTCCCGCGTCACGTGCAGCTCGGCGTGGCGCAGGCCGACGCCGGCGGCGAAGGTCGCCAGGAATCCCCACGCGCCGATGGTTTCGGCGCCGACATAGGAGAGCGCGATGAGGGCGAGCGCCAGGAAGTCGCTCGGCGCATGGGTGTCCTGCTGCAGGCTGCGGAGCCAGATGGCTACTCGCCCCACCGCGCGGCCGAGCCCGAAGCCCAGGAGCAGACCGACGGGCACCGCCCACACTACCCGCGCCAGCACCCATTCGCCGATCCAGCCCCCTGGGCCGCCGTGCTCCGCCCAGATCAGGGCGAGGACGACGAAGGGAAACGCCGCGCCGTCGTTCAACCCGGCTTCGCCCGATAGCCCGTAGCGCACCCGGTCGTGGTCGGTGGCGCTATCCACCTTTACCATGCTGGCCAGCACCGGGTCGGTCGGGGCGAGCACCGCGCCCGCCAGCAGGGCCATCGCCGGATCCAGCCCGAGCAGCAGGTGGGCACACAACGCCACGCCGAGGATGCTCGCCACCATCACGGGCCCGGCGAGGCGATACGCCGCGACCCAGGCGGGGTGCCGCAACGGCAGCCGCAGTTTAAGCCCGCCCACGAAGAGCGCGACGATCACCGCGATCGCAGTGAGCCGTTCGAACCACGGCCCCGCCTCGCGCAGGTCGATGCGTAGCCACCCGAAGCCAAGCGGACCGATGGCCACGCCCAGCGCCAGATAGATAGCCGACGTCGAGATCGGGAGGTTCCGCAGATAGGCGGAGGAGAGTGCCATCAGCAGCAGCACGAGGCCGCCGAGCGCCATCCAGCCGAGAAAGCTCATTGTGCTCAACGCCCCGTTGGTTCCATCGCGTGCGGGCTAGTCGGAGGCGACGGCGCTGCGGTGGAGCCGGCGTTGTTCGGCTACTCCTCCCGCACGCCGATGTCGGAGCGAACTGGCCTGGACCCGGGTCTCGACGCCGAGACCATGCCCCAGACCGCGATGAACATCGCGGCGATCACCGGCCCGAGGACGAAGCCGTTGATGCCGAAGATTGCTATGCCGCCCAGGGTGGAGATCAGCACGACGTAGTCGGGCATCCTGGTGTCCTTGCCGACCAGGATCGGGCGCAACACGTTGTCCACCAAGCCGATAACGAGCACGCCGTACGCAGTCAGCACGATGCCCTGCCAGATCGCACCGGTCGCCAGGAAGTAGAGCGCGACCGGCAGCCAGACCAGCGCAGTGCCCACCGCAGGCAGCAGGGACAGCAGGGCCATCAATGCGGCCCAGAGCGCCGGCGCGTGGATCCTCAGTAGCCAAAAGATCAGACCCCCGAGCGCGCCTTGCACGACGGCGACGACGAGGGTGCCTTTGACCGTGGCACGGATGACGCCGGTGAACCGGCTGACGAGCGTCCGCATTTGCTCCGGGTGCAACGGAATCGCCGCCCTGATACGCTCGACCAGTGCGTCGCCGTCGCGCAGCAGAAAGAACAGCAGGTAGAGCATGACGAACAGGCTGAGAACGAAGTTGAGCGTGTTCTGGCCGAGGTTCAACGCCTGTCCCGCAAGGAACTGGCTGCTCGTCCTCAGTGCAGCCGACAGCCTCTCCTGCACCAGGCCCAGGTTCGTTAACCCGAATCGGTCCAGCAGGCTCGTGACCCATCCGGGCAACGCGTTGAAGGCCTGCTGAAGATACCGGCCGATGTCAAACTCTCCCGACTGGATCCTTTCGTACACGCCGGCCCCTTCCTGCACCAGCAAGGCCGTGATCAGCGTCAGCGGCAGAATCACCAGCACCAGGATCATCACGAGCGTGGCGAACGCCGCAAGCGTGCGCCGCTGCCGCATGGACCGCAGCTGCCGCCGGTAGAGCGGTGCGAAGACGATCGCGAGGATCACCCCCCACAGCACCGCCCCGAAGAACGGCCAGACGATCCAGGCGAAGGCGAGCGTTACCGCGACGAGCAGAACCAGGAACGTCTTGTCTTCGAGGGCGGGAGATTCCGCTTGGCGTGGCGGCGTCACGGCGTCCGCTCGCACGGCGCCATCAGGTCCACCGTTGTCGCAGCACGAACGATGTTGCGCAGCATTCCGGCAATCACCATCGATGAATCCCCCACAGCCCATACCAATAGAACAGCCCCCGGACCGCGACGGGATCGAAGATCGCGGTCTGCCGTATGAGACTGCCGCCGGCCGCCCACGTCACCTCGAGCTGAAGCCATGCCCGCCCCGGCACCCGCATTTCCGCCGCGAGTCTGAGTAGCCGCCCGGGCTCCACCGCTTCCACCCGCCAGAAGTCCAAGGCGTCCCCCGGCATCACAGACGCCGGATCCCGCCGGCCCCGCCGCATCCCCGGTCCACCCACCACGATGTCGAGAAGCCCACGCAGCCGCCAGAGAGTATTCCCATAGTACCAGCCCGCATCCCCCCCCCGATGCGCGAAATGGGCTGGAATGCCTTCCTACACCACTGTCGCGTTGCGCACCCGGTCTATCAGCTCTCGTCCCACCTGCGCGTGGACCGGCGAGACCAGCGCTGGCCAGAGGCTCGAGAGCCGCGGCGCGAGCAGGGGCACGGGAATCATTAGTCGTCTCAACCCTCGGAGCCGCGCGTACTCCCGCATGAGATCGCCGTAGGAAACCCGGTCGGGTTCCCCGATCTCGTAGACCACGCTCTCTAAGGCTGGGAGATCGAGGGCCTCCACCAAATACGCGGCGAGATCCTCGACGCCGATCGGCTGAGTCGGTGTGTACCACCCGGCTTGGGGTCACCATCGCCGGGAGCTTCACCACCAGTGAGCGGCCCAGCTCGAACGAAAGGCTGCCGGAGGGTGGGCGAGAGGCCTCAGACCCGAATGGGTAGGTATTTGACCCGGCATCGTGCGATCTGCGAATAGCATGGCACACCAGAACTGTGCTCAAGCTGCACGGCGCCCGATGAAGCGAGGATGAACCTGGGGTGAAACCCCGATGACGGAAGGCATCTTCATGCTTACTTCAGCCGGTACTACACTTCCCTCGAATAGCTTCTCTTTGACTCCCAACGTGAGTGCACGGCATGCTTCAGCACACTACCCGGTATGGCATCAGTACCACCGTCTCCTTGCCCTATGCCCAGGCCGTGGAACGGACTCGCGACGCGCTGGCGAATGAAGGGTTCGGTGTTCTCACCGAGATTGATGTGGCGGCGACGCTGCGGAAGAAGCTGGAGGTTGAGTTCCGGCCCTACATCATTCTGGGCGCCTGTAACCCGCCTCTGGCCCACCGGGCGCTCGAGGCCGAGCTGGAGATCGGGCTGCTGCTGCCCTGCAATGTTATCGTCTACGCGGCCGATGATCCGGAACACACGGTGGTGGCAGCGCTCGATCCGGTCGAGGCCCTGAGCCTGAGCGGGAACGATGCCATTCAGCCGATAGCGGAAGACGTCCGGCGACGGCTCCAACGTGTCTTAACGACTGTCGAAGGGATGAGCTAGGAGCTGCTCTGGAGCGGGGCCAGCTGACGCCCGGAGATGACGGTGACGGTATTCGAGCATGTTCTCATCGCCGCGGAACGAAAGCGGCGCGGACGTGGTCGTGGAGGTCTTTGCCTGTACTGCTGGAGCAGCGGTTCGGCAAACTCCGACATTTGAGTGAGTAAAGTACGGCAAAGTCGAGCATGAAACCCAGCAAACTCCAGCATCGGGTGCCACGAACTCGCGTAAAGGGTAGCAAGTTGCTGGACTTCGGCTGGTTACCACGGCCCCTCTGGATCAGGAGAGTCCTGGTTCGAGCCCAGGAGGGGCAATCAAGCCCGGCAACGAGTTAGCTGTTGTCGGGCTTTGTCTATCTGCCCGCCTGCCGTAGTTTCGCCGTAGTTTCTCAGGTATGTCCTGCATCTAGACCGCGACGTTTCTCGGGTGCCTCCATCACCCTGAGCATGGAGACCTCATCTGTGTGCTGGTAGCAGGTAAGCAGCGTATTGGTGTCTCGCCAGCCTCCTGCTGCCTTCACATCAACGATAGGGCGGTCCTTTCGTTCGGTTGCCCACTTGCGCCGATAGGGGTGCCAGACACCGCCTTTCAGGCGTTCCAGCCCGGATTTCTCTTCGGCAAGGCGAAGCTGCTGGCCAAGAATCTCCCGGGACCACGGTTCTGATCCATCGCCCGACGGGAATAGCCACGTCTCGCCTATGCCTCGAGTTGGACCACACGAACCCTGTACTCGTCTCCCCAGTAACTGGGGTCGCCCTTGAGCGCCGCCCTCGCTTTACGCCGGATGGCCGCAAGAATTGCACGATCCGTTTCAACCCCGTCAAAGTCAGCGTAGGCGCGCTCAATCAGATTATCAAGACTGACGGCGTGCACCCAGTTACCAGTGTCACAAAGGCTGCACGCCTGGACATTCGCGGGCAGCTGGGTCCTTCGGCCCGAAGTCCACGTCAGGCGGCCGGACCCTTCAGGCCGTAGGTCAGCACGCCGGAGACGAGGCGCGCAGGTGCCCTCAGCCGATGCGCCTGAGCGGTGTTGACATCCATGATATGGATAACGTGCACCCCAAGGGACACCAGCACATCGGCGATCATTCGCCGATGGCAGCGCCACCAGAGAATCTCCGCGCACATGACCGCGGTTCGGAGCCCCCCTGACAGGGTCAGGAGCTCGAAGAGACCGGCGGCAAACTCTTCGCCGGTCATATGGTCGGCGTAACCCCGAAATGCGGGGTTCCGCCAAGCCGTGCTCGGAGTGTTCGGGTCTGGTTGGCGACGGCCTCCCAGGTCAGAAAGCGCAATGTAGGCGATTCCGGAGGCATGGAGCGCGGACTTCAGTGCCGGCTGCCGATACTGCGGTTGGCTGCGAGAGCCGGGAAAGCGCCGGACATCGGCGACTACCTCAATCCGATACGCCGCTAAGACGGCGAGGAAGTCCGGGAGGGGGCGCGTAGAATGCCCTACCGTCCACACAGTCAGGGTCATGTGTTAATGTATGGGATCGCTGCCACCAGCTGGCTAATTAGGGGGGCACCTTCAGACGACGCGGAGAAGCCGGTGCGGCTCAGTCAGTCGCGCGCGCTCCCTGAACGGAGACCCTCTGCGACATCACATAGCGCGCCCTACGGTGGGATAACGACTTTGGCCGCCGCCTCTGCAATCCACGGGGGAATGGCGAGGACCGATCGATGAAGGTCTACGATCCCGTGGCTGTCGCGCGAGAGGCGGCTGCCGTGCACCAAGCGCGGCCGGCCATGGCCGTCATGCACGACGCACCGGACGCCCGGCTCGTCGTCTTCCGCCTCGCCGCGGGTCAAGCCGTCCCGGTACATACCTCCGTGTCCTCGGTGGTGCTCCACGTCCACTCGGGGTCGGGGCTGGTGAGCGGCGCCGATGGCGAGCGTCATGTACGCGCCGGCATGGTCGTTGCCTACGAGCCCCAGGAACCTCACGGGATGCGAGCGCTGGCCGAGGAGTTGATCGTGCTCGCCGTCATCGCCCCTCGGCCGGCAAGCCGCCGAGGCCCTTTGGAGTAGCGCAGCGGGAATTTCCCAGGCACTGGCCGCTCAGGCAGCCACCACGCCGAACAACTTGCCGAGGGCCGCCGTCAGGCCCATTGCCAGAGCGCCCCAGAACACGACACGCAAGGTCCCCACCCAGGGCCGTGCCCCACCGGCCCGGGCCGCCACCGCCCCCAGCAGGCCGAGGCAGACGAGCGAGGCACCCGCGACCAGGGTCACGAGCCAACGAGTCGGGCTGCAGCTTGCCACCAGCAGGGGCAAGGCTGCTCCAACGGCGAACGTCGCCGCCGAGGTCAGCGCCGCCTGTACCGGCCTCGCCTGCAGCACCGCCGAGATGCCCAGTTCGTCGCGCGCATGGGCACCGAGCGCATCGTGGGTCATCAGCTGCGCCGCCACCTCGGCTGCGAGCGTGGGCGTGAGACCGCGATGCTCGTATATCGTGGCCAGCTCCGCGTGCTCCGCCACGGGACTTCCCGCCAACTCGCCCCGCTCGCGCGCCAGATCCGCCTGCTCGGTATCAGCCTGGGAGCTCACCGAGACGTACTCACCCGCCGCCATCGACATGGCGCCCGCCACGAGCCCGGCCACCCCGGCGACGAGCACGGCGGGGCGCGAGGCCTCGGCGGTAGCGACCCCGAGCACCAGGCTCGCGGTCGACACGATGCCGTCGTTGGCTCCCAGGACGGCCGCCCGCAGCCAGCCGATGCGCTCCGTACGATGCAACTCCGGATGGATGGTCCGCATGCAAAGCTTGCTCCAAAGTGGGAGACCCGGATCGCGGTCCCGGTGCCTGACCGACGGCCGGCGAGGTCGGCTTCTAGGTACTTGTCGTGTTCTTCGGCGCCGCCATTCCGGCTGTCGGGCGGATCTCGTCATGCCGGATCTGACCGCCGTCGAGCGCGGCGAGGGCAAAGAACGTTGCGCTCACTACCAGGCCGACCAGCACGGCGATGCTGACGTCCCTTCGGTACGGCCGCCCGCCGCGTGCGAGCCACAGCCCCACGAGAGCGGCCGCACCGGTCACCAGCACCGCGATCAGTCCAGCCTCGGCACGCTCCTCATGCGCCTCGACGCGCCGCTCATCAAACCACGGCTGGTTCTCCACTTGCTCTTCGGCCGGCTCGCCGGTGAGGTAGATGGGAATTGTCGTTATCGCGAGCAGCACCGCGAGCAGCAGACCGATCTGCGTGACGTCGCGTGAGCGGCGGAGGAGGCCCCAGACCAGAACCAACGGCGCGAACAGCATGGTCCCGAGCACGGGGATGTGGTTCAGGACGAGGTGCAGATGAGCAGGGCTGAGGTCCATACGGCCCTCCGAGAATGCTGGGTGTGAGGCGATGCTACCCAATTCCAAACATTGCGCGAGATCACGCGCGCGCCAAGACTCTCGTGCGAATGTCTCAGTGCGGAGGCGCAACCTCGAAGCAGCAGCGAGACCGCTCGCCACGCTCGCAGCGCTCGCGCACCGGTGCCTCCAGCAATTCGGCAAGCAGACTCTCCATCGCCCGGCACACCTCCGGCCGGCCGTGCACCGCTACGGTGGCGGTCCCTGTTGTCCGTTGTGTTGTCTATTGGGGGCGGCATTGTCCGACAGTTCACGAGATTAGACGTGGACAGGTGGCGGGGCCGTCTAGTTGAGAAGTAGTTATGAGACTAGGACTTGCCTCGTAACACCTGACGGCAAAATGTGGGGGAGACGCGGCCAAAAAGCGCCTGATAGTCGTCAGCGAGCCGTATTCGCGTCACCCCGGTGCTCGCTCCCCTATTGGTTTTCTCCGCAAGTACACCGAAGCGGAACCATCCGGGCACCCATCACCGGCCGCCATTAACACGTGGTGCCCTGGCTGGCCGAGGAGCCGTCTGGCCGATCGGCTGCGGCAGATCCTGCAGCCCGTGGGCGTGAGCGCCGGAACTCCTGAACGCCCGCTGAAGCCCAGCGACCCTCGCGCGAGTGCGATATGCGGAATGGAACGCATCTTCGCGTGCCGTTCATCAAACCTTCACCTGCGCCCTCCTAGCATGGATGGTGCCCACTCAGAGGCACGGACCCTATGTGGGCCTGGACGCCGGATGCCAAGCGGGCCGGGAGGCATGTACGACATACGCACAGACCTCATACACTCCAGCCGATTCGCAGGCGACCGGTAAACGGCTGGACAACATCGGGTGGGCTGTCTTCTTCATCCTTACGGGTGCGCTCTGGCTGGTCCCCGAATCCCAGGTGCCCCCGGGCACATGGTTCATCGGAGTCGGCCTGCTTCTGCTGGGGCTCAATGCGGTGCGCAGGATGAGCAGCCTGCCGGTAAGCGGCTTCGGCACCATTCTGGGCGTGCTCGCACTCGCCGCCGGCGTCTCCGCGTTCCTGGGCATTGAGGTGCCTATCGTTGCGATAGGCCTGATCCTGCTCGGGCTGGGTCTGCTAGCGCGGGAATTGAGCGCTCGACGTGCTTGAGGGCATCAGGCCAGCAACAGAGCTGCCGGAGGGGGCGACCCAGTATCTCCTGTTCACAGGCAAGGGAGGTGTCGGCAAGACCTCCCACGCTTGTGCAACAGCGGTGGCCTTGGCCGATGCCGGGCGACGGGTACTCCTCGTGAGCACCGACCCCGCATCGAACCTGGATCAGGTCTTCGGGCTCAAAATCGGGCGGGAGCCCACGCCAATTCCCGAAGTGCCGGGGCTTTCCGCCATCAATATCGATCCCGAGGCTGCGGCACGCGCCTACCGCGAGCAGGTGGTCGCACCGTATCGGGGGGTCATGTCGGATGATGCAGTGGCGGGTCTGCTGGAGCAGCTCTCTGGGGCCTGCACCGTCGAGGTCGCCGCCTTTGACGAGTTCACCGAGCTACTGACGCCAGATGGTACCGCGGCAGGGTACGATCACGTCGTCTTCGACACGGCCCCTACCGGCCACACGCTTCGGCTCCTGCAACTCCCCGCCGCCTGGACGGAGTTCCTGGATACCAACGAGCGTGGGGCCTCCTGTCTCGGCCCGGCCTCTGCACTCAAGACGCAGCACGCGCGGTATGGCGCCGCCGTTGCCGCTCTTGCCGACCCCAAGCGCACCACGGCCACCCTGGTCGCCCGCCCCGACCGCGTTGCCCTCGAGGAGGCCGCGCGCACCGCGGGCGAGCTGGGCGCCCTCGGTCTTCGGAACCAGCGCCTTTTGGTAAATGCTGTCTTTCATGCCACCGACCGAAGCGACCCCCTGGCCGTTGCCCTAGAGGAGCGGGGTAGAGCCTCGCTTGCAGCAATGCCGGCAGCGCTCCGGGACCTGCCCCGCACTGACGTGCCGCTCCTCGCGTCCAACATCGTGGGCGTTCCGGCACTCCGCCGGCTGGCTGCGGTGGATACCTCGGGAGCGCCTGCTCCCGAGCGGGCCGAGCTTACCACCACGGACCTCCCGCCGCTCGAGGACCTAATCGACGAGATTGCAGCCGCAGGCCGCGGGCTGGTCATGGTGATGGGTAAGGGCGGCGTGGGGAAGACCACTATAGCCGCCGCCATCGCGGTTGACCTCGCCAGCCGAGGACTTCCGGTACACCTCACGACGACGGACCCCGCCGCGCACCTCACCCAAGCACTGGGACAGGAGATCGCCGGCCTGAAGGTGAGTCGGATCGATCCCGCTACCGAGACGATCGCCTACCGCGAGAAGATCGTGGAGCGGTCGGCACGCACGCTCGACCCAGACGGGCTTGCACTTCTCGAGGAGGACCTCCGCTCGCCGTGCACGGAGGAGGTAGCCGTCTTCCATGCCTTCTCCCGCCTCGTCTTCGGTGCACGCAACGAGATCGTCGTCATGGACACGGCGCCCACCGGCCATACCCTGCTCCTGCTCGATGCCACGGGCGCCTATCATCGGGAGATGCTGCGCACGACCGCAGGGGCGGCGGGCAAGGTCCAGACACCCCTCATGCGCTTGCGTGATCCCGACTACACCCGGGTACTCCTGGTGACGCTGGCGGAAACGACCCCGGTGCTCGAGGCGGCAGAGCTTCAGTCGGACCTCCGCCGGGCCGGGGTGGAGCCGTTCGCCTGGGTGGTGAACGCCAGCCTGGCAGCGGCAGGGCCGCGGGATCCGGTGCTGGCCGCCAGAGCCGCAGCCGAGCTCGAGCAGATCGCGCTTGTGAGGACCACCTTGGCGACCCGTATAGCCGTGGTGCCCTGGCTTGCCGAGGAGCCGCTCGGGGCCGATCGGCTACGGCACATCCTGCAGCCGGTGAGCGGGCCGGCCGGCTGAAACGTGTCAGTGCAGCAGGAGGACAAGTCCTATGGCCCACCTCCAAGGACACGCCAGCCAGCCGAGGCTCCCCGATGAGTCTGTCAGAATGACAAGGCTGCGATTCGTTCTGCGACTTCTCTCGGTTGGCTTCCTCGTAGCGTTCATTCCGTGGATCACACTCATTCTCCTGAAGGCGCCGGCGCTCGCGCCGGGCGGAAGCCTCGCGCCACTGCTCAGGTTCCAGCCCTACAATCCCCACTACGAGAGCATGATGGCAGCCATCTACATAGCATGGGCTGTCATGCTGTGGCGTGCCTCAGGCGACCCTGCCAAACACACCCTGTTCATTGAGTTCACCATCTGGGCGACCGCCGCTCATGCCCTGGTGATGTTGATCGCTACTCCGATCCAAAAGGGCCTCGTTATGGCAGTCGTGGAGGGCTTGCCGCTGGTCGTGATAGCAGGGGTGCTCTGGTGGCTCAGGCCGAGGGTATCAGGCAGATCTCCAGCCTCGACGTAAGCGACCGCTTCGCCCACGAGCGCCACTAACGCCTTACTTGCGCGCCGCCATCAGGCGGTTCGCGAGGGAGTGCTCAGGCGTGAACCGGCTCGGCCTCAGAGTTCGCTTCCTTCAGCCTCTCGATGATCTTGTCGGCTACCTGGCGCGCCACGGCCTTGCGCTCCTCCTCCGGCACGTCCTCCATCAAGAAGACATCGGTGTACTTCTTGTAGAGCGGCAGCGCATCGATTTCGATCAACTTTCCATCCTCAAGCAGCCCCTTTAGCGCTCGCCCATTGCACTTGAGGAAACATCCGTCGATCACGACACTCTTGCCAGCTTCCTTGACCCAGCGTGCCATGGAGGAATGGGCACAAAGAAGGTTTCCGCAAAGCACGCGCGTGCATAGCCGGGCAGCTCCTGGGCCACGAGATTGGCTGCCTGCCTGGCGATCTCTCCCCGGATGCAGGGTCCCTCACATGCGAGAACCGGTATCTTCCGCTCAGCGATGGCGCGCTTTGCGAAGGCCTCACCCGCCGGGGCAGTCATAGCGTCCATGGATCGCCCCACCATGTCCTGGGCCTGCAGGCATAAGCGACACGGTACTGCTGCGGTCGAGATTGCCGGTGTCTGGCAACCGAGCTACCAGCGAGGAGATCGCTAGTGGACCGTGCTGAGGCACGTCAGGATCCAGCAAACGTGAGCATTTGTGTGAGCAAACCACAGCAAAGTCGACCATCAGACCAAGCAAACCCCAGCATCGGGTGACACGAACTCGCATAAAGGTTAGCAAGTTGCTGGAGTTGAGCCGGTTACAACGGCCCCTCTGGATCAGGAGAGTCCTGGTTCGAGCCCAGGAGGGGCAACTCAAAGCGCGGTGGCTGCTTCGCAGCCGTCGCGCTTTGCCTATTTGGGGGAACCTCAGCGCCGCAAGCGGCGGCTTACTCGGCTCACAGCGATTTCACGCACCGGAAACCGAGATGATTCGTGCCGGTGCTGATCTCGCCCTTGCCGCGTGTGCTGACGATATAGCGCGAGCAGAACTGATCGGTGCAGAGAAAGGATCCGCCGCGATGGACACGTTTCTTCACGCCGGGTTCGTCGGGATTAAAGAATCGGCTGGACCTTGTGGATTGCGGGCGACGGCTCCGATGGCGGCCCTTCATTTCTTTGAGAGGTATAAAGACAACTCGGAAAGATGTCTGTACCCCTTCAACCAGCCTCTGAACGTTGCCGCGGTAAGAGATAAACAGCCAGCGCCGGTTCACCGGACTGCAGGAGCAGTGGGCGGCCGGCGCTCGCGTACTTCGAAGCTTTCCGAGAATTAGGCTCGCGCAGGCCGTTACCCCCGCATCGCCGCGGCGATGACGCCTGGTACCTTCGGCCAACTTGCCCGCTCATCGAGGTAGGTGAGCCGCCGGTTGACGACGTGAGCAGTCCGGTGGCTCGGGAACGTGACCGGCTTGGGCACAACGGTGAGCGGATGCCGAAGGACAGCTTTCTCGATCCCCGCGAGCATTGTCGTATTGTGCACCCAGCCGGTGCCGCTCTGGATATCCGACGGTCTCGCGTCGGGGTACGCTCCCCAGGGTGGGGTGCCGTACACGAAGGCGAAGCCGCTCCACGCGTTCAGCGAAACGACACCATAGCGGAGCCGCGCGATCGCCCGCTCGACTGCCTCGGCGATCCGTGGGTCCTTGAGCGACGCGGGGTGGACCACAAGGTCGGCGCACAGCGTCCCCCACAGCCGGTTGTTGGCGAACTCCACCGCGCGCTCGAGGAACTCCAGCGGATCGTCGCTGCCGACTTCGGTCTCCACGAGCGCCGGACAGAACGGCTCGTTAGTGAATGCCGTCTCCCGCGGGTCGGTAGCATCCAGTCCTGGGAGCAGCATCCACGGAAGCCGGTCGGAGCCGGCCTGTCCTATCAACCTAGTGCCTACCCGCCCGCGGCTGAGTTGGCTCCAACGGTCCTCCGCACCCGGGTAGTACGCAGCGCGCGTCGGTGCGGCACTCAAGGCCCGCTCGACTCCGTTGATGACCCTCGCCCTAGCGGGCCATCCCTTCGGCGTGACCAAGACTCTTGGCGTGTTGCAGTTGAAGCCTGCGTTGTGGGCCAGCGCGCCCGCGATGCTCTCCGCCTGGAAGGCCAGCTCCCTGTCCTTGTACGGACCAGGCATGATGAGTACGGGCGACATGTTTCCGAGCTCTGCCGTTACCGGCTTGGTCAGAAGCATTGTCCCGCGCGCCTTGCGTAGCTCCTGCTCCGGCCCTGGCGGGCCCCACATAAGCGCGTCATAGGTGGCGCTGGAGCCCGTCAGATGCACCTCGTCGACCCCGGGGTGATGTGCCAAATAGGCGCCTTCATCCACCCCGCCGTAGACCACCGCCAGGTAACCTCGCTGGATCGCCTCGGCGAACGCCGCCTTGATCAATGGCCCGGCATAGGCGTTGATCGGGCTCATCTTGAGCAGGCAGACCTTAGCCTCGTTAAACAGCTTGGTGACGACGTCCATGACCGGGATGCAGGTGAGGTTGCCTGCACCCAGGATGAGCACCGTCCGCCCGTCGTGCCGTCGCCCGCGGTAAAAGGGCGCGCGGGTGGCGTGCATCTCCGCTTCGGTGACGCGGGCCTGCATCCGCACGTCCACCGTTACCCCGGCGAACAGAACGCCGTCGATCGCGTTCGCGGGGAAGACCCGGACAATGAGCCGCTCGTCCGCTGATCGGGTGACCGGGCCGATGGACGTATTGCCGGTACGTTGGAGCGACATGAGGGACTCGGCGACCAGGCGGAGCTGACGGATCACCGGCCAAGGACCGGTCGCCCATTCTTGGCCTTCGGTCGGGGTGCCGGCGGGAATGCCCTTGGCGACGCAGGAAGCACGGACGATCTGGTCCGCCACCCGGACGTACCCGGCCTGCATGGAGCGGGCGAGCGCGATGCGGTCTGGCATCGGGAGCCGAGCGAAGGCTGGCGCGGCTTCCCGAAGCCGGGCCACCGCCTCATCAAGCTGGCGCTGCGTCGTGGCGTGCACGGCAGCGACGGTCTCTGGTGTCATGGTCGGTTACCGGGAGGCGGTCCGCGGGGTACTGATCTCGCCGCTCCACTCAATCGTATAGTCGGTCGGCGAGGTCATCCCTCCCCTATAGCTCCCGGTGCCAGTCACCCCATCGTACTGGCCGGTGCCCTTGAGCTTGGACCAAGTTCCTTCGAATCGTGTAATGGGCTTCTGGTCGGGGCCGAGGGTGGTAGTCACCTTGCCTTGCCAGCGTGTCACCGTCGTGTCCGATCCCAGGATGTCGGTAATGTATCCCTGATGCGGGCCGTTGCCTTGCGTGAGGTCGGCGATTTCACGGCTGATCGCCGTGGCACCGTCCATGTACGCTGACTTGCCCGTGTTGCGATTCGAGCCGTGCGACTCGGTGAGAAGTAGGATCGGATCGCGCGGGCTCGCTACTGGCAGGGCCTGCTGCTGGGCCACCTTCATCGTAAAGACGCCCGAGATCTGGAGCCGCTCCCTCGTCGGACCGGTACCGAGAGTGGCGGCTGTGATTGCCGGTACTCCGAATGCAACGAGCGCGTAAGCGAGGCTGGACCTGGACATGGCGGAATCTCCTGGTATGAGGGTTGGCGGCGGCGCCGGACGGAATCGCCTTGCAGCCGGTCCGCACGGGGTCTACAATAGGCCCGGAGCATCAGCCCGAAATCACATGGATCTCAGCCGGCGCTTCCCTTCCCGCGGGGCGTCTCAGGGTGTTGCAACTCCAGGTTCTCGGCAGTATCACGGTCACCGCCAACGGCGGCGCGACCAGCGGTGCGGCCGCGCAACGCAAGGCGCTCGCCCTCCTGGCGTTGCTCGCGGCCGCCGGGAGGCGCGGCCTCAGCCGCGACCGGATCCTGGCCATGCTGTGGCCTGAAACGCCGGCCGATCGGGCCAACCACCGTCTCACCCAGCTGCTCTACAGCCTGCGGCGCGACCTCGGCTCGGCCGAGCTGTTCCTCGGGTCGGCGGACCTCCGGCTCAATTCCGAGGCACTCGCGGTCGACCTGGCTGAGTTCACCGCCGCACTCGAGGGGGGTGAGTTCGCGCGCGCCGTTGCAGCCTATGGGGGCCCTTTCCTGGATGGGTTCTTTCTCAGCGGCGCGTCCGACTTCGAGCACTGGGTGGAGCAGGAGCGTGCCCGCCTCGCTCAACGGCATACCGCCGCCCTGGAGGCGCTGGCCCGCGGCGCCGCCATGGACGGAGACATTGTGGCGTCCGCCGGTTGGTGGCGGCAGCTGGCTCTGGTCGAGCCGCTCAACAGCCGTGTGGCCGTCTGTTACATGGAGGCGCTCGCCACCGCCGGCGATCGGCCCAGCGCCCTTCGCTTCGCGCGGGCGCACGAGACGCTGCTGCGCGATGAGTTCGACACGGGGCCAGATGCAGCGGTTGTCGCCGCGGCCGAGCGACTGAGGTGCCTGCCGGCCGCATCGCCGGCTACCGGTGCGTCGGCCGCGCCTGCCATCGCCGTACTGCCGCTCGCTAATCTCACACCTGACGGTGAGGCTGAGTATTTCAGCGATGGATTGACGGAAGAACTCGCTAACGCCCTGGCCCGAGTACCCGGCCTGCGCGTCGCCTCCCGCACATCGGTCTACGCCCTCCGTGGCAAAGGTCTGGACGTGCGGGAGATCGCCGACCAGCTAGGGGTGATCGCGCTAGTGGAGGGCACTGTGCGCAAGGTGGGGAACCGCATCCGCCTGTGTGTCCGGCTGCTCGATGCGGGTGACGGCTCCCAACTTTGGTCGGATACCTACGACCGAACCCTTGAGGACGTGTTTGTGCTTCAGGAGGAGTTGTCGCGAGCGGTGACGGCGGCGCTGCCCGTCGGGCTAGGCCGCCGTACGCCTCCGTCGGTGCGTCCACCGACGACCCTGCTGGACGCGTATACGCTGTACCTTCGCGGTCGGTATGCGGCCCAGAAGCGAACGCCTGAAGGGCTATCCCTGGGGATCGAGTACTACGAACAGGCGGTCGAGCGGGATCCGGGCTTCGCCCTAGCTCATGCCGGGCTCGCCGAGTGCTGGGCGCTCCGCGGGTTTCCGGAGTTCGGCGATTTGGAGTGGTCTAAGGCCGTGCCGCGGGCGCGCGCGGCCGCCCTTGAGGCCCTCCGGCTCGATCCGCGCCTGGCTCAGACCCATACTTGGCTCGGCGTCATCCACTTTCTCTATGACTGGGACTGGGCCGCCGCGGAGGCGGAGTTCCGCCGAGCGCTCCACCTGGATCCGAACCACGCCATCGCCGAACTTTGGTACGCAGTTTTCTTGGGGGCGATGGGACGACATGAGGAGAGTCTCCGGCGCATTCTCCATGCTGAGGCGGTCGAGCCGCTCTCACTTCCGATTCGGCTCTCAGTGGGTCGTTGCTACTACTACGCCCGGCGCTACGAGCAGGCGCACGATGCGCTGGCTAGCCTGCTGAAGAGCGAGCCGGGCCACGAGCTCACGGTGGTCTGGCTGGCTAGGACCCTCTGCGCTCTCAACCGGCCGCTCGATGCGGTGGACCTGTTGGAGCGGCTGGTGGGGGCGGAGCGAACCCCGTATGTCCGTTTCATGCTCGCCTACTCGCTTGCGACCTCGGGTCGTGAAGAGGAGGCGCGTGTGCTATACGGTGACCTGCAAAGGGACTTCGCTGAAGGACGCGCGGGGGCTCTGTGGATGGGAGCGATTCTGGCACGTCTGGGCGAGCGCAACGCCGGCTTGGAGCTCTTGCAGGAGGCCGTCCGTCGCCGGGAGCCCTTCGTCGTCTGGCTCCCGTGCGATGAGCGTTATGATCCGCTTCACAATCACCCGGGCTTTATCGCCCTGCTCCGGGAGCTTCGATTCGGCGCTGCTGTAGACGCGGCCGATTCCAACGAGGTGAATCTTCCCTTGTCCGAGACTCGGTCGGGTAAGCTTGGCCGAGAATAAGCGCCACATCAGGTACGCTGATGTGGCGCTTCGCCTATTTCCATGGGGTGTGAGTCAGTGAGTGAGGCTATTCCGGCGCTCTAGCCTCGACTGCACGTTGAAGCGACGCTAGCCGGCGCAGTGGAAGCTGATTCGGACCACGCAGAGGAATTGACGAGGCTGCCAACCAGCATCCCACGCGGCCAGCAGACTCCGACATTTGAGTGAGGAAGGTACGGCAAGGTCGAGCATTCAAGCCAGCAAACCCCAGCATCGGGTGACGCGAACTCGCGTAATTGGTAGCAAGTTGCTGGAGTTTGGGTGGTTACAGCGGCTCCTCTGGCCTCACGCCCTGCGTTTTGTGTCGAACGTGGGCGGCCCTGGCTTCACGAACTCCGCCACGGCGCGCAGGGTGTCGTCATCCGGCTGCTGGTAACAGTCGATGAGCGTGCTGATGTCCTTCCAGCATCAAGAGTTCTCTGGCGATTATAGTCGCCGCCTGTTTCAAATCAGCTATGGCGGGAAGGTGCTGAACTCGCAACGAACGTTCGATCTGCTTCTGAATGCCTCGAAGTTTCATAAGGATCGCGACAAGCAGGTTGCACTCGAAGAGCTCAGGAAGGTGTTCCCGCCCGATATTTCTGGACGCGGTGTTCTATGACATTCTCGTGGACAAAGCCGTCGCCATGTTGAACCCGGCGTATTTGATTGGGCAGCTGCAGCGGCTCACGGGCACGCCAGAAGCGTCCGAGGGACCTCCTCCAGATGCGTTCTCTGGTGGTGTTGGAAGGTAGTTGAGCGTCTCAGGCGAGGGCACGGGAAGGGTCCGCTGCTCGGCCCAGACGCCAGCCGCCTCATCATTGCCCGGAACCTGTCCGTGCCCTTGAGTATCCGTTTCCAATGCAATGATCGCAATCAGATGTGGAAGAACTTTAAGTTAAGGTACCGGTTCATCATTTCAGGCCGGTCAGATATCGGGCCCTAGACCCCAAGGCGAAGGGCCGATACCACTTCGGTGGGTCGGGCCGTTCGCTTCCGCGCCCGCTGCTACTCAACACCGAGCCGCACCAGCCCTTCCCGCGCTTCCGCCACGTAGGGCAGCAGCTCCCGATCTGGTCGGCGCCAAGCCGCCAGCACGAAGCCGAAGCACTCGGCCGCCTTCCGCGCGTCCCCGAGCCGTTCGGCGATACGGCCGAGCTCGAGCGTGGCGAGCACGAACGAGGGCGTGCTGCCGCCGCTCCACCGCCAGCGCTCCAGCACGGCGCCGGCGCGCCGATCGTCACCGCGAGCCGCCAGGAGCCGCGCCAGCGTCAGGTTCAGGTGAAAGCAGTTGGCGGTGTACCAGTCGGCCAGGCAGAGCGTGTCGGGGATCGCGCTCAGCTTCCGGATCGCCGCGCCCGTATCCCCTCGTGCCAGATCGAGGAACGCGACGCTCGTCTCTCCGAGCAGCCGAGCCCGCAGGGCCGCGTACGGGGTGGCGGGTGCCCGCGCCGTGCGAGCCGCCTGGGCGCCGAAGCGGCGCAGGGCCGCCGTGTCGCCGCGCGACAGCCACCAGGGCAGCCCCCTCAAGTGACGGGGAGTGTAGAAGAGCCCCCAGGCGGCAGTTGTCTCGAGGGAGCGACCGAAGGTCGCACGGGCCAGCGAGTCCGGAACGATCCCGAGCAGGCTGAGATCCACGGAAGGGGCGACTGAAGTCGCTCCACGGCGAGGCCAAGGGCTGGCGCAGCAGCCGCTCATTCACGGCATAGGCCTCGCGCAGGTGGCCCCGGAATGCGAGTGCGCGAGCCAGGTACTGCGGCCACATGACCGAGTCGCGGACCCAAGGGACGACGCCTCCACCTGCGTCTCGGCCAGGCTCGCCGAGGCGCCGCAGCACCCGAATTGCGGTCTCGGCCGTGTCGGTCCAGGAGGAGAGCTGGTTGAGCGCAGCGCCCCAGATGGTGTAGACCGATGCCGTGTCGAGCATTCGCTCCGCCTCGGCTCTGCCGCCGGGACCCGGATCCAGCAACAGCGCCGCCAAGCGGATTTCGGATCCGTGCGGGGAGGTCGAGTCGAGGGCCAGGTAGGTGGCCGCGTAGCGCCGGGATTCCTCCGGGCGTCCAAGGGACAGAAGCAGTGCCGGCATGTGCTCGTAGGCTGGCCCGAAGCCCGGATCCAGCGCGATTGCGCGGGTGAAGGCCTCGAGTGACACGGCCGGCGGCCCGGCAATGGGCCATGGTTCGTGGTCCATGCGCCATTCGCCTAGCGCATACCAGGACACGGGGTCTTCGGGGTAGCGTCGGACCGCCTCCTCCGCCGCCGACACTGCGCGGAATTTCAGGTGGACGAACGCCTCCGCATCGGTCACCTCCGCCGCTGCGAGGTTGAAGGAGTCGGCGACGATGTAGAGACTGTCCCGCGGGGGAAGCCCGTGGTTGTGGAGGGTCGCACGCCGCCGGTACTCCTCTTGTGGCCGGTACGCGCCGGTCGTCGGCGGGTTCCAGCCGAGCACCATGGCCATCTGTGCCAGCGGCAGCGCGAACGTGCTGTCGGCCGCGATCGCCTGATCGTAGCGGGTGAGCGCCGAGTCCCACTGCCCCCGCCGGTAGAACTGTTCGCCCTGGAGGAACGCCTTCAGCGCCGGCAGCGACTTCGAGCCGATCGACGTCCCGCGGGCCGAGCCGATCGCCCGGGCGGGCGAGAGCACCCTCAGCGCCCGGATCCCCAGGGAGTCAGCCAGCTCGGCGATGCGGGCGGCCTCCCCCGACACCTCGATGTCCGTCTTTCCCATTCCTCCGGCACGGTCGAGCAGGGCGGCGCGGAGCGTCACCGAGTCCCGCCCTCGCCGCACCACCGCGCCGTAGAGGACCAGCCCCGCGCCGGTGCGGCGGCCCAGCTCCTCGGCGGATGTACGATCGGCCCGGCCGCTCCAGCGCCGGAGCACCACGCTCGGCGACACCGTGCGGATCGGGCCGGCCCCGTCGAGCGTGCGGGAGAGCACGTCGCCCATCCCCTCCCGCCAGACCTCGAGTGACGGCTCCAGCACCTCGAACGGGGCGACCGCGAGCAGGTTGGCGTCGCGGGCGTCTTCGGCGGCAGGCCGAGTGCGGAGCCAGACGCCGGCGCCGGCGAGAGCGACCAGGAGCACCGCCGCAGCGGCCAGCAGACCTCGTCGAACGGCCGGACTCACGGCCCCGCTGGGCGCGCCTGCCGCGGCTTCCAGCGCCCTCGCGAAGGCCGGCGCGTCCGCGAACCGGTCCGCCGGCGCGCGGGCCAGCGCCTGCCTTACGGCGCGCTCGACCGGTCGCGGGACGTCACGCACCGTGCAGAGGTCGGGCACGGGATCCGTCAGCCGACGGGCGATGAGGGCCTGTGCCGTCCGCCCGGTGAACGGCGGCTCGCCCGCGAGCATCTCGTACACCACGCACCCGAGCGAGTAGATATCGCTTCGGGGGTCGAGATGATGGTCGGCCGCGGCCTGCTCCGGACTCATGTAGGCCGGCGTGCCCAGCGCGAAGCCGGTCTCCGTCAGGCGCTCGCCGGCGGCGTCCACGGCTCGGGCGACGCCGAAGTCGGCGAGCACGCATCGCTCGCCCTGGAGCAGGATGTTCTCGGGCTTGACGTCGCGATGGATGATGCCCTGCCGCTGGGCGTATCCCAGCGCGTCGGCCACCGCCCGGGTGATCCGCACCGCATCCGCCAGCGGGAGCTGGGGCTCGCGCGTCAGTCGGTTCCGGAGCGACTCGCCCTCCACGTAGGGCATAGTGAACCAGAGCCGGCCGACAGTTTCACCGGAGTCGTGGACCGACAGGATGTGTGGGTGGTCGAGGCGGCCGGCAAGCTTGATCTCCCGGATGAACCGCTCGGGACCCAGCGCGTGCGCCAGCTCGGGATGCAGGACCTTCAGGGCGACCGGCCGGTCGTGCCGGAGATCGCGGGCGAGATAGACCGTGGCCATGCCGCCACGGCCGAGCTCACGCTCGAGCACGTAGCGGTCCCGGAACGCGTCGGCGAGCTCTTGGTTGACTGACGTCGCGTCACTGCCTAAGGAGAGATACTGCAATGTGTCGGGCGAACTCGGGCGCCGCCAGCCGCGATTCGAGGCTTCCGGATCGGAGAGAGCAACAGCGGTAACGCTGCTCGTCAGTCCACGGGCTCGTAACGGACCGCTCCGTCGGCGATGATGATGTGCCTCAGTCCCGACAAACTCTGACATTTGTGTGAGTAAAGTACGGCAAAGTCGAGCATGAAACCCAGCAAACTCCAGCATCGGGTGCCACGAACTCGCGTAAAGGGTAACAAGTTGCTGGACTTCGGCTGGTTACCACGGCCCCTCTGGATCAGGAGAGGCCCAGCTGCGTCCGGTCTCAGTGCCGGCCCGCGGCACGAAGGAGCTCGGCCAGCTCGATTCGGACCGTGTCAGCTTGAGCCCTGAGCCGGGGCTCGGGGGCACTCCGAAGCGCGAGATAGTGACGATAGGCCCGGATCGCGCCCGCCGTGTCACCCAGTGACGCTGCGAGGCGGCCCTCTTCCCGGCGATAGCGCACGTAGTGAGGATAGGTGGCGCAGCCGATGATCCGCCGGCGAAGGGCGGCCAGCGCAGCCGCCGTATCGCCGGCGTCCTCGTGGAGTCGCGCGGCGACCAGGTTGCCATAGGTGAAGAGTGGGGGTCTGCCGAAGTCGAAAACGTTGAAAGGCATCCGCGGGTTCGCCAGCACGGAGTCGAGCTGCCGCAGGCGCATCCGGGCTTCAGGTGAGCCTTCGCGCGCATCGAGTTGAGCTTCGAGCAGTAGCGCAAAGGCGCGAGGCTCGTCGGCCTGCCACACGCTGTCGGGGTGGGGCTTTGCCCCGCGGAGGTCGGCAATGGCTAGACGCACCGGGCTCAGGTTACCGACCTTCAGGTTGTACTGGCCCGCCGCGTAGCGCGCCAAGGTTGCGTCGCGATCTGCGGCGGCGAATCGTGATCCAAGTTGCCGCTCCAGGCTTCGTGCCCCCTCGGCGGCTTGCCCGGAATCACCATCGGCAAACAGCCCGTCTAGTACGGCGAGACTCTGCCCGCCAATGCCTGGCCAAACCCTTGAGAGGGGGGGCGATTTACCGGGCCGTCCAGAGGTCAGCTCGTAGCGACTCCAGAGTAAGGCAGCGAGCTTCCGTTCCTCCGCGGTCGCCGCCTGAGCGTACGCGCGTCGGTATAAGTGCTCCACGCCGCCGGTGTCGAGAGGCACGGCTCCGTCCAAGGCATTGACGAGCAGATTTGTCGGCAAGGGGCCGAGGGCGCTGTCGCTCGCGAGCAATCGCCGGGCTTCTGCCGTATCACCCAGCCATACGGCGGGATGCCACAGCCGCGCAATCGTGAACGACGACACGGAGTCTACTTGCCGGAGGAGGGCTCGCCCGCGAAGCACGCCGGCCGTATCATCGAAGAGCGCGGCGACCTCGGTCAAGTGCTGAAGGGTTGGGGCGTAGCTCGAGTCGAGCGTCAGCGAGCGAGCAAAGGCTGCGACTGCACGCGGAAGTGCCTCGGGTACGCTGGCCAGGGCGCCAAGGTGGAAGAGGCCGTCGGCGAGCTTGTACCATGCGTCCGGGCTATCCGGAGCCAGCTCCACGAGGCGCTCCGTCGTTTCCACCATGTCGCGCGCCCCGGAAGGTGCGGGGTACCTCGGGCCGAGTTGAACGGTGAGGCGGGCCAGATCTCGGGCCGACAAGCGATCGCGGTGGCGCCAGGCAGCCTCCACGGGTGCATCGCTTCGTCCACTCGTCTGCCACTCGCCGGCTCGCGCCGTGCCCACGCCCGCGAGCGCGAAGGTGGAATCGATCTGGAACGCGTTGACGAACTTCTCGGACGCTTCACCGAACCTGCCTCGCCTCAGCAGCGCCTCGCCGTCCAGGTAGGCCCGCAGCGCCGGCAGTGACGTGCTGGTGAGCCCAGCGAGCCGCTGCTCCCCCTCTCCCGACCCGAGCGCGAGGAGGGTCGCCGCCAGGCGGTCCACGAGCTGCGTCAGGCTGTCCGGCGAACCCTCCGCCGTCGCGCGGGCACGCACCGACCCGCTCGGCACGTCCACGATGCGGGCGCTCAGGGAGACCCTGCCGCGACTGCCGACGACTTCCCCTTCCACCATCCGTCCCGCACCGAGAGCTGCAGCCACCCGGACCGCGTCGTCCTCAGGCAGCTCACCGCCTCCGCGCGAGGCGCGGCCCCAGGCGGCCAGGAGCGTTCGGGGGTCTGCCGGCCGCAGGGCCGCCGTGCCGCTCAGCTTGGTCGACAGGAGGTCTACCATTCCCTCCCGCAGGTAGCCGAGTGAGGAATCCGCACCGGTGACCCGGAAGGGGGCGACGGCGATGACGCTCCGGTCGAGGGCCACCGGCCGCTCATGGTTTCGCATGAGCGCCACCATGGCCACGAGCGTCAGGGCCGCGCCGCCGCCTGCCACGAGCCAGCGGGTGCGGTGGGACCCTTCCTGGTGCCGCGCTGGGGCCCGCTCGAGGACATGGGTGGCGGCCGGCGTCGCGACGCTGGGCCGAAGCGACTGGGCCATCTCACCCGCCGACGCGAACCGGTCCGCCGGCGTGCGGGCGAGCGCGCGCTGCACGACGTCGTCCACGTCAGCCGGCACCTCCGGCCGCGTCACGCGAACGGGCGTAGGCGAAGTGCTGAATCGCTTCGCCATGATTGCCTGCGCCGTAGGTCCCGTGAACGGCGGCTCACCGCAAAGCATTTCGTACAGCACGCATCCCAGTGAGTAGATGTCGCTTCGGGCATCGAGCTGGCGCTCACCTGCCGCCTGCTCCGGGCTCATGTACGCGGGGGTGCCCACGGTGAGCCCGGTCTGGGTCAGCGCCTCCTCGCTCGCGAGCGCGCGGGCCACCCCGAAGTCCGCGATGAGCGTGTTGCCGTCACGGGTGAGGAGCAGGTTCTCGGGCTTGATGTCGCGGTGGAGGACGTCGTGCTCGTGGGCGTATTGGAGGGCCTGTGCCGCTTCGCGCCCGATCCGGAGGGCGTCCTCGAGCGAGAGCTGCCGGTCGCGCGTCAGTCGCTCGCGCAGGCTCTCGCCCTCGACGTACGGCATGGTGAACCAGAGCTGTCCACCCGACTCGCCCGAGTCGAGCACGGTGAGGATGTGCGGGTGCTGCAACCGGGCTGCATAGCGGATTTCGCGCTGGAAGCGATCGGGACCGAGCGTGGTGGTAAGGTCAGGGTGGAGTACCTTCAGCGCCACCGATCGGTCGTGCCTGAGGTCGTGCGCGAGATAGACCGTAGCCATGCCACCACGGCCGAGCTCGCGCTCGAGCGTGTAGCGGTCGGTCAGGGCGGCCTTGAGGCTTTCCAGAGGCTCGGTCAGAGAGACGTGCCGGAGCGGGGTACCTCTAGGCTATACCCGAGGGCACTGACAGACCAGAGCCAGCCGCAATTGCTACCGTTTCTGCTACAGTTTCTCCGGGCAAAACCGGGCATTTCTGGGCAGGGAAGCGGGCACCATGCTCGGTAAGTGACCGTTTCCGGGCAACTTGACCGGAACCGCTGCCCCGGCGGTACCGACTCTGGATCAGGAGAGTCCTGGTTCCAGCCCAGGAGGGGCAACTCGAAGGTCCGACCCTGCTTCGGTGGTGTCGGGCCTTTTCGCTACCGTTCATTGCTGATTCGGGGCGCCGTTGTGAAGACGGTGCTCAGCGCCACAACCGCTGGTGGCCAGCCTTCCCAGCACCGCGCCTCCGCCGCGGCTCACCTCCCAAGATGCGCCAGTGCCCGGCGAATCGCCGTGGTATCGCCGTGCAGGGTATCCAGCCGGAAGAGCACGTCCTGCAGGCCGGCGCGCAGGGCCTCGAGCTCCACCAGGGCGCGCTCGGGTTGCAGGGTGATGCGGTGGCCGGTCTGCTGCAACGCCACCAGCGAGTCCGGCGGCCAGTCCGCGGGCCAGAGCCCCTCCAGGATGTGGATGGCGCGCTCGAGCCGCGAGAGTGTAGAGGGTACGCCGTCGAGCAGCGAGTCATTGCGGCCGACCGGCAACTCGACCTCGAGGGTCGAGGTCGTACGGATGTCGGCCTCCGGCACATGGATCACGATGCTCGCCGCGTTGCCGTCATAACTCCAGCCAGGGGCGGGCGGAACCGGCTCGGCGTCGGGCCCGCCGGCGGAGGTCGCAATGGCAAGCTGCTGGGCCGCGTCCGCTCCCCGCTTGCCGCCGGCGTAGCGGATTTCTGCTCCGTTCCACAGCACGCGCTGCGGGGGCCAGCTGTCCACCAGCTGGATTACGTACCCGCGCCACGCTGGGAGCCCCTCGAAGTCGCCGGTGGTTGGCCCGATGTGCAGGTGCACCGTGCCATCGGCGTCACGCCGCTGGCTCACGGGCGTCCACGCGAATTTCCCGCTCTGATAGCCCAGGTCATCACCGGCGTCCTGGTAGACACGGGTGTCCCCCGAATCGCCTGGGAAGACGGTTAGGGCGAGCAGGTCTTTCGGCTGCGCGTCGCTGCGGAGCGCCGTGGTCGCCATCGGGACGAGGGCGCCGGCCCGGACGTACACCGGTACCTCGTCCAGCGCGAACGTACGGCTGACCACCGCGGGCCCGTGGAGGCGCGTGCCGGTGGACCACTCGTACCAGTCGCCCGGCGGCAGCCACAGGCGCTGGTGTGCGAGCAGCGTGTCGGGTGACATCGGCGCGGTGATCGGCCGCACGATCATGTCGGGGCCGAAGCCGTACTCGTCCGCGAAGTCGTATGCCGCGCTGTCCGCCGGCCAGTCGTAGTACAGCGGATGCACGAGGGCCACGCCCGTATCGTGCGCATGCCGTGCCGCGGTGTAGATGTACGGGATCATGGCGTAGCGCAGCATGAACGCTTGACGCATTACCCTGAAATACTCCGTGGGGTATGCCCAGATGCGCCGCTCGGCATCGGGATTCTTCGTGGTATGCGTGCGCAGGATCGGGCTGAAGATGCCGAACTGAATCCAGCGCGTGTACAGCTCGGGCGAGACCTCTCCGTTCAGGTGCCCGCCGATGTCGTGGCTCCAGTAGCCGAAGCCTACGTTCGCGGCGGTGGCCGTGAAATACGGCTCGAAGGCGAGCGCGTCCCACGTGGAGTACGTATCGCCGGAGAAGCCGATCTGGTAGCGGTGGTTGCCCAGCCCCCCCCAGCGATGGAAGATCAGTGGACGCGCCTTGCCCTCCGCCTGCATGTGCGTGAAGAAGAGGTAGTTGACCCACCAGGTCGGGTTGAGCCCGGCCACGGCAGTCGTGTCCCACTGCTGCCAGTCCAGCCACCAGAAATCCACGCCCTGCCGCTCGAGCGGAGCGATAATGTCCTTGAAATAGGCCTCGGCGAAACGCTTGTTCGTCGGCCGGAACGGGACGTACCGCTTGGTGGCGGGATCGATCCCCATGTCCCGCGCCATCTCGGGGTAATGCGTCTCCCATGGCTGAATGCCGCCGGCGGGATGCAGGTTGAGGGGCGTGCGCACGCCCTGCCGCGCTGTCCAGTCGAGGAACCGTTCGGGATCCGGGAAATAGGCGGAGTTCCAGGAGTATCCGGTCCACCCCTTGGCCTGTCCCGCCTGGTCCTGGGGCGCGTTCTCCCAGCGCAGCTCGAACGTGTTGTGCCAGTCCATGTCGATCACGAGCACGTCGAGCGGCACGTCGAACCGGTCGAACTGGCGGACGAGGTCCGTGAACTCCTGGTCGGTGTAGGCCCAGTAGCGCGACCACCAGACGCCGAACGCGAAACGTGGCGGCATCGGCACCCGACCGGCCACCTTGATGAAGTCGGCCAGCCCGCCCTTGTAGTCGTGGCCGTAGCCAAAGAAATAGAGGTCCTGGCGCTCGCCCGCGGGCCGCGCCACGACCCAGGGCCATGGGCTCTGGTCGAACAGGGGGCGCTGGCTGTCGTCCAGCACGGTCCAGCCCGCGCGCGACAGCAGGCCGGGCTCCAAGGGGACGGGACCCTTGGCACCGTCCAGCGTGCGCGTCGTGCCCTTGAGGTTGGCACTGTCCGACTCGCCCGGGCGCCAGACGACGTCGCGCCCGTCCACGCGCAGCCGCACCTCGAGGTTGCCGGGGCGGAAGCGCCCGCTGCCGCGCCTGTAGCGCAGCGTGAGGTCGTCGGTCTGAACCGTAAGCCAGCTGCCGGCGCGGCGCACGGTGTGGTGTGGGACGGCGAGGCGCCGGTGGATGAAGACGAGCGACGCCCGCTTCTCGAAGTGTCCGTCCGCGCTCCATTCCATCCGCACCAGCCGAGGCGTGAGCATGGTGAAGCGCGCGTGGCCCTCGACGACCGTAGCCGCCGGGTCGGCCACCGGATCAGCCGTGGCGACCTGTGGCGCCATCAAGGCAGCGGGGGCTTGCGGCCGCGACGGCGTCTGGACCGCTGCGCCCGTGGCGGCTGGCGTCATGAGCGCTAGGGCACCAAGGCTGACCAGCGCCAACGTACGCATGCCGCGACCTCCTGTGCTACTTGGCCGGCGCCGCTCCGTCGTTGCGCACGATCTTGCGCCCTTCATGACGAAGCCGACTCGCCGCACTGCGGTGACGTCCACCCTCGGGTCTCCATCGGTCGCGACGATGCCGTTCGGCATCCTCGGGCGGTGCTAGTGGTTGGTATGGTCATTTCCATGGTCGCGCCAGTCAACCCCGGGCGGGACTCGCAGCGCCACTCGGATGGTAAGCCCGGTCCAGCTGCCAGCTACCCTGTGTAGAAGGCGGCAAGGTCCGACACTTGAGCAAGTAAAGCACGGGCAAGAGTCCGGCATCAAATCCAGCAACTCCGCATCGGGTGACACGAGCTCGGTGAAGGGTGCAAATTGCCGGAGTTCGGGCGGTACAACGGCCCCTCTGGATCAGGAGAGTCCTGGTTCACCTGCGGTGGCCTTCGGCTCGAGCCCAGGAGGGGCAACTGAAAGCGCGATGGCTGCTGGCAGCCATCGCGCTTCTCCTTGCTCACGGCCTCATCCAGCGATGGCTCTGGCAGACGTTCGAACTCGGCGACCTAGCGCATCCGAGGCATATCCTTCCGCGCGGTCGCCCAGAGGCGTCTGAACGTGTGCCAGAGGCTTTCTGCGGGCTTCTCCAGGCCGCCGCAACGGAACGGGGCCTCGTTGAGTTACCACACGGCCACGTGCCAGGCGACTGGCCCACTGTGATGCCGCCGGCGCTGGGGTGCGGGAAGAGCAGGGACGGGCCTAGGCTCCCGGCATGTGGTAGAAGAACTGCTCCCGGACGATCTTCCCGTCCTTCACCGTGTAGAGCGCCATCTCGCACAGCTGCATCCGTTGGCCGGATTGCTTGACGGTGAAGTCGAAGTCGAACCGCACGGCGAACTGGCCCTCGCCCACGAACGGCCCGATCGCCTCGGCCTTGTGGATCTCGTTGTTCTCGACCCACCGCTCGTTCTTGCCCCGGATTACGTCGATGCCGCGCATCTCCGCGGGCTTCTGCGGGCTGTCGATGGGCTCCACGCTCACAATGTCCTTCGAGTAGAGCTTCGCGACGGCGTCGAGGTACTTTCCGGCCCGGCAGAGGCTGACCAGCTCCTGGGCGACGGTGGCGCTAGAGGCGGGGGCGGCGGTAGGCATGGTCTCACTCCTGAAATGGGTGCTTCCGGTATTTTAGTCGGTGCCTGAGCAGGCGCCACTCCCTGGTGGGATGCCATGGATCGGCGTCCTGGTTGCCAGCAACCGCCGGAACGGCTTGGTGATACCGTGCAGCACCCGAGCGAACAGAGCTGGGAGCCGGGAATCACCGCGTGGACCTGTTCCACCGCCGCCTTGGGTGAGCCCGTGGTCTTGGCGCCGCCGGCAACGAGGGCGGGGGACTTTGACCTGCTTCGCCCCGTCGAGGATTGGTCCGGTCATGACAGGCGGCTCGACGAGACGAAGGGGACTTAGTGGGTCCGGCAAACTCCGACATTTGAGTGAGTAAAGGACAGCAAAGTCCGACATGGAAGCCGCAAAGTCTGGCAGCGGGTGGCGCGAACTCGCGTAAATGGTGGCAAGTTGCCGGAGTTTGAGCGGTTACAGCGGCCACTCTGGATCAGGAGAGTCCTGGTTCACCTGCGGTGGCCTTCGGCTCGAGCCCAGGAGGGGCAATGCCCACCGTGGCAACGGTGGGCATTTTCTTTGGGGCCCTCCGGATCACCGCGCCTCCAGTTGCGCCACCCAGATGTCGCTTTCTTGGTCTCCGATGGTGCAGTAGAACGTTCGGCCGTCGGTGCTGAAGCCGTAGCGGATATGCTGGCGGGTGGGGTCGTCGAATCTCACCAGCAGTCGCGAAGTGCCACCCGTCACCGGTACCGACCGGATCGACGACCCGAGTGGACCCTTGGCTACATAGTAGACGGTCTTCCCGTCGGGCGACCACGCAGCGAAGAAGGCCTCTTCGCCCGTCGACGTGTTAGGCACGATCAGGCGCGAGGCGCCGGCGGGTGACATTACCTGCAGGCCCTGCGAACTGTGGAAGGCGATCAGATCCTCGGTCGGTGACCAGTGCGCGAAATCCCCTGCGACCGGGATGGTCCGCATTGCGCTCCCATCCAGTGGAACGAGAATAAACGTCGAGGCGGCAAGGTAAGTCGAAGTAGCTCCGGACTTCTTGTCGGCCGGGATGACCATTCCGACCAGCTCGTGTCCGTCTGGCGACCACGCCGGGTCGAGCTCGTGCGCCGGGCTGCTGGTACGTTGGATTACCCCGGATCCGTCGGCCGCCATCGTGTAGAGATCGCGATTCCCGGTACGTATGGAGTGGAACGCAATCTGGTGCCCGTCCGGTGACCAGGCAGGGCTGTAAGCGCCGGCCGAATCGGTGGTGAGCTGAATCGCTTCTCCTCCGGCCGCCGGCATCTTGTAGATCTGCCAACTGCCGTTGCGGTCCGAGTTGAACACCAGCCACCGCCCATCCCGGGAGACATCGACGGTTTCGATTGTCTGGTCGCCCGTCGTCACCGGCCGTGCCCCGGCGATCGACACGGCCCTCGAGGTTGGAACGGGTATGGACCAGATGTTGGAAAGCGTGCGAAAGCGCGCATAGGCGAGTCGTCGCCCGTCAACGGAGAGGCTGATCGTGTGGGCGTCGGCCCCGGTGGTGAGCCGTTCCGTCTCGCCGGCCGGCGCGCCCGATGCATCGAGGCGGACTCGGTAGACGTCTCGGCTCCCACCCCGATCCGAGACCCAGAACAGATGCCGACCGTCTGGGGCCCACTGCGGGCTAATGTTCAGATGCTGGTCTGCGGTCACCCGGATGGCGGGACTGCCGTTCACGGGCAGCACCCAGATGGAAGAGGGGAACTCATTTCCGAAGTAGACACTGCCAAAGACGAAGTCGGGATTGTCCGCTACGCCCGCGAGGCGGGTACCATCGGGGGACCAGGTTAGCGAGTGCACGTCGCGCACCCCGGTGAGGTGGGTGGCTGCCCCTTCCCCGATCGGTACCACCGTAACGTCACGGCCGATTCCAGTACTGTAGGCGATGCGTCGCCCGTCAGGCGACCACGCGAATCCACGGAGCCGGGTGAACGCGCTCGTGGTTGACTCCGCGAGCTGAGCCTCGAGCCGCACCACAAGCCGTGGTTGCCCCCCGAGCGCCGGCACCACCGCGATGCCGTCTTCGCCCTGATACGCGATTCGCGACCCGTCTGGTGACCACCGAGGCCAGCGGTACCCCTGAGAGGAGTCAGAGGTCAGCGCGATGGTGCGCCCGCCACCGACCTGGCGGACGAAAATCTGCATTCGTGTAGGCGGACCCGCAGCGTACGCGACCAGACTGCCGTCGGGTGAGAGCGCGGGATCGACCTCCAGCCCCGGATCGCGCGTGACCTGCACGGTCTGGCCAATGGTGAGTGCGGAATCGCCGTGGCCGACGCGCAGGCTGAGGAGCACGGCCGCCGCGATGGCGCCGAGGATTGCGAGGCCGGCGATCATCATCCGCCGCCGCGGCGAACCCTTCGGAATCGCGGGAGGCGGGAGTGGCTGTTGCGCCGAGAGCGCCTCGGCAAACTGGCCGACCGGGTTGAAGCGATCGGCAGGGTTCTTGGCCAGCGCACGCTCGAGGGCCGCCGCGACAATGCCCGGCACCGCGGGCCTGATCTGGGTGATGGGAGGCGGGGTCGCGGTAAGATGCTGATGAGCGATGCTCTGAACCGTGGGGCCGGAGAATGGCGGCTGACCCGCCAGCATCTCGTAGAGAACGCACCCGAGGGCATAGAGATCGGTTCGCCCGTCGACGTCCCTGTCTCCCGCGACCTGCTCCGGGCTCATGTACGCCGGCGTCCCGAGCGCGAGTCCCGTGCCGGTGAGTCTCTCGGCTCCGGTCGTGCTCACCGCTCGCGCGATGCCAAAGTCCGCCACCAGCGCGTGGCCGCTCTCGAGCAGGATGTTCTCCGGTTTGATATCGCGATGGATCACTCCGTGTCCGTGCGCGTAGCTCAGCGCGTCCGCTACCTGGCCCGCGATGCGTAGCGCGTCGTCGAGGGGAAGCTGCTTCTCGCGCTTCAGCCGTTCGCGCAGCGATTCCCCGTCGACGAAGGGCATGACGTAATAAAGGAGAGCGCCGGATGGTTCCGCCGTACGCCCCGAGTCATACAACGGGAGGATATGGGGATGGCGCAGGTTGGCGGTGGTCGCGATCTCGCGCAGGAAGCGCTCGGGTCCGAGGGCGTGAACCAGCGCGGGTCGGAGCACCTTTATGGCGACCTTGCGATCGTGCTTGAGGTCATGCGCGAGATAGACCGTCGCCATCCCGCCCGCGCCAAGCTCGCGGTCGAGGCGGTAGCGATCGGCCAGGGCGTCCTGAAGTCGCGCTTGGAGGTCGGACAAGTTGGTCGCCAGAGGGAGAGTGCCCAAAAATGAGTTGGCGGGGACCCGGTCGCCAGTCGGGCAGCCCTGAAGGGATCTCTTGGAAGGGACTCCGGCAAACTCCGGCATGTGAGCGAGTAAGGCCCGGCAATGTCCGGCATCCAAGCCGGCAAACTCTGGCAGCGGGTGGCACGAACTCGCGTAAAGGTTGCAAGTTGCTGGAATTTGACTGGTTACAACGGCCCCTCTGGATCAGGAGAGTCCTGGTTGACCTCAAAAGGTCGCCTTCGGCTCACCTGCGGTGGCCTTCGGCTGGGAGCCCAGGAGGGGCAACTCGAAGCGCGGTGGCTGCGTGGCAGCCACCGCGCTTTGCCTACTTAGCGGGCGCAGGCCGAGGCGGCGGCGACGGTCATCTCTGGTTTCCGACGAAGATCGCCCCGTCGAGCTTGCCCTGCATGTTGGTGAGGGGCGCGTAGTAGGTGTCGTAGCTCCGGCCGAAGATGGTGGCCTCTCCCCGATACGAGTAGTTCTGCACCAGTGCCTGATAGCTGGCCGACTCGCGATCGAGCTTCGTGTTGAGCGCGACTTTGCCCTCGGCGGTGAGCAACGTGGTCTGGATCCGTATAAAGTCCGCGCCGTCGAACGAGAAGATCGTCGCGGTCGTCATCCGATTGCGCGCATTGAGGACGTGGATGGTCATCATGATGCTCACGACGAGCGCCACCACAAACACCACCGAGAACACGTGCAGGACGGCTTCGTAGGAGCCCGTGGCCTGATACAGGCGGGCCACCAGCTGTGGGCCGGTGATGCCGGCCAGACCCCAGGCGCTCAACACGTAGCCATGGATGGCGCCCAGCTCCTTGGTGCCGAACAGATCGCCGATATATGCCGGGAGAGTTGCGAACCCGCCGCCGTAGCAGGTCAGGATCAGGTAGAGCACGAGCTGGAACAGGATGACGCTGGTGATGTCGGGCAGCACCCAGAACGCGACGACCTCGATGATGAAGAAGGCGGTATACGTGCCCGAACGGCCCAGGTAATCGGATAGCGAGGCCCAGCCGAGGCGACCGAGGCCGTTGAAGATGGACATGAGCCCGACCACGCCAGCCGCTTGGGCGGGCGTCAGGCCGATGCTTTCCTGCGCCAGCGGGGACGCCGTGTAAATGATGCCGATGCCACACGAGATGTTGATGAACATCATGATCCAGAGGCCGTAAAACGGGGCTCGCCGGACCGCGGCGTTGGCCGTGAGCTGGGTGAGGTCGGGAATGACCTTGCGCTTGCCGGCGTCCACGTCCGCTTTCATCCTCTCCGGCATCCAGCCCGGAGGCGGGCGCTCGATGTAGCGGGCGGCCGCGAGCATGATGACGAGGTAGGCGATCCCGGCGAAGAGGAAAGCCGCCGAGATGCCGGCCGCGATGGCGCTCCGGAAGGGCGCCGTGCCCGCCGACGCCCAGAACGGCGCCAGCCCCGGATCGGCCTGGCTGCTCTGGAGCGCGGCCAGCGTACCGGCCGCGTCCCGGGCCTGCTTCTCGGGCAGCGAAGCCAGGACCTTCTCGCTCCGTCCATCACGCACCATGCTCAAGAATTCCGGGAGCTCGATCGCCGCCGTGGACGAATCGTGGAGGTGCATGTCCTTTAGGATGGTTTTCGCGGCGTTGTAGTTCGCGACGCCGTGGCTATAGGTGGACTCGGAGAGACCAAGCTGCCCGGCGGCCACCCGGGACATGATGTAGTTGCAGACCGGACCTCCGATGGCGGCCCCGAAGCCGAAGCCCATGATAGCCAGCCCGGTGGCTAGACCCCGGCGGTCGGGAAACCACTTCACCAGGGTCGAGACCGGGGTGATGTAGCCGATGCCGAGTCCCATGCCGCCCAGGATCCCGTATCCCAGCCACAGCACCTGGATCACGCCCAGCTTCACGCCGAGGCTGGCGACCAGGAGCCCGGTACCCCAGAGGGCGGCCGCCACCGTGCCCGAGGTGCGCGGTCCCCGGCGCTCGACGAAGCGTCCCATGACGGCAGCCGACATTCCCAGGAAAAAGATGGCGAGGCTGAAGGTGATGGCCACATCGCTCTTGGTCCAGCCGAACGCATTCTCGAGTGGCAGGTTGAAGACGCTCCAGGCGTACACCGATCCGATGGAGATGTGAATGCCGACGGCCGAGAGCGCGATGAGCCAGCGATTCTTCACGGACCCTCCTCGAGGAGTGCTCAGGATAGGCCCCCCGGGCTTCGAGCCCAGGAGGGGCAACTCGGAACGAGATAGGCACTTAAGGAGCTATCCCGTTTCTCTTTCGGGAAATGGCCTGTGGCTCGGCGACGGTGTGAAGCGCCTCCCCACACCCTCCCGGCAATCTTTACAAGAGAATGTGGAGAGCGATGACCCGCTTCCCGTCGAGCGGCACTTCCCGCTCGTTTCCGCTCAGGCGGCGGCGCTGAACCCGGAGAAGATGAACCGGTACGCCTGGTGTGAAGCGTCGTACTCGGTGTGGAACCTGGTCGGATGCGCGCCGGCCAGCCCCGGGACCTCGGGGATCGGGAAGTCGAACGACTTTTTCTCCATCAGCATCGCCTTGGAGACCATCGGCTCGACCGGCCTAGAGCAAGCCAAGTGCGCGGTCTAACGACAGCGCGGGCTGCGCCTTAGCGTCACAACAAGTCCGCCACGGAACGATCCTGCACCCGTCCGCCAGGGATGCGTCGTGCGAGCGCACGCCACCCCTGATGGCTGCTACTCTCGTTGTAGGAGGTGGGAATCATTGGTCGCCGCAGACAGCGGCGGCATGGAGTATACGCAGTTGTACCAGTAGATGGGCTGAGCCCGACCGGAATGCGCCTGTCAGGAGGAGGAACTCGCGGCCACTTGAGGACCGGGCGAGCGGCTGCTCGGAGAACGGCGGCGTGCCCAGCCGGGGCTGGTGGGATCCTCGGTTCTGTGTGCCGCTTGTGTGCCAACTCGCCAAAAGGCAGGCGCAGTGGCAACGAGAGGCCATGCATTTGCAACACCGGGCACTGCGTGGTTATTCGAGCATGTAGTGCTCGTTATGCGCGTAAGGCCCCCACCCCGAGATGACGTAGTATGGACTCACCGACGACAGCCACGATGGGCAAGGACGCCGGGTGAGGCATCGTCGTCAGGGAACCCGAGTGAATCATGCAGATCAGAGCATACGCGATCAGAGAGAAAGGCGGCACGGCGGAGCCCTTCCTGTATGAGAGGACTCTCGGCGGCCGTGAGGTCTTGGTAAGGATCACGCATCGTAGCCTCGCGAGGGGCGACATCCAGTTCATCGATAATGATTGGGGTGACGCGCGGTATCCGCTGGTCCCCGGCCACGAGATCGTTGGAATCGTCGAAGAGGCCGGTTCTGAGGTCGCCGGTCTGCACACCGGCGATCGCGTTGGGATCGGGTACCAGCAGGAGGCGTGTTTCGACTGCTCCTTCTGCAAGCGGGGCGCGGAGCAACTCTGCGCCAGTCAGAAGGTCATTGCCGTCGACCGTTACGGCGGCCTGGCCGAACACATCATTGTCGATGCTCGGTTCGCCTTCCGGCTCCCGCCGCAGCTCGATTCGGCCACATCGACCCCTCTGCTCTCGTCCGGCCTGACAGTGTACGCAGGCATTCTTCGGGCCGGACTGGCCGACGGTTGTCCAGTGGCGGTGCTGGGCGCCGGAGGCCTCGGTCACCTGGCCATACAGTTCCTCCACAAGATGGGACACCGCGTGACGGCGTTTTCGCATTCGCCAGCCAAGAGAGCGCTGATTGAGCGGCTGGGAGGCGCATTCGCGGACAGCTCGGACGCGGAGCGCCTGACCGAGTACCAGGGGGAGTTTGACTTCATCCTCTCGACGCTGAATGTCGCCTTCGACCTTGACTCCTTTGTGAGAATGCTGACGCCACAGGGTCAGCTCTGCCTGGTGGCGTCGCCGTTGAAGCAGCTATCGCTGAGCGGCGGGCTATTGAACAATTCTCGGCGATCCATCTATGGGAACTACATAGGGAGTCGTGCGGATACAACGCAGATGCTCGCGTTCTCGTCGAAGCATGGCATCGCGGCTATCGTCGATGTCATGCCGCTCGCTCGAGTGAACGAAGCCATCGAGCGGGTCAGAAGAAGAGATGTCGCGATGGGTCTCGTGCTGGAGAGCTAGGATCCCCGCTCGAGCGCGCAGGCTATCTCCTCATGTCGGGCTTTTCTATCTGCGGGGTTGTGTGAGTAGTCTGTGAGTAATATTTGTGACCTCACGCCGGCGCTCCGCCGCCGAGCTTGGAACAGTTCGCGGACCGCCTCCCGGGTTGTCCCCGGGAGGCGGGAGATGAACAGAAGGGCACCGCCAAGACGTGGTAGCCTCGATGAAACGTATACAGTCCCGCTACGTGCAGCAGCCAAGATACTCGACTACTTCCGACCAACTACCGAGCAACGATACACCTCATCCGTCGAGACGATCGTGATCTCGGGGCTCGGGCCGGCCGCGGCCGCGAGGACCTCCTCATCCGAGGTGAACTGGTGGGGCGTGAAACCCGGGTTGAAGACGATGAGGTTCTGGTGCCACAGGGGATTGAATCCGTCGCCCTGGATGGCATCGATGACAGAGATGAAGTCCTGCTCCTCGTCCAGATCGTTGGAGGCATAGATCTGATTGATGCTCCCGTTGTGCGCGATGGTCGCGGCAGATGCATCCTCCGGCAGCTCCTTCATGTTGACGGTGAACAGCTCGCCATCGTAGTACGCCGGCCTCTGGCCCGCCGCGCCGTTAGTGCTCCGCGCGGCCGCGAGCTCTCCTGCCGGCTGGACCGCAGGGTTCGTCCCAGACTGACCCGTCATGGGGGCCGTAACGTCGGACTGGCATGCGGTCCAAAGGGCCGACAACGCGACCAGGGCGGCCCGGGCGCGGGCCGAGTTCCAAGCGCTGCTCATATCGCTGCTCCTTCGGTGTGTGCAGTATGTGTGTTCTGCCTGCGCGCTCGGCATGGGCGTTCCCATGCCGAGGCGTTGTCTAGGCAGACGGCACAGACGCGAGGAGTATTCCCGTCACATGCGCATGGCGGCGAGTTCGGCGGCGGTGAATTCACCCACGAGGAAGGAGCCGTTGTCGCGGCCCGGCCAGCCAACGGCGTGGATCTTCCCCTCGCCTGCGGCATAGAGACCCGACGTGGCGATCGCCTCGCGCACCCGGGGCGGTCGGAAGAACACGTGTTCGGGCACGACATACTGGACGACCAGACGGTCATGGCAGCGATAGGCGAGAACCGCGGCGGGCACGCCGTCGATCGTCGTGGTCCAGGCTCCGATCAACCGCATGTGCGGGGCCTTGAGTGCCGGGACCGAGAAGGGCACCTGTGACTCGACCGCTGCCAGCTCCGGCCCTTGCGGCAGCGCGGACTTGGCGACCCGGCGAAAGTCATGCAGCGCCGCATCCGCGATGGGCTCGGGGACGCTGTCGATAGAGACCGAGACCAGGGGACCCATGGACATGCCCCCCATCCCCGAGCCAGCCTGCCCCCGAGGGCCCAGAGCCCACAGCGCGGCGAGGCTCGCCGCGATCAGCCAGCCGCCCCAGGTAACCAACGGGTGCCGACGCATCGAACCCTTCGACGGCCCGGCACTTGGCATTCGCGGCGATCGCTCCGACGCCTCGCTCCCCAGGCGATTGACGTGATCCTTGAGGCGATCCAAAGTTTCCGATGGCTCCTGGCAGCTCTTCTCAGCGCGCAGTCTGTGCTTAAGCGCGGTCTGCACCCGAAGCTCCTGCACGCACTGAGGACACTCGGCCACGTGGGCGTCCACCTCGCGCCGACCTTCGGGCGGGAGCTCGTCGTCCGCATAGGCGCCGAGTAGCGGCACTAGCTGCTCGTGCCGGCGAGCAAGCGGAGTTCGCTCGGCAGAGTCGCTCATGCGCGCCTCACGTGTAGTTGGGCAGTCGGGTTCCCCCGCGACGGGGCGAGATCGGACAGGCTCTCGTTCATCAGAATGAGCGCGGCCAGCAGCTTCCGACCGCGATAAATCCGGCTCATGACCGTCCCGAGCGGCACCCCGGTGGCGTTCGCGATATCGACGTATCGAAAGCCTTCTAGGTCATGTAGTTCGATAGCCAAGGCGAACTCCTCCGGCAGCATCCGTAGGAGTTCGTGGATCCGCTCCGTGGATGCGGAGGCGATGAGATCCTCGAGCGGTCCGGCCCCCTGATCTTGCGCGGTGTCGTCCGCCGATTCCAGGGTGAGCGTGGGGGCGAGCTGCTCGCGCCGCGTCTGCTTCTCGAAATGGTCGCTCAGGGAGGAGCGAAGAATGCGATAGAGCCACGGCAGGACCAGCGCATCTTCGCGCAGGTCGTCGAACGCCACCCAGGCGCGCGTGCAGGCCTCCTGCACCACATCCTCGGCGTCTGTGGGGTTCCGAAGCCGCCGGCCTGCGAAGCGCAAGAGGCGGGCGAGATGGGGCTGGACAAGAGCCTGAAAGCGCGCCTGACTGGCAATCGGTACGGCATCCGCTTGGCCCAAGCTCGCCCCCACCTGCACAGTCGATAGGATCATACCTGTCTAACCTAGACGGCGTCACCCCTTGGAATATTCCCGGGCCCGTCACCCGTGAGCCGGTAACGCCTGTGGGAAAGGAGAATGGGCCGGAGACTCTGGAGCGCTTTGGGATGCGCGTGTAGGACCTCCACAAGTCCGAGCATTTGTGAGAGTAGAGTACGGCAAAGTCCGGCATGAAACCCAGCAAACCCCAGCATCGGGTGGCACGAACTCGCGTAAATGGTGGCAAGTTGCCGGAATTGGGGTGGTTCCAGCGGCCCCTCTGGATCAGGAGAGTCCTGGTTGACCTCAAAAGGTCGCCGGCTCACCTCCGGTGGCCTTCGGCTCGAGCCCAGGAGGGGCAACTGAAAGCGCGGTGGCTGCTTGGCAGCCGTCGCGCTTTGCTTATTTGCGGGGGTGTGTGAGCAGTGTGTGAGTTACTGCGTGAGTTACTCACGGCTGGGCAGGCGAGTTGCTCATCTTTGAGCTGCGGCTCGCTGGAATGACGGCGGAGATGCTGCACCGCTCTGGCTGGGAGGCGATCGACGGATTACTCAGCGCGGGGGAGGGATGCCGTAAAAGCGGCCGCCGCACGGAGCAATCCATGCGGCGGTCTAAGGAGCAGCTCCGGTAACTCTAACTGGACAGAGTTCCCCGCTAGGGGGGCGGCGGGATCGAAAGCCCGCCCGGGCCATTCCCGTGCACCGCCTTCGAGGGGCGGCACCTGAAGTATACGCGTCAGCCCCTCTGCACGCTACTCGACCCCAAGCCTCGCCCGTTCCGCTACGAGGCCCCCCGTAGTAGGTGAGCCCGCCGCATCGCCGACAGTGAACCGGGTCCTGCTCTTCTCAGGAACGATGGCCGCCCGGGAGGGACAATGGCTCGCGCTGTTGCGGAGCCTTTTTGTTGGGCTTTGCCTTCCGTTCGATCCGGGAGAGGCACTGTGCCGGTCACGGCTGCGTGACAGAAGGAAGCGTTCCCTTCCCTAGGGAAGCGCGGCAGAAAACTCCGCCATGCTCGTGAATCGCTCGGCAGCCGATTTAGCGAGCGCCCGACCCAGGGCCTCATCAACCGTCTCCGGCACGGTGGCCCGAAGCCGCCGAGCCGAGGGCACGGGTGTTCGGAAGATTCGGGTGACCACTTGGTGCGCCAGCGCCCCCGCGTAGGGAGGTTCGCCGGTCAACATCTCGTACAGAAGGCAGCCCAGACTATAGATGTCGGCCCGCTGGTCCAGCTCGCGCTCGCCGAGTAGTTGCTCCGGGCTTATGTAAAACAGGGTCCCCACCATGATTCCTGTATCGGTCAGCTTGCGATAGTTCGCGACGCCGAGGGCCCGGGCCAGCCCGAAATCCGCAACCAGCGCCCGGGGTTCGGCAAGGAGGATGTTCCCCGGCTTCACATCCCGGTGCAGGATGCCTAGGCCGTGGGCGTACCCGAGCGCCTCGGCCACGTCGTGCGTGATCCGGAAGGCTTCCTCCAGAGAGAGCTGACGCTCCCGATCCAACCGCTGATGAAGTGAGCCGCCTTCGATGTACGGCATACTGTAGTAGGGCACCTCGCCGGCGTCCCCAGACTCAAGCAGGGGCAGGATGCTTGGGTGCGAGAGCGACGCGGCTATCTCCATCTCGCGCCGAAATCGCTCGGTGTCGAGCGTAGCGCTCAGATCACGGTGCATGATCTTGATGGCCACCGGCTGTCGCTGGCGGACGTCGTGCGCGAGGTACACCGTGGCCATCCCACCGCGCCCGATCTCGCGTTCAATCAGATAGCGGTCGCGGAAGGCCTGAGGGAGTGGTGAGGGTGTTGCGGTCACATCGGTACCAACGACGGCAATGATGGCTAACCTAGCCCGAAGGACAGCCTCACGCTAGCCAAATACGCATGGGTGGCCCGCGGGCAAAGCAGCTGCCTGACGTCGGGAGGGACATCGAAGTGGCGTAATGACCTGGCGAACCCCTTCATTTGCGCGAGTTAAGTACGGCAGGGTCCAGCAACCAACTCGGCAAACTCCAGCATCGGGTGACACGAACTCGCGTGAATGCTAGCAAGTTGCTGGGGTTCAGCCGGTTACCACGGTCCCTCTGGATCAGGAGAGTCCTGGTTGACCTCAAAAGGTCGCCTTCGGCTCACCGTCGGTGGCCTTCGGCTCGAGCCCGGGAGGGGCAATGGCTCCCGCGACAGTGGGAGCCGTTTCCTTTTTAGGTCGCGGTCTTCAGCGGCTTGGCCGTCTCTGGGTCTAGTCAAGGACGGGCAATCGGCTGCAGCAAGCTCGGCCGTATTCTTGTGAAGGCTCGGCCCGTCCCAACCGCGGCGTTTCAGGATTCGAGGCTGGTCTCTACTGCGGAACGCGATCTGGATGCCGGACTCCGGAGGGTCCGCAGCTGGGTCTCGGTCACGCTCGACGATGAGCGTTGGAGTATCCGTTTCGTGGGCCACCTCACATCATTTCCTCCTCTGCGGTCTTAGGAATGCAGGGACAACGCGTGACTGTGGGCGCCCTGAGCCACTGGAAGCTGTGCCATGGTACAAGTTGTTCGTGAAGCTGCACTTAAACCCTCCGCGGCAGAATCCTACCCGTATTTACCAGCCCGTATGTGGACGGCGGCTGGCGGACTGGCTGATCTTGTGGCGAAATACCGGGGGATCCCGGCCGAGGCTGTGAACCGCCTCAGTCGGGTGCTGTCGGACCGGGATTTCATGTTTCGCGGGGGAGGGCCGGCGACGGCCTGAGCAATCCGCCGGTAGTCTGAGCTAGCAAGAATGGAGATTCCGATGCCGCGCTTCGCACATGTGCGGCGCATGCCGAGAATTATCGGGCACGGGCATCTTTAATCCCATCACGCGCCACCGGCGGGGCCATACTGGTCCACGCCCGGCGCCGACGGACGTAGCAGCAGCCATCTATCAACGGCACCGAGCTCTATGCTCTTACATGGGCGCCTGTTTTCTAGGGCCCCAGGAGTAGGATCCCACCACCGATCGCAGTACGTCATGGTCAGTTCGGTTCGGCCCGCTGACGGCCCGAGCTCGAAGGAGGCCCCTGATGGGTATTTTCGATTCATCTCGCACCCGCGTTGCGCCGGTCTTCGGCCGCCTGCAGTGCTTGGATCCATCCGGCAGACTGTGGCTCCAGGGACTCCTCGAACTGGCAAACAGTCGAAAGGTGCCGAGGCCGGAGGCCGGTCGCTCGCGCCTGCGGCTGGCGAGGTGGTGGCCGAGGGAGGCGAGACTGGCCGCTCCGCCGGGGCTTCTTCGATGGCTTCTGGAGAATGTGGAGGAGCCACGTGATGCCGCGGCATGGGGTCGCAGGCCGGAGGTGATGGCCAACCGGCGCCGAGTCGTCGACCGAGATGCCGACACGCTCGCTGGGGCGTTACGGAGTCTTCAAGAACGCCGCCTGTCGCCTCGCGCCTGGTACGTGCTTGAGGGGCCAAGTCAACCAGACGTATATCTGGATTCCGCGGATGCCGTGATCGTTGTCGAAGGAAAACGAACGGAGACCGCTCCGACAACTTCCACAGCCTGGATGCGTGTGCGGCATCAGATGCTGCGGCACCTTGACGGCGCCTGGGAGCATCTAGAGGGTCGGCGAATCTATGGCCTCTATATCGTCGAGGCGGACAATGGAACCAGCTCCACCGAACCCCCATCCACCTGGCACGAGGCAGTCGAGTCAACGATCTCGGACGAGGTGCTGAGGGGCAGCCTGCCGCACCGCACGTCCGACGAACGATCGCAGATCGCCAGTGCTCTGCTCGGCGTTACCACCTGGCAGGCTGTCTGCGACGAGTTCCAGATACCCCGTGACGTTCTCATCCCCGAAGTCTTTGATGACGCGCCCGCGCTGAGAAGCACGCGCCGGAAATCGGGGAAGTCTCGGCGGCCTACCCCTTTGCCTGGTGACCTTGACCGGGCAGAGCCATCGCAAGCGACGGCAGCTCGTGGCCAACCTGATCATTTGAGTGAGTAAAGGATGGCAAAGTCCGGCATCGAAGCCAGTGAACCCCAGCGGCGGGCGACACGAACTCGTGTCAATGGTTGCCAGTTGCTGGAACGCGGATAGTAATTCTGGCCCCTCTGGATCAGGAGAGTTCTGGTTGACCTCAATAGGTCGCCTTCGGCTCACCTCTGGTGGCCTTCGGCTCCAGCCCAGAAGGGGCAATGAAGTCCGCAACGGCTTGCTGTTGCCGGGCTTCGTCTATTTATCCACCTGCCGTAGGGGCTCGCGATCCGCCGGATGGGCACGATAAGCTGTCATGTACCACAAGTTCACCTTGCGAAAGGAGCTCCCATGTTTGCCGTCATCCGCCATTACCACTTCGACAAGAAGGACAGTGCCGAGATCGATCGGCTCATCGAGGAACAGTTCGTGCCCATCATCCGCAAGGCCAAGGGCTTTGACCGCTACTACTGGCTGGATACCGGGAATGGTGAGGGCGCCTCATTCGGCGTCTTCAAGGACAAGGACGGTGCGGACGAATCGGTGGCTCTCGCGGCCGAGTTCGTGCGCACGCATATGGCGCAACTGCTGAGACAAAAGCCCGAAGTCATCGAAGGATCGATCAAGGCGCACAGACTGATCGACGACAGCACAGCGATGTCGCGCAATACGCCGTCATGGCGCTTCCCGAGCGCGGCAGAGAAGGTCTCGGATAGTGTACACCGGTCGTGTAGTCCGCCTTAGCGGCCGCTGCGGGCGACGAGCGGCAGTTGATTTGGACTCCTTCGCGTGAACGTAGCTGCCGCTCGTACTGAGCGGCAGGGCGTTAGGGGGCTTGGTTGTTCGATGTCGACGGTCAGATCATACGGTTGCTAGTCTACCCGTCGGCGGTACTCAGCGGCCGCGACATCCCTGAGCGGGAGCTCCTTCCGCTCCGTCACCCACTTCCGCCCTCAACCGATCGTCAACGCCCCAGCGCCCCTGGTGCAGTACAGGACCCCGTCCATCTACCGCGCGGATGCTGTCGAGGCGTACCTTACCCTATGTAACCCACCGGCAGGGCTGTCATCTCGAGCCCGGAAGGCGTATGGCCTCTTCCCCAATCAGCCCGGCGCGACCGGTTGTGCTCGTAGTGGACGACGAGCCGGTGGCGCTGGCAGTGCTCCAACGAACGTTGGAACCGCATTATCGCGTGCTCACCGCCTCCGACGGCTTGGAGGCGTTAAACGTGATCGAAGCGTGGGGTTCCAGCGTCCGGGTAGTGGTCACCGACGTGCGGATGCCTGGGCTGTCCGGGCCGGCCCTGGCGGCACACCTGGCGCGCTTGAACCGATCTCCCGCCGTCCTGTTCGTCTCGGGCTTTACCGACCCGGACGTGCCGGGGGAGGTGCTCGCCAAGCCTTTCCAACCCGACGCGCTCCTTAGCGCCGTCTCCCGGCTCCTTGAGAGCCAAGAGCGCAGCGGAAGTCGCGCTGACTCTTGAGCGGCCTCAGTGTCGCTGTAGGGCGGTCTCGCCGTCCGATCACGTTTCCCGGTGACCCCAGGGGCATGGGCTCAACCGACCCTCAACGCTGGGCGCGCGTCGCTCCCCATCTCCGCTGCGCAAGCCCGGCCTGCCATCCGAGTGGACCCGGGTGCTAACCGTCCATCCCGACGGGATCAAGACGCTTCGGGCGGTGCTGTCCAACCCCGAAACGCAATCGACAGACCGGGAGGTAGGATCGATGCCACGCCGCATTCGCCGCCGTCCCGACGCGGACCCGAAGGCAGGCGTGCGCAAATACGGGAAGGCCGCGTTCGCCGATCCCGTGAACAACAAGTACCCGATCGACACGCCAGGGCGGATCAAGGCCGCGTGGGCCTACATCCACCAGCCCGAGAACGCAGCCAAGTACAGCGAGGCTGAGGTCCGAACGATCAAAATCAGGATCCGCCGAGCGGCGGAAATGCGGGACGTGGCGCTGCCAGATCCGGATGAGTTCGTCGAGCTGATGGCGCGCGTGAGAAAGAAGAAAGGATCGAGGACGCGGAAGGCGAACGACGAATGAGCAAAGCACCGGAGCCTGCTCTCGCGTTCTCAGACAGCGTTCCACCGTTGGTCAGCCCAAGCCTTTTGCACAGTAACCGGGAGGTCCGATGAGTCACTTCACACCCGAGGAGCTTGAGCGAGTCCGGACCATAATGCGCAAGGCCGGCGTCCGGGACGAGTGTGCCGCCTGCGGGAACATCGCTCTCAAAATCGACCAGGGACGGTACGGCCTCGTCGAGGTGGAATCCCTACTCGCGAATCCGACCGGCGCACCGGGCGGCGGCGCGGGCCCAACCGGTCGCATCGCGACCTGCGTCCTGTTCTCCTGCTCACGGTGCGGCTGGATTCGACTGCACTCGCTCGCGGCGCTCGATCTGGACGCCATGGTATGACGTTGGCGGGTTCGTTCCGACCTGGAGATGTCATACAGGTCACGACCGCGTCGGGCATTGCGAATGGCCTGGTGGGTCCAGCCCCGGACGGCTCGAATGGTGTCGAGGTGAACGCTCGCACCCATGAACAGTGGCGGGCTTCATCCGTCTCAGGCACGCTGGAGGTTGTGGGAGTGGCGCCGCTGTGGCTGCGCATGGATCTGCTGGCCATCAATGTGCCAGGCGACGATGTCCGGATCCGGGGAGAGATCACGACCGTACTCCGTCATTTCCCCTGCGACTGAACTGCGGGACCTTTGCGTAGCCTCAACGCCGCTCACCTTGAACTGGCTCGAAGGTTCCTCCAGGCGTCGACAGACTGGGTTCCCTCCGCGGGCGGCCCTTGCAGCCGTCCTCGCTTTGACTATTTGCGGGGGGCGTGTGAGTAAGGGGGCCATGAGGCCCGGCTCGCCTTCATCGTCGAGACATAAGGCTGCACCCGCTTCACCCACGCATCGATCTCCGGCGGGAAGATTGATCCCGTCTTGTGGGCGATCGAAACCTGAAAGCCGCTCTCGCTCAACTGTCGAGCCAACTCCTCCTCGTCTCGGCCCGCCTGGCCGCCGGTCCCGTGGAACTCGAGACCGACCGCGCGGACAAGGTGCAATTGCGGCCTGATCGACTCCAGCACTTCCGCTTCCATTCCTTCGATGTCGAGCTTGAGATAGTCGATCGGTCCGGTGATGTAGTCGGCCAGCGGGACCGTGTTGACCGGGATGTATTGGTCGGATCGCTGGGTGCCCCATTCCTGCCGGAGCGAGTGGGCCGAGGCCATCGGAGCGGGAACGCCGAATTCCCCGAACAAGCGGGCTGTGCCTCTCCGAGACGAGACAGCCAGGTTCAACAGCTCGACGCCTTCGAATCCATTGATTCCGATGTTGGTCTGCAGGAGCTCGAAGTTCTGGGGATCCGGCTCGAACGCAATGATTCGAGCCTCGGGGAACCGCCGCTTGAACCACGCGATGGAAAGGCCGATATGACTTCCGCAGTCCAGGATGATCGGGTCGCTCTTGTCGCAGTCGAACGAGTATTCCGCTTCCTCGAAGATCTCCCGTGAGAGCAGCTCGAATTCGGGCTCGTTGCGGTGGTGGAAGGTGAACCCGCCGCACTGGGCAGTGTAGGTTCGCACGGATGATTCCTCGTCAGCGATCCTGAAATCCTGAGGAGCGGGGTCTCAAGGCGCGTCACTCTCAGCGGACGGGCAGGGTACGGACGCGCCGCTATTGCACCCACGTGCCCTTACTCGCCGCCTGATTGCGACCGACGCTCGTTCGCGGCAGATGGTTGAGCCCCGGCCGCCCTGCGACGGGCGATCTAGGGCTCTCTGGCCCGTAGCCGACTGGAGCTCCCTGCCTGGGCGACAGGACTCTCGAGCCCAGGAGGGGCAATTGGACTCCGTCCTACCTGGTGCTCTTCGCGATCTTGGCGCGAAGCTCGTTCACGCCCGCCGCGATCTCGGGGCTGAAGTCCTCCGCCTCCCAGATCGGGCGGATCTCGAGGTCGCTCGGACCCGGCATCGGGTTGGGGCACCGCTTGGCCCACTCGATCGCCTCTTCCATCGACCGGACCTGCCAGATCCAGTACCCCGCCACCAGCTCCTTCGCCTCGGCGAAGGGGCCGTCGGTCACCGACCGCTTGGTCCCATCGAAGTGGATCCGCTTCCCGAACTTGCTCGGCTTGAGCCCGTCACCGACGAGCATGATCCCCGCCTTGATCAGCTCTTCGTTGAACTTTCCCATCTGCTCGAACATCTCTTCGGCCCCTTCCATCTCGAAGGGATGCGACTCCGCTTCCGACTCCTTGGTCGCCTTCACGATCACCATGACCCGCATAGGACCTCCTCGATGGTTGGGAGCGGCCCTGGTGGCCTGCTCTACCCATACGTCGTTCGGGGGTACCGGAAATCGACATCACCTGCCCAGGAAGAGCTCTTTGGCCATCGTCGCGGCCGGCTCGGCCGCCAGGTTGTGGGTCTGCCCCTCGAGCTAACGAAGCCGGGGATCGCCCCGCTCGTCGGCGCGGACCAGTTCGCAAAGGGCAGCGACGTGCTGACTCGGCGTCTTCCCGCTTGCCGTCGTCGGTACACGCCGCTTCGTACATGGCCACCTTCTTGAAGCCGAGCCCGCCACTTACGCCTGCTCGCCTCGGCGACGGCAAAAGTGTACAGGATTGTAGAGACAGGGAACAGTACGGGGATTGGTACCGACTCGACCCGATCATCTCGAGGCCGCCGGGCTCTCCCGTGGGCTCGGGTTCCCCGCGCGGCCCTAGAGTGCGTGTTCAAGGCGCTGCTGATCCTGAGGTCGGAGAGTCGGCTCAGTCCTTCTCTCCGACCGCCGCCGCCTACCCCACCGCCCGCAGCGGCTGCTCGCCGGTAGCGCCTTCCAGCGATTCCGTTCTCACCACGATCGCCGTGATGTTGTCCCGCCCGCCCCGGCGGTTCGCCTCCGTGATCATCCGGTCCACCCAGCGCTGCGGTTCACCATCCGAGCTCAGGATCCGGATGAGCTCCTCGTCCTCCAGCATCCCCGTCAGTCCGTCCGACGCCAGCAGGATGATGTCCCCTTGCTCCAACGAACCGAGGTAGATGTCCGGCACCACCTCGCCGCTCCCGCCGACGCAGCGGGTGATGATGCTGCCGGACGGATGGCCCCGGGCCTGGTCAGGCGTGAGCAGCCCCGCGTCCACCAGCTCCTGAACGTAGGAATGGTCCTTGGTGAGCTGGAGAAACTGCCCGTCGCGGAGAAGATACGCTCGACTGTCACCCACCTGCCCGATGAGATAGCGGCCCCCGAGCAGGACCAGCACGGTGGCCGTCGTCCCCATTCCCTGCTGGTGGTGCTCCGACAGGGCGCGCTCGAAGATCGCGTCGTTGGCGGCCCGGATCGCCGCTCGCATCCGATCGCTCGCCTCCTCGTCCGACATCCCGCGGAGCGAGCCGATGGCGCGGGACGTGATCCGCACCGCCATCTCGCTGGCGACTTCCCCGGCCGCATGCCCCCCCATTCCGTCCGCGACGATGAAGATCCCGCGCTCGGAGTGCATGAGGTAGCTGTCTTCGTTGCCCGACCTGACGATCCCGACGTCGGTGCGGGCGGCGCAGGTGAAGTGCACGGTGCCTCGTCGGCTCCAGGTCAGTAAGCAGGGCGGGCGACCGCCTCGTCGCGGGCGTCACGGTGCGGGGTCTTTCCGCGCCGCTCGCTGCTGTCATCCTGAGGAAACGCAGTGACCGACGGATTCACTCGACCGAGCACCGAGCTTGGTCCGCCCAGGTCTTCGCTTCGCTCAGGATGACAAAGGTCGCAGGGTGCACTGTGAGGCATCCTGCGACCCACAGTTCACCGGATCTCCTGCGGCTCTCCGTAGAGGAAATCGTCCATCACGACGAGATCGAGGTTGCCGCCGTCACTGAGATCCTGGACGTCCGCGCCGAGCGCCCGCTGGCCCGACGTGATCCGGACCTGCGCCACGATCGGCGACTCGAACACGACTCCGACGAAGGAAAATCCGGCCGGATCGCTCCGGACCGGCGCGTTGTACCGGCCCAGGCTCCGGCCCTCGGCGTCGAGAAGCGTGATGGACGCCGCCCCCACTCGCTCGACATCGGAGAACACCAGCCCGAACCCGCGCGTCGCCGCCGGAGTGTCGGAGCCAGGCACGCGGAAGGTAGTGGTCAGCGACGCGCTGCCGACCGGCATGAAGGTCTTCGGGGCGCTGAAGGCGTTGAAGTCGTCGGCGTAGTTCGGGTTGGTGTCAGCGAAATCGTTGTCGCTGTTGTGGAATCCGCTGCCATCGGTGGTGAAGATCGCACCAGCCTTCACCGTGGTGTTGAAGAAGTCGCCCGGCATGTCCGCCGGAGCGCCGTCCCATTTGATTTCGCGCCGGCCGGCTTGCAGAGGCCCTGGTGTGCCGCCGTTCGGTGGATCGCCGAGCGCGGCGCGGAACTCGGTGAGCGTCGCAGTGAGATCGCCCGTCGCAGTAAAGACCCGGAACTCGGACCGACCCACGGCCGCCGAGGTGGCATATCCTCCCGGCCTGGCAATCGCCGCGGTGTCCCCGTCCCCCGGGCCGGTCATGTTGGAGTTGCGGTCATATCCGCACGCCGTTGCTGCCAACGTCAGGACAACGATCCCGGCGCCGAGCAGGCCGCCAAACTTTCCAGCCATGGTTCCCTCCCTGAGGTGAATAAGTCCCTGATGCCAAGCGTGTATCGCCAGCCGGCCAGTCAGACCCGTGGCCGCAGGCACAGCGTCCTTCGGTACCATGCGGCGCCAATATGGGAATGCCGCGGTCCGCGAACATCCGGCCTCGGTCCGGACTGGAGGCTCACGATCGCCGGACGCGCGAGGGCGCCTAAGGCGGGGGTGGATCCCTGTCTGGAGTCGGAGGGCATGGCGATGTGCCGCCTAAGAGCCGTAGGTCGAGGTCTGTGGGTCCTAGCTCGTGGCTGGCAGGGTCTACGACCCGAGATCGACGACCTACGACTCGGCGGTGGGTATTGCGATCCAGGGCCCGAAGGGCTGCCGCGGCAACGAACGCGGGGCGCGTCGTCTACACGCTCGTATGGTGCCCAGCGCGCCCCCGTGTCTCGGGCCGACGTCGGAGAGGGTCGGCAAGCTTCGACGTCTGTGTGAGCAAAGGCGGGCAGAATCCAGCATTCAGCACAGCCAACTGCAGCATCGGGCGACACGAACTCGCGTGAATCGTTGCAGTTGCTGGAGTTTGGGCAGCTACTGCGTCCCCTCTGGATCAGGAGTGTCCTGGTTGACTTCAAAAGGTCGCCTTCGGCTCACCTGCGGTGGCCTTCGGCTCGAGGCCAGGAGGGGCAACTGAAAGCTCTGCAACGGATTTTGTTGTGGAGCTTTTCTGTTTTTCAGCTGCCCTTGGTGTGTGCTCCGCTGTGGGTTCCTGACCCGTTGCTGTCACGCGAGCTCAAGCCCCGCGCCGAGGATGAGCACGCGCCTCTTGATCACGCCATCGCCGGCTGCGGGACGAGGCGAAGGTAAGGCTTCAGCTGTTTCCAGCCGTTCGGATAGAGGGTCTTGGCCTCATCGTTCGACACCGAGGGCACGATGATGACGTCCTCGCCCGGCTGCCAGTTGACGGGAGTCGCGAGGCGGTGCTTGGCGGTGAGCCGCATCGAGTCGATGACCCGAAGGATCTCGTCGAAGTTTCGGCCCGTGGTCATAGGGTACGAAATGGTGAGCTTGATCTTCTTGTCTGGCGCTATGACGTACACCGTACGGACGGTCTGGTTGTCGGCGGCAGTGCGAACGCTGGCGTCTCCTTCTGTCGCGGCGGGGAGCATGTCGTAGAGTTTCGAGACGGCCAGCGTCGGGTCGCCGATCATCGGGAAGTTCGGGGCGACGCCCTGCGTCTCCTCGATGTCTTTGGCCCAGCCCTCGTGCTTGTCGACGGGGTCGACGGAGAGGCCGATGACCTTGACTCCGCGCTTGTCGAATTCGGGTTTGAGCTTCGCCACGTAGCCGAGCTCCGTCGTGCAGACCGGCGTGAAGTCTTTGGGGTGCGAGAACAGGATCCCCCAGGCGTCTCCGAGCCAGGCGTGAAACGAGATCGGCCCGTGGGTGGTGTCGGCGCGGAAGTCGGGGGCGGTGTCGGCGATTCTGAGGGACATGGCTATCTCCTTTTGGGTGTTGAGTCCGATTGCAAAGGGACGTTAACGACCGTACGTTCCCTGAGCGTTCCCCCAGTGCGCTCGGTCCGGTGACGCGGATTTGCGGGCGCGGGTGGCGCCTCAGGCAGGTACAATGCGCGTCCAGATCCTCCTGCTCGGCCAGTTCCGTGTCAGCGTTGGCGACACCGTCATCCCCGCGGACGCCTGGCGCCGCGAGCGTGCCGCCGCTCTCGTGAAGCGCCTGGCGCTGCTCGCGCGACATCGTCTCCACCGCGAGCAGGCGATGGAACTGTTCTGGCCGGACCTGGACTCGGATGCCGCGGGTGCGAACCTGCGAAAGGCCATCCATTTCGCTCGGCGCTCACTGGGCGAGCACGACCTGCTCGAAGTGAACGGCGATATCGTCGCCCTCGCGCCGAGAGCCGAGCTCGTCATCGACACCGAGGAGTTCGACGCTGCCGCCAAGGCGGCACTCAGCGGCCAGGGTGGCAGCGAGTGCAAGCGAGCGGCGGACCTGTACGGCGGAGAGCTCCTACCCGACGACCGCTACGTGGAGTGGCTGGAGGAACCGCGGCAGCAGCTGCGGGAGCTCTACGCGCGAGTGCTCAAGACGGGCAAGCTGTGGGAGCGGCTGGTCACACTCGATCCGACCGACGAGCAAGCCCAATGCGCACTCATGCAGGCAGCGCTCGACGCCGGGAACCGCGCCGAAGCGATCCGGCTGTTTCAGCGCCTTCGGGAACTATTGCGCATCGAGCTCGGCGTGGGGCCGAGAGCCGCCACCATCGCGATCTACGAGCGCGCGCTCGCGATGTCGGGGGTCGCGCCCGTTAGTCCCGTCGATGGCATCCGCGCCTCTCTTGCCTGGGGGCTCGTTCATCTCCAAAGCGGTGATTTCGCGAAGGCCGAGAGCATCGCCAGGGAGACGCGCGACCTGGCTCTCGGGGCCGAGCTTGGGCGCGAGGTGGGAGAGGCCAGCGCGCTCCTCGGACTGGCCGCGCACATGCGGGGCCAGTGGCGGGATCTATTCCTAACGGAATTCACGGAGTGGATTCGCGCCGCGCCGAAGTTCGCCTCGAACATGTTCGACGGACACCTGTGCTTGGCCCAGTTCTGTCTCTGTGGATCGAGCGGTCTCGAGGAGACGCGGAGCACTGCGCAGGAGCTGCTCTCGGTCGCGGAGCGCGAGGGCTCGGTCGCAGGGCGCGCGCTCGCGCTGGTGTGCCTGGGCGAGGCCGAGCTCTTCTCGGGCCGGCTCGATGAAGCCGAGCGGCTCCTGGATGAAGCCGAGCGCCTCCATGTCGAGAGTGGGACGGCCGCAGGGCGCGCGCTCGCTCTCGAGCGGCTGGCGGAGATCGCGCTCTTGCGTGGTCAGAAGTGGCGGGCAGGCCGCATTGTCCAGCGAGCGGAGCGTGTCGCCCAGACGAGCTGGCTAACGCCGCACCTCCTCATCCGTCTGAAGGGCCTTGCCGTGCAGACAGCATCGACCCCGGAAAAGGCCGCCAAAGTCATCCTGGAGGGCGATCGAGCGCTGGCGGGCGGGAGCAGCTGCCAACCTTGTTCGATGGGATTTCGTGCCGCGGCCGCGATAGCGCTCGCCGAGGCGGGCGAACTGGAACAGGTCGGCCGGCGGCTCGACGAAGCCGAGCGCCTGGCTGGCATGTGGAGCGGCGGCCCGTGGGTCGCGGCCCTGTGGGAGGCGCGTGGCGTGCAGCGCAGGGCCCAAGGCAGCGAAGAGCGAGCTCTGGCGGCTTTCAGCGAGGCGGCCGAACGGTTCGGGGAGCTGGGGCGGCCACTCGATGAAGCGCGCTGCCGGGGCCGGATGAAACTCGCTACCGCCGCCCACTGAAGGCGGAGTCGCGGGAATTGGGGTGGTTACAGCGGCCCCTCTGGATCAGGGGAGTCCTGGTTGACCTCAAAAGGTCGCCTTCGGCTCACCTGCGGTGGCCTTCGGCTCGAGCCAAGGGGGGCAATGAAGCCCGGCAACGAATCAGCTGTTGCCGGGCATCGTCGATTGCCTACCTGCCGTAGTTCCGCCGTAGTTTCTCGCCCTTCAGCTCCCCACACTTCGCAGTTCGGGGAGCATCCATCACCCGGACCATCAGCACCTCATGGGTCTGCCGAGGTCAGAACGTGATCGACCGGATCCAGGCGGCGGAGGCGACGCTGGCGAGATTCAAATCGGGCAGCTTGGCCCGCAAGTCCTCCATGTTCTTGATCTGTTCTTTCAACAGGAAGGACTGGGTAACCAGGACACCGGGGAACACGACCTGCTTGCTGCCGAGTTGACCGGCCAACTGAAGGGCCAGCGTGCGGGTGACGGCGGCGCCGACCGCGCTCGGATCGGTGGTGGCGGTGGCCTTCCAGGGGCTGTCCTTCTTGGTCATCAGCTCGATGTCGGCGTTCGAGATGTCGATCCCATACGCGGCGACCTTCGATGCCCAGCTTGTTCTGTTCGATGGCTGAAACGGTGCCCTTGGTCAGCTCGTCGTAGGGAGCGAAGACGGCCTTCACCCCGGGATGGGCCTTGAGCGCCTCGGCGGCGAGCCGCGCGTTGTCGGCCGCCACGGCGTGGCTGAACTTACCGACAGCGAACTTCTGGTCCCATTTGTGGTCGGCGACGAACTTCTTCCACACGACGTCGCGCCGCTCGAGCGGGGCGATGACGAACGGGTTCACATAGCCGACGGGGACACCGTCGCCGATGTCCTTGGTCATCTGGGTGAGCACGAGGGTGGCGAGATCGGCGTCGTTCTGCGCGGTCTCGATGGCCTTGGGGGCACACTCGGCGACTTTGACGTCGTACACCACGACGGCGATCCCGGCGTCGGTGGCCTGGTTGATCAGCGGGCACAGGGTGGCGGATCGACCATGGTCCACGATGATGCCGGCGACGCGGGACTCTATCGCGGTTTTCATGTCGGCGGCCTGTCTGGCATCGTCGGCCCGCGCGTCGTAGAGCTGCATGCTGAAGCCGATCGCGTCGGCCTGCTGCTGTGGCGCCCTTGGTCCACAGCTCGAAGTAGTCACCGGCGCCGCTGTACTGGACCAGGGCGATCTTCACCGGCCCTTTGTCGAACGGACTCGGCTTCTCAGCCGTCGTCGGCAGCCGTATCGGTGCGAGCCGCACCCTGTTGATCGCGGTCGCGGTTCTGGGAGCAGGCCACGAGAAGGAGAGCAGTGCACAGCCCGAAGCTGGGAATCGTCTTGCTCCTCATTTGATCCCCCTTTCCGATGATCTGGGGTCTGGTGAGGCAAGAACTCGTAAGTCGCTGGCGGTCCAAACTACGACATCCGGAGCGAGTAAACCACGGCAGAGTCCCATAATCGGACCCGGCAAAGCCCAGCATCGGGGGAACGCCGAGACCGATCGGCTCGTTGTAGCTTCGCTATTGCAGCGGCGTCTCGCTCGTTCACTTGAGGAGTCCCCCGAAGCTGATGAACACGACGAATCGATTGCCCTCGAAGGTGGACCGGGCCCCCACGTCCCAGAGATACCGGGCCGTGATTGACCCGACGTAGGGCTCTTTGTACAGGCCGGTGTAGATCAGTTCCGGGCCCACGGTGTACAGGTGGTTCTTGCCGGGTGCCAGAGTAGCAGGGAAGTCGTTTCCACTATCCTCGCTGATCTTCCATTGACCTCCGTAAGCCACCCTGGCCTGGAGCTTGTCACCAAGGAGTTTCGCGCCCAACCCGCCCTCAACTGAGAGGATGTCCCCCGGCTTGAGGTCCTGGCCTTCCTTGTTGGTGTGGGTTTCGTAGGACACCAGCGCAGAAAGCTGATAGCGCTGGCCGGGGTCGAAGTAGAAGGTCGAGCCGCCGGACAGCTCGAAGGACCACATCCCAAGGCCCTTGTTCTCATTGCCGTTCGGTTCATAACTCCCGGTTGGAGCATAGAACCCGAACCCGGCCATGTAGTCGGCCCGCGACGTGTGCCATCCCAGATTCACCGGCTGGACGTAGATGTCCGAAAGGCCGAGCGACGAGCTGGTAGCGAACCCGAGGCGGGGCACCTCCAGGGAGCTGGCGACCGCGGGCACGAGCAGCTGAAGTCCGTAGGTCCCGCCAAGCACCTTCCTGGGCGTCACGACCCAGGCGAAGAGCCCGAGCGAGCTCAGGGAAAGGTCGAAGGGCGTCGCGCTGCCATTGTGGTCTACGATGTTGTTTACGTCCCAATTCGCGTAGGTGAGTCCCAGAAGTACGGCCGGCGGTGGTTGGGTACCGGACTTGGAGCCCCAGGCCATCAAGGCGTGGGAGCCGGCGAGCTGCGCTTCCGACCGCCCGTGGCACAAGATGAGGAGAACGGCCATAGTGGCGCTGATACGCCGGCCCCGTCCCCGAAACCGACCCGACACTACGAAGGTCATGACCCTCTCGAAGTTGAGCTTTCCTTACGAGCTTGAAGCCCCCTTTCGACGCTTGCCAGTGCACCTTGGTTGATGTTTGAGTGGCTCCGTTTGAATGGCCCGCGCCAGGGTACTCCGTGGTTCTAAGATGGACTGCGGGTGGACAGGGAAGTTCGAGCGACTGAGTGGGAGATGCCCAGGTGACAAGCCTGGGCATCTCTTTCACCTGTCGGCCTCAGGCGTGAGCCCAGGAGGTCGACTCGAAGGCTCGGTGGCGCTCACCGATGTCGGGCCCTCTGGTCTTCACGCCAGCCGCTGAAGTCCTGATGCTGCGGCGGCACCATCTAGCGCAGCGACCGGAGCCCGACGCGAATTTCTTCCGAAAGCAGTTTGGGCTGCTCCCACGCCGCGAAATGTCCGCCTTTGTCGAGCTTGTTGTAATGGATGAGCTTGGGGTACGCCAGTTCGGTCCAACTCCGCGGAGCTGGATAGAGCTCGTCTGGAAAGACGCTCACGGCAACCGGGATGGAGACGCCTTTGGCATTGAAATACCCTTTGCCAAAATACTCCCAATAGAGACGGGCACCGGAGAGCGCCGTGTTCGTCAACCAGGTGATCGTGATGTTGTCGAGGATGTCGTCGCGCGTGAGGCCCTCCGGCTGTCCGTCAAAGACGCGCGCGATGAGCTCATAGCTGCGGGCGTCGTGATCAAGGAAATACGCCGCCAGGCCGACCGGTGAGTCCGCGATTCCGTATAATGTTTGCGGTCGCAGACCCATCTGGAACCCGTAGGCGATTCCCTTTTGGTAAACGAACTGCAGACGGTCGTAGGCGAGCTTCTCGTCGGCTGAGAGCCCCGATGGCGCCGGGGCGCCGGAAAAGGCCGCCCCATCAATGTCGGCTGGAAAGATGCCGGGCATGTTGCTGTGAATGCCGAGCAACTCCGGAGGCGCCTGCAAGCCCATCAGGTCCGTGATGACCGCTCCCCAATCGCCGCCTTGCGCCACAAATCTCGTGTAGCCGAGGCGCGTCATCAGCTCGACCCAGGCACGCGCGATGTGAGGGGGATCCCAGCCGGTGGTGGTCGGCTTGCCGGAATACCCGTAGCCCGGTATTGAGGGGATCACCAGGTGAAAAGCATCCGACGCGCTCGCCCCATGTGCCGTGGGATTGGTCAATGGATCGATAATCTTTAACTGCTCGACGATCGATCCGGGCCATCCGTGTGTGACGATGAGCGGCAACGCATTCTCATGCTTCGAACGCACGTGAATGAAATGAATGTCCAGGCCATCGATCGTCGTGATGAAGTGCGGGAGGGCCTTGAGTCTCGCCTCGCACTTGCGCCAATCGTATTCCTTCGCCCAGTAGCGAGCGAGGGCCTGAATCGTCGCGAGCTGTACGCCCTGGGACTGATCTGCGACGGTCTCCTTTTCGGGCCAGCGCGTGGCCGCGATGCGCGCGCGCAACGCTTCCAGTTCCGCGTCGGGGGTCTCGATCTTGAACGGTCGGATCGCTATGGCAGCCGGTGGCTTTGCAGTCGCGACAGACATGGGGTTCCTTTCTCCGGGGGTGACGGCACCACTGTTCTCGTCTACACGTCGCGCCCGTCGAAGGTCCTGGGTGGCAAAAAGGAAGACCGCCGAGCTGACCTTCACGTAGCTCGGCGGTCTTGGGGCCTTCGTGACGGTCTAAGACTTCGGCGTCGCGAGGGAGGCGAGGACCCGTGGCTTTGCGACCCCGGCTTTAGCCGGGTGTGCATGGATCGTTTAGTAAGCAGATCGAACGTAGGCTTGGGGATCGGAGCGGTCAATGGCGGTAAGGCTGCCCATCTGTAACGCACTCGTATCCGAACTGCTCCGGCGGCGATGGCGATGATGATGTGCCTGGATCTGGTTTCCCCGCGTCATCGCCATCGCGCTGGACGAGTATCTCTCCCGGCCGGCTGTCGGCGCTCGAATTGTGATCTGACCCTGCTCGCTCCGCAGCGCGTCCCCTGACCGCCCTGAGCCCCGACCCCTATGTCCTCAGCCCCCAATCTCAATCATCCCACGGCGTCCCAGCATCGTGCCGTACTCGAGCGGGGACTCGATACTTCCAGTGGACTGGACTTCGTGAGCAAGCGTCTGGCGCTGCAGGGCAAGACGCTCTTCCTCGTGTCGTTCGGGTTCTACCTCTTCCTTCTCGCCAACATGGTGCTGGTCGGCGGCGCCCCGTTCGTTGCCGTGGTGCGGGGACCGGTCGCGCTCGGCCACCTCTGTGCCAGCTGGACGATGGGCCTGCTCTGGCTGCTGGCCAGCCGGCCCCGGCTCACGCGGCAGAGGCTGGGCGCTCTCGATGCCATCAGCATCGTCGCGGGCGGCGGGTTCCTGTCCCTCATGACGCTGCAGGACGAGGGGCAGATCCTTCAGACCCTGTTGGCCCTGATGGTCACCGTGATGGTCCGCGCGATCCTGGTGCCCTCCAGGCCCAGCCGGACGATGGTGCTCTCGGCCATCGCCTTCGTCCCCACCGTGGTCGTCTGCATTGTGCGCCATCACCCGACGCAGCTCCTGCCCGGATTCTCCCCGGGGTTTCAGAAGCTGCACATGACCTTGAACACCGTGCTCTGGAGCGTCCTGGGCACCACGCTGGCCACGATTGTCTCACGGGTCATCTACGGACTGCGGCAGCAGGTCGCCGAAGCGAATGAGCTGGGACAGTACATCCTGGAGGAGCCGATCGGTGGCGGAGGTATGGGCGAGGTCTGGCGCGCCCGGCACCGCCTGCTGATCCGCCCGGCGGCGATCAAGCTCATCCGCCCGCAGGCACTGGGAGCGCTGGCCGGCGATTCCGAGCTGCTCATGCGGCGCTTCGAGCGCGAAGCGCGCGCCACCGCCGCGCTCAAGTCCCCGCATACCGTCCAGCTCTACGACTTCGGCGCCACCGAGGACGGCCGGTTGTACTACGTCATGGAGCTGCTCGACGGCCTCGATCTCGACACCCTGATCAGGCAGCACGGGCCGCTGCCTGCGGAGCGGGTCATCCACATCCTCCGCCAGGTCTGCTCCTCGCTCCAGGACGCGCATGGGAACGGCCTGGTGCACCGCGACATCAAGCCGGCGAACGTGGTCGTGAGTCGCGCGGGCACCACTTTCGATTTCGCCAAAGTGCTCGACTTCGGGCTGGTCAAGCTCGATACCGCGCGGCGGGCCGAGGACGATGCGGTCGCAAAGCTCAGCACCGAGGGCAGCACCAGCGGCACCCCGGCGTTCATGGCGCCGGAGGTCGTGCTCGGCGACGCCGTCACCGATCACCGGGTTGACCTGTACGCCCTGGGCTGCGTCGCGTACTGGCTGCTCACCGGCAAGATGGTCTTCGAGGGAGAGAACGCCATCCAGGTGATGCTCCATCACGCGCACACCGCGCCGCCGCGGCCGTCGCTCCGGGTGGAGTGGCCCATCCCGGCTCCGCTCGAGGACCTGATCATGGGATGCCTGGAGAAGGACCCGGCTCGCCGACCGCCCAGCGCGGAGGCTGTGAGCACACGGCTCGACGCTGTCCCCCTGGCATCGGCCTGGACGGCCGAGCGAGCGGAGCACTGGTGGGCAACGCACCGGCCCCCGTCGCCGGACGCGCGCCCTGTGGCGGATGTTCTTCTGTCGCAAGAGGGCCGCGAGCTGCGCATCGGTCCCAGGGTGCGGCCCCGTTAAGGCTACTTCAGGGTGTAGAGATAGGTGGCGATGTCCCGTGCCTTGCCGTAGGAGACGCCGAGATTGGGCATGGCGGTTCCGGGCTCGATCGACTGGGGCACCGCGATCCACTGGGTGAGGAAGTCGGGATTGTTGGGCACCTGGCCGGCGATGTACGCGCGCTTGGCAAAGTGAGTCAGTGGCGGGCCAACCAATCCGGTCGCCTGCCCCACCCCGGGAATGACATGACACGAGCCGCACCCATACGCGACGATCTGCTGCTTCCCACGTTCCGCGCTTTCCCGGATTGCCGAGGCCCCGGGTTGTGGTTTCTGGCAGGCGACGAGGGGCGCGATCAGGACAGCTGTCGCCCGCGCGAGGGAGACGAGCCGTCCGCGACTCCATGGATCATCGCGGCGCATCGTCGGCTCCCGGGGGAAGGTCGGCGGCTGTTCCGGTCAGCGCCGCAGCCGGAACCAGATCGACGTGGGTTCGATGGCCACCCGGCCAAGGCTCGCCTTGCACCTGGCTGATGACCCAGACGTACGCTGCCGCTGCCAGGCACTCGTCGGTGCTGAGATCCGACTTTCCTCCCCGGGCCGGCATGGCGATGGCCGAGCGCGTAATACGCTCGGGGATGCCGTAGACGATGATGGAATCGATCGCCTCGACATCGCTGGGCACGAAATTCACGGCCAGGGTGAGTGCGGAGCCGGCATCGGGGAGGCCCTCAGCGTCCGCGCCGTGGCAGGCAAAGCAATGTCCCTTCCCGTGAAACACGCTGTCGCCGGCGCGCACGAGATCGAGCGTGACCCCGTGCGGCAGGGGAGGCACCTTGGTCGGCTGTCCATCCTCGTTGGTCCTGCTGAGCAAGAGCTCGAGCGAGTCGGGGCCCTGGGCCGCCGCGCCGACCGGCAGGCCAAGCGACAGGATCCACCCCGCGACAATGGCGCGCCTCACGGTTCGGCCTGCGCTGCTTGTTTCCGGGCACCCAAGGTCGTGAGCGCGAAGGCCAACACCTGGTCGCCGCGGGGCGCATTGATCTGATAGTTCCCGCCCGCTGCCACTGCCACGTATTGCTGTCCATCCACGGCATAGGAGATCGGCGGCGCGTTGACCCCGGCCGCCGCCCGGTAACTCCACAGTTCGCGGCCGCTCTTCGCGTCAAAGGCGACGAATCGCTGGTCCTTGGTTCCGGTGAAGACCACTCCGCCGGCGGTGGCGAGCGCCCCGCCGATCATTGGATCCTCGATTCGCTTCTGCCAGGCGATTCTTCCAGTGCTCAGCTCGACCGCGCTGAACAACCCGTACTGTTGCTCTCCCGTCCCGACGAAGATGCCACCGAGCCACATGGCAGGAGGCTGGAGGCGCTGGTGCTTGGTCTTGTAGTACATCGGTTGATGGAGGCCGAGCACGTACAGGTATCCCGTCTCCGGGCTGTAGGCGGGAGCCGACCATTCGGAGCCGCCGTTGGCGCCGGGAAGCATGCGGACGCCCGCTGCCGTGGGCTGGGCGAAGATGTTCTGCTGGGGCACGAACGCCTCGGAGCGGCGAATGGGGCGTCCGGTCGCACGCTCCAGCATATAGACCCAACCGGTCTTGCCCGCCTGGACCACCGCGGGAACAGGCTTACCGTCGGGACCGGGAAGATCCGCCAGGACGACCGGGCTGGCCGGGTCGAGATCCCAGACGTCATGCGGCAGCTCCTGAAAGGACCATTTGAGCCTTCCGCTCGCCAGATCGAGCGCGACGATCGAGTTGGTATGGAGGTTGTCGCCCGGCCGAACGCTTCCGTCGAGATCGGGGGAGGCGTTTCCGACGGCGAAGATCACGAGCCCGAGGGTACGGTCGATCGCGGGCGCTTGCCACACCGCGCCTCCGCCCACTTTCCAGGTGTCGCCATAGCGGGCACTGTCCGCCCTCTCCCGGGCCAGATCGCGGTGCAGCGGGACGCCAAACGGATCGGTCTCGCTCCACTTGCCCCACCACCCACCCTCCTCGGGGCTGGGAATGGTATAGAAGCGCCAGACCTCCGCGCCGGTTGCCGCGTCGTAGGCGGTCACCCGACCCCGGACGCCGTACTCGCCGCCACTCACGCCGACGATCACCTTGCCGTCGGCCGCAACCGGTGCCGCGTCCACCGTATAGCCCCGCTCGTTGTCGGCTACCCGCACGTCCCAGGCTTTGGCGCCGGTTCGGGCGTCGAGCGCCACGAGGCGAGCGTCGAGGGTCCCCATATAGACCCGGCCAGCGTAAACGGCGACCCCGCGGTTCACCGGCCCGCAACAGTGGACCGTGGTCCCCAGGCTCTCGGCATGCTCCCAGAGCTTGCGGCCAGTCTTCGCATCGAGCGCGACAACGTGATTGAGGGGCGTGGAGACATACATGACGTTGTCGATGACGACGGGGCTGGCTTCAAACGCCTGGCGAATGCCGGTCGCGTAGTGCCAGGCCGGCTTCAAATCCTTGATGCTGGCGGGCGTGATCTGGGAAAGCGGGGAATACCGTTGGTTGCTATGGTCGCGGCCGTAGGAGGGCCAACTCGAGGTGTCGGCCATGGCTCGCCGCAGCGCGGCATCGGCGTCGGACGGATGCTCGGCCGGTTTGACCCGACAGGTGATCAGCCCAATGGCCAGAAGTGGGATCGACCGGCACAGGCCACGAGTCAACCATCGTTGGGAGGCCATACACTGGACTACATCTCATGTTCCGGCACCCCCGCGCCGTGATACCGCTCACGGGCCGGAGAATCGATACCCCAATAGGAGGTCAGCGTCTGGATGAGGTGAGAACACAAGACTGTCAGCGACGCGCTTGTTTGCTACGGACGTGCCGACCGATTCTCCCCTGCGAGCCATGCGAGGTCGACACGCTTGAACGCCAAGGGGGCGCGATGCACGGAGAGATACATGTCATCGGGCTCCCGAGGCAAGGCGGCACCTAGATAGAAGCGCAGCACGTTTCCCATCACGTTCACGATGGTCACGCTGTCTCCGAACACCTCGCTCCCATTGTCCGGCAGGTAGTAGGCTCCGAACGCGCCGAGGCGCTCTTCGGCAGCGGCGAGCGTGATGTTCTCGGGGCCTCGGTCCTTGTAAGGCAGCAGCGTCTTGCTGCCGTGATCGCCCTGCAGGAGGATGATCGGTGGAACCTCTGAGGTGCGAAGCAATGTCGTCACGAGGTCGAGCACCATGTGATTAACGCACTGGACCTGCTCTACATACCGAGCTGAGTTGCGCTGCAGCCGGCTGCCACCCGCCGCCTCCTCGTGCGCCGGTCCGCAGTCTCGGTCGAAGACGTACGGACTGTGTGGACTCATCACATGCGCGAACGCGAATACGGGTCCGGGCATCCTGGGGACTTGGGCGATGGCGGCCAAGGTGCGCGCCACGTGACTACGTACAAGCCGACCCGTTTCCCAGTCGACGAATTTGAGCAGCGAGGTCTTGTTCACGACCTGTCGAAGACCCGAACCGGTCACCTCGCGCGCGGGATCCCATCCGTGCCACGCTCGAAACACAAAGTTCGCGCGTGGGTCGTCCTTGGTTGCCTCCCACGAGAGTGAGGGGAACAGCGCGTACTGGTAGCCCTGGGCCTTGAGGAAAGGCACCGTTCGGTTGTGCGTGACCAGATAGTCCGGGACGGTACGATCGACCGACCGCCTACCGAGTTCGCCCGAAAGCGCGGCGATGTGAGATGCGTTGAGCATCGACGGCAGCGACAGAAAGGTGTGGCAATAATTGCTGTGGACCGCTGGCACCACGAAGCCTAGCCGTCGCAAGGAATCCAAGAAGACGTGATTGTCGAACCCGAAGAGCCGTCCGGTGACCTCGGCGTTGGCGTACTCATCCAGGACGATCAGGTAGATGTCCCGCTTTGGGCCGACCTTCGTACCTGGCTGAATTCGGATTGGTTCCACCAGCCGCCGCACAACCGCGCTTTCCCGAACGGCGCGTGCGCTTCGATACTTGGCAACGCCGGTGGATACCATGAGCCAGGCGACCAGCATCCCGCTGGTCAGCGTCAGAAACATTTCCGCTCGATCGAGCAGCGCCGGTCGGCGAACCAGCCACCAGATCATGCCTACCGTGGCCGCCACCCACAGCGGCAACAGCATTGGATGCGACCAGCCTGTCCTGCGCTCCACGAGTGGGGCGAGACGCACGTAGACCCAGAAGGCGAGCACAACGCCCAGCAGAATCAGGGGTGGAAGTCGGTGGCCCCGACGGCGGGTCGCGAGCAAGGCAAGCCCGTACACCACTCCGCACGCGGCCAGAACTGCTGTCACGACGACCGCCGCGTCGTCCACCTTCATCCACCCTGGGTTTTCTGCGACCAGGCGCACAACAGGGATGATGGCGAACAGAAAGGGATAGATGTGAGTGATTCGCCGGGCCATATAATAACTATACCATTTTACGAGCCTGCTGGAGCCGCAAAGGCTCGATGGCCCAATTCATCCCATAGGGACACGGCGGGCAACTCATGAATCCGTACAGGCTCAAGCCGGGAAATGCAGCCGATCAAGCCCACAATGACGGGCGGTCGCTCTGTCTGCGGCCCTGGGCGCGTGGGTGCAAATGAGTAATTCGCCTTCGGCCCGAACGACGCTCTCCTTGACGACTCTGCCGTTCGCCGCCTGAGTAGGCCGAGTGTTGTTGGGGTAGATCGCGCTGAAGGTGTGCAGCTCCGAGGGCGAGATTCCTTCCGGATCGCTCAGGACCAGCCACCGGACGCCTTCGGTACAGGGCGGGGTGGTCAGGGAGCCCTCGAACGCATAGTACCCCGTGTGCTTCGGCAGAAGATCGGCGGCGTTCACCTGCACATTGGCGACGCTCGCCTCCTGCCCAACCTGCTTCGGCAGATGATCCCACAGCGTCTGGATCAGTGGGTTGGCCTGACCCTGCTTCAGCAGCACCGCGACGACGGCCAGATGGCCTGCCGGGTCCTTGTGCACGAGATGCGCCACCATGTCGTACCCGTGCCCGTCGATGCGCTCTTCACTCGGATGGTGGAAATGGAACTGGACCAGCTGGTACTTCTGCTCGTCCACGGTGATGAAGCTGCCCGGTGCGTAGTCGACCTGGATCGTGTGGCCGTTGACCGCTTGTACTCAGCCGCGAGGCCGGACTCTTCGGCGAAGGCGAAAAGCGTTCCCACCTGGATGCCCGTGGCCCCGGCGTCGAGCGCCACACGAAGGCCGCCGGGGAGCCGGTGCCGCCGGCCAACCAGAACGGCAGCCCGAGATCGCGGACCGCCGCGAGGTCCACCATGTCACGTTCGCCGTAGATCGGCTCACCGCCCATTGAGCCGCAACGCCCCACGCGGCGGCGCGTTGTGGCCGCCCGCTGGGGGCCCCTCGATCACGAAGCCGTCGACCCGGCCGCTTGCCTTGCGCACGAGCATGGTGGCGAGGGAATTTCCGCGGACGAACGTCATACACCAGCTCGCCCGCCCCATCCTCGCGAGTGCCTGCTCCACGAAGGTCCAGCGCTTCGCGTCCGCTTCGAGCAGCGCCTCCACCTCTCTTCTCCGGGCCGCGATGCTCCGGACTACGATCCGGAACCGATGCTGCGGCGTGGCGTCCGCGTCCGGAGCGACCGACGCTGAGGCGAGCGGCCCGGCCTATGGCCGAGCCGGCCGATGGCCCAGGAGGACCTCGACCTTCCCGTACATTGTGTTGACCGCTCCGGACAGCAACTCGAAGAAGTGGCGGCGCAGTGCCTCGCTCCGACTCGCCGTCTGCTGCCACCGTTGGGACAGGTCCGCGATCGCCTCACGACCCGATTCGACGGCCCGAGTGGACCACTCGTTCACCCGATCCCCAGGGCTGGAAAGGACTCGCGCCGGCGAGCCAGTGGCCAAGGCCGAGGCCAGGTCGGGTTGGGCTTCGTCCAAGAGGGATTGGAGTCGGGCTTCCGCCAGGAACGGCGAGCCCGCGGGCACGAGGGACGTGAATCGCGACTCGGTCGCGGAGTCGAAGCGGAGGTGACGGTCCGGTAGAACGATGGTGCTCCCCAGTTCTCGCCATACTTCTCGTCCAGCGCCCTCGATGTACGCCAACCAAACCGCCCCATCCCGGTCCGTGAATTCCATCGATTCGGTGAGGGGATTCCCCCGCGGGAAGAACGGCGTCGGTGACGCGCTCGAGGCAGCTCCTCGGGCTTGGGACGGAGAACGACTTCTGCGGGGGGGCGCTTCTGGGGCTACGAAGCGTGCCGCCCGCAGATCCCGCGTGCACTCGGCGAGACGGTTGATCAGCTTGGCGACGTCCTTCTCCGTCTTCCTGTAGTTCCCTGCAGTGACGGACTCGTACTCGGGCTTCCTCTGATGTCGCTGCCTGCGGGCCGGCTTGGGCTCAGCCGGCTCCGGCGGTGCGTTGCTCTCACTCATTGTTCCGCCTCCTGTTGGAATTGCACACCACGCGGTATCGGCGGCCAGATCACGCCGGCCCGGCGCCACGAGACGATCCCGCACGCGCGGGACCTTTCGCTGGACCTGGGCTGTTGCCTGGGTAGCTTGTCTCGAGGAGGAGGGGCGCTCACCGACAGCGTTCTGGTGATCGAAACCTACGGCAGACTCAAGACCAAACGTCCCTTGGCCTAGGGAGCAAGATGATGGTGAGACGGAGGGTCAGATATTGGACCTTGGTACATGCAGCAGCTCGATTTCTCGAGCAGTGACAGCTCGGTCGTTTGCCCCACGCCCCTGCCAATTCTGCGGTTCGGGCCCAGGAGTGGCAACTCGAAGGCCCGATGCTGCTTGATGGCATCGAGCCCGCGATCTTTTCTACCCGCCTGCCGTAATTTCGCCGCAGTTTCTCAACTACTATCCGCAGCCAAGCCGCTGAGTTCTCAGGCGCCTCCATCAGGCGTGGGTGTTGGTCACCCGGGCATCGAGTCCGCGCTCTTTACGGGCAAGTGGATCGAGCCTAGGAGGCTAGAACGGTCGCGGAATGCGCGGCCGTTTCCTTTTTTGGCTTGGCGGGCCTGAGAATCGAGAGGCCGACGGCACCTGGAAACCTACTCGCTCTCTTTGACGCTCCTGCCGTTCGCCGCCTGAGTCGGGCGAGCGTTGTGGGGGTAGATCGCGCTGAAGGTGTGCAGCTCCGAGGGCGAGATTCCTTCCGGATCGTTCAGGACCAGCCACCGGACGCCTTCCGTACAGGGCGGGGTGGTCAGCGAGCCCTCGAACGCATAGTACCCGGTGTGCTTCGGCAGAAGATCGGCGGCGTTCACCTGCACGTTGGCGACGCTCGCCTCCTGCCCGACCTGCTTCGGCAGATGGTCCCACAGCGTCTGGATCAGTGGGTTGGCCTGACCCTGCTTCAGCAGCACCGCGACGACGGCCAGATGGCCTGCCGGGTCCTTGTGCACGAGATGCGCCACCATGTCGTACCCGTGCCCGCCGATGCGCTCTTCACTCGGATGGTGGAAATGGAACTGGACGAGCTGGTACTTCTGCTCGTCGACGGTGATGAAGCTGCCCGGTGCGTAGTCGACCTGGATCGTGTGGCCGTTGTTGATGAGCTTGAGCGGAACGGGATGATAGTCGAAGCTGAGCTTCGGCAGATTGGCGCGTTCGGGATTGCGAATGTCGATCGGGGATTGATGTGTACCGGTCTTGCAGGCCGAGTACTCGGGCTCGAGATCGCCCCAGTGTTGAGGCCCGGAGCTTCCCTCGTAACTCCAGTGCGGGGCTGACCCAGCGTGCTCCTGGCCGTACAGCAGGGCCGGCAACAGACTCACCAACGCGAGGGTCAAGAACTGTTTCATGAACGGCTCCAGCGAGATGTGCTCCCAAGCTAACTGGATCACATCCTCCGAGTGGGTGCCAAGGACATTATGGCCCCGTCTCCTGCGGCTCGGCTCCGGCCGTCGCCCCAACCTGCTCGGACTCGCCGTCCAGGAGATAGTCGAGCACCTCGGCCGCCGTGTAACACGTCCTCCCGCGGAGGAACCCGTCGATCGATACCAGATCGTCGCCGCTCGTCAGCAGGGGTGGTTCCACCCGTCCGTCCGCGCGCACCTGCGCGTGGCCGATGTTTGCCATGAGCCCGTTGCACAGACACCGGCGACCGACGGTCTCCTCCAGCCGGCCGCCCTTGTCGACATACGCTTGCACCGGCTCGGCCGAGCAGCGATAACCCAACCGCCCGTCCGGCCGCTGATACGGGGTGCGCAGGTAGCCGAGGTCGCAGACCCGCTCGCGCGGCGGAGACGCGTGCTGCGGGTCTCCCGGCCAGCGCACCACCTTGAAGGGATAGCCCGTGGGTGATGCCTCCGGATCGGTATGAACCTCGACCGCACCTTGCGCAGCATGCAGCAGCACGGACCGCTTGTACTCAGCCGCAAGGCCGGACTCTTCGGCGAAGGCGAAGAGGGTGCCCACCTGGATGCCCGTGGCCCCGGCGTCGAGCGCCGCACGAAGAGCCGCCGGGGAGCCGGTGCCGCCGGCCAACCAGAACGGCAGCCCGAGATCGCGGACCGCCGCGAGCTCCACCACGTCACGTTCGCCGTAGATCGGCTCACCGCGTCCGTTGAGCCGCAACGCCCCCCGCGGTGGCGCGTTGTGGCCGCCCGCCGTGGGTCCCTCGATCACGAAGCCGTCGACCCGGCCGCTCGCCTTGCGCACGAGCATGGTGGCGAGGGAATTGCTCGCGATGATCGCAAGGAAGCGCGGGCGGGTCAGGAGCGCCGGCAGAGCGCCCTCCCAGTGGTCGCGCGGGTCGAGCCGGACGGTCGCGTCGAGGTCGGGCGACGCGCCGTCGATCTCGAGCCGTATGCTCGCCGGTTGGTGCGCAGCGAGCGCATCGAGCACGCCCGGGATCTCGCGCGGTATCCCGGCGCCCATGAGCACGTAATCCACTCCGGCGAGCATCGCGCCGTACAGGATGGCGAGATTGGGAAGCTGTATCTTGGTGAGGAGGTTCACGCCGACCGGCCCGTCGTGGCCCTCCTTTGCCAGCCAGACCTCCACGAAGCTGGCCAGCATGGTCAGCTGCTCGCGAGCCCGACCGACGCCCTTGTGATACATGCTGAGCATGCGATAGGGCACGCCGGCTGGGCGCCCGCCCTCGCGGAAGTACCGCCGGAGAGCAGCGGTCGCGATCCCAGGCAGGGGAAAGTGGTCCATCGCCCGCCGGAGGTCACCTTCCGGATCGCCGTCCTGCAGGCGCCGGACGAACACCGAGTCGATCGCCGTTGCCGAGACGACGCCGAGCTGTCCGCGAGAGGAAACGGCACGGGCGAGTCGCCAGCCTGAAACGCCGATGCCCATGCCGCCCTGAATGATCGTCGGGAGCGGGGAGCCAGTGGTCGATTGCGACACCTACGCCTCCGCCGGGCGGCAAGGAAAGGGGAGTTCGCGAGAGGGGTACGGACAGTCTAGTGGCGGTTCCGCAAGAACCGTCAAAGTTTCGATGAAATCTCCTTTACACCTGCCGGCTTGGAGCCGAACGAGCATCGACGTGACCGGAAATGCCATCGGGGACTACGCCGCCATCGGCGATGGTGGATCGGCCGCTCTCGTCGGACGGGACGGCTCGATCGATTGGCTGTGCTGGCCGCGGTTCGACAGCCCGTCCATCTTCGGTGCCCTCCTCGACCCGTCAGCCGGGCGATGGCGTATCGCGCCGGTCGCGCCTTTCCGGACTGAACGACACTACATCAAAGACACCAACGTGCTCCAGACGCGGTTCGATACCGGCGCGGGCATGCTCGTTCTCACCGACCTCATGCCCGTCGCCTCGGAGGAAGAGAAGGCGCGCTTCCTGGTGCCGGAACGGGAGATCCTCCGGCAGGTGGAGTGCGAGCGGGGCGAGGTGGAGATCGAATGGTCGTTCGAACCTCGTCCCGGGTACGGACTCCGGCCGGTCAGCATTCGCCAGGCCGGACAGCTGGGAATGCGCGTGCAGACCGATGCAGGCCTGCTCTCGTTGCGCACCGACCTGCCGCTCGATATTCGTGCGGACGGAAGAGCAGGGGGACGCGCTCGTCTCTCGGCGGGAAACGCGGCCCATGCCTCATTGACGTTCGCGGCCGACGGGCCGGCGGTGCTGCCGCCGTTAGGCGAGTGGTCCCGGACCGCCCTCGCGCGCACGGTGGACTGGTGGCGGACGTGGACCTCGCGAGTCCGCTACGACGGCCCCTGCCGGGAGACCGTCGTTCGGAGCGCGCTCGCCCTCCGGCTGATGGTCTACGCCCCTTCGGGTGCGGTCGTCGCCGCACCGACCACCTCGCTCCCCGAGCGGATCGGCGGGTCGCTCAACTGGGATTATCGGTTCTGCTGGCTGCGCGATGCTTCCCTCACGGTTCGCGCGCTCGCCGGCCTCGGCTTCGGCGACGAGGCCCACGCCTTCGTGAACTGGCTGTTGCACGCCACCCGATTGACTCAGCCCGAGCTGCGTGTGCTCTACGACGTGCACGGCAACAAGCCGCCCGGCGAGCGCACCCTGGATCGCCTGGCCGGTCACCGGGGATCGCGCCCGGTCCGGACCGGCAACCTGGCCGACGCGCAGCGGCAGCTCGATGTGTACGGCGAGGTGATCGATGCGGTGACCAACTTCGTACGGGAGGGAGGCACCCTCGACCGCGAGACCGAGGGAGTGCTGCGCGCCTGGGGCGAATACGTCTGTCGCCACTGGGACGAGCCGGACGAAGGCATCTGGGAGCCGCGGACCGGCCGGACGAACCACACGCATTCGCGGGTGCTTTGCTGGGTGGCGCTCGACCGCCTGCTGCACCTTCACGCGCAGGATCACGTGCGCTGGGCACCCGCCGCCAAGTTTGAGGAGAACCGCGAAGCCATTCGCCGCCAAGTGGAAAGCCGGGCGTGGAATCCGGGGCTGGGGAGCTACGTCGCCGAGCTCGACGGCGACCGCGTGGACGCTACGCTGCTGCTCCTGGCATGGTACGGATTCGAGCCCGCCGAGTCCGAGCGGATGCGGGGAACCTACCAGCGGATTCGAGAGCGGCTCGGCGGGGGGGACGGGAACTCGCTGCTCTATCGCTATCGCAGCGAGCCATCGCTGCACTCGGAGGTTGTCGCCGGCGGGGAGGGGCAACCTGACTCGCCGGGCGAGGGTGCGTTCGGCATCTGCAGCTTCTGGGGTGCGGAGTACCTGGCACTGGGCGGGGGGACGGTGCAGGAGGCCCGCGAGCTGTTCGAGAGGCTCTGCGGCTACGCGAACGATGTGGGACTCTTCGCCGAGGAGATCGACCCCGCCACCGGTGCGGCGCTTGGCAACTTCCCCCAGGCGTTCACCCACGTGGGCCTGATCAATGCGGCCATATCGCTCGCCCGCCGGCTCGAGGGCGAGGCGCCGATCGAGCGGCACGTGCCACCGCGGCAGGAGGCGTCGGAGACGAACCAGGTGCGAGTATGAACTGGAGGGACTGGTTGCTGTGGAGCTTCGTGGCCACGCTGGCGCTCACCTCGGTGATGGCCGGGAGCCAGGGTCTCCGCCTCACGCGGATGAATCTCCCCTACATGCTGGGCTCGATATTCACCCCCAACCGAGACCGGGCCAAGGTGATCGGCTTCTGCGTCCATATGTTGGACGGGTGGATCTTCTCGCTGGCTTATGTCGCCGCGTTCAACGCCTGGGGGCGCGCAACCTGGTGGGCGGGCGCGGCCATCGGACTGGTCCAGGCGGTCTTTGTGCTGACCGTGGTGATGAGCCTGTTACCGAGCTTTCACCCGCGCATGGCCAGCGAGCAGAAAGGGCCTACCGTCACCCGTCAGCTCGAGCCACCCGGGTTCCTGGCACTCAACTATGGCTACCAGACGCCGGTCTCCGTGCTGATCGCGCATCTGATCTATGGTGGCATTCTGGGAGCGTTCTACTCGGTGGCGGGGAGGTGAAGCGCTTCAAGCGGGCGCGCCTGCTGACACGAGCTCTTACCAACCTGCCTTGGGGTAGAGCGACGGGCTAGGTGGACGGCGCCGGAGGTTCGGGGCAGCCACATCCCGGCAGCGGGTGGCGCGAACTCACTCAAATCGTTGTAGGCCGCTGGAGTTCTGGTGCCTACAGCGACCCCTATGGATCACCTCCTGTCCGGTTCGGATGCCGGAATGCGATTACTCCGCACAAGCCATCATCGCGTCGGAGTGACCTCAAACCGGCAGGAGGTGTGTCCATGTTCAGCGAAACCCGTTTTCCCCTGCGCGCACTCGTAGCGGCTGTTCTGATCCTCGGAGCGGCCGGCTGCGAGTCCCAAGGCCCGACCGCAGCCAACACACCCGACCTCAAGGGCAAGGGAAACGGCAGCCCGCCCAGCAAGCTGCTGGCCGTCTCGCCCGACTATTCGTCGTTCCCCTCACCGCTGGTGCTGGAGGGTGGCTCCTTCAGCTATGACTTGGATATCGTGAACGGCCATCAGGAAACGGACGAGGTCTGGGTCGAAGTGAGGGTAGAGCAGGGTGGCACCTTCACAGCCCCGGCGGTCTGGCGTCAGCTCGACAGCTTTCACGCGAGCTGCGGTCTGGGCGATGGCGTCGTCCCCCGCAACTCGACATGTCCGATGACGCGCACCGGCTCGGTCTCGAACTCGGCGCCCGGTTCCGGAACCCTCGTGCCAAGCAATGGCACGGACACCTGGATCGCAACCTACTGGTACCAGGGATTCGCCGCGCCAGTGCGGCTCGGCTTCACCTTCAGGGGGATCACACTCGTCGCGGCACAGTGACAGGCTCCGCGTGCTTCGCGCCGGGTCGCCGTCCGCTATAGATCCTGCATGGCCCGGTGCAGGAGCAGGCGCGCGTTCCGCCAGTGTCGGCGGATCGTGCGCCCCGGCGATCGGCGGCTCGAGCTCGCGATCGCCTTCAACGGGCTCGGCGTGCTGCACGCCGAGCGGGGCGATCACCGGAAAGCGGCGAGGTGGCTCGGGCGGTCGGCCACGCTCAAGTGGCGGGCAGCTGGTCCGGCGCACACCAGTCTCGCCGTGACGTTACACAACCTGGCATTGGTGCTCGACCGCTGCGGCGAGCCTAGCAGGGCGGCGGAGCTTCATAGGAGGGCACTGCGCATCTTCGAGCGCTTGCTGGGGCCCGAGCACGAACAGACCCGGCGATGCCGGCGCACTCGTCCGTTTCAAACTCCACCACACCATCCTCACGGAGGGACATATGACCGAGCACACCACTCCCGCCACCCTGCGCATGACCTTGACTCCTGCGCAGAAGGCCCAGGTCCGCGCACTGCTGAACCGCGACGCGGAAGAGATCGAGCTCACGATTGAGGAGCTGGAGGAGCGGATCGCGCCCAGGTTGGCAGCCAACCACAACGAGCCGATGTTGGACCGGCTGGCATAGCGACTCCTCGAGGTGGCGAAGAGTGCTTCGCGGTCGGGCCTTGTCGTCTTCACCACCCCTGGGCGTACTGCTGTATCTTGCCAGGTCGAATGACGACAGCGAGTCGATTTCCAGATCCTGACGATGAGCGTCTGCGCTCTACGTGCCGGGCGACGTGAGGGCGATCGTCCTCGACCGGCACGGCCGCCCCGACGTGCTGCGCGTTCGCACGGTTCCCGACCCGACGCCCGGTCCGGGGGAGGTCCGGGTGCGGGTCGAGGCGATCGGTGTGAACTTCGCCGAGGTCCTCTCCCGCAAGGGGCGGTACGGCTGGGCGCCGCCGATTCCGTACACGCCCGGCATGGAGGCGACGGGAACCATCGAGCTGCTCGGCCCCGGCGTCGAGCAACGCGCGATCGGCGAGCGGGTCATTGTCGGCGCGCAGTACGGGGCATATGCGGAGAAAATGGTGGTACCGGCGCGGCAGGCGCTGCCCGCCATCGCCGACTATTCGATCGAGGAAAACGCCGCGATCGCGGTGAACTACCTGACGGCGTGGGTCGCGCTCATCGAGATGGCACGGCTCCGCCCAACCGACCGCGTCCTCGTCACCGCCGCTGCGGGGGGTGTCGGCACCGCGGCCATTCAGATCGCGACGCGCTTCGGCTGTGCCACGGTGGGGCTGGCCGGGAGCGACGCGAAGCTCGAGGCGATCCGCGCGCTCGGTGCAGAGTCGGCCGTGAACTACCGCCGCGCCGACTTCGAGGAGCGACTTCGAGCGGCTGCCGGGCGCGATCGTTTCGACGTGGTGCTGGAGACGGTTGGCGGTGAGGTCCTCCGCGCGGTTTGGCCGGTCCTCGCTCCGTTCGGCCGGGTGGTGGTCGCCGGGTTCGCGAGCCTCAACCTGCAGTGGTGGAACCCGCTCTCCTGGCTCCGCACCTGGCGCGATCTCCCCAGGGCCGACATCCGAACCCTCGCACCGGCATCGCACGGCCTCTTGGCGACGCACATCGGCTACCTGCTTGCCGACCCGCCGCGGCTCGCGCGGGTTTGGGACGCCCTGATGGCGTTCGTCGGGGCGCACGGAATCCGGCCGGTGGTGGGAGCGACCTTTGCCTTCGAAGACATGGGGGAGGCGCATCGACTCATGGAGTCGCGGCGGAGCGTGGGGAAGATCGTGGTACGGGTGTGAGGCGCGTAGCGCTCCGTCAGGACTCGGCGTGGCAAACGGGCGCATTTGAGAAAGCAGGTCCGGGCTAGCCGGCGCTCTCGCGCCCGCCCATGCCCGGCTGGAAGCGCTCGAAGACCAACCGTCGGCGTCTAGGGATACCAGGCGACCGACGAGGGTTAGACAGGGGTCAGATCAACACGTCTTCCACGGGCCGCCGCGGAGTGTGGTGTCCCTCTTCCCTCGACGAAAACCCCACCCGGAACAGGTGCTGCGGTGTCCACGATAGCGAAGGGAGCAGTTCCCCTACTGCGGCCCTCAGCTCCGGATGCCGCATGGTCTGGCTCATCGGATGGATGCTCACCCCCATCGCAGTTGCCGTGAGCCATACCCGCTCGAAGAGCTGCCCGGCCCGCACATGAACTACGTGGCTATCGCCTGTGGCGCTAATGAGACCCAGCAACGCGGCGCTCTCCACGATCGCGTGGTCCTGTCGAGCCACCGGCTCGGCCAGATTTACTCGGGAAACCACAGCCCGTCCCAGCCGCGCCATCACCGGCGGCGTGCCGAACGCTCCTTGCCCGATCCAGTAGCTCAGCTCTTTCCGGAATGCCGGGTCGGCGAACTCTAGCCGGTCGGCCTCACGTGTGAGCGCGCTGATCCAGCGGCGGAAATGACGGTCGTCGGTCAGGTGGAGCTGCAGATCCGGCTCCACAGCGCACGCCATCAGTCGCACTCGCAGCTGCTCCGGCACCGGCGCGGTGCGAAACACTCCATTGTCATTGTGGCGCCGAAGGAGCGCCGCCACTGTCGCACCCAAACGGGCCTCGGACGGCGCCCCGCCGGGCGCGAAGGTCACGGTTGCCACCAGCTCGGCATGTCCCTGCTCGGGAAAGTACGTGATCCCATGCCGGAAGCCGAAGTGCTCGGCTGCCACCAACAGGTTCTCCAGCGCACAGCCTAGGCTGACGTACAGCTCGCGCCGGTTGGGATCCGCGATCGACTGACCCCGCCTGAAGTCGGCGATGAGATGGATCCGGTTCCCTTGAACCGAGAAGGCCCAGGGCTGGCTGTTTCTGGTCGAAGGGGCCAGGATGGCATAGCGGAGCAGGAAACGGAGCTGGGCCTCGATGGGCGAGCTTCCTGGGAAGTCGTGCTCGGACACTTCCCACATGTCTTTCCTCGGAGCGGACATAAGGCACCTCCAAGCACCGTGCTTCAATCTTGGCTGGGCATGGTGATGCGGGGATGAAAACCGGGTGAAGCTGAGTTCAATCTTGTCAGGCTGCCGCGGGGCCGCAGGCAACTGGACTGGACGGTAGCCGACATCCGTTACGCCCTGTGGGCGCTGCGGCACAGTCCCTGGTTCGAGCGCGGTGGTCGTGACAACCCTGGCGCTAGGCCTTGGGGCCAACACCGCGATCTTCAGGGTCGTCCGGCGGTACTGACGTACGAGCTCGGGATGAAACGAATCGGCAGCGATCCCGCCATCGTGGGCAACCAATTGACGCTGGATAGGAAGCCGGTCATGGGTGAGCGCGCCCGGCTCACTTCGGCCCCGAGCGCTTAGCGCACGTGGATCGCCACGCTCACCGTGGGCGGCAGCGTGGGCCCGGGTGGCGAGCCCGATGGCGGTGGGGCGTCTGACGGGGGCGGAGGGCCGGCGGCCTGCGCAGGCGAGGGGGCAGGCGTTGGAGGCACCAATCCGAACCTGAGCGTCAGCTCCTGCGCGGTGGCCGGAGTGTACTCGAAATCGTAGATCTCCCCGGGATCGAACACGACCACCGCGGCGCGCGGAGCGCTCTGCGATGGAGGCAGCGGATATCCGTCCTTCGCCACCGGACGCCAGTCGATCGGCGCGTCGCCGGCGCTCAGTGAGACCTGCAGCGGCGAGTCGCCGGCGAGGTTGAACAGCCGCAAGCGGTATCGGGTACCGGCCTTGAGATCCATCGCTTCCGGCTGCGTCTTCCCATTCATGACGAAGTTGGGGAAGGGGCCGAAGACCGGATTGGTGGCGGTGCCCGCCGTGCCGAAGAACAAGATCTTGTCCGTCACCGGATCGAAGCGCTCCCCGGGCTCCAGCACGATGATCGGCCCGTACAAGCCGCTTCCCATCTGCATCGCTTCGTTGAAGTGCGTGTGGTACATGAACGAGCCGGCACGCGGCGGCGTCCAGCGGACCGTGAGCGAGTCGCCCGGAGCGATGGACGGAAGAATGGACTTCCCCGACCCGCTCCATCCCGGCACCCCATCCGGATAGCTCTCGAGCTCTATGCCGTGCCAGTGGACCGCGGCGGGTTCCTGGGACGTGTTGACGAGCGTGACCGCGACGCGCTTGTTCCGCTCGAGCAGGAGCAGTGGCCCCGGCACGGGCAACGCGGTGGAATCCCCCGCCTCGGGTGTGCCGTCGAGGACGTACGACATGCCGGCCTGTGATCCGTAGACGTTCGCCCGCTCGCGCAGGACGATCCGCAGGGCGCGCGGCGTCTCCGTCGACGCCAGGTTCGGCCCCTTGGGCGCGATGTTGATTCCCATCACGAGCCCGAACATCTGGTGCGGACGATCGGACATGTGATGATCCAGCATGCCGGCGTCCAGCTCGCCGTTCTCCGTGTCCAGCTCGACCAGCTTCGAGAGATGCGTGGCGTAGTGGCAGTGATAGATCCAGTTCCCCGGCCGCGCCGCGGCCCAGGACAGCGACATGGTGCTGAACGGCTGGAGGATCTCCGTGACACCCATCCGCCGCTGCTCCGGGGTGTAGATCGAGTCCGCCAACCCGTTGCCCTTCGAGTCGGTGCGGAAGTAGAAGCCGTGGAGGTGCATGGGGTGATCGAGCTCGGTGAGATTGACCACCCGCCAGTGCACCGAGTCGCCCTGCGTGTAGCTCAAGCGCTCCGTGTGCGGCCAGGAGAGCCCATTGATCGCCATGGTGCACCGGCTCAATCCCGACGGGCTCGACGGCGCCACCGCGCACCACCAGGAGATCGCGAAGATGCGGTCGGCCGGCTTGCGCGGCGCGTCCGGCGGGTCCACGACGATGACGCCGTGGAGCTGCATGTCCTCGGCGAGCCGGAGGCCACTCGGATCGACCCCGCGCTTTGCGTAGTAGTAATACGTCCCCGGCGCGGTCGCCTTGAGCTGGAGCGGCGCCGTGCCGTTCACCGGGATGGTGACCGAGTCCGGCTGCCCCTGCACCTTGCCGAAGCCGTAGACGGTGAGCGGCCTGTCCAGCCGATTTCGAACGGTCGCGCGGATCTCGGTGCCCTGCGGGACGCGAATGACGGGGCCGGGTGTGGAGAGCGCCTTGCCCGACTCCCCGAACGCGGCCACGTCGAGGCCACGGCCGCTGTCACCATCGGGCCGCCACACGCCGGTTCGCGCCTCGATCGCGACGGTCAGGACCCCGTGCTCGAGAGTACCGCTGGGCCGGCGGTTGTCGTTGGGGAGGATGCGATCGGCCGCGGGCGGCCGCGCCGACGCGGTCGCGAGGGACCCGAGAGCGACCAGCGCGGCGTATGCGATCCACTTCGGCATTGAGGCATTCCTCGCGTGAGTGGACCGGAGGCGGCGTGGTCGCGCGCTACGGCGATGTCGGACCCGCCACGAGCGCGGCGGTCGGGGTCGATTGCGCTGCGTAACACTGCAGCGAGTTGGCTTGTTGGGAGGCTGTGATTGCAAGATGGAGCCAAATGCGGGGTCTCGCCAGTCGAGCACCAGGCGCCGGGATGTATCGGAGGTCACGTTTGCCGACCCCGGAAAGCGGACAGCCCTCGCCTCCTGCGCGAGCACTGCGCTCGGCTCACGGGTGCCGTTTCGAGCCCCGAGTAGCGATGCGCGTCTCCGCCGCGGCCCAGCCCGCTTCGAGCGGATGCCCGGGCCGGTCGAGATCGATCACCAGCGGCGCATGGTCGGAAGGGGTCGGCTTGCCTTTCCGGGCCTCGCGATCGATCTCCGCCCAGACGGTGCGTTCGGCCAGCGCGCGCGTCACCAGCAGATGGTCGATCCGCATCCCGAAATTCTTGTGAAAGGCGCCGGCCTGATAATCCCACCAGGTGTAGCGACCGGGCTCGGCGTGGTGGAGCCGGTAGGCGTCCATTAGTCCCCAGCGGCCGAGCCGGGCGAACGCGTCTCGCTCCGCCGGCGAGACGTGGGTACCACCGTGACACGCCTCGGGATCCCAGACGTCCCGGTCCTCGGGCGCGATGTTGAAGTCCCCGCCGATCACGAGGACCCCGCCTGGATCGGCCGCCGCCTCGAGCCAGTGGACCAACCGGTCGTACCAGGCGAGCTTGGCCGCATAGAACCGCGAACCGACCGTCCGCCCGTTCGGTGCGTACAAGCACACCACGCGCACGCCGCCGCAGGTGGCCGCCATCATCCGCGCCTCGGCCAAGGGCTCGTCGTCTCCGACTTCGGGCGTCGGGTCCGCCCGGAGCGGCTCGCCGAAGTTGGTGACCACGTCCTCCACAGGTAAGCGGCTCGCGATCGCGACGCCGTTCCATTGCCCCTGCCCGTAGTGCGCCAGCTCGTAGCCGGCGTCGCGAAGCGCGGCGGCCGGCGCGGCGCCGTCGGCGAGCTTGGTCTCCTGCAGCAGCAGCACGTCCGGCCGGGCCCGCTCCAGCCACCAGAGCACCTTCTCAAGCCGCGCCTTGAGCGAGTTCACGTTCCATGTGGCGATGCGCACCGTCTACCCCACGACGAGCCCGACGTCGAATCGCGCAGCGTAGCCCTCGTCCGCTTGCGTCGGGGCCAGCAGCAGCTGCCCTCCACCGCGGGCGAAGATCTCGTCGTCCGCGTTCCGGTCGCGGCGCTTTCCTTTGGCCGCGTACGGCGCCTTGGAATGGACCTGGGACGTCAGCTCGTCATCGAAGTAAAGCTGGGAGGTGAACTCGTGTCCCCGCTCCGCTCCCGGATCGGTGCGGACCTTGAAATGGATGTGCACGGTCCGGCCGGCGTACCACCCGGGATAGATCGTTCGGAAACGGGCCTCCCCCCTGGCATCGGTGATCTGATAGCCCCGAAGGAAACGCTGCCCGACGGTGTTGAACCCGGGATCTTCGACGTCGGAGTACACTCCCGCCGCATCGCAGTGCCAGATGTCTACGTGGGCGCCGGCCAGGGGGGCGCAGGCTCCCTGGTCGAGCCGGGACAGGACAAAGGTGAGCGCCAGCGGTGTCCCTTCCTTCACCACGCCGCTCTTGGGATCGGCCCGGATGTCGGACCGGTTGAGCTTCTCGTCGACGAAGTAGGGACCCGCGGTCTGCTCGGGGCGGACGACGCATCCCGGAGCCGGTCGCCCTGTTGTCGGCCAGGCGAGGCCGGGAGTAGTGCGGCCCAGCAGCGCGAGGCCGGACACGCCAAGCACCGCGAGTGCCTCTCGGCGAGTCAGCACTCGTCCTACCGGTGAGTCGTCGCGATCCATGCGATTCCTCCAGGAAGGCTGTGAAGGTTGAACGGTCTCACCTGACGTCGTCGGACCGGAAAGGTAATGCTTGGCCCACCGGCCGAGTGACCATGAAAGCGAACGCGCGACTAGATATCATGGGTGTCGGAAGGTCACGGCGGACCAGCAGCGCTGACCCTCGAACCCGTGGTTCCCGTCAGTGGCCGGCGACATCGTCACCAGGACTGAGGAAGGATTGCTTCACATGCGTGCAACCGTCATGTACAGTGCTGGCGACGTGAGGGTAGAAACGGTCCCGGATGCCCATCTCACCGAGCCAACCGACGCCCTCCTCATCGTCACGCGGGCCTGCATCTGCGGCAGCGATCTGTGGCCATACAAGTCGATGGCGCCGAACGAAAAAGGCCGGCGCATGGGACATGAGTTCATCGGCGTCGTCGAGGAGGTTGGAGCTGAGGTCCGCACGATCAAGCCGGGCGACCTGGTTGTCGCTCCCTTCGCCTGGTCGGACGGCACCTGTGTGTTCTGCCGTGAGGGACTGCAGACCTCCTGTCTCCACGGTGGCTGGTGGGGCGGGGACCTCGACGGAGGCCAGGGCGAGGCGGTGCGGGTCCCACAGGCGGACGGGACGCTCGTCGTGCTGCCTGTGGACCGCGACGATGCGCTGATGCCGTCGCTCCTCACGCTTTCAGACGTCATGGGAACCGGCCACCATGCAGCCCTCGCGGCAAAGGTCGGCCCCGGCAGGAGCGTGGCCGTGGTGGGCGACGGCGCGGTCGGTCTGTGCGGTGTGATCGCCGCCCGCCGGCTGGGCGCCGAGCAAATCCTCTTGCTGGGCCGTCATCCGGACCGGATCGCGCTGGCGAAGGAGTTCGGGGCGACGGACATCGTCAGCGAGCGGGGCGAGGAAGCGATTCAGCGCGTGCGTGATCTCACCGGCGGCCTCGGCGCACACTCCGTTCTCGAATGCGTGGGCCTCGAGCAGTCGACCGTCACCGCGCTCAGCATCGCCCGTGCGGGCGGTGCGGTCGGCCGCGTCGGCGTTCCCCAGGAAGGGTCGATTCCGGCGGCGATACCGACCTTCTTCGGCAACATCACCATCGGCGGCGGGCCGGCTCCGGCTCGCGCCTATATCGAGGAGCTCCTGCCGGACGTGCTGCAGGGGCGGATCACTCCGGGCCGGGTGTTCGACCGCACCACCGACCTGGAGGGGGTACCGGATGGCTACCGGGCCATGGATGCGCGCGAGGCCATCAAGGTGCTGATCGATTTTTGATCGCATTGACGGAAGGGCACCAACTGGAAGCGCCACGTCAGCGTACCTGGTGTGGCGCTCGTATTGACGGGCGGATGCGGGACGGCGAGTGCCGTCTCAGTGCGCCAGGGGGATGCGCGCCGCGAGCTCCATCTGGGCCACCAGGGATAGCCGCCGGTCGATCTGCATCGCTCGCACGGCGAGCTTGGTGGGCAGCGCCTTCTGGAACTCGGCCAGCCACTTCTTCCGCAGGGCGTTCATCCTGGCATCCCGCTCGAGGTGGGCGTTCATGAGGCCGAGTGCCGCCGCGTCATCCAGGCTATCGTAGCCGGCCACATACTTCTGGATGCCCTTGAGCTGCTCGTCCATGATGGCGTTCTGCTCCTTCTGGTAGGCCTCGAAGACCGGCCAGAATTTTGCCGCCTGCTCCGCGGTGAGCGTCAGGTTCTTTGCCATGATGTCGGCTCTGCTGCTCTGCATGTCCGCACGCAGGGTTTTCAGGACGTCATCCACCGACGGGGCCGGCGCCGTGGTGGTCGAGGCCTGCTGTGCTGGCGTCTGGGCCTGCGCAGAGCGGACGACGAAACACACGGCCAAGAGCCATGGCAGAATCCGGTGCATCGCTGTTCCTCCAGATTGCAAAAGGGAGCACACGCTATCCCGAACCCCTAGCGCACCCAAACGAAACGGCCGCCCGAGCGCCCGGCCACGGCGCCGAGTCGGTGGGGTCCGGGCTATCCATCGCAGATCTAAGGAAGACGGTAAGGACTTGTTCTATCTGTGATTCGCTCGATCGAAGCTGTCGCCCAGGGGCCAGAGAGGGCACTGGACTTTGGTATAGCCCGTGACCCCGAGGGGCCTCAATGCGCCTCTCGATGAGCCCATCCGAAGGCGAAAGGGAGCGAGCCGATGGGCGCTAGTATCCAGGTGTACAGGCCCGTATATTGAATGGCCGGTCCTGCCTAGACTGGATCAACCCTAGCCCAGCTGGATTCCCCAAGGACCCCGCGCCTTCACGACGAGGCCCTGTTGCCCGAACATCAATCCGCCTTTTCATACTCCGTCGGCCCCGAGCCTCATCGCAACCGCACCAAACAGATCCTTCGGCGGCATCCCGAGGTCCGAGCACTCATTGGCCCAAGCCCGGTCACCTTCTGGTGCATTCTGGGACTCGTGGGCCTGCAGTTCGGCGTCGCGTGGTTCGTGGCAGATCGGCCGGTTTGGCTGATGCTTGCGCTGGCCTACACCGTCGGGGCGTTCGCCAGCCATGGGCTCTTCGTCATGATCCATGAGTGCGCCCACCGTCTGGTCTTCCGGCGGCGACTGCCGAACATTCTGACGGGTATCGTCGCGAACCTCCCGCTCTTCGTGCCGGGCTCGTTCTCCTTTCAGAAGTACCACCTCAAGCACCACGCCTATCAGGGCGTCTACGACCTCGATGCCGACATACCGAGTCTGTGGGAGGCTCGACTCATCGGGCGCTCCCCCCTCGGGAAAGCGCTCTGGCTCATGCTGTATCCGCTGTTCCAGGCCGTGCGCTCGTTTCGGGTGAAGGAAGTGCCACCGCTCGACGCGTGGACGCTGACGAACCTCGCCATCCAGATCGGCATCAACCTGGCCGTCTACCTGATGTGGGGTCCGATGTCGCTCGCCTATCTGGTGCTGGCGTTCTTCTTTTCCATCGGCCTCCACCCGTTGGGGGCGCGCTGGATCCAGCGGCACTACCTCGTGGACGGTGGAGAGCAGGAAACCTTCAGCTACTATGGCAAGCTCAATCTTTTGACGTTCAACGTGGGATACCATAACGAACACCACGATTTCCCCTCGGTGCCGTGGCATCGGTTGCCCAGGATCCGTGCGGCGGCACCCGAGGCCTACCTCGATCTCACCGCACACACGTCGTGGACGCGGCTCCTCTTCAGATTCCTCTTCGACCCCGAGATCTCGCTGTATTCACGAATGACGCGGGCGCATGCAGCCGACGGACTCTTGAACCGCACGGTAGGCGGCCGCCCATCGTCCGCGGAAGCTGCCCGGGTTTCGTAGCTCGCGGCCCGTAAGCGCTCGGGCAGCGACCTCACGGCCCGACCCCCGCACTCGCATCACCTGACCGGCGACCGCCCGCGCATCCGCTGAAAGGCGGCCCTCCAGCTCGCCCGCGGACTCCAGTACCCCAGCCCACAAGACCCAGTCCCCAAATTCCAGCCCAAACCCACCAGTCCCGGTGCCCCTCCGCCGGGCCGGAGAGACAGGAGACACCTGCACTAACATCCGGGTGTCGGCCCAGCCCCCCTTTCCTAGATTCGGGCAGGGCGTGCAGTCGGGCTCCCCCTTCCACCTACTCTTTGGAGGAGAGCATGAGTACCTATCGCGCGTGGTACCTGTCACTTGCCGCGTTCCTGATGGTCGCCGGCCCGCTGCCGGCACAGGAGTCGGCCCCACCGCTCAAGATGATCTACGCCGTCTGGAAGGACACGACAGGGGCCGCGAGCACCGTCAAGCACATGACCAAGGATGCCAAGGACATGGTCCAGGCCTATGCGGTCCTCACCAAAGACAGCACCGGCAAGGTGGAGGTCAAGCAGAGGCACAATCAGGCTGGCGGCTCCGTCGCGGCCTTGCAGGCCAGCCAGGTCGTCGACACCGCGATCGCAAGGCTCAGTGCGCCCCTCCCGACTGCTGCCGACTCCGCCAGCGGCTACGCGCCGAGTGGGACGGCCAGGCGTTTGTCGGACGAGGACTTCGTGAAGATCCACGGCATGTTCAACCCCGGCGAATCAGCCCTGATCCTCATGTCGGCGAAGCCGGACGTCTCGCAGATCGAGCGCACCCTGGGTCTGGGAGCGCAGAGTAACGCCGAGATCGTCGAGTTGGAGGTCAAGTAATAGGCGGGGCGATGGGCGGCGGCCGTGCAGACGTCCCCCCTCGAGTCCGTCGCTTGCCCGCCACGAACTCGGGGTGCCTACGGTCTACTGCCCTTCGAGCCGGCGTGCCAAGGCGAGAAACCGAGAGTCCTTCCGCAGCGACGCCAGCCGCGGATCGATCAGCACGTACGCGAGAACGGTCGAGCGTTCCTCGTACGCGCGCTCGAGATCGCGGAGCGCTTGGTCGCGCTCGCCGAGACCGGCGTGCACCAGGGCGAACCAGTAGGCAGGCACGTAGCTTCGGGTCGCGGCCTCGCGCAACGCGGCGAGAACGCTCCGCGCCCGGGCCGTGTTGCCGGCCACCGCGTAGGCATGGCCGAGGGACGACTTGCGGAGGTTGCTGCTGCCGCTGATCGGCTCCAACAGCGCGATCGCCCGGTCGGGTTTCCCCTGCTGTTCGGCCACGAGTGCCAGCCCCCATTTGGCCAGCACATCGCTGGAGTCGCTCTTGAGAACATCGCGCAGCCGGCGGTCCGCCTCGTCGTAGCGACCCGCGAAGTAGTCGAGCAGGGCGCGGTTGGACTGCAGTGCGAGCGACAGCGGGTCCAACTCCACGGCCCGGCCGAGCTGCGCGATGGCTTCGCCGAGCCGGCGGCGTGACGCGAGAAAGCGGCTGTAGGAGAAGTACGCGTCGGCATAGTTGGGCCGCAGCTCGAGCGCGCGCTTGAACTCCTGCTCGGCGGCCCGCCAATCCCATTCGTAGTAGGCCCGGATGTACGCGTTGGCGGCGTGCGCTTCCGCCAGCGTCTCGTCCAGTCGGAGGGCCTGAACCAGCGCCGCCCGGGCTTTGGGCAGCACCTCCGCCGGCGACACGTTGGTATAGAAAGGAAGCGCGGTGTAATAGTTGGCCATGCCGACGTAGGCGGGCGCCCAATCGGGAGCCATCTGGATCGCGTAGTCGAACAGCTTGCGGGACTGCTCCAGCTCGCCGCGATCCAGATAGAAGCGGCCCCGCAGGTAGGCGTCGTACGCCCGCTGATCAATTTTGCGGCGCGCCTCGAGGCGGCTTTGCTCGGCGCCCTTGACGTCGGCCTTGATCGAGCCGGTGATGGCGAGCGTGATCTGCCGTTGGAGGTCCGGCAGCTCTCCCAGGCCACTCTGATACTCTCTCGCGAAGAGGAGCATGCTGTCCCTGGCCTGGAGGAGTCGTACGCTCACCCGTACGCTATCGCCCACCTTTCGGATCGAGCCTCGTACCACGGCGTCGACGCCGAGGTCGCTCGCCAGCTCGGCCAGCGAACGTGTCGTCCCCTGGGCTGCGGCACCCGACGAGCGCGAGATCACCTTCAGGGAGCCGATCTCGGCCAGATCGGCTATGAGCCCGTCCGTCATCCCCTCCCCGAGGTAGGCGCTGTCCGGGCCCGCCGCCACGTCCTGGAACGGGAGAACTGCGACCGCGGTGAGCCGAGGCGTGCCTCCGTGACCCCCGAGCGCGCTTCGCCCCGCCACGAGCCACCATCCGATCGCGGCCACCAGCCCGGCGGCGCTGAGGACGGCCATCAGCCGCCGGCTCATCCGCGGCCGCGGTCGGCTCAGCGTCGGGGCAGACACGGCGGTAGCCGCCGACGAGACGGGCGACGCGAGCGCGTCCAGGAACCGCTGAATCGAGGCAAATCGGTCGGCCGGCACCTTCGCCATGGCCTGCACGATGGCTGTCTCAACGCCCTGCCGGCACCGTCTGACGAACCGATCGCAGGCTGGGTACCGGGATCGAGTGAGTGCCGGGCGACGACTGCCTGAGATGACGGCCCGGTGAAAGGCGGCCCACCACTCAGCATCTCGTACAGGGTGCATCCAAGGCTGTACTGATCGCTCCGGCCGTCTACCGCACCTCCGCTGGCCTGTTCCGGGCTCATGTACTGCGGCGTGCCAACGACCATGCCGGTCAGTGTGAGCGGCTCCGCGCTCGCGGCGTCCAGTGCCCGGGCGATGCCGAAGTCGGCGACCACGGCCTGGCCCGCGGACAGCATGATGTTCTCGGGCTTGATGTCCCGGTGGACGACCCCGTGCTCGTGGGCGTACTGGAGGGCGCTGCCGACCTCGCGGGTGATCTGAAGCGCGGCATCGAGCGGAAGCTGCTGTTCCCGCGCGAGCCGCTGCCGGAGGGACTCCCCTTCGGCAAACGGCATGACGTAATACAGCAGGCTGCCGGCCTGCCCCGAGTCATACAGCGGGAGAATGTGCGGGTGCTGGAGTGTCGCGGCGAGCTCGATCTCACGCAGGAACCGCTCGCTGCCAAGAACGGCCGACAGCTCGGGCTTGAGCAGCTTGATGGCGACGCGCCGGTGGTGCTTCAAGTCCTCGGCGAGAAAGACGACCGCCATCCCACCGCGTCCAACCTCTCGCTCGACGCGGTATCGCTCGCCGAGCGCCGTCCCAAGCTGCTCGAGGAGCTCCATGGCCGACCCTTTCCGCCTGTCGAGCCAATGTGTCCCGCGCTTTCGGGGCTGGCAAGGAACCGACCTAGCCGGCCGAGGGTGTCATCCCCCCAGCGCGATGGTGGCCCAGACCAGCACAACCCCGAGGGCAAGGGTGACCAGGCCGCCCAGCCACCGGTGCCTCCCGCCGTGCTCCCCGAGGTAGTAACCGCCCAGAAACAGCATCACCAGCGCGATGCCATTGGAGATGCGTAGAGCGCGATGGGCTTCGTGAATGAAGGCGAACGGGAGCGCTACCGGGAGGGTGGCGAGGAACACCAGTAGAAAGACAGCCAGCGCAGCACCGAAATCGCCGGCCGTGATGGGCAACTTGGCGGGCGGCTCTGGCAGGCGGGCCAGACGGTCTCGGATGACATCTACTTCCGCGGGCTCCATTGCGGAGGCAATCACCGGAGGCAGTGCCTCCCGGATCAGGTCATGCGCGCGGGCCGGGTCTGGCGGGCGCCGCACCTGTCTCAGGATGGCGAGATTGCGGCCCCTTTCAGTCACCGTGGCCATCAGGTACATCACCGCGTCCACCAGACCCCAGGCGATGTTGCATCCCAGAGCACCGATCAGCATGCTCCGGACCTCGCTCCTGTCCGCCGTGGCCACGCTCAGCGACCCGGTGAAGGTGAGGGCCATGATCAGGCCGAAGATCACTTCGGAGACCCGATCGACCGGAGTCAAGACGGGAGCCGGGCCCACCGGGTGCGCAACGGAGCCGGCGAGGATGGTCGACGGGCTCTTCATGCGGGAGCCAGGTAGAGGAGGCCGATCATCATGTACACCGCCGAGAGTCGGGTGCGCATCGTTCCCAGCCGCAGCGGCAGTACCGTGGTGCGGCTCTACAAGAGCTAGTACCGTGGCCGTCTACGAAGCAGGACCCTCGCGCTCTCCCACAAGGACCGGGAGAAGCTGCTTGAGCGTGAGCGTCAGGGGGATGGCCAGCAGCGCTCCCATCGGCCCCAGCACCACGCCCCAGCCGAGCAGTGCCAGCACGATGACCAGGGCCGAGAGTCCCAGTCCGGCTCCCATGTACTTCGGCTTGATCACGTTGTCCCCGATGAAGTTCACGACAAAGAAGAGCCCGGCCAGCGTGAGGGCTCGGCCCATGCCGGATTCCAGCAGGGTGATCAGGAGGGGGGGAATCATCGAGAGGACGAATCCGAAGGGGACGAACGCGAACAGGAAGCAGATCACCGTCCAGAGCGCGGGGGCATCGGTGCCCACCAGCAGCATGATGGCGAGGTCCATCAGCGCGATGACGGCGCCGATCATCCCGTTGAGCCCCACGAAGCGTCGCACCAGCCGCATCGCTTCGTCGAGCCGGTTCCGGAGGGAACCGGGCCCGGAGTCGGCACCCTGAAACAGGGGAAGCTCGATCAGGAAGAGTACGACGAGCACGAGCGCGAAAAGGCCGTACCCGACCAGGCCGAGCGCCCCTCCCACCAGCTGGCCCACCTTGGCCATGATCTTCGCCGGGTTTGGCTCGAGGGCCTGATCCACCGCGATCCCTCGCGCCGCCAGCTTCTGGTTCACACCGTCCACGAGGCCCGCGAGCGAGCTCTGGTACTTGGGGAGATTCTCCGAGAGGCGGCCGAGGGAGCCCGTGAGCACCAGGATCAGGATGGCTCCTCCCACAAGGGCGAGCACGACCGTGATCGCGATGGCGGTGCCGCGTCCCATCCCGCGGTTCGCCAGCATGAGCGGCAGCGGCGACAAGGTGGCCGCGAGCAGGAGGGAGACCAGCACCAGGTTCACGACCGGCGCGGCTGCCTGCAGCGCTGCCGCGATGATGGCCAGGCCTGCACCCAGGATTACTAGTCGGAGGAGTGGAGATCCTCGATCGCTGGACGTCATAGGTCCTCGCGCTGATGCGGGGGCGATGCGCCTCCGCCCCACCGTCCGGGGCAACTCCTCAAGGGCGTAGGCTCATCGCGTTGGGCTCGCGAGTCAGGACCACGAGCGCGTGGGTGCTCCTCCACCATACCGTTCGGCCTCCGGTCGCCCCATTACACCTTGGTAGAGGTCGGGGATGACCGGCCTCACGGTGTTGGCGGCCCCGATGCGGGCTCCCGCCGCTGTTCGACGTTTGCCCTGGCCTGGGCAATGTGGCTCTTCAGAATGAACAGCTGCTGCGAGTAGCCCAGCGGGACCGACAGGTGGTTCGCCCGCCTCGCCAGATCTTCCAGGGCCGCGGCGAGGTGGTGCGGGGCCTGGCCCGGACCGGCCCGTTCCAGCTCTGCCTCCAGGATCATCAGCTGGCCGTAGAGACTGTAGATCCGGCGCTCGACCATGTACCGGTAGACTGCAGGCAGGAACCGGGCGGCGGGGAACACCACGACAAGCAGTGGAATGAGCAGGATCAGCAGGCGCTCCGTCAGGCCTGCCAACCACAACGGGAACACGCGATAGACGAACGGCAGGCCCGACTGATAGAACTCCCGGGCCTGCCGATTGAGAGGCAAGTTGACGGCCTCGGAAGCGGGGAACCGGCCGGCCTTGTTGAAGATATCCGGGCCGCCGTGGATCTCGGCGGCGGCCTGGAGCAGCAGGTACTGCAGCGCGGGATGGAGATCCTTGCGCACCACCAGGCTCGTCTCGACGGCGAGCAGCGTCACGTCCCGCGGCGGGAGGTTCCTCGCCAGGTCGGCCACGCCAGTGGGGAGCACGACCTTGTACAGGCTGGGGAACAGGGCGACATACGCGTCCGCGCGGGGATACGCCTGGAGCACGATGCCATCCGCGACCAGGAGTCTCCGCACCACGGGCGACCGCCAGGAGGTGAGCATCGCGGCACCGTCGATCTCGCCGCGTAGCAGCGCCTCGGCGCTTTGCGCGGGTGGCAGGCTGAGCAGCACGACGCTCGTGTCGGCCACGCCGTTGAGCGCGAGCAACCGGCGAGCCAGGATTCGGGTCGCGCTGCCCTCGGGCTCGATCGAGATGCGTTTGCCCTTGAGCTTCCGGGCCAGGGCTCCCGGCGTCTGGTCCGGGCCTTCCCCGCCCAGCGCCTGACGGCGGAAGAACCACCAGAGAGGCGCGAGCGAGATCGTGCCGAGCGAAATGAGGTCCGGCGACTCCTCTTGGGTGGTGAGCCCACTCTCGAGAAAAGCGACCTTCACCCCTGAGCGCGGGTCGCGCAGGCGCGCGAGGTTCTCGACCCCACCTTGGGTCCGAATCACGTGGAGATCGAACCCCGACCGGTGGAGGACCTCGCGGTAGCGGGCGCCGAGCTCATATTCGGCGCTCCCCTCCGGTCCGGTCGCCATGATGACCGTATGCGGGGGAAAGGGGTTGCCCACCGTGAGGGCCATCCACACCGCGGCACCCACGACGGCAAGGACGACGAGAGCTCCCGCGAGCCGTCGGCCACTGCGCGGCCGGGATGACAACATTGGAGTCGGCGCCTCTCGACCGGCCGATCGCGTCTCAGCGACGCCGGACTGGCTCATCGTGTGCCATCGGAAATGGAGCCGGTGATCGAAGTGAGCGGGTGGCTCTGGCGTTCGAGAACCTAGGCGGAGAGTTAGACCCCGTTTCAACGCTCGCCAGTGCACCTTGGTCGAGGCATTCTCCCCCGCAAGGCTGAAGAAGGCTCGGCGCGCTCTCGACGGGCCCATGCTTTCCCCGCGCCCCGGACGAGTTGAGATTGGTACCACCCGCTTCACGTGAGATTGGGGAACCCCGAGCCATGCCGCGACTGCTGGTGCTGTTCGTGACGGCGTTCGTGGACATGGTGGGGCTCACCATGATCATCCCTCTGTTGCCGTTCTACGCCACGGAAATGGGTGCGAGCGCCACCTGGGTCGGGGTGCTGGTCTCTGCCTTCTCGGTGGCCCAGCTGGCCGTGGCTCCGCTGTGGGGCCGCTTCTCCGACCGCTACGGCCGCCGGCCCGCCATCCTCGTGGGGTTGCTGCTCACCGCCTGCGCCTACGTCATCTTCGCGTTCGCGGGATCGCTGTCGGTGCTTCTCCTGTCCCGTCTCGTGCAGGGGTTGGGCGGCGGCACGATCGGAGTGGTGCAGGCGTACGTCGCCGACGCCTCGCCGCCCGAGCAACGCACCAGGAGTCTGGGCTGGCTCTCGGCCGTGACCAGCCTTGGCGCCGTCGCCGGTCCGGCCTTCGGATCGGTGATGATCAGCATTGGGGGAAAGGGCGCGCCGGGGCTCGCCGCGGCGGCGCTCGCGCTCGCGGTTGCGGGGTTCGCCGCGCGCTTCCTGGGCGAGTCGCGCCAACTCGGGCCGTCGGGGTCGCATGCCGCCCCCTCCACGACCAGTGCGCGCCAGGCGATCGGACGGGTCATCTCCCACTGGCACGAGCCGGCGTCGCGGCTCATCTGGATCTACACCGTCGGCATCGGCGCCTTCTATGGCACCATCCAGGTCGTGCCGCTTCTGCTCATGGACCGGCTGGGAGTCACCGCAGGGCACATCGGCTACTTCATCATGTACCTGGGTGGTGCCGGTGTGGTCGTGCGCTCTTTCATGCTGGGGCGGGTGCTGGATCTGCTAGGCGAGGCGCGGCTCTCCCGACTCGGGATCGTCCTGCTGGCGGCAGGCCTCTGCTGCACGGGCGTCGCCGCACACCGCAGCATCGTCTTCCTCGGCTTCACCCTGATGCCCTTCGGCACCGCATTTCTCTTCCCCTGCGTCACCGGGCTTCTTTCCCGGGTGGTGCCGGGCAATGAGCGAGGGCTCTACATGGGGGTCCAGCATACCTTCGGCGGAGTCTCTCGGGTGCTGTTCCCGATCGCCGCGGGCGTCCTGATGGACCAATTCGGGATGGGGGTGCCGTTCTGGATCGCGGGACTTCTGGTGCTCGCTACGCTGCCGTTCGCCTGGGCGCTGGCCGAATCGCTGCCGCCTGAATCCCCGGCGACCCTCGCAGTACGGACGGTTTCTTCCGCGGATGTGACGGGGGAATTCCCGGTGCAACCGGCGGTGCAGGAGGGGTCGGCAGGCGAGTCGGCGGAGCCGCGAAGCACCGCGTGAGCGGCTTCGAACACCGCGCCCACGTCGCTCTCATTGGATCGCTAGCGCTCCCGCGACGTCATTTCGAGGGCGCAGCGACCGCCGCCGCGATCCCTTCAGCGGCCTTCTGCACCTCCGGGGTGAGAATATCCTCACCATCGGCCTGTGCCTTCCGCTTGTCGGACTTCTCGAGGATGACGGTCCCCGAGCCCGACTCCAGCCGGTAGCCCAACGTCAGCTCATCCTTCACCTTCGTCGCGGTGGCGTAGTTGTAGGCCGCGGCGCCCGCCGCTTGGGCGGCGGCATCGGTCGCGATGCGACCGGCAGTGGAGCCGACGGATCCAGCCGCCGACCATGCCCCTTGCTGGATGGCACTGCCCACGGTGCGGCCCAGGAGTCCACCTCCACTACTCTTGTGCTCGTGCTTGAGCGTGGTGAGCAGGAGATAGGGGCAGGTGGCGGCCTTGGCCTCTTCACGCACCTGGGACTCGAGCCGCGCCGTGAGCGGCGTGACGCTCAGGCTGGGCCCGGTGAGGAAGCTGGTGAAGGTCTCGCGGACCGCGCTCATCGCGGTGTCCGGGTTGCCCGCGTTGCCTTCGACGGTCGCCGGGGCGAGGCAGATGCGCGCGGCGGGCGGCGCGGTCTGGGCTGCCAACGCCACCGGCACGGTGAAGAGAAGCTCGAGAGAAAGCGTGCGAGCCGTCATTGGCTCCTCGATGCTCGATGAGCTGCTGAAGTTCTCGTGAGATATGGGAACCGGGACGCCTGGAGGGCCCCCTCGTCGGGTGGACCTGCACGATTGTATGGCCCAGCGGGGACTGGTGCAACCGCCGCCTTCACACCGGGTTCAGGGGACGGAATGGCCCATGCCGGGATTCGCTGTCGCCAGGAGGTGCGGCAGCCGAACGATCTCGGAGCGAACGACTACCGCGCCCAACAGGATCAAGAGCAGCGCCCCTGCGGTGGCGGGCGGCGCGTCGAGCGCCAACAACCACAGCGGCACGAGAATGCCCCCCACGATCGCCAGCATGCCGATGACCGCGAGAGCGCGGAAACCACGGGCCGCCGACAGCGGGCCGCGAAGATCGGCCAGGAGCAGACCCAGCACCAGCAGGTTCAGGGGCAGCAGCAGCCTCAGCGCGAGGCGGAGCACGATCGCGGCCTCGGGTTGCCGCGCGGCCATTGCCAGGAGCAGCAGCTCGGCCGAGCCCAGCACCAGGGCCGAGTTGACCAGGTAACCGCCCAGCCACCGAGCGTCCCCCCAGCCGCGCTGCGCCGTGGTGCTGAACAGGACGCCCTTGTACGCCGCCGCACCCACCGCGAGCACCAGGCCGACGACGAGAGTCAGCCGGCGCGCCCACTCGAGACCCGCGCTCGCAGGCACAAGGCCCATCACCGTGACCGCCGTGAGCAGAACGGCGTAGGCCGCGAGGCACCACGTGCCAAGCGACATGGGCGAGCTGGGCTTCCACACCCTGAGCATATGATGAAACCGGAACGGGTCGCCCAGATCCAGCACCAGGCACACGAGGTCGCCGATCAGGAAGAGCAGCGCGATCGGATACGCCAGCGCCGCCAGCGACTTGAAGCTCTCCGGCACCACCAGCTCTCCGAGCGCCGCCACAAGGAAAAGGCCCGAGCTCAGATTGTTGAGCAGCAGATCCAGCGTGACGAGCCCGTGCCAGTTCGGCGGCTTCGTCACGGGGCGGTCCGAGTAGCCGGTCGCCGTGGCCTGCGCGGTGGGATCGATGTTCAGGGGCGCGGTCACGTCCGCGCTCCACCGAGGACCAGGGCAGCCAGCAAGACCGCGAGCGACAGCAGTCCGCTCAGCACCGCACGCAGATAGTCGCCCTTCATGGCCAGCCAGGGATTGACCGGCGTCTCGGGGAGGCCGTACACCGAGGGGCGATCCACCAGGAGGTAGAACGAGTTCAGCTCGGAGTACGTTTGTCCCGGCACGTCACCATACAGGTAGGCGTCCGTGACCCCGCGCTCGTGCAGGACCTCCACCCGCTTCCGGGCCCGTTCCCGCAGCTCGTCGATCGGGCCGAACTGAATGGACTCGGTCGGGCAGGCCTTGGCGCAGGCGGGCACCAGGCCGTCGCGTTGTCGGTCGAAGCACAGCGTGCACTTGTGAGCGTGACCGTCGATCGTGCTGCGGGTGATGACCCCGAACGGGCAGGCGGCGATGCAATAGGCGCAGCCGTTGCAGATGTCCGGCTGGATGTAGACGTTGTCGAACTCGTTGTGGATGATGGCCCCGGTGGGGCACGCCTGCTGGCACGGTGCGGTCACGCAGTGCTTGCAGACGTCGCTCATCATGAGCCAGCGGCCAGGATCGACGCCGTCGGAGTCGGACCCTGAGACTCCCGTCGCGCCCTTGCCGGGCAGCTGCTCGATGAACTTCACGTGCCGCCAGGAGGTGGCCGACAAGCCGCCGGTGTTGTCGTAGCTGTTGCCGATCCACTCGAACCCATCCGCTGGCAGCTGGTTCCATTGCTTGCACGCCACCTCGCATGCTTTGCAGCCGATGCAGACGGTGGTATCGGTGTAGAACCCGGTGGGCTGACGCGGCTCAGGGGCAGCCGCGCGGCGGAAAGGCTCGACAACGCGTTCCAGGAGCACCGGCAAGCGACGAGGGGCGTCCCTGCCCGGGGAAAGCGCGGCCAGCTCCTTCTCTCTAATCGCCACGGTCGAATCTCCCCTCGGGCTGCGCCGCGGTCGGCGTGTCCGGCACCCGCTCCTCGGTCGGCCAGGGCGCGGGCTCCTTGGTGGGCTTTGGCGCCGGGCCGCCATGCCGGCCGGCGTACACCTGGCAGGTGAACGCCTTGACCTCGTGCATACTGACGTTGGGATCGGCTACCAGGGAGGTGAGGTCGTTGGCGTTGTCGCCCACGACTTCGCCGGCGAAGGCCCAGTGGAACGGAAGGCCGATCTGGTGCACGACGCGCCCCTCCACCAGCAGGGGCCACAGCCTCCGCGTCACCATCGCGCGCGCCTCGATGCGACCTCGCGCCGTCCGCACCGTCATCCAGCCGCCGTGCACGATGCCGCGTTCCTCGGCCAGCGCCGGGCTCAGCTCGACGAACATCTCCGGCTGAAGCTCGTTGAGCCAGCTGTTGAAGCGGCTCATCGGCCCGCTCAGGTAGTGCTCGGTGAGCCGGTAGGTGGTGGCGACCACCGGGAATTCCGACGTGGGGCTGTGCGCCAGCCGGTTGAGCGGTCCCTCGAAGAGCCGCACCACAGGGCTGGTCACCTGCTTGGGATAGAGGAGGTTGCCCACGGGTGATTCGACCGGCTCGTAGTGGGTGGGCAGGGGCCCGTCCTTGACGCTGCCTGGCGCGAAGAGCCATCCGACGCCGTCGGGCTTCATGATGAAAGGTTGATTGCCGGCGATCGCGCTCATTCCTTTGGCGTCGGGCGGCGGGCGATAGTCCGGAGGCAGCTCGGGGTCGAAGTCCGGCTCGTCCGGGCCGACCCACCGGCGGAGTCCGGCGTCCCACCAGACCAGCTTCTTGCGTTCCGACCACGGGCGTCCCTCGGGGTCCGCCGAGGCACGATTGTAGAGAATGCGACGGTTGTGAGGCCACGCGTAGCCCCACTCGGGGTGGATCGGATTGGACGTGAGCCGCCGCTCCCTGGCGCGATTGCGCCCCGGCTCGGGGAACACGCCGCTGTAGATCCAGCAGCCGCACGACGTCGTGCCGTCGTCTCGCAGCTCCGAGAAGCCGGACACCAGCCGAGGCCGGCCGGTGCGAGGATCGGTCTGGTCCAGGTGGTACCCGTTGATCTCCATGAGGACCTTCTCCAGATCCGGCTCTCCCTGGATCCGGCTCGGGGTTCCGTCGGGCAATCGTGGCGGTTCATCGAACTCGTAGTCCCACGTGAGGTGGAGCAGCGGCTGATCGCGCGGATCGGTGGACCCCGCGTAGAGCTGCTTCAGGCGCTTTCCGAGATTGTAGAGGAACCATGCGTCCGACCGGCTGTCTCCAGTCGGGTCGAGAGCCTTGTCGTGCCACTGCAGCATCCGCTGGGTATTGGTGAGGCTGCCCTCCTTCTCCGGCGCGGCCGCCGCCGGGATGAAGAACACTTCGGTCTTGATCTCGTCCGGTGGAGGGGCGCCGGGATCGTTCTTCCAGAAGACGGCGCTCTCGATCTCGAACCAGTCGAGCACTACCAGCCAGTCGAGGTTGCGCAGTCCAGCGCGATGGAGCCTCGCATTGGGCGAGCCCCCGGCGGGATTCTGTCCGAAGAGGAAATAGCCTTTGACCCCGCCCTTGGACATGCGATCGAAGTACGGCAGCTGTGAATAGTCGGCATCCACCCTCGGCAGCCAGGAGAAGCAGAACTCGTTGTCCGCCGTCGCGGCATCGCCGTACCAGGCCTTGAGCAGGCTGACGATGAACTTGGGGAAGTTGGCCCAGTACCCGGTGGGCAGCCCCTCGTGCTCGACGTAGGCGCCGAGGGTTTCGTGCTGCTCGTCGGCGCCCGGCTGCGGCAGGTAGCCGGGCAGCGCATCGTACAGGGTGGCCAGGTCGGTCGACCCCTGGATCGTCGAGTGGCCCCGCATCGCCATGATTCCGCCGCCGGGCCTGCCCATGTTGCCGAGCAGTAACTGCAGGATGCCGGCGGTCCGGATCATCTGCACGCCGGTCGTATGCTGGGTCCAGCCCAGGGCATACACCACGGCACTGGTCCGTTCGCGTCCGGAGTTGCTGCACAGCAGCTCAGCCACCCGCACCAGCTCGCTCGGTGCGCAGCCGCACACCTGGGCGACCAACTCCGGCGTGTAGCGGGCAAAGTGGCGCTTCAGGATCTGAAAGACGCAGCGAGGGTGTTGCAGGGTAGGATCGCGGGCCGGCTCGCCTTCCGCGACACAGGACATCTCCTGTCGCGTCCCGGAGTGGCTGGTGCCTCCCGACTCGAGGGAGTGCCCGTACAGGCCGAGCTGCTGAAACATCCGATACATCGGCGTCACGCCGATCCAGCCGCTCCCCCCTTCTTCCGGTGTGCGGCAGTATCTCCAGCCGCCTTCGCGCGCGTCGTACGTGCCGGTCTTGCCGTTCCCATGGTAGCCGCTGAACAGGCCGCCCAGGTCCTCGGTGTCCTGATAGGCCTCATGCACGATGGCGGACGCGTTGGTGTAGTTGAGCACATAGTCCTCGAACCAGCGATCGTGGCTCAGGACATAGTTCACCAGGCCGCCGAGGAAGGCGAGGTCGCTGCCCGCGCGGATACTGACGTGGAGGTCGCACAGGGCCGACGTGCGGGTATAGCGCGGGTCCACGTGGATCAGCGTCGCGCCCCGAGCCTTCGCCATCATCGGCCAGCGGAACCCGACCGGATGGGCCTCGGCCATGTTCGAGCCCATGAACAGGACGCAATCGCTGTTGGCGAGGTCCTGCTGATAGTTGGTGGCCGCGCCGCGACCGAACGAGGCGCCCAGACCGGGCACCGAGGCGCTATGTCATATCCTGGCCTGGTTCTCGATCGAGACCACTCCCAGTCCGCCGCCGAACAGCTTCTTGATGAGATAGTTCTCCTCGTTGTCGATGGTGGCGCCGCCAAGCGTACCGATCGAGCGGACCGAGTTGAGGAGGCGGCCGGAGTCGGTCCGGACCGTGAAGTCGGCGTCCCGGACGTCCTTGACGCGGCGCGCGATCTGGTCGAGGGCCCAGTCCAGTGTGTGCGTTTCCCAGTGATCGGAGTAAGGAGCGCGGTAGAGTACCCGGGTCACACGGTGGGGATTCACTGCGAGCTGGAAGGCGTTGGCTCCCTTGGGACAAAGCGTCCCCTCGTTGATGGGACTCTCGGGGTTGCCCTCGATGTCGATGAGCTTCCCGCCTTTGGTGTAGATGAGCTGGCCGCACCCGACGGCGCAGTACGGGCAGAGGCCCTCGGTGACGGTGGCGCCCCGGAGTCGCGAGGCCTTCTCGACTGTTTGCCGGCTGACCGGCTCGTGGGACGAGGGTGTGTGGGGCCAGTCAGGGAGGTCGGACATGTCATCCTCGCGGCCGTTGAAGACACCACCAAACATGCAGGCGAAAGCGATTTCCGTGCGTCGGGGATTTGCGTGGTGACCGTTGTCTCACTCGGCTGCCCGCCTTCGGCTGTAGAGATCCGACCTGGTCCCTCTGTCGTATGGTCAATCAGGGCACTCTGAACATTTGCGCACCCGATGGAGCGGCGCGAGGGTGGCTCGAAAGGCCGAGAATGTGCCAAACGCCGGGTTTAGTCGGTGACCAAGCACACGTTGCTGGCTGCGACGGATTTCCCCTGGCAGGACTCCGCCTGTGGAGATGCGGTGACTGAGTGACGGGAACTCGCGGAAAGGGTCGCGGGTTGGTAGAATTCGGCCGGTTGCATTTGCTCCTCGGAATAGGGAAAGTCCAGCGCCTTCGGTGGCGTGCGGCTCGAGCGAGGAGGGGCAATGAAGCCCGGCAGCGACGTCCGTCGCGCCGGGCTTCTCACTCAACGCCGCGCGGCCAGTGGCGTCGGTGACATCCCTGCTTTTCAAAAGAGGTGGTTCTTGACGGACTCGCGGTTCGGGGCGCTGCGTCGCGGCGCGACGAGATGCTGCATGATGGCGACGGCGTTGGGTGTGGTGGTTGTGGGAGCAGCGTCGGCCCAGACGATGTCGGCGCAGCCGGGGACGCCGGACCGCACGCTCCCCATCATCCGGGTGAGCCCCGAGAACGTCCGGATGAACAACTACCTGCACGATCTGGCGAGCCCGGCCGCAGTCGTCGGGGTAATCAGTGGTGGAGTGATCGCCGCATCTCCGGGACCAGCCCGCGGCGTGGGACAATGACGTGGGGGGCCTGGCAAGCCGGATCGCCTCGCGCGCCGGTCAGGCCGCAGTACAGGTGAGTGTCCGTCACGGCCTGGCCGCGCTCATGCACCGCAGCACGGGCTACCAGCCCTGCGATTGCCACGGATTCGGGCCGCGAGTGGAGCACGCCCTGCTCGAGTCGTTCACCGATCACCGCGCCGACGGGAGCCGGGCGCTCGCGATCCCTCGCTTCGCCGGGGCCTACGCCGGGAGCTTTGCCCGCCTCAGTTGGGAGCACGACAAGAGTGTGGGTGCCACCGCACTGGGCACGACCACGTCCCTCGGGTTCTCGGCTCTGGTGAACGTCGTTCGGGAGCTGTCTGGCATCGGACGTTAGCCTCGACACCTGAAGGGATGAAGCCCGGCACGACTTCCGTCGTGCCGGGCTTCGTCTTTCCACCCCATCTTCGCCGCGCTGATCTCTCGTCGGCAACTTCAGGCAGAAGGACAATGGGCGGCGGAGTCTCGTTGGGCGGCCCAGATGCCGACCTGACCGAGACCATACGGCCGGGCGAGGAGCGCCCCCGCGGTATCGGCCTCCGACCGCACGTGGCGGACGACCAGGCCCGCCGGATTCGCCGCCTCCCACCCGGCCAGCTGATCCTCGGTGACCACCTCGAGCGGGCGCTCGAGGCGTCCCAGGAAATGGAATTGTCCCGCGTAGTCGCCGACGTGCGCGACCGGTCTTCGGGCCTCCTCTGCGGCCTTGAGGCACGCGGCGAGCGGTCGAAGGTCGTAGCTCCGGGCAAGGAGCCTTCCCCCGGCGAGGTGAACCCCGATCAGAAGCGCGGGGCTCGTGAGGCTCAACGCGATCACCTGCCGCCGCGTACCCGTCAACAGGACGAGGGCGAGCGCCCCGATCAGGAGCACGCCCCCCCAGGCCGGGGAGATCTGGTTCACCCAGCCGGGGAATCTCAGCCTCGCGTGCAGGCCATCGCCGGCGAGCAGCAGCGCCCCACTCAGCGCAAGCAGGGCGGCGGCCGGCGCCGCGTCCCGGCGGCGCGCCGGTTCCCCCCCGCGCGAACACGCAGCGCTCGCGAGGAGGGCGAATCCCGGCAGCAGCGGAATGAGGTAGTGGACCTGCTTGCCGCTGATGACGGAAAGCGCGATCAACCCGGGCACGACCCACGCGAGCGCGAACCGGGCCGGCAGGTCTACCGCTCCGCGTCCCAGGCGCGCCAGCGATCGCCAGAGCGGCGGCCACAGAGCCCACGGGTAGAGGACCAGCGGCAGCAGCGAGAGATACCACCACCATGGCCGCCGGTGCGCGAACGCATGGACGAGACGCCCCGCCGTCTGCTCCCACAGGATCGCCGCGCGGTACGCCTGACCCCCGCGGGCCGCGGCGGGAAGCGCCCACGCGAGCGCGATCGCGGCGCCGAGGGCGACGCCGGCGCCGAGGCTGAGATACCACCGCCCCCAGCGAGCCGGCCGCGGGTCGGTGGCCCACCACGGTGCGAGCAGCGCCACGGGGAGCACATGGACGAGCACGACAGGTCCCTTGGCGAGCGCGCCAAGGCCTAGCCCGGCCGCGAAGGTCAGCCATCCACGGAGCGGACGCCCGCGCCACGCGTCCACGACACCCGCGAGTGCCAGCAGCACGCACGTCGTGAGCAGGGTGTCGAAGAGGACGAGGGTGGTGTAGGTGACCCACAGGAACCCGCTGAGGAACGGCATCGCCTGGTCTCCGCTGCGCGGGCCATCCGGCGAGAGGCGCGCGGCGAGCCGCGCGAGCAGGAGCGCGCTGGTCAGGCCGAGGATGGGCGGCAGGAGGCGCGGCCACCATTCGTTCACGCCAAGCACGCGCCAGCCGAGCAGCATGCCCCAGAACAGCAGCGGCGGCTTGTCGGCATAGGGCGCGCCGTTCAGGTGCGGCACGACCCAATCACCGCGGCGCCACATCTCCCATGCGACCGACAGATAGCGGGTCTCGTCCACGGGAAGCAGTGGACGTTGCGCCAGGGCCAGCGCTACCAGGGCGCCCCACAGGACCAGCCATCCCCAACCGGGGATGAACCGACCCGGCGAATCACTCCGCGGCACGACGCGACCGTCTGATCAGCTCCAGGTTGCGCAGGTACACCACGGCGCCGAACGACTGACCCAGGATGAAGACCGGATCGCGCCGGTAGATCGCATAGGCCAGGAGCAGGAGGCCGCCGGCCAGGCTCAGATGCCAGAACTCGATGGGGACCACGCTCCGGCCCGCGCGTTCGCTCCGCCACCACTGGACCAGAAACCGCATCGTGAACAAGGCCTGGCCCAGGAAGCCAATGACGAGCCACATCGTTCTAACCGCCATCGGGCCCCTCCATGGTCGCGGGTGAGATCGACCGGCGCTTGAGCCACAGGACACCGGCGAGATCCGCCACGCCGACCCAGGCGCGATCGAGCACGCCATAGTGCGAGCGGCCATGGTGGCGGGGCCGGTGATTCACCGGTACGGACGCGACGCGCCAGCCGCTCCCCAGAAACAACGCGGGAAGAAAGCGGTGCATGTGATCGAAGTGGGGGACCGCGAGGAAGGACTCCCGGCTGAACAGCTTGAGACCGCAGCCGCTGTCGGGGATGGAATCACCGAGCAGCCGGGCGCGGATCGCGTTGGCGACCCGCCCGGCGACCCGCTTGGCCCGCGAATCCTGGCGCTTCTGCCGCGCGCCGATGACGAGCCGAAGTCCCGGGGGTGCCGAGGGGTCTCGCACGGCGGCGAGCAGCGTCGGGATGTCGGCGGGATCGTTCTGGCCGTCGCCGTCGAGGGTGGCGATCCACGGTCCCCGCGCGGCTCTGACTCCGTGCACGGTCGCAGCACTCTGACCGGCGCGTTTGGCATGCCGAACGATCCGAAGCCGGGGAAATTCCGTCGCCAACGCGGCCAGCTGCGTGGCGGTGTCGTCCTCGCTCGCATCGTCCACGCAAACGATTTCGTAATCGACTCGTCCGTCGAGCGCGGCGGCGATCTCCGCGACCAGCGGGGCCAGATTGTCGGCCTCGTTGTGAATCGGCACCACCACCGACAACTCGGTGCTCACGATGCTGCCTCCACGCAGGCTGGGCGTCCGCCACCCCGCTCGGACCGTCAGCGCTCAACGAGCTGGCCTGGGTGCGGGGCGGTGCTCACCGAAAGCTAGATTTTCCGGGCCGAATGAGGGAGGTGGGGCGGTACTGCGATGGCAGGAGTGTGCCGGGGCCGGTCCTACCGTCCCGCGACCTCGCTCGGCGCGAGACGCTCCTCGGCCGTGCTCGAGGTCGAGCTACACCACCTCGTCTTGAGTGCTGACCTCGCGCGGTGGGCCACAGGGGCCTCGATCGCGCTCCGCCTGACCGTCGGCCGGCCCGAGCTGGCGCGCTGCCTCCTTGCGCTCGACGGCGGCCGAGTCGAGGTCGTCAGTGGCTGTGGCCGTTTGCTCGCTGGGCCGTGCCAAAATGGTCCCAGCCCTGAGCTTCGGCAAGAGTCGCCGGACCTCCGCCTGCAGCTCCGAGGTTGTGAACGGTGTGCGAAGCATTGGTAGGCCGTCGGGCAGGTGAGGGTCGGACGTCGAGCCGGCGGGATCGCTCGAGAGAAACAAGATCGTCAGGGCGGGGAAGCTGTTCCGTAACTCCTCCAGGAGGTCCATCCGTACCGCGCCTTCGACCCGCATGCTGCTGATCATGAGGTGGCAGTGCATGAGCGCCACCGAGTCGGGGGCGGAGAGGCCACTGGGGTCGTGAGCGACGCAATGCCCGTCGCGCCGAAGGGTAGCAATGATCCGGGCGGCGGTGACAGAATCCTCATCGGCCACGACGATGCGTTGCCGGTCGAAGGAATAGGCAGTTGGGGAACTCACGGCGGGCCTTTGGACCCGGAAATGGTCCGGGAGTGGCAGGATGGAGCGAAGGTAGGGAAGCGAGCCCGCGCCGGGACGGGTCGAAGCCAGATCACATTTCCTCTGCGAAAGCCTCCCTGCGACACACTCGGTTGCCTCAGGCGATGCGCCACTCCGCCAGAGAGGCGTACGCCAGCCCGCGCTGATCCGGAATGATCGTAAGCTCGAGCGCGGTGACAGCGACGAGGTCGACATTCAAGTCCTCGACCTCGCTGGTCGCACCTGCCGGGCTGAAGGTGTACTGTTGGCGCACGACCTCGCGAAACGTCTGCCCGCCGTCCGGGGACCAGCGCAACGTGAACTCCTGCGTGCGCTCGTCGTCGGACTCGTCGAACCGGAGCCGGATGCGCCGGAGACTTTGCGGCCGGTGAAACACGAGTCGGATGCTCTGCGTGCCGCGTTCGGAGGCGCGCCACCCCGAGGCGTCCCCCGGCGTCAGGGCCGCCTCGACCGGGTGCGCCGCCTCCTCCGAGGTGAGCTCCACGTCGGCCAGCACGTCGACATTCAGCCAGCGCCCGGGCGGCGACGGCGCCGAGGAATGTACCATTCGCTTTTGCATGCCTGATCCTTTTCGCCGCGGTTCACAGGGCTCCATGGGAAGTTCGATGGATGCCGCGTCCCACCCCTACGATTTCCCGGCCTGTCGTCAGCTGTCGTTGGCGGGCATCCACTCCAATAGCTTACCAGGCTGGACCTGAAAGAATCGGCATAGCTGGTCAAGCGTCTCGGCATGGAGCCGTCCAAAGCGGCCGCCGGCACGGGAGAGCCGGTACGCGCTGGGGTATGTCAGATCAGTTTCCCGCCAAAGTTTGTACGCCGAGATCCCACGCGTCCTCATGAGTTCGTGCACTTTGAGCCGCACCATAGCACCTTTCGGGCAGCTGTCACGCCGCGTTCGATACCTGCCGCATGTCGGCATTATTGAGAAGCATGGTGGGGCGGGTCGTGACAGCCTACGCTGGCTTCACGACCCGCCGGTCCGTCTAGTACATCCCGCCCATGCCTCCGCCAGCGTTGGCCAGCGCCGGCTTCTCCTCTTTCCGCTGGACTACCACGCACTCGGTGGTGAGCAGTAATCCCGCGATCGACGCCGCGTTCTGGAGCGCCGTACGGGTGACCTTGGTCGGGTCGATGACGCCCGCTTTCACCAGGTCCTCGTACGTGTCGGTCAGCGCGTTGTAGCCGAAGTTCCTCTCCTTCGATCCCTTGACCCTGGCGACCACGATGGAGCCCTCGGCGCCCGCGTTCTGCGCGATCGCCCGGATGGGCTCCTCGAGCGCGCGGCGCACGATCTCCACGCCGATCTTCTCGTCCTCGGTCCCGCGAATCCGCTCGAGCGCGCTCTGCGCGCGGAGCAACGCGACGCCGCCGCCCGGGACGATGCCCTCCTCGACCGCCGCGCGCGTCGCGTGCAGCGCGTCCTCGACCCGGGCCTTCTTCTCCTTCATCTCGGTCTCGGTCGCGGCGCCCACGTTGATGATCGCCACGCCGCCGGAGAGCTTGGCCAGACGTTCCTGCAGCTTCTCCCGGTCGTAGTCGCTGGTGCTCTTCTCGATCGCGCTCTTGAGCTCGTGGATCCGGCCCTGGACGGCGTCCGGCTTGCCCTTGCCATCCACCACGGTGGTGTTGTCCTTGTCGACCACGATCCGCTTGGCACGGCCGAGGTCGTCGAGCCCGGTGTTTTCCAGCTTGACGCCGAGTTCCTCAGAGATGACCTGGCCGCCGGTCACGACGGCGATGTCGCGCAGGATCTCCTTGCGGCGGTCGCCGAAGCCCGGGGCCTTGACGGCCGCGATCTTGAGCGTCCCGCGGAGCTTGTTCACGACCAGGGTCGCCAGCGCCTCGCCGTCCACGTCTTCGGCGATGACGAGCAGCGGCTTGCCGCTCTGCACCACCTTCTCGAGGATGGGCAGGAGTTCCTTCATCGAGCTGATCTTCTTGTCGTGGATGAGCAGGTACGCGTCCTCCAGCACGGTCTCCATCTTCTCTGGATCCGTGACGAAGTAGGGCGACAGATACCCGCGGTCGAACTGGGTGCCGTCCACGGTCTCCAGCGTGGTCTCGAGACCCTTGGCCTCCTCGACCGTGATCACGCCGTCCTTGCCGACCTTCTCCATCGCCTCGGCGATCAGGTTGCCGATTTCCTTGTCGTTGTTCGCGGAGATGCTGCCGACCTGGGCGATCTCCTTCTTGCCGGCCGAGGGGACCGACAAGGTCTTGAGCTGCTCGACGACCGCCTCGACGGCCTTCTCGATGCCGCGCTTGAGCTCCATCGGGTTGGCGCCTGCGGTGACGTTCTTGAGGCCCTCGCGGAAGATCGCCTGCGCGAGCACGGTGGCGGTGGTGGTGCCGTCACCGGCCAGGTCGGAGGTCTTGGTGGCGACCTCCTTGACCATCTGGGCGCCCATGTTCTCCACCGGATCCGACAGCTCGATCTCCTTGGCGACGGTCACCCCGTCCTTGGTGATGGTCGGGGACCCGTACGACTTGTCGATCACGACATTCCGGCCCTTCGGCCCGAGGGTGAGCTTCACCGCCTCGGCGAGGGCGTCGACACCCCGCTTGAGCTTCGCGCGGGCGTCGATGCTGAACAGCAGTTCCTTGGCTGGCATAAGTCTTCAATCCTCTCGAATGGTCCGCATCAGCCAAGCCGGGCCAGAATGTCGGACGCCTTGATGATGATCAGCTCGTCGTCGCCCGCCCGATAGGGCGTGCCGCTGTACTGACTGTAGATCACCGTGTCGCCTACCCCGAGGTCGATCTTCACCCGCTCGCCCTTCTCGAATCGGCCGGGCCCGACGGCCAACACCTCGCCCTGGGTGGGCTTCTCTTTGGCGGTGTCCGGGATGTACAGCGGACCGCGCATGGTTTCCGCCTCGTCGGCCGGCAGGATCACCACGCGATCCTCCAGCGGATGGATCTTGATCTTGGGCTTGGCCTTGGTAGCAGTGGACATCGGTAGATCCTCCAAAGGCATTTTCGCTCACGTGGAGATGAAGGGGGCGGACTAGCGCCGCCCCCCTCGTTCGAGCTGAGCGGTCGGTTAGACGTGAGCCGCGATCTTGTGGAACGTCGAGTTGGATACCTCGTAGGCGTTCACCTTTGGCGTGCCCTCGACCATCGTCTCCAGACCCTTCAGCACCTGGGGGTAGGTGTCGCGGCTATAGGCATCCGCGCTCTCCTTGCGATCCCACAGGCTGATGGCGACCGCGTCCTTGCCGCCTTCGCCGAGGAACGTGATCTCGTCCTGGAAGCCGTTCTGCTTTTTCAGCAGGGGCAGGATGTCCTGCTCGAACTTCTGGGTGAATTCCTTGGCGCTGTTGGGCTTGAGATTGAGAAAGACGTTTCGAGCGTACATATATCGAACTCCTTATAGCGGGTGCATCAGTTTGAACCGGTGACTTCTACCAACTTATTGTAGAACAGCAAGTTACATTGCTGTACTACATTTGTCAAGCAGATGGCCACTATTGCGAGCGTGGCGTTACGAATTTAACTTGGGACTGTTAATCGACTCTTGTGGAGGCGGTCCGTGGATGTCTCGTTCGTTGTCCGCCAGCGGCTGGACGCATTAGGGCTGGACCAGCGCGAACTCGCACGGGCCGCCCAGGTGACCGAGTCCTACATCTCCCAGCTCCTCACTCGGAAGAAGGCGCCCCCGGCGCCGACGCGCACCGACATCTACGACAAGATGGACAGGTTCTTGAAGCTGCCCAGCGGGGAGCTGGCGCGTCTGGCGGACATCCAGCGGAAGGAAGAACTGAAGCGGGAGCTGGGGCAGGAGCCGCCGCCTCTGTTCGGCGACGTTCGCCAGCTGATCCTGCGGAAGTGTCACCCGGACAGGGCAGCGCAGGTTCGGGCGATTTTCGAGAAGCAGCCCTTCGGCGAGCTCGAGCGGCTCGTCACCCAGCGTCTCCTGGACGTGCTCCAGGCGGTAGCCAGGCAGGAATTGGCGAATGACTACTGGCTCCGGATGGTGGCGGACCTCGGCGGCCGAACCTTCGAGGAGATGCGCGTCATCGTGCTCGAGTTCCTCGATACGGACATCTTTCACCTGTCTCGGGAGCACTGCGTCTCGTTCCTGGATCCGGTGGTCGAGTCCTGGGACATCGACCTGGCGACGTTTGCCCTGGACATCAGCTTGAACGCGAGGGCGGTCTCGGAGCACGAGAAACGATTCGAGTTCGTCGAGCGGGAGGCCAACCAGCTCTTCGCCGAAGAGCCCGGACTCACCGAGTTTCTCCAGGACGTTTCACTCAGCGGCACCGCCACTGAGGAGGAGATCGAGTTCCTGAAGCGGCTGCGCTTCAAGGCCAAGCGGCCTGCCGCGCTGTATTATTATCGGGAGTTACAGAACCTCAGGGATCCGCTCCATTTTCGCTCGCCGTAGGTCGGAACCGCGCGCTTGCCGTTTGCCGGGCACGACGGTACCTTTGTGCCACATTCGGGGCGATCGCGCGCCCGATTTCAACGTGATCAGGGAGGGGCTGGCGTTGACGCCGGCCCCTTTTTTCGTTGTTTTTCGTCGGCTGTCGTTCCTGGTGCAAGCTGCACCGCGGCAGTCGCGCCCCGCGTGGAGGCGCAATCCACGCCACCAGTAGTCGGCCGTGCGGCACGTCCCCACTCCCGATTACCCTCATGAGCAAGGAGTAGGAACGATGCGCACCACAGGCACGGTCAAGTGGTTCAATGACGCGAAGGGCTTCGGCTTCATCACGCCCGAGGGCGGTCAGAAGGACTGCTTCGTCCATCATTCGGCGATCCAGGCCCAGGGCTTCAAGAGCCTGGCCGAGGGTGACCGCGTTGAGTTCGACGTCGTGCAGGGCCAGAAGGGGCCGGCGGCGGAGAACGTCGTCAAGCTCTCGTAGTAGCCCAGCCGCGGCGGAAGCCGCACGGCAGGCGGTACGGCCGGCTCATCCGACGGGCGAGCCGGCCGTTTCTTCTACGAGCGAGGGACCGCTCTCGAGGGAGGTCGCGGGATGATCGAAATCACGCTGGGCGACGATGACAACGTTGAGCGGGCGCTCAAGCTCTTCCGGCGGAAGGTGCAGAAGGCCGGACTTTTTCAGGAGCTCCGCCGTCGACGGCACTACGTCAAGCCGAGCGCGGCGCGGCTCGTCAAGGCGGCAGCGGCCCGGCGGCGCAAGCGGAAGAAGCAGCGTATCCGGGAGTCGTGGTAGTCGAATCAGGCTGAGCCTGACGTCAAAGAAGCCCGGTGACGACCTTGGTCGTGCCGGGCTTCTTCCATTGCAAGATCTCCAGAACACCAGGCTCCACAACACCTAACTCACGATCTCGGCGCCTCGGGAAAGCTGGTCACGGCTTTCCTCCTCGAGTTCCGACCGGCCCCTCGGCCAGTCCGACTCAGCCAATGTGTTCCATATCCCGCATCCCGCGGCTTCCACGTCTTGTCGAACAACGGCTTGTCCGGTCCGTCGGACCCGAGCTCCAGGCCCCGATCCCCAAGAAGCCGGTCGAATGAGCGGCGGATCTTGGTGGACAGCTTCGCCGATCGGCCAACGAACTCCCGTGGACCGGGACAGATTGCCCGAACGTCCAGTGTCCTCCCGACGTACCGGGCCATATACTGGCGATTGGTCTCACTCCCTGGCCGAGATGAGCGCGCATCCCTGCTCGCGCCTGTCGGTACATCCGGGTAGAGACCTTCTTCACTTCAGAGGAAGCCATGGCTACGAGCCTGCTTGATGGCCTCAAAGGCCTCGTGACGCCCGATTTGCTTTCGACCGCAGCGCGGAACCTCGGCGAATCCGAGGCGTCGGTCGGCGCCGGTCTCGGCGCGTCGTTCCCCACCATTCTCGCGGGCCTAGCCGGGAAGGCCGGCAACGCCCAGGCGATGCGACCGTTCTTCGACATCATCAGCAGCCCCGCGAACGACGGCAGCGTGCTGCGGGACCCGCGGCTCGCCGTGACGGCCACGCCGGGCACTCCGCTCGGCGCGGCCGGAGCCCAACTGCTGTCCGGGCTGTTCGGCCCGCAACTCTCATCGGTCGGCGACGTCGTCGGTCGGTCGTCCGGGCTGCGCTCCGGTGCAGGCGGCTCGCTCCTGGGCCTGGCCGCGCCACTCGTGCTCGGAGTCCTGGGAAACCGGGTCCGTTCCGGCAGCCTCAACCCGGCCGGCCTGGCGAGCATGCTCCTCGGTGAGCGAGACCAGATCACGCGTGCACTGCCGGCTGGGCTGGCGTCCATCCCGGGCCTCGCCTCGATCCTCGGGGCAAAGGAGGTCGGACGGACCGCGGACATCGCGACGCCACCGGTCTCGACGACCAGATCGCGCTGGCTCTGGCCGGCGCTTGCGGCCCTTGCGCTCGTGGCCGTTCTGTGGGGCGTATCCCGGAACCGATCCCCCACCGCGGGGGAGGAGACCGTCGGCACCGTGAAGGGGGCGGTCACTGACGCCGGAGACACGCTGGCCGCGGCGGCCACCGACATGCGGTTCCGGTGCGGCAATCAGTCGGTCACCCTGGGCCACATCGGAGACCGAACAGTCCTCACGACCGACGTGGGAACCTTCGACGTGCGCCTCGTGAAGTCCGGGTCGGGCGCCAAGTACGAGGCCTACACCGATGCCTCCACGACTTTCTGGAACAAGGGCGACCGCGCGATGCTGGCGATCAAGGGCAAGCCGTATCCCGAATGCGCCAGGGAGCGCTGATGCACACGCGGCCGGATCAGCCGGCAGGAGAACGTCATGGGTACGCCACGGGGCCTACTTCCGTTGTTGGCGCTCGCTGGTGTCATGCTCTGCGGATGCGATGAGAAACGGACCCCATCGACTCCGCAAGCCTCTCCGCCCCCGGGGGCCGGCGGACCTTCGGACTCGGGCCTGAGCGCCGCGCCGCCTCCGGACTCCGCTCAAAGCGCCGCGGCGGCGGCCGCGGCCTCGACCTCGTCCACCGACCTGATGGATGTCACGTGGGAGTGGGCCCGGTTCACGACGCCGGTCGAGCAGATGGACATCGACGCGCCCGAGCGATACACGGTCCGATTCGGGCGCGATGGACACCTCGCGCTGCGGGCCGATTGCAACCGGGGGACGGGAGCCTACACCATGAGCCCCGACCGTCAGCTGACGCTCAAGCCGGTCGCGCTGACGCGCGCGGTGTGCGCGAAGGGATCGCTGTCGGATCGGTTCGCCAAGGAGGTCGGTCGGGCGACGAGCTTCTTCATGAAGGACGGCGATCTGTTCCTGGAGCTGCCGGTCGACTCCGGGACGTTGCGATTCCGCCGTCAGCCATGACCGACACGGGAGGGTGATCGCCCCGCGGCCCCAGGGTCCGGCTGGCCCGTGCCTCTTGTGTGGCTCGTGTTCGGGCCGGCAAATTGGCGGTAATCCCACCCGGCCCGGTCATGGACGATCGACAGCTCGATATCGGCGAGGTCACGCGGCTGTTGCGGGCCGCGAACGAGGGGGAGGGCGCCGCGCTCGAGCGGCTCGTCCCCCTCGTGTACGACGATCTCCGGCGGCTCGCGCAGCGGCAGTTGGGACGGGAGTATGGGGAGCGCACGCTCAATGCCACCGCCCTCGTGCACGAGTCCTACCTCAAGCTCGGCGCGATCGGTCTGGTGGCCAGGGACCGGGCGCACTTCCTGGCCATCGCCGCCCGCGCAATGCGGCAGGTCCTGGTGGACCATGCCCGCGATCGGAAAGCCGCCAAGCGCGGCGGCGGGGTCTGGGAGCGCACCACCCTCACCGATGGCGCGTGGGCGAGGGAATTCGATCCCGACGGCATGCTCATGCTGGACGAGGCGCTGACCGAGCTCGAGCCGCGCCAGCGCCAGGTGGTCGAGTGCCGGTTCTTCGGTGGAATGGAGGAGCAGGAGATCGCGGCGGCGCTGGGCGTCTCCGAGCGGACCGTGCACCGCGATTGGATCAAGGCCCGCGCGTGGCTGCACCGCTACTTCTATCCCGAGCCTACCGTGTGACCGCGCCCCTCGAGCAGAAGATCCGCTTTTGCACGTCCAGCGACGGCGTGCGCATCGCGCACGCCACGGTCGGGACGGGCCCCCCAGTGGTGAAGGCCGCGAACTGGCTCAGCCATCTCGAGTTCGATATGCAGAGCCCGGTCTGGCGCCATTGGATCCGGGAGCTGTCCCGCGATCATACGCTGGTCCGCTACGACGAGCGAGGCTGTGGGCTGTCCGAGCGGGACATCGACGAGTTTTCCCTCGACGCCTGGGTGAGGGACCTCGAGGCCGTGGTGGACGCGCTGGAGCTCGAGCGATTCCCACTCCTCGGGATCTCGCAGGGTGGTCCCATCGCGATCGCGTACGCCATCCGCCATCCGGAGCGTGTGAGCGGGCTCATCCTCTACGGATCCTACTCACGGGGGCGCTCGTTCCGGCCTCTCTCCGAGAGCCAGCGTGAGGAGCGGGAGCTGATGCTGCGGATGATCGCAGTGGGGTGGGGCCAGGACCACGCCGCGTTCCGCCAGGTGTTCACCAGCCTCTTCATTCCGGACGCAACGCCCGAGCAGGCCCAGTGGTTCAACGAGCTCCAGCGGGTCTCGGCCACGCCGCAAACCGCCGCTCGCATCGTTGGGGGGTTCGACACGCTCGATGTTCGCGCGCTGGCACGGCGGATCGATACGCCGACCCTCGTCCTCCACGCCAAGGACGATCTCCGGGTGCCGTTCGAGGAGGGCCGGCTGCTCGCGTCCTTGATCCCGGGCGCTCGCTTCGTGCCGCTCGACGGCCACAACCACATCCTGCTCGAAAGCGAGTCGGCGTGGCCCCGGTTTCTGCACGAGGTCAGGGACTTCCTCGGTGTGGAGCAGACCCATCCGACGATCGAGCCGCCGCGTCGAGCGTCCGCGCCCGTCGACGTTGCCCTTCGGCGCCGGGTCGAAGCGGTATTCGACGAGGCGATGGAGCTGGCATCCGCCGACCGTCCAGCGTTCGTCGCCGGCGCGTGCGCGGAGGACGCCGAGTGCCGGCGGGAGGTCGAGTTGATGCTGCAGCTCGCCGACCGGAGTGACGTGACGGGGAAGCTCGCGGCTGCCGTGGGCGGGTCCGCGCTGCAGCGTTCCGCCGTGACCCCGGGCCAGCGGCTGTGGCAGTACGAGATTCTGGAACAGCTTGGCGGGGGCGGGATGGGCGTGGTCTACAAGGCGCTCGACCGTCGGCTCCAGCGGACCGTGGCGCTCAAGTTCCTTCCCGCGTACCTGAGCGACGAGCACGAGCTGAAAGCACGCTTCCTCCAGGAGGCCAAGGCGATCGCCTTGCTCGACCACACCAACATCTGCGCCGTGCTCGAGGTCGAGGAGTTGGAAGGTGGGCAGCTGTTCATCGTGATGCCCTGTTACGAAGGCGAGACCCTGAAACAGAAGATTGCGCGCGGCCCGCTCGATCCGCGCCAGGCGCTCGACTACGCAGGCCAGATCGCCGCCGGCCTTGCGCACGCCCATGCCGCGGGCGTGGTGCACCGCGACATCAAGCCGGCGAACATCGTGGTGACCGCCGACGACCGGGTGAAGATCCTGGATTTCGGCGTGGCCAAGGTGTCGGACTGGAATCTGACCCGCAAAGGCGCCGTGCTGGGGACGTTGTCCTACATGAGCCCCGAGCAGGCGAGCGGCGAGCTCGTGGACCACCGAACGGATCTGTGGGCGCTTGGCGCGGTCCTGTACGAGATGCTGGCCGGAAAGGCCCCGTTCGGCGCCGAGACTTCCAAGGGGCTCGTCATGGCCATCCTGAATCGGGACCCGGTGAACCTGACGGTGCTACGCCCCGGGCTCCCTCCCGATCTCGTGGCGGTGGCGGATCGCCTGCTGCAGAAGGAGCCGGCCCGCAGATATCGGGACGCCCGGGAAGTCGCGGCCGAGCTGGGCCGGCTCGCCGGGCAGGCAGGCGCATCCCGGTCCTCCTGATCCGCGCCCAGCCGGTCCCCTGACCGGACAGCCGGGCGGCATGTCTGCCCCGGCCCCGTTCCTCCGCAGATACCTGGTGAGGCCCCACACATCCTCCACCAGGAGCTGTCCCCATGGCACGCCTGCGCCCCGATCCTTCCTTTTATGCATCGCCGTCCCTGGCCGCCGAGGCACCCCCAGAGGACCTGGCCTACGTCGCCCTGCTGGCCGCCGGCGGGAACGGCCAGCCGCGACGCCCTCGGCGTCGTCGACACGAATCCCGCCAGCCCGACCTATGGCCGCCTGGTGGGCCGCACGGACTTCCCGCATGGGGGGAACGAGCTCCACCATTTCGGCTGGAATGCGTGCAGCTCCCACCTCTGCCCCTGGGCGCCGAGCGCCCACGTCGAGCGTCGCTACCTGGTCGTTCCCGGGACTCACTCCAGTCGCGCATCCACATCCTCGACACCAAGCCCGATCCCCGGCGCCCGGCGCTCGTCAAGATGATCGAAGGGACCGAGGTGATGGCGAAGACGGGCTACGCCGCACCGCACACGGTCCACTGCGGGCCCGATGGGATCTATCTGAACGCCCTCGGCGCGCCCGACGGGAACGGCCCCGGCGGCATCTTCATGCTCGACCACGAAACGTTCGAGCTGAAGGGCCGGTGGGAGCAGCGACCGGGGCCCGCAATACCTCGCGTACGACTTCGCCTGGCATCTGGGACAGGACACCATGCTCACCAGCGAGTGGGGCACGCCCAACATGGTGGTGGAGGGCGTGAATCCCGAGCTGCTGCTGGGCGGCAAGTACGGTCAGAAGCTGCACGTGTGGGACCTGCGGAAGCGCACCCATCTCAAGGAGCTCGACCTCGGCGCCGAGCAGCAGATGGTGCTCGAGCTTCGTCCCGCGCACAACCCGACCCGCGCCTACGGCTTCGTCGGCGTCGTGATCTCGCTGACGGATCTGTCGAGCTCGATCTTCCTCTGGTATCTCGACCGCTCCGACGGCAACGGGAAGGGCGAGTGGAAGACGAAGAAGGTCATCACGATCCCCGCCGTGCCGGCCGACGAGGCCGATCTGCCGCCGTTGCTCAAAGGCTTCAAGGCCGTCCCACCGCTCGTGACCGACATCAACCTGTCGGTCGACGACCGCTTCCTGTATGTGTCGTGCTGGGGAACCGGTGAGCTCCGGCAGTACGACGTGACCGACCCGTTCAATCCGGTCTACACCGGCAGCGTGAAGATCGGCGGCATCGTGGCGCGCAGCGCCGCACCCGTCGAACCCGGACAAGCCGCTCAACGGCGGTCCGCAGATGGTGGAGGTGAGCCGCGACGGCCGGCGCGTCTACGTCACCAATTCGCTCTACACGCCATGGGACGCGCAGTTCTATCCCGACGGCATCCGCGGGTGGATGGCGAAGATCGACGCAGCTCGCCCAGGGAGGACTCTCGGTCGATCCGCGGTTCCTCGTGGAGTTCGAGGACGGCCTTCGGCCGCACCAGGTGCGACTCCAGGGCGGTGACGCCTCCTCCGATTCCTTCTGCTTCGCCTGATCGGAGCGGCGGCAATGACCTGGACGTGGATGATATTGGCCGGACTGGGCGCGGTGCACGGCCTGAACCCCGGGATGGGTTGGCTCTTCGCCGTCGCGCTCGGCATGCAGGAAGGGCGGACCCGCGCCGTGTGGCGCGCCTTGTCGCCGCTGGCGGTCGGCCATGCCCTGGCGGTCCTCGCCGCCGTGCTGACCGCGGCGGCGCTGGGCCGGTTTCTACCCTCCGGCGCGCTCGGATGGATCGTCGGGCTGTCGCTGCTCGGGCTCGGCACGCTGCGGCTGGTGCGGCACCGGCACCCCCGCTACGGCGGCATGCGGGTCGGGTTCCGCGAGCTGACGATCTGGTCGTTTCTGATGGCGACCGCACACGGTGCCGGGCTCATGGTCCTGCCGCTGCTCGTTGGCACGATGGGCGCGGGCGCAGCGGGCACCAGTCCCCATGCGATGCACATGACACAGGCCTCGCTGGTGCCGGTTGCCGGCCCGCTGGCCACCGGCCTCTGGGCCACGGCGCTGCACAGCGCGGGGTATCTGGTCGTCACGGGCCTCATTGCGGTGATCGTCTACCGCAAGGTCGGGCTCCGGATGCTCCGGACGATGTGGATCAACCTCGATCTGATCTGGGGTGGCGCGCTCGTCGTCACGGGAACGGTGGCACTGCTGACGTGAGGCGCGGAAGGGGGGCCGGAAGCTGACGGGAGCGGACCAGACAATCGAGGCGTGGAAGGGGTGGGCGACCGCGTTCCCCGATTCCAAGGGCACGATCCACGGTACCCACGTGGCCGACGACGGAACGGTCACCGTGGAGCTCACCTGGAAAGGCACGCACAACGGCCCACTGCCGATGCCGAGCAGGACCCTCGCGGCCACAGGCAAGCCGATCGAGGTTCGGGCCTGCGCGGTCGTGGAGGTCGCCGGCGATCGGGCTTGGGCGGAGCGGCACTACTTCGATATGATGTCGCTGCTGCGGCAGCTCGGAGTGACGGGGTAGGGTTCGGCGGTCCCCGCCGAGAGGCACGAGGCCGGCGCACAGCCGGCCTCGTGCGTTTTGGGCTCGGGCCGCCGCGGCGGTGTTCAGGACCGACCAGGTCATGCCGGAACACCGGGCCTCGCGTGAGACCCGACTCCCATCCATCCAACCATTTCCGCCAGGCAGGTGTCCAACACGCGAACCTTCCCACGGAACGTTCGCGTGACCATGCTGTCCGGTACCCTGTTGGCCATCCAGATGCAGGTCGCGGCGGCGGCGCCGCCCGCGGTCCACCCGGTGCCGACCGGCTCGTCGGTCCAGGCAACCCGCACCGCGGTGGCGCCCGTGCTCGACGGCAAGGACGACGATGCCGTCTGGCGATCGGCGCCCCCGATCGACGCCTTCCTGGAGGCCAAGCCCACCGAGGGCGCGCCGCCCAAGTTCAAGACGGTAGCCCGGGTGGCCTACGACGAGCGCAATCTGTACGTCTTCGTCCGCGCCTTCGATCCCCACCCCGACAGCATCATCAGCCTCCTCTCCCGCCGCGACGATCAGACTGCGTCGGACTACGTGACCCTCATGCTCGACCCGTACTACGACCGGCGTACCGGGTACGAGTTCTCGGTCAATCCTGCCGGCGTGAAGACGGACTACGCCATCTACAACGACGGGGACGAGGACGTGGCCTGGGACGCGGTCTGGGATGCCGCGACGCGGATCGACTCGCTCGGCTGGACCGCCGAGTATCGCATTCCGCTCTCGCAGCTCCACTACTCGTCCAAGGGGGGTGGCACGTTCGGCCTCCTCATCTGGCGCGTGATCCAGCGGCACACCGCCACCATCACCTGGCCGCTATACCGCACCTCGCACTCGGGCTTCACGTCGCAGTTCGGGAGCCTCACTGGACTCGACGGCCTGGGCAGCCCGGGGCACGCCGAGATCACCCCGTACGTCGTCACCAAGAACATCCAGGTGCAGGGATCCGCGACTGTCGATCGGGCACAGGACGTATCGGTGGGAGGAGATTTCCGCTACAGCCTAGCGTCGAACCTGTTGGTCAACGCGACGGTCAATCCGGACTTCGGCCAGGTCGAGGCCGACCCGTCCGAGCTCAACCTCAGCGCGTTCGAGACGTTCTTCGACGAGCGGCGGCCATTCTTCGTGGAAGGGAAGGGGCTGTTCACCTTCACGGTGAACTGCGTCGTGGTGGTGGACTGCAACACGGGTGAGGGCCTGTTCTATTCCCGGCGCATCGGACGCGCGCCGCAGCTGAAGGACGTGTACGGCGACGGGAGCTCGCCCACGGCGACCAGGATCCTCGGGGCGGCCAAGCTCACCGGGCGCATGCCGGGCGGCTTCTCCCTCGGCGTGCTCGATGCGGTCACCGATAATGTCACCGGTCCCGGTGCCACCACCCTCGAGCCGACATCGAACTACGCGGTCGTACGTGGCAACCAGGATTTCCGGAGCGGGGCCGCCAGCCTCGGTTTCATCATGACGGGGGTGAACCGGTCGCTCGATGCCTCGACCGCGCCGTATCTGCACCGTAGCGCCTATACGGGCGGCGTGAACGGCCGCTGGCGGTTCAAGGGGCGCTACGAGATGTCGGGCTCGCTCGACCTGAGCCGAGTGGACGGGGACACCGCGGCGATCGCGCGCACGCAGCAGGATCCCGTGCACCTGTATCAGCGTCCCGACGGCGATGCGACCTTCGACCCGACCCGGACCTCGCTGAGCGGCTCCAACCAGGAGGTGCGGTTCGCCAAGGTGGGCGGCAGGCGGCTCCACTTCGAGACCGCCTACCAGCGGCGCACGCCGGGCTTCGAGATCAACGACATCGGATTCCTGCGCCAGGCCGATCAGCAGGCGTGGACCAGCTGGGCCAACCTGGTGTTCGCCGAGCCGAACGAGGTCTTCCAGCAGCTCCGCTGGAACTTCAACAACTGGGAGTACTGGACCGCCTCGGGGCTTCCCACCGAGCGCGCCTTCAATACCAACGTGCACACCCAGTTCAACAATCGCTGGTGGCTGCACCTCGGGGGGACGCTCGGCCAGATGGGCACCACCTACTGCGACCGGTGCGCGCGAGGAGGGCCGGCCATTCGGCAGGACGCGTACCTCTCCCCGTGGATCACGATCGAGGGCGACGACCGCCGCCCGCTCAAGCCGATCTTCTCGGCCAACTACACCCGAGGCGACCAGGGGCGCTCGGAGACGATCGACGTGGCGCCGGAGCTCGACCTCAAGGTCTCGACCCGGTTCACCACCAGCCTCATGCTCGAGTACAACCACAACCGCAACGACCTCCAGTACTACAACACGTACACGGACCCGAATGGGGACCTGCACTACACCTTCGCACATCTCGAGCAGAAGACACTGAGCCTGACCTGGCGGCTGGGATACACCTTCACCCCGACCACCACCCTCCAGATCTACGCGTCGCCATTCGTTTCCAAGGGGACCTACAGCGACGTTCGCGAGATCGCCGACGCGCGGGCCGCCGACTATTCGGCTCGGTACCAGCCCTACGCCGATCCGGCCGTGGCCGGCAACCCGGGCGGGTTCAACTTCCAGCAGTTCCGGTCGAACGTCGTGTTTCGGTGGGAGTACCGGCCCGGCTCGACGGTGTTCCTGGTATGGAGCCAGGGGCGTGAGGGCTCGGCGGACGTGGAGGGCACGCAGTCTTTCCGCGGGGACTTGGGCGAACTGTTCGCTCGCCGGGCGAACGACACGTTCCTCGTGAAGGTGTCGTACTGGCTGACGCCCTAGTCCAGGCGGAACGGAACCACGCCCGACGCGCCGACCTCAGCGGCCGGCAACCGCCGGCTCGGCGGCAAACCGCGCCGCCTCGGTGCGGCTTCGCGTCGAGCGATGAACGGGATCGGCGCCGATCGTGCCCACGAGGGCCGCGAGATACTCGCGCGCGCTGACCCGCTCGAGCTCGGCACGGGCGTGCTCGAGCCGTGCGGGAATGCCGAGGCGTACGGCTTCGTCGCGATGGCCGGCCCGCGCCAGGAACTCGGTGAGGCTTCGCGTGTGGCGCTCCCAGAGCGCCACATCCCGCTTCTGCTTGATCACAAGGCGCTCCTGGTACCAGTCGCTCGCGAGCAGCGCCTCCCTCGTGAAGAGCGCTCGAATCTCCGGATGGTGGGCGTCTTTCCCTTCGAACTGCCCGTGGGCCATGATGTGGATCAGGGCCTTGAGCGGCGGGCAGGCATCCTCGATGGTCCCATCCTCGAAATACGCCGCCGCCACCCGCTGCTGTGCCTCGACGATGTTGTTCACCCCGTCGGCGAACACCGCCGGATCCTGGGTCTCCGGCTGGAGGATCTCCTCCGTGAAGACGGCCGTGGGGTTGTCGAACACCCGCCCGAAGTAGGTGTGCACGAACTTGGCCGTAATGCGGTAGCCCAGCCGGCTGGCAAGCACCCGCTGACCGCCGAACTCGTAGTCCGCGAGCTTCTCGAGGTGGCCCGCCTCGATCAGCCGTCTGGGATCACGCTCGTGAGGGAAGAGGCGGCACCAGATCTCCGGAATCAGGAGGCTGATGTCGTGGTCCACCCGGTAGCGGGGGCCGATGAAGCCCGCCGCCGAGCTGAAGCCACCGTAGCCGGTGAGCAGCATGGAGACGAGCGCGTTGTTGAGGTCGGCGGTCGCCGCGAGGGCGTTGAACGGCCCCTTGGTGAGCGCGCCCTCCGAGCCCGCTCCCGTCGTGCTGGGTGAGGTGCCCGTGAGCGAGCACACGTAATCCATGAACAGCTCGGGGAGCTCCTGGTAGTGGATCGGACCGTAGACGCAGAGCGGGCGGACGCCCTCCTCGGGCCGGTTGTTCCGTCGGCCGGAGAGCACGCTGATCACGGGGAACAGCACCGGCGCGTGCAAGGGCAGCCGACGGTACAGCCGGGCACCCATCTCCGCGACGTACCGATCGCGCGGGTGCGCGAGGTCCGGGCGGAGCTGGAGGTACCGAGGGTTTTTCGTGGGTTTGCCGCCGATCAGCCGGGGGTGCGCCGAGCAGATCGAGTACCCACCGTCCTCGCGCGCGGCGTTGGCGGCGACGTGATCGCGCATCGGCGCCGTGAACGCGTCGTGCACGGCCACGTCCTCGACGATGCGCACCGCGTCGTCACGGGTGAGCGGCTGGAAGTTCGAGCAGAAGAGGCCCGGCGCCGACATGTCCTCCTCCGTCTGCCGGTCGAGACCGGGGTGGATCGCGTCGTCGGGCCGCTGAAAGAGGCGGAACTCGCAGTTCTGGGAGAGCTTGAGGCTCGGGTGGCCGTCGTACTCTCCGGGGATGCCGACGAGCCGGCGCGCCGGCACCACCACCGAGGCGGTGATGTCGTCCTCCATCTGGACCTTGTCGGCCGCCACGAAGTCCTGGCGCAGCTTGTAGGTGCGCCAGGCGCCGTTCTCCTCCCGCCCGATGCGAAGGTAGTTCGCCACGAGACGCCGCCCCTCGTACTTGAGCTCGTGCCCGGGCGCGCCGTTGATGATGTCCACGCTGAAGTGGCTGCGCCAATCCTCGCCCCACGCGGGCCGGTAGAAGCGCTTGATGACGAACACCAGCGCCCGCACATGATTCGGGATGCTCTCGAGCCAGGCGTTGTACGCGGGGGTGAATTCGCCGGGATTGGGCGTGAGCAGCTTGATCACCGAGCCGAGCGACCGTTCAGGCGAGAGAATGGGCCGGGAGGGCTCTCGTCCGTCGGCCGCGCGCAGCTCGGGCAGCCGCGCGTCATCGTAACGCCGGTCGAAGACCTCCTGGACGACCGCCATGTCGTCCTCGAAATGCCCGACGTAGAACGCCCCGGGCAGCATGGTGTCCACCAGGCTCTTGCTGATCTCCGACTTGCCGCCGCCCGACACGGTGCACGGCTTGTGGCAGAAGGCGCCCTCGGGCACCGTGCCGACCAGTCGCCAGCTCGGCGCTGCGCGATGCTTGGCCATGCGGATCTTGTAGCCGCTCGGATGGATGTAGACCCGCCCGGGCAGGAGCTTGAGGTGCTGCTCCTGGCCGTTCTTCTTCCACTTGATGTCCTGTCGCTGAACATCGATCTCCATGTCCTCCGGCATGTAGTGGATCTCGGGATACACCCCATCGGTGGCGTACCCCGTCGGGTGGTACGTCGCGCGCTGGCCTACCAGCGCCAGCATCTCCGCGAATCGATGGTTGGCGCTCACGATCCGCACCTGCTCGGGCCCGAACCGGTCGCCCAGGTTGAACGTGGCGAAGGCCAACGCGCCGCCCGCGTGCTCCTCCTCGGCGAGCCCGAACAGGTTCGCGCTGTAGCCGATCTGCGTCTTCACTTCCTTCTTGCAGTACCCGAAATAGTTGTCGGCCAGGATCGTGACCATCACCCCTTCGGTGCCGCGGGACGTGATCTTGAAGGGACGGCCCTCGTTGTAGAGCTCGGCTTCGTCCGACCAACACATGCCCGCGGCGCGCTCGCGGTCCGAGGCCTCGCTCACCGGCGGCAGTCCCAGGTCCTTCTTGCGCAGCCGCGTGAGGTGCGGGGCGAGGATGACGCAGCCGCTGTGTCCGGTCCAGCCGTCCACATCGAGGCCGGCGTCGTTGGCCGGCAGGTAGGGGTCGCCGGCGTTGCCGAAGATGCTCTCCACGAAATCGAGATTCGAGACCAGGCCTCCCGGCACGAAGAAGCGCACCTCCAACCGCTTCTCCGGCAGTACCTTGGGCACCGCCGGGCACACCAGCGGACGCAGCAGCAGCGACACCATCGTCTCGACCGGCTCCGGCCACCCGGCCGTGAACGGCAGGCGCATCAACGACGCTGGCGGACGCAGCGCTTCCTGCAGCAGCCGCGCGTAGGTGGCGAGCGGCACTCGCGTCTTGTCGGCCGGGATCGGGAGCCCACCTTCGGCGACGTGAAACACGCCCTGGGTCGTGCGACGGTCGCTCACCGGGTTGTGCAGCACGCCGTTGTCGAGACGGTAGCTCGAGACCAGCTCGTTCTCCCACGCGTTGCGGTGGATCGGCAGCGACAGCTCGCGCGCGAGACCGTAGCGGTCGAGAATCAGGGTCTCCGCGGGAAGCGTGACGGCGGCCGGCATGCCGACGGCGCGGAGAAGCCCGTCGATGTAGTGCTGGATGCGCTGGTCGGCGGGGCACAGATGCTCGGACAGGAGCCGGGTCTGTTCGCGGTAGCGCGCGAAGAGATCGCCGGTCAGGTGGAGCACCTCCTGGTCGCCCGTGTCGGCCGGAATGCGAACGCCCATCGCCGCGAGCTTGAGCAGGATCGAGCTGACGGCCGCGTGGCGTTCCGGCAGCCAGACCTTGCCGTCGGGCCTCAATCCCACTGAACGCTCCAGCTCCATGTCGGCCTCCAAGCGAGTCGATTCCAGTCCTCGATTCCAACGTCTCTCCCGAACGGACGCCCGTCAACCTACGGGAGTTCGGGGGACCAGTGGCCCGGCGGTGCTCGGGGCTTGAGGGAGGGAGTCAGATTCGCTGGACGCCGATCGCCAGGGGGCGAAGGCGCGACGCTTGAGTGCCGCGATGACCGCGTACCGGAAATCCCACCAGCTCGCCCCGGCGGCGTGGCCGTGACATGCGTCACCAGCCGATCCGAACCCGGCGATTAGGATGCTCGTCGGGCGCCGGAGTGCCGGCGCCGAGGCTCATTCCTGGGGAGGGCAGGACATGCTGGGAGATAACGACGCTATCGTCACGATTCCCGTGAAGGACATCGACGTGGCCAAGGAGTTCTATCAGGACAAGCTGGGTCTCATGACAGGCCCGAGCCGCGAGGCGGGGGTGCTCACCTGCAAGAGCGGAAGCTCCTCCGTCCTGGTGTACCGATCGGAATATGCGGGGACAAACGAGGCGACCGCTGCCACGTGGGCGGTCGACGATGTGGACGGTACGGTGCGCGCGCTCAAGGAGAAGGGCGTGACGTTCGAGCACTACGACTTCCCGAATACTACGCGCAAGGGCGACGTGCACGTATCGGGGACGACCAAGGCCGCGTGGTTCAAGGACCCGGACGGGAACATCCTGGCCGTCGTCAGCCGCTGACGGGTCGAGCGGTTCGAGCGGCTAGTCGTTCCGAGCGACCGCCTCGCCGAGGCCGGTGGCGAGCTCTGCGGCGCTTTGCGGCCGATCCTCCGGCTTCTTGGCGAGGCACGCAAGCACGATCCGCTCGAGGGCGGGCGGGATGGGATTGTCGGTCCGGGCGGAAGGCGGCACCGGGGGCTGCTGGACGTGGAGCAACGCGGTCTGGATTGCGGTCTGGCCTTCGAACACCAGCTGCCCGGTGAGCAGGTAGTAGGCGACGCACCCCACCGAGTAGAGGTCGGCGCGGCCATCCACGCCGCCCTCTCCGTGCACCATCTCCGGGGCCATGTACGCCGGCGTGCCGATCGCGAGGCCAGCCACGCTGGCGAGCGAGTCATCGCCGTCCCGTCCAGCCACGGACTTCACCAGGCCGAAGTCGAGTACCTTCACGAAGTCGGGATGGCGTCCCACCCGTCCCAGGTGAATGTTGGCCGGCTTGATGTCACGATGCACCAACCCCGCGTCGTGCGCCTCTTCCAGGGACTCGCACACCTGCCGCAGGATGTGGACGACCCGCGAGGCGGGCATCGGCCCGTCGGATCGCACGAGCTGGTCGAGCGTGATGCCGTCCAATAGCTCCATCACGAGATAGAGGCGGCCGTCGTCGGTCACCCCGAAGTCGTAGAGCTGCACCGTGTGGGGCGACTTGAGGCGGGCCGCCGCCTCGGCCTCGCGGCGGAACCGGGCGGCCGCCAGCTGCGCCCGACCCGTGTCCTCGCCCGCGAGGGCTTCGGGGCGAATCAGCTTGATGGCCGCCGGCCGTGCCAGCATGCGATGGTGCGCCAGGTACACCTCGCCCATGCCGCCACGGCCCAGCAACTCTCCCAGGCGGTAGCTTCCCATCTCGCGAGCCTTGCTCACCTGCTGGCCGAGCCTCGTCACCACGCCGGAAACCACGACCGCCACGCCCGCCATCAGATAGTTCGGGTAGTGCATCAGGAAGGCGCTCAGGGTGCCCTCGAACTGACGGATACCGAACGCTCGCGCCGCGAACATGCCGATCGGATCCATGGATGCTGCGAGAAAGGCGGCGACGGCCATCTTCCACGGCTCCGCGGGCACGATGGCCGCCGTGATGATGATCATTGGTCCGATCCAGGTAATCATCGGAAGCGTCGGAATCGCGCCGGCCGGCTCAGTGCCCCAGTGGAGCATCACACCGAGATCCACCGCCGTGAGCACCATATAGGCCAGACTCAGGTCCAGCACGAAGGTGGCGCTCCGGCTGGTCGTGCGGAGAAAGAGGAACAACGCCAGCGACGTGATGAACGCGAAGGTCGCGATCGCGTCGATGAAGCGGAAATCGGTGGCCCGCGGGTCGCCCGGGGATGAGAAGTACACGGCCACATGGCCCAGCGCGGGGCCCAGGAGCCAGAGTGCCGCCGCGACTAACAATAGGATCTGGAGTCGCTTGGTGGCCTGCCGTAGCAGGTCATCGGGGAGGCGGCGAGGACGGCCGGGGACGGTCTGGAGATCGGCCGGGGTTTCCGACGTGAGCCGGCCGATGATGCGTGGCGTAGGCATGGCAGGTACTCTACGCGGCTCGGCCCGTCATCACCACCCGTGACGCGGAAACCCCGGTCTAGGCGGGGGCCAGGAGGCCCCGGCGAGTCAGGAGCGCGACGGGGATGCCGATCAGGACCGCGTGCACGACGATGCTAAGCGCCACCCAGAGTGGGTCCTTGGCGCCGCCGTGGGCAGCCGCCGAGAGCGGCACGACGATGTAATTCATGATCACATAGAGAAGCAGGCCGTAGGCGGCGCCGCAGATGACCGGGCGGTCCCGAAGGAGCGGTCGACGCCTGGCCGCGAGGTAGTAGGTGACCGACATGCTGGTCGCGATGAAGAAGTGGAGCGCGAGTCCCAGCACCGCGGTTGGCCACCCGCCCTTGAAGCTGGCGCCGCCGAGCAGGCCCGCGGCCACCGACTGAAAGATCCGCTGCGCGGGTACTCCCGCCTTGAGTGCCCAGAAGACGCAGGCGTAGGTGATGTCGAGAGCGCCGGCGGCCAGCCCTCCCGCGAGCGCGTACCGCATGGGCCTGGGTGAAGCGTTCACGAGCGCTCCGGTGGAGGTGTCGCCGCAGAGGACGTCGTCCGCGGTGCCACCTACACGGCCGAACCCCGCGACGACCGTGGCCGCGGCGGTGATTCGGCGCACACCGATTCCCCCGGGGATGCCCTGGAGGCCGGCGCGGCGGCGCGGCTAGATTAGGCAAGCCAGTGTTCACCGCGGTTCACTCCCCACCGCCCCACCCGGTCTCCGGGCGCGGCCAAGATCTGCAAGTGCCCGTCTGACCTCGCTTCGTGTGTCTCGCTTGTTGGCCACAACCGCCACGACTCCCGAGGATCTGCTCGCGGGTCCGATTCGTGGCGAGCTCCTCGGTGCCGAGCACCTCGCGGAGCGCGCCCGGCTCCTCGCGCGCTCCCAGCGCGTGGCGGCCAAACCCACGCGGCGGCGGGCGCGCCTCCTGGTGCGGCTGGACGAGACCCGCGCCATCATCGACCAGGCCCACGAGCAACTGGCCGGGGCCGCGGACCGGGAGGTCAACGTCAGCCCGGCCGGCGACTGGCTGCTCGACAACCTCCACGTCGTGCAGGAGCACATCCGGGAGGTCCGCGACAGCCTGCCCCGGGGGTACTACCGGGAGCTGCCGGAGCTGGCGAGCGGCGCCTTGGCGGGCTATCCCCGCGTCTACGAGATCGCGATCACGTTGATCTCGCACACCGAGGCGCGGATCGAGCTCGAGAGCGTCGACCTCTTCCTCGGTGCGTTCCAGCAGGTACGGCCGCTACTCATCGGCGAGCTCTGGGCCATCCCGGCGATGCTGCGGCTCGGTCTGATCGAGAGCGTCCGCCGGATGGCGCTGCGCACGGTAGGTCGGCTCGACGAGCTCCAGACCGCGGACAGGTGGGCCGCGCTCCTCTCCGACCTCGGCGACCGGACCGCCGAGGCCACCGCGGCGCTTCACGATTTCGTCAGCGACCCGCCGCCCCTCACGCCGACCTTCGTCTCCCGGCTGCTCACGCAGCTCCGCGCGGCGAGCGGCGCGTACCCGCCGCTGATCCGGCTCGAAGACTGGATCGCCGAACAGGGGATGCACGCCGAAGAAGCGGCGGCGCGCGCCAACGAGCGAGTCGCGCTGACGCAGCTCACGATGGCCAACAGCATCACCAGTCTCCGCGGGATCGCCCGCATGGACTGGGAAGCCTTCGTCGAGCGGCAGAGCACGATGGAGGCGGTCCTCCGGCGAGACCCGGCCGGTGTCTACGAGGGGATGACGTTCGACACGCGGGACCAGTATCGCCACGTGGTCGAGCGCATCGCCAAGCGCTGTGCCAAGGACGAGCCATCGGTGGCGCAGGTCGCCATCGACCGCGCGCTGGCCGCGCCCACCAACGGGGCGGGGGAGGCGGACCGGCGACGGCACGTCGGCTACTACCTCGTGGACGACGGCCTGACCGAGCTGGAACGGCTGTGCGAGTTCCGGCCGCCCGCGGGCCTCAGGCTGTACCGCTGGGCACTGCGCCACCCGAACGTCGTCTTCGTGGGCGGGGTTCTCGCGGGCACCGTCGCGGCGATCCTCGCCGTCCTCTGGCTTGCGGGGCCGGACGCGCGGGCGGTCTGGCCGGTCGTGCTCCTGTTCGCGCTCATCCCGGCGAACGACATCGGCGTGAGCGCGATGAACCAGCTGATCACGGCCTTCCTGCCGCCCCACCGCCTGGCCAAGCTCGATCTGGTGCGGCACGGCGGGGTCCCCGAGGGACTCCGGACGGTGGTCGTGGTCCCGACCCTGTTCGGGAGCGTCGAGGCCGTGCGCGAGGCGCTCGAGCACCTCGAGGTGCAGTACCTGGCCAACCGGGAAGCCCACCTGCAGTTCGCGATTCTCAGCGACTTCACCGACGCACCCACCGAGACGCGCGACGGCGACGCGGCGGTCCTCGGGGCCGCGGAGGAAGGCGTGCGCACGCTGAACGCGCAATACGCCACTGGTGGCGAAGACCCGTTCTATCTCTTCCACCGGCCGCGGCGATGGAATCCGAGCCAGGGTGTGTGGATGGGCTGGGAGCGGAAGCGTGGCAAGCTCGCCGAATTCAACCGCTTTCTCCGCGGCGGCGACGCGGGCCCGTTCTCGAGCATCGTTGGCGACCCGGCGCCGCTCCGCGGAGCGCGCTACGTCATCACCCTCGACGCCGACACGCTGCTGCCGCCGGACACCGCGGTGCTCCTGATCGGCGCGCTCGCCCATCCGCTCAACCGCGCCGTGTACGACTCCGACCGCGGCCGAGTGGTCCGAGGCTACGGGATCCTCCAGCCGCGGGTCGGCGTCTCGCTGCCGAGCGCGCACCGCTCGCAGTTCGCCGCGGTGCACTCCGGCCATCCGGGGGTGGACCCCTACACCACCGCCGTGTCCGATGTGTATCAGGACCTGTACGGCGAGGGCAGCTTTACCGGGAAGGGCATCTACGACGTGGATGCCTTCGAGCGCGCGACGCACGGTCGGTTCCCCGAGAACACGCTGCTCTCCCACGACCTGATCGAGGGCAACTATGCGCGAGCCGGCCTCGCCAGCGACATCGTGGTCTACGATGACTACCCGGCCCGCTATCTCACTTTCACCCGGCGGAAGCACCGCTGGATCCGCGGCGACTGGCAGCTGCTGCGGTGGCTCACCAACCGCGTCCCCGGTCCCGACGGCCCCGAGCCGAACCGGCTGTCGCTCCTCTCGCGGTGGAAGATCCTGGACAACCTGCGGCGGAGCACCGTCGAGCTGGCGCAGCTGGCGTTCCTGATCGCCGGATGGACGTTCCTCCCGGGCGGTCCGCTCCGCTGGACGCTGCTCGGCCTCGGCGCGATCGCCGCGCCCCACGTGGTCGCGCTGCTGCTCGCGATGCTCCAGCCGCCGATGGACAAGTCCTGGCGCGCGTACTACGCGGCCGTGGCCCACGATGCCGCGACCAGCCTCCAGCAGATGGCGCTGGCAATCACCTTCCTGCCTCACCAGGCCTGGGTCTCGGCGGACGCGATCCTGCGGACGCTCTGGCGGCTGTTGGTCTCCCATCGCCAGCTCCTCGAGTGGCAGACCGCGTCGCAGACCGAGCGCCTCGTCTCGGCCGGCGCCGGCGCCGCGTGGCGCACGATGTGGCCCGCGGTCGCCTTGCCGCTCGTCCTCCTGGCCGCGGCCGCCGCGGTGGCGGCGGTCGGAGGCCACGGGGTGGACCTCTCGCCGCTGATGGGCGCCGCCGCGCCGCTCGTGCTGCTGTGGTCGGTCTCGCCGTCGATCGCCTATGCGATCAGCAGCCCGGCCGTGCGACGCGAGCGCCGCCTGCCCGCCTCGAGCCGGACGGCGGCCATGCGCTACGCGCTGCTCCACTGGCGCTACTTCGACCGGTTCGTCACCGAGGAGACCCACTGGCTCGCACCGGACAACTTCCAGGAGGATCCAGTTCCCGTGGTGGCGATGCGCACGTCACCCACCAACATCGGCCTCCAGCTGCTCGCGACGGTCAGCGCTCACGACCTCGGATTCATCACGGCGGAGGACATGACCGCTCGTCTCGAGCGGGCGTTCGCGGCGCTCGAGCGGATGCGACGCTTTCGCGGCCACTGGTACAACTGGTACGACCTGCGGGATCTGCAGGTGCTGGAGCCGGCCTACATCTCGACCGTGGACAGCGGCAACCTCGCGGGTCACTTCATCGCGCTGCGCCAGGCCTGTCTCGGCATCGCCGATGAGCCCGTCTTCGACGGGCGGACCTGGCGGGCGCTTCGGACGAGCATACTCCTGGCGCAGGAAGGGCTCCGGCACGCCCGCGAGAGCAGCGCCGAGGCCTCCCGCGCGCTGCTGGCAGCGGAGTCGGCGCTCCAGGAGGCGGCGACGGCGCTGAGCCCGGCGGACACGCAGGCGCCGGGCGCTGTGCTGCAGACTGTCGGCCCCGCGCTCGAGCGAGCGTGGGCCGCCCTCGCCGCCGTACCGCCGCCGACCGACGGGACGGAGCCGATGGGCGTGTGGATCGAATGGTCGCTGGGCCTCGTGCGGGAACAGGAGGCGCGGCTCTCGGGCCTCTCGCTCGTGCCAACGTCCGGTCGGGAATCGCGTCCGGTCTCCAGGTCGGAAACGTGGCGCACCGTCGCGGGGCGGTCGAGCGCCGCGGCCGATGTCCTCTCCCGCCTCGAGGTCCTGGCCGATCGCGCGGCGGCCTACATGCATGCCATGGACTTCGGATTTCTGTACGACAAGGGTCGCAGCCTGTTCGCGATCGGGTATCAGGCCGGCTCGCCCATGCTCGACGGCTCACACTACGACCTGCTGGCGTCCGAGGCGCGGCTGGCGAGCTACCTCGCGGTGGCGCGGAATCAGGTTCCAGTCGAGCACTGGTTCCGGCTTGGTCGCACGCTCACCCGCGCGGCCGGGGCCACCGCCCTGGTCTCCTGGAGCGGGAGCATGTTCGAGTACCTGATGCCGACCCTGGTGATGCGATCCTTTCCGTACACCGTGCTGGACGAGACGTTCGAAGGAGCGGTACAGCGCCAGATCGCGTATGCGAGCGACCGGCGGGTGCCCTGGGGGATCAGCGAGAGCGCCTACAACCTGCGGGACCGCTACCAGACCTACCAGTATCGCGCGTTCGGCGTCCCGGACCTCGCGCTCAAGCGCGGGCTGGGCCGCGACCTGGTGATCGCGCCGTACGCCTCGGCGCTGGCGGCGATGATCTCGCCCCAGCGGGCGATCGCCAACCTGCTCGTGCTCGAGAAGCTTGGCGCGCTGGGCCGCTACGGCTTCCACGAAGCGATGGACTACACCAGGCCAGACCCCGGCCGCCCGTTCGGCCTGGTGCGCGCGTACATGGCTCACCACGTCGGGATGAGCCTCGTCGCGCTGTGCAACGCGCTCGCCGCGCAGCTCTGGCAGCGCCGGTTCCACACCGACTCGATGGTGCGTTCCGTCGAGCTCCTGCTTCACGAGCGCGCGCCGCGCCGGCTCGAGCTCCAGGAGCCGCAGGTCAGCCGGGCCGACGAGGCGCTGCCCGACCCGGAGCTCGAGCGGCCCGTCGTGCGCGAGGTGACAAGTCCCAACACCCCGACGCCGCACGTCGCGCTGCTCGGCCACCTGCCGTACACGGTGATGGTGAGTCACTGTGGCGGGGGCTACAGCCGGTTCGAGGACCTGGCGGTCACCCGGTGGCGCGCCGATGCGACGCGCGACCACACGGGTCAATTCTGCTACGTGCGGGACGTCACCGAAGGACGCGTCTGGTCCACCACCTATCAGCCGGCCTGCGCGGAGCCCGACCGCTATCGTGCCTTCCTCGCGACCGACCGGGTCACGGTCCATCGGGTGGACGGCGCGATCGAGACCCGGACCGAGATCGCCGTGGTACCCGCGGACGCGGCGGAAGTCCGGCGGGTGACGGTCACGAACACCGGACATACGGCGCGCGAGATCGAGCTCACCAGCTACGGTGAGATCGTGCTCGCGCCGCCGGACGCCGACCGGGCCCATCCGGCGTTCGGCAACCTGTTCGTCCAGACGGAATACCACGACTGGTGCACCGCCATCACCGCGACCCGCCGCCCGCGCTCGGCGGAGGAGAGCCCGCCCTGGTGCGTCCACGTGGTGGATGACGGACGGGAGCGCGTCGGGTCCGTCACCTGCGAGACCGACCGAGCCCGCTTCATCGGCCGCGGGCGCACATGCCGGGATCCGGTCGCGCAGGACGCGGCGACTCCGCTGTCCGGGACGACCGGCGCCGTGCTCGATCCGATCTTCGCGCTCCGCACGCGCCTGCGTCTCGAGCCGCGCCAGTCCGCATCGGTGGCGTTCACGACGTTGGTGGCCTCGACGCGTGAGCGTGCGTTCGAGCTGGCCGACCGGTACCATCATCCGCGGGCGGCCCAGCGGGCGCTCGATCTCGCCTGGACTTCGGCGCAGGTCGAGCTCCGCGAGCTGAACGTCTCGCCGGGGGATGCCGGCGTGTTCCAGGAGCTCGCCGGCCATCTGTTCTACTCGAACGCCCTGCTCCGGCCCCCGCAGGAGGAGTTGCGCCGGAACCGGGGCTCGCAGCCCCTGCTCTGGACCATGGGCGTCTCGGGTGACTGGCCCATTCTCCTCGCCACGATCGATTCGGCGGAGGGATTGCCGACGCTCCGGCAGTTGCTCGCGGCCCACCACTACTGGCGCCGACGTGGCATGATGGTGGACCTCATCGTGCTCAACATGCGCCCGACGAGCTATTTCCAGGAGCTCGAGCAGCGCATCATGGCCGCCATTCAGGCGTCGCACGCCGGCGGGATGATCGACCGTCCGGGGGGCGTGTTCGCGCGGCGGCGGGACCTGCTCGCACCGGAGGTCATCGCGATGCTCCGCGCGACCGCGCGCGTGCACCTCGAGTGCGATGGGCGCGCGCTGGGTCGCGTCCTGGTGACGGCGGCCGCCCGCGATGACGTGGTGACGGAAGACCTGGCCTCGCTGCCGGCGCCGACGCGCACCACTCACCGGGCCGGACCCCTCGGTCTGCTGCGCGTGCTGAGCGTGGGCGCCCTGGAGACGGCGAAAAGCGCGCTCGGCGGCTCGGCCACGATTCCGATGCCGACCTCGTCCCACCCGCCCATGGGTGACGGGGCGCCACCCCCCGGCGACAGGCCCGCGAACGGGTTCGGGAGCCTCACCCCGACCGGCGACTACACGGTGCTGGTCGACGGGGATCGCGTGCCGCCGCTACCCTGGGCCAACGTCGTCGCCAACCCGCACGGCGGGTTCCTGATCACGGAGCGGGGTGCGGGATTCGCGTGGGCCGGCAGCAGCTACTTCTATCGGCTCACGCCATGGCACAACGACCCCGTGACCGACCCGCCGAGCGAGGTGCTGTATCTGCGGGACGAGGAGAGCGGCGGTGTCTGGTGCCCGACGCCCGCGCCCGTCCGCGCGGCCGGTGCCTACGAGGTGCGGCACGGCGCCGGCTCGACCACCTTCGGGCATCAGCGCGATGGCATCGAGACGACGCTCACCGTGGGGCTTGCCGAAGACGCCCCGGTCAAGCTGTCCACGCTCCGCCTCACCAACCACGGGGCCGGGCCACGCCGGTTCTCGCTCACGGCGTTCGTCGAGTGGACCCTGGGCGCGCAGCGCGAGCATACCCAGCATCAGGTGCACACCAGCTTCGACGCCGCTCGCCGCGCGATCCTCGCGCGCAACACGTTCGACGCTCAGTTCGCCGGTACGGTCGCGTTCTGCGCGCTGAGCGAGCCGATCGTGGACTACACGGCGGACCGGCGCGAATTCCTCGGGCGTAACGGGACGCTGGCGGCGCCCGCCTCGCTGGCGGTGCCGCTCACGGGCTCGACCGGCGCCGCGCTCGATCCGTGTGCCGCGCTCCGGTGTCTCATCTCGCTCGCGCCGGGCGAATCGCGGGAGGTTGTCTTCGCGCTCGGCGCGGCCGAGGGCGAGGACGCGGCGCGCGGGTTGCTCGACCGGCTCACCGATCCGGCCCGCGCGCGGGCCGCGTGCGAGCAGAACGTCGCCGGGTGGCACGAGCGTCTCTCGACGATCACCGTACGGACGCCCGAGCCGTCCTTCGACGCCATGATCAACCGCTGGCTCCTGTACCAGTCGCTGGGCTGCCGGATGTGGGCGCGGTCGGCCCTGTACCAGAGCAGCGGCGCGTACGGCTTCCGCGACCAGCTGCAGGACGTCATGGCGCTGGTCTACGCCGAGCCCGCGATCGCCCGCGAGCACATCCTCCGGGCGGCCGGCCGCCAGTTCGTCGAGGGCGACGTCCAGCACTGGTGGCATCCTCCCGCCGGCCGCGGCGTGCGCACGAAGTTCTCCGACGACATGGCGTGGCTGCCGTACGTCGTCGATCACTACATCCTCGTCACGGGCGACGCCTCGGTGCTCGATGAGACGGCGGCCTTCCTCACCATGCGCCAGCTGGAGCCGCACGAGCACGAGGTCTACGATCTACCGAGCGTCTCCGACCAGCTCGGCTCGGTCTACGAGCACTGCCTGCGAGCGCTGCGGCGGGCCTGCACCACCGGCGCGCACGGGCTGCCACTCATCGGCATCGGCGACTGGAACGATGGCATGAGCCGGGTGGGCGTCGAGGGCCGGGGTGAGAGCGTGTGGCTGGCCTGGTTCCTCATCGCCACGCTCCGCGGGTTCGCCGCTCACGTGGAGCGCCGGGGCGACGTGGTCGTGGCCGCGGACTTCCGGCGCCGCGCGGACGCCTATGCGGCCGCGGCCGAGACCGCGGGCTGGGACGGCGAGTGGTATCGGAGAGCCTACTTCGACGACGGCACGCCGCTCGGCTCCGCGATGAGCGACGAGTGCCGGATCGATTCGATTGCCCAATCCTGGAGCGTCATCTCGGAGGCGGGCGATCCGGTCCATCGGGAGCAAGCCATGGGGTCGCTCGAGCGGCAGCTCGTGCGCGATGACGATCGCATCCTTCCGCTGCTCACCCCGCCGTTCGACAAGACGCCCAAGGACCCGGGGTACATCAAGGGCTATCTGCCGGGTGTGCGTGAGAATGGCGCCCAGTATACCCACGCCGCTCTCTGGGCCGTGCTCGCTACCGCCATGCGGGGCAACGGCGACCGGGCCTTCGAACTGTTCCAGATGATCAACCCGCTCACCCGCACGCGGACGCCCGAGGAGGTGGCCGTGTACCAGCTCGAGCCGTACGTGGTCGCGGCGGACGTGTACACCGCGGCGGGGCACGTCGGCCGAGGGGGGTGGAGCTGGTACACGGGCTCGGCGAGCTGGATGTACCGCGTCGGACTGGAGGCGATCCTCGGCTTTGCCAAGCGGGGGGAGACGATCGGCGTGGATCCCCGGGTGCCGGAGGACTGGGGCGAATTCGCGGTCACATACCGGTACCGCACGAGCGTCTACGAAATCGTCGTCGAGCAGCCGCACCGCGCACGGCGGGGGAATCAGGAGGTATCACTCGATGGGCGGACGCTCGACACGGAGACGATCGCCCTGACGGACGACGGGCAGACGCATCGAGTGGTGGTGCGGCCAAAGGGTTGACCGGCCCCCCGCGAGCCCCGTCCACGATCCGTTCGATCCGCTGTAGACTTCGGAATGCCCACGCTCGCTCCGCTCGTGCTGGTCCTCGCATCGGTCGCCGGCCTGCTCCTCATCCCGTTCGGCCTGCCGGGCCTTTGGGTCATTGTCCTCGGCATCATCGGGTACGGGTGGCTCACCGACTTCGCCAACGTGAGCGGGGTCCTCATCGCTGCGGCCATCGGCCTCGCCTCGCTCGGCGAGATCGTGGAGGCCTGGATCGGCTTCGGGTTCGCCAAGCGGTACGGCGGCTCCAACCGTGCAGGCTGGGGCGCGCTGGTCGGCGGGTTGACCGGCGCCGTCGTCGGCGTGCCGGTGCCGGTCATCGGCTCGGTGATCGGCGGCTTCGTCGGCGCGTTCGTGGGAGCCGCCCTGTTCGAGTACACCAGGGCGCGCCGTTCGGACGTCGCTGCGAGAGCAGGGTGGGGCGCGGTGCTCGGCCGCGCGGCCGCGGCTGCCGTGAAGATGGCGATCGGCATCGTGCTGAGCGTGGCGGCGCTGTGGATCGCCCTCAGGGGCTGATCTCTACTCGAGATCGCCTCTCGCTCGACCGTGGATCGAGCCTAGCGCCGGCGGCCGCGATTCCTGCCGGCGTGGGCGAAGGTGTTCGGGGGGGTCCTGGGCGGCACGATGGTGCGATCGTTCCGGGTCTCCAATCGAAAGCTCAAGGCGGCCAGCGGGTGGTCGCCACAGTACGCAACGACGCTCGACGGTCTCGCGGCGATCCTGGCCGCCGGAGGCGCCCGATGACGACCCTCTCTCGTACGCAGATCGCCAGCGTGATTGCCGCGCTGGGCTTCATCGTCGTGGCCATGGTCTCCGGATACCGGGCGATCGGCATCCCGCCGGTGGTCATCGTCGGAGGGTCCGGCGTCGTCGGCTTCGTCATGTGGGTCCGTACCTACCTCCGGAAGCCCGTCAGTCCCGAGATCATCCTGGCGCCGTTCCTGCTCACGGTCGCGGCGCTCGAGGCGCACATGGCGGAGGAGTACCTGACCGGGTTCGGTCCCGCCATGAGCCGGCTGTTCGACATCAGCTGGACCGAGCGCTCGTTCCTGATCGTGTTCGCCTTCATCGGGCCGGTGCTCTATTCCCTCACCGCGCTGGGGCTCTACTATCGAGCACCCCTGGCCGGCTTCCTCGCCTGGTTCATCTTCATCGGCCCCGGGGTGGCGGAGTTCACGCACTTCATCTTCCCGCTCCTTCGGCCCGCCATTGAGCCGGACACGCCCGGCACGATCACCACCGCGGTCTCGAACGGTCGAATCGTCGCGGAGATGCGGAACTACTGGGTGCACACGACGGGGCGATACTATTTCCCCGGCTTGTACACGGCCATCCTGCCGATGGTGCCCGGCATCTGGGCGATCAGGCGACTGCTCCGGGCGCACCGACAAACAATGCAGTCTTGACAAAAAATGTTGTCGGTGCCAGGTTCGTTCCATGGTACCGACGCCCGCACTCGAAGTCGTCCGGCATCCCGATGCCGCGGCCGCCCTCCTGGACCCGGTCCGGCAGCGGCTCCTGACCGAGCTCGCCGAGCCAGACTCGGCCAGCGGGCTCGCGCGTCGGCTCCGACTCCCCCGCCAGCGCATCAACTACCATCTCCGCACGCTCGAAACCGCCGGTCTCGTCGAGCTGGTCGAGGAGCGGCGCAAAGGCAACTGCATCGAGCGCGTGGTTCGGGCCAAGGCGCGCGCGTTCGTGATCAGCCCCGAGGCGCTCGGGCCGCTTGGCCTCACCGCCGAAACCGTGCGCGATCGATTTAGCGCGGCCTACCTCGTGGCCGCGGCGGGGCGCGCCATCCGCGACGTCGGCGCCCTCGAGGCGCGGGCCCGCAAGGAGAAGAAGCGGCTCACGACCCTCACGCTCGAAGCCGACGTGCGCTTTCGCGACGCCGAGTCCCGCGCCGCGTTCGCCGAGGAGCTGGCTGACGCGGTGGCCCGGCTCGCGGCCAAGTACCACGACGAGCGAGCGGTGGGCGGCCGCCGGTTCAGGCTGCTCGCCGCGGTGCATCCGGTCGCGGCCCCCGACGCGCCGGCCTCCACGGATTGATCCGGCTGAGCGGCGCGCAGCCGGCGGCGCCAGCCCGTGCCGACTCCCGGCCACGGTGACTTGTGAGGAAGGAGAAACAACCATGGACAAGACGATCATGCCTGCCCCGCCGCGCGCGTTCGAGATGGCGCTCGACATTGCCGCCTCGCCCGACGACGTCTGGCGCGCGCTCACCGACCCCAAGGAGCTCGTCCGCTGGTTCCCCGTGGACGCGCGGGTCACACCTGGACCGGGCGGATCCATGGTCTGGTCGTGGGGAGAGAGTTGGGATTGGGAATCGAGAATCGCCGCGTGGGAGCCCGGGCGGCTCCTCCGGCTCGTTCAGGAGGACGCGCGGCCGTACGATGCGCAGGGCCGGCCGTTGGAGCCGGGCCAGGCGGAGCCCGTCCGGGTCGCGATGGAGTTCACGCTGGAGACGCGCCAGGGCAAGACTCGCCTCAGACTGGTGCATTCGGGCTTCGGACGCGGCGCGGCGTGGGATGACGAGCTCGAGGGCATCACCGAGGGCTGGCAGGCGGAGCTCGCCAGCCTGCGTCACTATCTCGAGCGGCACCACGGGCGGGACCGGGTGTTCGAGCTGACCTCGCTCTCGACGTTGCTGTCCCGCGAGGAGGCGTGGACCAGGCTCGTCGGACCGGGCGGCTTTCGCTTCACGCCGGCCGATCCGGAGACGGGGCAGGGCTACGAGGTCATGGTCCCGGGCGGCGAACGCCTGAGCGGCACGGTGGCGCTACACCTTCCCAGGCAAACCCTCGCGGGCACGGTACGGGAGCTCGGCGACGGCTGGTTCAGGATCCTTACCTGGTCTGTGCCGGGCGGCGGGACCGGCGTGTGGGCGGGCTTCGCCACGTACGAGGGGGATCCGACTCGAGTGCGGAACCTGAAGGCGAGGGCAGAGGAGGCGATCAAGAAGCTGTTCAGCGCGACGCGCTAATCACCTGCTGCGCCACGTTGGCGTGAGCGGGATTCGTCGCGGTCCGAGATCAGGGCCTCCGCAACCATCTCCAGGAGCTGCAGCCTGAGGAAGGGCTTGGGCAGGAATCGGACCGACGACAGGTCGGGTGCCTCCTGCACGGCGTCCAGTACCTTGCTCGAATCGCCCGACATCACGATGAGCGGAAGGCGCGGGGACTCGGCGCGCAGATGGACGACGATGGTCAGCCCGTCCATGTCGGCCATCCGCATGTCCGTGATCACCAGGTCCGCCCCTCGTTCCTGCCAGAGCTGGAGCCCGCGCGCGCCGCTCTCGGCGGTAAGGCAATCGTAGCCTGCCGCCATGAGAATTCGCTTGGTGACGTCCCGGATGGCCTGGTCGTCTTCGATGATCAGAATACGGTGCACCCTATGAAGGTCGCGCGGGGCGGGCTGGCGCGGAAGCCCCCGCCTCCCTGAGGGCGGCCCCGCCTCGGCTCAGCGGCCCTCGTTCTCGAGGCCGAGCCGATGCTCGCGCGCCTCGGTAGCTTCGCCTTCGGCCGACTCGGCGGCAGGATGCGCCGCCGCCCTGCCGCGTCCGCGTATTCCTGCCGCCAGCATGAGGAGTCCGAACACCAGCATCACGAGTCCCCACCACAAATCGATGTTGACTCCGAGCGAGGGGGCGTAGTGCTCCGCCTGCTCCGCGGTGGCCAGGCCGTAGCCGCCGAGGACCAGCCCGAGGACCGTGAACAGCCCTCCGATCGGCAGCCGGATGTCCAAGGTGCCGGCCGAGCTCATGGACGCCCCCTCAGTAGAAGATCAAGTTGAGCATGACCGTCAGCACCAGGACGGTCACCGCCAGCACCCAGGGACGCGCGAGCACCGGCAGCTGACGGTCGCTTGGCCTGGGCGTGAGTGAGTACACGAGCCCCCGGAGCTCGTCGGCCGGCCGCGGGCGCGTGGCCAGGCTCACCACGATGGTGACCAGGAAGCAGGTGACCCACGCGACGATTGCCGTCCAGAAGGTCTGCGCCAGCTCGCTCGGGAACGTGTGGACCAGGCCGAGATAGCCGCCCTTCACGCCGGGCGCCGTGCCAACCGGCAGAGTGAGGCCGTGGTGCACCGCGGCCGCCAGCGTCCCGGCGAGGAGGCCCACGAAGGCTCCGTGCCCGGTCGTGCGCCGCCAGAACATGCCGAGGGCGAAGGTCGCGAAGAGCGGCGCGTTGACGAACGCGAAGACGAGCTGCAGCAGGTCCATGATGTTGTTGAATGCGCCGGCGACGTAGGCCGCGGCCACCGCCAGCGCGATCCCCGCGACCGTCGCCACCCGGCCCATCCACAGGTAGTGGGCGTCGGACGCCCCCCGACGGATGTGACTCTGGTAGATGTCGTAGGTCCAGACCGTGTTGAACGCCGTCACGTTGCCGGCCATCCCCGACATGAACGAGGCCATGAGCGCCGTGAGGCCGAGACCGAGCATGCCGGCGGGGAACAGGTGTACGAGCATCATCGGGGTGGCCAGATCATAGTCGAGCAACACCCTGCCCGAGCTGTCCAGCAGGGGCGCCCCATCCGCGGCGAGCTTGGCGGGCACGAGCCCCTGGCCCGCAACGGCGGCGTCATGCCCGGCGCCCAGCACCATCGCGATCATTCCCGGCAGAATCACGAGGAACGGGAACAGCATCTTCGGCACGGCGGCGATGAGCGGGGTTCGGCGCGCGGCGGTCATCGAGTCGGCGGCCATGGCGCGCTGGACCACGAGAAAGTCGGTGCACCAGTAGCCGAACGAGAGCACAAAGCCGAGTCCCATCACGAGTCCGAACCATTCGACGCCGATCGGATTGCGGGTCGCGTCGCCGAGGGTGGACCAGGTGTGGGTGTAGGCGCCGGCGGGGAGGCCTCGCGCGGTCGCGACCTCAGCGAGACGGTTCGCGAGGCCATCCCATCCGCCGATCGCGTAAAGGCCGAGGGCGACGAGCGGGATGAAGCCGAAGACGATCAGGAAGAACTGGAGGACCTCGTTGTAGATGGCGCTGGTCAGCCCGCCGAGGAGGATGTAGACGAGCACGATGATCGCGGCGACGATCACGCTGGCGTCGAAGCTCCAGCCCAGCAGCAGATTGAGGAGCTTGCCCATGGCGTACATCGAAACGCCGGAGGAGAACACGGTCATCACCGCGAAGGAGACGGCATTCAACGTTCGGGTCTTCTCGTCGAACCGGAGCCGCAGGTATTCGGGCACCGAGCGGGCCCGCGAGCCGTAGTAGAACGGCATCATGAACAACCCGACGAAGACCATCGCGGGAATCGCCCCCACCCAGTAGAAGTGGCTCGTGGCGATCCCGTACTTGGCGCCGGACGCGCCCATCCCGATGACCTCCTGCGCGCCGAGGTTGGCGGAGATGAACGCCAGGCCGGTGATCCACGGCGGCAGCGAGCGACCGGACAGGAAGAAATCCGTGCTCGTCCGTGTCAATCGCCGAAGGCCCCAGCCGACGCCCAGTACGGCGATAAAGTAGACCGCCATCACGAGGTAGTCGATCGGCGACAGATGGGCGACGGGGGCGGGGGCCATGACGTTCACCGGTGAGGGATCCCGGACAACAGGTACTGCACGGCGAGATCGGTGCTGCTCCAGAGCTGCACGTCGGAGCTGGTGCCGTAGCGGGTGGGCCGCAGGCGCCCGCCCTCGATACGGTAGCTCCAGAGCTCGCTATGCTCCAGTCCTGAGGCGCGCACCGCGTCGAGGGTGGCCTGCAAGGCGGCCGAGGCGCGCCGCGCCTGCGGGTTGGCGGCCGCATCGGGGCCGGCCCCCGTCCGGAGGGACAGGCCGAGCAGCAGGAGGTTCACCTCGCGGCCCCACACGACCCGCGGCCCGTGGTACGCATCCTTCGCGAAGGTGTCCCACACCCGGCGCTCGGCGTACGCATCGTTCGCGACCAATGGTCCCAGACCCCCGACGAACAGGCCGAACGGGTAGGGCTCGAGGAACGCCTCGATGGCCTCGAGCTGCCCGGGCCTGCCGGACGTTGCGTCCAGGAAGAGCTCGGTGGCGGGGTCGGTGTTGACGACGGCGATCGGTGCGCCGGCGGAGTCCAGCGACAACGCGAGGAACGTGAGCGAATCGGGGAGGGAGTCCGGCGCCCCGGCGACCTGCCTCCAGTAGGCGCGTTCCGAGGCCGGGAGCCACGCCAGTTTGGCCGCGATCGCCCGCGCGATCCGTGCGGAGTCGAGCGTGACCACGAAGTGCCGGCGGGCTCCGTACCAGGTGCTGGCGGCGCGGCGCAGGGTGCTCGAATCGGCCAGGTAGGCGGCCATCGGCCCCGCGAGCGCGTCGGGCGCGAGCGAGTCGAGCATCTCCCGTCCGATGCCGAGGCCGGGAAGGGCGGACAGGATGGCGTTCATCGCCTCGAGGGCGCGCGGCGCCCAGATCGCGTTGATGTCCATCGCGTAGCGCCCGTTGGCATAGCCGGCATCGCTGTCTCGCCAGCTGGAGGAGCGCCAGTGGGTGGAATCGCGCTTGACGAAGCTGATGAGGTTCGCCGGCCTCGGGTCACTCACGTACGGCTGGGTCTCCGCCGCCACGAGGGCCAGCTCCCGGAGCATCAGCGTGAGCCGCGGCGGAGCGCCCCTTTCGCGCTCGAGCAGGAACGACCGCTTCCGGTCCCGCGTGACGGCCGTATCGGCGAGGTAGCGCGCCTCGAGAATGGGGAGCTGGAGCTCGTCGTCCAGCATGTGATAGTTCTCGCGGGTGCGGCGGAGCTCGGCCAGGATGGCATCCGCGCGGTCGAGCGCACATTGCGACACCGCGCTCCACGTGGGCGTCGGCGGGCCCGCGGCGGGAACGGCGGTGTCTCGAGTGGACATCGGAAACGTCAGGTCCCCGATGTTGGGAGCGGTGTCGCACACGGCCAGGGCCGCGCTGTCCGCTCGGCCCGTGCCGGGTCGTCCGGTCGCCTGGAAGTAGGCCGACATCGCCGCATTGTACCGGGCGGCGTTCTCGCGGATGGCCTGCCCGCCGAGCGCCTCCTCGTGGCTCACATCGCCTCGCGGCGAGAGCTTCCGCAGGACGCTGGCGATGACGTGCTCGGACATCGCCGGCCGCCAGATCGGCCGCATCATGAGGGCCGCCATCATCATGTCCCGCCCGAAGTAGGTCGCGAAGTTCGGCAAGCCGGCCATCAGCTTCTGCTCCGAGCTCAAGAGCTCGACGCTCCGCACCTCCCGCTCCAGCCGGCGAGCCGCCGCCGAGGTCGAGTCGCGGCTCCGCTCGCCGCCGACGAAATCGAGGAACTCCCGATTGAAGATCGAATCGCGCGCGATCGGCGTGAGCGACCCCGCGTCGCTGGCGATGCGGATCGTGAGCACGACTGGCCGCTGCGACCGGGAGTGGACGGACACGGTGCGGCCGGCTCGCCGCATGCTGGCCGCGGCCGGATCGACCCCGAGGTCCAGGACGAGGCGGCTCCTCCCGTCGAGGGAGGGGCGCTCGACGCGCATGCCGCAGCTCGCTGCCGAGCAGGCCCCGGTGACCGTGGGGAGGAGACGCGAGCGAAGCGCCCCGACGCTGTCCGCGTGGAGGAGCTCCAGCTGCCGCGACCGCTCGGGCCCGCCGAGTCGGGCGACGTTGGCCACCAGCAGCGACTCCTCCGCCACGTGGAACGCGGGCGCGTCGTACGGCCGGAGGTGCCGCTTGTCGTACTGAAAGTCGCGCTCGACTCGCATCGTCCCGAGGAGGAACCATCCGAGGGTCACGCTCGAGGTGCCGGTCGCGAGCCGGTACTCGAGCGTCCGCATCCCGCCGGAGTCTCCCGTTACCGCGCTGTCGCCCTGCCACGCCAGCCGAACCGGTCGTCCGGCGGCATCACGGACGGTGAAGCCGAGACTCTCGTCGTCGGCATCGGCCCAGAGGTTGACCACACGTCCCCCGCGCGGCTCGAGATAGACCTGCACGGTGTTGCCTTTCGAGTCGCGGTAGAAGCGCGTGCGGTATCCCTGATAGGCGGCGGTGTCGTCCACGCCGGCCTCGGGGAAGGCCAGGACGGGCGCCTGGGACGTCTGCAGGAGCAGGAGGGCGAGCGCGATCACTGGGGAGCCGCGGCTTCGTGCGGCACGACGCGTCGGCCGGTGGAATCGACAATCACGTCGTATCGCTTGCCGCGGACGTGCACGTTTCTGAGGACGAGGCGGGTGATGCCCGAGGGCAGCATGGGCGGGAAGGCGGGCTCGAGGCCGCGGTCTCCCAGCCGGAGGCCGGTATAGCCGAAGATCACCTGCTGCAGGAATCCCCCGGCGCCGGTCAGGAAGCTCACCGCGTTGTTCGTGGGCGTTTCCGACGGCAGCAGGAACGGGCCCTTCAGGTGATTCCGATAGCTGTAGGGAAGGAGCGAGTCGACCAGGCGCCGATCGCCCAGCTCGGCGGCGCCCACGGACAGGAGCGTGATGCCCATCATGGCTCCCTGGGCCTCGTCCTCGAGCCGTGAGACGGCCTGATCGAGGTGGCTGCGCTTGGCCGCGTCGCTCATCGCGACCCCGAGGGGATAGGCAAGCAGCGGGGTGACCCAGCCCAGCGTACTGTCGGGCGCACCCTCGTAGGTGCGGAAGAATCCGCTCGCGGAGTCGATCGGCATGTGCAGCTTCGAGGCGACTTCGGCCCACCGCGGATCGGCCGCGACGCCGAGCCGGCGGGCGGCCGCGGTCGCGAACTCCAGGTTCCGCCGGGCGACGGCGTTGGTGTACGCGTCGTCGCTCACGCCGACGAGCCCCTCCGCCACCGAGACGACCTTGCGAATGTGGTAGCGGCCGCCGGCGGAGTCGTACGAGGCGCGGCTCACCCAGAAGTCCGCGGTTCCGCGGATGACGGGAAACCCTTCCCGGGCGAGCCACGCGGAGTCGCCTGTGGCGAGGTAATACTGCCACTGGGCGAGGGCCACGTCGCCGTTCACGTGGATCTCGGAGCTGGCGTTCTGCGCGGCGAAGTGCGGCGTCGTCTCGACGCCGCGCTCGTCGGCCTCCCACGGATACTGGGCGCCGCGGAAGCCGTTCGCCCGTGCGTTGGCCTCCGCGGCGGGCAGGGTACGGGCACGGAAGGCCACCATCGAATGCGCGACGTCCGGATGGGTGAGCACCAGGGCGGGAAACATCCAGGTGTCGGAATCCCAGAACACGTGCCCATAGTAACCGCCGCTGGAGAGTCCCATCGGCGGAATGCCCATGGTCGTGCCCGAGTCGGCGCTGCAGAGAAGGTAGAAGAGCATCGTGCGGGCGACCCGCTGGAGCTCTGGATTTCCATCCAGGACGACGTCGGTCTCCCAACGGCGCGCCCACGCGCCCGCGTTGGCGGTCGCCAGCGCGTCGTATCCTCGCGCCCGCGCCTCTTCCGCGCGGCGTGCGGCCACCGCCGCCGGGTTGCCGGTCTCCCCGGACGTGGCGAACCCGACGAGCTGCGTGAAGACGTAGGGACGATCGGCCACCGCCTCGAAGGCCACCTCGGCCGACGCGCTATCTCCCGACGCGCGCACGTGCACCTTCGCCCCCGGCAGGTCTCGCGGCCAGGAGACCTCGGCGGCCTCGGCGAAGATGGATTTCCGTCCTTCGGGACTCGCGGCGAGCGTAAGGGAGGCGCCGTCGGTCCGTTGGCGCGCCTGTCGCGATCCGACCACCATGTGTCCGGGATACCACAGCTCTCTCGGACCCCAACCCGGCGCGGTGCGCGAGAGCGTGTCGAGCGGAAGCCGGGGTGGGGAAGGCCACCCCGCGAGCCCGAGGCGGAGCCGCACCCGTCCGGCCTGGTGGGGACGCACCTCGAGCCTCACCGCCGCGAGGCCCGGAGAGGCACGCGAGATGAACGTCTGGACCAGGATCGATGTACGCCTCGATCCGTCCACCCACTCGTACGCGGTACGAGCGGTCGCGGTGCGCATGTCGATGGTCTGCCGGTAGCCCTGGACCGACGCCTGGTCCATCGAGTCGGGCCCGAGCCACCGCTCGCCGTCGTGCACGGCGATGGCGTTCCACGCCGGCGCCGCAGCGATCCGAGGCACGTCACGGGGCCCGTGCTCGTAGAGACCTGTCACGATGGATGTCGAGGCCCCGACGCCAAGCGCCGGGATGACCACCCCGATCCAGCCGTTGCCGATGAATGGGGAAGGCGCGCGCCGGGCGTCCTCCGTCGACAGGACGAAGGTCGAGTCCGCGGCCTGCGCCTGCAGGCGGCCGGCCAGGGCGAGCAGGATGCCCGCCCAGGCTGCCGCCGCGACCCGCTTAGGGAGTGCCGCCAAAGTCGTACGACACCGAGACCGTGAACCGCCTCGGCAGGATGGGCCGGGCCAGGAAGATCGGGTTGCCGCCCGTGGTCAGGAGGCGCGGGTTGCCTTCCTCGAGACCCTTGCTCTGAAACGCGTTCAGCAGGTCGACACTGATGCGCGTGCCCGTGTTCGGCAGCGCATACCCCGCGCCGAAGTTGAAGTAGTTGTAGGCCGGGAGGGAGATCCCGAGCGTCTGGTCCACCGGGCGCGAATCCACCCAATGCCAGTCCGCCTTCAGCTGGAAGCCGGTGCGGGGCAGCGTGTACACGCCCGCGAGGTTGGCGAGCGACGTCGGCACGCCGTTGATTCGGCTGCCGATGTCCGCGCCGGCGCCGGTCCCGAGCTCGGCCTTGAGCAGCGTAGCCGTGCCGAAGAACTGGAAGCCGTTGAACACCGATGCTACCGCCTCGAGCTCGGCCCCGTAGGCGTTGTTCTCGGGCGAGGTGGTGATGATCCAGGTCGAGCCGCCCGTCACCGGGTCGATGACCAGACCCTGGCTCACGATGTTGGTGAGCTTGGTGTAGAAACCGTTGACCGTGAACCCGAACTTCGGGGTGGCCACCTTCACGCCCCCCTCGAGCGACTTGACCGTGCGCGAGTCGAACAGGTCCACCTGCGCTTCCGCCTGCGCGTTCAGGAACTCGTCGAGCGCCGGCATCTTGTAGCCGCGCGACCCCGAGGCGAAGAGCGAGAGATTAGTGGACAGCCGGTAGTTGAGGCCGATCGACGCGGCCCAGTCCGTCAGGCTCTTGTCGAAGTGGCGGAAGCTGTTATTGCCGAAGGTCTCGTTGTTGAACGTCGTGGTCGAGTCAAGGTCGAGGTCGAAGGTGGACGTGTTTTCCGAGCTCTGCACGAAGTTGTCGTACTCGACGCGGCCGCCGACGTCCGCGCGGAGCCGCTCGGTGATCTGAATTTCTCCACCGAGAACGCCCGAGGCGACGGACGCCTGGCCTGAGCCGTTGGCGTACCCGGACAGGTAGTTCAGGAAGCCGTTCTGGGTGATCGCCCTCGGCGTGCCGCCCGGCGTCGTGACCACGGCGTCGAGGAAGCGCGGGTTGTCGCGGACGTCGGTCAGGATCTGAGTGAAGAACCAATGGTTGTCCTGCGAGTAGTTCGCGAAGTACGCGCCCGCGGAGAAGATGTGCGACTTGATCTGCTTCCGCACCTGGAGCTGATCCTGGAACGCCGAGATCGGCTTGGAGACGTGGATGTCCTGGCCTGGGGCGACGAGCCCGTTCGGTGTGTCGAACGGCGCGTGAATCTTGCCGGAGGCGTCGAAGTGATTGGTGAAGGTCAGCGCGATGGTCGAGCCGGCCGGCAGCTCGAGGCCCGCCTGGCCCTTGGGCAGGCTGAGGAAGTCCGCGACGGTCATCGCGCTGGACGGCACGAGGGCGTTCCACTCCTGCTGGTTCTGCATTACCTGCGCGGTGTTCTGGATGTGCCAGTTGTTGTCGAGATCGAACGCCGCGTCGGCGGTCAGCCAGCCGGCCGAGGTCTTGAGGCCGTTGTCGAGCGGCAGCGTCAGATCCCCGGTCGGGATCGGGACGCGAAGGTCGAGACCTTCGTTGGTGTTCATCGACCCGTAGTCGCTGAAGCCGGGAACGAACTGCGGGTTGTTGGCGTCGGTGAACGGAAGGTCGAGAATGAACTGGTTGCGGTCCGCGATCACCTTGCCGGTGAGCCGGATGTAGCCATTGTGCAGATTGCGGGTGAGGCTGGCCTTGGCCTGACCGCCCCGGATGCCGGGGTAGCCGGGGTCGCGCACGCCGTGGTCGTAGCGGTAGAAGCCGCCGACGTTGAACCGCCAGTCCTGCCCGAGCGGCCCGTTGACGTTGAGATCGTAGCGCGCGAGCCCTTCGGTGGCCGCGGAGGCCCGCATGGAGCCCGCGATCTGATCGCCGCCGCTCTTGTTGATGAAGTTGATGATCGCGCCCGGCGTGTTCGAGCCGAACAGCGAGGACGCGCCGCCCCGCACGACCTCCATGCGATCGATGTTCTCATCCATGCGGAACAGGTTGTCGGCGTTCATGAAGAAGGTGTGCATGGTCGGAAACACCGGCATGCCGTCCTCCATGAACATCACGTACTCGACGCCGAGGATACCGCGCATGGAGATGTTCTCGTTCACCTCGCCGCCCGAGCTCTCGACCCGCGTGAACCCAGGCACGTAGCGCAGCACTTCGGTCGTGCTGCGGGGCGCGGCCCGCTCGATGTCGGTCGGCGTCATGGTGGTCACGGCGACGCTCGCATCGAGGTTGATGCGCGGCGCCTGGGTGCCAGTTACGACCATCGTCTGCAGCTGAAGCGGGTCGCGGAGAAGCGTGAAATCCTGCGTCGTGGTGAGGTCGGCGGTGACGTTGACGCTGGCCGAGTCGGGCCGGAAGCCCAGCATGCGGACGTGGAGCGTCTGCGTTCCGGGCGGCACCTTCGTGAGCGTGTAGGACCCGCTGGGTGCGGCCGTAGTGGCGATGGCCGGCGTGACGAGGAAGACCTGCGCGCCGCTAACCCCAGCGCCGTGCTCGTCGACCACCCGGCCGCTGATGGTGCCGGTCTGTCCGGTCTGCTGCGCTCGCGCGGCGGGCGCGGCGGCGAGTGCCCCGAGGTGCCAGGCGAGCGCCACGGCGAGGATGTGGCGGGGGCGTAGTCGGTCCCAACGCGGTCGGTTCATATGCTGCCTCCAGGGCTGCACTGCCTCGCCCGCGACGCCGCGTGCGCGGTGGCGAGGCGGGTCGCGACGAGGGGTGGGGAACGGGGATATGCGGGGAGGTGGAACGGTGGAGCGCGACGTCGTCACGCGGAGCACTCGACAGGACGCGTGCGGTGGTCCGGTTTCGCCCAGGGCTTTCGGGCGCGGCGATCCCCGCGAGGGGACACGAAGTCTCGAGCGGCATGACGGTTCGTTCATGGTGCGGTGACACTGCGGCCCGGCACGCGAGCGGCCGGCGCAGCGCCTAGTTTTGTGATGCCTGCCTCGGGGGCGCAAGGTCATGCGTCACATATTGGCCGCCAAGGGCCAGCGGTGTTACCGTGCGAAGGCTCGATCGCGGCCCCAGCTCCGCCCGGGAGACGTACGCCCACGCCGACCTCCTGTCCGCTCCTCCGCTCCACCGGTCTGCTGCTCGCGCTTCTCCTCACGGCCGGGTGCGGGCGGGCGCCATCCGGCGGCCCGACCGCGGTCACCTTCCCCGGCAGCGCGCTGGGCGCCGAAGGTGAAGTGTTGCGGCGGCAGCTCGCGCGGTTCATGGCCGCCCACCCGGAGATCCGCGTCGTGCAGCGGCCCACGCCCGACGCCGCCGATCAGCGGCATCAGCTCTACGTCCAGTGGCTCAATGCCCAGGCGAGCGAGCCCGATATCCTGCAGCTCGACGTGGTCTGGACGCCGGAGTTCGCCGCGGCAGGGTGGATCCTGGACCTGGACCGGTTTCGGCCGCCACTCGACTCGTTCTTCCCCGCGACGATCGCGGCCAACCGGTGGCAGGGCCAGCTCTACGCGATGCCGTGGTTCGTGGACGTGGGGATGCTCTACTGGCGCACCGACCTCATGCGGAGCCCGCCGGCCACCTTCGTCGAGCTCGAGCGCGACGCGGTGCGCGCTCGGACGGTGCAGGGGCTGCCGTACGGGCTCGTCTGGCAGGGCGCCCGCTACGAGGGCCTGGTGACGGTCTTCAGCGAGTACCTGGGAGCGTTCGGCGGCGCGCATCCTCGACGGCGGGCAAGGTCACGGTGGGCTCGGCGGCGGCCGTCGAGGCACTCACGACCATGCGGAACCAGATCTACCAGGACGGCATCGTGCCGCAGAGCGCGCTGACATGGCACGAAGAGGAGTCCCGGTTCGCGTTTCAGAACGGCGAAACCGCGTTCATGCGCAACTGGCCGTACGCGTACCCGCTGATGGAGGACAGCTCCGCCTCGCGCGTAGCGGGCCGCTATCGCGTGGCCGTGATGCCGTCCGGTCCGGGCGGCCAGCCCACGGCGGCGCTGGGCGGCCAGCAGCTCGCGATCAACGCCAACAGCGCTCACCCCGAGGCGGCCTGGGCCGTCATCGAGTATCTCACCGCGCCCGCGCAGATGCTCGAGCGGGCTCGCGGCGTGGGCCAGTTCCCGACGCGGCCCGCGCTGTACGACGATCCCGAGCTCGCCCGATGCGCTGTCGATTCCGCCGGCGGAAGCCCGGACCGTCATCGAGCACGCCGTCCCGCGGCCGGTCACGCCGGTCTACACCCAGCTCTCGGACATCCTGCAGGTGTACCTGCACCGCGCGCTGACCCGGCAGCTGGAGCCGGGGCCGGCGCTCGCGAGCGCGGCGGCCGAGATGCAGGCCCTGCTGGACCGCGTCGGCCTCGGGGAAGGAGCGATGCGTGCGGCGCACTGACGTCGCCGTGACGCCGGCTTCGGCGGAGGGACGCGAGGCCCGCCTGGCATGGGCCTTCGCCGCGCCGGCGGTGGCCACGATCCTCCTCGTCGCGCTTTTCCCATTGCTCTGGACCTTCTGGGAGTCCGTGCATCTGCACGACCTGCGCATGCCCTGGCTCGGCCGTCCGTTCATCGGCGTCGACAACTATCTCGAGGCCATGCGCGACGCCAGGTTCTGCGAGGCGCTGATGCACACGCTCCTGTTCGCGGTCGTGACCGTCACGCTCGAGCTGCTGCTCGGCTGCCTGCTCGCGCTCGCGATGAACCGCGCCTTCCGCGGCCGGGCGGTGGTGCGCGCCGCCGTGCTCGTGCCGTGGGCCATCCCGACCGTGGTGTCGGCGCTGCTCTGGCGCTTCATCTTCGAAGGACGTACCGGTATCGCGAACACGCTGCTGGTGAGCCTGGGCCTCGTACAGGAGGGGCCGGTGTGGTTCATCCATCCCGACCTCGCGTGGGTGCCGGTGATCCTCGCCGACGTCTGGAAGACCACGCCGTTCGTCGCGCTCCTGCTTCTCGCGGGCCTGCAGAACATCGACGCCTCGCTGTACGAGGCGGCCCGCATCGACGGCGCCTCCGCCTGGCGGCAGTTCCGTCACGTGACGCTGCCGCTGCTCAAGCCGGCGATTCTCGTCGCCCTCATCTTCCGCACGCTCGACGCCTTCCGCGTGTTCGATCTGATCTACGTGATGACCGGCGGCGGGCCCGGCACGTCCACCGAGCCGATCGCCCTGTACAGCTTCAACGCGCTGCTGCAGAACCTGCGGTTCGGCTACGGGTCGGCGCTCTCGATCATCGTCTTCGCCATCACGTTCGCCCTCGCGCTCGGCTACATCCGGTTTCTCGGCGCCGGCCTGACGGAGACGCGCCCGTGAGCCGCGAGCCGGTGGGGCACCGCCGCGCTCGTCCTGCTGGTGCTCGCCACCGCGTTCCCGTTCTACTGGGCCATCGTGCTCGTCCTTCACGCCCGAGGCGCGGCTGTTCCAGGCGCCCTCGCTCGTTCCGCGCGCGCTGGTTCTCGATCACTACCGCGCGCTCTTTACCCAGCGGGAGTTCTGGGTGCCGATCCGGAACTCGCTGATCGTCGCCGGGACCACCACGGCGTTCTGCGTGACGGTCGGCGGGCTCTGCGCCTACGCGCTCGCCCGGCTCCGCTTTCGCGGCAAGGCCCCACTCCTCGGCCTGATCCTGGCGGTGAGCGTCTTTCCCCAGATCTCCATGGTGTCGCCGCTCTATCTGCTGCTTCGCGAGCCTTCATCTCATCAACACCTATCCGGGGCTGATCCTCCCGTATCTCACGTTCGCGATGCCGCTCACGGTGTGGCTGCTGGTCGGATTCTTCCGGCAGCTGCCGGCGGAGCTCGAGGAAGCGGCGATGGTGGATGGCGCGAGCCGCCTGCGCGCGCTCCGGGAGATCATCTGGCCGCTCGCGATGCCCCGGGCTTGCTGCCACGGCGATCCTCACGTTCGTGTACAGCTGGAACGAATTCCTCTTCGCGCTGTCCTTCACGCTCGGCCCCGAACGCCAGACGGTGCCGGTGGCCATCGCGCTGTTCCGGGGTCAATACCAGGTGCCGTGGGGCCAGATCCTCGCGGCCGCGGTCGTCGCCACCGCGCCGGTGGCGCTCCTCGTGCTCGCGTTCCAGCGCCGCATCGTGCAGGGGCTGACCGCCGGCGCGGTGAAGGGGTAAGCGATGGCCTCCGTGCGGCTCGAGCGGGTCGAGAAGACCTATCCCAATGGGCACGTCGCGGCCCGCGGGCTCGACATCGAGATCACCGACGGCGAGTTCATGGTGCTCGTGGGGCCTTCCGGCTGCGGCAAGAGCACCGCGCTCAGGATGATCGCGGGTCTGGAGACCCCGACGGCGGGCCGCGTGCTCATCGGCGATCGCGACGTGACCGCCGTCCCGCCGCAGGATCGCGACATCGCGATGGTGTTCCAGAGCTACGCGCTCTACCCCCACATGACGGTGCGCGAGAACCTCGCCTTCGGCCTCCGGATGCGGGGCACCACGAGGGACGCGATCGCGCAGCGGATCGAGCCCATCGCGCGCTCGCTCGGCCTGGATGCCGTGCTGGAGCGGAAGCCGAGCCAGCTCTCGGGCGGCCAGCGGCAGCGTGTCGCGCTTGGCCGAGCCATGGTGCGCGACCCGCAGGTCTTTCTGTTCGACGAGCCGCTCTCGAACCTGGACGCCAAGCTCCGCGTGGAGACCCGCGCGGAGCTCGCTCGGCTCCATCGGCGGCTCAAGGCGACGATCGTCTATGTCACCCACGATCAGGAGGAGGCGCTCACCCTGGGCGGCCGGGTGACGGTCATGCGGGATGGCCTGGTGGAGCAGGTCGGGCCGCCGATGGACGTCTACCGCCATCCGGCGACCATGTTCGTGGGTGGGTTCGTCGGCTCGCCCGCCATGAACTTCCTCGCCGGCGAGCGGCGTGGCGACGGATCGTGGGCGGGGGCCGGCGGACTCGCCCTCGCGGCGGAGGGCGGCTCGTCCGGGGACGGGCCGCGCCAGATCACGCTCGGCGTCCGGCCGCACGACGTCGCGATCGTGGCGACGGATGCGGGCGACGTGGCGGCGCGCGTCGACGTCATCGAGCCGCGGGGCAGCGAGCTGCTCGTCCACGTACGCCTGGGCGAGGATGGGCAGGGTCAGGAGGTCAGGGTGGTGGCGCCGCCTGAGCAGTCGCTTGCAGTGGACACGGTGGTGGGACTTCGGTGCGACCGCCAGCGCCTCCATTGGTTCGACTCCACCACGGGACGCCGGATCGGCTGAGCCGGGTTAGCCCCCGGTCGGACCTTCGCGAATCCGAACCGTCCGCTCGAGCTCGTCCATGTGCTGCAGCACCTTCCGCCGAAGATCGACCGGCAGGCGCGGGTGCTCCTTCAGGTAGTCCCGAACGACCCCCAGCGCCGAATCCCCCGTCTGCCCGCGCAGGAACGCGGCGAGCCAGGTCTCGAGAAAGAAGATGCGCCGGTGCGCCTGGATGAACGGCAGCGAGTCCAGCGCCGGACCGACATAAGGAAAGGAGAGCGAGTCCTGCTCGAGAGCGTTGAAGGGCCACAGGCTTCCTGATGCCCAGTCCTCGTTGAGCGACGAGTCGGCGAACCAGCGCCGGAAATACTCCCGCTTGACCTCCGCGCTTGGCCTGCCGGCGGCCGCGACGAACGCGCGGCGGCGGCCGTCCGCGGTGGTGTCGCGTCGCTCCTGCGCGGCGTACCGCGCCCCTGCGCGCGGCGCGCCGAGCTCGAGCAGCCGGGTGACGATGTCCCAGCGGGTCGGATCGCGGAGCGGCTCGCCCGCCACGGAGTCGGCAGACAGTAGGCCCTCGAGGCGCGCGAGGCCGTCAGCGGATGCCGCAAGACCGACGAACGCGTCGACGTACGCCTTGCGCACGCCGTAGGGGCGCGTCGTGTCGGCCGCGCCAGCCCACAGGACGCGCTCGACCTCGGTCTGGACGCGATCGCGCGCGGCCGGCAGGAGGTACGCGCCCACGGCGCGATCGAGGCGGCCGAGGATCACGGGCACGATCTGCTCGTCGGTCTCGCGGGGCAGCTCGCGGAGGGCGAGGCGAATGAAACGTTCCGGCGCCATGCGGTAGCCGCGCACCTGGTCCCAGAGCGCACCCCAGAGCATGGCGCGCAGGAACGCATCGTGCACCCGAGCGAGCGCGCCGCCCTCCAGCGCGGTGATGCTGGCGGAGTCGAGCAACAGCAGGAAATAGCCGTGGTCGCGTGAGTTGGCGAAGACGAGCTCGGGCCTTGGAAGGCCCGTAGCCGCGTGAACCACGGTAGCAGGGCCGCGGAGCTCGACCGGGATGCGCACCGGCGGTCGATCACGATAGGCGAGCAGTACTTCAGTGCGCTCGGTCCAGAACGCGTCGGTCGCCGGGATCGCGCCATTTCCTGATTCCCCGGCTGCGGTCCCGCCGCCGGAGGACGCGGTGCCTGGGCCCGCCTCGGTCGGCGGGCATCCGCTGTCAGCGACGGCGCGGGCGACGGCGCGGAGGACGCAGTCCTTCACCGCCGGGAACTGCGCCAGCGTCAGCCGCGCGATCCTTCCATCCTCGATCTCGAGCCGCTGCTCCACCACGGGCATCCCGGCCCGCAGCATGAAGTCGCGACCGAACGCGTCGAGCGGTCGAGCGGCCGCCGTGCCGATCGCGCTGAACAGGTCGCGCCAACCGGCGTTGGCGTAGGCGTACCGTTCGAGGAAGCGGCGCACCCCCGCCTGGAAGACCGTGTCGCCCACGAGGTACTCGAGCTGCTTGAGCACCGCCGGGGCCTTGTTGTAGACGATCGCGCCGTAGTTGCTCTTTGCCTGGTCGAGGTTGTCGAGCGCCTGCCAGAGGGGGCGCGTGCCCGCCGTGCGATCCACCGCGTATGCCGACGGCTTGTTCCCCAGGTAGAACGTCTTCCATGCGTCGGCCTCCGGCTCGAGGTCGGCCAGCGCCTTGGCGGCCATGAAGGTCGCGAACCCTTCCTTGAGCCACAGATCGTCGAACCACCGCATGGTGACCAGGTCACCGAACCACTGGTGGGCCACCTCGTGGAGGATGGTGGAATAGCGGCCGAGCGTGCGGGGCAGGGTGGGGCGATCGCGGAAGATGAATGCGTCCTCGCTGTAGAATACGGCGCCAGGGTGCTCCATCCCGCCGAAGGGAAACGCCGGCGCCAGCACGAAGTCGAACTTCTCGAACGGATAGGGGCGCCCGAAGTAGCGCTCCATCCACGCGAGCGCGCGGGCATTGAGCGTGAGCAGCGTGTCGAGGTCCGCCTCGGCCGCGCGCGAGCGTCGAACGTAGGCGGTGATGGTTCGGCCGTGGATCGTGGCGCGTGCCGATCGCCACGGTCCGGCCGCGAAGGCGATGAGGTAGGTGCTGATGGGCTTCGTCTGGGCAAAGCGGGTGGTGACCTGCTGCCCGGTGGTATCGCCCGCCACGGCGGATCCATTCGCGACCACCGACCAGGCGGCCGGGGCCGTGACCGCCAGGCGGACCCGGGCCTTGAGATCGGGCTGGTCGAAGCAGGGAAAGAGCTGGCTCGCGTCGGCCGGGACGAGCAGGGTGTAGAGGTAATCGCTGCCGTCGGTCGGATCGTGATTACGGATGATGCTCACGCCGCTGGGCGCAATGTCCGCCACGAATTCCACTCGAAGCGTGTTCTCCCCAACTTGGAGCAGGCGGGCCGGCGCAACGAGATGGCCGTTCGTCGGGATCGCACCAGCGAGGGCCCGCCCGTTCACCAGGGCGGAGACGAGGCGACGGCCCCGGAAGTCGAGGATCGCGTCGGCCGCGCCGGTACGACGGAAGCGGATCGTCACCGTCCCGACCGCGCTGTCCCTCGAGGTCACGTCCAGCGCCAGCTCGTAGCGCACGTCGTGGATCGTGGCGGCGCGATGGCGCGCGAGTGCCTGGGAAATACCGGGGACGAGAAAGGCCGCGGTCGAGTCGGCGCCCGGCCGGGTCATCGAGCCGATCGTGAGAAACAGCAGCGCTGGGAGCGTCGGGGTCACGAGTGGAAGGTACGCGCCCCGGCCGTCCCTGCTCAGCCGAGCCTGGGCGCCAGCCAGGCGCCGACACGAAAGGAGCCCGTGCTGTCGGCTGCGCCGGGCCGCCCTATATTGCCGCCATGCGATACGAGCGGATTATCGCGACCATCATCCCGGCCCTGTGGCTGGTGTGGCTCCTCTACTGGTGGTACAGCGCGAGGGACGTGAAGCGCACCACGCAGCCGGAGCCGCTTCGATCGAAGCTGAAGCATCGTGTCCCCCTGATTCTCGGGGTCGTGTTGTTCGCCGCACCTCGCCTGGTGCCCAAGCTGCTGACCCGGCGGTTCGTGCCGGCCAACCTGGTGTACCCGACCATCGGGGTGGCCCTCCTCGCGCTCGGGCTCGCGATCTCGATCTGGGCTCGACGCCACCTCGGGCGGAACTGGAGCGCCCATGTGGTCGTGAAGGAGGACCACGCCCTGATCCGCACCGGGCCGTACCGCCACGTGCGCCACCCGATCTACACCGGCATTCTGCTCGCGATGCTGGGCATGGCAATCGCTATCGGGGAGTGGCGGACGCTCGTCGGCTTCGCGTTCATGGTGCTGTCGTTCGCCATGAAGAGCCGCGAGGAGGAGAGCCGGATGCGGGAGACGTTCCCGGAGTATGGGGAGTACGAGCGCGGGACGGCGGCGCTTATCCCCTTCGTGTACTGACGGCGCCGTTCAGGTACGGGCGAGGCTCCGCCCGTCGCGCGCTCGACGGGCGCTGCGCGCTATTCGTCCCGACGTACCGCCCTGGCCACGACGACGGTGATGTTGTCGGACCCGCCCCCCTCCAGCGCGTCATTCAGCAGCGTCTCGCAGGCCTGCTTGGCCGACGTCATCGAGCGGAGCACCTCTCGTATCCGGTCGTCGGAGACGTGCCGGGTGAGCCCGTCGCTGCAGAGCAGCAGCACATGGCCCCAGTCCATCCCGAACCGGGTGACCTTGGGGTGCGTCTCGTGGCCCCCGATGGCGCTGGTGAGCGTGTGGGCCAGCCTGGTGCCGGCGGCGTCCTCCATCTTCATGACGCCGAGGTCCACCATTTCCTGTGCCATCGTCTGGTCGCGCGTGACCTGGGTCAGCTCACCATCGCGGAGCAGGTAACACCGGCTGTCACCGACCTGGAGCAGGTAGCCCCGTGGCCACACGCCGAGGTAGAGGGTGAGCGTCGTGGCCATGCCGCGGTAATCGAAGTCCTTCTCGCCGCGGCTCACGAGGTCCGCGTGGCACTGATGCGCGCTCTGCTGGAGCGCGTCGGTCAGGTCGTCCTCCCCGTCCTCCGGAAGCGAGCTGTAATAGCAGCGCATGGCGCGGGTGACGTATCGCGTCACGCCCTGGAGCGCGACGCGGCTCGCCGTCTCGCCCCGGGCGGAGCCACCCACCCCGTCGGCCACCATGGCGAGCGACGCGAGCCGCTCGGTCTCGGTCATGAGCCCGTCGGCCTCCGGAATGCTGGAGAGTCGGACGACGAGCTGCTTTCGGAGGGAGCAGAGGAGGAAATGATCCTGGTTGTCCTTCCGCACCTTGCCGGTATGCGTCACTCCGTGGGCGTCGATCTCGTCTTCACGTGGTTTGCGGCCGGCCATGGTCGAGGTCGCGGCGTCGGTCGAATGCATGGGACTCTCCTGAGAGCAGCTTGCGCTACCTCAATCTGGAGAGTGACCCCGTTTGGCGAAAGAAGCCCGGCCGTTCTGTTCAAATCTGTCGCGTCCGGCCGGGGCCGGCCCGCGGGCTTGACGCCGCCAGCGTCCAGCCGTTAGTGAACAGTGGTGACCGCCACATCTCCGACCGATCAAGCCCTTCTAGCCGCGCTCTCGGGCCGCTTCCGCGTCGCCCGGGAGCTGGGTCGCGGCGGAATGGGCACCGTCTACCTGGCGCACGATACCACGCTCGATCGCGACGTGGCCATCAAGGTGCTTAACCCGGATATCTCCTCCGCGCTCGGCGCCGAACGGTTCGCGCGCGAGATCCGGTTGACGGCGCGCCTCGTGCACCCGAACATTGTGCCCCTGTTCGACTCGGGGGTGGCGGCCGCGGCTCCTGGACCGGCCCACGACCCGCGTGGCACGACGTTCCTCTACTACGTCATGCCGTACATCGAGGGGGAGCCGCTCCGCGCGCGCCTCAAGCGGGAGGGCGCGCTCGCGGTCGCCGAAGTCGTCCGCGTCGTGGCTGACATCGCCGAGGCGCTGGCGTACGCGCACGCCATGGGCTCGGTCCACCGGGACGTGAAACCGGAGAACGTCTTCTGGTACCGCGGCCGCGCCTTGCTCGCGGACTTCGGCGTGGCGCTCTGGACGGCGGGTCCCGAGGCCGGACGCATGACGCAGGCGGGGCTCGTCGTCGGCAGCCCCGCCTACGCGAGCCCCGAGCAGGCCGAAGGGAGCGGACAGCTTGATGGTCGGTCCGATCTCTACGGGCTCGGCTGCGTGGCCTACGAGCTGCTGACCGGAGTGCCGCCCTATTCGGGTGACACCGCGCTCGCGGTCCTCGCGGCCCACATGGTGCGGCCCGTGCCATCGGTGCGCGATCGCCGGCCGGACGCGCCGGTCCTCCTCGACGCCCTGGTGGCCCGCCTCATGGCCAAGGAGCCGGGCGACCGACCGGCGAACGCCGTCGCGCTTCTCGAGGAGCTGCGCGGCATCGACGGCTCGGCCGGCGGGACGCCGTCGCCCATGGCCGCGACGCCGGCGGCGCGGCCCACCCGGTCCAGCGAAGAGATCGCCGGCCTCCCGGCCGACGTTGCCGAGCTGCACCGCAAGGCGCGGCAGCTCTTCTCGATGGCGGTCCAGGGCGGCCCGTCGGCGCGCGACAAGTACGGCATGGCTCGCGCCTACCTCGAGCGAGCGATGCAGCGCGTGCCGGACAACGCGCTGCTCCTGGCCACGCTGGCCGACCTGATTCACGTCGCGGGCGTACGCGGGTTCGCCGACCAGGACGAGGCCTTCGTGCGCTCGCAGGAGCTCCGGCACCAGGCGTTGGCGCTCGATGACTCGATCGGCCCGGTGCACAGCGGCCTCGGCGTTCACCTGCTCTATTGGGAAGACGAGTACGACCTGGCAGGCGAGGAGCTGCGCCGCGGCGCCGAGCTCTCGCCGGACGTCGCCGAGTCACAGCGGTATTACGGCGCGTGGCTCAAGATCGCGGGGCGAAAGGAGGAGGCCCTCGAGCGGATGCGCGCGGCCGTCCGGCTCGCGCCGGGCGCCGCGTTCATGCGCGTGGGCGAAGCCGACGTGCTCATGGCCCTCGGCCGCTACGAGGAGGCGGTCGGCGCACTCCGGCACGCACTCCGGCTTCAGCCGCGGTACGAGGCGGCGCTCGAGCGGCTGGAGATGAGCTGTCACCGCGCCGGCCGGCACGAGGAGGCTCTCGACGCGCGGTGCGCGCTGCTTGGCCTCCGGAACGAGGCCGACCGCGCCGCCGAGCTCACCAAGCGCACCGAGCGGGACGGATGGCTGGCGGCACGCGAGCACGATCTCCGGGTCGACATCGAACGCCTGCTCGGCCAGGCCGCCCGGGAAGATCCGTTCACCGATCCCAATACGAGCCGCCAGCTCTCCGACACGATCATCATCGTGCTCGCCGAGCTGGGAGAATGGCACGAGGCCATGAACTGGGTGGAGCGCGCGTATCACCGCCGCCCCGGTCGGCTGCGCCGGGTGGTCATGGATCTTCCATACGATCACCATGGGCTCGCGGTGGATCCGCGATACGCACGATTGCTCAGAACGGCCGGATTGGCGGAACTGCTGGCGCAGTGATGGGGGCGGACGCACTACCGGGGACCACGCTTGGGAAGTCCCCGGGTGCCGAATGGCTCGCGGCGGTCGTGCCGCTATGTGGTTGGTCGACGGCATGGGGTTATCACCGTCGAACGACTTCACTGCATTGTGGAGGTAACGGTAGGTCTGCGGTGGACTCGGTTCATGGGGCGGCGGCCGCTTTGTGGGTACCCTGACTGGGCGAGCGCCGAATCGTCCTCCTCTCCCGCGGAGTACGACTCATGTGTACGACACGGTACCGTCGCTGTCAACAGTGAGTTTTGCTCGCGCTTACTGCAGACCTCGAAATCCCGGGCTCACGCCGCCGCCGGGATGATGGCCGCCGCCATGGCCACCGCACGTGCCTCCATGTCCACCTGCGTGAATCGTCGTGCCGCCGCTGCTGCCGTCAGGTGCGTCGGGCGGTCCGCGGTCCGTCCACGACGGCTCGTTCGAGGGTCCGCTGCTCGCGGGAATGGCGGTAACGGTCTGGCCAGGCGCGAGCGCGAACGGATCGGGCGCGGCCGCGGCGTCGCTGCTGGCGACGCTGGTCGTGGCGCTGGCGGCCGTTGTCGGAGCAGGCGCGGACTTCGGTGCCGCGGTGGACGATGGAGCGGGCGCAGGCGCCGGTTGCGGCGCGACCTTTCGTGTGCGGTGCGGCCGGGTGGCGCGCGGCTGCTCGGACACGCGACCGAGCTCCACGGGCGACGCTACCTCGGTTTGCGACGTGGTGGCTTGTTGCAGGGTGAGGTCCCGATGGGGCACCTGGAAGGCGGTCTGCTCGGCGTCGTCCGAAGCGGGTCGGCACGCACCGGCGACGATGGCGGTGGCGATGGCGAGCGGAAGAAGTCGCAGGGTGCGCATAGGGTCCTCCGGGGCGGTGACGTGCTCGAGCCTGAGGAACTGGTGACGACTCAGCCCACAGGCGCAGCACGCATCGCCCCCCGGCACATCCCGCCCGTGCAAGTCGAACACCTCATGGAACGATAACACTCCGAGAGGCGGAGTCGAGCCCCGGCCCCCGTTCACGATCTCATGCGGTTCCCACCCACATCCGTACTGCCTTCACCAGCGCCTCCGGCGAAAACGGCTTCGCGAGGAACGGCGCCCCCTCCTCGAGCAGCCCCCGCCGGAGGATCTCCGAGTCGGTATATCCCGACGTGTACAGCACCGGCACGCCAGGAGCGACCCGCGCCAGCTCGGCCGCCAGCTCGGAAGCGCTGAGCCCCGGCATCACCACGTCGGCGAGCACGAGCGCGGGCCGCTCACCACTCCGGCGCAGCAGCTCGAGCGCCCGCTGGCCACGGTCCGCCTCCAGGACCCGATACCCCGCCTCGACCAGCGCACGCGCGGCAATCGCCCGGACCGGCGCTTCGTCCTCGACGACCAGGATCAGCTCGCCGGTCGCTGCCGGTCTGGCCGGGGCCTCTTCGGCCGCGGGTTCGCCGGGTGCGTCGGTGAGCGGCAGGTAGACCTTGATCGTCGTGCCACCGCCGGGCTCGCTGTAGGCCCAGACATAGCCGCCGGACTGCTTCACGATCCCGTAGACCGTCGCGAGGCCAAGTCCGGTCCCCTGGCCAACCGCCTTGGTGGTGAAGAACGGCTCGAAGATCTGCGCGAGCGTCGCCTTGTCCATGCCATTTCCGGTGTCGCTCACGGACATCAGCGCATAGCGGCCCGGTTTGACCGCCAGCCCATGCGACATGACAGCCGAACGCTCGGTGAGCAGCGCGGTCGAGGTCTCGACGGACAAGGTGCCGCCGCGCGGCATCGCGTCGCGCGCGTTGATGGTCAGGTTGAGCAGCACCTGCTCGAGTTGTCCCAGGTCTGCCCGCACCCGGCCGAGCGCGGGGTCGAGCAGCAGCGTCACCTGGCAGTCCTCGCCCAGCGTCCGCTGAAGCACCGGCCGGAACCTCTCCAGCACCGCGTTGAGATCGAGCACCCGCGTGCGCATCACCTGGCGACGGCTGAACGCCAGGAGCTGTGCCGTGACGGCGGCCGTCCGCTCGGCGGCGCGCCGGATGTATTCGGCGTCCGCGCGAACCGCGGTTGGGAGATCGGCTCGCGCCAGGATGAAGTCGGCGGCGCTCATCACCACGCTCATCTGATTGTTCGTCTCGTGCGCGACACCGCCGGCCAGGCGACCCACGGATTCCATCTTGTGGGCCAGACGGAGCTGCTCTTCCGCGGTGCGACGGTCGGTCACATCCTGGCAGGTACCGGTCATGCCGACGGCCGCCCCGTCCTTTCCCGGTACCACCCGCCCGAGGTCGGCCACCCACCGCACTCGCCCGTCGGGCAGCAGGATGCGAAACTCGTAGTCCAGCCGCCCGCCGTCGGCGAGGGCGCGCCGCACCGAGCTCTCGACGGACTCGCGGTCGTCCGGGTGTACCCGGGCGATGAAGTCCTCGTAGCCCGACACCCGGTCGTCCGGGCCGAGTCCGTACATCTGGCGCAGCGTGTCGTCCCAGGTGAGCGTGTTGTCCTTGGCCGACCAGAACCAGACGCCCATCCGCGCGGCGTCGAGCGACAGGCGGAGCTGCTCCTCCCGACGGCGGATCTCGTCGGTCGCCGTCTCCCGCTCGTTGCTCACGGCTGCCGCGAGGAGCAGTCCGGTCACGGCGACGACCCCGAGATAGCATCCGACCCCGAGGAGCGTCACGCCGCCGCTCGTGCTGTTGAACGGCCCGCCGCCGGTGACGGTACGCCAGACCGCGATGACGGCAATGGCGAACGTGACCAGAGACGCCCCCCGGCTCCCGAACCGAAGCGCGGCCCAGATCACGAAGGGAAAGAGGAGGTAGAGGTAGTCGAGCATCCGGATCGGGGCGGGCGCGGGCAGGAACCGTCCCAGTCCCATTTCGGCGGCGACCACGGTCCCCAGACAGAGGAGCACCACCTCGAGCGGACCACGCACGGCGAGCCGCGGCGTCGGATGGAGCAGCCAGGCGAGGAGGAGCGGGGTTACGATCAGCGCGCCGAGCACGTTTCCGGTCCACCAGAACGCGACGGCCGTCACGGCGCCCGCCGCGGGAAGGGCCCCGGCCATCACCAGGGTGCCAACGCCGATGAACGCGCTCACCTGCGCGCTCAACGGCGCCACCATCAGGATGAGCGCGCGCACCGCGCCCATCGAGTCGAATCGCGGTCGGCTGCCGGCGGCGCGTACGAGCAGCGTGGCGCCGATCACCGCCTCGAGCGTGTTCCCGACGGCGATGCCGGCGGCGGCTCCGAGCGGGATGGCGGTCGCGGCGTTGGCGAAGAAGGCGCCCACGGCGATGCCGGGCCACGCGCCGCGGCCGAGGATGACGAGTGCCGCGATCGCGAGGCCCGTGGGCGGCCAGATGAGCGAGACATTCTGGCCGATGGTGGCGTAGCGCAGTCCGAACCGCGCGGCGGCGTAGTACACCGTGGCGAGGGTGGCGACTTGGAGCGCGTAGACGGCGGGGCGGGGAAGCCGGACGCTGTCGTTCACGGCAGAGGTACCCAAGCCTCCCCGGACGGGCCGGGGTAGTGCGGGATCGATTGAATGCTGGGGTGTTCTCTGATATTAAGGCGGAACTGGTCGAGCCGCCACGGGTGTCCGCGGCCTCGACCGCGGGTGTAGCACGGGTGGCCCGCCCGCTTCGATCCGCCCATCTTCCTCGCATGCCGATCACCCTCGCCGACCCCCTCGACAGCCTCGTTCGCCTCTCCCACCTGCTCGGCGCCGAAACACGCCTGGTGCAGCCGGGAGGGGGGAACACCTCGATCAAGGTCGGTGACGCCCTGTTGGTGAAGGGCAGCGGTACCGACCTCCGGACCATCGGACGCGACGGGTTCACCCGGCTCTCGCTCGCGCGCTTGGCCCCGTTGGCCGGGGCCGAGTCGATGAGCGACGCCGAAATGATGCGGTTCATGGCCGGCTGCATGCTCGCCGAGGGCCCGGCGCCGAGCGTGGAGACACCGCTGCACTCGCTCCTCCCCCACCGCGTCATCGCGCATACCCACGACGTGGCGACGATGAGCCTCACGAACGTTCCCGACGCGACGGCCGAGCGGCTGGTGCACGAGCTGTTCGAAGGGGAGATCGCCTACGTCCCGTACAGCCGGCCCGGCTTCCCGCTGGCGCGAGCGGTGAGCGCGATGGTGGCCCAGGTTCCCGCCGGCGCGATCGGGCTGACGCTGGCGCACCACGGCCTCGTCGTCTGGGGCGAGGACGCGGAGCAGGCACACGAACGGCTGGTGCACGTGGTCGGGAGGATCGACGAGTACCTCGCCACTTGCCGGCGCGGGCGGCTCCGTAACACGAGTCCCGGCAAACCCTCGCCGACGTCAGCAGAGCGCGCTGTCGCCGCGGCAAGACTGCCGGCGCGGTCGGCGCTACGGCAGCTCCCAACCCCGATGAACGCCGCCGCCTCGCCGAGGTCGTGCTGCCCGCGATCCGCGGCGCCCTGAGCCCGGCCGACCGCGTGATCCTGCACTACGACGATGCCGAGGACATCCTGACGACGCTCGCAGGAGCGCACGTTCCCGATCTCGTCGGACGCGGCATGGCGACGCCCGAGCACCTGCTGCGCGCCGGCCGCCTTCCGGTCTGGCTCGATCTCGACCTCACGGCGTCGCCCGAGGCGCTCGTCGTCCAGGCTCGCGCCGGTCTCGCCGCGGCCCGCGCCGAGTACGAGGCGTACCATGCCCGCCACGCCTCGCCGGGCGAGCGCCCGCTGGATGACTGGGCCAAGGTCGTCCTGGCGCCCGGTCTCGGCCTTATCACCGCGTTCACGGACAAGCGAAGCGCCGTCACCGCCAACCTCTGTTACCGCGCCACGCTCCAGGCCATCGACGGTGCGGAAGCGGTCGATCGGTTCGAGTTCATCGCCGAAGGGGACGTGTTCGAGTTCGAGCACTGGCCGCTGGAGCGGCGAAAGGTGAGAGGAGACGATCGCCCGCGAGCGCGCCACCAAGGAGCTGCCGCGCCATGTCGTCGTGGTGATCGGCGGCGGAAGCGGCATCGGGCAGGCGGCGGCTCGGCGGTTCGCGGAGGAGGGGGCGCATGTCGTCGTCGCCGACCTCGACGCCAGCTCGGCGGAACAAGTCGCGGCGGAGCTCGCGCCGACCTTCCCCGGCCGGCTCGTCGGGGCCGCTGCCGACGTGCGCGACGACGCCAGCCTCGACGCGTTGTTCCGCCGCGCGGTGCTCGAGTTCGGCGGGCTCGACTGCCTGTTCTACACCGCCGGGCTGCCGCCTCGCTTCGCGCCCATCACCGAGATCCGCCGTGAGGACCTGCAGCGTCAGCTCGAGGTGCACTACCTCGGCGCGGTCGCCGCCATCGGCCGCGCGGCGACGATCATGCGACGCCAGGGCATCGGCGGCTCGATCGTGGCGTCGGTCTCCAAGGCGGCGATCGTGCCGGGCAAGGAGGCGGTCGCCTACGGCGGCAGCAAGGCCGCCCTGCTGCAGGCGCTCCGCGTCGCCGCGGTCGAGCTCGGACCCGATGGCATCCGGGTGAACGCGATCAACGCCGACCAGGTGGACACGCCGCTGTTCCGTCGCTTCGTGCGGGAGCGCGCCGCGAGCCGCGGCGTGACCGAGGCGGAGCAGCTCGAGGCCTACCGCAAGCGCAACCTGATGGGCGTGTCGCTCATTCCCGCCGAGGCGGTCGCCGAGCTGGCCGTCTCGCTCGCCGGCGATCGATTCCGCTTCACGACGGGCGATCTCATCACGGTTGACGGCGGGTTGCCCGAGGCCTTTCCCCGATAGCAGGATTGCACCCGGCGGATGCCGCCATAGGTTGAGAGGCATTCCACCATCACCCCGACCCGGATCCGCGCCATGAAGAAATCGCTCTCCCTCGCCGCGCTTGGCACGCTCTGTCTCGCTTCGACCGCCCTCGCTCAGGCCCCGGCCGCGGAGGCGCTCCGCTCCGTCGCCAAGAGCGCCAGCACCAACCTCGTCGCCGCCGCCGAGGAAATGCCCGCTGACAAGTACGGCTTCAAGCCGACGCCCGCGCAGATGAGCTTTGGCGACGTCATCGGCCATCTGTCCGGCGGCAACGATTTCCTGTGCTCCCATATCAGCGGCGTCGACGCGCCCAAGCGCGCCGAGCTGGCCAAGACGGCCGCCAAGAGCGAGCGCGTGGCCAGGCTCAAGGAGACGTTCCAGTTCTGCGAGTCGTCGCTCGCCAAGCTGGACGACTCGAAGCTCGGCGAGAAGGTGCCGTTCTTCGGGCATAGCGAGGTCTCGCGCGCGGAAGCCATGTTCGCTGCCGCCGAGGACTGGTCGGATCACTACAGCCAGCTTGCCATCTACTTGCGGCTCAACGGTCTCCTGCCGCCGACCGCGAAGAACAAGCAGGCGGAATAGCGTCTCCGGCACGCGCCGCCCTGGTAGCGAGCCGATCATACGCGCAACAGGCGCCGGGGACCGCGACAGCGGTCCCCGTTTTCATGTGCGGGTGGAACACGGCCGCGAAACCGATGACCGGCCCTCCGCGTCCGGAATGGTACCTCATCTCCCTTGCGCCGAGGCCATCATGTTTCGTCTCCCGGTCCTATCGCTGTCGGCGGTCCTCCTCGCCGCCGCCGCTCACCACGCAGTTCAGCTCCCGGCGTCGAGCGCGGGTGTTCGCGACACGGTGCAGGCCGGCGATCCGGCCCTCGACGCCACCCACCTTCGCCCGTTCTCGCTGGTCAGGAACCTCACGCTCACGCGCGGCGATACGGTCAAGCCCTTCGGCACGCAATCCGAGCAGCTCGCCGCCGCCACGCTCAACGGACGCGAGGTGCTGCTCGACGTGCTGAGGTTCGACACCCCGAACGCCACGACCGTGGACAGCTCCTGGATCGAGGCCCGCACGCTCCGCCCGATCCGGATGCGCTCGAGCAACGCGTCCCGACGTCGTCGCGCTCGATTTCGATGGGCAGCGCGTCCGCGGCGGCACGACCCCGACGGCGGGCGCCCCGACCTCCCTGGATCAGCAGCTCGGTGTCCGCCCGTTCGAATGGAACATGTTCGGCCTGGCGCTCTCGGCGCTGCCGCTCGAGCCCGGCTATCGCGCCACGATGCCCGTCTACATGGACCGCTTCGGGCGGGTCGTCTGGTATGCCGTGGAGGTCGTCAAGGACACGAGCCTCGTGCGCGCGAACGGGCATCGCGCGCCGATGTGGGAGGTCCTCGCCGTCCCCGACTCCGGCGCGCCCTCCGCCCGCTTCTGGGTCTCGCAACACCACCGGTTCGTGGACCAGGCGCTGGTCTGGGAGCCGGGTGTGTCGATCATGTACGAGCGGGACATGGGCCGTCGATAGCGCGAAGACGCTGACGGCGTCCCACCGGCCCCATCCGCGGGCTGCCCACTCCCGTCCGAGGCGCACCGACCACATCTTCCGGGTCCACCCGCACCCTCTCCCGGAAGCCCGTGGCCAACCCGATCTCCACTGAGTTCGAACGTCTCGGCACCGCGCTCGCCGGCCGTTACACGATCGCGCAGGAGCTCGGCCGGGGCGGCATGGCGACGGTCTACCTGGCCGACGACCTGAAGCATCATCGCAAGGTCGCGGTCAAGGTGCTTCGCCCCGAGCTCGGCGCTCTCCTTGGCCCAGACCGCTTCACCCGCGAGATCCGGATCGCGGCCGGCCTCAACCACCCGCACATCCTTCCGCTCCATGATTCGGGCGATGCAGCCGGCATGCTCTTCTACGTCATGCCCTTCGTCGGCGGCGAGTCACTGCGGCAGAGGCTGGCCCGCGAAGGCGCGTTCCCGGTCGGGGATGCCGTTCGGATCGTGCGGCAGGTCGCCGCGGCGCTCGACCACGCGCATGCGCAGGGCGTGATCCACCGCGACATCAAGCCCGAGAACATCCTGCTGCACGAGGGCGAGCCCATGGTGGCCGACTTCGGGATCGCGCTGGCGGCCGGCGCGGCCCCCGACGAGCGGCTCACGGACGCCGGCCTCCTCGTGGGCACGCCGGAGTACATGAGCCCCGAGCAGGCCGCGGGCGAGCGCGTGCTCGACGCCCGCAGCGACGTCTACAGTCTCGCCTGCGTCCTGTACGAGCTGCTCGCGGGCGAGCCGCCGCACGTGGGTGCTCGCCGCGAATGGTGATCGCCAAACGGTTCGCCGAGCCCGTCCCGCGCGTGCGCCGTCTTCGCCCCACGGTGCCCGTCGGGCTGGAGGAGGCGCTGGTCCGGGCCCTCGCGCTCGAGCCGGCGGACCGATTCCCGTCCGCCGCCGCCTTCGCGGAATCCCTCACCGCGGAGGCGTCCGGCCCGAAACCGCCGTCGGTCGCGGTCCTGCCGTTCCTCAACCAGAGCGCGGACCCCGAGAACGAGTTCTTCGCGGACGGGATCACCGAGGACGTCATCGCGCAGCTGGCGAAGATCCGCTCGCTCAAGGTGATCTCGCACGGCTCCGTGATGGCGTTCAAGAGGCGCGAGCAGAGCCTGCGAGAGATCGGCGCCAGCCTCGACGTCGAGACGCTGCTCGAGGGCAGCGTGCGCCGCGCGGGCGATCGGGTGCGGATCGTCGCGCAGCTGATCGACGCTGCGACGGAGCGGCATCTCTGGGCCGAGACCTACGACCGGCAGCTCACCGACATCTTCGCGATCCAGACCGACGTGGCGCTGCAGATCGCGGCCGCGCTCAAGGCGGAGCTGTCCCTGGATGAGCGGACCAGGATCCGCCGGGAGCCGACGGCCAACGTGCAGGCCTACCAGCTCTACCTCCAGGGACGGCACTGCTACACGCGATACACTGAAGAGAGTATCCGGAAGGGCATCGAGTACTTCCAGCAGGCGATTGCGGCGGACCCCGAGTATGCACTGGCACACGCCGGGCTCGCGCTCGCCTACGGAGAGATCGCGGGCGGAGTGGGTGGCGGCGCGGTCCGCCCGGACGAGGCGTATCACCTCGGCCTGGCGGCCGTGAGAAAAGCACTGGCGCTCGATCCCGAGCTGGGCGAGGCGCACGCCGTGCTGGCGCTGCTCCGAATGGTTCACGACTTCGACTGGGCCGGCGCCGAGAAGGAGTTCAAGCTGGCGATCGAGCTGAGCCCGGGCGCGTCGGACATCTACGACCACTACGGGTGGCTCTGCAGCGCGCTCGAGCGTTACGACGAGGCCCTCGAATTGGTGCGGCGCGCGCAAGAGCTCGACCCGCTCACCCATCGGGCGGATGTCGCCACGACACTCCTTCGTGCCGGCCGGCTCGACGAGGCGCTGCAGGCGGCGCTCGCCTGCGTCGAGTTCGATCCCGACTACGGGCGCGGGCGCTCCACGCTGGGCTGGGCCTATCTGTACAACGGGATGGCGGAGAAGGGGATTGCGGAGCTCGAGTGGGTGGTGACACGCATGCCTGGTCATCCGCTCTATCTGGCCCAGCTCGGCGAGGCGTACGGGCTGACCGGCCGCGCGGAGGAGGCGCGGGGAGTGCTGAGCCGGCTACAGGAGATGTCCGGGGAACGGTTCGTGTCGCCCTACCATCTGGCCTACGTGTACACCGGGCTGGGCGAGCAGGATACGGCGATCGCGCTCCTGGAGGAGGCCTACGAGAAGCGAGCCGGCAACGTGTACGGCATCAAGGGGTCGTTCCTGTTCAAATCGCTCAAGGAGCACCCGAGGTTTCAGGCGTTGCTGGCGAAGATGAACCTCGCGTGATCGTGAGATCGCGTCGGGCCCGCCTCTAGGGCTTCACCGTTACGGGCACGGCCAAGCGCCACGGCGCGAACGGCGAGTCGAGCACGAGGGAGAGCTCGCCGGGCTCGGTGGGTCTGAGCTCGAAGTCGGCGGTTTCGCCGGGACCGGTGAGCAGGGGACTGGTGCGGGGCACCGCCTGCGCCGCCGGCAGGTCGGCGCCATCCTTCGCGAGCGCGCGCCACGTCACGAGCGACGAATCGGCGCCCGCGTGGCGGAGCGCGAAGTAGGTCCGGGCGTCACCTATGTTGATGAGCCGGAATCGGTAGGTACGTCCCGCGCGCAGCTCGATCGGCGCCGGCTCGGTGCGTCCGTTCACGACGCCGACGAGGCTGTCACCCCGGACCAGCCCGCCCACGATCACGAGCCGGTTCGCGGCGGTGTCATAGGTTTCGCCGGGTGGTACGACGATGATCGCCCCGTAAAGCCCGCCCGGTATCTGGAACAGCTCGTGCGCGTGCGAGTGGTAGATGAACGTGCCCGCGCGCGGCGGAGTGAACTCCGCGATGAACGAGTCGCCTGGCGCGATGGGCGCGAGCAGGTGGTCCGGCGTGCCGCTCCAGCCAGGGACGCCGTCGGGAAAGCTTTCCAGCTCGATGCCGTGCCAGTGCACCGCCGTCGGCTCGGTGAGCCGGTTCACCACCGTGATGCGAACCGGGCGCCCTCGCTCGAGCACCAGCGCCGCCCCCGGCACGGGCGCCGAGTCCCGCGCAGGCTCCACGTCTCCTTCCTGCAGCGCGTATCCCATGAGATGGGCTGAATCGGCGGGGGACCGCGCCGCCTGGACCAGCAGCCGCAGCTTTCTCTGCAGGGCCGGCGCGGGTGCGGCCAGCGTCGGCGCGCCTTTGGCGGGCGCCACGCGCAGGCCCAGTACGAGGCCAGCCATGCGATGCGCCATGTGCTCACCGTCGTGGCCGCCCGGGGCCGCGGTATCGGCTGACAGCGACTGCTCGTTGGAGATATGGAAGGCGAAATGGCAGTGAAAGAGCCAGTTGCCCGGCCGCACCGGGGTCCAGCGCGCGGTCATGGTGCCGCCGGGCGGCATGAGCTCGGTCACGACCATTCGACGATCGGCGGGTGCGTACACCGTGTCGGCCGCCCAGCCGCCTCGGCTGTCGACCTCGTAATAGAAGCCGTGCAGGTGCATCGGGTGCGAGCTGGACGTGGGGTTGAGCCAGCGCCAGCGCACGGTGTCGCCGACCTGATAGTCCAGCCGCTCGGTCTCGGGCCAGCCCTTGCCGTTGATGACCATGAACTCGCCGCCGTTTTCCCCGGGCTTGAGCCAGAGGCCCATGACGAACACCCGCTCGCTCGCCGGCGGCGGTGCACCGGCCGAATCCACGATGAAGGCGCCGGAGAGCTGGCTGTCGATCCAGCGGTCATCCTCCATGTGCTTGGCGGTCGTCGTGCCCCAGTAGTAGTAGGTGCCCGCGCGGCCGGCGTCGAAGCGCACGCTTCGCGTGGCGCCGGCCGGGACCACGAGGCTGTCGTCCGGCTGCCCGGGATGCGCGGCGAAGCCGTGCAGGACCAGCGTCGAGTCGCGCAGGCGGTTCCGGATCGTCGCATGAATGACGGTGCCCTCGGGCACCCGGATCAGGGGACCGGGGATCTGGAGCGGGCGTCCGGCCTCGCCGAACGCCTGGACCTCGACGCCCGGTCCGTCGTCCGCGTGCGGGCGGAACACGCCGCTCCGGAGCTCGAGGTTGAGCGTGAGGACCCCGTCTCGAAGCCGGCCGGCAGGGGCACGATTTGGGTTGGCGAGGATGCGCTCGGTGGAGGGGGGAGTCCCATGCCGGTGTGGCGCGTCGGGCCGCGACGCGGAAGCGAGCGTGAGCAGACCGACGGCGACGGCGACAGACGGGTGCACGGGCATGGGTGGACCTATGCTCGAACGGGGGGCCTGCCGCGATCTGATCGGGGGACGCGCAAATGTAACTCGGGGTGCCTCATGACCGGTATGCGTCGCTCGGGCGACGGACCACCCGTTCCGGACCATTGTGCTCGGCGTGATGGAGCCGGGTGACGCGAGTCACCTCGCCCGCCCGTCCCTGAAACGAGACTGGGACCCGGGAATCGAGACCATGACCGTCGAGATGAGGAGACCCTGATGCGCGTACGAAAATTCGGGCACGCCTGCCTGCTGGTCGAGGAGGGCGACGAGGCCCTCTTGTTCGACCCCGGCCAGCGCGAGTTCCTGAGCGACGACGCCACGCCCGAGACCTTCGCCGGGGTCTCGGTCGTTGCGGTCACGCATTGGCATCCCGACCATGCCGATGCCGACCTGATCCGGCGCATCGTCGATCGGAGCGGCGCCAAGGTCATCGCCACCCACGACGGCGAGCGCGACCTCCATGCGGTCGGCATCGAACCCACCGTGCCGAAGGACGGCACCATCTCGATCGGCGCGTTCACCCTGCAGACGACGCTCGTCCCCCACGCGGCGCTGCTCGGCTCCCCGTCGCCGGACAATTTGGCCTTCCTGGTGAACGATCGCCTGCTCAACCCGGGTGACTCGTTCGATCCTCGCTTGGGGGACTACCGCGGCGTGTTCGCCCTGGCGCTGCCGGTCACCGCCCCCTGGATGACCGAGCTCGACGCGGCGGCGTTCGCCGAGCGCTTGGCGCCCGGACGGGTCCTGCCGGTTCACGATGGCTACGTGAGGGATTTCTTCCGGAAGCGGCGCTACCAGTCGTTCCGGACCTATCTCGACAAGAAGGGGATCAGCTTCGAGGGGGACGGAGAAATGGAGGCGGGAGTCGACCTGTAAAACTGGGCCGCGGTCGCTCCCGCCCCCGCGCGCTCAGGTCGTTGCCTTCCCGAGCGTCTTCTGCAGCTCCTCCCCGCGATCGAGATGCTTCTGGATCACTGGCTTGGCCTTCTCGATCAGGCTCTTGAGCTCGCCGTTCTCGGTGTCCCCGTGGGCCTTGTCAGCCAGGTCGAGAACCGCCTTGTGAATGGTCACTTCCTGGTCTATGTAGGCGCGGTCAAAGGCAGCTCCAGTGCCCGCGGCTTGAAGCGCCGCCATCTCTGCCGAGCCGGCCGCCTGCACCGGATCGTTCGCCGGAAGCTCGGGCTTGATGGAGAGCTTCTTGGCCAGGGCCTCGCCCTGCACCCGCAGGGCGTGGTGCTCTCCCATCATCATCTTGGCGAAGGACTTGACGCCCGGGCTGGTCGCCTTGCCGGAGGCGAACTTCCCGGCCGCGCTGTCGGCCTTATTGGCCTCGTCAAGCAGCGCGACGATGTTGGCGTCGCTCAGCTTCGTGTTGGTGCTCGCGGCGGCGGTGTCGGCGGGTGCCGCCATACCGGCCGTGGTGCTGTCGGCGCTCGGCGGCGTCTCGACCCGGGCGCTTTCGGCGCCGTTCGTCTTGGACTTGCATGCGCCGGCGGCGAGCGCGCCGAGCCATGCGGCTCCGATCATGGTGAGGCGCGCATCGCGCGCCAGATTGATACGCATAGGTCCTCCTTCTGGTCCATCAATCCTATGCGGCGTGCAGAGCCGGGAGTGTGACTCTGGTCACGGGACGACGGCTCCCGGCGTGGTCGCGGCCGAGGTGGCTACTGACGCAGGGCCATCCCCTAGCCCAGCCGCGGCCTCCCCCCCATCTTCCCGTACCTTAACCAGCCAACCCATGCCCGAACTGCTCGGCCGGCTCCAATCCGCCCTGGCGGACCGCTATCGCTTGGACCGTGAGATCGGCGCCGGCGGCATGGCGACCGTCTATCTGGCCCAGGACGTCCGCCACGATCGCCGTGTGGCGCTCAAGGTGCTGCGCCCCGAGCTCGCCGCCGTGATCGGCGCCGAGCGCTTCCTGGCCGAGATCAAGCTCACCGCCAATCTCCAGCACCCGCACATCCTCCCGCTCTTCGACTCTGGTGAGGCCGACGGCTACCTGTTCTACGTCATGCCGTTCATCGACGGCGAGTCGCTGCGCGACCGGCTCAACCGCGAGAAGCAGCTCCCCGTCCCCGACGCGGTGCGGATCGCCAGCGAGGTGGCTTCGGCGCTCGACTATGCCCACCGGCAGGGCGTGGTCCACCGGGACATCAAGCCCGAGAACATCCTGCTGCACGACGGCCGGGCCCTCGTGGCGGACTTCGGCATCGCGCTCGCGGCGAGCAAGGCGAGCGGCGCGCGCATGACCGAGACCGGCATGAGCCTCGGCACGCCGCACTACATGAGCCCCGAGCAGGCGATGGGCGAGCGGGACATCACGGCCCGCTCGGACATCTACGCGCTGGGCGCGGTGCTGTACGAGATGCTCACCGCCGAGCCCCCATTCACCGGGGCCACGGCTCAGGCGGTGGTGGCGCGCGTCGTGACCGAGAGTCCGCGCCCGCTCGTTCCGCAGCGCCACACGATTCCTCGCCACGTGGAGGCCGCGGCGCTCACCGCACTCGAGAAGCTCCCGGCCGACCGGTTCGCCACGGCCGCCGAGTTCGCCGACGCGCTCAAGGACAAGAGCTACGCGTCCACCGTGTCGCTCGACGCCGCCCCCGCTGCTCGGCTCGGTGCCGCCCGCCGCCGGCCCCCGGCGGTCGTGCTGGCGCTGAGCGCCGCGCTCGCCGTGGCCACGGCCGCGGCGCTGTGGGGCTGGCTCCGCCCGAAGCCCGCCGAGCCGGTGACCCAGTTCGGCGTCGCGCTCCGCTCCAATCAGGTGCTGCAGCCCCCCAATCCCTCGGGCGGGTCGCGGATCGCCCTGTCGCGGGATGGGCGCTCCCTGGTGTACCTCGGACCGGGCGACGGCGGCGCCCAGCTCTGGCTCCGGCGCCTCGACCAGCTCGATGCGACGCCGATCGCGGGCACCCTGGGCGCATCGAACCCCTTCTTCTCGCCCGATGGCCAGCGCATCGGGTTCCTGAAGGAAGGGACCATTGTCCGCATCGCGTCGCTCTCGGGTGCGCCGACGGTGACGCTGAGCGACAAGGTCAACTCCACGTCGGGCGACTGGGGCGACGACGGCTACGTCTACTTCGAGGTGGATTCGGGCCTCGGCCGGATGCGGGCGTCGGGCGGGAGCATCGAGCCCGTCTACACGATCTCCCCCCAGCGGAAGGAGATCGCCACCGAGTGGGTGCACGTCCTGCCGGGCGCGAAAGGGGTGCTCTTCCGGCTGCGGCATTCCGGGCAGGGGCCAGCGGACTTCGAGATCATGGCGATGTCCCTGCCACACGGCACGCCGCACACGCTCACCCGGGGTCTCTTCGCGCGCTACGCCCCGACCGGGCATCTGCTCGTGATCACGGCCGATGGCAAGCTCATCGCGATCCCGTTCGATCTACGGAAGCTCGAGCTGACCGGCCCGCCGGTCGCGCTCGTCGAAGGCATCGGGGTGAGATCCAACGGGTTCAACATCGACTTCGCGCTCGCCTCGAATGGCACGGTGGCCTACACCACCGGCGGCACGCTCGGTTCCCGGAGGGTGGTGTGGGTGAGTCGGGAGGGCGGCATCTCGCCGGTCGACAACGCCTGGGACCCGCAGGGCGTGATCGAATCGGCCTACCTGTCTCCCGACGGGAAGTCGGTGGCGGTGGGCCTGCAACGGGACGGCCGGCGCGACATCTGGGTCAAACGGCTGCCGGACGGCCCGTTCTCCCGAATCACCTTCGGCGACACCTCCAGCGTGCGCCCGGCGTGGTCGCCCGACAGCCGGGACGTCATGTACATCACCGATCGGGCCGGCGGCGGCGCGGGATCGACCTATATCCATCGGGCGGATGGCACCGGCGTCCCTCGCCTGCTGCTGCGGACCGAGCAGGACTTCGGCCAGCTCTTTCCGACGCGCGACGGTCGCTGGTTGCTCTTCCGCACGGCCGCCACCGGCGGAGGGAACGGCGACATCATGGGGCTCAGGGCCGGCGACACGACGCTCGTCCCTCTGGTTGCCACGCCCTCGGCCGAGCTGTTCCCCGCCGTCTCGCCGGACGGCCGCTGGCTGGCGTACAGCTCGAACGAGTCAGGCTCGGGGGAGGTGTACGTCCGCCCGTTCCCCGAGACCGGGTCGGCCAAGTGGCAGGTTTCCACCGCCGGCGGAGGGGAGCCGACCTGGTCCCCGAGCGGCCGCGAGCTGTTCTACGTAAACGGCAAGGCCGAGATGGTCTCGGCGGAGATCACGCCGGGCGCCGCGTTCGGCGTCGGGCGGCAGCGAACCATGTTCTCCGTCAGCCAGCTGTATCGGCCGGGTCCGATTCCCATGTACTCCCTGACCCCGGATGGCCAGCGATTCCTGATGGTGCGGGAGGGGGAGGCCTCGCAGCAGAGCGAGCTGGTGGTGGCGGAGAACTGGCTGCAGCAGCTGAAAGCGACGGCGGGGAAGTAGCTGGGGCTTCGGGTCAGCGCTTCGAGTCGGGAAGGCGCGGCAGAACCTTTCCGTCGCCCAGATCCAGCGCGGCGACCTTTCCCTCCGCGTCGAGACGAAAGATCACCATCGAGGTGCCGAGCCACCGGTTCCGATAGCGTGCGCGAAAGCTGTCGTAACTCCAGTGTTCGAGATCGGCCGTGAGAAAGGAGGTTTGGGCCAGCACGAGCCGGCCATTCTCCAGCCGAACTGCAGCCGACCCATACAGGCTGTCGGCGTAGGTCCCCGTATACTTGTCGAGCGCCAGCGAAGGCTTCGTTCCACCCACGCGCTTCCGCTCGATTTCCTTCTTCGCCACGTCGACCGAATCCTGCAGCCGCTGGTACAGCGCGTGCATGTCCGCATTCCAATCCCGCGCCGGCCCGCCGAGATACGCATCGAACGCGCGGTACATGAGCGCGTGGCGCAGCTCCGCGTGGTCCCGGTTGGCGAGCACCACGATGCCGAGCCGGCGCGCCGGGATGAGGCCCACGATGGCCACCAGCCCGTCGATGCTGCCGGTGTGGAAGGCCACCTTCTCGCCGCGGTAATCCTCCAGGAACCAGCCCAGACCGTATGCGGTGAAGTTCGGCTTCGTGAGGCGGACCGCCGGGTAGATCTCGTCGAGCTTGACCAGCACCTGCGGCTTCATCAACTCCGCGAACGCCGTGTCGCTCACGAGCCGCTTTCCCGCGACCCGCCCGCTGTCGAGCAGGAAGCGCATCCACTTCGTCATGTCCAGCACGCTCGCGTACATCGAGCCGGCCGGCGCGATCGGGTCGGCGAGCTGCTGCGAGGAGGCGGGCAGCGCACGGAGGGTGTCGTCGATGCGGGCGTGCGGGCGCGTGACATTGGGCCGGGCGCGGAGCTCGGGCCCGTCCATCACGGTCTCCGTCATGCCGAGTGGCTTGAGGATCCGGGTGCGGACCAGGTCCTCCCACGAGCTCCGGTTGGCCGTTCCCGCGGCGAGCCCCGCGACCGCATAGCCGATGTTGTTGTAGGCGAATCGAGACCGGAGACTGCTCTCGGGAGCAAGGAAGCGCAGCCGGTGGATCATCTCGGCGAGGGTCAGGTCGCTCCCGTACCACAGGTACTCCGGGTCGGCGAACCCGATCACATGGGTCAGCAGGTCGCGGAGCCGCACCTCGCGGGTAGCGTAGGGATCGTGGAGCACGAACCCCGCCAGCACGGTCGCGACCGGGTCGTCCCACCGGAGCTTGCCCGCGTCCACCATGAGCGCCACCGACAAGGCGGTGAATGCCTTGGTCGTGGAGCCAAGGGCGAACAGCGTATGCGCGTCCACCGAGTCGCGCGTGCCGGTGGTGCGCACGCCGTACCCGCGCGCGAACACCACCGAGTCGTCCTTCACGACGGCCACGGCCATGCCCGGGACGTCCCACTCGCTCAGGGCCCGGGAGGCGTAGCCGTCGAATCCCGCGAGCGGCGTCTTGATGTCTGGGGGCGTCTGCGCGCCGGCCGGACACAGCGCACCGGAGAATGCCAGAGCGGCGACGGTGCGGAGGCAGACCACCGCCGGGCGAAAAGCCCGCGCGGAGGCCCGCCGTTGGGGTGAGGTCACTTCAATCCGGGATGTTCGGGTTGTTGCTCGACTCGACGGTGGGCAACGGGAAGCACACCTGCGCGCCGAACGTGCCCGAGACGGCATCGCCCGCCTGGAACGGCGTCCCCGTCGCGGGGAAGAGCGGCAGTCCGTAGTGGATGATGTCGCCCAGGCGCTGACCCTCGAGGAAGAATTCGCGGCGCCGCTCCTCGATGATCTGGGCTTGCACTTCCTCGGGCGTCCCGCCGGCGAAGGCCGGAATGCCGGCGTTGGCGTGCAGGGTGTTGATGATCCCCACGGCCCCGCCCGCATCGCCGGCAGCCACGTCCGCCTCGGCCACGATGAGCTGCGCTTCCTCCCAGCGGCCCACCGGGATGGGGGACTCGAACGCCGGGTACTTGGCCGGCAGGAAAATCGGCGTGACGTTGTCGGCGCCTGGCGTGCCGGCGTCGACCACGCTGACTCGAGGGTCGGGTACGCCCTCGAAGGTGACGTCGCGGAACGGGACGTCGACCGTGGCCTCGAGGAGTTGGCTCAGGACGTTGTACACGACGTTCTGGCGGGTCGGCTTTGCGTTGGAGTACGTGGCGTCCACTCGGAAGCCCACGGGGACCTGGACCGCATCCGCGGCCGCGGCCGGCAGGTTGCCGAGGTCACGTCGATCCCGCGCGCGCCCGAGGAGGGCAAGACTCAGGGTCTCGTCGTCGCCGGCCGCCGTGGCGGCGTCGATCGCCCTGGTGAACCTGGCATCCGCCTCGGCCAGGATCTGGGCGGGCGTCAGCTCGGGACCCACGTCGAGCGCCGCGGAGCACATCCCTTCGCCGAGAAGCACGAGGCTGTACCCGGCGTAGGTGGCGGCTGTGGCGATCAGGCCGATGCGACCGGGGACCTGCTCGTCGGTCCAGCCGTCGAGCAGCCCGAGGGCGTGGTCCCCGTCGTAGCGGGCCACCGACAGGACGGTGTAGACCGTCGGATCGTCGCCGCAGATCTGCGTGGAGTAGACGCTGTTCGTCGGGAGAATCGTGCGCCGGTCGTAGTCCCACAGCCGGTTGATCAGGTTCGCGTTGGCCAGCTCGTCGCCGACCAGCCCGCCCGCCACCACGTAGTTGGCCAGCGCGCACTCGAAGTCGCCCACTCCGCTCCGGACCAGGAGGGCCGCGTTCTCCGGCTTCTCCAGGTCCTCGGCGCCGATCTGGCTCGGCGCGTCCTGGCTGAGCGAGGTGAGGTCGCTGCAGGCGGCGAGTGCCACCGCCAGCACGCCCACGAGGAGCGCGATCGCGGCGACGTGGACCCGGCGGCCGTTCCGGGGTGCAGATCTCTGCCTCATGAGGTCATCCTCTCGTCGTGTCGGTCGCGGGTCGGTTAGAAGCCGAGGCTGATGGTCGTCACGAACTGCGCCAGCGTGGGCGTGACCGCCTGGTCGAAGAAGTCCAGACGCGTCACGGTCGGGTTCGGCTGGGCGCTCTGGCTTTCGGGGTCGAGACCCGTGTACTTCGTCCAGGTGTGCAGGTTGCGCCCGCTCAGCGTGATGGTGGCGTGCCGCGCGCCGATCGCTCCCGCCCACTTGTCGGGGAGCGTGTAGCTCGCGGAGATCTCGCGCAGCTTGAAGAAGCTGGCGTCCTCGATGAACGTGTTGACCGTCTGCAGGTCGGCGCCGAAGGTGTAGTCGGCCAGCACCTTGGGATCCACGCCCTGGGGGCTCACGTTCTCCAGGCACTCGGCGAACACGGCGCACCGGATCCAGCTGTCCGTCTCGAACCGGTGGTGGCCCCGCTTGAAGTCCACCAGGCCGTACAGCCGCAGGTTCTTGAACAGGCGGAGCGTGGTGCTGAAGGCCCCCACGACCTTGGGGATGGGCGTGCCGGCGAACACCAGCGGCGCCGTGGCGCAGTCGACCGCGGCGTTGCCCGGCCCGCCGTCGCACAGGGCGCTGGTGACGGCGCCGCTCGGGTCCACCTCCGCGCTCACCACCCGCTTGATGAAGTAGCCGGCGATCGGGTAGCCCTCGACGTTGCTCTGCAGCGGGAGCCCGAGCGGGATGCTCGAGATGCCACCCAGGTCCTTGATGTAGTTCGAGGCGGTGGCCACGCTCGCGCCGAGCTCCCAGCTCACGTCGCGGCCGGCGATCGCCAGGGCGTTCACCTGCAGCTCGATGCCCTTGTTGCTGACCTGGCCGATGTTGACGTACTGCTGGCCGGGGAAGCCGCCCGACGGCGGGGTGCTCCGGAGCAGGATGGCGTCCTTGGTCTGCTTGTTGTAGACGGTGAAGTCGATGCCGACGCGGTTGAAGAGCCCCGCCTCGAAGCCCATCTCGAGCTCCTCGCCGCGCTCGGGCTTGAGGTCGGGATTGCCGACGGCCAGCGGCGTCACGGCCGGCTCGTCGTTCGGCCCTGTGCTCGGCCCGTAGGTCCTGAGGGCGGCGAACGCCTGGGGCTGGACGCCTGAGGCGCCATACGCCATCCGCAGTTTGAGCGCGTTGACGAAGTCGAGCCCCCAGAACGACTCCTCGCTCACGACCCACGTGCCGCTCACCTTGGGGTAGCTGGCGAAGTCGAAGTTGTCGCCGAAGGCGCTGTTGTTGTCGACCCGGACCGCGCCGGTCAGGAAGAGGCGGTCCCTGTACCCGAACTGCTGCTGAGCATACAGGCCGATCGTCTTGTTGTTGATGAAGTCCTGGCTGCCGAAGGTGGTCGCGGTGGAGATGCCGGTCTGGACGCCGGGTGCGGGAAACTGCTGTCCCTGCACGCCGAGTGTGTCGATCCGCCGCTCGTAGTACTGGCCGCCGATGGAGGTGGCGGAGCTGAAGCTGGGAGACAGAGCGAAGCGCCCGGTGGCGCTATAGTCCGCTGTGTAGAGCGTTTGGTCGCGGCGGTTGAGCGTGAGGGCGCCGCGGGCGCTCACGGGGTCGAAGAATTGCGCGACGTCGGGCGGCATGAACTCGGTCAGCGCCTGGTTGTCCTCGCCGGTCTGATCGAGGCCGAGGATCAACCGGTGGCTGAACCACTGCCACGGGCGGTGATTCAGGGTGACGCTGCCGGTGAAGTGCGAGATGTCCTGGGTATTGTCGAACACGCCCGAGTAGTACGCTTCCGGCGGCGCCATGAGGAAGCCGCGGGTCGGGGTGCCCTGGAGCGCGGGCAAGCCGAACAGGGTGTTGAAGAAGACGCCGTCCGCGTAGTCGGCGCCGAGGTGGGTCTTCCCCTTCACATAGTTGAGGCTGGTGCTGACGTCGAGGCGTTCGTTGATCGGAAACACCAGGTTGGCGTGCCCGGCGAACCGCTTCAGGCCGTTGATGGGCTCGATCCCGTCCTCGTCGTCGTAGGTGCCCGAGAGGTAGTACTGAATGGCGCTGGCGCCGCCGCTGGCCGAGAAGTTGTAGCTCTGGTTGTGCCCGTTCTTCCAGATGGGCGTGCCGCGGTCGGTCTCCTGCTGCGCCAGGTTCTGGGACACGATCGCGCCCGTGGTGGCGTCCAGGCCGTAGTTGGTCGGAATCCGACCCTCGGGGTCCTGGAACCAGTTGGTGCCCTGCTTGACGCTGATGTTGATCTCGGGCTTGGCGCCGCGCTGACCTCGCTTGGTGATGACCTGGATGACGCCGTTCGAGGCCTCGGTGCCGTAGAGGGTCGCCGCCGCAGGGCCCTTGATGATCTCGATGCTCTGGATGTCCTCGGGGGCGATGTCGTTGAGCCGGGAGACTACCGACCCGCCCGCGGCGCCGGAGGGGCCGGTCAGGGCGTCGTTGTTGACCCGCACCCCGTCGATGTAGAGCAGCGGCTGGCTGTTGAGCGAGAGCGAGCTCAAGCCGCGCACCGTAATAGTTGGGCCGGCGCCCGGGCGGCCCGAGTTGGGCAGGACGGTCACGCCCGGCGCTCGGCCGTTGATGAGCTTGGTGACGTCGCCCGCGCCGGAGAGCTCGAGCGCGGCGGGTACGTCGATGGTGGCGATCGAGTTGCCGACAGCGCGTCGCTCGGTCCCCTCGGGCTGGCCGGTCACCACGATCTCGTCCAGCTGGACGGTGGTCTCGTGGAGGCCGACGCTGAGCTTGGTCGTCGGGCCGGCGACGGCGATGATCGCGGGCTGGTAGCCGATCCGGGCGACCCGAAGCGTCGCAGGGAAGACGGGTACGCCGGCGAACCGGAAGTGGCCGTACGCGTCGGTGGTCTGCACCAGCGGCGTGCCGTCGACGGTCACGCGCGCGCCCTCGAGGGCGTCCCCGGTGGTAGCTTGGACGACCGTCCCGGCGACGGTGGAGTCCTGGGCCTGGGCGACGCTCGTCGCGAGGGCGAGGGCGGCGAGCAGAAGGGCCAACCGAGCCTGGGTCATGCTCTGTCTCCGGAGGGGAGTGGGGTGCGGGGCTGCTTGCGCCGGGGAGGCCGGGAACGCTATGTTCTCACGGCCATTGTATACAGTTTCACATACAACAATGAGCGGCGGGACGCAAATGCGCAAGACGGGCTCGCCTCGACAACCGCCTATCGCCGTCGCTATCGTTGGGCGGCCGGCCCCGAAACCTCGCTCATCCGCTCCAGTCCCTCTTGCTCGGGAGGCCCCGGTGAAGGCCCGCGCCGCCGCTCCCCGCTCTCCCGCTGCCCGCGCGCCGACCATCCTCCGCGGCGAGCGGCCGCTCGTGGTCTACGAGCAGCTCCGCGACCTCATCGTGCACGGTCATCTGGCGCCCGGGAGCCGCATCGTCGAGAGCGACGTCGCGACCCGGCTGGGCGTGAGCCGGACCCCCGTGCGCGGCGCGCTCCAGCGGCTGCAACAGGAGGGGTACATCGTGGACCCGTCGGGCGGGCGCCTGGCACGGCCGACGGTGGCACCGCTCACCAGCGAGGACGCGCGGGAGCTGTTCCACATCGTGGCCGAGATCGAGGGATTGGCCGGCCGCTGGTCCGCGGGGCTCGCAGTGGGCGCGCGGCGCGCGCTCGCCCGGTCGCTCCGCGCCATCAACGCCGATTTCCGCCGCGAAGCCGACGTTCGCCGGCCGGACTTCAACCGGCTGCACGACCTGGACAGCACCTTCCACCGCACCTATGTGGAGGCCGGCGCCGGCCGCCGGCTGCTGGCCCTGCATACCACCATCAAGCCGCAGGCGGAGCGGTACGAGCGGATCTACCTCAGCCTGCTGGTGAGCGACCTCGACACCTCGGCCTCCGAGCACGAGGCGATCGCGGCGGCCATCGAGCGGGGCAACGCCGATGCGGCCCAGCACTCCGTCCAGACCAACTGGCGCAACGCCGCCCAGCGCCTCGAGCGGGTGATCGATCGGGCCGGCGAGCGGGGGAGCTGGTAGCGCTTCACGGCGGCGAGGCTCCGAAACGCATCGTATGTCCGGCAATCCGGATGAAAGAACGTGCTCGCTCCGGCCACCCCCCACCACCACGCGAGCGAACGCAGGACAAGACTCCCTGGGAGGACCACGTGCGCAGCCGCAAATTGTATCCGAGAATGTATACCGTGGCCTTCGGCCTCGCGTTTGCCGCGCTCGGTGGATTCTCGCCGCTCGCCGCGCAGCGCCCCGAGCGCGTGGCACCCGCTCCGCCCGCCTCGCAGGAGGGGCCTGAGACCCCGACGCCCGCCGCGCCCAAGCTCACCGCCGCCGACGTCGAGGCCTGGCTCGACGGGTTCCTGCCCTACGCCCTCGAGCGCGGCGACGTGGCCGGCGCGGTGGTCGCGGTGGTGAAGGACGGCCAGGTCCTGCTGACCAAGGGCTACGGCTACGCCGACGTGAAGCGGCGGAAGCCGGTGGATCCCGCCACCACGCTGTTCCGGCCGGGCTCGGTCTCCAAGCTCTTCACCTGGACGGCGGTGATGCAGCTGGTGGAGCAGGGCAAGCTCGATCTCGACCGCGACGTCAACGCGTATCTCGACTTCAAGATTCCCCCGGCTTTCGGCAAGCCCATCACGCTCCGGAACTGCATGACCCATACGGCGGGGTTCGAGGAGGTCGGCAAGAATCTGTTCAGCGACGACTCGGTCCACATCCTCTCGAACGAGACGTTCGTCAAGGAGTGGACGCCCGAGCGCATCTACCCGCCCGGCCAGGTGCCGGCGTACTCGAACTACGCCACGGCGCTCGCCGGTTACATCGTCCAGCGGGTCTCGGGCGAGCCGTTCGAGGCCTACATCGACCACCACATCTTCGAGCCGCTGGGGATGAAGCACGCCACCTTCCGCCAGCCGCTACCGGCGGCCATCCACGGCGACATGGCACAGGGCTACCCGCAGGCCTCGGAGGACCCCAAGCCGTTCGAGATCGTCGTGGGCGCGCCGGCGGGCAGTCTCTCCGCGAGCGGCGCCGACATGGCGCGCTTCATGATCGCCCACCTGCAGAATGGCCACCTCGGTGACGCCACGATTCTCCAGCCCGAGACGGCCAAGCTGATGCACGGGACCCCGCTCACGATCCTGCCGGCGGTCAACCGCATGGTGCTCGGCTTCTACGAGACCAACCGGAACGGCCACCGCGCGATCGCGCACGGCGGCGACACGTTCTGGTTCCACAGCGATCTCCACCTGTTCATCGACGACGGGATCGGGATCTTCATCTCGATGAACAGCCCCGGCAAGGAAGGCGCGGCGGGCCCGATCCGGAACACGCTGTTCGAGCAGTTCGCCGACCGCTACCTGCCTGCGGAAGCGCCCACCGGCCAGGTCGATCCCAAGATCGCGCACGAGCATGCGCAGATGATGGCGGGCACGTACGACAACTCCCGGCACTCGCAGTCCAGCTTCTTCAGCGTGACCGAGCTGCTCGGGCCGGCGAAGGTGTCCGTCAACGAGGATACCACGATCAGCCTGGGGCTCCTGACCGCGCTGAATGGGAAGCCCAAGCGCTGGCGCGAGCGGGAGCCGTTCGTGTGGCAGGAGGTGAACGGCAAGAACGTGCTCGCCGCCAAGGTCGAGCAGGGCCGGGTCGTGATGTTCAGCGGCGACGAGATCTCGCCGTTCATGATGTTCCGACCCACGCCGGCGTGGCGCTCGGCGGCCTGGCTCTCGCCGCTGGCCGGGGCGAGCGTCGCCATCCTCGTGCTCACGGTGATCCTCTGGCCGGTGGCCGCGCTGGTACGCCGCCGGTACGGCGCCCGGTTCCCGCTCGAGGGCGCGGAAGCGACGTCTCACCGATGGACGCGCCTCGCGGCCCTGGCGGTGGTGATCCTGCTGGGCGCGTGGGCATGGCAGGTCCAGCGTATGCTGTCCGACGTCTCGGCCCTCACGTCGAAGAGCGAGCCGGCGCTCTGGGCCCTGCAGCTCCTCGGCCTGGTCGTGTTCTTCGGGGCCGCGGGCGTGACCCTGTGGAACGCGCGGCTCGCCTGGACCGGCAAGCGGCGATGGACCGGCAAGGTCTGGAGCACCGCCCTGGCCGTGGCCTGCGTGTCGCTGCTGTACACGGCCCTGGTGTTCAAGCTGATCGCGTTCGACGTGAACTTCTGAGCCGGGCCGTGTCATCTCGGCAGGGCGCCCGCGCCGCGGCGCTCTGGCTTCTGGCCGCGTGCGCGGCCCCTGCCTCCACGGCCGGCCCGTCCGGCTCGCCTGCGCCCGAGGGCGGGTACGATCTCGTCATTCGGCACGGGCGGGTGCTCGACGGCGCCGGCAATCCGTGGGTCGCCGCGGACGTGGCGGTCAGGGACGGACGGATCGCGAAGGTCGGAGTCGTCCCGGAGCGCGGGCGTCGGCGAGATCGACGCGCACCGGCCGCTACGTCTCTCCGGGCTGGTTCGACATGATGGACCAGTCGGGCTACGTGCTGCTCGAGAACGGCGCCGCGGAGAACAAGCTGCGAATGGGCGTCACGCACCCTGATCGCGGGCGAGGGCGGGACGCCGGCGTGCCGGCGGACAATCGCGGACTACTTCGCGCGGCTCGAGCGCCAGGGGATCGCGCGTCAACTTCGGCACCTACTACAGCGCCGCCCAGGCGCGGGTCGACGCGATGGGCGATGGCGCCGGGTCGCCCACGCCGGCGCAGATGGCGAAGATGAAGGCCGATGTTCGGCTCGCCATGGATGCCGGCGCGTTCGGCATCTCGAGCGCGCTCATCTACCCGCCCGGACAGCTTCCAGACCACGCGAGGACCTGATCGAGCTCGCCCGGGTCGCGTCGGCAGTGCGACGGCTTCTATGCCACTCACATGCGCGACGAGAGCGAGGACCTGGTCGCGCGCGATCGGCGAGGCGGTCGAGATCGGCGAACAGGGCGGCGTGAAGGTCGAGATCTTCCACCTCAAGGCGGCCTACGCACCCAGGCTGGGGCCAGCTGATGCCCCAGGCGCTCGCCGAGATCGATAGCGCGCGCGCGCGCGGCGTCGACGTCGGCGGCGGACATGTATCCGTATCCGGCCGGCGGCACCGGCCTCAGCATCACGGTGCCCAACTGGGTGTTCGAGGAGGGAGAGGACTCGGGCGTGGGCGCGCCTCCGGGAGCCGGCGGTCCGCGAGCGGCTCAAGCGCGAGGTCGCGGCCGGCTCGAGCCCGGGTGGTCCAACCTCGTCCAGGCCTCGGGCGGCTGGGACCACGTGGTGCTGGCCAATCCGTTCAACCCGAAGTACGACCCTACCGGATGAAGAGCCTGGCCGAGATCGGCGCCGCGCTCGGCCGCGACCCGGCGGACGTCGCCTGGGACATCGTGCTCGAAGCCCTGCCGGAGCGCGCGATGGCGCTGTTCTTCATGATGGACGAGCGCGACATCGAGACGTGCGCTGCGCCAGCCCTGGACCAGCATCGGCAGCGACGCCGCGGCGGCGGCCAAGTTCGGCGAGGTCGACGCGCTCGGACTCCCGCACCCGCGCGCCTATGGCACGTTCACGCGGGTCATCGCCGAGTACGTGCGCAAGCGCCACGTGCTGACGCTGGAGCAGGCGGTCCGCAAGATGACGTCGTGGCCCGCTACGCGGATGGGCCTCTTCGACCGCGGGATGATCCGCGACGGCATGCGGGCGGACCTCACGGTATTCGACTACGAGCGGCTCCAGGACAACGCGACCTGGCAACAGCCCACGGCCGCCGCCAGTGGGATCGACTACGTGGTCGTGAACGGGCAGGTGACGGTCGACGCGGGCCGCTATACGGGCGCCAAAGCGGGGCGCGTGCTGCGGGGCGGATGCGCGCGCGACCCGGGGACGCGACCCGACTCGGAGACGAAATGAGAGCGATGTGCCTGGCGCTCGCCGCGCTCCTCGGCGGCTGGAGCGCCGTGACGGCCCAATCGGGGCCATTGCAGGGCTTCGACGCGTACGTGACTCGGAGCATGGCCGCCTGGCGGGTACCCGGTCTCGCGGTGGCCGTCGTCCACCGCGACTCGGTCGTGCTGGCGCGCGGCTACGGGGTGCGGACGCTGGGGAAGCCTGACCCGGTGGACGAGAAGACCCTGTTCGCGATCGGCTCCGCCAGCAAGGCCTTCACGGCCACACTGGTGGCCATGCTGGTGGATCAGGGTAAGGTGAAGTGGGACGACCCGGCCACGCAGTATCTCCCGGGATTCCAGATGTACGATCCGTATGCGACGCGCGAGCTCACAGTGCGGGACCTGCTCACCCACCGGAGCGGGCTCACTGCCGCGGACCTGCTGCTCTACGACCCACGGTACACGCGGGACAGCATCCTGTACCGGGCCCGCTACGTGAAGCCCACCTACAGCTTTCGCGCGCACTTCGGGTACTCGAACATCATGTACCTCGCGGCCGGCCAGCTCTCCGCGCGCCTGCTGGGCAGCACGTGGGATGACGCCGTGCGCGAGCGGATCTTCACGCCCCTCGGCATGGCGGCCAGCAATACCAGCGTAACCCTGCTCGACCGGCTGCCCGACGTCGCGACGCCCCACGACGAGATCGACGACACCGTGCAGGCCATTCCGTACTTCAACCTCGATGCGGCCGCACCAGCGGGCTCGATCAATTCCAGCATCCGCGACATGGCGCAGTGGGTGCGCTTCCAGCTCGCCGGCGGGAAAGTCCGCGGCAAGCCGCTGCTCAGCGCCGCGGCATTCGAGGAGACTCACAAACCCCAGACGATCGTCCCGCTCGAAGGATTCTGGAACCTTTCGGCGCAGGACGCCCACCTGCTCACCTATGGCATGGGCTGGTTCCTGCACGACTATCACGGGCGTCTGATCGTGCAGCACGGCGGCAACATCGACGGGATGACCGCGCTCGTGGCGCTCATGCCGGAGGAGCAGACGGGACTCGTCGTCCTCACCAATCTGGGTCCGAACGACCTGACCTACGCATTGATGTACCGGGTGTTCGACGCCTACCTGAAGCGTCCGCCCAAGGACTGGAGCGCGTCGCTGCTCAAGGCGGACCGCGAGCTCGTGGCCCAGGCCAAGCAGGAGACCAAGAACCGTGAGGCGACGCGCGTCGCAGGCACCAAGCCGTCCCTGCCGCTCGAGCAGTATGCCGGGACGTACAGCGACAGCGTCGACGGCGATGCGACCGTTCGCCGGGAGCAGGGCGGGCTCGTTCTCCGATACGGTAGTCTCGTGGCCGACCTCGCCCACTGGCAGTACGACACTTTCCAGGCGATCTGGCGGCAGCGCCGCCTCGGGAAGATGTACGTCACCTTCGTCCTCGACTCCGACGGCAAGGTCGCGGAGATGCGGGCGGTCGATCTGGCCGACTTCACCCGCAAGCCCGAGCCGGCCGACACCGCGCCGGGCATCCAACTGGCTCCCGCGGAGCTGGAGCGCTATACGGGGACGTTTGCGTCGAGCACTCTACCGGTGAGCGCCGAGGTGCAGGTGGTCGGCGGCCAGCTCAAGCTGACGGTGCCCGGGCAGCCGATCTACACCCTCGTACCCATGACCGCCACTCGCTTCCGACTTACCGGCCAGGAAGTTCCCGCTGGCTACTTTCTGGACTACACCTTCACGTCCGACCGGGTGCGGCAGGTGACCCTGGTCCAGCCCGCGCCGCAGCCCAGCTTGACGCTCTCGCCCAAGGCGGTCCCATGACGCTCCCCATCGCGCGGCGCCTGGCGGCGCCGATCGCGGCACTGCTGGCGCTCGGCTCCGTGAGTCTCGCGCGCGCCCAGGACGCGCCCCCGGCCGACTTCGACAAGTATGCCCGCGCCGCGCTGCCGATGTTCGACACGCCCGGCGCCGCGGTCGCGGTCGTGAAGGACGGACGAGTCGTGCTCGCCAAGGGCTATGGCCTCCGCAAGCTCGGGGAATCCGCCCCGGTGGACGCACACACGCTGTTCCAGATCGCCTCGAACACCAAGGCGTTCACGACGGCCGCGCTGGCGATGCTGGTGGACGAGGGGCACCTGGCCTGGGACGACCGGGTGACGCAGCACCTGCCGTGGTTTCAGCTCTCCGATCCGTACGTGACGCGTGAGCTCACCGTGCGCGATCTCTTGACGCATCGGAGCGGGCTCGGCCTCGGGGCGGGGGACCTGCTCTGGTACCACTCCGAGTATTCCCGCGACACCATCCTTCGCCGAATCCGCTACGCCAAGGTGGCGTCCAGCTTCCGCAGCGAGTACGCCTACGACAACGTCCTGTACGTCGCGGCGGGCGAGGTGATCCCGGCGATCACCGGCCTGAGCTGGGAGGACTTCATCCGCCGCCGTATCCTCGAGCCGCTCGGCATGCGGGAGGCCCGGCTGACCGCCCAGAACGTCCGGCCGGACGACAACTTCGCGGCGGCGCACGCGATGGTGGAGGGGAAGCTGGCGGTCGTGCCGCGGGACACCTTCGAGGCCACCAACGCCGCCGGCGGGGTCGTCGCCAGCGTGTCCGAGCTGGCCAAGTGGATGACCGTGCAGCTTGATTCGGGTCGCGTGGGCGATGGGGGCAAGCGCCTCTGGAGCACCGAGCGGACACGCGAGATGTGGACCGGGCAGACGATCATGCCGGCTCCCGACCTGCCGCCAGCGCTCGATGCCTACGAGCCCACCTTCCTCCTGTACGGCCTCGGCTGGGACCTGCGCGACTATCGCGGCCACGAGCTGGTGACGCACACCGGTGGCGTCGACGGCATGACGTCGCGCACGCTGCTGGTCCCCGACGCGAGGCTCGGCATCATCGTGCTCACCAACGGCGAGTCGCCGCTCAGCACGGCGCTCGCCTGGCGGCTGCTGGACCACTACCTGAAGGCGCCGAAAACCGATTGGGCCGGCGCTCTCGCGAAGTACGTGAGGAGCCTCGAGGCCGACGCGAAGAAAACAGAGGCGGCGGCCGCGGCCTCGCGCGACTCGACGTCGCGTCCCTCGCTGCCGCTCGAGCGGTACGCGGGACGCTACAATGACCAGATGTACGGGGATGTGACCATCGCGAAGGACGGCGACCATCTTGTGCTGAGCTTCAGCCATTCGCCCGCGCTCACGGGCGACCTGAAGCACTGGCAGTACGATACCTTCGTGGCCCACTGGGGCCAGCGGAACATCCCAGACGCCTACGTGACGTTCGCGCTGGGGCCCGACGGGTCGATCAAGACGATGGAGATGGCCGCCGTGAGCCCCCTGGCCGACTTCAGCTACGACTTCCAGGACCTGCTGTTCAAGCCCGCCGCGTCGCCCGCCGCACCGCCGGAGGGGCGGCCCTAGCGGCGCGGATCGCTATTGTCCCTGCGCCGCCGAGGAAAGCTGCTCGAAGGTGAGGTTCTGAATCCGGTAGCGGCGCCAGTCCTGATAATCGAAATGCCACCACTCGGCCTCATAGACGGTGAAGCCCTGGGCCTCCATCGCGTGGCGCAGCAGGTCGCGCAGCCACCGCTGCCGCGACGTACCGCCCGGATAAAGCGGGTAGGAGCGGTCGCTCATCTCGTCGTAGCCGCCCGTCATGCCGACGGGCCGTCCGCTCTTCAAGTCGTAGAGCGTGATGTCGACGGCGCAGCCGCGGTTGTGTCGTGATCCCTGCGACGGATCGGCGACGAACAGATGCTGCTCCGTGGGCGTGGCGTCCCAGAACACCTTGGTCACGTACCACGGCCGGTAAGAGTCGTGCACCAGCAGGCCGTAGCCGAGCCGCTTGAGGGCGCGAGAAGCGCGGGCGACCGCCTCTGCCGCGGGGCGCTGCATGAAGGCGTGCGCGGAGCTGTAGAGCGGCGTGCTCAAGAAGTTGTTCGACGTCGCGTAGCGAATATCATAGCGGATGCTCGGGTCCAGGGTCCGTAGCTCGACCAGGTCCGACGGCAGGAAGTCACCCGTCTCCTCCGGTGGCTGAGCGGACAGCGCAGTGGCGCGGAGCGTCGGGATCGGCGCCACCGGCGTGATGTGGAAGCTCGTCCGTTGGTCATCCGTGGGGAGCGGCCGGCGCTTGAAGGGGACGGTCGCTACCACCGCATCGGTAGCCCGCCCGTCTGGGCCGCGCCGGAAGACGATCTCCTGGCCGTCGTACAATCCCCTGCGCGGGAACCGATAGACGTCGCGGGAGGCGCGCTCGAGCGGGTATTCGAAAAACCACTCGATCAGTGCGTTCAGCTTCCCGTCCTTCTCGCGAATGTACAGGACATCGTGGTCCCAGCCGTACTCGCCGATGAGGCCGGCGAATGCGTCCGCCGCCGCTGCCGGCTTCGGCCCCGCCATCGGCACGGCCTCCGACCCCGGAGTCGGAAGCCGGACCAGCGTATCGGTGCCGAGGACGATCCGTCCGTGGCCCAGCGCCTGAACCCGGGTGCCTTCGCCGGGCTGATCATCTCCGACCAGCTCGGTCGGCGCTCGGCCGCTGTCGGCATTCGCGGGTCCGGCCACGCGCAACTCTGCCCGGGTACCTCCTCCGATCGGCGTCAGGTAGAGCTTGCCTTCGTACTCCTCCAGATCCACCCCGTTCTGGCCCCTCGCGTACCGGCCCATGAGGCCGAGTGCCTGCGCTCTGGTCAGGGGGCTGGTGGTCGGCTGCGACGGGAGCGGTTCGCCGGCGCGGGCCGCCAACAGCATCCGCAGGGCCGCCGAGGCGATGTCGTCGGTCACGGCGTTCATCACGTCGAGGGAGGCGACCACGACCACGCCGAGCGAGTCGTCCGGGAGCGCGAGAAGCGTGGTGGCGAAGCCGTAGATCGCGCCATCGTGTCCGACGGCGCGGTGGCCATTCAATCGACCGACCCAGAAGCCGATCCCGATACCGCTGGTGTCGCCCGGGGACGCGTATTGCGGTGTCCACATCGAGTCGAGCGTGGCCTTCGCCAGCACCCGGTGGCCATCGGGGGTGGCGCCACCGGCGAAGAGAACGGAAAGGAAGCGGCCGAGGTCGAGGACGCTGGTGTAGAGGCTGCCGGCGGGCCCCTCGCCGAGCTGGAACGTGGGCGCGGCGAAGCGCCGGCCATGAAGCGTCCACATCTGTCCCGACGCCAGATGTGGCTCGAGCCGGGGAAGCGGCTCGAATGCGCTCTGACTCATGCCCATCGGCTCGAGCACGGTATGCTGGAGATAGTCGCCGAAGGGCTCGCCCCGTGTCCGCTCGAGCACGTATCCAAGCACGGCCACGCCGGCGTTGGAGTACTTGGTATGTGCGGCCGGAGGATACACCAGCTTGGTGCCATTGAGACTCGCGACCGTGGCCGCCAGCGTCGGCTGGGTATCGTCGAAATAGTGGCCGACCGGGGGTTCTCGGGTGAGGCCTGAGCGGTGCGAGGTGAGCTCGCGGAGGGTGATGTCGCCGCCGAAGGGGTTCGTCGGCTGGAAGTCGGCAAGGTATCGGCGGACCGGCGCGTCCAGCGCCAACTCTTTGCGTTCGACGAGCTGCATGACGGCCATGTCGGTAAACAGCTTCGAGACCGAGCCGACGCGGTAGACGGTCGCTGCGTCCGCTGCCACCCCGGCGGCAGAGTCCGCCCAGCCGAACCCGCGGGCCCAAACGATGCGGCTTCCATCCACCAGGGCCAGCGAGATCGCCGGGATGCCGTGTTGCGCCCGCAGTCGCTCGATCGTCGGAGTCAGCGCGCCGGCGACCTCCGCGTAGCGCGCCTGCGGATCGACCGCGGTTTGCGATGCGGCGGCACGCGGCAGCAGGGCAAGGCCGATGAGTCCGAGTGTCAGCCGGGCACGATGACGTGACAGCGGTTCGGGCGCTGCAGGACCTGCCACCGGAGCCTCCAGACTGCTGTTTATGCCGAGCGCGTCGCCTGCCGGGCCGTCTCGGCGAGCACCGCGGCGCCGACGAATACGCTCTCGTCGGCCGCATAGAAGCGCGGCGAATGAGCGGGGAGCCACGGACCGCCAGGCTCGCGCGCGCCGACCCTGAGAAAGCACCCAGGCAGACGCTCAAGGTAGAACGCGAAGTCTTCCCCGCCCATGTTGGCCCCGGCGAGCGGCACCAGCGCGTCGGGGCCGAGCACGGTGCGCACCGCCTCGCGGGCCCAGCCGGTCGGCCCTGGCTGGTTCGTCAGCGGCGGCGTGCCGGCGCCGAACGACACCTTCGCCTCCAGCCGGTGCGCCGCCGCGACGTGCACGCTGATTGTCTGGAGCCCGGCGAGCAGCAGATCGCGCGAGGCGCTGTCCACCGCGCGGACGGTTCCAGTCACCTCGGCAGTTCCCGGAATGACGTTGTCCGCCGTGCCCGCGTGCACCGATGCGACCGTCACGACGCCTGGCAGTGCCGGATCCAGTCTCCGGGAGACCAGCGTCTGGAGCGCCGTGATCAACGCCGCCGCTCCAACCACCGGATCGGCGGACTCGTGCGGGCGGGCCGCATGCGCGCCTGAGCCGACCAGCTCGATCCGGAAGAAGTCCGCCGACGCCGCCAGCGCCCCGGGTTGCGCCACCACCTGTCCTACCGGGTACCGCCGATCCACGTGCGCCCCGATGATGGCCGATGCCCCGTTCAGCGCGCCGGTCGCGAGCACCGCCGCCGCACCCTCGGCCGCTTCCTCCGCCGGCTGCAGCAGCACCAGCACGTCGCCGTCGGCCGGCGACTTCCGCAGGAGCATCGCGGCGCCCACCGTCCAGCTCGCGTGCACATCGTGCCCGCATGCGTGCATGACCCCCGGCGTCTCCGATGCATACGCGAGGCCTGTGGCCTCCTGGATCGGGAGCGCGTCGATGTCGCCGCGGATCACCACCGGGGGGCCGCCCGAGGTCCGTCCCGGGATGCGGCCGAGCAGGCCCGTACCGGCCACTCGCCGGATGTCCGCGACACCAAGCGCCGCCAGCGCCGCCTCCAGGCGGGCCGCGGTCGCCTCCTCCTGCCAGGAGAGCTCCGGCCGGCGATGCAGCTCGTGTCTCAAGGCGATGAGCCGCGCCGCGTCTTCCTCCCCGAAGCCCAGCGTGGCCGGCAGCGCGGACCTCAACGCTCCGCCTTCGAGAGCCGGTAGAAGCCGCCCGAGTTGGCCCGCTGGAAGCCCGAGACGCGGTAGCCGTTGCCGAGACAGTGGAGAAACGCCGAGCGCGTGGACTCGCGCCACGCGCGGGCCGTGGCGGGCGCGGTGGCGATCAGATCCTGGATGTCGCCGGGAATCGCGATGAAGAGCTCGGGCGCGCCTTCGGTCGCGCATGGCATCGCGAGGTTCACCACGAGGGCCGCCGGGGGCTCCGCCGCCGGGGCGTGAGGTGAGGTTCGTGCCAGCGTACCGGCGCCCGAAGTGAGCTCCCAGGCGACGACCAGTCGATCGGTGCCGATCGCGTCGTGCAGCGCGCTCCCCGTGTCCGAGCCGTACATCTCCGGTACGTACTCGGCCACCTCCGCGCCAAGGGCATTGAGGTTGAGGTGCGCGTTCCGGGCCACGAGCGGATCGTAAGTCCAGAACATGCGCGTCACGCCGAGCTCCGCGACCAGGGAGCGTTGGTACAGCTTGAGGCGTCGGCCAAGACCGCGGTCCCGGGCCTCCGGGCGGACGGCAAGGAGGTCGGACCAGTGCACCAGCCGCCCGTCCTGCACGCCCGTCATTCCGAACACGAAGCCGAGCATCGCCCCGCCGTGCCCGTCGAACGCAGCGGCTGTCACGCCGCCGAGATACTGCGCTACCCTGAGGATCGTGGCCGGCACGCGCTCGTTGAAGCCCGCGCCCCACGTCAGATCTTCGATGCGGACGCACTCGTCGTACTCGGCTTGTGTCTCCACCCGACGGATGACGATGCCGTCTTCGCTCATGATGGCGGGGCTCCGGCAGGACCGGGCGCAGGTTCGGCACCCGCCGGAGCGCCGCGGCGGCGCCAGACCAGATAGACCGGCGACCCGAGGAGGACGACACCGAGGCCGATCGCCGCCCGGCCCGGCTGGGCGACGATCGTGTTGAGCACGATCGCGGCGGCGGACGCGACGAACAGGAGCGGCGTGATCGGATAGCCGGGTACCCGGAACGGACGGGGCGCGTCGGGCGCGCGCCGGCGATAGCGGAACAGGCTGAGCGCGCCCAGCGCGTAGAAGATCCAGCCGACGAACACGACGTAGGTGAGGAGCTGCTCGAAGGTGCCGGTGACGGCGAGCAGCATTGCCCAGGCGGAAGACGCCACGATGGCCACGGCCGGAGTGCCGAAGCGCGGATGTACCTGGGCGAGCTGACGGAAGAAGACCCCGTCCCGGGCCATCGCGAAGAAGGCGCGCGGGAGCGTGAGCACGGTTCCGTTCGTGGCGCTGAAGATGGAGACCAGGATCACGAGGGCCACCACCGTGCCGGCGGCGTGTCCGAAGAGCGCGGTCGCGGCCTCGGCCGCCACCCGGTTCGATCCCGCGACGCCGGCCGGACCGAGCGCCGCGATATAGCCGAGGCAGGCGAGCAGGTAGATGCCGACCAGCGCGGCGGTGCCCAGCACGATCGCGCGCGGGAAGGTGCGCTGGGGATCCCGCGCTTCGCCGGCGGAGTAGGTGACGAACTGCCAGCCCTCGTAGGCCCACAACGTCCCGATCATCGCCAGGCCGAAGCCGGTGACCAGCGAGCCGCCGGCGACCGGCGTCACGGGGGCGACTTGGCTGAAGCCGTGGCCCTTCAACAGGAACAGGACGCTCATCAGCAGGATACCGGCCACCTTGATCAGCGTGGTCCAGCCCTGCAGTCGCGCGCTGCCGCGAGTCCCCCGGACGTTGATCACCGCAATCGTCGCGATCAATGCCACCGCGGTGAGCCGGCCGGTCACGGGCCCCAACGGCACGATCTGGCCGAGGTACGTGGTGGACGCCACCGCGAGCGTGGCAATGGTACCGCTGCCGGTGACGAAGAAGAGCGTCCAGCCGAACAAGAAGGCCGGGAAGGGACCGAACGCGTCGCGGATGTACACGTACAGGCCGCCGGCCTCGGGCCGCATCGCGCCGAGCTCGGCGTAGGTGAGGGCGCCAAGCAGCGAGAGCGCCCCGCCCACGATCCAGACCAGGAGTGATATCCCGACCGAGCCGCCCGTCTGACGCATGACGGCGCCGGGGACGATGAAAATGCCTGAGCCGATGACCGTGCCGATCACGATCGCCACCAGCTGGCGCAGGCTGAGGAGGCGGGGCAGCTCGCTCATGCGCCGCGTCCCAACCGCTCTTCGCGTACCGTCAGCCGTCCGATCATCTCGCGGTCCGGCGTGACACCGATGCCTGGATCCGTCGGGACGCTGACCAGGCCGTCCTGCATCGTCCACTCGGGCGAGACCACGTCCCGCTCCCAGTACCGCGCGCTCGGAGAGACGTCACCCGGCTTGAGGAAGTTGGGCAGCGCGGCGAGCGCCACGTTGTACCCCCGGCCCACGCCGCTCTCGAGCATGCCGCCGCACCAGACGGGAATGTCGTGGGCCGCGCAGAAGTCGTGGATCGCGATGGACGGCCCGAACCCGCCGACCCGGCCCGGCTTGATGTTGACGATGCGCCCGCTCCCGAGGGCGACCATCTCCTGGGCCCGCTCGAGCGAGGTGATCGACTCGTCGAGGCACAGCGGTGTCCGGAGGCGAGGCTGGAGCTCCGCGTGCTGGCGGAGGTCGTCCCAGGCGAGCGGCTGTTCGATCATCATGAGACCGAGCTCGTCCAGTTCGAGGAGGCGGTCGGTGTCAGCGAGGGTATAGGCGTTGTTGGCGTCGGCCATGAGCGGCGCGTCGGGCCCGAGGGCGGCGCGAACGGCGCGGACGAACTCCACATCCGAGCCCGGCTCGATCTTGAGCTTCACCTTGCGGTAGCCGTCCTGCACCGCGCGCGCGGCGCGCTCGACTAGCGCCGCGGGCGAGGTCTGGATGCCGAGCGAGATGCCGACCTCGATACCGGCTCGCGTCCCGCCGAGGCGGGCGGCCAGCGAGAGACCCTGTCGCTCGGCGTCGAGCGCCCACATTCCCATCTCGAGCGCGGCCTTGGCCATGAGGTGCCCGCGGAAGTTGTGCTGCAGGGCGGGGAATACCTCTTCGGGGCCGGCGAACGTCCGGCCGAGGACCCGGGGGGCGACCCAGTGCTTGAGAGCGAGCCAGGCGGTGTCGATGGTCTCGCCGGTGTAGTTGGGCTCCTCGGGCGCGACGCACTCGCTCCACACGGTCACGCCGTCGGCGTCCTCCAGCTCGAGGAGGAAAATGCGGCGCGCCCGCTGCGTCCCCGAGGAGATCCGGAATGGCTCGCGCAGCGGGAGCTGGATCTCCCGGAGGACGAGGCACGCGAGGGCCAGGCTCACCGCGGGGGAGTCGCTGCGGGAGTGGCTACTGGATTCAGTATTGTATACATTAGTAGAAACAATGGACGGTCGGCGCGTACCGCGCAAGAGGGTCCGTTACTCACCAGCCCATCTTCCTGCCAAATGCCTGCTGCCGCTACCCGCTTGGTTCCCTGGCTCCCGTTCCTCGGCCTGCTCGCCTGCCACGCCGGACCCGCCGCTACATCGCCCGGGCCCATCCCGGAGGTACGGTATGACGTGATCCTGGCGGACGGAAAGGTGATGGACGGTACCGGCAACGCCTGGTTCCAGGGGGACGTGGGCGTCACGGGGGACCGGATCACCTGGGTGGGGCCGGCCGGCTCCCTGAGCGGGGCGACAGCAGCGCGGCGGGTCGACGCCCGCGGGATGGTCGTGGCGCCGGGCTTCATCGATATCCAGAGCGGCTCCTACGACAACCTCCTCGTGGGCGACGGCCGCTCGCTCAGCAAGGTGACACAGGGCATCACGACCGAGATCATGGGCGAGGCGTACACCCCGGCGCCCTGGAACGACGCCGTGGCCGCATTCAGCGACTTCCTCTTCGCCTACGCCGACAGCGCCACGGTCAAGCGCACCGTGGCGGAGCTCGGCGGCCCGCACGGGTTCGGGAACTGGCTGGACGCGATGCAGCGGCACGGCATGTCGGTCAACGCGGGCTCGTTTCTCGGCGCCACCACGCTGCGCACCTACGTCATGGGGCAGTCGCCCGGGGCGCCGAGCGCGGAACAGCTGGACTCGATGCGGGCGCTCATGCGGGGCGCGATGGAGGACGGCGCCTTCGGGCTCGGGACGGCGCTGATCTACCCCCCGGCAACTACGCCTCCACGTCGGAGCTGACCGAGATCGCGAAGGCGATGGCGCCCTATCATGGCGTCTACATCACCCACATGCGGTCGGAGGCCGACCGGTTTCTCGAGGGGATGGACGAGGCGCTGGCGATCGGCCGCAACGGCGGGGTGCCGGTCGAGATCTACCATCTGAAGGCGGCGGGAAAGCGCAACTGGGATAAGGCGGCGCAGGCGATCGCCAAGATCGACTCGGCCCGCGCCGCGGGACAGGACGTCTCCGCCGACATGTATCCCTACATCGCCGGCGGCACCGAGCTCGCCGCCTGCCTGCCGCCCTGGGCCTCGGCCGACGGGCGACTGATGGAGAACCTGAAGGACTCGGCCACGCGCGCGCGCATCCGCACCGAGGTCTCGGCCGAGCGCTCGGCGGAGTGGGAGAATCTCTGCCAGCTCGCGACGCCGGAGGGAGTTCGGGTCGGCGACTTCCAGCGCCCGGAGAACAAGCGCTTCGAGAACCAATCCCTGGAGCAGATCGCGGCCACCCGGGGGCAGCCCTGGGTCGACGCGCTGATGGACTTGACGGTGGAGGAGAACGGCCGGCTCGGCGCGATGTTCTTTCTCATGAGCGAGGAGAACGTCGAGCTGCAGCTCCGGCAGCCGTGGATCAAGTTCGGCACCGACGCCGGCGCGAGCGATCCTGCCGACACGCACGGCAGCGAGACGCACCCGCGGGCCTACGGCACCTTCCCGAGGATTTTAGGGCACTACGTGCGGGAGCGCCGGGTGCTGCCGCTCGAGGACGCGGTCCGGAAGATGACGTCCGCGGTCGCGGAGCGGCTTTCGATTCGCGATCGCGGGCTCGTGCGTGAGGGCATGTTCGCCGACCTCGTGGTGTTCGATCCCGCTACCGTGATCGACAACGCTACCTACGAGCACTCGCACCAGATCTCCAGCGGCATCCTGGACGTCTTCGTCAATGGCGTCCCGGTCGTGCTGGATGGCAAGCACACCGGCGCTAAACCCGGGAAGGCCGTGCGGGGGCCGGGCTGGCGCCACAACTAGGGACGCAGCAGATCGAGTTGGTGGTGGCGGAGACGCTGTTGCAGCCGCCGAAAGGGACGGCGGCGAAGTAACGGGGCCCGTTCCTACTCCGATCCTGGCGCCATGGAGTCCTCCACCCGAGGCCTGATGCTCTCGTCGCGCGCCAGGATCCGCGCGCAGGTGTTCCACCGGAGGATCGCCTCGTCGTTGCCCGCCGGACGCCCGGCCTCCGCCTTCTCGTACCACTCCATCGCCTCGCGAAACCAGTGGTAGGCGAGCTCGCCCGATCCCATCGACCCGCGGCGCACGTAGGCCTTGGCGCAGCGCTCCGCGACGATCCCGGAGTAGTAGGCCCGCTTGTACTCGCCGTCCAGCCGGGCCAGCAGGTCCTTGGCGCGACGCACCCCTTCGGCCGGCCCCGCCGTGAACTGGTCGGTGATCGCGAGGATCAGGGTGATCAGCGCCTCCTGGCTTCGGGGATCCACCTCCAGCACGTCGAGGCAGATGCTCTCCGCGGACGAGGGGTCGTTGATGATCCGGTAGCGCTCCGCCTTCTGCAGCGCCGCCGGAATGCCCTCCCGCGAGATCCGCTTGAGCTCGTACTCGTCGGTCACGGTTGTTCCCTCCGGCTGAACAGCTTCAGCACCCGTCCCAGCGGATCGTAGAACTCGTCCACCACCCGCTCCTTGAGCGGGATGATCGCGTTGTCCGTGATCGTGATGTGCTCGGGGCACACCGTGGTGCAGCACTTCGTGATGTTGCAGTACCCGATCCCGTGCTCGCGCTTCAGGGCCTCGACCCGGTCCTCGGTGTCGAGCGGGTGCATCTCGAGCGCCGCGGCGTACACCAGGAAGCGCGGCCCGATGAACTCGTCGTGCAGATGGTGATCCCGCAGGACGTGACAGACGTCCTGGCACAGGAAGCACTCGATGCACTTCCGGAACTCCTGCACCCGATCCACGTCCGACTGGTCGATCCGCCAGGTCCCGTCGGGCGCGTCCGGCGCCCGGGGCTTGAAGGGTGCGATCCGTGTTTTCACCCGGAAGTTCCACGAGACGTCGGTCACGAGGTCCTTGACCGCCGGAAACGCGCGCATGGGCTCCACGGTCACCGGCTTCTCGATGGGGAGCTCGTTCAGCCGGGTCATGCACATCAATTTGGGCTGGCCGTTCACCTCCGCCGAGCACGAGCCGCACTTGCCGGCCTTGCAGTTCCACCGGACGGCGAGGTCGTTGGCCTGCTCGGCCTGGATCTGGTGAATGGCGTCGAGCACGACCATTCCGGGCGACACCGCGGTGGTGTAGTCCACGAATTGCCCGCCGGCCCGGTCGCCGCGCCAGACGCGGAACGTGGCCGCGCCGTGGGGCTCGGCCCGCGGGTGCGGCGGCTCCGTCTCCTCGACCGCGCCAGTCTCGACCAGGTCCGGCTTCAACGTTTCCGTCACCTATGCCTCCTGCCTTCGTCCCGAGGGCGCACTACTTCTGCTCCTCGATCACCCGCTTGAGCTCCGCCGACATCTCCGCGATCGGCTCGCGCACGAGCTGCATCTCGCCGCCCGTGCCCTTCCGCACCACGATGTTGAACTTCCCGTAAGCCGGATCCTTCTCGGGGCAATCCTCGCGAAAATGTCCCCCGCGGCTCTCCTTGCGCTCGATCGCCGCCCTGGTCACCGCCTCGGAGACCGTGAGCAGGTTGTCGAGGTCGAGCGCGGTGTGCCACCCCGGATTGTATTCGCGGTTGCCGGGGACGCCCACCTTCCGCGCCCGGTCCTTCAACCGCCCGAGCCCCTCCAGCGCGCGCTCCATCTCGGGGCCGGTCCGGACGATGCCGACCAGGTCCTGCATCATCCCCTGCAGCTCCTGCTGCACCTGGTACGGCCCCTCGCCGTTTACCTGGGCGCGCTCGAACGGCTCGAGCGCGCGCTCGACCGCGTCGTCCACCTCGGTGGAGTTGATGGCCGCGGAGCCATGGTCCCGCGCGAACCGCGCGGCGTACTCACCGGCGCGCTTCCCGAACACCAGCAGGTCGGACAGCGAGTTCCCGCCCAGCCGGTTCGCGCCGTGCAGCCCCGCCGCGCACTCGCCCGCGGCGAACAGGCCGGGCACGGTGGACATCTGGCTGTCCCCCTCCACCCTGATGCCGCCCATGATGTAGTGCGTGGTGGGCCCGACCTCCATCGGCTCGGCGGTGATGTCGATATCGGCGAGCTGCTTGAACTGGTGGTACATGCTCGGGAGCTTGCGGATGATGTGCTCCCGCGCGTTGGGCAGCCGCTGCTTGATCCAGGAGATGTCGAGGAAGACGCCCCCGTGCGGGCTGCCACGCCCCTCGGCGACTTCCCGCCGGATGCAGCGGGCGACGTGGTCGCGGGTCAGGAGCTCGGGCGGCCGGCGGGCATCCTTGTCTCCCTGGGTGTAGCGCCAGCCCTCTTCCTCGTTGTCGGCGGTCTGGCTCCGGTAGTTCTCGGGGATGTCGTCGAACATGAACCGGCGGCCCTGGTTGTTGAGCAGGACGCCGCCTTCCCCGCGCACGCCCTCGGTCACCAGGATCCCGCGCACGCTGGGCGGCCAGATCATGCCGGTGGGATGGAACTGCACGAACTCCATGTCCTGCAGCGCGGCGCCCGCCTCGTAGGCCAGCGCGTGGCCGTCACCGGTGTATTCCCAGCTGTTGCTGGTGATCGAGTAGGCCCGGCCAATGCCGCCGGTCGCGAGGATGATGGCCTTGCACCGGTACACCTTGAAGCGGCCCCGCTCGCGGTCGTACCCAAGCGCGCCCGCGATCCGGCCGCCGTCGGTGAACAGCCGGAGCACCGTGCACTCCATGTGCACGTCGATGCCCTGATGGATGCTGTGGTCCTGGAGCGTCCGGATCATCTCGAGACCGGTCCGGTCGCCGACGTGCGCGAGGCGAGGATACTTGTGTCCGCCGAAGTTGCGCTGGAGAATGCGTCCATCGGTCGTCCGGTCGAACAGCGCGCCCCACGCCTCCAGCTCGCGCACCCGGTCCGGTGCTTCCTTCGCGTGCAGCTCGGCCATGCGCCAGTTGTTGACGTACTGGCCGCCCCGCATGGTGTCGGCGAAGTGCACCTGCCAGCCGTCGCGGTTGTCCACGTTCGCGAGCGACGCCGCGATGCCGCCCTCCGCCATCACCGTATGCGCCTTCCCCAGGAGCGACTTGCACACGAGCCCGACCTTGACGCCCGCGCCCGACGCCGCGACCGCGGCGCGGAGCCCCGCGCCGCCGGCGCCGATCACCAGGACATCGTGCTCGACGGTCTGGTAGTCGGTCAGAGGATCCGCCAGTCGGTCCAGATGCCCATCGAGCAGAGACGGACGTAGATGTCGGCGAAGGCGACGGAGAACAGGCTGCACCACGCCCACCGCATGTGGCCGCGGTTGAGGCAGCTCGAGCAGGCGTAGAGCTGTCGCCGCACGGGACGGCCCGAGAGCCGGTCCAGGTAGCCGCCGATCACGTGGCGCATGGAGTGGCAGCCCAGCGTGTATCCACCGAGCAGGAAGACGTTGGTCGCGAGCACGAGCGTGCCGACGCCGATGCCGAACGTCGTCCGGCCGGTGGCGGCGTCGGTGAACCAGAGCGCCTTCCAGACATCGGACAGGAGCACCACCAGGAAGCCGAGCGCGACGTAGAGGAAATAGCGGTGGATGTTCTGGACGATGAGCGGAAACGACGCCTCGCCCCGGTACCGGGCCCGCGGCTCGCCGACGGTGCAGGCGGGTGGGTCGGCCCAGAAGGCCTTGTAGTAGGCGCCCCGATAGTAGTAGCACGTCACCCGGAATATCCCCGGGAAGGGGAGGATCAGGAGCGCCGGCGAGAACGGCAGCCAGGCCGGCCACCATCCCGGCTTCGCCCCGAACCAGGCGTGGGGCGAGTCCCCGAACAGCTCGGGCGAGTAGAAGGGCGAGAGATACGGCCCGTACGTGTAGTGTGCGCCCTGGAACGCTGCCCACGTCGCGTACACCATGAAGCTGGAGAGCACGAGAAACACGACGGCGGGCTGGATCCACCACGCGTCGCGGCGCATGGTCGCACCGAAGCGGCGGCGGGTGAGCTGGTGGGGCACATCGGCCATGGACTCGATCCTCCGAGGGGATACCCCAAGATGCCTTAGCCCGTCCGGGCTGGCCAGCGCCAGACGGCCTGGCGGAGGGTCCAGGGGACGCGTGTCTTGCCCTGTGCCGCCCGACGTCATATATGATGATTGCGGCGCAACCCGTCGCCCGGCGGCCCCGAGCATGCAGCTGACCCTCCTCGAATCCGAACGTAGCTTCCTTCGCTCCGCTGAATGCGCCGCGTTGAGCATCGTGGCGCACCTGGGAATCATCTGGGCTGCCATGACCGCCACCGACGGCGGCTTCCACCTTCCAGTCACCGAGCGGGACGCCCGACTCATGTTCCTGCTCCCGCCCGACCGGATCCCCGCGGCCGAGCGCGAGTCCAAGATTCCCCGGGTGGGGAAGCTGGGCGCTGGCCTCGAGGAGGCCGACGCCGCCGGTCCGGGCGAGGGCATGCGCCTGCAGGCCGCGGCCTCCACCTCGCGTGCCCACAGAAAGGGCACGCGGAGCGGTCCCCGCAAGGACCTGCCGATCGCCCCGACGCCCTACGTTCCCGATAGCGTCTACAGCGCGCTCCAGGTGGACCAGATGGTGGAGCGCTTCGAGAGCAGCGCCGCTCCGATCTACCCACCAGAGCTCATCCAGCGCGGCGTCGAGGGGCAGGTAGACGCGACCTACGTGGTCGATACCCTGGGGGCCGTGGACACGGCCACCTTCGAGGTGCTGCAGAGCGACGACTCACTCTTCACGGAGTCGGTCCGGACGGCGTTGGCCGACATGCGGTTCCGGCCGGCCAAGCGGTCGGGGAAGACGGTGCGTCAACTGGTGGCCCAGCGGTTCCGCTTCAAGATCGCCCCGACGACGCCGCCGGCCGTGAACGGTCCGAGCTGACAGATCATCGCCGCTGCGGTTGCGGCCGGCGCCGTAGCAATAGAAGGTCGCAACAGGTTGGGAGGCGGCATGCGCCTGACCGTCGTTTCATCCATCGCCTCGGTATGGCTGTCGGTATCCCTTTCGGCGTGCGGCTCCATACAGAGCGCCGTGGCGCCCGCCGCCCTGTCCACTCGTGAAACGCCCGCCATCGGCTCGGTGCCCGACGGGATCCTGCTCGACGTCATCCGGCACAGCGAGCTGATCGTGCTCGCCGTCCCGCAGGACTTGCTCCCGGCGACCGGCTCCCTCAGCCCCACGATCCAGTTTGGTGCCAAGGAGACGTGGTACAACGTCAAGCTCACGGTGGATTCGCTGCTGAAGGGGCGGCTTGGCCACGCCAAGTCACCCGACTACGGATGGCTTCCCCCGGCCTTCCAGCCTCCCGCGCCGTTCGCTCAGCTGGAACGCAACGAGATCGTGATCCAGTATCCTGCCGTCACCGCGATGAATAGCGACTGGGCGGCCGCGCCGCCGCCGGTCGTCGGCGAGCGCGCGGTCTTCCTGTTCAGGCGATGCTGGAACTGCATCACGCTCGGCATCGCTACCGGGCGAGGCCAGTACAAGGCGAATCCGCTGGTGGCGACAGGGTGGGGAAGCAAGCTCGACGCGGCGGAGTGGCCGCGGGTGGTGGCGCTTCTCACGCAGGCCAAGGGAGGGTGGAAGTAGGACTGACCGTTCGACTGTGGCGTCGAGTTCGACTGTGGCGTTTTGTCGTGGAAACCAGCCCGCCGCAGCCGAGCCCCGCGCGCGTAGAATCGGCATCCGGATGACGAGCGACGGCCTTGCCGCTGCCCCGCCAGGCGGTACTCTAGGATACCGCCTTTCTAGGCAGGGCCGTGCTCGATCCGCTCGACGACCTCCAGATTGCCCTCGAAGGCCGCTACGCGATCGAGCGGGAGATCGGGCACGGCGGCATGGCCGTGGTCTACCGTGCCCGCGATCTCCGCCACGACCGCACCGTCGCGCTCAAGGTGCTGCAGCCCGGTTTCAGCGCGAACCTCGGCGCCGAGCGGTTCCTGCGGGAGATCCGACTTATCGCCCGCCTGCAACATCCGCACCTCCTGCCGCTGTACGACTCCGGCGACGCCGGCGGCCTCCTGTACTATGTCATGCCCTGCATCGACGACGGCTCGCTTCGCGATCTGCTCAAGCAGGAGGGCCGCCTCCCACCGGCGCGGGCGCTCCACCTCGCGCGGGAGGTGGCGGACGCCCTCGACTACGCGCACCGCCAGGGCGTGATCCACCGGGACATCAAGCCCGAGAACATCCTGCTCGAGGAAGGCCACGCGATCGTGGCCGACTTCGGCGTCGCCCGGGCGGTGAGCGCGGCGAGCGAGCGCGGGCAGACCGAGTCCGGCGTCCTGACCGGCACACCCACGTACATGAGCCCCGAGCAGGCCGACGGAAATGCGCCGCTCGACGGCCGGAGCGACCTCTACTCGCTCGGCTGCGTGCTGTATGAGATGCTCGCCGGGCATCCCCCATTCACCGCGGGCTCGCCGATCGCGCAGATCACCCGCCGGCTCACCGAGCCCGCCCCGACGCTCCGCTCGGCGGGTGTGCCGGCGCCCGCGCCGCTCCAGGACCTGCTGGACCGGCTCCTGGCCCGCCAGCCGGCGGAGCGGATTGCATCGGCGGGCGAGCTCGCCATCCAGCTGGCCGAGCTCGATCGGGGGCCGACCCGGGGAACGGGAACGCCGGCTGAGGCCGCACCGCGCCGGCTCGCCGCGATGGCCGTGCTGCCATTTGTCAACGTGAGCGCCGATCCAGAGAACGAGTACTTCAGTGACGGCATGACCGATGAGCTGATCACCGCGCTCGGCCGGGTCGAGGGGCTGCGCGTAGTCTCGCGCGGGTCGGCATTCACGTTCAAGGGCAAGGACGTGGACGCGCGCGAGGTGGGGCAGCGCCTCAACGTGGGCGCGGTGCTCGAGGGAAGCGTGCGGCGCGCTGGCGACCGCATCCGGGTGTCGGCGCAGCTCGTGAACTCGGCGGACGGCTATCAGCTCTGGTCCGACTCATACGAGCGGACGCTGGCCGATGTGTTCGCGCTCCAGGAGGAGCTGACCCAGGCCATCGTCGGGTCGCTACCCCTGGCCGCGCCGCCGTCCCGGCCCAGCACGCTGGTGCGGCCGTCCACCAGTACCACCGAGGCGTACACGCTGTACCTCCGCGGCCGCTTCGAGGCACTCAAGCGGTCGCTGCCGGGGCTCATCGCCGCGATCGACTACTTCGAGCGGGCGCTCGAGCGCGACCCGCGCTACGCGCTGGCCCACGCGGCCCTGGCAGAGTGCTGGTTCCTCAGGGGCTTCGAGGAGTTCGGCGACCTCGCGCCGCTCGAGGCCATGCCACGCGGCAAGGCCGCCGTGCGGCGGGCGCTCGAGCTCGAGCCCGACCTGGCCGAGGGGCACTGCTGGAGCGGCACGGGGAGCCTGCTGTTCGACTGGGACTGGACGGCCGCCGAGACGTCGTTCCACCGTGCGGTCGAGCTCCGGGCCGACTACTCGCTGGCGCATACCTGGTACGCGGTGTTCCTCATGGCGCGCGGACGACACGACGAGGCGATCGCCCGGAGTCAGCTCGCCGCCGAGCTCGACCCGCTCGTGCTCGCCATTCAGGCGCTCATCGGCCAGTGCCACCACTTCGCGGGCCGATTCGACGAGGCGCTCGTCCGCCACCGGTCGACGCTCGAGTTGGACCCAGGCAACCTGCAGGCGCTGCTCTGGTCGTCCCGGACCTACCGGGCGCTGCGGCGTCCGGCCGACGCGTTGCCCCTGGTCGAGCGCGCGCTCGCGCAGTGGGGCCGGATGCCCGCCCTGCTCGGCGAGCTGGGGACGGTGCTCGCGCCCCTCGGCCGCCAAGACGAGGCGCGCGCGGTCCTCGCCGAGCTCGGCGGGATGGCGGAACGGCGATACGTCTCACCGTTCTTCGAGGCTGGGATCTGCGGGGCGTTGGGGCTTGAGGAGCAGTGCCGCTACAAGTGCGAGCGCATGGAAGAGGCGCGATCCGGGATCATCCCGTTTCTCGGCGATCCGGCGTGGGACTGGTACGTGGAATCCGCATGGTTCCGGGACCTGTTGCGGCGGACGGGCGTGCGCTGAGCTCGGCGCAGGGCGGGGGTCCGGCGCTCGCCTCCCGAAATGGTTGCGGCGGAAGACCCCTTTCCGCTCCTGGCGCGAGGCCATCTCTTGACGCCTCGCGTTCCGCGCCGTAGGCTCTCCGAACCCTCGAAGAAAAGACTCGAGCGTTCCGGCCGGCTCCTGGAGGAAGCCATGCGACTCGTCATGGCGCTGGGTGCAGTCGCGCTCTCCCTGTCCGCCTGCGGCGGTGGCGACGACAACGGTCCCTCGCCGTCGCCGGATCCCACCCGTCTCGCGTTCCAGGTCCAACCGACCACGACCACTGCCGGACAGCCGATCACGCCCGCCGTCCAGGTCGCACTGCAGGACGCGTCCGGCAACCTGGTCACGGCCGCGACGAACCCGGTGACGCTCGCCCTCGGCGTGAATCCATCCGGGGCGACGCTCGGCGGCATTGCCACGGCGAATCCGGTGAATGGCGTCGCCACCTTCGCCGACCTTGCGATCAACAAGTCGGGCACGGGCTACACCCTGAGCGCGACGTCCACCGGTCTGACCGCAGCCACCAGTGCGGCATTCGATGCGACGCCGATTCCCGGACTCGCGGCGGCGATCGCGCCGTCGGCGGGCGACGGCCAGAGTGCCACGGTGGGCCAAGCGTTGGCGACCAATCCAGCGGTGACGGTCACAGATGGACTGGGTGATCCGGTCGCTGGCGTGGTCGTTACCTTCGCGGTCGACGCGGGAGGTGGCACCGCCGCCGGTCTGGAACAGACGACGGATGCCGCTGGCGTGGCCACTGTAGGGCCATGGACACTCGGGACGACCGCTGGCCTGAACCGGCTCACCGCCACCTCGTCGGGGCTGGAGGGCAGCCCCGTGACCTTCACCGCTACCGGGACGGCGGGGCCGGCCACCGCGATGCTTCAGAATTCGGGCGACAACCAGGTCGCCAGCCTCGGATCTGCCGTGGCAGAGGCGCCGTCTGTGTTCGTGACCGACGCCTTCGAGAACCCGGTTGTAGGGGTCGGGGTCACATTCGAGGTGACGGCGGGTGGCGGCGAGGTGACCGAGGCATCGCAGGTCACCGATCCGGACGGCGTCGCGACCGTAGGGAGCTGGAGGCTGGGTGGTACGGCTGGGCCGAACAAGCTGAAAGCGACGTCATCGGGGCTGACCGGCTCGCCGGTGACCTTCAGCGCCACGGCCACGACCTTCCCGACCAGCGTGACCGTCGAAGTGCATACGAACTTCTTCCTCAGCGTGCGGAACGGCAGCGGCGCCAATCCGGGCGTGTTCGGCTCGGTCGCCGTGGACACGGTCGCCGTCGGCGGCACGGTGACATGGGAGTGGGCCGGCCAGCAGCACAACGTCACGCCATACGGGAACTCGGCGTTCACGGCGAGCTCCACGCAAAGCGCGCCCGCCACGTTCGGTCCGATCGCCTTCACGGCGCCGGGCACGTATGTCTACCGCTGCACGATTCACAGTATGGTGGTGGACATACTAGGCCTGGTGGGCATGAGGGGCGAGATCGTCGTTCGCTAGGCCGCGTTGCTTGGGCCTCCCTCGGCGCCCGGAACGCCGAGCAGCTACCGGATCGCCTGCACCACCGGAACCTTCGACGCCCGCCGCGCCGGAAAGAACCCGCCCACCATCCCCATTACGACCGCGAAGATGAGCCCCGCCAGCAGCAGTACCGGCGTGATCCGAAAGCTGAACGCGATCTCGCTGAAGTTTGCCCAGTTGGTCGTGCTGGTCACGATCCCGTTCATCGGCAACGCCAGCAGACACCCGATGATCCCGCCGATCCCCGCGATCACCGCCGACTCCGCGAGGAAGCTCGCGAGGATGCTCCTCGGCCTGAATCCGAGCGTCAGGAGCACAGCGATCTCCGGCGCCCGCGAGGCTACCGCGGCATACATGGTGTTGACCGCCCCGAACACCGCCCCCACCGCCATGATCCCGGTGATCATGATCGCGAGGATCCGGAGGATCCGTCCGAGCAGCTCCGACTGCTTGGCGTAGAAGGCGGACTCGCGGTACACGTCCACCGTCACCCGCTTGTCGGCCTCGAGCATGCGCTTGGCCTCGTCGAACGAGGCCGGATCCGCCAGGCGGAACGCGAGCGACTGAAAGCCCTGGCGGCGCATGGCCGGCATGATCTGCTCGTTCTCACCCCAGATCTCCGACTCGAAGGCCGACCCCGCGGCCGCGAAGTGGCAGGTCACGGTCCACGGCTGGCCGGCGAAGTGCATCGTCTCGCCGATGCCGGTATTGGGAAACCGCCCGACCAGCCGCTTGCCCACGCAGATCTCGTTCTTCCCCGCCGCCGGGCGGGTGCCCTCGAGCAGCGCCACGTTGTTCCGCACCTGCCACGCCTGCGCGCTCACCCCGCGCACCACGACGTTGGCGAGCTTGGTGGTGTCGCCCATGCGGCCGAGCGGGATGACGACATACACCTCCGGGCTCGCGAGCGCCCGCCCGTCGGGGGCGCGCGCCACGTGGGGCGAGGCAACCAGCGTGTTGATCGCGTCCCGGTCGAGCCCGCTCGACATCTCGGAGTCGGCGCCTTTCCGCAGCACGAGCACGTTCCGCTCGGAGCCGGTGCGGGTGAGCGCCGCGGCGAAGCCGTTGGCCAGTGCCAGCATCCCGATGAATACCGCGACCACGAGCCCGATGCCGAGCGCCGTGAGGGCGGTGGACACGGGGCGCTGCCGGACGCTCCGCAGGTTGTAGGTGAGCGGGATCTTCATTCGACGTTCCTCAAGGCCGCCACCACCGGGAGCCGAGCGGCGCGGACGGCCGGCACGATGCCGCTCGCGAGCATCAGGAGCAGCGCGATGACGGCGCCGATGCCCAGGGTCTGCCCGTTGACGTCGAAGCCCGGAAGGAATCCGGCCGCGTTGAAGTTGGTCGCCTTGTAGAGGATCTTCGCCGCGCCGAGCCCGATGACGGCGCCGGTCACGGTGATGAGGCCGGCCTCGACCATCACGAGCCCGAACAGGCGGCGGTCGGAAAAGCCGATGGTCTTGAGCACCGCCAGCTCGCGGGTTCGCTCGCGGGCGCTCATCATCATCGCGTTCGCCGCCACGAGCAGGATCGCGAACACCACCGCCATGCCGATGGTGTTCATCAGCAGGCTCACGTTGCCCCACATGGTGGCGAAGCTGGCGTTGAACGCCTGCTCGGTGCCCGTCTTGGTCGGTGCGCTCGAGTTGCGGAACAGGTCGTCGATCGTCTTGCCGACGATGGGCCCGTTCTGCGGGTGATCGATCTGCATGATGTACCAGCCGGCCATCCCGTTCCGCCCCGAGCGCTCGTCGAGGTATTCCCAGTGGAACATCATCGCGTCGTCGTTGATCACCGGGTCGGTCGGCGTGTAGACGCCGCGAACGGTAAAGGTCCAGTCCCCCGGATAGATGGTGCCCCGGAGCGTCACGTTCTGGCCCACCTTCCAGCCGAACAGGTCGACCAGCCGCGCGCCGATGAGCGCGCCCGAGCGGTCCTGGAGGAACGCCTCGCGCTGGTCGGCCGGCACGGACATCTCGGGATAGAGGTCGAGATAGGTCTTCGCGTCTATGGCGAAATTGGCGAAGAACCGCTTGCCGTCGCCGTACTGTCCGCCGAACCAGTTGGCCCAGGTGACCTTCTCGATGCCGGGCACGGTCGCGAGCCGCTGGGCGTACGATACGGGCAGCGGGAAGATGAGCCCGCTGGCATTGGTGGAGACGAGGCGTCGGGCGCTCCCGAAGTCGGCCGCCGCGCGAAGCGTGGTGATGACGGTGCGGAGCGACGCGAACAGGAAGAGCGCGAGCGCCACGCTCGCCACGGTGAGAAGGGTCCGCCGCTTGTGGCGGCCGAGATAGGCCGTGACGAGGGGAAGGAATCTCATGAGGCCGCTCCCGCCGTGACCGACGCTGGCTGGCCCTGCTCCACGAACGTGCCCTTCTCGAGGTGGAGCTGGCGCTTCGCGCGCGTGGAGACCTGTGGGTCGTGCGTCACCACGATCACCGTCTTGTCGAACTCGGTATTGAGCCGGCCCAGGAGTGCGAGCACCTCCTGCGAGCTCTTGGCGTCGAGCTGTCCGGTGGGCTCGTCCAGGAGGATCAGCGTCGGATCCGCCACGACCGCGCGCGCGATCGCCACCCGCTGCTCCTGGCCGCCCGAGAGCTGGCGCGGGTAGTGGTAGAGCCGGTCGTCGAGGCCGACGACGCCGAGCGCGATGCGCACCCGCTCCTCGCGCTCTCTCTTCGAGAGCCGCGTGAGCAGGAGCGGGAGCTCGACGTTCTGGAACGCGGTGAGCACGGGCAGGAGGTTGAACGACTGGAAGACGAACCCCACGTTCCGCGAGCGCCATTCCGCGAGCTGCGCCGGCGTCATGGCGCTCACTTCGGCACCGCCGACGCGCACCGTGCCCTTGGTGGGCTTGTCGAGCCCCGCGATCAGGTTGAGCAGGGTGGACTTGCCTGAGCCCGACGGTCCCATGAGGGCGGTGAAGGTGCCTTGCCCGATGTCCATCGAGAGGCCATGAAAGACGTCGATCCGCTCGGCGTCGCGGTGGAACGTCTTGTGGACGTCCCGGATTTCTACCAGCGCCATTGGTCGGTCACTCCTCGGGGCGAGAACCCCGCATGTGTCGTCCTGAGAGCCACCCCGCGAAGCCAGGCGTGCGTGTCTGACGCATGGCCCCTTGCTTCCCTCAGGGTGACGCCGTCTTGACCCGCATCCCTTCCTTTGGCTCCTCCACGCCGCCCGTCACCACCCGCTCCCCGCCCGAGAGCCCCCGTCCGATCTCCCGAAACCCTCCGCTCACCGGCCCCGCCTCGACCTCGCGCGCCTGGAGCCGCCCGTCGCGCACCAGCCATACGACGCTCCGGCCCCCACTCTCGCGCACGGCCGCGGCCGGGAGCCGGAACCGCGCCGACCCCGCGCTCGACGGGGCGCCGGACGCACCCGGCGTCCGCGCGGAATCGGGCTCGAGGAAGTCCACCCGCGCCCCCATCTCGGGCAGAATCCGCGGGTCGCGGTCCACGATGGTCACCTTGACCTGCACCGTGGCACGCTGCCGATCCGCGGTCGGCACCACCTGACGCACCTCGCCGCGAAACGACGTGTCCTGGTACGCGTCGAGCGTGATCCGCGCCGGTTGCCCGTGCCGCACGCGCGCGATGTACGCCTCGTTGACGTCCACCTCGACCTCGAGCGACGCGAGATCCGCCATCGTCACCACGGCGCCCCGCGTGAGCCCGCCGCCCACCGACGGCGCCACCACTTCGCCGACCTCGGCTTCCTTCCGGAGCACGGTGCCCGTGAAGGGCGCGCGGATGTAGGTGTTCTCGAGCGTGGCCTGGGCGAATTGGAGCGAAGCCTCGGCGGCCTGGACGCGGGCCTCAGCCGAGCTGGCCCGCGCCGCCGCCTGCTCGGCGCGGCTCACGGCGCTCTCGGAGTCCTGCGCGGAGAGGAGCTCGGGATGCTCGCCGTGAATCCGCGCCACCCGGCCGGCCTCGCGGGCCGACTGATCGCGGTCGGTGGCGGCCTCCGTGAGCTGTGCACGCGCGCTGGCGACGTTGGCCCTGGCCTCGGCGACGGCGGCCGCGTAGTCGGCGTTCTCGAGCTGGGCGATCACCTCGCCGCGTCGCACGTTGGTGCCACCGTCCACGGTCAGCGTGGCGATGCGGCCGGGGATCTTGGCCGAGACCGCGGCGTGCGTGCGCGCGACGATGTAGCCGTTGGCGGTGACGGATGTGGTGGCCGCACCGGCGCCGCCACTTCCACCGCTCGCGACCGGCGTGGCGACCACGGTCTCGACGGTGGCCACCGAGCGGCTCCGGGCGAACACGACCGCGCCGGCGACCAGCGCGGCCGCGACTCCGACGAAGACCAGCGTACGGCCGAAGGCGCGGCGAACGGCGCGGGGAGGATCGCGATCGATCCGAAGCTTCGAGAGATCGTGGGTCGGTGAAGTCACGCAGCGAATATATCCCGAAGCCAAGAAGGTGTCGACCGGGAAATGCCCGGTCGTTACGGGCCGACCACCAGCTGAGCGTTCCTCGCCGATTCGCGGCGTGACTCCGATCCGGCCGGCCATCGTGAGAACGGTATTGCCCCCCGTGCGTATCCCCTCCTGACGACCACCACAATTCGGGGCGACCGATGCTCCGACCACCGCCCAGGGGCGACACGAGGAGAAAACCATGCACCGATTCGAGATCAAGCGCTCGTTGCGCATTCTGGCGGCTTGTTCGGCGCTGCTCCTCGCGGCCGCGTGCGGCGGCGGTGACAAGAGTCCGACTGGTCCCGGCGGCAACGATGGTGGAGGCAATGGCGGTGGCAATAACGGTGGCGGCGGCGGGAACGGCTTCGCAGGCGACTACCAGTTGCTCAGCGTCGGCAAGATTGCGCTGCCCGCCAACCTCACCTTCGACCAGTGCGATCCCGCGCGCGTCTTCGGCGGCGCGCTCAGGATGAACGCCGACGGCACCTGGGAGTTCGCGATCAGTCTGGCCGACGCGTATGGCACGAACGACGAGCTCGACGACGAGGGCACCTGGCAGTGGGATGGTACGAGGTTGCAGTTCCAGTCGGAGGCCTACGGCGACAGCTTCTCCGCGAAGATCGATGGGGCGATCATGATGGACTACGACTACTGCCCCGATGGGCAGAGCGACATCCAGCTCGTGTTCGGGCAGTAGGAGGGGGAACGACGATGCGATGCGCGGGACCCGGCCGGGTGGCCGGGCTCCGCGCACTCACCATCGCACCGACAGACAGGTCAGCCCGCCGTCCATCTTCCGGTACTCCGACATCTCCAGCGGCACGACCTCGTGGCCCAGCTCGCCGAGCAGCGCCGCGGTTGCCGGGAAGCCCCGCGCCACCAGCACCGCATCGTGGATCCGGATGCAGTTGGCCGCGTACTCCTCGCCCTCGGGGACGCGCACCACCTCCCATCCGCGGAACGCCTCGTGCCCGGCGATCGCACCGACGGCCAGCAGTCGTCGCCCGCCGAGCCAGGAGATCCCCGTCTTGTGGTGCAGCATGCCGGGGATGCGCCGGATGTCCACCACGCTCGACTGGAAGCCGCGCCGCGCCAGCCACTCCGAGAGCTGGCGCGCTCCCTCGGCGTTGGTGCGCCACGAGTGGCCGATGAAGAAGTGATCGCCGGCCTCGCACACGTCGCCGCCGTCCACCGTGCCGGGTTCGGCAATCGCGTCCATCTCGGGGAAAAACTCCCTGAGCGCCGCGCCGAGCGATGCCACCTCTCCCGCGCGGGTCGCCGCGCCGGGACGGGTGAGGATCGCGCCGCGGCTCGTGACGATGGCCGCGTCCTCGACGAACGTGCTGTCGGGAAAGTCGGGATCCGGAGCGAGGCGCACGAGGGAGAGACCCAGCCGTGCCAGGGTCCGGCAGTAGGCCTCGTGCTGCTCCAGCGCGAGCGCGAGGTCGGGCGGGCCAAGGCCGGACGAGGTGATCCCGTCGGCGAAGGTGGCCGCGGGGGGCCGGACGATCGCGTGGGTGAATCGCACCGCTAGCTCGCGCTCGAGCGATCCCGCTTCGCGACCACCGCCCGGTACACCGGATAGCTGAGGGCGAGCAGCAGCAGCGACTTCCAGCTGTTGCCCCAGTCGCTCACCACGGATCCGATGAGGAAGGCGAGCGAGCCCACCAGCGCCAGCCCGGTCGTGAACGGATACCCCGGCACCCGCCATGGTCTCGGCGTGTCGGGCTCCTTCCGCCGGAGCGCGAACACGCTCACGAACGACAGCGTGTAGTTCGCCACGAAGAAGAACGCGCACAACGCCAGCACCGTGTTGAACGTCCCGGAGATGATGAACCCGGCCGCAACCCCGATGCCCGTCCAGTGCGCCACCGTCGGCGTGCCGCCCGCGTTCACCGTCTCGAACCTGGCCGGCAACAGCCGGTCGCGGCTCATCGCCAGCATGACCCTCGGCGCCATCAGCGCGCACGCGTTCATGCCGCTCAGAATCGAGATCAGCACCAGCAGGCGGATCACCAGGTCGCCCCGCGACCCGAACAGCGCCTTCCCGGCGGTCGCGGCCACGAACGGATCGCCGGCCATCCGCCCGATCCCGAGCACGCGGACGAAGGCGACGTTCACCAGCACGTAGATCAGGATGACCAGGAGGACGCCGAGCACCATCGAACGGGGGAGGCCGCGGCCGGGGTTCTGCGTTTCCTCGCCGAAGTAGAGCGGGCCCGTCCAGCCGTCATAGGTGTAGATCACGGCCTGGAGCGCCAGCACGATCGCGGTCACCAGCGCGAGGCCGGACGCGTGCGCCGCGGGCGCGACGGCTGCGGCGGCGGGCACGGGCGCGAGCAGGCAAACGCCGATCAAGCCGCCAAACGCGAGTCCCTTGATCGCGCTCAGGACCTGCTGCGTGAGATCGCCGATCCGGATGCCGCGCCAGTGCAGCAGCCCGAACATGAGCACCAGCGCCACGCCCGCCGGCACTCGCCGTCCGGCCAAGGCCGGCACCAGCGGCTCGAGATACTCGGTGAACACCATGGCGCCGAGCGCGATCGGCGCGCAGGTCGAGAGCCAGTCGCTCCAGCCGACCACGAATCCGGCGTACTCGCCGAGCCCGCGGCGCACGAACGGGTACTGCCCGCCGGATCGGACGACCATCGCACCGGGCTCGGCCAGGGAGATGGCCCCGAGCAGGGCGTAGAGCCCGCCGATGACCCAGACCCCAATGAACAGCGCCGGGCTGGGCAGCTTCGCGGCCACGTCGCCGGGCGTGCGAAGGATCCCGACGATGATGGTATTCCCGATGAGCACGGCGACGCCGAACGAGACGCCGAGAATCTGGAGGAGCTTGCCTCGGTTGGCCGCCCGGACGAGTCCGGCTGGAGCGACGGTGTGATCCACGGTCTCAGGTGCCGCCACGGGCTACCCTCCGCCGGCAGGGCCGGCGTGCTGGGGTGGTGGTGAGCTCACGACGCTACGCGCAACGGCGATGACGGGCGACGGCGGTGGATTGCTTGCCAATGGAGACGGAAACGGCTGGATGGACGGTTGAAGATACCTTCGGGTCGGGATTCCCGCCCCCGGTGAGCCCGTGTGAGACGGCCGCGGCCCCGCCTGCGTATCCCCTCGTACAAGCGACACCGGGCCACCGACACGAGCGAGCGGCGGCCGGCGACCCGACACACGAGGAGACAGCTATGCGGTGCCTAGGCATGATCCGGAATTGGCGGCCCATGGCCGCATGGTGGACGCTGGTATGTCTGGCCGCCGCGGCGTGCGGCGGCGGGAAAGACGGCGGCAGCACCGGCCCTGGCGGCGGCGTGGGCGATGTCGCGGGCGACTACCTGCTCGCGGGCGCCAACGACGAAGCGCTACCGGCCACGGTATCGACCAACGAGTGCTCCCCGGTCCAGATCCTGAACGGCGGCATGAGGCTGAGCCAGGACGGCACCTTCGAGATGCAGTTCAACTGGACGAGCACACTGGGCGAGGCCAAGTTCACCGCCGACCACGGGCACTATCGCACCGATGGCGACCAGTTCGAGTTCTCGTCCGACGCCTGGGGCGACAAGTTCGAGGGCGAGATGGACGAAGGCCTGCTGTGGATCGACTACGAGTTCTGCACGGACACGCCGGGCCAGGAGCTGGAGCTCGCGTTCTCGCAGTGAGGTGGCGGAGCGATCGGAGCGAAGCGGAGTGCCGAGCCAGCAGACGCGGGCTCGGCATTCGCCTATCTGGCGGCGAAGGGCGCGGTGGAGTCGGCCGCGAGCGTCGAGGCGTACACGTAGCCGAGCACCCGCCCGTCGAGCGCAACGCGCCACCAGCCGCCCTTGAGCGAGTCGGCCAGCACGGTGTCACCCGGGAGCAGGACGGCCACGAGGTCGGCCTTGACGCTCCGGCGGGCGTGCACCTTGGTCCACGTGCGGGCGAAGCGCGGCGTGGCCTCGGCGCTGGGCATCGAGTCCGGCACCGCGGGAGACGCAGCCGCGCGGGCGGTGTCGAGCGCGGCAGGGGCTTCGGCCGGGACCACGGCGGTCGCCGTGACCTCGGGGCCGGGGGATCCCCCGCCGCGGATGAGCCACGTGGCCAGCCCGCCTGCGGCCAGCAGGATGGCGGCGATGCCTAGCAACGGGAACAGCCGCCCGGGATCGCGAGACGTCGGCCGCCGCACGGGCTGACCGAGGATCTCCTGGCCGCACGCGGGGCAGCGCGTCGCGATGCTTAACGCGCGTTTACCGCAGGCGGGGCATTCCCGGTAGCTCGTTCCCATCCTCGAAGAATTATCGCGGGTGCACGGAGCGGCCAGTCATCCGGCCGGAAGCGGACACTCCGCTTGCAAACTCCAGGCCTCGCACCGGCCCACGTCAGATGGCGCCTTGGCCGGCTTCGCGGGCCGCCGCCACCACTCGGTCCGACAACCGTTTATCTCCCACGCGCGCCTCCCAGGCCGCGAAACCCTCCGCGGGTCCCCGCCACCTGAGATCATCGACGTTGTGAAACAACGGCGCGTCGGTTTTGAGCGTGGCGAGGCGCTTGAACAACAAGGCCTGCTCGCGGTCCGCTCCCAGGACGTTGTCGGGAAACGCCTCGATCGGCCCGTGCCGGTTGAGCAGCCGCGCGGCCGTGGCCTTGCCGATACCGGCGATCCCGGGGTAGCCGTCCTGCGCGTCCCCCACCAGCGCCAGCAGGTCGGGAATCAGCGCCGGCTCGACCCCGAACTTCGCTCGCACCCCGGCCGCGTCGCGGACCTCCTTGGCCCGCCGGTCCATCTGGACCACCCGGTTCCCGATGACGCACTGGGCGAGATCCTTGTCGTTCGCCCAGATGCACACCTGCTCGACGGGCTCGTGCTCGTTCGCGATCCGCGCGGCCGACGCGAGCGCGTCGTCCGCCTCCAGCTCAACCATGGGCCAGACGACGACGCCCATGGCCGCGAGCGCCTCCTCGAGCGGCTCGAACTGCGCGCGAAGCGCGGGCTCGATGCCGTCGCCGGTCTTGTAGTCGGGCCAGAGCTCGTTGCGGAAGGACTCGATCACGTGGTCGGTGGCGACGCCGAGGTGAGTGGCGCCGCCCTCGATCATCTCGAGCGCGGTGTGCAGCACGCCGGCGACGGCGCCGAGCGGCTTGTCGTCGCCCTTGTTGAAGCGGCGCTGGCCGTAGAAGTGGCGGAAGAGCTCGTAGGTGCCGTCGACGACGTGGACGATCATGCGGGAGGATGCCGTGTGAATCGAGTTATCGCGGCGCGGCTCCCTGGGCCGCCGCCAGGATCAATACCGCTCCGCCGACCGCCACCGCATCCTCGGCCAGTGCCACGACAGTATCCGGGACCCCGAGCGCCGGAACGAGCCGCGTGCGCGCCGTGTAGCCGCCGAGCGTGCCGGCCACCGCGCCGAGCGCGCCGAGGACGGCGCCAGGGGCGAGCGAGCCGCCTGTCCCAACCGTGAGCGCGGCCCCCGAGAGCGCACCCGTGAGGATCCGGGCGCCGAACGGTCCCGGCTTGGTGCGGCTCGGCGTTCTCGGCAGCTTGTCGGCCACCAGCTCGCCGAGCGCGAGCGCGGTGAGGAGCCAGGCCGCCACGTTCGAGCCGAGGAAGGCGAGGGCCGTGCTCTCGAGTCGGAGCCGGCCGAGACGGGCGCCCCACGCGACGAGAGCGGGCGCCGTCATCGAGCGCAGGCCCGCGACGACGCCGATCAGGAACGCGAGGATCGCGATGGTCGTGGTCGGCATGGATGGAAATCTGCCCTGCCCCAGGCACAGGGGCCAGCGTCCTCGTTCGATTTACGTCGGCGGGGCTTCGTGATCTGCCAGGTTCATCTTGCGGAGCAACGCCTGGAACCTGGCGTGTGAGCGCAGGGGCGTGAACAGGAAGGAGCCTTTGACCCCGAATATTCCGCCGGCGCGCTCCTCATAGGCGCGCTCCAGCCAATCCATCGCCCGATCGTGCTCCCCGAGACCCGTGTGGACGTACGCAAAGTGGTACGGTGAGACGTATCGCTGGGCCGACAACTCTTCGAGTTGTCGGAGCACCCCTCGGGCTTCCTCGGTTCGGCCGATCAGCGCGAAGGCCTCCCCGAGCTGTGCCAGGTACAGGGTGCTCTCGGGAGCAAGCGATAACGCCTTTTGCAGCGCGGCGATTCCCTGGTCCGGCATGCCGGCGAACAGAGAGGCCCATCCCAGGGTGCCATGCGCCATGGCGAAGTGGGGATCGATTTCGACAACTCTCGTGATGTGCCGCAAGGCCTCATCGTACCGGCCGGCCCGGAGGAGCGTGGTCGCGACATCCTGGCGGTGGGCCAGTGGGTCCAACTCGTTGGCACGCTGCTGCATCTCGATGGCCTCGTCGTAGCGCTCGAGCGCGGACAACATCAGCCCGTAACTGTCGTACGTGTCGCCACTGTTCGGGTTCAGCTCGATGGCGCGCTTGAACTCCTCCTCGGCCCCCGCCCAGTCGTAATCGCAGACGAACCTGAGAAACGCCAGCATGGCATGCGCCTCGGCGAGCCCTGGGTCGATCTCCAGCGCCCGCTTCGCGGCGGCCTTGGCTCGCCGAAAGGCCTCATCCGGCGAAAGGGCGCCGGCCACGCCGAGCCCCATCTCGGTGTAGGCGTGGGTAATGGTGGCGTACGCCAGCGCATAGTTCGGATCGCGCGCGATCGCCTGCTCGAGGTGCTTGAGCCCTTGCTCGATGCCTTCATTGGTCCACCGGCTCAGACAATGCTTCCCGAGCAGGAACAGTTGGTAGGCCTGGACGTCGTCCGTGGGCTCCTTGCGGATCTGGGTCCGCTCCTCCGGCGAGAGCTCCGCCTCGAGCGCGGCTGCGATCTTCAGCGCGACGTCGGTCTGGATGGCGAAGATGTCGGTCAGCTCGCGGTCATAGGTGTCCGCCCAGAGATGCCGGTCCGTCTCCGCGTCGATGAGCTGCCCGACGATGCGTACCCGGCCGCCGGCGCGGCGGACGCTGCCCTCGAGCAAGGTCGTGACGTCGAGCGCCACCCCGATCTCGCGCAGGCTCTGTTCCCGCTTCTTGAACCGCATCACCGAGCTGCGCGAGATCACCTTGATCGAGCGGATCTTCGAGAGCTGGGCGATCACGTCCTCGGTGATCCCATCGGCGAAGAACTCGTTTTCGGGATCGGCGCTCAAATTGTCGAACGGAAGCACCGCGATCGAGGGGAGGCGGGGCGCGCGTGCCGGCGCGGGTCCGGGGGCGAGCGCATCCGCGAACGCCGCGATACTCGGGAACCGGTCAGCCGGGTCGGGAGCGAGCGCGCGCGTGATCGCCTCGTCCACCGCGGCCGGCACGGCGGGGCGAGCGCGGCGCACCCGGGGTGCGGGCTCGCTGAACCGCCGGGCGATCACGGCCCTCGCCGTCGCGGCCGCGTGCGGCGGCTCGCCGGTCAGCAGCTCGTAGAGCACGCAGCCGAGGCTGTACACGTCGCTCCGGCCGTCGAGCGTGCGCTCGCCGGAGGCCTGCTCGGGGCTCATGTACTCGGGGGTCCCGACCATGAGCCCGGCCTGGGTGAGCCGGTCGCCCGGCGCCGTCCCCGCGGCGAGCGCGATGCCGAAGTCGGTGACCATCGCTTCGCCCTCGTGGAGCAGGATGTTTTCCGGCTTGATGTCGCGGTGGATCAGCCCGTGCGCGTGCGCGTGGTCCAGCGCCGCAGCGACCTGCCGGACGAGGGCCACCGCCTCGTCCGTCGCGAGCTGGCCCTCGGTAGCGAGTCGCTGCCGGAGCGATCCGCCCCGCACGTAGGGCATGACGTAGAAGAGCCGGCCGCCGGCCTCACCCGAGTCGTAGAGCGGCAGGATGTGCGGGTGGTTGAGCGCGGCGGCAATCCGGATCTCGCGGGTAAACCGGTCGGGACCGAGCAGGGCGCCCAGCTCGGGGCGAAGCACCTTCACCGCCACCTGCCGGCCGTGCCGCAGGTCGTCGGCCAGGTAGACCGTGGCCATCCCGCCGTGACCGAGCTCCCGGAGGACGGTGTAGCGGTCGGCGAGCGCGTCGATCACACGAGCCTGCGCGCCCCGTGCGCCTCGAGTTGTTCCTCGAGACGGCTGTGGGCGGACAACGGGTGAGAGATTGTCGGCGACGACGGGACACTCACGGCGCCTCCTGGGGGAGCGAACCGAGCGAGAGCAGCGGGAGCGCTAAAGATGCAGCGCGACTGGAGGAGGGTCGAGGGCGCGCGCCGCCGCGGGGCTCCAGGGTCATGCGGTCGCTGCCTGCCTTGCTCAGAGTACCACGTACCGTCCGCCGCCCGTCGTCGCGATCACCAGGCACATCGCGACCAGCATCAGCTCGTAGTGCCAGCCGTCCGTGCCGTGCTTGCCCCAGAGGCCCGTGTGCCAGACGGCGATCTTCTTCTGGATCGCGCCCAGCATGATGAGGATGAGGCCGATGGCGGCCAGCTGGATCAGCACGCCGAGCGCTACCCCGAGCCCGCCTGCGATCTCCGCCAGGCCGAGGAACCGGGTGAACCCGGGTGACATGCCGATGCTCTTGCCGCGCGTGACCGGGTCCTTCGCGTGGCTCCAGCCGCTGGTGACGAAGATGGCGCCGACCAGGAGGCGCATGAGGAGGACGGCGACGTCGCTGTACGGCAGCAGCCAGGGCAGGGGCACGGGGAGGTGGACCGACATGGAGCCGCCCGAGTGAGGAGGAGTACAGCAACCTACAGTGCCGAGTCGACCTGAGAATGAGTCCGCTCAGGGCCGCCCTGTTCCTGGCGCGACGGAGCGGGCCTGGAGCTCACCCCGGAAAGAACCGCCGCTGCAGAAAGTCCAGCACCGACTGATCGAGCCCCGGCGGATCGAACTCGACCGCGATCTCGCGTCCCACCAGCCGCACCACGCGCCCGCGCACCTCGATCGAGGTCTCCGCGTCGAGCTGCAGCGCGCCCTCGATCCGGCTCCCGATCGCCGGCGCCGACTCGAAGCGGGTGAGCGCGTAGCGCAGGCCGCTCGCGCTGATGTCGCGGAGCGGCGTCTGCCGGCCCGACGCCCCCGCGACCGGCTCGGGAATCGGCAGCCGGGGATCCGCCCGCCGCTCGCGGTGCCGCTGCAGCAGCGCCGCGCGCTCCGCCTCGATGTGCGCCGCGTTGGGCCACCGGTCCCCGTCGGGGAAGAAGGCGAGGCCCGCACGATCGATCCGCCCGATCCACGCGTCCATTTCGATCCGCTCCCCCGTCCGCAGCACCACCGTCCCGCTCACCTGCTGCTCCAGGCTCCAGACACGCCCGCCTGGTGCCGGCTCGACGCGGAGCCCGCCGAGGCAGAGGTCGCGCACAGCGCAGCGAAGGCCGTCGAGCTCGAGCAGGGCGGGGGCCGTGCGGCGATATTCGGCGCGCGGGAGGGCCCGTCGGTCGAGGTGGTGCTTCGCGCTCCAGCGGCCGGGCGGTGGCGTCATACGATGGCGGTAAAGGTGCGGGCAGCAGACATGGATAAACCCTACGGCGACTCGACTCAATCTGGCGATGAAGGGCGCTTCGTGGCCAGCCGCCTGGCGCCCTCGAATGGTTCGGCTAGACCGTCCTCAGCTCCTCGGGCTCAGCGCGCGCCCTCCACCTCCGCCGCCCACACGTCGCTCTGCCGGTCCCCCACCGTGAACCAGAAGCGCCCGTGCCGCGCCGCGAACCCGAACCGGTGCCACCTCGGCGAGGTAGACCGCGCCCATTCCGCCGCGGCCGAGCTCCCGCTCGAGACGGTAGCGGTCGCGGAGGGCTTCTGGGAGCCGGGGCGGGAGTTCGGTCACGAAGTTCCGGGCGGGTGGGCTCGAATATGGGTGGGGCGCGGGCGAGCCGCCAGCGCAGTGGGATGTCTTGACGAGCGTCGGTGAGGGCGAGTGAGGTGTCCGGCGTACCGACGTCGGGATAGCTCCCTTCGGGCGCTGCAGTAGCCGCCACGCATGCGTTGGGCTGCTACTAGAGGCTGAGGTAGTGGCGTCTACCGGGTACCCGCGAAGCGGGTGGACGCCCTGCGGGAGCCATCCCGACGCCGGCACGCCTGAGCATCTCGGCAAATCCAGCCGCGGGAATGGCGACACAGTCGCCCTTGGGCCAGCAGATGCGAACGGGGCATGCCTTGGCGCACGCCCCGTTCGTTCATTTAGCGCTTACTGCCTCTACTGCTTACTGCTTCGGCGGGATGTTCTGGTTCATCCGGAACAGGTTTCCCGGATCGTAGCGCTTCTTGAGCTCGACCAGCCGCTCGTAGTTGGGGCCATAGGCGGACCGCACGCGATCCCCCTCTTCCTGGGTGAGGAAGTTCACGTACACGCCGCCCGTGCTGAACGGCGCGGCCGCCCGGAACAGATCGCGCGCCCAGCCGATGCAGGCCTCGTCCCGGCCGGGCTCCGTCCACCGCCCGTGCACGTTCATCGCGAACTGCGCCTCGCGGTGCCCGTAGGCCGTCGCGACCTGTGGCACCCGGGAGATCGCGCCGCCCAGCTGCGCGTAGGCGATCTCGGTGTTGGGATCCGGAATGCGCGCCGTGTGGTCCAGCAGCACGTCGATGAGCCCGTCGCTCAGCTCGCGGAAATCGTGCGACTTCCAGTAGTTCCGGAATCCCGGCGTGAGCAGCGGATCCAGCGCCGTCTGCCAGTCGGCGTACGGATTCGCCGCTACCACATCGGCCAGCGGCTTCCCGAACGTGCGAAGGGGTGCGGCCACGCGCTCGCCCTCGGCGAGGTCACCCGACCAGCACATCGCCAGCACGAGGATCGGCTTGCCGTGCCACTCGGGAGCGAGGAACGGCAGCGGCGGCGCCAGGCGCAGCACGAACCAGCACGAGAACGCCTCGGGCGTCGTCGGCAGGAAGTCGCGGTAGAAGCGGAGGACGTCGCGGGCCGCGCCGAGCGGGTGGACCACCAGCCCCGAGAGCACATGCGGCCCGACCGGATGGAGCTGGAACTCGAACGACGTGACGATGCCGAAGTTGCCGCCGCCGCCGCGAATGGCCCAGAACAGGTCGGGATTCTCGCTCGCGCTGGCGCGCACGATCTCGCCCTCGGCAGTCACGACCTCGGCCGAGAGCAGGTTGTCGATGGTGAGGCCCAGCCGCCGGCTGAGCCAGCCGAACCCGCCGCCGAGCGTGAGCCCGGCGATGCCGGTGGTCGAGTTGACGCCGAGCGGGGTAGCCAGGCCGTAGCTCTGGGTGCTGCGATCCACGTCGCCCAGCGTGCAGCCGGCGCCGACCCGGGCGGTGCGCGTCGCCTGGTCCACCCGGACCGACCGCATCGGTGAGAGGTCGATCATGAGGCCGCCGTCGCAGACGGCGTTGCCCGCGATGTTGTGTCCGCCGCCCCGGACCGCGACGAGCAAGTCGTGCGCGCGGGCGAACCGCACCGCCCGGGCGACGTCCTTCGCGTCGGCGCACTGCACGATGAGACCGGGGCGGCGATCGATCATCGCGTTCCAGATCGTGCGCGCTTCATCGTAGCCTGGGGAGTCGGGGGTCAGAAGTGTCCCGCTGAAGTTGGCGAGGTGCTCACCGCCCTCAGCGTCGAGCAGGGCCGGCGAGCCGCCGGAAGTGCGAAGCGTGACCATCATGGAAGACGACCTCCAGGAGATGATCGGGGTGCGGTCGGGGTCCACCAGAGCCACGAGTGGTCCTCGAGTCGGCCCCGGCAGGAACACGCCGTGTTGTCTGGTTAACTGTTAGAACGGCGGCGAATGTAGGGGGCGGACCGCGGCCCCGCACCTGCCAAAGGTGAGTGTTCTGATCTGCCGAAGGTGAGAGTCAAGGCTCGAGTCGTGGACTCGGAGTCCACCTCGGGCCAGAGTGGCCCCTCAACGGCGCGCTCACGGTCGTAGCGCCGGCGCTCCGCGCGCGCCACGCGTTAGGACCCACCTGCCCCCCGCATCCGCCGCACGAGCGCGGGCAGATTCTGAATCACCATCACCCGTGCCGCCGGGCTGCTCCGCACCATGACAAACGTCTTGCCGTCCGGCGACACGCCGTAGTTGGCGTGCGGCGAGGTGCTCACGATGTCCCCGATGGGAAAGAGCCGCTTCCGCGCAGTCACTGCCAACGTCGGCGTCGTGGCGATCTGCGCCGCGACCAGGAACGGGTTCTCCTGCCTGGTCTCGCGGTAGTACACCTCTCGACCGTCCGGGCTCCACACCGGCTCGTTGCCGCCGTCGGCCGAGACGAGCACCTGATCTCGCTCGCCCTTGAGGTCGCGGATGTAGACCTCGTCGCGGCCGGACTGGTCCGACACGAACGAGATCCAGCGGCCGTCGGGCGACGCGCCCACGTACATCTCCTCGAACCGGCTCGCCACCAGCGGCTCGATCGGTCCCTTCCCCCCGTTCCGGATGATGGCGGCATCGCTCCCCGTGAGGACCTGGGCCGAGTCCGGGAGTTGCGGGTCCCGCCGCAGGTTGTCCGTGGTGGTAACGAGGGCGCTGCCGTCCTTGAGCCACTCGCCGGTGTACGACAGGGCGGTGGAGGCCAGCAGCGTGTCCGGCGCCTCGGCGCTGCCGGGTCGCTTCCGGAGCAGCACCAGGGTGACGCCGCCCGGCCGGGCCACCGGAACGATGTAGGTGAGGAAGCGCCCGTCAGGCGTCCAGGTCGCGTCGTGCCCGTCCCGATCGAAGGTGGCGCGCGACAGGGTCCCGTCTCCCAAGTCCATGATCCAGACGTTCCGACCCTCGACCGAGTTGAAGTCGAAGCTGAGGCGGCGCCCGTCGGGGGAGAACAGCGGATGGTGGAAGTTCCGCCGCTCGCTCGTGGCCAGGCGGCTCGCGCCGGTCCGGTCGACGAAGATCAGCGAGGCCGGCTCCTGCGGGATGTAGGCCAGGTTGCCGTTGTCCGCCACGGCGAGCTGGGCCACCGACTGTCCGGTGACGGCCACGTTCGCGGCGATCGTCACGGGGCTCGATGCGAGCCGGGCACCGCTCCGGTCGAGCGGCGCGGCCTGCAGCGTGCCGCCGCCCGTGACCCACACCAGGATGCCTTGGGTCACCCGCGCCTCGATCACCTGCGTATTCAGGAGCGGCGTCTCGGTGCCGGTCTTGAGGTCGACGAGCACGACCGTGCCGGAGGCGTTGCCGAGCCGGGTGCGCACGGTCAGGCCGGTGTGGCCGTCGGGCAGAACCTGCAGCAGGCGGAGCTGGCGAGTCCGAATCCGTGGGACGAGCGAATCCCCCACCACCTGTCCAATCTCGGTGAGGGTGCCGTACCAGAGCGAGCCGTCGGGCGCGAACGCGGACGCGTCGGTGGGGGGCATCCCAGGCGCGACGAGCTCCGCGGCGCCGCCGTCGAGTGGCACGCGGATCACCTGCCGGGTGACGCCCTGCGTCCCCACGACGTAGCGGCCGTCGGGCGAGACCAGCGGAGTCGCCATCGTCCTGGCCCCCTGGATCGCAGTCGCGGTCTCCGCGTCGAGAGCGTGCCGCATCAGCTGGAGGGCGCCGTCAGGCATGACGACCGCGTACACCACCCCTTCGCCGTCCGGCAGGAACGCGATGTGCCGCTGCGACGAGCTGGCGCCGCTCCCGCCCAGGCCGGACGCCAGGATCGCGAGCCGCGACGGCGGGAGCTCGGGTCGGGGGCGGAGCAGCGCCCAGACGGCGACCCCGGCGGCAACGCCGGCCGCGATCCAGCCGGCCCACGCGAGGACCGAGCGGCTCCGCGCGCGCGGGGCGGCGGCCGCCGGAATCGCCACGGTGGGCATCGGCTGGCTCCGCTGCGCGCCCGCGCCCGTGAGCGCCTCGCTGAACTCGCGCGCCGTGCCCCAGCGATCGGCGGGGAGCTTCTGCAGCGCGGTGAGGACCGCGTGCCTCCACGGCGGGCGGCACGGTCGGCCGCTTGGGGCGGAGCGGCGGCGGCTGCTCGGTGAGCACCTTCGCGACGATGGCCTGGGAGTTGGGCCCGGTGAACGGCGGCTCGCCGGTCAGCATCTCGTAGGTCATGGCGCCGAGCGCGTACACGTCGCTCCGGGCGCCGATGTCGCGCTCGCCCATCGCCTGCTCGGGCGACATGTAGGCCGGCGTGCCGAGCGACATGCCGGTCTGGGTCATCCGGATGCCGCCGGCCTGCTGCACGGCGAGGGCGATGCCGAAGTCGGCCACCAGCGCCGCGCCGTCCTGCAGCAGGATGTTCTCCGGCTTGATGTCGCGGTGGACGACGCCCTGGCGGTGGGCGTAGTCGAGCGCGGAGGCGACTTCCTGCGAGAGCCGGAGCGCGTCGTCGACGGGGAGCTGCTTGCTCGCGCGGCAGGCGGGCGCGGAGCGATTCGCCCGCGACGTAGGGCATCACGTAGTAGAGGAGGCCGTCGGCCTCGCCCGAGTCGATCAACCCCAGGATGTGGGGGTGCTGCAGGTTGGCGGTGACCTTGATCTCGGCCAGGAAGCGATCGCCGCCGATGACGGCGCTGAGCTCGGGGTGGAGGACCTTGATCGCGACCTTGCGGCCGTGCTTCAGGTCCTCGGCGAGGTAGACGGTGGCCATGCCGCCCTGGCCGAGCTCGCGCTCGAGGCGGTAGCGGTCCGTCAGTGCTACCTGGAGCCGATTGAGCAGCTCGGGCATGTCGCGTCTTCGTTGGGGAATGCCTGCAAGATGGCCGAGAAAGGGGCGCTCGGCTAGCGACGAGCAGTGCGGTCACGGTGCGGGGCGCGGGGGCGCGACGGGATGGCTCCCGCAGGGGGACGTCGTGGCCGGCCGCAGCGCCGGCACCCGCAAGCGCGTTACTTCCGCGCCCGAGCCTTCATCTCCGCAGTCCAGTTCTGGACCTCGATCAGCTCATTCCGCTCGTTCGGCGCCGTCTCACGGAGGAAGAGGAACCGCTTGTCGTCCGGGCTCACGTCGAAGGACTGCACCGGATTGAGGGCGACGTACGCCTGGGTCGAGAACAACCGCTTCGGCTGGTCGAACGCGAAGGTGGGGCCCGGCCGCACGGCCACGGTCATGAGCGCGTTGGTGGCGCTGCGGTAGAACAGCTCGCGGCCGCTGTGCGCCCACACCGGGTCTTTGCCCCCGGCGACCGACACCTGCCACCGCGCCGAGGCGGCATCGGGGAACGGGCGCACGTACACCTCGCTGACGCCCGACTCGTCCGAGCCGTAGGCCACCCAGCGTCCATCGGGCGATACCGCGGGGTCGGACTCGGTCGCCGGGCTCGTTGCCAGCGGCACCAGGGTCGAGTCGCCCGTGCGGACCGCGTAGATGTCGCCCGCCCCCGCTTCGAAGAGCGAACGGCGCAGCACCAGCCAGCGTCCGTCGTGAGTCTGGAACACCTGACCGAACGCGAATCCAGAGTGCAGCAGCCTCTGGGCGGCTCCGGTGCCGTCGGCGCGCCGGCTCATGGGCGTGCCGCCGTTGGTACTGGCGTTGCCCACGTAGACCAGCGACCGTCCGTCCGCGCTCCAGCTGGGCCGCAGGTTCGACGTGTCGCCGAAGGTGAGCCGCGAGAACGGTCCCACCGGAATTTGTTTGACCCAGATCTCGCCGTTCCCGTTCTGCTGCAGCTCCACGGCAAGGCTTCGGGCGTCGGGCGAAATGGCAAAGGAGGCGACGATACCCTCCGGCTGCCAGCTGGAGTCCACCGGGCTCTCCAGCCCCTCGCGGGACACCCACACCGGCTGCCGGGCCCGCGTCGCGGAGCCGGTGGTGTAGACCAGGGTGCCGGTGGTCGAGAGGGCCAGGTTGGTGGAGAACCCGCCGACTTCGATCCCGATCCCCTCGAGCAGGCCCACCGGGGGCCCCGTGATCGCGAGCTTGTCGAGGTCGAACGGCAGCGCGACGAGCTTGCCGTCGGCGGTGACGACCAGCAGGTGCCCGCTGGGCGAGTACCGCGCGAAGACGCCGCGGATGAGCACGTGGGGCTCGCCCGTCGGCAGCTTCATCGCCAGGATCTGGAAGTCGCCCATCGCCTGGTTCGCGAGCCGCGTCCGGAACAGGATCCCCTTGGCGCCGGGCAGCACCACGGGCCATTCGGCCCCGGCCTCCTTCCGGGTCGAGAGTCTGTAGACCGGCTCGATCGGCCCGCCCGTTGCTCGGATCCGCGCGATTCCCGAGTCCACCTCGAAGTACACGTAGCCGTCCGAGCCCCAGTCGCCTCCCGTCGTATTGGCGCTGTCTGTGAGCGTGAGGGTGGGGCCGCCGTCGAGCGACACCGTCCGGACGGTCTTCCCGTTCAGCACGAAGCCGATCTGACGTCCGTCGGGTGCGAAGAAGGGCGTGCCCGCGCCCTCGGTGCCCGGCACCGGCGAGCTGCTGAGCTGGTCGTGCTCGCGGACCCAGAGCTGGTTGCCGCGCTGCCCGGGACCGATGTAGACGATGCGTTTGCCGTCGGGCGAGATCGCCACCCGGTTTCCCGATTGGTTCACCGGCGTCAGCGCCTGCGCCGGCGGCAGGTAGAGGCTGAACCGGTTGACCTCCGGGGACGGCGCGGGCCGGAGCCAGGCCCACGCCGCCACGGCGGCCGCGGTGACCGCGACGCCGGCGAGGGCGAGCTTGACCGGGTCCAGCCGCGGCTTCGCGGCGGGCGCCGCGGCCGTGGCCGCGGTGGAACGAGTCACCGGCCTCGTGCCCTTGCCCGCCAGCGCCTCGGCGAACTCCGCCGCGGTGCCGAACCGGTCCGCCGGGAGCTTCTCGAGCGCGGTGAGCACCGCCGCCTCGACCTCGGGCGGGATCGTGTGGCGCTGGGGCAGGATCGGGCGCGGCGTCTCGGTGAGCACACGCGCCACGACCGCCTGCGCCGTCGAGCCCGTGAAAGGCGGATCGCCGGTGAGCATCTCGTAGAGCACGACGCCCAGTGCGTAGACGTCGGACCGGGCGGTGATCTCGCGCTCGCCCATCGCCTGCTCGGGGGACATGTAGTGCGGCGTGCCCAGCGACATGCCGGTCTCGGTCATCCGGTTGCCGCCGGCCTTGCTCGCGGCGAGCGCGATGCCGAAGTCGGCCACCAGCGCGCGGCCATCGTGCAGCAGGATGTTCTCGGGCTTGATGTCGCGGTGGACCACGCCGTGCCGGTGGGCGTAGTCGAGCGCCGAGGCCACCTCGGTGGCGATCCGCACCGCCTCGGCGACAGGCAGCTGCTTCTCCCGGTTGAGCCGGCTCCGGAGCGATTCCCCTTCGACGAACGGCATGACGTAGAAGAGGTGGGAGTCCGCCTCCCCGGAATCGAACAGCGGGAGAATGTGCGGGTGCTGGAGATTGGCGGTGAGCTTGATCTCGGCCAGGAACCGCTCGGCGCCGATGACGGCGGAGAGCTCCGGCCGCAGGAGCTTGAGGGCGACCTTGCGGTCGTGCCGCAGGTCCTGGGCGAGGTACACGGTCGCCATCCCGCCGGCGCCGATCTCACCTTCGATCCGATACCGGTCGGCGAGCGCAAGCTGGAGCCGGTTGAGCAGCTCGGGCATGTTTGGGTCTTGGGTTGGGGAGTGCCTGGAAGATGGGCGGGAAGAGGGCGCTAGGCTAGCAGGGGATGGAATCATCCCCTTGCGGTCCTGGTTTCACTGTTTCGATCGCTGACCTAAGGGGCGTCTCCGGCGACCTGCTTACGTCTTACGAGTTCGCCCCCCCACTCAGTGCACGCCGGTAACTGTGACCGCCTCGGTCACCACCTCGCTCGAGCCCACCGGCACCACCAGCGGCATCTGCGGGGTCGTGAAGACGGCGCTCAGTCCGGTCGGCGGCACCAGCGAGAGCTCGTACGTGTCCGGGGCGAGGTACAGCATGTCCGCGGTGAACACGCCGCCGGACGAGTCGGCCAGGGCAACCGTCGCCAGGGTGTCACCGGCCAGGACCAGCACCGCCGAAAACTCCGTCAGGCTCCTCGTCTGACCGAAGATGTCGATGAGGGTGACGTCGGTGCCGAGCTGCGTGGAGAGGTGAATGCTCCCGGCGAGCGCCGCGTCGATCCCGGTGACCACGGGATCCAGGACCCAGCCGCTTCCCGCATTCTTGAAGCTCTGGCCCACATCGAAGTCCACCAGCACACTCTTCTGGGCGGAAGTCAGCTGGAGCGCGTCTCCCTGTGTTGCCACCTTGACTCCCGCCGCCTCCAGGCTGGCCAGGAGCGTGCCCTCCGCCGGGCCGCCGCACGGCGTGCCGTCGTAGCCGGTTGTGGCGTACACGGTGCTCCCGCGGGTCCCGTTGTCCACCGCGATGCACGCGCCCGTGATCTTGAGGCGCAGCTCCTGGTAGTTGCCCGATGCGACCTCGGCGCCCTGCACCAGCGGGGCGGCGGAGGCGGCCAGCGTGAGCAGGTCCTCCGTCACCGGCGTTCCGGAGATGACCTGCACGCCGTCCGCGTTGACGAGGTCCACCTCGCCGATGGTGACCACGGCATGCTGCAGGTCGCCGGGCGCGTCCCGGAGCAGGACGGAGAACGAGATCGTATTGCTGGGGCTGCCGCCGCCGTCGCCGCAGGCGGCGAGGGCGGTGGCGATCGCGACGAGGGCGGCCAGCCTGGACGTGGCCAGGGTACGCATGCGTGCTCCCGAAGAGGGAATGGGTACCGCTCCGTTAATAATGAAGCGGCCAGGCCAATCCGCTACGCCTGGAGGGCTGCTACTGCCCGCCCGCCTGCAGCCGCTGGCGGAGCTCGGTCCGCCAGTTCGGCACGACGACCAGCGGGTAGGTCGCGGACGCCAAGCTCGGGCTCACGATCCGGGAACCGTCCCGGCTGACGTCGAAGTTGGCCTGGCCGAACCCGGTGGCGGCGCTGAGGATGTTGGCAAAGGCGGTGTCTCGCGAGATCACTCGCAACCCGGGGGAGGTCGCGAGCCGCGCTTCGATGACGGCCGGTCCCGAGACGTAGTAGAGCCGGGTGCCGTCCGCCGACCAGGCGGGCCCGGCGCCGCCACCTACCGAGATCTGGACCTTGATGCCCGGATCCGGATACGAGCGGACGTAAATCTCGAACCGCCCGGATTCGTTGGTCGCGAGGGCGGCCCATCGCCCGTCCGGCGATATGCGCGGCGTAACGTCGTTGGGCCCCGTCGCGCTGTACATGCTGAGCGCCCGGTTCGAGTCCAACGACACCCGCTGAATCGTCCACGCTGTATTGAGGATGCTCTGCACCAGCAGGGACCGGCCGTCCGGCGCCAGATCGACGATCGGGCTCAGCACGGGCACATCGACCAGCTTCTCCGGCGCGGTCGCGCCCCCGACGGACTGGACCCAGATGGCATCCTTGGGTCCGCTGCCCGGTGCAGAGTACACGATCCGTTCCCCGTCGTGGGTCCATCCAAAGGACGTGAGGGTGCCCGCGGAGGTGAGCCGGGAGAGCGTCGCCGTCGCGATGTCGTAGATCCACACGTCCGCTTTGGATCGTTCTCCGATCAGGACGGCGATGCGGCGACCATCCGGCGACAGCCGCGGGCTGGAGAAGGCGCGCGCCTCACGCGTGATCGGGTGCGACCCGCCGGACCGATCGATCCAGGTCAGCTGCGAGTGGGGGCCTTCCAGGCCCGAGACCAGCGCTCCTCCGGAGGAGATGAAGACGCCGGAGTTGCCGTTGAGCGCCGACTCGACCGAGACCGGGTCGAGCACGGGCACGGGCTTCCCCATGACCTTCCGCCGCGACAGATCGATCGGCACGGCCATCACGGCACCGTCCGCCTGGACGTAGACCAGCGCGCCATCGATCACCGCCAGCGGCCTGATACCCTTGATGTCGAGCCGGGTGACGGCGCCGTCCTCCAGCGAGGCGATCGCCAGCCTGGACCGGCCCAGCGCGCCCGACCAGATCGTGAACACGACGCCGCGGCCGTCCGGCAGCGCGATCGGCCAGTCGTGCTCCCGCTCACCCTTCGCGGTGTCGGGCTGTGTGAACTCGGTCAGCTCGCCGCCCGCGACGCTTACCCTCATCAGCCCGGGGTGGCTTCGGGTGGACCCAGTGACCAGCTCCCCCTTGGTTGTCCAGTCCGCACCGTTGCTGGCGCCGCCATCGGCGATCGTGACCGGGGCGCTGCCGTCGAGCCGGACCTTCCTCTCCTTGCCCGCCACCTCGAACGCCACCCAGCGGCCGTCCGGCGAGAACAGCGGTTGGGTCGCCGCCTCGGTGCCGGGGATCGGGTGGCCCTCGAGCTGATCGGAGCGGCGCGCGTACAGCATCTGGCTGCCTCGTTGCCGGACGCTATACACCAGGGTGCCGCCGTCCGGCGAGATCGCTGCGGGCCACGGGTAGTTGTCGACGACGGGCGCGCTGTCCGAGCCCGCGAACACGAAGCGGAGCGGGGGCAGCTCGGCGCGGGGCGCCGGTGGGCGGCCGCGCAGCGCGGCGAAGCCGATCGCGACGAGGAGCGCAGCGGCGAGCGCGAGGACGATGGGGTCGCGAAGGCGGGAGCGGATCGCGATTCCCCGACCGGCGGTCGCCGGGGCGGCGGCCGTCACCCGGCGCGTGGTCGTCGGGCTCGCCAGCGCCTGCGCGAACTCCGCCGCCGTGCCGAACCGATCGGCCGGGAGCTTCTCGAGCGCCGTGAGCACCGCCGCCTCGACCTCAGGCGGGATGGTGTGACGCTGGGGCAGCAGCGGACGCGGGGCTTCGGTCACCACCCGCGCGACGATGGCCTGCGCCGTCGACCCGGTGAACGGCGGGTCGCCGGTGAGCATCTCGTAGAGCACCGCGCCGAGGGCGTAGACGTCCGAGCGCGCCGTTATCTCGCGCTCGCCCATCGCCTGTTCGGGGGACATGTAGTGCGGCGTGCCGAGCGACATGCCCGTCTCGGTCATCCGGGTGCCGCTCGCCTTGCTCGCGGCGAGCGCGATGCCGAAGTCCGCCACGAGGGCCCGGCCGTCGTGCAGCAGGATGTTCTCGGGCTTGATGTCGCGATGGATGACGCCGTGGCGATGCGCGTAGTCCAGCGCCGAGGCGACTTCGCTTGCGACCCGGATCGCGTCGGCCACGGGCAGCTGCTTCTCCCGGTTGAGCCGGTCGCGCAGCGACTCGCCCTCGACGAAGGGCATGACGTAGAACAGGAAGGAGTCGGCTTCGCCCGAGTCGAACAGCGGGAGGATGTGCGGGTGCTGGAGATTGGCGGTGAGCTTGATCTCGGCCAGGAAGCGCTCGGCGCCGATCACGGCGGCGAGCTCGGGGCGCAGCAGCTTGAGGGCGACCTTGCGGTCGTGCCTCAGGTCCTGGGCGAGGTACACGGTCGCCATCCCGCCCGCGCCGATCTCACCTTCGATCCGGTACCGGTCGGCGAGCGCAACCTGGAGCCGGTAGAGCAGCTCGGGCATGTCTGGACTTTGCTGGGGAGTGTCTGGAAGATGGGCGCGCGTGGCGTGTTAGTCCATCGCCGTCGCGCGTTGCTTGACGTATCCCGTACCGAAGAGCAGCATTCGGCACCCCTTACAAGGCGCCTACATGTCCGTCCCGGCCAACTGCCGACTCATCGGCAGAGGCATCCCGATCATCGCCGCCGCCGTCACGCTCTGGATCTGTCCGTGTTCCTCCGCTTCGGCCCAGGGTGAGAAGCAGGTCGCCATCCCAGCCGCGTTGTCTCCCGATCTCGACGCGGCCCGCGCCGCGCTCGAGAAGTACCAGGACCCGGTTCTCGCGGTCCATGACGGTTACTTCTCGACCGTCGCGTGCGTGGAGTACACCAAGGGCGGCGAAGGCAGCATGGACTACGTGCCGGGCGGGATGGGGGTGCACTTCATCAACCTGCAGGCCATCGGGCCGACCCTCGACCCCGCCAAGCCCCAGGTGCTGCTCTACGAGCCCGTCGGCGACAAGCTCCGCCTGGTCGCGGCCGAGTGGTTCGTGCCGACCAATGTGGCCGGCGCGACGCGTCCCTCGATCTTCGGGCACGAACTGCAGGGACCGATGGAGGGGCACGAGCCGCTGCAGCCGAAGGGCCTGCACCACTACGACCTGCACGTCTGGTTCTGGAAGAACAACCCGGCCGGTATGTTCTCGCCGACGAATCCGGCGCTCAAGTGCCCGAAGGGCAGCTACTCGTTCACCGAGCACGCGCCGATGATGGTGGAGGCGGCCGCGCACTGACCAGCCGAAGGCCTGCGCCCAGCGCGGGGGCGCGCCGGGATAGCTCCCTTCGGGCGCAGTAGCCGCCACACATGCCTGGGGCTGCTACTGGTGGTTGAGGTAGTGGCGGCTACCGGGTACCCGCGAAGCGGGTGGACGCCCTGCGGGAGCCATCCCGTCGCTTCCCCGCGCCCCCAGCATCGCGAACCACAGCCCGCGCCACCCTCGCGTGCCTCGGCGCGGCGCCCTCCCCGTACCTAGGCGCGCGGTCGACGACGCTCAGCTACCAGCGACACCACGCCAAGGGTATTTTCCGGCGACTCCCACCCATAGCCCAGGGCTCACGTGTCCGATCTGCGCGCGCAGCTCGAAGCCGGCCTGACTGATCAGTATGCCTTGCTCCGCGAGCTCGGCCGCGGCGGCATGGCGACGGTCTTTCTCGCGACCGACCTCAAGCACGATCGCCCCGTCGCCTTCAAGGTGCTCCATCCCGACCTCGCGCAGTCGCTCGGCCCCGAGCGGTTCCAGCGCGAGATAAGGCTCGCCGCCCGGCTGCAGCATCCGCACATCCTGACCGTGCACGACTCCGGTGCCACGGCCGGTCATCTCTGGTTCACCATGCCGTTCGTCGAGGGCGAGAGCCTGCGCGACCGGCTCCGGCGCGAACGGCAGCTCCCGCTCGAGGACGCGCTCCGCATCGCCCGCCAGGCGGCGCAAGCCCTGCACTACGCGCACGAGCACGGCGTGGTCCATCGCGACATCAAGCCCGAGAACCTGCTGCTCACGAGCGACGGCAACACCCTCGTCGCCGACTTCGGTATCGCGCGGGCCCTCGGCTCGGCGGACGATGACCAGCTCACCCAGACCGGCATGAGCGTGGGCACCCCGGCCTACATGAGCCCCGAGCAGGCCACCGGCGACCGCGCGCTCGACGCGCGGTCCGACGTCTACAGCCTGGGCTCGGTGCTGTTCGAGATGCTGGCGGGCGAGCAGCCGTACACCGGTCCCACGATGCAGGCCATTCTGATGAAGCGCCTGTCGGAGCCGGTGCCGCGGGTCCGGAGCGGGCGGCCGTCGGTGCCGGAGACGGTGGACGCAGCGATCTCCAAGGCCCTCGCGGTGGTGCCCGCCGACCGCTACGCCACCGCTGCCCTGTTCGCCAAAGCCCTCGATCAAGCCGCCACGATCAGCGGCAGTGCCATGGCGGCGACGACGCCCGTTGGGATTCCCGCTGCCACGACCGTCGCCGCCGAGCCGCGGCCGGCGCCCGCGTCCCTGCCGCGCTCGAGCCGCCGGCGCCTCGGCGTGGCGCTGGCCGGCGCGGGGCTGCTGGTCGCGGCACTGGTCGGGTGGTGGGCGCTCCGTCGAGCCCCCGCCGGCCCCGCCTCGGCGAACCACCTCGCCGTTCTGCCGTTCGCCGTCCATGGCGGCGGGCGGCTCGATTTCCTGGCCCAGGGCATGGTGGACCTGTTGAGCCGAAACCTCGACGGCGCGGGCGACATCCGGAGCGTCAACGGCGCGACCGTCCTGGCCGCGGCGCACGCCGACGGCGGCGTGGCCGATCTGGAGGAAGGGCGGCGGCTCGCCCGTCGGTTGGGCGCCGGGCTCTACGTGCTCGGCAGCGTGAGCGCGATCGGGAACCAGGTGCGCATCGAGGCCAGCCTCTACGACGGCGCGCCAGCGCAGCCGGCTATGGTCTCGCAGGCGAGCGTGAGCGGCGACACCACTCAGCTGTTCGAGCTGGTGGACCGGCTGGCCGGCGACCTCATGGTGCGGCAGGGCCGGGGCGTCGGCTCGCGCCTGCTCCAGACCGCCGCCACCACTACCCAGTCGCTGCCCGCGCTCAAGGCGTACCTCGATGCCGAGGGGCAGCTCCGCCGCGGCGGGTTCGACTCGGCGCTGGCCGGCTTCCAGCAGGCCGTTCAGCTCGACAGCACCTTCGCGCTGGCCTACTACCGGCTGGCGGTGGCCGCCGCGTGGTCCAGGCACACCGCGCTGATCCGGCCCAATACCGAGCGCGCCGTGCGCCTGGCCGATCGGTTGAGCGAGCGCGACCGGCGGCTGCTGGAATCGTTCGCGGCGCTGGCCGACGGCAAGCCCGACGATGCGGAGAACGGCTACCGCGGCATTCTCCAGGACTATCCCGACGACCTCGAGGCGCAGTGGCAGCTCGCCACCGTGCTCAACGTCTACAATCCGCTGCGCGGGCGCCCGATTGCGGAATCGGCGCCGGTGTTCGACGGAGTGGTGAAGCTCGACCCCGAGTTTCTCTGCCCCATATGACCCATGATGCACCTCGCCGTGAGCGAGGAGGACATCGCGAAGGCCGAATCGCTGGTCGCCAGGGTGGGGAAGGACTACGCGGATAGCGCCATGTTCGCGGTGGCCGAGGGCGACAGCGCCCTGGTCGCGCGGCTGCTGCGTGAAGCCCGGGACAGCGCTCACATCGGTTTGGTGCTCAATGCCGCGTGGCAGGTCGGCGAGTGGCTGGAGCAGCCGGCCGCCGCCGAGCCGTTCGCCCGGGTCGGCGCGGCACGTCCCCAGCTGCCGGCGCGGCTCAACGCCGCCCTGGCGGAGAACCTGGTCAGCCAGGGGCGCTGGGCGGCGGCGGACAGCGCCTTCCTCCGCGCTGTCGGCACGGCCAACACCCCACTGCCGCGGCTGGAGCGGGGGATCACGGCGGCGCTCCCCTTCCTGCAGGTGCCGCGGCCGGTGCTCCAGGCCATCAGCGCCGATCTCTCGGCCTGGGACCCGGCGACGGACCGGTCGTTGGCGGTCGCTGCCGACCCCAGGGCCGCCATGGTGCCCGCGGTCCGCCTCTATGCGCTGGGCCTCCTCGCCGTGCGGCTCGGCGAGCCGGAGGCGGCGGCGCGCGCCGCGACTCAGCTCGAAGCGCTGCCGGTGTCGGATCAGGGCGCCGGGCCGGCCCGTTCGCTGGCGGCGGCGGTGCGGGCGGACCTGGCGCTCACCGCGCGCCGCCCGGCCGATGCGTTGACGGCGCTGGCGGGCGTGCGGGGCGCCGTGCCGCTGAGCCTCAGCGGCACGGCGCCGTTCTCCGAGGACTACGCGCGCTACCTCCGCGGCGAGGCGCTCCTCGCGCTCGGCAAGGACGCCGAGGCCCGACGCTGGCTGGAGAACGGCTTCGGCGGCACGCCGGACGTCATGACCTTCCGGGTCCCGGTGCTGTTCCGGCTGGGCGACCTCTACGAGCGCGGGGGCGAGCGGCAGAAGGCCATCGACGCATACGCGCGGGTCGTGCGGCTCTGGTCGGCCTGCGACGCGCCGCTTCGGCCTGCTGTGGACGATGCACGGGCACGGCTGGCGCGGCTGACGGCGGAGCCGAGGAGCTAGGTCGGGCTCCGGCGCTCCGGCGCGGGGGAGCGGGACGACTCCCTGCGGGGCGCTGCAGTCGCCGCCACGCATGCGTTGGGCTGCTACTAATTGCGGAGATAGTGGCGTCGACTGACGCGCCGCTCCGGGAGCCATCCCGCTCCCCCGCGCCCCAGCATCGTCGGAATAGTCGGCGGTTCGTGATGGTCGGATGCGCCGCTGTCTGGCGGAGCCTGGCACTCCGCCCCACCTTTGGGATCGTGAGCTCCGGCCCGAGGGCAACGTGGCCGATCCTACCGCTTACCACATCCCAGCTCCGAGTCATCAGCCGCAGCCCGCCTCGATCGTCCGGGTGGCTGTCGCTGTTCTATGCGTCGGAACCGCCCGCTTCCCATTCCCCGGTCCCCTCGCGGCGCAAGGCGTAACCGGCGCGGCCGTCGAGGGCAGGGTGCTCGGCGTGGACAGCACCCCGGTGGAGCAGGCGATCGTCCAGGTGCTGAACACGTCCACCGGCGAGCGGTCACAGGCGACGACGGGCGCTCGTGGCCGCTACTTCATCGAGTATCTGTCGGTGGGCGGGCCGTACCGCATCGAGGTGGTCGCCATCGGGTACGAGCCGGCGGGGCGGGACTCCATCTTCCTCGCGCTTGGCCAGCGCCTGACCGCAAACTTTACCCTGACACCGGCCGTGGTGCAGCTGCAGGAGATCACCGTCAGGGGTACCACGGATCTTCGCCTCGGCGCCGCCCGCACCGGTCCCGCCCAGATCATCACGGACAGCACCATTGTCCGGCTACCGGTGAACCACCGCGACTACACCGAGCTCGCCGTTCTCTCGCCCCAGGTCACCAAGAGCCCGAACGGCGGGCTGTCCTTCGCGGGGCAGCACGATCGGTACAACAGCATCCAGATCGACGGGACCAACAACAACGACCCCTTCGGCCGCTCGTTCTCCGGGAACGGTACACCGGGTTGGGCCGTCGGGTTGACCGCGTTCACTCCCGAAGCGGTGAAGGAGCTTCAGGTCGTGAGCGCGCCGTTCGATGTTCGTTACGGCGGCTTCGCCGGCGGCCTGATCAACGCCGTGACCCGCTCGGGCACGAACCGGGTCGAGGGCTCGATCCTGGGCTATTTCGAGAACGCCGACCTGACCGGCACGGACTCGACCGGCAACCGGGCGAGCGAGTTCAGCCGGAAGGAGCTCGGCCTGACCCTGGGCGCGCCGATCGTGCGGGACCGCGTCGCGGTGTTCGTCAACGCCGCGCTACGCGAGGAGGTGATTCCCCAGTCGGTCCCTGTTCCGACCAGCGACACGACCGGCGGAGCGGACTCGGCCGGGGTGGGAATCCGCTACGAGAGCCTGGTGCGCTTCCAGGACCTCTTGCGGAACTACGGTGTCGAGCCGGGAACCTTTTCTGCCGGGGCGTACCATGCTCCCACCAGCAATCTCTTCGTCAAGGTGACGGCGCAACTCGGGACGAACAGTCGGCTGGCGGTATCCCACAACTACGGGCACGGCAACGTCCGGGACGAGTCCCTCGGCCGGTCCACCGACTCCTATCCGCTCTCCTCGAGTGGCGGTGAGAACCCCGAAACCATCAACGCCACACGGCTGGCCTGGACCACGGCCTTCGCGGCACGGCTCTCCAACGAGCTCATTGTGGCCCGAGTTGACGACCGGCGAAACTGCTTTCCAACCTCGGACTTTCCGGCAGTGTCCGTGCGGGCTGACGGCGGGGAGCTTTCCGCGGGAGTTGCCGGCAGCTGCCTCGGGCTCGAGGCCGGGCATACCATCTGGGAGATGACCGACAACGACATGGCAATCGTTTTTTGTTAAGCGTTTCAGCGTCTTGCTCTGACGGAGCATGCGTCGCCAAAACTAGATCTAGGACTACCAACGCTCGCCTGCTCGGTGTCGTACAGCGCACGGAAACGGAACGGGATCCAGACCGGATCGCGCCCCAGCTGAAGCTGTCCGGTTCCGTGCAGGTCACGCTGGACGATCCCCGCGGACGTGGCCTGCACCCGCCCGAGGCGGACCTGGACCGCTCGCTCGCCGAACTGGCTCGAGATGGCGCCGATCAGCGCTGCCGCAGTCGCATCATCGATTGCCACGGCCGCCTGTCCGCGCGACTGCGGCGGCGGTGCGAGCGCCTTCCCGACGACGCTCGTCGCCGGCGTGCCGGCGATGGAACCGGCACCGAGCAAGAACGCGGACGCGAGACGAGACGGAGCATCGTTTCCCGGAGGAACAGTCGTGGACGGATCGCTCCACCTTCCCGCTCCGGCCGTCGACGCGTCGTGATCCGACATGCGCGCCGCTGAACGCGTTCAGGCGTTATTCGGCTGGCGCCAACCCTCGCCGACGATGTCGACCCCCTTGGCCGGCACGAATCGGAACGTGCCCGCCGGAAAGGACGGATTGCGCTTCCAGCCACTGAAGTCGATGCGGGTCTTCTGCCCCAGTGCGTCGACGACCTGCATGGTCGCCAGGCCCTGCGCACCGAAGCCGAGCCGGGCGGACTTGAATCCGTGTGTCGTCCGCCTTTCGCGGCGAGACGTCGAGCCATGCGAGCCCGTCCTTCGCTTCCGGCGTCTTGCAGGAGGTAGTCGCGCTCCAGCTTCGCGGGATCGACCAGCGCGGCGAGCGGGCTGTTCTGCTCTTCCGCACCCTGGGCGCACGGGTGACCTGCTGCAGGTCCGGGTCGTACACCCAGACGCGCTGGCCGTCGGCGACGATCAGCTGCTCGTACGGCTTGTTGTATTCCCAGCGGAACAGGTGCGGCGCGGACAGCGCGACGCGGCCGCTCGATGTTTCCTTCGGCTTGCCGTTGGCGTCGAACACCTGCTGCGTGAACTGGCCATCGAGGCCCTTGAGGCCCTTGGTGAACGTGGTCAGGTCGTCGCGTCCACCGGCGAAGGCGGTGGTCGCGACCAACGCAGAGGAAAGGCCGGCCAGGCGGATGGCGCGCATTGCTCGTCTCCTGTCGATCGTTGCGGCAAGTCTGGCGTCGCCAGCTGAATGCGCATTCGACGGTCGTCGAACGCGAACTGAACTTCACGGACGCGGCGGTGGCGGTGCGAGCACGGTGCGGTCGCCGTTGTGTTCCTGCGGCGCTGACGATGCCCGCCGCTTCCATCGCTTCGATCAGGCGCGCCGCGCGGTTGTAGCCGATCTTCAGGCGGCGCTGCACGCCGGAGATCGAACCGCGGCGCGTCTCGGTGACGATGCGCACGGCTTCGTCGTAGAGCGGGTCGGATTCGTCCCCTGCCCCGCCGCCGCTTTCCGGCAGGCCGGTCGCGCCGACGACGACGCCGTCGCCGAGCGACTGCACTTCCTCGAGCACGCCTTCGATGTAATCCGGGCCGCCGCCGCTCTGCTTGAGGTGCTCGACGACGCGATGCACTTCCTCGTCGCTGACGAAGGCGCCGTGGACGCGCTCGGGCATCGCGGTGCCGGGCGGCAGGTACAGCATGTCGCCGTGGCCGAGCAGCGTCTCGGCGCCGGACTGGTCGAGGATGGTGCGCGAGTCGATCTTGCTCGACACCTGGAACGCGATGCGCGTCGGGATGTTGGCCTTGATCAGGCCGGTGATCACGTCGACCGACGGCCGCTGCGTGGCAAGGATCAGGTGGATGCCGGCGGCGCGCGACTTCTGCGCCAGGCGCGCGATGAGTTCCTCGACCTTCTTGCCGACGATCATCATCATGTCGGCGAATTCGTCGATGAAGATGACGATGAACGGCAACGTCTCCAGCGGGCGCGGCGCCTCGCCCAACTCCGCGTTCGGCTTGAACAGCGGATCCATCAGCGGCTGGCCCGGCGTCCTGCGCGTCCTTGACCTTCTTGTTGAAGCCGGACAGGTTGCGCACGCCGACCGCGGACATCAGCTTGTAGCGGCGCTCCATTTCGGCCACGCACCAGCGCAGGCCGTTGGCGGCCTCCTTCATGTCGGTGACGACCGGCGCGAGCAGGTGCGGGATGCCCTGGTAGACGCTGAGCTCCAGCATCTTCGGATCGATCATCAGCATGCGCACGTCTTTCGCGGACGCCTTGTACAGCAGGCTCAGCACCATCGCGTTGACCGCGACCGACTTGCCGGAACCGGTGGTGCCGGCGACCAGCAGGTGCGGCATCCGCGCGAGGTCGGCGACGGTCGGACGGCCGGCGATGTCCTTGCCGAGCGCGAGCGTCAGCGGGCTGCCGGACTTGTCGTATTCCTTCGAGCGCAGCAGCTCGCTGAGGAAGATCATCTCGCGGTGCGAGTTCGGGATCTCCAGGCCGACGACCGACTTGCCGGGAATCACGTCGACGACGCGCACGGCCTTGACCGACAGGCCGCGCGCGATGTCCTTGTCGAGCGACGAGATCTGGCTGACCTTGATGCCGGGCGCGGGTTCCATCTCGAAGCGCGTGATCACCGGGCCCGGATAGGCGCCGACGACCTGCGCGTCGATGCGGAAGTCCTTGAGCTTGAACTCGATCTGGCGCGAGAGCGTCTCGAGCGTTTCCTCGCCGTAGCCCTTCGGCTGCGGCTTGGGATCGTCGAGCAGCGCCAGCGGCGGAATGCCCGAGCCGTCGCCGACGTGGAACAGCGGGATCTGCTGCTCGCGCTTGGCGCGATCGCTCTTTTCGACCAGCGCCGGTGCCGGCGGCTCGATCTTCACCGGCGCGCGCTTGGCGCGCAGTTCGCTGTCGAACTTGCGCACTTCCTCGCGCTCCTCGCGCATCGCGCGCGCCTGCTGCCAGTCGCTGGCCTGCTGCGTGCTGCGGCGGAACAGCGGCCCGAGCGCGAGCACGCCCTGCCCGATCCGGTCCATCACCGCCGAGCCACGACAGGCCCGTCGCCAGCGTGACCGACACCAGCAGCAGCGCGAGCAGGAACAGGTTCCCGCCGACGGGCCCGAACCCGTGATAGAGCGATCGACCGACCAGTTGCCCGAGGATGCCGCCGCTGCCCGCGGAGAAATCGGCGGCGCCGCCGACGCGCAGGTACAGCAGGCCGGTCGCGGACACCAGGAAACCGACGATGCCGACCAGCCGCAGGGCCGGCCCCAGGTCGGCTTCGCCGTCGCCATCGGAGTCCATGCCGAACAACGCGATCCACGCGACGCCGCCGAGCACGACCGGCAGCAGGAAGGCGACGTAGCCCGTCAGGTACAACAGCACGTCGGCCAGCCACGCGCCGACGCGGCCGCCGACGTTGTGCAGCGGCGCGGTAATGCTGCCCGAGTGCGACCAGCCCGGATCGGCCGGCGAGAACGTCACCAGGCTCGCGAGCAGGTAGAAGAGGAACGGCGTGACCAGGATCAGCGCGATGTCGCGCCACAATCGCTGGCGACGCGGGTTCGCCGCCGGTGCCGCCTTCTTCGAGGCACCGGTGCGCTTGCTGCGGACGGATTCCTGGAGCGGGCGGGCCACCGTGCGGTCAGACCTTAAGACATTCCCCTAATGGCTTGATAGTACAAGCCATCGGGGAGGGTCGCCAGCGTCCTGCGATGACTCAGAGCTTCATGCCCTGCAAGGCGGGGTGGACGATCTTGCCGCCTTCGACATTGATGCCGCGCACCAGCGGCTGGCTGTCGCGCCAGTTGCCGGAAGCGAGCTTGGTGACCCACGGCAGGATCGCTGCGCAGATCGCCTGCGAGGAGGTCTGCGGCACGGCGCCCGGCATGTTCGTGACCGCAAAATGGGTGACGCCTTCCTCGATGTAGGTCGGCTCCTTCCAGGTGGTCGGACGCGAGGTCTCGAAGCAGCCGCCCTGGTCGATCGAGATGTCGACGACCACGCTGCCCGGCTCCATGCCGCGGATCATTTCGCGGCTGAGCACGTGCGGCGCGACCGCGCCGGTCACGAGGACGGCGCCGACGACGAGGTCGGCCGAGGCGACTTCGCGCGCGACGACTTCCTCGTACGGATACAGCGCGGTCACGTTGTTGCCGAGGCGCATCATCTCGTCCATGCGGTCCTGGCGCTTCTCGAACACGACGACGTTCGAGCCGCCGGCCGCGGCCAGCGCCGCGGAGTTGCCGCCGGCCTGGCCCGCGCCGAAGACGACGACCTTGCCGCGTTCGGTCGACGGCAGGCCACCCAGCAGCTTGCCCTTCCCGCCCATCGGCTGGTGCAGCAGGTGCGTGCCGACCTGGACCGCGATCTTGCCGGCGATGATCGACATCGGCGCGAGCAGCGGCAGGTCGCCGTTGGGCAGTTCGACCGTCTCGAACGCGACGCCGGTCAGGCCGATGTCGAGCAGGCGCTTGGTGAGCCCGGGCAGCGGCGCCAGGTGCAGGTAGCAGAACAGCAGGTGGTCCTTGCGCAGCAGCGCGAGGTCGCCTTCGATCGGCTCCTTGACCTTGACGATCAGTTCGCCCTTCTCGTACAGCGCGGCGGCATCGGGCGCGATCTGCACGCCGAGCTTTGTGTATTCGGCGTCCTTGAAACCGGACTTGATGCCCGCGTCCTTCTCGATCCAGACCTCGTGGCCGCGACGGACCAGGTCGCCGGCAGCGGCCGGTACGAGCGCGACGCGCCCTTCGAGGGTCTTGGTTTCCTTGGGAACGCCGATACGCATTGCCGGATCTCCGTTGCGCCCACATGCGAGCCGCGAGCGGCTCATCGGGCAGTTTGGGTTTCGCGATGCGGGACGAACGCTTCGTCCCGCGTTCCGCGCCTTGTGTTGCGGGGGCGGCGCCTCCAAGCTATGCCGCTCGCGGTCGCCGGGTGCGCTTGATGCCCGCTTCAAGTCGCCTGTTTCGCCCGGCAAACGCCGCATCACACAGCCCCTAATTATATATGACGCCTTCCAAGCATTCCCAACTGCTGATCCTCGGTTCCGGCCCCGCGGGCTGGACCGCCGCCGTCTACGCAGCGCGAGCGAACCTCAAGCCCGTGCTCGTGACGGGCCTGCAGATGGGCGGCCAGTTGATGACGACCACCGAGGTCGACAACTGGCCAGGGGACGCGCATGGACTGATGGGGCCGGACCTGATGACGCGCATGCAGGGGCACGCGGAACGCTTCGATACGGAAGTCATCTTCGATCACGTGCACAGCGCCGATCTCTCGCAGCGACCGTTCCGGCTCAAGGGCGACAACGGCGAATACACCGCCGACGCGCTGATCATCGCGACCGGCGCCACCGCCAAATACCTGGGCCTGGAGTCGGAAGAAAAATTCAAGGGCCGTGGCGTGTCCGCCTGCGCGACCTGCGACGGGTTCTTCTTCAAGGACCAGGATGTCGCGGTGATCGGCGGCGGCAACACGGCCGTCGAGGAAGCCCTGTACCTGGCCAACATCGCGCGCAAGGTCTACCTGGTGCACCGCCGCGACACGTTGCGCGCCGAGAAGATCATGCAGGACAAGCTGCAGGCCAAGATCCAGGCCGGAAAGATCGAGCCGGTGTGGCATCACGTCGTCGACGAGGTGCTCGGAAACGATGCCGGCGTCACCGGCCTGCGCGTGCGCTCGGCGCTCGACGATTCGACGCGCGAGTTGTCGATCCACGGCTTGTTCGTCGCCATCGGACACACGCCGAACACGTCGCTGTTCGAAGGCCAGCTGGCGATGAACAACGGCTACCTCGAGATCCGTTCGGGTCTCGCCGGTGGCGCTACGGAGACGTCGGTGAAGGGCGTATTCGCGGCGGGCGATGTCGCCGACCAGCATTACCGCCAGGCGATCACATCCGCCGGCTTCGGCTGCATGGCGGCGCTGGACGCGGAAAAATTCCTCGACAAGGACGCCTGATCGCCGGCCGATGAGCGTCGCGCGCATCGTCGGCAGCCTGTCGGAGATTCCCGCGACCGAGTGGGACGCGCTGCACGACGGTCGCAATCCGTTCGTCGCGCATGCGTTCCTGTCCGGCCTGGAGACGCACGGCGCCCTGCTCGAACGCAACGGCTGGACAGCGCGCCACCTGCGTCGCTCCGTGACGACCGCGGCGCGCTGGTCGCCGCGGCGCCCGGCTACATCAAGCGCAATTCACACGGCGAATTCGTCTTCGACCACGCCTGGGCGCACGCCTATGCGCGCTACGGCGAGGCGTATTTCCCCAAGTGGCTGTGCGCGGTGCCGTACACGCCGGTGACCGGACCGCGCCTGTTGGCGCGCGACGCCGATGCACGCGCGCGAGCTGGTCCAGGCGATTGAAACGATGACCGCGGGCGCTGGACTTTCGTCGGCGCACGTCAATTTCATCGAGCCGACCGACGACGATGCGTTCGGGGCCAGCTGGCTCTCGCGCGTCGACGTGCAGTACCACTGGCGCAACTTCGGCGGCTGGGGCGACTTCGACGCGTTCCTCGCCGCGATGGACCACAAGCACCGCAAGAACATCCGCCAGGAGCGGGCGAAACTGGCTCGCGCGGGGGTCGAATTCCGGATCGTCCACGGCGACGAGGCCAGCGACTCCGACCTCGCCGCGATGCATGGTTTCTACCTCCAGACCTTCTCCGAATACGGCAACACGCCGACGCTGACCCTGGCGTTCTTCCGGCATCTCGCGCGGGCGATGCCGCGACAACTGGTGCTGTTCCTGGCCGAGCGTTCGAGGCGAGCCCGATCGCCGGCGCACTGTGCCTGCGCGGCACCGACACGCTGTACGGACGCTATTGGGGAACGGCCGGCGACACCGGGCACGAACGCATTCCCGGGCTGCATTTCGAGGCCTGCTACTACCAGGGCATCGACTATTGCCTGCGCGAAGGCTTGACCGTCTTCGAACCGGGCGCGCAGGGCGAACACAAACTGGCACGCGGCTTCCTGCCGACTTTGGTCCGCAGTCGGCATTGGATCGCCGATCCCGCATTTGCCGAGGCTCTCGGGGCCTGGTGCAGGGAAGAAACCGCCTCGGTACTGCGCTACAAGGCGTTGCTCGACAGCCACTCGCCGTTCCGGCGCAGCTGAGCCGCAGATGTCTCGTTCGGCGATCGACACGTGCCAGCTCAAGATATCCACATGACGCTGCGCGTGCATTGGCTGGACCCTGCTCCGGACGCTCCCTTCCCGCCGGCCACGGCGGCGTTGCACGATCCGGACGGCTTGCTCGCGGCAGGCGGCGATCTGACCCCGCAGCGGCTGCTCAACGCCTACCGGCACGGCATTTTTCCGTGGTTCTCGGAAGGCCAGCCGATCCTGTGGTGGTGTCCGGATCCGCGGATGGTGTTCCGCACCGACGCGGTCAGGTTGTCGCAACGTTTCCGCCGCACGCTGCGCCGGGCACGGTGGGTCGTTCGTGCCGACACGGCGTTCGACGATGTCGTCGCCGCCTGCGCGACGGTCCCGCGCCCGGGCCAGGCCGGAACATGGATTACGAGCGGAATGCGCGAAGCCTATTCGGCGCTTCACGGGTTGGGCCATGCGCATTCGGTCGAGGTGTTCGACGGGGACACGCTGGTCGGGGGCATCTACGGGGTGGCGATCGGCCGCATGTTCTTTGGCGAGAGCATGTTCAGCGCGCGCCCGGGCGGATCGAAGGTGGCCCTGGCGGCGTTGGCCAGCCGATTGCGCGAATGGCAGTGGCCGCTGATCGATGCGCAGGTCGAGAGCCCGCACCTGCTGCGGTTGGGCGCACAGCCATGCCCGCGCGGGGAATTCCTTCGCAGCGTCCAGGCACTGACGGCCTTGCATGAACCGCCGGCGGCATGGACCGAACGCTTCGGCGAGCTGGCGGCCGCGTCGCTTGCCGACTGACGGTCTTTTGCGCGGCACCCCGCCCGCGTGCCAGAATGCCCGACTTTCCCGGCGGCTCCGCCGGACCCGCGGCGTGCCTGGCTCATGGTGAGCTTGTCGAACCACGCGCTGCGCAACACCAGGAAACACATGGCGAAAGACGACGTCATCGAATTCGAAGGCACGGTCTCCGAAACCCTCCCGAACACCATGTTCCGGGTGAAGCTGGAGAACGGCCACGAAATCATTGCCCACATTTCGGGCCGGATGCGCAAGAACTACATCCGCATCCTCACCGGCGACAAGGTCAAGGTCGAAATGACGCCTTACGACCTCACGAAGGGCCGGATCACCTACCGCATGAAGTAACCGCGGCCGAGCCGCACGGGCTATCCAGACGCAGATGCATCAAGGCGACCGATGGTCGCCTTTTTTGCGCCTGCCCTGTCACAGGTCACCGCGACTGGAGGCCGACGGTCTTAGGTCACTGCCACTTCAGGCAGATTCCGAATAACGCGCACGGCCCTACGTTGGATCCCGGTTCGACCCGAGCCGTCCATCAAGGGGTACCGCCATGCAAGTCCTCCGCATCACTTCCCTCGCGCTGCTCATGGCAACCGGCGCCGCCCAGGCGGAGGCGCCGGCCACGCAGTCGACGCCCCTCGCCGATTGCGTGGACCTGGCTCCGGATCATCAGGCGTTCGGCTTCGGCACGCAGTACCTGCTGGTGCAGGATGGCGACGCGCACTACCGCGTGTCGTTCTACGGCAACTGCGATGCCGTGGGGATGCCGCAGGTCGAGATCAGCACGTCCGGCACGACCAACCGGCTGTGCCCGCAGGCGACGCGCGTCACCGCGAGCACGCGCACCTGCTCGGTCCGCAGCGTGGAACAGATCGACGCCGACCGCTATGCGCGCTATCGCCGCCTGAGCCGCTGAGGGCCGCCGTTGCCGGTCACACCGTGACCGGCAGCAGCTTCTCCGGTTCTTCCTGGGCCTCGACCGACAAGTCGCCGTCCTTGACGTCGATGCTCACGCGCCCGCCGCGGGCGAGCTTGCCGAACAGCAATTCGTCCGCCAGCGGCCGCTTGACCTTGTCCTGGATGACGCGCGCCATCGGTCGCGCGCCCATCAGCGGATCGAACCCGTGCTGGGCGAGCCATTCGCGCGCCGTGGGGGTCGCCGACAGCGTGACGTTCTTCTCGTGCAACTGCGCCTCGAGTTCGATCAGGAACTTGTCGACGACGCGCAGGATGTGATCCATGCCCAAGCGGCTGGAACTGCACGACCGCATCGAGGCGGTTACGGAATTCCGGGCTGAAACTCTTGCGGATGACTTCCATCGCATCGGTGCTGTGATCCTGCTTGGTGAAGCCGATCGTGCGACGGGCCGCCTGCGCGGCGCCAGCGTTCGTCGTCATCACCAGGATCACGTTCTTGAAGTTGGCCTCGCGCCCGTTGGTGTCGGTCAGCACGCCGCGATCCATGACCTGCAACAGGATGTTGAAGATGTCCGGATGCGCTTTTTCGACCTCGTCGAGCAGCAGCACGCAATGCGGCGTCTTGACGATCTTCTCGGTCAGCAGGCCGCCCTGGTCGAAGCCCACGTAGCCCGGGGGCGCACCGATCAGGCGCGACACCGAGTGCGGTTCCATGTACTCGGACATGTCGAAGCGCACCAGCTCGATGCCGAGCTGCAACGCGAGCTGCTTGGTCACCTCGGTCTTGCCGACGCCGGTGGGACCGGCGAACAGGAAGTTGCCGATCGGCTTTTCCGGATTGCCGAGGCCCGAGCGCGCGAGCTTGATCGCCGACGTCAGCGTCCCGATCGCCGGATCCTGCCCGAAGATGACCATCTTCAGGTTGCGCTCCAGGTGCTTCAGCACGTCCTTGTCGGACGCGCTGACCTGCTTGGCGGGGATGCGCGCCATCTTGGCGACGATCGTCTCGACTTCCTCGACGTCGATGGTCGTCTTGCGCTGGTCCAGCGGCAGCAGGCGCTGGCGGGCGCCGGCTTCGTCGATCACGTCGATCGCCTTGTCCGGCAGCAGCCGGTCGCCGATGTGTTTCACCGACAGGTCGACGGCAGCCTGCAGGGCCTCGTCGGCGTAGCTGACGCCGTGGTGCGCTTCGTACTTGGGCTTCAGGCCGTGGAGGATTTCGACCGTCTCGCCGACGGTGGGCTCGACGATGTCGATCTTCTGGAAGCGGCGCGCAAGCGCGCGATCCTTTTCGAAGATGCCGCGATATTCCTGGAACGTGGTCGAACCGATGCAGCGCAGGTCGCCCGATGCCAGCGCCGGCTTGATCAGGTTGGACGCATCCATCGTGCCGCCGCTGGCCGAGCCGGCGCCGATGATGGTGTGGATCTCGTCGATGAACAGCACCGCGCCCGGGATCTTCTTCATCGCGGCGAGCACGGCCTTCAGGCGCTTCTCGAAATCGCCGCGGTACTTGGTGCCGGCGACCAGCGCGCCGAGGTCCAGCGCGTAGATCACCGCATCGGCGAGCACGTCGGGAACGTCGCCATCGACGATGCGCTTGGCCAGGCCTTCGGCCAGCGCGGTCTTGCCCACGCCGGCTTCGCCGACATACAGCGGATTGTTCTTGCGGCGACGGCACAGCACCTGGATGGTGCGTTCGACTTCGTCGGCGCGACCGACCAGCGGATCGATCTTGCCGGCCATGGCGAGTTCGTTGAGGTTGTTTGCGTATTCGGCCAGGGCGTCGCCCTTGCCCTCGCCTTCGCCCGCCTCGGCGCGCGAACCCTCCTCGTGGCCCTGGGATTCGTCGCCGCCCTGCTTGGCGATGCCGTGCGAGAGGTAGTTGACGACGTCCAGGCGCGTCACGTCCTGCTGGTTCAGGTAGTACACCGCGTGCGAGTCCTTCTCGCCGAAGATCGCCACCAGCACGTTCGCGCCGGTGACTTCCTTCTTGCCGGAGGACTGCACGTGGTAGACCGCCCGTTGCAGCACGCGCTGGAATCCGAGGGTCGGCTGGGTGTCGCGGCCGTCGTCCTGATCGAGCTTGACGACCGACTTGTCGATCGCCTGCTCAAGTTCGGCGCGCAACCGCGGGAAATCCGTGCCGCTGGCCTTGAGGACCATTTCGGCCGACGGGTTGTCGAGCAGGGCGAGCAACAGGTGCTCGACGGTCATGTACTCGTGGCGCGCCTCGCGGGCGCGCTTGTAGCACTGGCCGATGCTGTATTCGAGGTCTTTGCTGAACATGGGGCTGCTGCCCTCCGGAGAAACCACTGCCGACGATGTGGGGCGGCTGCATGCCGCTCTCAAGCCCGCTGCCCACGTGCCCTGACCGACAGGGCCCCTGTCGCACGTTTACGCCTTCTCCATCGTGCACAACAGCGGGTGCTGGTTGAGCCGTGAATATTCGTTCACCTGCGCCACTTTCGACTCTGCCACTTCGCGCGTGTAGACGCCGCACACACCCCGGCCGCGGGTATGGACGTGGAGCATGATCTGGGTGGCCTTTTCGATGTTCATCGCGAAGAAACGCACCAGCACCTCCACCACGAATTCCATCGGGGTGTAGTCGTCGTTCAGCAGCAGGACCGAATATAGCGGCGGCCGCGCCACCTCCGGCTTGGAGGTTTCGACCATGACGCCGTGGTCGCGTTCGTTTCCGGGTTGATGTGCCATGGCGCCGATTATAGAAGCCGCGCCCCAACGCGGCATGGACGCACCGGCGGCCAGCAAAGGACAATGACGCCATGAGTTATCGCGAAGGACGGTTCTGGCAGCCCGACGTGACCGTGGCCACGGTGGTGGTCCGCGACGGACGCGTGCTGTGCGTCGAGGAGCGCGTCAACGGGAACGTGGTGATCAACCAGCCTGCCGGCCACCTGGAGCCGGACGAGAGCCTGATCGACGCCGCCGTGCGCGAGTGTCGCGAGGAAACCGGCTGGGACGTCCGGGTGACCGCCTTCATCGGCGCCTACCAGTGGAAGGCCCCGGAACAGCCCGACGGCAGCGACGGCCGCCACTACCTGCGCTTTGCGTTCGCCGGGGAACCGCTACGGCACGACCCCGCCCGCGAGCTCGACCAGGGCATCGTCCACGCAGCGTGGATGACGCCGACCGAACTGATCGACGCACGCGACCGCCATCGCAGTCCCCTCGTCTGGCACGTCGTCGCCGATTTTCTCGCCGGTCGCCGGCATCCGCTGTCGATGCTGCAGCAACTGTCATGAGCGCCGCCAGTCCCGGGACGATCATCGGAATGTCCGGCGGCGTGGATTCGTCGGTCGCGGCGCTGTTGCTGCAGCGATCCGGCGAATCGATCGCCGGACTGTTCATGGACAACTGGGCCGACGACGGCAGCGGCGACTGCCGTGCCGAAGACGATCGCCGCGATGCCGTCGCGGTGTGCGGACGCTTGGGCATCCCGATCCATTTCCGCGATTTCTCGCGAGAATACTGGGATGGCGTGTTCTCTCATTTCCTGGCCGAGTACGCCGCCGGGCGCACGCCGAACCCCGATGTGCTGTGCAATCGCGAGATCAAGTTCCGGCATTTCCTCGATGCCGCGCGCGAGCTCGGCGCGGATGCCATCGCCACCGGCCATTACGCCCGGGTCGCACGCGCGAGGCGGCCGCTGGGAATTGCTGCGCGCGGCAGATCGCGACAAGGACCAGAGTTATTTCCTGCACCAGCTCGGGCAGGCGCAACTGGCGGCCACGCGATTTCCATTGGGAGAGCTGACCAAGCCGGAGGTCCGCCGCATCGCCACGGAAGCTGGATTGCCGACCGCACGCAAGAAGGATTCGACCGGCATCTGTTTCATCGGCGAACGCGACTTCCGCGAATTCCTCGGCCGTTACCTCCCGGCCCGGACCGGCGAGATCCGCGACCCGCAAGGCCGTGCGCTGGGTGAACATCCGGGCGTGTTCTATTTCACCCTCGGCCAGCGCGAAGGCCTGCAACTAGGTGGCATTCGCGGTCGCGAGGCCGCGCCGTGGTACGTCGTGGGCAAGGACGTGGCGCGCAACATCCTGTATGTCGACCAGGGCAGCGACAGTGCATGGCTGCAGTCGACGACGCTGCATTCCGAACCCGCGCACTGGATCGCGGGTAGCGCGCCCTCCGCGCGATTCGAGTGCAAGGCACAGACACGTTATCGACAGCCGCCGGAAGCCTGCGAGGTCCGCGTCGGCGATGACGGCAGCCTGTCGGTGCGCTTCGCCCGTGGCCAGCGTGCGGTGACGCCGGGGCAGTCGATCGTGTTGTACGAGGATGACGTGTGTCTTGGCGGTGCCGTCATCGAACGCACCGATGCTCCATTGGAACTCGCCATCCGCGACGAGGCTGCATGAGTACGCCAGTTTCCGAAAGGCCCGATCTTCCGCGCGACGAGCGCATGCTCGCCCTCGCCGGCCTGATGCAGGCGCTGCAACAGGTGCGTCGCATCGCCGATACGGGACAGGCCGACGGGGCGATCCTCGATGCAGCCGTGTCCAGCGTCTTCCGCATCGACGCGGACACCACGTCCGGCGTTTATGGCGGCATTGCCGCGCTGCGCCCCGGACTGCTGCTGTTGCGCGGTTACTTCCGCAATGAAGGCCGCGACGAGCTGCTGCCGCGCCTGGCACTCGCCGTCCTGCAACTCGAGCGGCGTTTCAGCCGCGATGCCGCGGCACGCAGGTACGCGACGGCATCCTTGCGGTTGCGCCGTCGGCCGAACGCCTCGGCCCGACGCATCCCGACGTGCTGGCTGCGCTCGGCAGCCTGTATGCGCAGACCGTCAGTCAGCTGCGCCCGCGTGTGCTCGTGCAGGGCAATCCGCATTATCTCGGCCAGGCCAATGTCGTCGCCGAAATCCGGGCGGTCCTGCTCGCCGCGTTGCGCTCGGCGGTATTGTGGCGACAGCTGGGCGGCAGCCTGTGGGATTTCCTCCTGCGACGCCGGCAAATGGTCGCCAGCATCGACGCACTGCTGGGTTAGCGCTCACATCCAGGCGTCCGCATGCATGCCTGACCTGCGTTTGCCCTAAAGCGCAACAACGCGCGCAGGACGTCCGTGGCATCGGCTAGCCCAGCCTGCCGCGATGCAAATCCCTGGCTGGCGCGTGTAGCCCGGGGCTGCTCCCCACGACGGGGACGACACGATTCGTGCACGGTGGGAGGTTCGAATGGCCACCCGGAAAAATGCGAACGCGTTGACTGCCGCGGAGAAGGAGGAACTCGTCCGCGCCTTCGTGATGATGAAGGCCGACCCAGTCCCCGGAAGGCCCTACAACTGGTTCGATGCGTTCGCCCTCATCCATCGCTACATCCAGAACGTCAACGCTCCCGCCGTGCCCGGCGGCTCGCCTGCGAAGGACAGTGTCAACTTTGGCCACCATGGTGCGGCCTTCACGCCTTGGCACCGCTACTTCCTCTATCGCTTCGAACGCCAACTCCAGGTGTATGTGCCGGGCGTCATGCTGCCGTACTGGGATTGGACCGATCCGGCACCGAACATCATGGTGCCGACGTTCATGGGCCCAAATGGCCTCGCGACGAACAACTGGGAAGTGCGCCAAGGATATTTCGCCGCGAATGCGCCGGGCAGCGTCGACAACCTGATCCCCAAACCCGCGTGGTGGCCGGCCGGACTCGCCGGCTGGACGCTTCCGGCGGCGTGGGGTACCTACGCTGGCGCGCTGCGACGCAGCGTGCGGTCGGTGTCGGCGCTGCCGTCGGCCGACGCGATCCGGCAGACCCTCGATACGCCCAGCTACCTCAACTTCCGCGGCAACCTCGAGACCGGAGCCGGGGTGCCGGGCACCATGCACAACAGCATCCATGGTTGGTTCGGCCCGAACTCGCACATGCTGCTGGCGTTGACATCGGCGTCGGATCCGATGTTCTACCTGCACCACGCCAATATCGACCGGCTATGGGCGATGTGGCAGATGGACGGCCACGGTGCCGAGTACCCGCCAGACGGTTCGGTACGCCAGGCACCACCGCCTCGACCGACCCGATGTATCCATGGGTGGCGCCGTCGGCCGGCTACGTTGCCAACGGCACGCTTCCCGGCGTTGCCGCAGCTTCCGGACTATTCCGCCGAGCCCGCAGTGACCGCAGCCGACGCGATGGACCATCGTGCGCTCGGCTACTCCTACGACACGATGGTGACGATCGGTATTTCGCTGGATCGCACCGGCAGCATGCTCGGACTCACGCCCGACCCGATGACGGGCATGGCCGATGTCAGCAAGTGGGTGGCGGCAAAGCGAGGGGTTTCGGCATTCCTGCAGGACTGCGAAGCGGCATACCAGGCGAACGAGGCGTACGTGGTCGCCGGCGTAAAGACCTTCCGGCAGACGACCACCAACCAGCTCGTGCCCGTGTTCGCTGGAACGTCTTACGGGGTGGTCAAGGCGTCCGGCGGGTACAGCGCCGCCGCCTTCGATGCCGCCATCGCGGCGCAGACGGTCGCGACGGGCGATACCACGCCGATGGCCGCGGCGCTGACCGATGCGTTCAACACCTTGGTGCAGGCACCCTTCGCCGGAGCGCCCGCGGACGAACGCCGCTACCTGGCCGTCTTCAGTGATGGAATCCTTTCGTCCGGATCCGGACTTTCGACGATCCCGAACCACAGCCTGGCGCGGACCGCCGTGTTCGCGATGGGTTTCGGCAACGCCGGCCAGGTGAATTACACCACGCTGTCCAGCATCGTCGCGAAGGGTGCCGTGACGCTCCCGACGCCGCAGGTCTTCCACGGCGAAAATGCGGGACAGATCGACAAGTTCTTCTCGAAGGTGCTGGCGGATGCGCTGGGCTATGCGCCGGTGATGGATCCTGCGCTGGAACTCTTCGCGGGCGAACACGTCCACCTGCCGTTCACGGCGACGTCGGCCGAAGCAGCGTTCTACATCACCGCGCAGGGTGCGGACTTCGACGGCGACGCATGGTCGTTCCAGTTGATGTCCGCCGACGGAACGATGTTGTATTCCGACGGCATCGCGCCAGCCCACGATCACGACAGCGGCCATGTCCACGACGGGGGCCGCGCGCCTTACGTGAGCGCGCGGCGCAGCGCAGGCCGGCTGACGCTGTTCGTACAACGAAACAACTGTGGCGATTCCACGTGGATTGGCGACTGGATGCTGCTGGTCGCGCGCCGCGCACTGGATTTCGAGGGAATGGTGATGGTCGGTCCGGGCCCGATGTTGTTTCCGGTGGCTGCAGGGCCCGTGCGCGGCCCCCGGTATGCGCGGCTGCTGCGGGACCCGGCCGAGCGCCACCCTGCCCGTCACATCGCGGCTCCGGCGAGCAACGTGCTGGATGAAACGATCAATTCCACGAACCGTTCCCACGACGCCTGCATGGTGGTCGTGAACATCTACGCCAGGACGACGCTGCACTTCGACCTGGCGGTGGATGGAGAATGCACAGGCAAACCCCTGCGCATCGATCTCGTCTCCGATTCCGGTGCCGTGGCGACGGTGACGCAATCGGCGGTGCGCGCGGTTTCCCCGCGCGTCGACCTGCGCTCACTGCTATCCGGAGGGTCGTGTCCGGAAGAGGACAATTCAGAAGACGACCCCGAAAACGATGCCACGCTGTTGCTCGCAAGGATCGAGTCGAAGGAGCCGGACAAGTTCGCGCCCCTCGACGAGGCCGGCGCGCTGGTATCGCATCACGGAGGCGGCTGGCACTTCCATCTGGAACGCACCGACGTTCCGGGTGCCTACCACTTCGGCGTGATGATCAGCGGCACGTACACGCCATCGGCGCCCGCCCGGGACGATCCCCCGCAAGCCCATCTGCACGAGGGCGCAGCGCACGACCAGCACGCGGGCAGCCCCGTGGACTCCGGGCGTCACGACGGGACGCTGCAGCAGCGTGCAGAGTATTTCAGTCGAATCCTGACGGTTTCGACGGGGCTCTCCGACTCGACTTGAAGGGCGGCTCGAAGCACTTTCGACGGCCGTACGCCGTGGTGCGGCTTCCCGCATCGATCGCTTTTGACGGGTCGAGCCGCATACGTGGCGGCGGCTTGCACCGCAGCGCTGTCCCCGCCGGTCCGATCGTGGCCGAGCGAATGCCTTTCCGGCATAATTACGGGGCTAAATGCGGTGATTTCGCCCGCACCTCCCCTTCCCTGCCCGGAGCCCTCGCATGGCCGACTCCTTCGCCACTCGCGCCCATCTTTCCGTCAACGGCAAGTCGTACGCCTACCCGAGCCTGCCCAAGCTCGGTGAGCGCTTCGACCTGGCGCGCCTGCCGTACTCGATGAAGATCCTGCTGGAGAACCTGCTCCGTCACGAAGACGGCGTAACGGTGCTGCCGGCGCACATCGAGGCGGTGGCGAAGTGGGATCCCAAGGCCGAGCCGGACACCGAGATCGCGTTCATGCCGGCGCGCGTGCTGCTGCAGGACTTCACGGGCGTGCCCTGCGTGGTCGACCTCGCGGCGATGCGCGACGCGGTGACCAAACTCGGCGGCAATCCGGGCCAGATCAATCCGCTGATTCCGTCCGAGCTGGTCATCGACCACTCGGTGCAGGTCGACGTCTTCGGCCGCGCCGATGCGCTGGAGCGCAATGGCGAAATCGAATTCTCGCGCAACATGGAACGCTACAGCTTCCTGCGCTGGGGCCAGAAGGCGCTGCAGAACTTCAAGGTCGTGCCGCCCAACACCGGCATCGTCCACCAGGTGAACCTGGAGAACCTGGCGCGCGTGGTGATGGAGCGTACCGTCGACGGCGAACTGCTGGTGTTCCCCGACACCGTGTTCGGCACCGACTCGCACACCACGATGATCAACGGCATCGGCGTGCTCGGCTGGGGCGTCGGCGGCATCGAGGCCGAGGCCGCGATGCTGGGCCAGCCCTCGTCGATGCTCATTCCGCAGGTCGTCGGCTTCCGCCTCACCGGCAAGCTGCCGGAAGGCACGACCGGCACCGACCTGGTCCTGACCGTCACCCAGATGCTGCGTGCGCTGGGCGTCGTCGGCAAGTTCGTCGAGTTCTATGGCGACGGCCTGCAGCACCTGCCACTGGCCGATCGCGCCACCATCGCCAACATGGCGCCGGAATACGGCGCGACCTGCGGCATCTTCCCCGTCGATGCCGAGGCCGTGAAGTACCTGCGCCTGTCCGGCCGCAGCGAGGAACACATCGCGCTGGTCGAGGCCTACGCGAAGGCCCAGGGCCTGTGGCATACGCCGGATTCGCCCCATGCCAACTACAGCGCGACGCTCGAGCTCGACCTCGCCGACGTGCGTCCGTCGCTCGCCGGTCCCAAGCGCCCGCAGGATCGCGTGCTGCTGGAAAAGGTGCAGGACAACTTCCACGTCAACCTGGAAGGGCTGCTCACCGCCAACCGCAAGGCGAAGAAGACCGAACTCAAGCGCTTCGACGCCGAAGGCGGCGACCAGCCGCAGGCCGAACATCTCGCCGCCCGGCCGGCGACGAAGACCGGCATGCATGCGCAGGGATGCGATCTGACCGACGGTTCGGTGGTGATCGCCGCGATCACGTCCTGCACCAACACCTCCAATCCGGCCGTGATGCTCGGTGCGGGCCTGCTCGCGCGCAAGGCCGCGCGAGCTGGGACTCAAGCCCAAGCCGTGGGTGAAGCCGTCGATCGGTCCGGGTTCGCTGGTCGTCACCGATTACCTGAAAAAGGCCGGCGTGCTCGCCGATCTGGAGCAGCTCGGGTTCTTCGTCGTCGGCTACGGCTGCACGACCTGCATCGGCAATTCCGGACCGCTGCCCGACGAAGTGTCGCGCGAGCATTGCCGAGAACGAGCTGGTCGTCGCCTCGGTGCTGTCGGGCAACCGCAACTTCGAAGGCCGCGTGCATCCCGAGGTGAAGATGAATTACCTCGCTTCGCCGCCGCTGGTCGTCGCCTACGCGCTCGCCGGTACCGTCGACATCGACCTCACCACGCAGCCGCTCGGCACCACGCCCGACGGAAAGGACGTCTTCCTGCGCGACATCTGGCCGACCAACAAGGAAATCGGCGACATGATCGCCGCGACCGTCGGCCCGGAGCTGTTCGCGCAGAACTACGCGGACGTCTTCAAGGGCGACAGCCGCTGGAACCAGATCGCCTCGCCGGACGGCGCAGAGCTACGCGTGGGACGACGCATCGACCTACATCAAGAATCCGCCCTACTTCGACGGCATGACGATGGCAGTCGGCCGCATCGACGATGTGCACGGCGCGCGCGTGCTCGGGTTGTTCGGCGACTCGATCACCACCGACCACATCTCGCCGGCCGGCAACATCAAGAAGGATTCGCCCGCGGGCCGTTTCCTGATGTCGCGCGACGTGCAGCCGGCGGACTTCAACAGCTACGGCTCGCGTCGCGGCAACGACGACGTGATGGTGCGCGGGACCTTCGCCAACATCCGCATCAAGAACCTGATGCTCGGTGGCGAGGAAGGCGGCAACACGCTGTACTACCCGGCGCCATGGCGGCGCTGCCGAAAAGCTCGTCGATCTACGACGCGGCCATGAAGTACAAGGCCGACGGCGTGCCGCTGGTCGTGTTCGCCGGCAAGGAATACGGCACCGGCTCCTCGCGCGACTGGGCCGCAAAGGGCACCAACCTGCTCGGCGTCAAGGCAGTGGTCGCCGAGAGTTTCGAGCGCATCCACCGCTCCAACCTCGTCGGCATGGGCGTGCTGCCGCTGCAGTTCAACGAAGGCGAGAACGCGCGCGTGCTCGGCCTGGACGGCAGCGAGACGATCGCGATCACCGGCCTGGAAGACGGCGCATCGAAGACGGCGACCGTCGTCGCCACGCAGCCCGATGGCAGCGCGAAGACGTTCCAGGTCAAGGTGCTGCTGTTGACGCCCAAGGAAGTCGAGTACTTCCGCAACGGCGGCATCCTGCACTACGTGCTCCGACAGCTGGCCTCGAAGAAAGCCGCGTAAGAGCGTCGTAAACGCTCGCCCGGACAAGCGCAGCCGCGCCTTGTCCGGGCGACAGGCGTCGCGTGCACGTCCCGGCGGCACTGCGCGCGCCGTCGCATCGATTCGGGATCGTCTTGTCAGCCCCGGGAGCCTATGCTCCAATCGGTGCGCTGGCGTACGGTGTGATTTCGGCCGCGGCTGGCATCAAGACCAGCAGGGGCTCCGATGCAACCACGTCCGTGGCTCGCGCAGTATCCGGCCGGAGTGCCGGCCGAAATCGACGTCGACGAGTTTCCGTCCGTCGTGTCGGTGCTGGAACGCGCGATTTCCCGCTATCGCGATCGACCCGCGTTCGCCAATCTCGGCAAGGTCCTGACCTATGCCGACATCGACGAGGCCAGCGCGCGCTTCGCCGCCTACCTGCTGGGCGCGCTGAACCTCAAGACGGGCGATCGCGTCGCGATCATGATGCCCAACTGCCTGCAGTACCCGATCGCGACGTTCGGCATCCTGCGCGCCGGGCTGACGGTGGTGAACGTCAATCCGTTGTACACGCCGCGCGAGCTCAGGCACCAGCTGGTGGATTCGGGCGCCACGGCCATCGTGGTGCTCGACAACTTCGCGCACACGGTGCAGGAAGTGATCGCGCGAGACCGCAGTTGCGAGCATGTCATCACGACCGCGCTCGGCGACATGCTCGATTTCCCGAAGCGCGGCATCGTCAACTTCGTGCTCAGGCACGTCAAGAAGATGGTGCCGGACTTCGACTTGCCCGGCGCCGTTCGCTTTCGCGATGCGCTCGAGCTCGGTGCCCGGCAATCGCTGCCGCCGATCGTCTGCGACGCCGGAGGACATCGCCTTCCTGCAATACACCGGCGGCACCACCGGCGTGGCCAAGGGCGCGATGCTCACGCATCGCAACCTCGTCGCGAACATGCAGCAGGCCGCGGCGTGGATCGTCAACAACGTGCGCGCCGGCGAAGAAGTGATCGTGACCGCGTTGCCGCTGTACCACATCTTCGCGTTGACGGCGAACGGCCTGGTGTTCATGAAGCTCGGCGGCCTGAACCACCTGATCACCAATCCGCGCGACATGCCGGGCTTCGTCAAGGAACTCTCGAAGATCCCGTTCACCGCGATCACCGGCGTCAACACGCTGTTCAACGGCCTGCTCAACACGCCGGGTTTCGACAAGGTCGATTTCTCGCACCTGCGCCTGACGCTGGGCGGCGGCATGGCCGTGCAGCGCGCGGTGGCCGAACGCTGGAAGCAGGTCACCGGCTGCACGCTGGTCGAGGCCTATGGCCTGACCGAAACCTCGCCGGCCGCATGCATCAACCCGATGGACATCAGCCGGCTACAACGGTTCGATCGGCCTGCCGGTCCCCTCCACCGATGCCTGCATCAAGGACGAGGACGGCGCCATCCTGTCCGCCGGGCGAACGTCGGCGAGCTGTGCATCAAGGGCCCGCAGGTCATGCGCGGCTACTGGCAGCCGCCCGGAGGAAACGGCGGAGGTCATCGACGCCGACGGCTGGCTGCACACCGGCGACATGGCGCGGATGGACGAGCGCGGGCTTCTTCTACATCGTCGATCGCAAGAAGGACATGATCCTGGTGTCCGGCTTCAACGTGTACCCGAACGAGGTCGAGGACGTCATTGCGATGATGCCCGGGGTGCGGGAAGTCGCCGCCGTCGGCGTCCCGGACGAGAAGTCCGGCGAGGCGGTGAAGGTCGTCATCGTGAAGAAGGACCCGGCCCTGACCGCCGACCAGGTCAAGGCCTATGCCCGCGAGTACCTCACCGGGTACAAGCATCCGCGGTACGTGGAGTTCCGCGACGAGCTGCCCAAGACCAACGTGGGCAAGATCCTGAGGCGGGAACTGCGGGAAGCTCCGGCGGCAGGCTGACCGGTCCCAACCCCCCATTTTTCGCCACGCCCGCAGTCAGAAATGCTTGCGGGCGTCTCATTTTGGGAGCATAGATTCGCGGTCGGACGCCAGCACCTTGCCCTAGCCGTCCCGAAACGCGACCGATCGGGCGGCCACCCCTCGGAGAGATCCCATGTCAGTGGTCCAACCGTTTCACCGCGTCAACACCGGCCAGACCCTGCGTGTCGTCGAGGATCCCGAACGCGGGATCTACTGGTGCAACATGCACGCCAACCTGGTCGCGATGCCCGGTCGCGCGTGTTTTTCGACGCAGCTCGTCGACGACATCGTCGACTACCAGCACGACCTCGCCGAGCGCCTGCGCATCGAGCGGGCCCAGGCGATCGACCGCCTCCCGCACGTGGTGCTGGCGTCCGACAACGAGGCCTTCAACCTCGGTGGCGACCTCGACCTGTTCTGCCGCCTGATCCGCCTCGGCGATCGCGCCCGCCTGCTCGACTACGCCCGTCGGTGCGTGGTCGGCGTGCACGCGTTCCATGCCGGCCTGGATGCGGGCGCGCACACGATCGCACTGGTCCAGGGCGACGCGCTGGGCGGCGGCTTCGAGGCGGCGCTGAGCTGCCACACCATCGTCGCCGAGGAAGGCGTGCAGATGGGGCTGCCTGAAGTGCTGTTCGACCTGTTCCCGGGCATGGGCGCCTATTCGTTCCTGTGCCAGCGCATCGCGCCGCAGCATGGCCGAAAAGCTGATGCTCGAAGGCAACATGTACGACAGCGAGGAATTGCACCGCATGGGGCTGGTCGACGTGCTCGCGCCGCGGGGCCAGGGCGTTCGCGCCGTCGAGGAAGTGATCCGCAACAACCGCCGCATCCCGCACGCCCGCGTCGCCATGCACCAGGTGCGCGCGCTGTCGCAGACGGTCACGCCTGCGACGAAATGATGCGCATCACCGAGATCTGGGTCGACACCGCGTTGCAACTGGGGGAGAAATCACTGCGCACGATGGACCGGCTGGTACGTGCGCAGGTCCGTCGCTCCGGCGTGGAGGCGGCCTAGGATGCGGCTCAGGGCGAGCGTTCGCCGCCGTCGACCACGGTGCGCGAACGCTGGCGGGCGTCCAGGATCTTCCTGCCTTCCGCCAGGCGCTCGCCCAGGCCACGCAGCGCGGGTCGGCCATTCGTCGGCAACCTGACGCTCGGCCAGCCGCATCAGTTCTCCCGCCACCGCTGCAAGCTTGACCAAACCGAGATTCCCGGCGACGCCCTTGAGGGCGTGCGCCTGCTCGCGCACGGACTCCCAGTCGGCCTGCCTGCCGGCATCGGTGAGGGCTTCGATGCAGGCGTCGGCGTCGCGCATGCATTGCGCGATGAACTCCCGTTCGAAGTTGTTGCCCAGGCCGAGCGCGCTCAGTTCGTCGAGCACCGTGCTGTCGAACACGTCCTCGCCGGCATAGCGCGGCGCCGCGAACGTCCGCGAACGACCGGCTGATCGCCCCATTGGCCGCGATGTCGGCCAGCGTGTCCAGCAGGCGCGTCGTCGAGACCGGCTTGGCGAGGAACGCCCGGGCGCCAGCGCGCTCGCAGGCCTGGATCGCATCGGGCGTGACGTCGGCGCTGAGCACGAGCACCGGCGTGCGCGGCCGCCACCGGCTTCCATGACGCGCAACTGCTTCAGCAGGTCCAGGCCGCTGATTCCTGGCATGTGCAGGTCGACGATCACCGCGTCGTAGTCGGCCGCGGCCAGCAGGTCGAGCACCTTTTCGCCGCCTTCGACGCAGACCGGGCGATGGCCGGCCTTCTGCAGCAGGCGCTGCACGACCATGCGGTTGGCGGCGTTGTCGTCGGCGACCAGCACCGAGCAGGCTCCGCACCCGCGCGCGATGGCGCAGGAACGGATTGGCGAAGGCGATGACGTTTTCGCCGGGGCCGTGTCGCGGCGTGCGGCACCGGCGGTTGCACGACTCCGTCTGCCTTTCCGGCGCCGCGGCCTGGGGACGTCGGCCGTCGCCACCGGCGCGAACGGCAATTCGACCCAGAACCGGGTGCCCTGCTGTTCCGCGCTTTCGAAGCCGATCGTGCCGCCCATGGCTTCGGTCAGGCCCTTGGCGATCGTGGTTCCGAGGCCGGTGCCGCCGTGACGCCGGGCCAGGCCGGCGTCGGCCTGCTCGAAGGCCTCGAACAGGCGCTTGCTGCGCGGCCATCGGAATGCCGATGCCGGTATCGGTGCACCGTGAAGCGCAGGCGCACGCCCGCCGGCATCGCTGGCCGGCGATCGCGACGTCCAGCCGGACCGAGCCGCTGTTCGGTGAACTTGACCGCGTTGCCCGCGAGGTTGATCAGGACCTGCTGCACGTGCGCCACGTCGCCACGCAGCATGTCCGGAACGTCGTCGGCGACGCTGTCCACATAGAGCAGCTGCTTGGCGCGCGCCTGCGGCTGCAGGATCAGCGCGACGCTCTGGACCAGTTGGCGCGGTGAGAACTCCGACGGGCTGAGCTTGAGCTTGCCGGCCTCGATGGCGGAGATGTCGAGCACGTCCTCGACCAGCGCCAGCAGCGTGCGCGTGGAGGCCTGGATGGTGTTCAGGCATTCGCGCTGTTCGGAATCCAGGCGCGTCGTGGCGAGCAGTTCCGACATGCCCGCCAGGCCATTGAGCGGCGTGCGGAACTCGTGGCTCATGTTGGCCAGGAACTGGCTCTTGGCCTGGTTGGCGCGGCGCGCATCGTCGATCGCGCGGTCGAGCGCGTGGAGCAGCGAATCGAAGTACAGCGGCACGGCCGACCAGGCCGATCAGCAGGCCCCACGACAGGAATGTATTGGCCCGCCAGTACGGCGAGATCGAGATCACGACCGCGAACGACACCGAAGCCATCGCCGTGGCGACCCGCAGGTAGCGGTTGCCGTAGCGCATGCCGTTGCCGATCGTCACCCACAGGAACACGGCATACAGCGGCGAGGCTTTCTCGCCTTCCAGCGACATGATCGCGCCGATCGCGCAGTAGTCGGCGAGCATGCCCGATCCAGCGCCGGACGTGCGAGACGCCGGGCTGCTCGATCGATGGCGACGAGCAAGCCGAGCGCGACCGCGAACTCGCCCGACCAGGATCAGCCAGGTCGTCAGCAGCGAGCCCGTGCTCTGGTGGTGCGTGTACTGCCCAGCCGAGGTAGGACGCGAACAGCGCCGTGATCACGATGCGGATGAGGTTCTGCGCGTGCTCGCTGTCGGGCCGGTTGGACAGCCGCGACCTGAGCCTGGCGAAGAGCGAACGCATCATTCGATGCCTGGGCGCTTGGACACTGCCGAATACCGCGCGCAGATGTCCTCGAGCCTTGCTCGCGGTTGCGCAGCAGCACCTCGACGCAACGCGGATCGAACAGGATCCCCGCCTGCGCGTCGCAGGTATTCGAGCGCATCGTCCAGCGTCCAGCTGGGCTTGTACGGGCCGCGGCGACAGCAGCGCGTCGAGCACGTCGGCCACGGCGACGATGCGCGCCTCGATCGGAATCTGCTCGCCGACCAGGCCATCGGGATAGCCGCTGCCGTCGTAACGCTCGTGGTGGCGCAGCGCGATCACCGCGCCGATCTGGATGAAACGGTTCTGGCTGCCGCTGAGCAGCTTGTGGCCGATATGCGGGATGCCGGCGCATGGTGCCGATCTCCGCTTCGTCCAGCGGGCCGGGCTTGAGCAGCACCGCATCGGGGATGGCGATCTTGCCCATGTCGTGCAGGGGCGCGGCCAGCTCGATCAGCCGCACCTCGTCCTCGAACATGCCGAGTTCCTCGGCGATGAGTCCGGCGATATGCGCCATGCGCTCGAGGTAGGCGCTGGTGCCGGCGTCGCGGTATTCGATCGCGCGCGCCAGCCGCGACAGCGTCTCGCGTTCGCGCTCCTCGACCTCGTGCATGCTCGAGAGCAGGCGCTGCTCCAGCGACATCGCCCGTTGCTTGACCGACTCGGACTGCTGGCGCAGCTGCAGCAGGTTGCGGCAACGCGCGCGCAGTTCGCGCGGGCGCACCGGCTTGACCAGGAAATCGATCACGCCGGCTTCGAGCGCCGCCTGGCGGATCGGCTCGTCGCCGACCACCGTGACCAGCACGATCGGGACGTCGCGGTGCATCAGCGGGCGGCGGAATCGGCGGGCGAACTCCAGGCCGTCCATGCCCGGCATGCGGTAGTCGAGCAGCAGCAGGTCCGGACGGTTCTGCTCGCACCAGTCCAGGGCCGCCTGCGGTTCGCCGAAATCCAGGACCTGCAGTTCCGGGCTGATGTCCTCCAGGATGTGGCGCAGCATCGTGCGCGCGGACGTCTGGTCATCGACGATGACAATGTTCACCGAATGATCCCATTGCACCGGCGCGCGGCACGCTTGCAAGGCCATGGCCAGGGTCCCCTACGTTGACGGATGGCGTCAGGCATCATCCGGAGCAAGAAGGATGCCACGCAAGCGTCGCCACGCTGGACCCGATCCGCGTGGGCGCCTTCCAATGGCGGTCAGATGATGCCCTATTACGGCAATCAATGCCGTAGCTTGACGACCCGGTGCGTCAGCCAGCCGTCTCGGGTCGCATGTAGGGGAACAGCAGCACGTCGCGGATCGAGGCCGAGTCGGTCAGCAGCATCACCAGCCGGTCGATGCCCACGCCGAGCCCGCCGGTCGGCGGCAGGCCGACCTCCAGCGCGCGGATGTAGTCGTCGTCGTAATGCATGGCTTCGTCGTCGCCGCCGTCCTTGGCCTCGACCTGGGCGCGGAAGCGCGCGGCCTGGTCTTCGGGGTCGTTGAGCTCGGAGAACCCGTTGGCCAGTTCGCGTGCCGCCGACGAACAGTTCGAAGCGGTCGGTGATGCCCGGGTCGGTGTCGGACTCGCGCGCCAGCGGCGATCACCTCGACCGGGTAATGGGTGATGAAGGTCGGCTGCACCAGGCTGGCTTCGACCGTCTTCTCGAAGATTTCCAGCAGCAGCTTGCCCCAGCCGTAGGCCGGCTTGACGTGGATGCCGCAGGCGCTGCGCAGTGCGCGCGCGAGCGCATCGCGGTCGCGGCAGTCGGCGCGCGCTGATCTCCGGGATTGAGCTCGCGCACGGCATCGTCCATCCTCCAGCGACGGAACGCCGGGCCGAGGTCGATGTCGTTGCCTTCCCACTGCAGCGCCGTGCGTGCCGAGCGCGTCGCGGGCGACATCGCGGATCATCGCCTCGGTCAGGTCCATGACCTCGTCGTACGTGGCGTAGGCCTCGTACAACTCGAGCATGGTGAACTCGGGGTTGTGCCGCGTGCTGACGCCTTCGTTGCGGAAGTTGCGGTTGATCTCGTACACGCGCTCGAAGCCGCCGACCACCAGCCGCTTGAGGTAGAGCTCCGGCGCGACGCGCAGGTACAGGTCCAGGTCGAGCGCGTTGTGGTGCGTGGTGAACGGCTTCGCGGTCGCGCCGCCGGCGATGTAATGCATCATCGGCGTCTCGACTTCCAGGAAGCGCCGCGCATCGAGCCAGCGACGCATCGCGCGCGATGATGCGCGAGCGCAGCACGAACACGTCGCGCGCTTCCGGCGTCACGATCAGGTCGACGTAGCGCTGGCGATAGCGCTGCTCGACGTCGCTCAGGCCGTGCCACTTGTCCGGCAGCGGCCGCAGCGACTTGGTCAGCAGGCGCAGCGTGTCGGCCTTGACCGACAGCTCGCCGGTCTTCGTGCGCATCAGCGTGCCCTCGGCGGCGACGATGTCGCCGACGTCCCAGCCCTTGAACGCGTCGTAGGTGTCGCCCAGCGCGGTCGACTGCAGGAACAGCTGGATGCGCCCCGACACGTCCTGGATCTGCGCGAACGCCGGCCTTGCCCATGACCCGCTTGGCCATCAGGCGGCCGGCCAGCGCGACGCGCCTGCCCTCGCCTTCGAGCGCTTCGCCGGTCCAGCGCTCGGCGTCGGCGTACGCGTCCTGCAGGTCCTGCGCGTAGTCGGCGCGACGGAAGTCGTTCGGGAACGCGATGCCCTGCCCGCGCAGCGCGGCGAGCTTCGCGCGGCGCTCGGCGATCAGGTGGTTTTCGTCTACGGGTTGCGCGGAGGCTTCGTCGGTCATTCGGTGCTCGTCATTCCCGCGAGGCGGGTCTTTGACAGACGGATGTCTGTCCGTCCAGTGTCATCTATCTGCGGGACGCAAGTCAACTGCGCAAGCATAGCGCCCTACGCCGCGTCGCTGCGCTTCGACCCCGCTTCGAGCCCGGCCTTCAGGCTGGCCTCGATGAACTCGTCGAGGTCGCCGTCCAGCACCTTCTGCGTATCGCTGCGCTCGATGCCGGTGCGCAGGTCCTTGATGCGCGATCTGGTCGAGCACGTAGTTGCGGATCTGGCTGCCCCAGCCGATGTCGGACTTGGTCGCTTCCAGCGCGTCCTTCTCGGCGTTGCGCTTCTGCACTTCCAGCTCGTACAGCTTCGCCGCCAGCATCTTCATCGCGCGGTCGCGGTTGGCGTGCTGGCTGCGTTCGGTCTGGCAGGCGACGACGGTGTTCGTCGGCACGTGCGTGATGCGCACCGCCGATTCGGTCTTGTTGACGTGCTGGCCACCGGCGCCCGAGGAGCGGTACACATCGGTCCTCAGGTCGGCCGGATTGATGTCGATGTCGATGTCGTCGTCGACTTCCGGCGAGACGAACACCGACGTGAAGCTGGTATGGCGGCGGTTGTCGGAATCGAACGGCGACTTGCGCACCAGCCGGTGCACGCCGATCTCGGTCTTCAGCCAGCCGTAGGCGTAGTCGCCTTCGACCCGGAAGGTCGCCGACTTGATGCCGGCGACGTCGCCGCCGCTGACTTCCAGCAGTTCGGTCTTCCAGCCGCGCGCCTCGGCCCAGCGCAGGTACATGCGCAGCAGCATTTCGGCCCAGTCCTGCGCCTCGGTGCCGCCGGCGCCGGCCTGGATGTCGACGAAGCGCCGAGTGCGAATCCATCTTGCCGGAGAACATGCGCTGGAATTCGAGCTGGTCGACGCCGCGCGCGTAACGCTCGACGTCCTCGACGATCGCATTCGCGGTGTCCTCGTCGTCTTCCAGCTCGACGAGGTCCAGCAGTTCGCCGGCGCCGACCAGGCCTTCGCTCAGGTTGCGGATGCCGTTGACGGTCTTGTCCAGCAGCGAGCGTTCGCGGCCCAGCGCCTGCGCGCGTTCGGAGTCGTTCCAGACGTCGGGACTTTCCAGCTCGCGATTGACTTCTTCCAGACGCTCGACCTTGGCGTCGTAGTCAAAGATACCCCCTGAGCGCGTGCAGCCGGCCTCGTGAGGTCGGCGATGCGCTGGCGGACGGGATTGAGTTCGATCATGGGTTTTTCGCGGTAATCCAAAGCGTGAATTGTAGGGCGGGTCTCAACCCGCCGCTATTCGTATGCCGTCTCGCGCGTCCTGCGGGCCAAGCTCCGCCCTACGCGGTTTCGCGGTGCACGATCACCAGTTGCACGGCGTCGCCGCCGCGGTAGTCGTCGGGCTCGAGCCGGAAAGCCAGTCGCAGCCGCGCCGCCGGCGTTTCCCCCGGCCATGCGCCGAACTCGATCGCGTTGAGCCGCCTGCCCTGCTGGCCGAGTTCGAATTTCAGATGACGCTCGCCGACGATGCGCCACGCCAGCACGTCGAACTCGCCATCGAACAGCGGTTCCGGATAGCCCTGCCCCCACGGTCCACCATCGCGCAGCGCATCGGCGCTCTGGCGGGTGAATTCGTGCGCAAGCAATTCACCGTCGCTGAGGATCTCTGCCCGCAGCAACGCGGGGTCGAGCAGCCGGCGGACGGCATCGCGCAACGCCGATTCGAATCGCGGGAAGGCGTCGAGCGACAGGCTCAATCCGGCGGCCATCGCGTGGCCGCCGAAACGGTCGATCAGCCCCGGATTCGCGCGCGTCGACGGCGGCGAGCACGTCGCGGATGTGCAGGCCCGGAATCGAGCGCGCCGAGCCGCGCAGCGACCTGGCTGCCCGTCGTCGGCCGGTGCGAACGCAAACGCGGGCCGATGGTGGCGCTCCTTCAGCCTGGACGCGACCAGGCCGACGACGCCCGGATGCCATTGCGGATCGAACAGGCAGAGGACGTCCGGCAGCTCGGCGCCCGGCGAGCGCCACCCGCGCAAGGGCGGCTTCGGCGTCGTCGGTCATCTGCTGCTGCACGCGCACGCCGCTCGCCGTTGATCTGGTTGAGCGTGGACGCAAGTTCGCGCGCCTGTGCCGCATCGTCGCTGAGCAGGCATTCGATGCCGAGCGCCATGTCTTCGAGCCGGCCCGCGGCATTGATCCGCGGCGCGATGCCGAAGCCGATGTCGGTCGCCGACAGGCGTGCGGGCGTCGCGCCCTGCGACTTCCGCCAACGCGCGCAGTCCTGCGCAGCCCTGCCCCGCGCGCAACCGGCGCAGGCCCGCGGCGACCAGCGCGCGATTGTTCGCGTCCAGCGGCACGAGGTCGGCGACCGTGCCGACGGCGACGAGGTCGAGCAGCGTCGAAAGGTCGGGTCCGGCCTCGCCGCCGAAGCGCCCCAGCGTCGCGCAGGCGCCGGCGCAACGCCAGCAGGACATAGAACATCACGCCGACGCCGGCGAGCATCTTGCTCGGGAACGCGTCGCCGGGCTGGTTCGGATTGACGATCGCATCGGCCGGCGGCAATCGCCGGACCCGGCAGGTGGTGGTCGGTGACCAGCACCTGCCAGCCGCGCGCCTTCGCCGCGGCGATGCCGGCATGGCACGCGATGCCATGGTCGACCGTGACCAGCAGGTCCGGCTGCAGCGCAGCCAGGTCATCGACCAGCCCGGGCGACAGGCCATAGCCATGCACCATGCGATTGGGCACCGCGTAGCGACACGCGCGTCGCGCCCGAGCATGCGCAGGCCACGCACGCCCACCGCGCACGCGGTCGCACCGTCGCAATCGAAATCGCCGACGACGACGATGTGGCGTCGTGCGTCGATGGCCGCGATGAGCAACTCGCACCGCGGCGTCCATGCCGCTGAGCGAATCCGGTGGCAGCAGGTGCGACAGTTTCGGCTGTGCCTGGTCGATGCCGCTGGCGCCGCGCGTCGCATGCACGCGCCGCAGCAGCGTCGGGAACGTGCGCCGGCCAGTCGCCGACGGCGCCGGCTTCACGGCGGCGGATGGTCCTGACGCGTCATTCGTCCTGGGCTTCGCGTCGAGCGAAGGACGGCGGCTTGCGCCAGAAACGCCAGCGCTGCGCAGCGGCGATTCGCAAGCGCACGCCATCGACGCAATCGAGCTGCAGGTCCGCCAATCGCCGGTGGCGCATCGCATCGACGGCCGGAGCAAGCCAGCGGTCATGCAGGTCGCGCGAGGTCGGCGCCGCGCAGGTCGACCAGCACATCGGATCGAGGCTGCACGAATCGCTCAGGCAACGGCGAAACTCCGGCCTTCGCCAACGTCGCGAGCGCACGCAGCAGGCTGTCGTCGCTCCACGCATGGGCATGGTCGCTCGACGCGAGATCCGGCATGACGCCGCCGCCCCAGAACCAGAGCGAATTGATCGGCGGCTTGCCCACCGCCGCGCGCTGCGCATTCCACGGATGGTTGTGCAGCACGACCTGCGCGTCGCTCATCAGCGCGCGCCAGCGGCGGGCGATCGACTCGTCCATCTGCGCAGCGTCGGGAAGATGGTCGAACAGGTCCGCGCCGAGCGCGTCGTCCGGATCGGCGAACGCGGGCATCGGCGAGCCCGCGGCAAGCGCAGGTACCAGCGCGCGGGCGCGGGAGCATCGAGCGCGAAGCCCGACGTCGCCGAACAGCGGCCGCAGCGCGGGCAGGAGCGCATCGACGTCGTCCTGCGTGGGCTTGCAGCATGTCGCCGCAGGCGAGCAGGCGCGCGCCGTTGATGTCCGGACGCACCCAGGCCGGATCGGCGCGCAGCCATGCCGAGTGCGCGCGTCGCCGACGTCCGATTGCCGCGTCAACGCCGCCACCGGCCAGCCGCGCGGCAGGAGCTCGAAATGCCGCAGCAGCTGCGCCCGGTCGCCCGGCTTCGCCCTCGGCAAGCGATCCGCGCGCGCCATGACGGTCGCGAGCGGGCGCGGCAGCGAACTGCAGGCAGCGATCGCTGCGCCGGCAGCAGCAGCGTCGCCGTCGCGAGCACCTTCGCCATCAGCCTTCGTAGCGGACGCCGACGATCTCGTACTCGCGCTGCCCGGCCGGCGCGTCGATGGTGATCACGTCGCCCTCGTGCTTGCCGATCAGCGCGCGCGCGACCGGCGAGGAGATCGCGATCAGGCCCTGCTTGATGTCGGCTTCGAGGTCGCCGACGATCTGGTAGGTCTTCTCTTCGTCGGTCTCGGCGTCGGCCAGCTCGACGGTCGCGCCGAACACGACCTTCGAGCCGGCGTTGAGCGTCGCCACGTCGATCACCTGCGCGTGCGACAGCTCGGATTCCAGCTGCTTGATGCGGCCCTCGATGAAGCTCTGCTGCTCGCGCGCGGCGTGGTACTCGGCGTTTTCCTTGAGGTCGCCGTGCGCACGCGCCTCGGCGATCGCGGCGATCACCGCGGGCCGCTTCACCGACTTCAGTTCATCGAGTTCCTCGCGCAGGCGCTGGGCGCCCTTCACGGTCAATGGCGCTCTCATGCGGCTTCGAGTTCCTTGTGCAGTTCCTGCAGCGACCACACCGCGGCCGCTGTCGCGGTAGTCGAGCGAATGGAGCAGCGCCTTGGCGCCGGCGATCGTGGTCGAGTACGTCACGCGTTGCTGCAGCGCTTCGCGGCGGATCGAGAACGAGTCGGCGATCGCCTGGCTTGCCCTCGGTGGTGTTGACGATGTAGACGATCTCGCCGTTCTTGATCAGGTCGACGATGTGCGGCCGGCCTTCGATCACCTTGTTGATGCGCTCGCAGCCAGGCCCTGCTCGCGCAGGAACGTCGCGGTGCCGCCGGTCGCGACGAGCGAGATAGCCGCGCGCGCACGCAGGTCGTGCGCGACCGGCAGCACGCGCACCTTGTCGGGATCGCGCACCGAGATGAACGCCTTGCCCGTGCGCCGGCGCCTTGATGCTCGCGGCTTCCTCGGCGCGCGCGAACGCGGCGCCGAAGCTGCGGCCCACGCCCATCACCTCGCCGGTCGAGCGCATCTCCGGGCCGAGGATCGGATCGACGCCCTGGAACTTGGCGAACGGGAAGATCGCTTCCTTGACCGAGAAGTAGTCCGGCACGATTTCCGTCGTCGCGCCCTGCTCGGCCAGCGTCTTGCCGACCATGCAGCGCGCCGCGATCTTCGCCAGCGGCACGCCGATCGCCTTCGACACGAACGGCACCGTGCGCGACGCGCGCGGATTGACTTCGAGCAGGAAGATCGTGTCTTCGCCGTCGCCGTCGGTCTGGATCGCGAACTGGGTGTTCATCAGGCCGACGACGTTCAGCGCCTTGCGCCAGCGCGACGACCTGCTCGCGCAGCGCGTCCTGCGATCTTCGGCGACAGCGAGTACGGCGGCAGCGAGCAGGACGAATCGCCGGAATGCACGCCGGCTTCCTCGATGTGCTCCATGACGCCGCCGATCAGCACGTTGCCGTCCTTGTCGGCGATGACGTCGACGTCGACTTCGACCGCGTTGTCGAGGAAGCGGTCGAGCAGCACCGGCGAATCGTTCGACACCTTGCACCGCGTCGCGGATGTAGCGCGACAGGTCGGCGTCGGAATACACGACTTCCATCGCGCGGCCGCCGAGCACGTAGCTCGGGCGCACGACCAGCGGATAGCCGATCTCGCGCGCGAGCGCGATCGCTTCGTCCGGCGTTGCGCGCGGTGCGGTTCGGCGGCTGCGCGCAGGCCGAGCTTCTCGACCAGCTGCTGGAAGCGCTCGCGGTCCTCGGCCAGGTCGATCGAGTCGGGCGAGGTGCCGATGATCGGCACGCCGTCGGCTTCCAGCGCCCGCGCGAGCTTCAGCGGCGTCTGCCCGCCGTACTGCACGATCACGCCGCGCGGCTTCTCGACTTCGACGATCTCGAGCACGTCCTCGAGCGTCAGCGGCTCGAAGTACAGGCGATCGGAGGTGTCGTAGTCGGTCGACACGGTCTCCGGGTTGCAGTTGACCATGATGGTTTCGTAGCCGTCCTCGCGCAGCGCGAGCGCGGCGTGCACGCAGCAGTAGTCGAACTCGATGCCCTGGCCGATGCGGTTCGGGCCGCCGCCGAGCACCATGATCTTGTCGCGATCGGTCGGGTTCGGCCTCGCACTCGTCCTCGTAGGTCGAATACATGTAGGCGGTCGTCGTCGCGAACTCGGCCGCGCAGCGAGTCCACGCGCTTGTAGACCGGGCGCACGCCGAAGGCGTTGCGCAGCGCGCGCACGGCCGATTCGCTGGTGCCGATCAGCTGCGCGAGGCGCGCATCGGAGAAGCCCTTGCGCTTGAGCCGGCGCAGGCGCCGCGCGTCGAGCGCGTCCAGGCCGCCGGCGGCGACGTCCTGCTTCGATCGCGATCAGTTCCTCGATCTGGTCGAGGAACCAGGGATCGACGAAGCGACAGCGCGTGCACGTCCTCGACGCTCATGCCGGCGCGGAACGCGTCGGCGAGATAGAACATGCGCTCCGGGCCCGGCTCCTTCAGCTCGCGGCGCAGCGTCGCCAGGTCGGTCGTCGTCCGCCAGGTCGAGGCCGGTCGGATCGAGGCCGACCTTGCCGGTCTCCAGCCCGCGCAGCGCCTTCTGCAGCGATTCCTGGAACGTGCGGCCGATCGCCATCACCTCGCCGACCGACTTCATCTGCGTGGTCAGGCGCGCGTCGGCGGCCGGGAATTTCTCGAACGCGAAGCGCGGAATCTTGGTGACGACGTAGTCGATGCTCGGCTCGAACGACGCCGGCGTCAGGCCGCCGGTGATCTCGTTGCTTGCAGTTCGTCGAGCGTGTAGCCGACCGCGAGCTTGGCGGCGACCTTCGCGATCGGGAAGCCGGTCGCCTTCGACGCCAGCGCCGAGGAGCGCGACACGCGCGGATTCATCTCGATCACGACGACGCGGCCGTTCTGCGGCATTGATGCCGAACTGCACGTTGCGAGCCGCCGGTGTCGACGCCGATCTTGCGCAGCACCGCGATCGAGGCATCGCGCAGGCGCTGGTATTCCTTGTCGGTGAGCGTCTGCGCCGGCGCGACGGTGATCGAGTCGCCGGTGTGCACGCCCATCGGGTCGAGGTTCTCGATCGAGCAGACGATGATGCAGTTGTCCGCGGTGTCGCGGACCACTTCCATCTCGAATTCCTTCCAGCCGAGCACCGATTCCTCGACCAGCACTTCGCTGGTCGGCGACAGCTCGAGGCCGCGGCTGACGATCTCGATCAGTTCCTCGCGGTTGTAGGCGATGCCGCCGCCGCTGCCGCCGAGCGTGAAGCTCGGGCGGATGATGGTCGGATAGCCGACGCGTCGCCTGGATCTCGAGCGCCTGCTCGAGCGAGCGCGCGACTTCGGCCTTCGGGCACTCCAGGCCGATCTCGGCCATCGCCACGCGGAACAGCTCGCGGTCCTCGGCCATGCGGATGGCTTCGCGCGACGCGCCGATCAGTTCGACGCCGTACTTCTCGAGCACGCCGTGGTCGGCGAGGTCGAGCGCGCAGTTCAGCGCGGTCTGCCCGCCCATCGTCGGCAGCAGCGCGTCGGGCTTTTCCTTGGCGATGATCTTCTCGACCGTCTGCCAGTTGATCGGCTCGATGTAGACCGCGTCGGCCATTTCCGGGTCGGTCATGATCGTCGCCGGATTGCAGTTGACCAGCACCACGCGGTAGCCCTCGTCGCGCAGCGCCTTGCAGGCCTGCGCGCCGGAGTAGTCGAACTCGCAGGCCTGGCCGATGACGATCGGGCCGGCGCCGATGATCAGGACGGTCTTGATGTCGGTGCGCTTCGGCATGTCAGCGCGCCTCCGTCGATGCGATGTCCATGCTCTTCATGAACCGATCGAACAGATATCGCCACGTCGTGCGGGCCCGGTGACGCTTCCGGATGGCCCTGGAAGGAGAACGCCGGTGCGTCGGTCAGTTCGATGCCCTGGTTGCTGCCGTCGAACAGCGAGCGATGGGTGACGCGCACGTTGGCCGGCAGCGTCGCTTCGTCGACCGCGAAGCCGTGGTTCTGGCTGGTGATCATCACGCGGCCGCTGTCGAGGTCGATGACCGGGTGGTTCGCGCCGTGGTGGCCGAACTTCATCTTGAGCGTGCGTCGCGCCGACGGCGAGGCCGAGCAGCTGGTGGCCGAGGCAGATGCCGTAGGTCGGGCAGCTTGCGCGCGATGAACTCGCGGATCGCGGCGATCGCGTAGTCGCAGGGCTCCGGGTCGCCGGGGCCGTTGGACAGGAACACGCCATCGGGCTTCAGCGCCAGCACTTCGGACGGCCGGCGTCTGCGCGGGCACGACGGTGATGTCGCAACCGCGATCGGCCAGCATGCGCAGGATGTTGAGCTTGACGCCGAAGTCGTAGGCGACGACGCGGTACTTGCCGGTGCCGCGCACGAATGCGTTGCTGGTCCAGGTCGAGCGTGCCCTCGCGTCCATCGATAGGCTCGCGAACGCAGACTTCCTTGGCCAGGTCCATGCCCTTGAGGCCGGGGAACTTGCGCGCGGCTTCGATCGCCTCGTCGACGTCGATGGCGACGCCCGGCCATCAGCGCGCCGTTCTGCGCGCCGCGATCGCGCAGCAGGCGGGTCAGCTTGCGCGTGTCGATGCCGCTGATGGCGACGACGCCGCGCTGCGCGCAGCCATTCGCGGCAGCGCGACCTCGCTGCGCCAGTTGCGACGGCCGGCGCGGGACGTCGCGCACGATCAGGCCGGCGGCCCAGACGCGCGTCGACTTCGTCGTCGGCGGCGTTGCAGCCGGTGTTGCCGATGTGGGGATAGGTCAGCGTCACGATCTGCCGCGCGTACGAGGGATCGGTGAGGATCTCCTGGTAGCCGGTCATCGCGGTGTTGAAGACCACTTCGCCCACCGCCAGGCCGGGCGCGCCGACGGAATCGCCCTCGAACACGGTGCCGTCTTCGAGTGCAAGGATTGCGGTCTGGGTCACGGGCGTCGCCTCGGGCTGCGGTGATCCTTCCGGCGCGGCCGGCATTGCGCAGGCTGCAGCAAAGCACGGACGCGGTTTGGACCGGTCCGTGCTGGCGGAAAGTGCCAGATCGGGGAATCAGGGCGAGCGGGAATTCTACCGGGGCGGTCGCGCCGGCGCCAGCACTGCGGCGCGGCGGTCAGTCGAACAGATCCTCCAGCGCGTACCTTCCGGCGTGGCGGCCGCTCAGCCACAGCGCCGCCGCGAGCGCACCACGCGCGAAGATGTCGCGGTTCGTGGCGCGATGGATGAGCTCGATGCGTTCGCCGTCGGTCGTGAACTGCACCGTGTGCTCACCGACGATGTCGCCCGCGCGCAACGACGCGTAGCGCGGCGAGCGCGCCCTGCTTCGGCGGCGATCGATCCCAGGGTGAGCGCGGTTCCCGATGGTGCATCGAGCTTGCGCGTGTGGTGCGCTTCGACGATGTCGCAATCCCAGCCCGGCAGCGCGTGTGCGGCGCGTTGCGACCAGGTTGGCCAGGACCGCGACGCCGAGGCTGAAATTCGACGCCCAGAGGATCGGAACATGCGTCGCCGCGGCGTCCATCGCGGCTTCCTGGGCGTCGGTCAACGCGGTCGTGCCGGACACCAGTGCCGCTCCGCGCGCGGCGCACAGCGACAGGACGCCATCGAATCCCTCGCTGCCGGCTGAAGTCGATGGCGACATCGAATTTCGGCACGCCCGCCAGCTCGCTCGCGCGAAATCGCGGGATTCCGTCCACCACCCGCTGCTCGATGGTCGGCGATACCGCGGCGACGACCTCCAGGTCCTCGCGTTCGCCCGCACAGGCGCAGCAGGGACTGCCCCATCCGGCCGGTGGCGCCGTGGATGAGGATCGAGGGCCGCTGCGGGGCGTGAGGTGTATTCATCCGGGAAGGCTATATCGGGTATGCCGGTCCCGCCACAACCGCCGTCGATCGCGCGCCTCGGGACGCGCCTCCGGGCCCAGCGGTCTGAATGCGTGCTATATCCCATTCAGAAGTTGACGTGGTTCTCACTATGGCTCGGCTTTACTCGCTGGCGCCCCCGAGCAGTCGCCGAGCGGCGACTGCGACAGCGGCCACGTCGCCCCGGATCAGTCCTGTCTCCCGTGCAGGCAAGCGGGTCGGGGTTTGTCGCGTCCGATCGGGGCCAGCGGTTTGCGCCGGGCATTCAGGCTTCAGCTGCAGGAGAGCGCATGCACCAGATTTCCCGCCGGAACTTCGTCAAGGGCATGGGCGCGCTGCCGTTGGCCTTGGCGCTTCCGCGTATCGCCGGCGCAACGGAGCCCCTCCTGCGCTGCGACCTGGCGAGCCAGCATGGCCGGGAGATGCTCGGGGTCTTGGCCGGCGCCATCCGGAAGATGCAGGCCTACCCCAACATGACGCCGCTCCACTGGACGTGGCAGTGGTACACGCACTTCGTCACGGGCACGACGACCAAGGCCGACGAGATCAACCGCATCTTCGGCACGGCGAACACCTCGATGCGTCGCCTGGCCGAGGAGACGTGGGATACCTGCCAGTCGCATTCGGGCCAGGATCCGAACTACTTCCTGCCCTGGCACCGGATGTTCGTGTTCTATTTCGAACGGATCGTACGGCGCGTCAGCGGGCGTGCCGACTTCACGCTTCCCTATTGGGACTACACGTCCGACGACCCCGCCAAGCGCGGGATCGTTCCATTGGAATTCCGGAGTCCGGACGATCCGGTGTTCGGCGTCCTCTACCGGCCCGATCGCAGCGACCTGGCCAACAGCGGCCAACCGATCCAGTCGAACAATCCCGGCGACCCGATGCGGATCGGCGGGCCGATGGGCAAGGCCTACTACGAGATGGTCGGAAGCGATGTCGGCTTCTGCCGGGCGATCAATTCGAGCATCCACGGAGCCATCCATGTCCTCGTGGGCAACAAGCTCGGCATGGGAACGGTGCCCTACTCCGCCAACGATCCATTGTTCTGGGTGCACCACTCGAACATCGACCGGATGTGGGCGAGCTGGAACCACAACGGCGGCGTCAATCCCGTGGACGCCGCGTGGGCGCAGAACAGTTTCGTTTTCGGCGATGCCAGCGGCCGCACGTCGGCGCCCATGAACGCCTTCTTCGATTGCGCCACCCTGGGCTATGGCTACGACGCCTACATCCCGCGACCCGGGGGCACCGGCACGACGACGTCGCTGGCGCTCATGACGGCATCAGCCAAGCCCACGAGCCAGCGCATCGCAAAGGCACGCAGTGCCGCCGAACTGGGCGCCAGGCCGGCGCGGGTGACGCTGCTGCCGATCGAGGGCACGGTCGCGGACGGGCCGGTGCTCGGACTGGATGCGAGGCGGCCGGCGCAGCGCACCTACCTGGTGCTGAAGGACCTGCATACCTGGGCGCAGCCGGAGGTGCTCTACCACGTCTACCTGTCGCCCACCGCGGGAGGGCGGCTGGATCAGGACAGCCATGTCGGCCACATCAACTTCTTCGATGCCGAGTTCCACGACCACGGCCACGGCGCCATGGGCACGGCGCTGGGCGAGAACCTCTACAGCTTCGACGTCACCGACGTGCTGAAGAGGATCGCCCGCAGCGGGAATCCGAACGGGCGCCAGGCGCTGCTGGTTACGTTCGTCCCCGGTGGAACGCCGACGCCAGGCGGGAAGCCGCTGGTGGGGACAGTCGAACTCGTGCGGGAGTAGCCGGCATCGGCCGATCAAGGGCGCCGAACCCGTTGGAACCCAGCAGGTGCCGCGGTAGCGGCCAAGCGCGGGCTGCCCGCTTTTCGCGGGGCGTTGACCTGTCAGTCACCGGTTTTCGTTCTTACTGGCATCGGGCCAGCGGAGCGGCCCTTCACCAGCCTCCCAGCGTCGCCCCGGGGTCGACGAATCGTGCAGTTACAGGGGTTCCACATGAGCCAGCTCTCCCGTCGTTCGTTCATTCGCGGCGTCGCCGCCATGCCGTTTGCGCTGTGGCTGTCCTCACGCGGGGCGCTCGCCGACACACCGTTCATCCGCTACGACATCGCCACTCCGGAAGGGGCGGCCATGTTGCAGATCTACGCCGAGGCCGTGGCCAAGATGCAGGCGCTCGGGCCGGGCGACCCGTTGAGCTGGACATGGCTCTTTTACACCCACTTCGTCGACGGGATTACGACAAAAGACAGCGAAATCCAGCGGATATTCGGCGACGACGCGAGCCCGACCAAGGATCTGGCGACGGAAATGTGGAACACCTGCCAGGCCCACACCGGGCAGAACCCGAACAATTTCCTGCCCTGGCACCGGATGTACGTGCTCTTCATGGAGAACATCATCCGCCAGGTGAGCGGGCATCCCGAATTCGCGATGCCGTACTGGAACTACACCTCGTACGATCCCGCCCAGCGCGGCATCGTTCCCGTCCAGTTCCGACTGCCGACGGATCCGGTTTATGGCGTCCTGTACCGCGCCAACCGTACCAAGCTGGCCAACACCGGCCAGTCGATCCAGGCCAACCAGACCACCGACGTGCTGGATCTCAGCTCGGCGATGGCCAAGACCGCCTACAGCAACGTCGGAAAGGTCCAGGGATTCTGCCGGGCGCTGGATTCGGGCGTCCATAGCCGACTGCATGTACTGACCGGCACTGCCAAGAACATGGGCTCCGTGCCGTATGCAGGGCGCGATCCGCTGTTCCTCGTGCATCACGCCAACATCGACCGCATCTGGGCCTCCTGGAACGCGAACGGTGGGCCCAATCCGACCAACGGCGGCTGGATGCAGCAGCAATTCGTTTTCGCCGATCCGCAAGGCCAGCGGGTGTCGAGCAAGCTGAGCGACTACTTCGACATGGCGACGCTCGGCTATGAGTACGACGCCCTCATCCCACCTGCGGCGACGCAGATGCTCGCCAAGGCGACGATCACCGCGGGCGACGTGCGCACCGGCAGCCAGCCCGTCACCGAGCGGGTGGCGGCTGCAGGCGGTGGCGCGGAGTTGAGCATCAAGCCCGCGCACGTCCGCCTGCTGCCGGTTGCGGGAGCCAAGCGAACGCAGGTTCTTGGACTGGACCCGGCACAGCATGGCAAGCGGTCGTACATCGTCATGAAAGACCTGCACGTCTGGGTGCAGCCGGAGGTGCTGTACCACCTCTACCTGACGGCTCCCGGGTCGAACGCGACGCCGAATCGTGAGAACTACGTGGGGACGATCAACTTCTTCGACGCAGAGTTCCACGACCACGGCCACGGCAGGATGGGCGACGCGCTCGGAGAGAACTTCTACAGCTTCGACGTCACCCAGGTGCTGCAGAGGATCGCGCGGACCGCCAATCCAGGCGCGCGGGATGCGTTGCAGCTCATCGTCGTGCCTGCGGGCATGCCGAACCCGAAGGCCAAGCCCTTGATCGGGACGATCGAGCTCGTCCGCCAGTAACCGGATGCTACGGAAGGGCCATCGCCCTTCCGTGCCGGATCAGGACGTCATCCGGTCCCAGAACCCCTTGACGCCGTCCAGGAAGGTCGATGAGCGCGGCGAGTGCCGGCGCGCTTCCTCGCCCGAGAACGTGGCCTCGAACTGCTCCAGCAGCGCGCGCTGCTCCGGCGTCAGGTTGACCGGCGTCTCGACCACGGCCTTGCAGTAGAGATCGCCGGGTTTGCGGCTGCGCACCGACTTGACGCCCTTGTCGCGCAGTCGGAACACCTTGCCGGTCTGGGTTTCGGCCGGAATGCGGATCTCCGTTTCGCCGGCCAGCGTCGGCACGCGCACGGTGTCGCCGAGCGCCGCCTGGGAGATGCGGATCGGCACTTCGCAATGCAGGTCGTCGCCGTCGCGCTCGAAGATCGCGTGCGGCCGCACGCGTACTTCGACGTAGAGATCGCCCGGCGGCGTTCCCGCCGGCCCCGCCTCACCCTCGCCCGCCAGGCGGATGCGATCGCCGTTGTCGACGCCTGCCGGGATCTTCACCGAGAGGATCTTGTCCTCCTCCACCCGGCCCGCGCCGTGGCAGGCCTTGCAGGGATGGACGATGGTCTGCCCGCGCCCGCCGCAATGCGGACATGGCTGCTGCATGGTGAAGATGCCGCGCTGCATGCGCACCTGGCCGCGGCCATGGCACGTGGCGCAGGTTTCGATCTTCCCGTCCTCCGAGCCGGTCGAGGCGCACGGTGCGCAGGGAACGAAGGTCGGGATCTCGATGCGCTTCTCGGTTCCGGCGACGGCGTCCTCGAGGTCGAGTTCCATCACGTAGCCGATGTCGGCGCCGCGTCGCGGCCCGCGGCCCGGCGCCCCACCGCCGAAGATGTTGCCGAAGATGTCACCGAAGATGTCGCCCATGTCGCCGAAGCCGGCGCCATGGCCCTGTCCGCCGCCCATGCCGTGCTCGAACGCGGCGTGGCCGTGTGCGTCGTACATGCGGCGCTTGGACGGCTCGGACAGCACTTCGTAGGCTTCCTTGCACTCCTTGAACGCTTCCAGCGCCACGGTGTCGCCCGGGTTGCGGTCCGGATGGTGCTTCATCGCGCTGCGGCGATAGGCCTTCTTCAGGTCTTCGTCCGAGACATCGCGGGACACGCCCAGGACTTCGTAGTAATCGCGCTTGCTCATGCTTGTTTTTGGATTCGGGCTTCGATGCGACGGTCGGGCACGAACCACAGCGCCGCGACGGCGATGTAGCACAGGCCCGAAATCGCGGGATGGACGAACGCGAGCGGAATCGCCGCGGAATAGAGGAAAAGTGGAACGATACCTTTAACGTCGTGCCCTTTCACGGCCTGCGCGAGCACCGACCGCGGCCCGCCATTGGCGCGGATGATCGCCGCCTGGAACGGACGCCATGCGATGGCGGCCATCAGCAGTACGGCGCCGTACAACGCCACCGGCACCGGTGCGAAATGGTTTTCGCCCATCCACGCGGTCGCGAACGGAAACAGCGACAACCAGAACAGCAGGTGCAGGTTGGCCCACAACACGCGGCCGTCGACGTGCTGCGCCGCGTGCAGGAAATGATGATGGTTGTTCCAGTAGATGCCGACGTAGACGAAGCTCAGGACGTAACTCAGGAACACCGGCAGCAGGGGCACGAGCGATGCGAGGTCCGTGCCGTGCGGCGCACGCATCTCCAGCACCATGATGGTGATGATGATGGCGACGACGCCGTCGCTGAATGCCTCGAGCCGCGTCTTGCCCATGCCTGCCTCTGGTCCCCTCATGACAACGGGCGTCCGTTGCCGGACGCCCGCTGGCTATCGCTCGTCGCCGATATCAGCCCTTCTTGCTGTCGTCGTCGCGCACTTCGGTGAACTCGGCATCGACGACATCATCGTTGCGCGGAGCACCCTGCCCGCCCGACGTGTCGCCGCCGGGCTGCTGGGCGGCCGAGGCCGCTGCGAACAGCGCCTGCCCGGCTTCTTCCAGCGCCTTGGACTTGGCTTCGATCTGGCCCTTGTCGTCGCCCTTCATGGCGGTTTCGAGTTCGGCGATCGCGCCTTCCGCACGGCCGATCACGTCGCCGCCCACCTTGTCGCCGTTGTCCTTGATCGCGCTGCGGGTCGCATGGATCAGCGCATCGGCCTGGTTGCGGGCCTGCACCAGTTCGTGGAACTTCTTGTCCTCTTCGCGGTGCGCTTCGGCGTCCTGCACCATCCGCTGGATCTCGTCGTCCGACAGGCCCGAGCCCGCCTTGATCTCGACCTTCTGCTCCTTGCCCGTCTTCTTGTCCTTGGCGGTGACGTGCACGATGCCGTTGGCGTCGATGTCGAAGGACACTTCCACCTGGGGCATGCCGCGCGGCGACGGTTCGATGCCGGTCAGGTCGAACTTGGCCAGCGACTTGTTGTAGCGGGCCTGCTCGCGCTCGCCCTGCAGCACGTGCACGGTGACGGCCGTCTGGTTGTCCTCGGCGGTGGAGAACGTCTGCGACGCCTTCGTCGGCACCGTGGTGTTCTTCTCGATGATCTTGGTGAACACGCCACCGAGCGTCTCGATGCCGAGGGACAGCGGGGTCACGTCGAGCAGCAGCACGTCCTTGACGTCGCCCTGCAGCACGCCGCCCTGGATCGCGGCGCCGACGGCGACGGCCTCGTCCGGATTGACGTCCTTGCGCGGCTCCTTGCCGAAGAAATCGGCGACCGCCTGCTGCACCTTCGGCATGCGCGTCTGGCCGCCGACGAGGATCACTTCACCGATGTCCGACGGGCTCACGCCGGCATCCTTCATCGCGATGCGGCAGGGCTCGATCGTCTTCTTGATCAGGTCGTCGACCAGCGATTCGAGCTTGGCGCGGGTCAGCTTGATGTTGAGGTGCTTCGGTCCCGACGCATCGGCCGTCACGTACGGCAGGTTGACCTCGGTCTGCTGCGAGGAGGACAGCTCGATCTTCGCGCGCTCGGCAGCATCCTTCAGGCGCTGCAATGCGAGATGGTCCTTGCGCAGGTCGATGCCCTGCTCCTTCTGGAATTCGTCGACCAGGAAGTCGATGACGCGCTTGTCGAAGTCCTCGCCGCCAAGGAAGGTGTCGCCGTTGGTGGCCAGCACCTCGACCTGCATTTCGCCGTCGACATTGGCGATCTCGATGATCGAGATGTCGAACGTGCCGCCGCCGAGGTCGTAGACCGCGATCTTGCGGTCGCCGCCCTTCTTGTCCATGCCGTACGCGAGCGCGGCCGCGGTCGGCTCGTTGATGATGCGCTTGACGTCCAGGCCCGCGATGCGACCTGCGTCCTTCGTGGCCTGGCGCTGGGAATCGTTGAAGTAGGCCGGCACCGTGATCACCGCTTCGGTGACCGTTTCGCCCAGGTAGGCTTCGGCCGTCTTCTTCATCTTTTCCAGGATCCGCGCGGAGACTTCCTGCGGCGAAAGCTTCTTGCCGTCGCTGGTCGCGACCCACGCATCACCGTTGTCGTGCTCGATGATGGCGTACGGCACCAGGCCCAGGTCCTTCTTGACCTCGGCATCGCCGAACTTGCGACCGATCAGGCGCTTGACCGCATAGAACGTGTTCTTGGGATTGGTCACCGCCTGGCGCTTGGCCGAGGCCCCGACCAGGACTTCGCCGTCCTTGGTGTAGGCGACGATCGAAGGCGTGGTGCGATCGCCCTCGGAATTTTCGATGACGCGGGGCTTCCCGCCTTCCATGATCGCCACGCACGAATTGGTCGTGCCAAGGTCGATGCCGATGATCTTGCCCATGGTGATGCTCCCTCTCTAATGCTCTGGAATGTGGTCCGGCGGTGACGCCACCGATTGCCTGTGATCTGGGGTCCGCGCCCTTCCCTTCAAGGGGGATTCGGGCGAACCGTCTCTTCAGTCCTGCCGGGCGACGACGACCAGCGCCGGTCGCAGCAGCCTGTCGTTCAGCAGGTAGCCTTTCTGGAACAGTTGGGCGACCGCACCCGGCGGCACGCCTTCCGCGTCGACCATGCTCATCGCCTGGTGGCGGTCGGGATCGAAGCTGTCGCCGGCTGCCGGCGCCACTTCCACCAGGCCGTTGTTCTCGGCGATGCGGTGCAGCTGGCGCAGGGTCAGTTCCATGCCCTCGCGCAACGGGTCGGCCTGCGGGGCGACGAGCAGCCCGGCTTCGAGGCTGTCGAACAGCGGCAACAGTTCGCTGAGCAGCCGCTCGTTGGCGAACTTGCGCGCCATCTCGATGTCGCGCTGCAGGCGCTTGCGCTGGTTGTCCAGGTCGGCGTGGTCGCGCAGGGATTGCGCGCGAAGCTGTTCCAGTTCGCCCTTGAGCGATTCGATCTCGTCGGCCGGCGACACCTCGCCTGCCTGCGCCACGTCGGCGTCCTGCATCGGTTCTGTGGTCATTCTGCGGAGTCCATCCGGCGGCGCCCGTGCCGCCCTGAACTACCGGTAATAGGGGCCACCCCGGGCCCTTTCAAGTCGCCCGATGCCGGCCTTGTCCGCCGCTCAGCCGGCGTCGATGGCGGCGCCGAGGACGTCGGCCGCGGCCTGCACCACCGGGATCACCCGCTCGTACGCCATGCGGGTGGGGCCGATCACGCCGAGCACGCCGAGCACCTGGCCACCGGCCGCACCGCCGGCGCGATACGGGGCGGTGATCAGCGACATCCCTTCCAGCGGTGCCAGTCCCGTTTCCTCACCGATGAAGATGCGCACGCCCGGCGCTCGCAGGGTGCGCTCGAGCAACTGCAGGATCTCGCGCTTGCGCGCGAACGCCTCGAACAGTTCCCGCAGCCGATCCAGGTCGGACAGGTCCTGGACGCCCATCAGCCGGGTCTGGCCCGCGAGCAGGACATCGTCGCCACCGACCACGAACGCCTGCTCGGCAAGCTCCACCGTGCTTGCGAGGAGCACTTCCATCTCGCTGCGCGCGGCCTTGAGCTCGCGCACGAGCGTCGTGCGGATGTCGGCAAGCGGCCGGCCCGCGAAGTGATGGTTGAGGTAATTGGAGACGCGTTCCAGTTCGCCGGCATCGAACTGCCGGCGGGTCTGGATGATGCGGTTCTGCACGTCGTTGTCGGCGAACACCAGGATCGCAAGCACGCGCTGCGCATCCAGCGGCACGAAATCGATGTGCCGGAACGCGAACTGCTCGCGCCGCGGCACGCTGACCACGCCGACGAAATGGCTCATCGCCGACAGCAGTTCCGACGCATTGCCCAGCAGCGATTGCGTGCCCGAGCCCGCCGGCAGCTCGTGTCGCAGGCGCGCGAGTTCGGTGTCCGGGAGCGGCCGCAGTTGCAGCAGCGAGTCGACGAAGACCCGGTAGCCCTGGGCCGTCGGCACGCGTCCGGCCGACGTGTGCGGCGATGTCAGCAGCCCGGCGTCCTCGAGGTCGGCGAGGATGTTGCGGATGGTCGCGGGACTGACGTCCAGCCCGGCATGGCGCGCCAGCGTCTGCGACCCGACCGGTTCGCCTTCGCGGATGTAGCGCCCGATCAGCGAGCGCAGCAGATGGCGCGAACGCGCATCCAGTGCGTGGGGATCGAAGCCGGGCTCGTCGGAATGGCGACTCATATCCTCGATATAAGCCTCGCCACCGGCTGGCGCAAGCGTTCGGGCGTGCAGTTCCCTGGCGGGCGCTGAGCGGTTCATGCGGTCGTGACGGCGCCCACGCTTGGCCGCGGTGCGGCGCACCCGCACAATCCGCACCATGCTGACCCATCTGGCCATCAAGGACTTCGCCGTCGTCGCGGCGGCCGAACTGGAATTCGGCGCCGGACTCACCGTCATTTCCGGTGAAACCGGCGCGGGCAAATCGCTCCTGGTCGATGCGCTCAACTTCCTGTCGGGCCTGCGCGCGGACAGCGGCATGGTGCGCCACGGCGCCGAACGCGCCGAACTGGTCGCAATGTTCGACCTTCGCGACGCCCCGGCGGCGCTCGCATGGCTGCGCGAAGCGGAATTCGACGACGGTGACGAATGCCAGCTCCGCCGCACGCTGCGTGCGGACGGCGGATCGCGTGCGTGGATCAATGGCCGGCCAGCCACCGTCGCGCAGCTTGGCGAACTCGCCGAGCGCCTGGTCGAAATCCACGGCCAGCACGAACACCAGTCGCTGCTTTCGCGCACCAGCCAGCTGGCATTGCTGGACGCGTTCGGCGGCCACGAAGCCGAACTCGTGGCGACGAGAAGCGCGGCGCAGGCTTGGGCCGCCCTGCTGCGCGAGCGCGAACTGCTGTCGAAACAAGGCGACGTGTCCGAGCGCATCGCGTGGCTCGAACACCAGTTGGGCGAATTGCAGCGCGAATCGCTGGAGCCGGAATCCATCGCCGAGCTGATCGCCGCGCACCGCAGGCATGCGCACGCCGCGGCGCTCATCGCCGGTTGCGAAGCCGCACTGGCCAGGCTCGGGGGCGACGATGGTCCGGCCCTGTCGCGGCAATTGCAGCAGGTGCGGTCTGAGCTTGCCCGCCAGGCGGAATTCGAGCCACGCCTGGCGGATGTCGACGGCATGCTCGATTCGGCCGCGATCCAGCTCGACGAGGCGCTCGCCCTGCTCGAACAGGTGCGCGCGGACCTGGACCTCGATCCATCGGCGTTCGACGACCTGGACCGACGCCTGGCGCGCCTGCACGAACTCGCGCGCAAGCACCGCACGCTCCCCGAAACGCTGGCTGCGCAACGCGACTCGCTGATGGCGGAACTGGAAATCCTCCGCGGCGCCGGCGATCGTGTCCGCGCACTCGACGGGGAGATCGCCACGGCAACCATCGCCTGGCGCAGCGCCGCCGAATCGCTGGGCGCGCGACGCAGGGAGGCGGCGTCGGCGCTATCGCAATCGACCACCGCGCTCATCGCCGAACTCGGCATGGGCGGCGGCCGGTTCGAGGTGCTGCTGGAACCGATCGAGGCCCAGCGGCCCGACCCGGCAGGCGCCGAGCGCGCCGAATTCCTTGTCGCTGCCAACCAGGGGCAGCCGCCGCGTCCGCTTCGCAAGGTCGCCTCGGGCGGCGAACTGTCGCGTATATCGCTGGCGATCGAAGTGGCGGCGTTGGGACTCGATGCGGTGCCGACGATGGTGTTCGACGAAGTGGATTCCGGCATCGGCGGCGCCGTGGCGGAGATCGTCGGACAGAAACTCCGTGCGCTCGGCACGGCCCGGCAGGCCCTGTGCGTGACCCACCTGCCCCAGGTCGCCGCCCAGGGCCACGCGCACTATCGCGTCAGCAAGGCCGAACGCTCCGGCATGACACAAAGCGCGGTGCAGGTGCTGGGCGCGAAACAGCGCGAGGAAGAACTCGCCCGCATGCTCGGCGGGGTGGAAGTGAGCAAGGAAGCGCGAGCCGCGGCCCGGAGGTTGCTGCAGGGCGTCGGCTGACGGCCGAAAGCTCGCAACTCGGGATCACGCGCGCTGCGGCGCGATCATTCCCGTCGCGGCGTATGGTTTATCGCGGCGCCTTCTTGCGGACGTAGAGCACCAATGCGTGCTCCTCGATCTCGTACCCGTGCTGCGCGGCGATCCGGCGCTGCAATTCCTCGATCTCGTCGCTCTGGAACTCGATGACCTTTCCGGTGTCGATGTCGACCATGTGGTCGTGGTGTTCGCCGCGATCGAGTTCGTAGACGGCGTGCCCGCCTTCGAAGTTGTGCTTGAGCACCAGTCCGGCCGCCTCGAACTGGGTCAGCACCCGATACACCGTGGCCAGGCCGATTTCGTCGCCATGCTCCAGCAGCTGGCGATAGATGTCCTCGGCGGTCATGTGGCGCGGCTTGATCTGCTCCAGCAGCTCGAGGATCTTCATCCGCGGGTGCGTGACCTTGAGGCCGGCCTTGCGCAGTTCTTGCGATTCCATCGAGGCTCCGGTGCCTGCAGGGCGTCGACGCCGCGGTCCGGCAAGCCCGGAAAGCGCCCTGCGCGCAGCGTCGGTAGGACGAGCCCCAGTGTATCATCGGGCCTGTTTTCCCCACTCCCAATCCGGATCCGAATGCGCAAGTTCCTGCTCGTTGCCGTCCTTGGCCTGGCCACTTCCGGCTGCGGCATCCTGTACAAGCAGCCGATCTACCAGGGCAGCCTGATCGAAAAGACGGCGGCCGACCAGTTGCAGGTCGGAATGACCCGGCAGCAGGTGCAGGCGTTGCTCGGCACGCCGTCGGTTGCCGACCCGTTCCACCACGACCGTTGGGACTACGTCGCCACCGAACGCACCGGCCGCATGGGGCATACGCAGGTCAAGGACCTGACCTTGTGGTTCAACGGCGATTCGCTCACCAAGTGGGATGGTCAATACTTTCCCGAACAGGACGAAGAGCTGGTGCAGCGGATGCGCAAGTTCGGCAACCTGCCCAAGGACAAGGACAAGAAGAGGCACTGAGCTTCTTCCAGGCAAAACCACGGAAAGCCCGGCCCGCGCCGGGCTTTTTGTCATCCGCCGGATGGCTTCATCGCGCGGCGCCGACGCGCTTCCTTGGGGTCGATCTGCAGGGGCCGCAGCAGTTCGAGACGGTCGCCATCGCGCAGCGGATGCTCGCTGCCGACGCGCTCGCCGAAAATGGCGAACCCCAGTGATCCCGTCCAGCGCGAAGCCGCTTTGCTCCAGCGCATCGGCGACGGACGAGGCGTCGGCGAGTTCGAGTTTCACCGCGTCGTGGCGCCTGGGCCACGCACGAATGACCTCGACGCGGATCATGCCGTCGCCTCAATCGTCCGCATCGCTGCCCGGATCCGCATCGGCCACGCGGACGAAATCCTCGACCATGCGGTCGGCCAGCGCCTGGAAGCCGAGCGCCATAGCAGGTGCCAGCAATCGGCTGCGGGGTTCGAAATCGAGCGTCAGGGTCACCTTGCACGCCGATTCGTCGAGCGCATGGAACTGCCAGCGGCCCGACAATTTCCGGAACGGGCCGTCGCGCAGCTGCATGTCGATGTGGTGCGGGGGAGACAACGTGTTCTCGGTCGTGAACCACGTACGGATCGCGCCCAGCCCCAGGTCGAGCCGGGCGATGATGTGCGTCGCGTCGGATTCGAGCACTTTTGCCGATTCGCACCAGTCGAAGCGCCTCGGATATGCCGGGATGTCGTTGACCAGCGTAAACATCCGGGCAGCGGAGTGCTCGACCAGGGCGCTGCGTTGGATCTTGGGCATCGGCGACTCGTTCGGTGGCTCGCCTGCTCGGGCGGTTCAGGGGACAATGGCTGCGATGAGCAAGAAAGCAGCTGGCAAGGATAAGGCAAACGGCGGCGGCACCATCGCGCTGAACAAGCGCGCGCGCCACGAATACCACCTGGAACAGCGCTTCGAGGCCGGCCTGGCCCTGCAGGGCTGGGAGTTGAAGTCGATCCGCGCCGGTCGCGCCAACATCACCGAGGCCTACGCGGTGATTCGCGATGGCGAACTGTTCCTGTTCGGGGCGCAGATGACGCCGTTGATCTCCGCGTCCACGCATGTCGTGGCCGACGCGCACCGGACGCGCAAGCTGCTGCTGCACAAACGCGAGATCGACCAGCTGATCGGTCGCGTCCAGCGCGACGGCTACACGCTGGTGCCTACCGCGCTGTACTGGAAGGCGAACAAGGTCAAGGCCGAACTCGCGCTCGCCAAGGGCAAGCAGTCGCATGACAAGCGTGAGGCGAGCAAGGAGCGGGATTGGGCGCGCGATAAGCAGCGCCTGCTACGGCGGCATAACAAGGACGCGTGAGCGTCAGGGCAATGCCTCCCAGCGGACCCATCACTCGATGACCGGTTCGGGCAACGTGAAATAGAACGTGGCGCGCTCCCCGGGCACGCCTTCGGCACGAATGGTGCCCCCGTGCCGTTCGACGATGCGCTTTACCGACGCCAGGCCGATGCCGTGCCCGCCGAATTCGTCCTGGCTGTGCAGGCGCTGGAACGGGCGGAACAGCTTGTCGGCGTACTCCTGGGCGAATCCCACCCCGTTGTCGCGCACGAAGAACTCGCCGCGCTCATTCCTGCCGACCTCGACCCGTGCGATGGGTCGATCCTTGCTGAATTTCCACGCATTTCCCAACAGATTCTGCAGCAGGCTGCGCACCAGTCCCTGGTCGGCGACGACGTGCAGCGGCGACTCGATCCGCACGTCTACCTGCCGCTCGGGCTCGCTCGCGCGCAACTCTGCCAGGACCTCCGCCGCGATGCGGTCCAGATCCAGCGGTACGGGAGTCATCCCGCCCCGGCCGACACGGGACATCTTGAGCAACGAGTCGATCAGTTCGGCCATCCGTCCCGCGGCGTTGCGCACGCGGGTAAGTTGTTCCAATCCCGCCTCGCCGAGCACGTCGGAGAAGCGCTCGGCCAACAAGCGGCTGAAGCCGTCGATGGAGCGCAATGGCGCCCGCAGGTCGTGCGACACGCTGTATGCAAACGCCTCGAGTTCCTGGTTTGCCTGCGTCAGTTCGCGCGTTCGCGCCGCCACGCGCGCCTCGAGCGTGCGGTTCAACGCCAGGATCTGCGCTTCGGCGCGCACCCGCTCGGTGACGTCCTCCACCTGCACCAGGCGGGAGATGTCCTGGCCGACGTCGCCAGGTACCGGCGCGAAGGTCAGGTGGACCTGGCGGACGCCGTCGCCGCGAAACAACGCACGCGTTGTACGCAGCACGCCATCTTGCGAATCGCGTTCCCGACCCAGGATCCTCTGCTCCATGCCGTCGACGAAGTGTTCGTCGAACGACGTCCCGATCAGCGATTCACGGCTGCTGCCCAGAATCGACGCCAGCGAAGGATTGGCGTCCACGATGTGATCGTCATGGTCGAGCAACCCCATTCCGATCGCCGAGTACTGCATCGCACTGCGAAAGCGCAGCTGGCTGCGACGGAAGGATTCGCTCATGCGCGCGGCCAGTTGCTCGGCGTGCGCTTGCGTGTGCACCAGGATCAACGTCATCAGGAACAACAGCAGCGACGCGATCAGATCCGACCACCAGTGTCGGCCGCAAGCCGACGATCCGGGATTCGATCAGGTCAATGGGATCGGATTCGAAGTCCAGGCGCCATTGCCGACCAAAACGTACGATCGTCGTCGAGTTACGGAACGCAGGCACCTCGTCGGAAGACGACATGCCTGGAGATTCATACAGCATGGCTTGCTCGCCGCCGGTCACGTCGAAGATGCGAAGGTGCGGATGCCTCGGCGTGGACTGCAACGCGCGATCGACGAATGGGGCGAAACGGAAGGGAATGTAGACCCATCCCTCCATCGATTCCCGACGTGACGAAATACTGCCGGGGTGGAACGCAGAGCGGAACACAGGCAGGAACATCAGCAACGATGGATTCGTACCACCGGCGTCCTGCACCAGGTGAACGATTCCGCTGAGGCGTGCTTCGCCACTGTCCATCGCCGCTTCCATCGCCGCATGGCGGATCGGTTCGGAATACATGTCGAACCCGATGGCGTCGAGGTTTTCCTGGCTCCGGGGCTCCAGGTAGAGGATCGCACCGTAATGTTCACGTACGCCGTGTGGCCGCAATACGAACAGGCCTTCCCCACCCGACCGCATCGCGTTCTGCATGTCGGACAACTGGCCTGGCGACAGATACGCGGCAAACCCCAATCCGACCAGCGCAGGGAACCGCTGCCCGATGTTCAGGCCGTCGACATAGTCCTGCCATTGTTGCCGGGTCGGTCGGGCGACCGTGCCGAACAGTGCCACGCCGCCGCGCGTGACCAGTTCGTAGTAGCCCAGCCGCTGGTACAGCAACGAAGTGGTCTCGTCCGTGCTGGCGACGAAGTCAGCCTGCGCCGCCGCCATCTCCCGTAGCCGGGCGCTCCGCCAGTACCAGGCGACCACGAACAGCGAAGCCAGCAGCACCAGCACGGCAAGCACGTAGCCGCTTTTCGCGCCGGGCAGGATGGCCTTGTCGGTTTGCGCCGGGGGAATACGCATGGTCGAAGAATAGCCGCAGCCCGGCTGCGGGCCCACTGAACACGTCCTGCACCCTGCAGCGCCATGGCATTGCGCGGTGTGCCGGCGCGCCTATACTGGCCGGGTCGGCGACATCGACATTCCCGGGGGTGCACTGGCTTCGACGGGGGTTGCGAAATCGTCTGGCGCATGCCGAGGGGGCAGCTTTCCTCGTTAATCCAGCCGCAAAAATCCAGACGCCAACGACGACGTCTACGCTCTCGCCGCTTAAGGCGTAAGCCCCGAACCCACTTGTGCCTGTGCTCGTGGATGTAGGGTCACTATCGCAGGATCGGCCATGGCGGCGACCCGTCAACCATGGCTCAACACAAAGCGGGTATGTCCCACGGTGTGCCTCGCACGTCGTGTTGCCGCGGGACGAGACCTAACGGCGAGCTAAGCATGTAGTGCCGGGCATGGAGTGCCTTCGGACGGCGGTTCGATTCCGCCCACCTCCACCAATTGGTGG
>CAWHFW010000006.1:0-136402 GCA_963828735.1 uncultured Gemmatimonadales bacterium
CGTATATTTGATTTCGAAGGGTATGTGGACCTGCAGGCTCCGTATCTCGATCCGGCTGGCCGCGCATGCCGAGATCATTGCGCCCTCGCATCCTGGATTGGGCACTCACCGCTGGCCGGCCGGCTTCGATACCGTGTATGACCTGGTGCATCATCTTTCCAGACCTTTCGAACGTTGCCGCACGAAAAGGTGACATTGCTTGGGTCTCTGTTCGGCGGTTGGCTCTGGCCGCTGAGATCGCTGTGATGTGCAGCCATCGGCTGGAACGATGATCTGGTCGATCTGCTGGGCATCAAGCTCGGCGACCGCGAGAGCCGTGACATCCTCGATCTGTTCAATGCCGCGCGAGCCGAGGGATACAGCGTCGCACCTGGCATGATCCGCGAAGTGGGCACCCCATTTCAACGCGATGTCGGATGACGCGATCGTGGTGCACGCGCGCAATCGCGACGCGCTGCGCCTGATGCGGCAGCCGTTCATGTACAATCCGAACCTGCCGCGCTGGCTGCGCTGTGTCGCGGTGCTGATGTTGTTGCTATGGGTGCCAGCGACGGCGTGGGTGAACGCCCACGATGGCTGCGCGACTGCTTATTTGATCGGCCAGATCGTAACTGATCGAACAGGTGGCGACCACCGAGATCGCGACAAGCCGCGGCGTCGCCGCGCGAATGCCCGCGTTCCTCGCGATCGACGGCGGACCTCATCGGCACACGGTCCAACGTCGCTGGCTGTTCGACCTTCCGCCGCTGCCGTCCTGTGCTCTCAGCGCCGAGCTGAAGCTTGCGACCTGGAATCTCGAATGGCTGACGGACCGCAACCATCAGCTTCCGGCCGACGTGCGGCCGAAGCAGCCGGAGGATGTCGCCCTGCTCCGCCGCTATGCGGATGAACTCGACGCGGATGTGATTGCCGTCCAGGAGGTCGACGGCAGCGCCATCGCCGCGCGCGTCTTTTCGCCTGACAATATATCCATCCATCTACCCGCGACCACGTCGTGCAACGCGTCGGCCTGGTGGTCAGGAGGGGCATCAGCTACAGCGTCAATCCTGACGTACCGGGTTGGATGTTGATCCCGGTCGACAGCTGCGCAGCGGAGCGGACATCACGTTGAGGCTGGCGCATGGCTCGCTGCGCGTGCTCGCGCTCCATCTCAAGACCGGCTGCTTCGACGATCCACTGGACCGCACGAAGCGCCGTGCGTGCGTCGAGTTGCGCGAACAGATCGCCCCGTTGCGCGACTGGATCGCCGCACGCGGTGCCGAAGGCGTGCCGTTCGCGGTTCTCGGCGACCTCAATCGACACATGGATGGGCGTGACCAGATGTGGGCTGTGCTGCGCCAGGCCGCACCGCTGGTGCGCGCCACCGAGGGCCGCGCGAGTCCGTGCTGGGGCGGCGAAGCCTTCATCGACCACATCCTGTTGGGCGGCGCTGCGCGCGACTGGCTGCAGCCCGGATACGCTGCGCGTCGCTGACCTATCGCGAGACCGGCGCGGCGTGGCGGCAGCGCCTGTCGGACCATTGTCCGGTGTCGGTGCGCTTGCGCATCCCGGACTGACCGCGTTGAATGCGGCGCAGGCGGAGGGAGGCTGCGGCATGAAGATCACCGGCATCACGACCAAGGAGTTCCGCTGGCCGCGCCATAAGCCGATCTCGAACGGCCAGCACACCTACACCCACTGCGACCTTCGCCGTGGTGAAGATCGAGACCGACGAGGGCATCACCGGCATCGGGCTCGGCGGTGGCGGCGAGCATCGAGCGCGCGACCATCGAGCGCCTGAAGCCGATGCTGATCGGCGAGGACCCGATCGACGTCGAGCGGCTGTGGCACAAGATGTGGGTGCCGAAGCTGATCGGCCGACGCGGCCTGACCACGCGCGCGATCTCCGCGATCGACATCGGGCTGTGGGACATCCGCGCCAAGGTCGCCAGCCTGCCGCTCTACAAGCTGCTCGGCGGCTTCCGCGATCGCGTGCCGACCTACATCGCCGGCGGCTACTACGAGGAGGGCAAGGGCCTGAACGAACTCGCACGCGAGATGGACGACAACGTGCGCATGGGCGCCAAGGCGGTCAAGATGAAGATCGGCGCGGTGCCGATCGCCGAGGACGTGGCGCGGGTACGGGTCGTGCGCGAGGCGATCGGGCCGGACGTCAAGCTGCTGGTCGACGCCAACTGCGCCTACCGCTACTACGAGGCGATCCAGCTCGCCAAGCGCATCGAGGAGTACGACATCTTCTGGTTCGAGGAGCCGGTGGCGCCGGACGACTACGACGGCCATCGCAAGCTGGCACAGGCGACCAGCATCCCGATCGCGACCGGCGAGAACGAGTACACCCGCTACGGCTTCCGCGACCTGATCAGGCACGAGTGCGCGGCGATCCTGAACGCCGACGCCAAGGTGCTGGGCGGCGTGACCGAGTTCATGAAGGTGGCGGCGCTGGCGCAGGCGCACGATCTCGACATCGCGCCGCACGGCTCGCAGGACATCCACGTGCACCTGGTCGCGGCGATCTCGAACGGCCTGATCCTGGAGTTCTACCGCGACACGGTGGATCCGATGTGGGGCCGCGTCTACCGCCACACGCTGACGCTGAACGACGACGGCACGGTCAGCCCGCCGGACGTGCCCGGCATCGGCGCCGATCCGAACTATGACTTGCTGGCCGAATTCCGCGTCGCCTGACACCGGAGGGACATCAACATGGCAAAGATCCTGATCATCCACGGCGCCGGCATGAACATGCGCGGCAAGGTGCAGACCGAGATATTCGGGCCGATGACGCTGCCCGAATACGACGAACGCATCCGCGGCTACGCGAACGAGCTCGGCGTCGAGATCGAGATCTTCCACTCGAACATCGAGGGCGAGGTCATCAACCGGCTGTACGAGGCGAACGACCGCGGCTTCGACGCGGCGATATTCAATCCGGCCGGCTTCTCGCGCGGCTATCCGGCGCTGGTCGCGGCGATCGGCCAGGTGAAGTTCCCGACCATCGAGCTGCACATCTCGAACCCGGTGCGCCGCGGCCCGGTCTCCGAGACCGCGACGGTGAGCCAGGGGATGGTCACCGGCTTCGGCATCGCCGGCTACTACCTGGCGCTGCGCGGCCTGCGGGACATGCTGGCGAAGTGACTGGCGTTGCGGATAGATGGGTATCGCTGCGCTCAACCCATCCTACGGCGGGCACGTCGCGTCGTGTAGGATGGGTTGAGCGCAGCGATACCCATCGCCATCCAACTCCATAACTCGAACGACATTACCCCGCGCGTAATCGCTTCGGCGCGGCGCGGTCGTCACGATGGGAACCACCAAGCAAGGAGGTTCCCATCATGGATATCCAGAACTCGCCGCGCCCGCTCGTCGCTGGTGGGCACTGGCGAGCGTGGCCGCGGCGCAGTTCCTCGCCGTGGTCGACGCGTTCATCGTCAACGTCGCGATCCCGTCGATCCGCGCCGACCTGCACGCCGATGCCGCCGAGATCCAGGCTGTCGTCGCGGTCTACCAGATCGCCTACGCCGCGCTGGTGATCACCGGCGGCCGGCTCGGCGACATCGTCGGCCGCAAGCGCGTGTTCATCACCGGCGTCACTCGGCTTCACGCTGGCCTCGCTGTGGTGCGGGCTGTCGGGATCGGCCGCGATGCTGATCTTCGCCCGCGCCGCGCAAGGCGGCGCTGCAGCGATGATGGTGCCGCAGGTGCTCGCCTCGATCCACACGCTGTTCCCCGACGGTGCGCGCGCGCGCGCCTTCGCCATCTTCGGCGTCGCGATCGGCCTGGGCGGCGCGGTCGGCTTCATGCTCGGCGGCTGGCTGGTGACGCTGAACCTCGCAGGCCTCGGCTGGCGCAGCATCTTCTGCGTCAACGTGCCGATCGGCGTGGGCATCGCGCTCGCCGCGGCATGGCTGATGCCGGAGATGCCGCGCAACGCCGGCACGCGGCTCGACCTGCGCGGGGCCGTCGTGCTGTTCGCCGGGCTGCTCGGCCTGGTCGTGCCGCTGATGTTCGGTCGCGAACTCGGCTGGCCGTGGTGGCTTTGGCTCGCGATGGCGGCCGGCGTCACGATGCTGGTCGGCTTCGTACGCCTGCAGCGCAGCGCTGGAGCGACGCGGCGGCATGCCGCTGATCGACCTCGGCCTGCTCGAGGACCGCGTCTTCGTGGCTGGCATGTGCGCGACGTTCTGCTTCTTCGCGGGCAACCTGTCGTTCTATTTCGTGCTGACGCTGTACATCCAGAACGGCCTCGGCTTCTCGCCGTTCGATGCGGCACTGACGGTGATGCCGCTGGCGTTCGCGTTCGTCGCCGGTTCGCGGCTGGGCGGCGGCCGGCTGATCGAAGGCTGCGTCGTGCAGGGCATCGGCCTGGCCGGTACCGCGCTGCTGGTCGGCACGATCGCGCAGCCGAGCATGGCGATGCTGATGCTGCCGCTCGCGGTGTTCGGCTATGGCCAGGGTATGGTGCTGGCGCCGCTGTTCAGCGCGGTGCTGACGCAGGTGCGCCACGCACATGCCGGCTCAGGCGCAGGCATCCTCACAACGACGCAGCAGGTCGCGAACGGGGCCGGCGTCGTGGTGGTGGGCGCGGTCGTACTTCGCCGTGCAAGGTCTGGACGGCAACCGCTGGGCGATACTGGCAGCGATGATCACGATCGGCTGCACGGTGGCGGCGACGATCGGCTTTCTGCACCGCATGCGGCCACGCAACGCCTTCGCAACAGCGGTGTGATACCGTCTGTCATTGCGAGGAGCAAAGCGACGAAGCAATCTCAGAGTCACGTTGTGCGCGCACCGCGTGACCAAGATTGCCGCGTCGAGGCTGATCGTCTCCTGCGTCACTGCACAGCGGGCGGGTCTGCCTGCTACATGTGGCTCGGCAGGTAAAGCGCGAGGATCGGAAACGCGATCAGGATCGCCAGTCGGATGATGTCGGTGATGACGAACGGCATGACGCCATAGAAGATGGTGGAGAAGCTCACGTCCTTCACCACCGTCTTGATGACGAAGACGTTCATCCCGACCGGCGGATGGATCAGCCCGAGTTCCACCGTCATCACGATGATCACGCCGAACCACATCGGATCGAAGCCGAGCGTGGTGATGACCGGAAAGATGATCGGCACCGTCAGGATGATCATCGCCATCGCGTCCATCAGGCAGCCGAGGACGAGATACATCAGCATGATCAGCACCAGCACGCCGTAGCGGCCGAAGCCGAGACCGGTGACGAATGCGGTCACCTTCTGCGGCGTCTGCGTCACCGTCAGGAAGTAGCCGAACAGGATGGCGCCGATCAGGATGGTGAACACGGCGGCGGCGGTGCGCGTCGCCTGCAGCAGCGAGGCCAGAATGTCCTCGCGCGACAGGCGGCCGCGCGCGACGCCGATCAGGAACGCGCCGCCCGCGCCCACGCCGCCCGCCTCGGTCGGCGTGAACAGTCCGCCGTAGAGCCCGCCGATGACGAACACGAACAGCAGCAGCGGCGCCCAGACGTCGCGCATCGCCTGCAGGCGCTCGCGTCCAGGAGCTGCGCGGCGCCGGCCGGCAGATAGCCCGGCCGCACAGCGCCGATCACGCGCGATCGTCGCCATGTACATCGAGACGGCGAGCAGCCCCGGAAGGATGCCGGCCATGAACAGCTTGCCGATGTCCTGCTGGGTGATCAGGCCATAGACCGCGAGCACGATCGAGGGCGGGAACATCGCGCCCAGCGTGCCGCCGGCGGCGATCACACCGGTGGCGAAGGATTGCGGATAGTGGTAGCAGCCGCATCTCGGGATAGGCGACGGTGGAGAATGTCGCGGCGGTCGCGACCGACGAGCCGCTGATCGCGGCGAAGCCGGCGCAGGCGGCGATGGTGGCGATGCCCAGCCCGCCGCGCAGATGGCCGACGAAACTGTTGGCGGCCTGGAACAGCTCGCGGCTCATGCCGGAGCGCGAGACGAACGCGCCCATCAGCAGGAACATCGGGATCACGCCGAACGTGTAGTCGGTGACCGTGCGCATCGAGGTCTGCCCGACCATCTTCAGCGCCGGCGTGCCGCCGACCAGATAGCCGAAGCCGCTGACGCCGACGAGCCCCATCGCCATGCCGACCGGCACGCGCAGCAGCATCAGCGCGAACAGCACGACGAAGCCGATGACGGCGACGGCGTCGCTGCTCAGGTCCATCACTCGACCGGCCTGACCACGCCGGCGTCGGCGACGTTCTCCGGGTGGAAGATCAGCCGATAGGTGCGCACCGCGATCAGCAGCACGGCGGACACATCGCCGAGCCAGGCGACCAGCGCGAACGGCCAGGTCGGCAGATGCAGGTCGAAGGTCAGCACGTTGTCGGCACGCGTCAGCCGCACCTTGTCGAACAGCATCGCGGTCTGCACGCTGACCACGAACAGCAGCACCAGCGTGGCGAAGATGTCGATCAGCCGCTTGCCGCGCGGCCCGACCGCCGCCCAGACCAGGTCGACCGTGATGTGCGTGCCGCGATAGCTGGTCGCGGCGATGCCCCAGAAGATCAGGATCCCCAGCAGCAGCTTGCCGAAATCGTAGCTGTCGGGAATCGACACGGCGAAGAAGTAGCGCAGCAGCACCGAGATGAAGATGTCGACCGCGACGATGCCGACGAAGGCCGCGGCCAGCCAGCTCGATGCCGTCGATGAAGCGGTCCATCCGGTTGCGGGCGCGAGCGATCGCTTCGGGCATCCGTCGCGCTCATTCGGCCAGCGCGCCGCGCTTCTTCAGCTCCGCCTGCAGCTCGCCGAACACCGCATCGGCGTCCTTCACCTGCGCCGCCCATTTCGCCTTCAGCGGCTCGGCCGCCTTGCGCCAGGCCGCGATCTGATCCGGCGTCAGCTTGTAGACCTCGTGGCCGGCCACGGCCGCGATCTTGTCGCGGCCGCCATGTTCCCAGTCCGCCCAGGGACTGGCGATCTTCTCCGCCCATTCGGTGGTGCAATGAGCGTCGATCACCGCCTTCTGCGCCGGCGACATGCCATCGTACTTCTCCTTGTTCATCGCCCACACGAAGGTCGCGGTCCAGAACGGCATGTCCATGTGGTATTTCACCACCTTGTCGATGCCGAACAGGATGATCGACCGCCAGGGGAAGGTGATCGCGTCGGCCACGCCGCGCTCCAGCACTTCGCGCGCCTCGGGCGCCGAGGCCTGCACATTCGTGCCGCCCAGCAGGTGACAAATGCGCCCATCGTGGCATTGGCCGGTCGCACCTTCACGCCGCGCAGATCCTCCGGCAGAACGATCTTCTTCGCCGTGAATGGAACGTGCCGGGATCGAGCACGAAGGCGAAGCAGAAATGCGTGTCCTTCATCTCGGCCGCCGCATATTTGCGGTACCACGCATCGAGCGCCGCCGAGCCGCCCTTGGCGTTGCCGAACAGGAACGGCAGTTCGCCGGCGGCGATGATCGGGAAGCGGCCGGGCTGATAGCCCGGATTGACATAGGTGAAGTCGGCGATGCCGTCGCGCGCCATGTCGTAATGATCCATCGCCTTGCCGAGCTGCTCCGACGGGAACAGCGTGGACTTGATCGTGCCGCCGGAGGCCTTGTCGATGTCCTCGCCCCAGGCTTGCAGCGCCGGGTTGAGCGGATGCGCCGGCGGCACCCAGCTCGACAGCTTGAGCTGCACCGTCTTGTCCTGCGCCTGCGCGCCGCGTCATGCACAGCACGAGCAGAATGGCGATGGCGATGCGGTTGAACACGGCGTTCCTCTCCCTGTCTGGCGTTTCGTGGCTGGTCCGGGACAAACTATGACGTGCCATTTCGCGAAGGAAACCGCAATGCGTCTCGACGGACAGGCTGCGATCGTCACCGGCGGCGCCTCCGGGCTGGGGGCCGCGACCGCGCAACGCCTGGCGCGCGCCGGCTGCCGCGTGGCGGTGCTCGACATCAACCAGGAGCCGGCCGAGGCGAGCGCGCAGCGGATCGGCGGCATCGGCATCGCATGCGACGTGGCCGATGCCGCGTCCGCCGAAGCCGCGGTTGCGAAGGCACGCGAGGCGCATGGACCGGCGCGGCTGCTGGTGAACTGTGCCGGCGTCGGCACTGCCGGACGCATCGTCGGACGCGACGGTCCGATGCAGCTCGCCGCGTTCGAGCGCGTGATCCGCATCAACCTGATCGGCAGCTTCAATCTGCTGCGGCTGGCGGCGGCCGACATGGGCGCGCTCGATCCGCTGGAAGACGGCGAGCGCGGCGTGATCGTCAACACCGCATCGATCGCTGCGTACGAGGGCCAGGTCGGCCAGGCCGCCTATGCCGCGTCGAAGGCCGGTGTGATCGGGCATGACGTTGCCGGCGGCGCGGGAACTGGCGCGCGTCGGTGTGCGGGTGGTGACGATCGCGCCCGGGCTGTTCCACACGCCGATGGTCGAGGGACTGCCAGCCGCGGCGCAGCAGGGCCTCGCGGACAGCATCCCGTTTCCGCAGCGCCTCGGCAGCGCCGGAGGAATACGCGGCACTGGTCGAGCACATCGTCGATCAATCGATTCATCAATGGCGAGACGATCAGACTGGATGGCGCATTGCGCATGGCGCCGCGCTGACTGTCAGGTGGAGTTACGTTGCAAAATCACTCGCCAGAGATCGTCTTCCCCACCGGAACCCAACGGCCGCTCTCGAAGCGCTGGATCTGGAACCTGTTGACCACACTGTAGTCGGTGGAACTCGTGGTTACCGTGATGCCTGGAAGCAGCATCGGCACGCGGAGGTCGTTCAGATGGGTGGCGATATTGAGCACGTTCTCCCGGGTCAGCGTCGATCCTGCCTTTTCGAGCACGTGCGCGGCCAGATAGGAGGCGATGTAACCGACGACCACACCGCTGTCGCGCGGATTGCCCTGGGTCAGGTTGGCTTTCTCCCAGTCCAGAAAACTCTTCACGTCCGCGTCGTCCGCCCACGCTGGATCAAACGGATCCTTGGCATAGGCGGTCGAGATCAGGCCTTCCGCGTTCTCCAGCCCAGCGGGCTTGAGCACCCCCTCGACGCCGCTCGCGATGCTGCACACGAGATGCAGTGGCGTCCATCCGAGCTTGCGAACGCCGCGGATTTGCTCGGCACCGGCCTTCTGGGTGCCGGCGAAGTAGAATACGTTCGCCCCCGATACCTTCGCCGCGATTAGCTGTAAATCAACCGTCGGGTCGGCGACCTCGAAGGTCTGTTCGCTGACAATCAGGAAGTCGGCCTTATCGCCGAGGCCGGAACGAAATCCGGCCCGAAAATCCTTGCCGAGATCGTCGTTCTGGTAGAGCACCGCGATCTTGGGCGCGGCGACGGCTTCGAGTACGTAGCGCCCCATCGCCCGGCCTTCCGCCACGTAGCCGGGCATGAACGCCATGGTCCAGGGAAATGCCTTGGGATCCCTGAAGCGGCTCGCCCCCGTGGTGATGAACAGTTGCGGTACCTTCTTGACGTTGAGATATTTCTCCACCGCCGCGTTGGTGGGCGTGCCCACGGATCCGTACATCATCAGGACGTTGTCGTCCTCGACCAGACGTCGCGTCGCCTCGACGGTCTTCGGCGGGATGTAGCCGTCATCGAGCGCGATGAGCTTGACCTGCCGGCCATTGATTCCGCCGGCCTTGTTGACGGCATCGAAATAAGCGAGCGAGGCATGCCCCACCACACCCGCGACTGAAACCGGACCGCTGAACGGCACGGTCTGCCCGAGCTTGATCTCGGTGGCGGAGGCGCCGGGATCGTACTGCTGCGCCATCGCTGCGCCGGCCGCGATGATAAAGATCATCGCGACCGCGCGGAACATGCTGCCGTGCAATCGCCTGTCCTCCCTTGACTTGCCGGCGAACGCCTTATCGGCGGTGGCACCCGATTGTCCGGCGCCGTTCCGTGGCGGTCAATCCCGCCGGAGCGCTACGATCGGTGAGCTTTGGAAAGTCACAGTCCCTCGCGTGCCAGCGTCACGGATGGAAGTTCGCCGAAGATCGCCTTGTATTGGCCTGCGAACTGTCCGAATTGCCAGAAACCATAGCGCGTGGCGACTTCGGTCACGGTCGTCGTTTTCGGATCGGACCTGCCGAGGTCACGCCGCGCGAGGTGCATACGGCGCATCAGTAGGAAATGCTTGGGGCCGGCTCCCAGTTGCTCCTGGCAACAGACGCGCAACGTCCGCTCGGGCACTCCGATGGCCTTGCAGATTTCGGGAATGTAGAGCGGCTGATCCGAGCGTTCCGCCAAATACCGATGAAACCGCCGCATGATGAGCGCGTGGCGCCGCTGCGCGACGCGCTGCTCCGATGAGTCACCCGTTGCGAGGCAGGCCACCATGGCCTCGATCAGGGCTTGTTCGAGACCGCGTGCGGATTCCGGATGGGCGATGATGTCCGGCTGGGTCTTCGCTATGTGTGCGGCCGCGGCATGCAGACGTTGCAGTCTTGCCATTGCCGATGGAGGTGGCGTGACGATCGACGTGTCGCGCGGTGGCGAAAGGTCGCAGCCAGCGAAAGCCGCGCTGATCGCCGCAATCTCGGCCAGTGGTAGCGACATTGCGGCGGTAACTGAAGCCCCGGTTGAACGATGATAGTAACTGGCCCCTTCCCTGTGGCGTATGAGGTTCGCTGGCGTCAGCTCTACGCCTTGCCAGGACTGTGCTGGTACGGGCTGCGCCGGGAATGCGATGACGGCACGGCCGCCAAGACCGGTCGTATGCCTGATCCGGCTGGTGTTCTCGGTGAACCGTTGCATCCACAGATGATGGAAATCGATACGGACGATCTCCGAGCTGAATGCTCCGCGTCCGGTTACGGTCATCTCCGACACACCTTGGCGGATGGCCGCGGCGTGTTCGTCGGGATCGGTGAAAACCCGGACAGCACTTGAGGGCATGCGAAGCTCTCCGACGCGGGTCGCGATCAGGCCAGCCGATCGATCGGTAATCCAGTTAAGATTGCATGGCAATTCCCGGCACCGTCCCCCCGCGGGACGCACGACGGGCTCGGTCCGCCAGATTCAGATGAACGTAAGCGGCAGGACCGATGCCCAGGATCTGCTTGCAGCAACGGCGCAGATACCCGTCCGAGACGGCAAGCTCGGCGCGCAGTGCGGTAAGGTCGGCATAGCGTTCGGGCTGGCTCTGGAGTAGATCTTCCAGGTCGGCAACAACGTCCTGACACCGTCGCGGTCCCGAGGCGTCTTCACCAGGGCCCGCCGATATGCACCCGACCAGGGAATGGATCAATTGCTGTTCCAGGCCATGGGCCGCCTCCGGATCGACAATCGTTTGCGGTCGCATCCCGGCAGCGCGGATGGCTGCGGCATGAAGCTGCATGAAGCATTTGCAGGCCGCCACTGACCGGCGCCATCGCTGGGCGGCGATGGGCAAGGTGAGAAACTGACCTGTCAGCTGACTGAAATACGCCGGGAACTCATCCGCCGGCAGCGAAACGGCGCCCCAGCGACTTGGTCCCTCGGTCCGCATATGCAGGCGGTGATGGGTCCGCAGGTCAGGATCTCTCCCCTGCTCGAGGCTGATTCCACTCCAGACGGTGATGGCTGATCACCGATCGTGAACAGCGCCAGCAGCGTGTCCGGCGGGATCTTGAGGTAATAATCCGCGATGCTTGTTCGCCGACGGCCCAGAGACGCAGTCGTTGCAATTCGACCTGCGTCAGATGTACACGAAACTCCCCGCGTCCGGTCACGATAAGTCGAACATAGCCGGCACGTCTCGCAAGGCCGTTTCGAGGTCACTTGCATGGCTGAAAACCGACGTCATGCTGGCCGGCATTGTCCACCCGTCGGTTCGACTTTTGTTTCGGGGCCAGCTGCCCCCAAAACTACCGGGGCCGAACTATGTCGAGTGACGTGCTTCGGCTATCGATTTTCGGCAGGACCTGCATCATCTGCGACCGCCGAATTGCGTTCTGCCGAAAATCGATAGCGCCCATCGGGCGCAGGCCCAACCGTAGGGTGCCAATCCGGCGTCCACCGGGCGCCTGGAAGAATGGAGGGGTGACAATGATCTCACAACGCACGGCTTGGCGTGCGGCGCTTGTCGCCGCGTGCCTGTGCCTCAGTCAGCTGCAGCTGATATCAACCGCCACTGCGCGTCGGGTGGACGCCCGGCGGCAGCGGCGCGGTGGGCTGCGGTGCGCCATCCGGTGCCGTGCCTCCCATCGGGGCTGCGACTCCGCCCACCGCGCCGAACGGCGAGTGGATGGGACAGAACGCCGTGGGCTCGGTGCCCGGGATGAAGGACTCGATGTAGTGGACATCCTTCGGGCAGAATGGCGTCGCCTTGTAGCCAGTCGTCTTGTCGATGTCGAGAGCGGTGAGTCCGTCCGGGCGCGGCCACGCGGCAGGGATCGCCCGGCGCTCGTACACCTCGCGCATCATCGCGGTCCAGGCGGGCGCCGCGAGCACGCCCGCCCTGCGCGTTCGCCTTGATCTTCCGCGGCTGGTCGAACCCGATCCAGACGCCGGTCACGAGGTCCGGCGTGAAGCCGATGTACCAGACGTCGAAGCCGTCGTTGGTGGTGCCGGTCTTGCCGCCCGCGGGGAAATTGATGCGCGCGCCGACCGAGCCCACCGCGGTCCCGTGCCTCACCACGTCGCGCAGCGCGTCGGTCATGAGCCACGCGTGCGCCGTGTCCATGACCGAAACGGAGCGCACCTGCGGCTGCCAGACGATCTTGCCGTTGCGGTCTTCGACCCGGAGGATGGCGTTCGGCAGGGTGCGGGTGCCGAGGTTGGCGAAGGTCGTGTAGGCGGAGATCATCTCGAGCGGAATCACGTCCGCCGAGCCGATGTGGATCGAGGGATAGGGCGGAACGCGCGTCGTGATGCCGAACTTGGTGGCCTCGCTGATCACCGCGTCCTCGCCGATCTCCATGCCCAGCTTGATGGCGATGATGTTGCGCGACATGTAGAGCGCGCGGCGCAGGGTCATCGGCCCATCGAACTCGAGATCGTAGTTCTGCGGCGCCCAGGGCGCCTCGTCGGTCGCGATCTCCACCGTGAGCGGGTCGTCCACCATCACGTGCGAGAGCGGGTAGCCCGCCTCGAGCGCCGCCGCGTAGACGATGGGCTTGAAGGTCGAGCCCGGCTGACGCAGGGCCTGCGTCGCGCGGTTGAACTTGCTGTCCTCGAAATCGCGTCCTCCGACCATCGCCCGGATATTGCCCGTCTTGGCGTCGAGAGTCACCACCAGGCCCTGCAGATAGGGCGTCATGGTGCGGCTGCCGTCGTCGGGGGTGTCGGCGCGGGAGTCGAGATACTGCCGGTAGGTCGGCCAGGTGAACTTGCCGTCCGCCCCGCTCTCGATCGCCTCGAGGCGGGCCTCGAGCGCCCGCTCGGCAGCCTGCTGGGTGTCGAGATCGAGGGTGGTGTAGACGCGATAGCCCGACTTGTAGAGATCGGCGCCGAAGCGGGCGTCGAGCTGCTGCCGGACGTACTCGACGAAGTACTGGGCGACGCCGCTGAAATCCGAGTGCGAGGACAGCAGGAGCGGATACGCCTTCCACCGCTCGGTGTCCTCGGCGGAGAGCAGCCCGTTGTCCCGCAGCAGGTTCAGCACCGTGTTCCGGCGCTGCACGCTCAGGTTGGGATTCCGGCGAGGATTGTAGCGGGACGGCGCCTTCGGGATGGCGGCGAGGGTCGCGGCTTCGGCGACGTTGAGGTCGCGCACCGACTTGCCAAAGTACCGCTGGGAGGCCGCCTCGACCCCGAACGCACGGTTCCCGAGATCGATCTGGTTGAGGTAGAGCTCGAGAATCTTCTCCTTCGGGTACTTCGCCTCGATCTCCCGCGCGACCTGAGCTTCCCGCAGCTTCCGCCGCAAGGTCTTGTCCCGCCCGCTGATGTCCTCGGGCCACAGATTCCGGGCCAGCTGCATCGTGATGGTCGAGAACCCCTCGGCCACACGGAACTTGGTGATGTTGTTCTTGATGGCGCCGAGGACCCGATACCAGTCGATCCCGTGATGCTCGTAGAAGCGCTTGTCCTCGGTCGTAATGAACGCCGCCTTCACGTAGGGCGACATCTCGCCGAGGGGTACCACGGTCCGGCGCTCGAGCCCGAGGTCGGTGATGAGCCGCCCGTCCGCCGCGTAGACCTTGGAGGCCTGGTTGGGATCGTACCCGCCGAGCTCGGCGATGGAGGGACAGCTGTTTCCGGCGCAGGCGCGCGTCCAGAGCGCCGTGAGGACGGCGAGCCCAAAGGCGAGGACTGCGAGAAACGAGACCAGGACGATGCGGCGGGCGCGCGAGGAGTGCCAAACGCGCTGCAGGACGCTCAGTTGCCGGCGGGCCATATCCCCCAAGCTAGCCGGTTGCGGGGCACGTTTCCAGCGGGTACGATACGCGCCTATGACCGATCTTCTCGAGTTGTTGACCGCCCGCGGCTTCGTGCAGGAGCAGACGCCCGGGCTGGCCGAGCGGCTGCGCCAGGGCCCGATCACGGCCTACGTCGGGTTCGATCCCACGGCGGACTCGCTGCACGTCGGAAGCCTCGTGCCGGTCATGGGGATGGCCTGGCTGCAGCGGCTGGGGAACGTGCCCATCGCGCTGGTGGGTGGCGGCACCGGCATGGTGGGCGACCCGAGCGGAAAGCGGGCCGAGCGCCCGGTCATGACCCTGGAGCAGATCGACCGGAACGCGCGGGGCCTCATGCGGCAGCTTCAGCGGTTCCTCTCCTTCGAGGGCGCCAACGCCGCCCGGCTCCGGAACAATGCCGACTGGCTCCGGAACCTCCCCCTGATGGAGTTTCTGCGCGATACCGGCAAGCACTTCACCCTCAGCCTGATGCTGGGCAAGGAGTCGGTCTCCAGCCGCATGGCCGAGGGGATCTCGTTCACCGAGTTCAGCTACATGCTGATCCAGGCGTACGACTTCTGGCACCTGTTCAAGACCGAGGGCTGCGAGCTGCAGATGGGCGGCAGCGACCAGTGGGGCAACATCACCGCCGGCACTCACCTGGTGGGCAAGCGCGAAGGTCGGGAAGTGCACGGTCTGGTCTTTCCGCTGCTCACGACCGCCGCGGGCGGGAAGTTCGGCAAGAGCGAGGGCGAGAACGTCTGGCTCGACCCCGAGCGCACCAGCCCCTACCACTTCTATCAGTTCTGGCTCAATACCGACGACCGGGACGTGGAGCGCTACCTCAAGCTCTTCACCTTCCTCCGGCTCGATCGGATCGCCGCGACGATGGCCGAGCACGCGGCGGAGCCTGGTCGACGCGAGGCCCAGCGGACGCTCGCGCGCGAAGTGACGGCCACGGTACACGGCGCGGCCGCGGCCGAGGCGGCGATCCAGACCAGCCTCGCCTTGTTCTCGCGCTCGGACGATGGAGGCCTCTCAGCCGAGGCGATCGCCGACATGCCCGAACGCCGGGTGTCGCGTGCCCGGCTGCCGGAGGGGCTGCCCGTCGTCGAGGTGCTGGTGGCGAGCGGCCTGGCAACCTCCAAGGCGGATGCCCGCCGCGGGATTCAAGGCAAGGGTTTCTATCTCAACGGCCGCCCGATCGACGATGTCGAGCTCATGGTCGGCGAGGATGCGCTCCAGGGCCCGCCGGAGGAGCGCTTTCTCATCTTGAGGAAGGGGAAGAAGAACTACGTGAGGCTCGTGCTCGAGCCGTAGCGGCGGAGCGGCGATGCCTCGTACTCCAGCACCGCCCATTCGGTCCAGGGCGTGCCGACCCGCTCGCACCACTTGTGGTAGACCTCGTCGTCCATTCCGATCGCAAACACCTCGAGGCCGTCGGTGTAGCTGACCTGAGCCACCAGGCTCCTGGCGTGGCCATGCAGGTCCAGCCAGGCGCTCCAGGCGCTGAATGGCGCGCGCTGGAACCGGTACCGCACGGAGTCGTCGTCGAAGACGGCGAACAGCGCCAGGCCGCCCTGCGGAGACCTGGTGACGGCGAACGTCCGCACCGACCCGCCGAGCTCCTCCCACGCACGCCACTCGCCGAAAGGCGCGTCCTGCCAGCGATGGTGAATCCGGCCGTCGCCAGCGAGCGCGAATACGGCCAGTCCTCCACCCCGCAGCGAGGTCACCCGCAGCGCCCGCGCGCCGTCCGGCGGTACTCCGAGCCCCGTCCATTCGTCCCATGCGGCGAGCGACCGGTTCTGCGCCCGGACGAAGACGGTGCCATGGCGAATGCCGAACAGTGCGGCGCCGCCGTCGGGAACGACCGCAGCCTGGATCTCTGCGAGGGGGCCGCCGAGGACCTCCCAGTCGGTCCAGGGCGTGTGCGGGGTCTCCCTGCGGGCATAGCAGACCGCATGACGGTCAGTGGCGAAAAGGATCGGCCCCTGGCCGGGGACATAGACCGCCGCCAACTCGTCGGCGGGTCGAGGCCAGGTGTGCCACGTGTCATACCCACCTCGCACCAGGGCCGATACATGGTGGTCCGGCCCAATGGTCGCGACGACGGTCCCCGCGTGCACGATCCGCTTCGCGGCCAGTCCTGCGCCTTGCCAGGGTCCCCAGAAGCCCTCCGACCCTCGCTCGATGCTGCTGACTTGGCCTTCGAGGTCGATGCCGTAGACGCTGTCCAACGCGGCGACGATCAGGCGGGCGCGCATGCGGAGCTCCAGTACAGACGGGTTCTGGTAAATTGGCTATTTATCCTATCTGACAAGTAGTCTAAATGACACCCATGATTCCTGCCAGAGCCTGCCCCACTAGGGGCTTCTTAAAGCAGCGTCCCACCCAGGATCAGGCGCGCCACCGTGAAGTAGATGATCAACCCGGTCACGTCCACCAGCGTGGCGACGAACGGCGCCGAGGCGCTCGCGGGGTCGGCGCCGAAGCGTCGGAGCACGAAGGGCAGCATGGATCCGGCGAGGGTCCCGAACATCACCACGCCGAGGAGGCTCCCCGCCACGGTGAGCGCCACGAGGAGATAGTGCACCCCGTACACGTCACCGACCGCCTGCCACACAAGGATCCGGATCAGGCCGATGAGCCCCAGTAGCAAACCGAGCACCAGCCCGGTCAGGACCTCGCGACGGGCGACTCGCCACCAGTCGCGCAGGCGAACCTCGCTCAGGGCCATCGCGCGGATCACCAGGGTCGCCGCCTGCGAGCCGGAGTTGCCGCCGCTGCTGATGATGAGCGGCACGAAGAGCGCGAGGATGACGGCCCGGGCGATTTCCTTCTCGAAGAAGCCCATGGCGGTCGCCGTGAACATCTCGCCGATGAAAAGCACGGCCAGCCAGCGGCCGCGCTTCCGGATCATGTCGCTGAAGCCGATCTGGAGATAGGGTTCGTCCAGCGCCTCGCTGCCGCCGATCTTCTGGATGTCCTCGGTCGCCTCTTCCTGGACCACGCCCACCACGTCGTCCGCCGTCACGACGCCTTTCATCTTCCCCTCGGCATCCACCACGGGGATGGCGAGCCAGCCCTCATCGGCGAACAGATGCGCGACCGCCTCCTGATCCGTCTCCTCGGTCACGGTCACGAGGTCGGTGTGCATGATCTCCTGCACCAGTTTTTCCGGGGGTGCCGCGAAGAGCTCGCGGAACGACACGACGCCGAGGAGGGACAGGTCCTGGCCGAGCACATAGGCGTAGTCGATCACCTCGATGCCGCGGATGGCCTGGCGCCGCAGGTAGCGGATGGCCACCTCCACCGAAATGTCCGGGCGCAGGCGCATGTATCGCGGGTTCATGACGCCGCCGGCCGCGTCTTCGGCATACGCCAGCAGCGCCGTGACCTCGCCTCGCGTCGCCGGGTCGAGCAGGGCCATGAACCGCTCGCGCTGCTCCGCAGGCAGGGCCTGCACCAGGTCGGCCGCATCGTCGGGGGCGAGGAGCCGCATCCACGGGCGACTCCGCTCGGGACCGAGCTCGTGCAGCAGGTCCGCCTGGTCGTGGGTGCTGAGCGCGAGGAAGAAGTCCGCCGCCTCGATCGCGTCCAGCATCGCGAACCCCTCGAGCCGTTCGTCCGAGCTCAGGATGGGATACGCGTCGAGGAGCGCTTCGGCGGTGAAGGCGTCCGGCAGCGGGTTAGTCAGAGGCAGGTCTCCGGCTGCAGGCGACGCGAATCGCGTCCGGTCGGGGAAGGAACGTGTCCGGCTAAAGTAGTCGAGGACGCGAGCCCGGGCCGCGACCATTCGTCACGAAATTGCCACACTGGCCCGGCCGACCTGTCTCCAACCGCACAGCCGGACCACGAATCTTCAGCGTTACGAGCGCCGTTGCACGATGCAGGCCGCGGCGCCGCCGGCCCCGACGATCCTGTGCCTACCACCGAGTGCGCCGGCTGGTCGAGCGCGATGGCTTGGCGCCCAGGACGCCGAACATGCCGCGGAGGATCTCGCGTCCGACGGTGCGGCCGATGGTCGACGCGAGAGCGCCGACCAGTGCCCCGCCCGCGACCTGCGCGATGGTCTTCCCCGCCCGCCCGCCCGTGCGCGCCGGAGCCGCGGGCGCCTCCGCCGGTGCCGTCGGCGACGGCATCGGCGCCTGCGTCTTGGCCATGCGTGCCGCCAGCATCTCGCGCGCGCTCTCACGGTCCACCGCCTGGCCATACTCGGCGAGGTAGTCCGACTGTCGGACGTCGGCCTGCAGCTCGTCGGGCGTGAGCGGCGCCATCCGCGACGTCGGCGGGATAAGGCGCGCGGCGACGACGGGCGTCGGCGCACCGCGCCCATCCAGCACGGTCACCACCGCCTCGCCGATGCCGAGGGAGGTAAGCGTCTCCTCCAGGTCGTAGAACTCGGTCTTGGGGAAGGTGCGCACCGTCGCACGGAGCGCCGTGTCGTCGTCCGGAGTATGGGCGCGGAGCGCGTGCTGGACGCGGTTGCTGAGTTGCGCGAGCACGTCGTCCGGCACGTCCTTCGGCGTCTGGGTGACGAAATAGACACCCACGCCCTTTGACCGGATGAGTCGCACCACCTGCTGCACCTGCGTGAGAAATTCCTTCGACGCGTCGGCGAACAGCAGGTGGGCCTCGTCGAAGAAGAAGGCGAGCTTGGGCTTCGGGAGGTCCCCCGCCTCCGGCAGGTTGTGATACAGCTCGGCCAGCATCCACATCATGAAGGTGGACCACAGGAGAGGCCTGTCCTGCACGTCGGCGAGCTCGAGGCAGGTTACGATGCCGCGCCCGTCGGAGGTCAGGTGCAGCATGTCCTTCACGTCGAACTCCGGCTCGCCGAAGAACACGCCGGCACCCTGCGATTCGAGCTCGATCATCTTCCGCAGGAGCACGCCGACGGTGGCGCCGGACATGCCGCCGTATTGGGCCAGCGCCGGTTTGCCCTCGTCTGACGAGAGGTACTGGAGCACGGCGCGCAGATCCGGCAGGTCGAGCAGCGGAAGCTGACTGTCGTCACAGTACTTGAAGACCATCGTGAGCACGCTGGTCTGCGTGTCGTTGAGGGAGAGCGCCTTGCCCAGCAGCAGCGGACCGAACGAGCTCACGGTTGCGCGGAGCTGCACGCCCAGCTTGCCGCTCAGGCTGACGAACTCGACCGGTACCCCCGAGGGCTTCCACGCCCACCCGATGTCTTTGGCTCGGCCGGTCACGCGATCACTGGCCTCGCCGGGCATGGCAAGACCGCTGAGATCGCCTTTGATGTCGGCGGCGAACACGGGAACGCCCTGGGCCGACAGCTGCTCGGTGAGGAACTGGAGGGTCTTGGTCTTGCCGGTGCCGGTGGCCCCCGCGATGAGGCCGTGCCGGTTCATCATCGCGAGCGGCACCCGGATCTTGGGCTCGGGGTGGACCGTGGTTCCCTTCTCGAGGGCGGCGCCCAGCGTGACGGAGGGCTCGGTGAACCCGTAGCCGGCGGCGAGCATTTCATCGAAGGAGGTGGGCATGACGCGGCGCTCGGATAAGGGTTGCCGGACAGCGTGCGGCGACTTCCTGGGTGATGGCCCCGCGTACCGGAGGATGGAGCGACCACACGCGTCGCCCTCGACCGCTGGGCGGACTAAACGCGGCCCTCGAGGACCGCTGCCACCCGCTCCATCTCTTCGATCGTGTTGTACGCGTGCGGGCTCAGCCGGATGGCCCCCTCGCGGAGGCTGCAGATGATGCGCGCCGCCTTGAGGCGGCGGAAGGCCTCGATGACGTCACCGGGCGCGAGGCACAGGATCCCGGAGCCCCGAGCGCCCGTGGGAGACACCACCGGCGCGCCGGTCCGCTCCGCCCAGGCCAGCACCGGCTCGTGGAGGCGCCGGAGGTGGGCCTGGATCCGCTCGACGCCCAGCTCGAGAATCAGGCCCAGGGACGCGTTCATTCCGGCGAAGTCCTGGTACGGGAGTGTGGTCAGCTCGAACCGACGAGCATCCGCGCGAAGGGTGTCCCCATACGCCGTGAGCCGCGTCAGGTCGTCGGTGCCCTCGAACGCCATCCATCCCGTCACCGCCGGGCTGAGCTGCGCGATGAGCTCGCGGCGCACGTACACGAATCCCGATCCCCAGGGTGAGAGCAGCCACTTTTGCCCGCCGCACGCGAGCACGTCCACCTCGAGGCGGGCAAGGTCGAGCGGCAGCTGCCCCACGCCCTGGATCGCGTCAACGACGAGCCAGGCGCCCGTGCGGCGGGTCGCGGCGCTGAGCGCGGCGAGGTCCGCCCGATACCCGTTGCTGAACTGCACCAGGGAGACCGCCACCGCGCGCACGTTCCGATCTTCGAGCCGCTCGAGCAGGCGCGCCTCGTCCGGCCAGCCGTTCGCCGTCGTCGGCACGAGCTCCACGGTGATGCCGATCTCCCGGAGGCGAACCCAGGGGTACACGTTGGCCGGGAACTCCCGATCGCTCACCAGCACCACGTCGCCCGGACGGAGGGGGAGCGCCCTGGCCAGCACGCCGAGGCCGAAGCTGGTGTTGACGGTGAGCCCGATTTCCTCGGGCGTCGCTGATAGGAGCTCCGCGATCAGTCGGCGCGATTCCGCCAGGGTGCCGAACAGGTCGCGGTCGGGCAGGCGAAAGGGCGTGGCGCGGCGGCGATTGAACGCCTCGAGCGCGAGCCGGGTCCGCTCGGGCAGGGGGCCGATGCTGGCGTGGTTCAGGTAGACGGTCTCGTCGGCCCACGGAAACTCCGCGGCCCGGAGGGCGGCCACGTCGAGCGGCGACGAGACGGCCGGCACGGTTCGGGGCAGCGGCTCAGCGGTCATCGCGCAGCCTTGGATCGTAGGCCTCGCGCAGCGCGTCGCCCACGAGGTTGAAGCCCAGCACGGCAATCCCGATCGCTATCCCGGGGGCAAACGACACCCAGGGCGCGACCCTGAGCAGGTCCCGGCCGTCCGCGACCATGGCTCCCCAGCTCGGCGTGGGTGGCTGCGCGCCGAGGCCGACGAACGAGAGTGCGGCCTCGGCCATGATCGCGCCCGCGATGCCGAGCGTCGCCGCGATGATGACCTGCGTCCGCACATTCGGCAGGAGGTGTTGCAGCAGGACACGCCGGTCGCCCGCACCGAGGGCCTGGGCGGCGACGACGAACTCCGCGCGCTTGAGCACCAGCACTTGGCTCCGCACCAGCCGCGCCATCCCCGCCCACCCGACGACCCCGATGACGAGGAAGACGACTGGCAGCGACGGCTTGACGGCCGCCGCGACGGCGATCAGCAGCAGCAGCGTCGGGAACGCGAGTGTGACGTCCGCCAGCCGCATCACTATCGCGTCGACCCAGCGTCCATAGTACCCGGCGATGAGCCCGAGCAGCACACCAAGGGTGACCGAGACGGATTGCGAGATGAGGCCGACGGACAGGGAGATTCGAGCGCCGTAGAGCACCCGGCTCAGGACGTCGCGCCCCTGGGTGTCGGTGCCCAGGACGAAACTGCCGCCGGGGCTCAGGAGGTAGGCATTTCGCAGGTCGCCCTTGAGGGGGTCGAACGGAGCCAGCCACGGCGCGAGGGCGGCGGCGGCGACCACCAGCGCGACGAGCACCAGCCCGAGCTGAAAGAACCGGTCGCGCCGTAGGCGCTCTTTCAGCACCCCTGGAGCCATGGTCGTCCCGTGACGTGGGTTACCCCGTCGGGCGGGGGAGGGCGCACACTCTTGCACCGTCCGACTTCACGGCGCATGGCGCATGATTCTTGCACATTGCTCAGGGCGAACGTTACGCACCTCACCCGAACCGGGGCAAGCGAGTGAACCCGGACCGACCCTTCACCCTGGTGCTCAGCGGCGGCGGCCTCAAAGGCCTGGCCCACATCGGCGTGCTGCGCGCGCTCGGTGAGCGAGGGCTGGTGCCGAGCCTCGTGGTGGGATCGAGCATCGGGTCGCTGATCGGCGCGTCCTGGGCTGCCGGAGCCACCTCGGACCAGATGGAGGCCCGGGCGCTCAAGGTCCGCCGGCGCGACGTGTTCCAGGTGGCACGGGTGGATGTCGCGCTCCGCCGGCTGTTGGCGCCGGCCCTCTACCGCCGCGAGCCGCTCGAGTCGCTGATCGCGAGCCTCGTCGGTGACATCACCTTCCGCGATCTCAAGCGCCGGCTCCTCGTCAACACAACCGATCTTCACTCCGGCATGCAGGTGATGTGGGGGCTGCCCGGCCTGCTCGACACACGGGTGGCGGACGCGGTCGCGGCTTCGTGCGCGCTGCCCGGCATCTTCCCCCCGTGCGAGATCGACGGCCGGGCGTACGTGGACGGCGCCGTGGTGGAGAACCTCCCCGTGCGACTCGCGGCCTCCCTCGGGTCCGGACCGATCATCGCGATCAACGTCGCCGCCACCAGCGTTCGTCGGCAGGCGCACGAGACCGAGGGATTCGCGGCGACCTACATCCGCGGCCTCGAGATCGTGATGCAGACGCAGATCGAGGACCAGCTTCGCGACTGGAACGGCCCGCCGCTGGTGCTGGTCCAACCTCGCGTCGAGCACATCTCGATGTTCGAGTTCGACAAGACGCCCGAGCTGATCGAGGCCGGCTATCGCGCCACGGCGGACACGCTCGACCGTCTGGGTGGCGACCTACACCTGGTCGACCGCGGCATGCACCCGACCAGGCGGTTGCGCGTGCTGGTGGACGATCAGCGCTGCGTAGGCTGCGGCACGTGCGTGGTGCAGGCCCCGAAGGTGTTCCGGCTGGATGCGCGCGGCAAGGCCGAGGTGATGACGCCGATACAGACCTGGTCGCCGCTGCAGGGGAGCTACGTGCTCGGCTGTCCGACCAGCGCGATCAGCGTGCACTCCGAGGAGACGGCGGCGTAATCTCGAAGACGAACACGGCGGCCCCCTTCTGTCGCATGGGAACGAAGTTCCTGAGCGGGCTGCGGTAGAAGCGGTGGAGACGGACCCGGCCCCAGGGCGAGAGGGCCCGCTTGAGCAGCCCCTCGTCGTAGGACCGCTTGTGGTCGGGATCCCAGAAGTAGCTGCCCACCGGCGTCGTGCCCACGACCGATCCGCCGGGTGCCAGATAGCTCACCAACTCGCCGACGAGTGCCGAGTCGTTCTCGACGTGCTCGATCACCTCCTGACAATAGATGCGATCGAACTGGCCGGGCCCCGGCGGCACGGTGGTGAAGACGGGTCGCGCCGCGTGCCCCCGGAACCGCTTGGCCTGAGCGATGGCCGCGGGCGAGATATCGTACCCCACCGCCTCGCCACCCAGCCGCTGCAGCATGATGGTGAAGATGCCGTCCATGCAGCCGAAATCGAGCACCCGCTTGCCCTCGGGCGAGTAGCGGCGTAGCAGCGCACGGTGACGCCAGAGGAGGTGAGTCATGCGCCAATCGAGATCGAGGGCGCGCGGGCCCTGCCGCTCCGCCCAGGTCCGGTACTGGCGGTCGTACGCTTCGGCGGCCGCGATGCCGGTAACGGACAACATTACCCCGCTGCCTGCCTGGCGCCGGCTCCGAGCTCGCGGCCGATGCGTACCAGGTCGGCGGTGACGCGATCCCAGTTGTAGTGGCTCTCGACCGCCCGGCGCCCGGCAGCGCCGAGCCCGGCCCGGAGCGTCGCGTCATCCAGCAGGCGACCGACCGCCTCGACGACCGCGTCGACCCGCTCCGCGTCCACCAGGAGGCCGGTCTCCCCGTCACGCACGGCGGCCGGAATTCCCCCGCTCCGCCCCGCGATCACCGGGATGCCGCACGCCGATGCCTCGGCGAGGGAGATCCCGAAGCCTTCCACCCTCTGTTCCATCAAGCGCGATACGCCCAGGTAGATCTCGGCGCAGTTGTAGAGCGCCGGGAGATCGAGGTCGGGCACATCGGTGAGGAAGCGCACCCGATCCGCCACGCCGAGCTCGCGGGCCTCGGCCTCGAGAGCCTCCTGCTCTTCGCCGGTGCCGACCACCGCATAGCGGAGGTCGCGGTACCGGGTGCGGAGCCGCGCCAGCGCCTGCAGGGCCGTGTCGATGCCCTTGTGGCGCGCCAGGCGCGCGACCGACAGCAGCCAGCGGCCGCCCTCGAGCCCGTAGCGGCTCCGCACCTCGCGCGTGTCGACTCCCGGACGGAAGAATGCCGGATCGGCGCCCAGCGGCACCACGCGCACCCGCTCGGGCGACACGTCGATGTCGAGCTCACTCAGCACGGTCAAGCAGCGATCGCGCGTCCAGTCGCTGTTGGCCACGAGCACCGCGGCGGACCCGAGCAGCGCCGCCGCGGTCCTCCGCTTCATGGCCGACTGATGGATCTGGTGCTGCAGGATCAACAGGTCTCCGCCGTGCAGCAGGATGCCGAACGGCACGCCCGTGCGCTCCATGGTCCATTTCGCCGGGTAGGCCGCGGGCTTGATGTTGCCGCACCAGATGAACTCGGCGTCGGTCGAGCGTGCCAGCACAGCCACGCGGCGGGACCACAGCAGCAGGCCCTGGATCGTGCGGAGGCGGCGCGAAGGAATACCGAGACGATCGACCCGGTTGGGGAAGGCGGCGTCGATGTCGGAGGCGTCGCCGTGCTGACCCGTGGACACGATCAGAGAGCCCGCGGGATACCGCTTCGCGAGCTCGGCCATCCAACGCGCGATGCCGCCGCCGAGCGGCGGAAAGTCATACGTCAGCAGCAGGTGGGGCGCCATGTCCTAATCTACCCAAGGAACGGCCGCAGGGCGGACAGGATCCGCGCGGCCGCGGACGGGATCGTGAGCTCCGCGACGAGCGCCGGATCGGCCGGCGGCGACGCGAGTGCGTTCACGATCGCCGCGGCGAGAGCCGGCACATCGTCGAGCGGCACCAGCCGCGCGGCACCACCGACGAACTCCCGATGTGGAGGGATGTCCGACGCCACGGTCGGCACCCCCGACGCGACGGCCTCGATCGGCGTGAGTCCGAATCCCTCGAACCGGCTCGGCGCCACGGCGACCGCCGCCTCGCGGTAGGCGCGCGTAACGGTGGCGTCGTCCGCCGCGGTCTCGATGGTGCACGCCACGCCCAGCCGGTCGGCGAGCGTTGCGAGCGCATGCTGCTCCGGCCCCCGTCCGATGAGTCTGACCCGGACCGCGGGAGTCACGAGTGCCGCCGCCTGGAGGACGGCGGCCTGGTTCTTGTGAGCCCGGAGCCGGGACACGGTGAGCAGCGTCGGGACCGCGGTCGCGGATGGTGCGCCACGAGGGGCAACCGGCGGGGGAAATCGGTCCGAGTCGTAGCAGTACGGCACGCGCTCCGCCCCTACGTCGAAGCGTTCCAGCAGCGTCTGGCGTGTGAGCGTGCTGGGCGCCCAGACGCCGTCGGCTCGCGCGGCGATGTAGCGCAGCCGACTGTAGTAGCCCCGGCGCCGGCGGTACGCGCCCCAGGGGCGAGGCAGCCGGAGGAAGGTGTTCCCGATCCACCAGACGGGGTCGGGGCGCCCGCGACCCGTTCCGACTGGCGGCAGGTCCCACAGGTAGACCACCAGTCTCGCGTCCCGCCGGCGCGCGAACCGCCATGCGGCGACGGCCGTCAGGCCGGACATCGCCAGCGCGACTCGGGCGGGACGATCGCCATCGGTGGCGATCGCGAGGCCCAGTCGCCGGAGCGCGGGCACAACGAGGCCGGTATACGGATTGGACGCGAACCACCGCACGTCATCCACCGCCGCGAATGACCTCGCCGAGCGCCCGCTCGTAGCCCGTGACCATGCGCTCGATCGGAAACTCCGCCTCGATGCGGCGCCGCGCCGACTCGCCGATCCCGCGCAGCCGCGCTGGGTCGTCGAGGAGGGACTGTACGGCATCGGCCAGCGCGCCGGCGTCGGCGGGCGGCACCAGCACGCCGGCGGATCCATCGCGACCCACCAGTTCCGCGGTCCCGCCCGCATCCGCCGCGACGACCGGCCGCCCGCACGCCATGGCCTCGCCGACCGCGTTGGGAAAGATCTCCTGAAGCGACGGGTGGACGACGAGATCGGCCGCGTGGTACCCGGCGATCATGTCGCGCGTGCCGAGCAGACCCGTGAACACCGTCGGCAGCTTGAGGCCGGCCGCCATCGAGGTGAGCTCGCCCTCGCGGTGCCCGTCGCCGCACACGACGTACACGACGTTCACGCCCTGGCGGTACAGCCGATGCAGGGCGTTGATCGCCACTTCCTGCCCTTTGTTCCGCGTGAGCTTCGCCGCGCTCAGCACCACCCTGGCCGCGGGATCGATGCCGTAGCGCTCGCGGAAGGCGCGGGCCGCCTCGGGGCGCGGGCCGTAGCGCGCGACGTCGTAGCCGTTGGGCACCTGGTATGAGGCGATCTTCCGCATCCAGCGCGCGTGACGCACCGCGTCGTCACGGATGTACTCGGACTGATACACGCACGCGGCCACCCGGCTCAGGTACACCCGGTCCATGACATGCGTGCGCGGGCGTCGATAGTTGAGGTTGTACCGGTAGACGATTTGGGCGCGGTGCAGCAGCGTCGCGTAGAAGGAGAGGCGGACGTCGCGGGGCGTGTCGGCCACGATCGCCTGGGCTCGGAGTTTCGCCGAATACCCGGCGCAGCGCCCAAACCTCTCGCGGGCCAGTGTCTCGCCCCGGAATCTGGGCCACCTCCAGCCCTTCGTCCTCCAGTCGGCGGGTGAGCTTCGGCGCCGCCGTCACCAGCAGCGCCGTATGCCCGCGCTCCTGGAGGCCGCGCGCGATCTTCGCGTAGCTCACTCCCGAGCCACGCCAGCCGTTCGCCGAGGTCAGGAGAGCGACGCGCATCGGACCGTTATACTTGGCGCATGCGAGTCGTGGTGCTGGGCGCGGGCGGGGCCCGCAAGACCGAAGACGTCGATCGTCCGGGCCGCGCGCGCGCTCGGCCACGCCTGCGGGCTGGTCAACGTGGTCACCTGGACCCGGTACGCCGGCCCGCTCGACGCCGCGCGATCCGATACCGGCCGAGTCGTTCGAGCCCGGACTTCGTGCTGCTGACGCGGCACGCGATCCTGGCGGGTGAAGCCGACTTGCGCGCGATGCTTCGCGATCGCCAGGCCGCCTTCTGGTACTTCGACCCGAAGCCGAGGCCGCAGGTGCTGGCGCTCGCCCGCCTGGTCGACCGCATGTACGTGACGTACCTCGCCCAGCTCGACTACTACCGCGCGGCGGGCGTCGGCGAGGTCGGATTCCTGCCGCAGGGGGTCGATCCCGAGCGCGACCGGCCCGCGCGATCCGCGCCGGCAGCATTCGTGTGCGATGCGAGCTTCGTCGGCGCGGGACAATACCCGCACCGCTACGGCGTCCTGCGCGCGCTGGCGGCGGCCTGTCGCCTGCAGCTGAGCGGCCCCGGCTGGGACAGCCGCGCCCGCGGACCTGCCCGTCGCGGGCGGACCCGTGCACGGCCTGCGCCTGCGCCAGGTCATCCGCGGCGCCTCCATCTCCGTCGGCGCGAGCGCGCATCCCGGAGCAGGACGCCGACCGCGCCTCCGCGTCCAACCGCATGTGGAAGATCCTCGGTTGCGGCGGGTTCTATCTCGGGCAGCTACGTGCCGGACATCGAGGCGTTCGCGATCGACGGGCGCCACTGCGCCTGGTACCGCTCGGCCGACGAAGCCGCGGCCCGCGCTCGGCACTACCTCGAGCACCCTGAGGAGCGCCGGCGCATCGCGGAGGCGGGTCGGACCCACGCGCTCACGCATCACACCTACGCGAGGCGACTCGAGCTGCTGCTGTCGGGCCGGTCATATGAGGTGGGGCATGTGCCCTCAGACGAGCGTGTAGTTCCTGAACTCGAAGACCCGAATCCCGGTCAGGCGCTCGATCGCCCCTGACACGTAATACCGGAGGAAGCGCCAGCGAAACTGCGGCGGCGCGATGACGCGATCCGGATCGAGGCGCCTGGGCTCGATCCAGGCGCGGGCGACTGCGGGGTGGCTTCCCGTGAAGGGTCGGATGCCGGGAACCCAATCGAGCAGGGGCTTGCGCTCGTCGGCGTCGCGCCATGGATACATCGTCTTCCCCAGCTCTCGCTTCTCGCGCAGCGCCTGCGCCGGCCGTGCCCACCCGTAGTGGAACATTTCGGCGGTCGTGAGTCGAGCACGGATCTTCCGGTGCTCCGGGCCCACGCGGAAACCCTGCGCACCCTGGTACGGCCGGATGTCCAGGCTGGGATCCAGCCGCACGGCCCGCACCTCCCGCCGATACCACCGGCGATGCGTCGCGATGGTGTCGAAGCCCCCGTAGAAATGGAGGTAGCGCACCAGCAGCCCCTCGATGCGGCGGTCTCCGTCGTAGCGCTGAATGGCGGCGGCGAGCGCTTCGGCGCCGCGTTCGTGCAGCACCTCGTCCGCCTGGATGTAGATCCCCCAGGGAAAGCGGCACTCGCGCATTGCCCGGAGCGTCTCGAAGCCGAGGACGGTGTTCCGCCGGGTCATGTCCCACTCGGTCTCGACGATGCGGATCTTCGGGTCGCGGATCGAGCGCACCAGCGCGAGCGTCTCGTCCTCCGACCGACCCACGTTCACCACCACCTCGTCGCACACGGGCAGGAGCGAGCGGATGCTGGCTTCCACCGGGAAGTCCAGCTTGATCGCGTTCCTGACGATGGTGAAGCCCGACACCTGGACCACGGACCCGCTCCAGCCGCTGGAAGAAATCGAGGTAGGACAATCTCATCCCGGGCGCACTCGAGGAGCAAGCGGGCCGCTCAGGATCGCCTCGTAGACGGCCAGGGTGCGCCGGATCGTGCGGTCGAGCGCGAACGTGTCCCGCGCCGTATGACGCGCCGCCGTGCCCAGGCGGCTGGCCAGCCCGCCGTCGTCCAGCAGGCGGTCGATCGCCCGAGCCCAGGCGGATGCATCGAGCGGCGCGACGAGCATCCCGTCGGCGCCGGAATCGATCAGGTCGAGATTCCCGCCAGCCGCGGAGGCGATGACCGGCTTCCCCAGCGCCATCGCCTCGAGCAGCGATTGGGACAGCCCTTCGATCCGCGAGGGTAGCAGCACGAGGTCGAACAGCTCGTACAGCGCGCGGACGTCCGCGGTGAACGGAAAGGCCACCGCAGAATGGGGCGAACGGACCGCGCGGGCCGCGCGCGCCAGCGGATGATCCGGGGCTATGCCGGCAAGCACGAGCCGGATCGGTGTCCGTATGGCCGGCAAAGCTCGAAGCACGACGGCCTGGTCCTTCGGACGAGCGACGATGCCGACGGTCCGGTGCGCCGCCGTCCACCCGATCCTGGCGCGCCACTCGGCCAGCGACTCGGCGCTCACCGGCGCATCCACTCGCTCGCTCACGAGACCGTTCGGGATCACCTCGATCTTCCGGGCCGGCGTGCCCTTTCGCTCGAGCGCGGACGCAACGGCCCTGCTCACGGCGATCACCCGCGCCGCCGCGCGGGAGGCCAGCCAGTTCTCGACAAAGAAGGTGCGCGGCATCTGGCGCCGGGTGAGCACCAGCGGCGGCCGCAATTTTCCCCGGAGGGCGAGCCACGCCAGCGCCTGGCGGTCCCGCGCACTCTGCGAGTTGACGAGGTCCACCGGGCTTCGGGCGAGCAGTGCGGCGAGCGCGGCCGCGTTCGCGCGGCGCTCGCCCGGCCGCAATGCGATGGGGAGGACCTCGAGGCCGCCTGCCCGCGCGAGCGCGTCGACCTCGGAGCCCGGCGGACACGCGAACCGGACCGCCACCCCCGCGCGGGCCAGGCCCAGGGAGAGATGGAGAGTGGAGGTCACCGAACCGGCGCCGCCGCCCTGATGCAGCACCTGAAGGACGCGCAAGGTCATGGAGGCGGATGAAGATGCATAGATTCCAGCCGCCATGCACGTCGCCCTCTATATTCGCGACCGCCTCCCGGTACGGAAGTATGGGGGCACGCAGCGGATCGTCGTCTATCTCGCCCGGGGACTCGCCGCCGCCGGACACCGGGTCACCCTGCTCGCGGGCGCCGGCACCCTGGTGCCTGAAGCCTCCGTCGTAGAGCTGCCGGCGCTGAAGTCGGGGGCCGCCCCATCGGACCTGCGCCCGTGGCTGCCGTCGGGCGTCGAGATCCTCCTCGCCTTCTCACCCCCGCGCGGGCCACTCGACGTCCCCTGGATCCGAAGCCTCCACGGCAACCGCAGGCGCGGCACGCCGAGCGCGCCAAACACGCTCTTCCTGAGTCGCGACCACGCGACCCGCCACGGAGCCACCGCCTTCGTCTACAATGGGATCGATCTCGGCGAGTTCCGGCTTCAAGCAGTGAAGGCCGACTACGATCTCTTCCTCGGCCGGCTGCACCGGATCAAAGGGTACCGCTGGGCGATCGAAGGGGCCCGCCGTTCGGGGAGACGGCTCGTGCTGGCCGGCGGATGGCGGCCGTCGTTCCGCCGGGCCGTGCGCTATGTGGGTCAGGTCGGAGGCGAGCAGAAGACCGACCTGCTCGCCGGCGCCGCGTGCCTGTGGATGCCGGCCCTGTGGGACGAGCCGTTCGGTCTCACGCTGGTTGAAGCCCTGGCGAGTGGGACGCCCGTCCTCGGAACCCGTCGCGGTGCGCTGCCCGAGATCGTAGGCCCGACCGTGGGCGCGTTGGGGGATACGATCGATCAGCTCGTCGCCCGCCGGCCGGCCATGGACCGGATCGACCCGGGGGCCTGCCGCGCATGGGTCGAGCGGCACTTCAGTCATCACGTGATGGCGGCGGAGTATCTGCGGATGTTCGCGGCATACCTGGCGAGCGGCGTGCTCCCGGCAGGACGGACGATCGGAGAGGCTGAAGGCGAATAGCCTTCCGCCGGGCTCACCCCATCACGAGCGCGGGGACACGCCCGACCACCGTCTGGAGCAGCTCGGCCAGGCGATGCATGTAGGTGTGCTCGGTCAGCGCCCGCTGCCGGGCACCGGCCGCCACCTGCTCCGCCCACGCCCGATCGTGCAGCGCCTCGGACGTGAGGGTCCGGAGCTCCCGGGGTGAGCGGGCCACGAGGATCTCGGAGCCCTCGCGGAAATGGTCATGGATGTCCGCGTGCTCCTCGACGACCTGGGGCACGCCGATGGCCGCGAGCTCGAAGAGCCGGCGGCTGGCGCCAGGGTCGCGGACCTCGGCCCCCTCGTCGGTGCAGGCCACGTTCACGGCCACTGACGCCCCAGCGTAGGCGCGAATGTAGTCCTCATGGCTCAACAGCTCACCGCGGCAGTAGTCCCTGAGCTTGGTCCGCCGCCACCCGGGACCCCAGACGGCCACCCCGAATTCCACGAGCTCGCCGAGCTGTCGCTCGCGGTGGGGCGTGGCCGTGCCCACGAACACGACGTTGGCGCGAAACCGGTCCCGGGCTCGCATGGGTCGATGAATCGATGGATCGCAGCCGGCGGGAGGTAGTGCACCGGCGGATTGCCCGGCGCGTCGAACGCCGCCACCGTGAGGTGGTCGGCGACGAATACGGCGTCGTAGGCGGCCGCGAACGGCAGGATGTCCTCGGCGGAACGGCGGGCATCGCAGAACCAGTTGACCCACGCCGGTCCCGCCGCTCTGCCGGAGCGAGGCCACCATCGGCGCATCCACCTGGCTCCCCTCGAGCACCAGCACGAGCGCGGGCGTCGTGCCGGCGATCGCACGGGCGAGCCGGTCGTGCAGGCCGACCCGGCGGAGCCGGCTGAGCCAGCTGCCGGTCCCGATCAGGTTGACGGTGGTGACCCGGCAGCCGAGCCGCTCGAGCGCGCGGCGGCGGAGACCGGCGTGCGCGTGAAGCGCGTCGTCGAACGCGCCGACGAGGAGAACGCGGGTATCGGCAAAGCGAGTGGGCACGAAATCGAAACTAGCGAAACGGTGATCGATTACAACCCATGCGCGCGCCTCACACCTCGGCCACGAGCACGGGCTCCTGATCGCGAAATTGGAGATCGTACAGCCGCCGATACAGTCCCCCCGCCCGGAAGAGCTGGTCGTGCGTCCCGCGCTGGACGATCCGGCCGGCCTCGAGCACGACGATCTCGTCGGCGTCTCGCACGGTGGCCAGCCGGTGAGCGATGACGAGCACGGTGCGGTCGGCCATCAGCCGGTCGATCGCCTGCTGCACCAGCCGCTCCGACTCGGTGTCGAGCGCGCTCGTGGCCTCGTCGAGGATGAGGATCGGCGGGTCGCGAAGCAGGGCCCGGGCGATCGCGATCCGTTGCCGCTGGCCGCCCGAGAGCCGGGTGCCGCGCTCGCCCAGCATCGTCTCGTACCCATACGGGAGCTGTGCGATGAAGAGGTCGGCGTTCGCCGCCCGGGCGGCGGCCTCCACCTGGGCCCGCGTGGCCCGCGCGGAGCCGTAGGCGATGTTGGCCTGCACCGTATCGTTGAGCAGCACGGTGTCCTGGCTCACGACCCCCATGAGCGCTCGGAGCGACCGGCGAGTGAGCCGGGTGAGCGGGACACCGTCCATCAGGATCGCGCCCGTCGGTCGGATCGTGGAAGCGAGGCAGCAGGTCCGCGAGGGTCGTCTTGCCCGCCCCGCTCGGCCCGACCAGCGCGACCACCTTGCCCTTGGGGAGCGAGAACGACACCTCGCTCAAGCACCGGGTCGCCCTGCCCGTAGCGGAACGAGACGCGGTCGAAGACGATGCCTCGCTCGAACTTCGCCTCGCCCTCGCCGGGCCGGTCCACCTCGGCGCTCGGCTCGTCCAGGATCTCGAACACCCGTTCGGCGCTCGCCATGCGTCACCGCCATGACTGCGGGATAGGAGCTGATCGTCTTGAGAGGCGAGGTGAGCTTGAGGGCGGCCATCAGGAACACGATGATCGCCTCGGGCGCGAGCGACCCGCCCATGCCGATCAGCGAGGGCCTGGTGCCCGCCCAGATGATGAGGATGACCAGGAACCCCGAGAAGACCTCGGTGAGCGGGCTGGTGAGCGACGAGAACCGCTGGGTGCGGACGACCTGCTTGCGGTACCGGCTCGCCTGGGAGGCGAAGCGGGCGCCCTCCCGGGCTTCCTCCCCGTAGGCCCGGATGAGCCGGACCGCCCCGATCCGCTCGGTGATCGTGGAGGTGACCTCGCCGCGCTCGCGGGCGCGGGCGCGCGAGTGCCGGCGCAGGCGCTTGAGGAGGGTCTGGAGCAGGTAGACCATCGCCGGCACGCACGCGAGCGTGAGCAGCGTCAGCCGGAGGGAGATCTGGCTCAGGACCACGAGCGTCGTCGCCACGATCACGAGGTTCTGGAACAGCGAAAGCAGCGAGGCGGTGATGACCGTCTTGGTCTGATCCACCTCCGTGATGATGCCCGAGATGAGCGCGCCCGCGCGCGTCCGCTGGAAGTAGCCCAGATCGAGGGTCAGCAGGTGATCGAAGATGCGGGTGCGAAGGTCCCGCACCAGGCTTTCCTGCACGCCAACCGAGATCTGGCTCGAGGCGTAGCTCAGCGCGTTCTTGATGAGCAGGCCCACCGCAAGCAGCACCACCAGGCGTCCGGCCGCATGCCCCGGCGAGAGCCCCACCACGAGCGGGTCGGTGAGGCGGGTGACGAAGTTCTCGAGCTGGGAGGAGCCGGCGTGGAGCTGGCCGCTCGTGCCGAAGAGGTGCTTGAGCAGGGGAATCAGGATGACCAGCGTGAACCCGTCGAGCAGGGAGGCCAGGAACGTGGTGAGCAGCCCCAGCGCGAGGAGCCCGCGGTAGGGGCGCGACCATCCGGAGCAGCCGGAGCTCGGGGCGCACGGCTATCCGTGGCGCGGGGTCAGGAGCGCGATCGGCAGAATCACCTCCTCCGGCGACACGCCACCATGCAGGAACGCGCCGCGATAGCGCGCCTGATACTCCCGCAGCTTCGTCGGGTACACGAAGAAGCGATCGCCCGTGGCCAGCAGCAGCCGGGTGCCGGGCCCGCGGGCGGGCAGCCCGAAGCTCGGCAGGTCGTCCACGACCAGGGCGGCGTCGGCATCCTGCGCCCGCAGGTCGTCGCCGAACTTGTAGCGCAGGTTCGAGGTGGTGTCGCGCTTGGCGTAGACCGTCGCCGGCGTGTGGCAGTGGATCGACCCGTGGTCCGTCGTGAGCAGGACCGGGACCCCGCGCCGCTCCGCCTCCCGCAACGCGTCCCAGAGCGGCGATCGCTCGAACCAGGTGCGTGTCAGATTCCGCAAGGCCGACGTGTCGCGCGCCACCTCGTACAGGGTGGAGTTCTCGGTGCGGCCGTGGGTCAGCTGGTCGATGAAGTTGAAGACGAGCGCCGTCACGCCGTCCTGCGCCAGGTGCGCGGGCAGGCGCTTGAGCAGGCCGTCGCCGTCGGCGGCCGTGAAGACTTTCTCGTAATGCACCGGCACGTTCCGCCCGGTGAGCTCCTTGAGCTGCTCGCTCAGGAGCTCGGCCTCGTGGGCGTTGAGGCTCGACTCCTCGTTGTCGGTCCACCACTGCGGGTAGCGCGCCTTGATCTCCGCCGGAAAGAGGCCGCTGAAGATGGCGTTCCGCGCGAACGGCGTGGCCGTCGGCAGAATCGAGAAGTAGTGGGCCGTCTCGATGTCGAACCGCGCGCTGATGAGCGGGCGGATCATCGCCCACTGGTCCAGGCGGAGACAGTCCACCACCACCAGCAGCGCCTTCCGGTGGAGGTCGAGCACCGGCCGGAGGAACTCGGCGCCGATGTCGACCGAAAGCGGCGGGCGGTCGCTCTCGCCGTCGTGGAGCCAGCCAGCGTAGTTCCGCTGGAGGTAGCGCGCGAAGTCCTGCCGCAGGCTCTCCTGCAGGGTGCGGAGGGCGTCCTGCAGGCCCGGCTCGTCCGCCTGGCCCAGGCGCACCTCCCACTCGGCGAGCTCGGCCACGAGCTCCACCCATTCGCGCCAGGCCAGCGGCCCGGCCCGGCGGGCCTCGAGCTCGCGGAAGCGGGTGGCGAAGTCGCGCGAGAGGCGCTGCTGCCGGATGCGGTCGCCGTCGAGCAACCGGGTCACGACCGACAGGATCTGGCGCGGGTTCACCGGCTTGATGAGGTAGTCCGAGATGTCGGCCCCGATGGCGTCCTTGAGGGTCTCGGTCTCCTCGCTCTTGGTGACCATCACCACGGGCATGCCATGGTCGATGGCCCGGATGGCGCGGAACAGGTCGAGGCCCCGGCGGCCGGGCATCTGCTCGTCGAGCAGCACGACGCCGTACGGCTGCCGCTGGAGCAGCACGAGGGCGTCGTCACCGTGGGTCGTGGTCTCCACGGCAAAGCCCTGCTCTTCCAAAAAGAGAACATGGGACGTGAGGCTTTCCACCTCGTCGTCCACCCAGAGGATGCTCTTGGGACGCGGCATGGGCTAAATATACAGGGGGGCGCGGAGGAGGCTCATGGCGTCCTTTCCGTCTCCCTTTTCCCACCGTACATTCCCGCCGTGCCGTACAATATTTTCCTCTCCCCCGACATTCTCGTAGTGCGGTTCGGCTCGATCGGTGACATCCTGCTGACGACTCCGCTCCTGCGGGCCATCCGGACGAAGTGGCCCGGGGCGCGGGTTACGTTTCTCACGAAGCGGCAATACGTGCCGCTCGTGAGCGACAACCCGAACGTCACCGAGGCGTTCGGCATCGCGCCGCAGGACACCGCCCGCAGCGTCGCCGCGCAGATCCGTACGGTGGCGTATACGCACCTGCTCGATCTGCAGGGCGGCCTCCGCACCGCGGCCCTCAGGGCTCTGACCCGTCGCCCATGGTTCGGCTATTCGCACCGGCGGCTGGCGCGCGAGCTGCTTATCCGCTTCAAGTACAACACCTACACGGAGCACGTGCCGGTCGCCGAGCGCTACTTCGAGGCCGCGAGCGACCTCAACGTGGAGCCGGACGGCGGCCCGCCCGAGTTCTTCATCAATCCCATCGCGGAAGAGAAGGCGGCGGCGTGGCTCCAGCGCGCCGGCGTCGGCACCAAGCGTCCGTTCGTGACGATCGCTCCCGGCGCGGCGCACGCCACCAAGCGATGGCCCGTCCAGCACTGGATCAAGCTGGTCCGCCAGATCGCGGGCACTGGAGCGGACATCGTCGCCCTCGGCGGCCCGGAGGACTCGGCGATGGGCGCGGAGATCGCGGCGCGGGGCGGCGCCCAGGTGGCGAGCGCCGCCGGCGACCTGAGCCTGCAGGAGACCGGCGCCATGCTGAAGCGCGCCGCGGCGCTCATCTCGGGCGATACCGGAGTCATGCACATGGCCACCGGCGTCGGCATTCCCGTGGTCGCCCTGTTCGGACCGACGGTCAGGCAGTTCGGCTTCTTTCCGTACAATGCCCACGCGAGCGTGGTCGAGCGGAACCTCGAGTGCCGCCCCTGCAGCAGCCACGGGAGCGACGCGTGCCCGCTCCAGCACCACCTGTGCATGCGGGAGATCCAGCCCGACATGGTCTTCGCGACCCTGACGCGGACGCTGGCGTGAGCGGGTGGGATCCCGCCGCGACGGCGCTCCTCGGCGTTCTGCCGCAGACGGCGCGCGGGCCGCGGCGGGAGGGGATCTTCGCGCTCTGGCTCACCGTCCGGGTCGCGCAGGACCTGCTGCGTGACCCTCCCCCGCCCGATCGCGCCCATCGCCGGCGGCTCCAGGCGCTCGAGCACCGGCTCTCGAGCCTGACGTTGCCCCCGCCACTCCGGCGCGCACTGGTCGCCGCGATCAGCCAGCTCAAGGATGGCCGCCCCGAGACAGCGGCGCAGGTGCTGAGCCAGCTCGTGGCACCCGCGCGCGAGGCCGGAGGCGCGGAGGCCGGCGAGGCGCTCGCGCAGGCAGTCCGCGCCGCGCGCGCGGCGGTCCGCGCCGAGCGGTAGCGATGCGGCCGACGCCGGAGAACGCGCTCGAGGCCCTGGTCGAGCGAATCGACGCGGTAGCACCGGGTGGGACCGCCCCGGACACCGTGCCGAGCGGCTTCCCCTCCCTCGATCGCAGGCTGGGCGGCGGATTCCGCCGGCAGGACTTGATCGTCCTCGCCGGCGACGTGGGGAGCGGGAAATCGGCGCTTGGCCTCGCGATCGCGATGCGAGCGGCGCGCTCGGGGTCGGCAACGCTGATCCTCTCGGGCGAGATGAGCCCGGAGCGGGTCCTCGAACGCGCGCTGGCCATGGAGGGAGGCGTCCCGATCGATGACCTGCGTCAGGGCCGGCTCGACGCCACGGCCCGCGCGGCAGTGGGCGCCGCGGCGGTGCGCCTGCGGGACGCTCCGCTGCTGCTGCGGCCGCTCGCGGGCGAGCGGTTCGAGGAGGTCACCGCCTCGCTCGACCAGGTGCCGGGCCGCGCCTTGCTCGTGGTGGATTCGCTCCAGCTCACCCCGTCACCGCGGCCGGCGGGGCGCCTGAACGAACGGGTGGCGCTGGCGGTGCGCGCGCTCAAGGCCCTCGCGATCGAGCGCAACCTGGCCGTGCTCGCGCTGGCGCAGTTGCCGGCACTCCGAAGCGACCGGGGAGATCCCCGGCCCACGCTCGACGACCTCGGCGCGCTCGGCGTGATCAAGCAGTGCGCGGATGTGGTGTTGGCGATCTATCGGGAGGAGATGTACCGGTCGGCCCAGGGCGTGGAAGGGGCAACCGAGCTGATCGTGGCGAAGAACCGGAACGGGGCGACCGGCTTCGTCGATCTCTATTTCAGGCCCCGCATCCTCCGCTTCGAGGACATGCTGGACCCGGAGTGATTTCGGCGCATCAAGGGCACGACACAGGGGGCATGCGCTCGCGCATGCCCCCTCTCGCAACTCCCGCCCGTGCCGCGCCCGACTACGAGGTCGCCTTGGCCACCGCGCTGTCGGTCCGGCTCAGGATGGCACCCGAAAGCTGCACCAGGGTGCCGTGTCCGTCCTCGGCCTGCTCAATCCGGACCCACAAGGGCGGCCCCTTCTGTTCGGCGAGGAGCACCGTCGCGCCGTCCTTGTCCTTCGCATCGTTCACCAGCTTCCAGCCGCCGGTCCTGAGGATCCGGCGATAGTAGGCCGTCACGGCCTCCACGCCAGCCGGCGTCCGGACGGTCACCTGGATCACATCAGGCCCACCCGACCGGGTGACGAAGCTCGCGTCCGGCGGCAACGGGAGATTCGGGAGCGCATCGCTCATCTTGGCGATCGTGGGGCGCTTGTCGCCGCAGGCGGCGAGCGCGGCGCAGAGCAGCAGCACGCGGATTTTCGAGGGGATCATAGGCGGGGGAGACTAGCGGCAGGTGCACTCCGGGTCAAGCCCGGCGGTTTGCCGCAAACGGCTGTCGCGCTTATGTTTCGGCCCATCAACCCCGCCCGCATCAAGGAGTTGGCCATGGCCGGCCACAGCAAGTGGAAGCAGATCAAGCGGAAGAAGGCCGTCACCGATTCCCGCCGCGCCTCCGCCTGGACCAAGATCATCCGTGAGATCACCGTCGCGGCCCGTGCAGGCGGAGGAGATCCGGCCGGCAACCCCCGCCTCCGCTTGGCCGTGGACGACGCGCGCGCGGTGAACATGCCCAAGGAAAACATCGAGCGCGCCATCAAGAAGGGCACCGGCGAGCTCGAGGGCGAGGCCTACCAGGAGCTGACGTACGAGGGGTACGGACCCGGGGGCGCGGCGATCTTCATCGAAGCTACGACGGACAATCCCAACCGCACCGTCGCCGAGATCCGGCACGCCTTCAGCCGCAACGGCGGGAACCTCGGCGCCACCAACTCGGTCGCCTGGATGTTCGACCGGAAGGGACAGATCTACCTCGAGGCCGCCAAGTACGACGAGGAGTCCACGCTGGAAGCGGCGCTCGAGGCAGGCGCCGAAGACTTCGCTCGCGAGGGGGACCAGTACCTCGTGACCACCGCACCGGCGACGTTCCACGCCGTCCAGGAGGCGCTCAAGGGGAAGCGGTTCGCGATCGAGTCCGCGGAGCTCACGATGGTGCCCAAGAACACCGTCAAGGTGGAAGGTCCCGACGCCGAGCGCATTCTCAAGTTGATGGAAGTGCTCGAAGAGCTGGACGACGTCTCCCGAGTCTCCTCGAACTTCGACATCGACGCCGCCCAGCTGGCGGAGGCCGAGGCCTGAGAGCTCGCCGGTGAAGGTGCTCGGCATCGACCCGGGGACGGCCGTCCTCGGGTACGGCGTTGTGGAGAGCGGCACCGGAACCCATCCGCGATTGCTGGAATGCGGCACGCTCACGACGGCCGCCCGGGATTCCCTTCCTGCCCGCCTGCGGGTGATCCATGACGGCACCGCGGCACTGCTCGCCCGCCACGCGCCCGACGCCGTGGCGGTGGAAAGTGCGTTCTACGCGAAGAACGTGCGGACCACGGTCGTCCTGAGCCATGCGCGCGGCGTCATTCTTCTGGCGGCGGAGCAGGCCGGCGTCGCGATCGCGGAGTACTCGCCGGCGCAGGTGAAGAAGACCGTGGTGGGCCGGGGTGCCGCGCTCAAGTCGCAGGTGGCGTACATGGTGGCGCAGCTACTACGACTGCGCACCCCGCCCACGCCCGCGGACGCGGCGGACGGCGTGGCAGTGGCGTTGACCCACGTCCTCATCGCCGGCCGCCGGTCCGCATTCTTTCGCCAGATGACGGGGACCCGGTGATCGCGCGAGTGACCGGCGTGTTGGTCGAGCGGGCGGGCGACGGGCTCGTGATCGAGACCGATGGCGGCGTGGGATACGCTTTGACCGTCCCGACGGGCGTGGCGGAGCGGCTGCCGGCCACCGGGGCGCGGGTGAGCCTTTTCACCGAGCTCGTGGTGAAGGAAGACGGGTGGGCCCTGTTCGGGTTCGACCGCGCGATGGAGCGGATGGTGTTCCGGCGGCTGCTCGACGCAAGCGGGTTCGGGCCCAAGCTCGCCCTCGCCATGCTCTCGGCGCTGGGGCCGGAGCGGACGGTGCGGAGCATCCTCGCGCGCGACCTCACCGCGCTCAGCTCCGTGAGCGGCGTGGGACGCAAGAAGGCCGAGCGCCTCGTGCTCGAGCTGCAGGACAAGTTCGGCGACGTCTCGCTCCAGAGCCCGGCGCCGCGCGCGGCCGGAACCGAGGGTGCCGTGCAGGCCCTGGTGGGACTAGGCTACGGCCCGGGCGCCGCGGACGAGGCCGTGCGGGCCGCGTTGGCGGACGGCGCGCCGTCGGAAACCTCGCAACTGATCCGCCTGGCGCTTCAGCGCCTCGCCACCGCCCGGGGAGGGCGCTGACCGTGATGAGCGTGCCAGCCGTGACCGCCGAATGGAACTGTACCCGCTGCGGCACCACCAACCGGAAACTGGTGCCGGCCGACGCGACGAGCGCCCGGGACCGCTGCAATCATTGCCGCGCGTGGCACATCGTGACCCCTGGCGAGCGGCCGGTCCGATGGAACGCGCAGCTCGACGACGGATCATGAACAAGCTCCAGGTCACCACTCCCGACGCTCTGCCCGAAGAGACGGGCGCGGACGCGGCGCTCCGGCCGTCGCGGCTGGACGAATTCATCGGGCAGGCGCAGGTGAAGAGCTCGCTCCAGATCGCGATCGACGCCGCGAAGGGCCGCCGCGAGACGCTGGACCATACGCTCTTCTTCGGGCCGCCGGGCCTCGGCAAGACCACGCTCGCCATGCTGATGGCGCGCGAGATGGGCGTCCAGCTCCGCACCACCTCGGGCCCGGTGCTCGAGAAGCCGGGCGACCTCGTGGGCATGCTCACCTCGCTCGGCCCGGGTGACATGCTGTTCATCGACGAGATCCACCGGATGAAGCCGGCCCTCGAGGAGTTTCTCTACCCAGCGATGGAAGACTTTCGCGTGGATGTGCGCATCGCCGAAGGACCGCACGCGCAGACGATCCCGATGGCGCTCGAGCGCTTCACGCTGGTCGGCGCGACCACGCGCTTCGGCCTCCTGACGCCGCCCATGCGCGCCCGCTTTGGTCTGGTGGAGCGGCTCGGGTTCTATCCAGCGGACGAGCTGCAGCAAATCGTCGTTCGCTCGGCGTCCATCCTCCAGGTGCCCATCGACGACGCGGGCGCTTCGGAGATCGCGCGGCGAAGCCGGGGCACACCGCGGGTGGCCAACCGGCTCCTCCGCCGGGTCCGCGACTACGCCCAGGTGAAGGCCGACGGTCGCGTGACGGTCGCGGTCGCGGGCGAGGCGCTGAGCCGGCTCAACGTGGACGAGTTCGGCCTGGACGACATGGACGCGCGGATTCTCACCACCATCATCGAGAAGTTCGGCGGCGGACCGGTCGGGCTCGGCACGGTGGCGGTGGCGGTCGGCGAGGATGCCGGCACGCTGCAGGACGTCTACGAACCGTTCCTCATTCAACAGGGCTTCCTCGAGCGCACGCCACGCGGCCGCTGCGCCACGGCGCTCGCGTACCGCCGTTTCGGCCTCACCCCGCCGCCCGCCGCGCAGGCCACGATCTTTGACGGCTGAGTCCCCCCGCACCGCCGACTTCGACTACCAGCTTCCGCCGGAGCTCATCGCCCAGGAGCCCCTTCCGGAGCGGAGCGCGAGCCGCCTGCTGATGGTCCTCCGCGCCGACCGGCGCGCCATGGGCCCCGATCGTCGCGCGGCCGAGCGCGCCGTGCGGCCAGCCGGCCGGCGCACGGTGGACAGCTTCCGGCAGCCCGCGATGGTCCCCGGCGATACCCGCTCCGTCCAGGGCGGCGTCCTGGTCGATTCCTGGTTCTCCCAGCTCAGCTCGCTCGTCCCAGCCGGCGACCTGCTGGTGCTCAACACCACGCGCGTTCGTCACGCCCGCCTCCTCGGCACCCGCGCGTCGGGCGCGCCGGCCGAGGTGCTGCTCATTCACCCGGCGGCGGACGAGAGCTGGGTCGCCCTCGGCAAGCCGGGCAGCGCGCTCCAACCCGGCAAGCGCGTCGCTTTCGACGACACCGTCGCCATCGAGACGCTCGAGGTGCTGCCCGACGGCAATCGCCGGGTGCGCTTCGTCGGCGCCACGGCGGAGGAGGCGATCGCGCGGTTCGGCCGGCTGCCGCTGCCGCCCTACATCACTCGCGACCCCACCGAGGCCGACGACGAGCGGTACCAGACGGTCTACGCCCGACTCGAGGGGAGCGTCGCCGCGCCAACGGCGGGCCTCCACTTCACGACGGCGCTGCTCGACGGACTCTCGGCCAAGGGGGTCGTGGTCTCCGGACTGGACTTGCAGGTGGGACCGGGCACCTTCAAGCCGGTGGAGGTGGAGGACCCGCGCCTCCACCCGATGCACCCGGAGCGATACGAGATCTCGCCGCGGCTGGCCGGGCTGATCGAGATCGTGCGCGAGCAGGGCGGTCGGGTGTGGGCGGTAGGCACCACGGTCGTTCGCGCGCTCGAGAGCGCCGCGCAATCGGACGGCACCGTCCGCGCCGGCGCGGGCGAGACGCGGCTCATGATCACGCCGGGCTACCCGTTCCGGGTCGTGGACCGGCTGCTCACCAACTTCCACCTGCCGCGGTCGACCCTGCTCATGCTCGTGAGCGCGTTCGCCGGCCACGACCTCGCGATGGCGGCCTACGCCCACGCGGTGAGTCAGCGCTATCGCTTCTATTCCTACGGCGACGCCATGGTGATTCTCTGATCGGGAGCCGGACATGACTTTCGCCAACCCAGCGGGCAGCGCCACGGCAGCCGCCGCGGCGTACGTCCGCGCCTTGCTCGACCTCCTCGGCGACCGGGATCCGCTCGATGTCACGGTGGAGCAACTCGCGTGGATCGAATGGCGCACGGCCGGCGTGGACGACGAGGCGCTCCGGCGCCCCGAAGCGCCGGGCAAGTGGTCCGCCATCCAGATCATACAGCACCTCGCCGATTCGGACGTGGTGGCCGCCTGGCGCACGCGGCTGATCGTGGCGGAAGATCGTCCGGTGATCCAGGGCTACGACCAGGACGCGTGGGCCAGAAACCTCGGCTACGCGGACGCGTCGCTCGACGTTGCCCTGGGCCAGCTCCGCGGTCTCCGGATGGCCAACCTCCGCCTGTGGCGATCGCTGACCCCGGCGCAGCTCACGCGGGTCGGGATGCACACGGAACGGGGGCCCGAAAGCGTCGACAGGCTGATCCGCCTGATGGCCGGCCATGACCTGGTGCACCGACGGCAGATGGAGCGAGTGCTGGTGGCGGCGGGCGTACCGGCGCCGTGAGCGTCACCGCGGCGCGCATGTTCGAGTTCCGCCTCGAGGCTACGCAGGGCCTGGCTCGGGCGGGCACGCTGACGCTGCCGCACGGCACCGTCGTCACGCCCGCGTTCATGCCGGTCGGCACCCATGGCGTGGTCCGCGGCCTCAGCCCGACGGACGTGGCGCGGACGGGCGCCCAGATCATCCTCGGGAACACCTACCATCTCCATCTCCGTCCGGGCGAAGGCGTCGTTCGTGCCATGGGCGGTCTGCACCGCTTCACCACCTGGCGCAAACCGATGCTCACCGACTCCGGCGGCTTCCAGGTCTTTTCGCTCGAGCGCCTGCGCCGCATCGACGAGGACGGCGTCGAGTTCCAGAGCCACGTGGACGGTACCTACCGGAAGCTGACCCCCGAGCGCGCGATGGAGATCCAGTGGACCCTCGGCGCCGACATCGCGATGGCGTTCGACCACGTCGTGCCCGGCCAGGCGCCGCACGAGCTGGCCTGCGAGGGAATGGAGCGGACGCTTCGATGGCTGGACCGGTGTCAGGCGAGGCATGGAGCACTGGCGGCCGGGGGCGCGGGCGACCAGGCGATCGGGGAGGCCTGGGAACAATCGACCGCCGGCTCGTCGGACGGTTCGATCGTCCGTCAGACGCTCTGGCCCATCGTCCAGGGCGGCACCCATGACGATCTCCGGCGCCGCTCGCTCGAAGGCACGCTCGCGCGTGGCCCGTGGACGGGGATCGCGATCGGCGGCCTCTCGGTCGGAGAGCCCAAGCCCGTGATGCACCGGATCCTCGAGACGCTCGCGCCCGAGCTGCCCCGCGAGACGCCCCGTTATCTTATGGGTGTCGGGTTTCCATCGGACCTGCTCGAGGGCATCGCCCGCGGCGTCGACCTGTTCGACTGCGTGGCGGCCACGCGGAACGGCCGGCACGGAACCGCGTGGCTTCCCACGGGACGGATCAACGTGCGGGGCGCCGCCCTCAAGGGCTCGACGGACCCGCTCGATCCAGAGTGCGATTGCGAAACCTGCACCAGTTACCCCCGCGGCTATCTGCGGCATCTCTTCGTCGTCGAGGACATGCTGGGGCTCCGGCTGGTGTCGCTCCACAACATCCGCTTTCTGGTCCGGCTCGGGCAGGAGGCACGGACGCACATCCTGGCCGGGACGTTCGACGGTTGGAGCCGTGAGTGGCTCCGCCGCTACCACGCGCGAGGCGCGTGAGGAGAGCTCATGCTTCAGGTGCAAACCGGTGCGGGCGGCGGGATCAGCGTGCTGGTGCTGCAGATGGTGGCCATCGGTCTCGTGTTCTACTTCCTCATCCTGCGGCCGTCGGGTCAGGCGCGGAAGAAGCACGCCGAGCTGTTGAGCAATCTCAAGAAGGGCGACGAGGTGATGACGAGCGGCGGGATCATCGGGAAAGTGCGCGACATCCGGGAAGTCGAGTCCGACGGCGTGAAGGAAACGCGTGTGACGGTGGAAAGCGGCACCTCGAGCTTCATCGTGGAGCGCTCGCGCATCGTCCGGATCGGCGGCGCGGGCGCACCCTCGTCGCCCGGAGCTCCCGCGGCATGAGCCTGCGCAGCATGCACCTGCTGGGCTCTCCCGTGCTCCGCCAGCGGAGCGCGGACGTCGGCGCGCCGGATGACGACGTTCGCCGGCTCGTCGAGGATCTCTTCGAGACGATGGACGCGGCGCGCGGCGTCGGCCTGGCGGCCAATCAGGTCGGTGTGGCCCGCCGCGTCGCCGTCGTGGATGCCGACGAGGATCGGTTCGAGATGATCGACCCGGTGATCATCGAGAGCGAAGGGCGCGCCGCGGCCGAGGAGGGGTGCTTGTCCATTCCCGAGATCTACGGCGAGGTGAGCCGCCCCGAGCGCGTCGTGCTCGAGGCCACGGACCGGCACGGCACGCGCTATCGCAAGGAGGCGACCGGGCTCAAGGCCCGCGCGATCCAGCACGAGCTCGACCACCTCGACGGCATCCTCTTCCTGGACCACCTCAGCCTGGTCAAACGGCAGATCCTCCTGGCGCGCTATCGGCGGGACCACAAGGACGACAGCAGCTACATCAAGGAAGTGCAGCCGGAATCAGCCCGCTCGGAGTGATGCGGATCGTCTTCCTCGGCACCCCGGAATTCGCGGTGCCCTCCTTCAGGGCCCTGCTCAAGGAGCGGTACCAGGTGGTCGGGGTGGTCACCCAGCCCGACCGTCCCCAGGGGCGCTCGCGAAGCAGGCTGATCGCCCCACCGGTCAAGACCGAGGCGCTGAACGCCGGCATCCCGGTGCTCCAGCCCGCGCGTCCGCTCGGCGACGTGTTCCTCGCCGGCCTCCGCCGCCTCGAGCCGGACCTCGCTGTCGTCGTCGCCTATGGGCATATCCTCCGGCCCGACGTTCTCTCCCTCCCCCGCCTCGGCATGATCAACGTCCACGCCTCGTTGCTCCCGCGGTGGCGCGGGGCCGCGCCGATCCAGCATGCGATCCTGGCCGGCGATACGGAAACGGGCGTCAGCATCATGCAGATGGATCAGGGGCTCGACAGCGGGCCGGTGCTGCATCGGGTCGCCACGCCGATCGGTCCGAACGAGACCGCCGGCTCGCTCGCGGCGCGCCTCGCGGAGCTCGGCGCCGCGGCGCTGATCGACGCGCTGGCGCTCCTTACCGGTGAGTTCGCGCGGCCGGAGCCCCAGGATGACGGCCGCGTGACGCTCGCGCCCAAGATCGACCGCGAACGCGGACGCCTCGACTGGAGCCGCGAGGCGGCGGCGCTCGCCCGCCAGGTCCGCGCGTTCGACCCGGCCCCCGGTGCGTGGACCGTACACGAGCAGAGCCCGCTCAAGCTGTTCGGCGCGGTAGCCGTTGCGGAGCAGGGCGAGCCGGGCTGCGTGCTCACCGCCGGCGACCGGCTGGTGGTGGGCTGTGGCGACGGCGCGCTGTCCCTCGACGAGGTGCAGCCGTCCGGGCGCACGCGGCTCACGGTGAGCGAGTGGGTGCGCGGGCGCGGGATCGCGGTCGGAGCACGGCTCGGATGAGACCGCTGCCCCGGCTCCACGCGATCACGGACGCGGGCGTGCTGGCGGCGGACGACTTCGGCGTGCGCGCCGCGGCCATCGCCGCAGCCGGACCCGCGGTCGCGCTCCATGCGCGTGATCACTCCGCGAGCGGCGCCGCCCTCGCCGGCGCGGCGGCGAGACTCGTCGCGCTGGCGCGACCGCCCGAGGCCGCCGTCTTCGTCAACGGCCGGCCGGACGTGGCGGCGGCGGTCCACGCGCAGGGCGTCCAGCTCGCGAGCGGCGACCTCGCCCCGGCGGATGCCCGGCGGATCTACGCGGAGGGCTGGATCGGCCGCTCGGTGCACGGCGCCGACGAGGCCGAGCGGGCGGTGGAGGAAGGAGCCGACTTTCTCCTCGTAGGCAACGTGTACGAGACGGCTTCGCACCCCGGCCGCGCAGCGGGCGGCGTCACTCTCGTCCGCCAGGCCGCGGCCCTCGGCCGGCCGGTGATCGCCATCGGCGGCATCGACGCGGCCCGGGCGCGCGAAGTTCGCGAGGCGGGCGCCTACGGAGTCGCGGCGATCACGGCCCTCTGGCGGGCACCGGACCCGGCGGCGGCGGCGCTTGCGCTCCTGGCCCCGTGGACGGAGAGCGCATGACCAGCATCGCCGTGACGATCAACGGAGAGACACGCCGGGTGCCCGGCCCGGCCACGCTGCTGGAACTGCTCGCGCATCTCGGGCTCGATCCCCGATCAGTCGTGGTCGAGCTCAACCGCGAAATCGTCCGGCGGCCGCGACTCGGCGAGACCGGCGTGGCCGAGGGCGACACCATCGAGCTGGTGCATTTCGTCGGCGGAGGGTGAGGCCGAACGGGTTATCTTTCCGTGCGTTATTCCTTGGAGTCATCATGACCGGCACGCTGAGTACGGAAACCGTCCGCCCCGACACGCTCGACGACGCCCCCCTCGTGCTGGGCGGGCGCCGCTTTCGCTCCCGTCTCATGGTTGGCACCGGCAAATACCGAAGCAACCCGGAGATGGTGCGCGCGATCGACGCGTCAGGCGCGGAGATCGTGACGGTGGCCGTCCGCCGGGTGGACCTCGACCGCAGCAAGGAGGAGAGCGTCCTCCATCACCTGAGCCCGGACCGATACTTCCTCCTCGCCAACACCGCAGGCTGCTACACCGCCGACGAGGCCATCCGCTATGCCCGCCTCGCCCGCGAGGCAGGGTTCAACGATTTCGTGAAGCTGGAAGTCATCGGCGACCGAGAGACCCTGCTGCCGGACGCCGAGGGGCTCCTCGCCGCCGCGCGGACGCTCGTGCGCGAAGGCTTTCAGGTGCTCGCCTACACGAACGACGACCTGATCACCGCGCTGCGCCTGGAAGAGGTCGGCTGTGCCGCGGTGATGCCGCTCGCCTCGCCAATCGGCAGCGGGCTCGGCCTGGTCAATCCTTTCAGCATCCGCACGATCAAGCGCCGGCTGTCGGTCCCGGTCATCGTGGACGCTGGCGTGGGCATCGCATCCGACGCATGCCTCACCATGGAGCAGGGCGTCGACGGCATCCTGATGAACACCGCCCTCGCCGAGGCGCAGGATCCGGTGGCCATGGCACGCGCGATGGGGCTCGCGGTCGAGGCGGGCCGTCTGGCTTACCTGGCCGGTCGCATGCCGCGGCGGGAGATCGCCGTGCCCTCGAGCCCCATCCGTGGAATGTTGGAATAGGAATTAGCGTGAAGCGGCCGGCGGTCACGGCCCCGGGGTTCGAGCCCAGGCGAGCCGCCTACGACGTGCTGGAGCAGGTGCGCGCTGGGCTGCCGTTCGAGGTCGCCCTGGATCGCGCGGTCAAACGCCTGACGGAGCCCGATCGTCGGCTGGCCCACGAGCTCGCGGCAGGCGTGCTGCGAAGCCAGACGGCTCTCGACGACTCCCTCGCTCCGCTCGTGCCGGGTGGATGGGCGAGCGTCGCCCCCGAGCTCAAGCATGTGCTTCGGCTTGGCGCGTTCCAGCTCACCGCCCTCGATCGGGTTCCGCCGCACGCGGCGGTGGATACCAGCGTGGCACTGGCCAAGGCGGCGGTCGGCGCGCGCGCCGGCGGATTCGTGAACGCGGTCCTTCGTCGGCTGGGCCGGAGCGAGCCGGCGGAAACTCGACCGGAGTCCTCGGCCGAAGGGCTGGCGCGCGCCGCCTCGCACCCGCCCTGGCTCGTAAAGAGATGGCTCGAGCGCTTCGGTCCCGAGGAGACGGTCGAGCTGCTCCGGTGGAACAACACGCGTCCACGACTGGTGCTGCAGCCCGCGCGCGAGCCCCAGGCGGCGCTGGAGGCCCGGTGGCGCGAAGCCGGGATCGATGTGACCGAGGCGCCGTTCGGTGCCGGACTCGTCACCGACCGCAGCCGGCCTCAGGACCTGCCGGGCTACGAGGTGGGCGCGTTCATCGTTCAGGATCCGGCCCACGCTCTGGTCGTGCGCTACGCCGATCTGCCGGCCGGCGCGATCCTGTACGATGCCTGCGCCGCGCCCGGTGGAAAGACGATCGCGTTTGGCCGCGGCCTCGGCCGGGTGATCGCGGGCGACCTGGGTCAGGGACGGGTTCGGCGGCTCGCGACGAATCTGCGGCGGGCAGGGAGCGGACGCGAGCACCCGATCGTGGCCGACGCGCGTGCGGCGCCGCTCCGTGGGGTGGACGCCGTGCTCATCGATGCACCGTGCCTCGGCACGGGCACGCTCGCCCGCCACCCCGACGCCCGCTGGCGCATCACTCCCGATGCGCTGACGATGCTTCAGCGCCGCCAGGCGGACCTGCTCGATGGCGCCGCGGACGCGGTCGCCTCCGGTGGGTGCCTGATCTATGCCACGTGCTCGATCGAGCCCGAGGAAAACGGAGAGCAGGTGAACGCGTTCCTGCGACGACATCCCGAGTTCCGGCGGGAACCCGGCCCTTCGTTTCCCGCCGTACTGACTTCCTCCGACGGGGACCTCATGATCCTGCCGCAGCGGCACCAGATGGGCGGTGCGTACGCCGCCCGGCTCCGACGCGCCCGGTGAGAACCGATCCATGAGAATGCGCCGGCATACCGAGCCGACCTTCGGCTCCTGGCGCACCGCGCCCTGGGGCCGGTTCGCGCGAGACATCGGCCTGGTCCTCCTGACGTTCGTGGTGGGATACGCCGCCTCGGTCTACTGGATCACCCCCCGCTCGGTGACCGGCGACGAGCACGCGGTGCCCCGCGTGCTGGACCGTCCCCTCGAGGAGGCCCGGGCGACGCTCACGAAGGCGGGGTTTCGCAGCCGTGTCGAGGGTGACCGGTCCAGCCCGTCGGCCCCGCGCGGGGGCGTCGCCTGGCAGGATCCGCCGCCGGGCACAGCCGCGCCGCCCAACACGGTGGTGCAGCTCTTCCCGAGCAGCGGACCCGCGCCGGCCACGGTACCGGATGTGATCGGGTTCGCGCTGCCGTCGGCCGAGCGGGTGGTCGAGGCCGCCGGCATCAAGGTCGGGCGCGTGGATACGGTGCGAGGTGGAGGTCCGGAGCCGGGGGTGGTGATCGCCATCCACCCCGCCCCGGGCAACGGCCGGCCGAGGGGCTCGACCGTGGACCTGATCGTGAGCGGCCCGCCGGGGGGTGGGTCATGAGCGTCCGCATCGCCCCGAGCGTGCTGAGCGCCGACCTCGGTCGCCTCCGCGAGCAGGTGGAGCAGGCGATCGCGGGAGGAGCGGAATGGGTTCACGTGGACGTGATGGACGGCCACTTCGTGCCGAACCTGACGTTCGGCGCGCCGCTCATTCGCGCGCTCCGCCGCATCACGGAGCGGCCGCTCGACGTCCACTTGATGGTGGAGCGCCCCGAGCACTACATCGCCGAATTCGCGGACGCGGGCGCCAGCGTGTTCACGTTCCATCCCGAGGCGACGGTGCACGTCCAGCGGCAACTGGCCGCCGTCCGCGAGCGCGGCATGCGGGCGGGCCTCGCGCTCAACCCCGCGACGCCGCTCGCGCTCATCGAGGAGGTCGTTCCCGACCTGGACCTCGTGCTGGTCATGTCGGTGAACCCCGGGTACGGCGGCCAGTCGTACCTGCCGGGCTCCACCGACAAGATCCGCCGCACGAGGGCGCTGCTCGACCGTCACCGGTCCCGCGCCACGCTGGAGGTGGACGGGGGCATCACCACCACCACCATCGCCGACGCCTGGGGAGCCGGGGCGGACACCTTCGTCGCCGGCACCGCGGTGTTCGGCGCTGCCGACCCCGCGGCGGCCGTGCGAGATCTCGCGCGCCGCTGCGCGGTCAGCGCCTGAGGACGTCATGTCGAAGCAATGGATCTTCGTGGGGCTCATCGTCGCCGGCGTCGCCGCCGGCGCCACCATCATGACCAAGGTGGGAAGCGAGGTCGCTCGGGTCGAGGTCGGAGCGACGGCGCCGGAATTCCGGGCGGTGGACCTCGCGACCGGCGATTCGGTCTCCCTGCGCGAGCACTATCGCGGCAAGGTCACCCTGGTGAACATCTGGGCCACCTGGTGCGTGCCCTGTCGGGTCGAGATGCCGGCGATGGAGCAGCTCTACACGGCGCTCGCGCCGCGAGGGTTTGCGATCGCCGCCGTGAGCATCGACGAGGGTGCGCCGGAGGACGTCCGCAAGTTCGGGCAGGACCTCGCCCTGAGCTTCGACCTGCTGCAGGACCGCTCCACGCGCGTCCAGCAGCTCTACCAGACGACCGGCGTGCCGGAGAGCTTCCTGCTCGACCGACGTGGGGTCATCGTGAAGCGCGTGATCGGGGCGCAGGACTGGAACTCGCCCGCCAACCGCGCGCTGGTCGAGCGCCTGCTCGCCGAGTCCGGCACGTGACGTGAGCCTCCGTCGGGCTCTCACCGCCGATCTGCCGCTCAAGCTCACCTCGCTGGGGCTGTCGCTCTTTCTCTGGTTTCTGGCGGCGAGCGAGGAGCCCGCGAGCACCCTCGTGCCGGTCGACATGACGGTGCGTCCCCCCGCTGGGCGCACGGTCGTACGGACCGAAGGACCCGTACGGGCGCTCGTCTACGGCCCGCGACGTGAGCTGCTCAAGCTGTCCGCTTCCCCCATGCGACTCACGCGCGTCATCGCCGATTCGACCGTGGCGGACCAGGTGCGGGTCGATGTCGGCCCCGGCGACCTCGAGCTTCCGCGGGGCGTGGACGTGCACGTGCAGGACGTGCAGCCCCGCTCGGTCGAGGTCCAGCTCGACTCCACGTTCCAGCGCGTCGTACCCGTGCGCGCCGTCGTCCGCCTGCCGCCCGAGACCGGGCACGTGCTCAGCGCCATCGCGGTCGTCCCGGGCACCGTGCGTCTCCTCGGCCCGCGCGAGGATCTGCGGCGCATCGACTCGGCGCGTACCATGCCGCTCGAAATGGCGCAGGCGGATGGCCCGGTCGAGGAGACGCTCGCGCTGGACACCTCGGGCTTCGGGCGCGTGCGGGCCGTACCCACGGAGGTGACGATCCGCGTGGATGTCGAGGCCGTGGGCGAACGGACTCTGCGCGGGGTCCCGGTCCGCCTCCCGAGCGATCTCGCCGCCTCGATGCGGCCGGATCTGGCCACGGTCGAGGTGCGGGTGCGAGGCGCCGCCAGTCGGCTGAGCGGGCTCGCGAGGGACAGCGTGCCCGTCGTGGTGGACTGGAGCGGCTCGGCGCCCGCCCGCGTTCCGCTCCGCGTCCTCGCGCCACAGGGACTCGAGGCCACGGCCGTACCGGACAGCGTCACGCTGGTGCGCCGGAGCGGCGATGGCTGAGCTCGTGCTGGGCATCGAGACGTCGTGCGACGAGACCAGCGCCGCCGTCCTGCGCCGGACCGGCGATCGCGCCGAGATCGCGGGCCTTTCGATCCTCTCGCAGGACGTGCACCGGATCTTTGGCGGCGTGGTGCCGGAGCTGGCAAGCCGCGCGCACGTGCAGGCGATCGGGTCCGTCGTGGATCGAGCACTGGCCGACGCGGGCATCGGGCTCGGCGAGCTCGATGGGATCACGGTGACCGCCGGCCCCGGCCTTGTCGGCGCACTGCTGGTCGGGGTGATGTACGGCAAGACGCTCGCGTTCAGCCTCGACCGGCCCCTGCTGGGGGTGAACCACCTCGAGGGACACCTCTTCGCCCCGACACTCGAGGATCCCGAGCTCGCGCCCCCCTTCGTCGGGCTACTGGTGAGCGGCGGCCACACCATGCTGCTCGACGTGCCCGCGTGGGGCGAGTATCGGCTGCTGGGGCAAACGCTCGACGACGCCGCCGGAGAGGCGTTCGACAAGGTGGCCAAGCTCCTCGGCCTCGGCTATCCGGGCGGCGCCCCGATCGAGCGCCTCGCGCGCGAGGGACACGCCGGCCGGTTCCGGTTTCCCCGGCCGATGCTGCAGGACCTCGACCGCGACGGACCCACTCGCTACGCTTTCTCGTTCAGCGGCCTCAAGACCGCGGTCCTTCGCGCGGTGCGTGAGGCCGAGCTGTCGCCGCAGGACCGGGCCGACGTGGCCCTGGCGTTCCAGGATGCGGCCAACGACGTGCTGGTCGCGAAGACGGCGTACGCGGTGGAGGCCCTCGGCTACTCGGCGGCGATGATCGGCGGGGGCGTAGCGTGCAACCGGGCGCTGGTCACTCGCCTGCGTGACCGGCTGGCGGGACAGGCTCGCGTGAGCGTAGCTTCCCCCCGGCTCAACACCGACAACGCCGCGATGATCGCCGCCGCCGGGGCATGGCGCCTGGCCCGTGGTGAGCGCAGCGGCTGGGACCTCGAGCCGCGCGACGACCTGCCTCTGCCTGGGCTCGTGGCCCCGATACCCGTTTCCGGATCCGACGCGTGACGATCTATCCCTTCAAGATTCCGCTCCCGTTCTTTCCGCACGAGCTGACCGGCTACGGCCTGATGATGATGGTGGCCTTCCTCATGGGAGGCTGGCTGGTGACGCTGGAGCTCCGACGCCGGCGGCTGGCCGAGGACTATTCGGCCGACATGATCGCCGCGGCGGTGATCGGCGGCGTCATCGGCGCGAAGCTCTGGTATGTCGCCCTCACGCGGGACACGGGGACCCTGTTCGAGCGCGGCGGGTTCGTCTGGTACGGCGGGTTCATCGGCGGCACGATCGCCGTGATCATCAACGGGTGGCGGCTGCGCGTGCCACTCCGCTGGACGATGCAGCTCGTCGCGCCGGCGCTGGCGGCAGCGTACGCCCTGGGCCGGGTCGGCTGCTTCCTCGTCAACGACGACTACGGGCGACCCAGCAACCTGCCCTGGGCCGTGAAGTTCCCGCAGGGCCTGCCTCCCTCGACCGCGGGGAACCTCCAGCACCTCTTCGGGGTGCCGGTACCCGCAGGCATCGACCCCTCCACGGTGCTGGCCGTCCACCCGACGCAGCTGTACGAGACGGCCATGATGCTGGGCGCGTTCTTCGTCCTCTGGGCTTGGCGCCTGCGCGCCCGGCCCATCGGGTGGCTGTTCGGCGTGTACCTCGTGTTCGCCGGGTGCGAGCGGTTCCTGATCGAGATTCTTCGCGCCAAGGACGACCGGTTTCTGGGCCCGTTCACCCTGGCGCAGCTGACATCCGTCATACTGGTGGCGATCGGCGCCTGGGTCATGACCTTGTGGCACCACGATCCCGAGCCGGCGCCAGGACCGTACCTGCGCCCCGACAACGACCCCTTGCTGTCAAAGAGCTCGACAGCTGAGGAAGTCGTTGCCACCAAAGGCGTTACGGGACGGAAGTCCTGACCGTCGCAAAGGTCGACAAATTCCTGGTGGTAGCGCAAGTAGCAGCATGACGACAAGTCGTTAAATCTCAGTCAATTAGCTTCGAGCAATGTTTGGCACTCGACTTGCCACTGTATAAGACCGAGAAGTCGAAGACTTCATCGGAAAAGTGGTAGGTCGAAGAAGGGTGGAGCAGGCACTTCGGCCTGTCTCCGTAAACTCAGGGGGCGATCTACCACCTCTCTACCGAACGGCCCGTCCATGATGGACGGGCCGTTCGTTTTGTATCGTCAGCTCGTGCGCTACGGCACGAGCAGATCTCGGTCGGCCACTACGATCCCGTCGCGGTCCGCGTACAAGTGGCAGCCGCGCGTGAAGGTGATCCCCGCGAACGTCACCGGAAGCCCCTGCTCCCCCGCCCCGGTCCTGCTGCTCTTCCGGGGCACGACGTCGAGCGCCTTGATCCCGATCGCGATGGCCCCGATCTCCCCGGTGTCGCGAATGCACCCGTGGATCACGATGCCGGTCCAGCCGTTCCGCAGACCCAGCGCGGCCAGGTTGCCGCCGACCAGCGCCGTCCGGCGCGACCCGCCTCCATCCACCACCAGCACCCGGCCGCGTCCCGGCGACTCCAGCACCTGCCGCACGAGCGCGTTGTCCTCGAGGACCCGCACGGTCTCGACCGCACCCGAAAAAGCGACCGAGCCGCCCCAATCACGCAGGAGCGGCTCGGCAACGCGGACCTCCGCGCCGAACTCGTCGCAGAGATCGGCCGTGACCACGGGCATCAGCGGGGCGGTCGCTCGACGGGGACCGTGCGGTCGGCGCACAGGTGCCGGCGCATGCGCTCCACTTCGGCACGCATCTCGGCGAGGTCGGCCTCCATCCGCTCGAGCGAGCGAAGCAGCTCGACGACGGCGGCTCCGGTAACGGCGTCGGCCGGCACGCGCGCCGGCGGCGCGTGAGGCTCGGGCGTGCCGGCGACCGGTGGCCGCGGCTCGGGCACCATGACGGTGGTCCTCCCGCGCACCCGCCGCGGCTCGAGGACGAACGTCCATAGCAGCGCCACGATGGCCAGCACGACCAGGACCGCCTGCGCGCCGAGCGATTCGGCCGTCGGGTAGATGCCGAGCGCGGGGATGCGTGGCGCCCAGGGGAGAATCGTGGTCCCGATCAGATCGCCTTCCTGCAGCTCGGCGATGCCCTTGCCGGCGAAGACGAACGCCATGTAGTAGAGGAAGGCGCTCGTGACGGCGAAGAACGGCTTGAGCGGGAGGCGCACCCCGAATCGGTTGATGGCGATGTAGACGCCGACCAGGATGATCGCGCCGGCGACGATACCGGCCACCACGGGCATCGTGGCGCCCGCTCCCGCCACGAACAGCGCCTTGTAGAACAGCACCGTCTCGAACCCCTCGCGATAGACCGCGAGGAAGGCAGCGGAGGCGAGGGCCAGGGCGGAGCCGCTGTCGAGCGCGTCCTGCACCTTGCTCTTCACGAAGCGGTTCCACTTGACCACTTCCATCTTGGACAGCAGCCAGTAGCTGACGTAGAACAGCACGCCGGTCGCGACCACCATCGTGGCGCCCTCGAGCGCCTCGCGGTGCGCCGGGCTCAGGACGAAGATGGTCTCGAGCGCCACGGCCGTGAGCAGGCTGGCGCCCACCGCCGCCCCGACACCGATATTGATGTCCCGCTTGCGGTGGCTCGCGCCCATCTTCACGAGGAAGGTCATCAAGGCGCCGACGATCAGGATCGCCTCGAGCCCCTCGCGCAGCATGATGATGAACGACTGGAGGAACAGGTTGAGCGAGGAATCCCGATCGCCCAGCATGCGCTCGGCGTTTTCGAGTCCGGCGTCGAGCTGCCGCCGCAGCGCCGTCAGCTCCGCCGGCGTCGCGCCTCCGGCGGCGCGGGTCCGGAGGGAGGCGAAGGCGGTCTCGAGCTCGGTGGCGAGATTCGGACTCTTGGCCCGCACCCCGGGCTCGACCTGCTCGAAGGTCATGTATGCATCGAACGCGCGCGCGCTCGCCGCGGGGTCCCCCGCGCGGGCAAGGGTGAACGCCGAGTCGAGCTGTCGCCGCACCTGTGCGAAGACCTCGGCGGTGGCGCCACCCGTGTGATCGGCCTGGAAGGTGCGCACGGCGGCGAGCCGGCCGAGCGCCTCGGGATCGGCGGCGTTGCCGGCGCCGAGGGCCGCGAGCACCTGGTCGTCCGACATTTTGCCGCTCGTGGCGAAGGCGCGGAGCGACGGCGGCACCTCGCCGCGAGGCGCGGGCAGCCGGAGCACGCTCGCGTAGAGCGCGGTGGCCCACCGATCTTCGACCGGCAAGCGGCCCTCGAACGCCGGCATCGCCGTGCCGACGGTGCCGATGCTGATGCGGCGGTAGTAGTCGAGCGGAGAGACGTCCCGAAGGGCCGACCCGTCGGCCAGGTTCGCGGGCGGGGGCGAGAGGCCGGCGGCCTGGGGACCGTCACCGCGGCCCACGGCGCCATGGCAGCCGGCGCAGTTCGCCTGGTAGACCTCGGCGCCGCGGGAGAGTGCGGGAGTGAGCGACGGCAGCTCATCGAGCGTGACGCCGAGCCGCGTCGTCAGGCCTTCGCCAAGCGACCGGACCCGCGCGTCGAGCGAATCGGGCGGCGCGGTCTCGGCGACGAGCCGCAGCAACCTGTCGATGTCGCCGGTCGCCGCTTTGGCCGCGTCCCCCGGCAGCAACGCTGCCGAGCGTCGGGCCTCCTGGAGGAAAAGAGTCGCCTCCTCCACCTCGGCCTTGGCCACGACCCGACCGTCTACGACTCCGACCCGGTACTCCTGGGCCGCCAGCTGCGCGGTGGCCGCTACCCGACGGGCAACGGGCGCCCGATCCTGAGCCACGCTGGGCTCCTGCTGCTGCGGCAACGCCGCCGCTGCCAACAGGATCGGGAGGATGCCATCAATGAGAATCATTTTCAGTCGGTCTGCGAAACATGAGCCTAAACTAGAGTCCGCAGGTCGGAATTGCTAGAGAGGAGGCCAGCGCACGTGGATATCGCCAGGTGGGACGCCCGCGCGGTCGCGGCGACAGTGTCAACGCAGCGCCCGGCCATCTCCCGGCAGGATGGCTGCGGACTTGTTGTTAGGCCTGCGGGCTGCTCCAGCCAAGTCTCTGATTATCGGTCACCGGGCCGTTCCAACCACCGCCACGGCCCCCGCCGAGGTCGCGGAATGGGTGAGCGAGACCTGCACCACCAGTCCACCGTGCTCGGCTGCGAGCTGTTCCGCCAGGCCGTGGAGTCGAATGGCCGGGCGGCCGTCGCCGTCCCGTAGCACCTCGATATCGCGCCAGCCTATGGCTCGGGCTCCCTGCAGCGATTGCAGCGCCTTGTACACCGCCTCCTTCGCGGCGATCCGCGCGGCTGCATGGCCGGTGGGGTCGGGACGGGTGGCAAGGTACGCGCGCTCGTCGTCGGTGAAGAACCGTTGCATGGCATAGTCGCCCTTGTTGGCGAACAGGCGGGCCACGCGTTCCAGGTCCACCAGGTCGATCCCAACGCCGATGACGTTCACAGCCAGCTCCACACGATGGCGGCAAGGCCCCGTAGCGGGGGCGGCACCGGGACGTAGCCGCCGAGCACGAGGCCCAGGTAGACGGCGACCCCGAGCAGGACTGCCGTCATGGTCCACACCGGCCAGCCGGGCCGCCGCCAGTCCCTCACCTGGGCGATCTCCGCCGCCCAGCGATCCTGCTCGGCGCGAGACGCTGCTTCGAGCGCCAGCCATGCCGCCTCGAGCCGCCGCGCGGCCGCGGCCACGGCGGCCTGCCAGCTCCGTGCGCCGGCGAGGTCCTTCCCCCGCGCTCCGGCCGTCACGTTCGCCGCCTGTTCCATCGCATCGAGTGCCGCCACGAACGGGCCTCCGCCGCTTCCGAGCCGGGCCGCGACCGCCCGGGTGTCCTCATCGGTGAGGAGGAGTCGTGCGAGCCGCCGCGGCGGATAGCGCGACTCCTCGGCGGCCACCTGCAGCCCCGTGTTCGCCTCGGCCGCGATCCGGGCGGCAGCCGCAGCCACCGCCCTCTCCCACAAGCCGAGCCACGCCACCCGCCCGAGCGAGGCAACCGCGCCATCACGGTCGCCGGCCGCGCCGAACGACCGGCCCGCGCCCGCGAGGTCGAACACCCCGGTGACGAGGTCGGTCCGGATGTCGTCGAAGGCGAGGCGCAACGCGCCGCGCGCGACGCCGGTGGGCGCGACCAGCTGCCCAAGGGAAGGCCCGAGCTCGGGCACGACCCAGGCGGATTCGGGGTGAGACGCCATGGTCACGGGAAAGCGAGGAGGGCGGTGGTCCCGCTGCGCGCCTCGAAACGGCGCACGAATTCGGTCAGGGAATCCGCGCTGAATGCCTGGCGCGGAAGGCCGGACACCTCGATGGCGCGCTCGATCGCGGCGGGCCGGCCCTCGATCTCGACCAGCGGATCCATCCGCGGATAGTACTCCAGGCGGACGGCCGCTCCATCCAGGTCGAAGATCTCGACGTCACGATCCATGGCGTGCACGACCTCGTACCCGAGGGCCGACAGCAACTCGTGAGGTGACGCGTCGGCAGCGCCGGTCACGGGAAGTTCCAGTTCGGCCCGCTGCTTGTAGCCCTGGAGCGAGCGACGCGCGGGCCCCTTCCATCCGAGCACCGCCGTGATCCGACCGTCGGGGCGATGGTAGCTCCGCACGCGCAGCACTTCGTCTCGGCCAGCGAGCTCGCCACCCGGCCGATCGTAGCGCCGGTCGCTCATCCGGCCGCGGAACCGTTCGACGGCCCCGGCGGCCAGCAAGCCGGCGCGCAGCGAATCGGGATCGGGAATGACGGCCTTGAGCTCCAGCTCGTCAGGCATGCGGTGGCGGCGTCCTCTCGCTCACTCGAGGATCGCGCCCACGACCGCGTCGGTGTTCTGGAGGTCCTCGAAGACGACGTGAGGACCGCACGCCTCGAGATCGGCCACGGAGTAGGACCCGGTCGCCACCGCGACCGCGCGCGCCTCGATGCCCGAGCCGCAGGCGACGTCCGCCGGCGTGTCGCCGATGATGACGACCTCGGCGCCGCGCGGGACGCGGCCGAAGATGGCCTCGGCGCGGCGCGCGGCGATGGGCGGCAGGTCGGACCGGTGGGCCGAGTCGGATCCGTACGCGCCCACGCGGAATCGCTCGGGCGCGATCCCGCCGGAGCGGAGCTTGAGCGCGGCGCCCTCCGCCAGGTTGCCGGTCAGGAGGCCGAGCACCACGCCGGGCTCGGCCTCGAGCCGTTTCAGCAGTGGATGCACGCCCGGCATGATTGTCGTGCGGGCGACGGGGCGCTGGAGCTCACGCGCGAGATACGCGACGTAGCGGTCGCACAGCGCGCGAACCCGGGGCGACTCACGCGTCTCGACCTGCCCCGCCGCCTCGAGCATCTCGGTGACGATCTGCGGATCCGTCTTGCCGTCGAACCGGATGGTCTCGAAGGCGGGGACCGGTCCGACTTCCTCGGTCAGCGCGGCGAGGATCGCCCGGCGGCCGGCGCCCGCGGTGAGCAGGATGGTGCCGTCGATGTCGAACAGGACCAGCTTCCGCGTCACCGCTCCTCCAGCCGCCTCACGGCGACGAGCCGCTCACGGAGCGACGCGGCCCGGCTCCCCGGCAGCCAGGGCTCCTGAACCATACCGCCCACGGACAGCGTCGAATGGACCAGGGTATCCGCCTCGCCCGCGAAGGCGACGTGCGTGACGCGCTCCCGGTCGTCGCGGAAGAACAGCAGGTCGCCGGGACGAATCGCGTCGGCCGACACCGGCGCTCCGCAGGTGACCTGTTGCGACGAATCGCGGGGCAGCGACACGCCGCGGGCGAGGAAGGTCGTCTGCACGACACCCGAGCAATCGACACCGCACGGCGTGACCCCGCCCCATTCGTATGGCGCCCCGGCGAAGTACTCGAGCGCCCAGCGCTCGGGCGCCTTGGCACGCGCCGCCGCGACCGCCTCCTCGCCGGGGGTGACGACGCCCTCGACGAGTCGAGCGCGCCGGCCATCGGGCAGGCCGATCGTCTCGCCGTTCATGGCCACCCGGGCCCGAAGCGGGAGGCGCACGCGCACGTCGCCCGCGCGGACCACCGCCCCCTGGCTCCAGCCGCTGGCGTCCTGCTGCCACGCGTCCGCGTCCGCCTCGGGGACTTCCGCGCAGTACCCTACGTGGACCCAGCCGACGTACTGGTCCACGTGCGTGCGCACCTTCCGCCACTCGCGGGCCGCCTCGAGAATGGTGGCGACTTCACCGAGGACGAGCTGGCTCGTCTGCTCGGAGCGGAGGGTCGGCTCCGCGTGGAGGGGAGCGATGGCGGCCCGCGCGATGAGATGAGTCACGAGCTGGCGGCGTCCTTGGCGGCGCACTCGCGGCAGAGGGTCACGCCCTGAAAGGTGCAGATGAGGCAGATGAACGTCCCGCAGCGCGTACAGGGATAGCCCTCGGACGCGCGCTCCTCGCGCCCGCAGGCCCGGCACCCCATGGCGTCGTGCTCCTTGATGTCGGCCATGGCGACCTCAGGAGGTGAGGTTGTAGCGCTTGATCTTGTTGATCAACGTGGCCCGCGAAATGCCCAGCTCGATGGCGGCGCGGGTGCGGTTGCCGGTGTGGTGCTTCAGCGTGCGCTCGATGTGCTGGCGCTCGAGGTCCTCGAGGCTGAGCGGCGTGTGACGACGATCGCCGATGCCGGGACGCGCCCGGAACTCACCCGGCAGATGCTCGACGCTCACCGCGGCCGACCCACGGCCCAGGATGAGGGCGCGCTCCAGCACGTTACGCATCTCGCGCACGTTGCCGGGCCAGCCGTAGGCCAGCAGGCGGTCGAGCACTTCGCTCGAGAGGGTCGGCGGGCCGTCCGGCAGCTCGGCCCGCAGGTCGTTCATGAGCCGGGTGATGAGGCCGAGTCGGTCCTCGCGCGAGCGATCGCGCACCGCAGGCAGCTGAAGCGGCATGACGCTCAGCCGGTAGTACAGGTCCTCCCGGAACCGGAGCTCCTCGACCTCGGTCTGCAGCTCCTTGTTCGTGGCGGCGACCAGCCGCACGTCCACGGTGATCTCGCGCGTGCCGCCGAGCCGGCGGAACGTCTTCGTCTCGAGCACTTTCAGCAGCTTGGGCTGGAGCTCGGGCGCGAGGTCCCCGATCTCGTCGAGAAAGATCGTGCCGTGGTCGGCGATCTCGAACAGGCCCTGCTTGCGATCCTTGGCGTCCGTGAAGGCGCCCTTCTCGTGCCCGAACAGCTCGGAGTCGAGGAAGGTCGCGTTGAGGCCGGCGCAGTTGACCTCCACGAACGGCGCGCGGGCGCGCGGGCTCAGGTCGTGGATCATCCGCGCCACCCACCCCTTGCCGGTGCCGCTCTCGCCGGTCAGGAGGACGGTGGTGCGCTCGCTCTGCGCCAGCAGCGCGACCTGGTGGGCGAAGTCCTGCATGCCCGACGACGACCCGAGTGAATCGAGCCCGTGGTCCGGTGCGCTCTGCACCAGGAGCGCCTCGTTGACGCGGCGGAGCCGAGCCTTGTCGGCCACGCGCGCGGTGGCCGCGGCGAGGTGCTCCATGTCGACCGGCTTGGTCAGGAAATTCTCGGCGCCGAGCTGCATGGCCCGGACCGCCGTGGCGACGTCGCTCTCGCCGGTCAACAGGATGACCGCCGCGTCCCGTTGGCGCAGGTGCTCGAGCACCTCCATACCGTCCATGCCCGGCAACCGAAGGTCCAGGATGACCACTTCCGGCCGCAGTCGGTCGAACGTGGCCAGGCCCGCCTCCCCGCTCAGCTCCCGGGTAACCTCGTAGCTCAGGCGCTCGAAGTAGTTCCCGATGCTGCGCAGCACGTCGACATCGTCATCGATGAGGAGGACGGATCCGGCCATGGATAGCCCTAGAGAGAAGTCGTGGGTCGTCAGTCAGGTCGCAAGCGTGCGCCACAGGCCGTATGACCAATGACCCACGACTCACGACCCCCGGACCCATGCCCACCAAAAACTAGTCACCTCGCGCCCATCCGCCACCTCACCCGCCGGGCACCATGATGTTGATGGCCCGGGGGACGACCGTGGCCGTGAACGGCGTCTCTCCGCCGGGCTCACCATCGAGCTGCACGGGGTGGATCGGGTCGCTCTCGACGCGGACCTCGCGCCCTCGCGCGTACCCGACGTAGGTGTCCAGCCCCTCGACATCCGGCGCCATGCGCAGAATGTCCCATACCGCGCGCAGGCTCTGCCCGAAGTTGTTGGCTCGGACGACCACGACGTCGAGCAGCCCGTCATCGGGGCGGATGCCGGACCCGAGGCGGATGTAGGGAGGAATCACTTCCCCGCAGTTCGCGACCAGCACCATCGCGGCATTGGCATCGTAGGCTACGCCATCGATCGTGATGACGTGGTCGGTGCTGCGGATCTCGCCGATCAGGCGCAGGGTGGTGGCGACGTATGCGGCCATGCCCCAGCGCCGCTTGTGCTCGCTCAGCGTGCCGGCCATGACCCGGGCGTCGTACCCCGCGCCGCACGCCACCGCGAAATAGTGGAGACCGTCGGCCCGCTCCATGCGGCCGAGGTCGAAGGGCCTCGGCCGGGCGCTGACGAGCGCCTGCGCCGCGCGGGCCGGCGCCGAAGGGATGCGGAGGTTGCCCGCGAGCAGGTTCCCCGTCCCGCCTGGGATGACGCCAAGGCTCACTTCCGTCCCGACCAGGGCGGCCGCGGCCTGCATGGTGGTCCCATCGCCACCGAACACCGCGACGACATCCACCCCCTGCGCCACGCCCTCGGCCGCGAGCAGGCGCGCATCGCCCGGCCCGGTCGTGGCGGCCAGGTCGGCCTTCCATCCTGCCGCGAGGATAGTCCGCATGACCGCATCCACCGAGCGGGGCCGCGTGCGCGCCGCCGCGGGGTTGGTAATGCAGAGGACCCGCACTAGAACTCCCGCTCCCAGAGGATGTCGAGACCGATCTGATACGGGTTGGTGCCGATCCGGGTGGACGTGGCGAACGTGTTGCACGTCTGGATCGTCGGCTCCACGGAGCTCTGCATCTTCCACTCGCGGTTGAATCGGAACTCGAAACTCGCTCCGAGGTTCTTGTAGCTCAGCTGGGTGAAATCGGGACAGAAGCCGGCATTGAGTGTCACGAACGTCTTCCTGCCGATCTGCCACCCCGCGGCCAGCTGCGTCAGGGTCCCCCCGCCCGTATTCGTCGTGGACACTCCGGGCCGGATCTCGATGAGGTCGATCGGGACGCCGATGTCCTGAATGAGCGCCCGCTCGAGCTCGCTCGAGAGCGCGCTCGAGAAGTAGGCGAGGCTGGTCTGCACCACCCCGCCCTGCCCGACGAGCGTGGCCTCGTTCGCAGGATAGCCGGTGATGAGGTACGACACGAGGTCCGTCTCGGAAATCGGCGGCCGGATCGTGCTCGACAGGGTCAGCTTCGGCTGATACAGCGTGCCGGTGATGTTGGCGACGACCGGCACCTCGTCGCCGCGCACGCTCCGCACGGTGTGGCTTGCCTCGATGTCGAGCCCGGCGTTGAGGTCGTTCGTGTAGGTCACGTTTCCGCGCGCCACCGTGAAGTCGCGGCTCACGGGTCCGAGCTTGAGCGTGTAGGTACCGCGCGGCGCGTTGAGGGTGCCGATCGGGCTGTAAATGGCGCCAATCTTGCTCAGCCGCACGCGCCCTTCCAGCTGCACGTTCGCCTCCGCGGAGCGCAGCCAGTCGTCCGAGCCCATCTCCACCCGCAGGTCGTCGATGCGAAGGGAGTCGAGGAAGCGGTTCTGGAACTTGGCGCCGAGGTTTTCGCGCCGGATCAGCGTCGTGTCCACCAGATCCGCGATCGACGGGTCCTCGAGGTCGAGGATGCGCTTGTTGACCAGGTCGGCGAAATAGAGGACCCCGCTGTTGGCCAGCAGGCTCCCGGTGAGGGTCGCGCCGAAGACCGGGCCGCGCAGCTCGAGATCGCCGGTGCCGACCAGCGTGAGGAAGCTGCGCACGTCGATGGCGCGGAACTGCTCGGCGTGGACGCCCAGGTTGAGCACCGGCCGCGAGAGGTTCTCGAGCCGCACCGCGCCCTCCACCTTGAGCTTTCCGCCGCCGCTCGTGGCCACCAGGTCGTGAAAACGAACCGAGTCGCCGTCGAGTAACGCGCCCCCGCGCACGCTGCCGAATCGCACGCCGAGGCCGGGGAGGGTCATGCTGCCGTTCTTGAGCTCCAGCGCTCCCGCGAGGCGCGGTCTGCCCCAGGTCCCCTCGACCTGCACGTCGGCCTTGAGCGTGCCGCCGACATGCGTGACCGCCGGGGTAATCGCCTCGAGCAGACCGAGCGAGACGCTGTCGGCATGGGCTCGAACCGAGAGGGGACCTTCGATCTGCCGCTTCTCCGCGCCGCGCAACGCGAGATCCAGCGGCAGGTGGGCTTCCACCTGGAGCAGGTTCTCGCCGGTGCGCCACAGGTCCAGGTTCGCGTCGAGCCGGCGATCGGCGTAGTTGAGGGCCCCTTGCACGAATGGCGACTGGAAGTCGCCGAACCGGCCATCGGCCATGCGCACCTGTCCGCGCAGCGTGGGCGCCGCCGCCGTGCCGCCGAGCTGGAGATCGACCTCGAGCTCACCGCCGACACCGAGGGTATCGCGCCCCAGCAGGCCGTAGAGGTCGTGCAGATCCAGGGCGAGGAGGTGAACGGTGAGGTCGCCGGACGCCTTGTCCGGGATCCGGCCGGCGGCCTTGAGCACGCTCGAGCCGTCCACGGCGCGGAGGGTCGTGGGCGTAACCGCCGGGGCGGAATCGCTCAGCGTCACCACGATCGGCTCCTCCAGCCGGTATCGCCGCACCGCGAGGGTGGCCAGCAGCGTGTCCACGCCGAGGAGCTGGGCGCCTTCGCGCGCGTACCATCGGCCCGCCCCGTCGAACCGGGAGGCGGCGCCCAGGGTCGTCCCGCCGCTCCACGCGAGCGAGTCGGTGAACCCGTCGACCGCGCCGCCGAGGGACGTCAGGATCCATTGCCCCACCCGCAGCGTGTCGGCGGCGGCGCGCGCCGTGATTCTCGGGCGCCGGCCGCCCAGCCAGTTGAAGCTGCCGGTCATCCTCGGCGATCGGACCCGCAACCACTCGACGCCGTAGGCCTCCGCGGTGCCCACGGCCTGGAGCGAGTCGAGGCTGCCGGCGAGGTCCACGCGCCCCACCGCCCGCCCGCCGAGCGGCCGCGACTCGGCGGACGTGTCCCGTGCCTGGCCGGTGACCGCGAGCAGCAGAGAATCGAAGCCGATCAGGCTGTCGGCCGCGAGGTCGAAGCGCATGCGGCCGTCGTGCGGCGCCGCCCAGCCCAGCGTGCCGGATCCGGAGGCGCGCGCGCCCTGCCATTCGGCGTACGCGGTGTCCACGCGGATCACGCTGTCGTGAACGGAGGCCCGGCCGTACAGGCTGTCGATGGTCCACTCGCGCACGCGACTCCGTCCGAGCGCGAGCTCGAGGTCCCCCTCGGGCGCCCGCAGCGTGTCGATGCTTCCCGTGGCGTGGAGCCGTCCGGCCAGCGCCGTGGTGAGCTTCCCGCCCGACAGCCGGGCAAGGTCGAGGCGGGTGAAGGCGAGCTGCAGGTCCTCGGCGCCCCAGTGCGGCGGAAGCAGCGTGACGTATCCCCGCGCGGTCACGTCGCCGAGATCGCCCCGGAGATCCGCGTCGACCGAGAGCCGGCTGAGCTTGCCCTCGCCCCGGAAGGGCCCGCGCAGGTCGCCCGTGGCCTTGAGCGTTGGGAACGCGCGGCGAATGCCCTCGAACGAGAGCGGCTCGAAGGTGACGTCCGTCGAGAGCGACAGCGAGTCGAACCGGGTATCGAGATAGAGGGTCCCCGTCGCCGTGCTGGACGGGCGGTCGCCGTCGCGCTGGGTCGCGGTGCCGCGAAAGGTCACGTTGTGCAGCGGACCGTCCAGCGTGCCGGCGGCGGCGAGGCGGCCCTCGAGGATCACCGCGGGCGCCAGCCGGCGGACCGAATGGAGGTCCACGTCGGAGCGCCGCACCACGAAGTTGGTGAACGTGAGGCCGCTGTCGCGCGTCGACCCGGCGATCCCTTCACCCGCGATCCTGGACACCGGCTGCCCCGGCACCTTCGCGTCGGCGAAGATCCAGTCGATCGTGATGTCCATCGCATCGAGAAAGCCCGCGCCCGCGATGGTCCCGCTCAGGGTGCCGAAGAATGGCAACGAATCGACGTACGCCCGCGCCGCGTCGAGATTCAGATTCTTGAGGGTGACGCGCATGTCGCGGAATCCGAGGCCGCGCTTCCGGTCGGTGATGGCGACGAGGTCGCCGTCGATCCGCTGGTCGCCGTTCTGGAGATGCAGCTCGCGGATGTCGTAGGCGGTCCGCGCGCCGGTTTCCGACTTGGCGGCGAGCACGCCGCTCCCGGTCATCGCCGGGAAGTCGGGCGAGACCCAGTGCAGATCGTCCAGGTTCACCTGGGGCGAGGTGACCTGGAAATCGAACAGCGTGGTGTCGTGCGGCCAGGTGACGGCGCCGCCGCCCGAGAAGCGCGTGTCCGGCAGCGCGCCGCGCGACAGGCCGAAGATCAGGCTGTCGGCGTGCAGCCGCACCCGGCCCACCGCGTCGGTCAGGGTCACGGCCGGATCGCTCACCCGGGTCGCCAGCGAGTCGATGTCGGCGGTGAACGGCTTGCGGTCGGGCGTGGTGATTCGAAGCCGGGCGAAGCGCGCATTGAGGTCCGACAGCAGGATCACCCGCCGAAGGCCGTCGTAACCCTCCTCGATGACGCGCCCCGGCTTGGCGCGCTCCGCCGCCAGGGCCGAGTCGCGCTGGACGTCGGTCCGGAGCGACCGATCGGGATTCCACGGCAACGCGATGCGCAGCGTGCCCCCGGTCACCCGCACCTTGTAGAAATCGATCAGGGGAGACGCGCCGCCGCCCGGCCCCTTCTTGAGGCCGAGCACTTCCTCGAAGTTCATCCGGCCGTTGCGCAGCTTGATGAGCTGGAGCGTCGGGTGATCGAGCGTCACGCTGCTCAGCAGGATCTGCTTCGCGAGGAGGTTGGGCAGTCGGTAGGTCACCCGCACGCGCGGAAGATCGGCGAGCAGCGCGCCCGTGGTGTCGCGCACGACCAGGTCCTGGAGCGTCAGGTCGTAGAGGAACGAGCCCGAGATCGCCCCCACCTTCACCTGCCCGATCACCACGCGGTCGAGCGCGTTGGAGACGGTCCGCGCGAGCAGTCTTCGTCCCGGCGGCGTGAGCGTCATCGACGACACCACGCCCAGCACCATCGCGAGGGTGCCGAGGAGGAAGACGAAGAAGAAGCGCGCGAGTCGCCGGCGCATCAGAACGGCTGGCCGACGGCGAAGTGGAGGGTGAACCTGCTGCTGCGGTCCTTGACGTACGAATCCTGGATGGGCGTGAGATTGCCCAGGGTGTCCACTTGAAAGAGCGTGCCCGACTGCAGGCGATAGGGGTTGTACGCCACGTCCAGTCGCGCGGGACCGAGCGGGGTGGTGAGCCGAATGCCGGCGCCGGGCGTCACGCGGATCGCGGCGGCGTTCCCGCTGCCGCGATCCCAGACGCCGCCCGCGTCGACGAACGCCGCCAGCCGGAGGCGGGAGCTGAACACGGGCGAAGGCACGCGGAGCTCCATGTTGCCGACCACGAGGGTGTTGCCGCCGGTGGCATTGACCGTGACGCGATTGGGGTCGATCTCCCGCCCGGCGGCCGCGGCGCTGTCCACCTCCCCTTGCGAGACCACGTAGACGACCGCGCCGAGCTCGTTCCGCTCGAAGCCGCGGACATCGTTCGGGCCGCCGGCGTAGAATCGCTGATCCGGCGGAATGAAGTTGCCGCTCTGGGTGGCGACGTCCACCGTCGGCGCGAAGATCGCCCCGCCGCGCACCCGCCAGCTGAAGACCACGTCCCGCGCGATCGGCCGATACCAGGAATAGTCCGCGGACACCCGGAAGAACTGCTGGAACGAGCTCGAGCCGAGCAGCTGGGAGCTCCAGGTCACCTCGGCTGACGTGATCGAGCCGCGCGACGGATCGAGCGGGCTGTTGATCCGCGGGACGGTGGCCGTGGCGCCGAGCGTCGCCAGCACCGCGTTCTGGCTCAGCAACGAGACCAGGTCGGGAGTGCAGGCGTTGAAGGAGGCGCAGAAGCTCTCGGGCGTGGCCTCGGTGTGCCCGTAGGACAGCGTGTACCCCAGCGAGATCGGGATGCGTTGCTTCGGCGTCTCGCGCCGCAGCGTGAGCGACGTGCCCGTCTCCTCGCGGAGATAGACCTTGAATTCCGAGCGACGCTCGGTGAACAAGGACACCGAGATGGTGTTGTTGGGCGAGAGAAACGCGGGCCGCCGGACGGACGCGCTCAGGGTAAAGTTCACCTTGGCCGAGCCGACCGAGTCCTCCCGGGAGTTGCCACAGATGCTGCGATCGAGCCCCCAGTCGAAGGGCGTTCCCACGCCGACCTTGGAGATCCGGCCGGTGAGGTCGAGGATGCGGCCACCGCTCCCCAGGAAATTGCGCGTGGTCCAGCCGGCGGAGCCCCGGAAGCAGTCATCCGTGGCGTAGCCTAGGCCGCCGCGCACGCGACGGCGCCTGGCTTCGCTCACCTGCACCGCGAGCGGCACCGAGTCGGCCGCCGGGTCGAACCCCGCGCTGTCGATGTTGACGGTGGCGTAGCGGAACAGGTCGGAGGAGTAGAGGTTGCGCTGGCTCTGGTACAGCTCGTCCTGCGAGTACGTGCGCCCCGGCCGCGAGATGAGCAGGTTGCGAACGACCAGCGGCTCGATCCGGTTGACACCGATCACGTTGACCGTGCCGATGGCCATGCCCTTCCCCGGCACGACGTCGTAGGTGAGGGTCGCCGTCTCGGCGTCCCTATTGGTCTCGAAGCTGGTGAACACCCGCGCCGCCGGCCGGCCGCGGTCCTTGAGCCGGCGGGTGATGGTGTCGGCCGTGGCCTGCATGATGAAGCGGTTGAACGGGTCGCCCGCCTGGATCGGGAGGTCCACGAGCGTCTCCCGCCGGAGCTTCTCCGGGAGCGTGTCGAGGCCGGTGACGGTCAGGCTCGTCACCCGGATCGGCTCGCCCTCGCGGATCTTCAGCGTGATGTAGACGTTGGTGGGCTCCCGCCTAACGACGGTGTCCATCTCGGCGTGCGGGTACCCGCTCCGGCGGTAGAGCACCTGCAGGCGAACCACGTCGCGCTTGAACTCCTGCTCGTCGAAATAGCGCTTCTCGCCAAGCCCGAGCCAGCGAAAGGGGATGACGCGCGCGAACCAGCTCGAGTTGGTCGTGGCGATGGCGCTCGCCAGGACTTCGCTGCTGAGCGCGCTGTTGCCGTCGAAGCGAAGCTGACGGACGACCCGAGGGGTCTCCTGCGCACCGAGGGGGACGGCGGCCGCGAGGAGCAATGCAAGTGCGACCGCGGCCACGCCCCTCACTGAGGCTCCTTGGCCGGGCGACGAGGGACGCGTGGAAGCGGCGCGATTGACGACATGCTCTAAGCCCGGTAGTTTGACCACCTTACGCCTTCATGTCAACGTGCGAAGGGGCTTGGTCCCCTTCGGACATGCCGATAGTCCTCCGGGGCTCCGCCCCTCGCGGTGCGGCTCCCCCGTCTGCATACGGGCCCTGTCATTCACCTCATCCGCCGACCGCTGCTCTCGGGCCTGCTCGTCCTGGCCACCGCCTGCGCGGTGGGGGACTCTGGCCACCCGAACGGGCTCGTCTATTACCTGAGCGCCGACCCCGCCTCGCTCGACCCCGCCGTGTCGAGCGACGTGCAGAGCGGCGAGATGGTGGCGCTGCTGTTCGACAACCTGGTCCAGTTCGACCCGGACGCGCGGCTCCAGCCGGGACTTGCCACGCGGTGGGAGTCCGACGCGTCGGGCATCCGGTACACCTTTCACCTTCGCTCCGGCGCGACCTTCCACGACGGCCGCGCGATCGACGCCCGCTCCGTACGGGCCTCGCTCGTGCGCGCGCTCGCGCCCGGCTCGAGGGCCGCCCGCCAGTGGCCGCTCTTTCCCATCGAGGGCGCGCGCGACTACGCCGCCGGGAAGGCGAAAAACGTGAGGGGCATCGCCGTGCCGGACGACAGCACCATCGTGTTCACGCTGAGCGAGCCGCTCAACATCTTTCCCAAGTTCCTGGCGATGCCCGTGGCGGCCATCGTGCCCGCGCCGACGCCGGCCGGGTTCGATCAGGCGCCGGTGGGCAGCGGCCCCTGGCGGTTCGTCTCGTGGTCGCACGATGACGCGATGGTCTTCGCGCGGAATCCCACGTACTGGGCCGGGCCGCCCAAGGAGGACACGCTCACGGTGCGCATCATTCCGGAGGCGCTCACGGAGGCCGCCGAATACGAGACCGGCAACCTCGACGTGGTCGAGATTCCGTTCAGCGAGACCCGGCGCTGGGAGATGGCCCATCCGGACGAGCTCCAGCGCCGCCCGACGATCCGCGACTTCTACATCGCGATCAACACGACCCGGGGACCGCTCAAGGATGTGCGCGTGCGGCGCGCGCTCAACCTGGCCACCGACGTCGGCACGCTGCTCCGCACGGTCATGGCCGACCGCGGCGTGCGTGCGGCCGGCGCGATCCCGCCAGGCATCCTCGGCTTCGATTCGACGCGAGCGCCGTATCCGTGGGACACGGCGGGCGCGCGACGGCTCCTCGCCGAGGCGGGCTACGCCAAGGGGTTCAGGCTCCAGCTCTGGCGGAGCAAGCGCTCGGAGCTCGCGCGCATCGCGCAGTCGGTGCAGCAGGATCTGGCCCTCGTCGGCATTCAGGTGGAGATCGTGGAGCGCGACGCGCCGAGCGTGCGCGCGACGGTCCGCAACGGCGGCGCCGACCTCTACCTCGGCGACTGGTATGCCGACTATCCCGACCCCGAGAACTTCTCGTTCCCGCTGTTCCACTCGAGCAACAAGGGCACGGGGGGCAACTACGCCTTCCTGAGCGACACGGCGCTCGATGCGATGATCATCCGCTCCCGGACCACGTCCGATACCCTGGAGAAGGCGCGGCTGGCGCGGGAGATCGACGCGCGCGTCTTCGACCTCGCGCCGTGGATCTTCCTCTGGTTTCCCATCGACGTCTGGGCCATGCAGCGCGACGTGAAGGGCTGGCGCATCCCGGCCGTCTTCACCGGCCAGCGGTGGATGCAGGCGGAGCGGATCAAGTGACGCGCTTCCTGCTCTCCCGGCTCGCGCTGCTGGTCCCGACCCTGCTCGGCGTGCTGGCCGTGACGTTCCTTCTTCTCTACGTCGCACCGGGCGATCCGGTGCAGGCCATGGTGGGAGAGCGGGCCGACCCCGAGACGATCGCGCGGCTCCGGGCGGAGCTTCATCTCGACGACCCGCTGCCGCTCCAGTTCGTGCGCTACGTCGGCGGTGTCGCTCGCGGGGATCTCGGCACCAGCTACATCACCCGCCGGCCGATTCTCGGAGACCTGCTCCAGCGCTTCCCCGCGACCCTGCAGCTCGCCGGCGCGGCCATGCTGTTCGCCGCCGTAACGGGCATCGCCATCGGCGTCTACAGCGCGTGGCGTCCGGGGAGCTGGGCCGACCGCCTCAGTGCGCTGGGCGCGTACCTGGGCGTCTCGTTTCCGGTCTACTGGGTCGGACTGCTGCTGATCATGGTGTTCGCGGTGACGCTCCGCTGGCTGCCGCCGTCCGGGGCGCGCGGCCCCGTCTATCTCATCCTGCCCGCGCTCACGCTCGGGATGCGCTCGGTGGCCTTTCTCTCGCGCATGACCCGCGCGGCAATGCAGGAGGTCCTCCGGAGCGACTTCGTCCGCACGGCCCGGGCCAAGGGACTGGGCGAGGGACGCGTGGTCCTGCGCCACGCGTTCCGGAATGCGCTCCTGCCCGTCCTGACGGTGCTGGGGCTCGACTTCGGCAGCTACCTCACGGGATCCATCCTGACCGAGACGATCTTCTCCTGGCCGGGCGTGGGGCGGTATGTCCTCACAGCCATCGACAAGCGTGACCTCCCCGCGGTACAGGGGAGCATTCTCTTCCTGAGTCTGGTGTTCGTGCTGGTGAACCTGCTGACGGACGTGCTCTATGCGCGGGTGGACCCCCGGGTGTCCTATGACTGAAGGGACCGCGATGACGGTGCGCAGCGAGAGGAGGGCCGGTGTGGGAGTCACCCACGGCGGAGCGACGGCCCCAGGGCGGCGCCTCTCCGTCCTGAAGGCGGGCGTGGCCGTCGCTCTCCTGCAGCTCTTCCCCATCCTCACCGCGCTCTCCGCCCAGTCCCTCACTCACCGGCTCGACCGCCGCCTCGACGCGCCACCGATGGACCGGAGCCTCTGGGGCGTGGCGGTCGTGGACGAGAAGGGGTCCGTGCGGTACGGACGGAACCAGCGTCAGCTGTTCATCCCCGCAAGCAACACCAAGATCGTGGTGGCGGCGGTGGCCTCGGCGTTGCTGCCGCCGGACTGGACCGTGAAGACGAGCCTCTACGCGGACGGGCCGGTGGCCAACGGTGTGGTGCAGGGCGACCTGGTGCTCTACGGCCGGGGCGATCCCACCTTCGGCAAGCGCTGCTTCTCGACCGACACGATGCGTGAAGGCGCATGCGAGACCGACTCGTTCACGCGCCTTCGCCAGCTGGTCGAAGGACTGCGCGCGCGCGGCATCCACGAGGTCCACGGCGACCTCGTCGGCGACGGCAGCTACTTCGAGCCGACCACCGTACACCCGGGCTGGGAGGCGTTCGATCTCAACTGGTGGTACGCCGCGCCCGTCTCGGCGCTGGGCTTCAACGACAACAGCGTCGACTTCGACTGGGGGCCCGGCACGGCTCCCGGCGCGCCGGCGCTGATCACGATGTCGCCGGACGTGGGTGACTTGACCTTCGAGAACCGCACGGTGACGGTGGCCCGCGGGCGGCGAGTCGGACATCGGCGACCGCTTCTACCGCGAGCCCGGCACGCTGCACGTCTGGGCGGAAGGCACGGTGGCGCTCGATCAGCCGACGCGGACCGAATCGTTCGCGATGCCGGACCCCAACCTCTATACCGCTCGGGCGTTGCGGCAGGTTCTGGCCGAGGCGGGCATCGCCATCACCGGCACCACCCGCTCGACTACCGACTCGATGCAATATCGGCAAGCCCGGAGCGCACCAGCGCTCGCCGAGATCAGCTCGCGTCCATTCCGCGAATGGGTGTTCCCGATCCTCAACCGGAGTCAGAACTGGTTCGCCGAGATGGTGCTCAAGCAGCTCGGACGCCAGTTGGGCCGCGCGGGCTCGTGGGACGAGGGATTGGCGGTGGAGCGTCGCTTCCTGATCGATTCGGTCCGGGTGGACTCGACCGAGTTCAGGCTGCAGGACGGCTCGGGCCTCTCGAGCGGGAACCTGGTGAGTCCGCTCGCCTTTACGAAGATCCTGCGCTTCATACGGTCGCACCCGCGCGCGCCCACCTTTCTCGCCGGGCTGCCGCAGTCGGGCGGCGTGGGCTCGCTTCGAAGCCGCTTCGTCGGGACGCCACTCGAGGGGCGGGTACGCGCGAAGGACGGAAGCATCGGCGGAGTGAACTCCCTTTCAGGGTTCATCGAGCGGGCCGACGGCCGCGTGTGGACATTCTCGGTGCAGGCGAACCACCACACGCAGTCCGGGCGTACCGCGATCATGGCGATCGACAGCATCGTGGTGGAGATGGGTCGGGGGAAGTAGCGCGATTCCGGCGGCGGTCGTCTACCGCACGGAAGGGATGGCGCGCTCGCCTCGTAGGGCCTTGCGCGTCGGTCGGCCGGGTCCTTACATGGGTCGAGTCAGGACAGCGTCAGCACCCGCCGACTCGTGCGGCGCGCTCGACCCTCACGCCTCCGATGGAGGACCAACCCATGCTCCTGCTTCTCGTGCGTCACGCACACGCCGGCGACCGCGATCCCGACCGTTGGCCCGACGACCGCGAACGCCCGCTGACCGACAAGGGCCGGAAGACCCAGCGCCGCGTGAGCCGGAGTCTGGGCCAGCTCGAGCTCGCGCCCACCGCCGTGCTCACGAGCCCGTGGACCCGCGCGGCGCAAACGGCCGAGATCATCGTCAGCGAGCTCGGCCTGCCTCAGCCGCCGGTGCCCGCCGAAGCGCTGGCCACCACACCGGACCTCTCCCGCCTGGCCGACGACATCGGCGAACCCGGCAACAACGCGATCGTGGCGCTGGTCGGGCATTCGCCGTGGATCGAGGAGCTGGCGGCTCTCCTGTTGACCGGTGAGACGGCGGGCCTCCGGATCGACTATCCGAAGAGCGGCGTGATGGCGATCGACCTGGAGCGGCCGGCCGCGGCCGCGGGCGAGCTCCGGTTCTTTCTGAGGCCGAAGATGGCCTGAGGGAGGGCGGGCGGCCCGGGAGGATCGTGAGAACGAGGCCGCCTCAATCCTCCGTCTGCCCGAAGATCGCCAGGTTCGACGAATGCCCCGGGTTCACCTTCGCCTTGGGGTTGATGTAGTGCACCGCGTTGTTCACCGCGATGCACGCCTCCGCGGCGCCGGTGGCGATGAGCTTGAGCTTGCCGGGATAGGCGGTGATGTCGCCGGCCGCGTAGATCCCCGGCACGTTCGTCTCCATGAGCTGGTTGACCTTGATGTCGGCCTTCTCGGTGTCGAGTCCCCACTCCTTGATGGCGCCGAGATCCGAGTGGAAGCCGAGGAGGGGGATGACGGCATCGAGCTCGAGCGTCTCCTCCTCCTTGGTCTTGCTGTTGACGATCGTCACCCGCTCGACCCGCCCGTTCCCCTCGATCCGCTTCACCTCCCAGAACGTCCGCAGGTCGCACCGGCCCTGGCGACACAGCTCGTGCACCTGATTGATCGTCGCGGCGTGCGCGCGGAAGCCGTCGCGCCGGTGGATCAGCATGATGGACTTGGCGACCCCCTGCAGGTTGACCGCCCAGTCGAAGGCCGAGTCCCCGCCTCCGACGAGGAGCACCCGCGCGCCCTCGAACTGCTTCGGGTCGAGGACCTTGAAGTAGAGCCCCTTCTCCTCGAAGGCGTCCTCGCCCGCGATGCCGAGGCGGCGGGCCTCGAAGGCCCCGATCCCGGCCGCGATCACGATGGTGCGCGACGGGTAGTCCCCGCCGTCGGTCTCGAGCACCAGATGACCGCCGTGATCGTCCTCGACCCGCCGCAGGCCGGTCACGATCTCGCCCAGGTGGGTGGTGGCGCCGAACTGAAGCCCCTGCGCGGCCATGTCCCGCACCAGGTCCTTGGCGAGAACCTTGGGAAACCCGGCGACGTCGAAGATGTATTTCTCCGGGTAGAGCGCCATCAGCTGGCCGCCCAGAGCGGGGAGCGCGTCGACGATCCGCGCCGACGCGCCCCGCATGCCCGCGTAGAACGCCGCGAACAGGCCGGTGGGCCCCCCGCCGATGATCGAGATGTCCTTCAGGTCCTGCTCTGCCACGTGCGCTCCTGCGGTGGACGACGGGGGTTCCGGGACAAGCGGTGGAATGTATAAAAATAGTCGGCGGTGTCATGTGCCCGGGCCCCTCCGGTAGTGTCGGGTTTTTGACTGTAACAGCTTCCGGTCGTAGCTTGGAGGGTGGCGGGCATTCCCGCCAAGGAGGACCCTATGGCAGAGGCAAGCTGCGGCTGCACCAAAGGCTGTTGCGATACAGGGTGTTGCTGCGGGACCAGCGCCTGCAAGTGCGGGTGAGCGAGTCCGGTGACTGAGTGAAGGGCCGGGGAATGCTCCCCGGCCTTTTTTCTGGGCTCGCCCGCCTTGCAGCCGCGGGAGAACACCGTGATGGCCGCTCTGGAGGTGGACGGACCATGTCGATGAAGATCTACACCCGGACCGGCGACGAGGGCGAGACCGGCCTGTTCGGGGGCGGGCGGGTGCCCAAGGACCACCCCCGCGTCTCCGCCTACGGGGACGTGGACGAGCTCAACTCGAGCATCGGGGTCGCCCGCGCGATCGCGCCGCTCGAGTTCTTCGATCCGCTGCTCGAGTCGGTGCAACGGGACCTGTTCGCGATCGGCGGTCACCTCGCCACGCCCGACCCCGGGAAGGTGGCAAAGGCGCTCGAGAAGGCAGAGCTGTCGGAGGCACGGGTCGCCGAGTTCGAGCGCGTCATGGACGCGGCCGACGAGGACCTGCCTGCCCTCCGCGCGTTCGTGCTGCCCGGGGGGACGCCCAAGGCGGCCGCGCTGCACCTCGCCCGCACCGTGTGCCGCCGCGCGGAGCGGAGCGTGGTCCACCTCGCGCACGAATCCGAGGTGCCGCAACTCTTCGTGGTCTACCTCAATCGCCTGTCGGATCTGCTCTTCACGCTGGCCCGCCTGGCCAACCATCGCGATGGCGCGGGCGACGTCACATGGTGAGCGCCGGGTGAACGCGCCGCCGGTCGTCGTCACTCACGCCCTGGGCAGCTATCCGGTGTACGTCGAGCCTGGCGTGGTCGCCCGGCTCGAGGGGATCCTCGCCGAGCACCTGGACGCGCCGCGGATCGCGATGATCGCGGACAGCGCGGTGTACGGGCTGCTCCAGGCCGGTCATCTCGGACGCTCGCCGTGGACCGGGGATGCGCCTTCTGTTTCCCCCCGGGGAAACCTCGAAGACGCGCGACCATTGGGCGCGACTCACCGACACGCTGCTCGCGCAAGGCTATGGCCGCGACAGCGGGATCATCACGCTGGGCGGCGGAGTGGCCGGCGACCTCGGCGGGTTCGTCGCGGCCACCTACATGCGCGGCGTGCCGTGCGTGCAGGTGCCGACCTCGCTGCTGGCGATGCTCGACGCGTCCGTGGGCGGCAAGACCGGCGTCGACACGCCGCAGGGCAAGAATCTGATCGGCGCATTCCATCCGCCGGTCGCGGTGCTGGCGGACCCGCGCGTGCTGGCGACGCTTCCCGAGCGTGACTATCGCGGTGGCATGGCCGAGGCGGTGAAGCACGGCCTGATCGCCGACGAGGAGTATTTCGCCTGGATGGAGCGGGAGGCGGACGCGCTCCTCGCGCGGGACGAGGCCGCACTCACGCGGCTCGTACGAAGAAGCGTCGAGATCAAGGCCGCGGTGGTGAGCGGGGACGAGCGCGAGGCGGGCCGCCGGGCGATCCTCAATGCCGGACATACGGTCGCGCACGCACTCGAGCGCGCGACGGACTTCGGGATCCCGCACGGCGAAGCCGTGGCGCTCGGCCTGGTGGCGGAATGCGCCCTGGCCGAGGCGGTGGGCGCGGCGGTGGGAGGCGTCGGCGGGCGAGTCTCGGCGCTGCTCGTCCGGCTCGGCCTGCCGATTCGGCTGGCCGAGCCGGTGGACGCCGACCGGATCATCGAGGGAATGGCGAGCGACAAGAAGAACCGTTCGGCCCGCGTGAGGTTCGCGCTGGCGAGCCGCCTAGGCGGCATGGATGCACAGGGGAGGTGGACGCGGGAGGCGCCGGAGCCTGCCGTCCGGCGCGCGCTCGACGCCATCGTCTAGGACCGTCAGGCCGGACCCACGACAGCCACCGGAGTCGGCCGGTCCGTGCCCTGCGTCCCGTCGCCGAGCTGCCCCGAGCCGTTGTCTCCCCAGCAGAATGCGTGATGGTCCGTCGTCACCCCGCAGCTGTGCTGGCCGACGACCGGGACGCTGACGACGCTGAATGTATGCCCGCCCGCGACCGCGGTCGGTGTCGCCGTGTTGGACCCGCCAGTGCCGAGCTCGCCGTCTGCGTTCTGGCCCCAGCAGAGCGCCGCACCCGATACAGCGAGCGCGCAAGTGTGGAAGTCGGCGGCCTTGACCGACTGGAAGCGCCGGTTGGTGGCGAGGGCTACCGGTGTGAGGCCGAACCTCTGCACGGTGCTTGTACCCCAGCAATACAGGCGGTCGTCGGTGTTGAGACCGCAGGTATACGCGAAATCCGGACTTCCTCCGCCTATAGGCGAGATGAACCCCGATCCGGGCACGACCAGCTGCCAGCTCAACCCGCCCGCCACCAGGGTAGGCGTGGCGTGGTCGGTCCGCGTCCCGTCGCCCAGCTGTCCCAGAGCGTTGTCTCCCCAGCAGTAGGCGTGGTTGTCCGTGGTGGCGCCGCACGTGTGGGTGTTGCCCGGCAGCACCCGGCGGAAGTTCAGGCCGCCTGAGACCTTCACCGGCTTCCTGCTGAAGGAGATGGAAGAGGAGGTGCCCAGCACCCCGTGGTCGTTGCTGCCCCAGCAATACGCGGCGCCTCCAGCGGCGATCCCGCAGGCGTATTGCCCGCCCGGGATCACTTGGCGCCAGTGGTGCCCGCCAAACACCAGCGTGGGAACGAGCCGCCGCGCCGCGGTGGTGTTGTCGCCCACCGCACCGTTTGTGTTATCGCCCCAGCAGTACGCCAGGCTGTCGGTCGTGAGGCCGCAGGTGGTGCCCCCGCCCGCACGTACCTCGATGAACTTGAGGCCGCCCGCGACCTTCACCGGCCGGAGCCGGTTGGTGCGGCTGCCGTCGCCGAGCTGACCTACGGCATCGTTTCCCCAGCAGTAACCGACGTTGGCGGTCGTGACGCCGCAGGTGTACCCGGACCCGGCGGCGACCTGGCGGAAGGACAGGGGCTGTCCGCTGACGGCCAGCTGGGGCGCGGCTCCAGCTTCGGTGGGCCCCTGCGCGTCCTCCCGACAGCCGACCACGAGTACGAGGGTGATCCCGAGCAGCGCTCGGACGTGCGGGGCCGGCGGGGGGAGGTTGGCCATGGCGTGACCTCGGGGTCTGGGGGACTTTGGTGGCTGCAAGGCTACGAAGAGGGCTTCAAGCGGATCTCAAGCGTCCCGCGCGACTGGGGGCGGACGAGGCCGATCGAGCTTGGAGTGGCGACTGCCGGACTGCTCGGGCAGCCGCGTGCGGCCCGGCTGGCGCCCGCGTGTCGCACCCTCATAGCATCGTCCTTCCGCCATGACTGCTTACTTAAGCCGTTGATATTAAATATCTTACGGCAAAGCTGTTCCACTTTCCACCATCGGCGACCGGTTGCTCGGTGGACAAAGGTGGGAACCATCTGTCCGGAAACGATTTGTGATGTGGATTCAACATTTTGCTTGACCGCCAAACCAGCCATTCCTATATTCGATCCCTCCTCCTCGGCCGACCCGGCCGCCACAGCGCCGACATTCGCAACTCGTCATTCTACCCCTGGGGTTGTTTATGGCCCATGTCCGTGCGAAAGCTCGTATGCTGGTCCGTTCCGCTCCGTCTGGCGCTTTCGATCAATACCTCCTCGACATCCAGAAACTCCCCATGATCTCGGATCCCGAGGAAGAAAAGCGCCTGGCCAGGCGGGCCCTGGCCGGCGACGAGACGGCGGCGGAACGCCTGGTCACGGCCAACCTCAGGTTCGTCATCTCCTACGTGAAGAAGTACCAGGGGCACGGGCTCGATCTCTCCGAGCTCGTCGCCATCGGCAATGAAGGGCTCCTCAAGGCGGTCAAGAAGTTCGATCCCGATCACGGCGTGAAGTTCATCTCCTACGCCGTCTGGTGGGTGCGGCAAGCGGTGCTGAAGGCGCTCGCGGAGCAGACGCGCAGCGTCCGCATCCCGCTCAACCAGAACTCCGCCCTGGTGCGGATGGCGCGGGCCCAGAGCTTCCTTGCCCAGGAGCTTGGCCGGGAGCCCACCGACCAGGAAATCGCCACCGCCCTCAACGACACCGTCGACAACATCCGCAGCGCCCGACGCATGACCTCGACCGAGGTCTCGCTCGACGCGCCGGTGGAGCGGCAGGACCGGAGCGCCAGCACGTTCGGCGAGCGCGTGGCGGGCACCGGCCAGGGCGAGATCGAGGAGATGACCGACTGCCGCCTGCAGCGCGAGTTCATCGACCGCATCTTCGAGCGTCATCTGACGCCGCGGGAGCGGAAGATCCTCTCGCTGTACTACGGCCTCGAGGAAGGCTCCGAGGCGCTCACCCTCGAGAAGATCGGGGAGCTCCTGGGCGTCACCCGCGAGCGCATCCGGCAGATCCGCGAACGCGCGTTCGAGAAATTGCGCGACTCGCCGGACGTCCGGGCCCTCCGCGGGTTCTGGGGCGCGGCGTAGGGGCGCCCGAGGGCGATCGGGCGGTTCTGCGGGCGGCGACGGGCTTCCGTCGCCGCCCGCCGTGTTTCCGGCCGGATCAGGGCGCCGCCTCGGCGTGTCACCGGCGCCTCGTCGTTGCCGCCGAGCCCGCCGCGCAAGCGATTCCTGCTAGATTGCTGAGCATGCTCTCCCGCCTGCCCGTTTTTCCTCTGACGGTCGTACTGTTCCCGGGCACGCCGCTTCCCCTGCACATCTTCGAGCCGCGCTATCGCCGCATGCTCGCCGACTGCCTCGCCGGCGACCGGCGCTTCGGGATCACGCCGACGGGCGCCGAGCGCGAGGCGCCCGACCCTGGCATGGTCGGATGCACCGCTGAAGTCCGGGTGAATCAGGAGCTCCCCGACGGCCAGTCGAACATCGTCGTACTCGGCGGCGAGCGCTTCGTCGTGGGGGCCGTGGTGGATGATCCGGCGCCGTATCACGTCGCGACCGTTCGGACCTTCGGCGATGAGCCCGAGACGACCCCGCCGCCGGACCGGACCGAGCTTCTGCGCCAGGCTTTCACGCGGTACGCGACCCTGGTGCGCGAGCTGAGCGATATCGAGCCGCAGGAGCCCGATCTCCCCGACGAGCCGCTGCCGCTCTCGTTTCACGTCTCCGCCGGCATCGACGTCGGGGCACCGGTCAAGCAGCGGCTCCTGGTCGAGCGCTCCACCGCGCGGCGCGTCGAGGCGCTGCTCTTGGTGCTCGCGGCCATCACGGATACGGTCGAGCGCGCGCTCGATGTCCACCAGCGGGCGCATTCCAACGGGCGCGGCCACCGGGCGCCGCCGCTACCCGCGTCGTGATGAGCCCGCATCTCGTGGACGCCCTCAGTCGGATCGTCGGGCCGCGCTGGGTTCGGCACCGGCGCGCCGAGCTCAAGACCTACGCCATGGATGGCCTCCCGACGCGCGAATCGTTCCCGGGCGTCGTGGTCATGCCGGCGAACGCGGACGAGGTGCGCGAGACGATACGCCTCCTCCACCTCGCCGACGTGCCGTTCGTGGCGCGCGGCGCCGGCACGGGCCTCTCCGGGGGGGCCGTGGCCGATCCCGACGCGGTGCTCATCGCCCTCACCCGGATGAACCGCATCCTCCACGTGAACCGCGCCCGCCGCCGCGCCGTCGTGCAGCCGGGCGTCGTCAACGCGCGGCTTTCCGAGGCCGTGGCGCCGCTCGGCCTCTACTATGTGCCCGACCCGTCGAGCCAGACGGCCTGCACGGTCGGCGGCAACGTCGCCGAGAACGCCGGCGGACCGCACTGTCTCAAGTACGGGGTCACGACCAACCACATCGTCGAGCTCCAGGTGGTCCTGCCCGACGGCTCGACGGTCGCCCTCGGATCCCCCCATGGCGAGCCCTGGGGACCGGACCTGGTCGGGCTGTTCGTCGGGAGCGAAGGCATGTTCGGCATCGTCACGGCGATCACGGTGCGGCTCGAGCCGATGCCGCCCAGCGTGCGGACCCTGCTCGCCGACTTCCCGACCGTGCGCGCGGCGAGCGAGGCCGTCTCCTCGGTCATCGCGACGGGGATCGTGCCGGCGGCCATGGAGATGATGGACCGCGCCTGCGTCGCCGCCGTCGAGGCCTCGATCTACGCGGCGGGCTATCCGACCGACGCCGCTGCCGTGCTCCTCGTGGAGCTCGACGGCCAGGCGGACGCGGTCGACGCCGAGGCGGAGATCGTGCAGGGGATCCTGCGGGAGCGGGGCGCGCGCTCGGTGCGGAGCGCGTCCTCCGCCGCCGATCGGGCGAAGCTGTGGCAAGGGCGCAAGAAGGCGTTCGGCGCCATGGGGCGGATCGCGCCCGACCTCGCGGTCCAGGACGCCGTGGTCCCGCGCTCGGCCCTCCCCGACATCATGGACCGCATCGCCGACATCCGCGACCGCCACCGGCTCAGCATCAGCAACGTCTTCCACGCCGGCGACGGCAACCTGCATCCGAACATCTCCTTCGACCGTCGGGACCCCGACGTGACGCACCGGGTCCACGTGGCCTGTCAGGAGATCATGGCCGCGTGCGTCGAGGCCGGCGGCAGCATCACCGGCGAGCATGGAGTCGGCTCCGACAAGCTCGACTACATGCCCTGGATCTTCGATCCGGAAACGCTCGGCGCGATGCGCGCTGTGCGGCGCGTTTTCGATCCCGCCGAGCGAGCGAATCCGGGTAAGGTTGTTCCCCTGCACGCCTGCCGCGAATGGCGCGCCGCGCCGGGGGCCAGATGAGCGACGTCGTCCACGGCCGGCTCCGCGCGCTCCTCGGCTCGAGCGGCGTCGAGCGCGATCAGGGCGGCATGCCACGCGCCATCCCCGACACCGCCGACGCACTCTCGCTCGTCTGCCGGCTCGCCCACGATGAGGGGTGGAAAATCCGCGTGGAGGGTCAGGGCACCTGGCTTCCGACTGACGCCCCGGCCGACCTCGCCGTGAGCACGCGCGCGCTCGATCAAGTGGTCTCGGTGAGTCCGGCCGACCTCGTGGCCACCGTCCAGTCCGGCACGCCGCTCGAGGCGCTGCGCCGCCGCCTCGCGGACGAAGGCATGTGGCTCGCGCTCGATCCGCCGGGCCGGCCCGAGCGGAGCCTCGGCTCGGTCATCGCCACGGCCACCGCCGGCCCGCTGCGCCATGGCTTCGGTCCGGTGCGCGATCACGTGCTCGGCTGCACGGTCGCCACGGGCGACGGTCGCCTGGTCAAGGCCGGTGGGCGGGTGGTGAAGAACGTCGCCGGATACGACCTCACCAAGCTCCAGGTCGGCGGGTTCGGTGGGTTCGGCATCGTCGCCGAGGCACACCTCCGGCTCCGAGCTCTGCCCCGGGCGGACGTCACCCTCGTCGCGCGCGGCACCCGGGACACGCTCACCTCCGCCGCGCGGGACGTCATGGCCGCGGAGCTGGTGCCGGCCGCGCTCGAGCTGCTCTCGCCCGCGCTCGCGGCCGAGGCGGACTGGGTGCTTGCGGCGCGGTTTGTCGGCACCGACGCGGCCGTCCAGGGCGATGTCCGCCGGCTCGCGCCCATCGCCGAGCTGGCATGGCAGCCGCTGCCGACCGACCGCACGGCCGCGTTCTGGGGGCTCGTGGCGCGCGGCAGCCAGGGCGGCCCGATCACTCTCCGTCTCGGCGTCCTGGGCGACGGCGTCGACGACACCCTCGACCTCCTCGCGCACGATCTGGATGAAAAACTGCTCTCCGCTGGCGCGGGCTCGGGCATGATCCGCTGGACGGGCGATGCGCCGCTGGAGCGGCTTCGCGCGGTGCGCCGCACCGCCGCGGCCCGTGAGATCCCGATGACGCTCGAGCGGGCCCCGTGGGCCATGCGCAAGGCGCTGGGGCATTTCGGGGCGTATCGCGAGGGCGTCGGCCAACTGGTGGGCCGACTGCGGGACACGTTCGATCCAGGCCAGTGCCTGCAGGTCGCGCTCGAGGCGGCAGGGGAGTGAGACCGGGCGGGCGGCGTTCGGATGTCTCCGACAGATCCATCGCGGGGGCCCGGATGAGGGACGACAGATGACCGCCGCCCCAGACTACTCCAGCCTCGATCCCTGCGTCCACTGCGGCTTCTGCCTCCCCGCCTGCCCCACCTACCTCGCCACAGGCGATGAGTCCGACAGCCCTCGCGGGCGCATCGTCCTCATGCGGGCGCTGGAACGGGGCGAGATCGCCGCGGGCGACGAGGGCTTGATCGAGCACCTCGACGCCTGCCTGGGCTGCCTCGGGTGCGAGCCCGTCTGCCCCTCGGGCGTGGGGTACGGACAGGGGATTCAGGCCGCCCGTGAGCAGCTCTTTGCGAGCCGCGGGCTCACGCGCCTCGCCGCCGTGGTGCTGGGCATCTTCCGGCAGGAGCGGCTGTGGCGCCCGCTATTCACGCTGAGTCGCGCCCTCCGGCGTACCGGGCTCCCCAGGCGGCTCGCAGGCGCCGGGAGGATCGGATTCGGCATGGGCATGCTCGCCGCGACCGAAGGGAGCGACCGCCCCAAGGCTCGCCCCCGGCGGGCATCGACGGCTTCACCGTCCGCGACCACAGTCGCGCTGTTCCGCGGCTGCGTCATGGATACGCTGTTCCGTCACGTCCATGATGCGACCCGCCGGACACTCGAGGCGAACGGGTATCGGGTCGTGGTGCCTGAGGGACAGGCCTGTTGCGGCGCCCTCCACGAGCATGCCGGGCACCGCGCGGCCGCCGAGGAGCTGGCGCGACTCAACGTGGCGGCCCTGGCGGACGCGGCGGACTACGTCGTGGTGAACAGCGCCGGCTGCGGCGCGCTGCTCAAGGGCTACGGGCACCTGCTCGATTCGGACGCGGCGCGCTCGCTCGCGGCCAAGGTTCGCGACGTGTCCGAGCTCCTCGCCGAGCGCGGGCCGAGACGTGGCGGCGATCTCCCGCTGGACGTGGCGTACGATGCGCCGTGTCACCTGCAGCATGCGCAACGGGTGCACGCCGCGCCGCTCGCCGTGCTCCATGCGATTCCCGCCCTTCGTCTCAGGCTGCTGCCCACCTCGGACAAGTGTTGCGGCAGCGCGGGTATTTACTCGATGCTGCGGCCCGACATGGCCCGCGCCGTCCTCGACCTCAAGATCGAGAGCTTCGCCTCGGCGTCGCCGATGCCCGAGGTCGTCGCCACGGGGAATCCAGGATGTCTCATGCAGATCGGTGCGGGGGTGCGGGCCGCAGGACTGCCCATCAGGGTCGCGCACCCGGTGGAGCTCCTGGACGAGAGCTACCGCGTCGGAGGGATCTACCAGCCGCCCATCAATGCGGGGAGTGCGCCGAGCGCGCGAGCAGACGCGCCCGCAGCTCCGGCAGGCGCAGCCACCGGCCCTTGAGCTTGGCGGCGGCGCCGGCCACCGGCACCGACGGCTGACCGCCCCAATCCGGCGACGACTCGAACGAGTTGGGCCGATTGCTCACGTCGATCGGATTGCTCCCGTCGCTGTTCATCACGTAGATCTCGTTGTCGGAATCGTCGGTCCGCACGAACACCATCCGGCGGCCGTCGGGCGACCAGTCCGGTCCGAAATCGAAGCCCGGATGGTCCGTCAGGTTCATCCGCCCGCTCCCGTCGGGGTTCATCACCGCCACCTCACTCTCGAGGGGCTCATCCTCGGGGCCCGTGTTGAACGCGATCCGGCTTCCGTCCGGCGCCCATACCGGGCCGTCCTCCTGCGCGGTGCCCGGCGTCAGGTCGAGCAAGTTCGAGCCGTCCGCATTGATCACCCTGATCTGGTTCGGATTCACGGACGTGAACGCGATCCGGCTTCCGTCGGGAGACCAGGCGGGCTGGATGGCGGTCAGCGAGTCCGCGGTCAGGCGGCGATCGCCGCTCCCGTCCGCGCCGACGATGCGGATGTGCACGTTGTCCACGTCGTGCACGTAGGCGATCTGGGTCCCGTCCGGCGACCAGCTCGGGCTCTCTCCATCGGTGGCCAGCCGCCTCTTGCCGCTTCCGTCCGCCTGCATGACCCACAGATCGGAGAACAGCTGACCCCTCTGGATCCGCCCCCGGGAGAACGCGATGCGGCTCCCGTCCGGCGACCAGCGGTAGTCCACCACCTGCGCGTCATCCGACAGCTGCGTGCGGTCGCTGCCATCGCCGTTCATCACGTAGAGCGCTTCCGACGCGAATGAGGGAGCCACCCGGACGAACAGTATCCGTCGCCCGTCGGGCGACCAGATCGGGTCGCGCTCGAACACGCCGTCCGGCGTGAGATCGGTGAGCCCCGTTCCATCGGGGCTCACCACGAACACGGCCAGGAGACCGATGGCGTTGCCGCTGAAGGCGATCACCTGCGAATCGCCGACGCAGTTGACCGTGAACTCCGCGGTGACCTCGCCGCCGAGCGGGACCTGGATGTCCAGCGGGTTCGGGGACTGGACCGTGCAATTCGCCGCCACCCCGCCCAGCGTGACCCGGTGCGGCCCGAACGGCACCTGGTCGAGATCCGCCATGCCGTTCGCGACCCGCGTCGCCGGGGACGCGCCGTCCAGCGAGACCGTGTACCCCTCCGGACCCGTGGGCGTGCCCAACGTGGTGACGCGCACATGGATCGAGCCCGTCGGCGAGACGCAGGTGATCACGAAGCTCACCGTGCTGTCCGCGCCTGCGGTGACGACCACGGGGCGAGGATTGTCGCCGCCGACCGAGCAGTTGGGCGCGACGCCACTCAGTGTGATCTGGTGCGGCCCGGGCGGGACGCCCGGCAGCGTGCGGCTGTCGTTGACCCCGACAGCACCCATGCCGGTGTCATCGAGCTCTACCTGGTAGCCGTCGGAATCGGGGCTGTCACCCGAAGTCGCGGTCGTTACCACCACCTGCCCTTGCGTCGGGCCGCAGATCACGGCGAACGCGACGATCGCCGTGGTGCCCTCGGCGATCGTCGCGGAGGTCGTCGGGCCGCCGGTCGTGGTACAGTTGCCGGCCAGGCCGGCCAGCGTGATCGTGTGCTGGCCCGGGGCGAGTGGATCGATGATGAGGGTGTCGGTGATGCCGATGGACTCGCCGGGCGCCATGTCCACGACGACGCTGTAGCCGTCGGGATCCAGCTCGGTGCCGGTGGTGGTGGTGCGGACCTCGAGCGCGGGCATCACGAGGCCGGCGCCGTCGCCGGCGCCGCAGGCGGCGGTCGCGAGGGCGAGGACAAACGGCGCGTGACCCCACGTGGACCGGGGGCGCGAGGCGGACACCGCTGTACTCCAAGACATTACAGCCTCCGGCCCCGGCGCTTCGCGGGCCGACGGCTACCGCGCGGGCGCGGGGCCGGACGACCGTTGGGAGACTTGCATTGACGACCCTCCGCGGACCAACCGGGGAGGACCGGTGGGAGCACGGCGGACTGCTGTCGTGTGCCCCCTAGAAAGGTGGCTTGCCGCTGGGAGAAACGCCACTCACTTCCGAGGCCGAATCAGCCACGAAAAATCGGGCATCTCGACGATGAGCCCGTGGTCGCGTGTGTTGCGCGAGATACCCGCAACCAGCTGGTCGTTGTACCGATCCAGCCAGAAGTCGAACGGGTCCTCCGGCTTGGCGTCCTCGATCAAGAGATCGGTGTCGTCCATCGTCAGCTTGCCGAACCGGAGCACACCGCCGCGGAAGAACATGTAGTTCCGCGCCTTCGGCAGGGGCGGGGTGAGCGGCTCCACCGCGTGGCTGCCCTCCGGCCGGAAGACCTGCACGATCTCGCTGTCGTTGACCTCCACCCGGCCCACCCGGCCCTCGACGGCGGGCGGCGGGAGGAGCCCGGTCGGCGAGAGCAGGAAGTCGTCACCCACGATCCGGACCCCGCGTGCCTGGCGGGTGTCCACGAGCTTCTGCAGGTTGAGCCCGAAGAGCTTCATCAGGCCACCAACGTGGATCCCGACCGCCTTGACCGTGGTGGGATGGAGTCGCAGGTCTCCCTCGGGCGTGAGGGAGAGGTCGCCGACGAGGTCGAACGAGATGCCGCGCATGGTCCCGTGCTGGCGAATCTGGCCGTGATCGATCGTCACGACCAGCTTCCGGAGCGGCGAGCCCGGATAGGCGAAGGTGTAGCGGTTGAGGAGCTCGCCGAGCGCGGCGGGGGTGATCGCGATCCGCGCGCTGTCGAGCTTCAGCACGAAGGATCGCTTGTCGTCGAGATACGCCGGATGCTCGGCCGCGGCACGGAGGAGGCGGCCCCGCGCGAAGCGGATGTCGAGCACGATCGTGCTGTCCACGTGGAAGGCGACATTCCGCATCTGCACCTGCACGGCGTGGTCGCTGGCCTGCGCGTGGATCGCTGCCACAGGGGCGAGCGCCCGCAAGGCCATCAGTACTCCAGCGTACGTCCAGCGCACCGCCGCTCCTTCGACGTGATGCCGCAATCTAACGCCGGACATCTTACCCTCCCTCGCCTTCCCCGTTATTCCTTCCGATATGACGGCCGCCATCCTGTTCGACTTCAACGGCGTCATCGTCGACGACGAGCCGCAGCATTGTGACGCTCTGATCGCGACGCTGGCGGACTACGGTTTCACCCTCGAGCGGGACGCGTACTATCGCGACTACCTCGGCTTCGACGATCGCGAGTGCTTCCGCTTCACCTTCGGCCACATGGGACGGCCCGCGGACGAGCCCGCCCTGGCGGAGGCGATCGAGCGCAAGAACGCCCACTACGAGCGCGCCATCCGCGCGGGCATGCGGCTCGTGCCCGGCGCCGCGGATTTCATCGAGACCGCGGCGCTCGACGGCTTTCAGCTGGCCATCGTGAGCGGCGCGCTCCGCCGCGAGATCGACCTCGTGCTCGGCCTCGCGGGCCTCCGCCCGCACTTCGCCGAGATCGTCGCGGCGGAGGACGTCAGCGCCTGCAAGCCGGACCCCCAGGGATACAACCGGGCGCGCGCCGCGCTCGCGCTCGCCTCCAACCGCTGCGTCGTGGTCGAGGATTCGCTCCCCGGACTCGCCGCCGCCCGCGCCGCTGGCCTCCGCTGTGCCATGCTCTCCACTTCGCACGGTGAGACGGACTGCGACGGCGCCGATCTCATCTGGCAGGATTTCACCGGCCATGCTCCGGCAGAATTGCCCTGGGCCCATGCCTGACCTCGACCTGCGGCTGGACCGCGCCCGCCTCGACCGCGTACGCCACGGGGCGACCCTGGTGACCGATCGCCCGGCCGTCGTCCGCATCACGGGGCCGGGCGCCTTGGCGTGCCTGCAGGGCCTGCTGACGAACGACCTCGATCGCCCGGGCGACCGGACCCTGGTCTATGGCGCCCTGCTCACGCCCAAGGGGATGATCGTGGTGGATGCGTGGGTGCTGCGCCAAGGCGACAGCTTCACCCTGATCATGCCGCGCTCGGGCCACGCGGCGGCGATCGAGCTCTTCACCCGACAGCTTCCGCCGCGCCTCGCGCGCACGACGGATCTGACGGGAGAGGCCGCGGTGGCCTGGCTGCTCGGCGCACACGGCTTCCAGGTGCTCGCGAAGTCGGGCGTCGGCATGCCCGAATCGGCGGGACGGGTAGCGTCGGTCGGCGGCGAGCTGAGCCCGGTGTCGGTGGCGCTGGCGCCGGAGTCGGCACCGTTCGTCGCCCTCGCGGTGGGCCTCTCGCCGGCGCTCGAGCCCGTCGTCGCGCGGCTCACGGCGGCCGGCGCGCTCACTGGTGGCGACTGCGACCTGCACGCCGCCCGACTCCTCTCGGGCTGGCCGGCCCTCGGCGTCGAGATCGACGAGCGGACCCTTCCACAGGAAGTGCGGTATGACGAGATCGGCGGCGTCTCGTATACGAAGGGGTGCTATACCGGGCAGGAAACGGTCGCGCGCCTCCACTTCCGGGGACACACCAACCGGGAGCTTCGGGGCCTGCACTGGACCGACACCGAGCCGCTGGACGGCCGGGCCATCGTCTACGGGGAGAAGGAGGTAGGCAGCGTCCGCTCGACGCTCACGCTCGAGGACCGCGTCCTCGGGCTCGGCGTGGTGCGGCGGGAGGTCGAGCCGGGCGAGACGGTGACCGCCGGCGGCCGGCGCGCCACCGTCGTGACGCTGCCCTTCGGCGCGGACGAGGTGGACGGGTGACCAAACGACAGCGGGCCCCGGGACATGCCCGGGGCCCGGCGCGACAGTGGGACCAGACGCTTACTTCTTCGCGGTATCCCGGGCCATCGTGGAGTCGGACGACATCGGCATGCTCGTGCTGTCGTGCGACATCCCGGCCATGCCGGTGTCGCTCGTGGCGGGAGCCATTGCGGCGGTATCGGCGGCAGGCGCGGCTTCCTTCTTCGGCCCGCAGCCAACCAGCACCAGCATGGCAGCCATCATCATGGTCTTCTTCATTGTTGCTCCAGATATGCTAGGGTTTGGCACTGCGCCTGCCACGAGCATCACTGTCGCCCACGGTACGGCGTCGAACGTAAGCCGGGGCCACATTTTGTCAAGCCATCGACGCCCGCTCATTCGCCGGATGGAACATGCAACCTCCTGCAGCAACACGGCTTGCAGGTTGATCTCTCGAGCCGGCCGAGACGTGCCGGACTCACGGCCCAGACTTACGAGTGCTCATCTCTCATGAACCATACGACCCTGCCACGCACTTTCGGCGAGCTCAAGAACAGCCCCTGGGCCGACGCGCCCTTCCGGGGCCGGACCGTCCGCGACGAGATCCGGACCAATCTGCTGGCCCGCCTGGCGGCCGGCGACCCGCTCTTTCCCGGCATCGTCGGCTACGAGGACACCATCCTGCCGCAGATCGTGAACGCCCTGCTGGCGCGCCATCATTTCATTCTGCTCGGTCTTCGCGGCCAGGCCAAGAGCCGGATCCTTCGGGAGCTGAGCGGGCTGCTCGACGAGCGGATCCCGATCGTGGCCGGGAGCGAGGTCAGCGACGACCCGTTCGCGCCGATCTCCAAGTTCGCGCGCGAGCGCCTTGAGGAGTGCGGCGACGCGACGGCGATCGCGTGGCTCCGCCGGGACCAGCGCTACATCGAGAAGCTCGCGACGCCGGACGTCACCATCGCCGACATCATCGGTGACGTGGACCCGATCAAGGCGGCGCGCGGCGGCCATCTGTTGAGCGACGAGCTCACCATGCACTTCGGCCTCCTGCCCCGCGCCAACCGCGGCATCTTCACGATCAACGAGCTGCCGGATCTGAGCGGGAAGGTGCAGGTCGGCCTGTTCAACATCATGCAGGAGGGCGACGTCCAGATCAAAGGCTATCCCGTACGCCTGCCGCTCGACGTGCTGCTCGCCTTCACGGCCAACCCCGAGGACTACACGGCCCGCGGGAAGATCATCACGCCGCTCAAGGACCGGATCGGGTCGGAAGTGATCACCCATTACCCGCGCACGGTGCAGCTCGGCATGGAGATCACCGCCCAGGAGGCATGGGTCGAGCGAGGCGGGAAGACGCTCGATATCCCGGATTTCGTGCTCGAGGTGATCGAGCGGGTGGCGTTCGAGGCGCGCGAGGACAAGCGGGTGGACAAGCGCTCGGGGGTGAGCCAGCGGCTGCCGATCAGCGTGCTCGAGAACGCGGTCTCCAACGCCGAGCGGCGGGCCACGCTGCTCGGCGAAGAGCGGATCGTGCCGAGGGTGAGCGACATCTACGCGGCCGTCCCCTCGATCACCGGCAAGCTCGAGCTGGAATACGAGGGCGAGCTGCAGGGCGGCGATACGATCGCGCGCGAGCTCATCCGGCGGGCGGCCGGCAAGGTGGTGGAGGACCGGATGGGCGGCGCCGACCTGGGAAAGATCGTCGCCTGGTTCGACCAGGGCGGCGCCCTCAAGGTGCCGGGCGACGAAAGGGCGGAGCTCTGCTTCAAGGGATTCAGCGTGGTGCCCGGGCTCATCGACACTATCGCCGAGTTCGGGCTCTCGCCCCGCGCGGACCATCCGCGTGCCGTGGCGGCCTGCGAGCTGGTCCTGGAAGGTCTGGCCGCCCAGAAGCGCATCAGCCGCAGCGAAGAGCTGGGATACACCCGCATGAAGCCCGAGCGACGGGAGCCGGGGTACGGGAAAGGCGGGATTTCGTTCGGGTAGGCCGGGCAGGCGGGGTGGTCGGGCAATCGCCCGTCACCACCCCATCGCGCGTGCCCGCGCCACGATGACGTCCGTCGCCCCGTCGAATCCGAGCACGCCGGTGTTGAGCACGATGTGAAAGTTCACCGGGTCGGCCCAGTCGCGGCGGTAGTACTCGCGGTTGTACCGGGCGCGCATCTTGTCGGTCTGGTCGAGCACGGTGGCGGCCTTTTCGGCGTTGCAACCCAGCCGGGCGGCGGCCACCTGGATACGGAAGACACGGGGCGCGACGAGCTTCACGTGGAGCGCGTCCACTTCCCGCGAGAGGACCGCCGGCGCCGAGCGACCCACCAGTACGACCCGCCCCTGCGCCGCGATCTCGGCCACCACGGTCTCCGTGATCTTCACCAGGTCGGCCTCGGGCATCTCCACCACGGCGCCGGCCGTCTCGGCCGGTGAGAAAACCTCGGGTGAGGCGGCGGCCAGGGTGCGGGCCAGCCGTTCAACGAAGGTCGAGACGCGCTCCTCCCGCTCCGCCACGCGCTCGGGCGGCAGGCCCGCCCGGGCGGCTACCTGCTCCACGAGCTCGTTGTCCACCACGCGCCAGCCGAGCGCCGCCGCCACCCGCTTCGCGACCTCCGAGCCCCCGGCGCCGAACTGGCGCGAGATGGTGATGAGCATCGGGCTAAGATGGGGGGCGATCGGGAAGTGGGAAAGGTCGGGGAGCGGGTGGTCGGGGAGCGGGTGGTCGGGCGAGCGGGCGAGCGGGCGAGCGACGATGCGTCAGGCCCAGTCAGGCCCGTTCCCGCCCCTCGCCCGCGTCGCCCGCAAGGTCGCCCACCGCCCGCCGGATTGCCCGCTCCTGGGTCGGCTCGATGGTCCCCCCTACCCCACGGGTCTCCCACATCCGCCACGCCACGACGGAGGCCACGACGAGGCACACGAGTCCTCCGCTGGCGATCGCGGTGCGCACCCCGAAGTGTTCGGCGATCCAGCCCGCCTGAAGCGATCCCAGCGGCGCCAGCCCGAGGACAACGAACGAGTACAACCCCATCACCCGGCCGCGCAGGCGATCGGGCGCCTGGAGCTGAAGGGTCGTATTGGCGGCGATACCGTTGAGCGCCATCAGGCAGCCCGCGACGGTGAACAGCACGACTGCCCACCAGAAGTTCGGCGCGAGCGCCGCACCGGCGAGCACGAGGCCGAACAGCATCGAGGAGCCGAGGACCAACCTCCCCCGCCGAGTCCGCCCACCGAGGCCGGCCATGAAGAACGCGGCAGCCGCCGCGCCCACGCCGATCGCGGAGACCATGGCGCCGTACCCGCCGGCGTCGAGCCCGAGCGCGTCCCGCGCGAAGACCGGCATCATGGTCATGAAGGAAAAGCCGAACACCGCGAACGTCGCGATGATCGTGACCACCGCGCGGGGCCACCGGGTGCCGAACACGTACCGGAACCCCTCGCGCATCGCCTCGAACGCGGGCTCGTGGGCGGCCAGCGGTCGCGGCTCGATGCGCATGAGGAGCAGGCTCGTGATCACGGCGAGGTAGCTCGCCGCGTTGGCGAAGAAGCAGGCCGCGAGCCCCACGGTGGCGATGAGCACCCCCGCGATGGCCGGCCCCACGACTCGGGCGACGTTGAAAGCGCTCGAGCCGAGCGCGATGGCGTTCATCAGATCCTCGCGGTCGACGATCTCCGCGATCAACGCCTGGCGCGTCGGGACCTCGAACGCCGAGAGGAAGCCGAAGAAGACGGCGAGCCCCATCACCCAGTGTACCGTCACTCGATCGAGCGCGATCAGGATGCCCAGGGTCAGGGCTTCCAGCAGCATGAGCGACTGGAAGATCAGTACCAGGCGGTGCTTGTTCACCCGGTCGGCGACCACGCCGCCATAGAGCGAGAACAGCAGGATCGGCAGCGTGCCGAGCGTCGTGACGAGGCCAACCTGGAACGGGGAGTTCGTCAGGTGCAGCACCAGCCAGCCCAACGCGACCGTCTGGATCCACGTGCCGCAGAGCGACACGAACTGCCCGACGATGAACAGCCGGAAGTTCCGGTGGCGAAATGCGGCGAAGAGCGCTGGAGCGGGCACGGGGGGAAGGTAATCTGGCCTCGTCGGCCGGTCGCCCGCCCTCATCCCTTTCCCGGCTCCCCTGGGCGCGTTATCCATTCGACAGGAGACCTCATGCGCTTCACCACCTACAGCAAGTACCACCCCGAGCTGGCCGACGCGGTCAACCTCCAGGGATTGCTCGACCAGCTGACGGACTTTCTCCTCCAGAGCGGGTTCGCCGGCGGCTCGCCCTCGTTCTGGCACGACGAGATGCCGGACGGCGAGCGCTCCATGGACGCCCTGCGGCAGGCCATCCTGCAGGCGCTGATCGACTCGGGGCAGCTCACGCCCGACATGCTCAAGACGCTTCGTGGCGAGTCGACCGGCGACGCGGCGCACGACAAGGCGCTCGAGGGCCAGCTCGGCGAGCTGCTGGACAAGATCGTCCAGCGCCTGATCGACGAGGGCTACCTGAACGTCACCCAGGCGCCGCAGGTGCCCCAGGGCTACCAGTCCATGTTCGGCCCCGGCGGCCAGGCCCGCTCGGCGGCGCAGCAGGTGCAATTCAACCTGACCGAGAAGGGCATCGATTTCCTCGGCTACAAGACGCTCAAGAATTTGCTCGGGAGCGTCGGCAAGTCGAGCTTCGGCGCGCACGACACGCCCTATCTGGCGACGGGCGTCGAGGCCGAGGGCGTGAGCAAGCCATACGAGTTCGGCGACGTGCTCAACCTGGACGTCCCGGCCACGCTCACCAACGCGATCGCGCGCGAAGGGCTGGGCGTCCCGCTCAACATCGAGTACGCCGACCTGATGGTGAGCCAGAGCGAGTACCGCTCGAGCTCGGCGACGGTCCTCATGCTCGACTGCTCGCACTCGATGATCCTCTATGGCGAGGACCGCTTCACGCCGGCCAAGAAGGTCGCGCTCGCGCTCACGCACCTCATCCGCACTCAGTTTCCCGGAGACAGCCTTCGAGTCGTGCTGTTCCACGACTCCGCGGAAGAGATCCCGCTGAGCGCCCTGGCGACCGCGCAGGTCGGACCGTACCACACGAACACGGCCGAAGGGCTCAAGCTGGCGCGCCGGCTGCTGCTCGCGCAGAAGAAGGACATGCGGCAGATCATCATGATCACCGACGGCAAGCCGTCGGCCCTCACGATGGCGGATGGGCGGATCTACGTGAACTCGATGGGGCTCGATCCGCAGATCCTGCAGGCGACGTACCGCGAGGTGGCCAACTGCCGCCGCAGCGGCATCATGATCAACACGTTCATGCTGGCGCGCGACCGGAGCCTGGTCGAGTTCGTGAAGCACGTGGCGTCGATCTGCAAGGGCAAGGCGTACTTCACGAACACGATGACGCTGGGGCAGTTCATCCTGATGGACTTCATGAAGCGAAAGACGCGACGGGTCAGCTGATCGGACGTCTGAGTCGCATAACAGGTCACAAATGAGAGGCCGCTCCATCGGTGATATGGAGCGGCCTCTCTCTTGCTACATCGAGGCGTTAGCTTGCTACGACTTATAGCTCTCGGTCAGTTCATCGACCTAAAGGACTGGACTGTCCGGTGCCAATCATCTCAAAGGAGGGCATCGAGGGACTAGGCGGCGAGACCTGCAGCGAGCAGGTCTGCACGACGGGATAGGGCGGTCACTTGCCCGCCCCCGTGCCAGCCTACCACGAACAGCCCATCCCCGTCGGACCCATCGGCATCCCCATAGCTTGCGCCTGCAGACCCATGAGCCGGTGCATGCGGTCAGCGTGGGCCTGCATCCTCGACCTCAGGCTGTCGTCCTGGAGTTTGGGCATCTCGGCCATGTCTCGCGTCACAGAGTCGCGGAGTGCCTTCCACTCGGGACTCGGGGCGACGCCACGGGCGTGCATGTTGGCCGTCATCGCGCTCATCATCTGGGACGACATCTGGCTGTGCATTGCCCACATCCGTTGGCGTTGCTGAGCGGACCACGATCCGGCAGAGTCCACCGCCCAGCATCCGCCTGGCATGGTTGCCCATCCGCCACCGGGCATCATGCCCATGCCCAGCACCATCATGCGGCGCATGCGCTCGATGTGCGCTTGCGAAAGGGCCGCGAGGTCCTTTCCTGAGAGGCCCGGCATCGTCGAGAGGTCATTCTGGATCGAGTCATGCAACGAGGTCCAGGGCGAACCTGGTGCCATCCAGGCGCCGTTAGTGATCCTCCCTGGACCCATCATCCCGTGGCCCATCATGCCGGTTGGTCCCATCATCTGCAGCATGCGCCCAGCCATCTGCTGATGGACCGCCATCATCTGCTGCATCTGTGCCGGTGACCACCGCGCCATCGAGTCCAGGTGCATCCACATCATGGGCATGAAGCTGATGGCTTGGCTATCGACCGGCGGTCTCTGTGTGAGCGTGGCGCTGTCTTGACCCGCTGCAGTGGTTGGGGCTTGAGAAATTTCCTGAGGGGGGCTGCTGCCTCGCCGACACCCAGCGAACGGGGGCAGAAGCGCGAGGCACAGTATCATCGTCGCATGCGCTTTCATCGTGATCTCCAGGCCGTTGGCACCGCGATGTTCGCGGTCGGTCCGTTGGTGGTTTCGGTGGTCAGGACGGCGCTGGAACCGGCGCTGCGGCCCAGCGGCACACTGGACTAGGGAACGGGAGGTCTTGGGTCCGGCGCAGTCGCAAGGATTTGGGGCAGTTCAATGCTCCGCCGGGGCAAGACAGTGGTCGGTAGCGGGGACCACGTGAACACGGTCCGGCCGAGCGGCAACACCAGGCCGCTATGGCACCCACAGCGATCCACAGCGCGGGCTGGATGCCGCGTGAGGGTCTGTGTGGTGACAACGGCGGGGACGGTCCGAGGGGCAGTCGACAGCTGTCTTGGAGACCGGCCGGTGTGAAGCACGGCGGCGTCTACGGCGTCAGCGTTCAGACACCACGTCACGAGGAACAGGGTCAACCACCGAAGTGGCGCAGCAGCAGCCCAAGAGCGCATGTTCCAAATGTATGGGTGCGGGCCACCAAGGCGTCATGAGCAAGTCGTGAAGGTTTATTCATGACTGCCCCTTGAGTGAGTCAAGCAGGTCGTCTCTAAGTTCGTTTGGACTTGTAAGCTGGTGTAGCTGTCCAGCGCACGGTTCTCGGGGCCGGCCTGACTCTGGACATCTGCTCTTGACTGATCAACCGTTCTTGATATATTAGAACTCATGGCCACCCGCACCCACACCGACCTCCCGCGCGCTGCTGAGTTGTTCCACGCCCTGTCTGACCAAACACGGCTGTCGATCCTCCAGCGCCTGCGCCTGGGTGAACGGTGCGTCTGCGACCTCACGGACGCGCTCGACGCCGCCCAGTCGCGGCTGTCGTTTCACCTGAAGGTGCTGAAGGAGGCCGGTCTGGTGACCGACCGTCGGGAAGGTCGCTGGATGTACTACACTCTCAACACCGATGCCCTGGCTGAAGTGACCGAGCTGGTCGAGGCCATGGCCTCCGCTCCGACTGCAGCGGAGCGCCGGACCGGCTGCTGTTGAGTAACCCTTTTTTTGACAAACACATCAACCTTTTTTGATGAGGGCCAAATGAGTACCAAGGACATCAAGAGCACGGTGCGAGAGCGCTACGGCCAGGCAGCGCTGCGAGTGGCCACCGGGTCGAAGACGAGTTGCTGCGGCGGCGGGTCGTGTAGTACCTCGACGCAGGACCCGATTACCTCCAATCTCTATACGGATGCCGAGACGGCCACGTTGCCTGCCGAGGCAGTGTTGGCTTCGCTGGGCTGCGGTAACCCGACTGCCTTGGCCGAGCTGCACGAGGGCGAAGTGGTGCTCGACCTGGGTTCTGGCGGTGGTATCGACGTGCTGCTGTCGGCCCGCCGCGTCGGGCCGACCGGCAAGGCGTACGGCCTCGACATGACCGACGAGATGCTGGCCCTCGCCCGCGAGAATCAGCGGAAGGCAGGCGTCGAAAACGTCGAGTTCCTCAAGGGCGATATCGAGGCCATCCCGCTGCCCGATGCCTCGGTGGACGTAATCATCTCCAACTGCGTCATCAACCTCTCCGGCGACAAGCGGAAGGTGATCGCCGAGGCATTCCGTGTGCTCAAGCCGGGCGGCCGGTTCGCGGTGTCGGACGTCGTGATCCGGGGCGAGGTTCCGGCCCAGGTCCGCTCGAGTATGGAGCTGTGGGTCGGGTGCGTGGCCGGAGCGTTGACCGAGCAGGACTTCCATTCGCTGCTGTGGGAATCCGGGTTCGAGACGATCGATATCGAGCCCACCCGCGTCTACGAGTTCGAGGACGCCAAGGCATTCCTTGTCGGTGCTGGCTTGGACACGGAGGTGCTCGCCCACGAGGTCGGAGGCCGAGTCATGGGCGCGTTCGTCCGCGCGACCAAGCCGGTGGCCGACCCCGCGCTGGCGGAAGGCGCTCTGCCCTCACGGTCGTGCTGCGGCCCCGAGTGCTGCGCATAACATCGGTCGAGACCCCGGAGGCATCATGACGGACACGCATGCGGAAGCCATCTCGACCCCGGATCACCGGTGCGTGACGCTGAGACGGGCCGGAGCGGCCGACTACGAGGCGGTCGCGGTGCTGCTCCGCACCCTCAAGCTGCCCACCGACGGTGTTGCCGACTGGGTCGACCAGTTCTGGCTCGGGGAGCATGCGGGCGCGGTCGTTGGGGTGGCCGGGATGGAGCGCTACGGGGGCGCCGGGTTGCTCCGCTCGGTGGCCGTGGCTCCCGACTGGCAGGGTAGCGGCATCGGCCGGGCGCTAGTGGATCGGGTGCTCGAAGACGGTCGCGCCGCCGGTGTGCAGGACGTCTATCTGCTCACGACCACGGCCGAGCACTACTTCCCACGCCTCGGGTTCGCGTGCGTGGACCGCGAGTCCGTCCCGCCGTCCGTGCGGGCGTCAGCGGAGTTCACGGGAGCCTGTCCGGCGTCTGCGGTGGTCATGCGGAAGGCCGGAACCAACTAGCGATATCAGGTCAGGAGGCCAACGTGCAGGCGAACGACAAGGCGTACCGGGTCCTGTTCCTGTGCACCGGCAACTCGGCACGGAGCCAAATGGCCGAGGCGTGTCCTGAACCGGAAGGGGCAAGGCCGGTTTCGGGCGGAGAGCGCGGGCTCGACCCCAGCGGCTCGGGTGAACCCGCATGCGATTCAGACGCTGGCCGAGAGCGGCATCGAGTGGGTGGGCCACCCACCGCGTGGATTGACCGGCCTGGATCGCGAGCGGTGGGACTTCGTCATCACCGTCTGCGACCGGGCCAGGGAAGCGTGTCCCGTGTTCCCGGGGCAACCGATCCTGGCGCATTGGGGCATGCCCGACCCCGCAGCCGTCGAAGGGGAGGAGGCCGCGCGGCGGGCGGCATTCGTCGATGCCCTGACGCTGATCAGCCGCCGCGTCGACCTGCTGCTCGCGCTACCGGTCGAGAAGCTGGACAGGCTCATCGTCGAGGCCCAGGTCCAGGCCATCGGTGAGGTGGGGACGGCGACTACCGTCGATGGGGATTCCCGGACGTGAGGTACGCGCTCATATCCGACATTCACGCCAATTTGCCCGCGCTCAAGGCGGTCCACGCGGACACTCTGCGGCGGAACATCGGGACGGTGTACCATCTCGGTGACCTCGTGGGCTACGCGCCGTGGCCCGACGAGACGGTGGCCATGATTGCCGCGCTGGGAATCCCTGGGGTGGCGGGCAACTACGACTCGACCGTCGCCACGGACTACAAGCATTGCGGCTGCCGCTACGAAGACCCGCACCAGGAGGAGCTGTCGCACCTCAGCTACGACTGGACCCGTCGGCACGTGTCGGCCAAGACCAAGGCGTACCTGGGCGGTCTCCCCTTCCGCATCGACCTGCTCCCCAACGGCGGCCACTTGGCGGGACCACGGGTCGTGCTGGTTCATGGCACGCCGACGCTCAACACGGTCTACTGGACCGAGGAGCGGCCCGATGAGTTCTGCCTCAAGATGGCGAACCATGCCGGAATGAAACCGGGAGATGTGATCGCCTTCGGCCACACCCACAAGCCCTGGCATCGGGAGGTGGGCGGCGATGCACTTCGTGAATACCGGGAGTGTGGGGCGGCCCAAGGACGGCGACTGGCGCGCCGGGTACGTCGTTCTGGATGTCGGTCAGGGACCACCGGCCATCGAGTTCGTCCGGGTTGAGTACGACCTGGACGAGGCCATGAGGGCCATGCGAGCTAGCGAGCTTCCCGACGAGTTCGCGGAGTACCTACGCACCGGGGGCCAGCCGACGGCCACCGTTTCACCCGAGTCGACGTGATGCATCCGACAGCCACGCGGCGACTGGCGGCGGAGGCAATCGGTACGTTCTTCCTGGTGCTCATCGGACCGGGCGCGGTCATGGTGGATGCCTACAGCGGCGGGGCCATTGGCCACGTCGGCGTGGCTCTCGCCTTCGCATTCGTGGTGACCGCCATGGTCTACGCTATAGGCCACCTCTCGGGTGCGCACATCAACCCTGCGGTCACGCTTGGCTTCTGGTCTGTCCGACGGTTCCCGGCGGGTGAGGTGATCCCGTATGTCATGGCCCAGTGCGCCGGGGCGGTCGCGGCCTCGACCGTCCTTCGGGGCGCGCTGGGCTCAGTGGGGTCCATGGGTGCCACCCTGCCCCAGGTTCCGACCAGCGCGGCCTTCCTGATCGAATGGCTGCTGTCGTTCGGCCTGATGTTCGTGATCATGGCGGTGGCGACCGACGAGCGGGTGGCCGACGGCTTCGCTCCGCTGGCCGTTGGCGTCACGGTGGGGTTCTGCGCGATGATGGGCGGTCCGCTGACCGGCGCCAGCATGAACCCAGCGCGTTCGTTCGGCCCGGCCCTAGTGGGCGGGCTCTGGACCACGCATTGGTTGTACTGGTTGGCTCCGATCACCGGAATGGTGGGGGCCGCCCGATTGTATGACCTACTGCGCGCCACGGCACCCCCAAGCATGACGCGTCAGGCAACAATCGGCGGCATCCAAGGCCCCATCGCCGAGGTGAAGCAGCCGACTGAGTAAAGGCCTCCCGAGCCATCGCCCTATGGGCCCACGCCGCCGGGGTTATCTTCCCTCAGCGGCACCCCCGCCCTCCCTTGATCATGTCATTGCGCCGCAACGGCTTCCACACCGCGGGAGACCTCGATGAATCGTGGGACATCATTCCCCTTCGCCTGATGCGGCGCCCCACCTAGTCCCTGGTGCGCGCCACTTCTTTCCTCGCGCTCTTCGCGGGCCTCGGCGCCGCAGGCCTTCCGGCCTGCGGGCATCCCTCCGCCGGCGCCGCAGCGAGCCCGCTGGAAGGACGCGTGATCCGGGCGAGCCAGGCGCCGATCGTCGGTCTGACCGACGTCTTCACCGAGGACACGTTGCTCGGCAAGCCCGTGCGGGTGCTGGGGTGGTGTGCGGGGGCTCCCGGGATCCTGGTGGGCCGTCGGCTTGGAGCATGGTTCCTGGCGACACCCGACACGATGGTCGAGGTTCGCGGCCTGGTGCCACCCGAGTGCAAGGCCGCGGAGGTGCAGCAGACGCTGCTGCTCCTGTTCGCCCAGGTGGTTGTGGCCACGCCGGACAGCACCGAGCGGCTGTTGCTCAGGCTGCCGGACTGAGCTGACGAAGGGCGATTGCCGATGAGTATGGTTGTCTGAGGCCCGCACCATGAGCCATCCTTCCGTCCAGATGAGCGGCCCGTATCACTCCCACCCCTCGCTCGCCCGAGCCATCAGCACCTGCGAGCGCTGCCCGCGGCTCCGCGCCCACTGCCGCGAGATCGCGCGCGTGAAGAAGCGGGAGTTCGCGAACGAGGAGTACTGGGCGCGGCCGGTGCCCGGCCTCGGCGATCCGAAGGCGCGCCTCCTCATCATCGGCCTCGCGCCGGCCGCGCACGGGGCCAACCGCACCGGCCAGCTCTTCACCGGCGACTCGAGCGGCAGCTGGCTCTATGAGGCCCTGCACCGCTTCGGCTGGGCGAACCAGCCCAACTCGCTCCGCCGCGACGACGGGCTGGTGCTCACCGACTGCTGGATCACCGCCGCGGCGCATTGCGCCCCGCCCGACAACAAGCCGACGCGCGAGGAGCTCGACCGCTGTCGCCCATACCTCGAGGCGGAGCTCCACCTTCTGAAAGACGTCCGGGTCGTGCTCGCCCTCGGGCGCATCGGCTGGGAGACGTGGCTGCGCGCGGCCGGCTGGTGGGATCGATTGCCCGTGAGGGACCGGCCGCCGTTCGGGCACGACCGTGAGGCCACGCTACCGGACGGCACGGTGCTGGTCACGTCCTTCCACCCCAGCCGCCAGAACACGAATACGGGAAAGTTGACCCGGCAGATGTGGTACGCGGTGTTCGAGCGGATCAGGCGGAGAGCGGGAGCAGCAGGCAGCGATCACTGACTCGGCGGTGACTTCACGCGCGCGGGGGCGAGCCGCCGAGCTCGCCCCCGCGCCGAGGTTCCCTTCCCGATCTTCACCCCGTCGTCGTCCGACCTCCCACGACCCGCTTGACCGTGCGCCCCGCGGGAATCGTCGCGGTCGGCGATTCGATCTCGTTGATGACCGCGAGCTCCGCGATCGGGATGCTCGACGGATACTGCTGGTTGAACTGCTCCAGCGTCATCTGTCGCTGCAGCTTCACCAGCTCGACCTTGGCCGGCTGCACGTTGAGCGCCGCCTGGTTCCGGAGCGCGCTGAAGCTGCCGATCGACTGCCGGAAGGCCTGGTCGTACTGGGTGAGCTTGCCGGCCGGCGTGTAGGCCAGAATGCCGTACGTGTTGCCGTTGTACGAGAGGAACGTCACGAGCCCCTGCACCGAGCCCTGTTCGGTCTGTGCCTGGAAATAGCCCGAGGCCGCGGGCAGGCCGTTCACGCTCGCGGTCGAGGTGTTCCCCGCCTGCACGCCCTGCTGCGACAGGAACTGTTGGGCCGCCTGCTGTGGCGAGGTCTTCCCGGCCAGGCTGAGCTGCATGATCGCATCCTGCTCCGGGCTGCCCGCGATGACGGCGTTCGCGCCGTTCTGCGTCTTCCAGCCCTGCGGGAAGGTGATCTGGAATCGCAGATCGGGGTGGTAGAATGCGGCCCCCTCGAAGAAGCCCTGCCGCGGGTCCTCGCCGTAGGTCATGTTCTGCACGTGCTGCAGGTACTGGTCGCGATTCACGACCGCCTTGCTCAGGTCGTGATGCAGCGTGTCGAGCCGCTGCTGGGTGTTCTGGATGCGGGTGCCCGGGTCGGGGTGGGTCGAGAGCCACTCGGGCAGCTTGCCGCCACCGGCCAGCTCGCTCGTCCGCTCGAGCGTCTGGAACACGTTGGCCATCTCGCGCACGTCGTAGTTCTGGTTGAGCGCGTAGCGGAAGCCCGCCTGGTCGGCCTGGTTCTCGGCGTCGCGGCTGTACTTGAGGAAGAGCACCTGGAGCCCCTGGCTCGCGAGCCCCGCGACCCGCGCGATGTCGCTCGAGACGATGCTGCCCACGCCGAGGCCGACCTGGGCAATCTCCGCCTTGCTGATCTGCTGGACCGTATGCCGGTTGGTGACGTGCCCGATCTCGTGGCCGACCACGGTGGCCAGCTCCGCCTCGTCGTTGATCGAGGTCATGAGCCCGCGGGTCACGTAGATGAATCCCCCGGGCAACGCGAACGCGTTGACGGAGGCGTCGTTCACGACGTGGAATTCCCACGGCAGGTTGGGGCGCTCGGAGGCCTTCGCCATCCGGAGCCCGATCTGGGAGACGTACTGCTGCACGGCGGGGTCGTTGTAGAAGCCGATCGACTGCGCCACGTCCTGCGCCGACTGCTTGCCCATCTCGATCTCCTGCGACTCCGAGACCAGGGCGAGCTCGTTCTTTCCGGTCACCGGATTGCGCGCGCAGCCGCTCGGCGCGAGCACGAGCGCGCCGGCGAGCAGGAGCCTGGACAGCGGAACGACAACCAGACGACGCGACATGTGGACTCCTCTGTGCACGGTCAATCCGCCGAGGACCTCACCTCACGACCAATTTACGGCCAAATGGCTGCGAGGCTGTGACGTGCGTCGCGGGGTCATGATGACACGAGTGAGCGAGCGGGCGGCACCCGTGTAAGGTATTGGTCGGTATGAGTTTGTGAGAATCCAGGCAGAGCCAGCCGTCAGTCGAGCAATCTCGGCGTGGTGGGCGACTTGTCGATCATGGAGATGGCCGCGCGGTTTCGGCGCGCGAGCCGGTACCGGAAGTGCTCGACGGTTCGCACCAGCCCGTCTGCCAGCTGGATTTGCGGCTCCCAGCCAAGCCAATCCCGCGCGCGGCTGATGTCCGGCTGGCGCTGCGTGGGATCATCCTGGGGGAGCGGCCGATAGACGACGCCCGCCTCGTTGCCCACGACTGCCACCACCTGTTCGGCGAGCTCCTTGATGGTGAACTCGACCGGATTGCCGAGATTGACGGGGTCGTGACGTCCCTTGGCGTTCATCAGGCGGATGAGACCCTCGACCAGGTCGTCCACGTAACAGAACGAGCGGGTCTGCTCGCCGGTGCCGTAGAGCGTGAGCTCCTCGCCGCGCAGCGCCTGGATGATGAAGTTGGACACCACGCGTCCGTCGTTCTCAGCCATCCGCGGGCCGTAGGTGTTGAAGATGCGGGCGATGCGAATGTCCACGCCGTCTTCGCGGTGATAGTCGGACATCAGCGTCTCGGCGACGCGCTTGCCTTCGTCATAACAGGCGCGTGGGCCGATCGGGTTGACGTTGCCCCAATAGCTTTCGGGCTGGGGGTGCACCGTCGGGTCTCCGTACACCTCCGACGTTGATGCCTGGAGAATGCGAGCTCCGACGCGCTTGGCGAGCACCAGCATGTTGAGGGTGCCCATGACGTTCGACTTGACCGTCTTCACCGGGTTGTACTGGTAATGCACCGGCGAGGCCGGGCAGGCGAGGTTGTAGATCTGGTCGACGTCGACGAACAGCGGCTCGCAGACGTCGTGGTGAAGCAGCTCGAAGCCCTGGTGATCCAGCAGGTGCTCGAGATTGGCGCGGCGGCCCGTGAAGAAGTTGTCCAGGCAGATGACGTGGTGCCCGTCGGCGAGCAGCCGATCGCTGAGATGGGAGCCGATGAAGCCGGCGCCGCCGGTGACCAGAATCCGCATTCGAACGCCTCAGAATTTACGCTTCGGTGCTAGCTCCCGTTCCGAATCGGAGCCTGCGTGGACCGCGACCATTCCCGAGCAGCGAAGGACATGCCAAACTTGGCAGCCCCAGGTTGGACGAGGTCCCAGCCCAATAAGTAGCGCCAGGGCAACGGCCTACAGCACCACACCGCACCCCGTACGCCCTAGTGATCCTTCGCATTATACCGGATTACAGCGACATCCGCTTCCTGCTGCCGGGAGGGCGGGACCGCCTATTGGGGGCTCGAACTCTGGGGCTACGGTTTCCCAGGCCTCTTGCGTGAGGCTGGAGGGGCTTCTGGCGCCACGGACGGGGCCGTGCTGTCCGCTTCGTCGTCCACCGAGTCGACGGCCGGCTCGGGGGTCCTGGCGGCGCCTGGGTGTTCGACGACCGTGAACGTGCCGGCGCCGCGGCTGTCCACGCCCAGTCCGGCTCGCATGGCGCCGGTCCGATCCGCGAAGACGAGCGTGGCGGACCCTTCGGGGTTGAGGCCGAGAGCGCTACGGGTCATGCCGTTCCGATCACCGAAGGTCAGGTTCATCGTTTCGTCCGGCAGGAGGGCCAACACGCCGCGAGACTTGCCGGCGCTATCACTGAACGTGAGGCCGGATGCTCCACCCTTGAGGACCGTCAGCGTCACGCCGCCGCGAGTCCCGGGCGCCTGGAGCGACAGACGGAGCGACCCGTCGTCGAGCGCACCCCACGCACCGCGCACTGTGCCGGACTTGTCGCGGATCAGGAATTGACGGGACTCGATGACATCGGCCACGGTTCCGGGGAAGCCATGCCGCGCCGACACGACCACCAGGGCGGCCGCGAGGCCCAGCAACACGGCCAATCCGACCACCGTGCTCGTCCACAGCCGACGCATGCGCCGCGTCTCTCGCTCCAGGTCCTGGATGCGCGACGCCATGTGGCGGAGAAGCTGGTCGCCGCCCTGAGGCTGGTGCTCGGTCATCGCTTCAGTGATCCTGCTCGTTGGTGAGGAAATAGGACTGGCACGCACGGTCCACCAGGTCGGGGGAGAGGCGCGGCGGAATGTTCTGATACTTCGCGATGTCCGCCACGTGCGACAGGATGTCGCGCGGATGGCACGCGCGCGCCGGAATCTTCCGGCCAGCATACCAGTCCCGGTAGACCTGGGAAAGCGCTTCCGGCGTGAACCGGATCCCCTCCGCCTCACAGCAGCGCTGGAAGATGAGGGCGTATTCGTCCGTGGTGGGATCCGTCACCGGAATCTTGTAGTGGATCCGGCGCAGAAACGCCTCCTCGACCAGCTCCGCCGGGTCCAGGTTGGTCGCGAAGATCAACAGGCAGTCGAACGGAATCGGGAACTTGCCGCCGGTGTGCAGCGTGAGGAAGTCCATCCGCTTCTCGAGCGGCACGATCCACCGGTTCAGGAGATCGCGCGGCGGAACGCGCTGGCGACCGAAGTCGTCCACGATCAGCACACCGCCGTTCGCCTTCACCTGGAAGGGGGCCTGGTAGAGCTTCGTGAAGGGCTCGTACTGAAGGTCGAGCTGGTCGAGGGTCAGCTCCCCACCGGTCACGACGATCGGCCGTCGCACGTGCGCGTAACGCCGGTCGAAGCTCTCCGAGCGGAGCCAGATGCCTTCGGTGCCTGCGGGGGCCGATTCCTCCTCGACCACCTCGTGGTGCACGGGGTCGAACACGACCACGAGCTGGCCGTCGATCTCCACGGCGTGAGGCACGAATATGGTTCCCCCCAGCATCTCGGAGATCGCCTCCGCGATGGCCGTCTTGCCGTTCCCAGGGTGTCCGTAGAGGAAGATGGACTTGGATGAGTTCACGGCGGGGCCCAGCACGTCGAACAGCCCTTCGTCGAGCACGAGGTGGCTCAGCCCGGCGCGCAGCACCTCCTGGGTGACGTGGGCGTGGCGGATGGACTGGATTTCCATCCGCTCACGGTATTGCCAGAGGGGCACGGGCGCGGGCCCGACATACTGGCTGGCTTCAAAGGCGTCCCTGGCGCGGGCACGGCCTTCCCCGGCCAGATCGAAGACGTAATTCCCCCTGTTGGGCCCTTGCGTTCCCCGAACCTCGATGAAGCGGCGCTGCTGCAGCGTCAGCAGCTCGTCGTCGATGATAGCGAACGGCAGCGCGACGAACTGGGCCAGCTGCTGACCCGTCCGGGTGCCCTGGACATACAGGGTCTTGAGCAGGAGGTCGCGCACGAAGTCGCCCGTGAGGCCCGTGTCGGACAGCTTGTCGGGGCTGGGCGGCGTGTCGCCGCGGTAATCGGGCTGTGGCTCGCTCGAGGACGCTGCGGGCATTGCGCTCATGACACTGCCTCCAGATGGGAGCCACGCCTCCGGTCGGGCCCTGCGCCCGTCTCCTGCCATTCGAGTCGGTCACCGATGGCGGTCCCCGTGGCGGCCAGGGTGCCGACGGGCACCTCGAGCGCGTAGCGGGCCCCGGGGCTCGCGGCCATGCGCCAGCCGGGTGCGAGCCGCGGGTGAAGCGACACGACCCGCCGCTCGTGGTTCAGCAGCGCCACGTCGATCGCGTAGCGCATCCCCAGCATGTGAACCGATCCACAGGGCACGAGCAGCAGCCCTTCGCCCGCTTCCGGCTCCGGGCGGCCCAGCAGCCCGCGAAGCCGGGAGAGCCACTTGTCCGCGAGCGCGATCCGGGAGCCCAGCACAGCGCCCCGCTCGGCGTTCACGACCTTCAGCAGGGTCATCAGAGGTGCGTGAACATCCGGTAGATGGCGATCACCGACGGGCCCAGCACCACCACGAACATGGCCGGGAAGACGAACAGCACGAGCGGGAAGACGAGCTTGATGGTCGTCTTGGCGGCGGCCTCCTCGGCGCGCTGCCGGCGCTTGGTGCGCATCGTGTCCGCGTGCACCCGGAGCGCGTCGGCCACCGACGTGCCGAACCGGTCGGTCTGGATCAGCATGCTGACCAGGGACTTCATGTCGGGGAGGCCCGTGCGGTCGGCGAGGTTCTTGAGCGCCTCGTCCCTGGGGGTGCCGGCCCGCATCTCGAGGTTCACCAGCGCAAGCTGCTCGCTCATCACCAGGCTCACATGGTCGATCTCGTCCGCCACGCGCACGAGCGCCTGATTGAGACCCAGGCCGGCCTCGACGCAGACCACGAGCATGTCGAGCATGTCGGGCATGGCCTTCTGCAGGTCCTTCTGGCGTGCCTTGAGCCGCCTCCGGACATAGAACACCGGCCCGACCCATCCGAGCCCACCGAGCCACACGACCGACATCAGTACCTGCGTCGTGCTCAGCCCCAGCAGTGGCAGGAAGAAGAGCGCGCCGGCGACGAACCCCATGGCGAGGACCACGCGCGTGGCCCAGTAGATCGCCACCGCGCCCGGATCCACATACCCGGCCTGGAGGAGGAATTGGCGGAGCTCGCCCGAATCCTTGCGTCCCGTCTCGACGCGCTCGCCTAACGCCTGCAGCACCGATTTCATCCGGTCGAGCCGTTGCTGCCGGCGACGGCGCGCGACCGTATCCTGGGTGCCCCCGATGGACGCGAGCTCGTCGAGCTGCGCCAGCGCACCCCGGTTCGGGTTCGTCTGGAGCAGCAGCATGGTCAGCGAGACGACCGCCACCGCGGTCAGGAAGGCGATGAGCAGCAGCATGGAGGCGCTCAGATCTCGATGTTGACGATCTTCCGGATCCAGAAAAAGCCAGCAAGCTGCATCACGAGGGCGATGCCGACCAGCATCTTGCCGATCGGGTCCGTGAACAGCACTGACATGTATTCCGGGTTGATCGTATAGAGCAGGGCGAAGAGCATGAATGGAAGCAGCGCCAGGAGGTAGCCGGTCATGCGGCCCTGGGCGGTGTAGACCTTGATCTGCCGGCGGATGGTGAACCGCGCGCGGATGACGTTCGACAGGTTGTCCAGGATCTCCGCCAGGTTGCCGCCGACCTCACGCTGGATCAGGATGGCGGTCACCAGGATACGGACATCCACGAGGTTGATCCGGTCCGCCATGCCCAGCAGCGAATCCTGGAGCGGCAAGCCGAAACGCTGCTCCTCGAACACGCGCCGGAACTCACTCGCCACGGGCTCGCTGCCGTCATCCGCTGCCATCTTGAGGCCCGCCGAAAGCGGATGCCCGGCGCGAATCGCCCGGCCGACGAGGTCCATGGACTCGGGGAGCAGCTCCTCGAACTGATACAATCGGCGGTTGCGGCGCCAGCGGACGTACAGCGTCGGGATGGACGCGGCGATGACCGCGAGTGGGAAGGCGATGAGGAACGACCGCGTGGCGGTGAGGACGGCGAGGCCCACCGCCACCGCGAGGCCGACGGACAGGAGGAACAGCGTCGGCAGACTCCACGACACCTTCGCCTGCTGAAGCAGCAGCTCCATGTCCTGGAGGGCCGGCATGCGGGAAGCGATCGGGCGCAGCCAGGGGGACTCGAGGATCGCGGAGCGGAAGATCTGGCCGCGCTGGCCGGCGTGCTCGAAGCCTTCGTTGGCCATTGAGCGAAGCTCGCCCACCATCCGACGCTTGCGCTGCTGCTCCCCCAGCCATTCGAGGATGAGCACCACCGACACCGTGCCCAGCGCGACCGCCACGAAGGCGACGATCGCCGGAAGCAGCAGGTTCATCGGGATGCCTACCACCGCGACGCCCCGCCTCGGCCCGTGTCGGCGGGCGCGTGATTCGTGAACAGCAGGGACGACAGGTCCACGCCGTAGGACTTGAGCCGTTCAGAGAAGCGGGGCCGGATACCCGTCGCGCGGAAGTGGCCCTGGACCTTTTCGTCGGCTCCGATGCCTTCGCGCTCGTAGACGAAGATGTCCTGCATGGTGATGATGTCGCCTTCCATGCCGACGATCTCGGACACCTGCATCACCTTTCGCCCGCCGTCGGAGAGGCGGCTCACCTGGAGCACCACGTTGATCGCGCTCGCGATCTGCTGCCGCATGGCGCGCTCGGGCAGCTCCAGGTTGGCCATCGAGATCATGGTCTCGAGCCGGCTCAGCGCATCCCGCGGCGTGTTGGCATGGAGCGTCGTGAGCGAGCCGTCGTGGCCGGTGTTCATGGCCTGGAGCATGTCGATGGCTTCGGCGCCGCGACACTCACCCATGATGATCCGGTCGGGCCGCATTCGCAGGGCGTTGATGAGGAGGAGGCGCTGCGCCACCTCGCCCGACCCCTCGATGTTGGCCGGCCGGGTCTCGAGGCGTACCACGTGCGGCTGCTTGAGCTGAAGTTCGGCCGAATCCTCGATGGTGACGATGCGCTCGCCCGCCGGGATGAACGAGCTGAGGATGTTGAGCAAGGTCGTCTTGCCGGCGCCGGTGCCTCCCGAGATCAGCACGTTGAGCCGGGCGCGCACGATGGCGCGGAGCAACTCGAGCATGGGCTCGGTGAGGCTCTCGGTCCGGAGCAGATCCTCTCCCGAGAGGGCGTCGCGCTTGAACTTACGGATCGAGAGATGGGGCCCGTCGAGCGCCAGCGGCTTGATGATCGCGTTGACGCGGGACCCGTCGGGCAGGCGCGCGTCCACCATGGGCGAGGAGTCGTCGATGCGCCGGCCGACGGCCGAGACGATCCGGTCGATCACCTGCAACAGGTGACGGTCGTCCTGGAACATCACGTCGGTGCGCTCGAGCCGCCCGTGGCGCTCGATGTACACCTGCTTGTAGGTGTTGACCAGGATATCGGAGATCTCGGGATCCTGGATCAGGGGCTCCAGGGGCCCGAGGCCGAAGATCTCGTCCAGCACCTGCCCCACCACCAGGTCCCGCTCGTCGAAGTTGAGCGGCACCGATTCCTGGGTGATGAGGTCATGCACGACCTTCCGGATGGCCTCGGCGACCTGGGCTCGATCCAGCCGGTCCAGATTCGACAGATTGAGTCGCTCGAGCAGACGGCGATGGATGCGCCCCTTGATCTGCTGGAGCGCGTGCGCGTTGGCGGTGTCGGTGAGGCCGGCACCTCCTGTCACGCTCTTGACCGCCGGCTCGACGCGCTCCCAGGGCAGCGTCCCGCGACGACCGTTGCCATCCCCTGCGGGAGGTGTGGGCTTCGGACTGGCCATGGACTACTCTCCTTCCGACTTCTTGCCGTTTCGCTTCAGGACACCACGCACCGAGTCGGACAGCCGTCCCAACGCGCCCCGCGATCCCTTCCCTGCCGACGACACGCCCGTGACCACCGCCGCGAGCCCCCTCACGTCCTTGGTGTAGCTGGACCTGCCGCCATTCAGCACGATCGGCTTGCCCGAGTTGACGGAGCCCATCACGGCGTCGTAGTCGTTGCTCACCTTCCAGAACACCTTGAGGCCGAGGCTCCGTTCGACGTCAGCGGGCGAGATCGAGTCGCCGGGATCGTACCGGTTGAGCACCAGCCGCACCTGGTCCGGCCCGCCCGTGAGCACGCGCTTGAGCAACGGAAACCCGCGCTGGATGTTCCGCAGCGATGGGAGATCCACCGTGCTCACGATGTAGACCTGGTCGGCCGCCTCGAACACCGCCAGGATGGGCGGGGCGAACGAGCGCGGCGTGTCCACGATGATGTAGTCGTAGTGCTGGCGCAGGAACGCCAGGATGCGCCGGATCTGCTCCGCCGTCACCGCTTCCGCTTTCTCGGGCTGGAACGGGGCAGAGAGCAGGTGCACGCCGGATTCGTGCCGCTCGATGTACGAGGCCAGGAGGCCGGCGTCCATCCGGCGGAAGTTCTCGACGAAGTCCACGAAGTTGAACCGTGGCTGCACGCCCAGAACGAGCGCGCTCTCCCCCATTTCGAGATCGAGGTCCACCAGCAGCGTCCGCTTTTGCGTCGTGCGGTGGACCACGATGGCCAGGTTCGTGGCGAGGGTGGTCGACCCTCCCCCGCCCTTTGGACTGAAGAACGCCAGGATCTTGCCGGCCTGCCTCTGCTGGTCCGAGGATGGCTTTCGAAGCTTTTGGGCGGCGCGAGCTGCAGCCCCCCGGAGGTCGTCCGGGTCCACGGGCTTCGGCAGATACTCGGTGACGCCGGCGCGCATGGCTGCCAGGAGCTGGTCGCTGGTCAGCACGGGACCCACGGCGATGAAGACCAGGGACGGATTCTGATCGATGAGGAACAGGGCGAATCGGAGCGCCAGGTCCGGAGCGTCCTCCATGTCGAGAAGAATCACCTCGGGCGCCTGTGCCCGGATGGCCTGCAGCTGCTGTTCGCCCATGGCGTCGTACGACACGCTGAGCTCCAGCTCGACGGCGATGGGGCGGTCCGGTCCGCTCAGAACCTGGCGGACCATCTCCCGAAACTGGGAGTCGGTGGTGACGAGCGCGGCGCGCGGAACCCCTGGGCTGCTCACGATGCTGTCGGCGTCCCTTACTTGATGAGAACGAGCTTCTTGACGAGCGGTCCCGAGCTAGGACCAGTACCCCCACCACCTTCGACGTAGCCTAGGAATCGCCCGGTGACCTCACCCTTGCACTGTCCGGGACTTCCGGTGCACGGCCTCTTATCCAGGAACACCTTGGCGAAGTTCAGGAAGTGAATCCCGTTGTTTTGGGGATTCAGAATCTCCCCCGGGTCATACAGCCCGATCGCGACCACGCGGGGGCTGATTTCTTCCCAGTTCGCGGGACATGTGACGTTCCCGCAGACGGGAGAATTGGTCGAGTTGTCCCATGTCCAGTCCGCCGACGGAGCAGTGTTGATGCGGTCGGCCCAGGCCTGGCCGAGATTCGGCTTTGACCCATTTGCGGCACGCTGCTCGACTTCGTTCAACTGATGCTCGCTGCATTCGGGATTCCGAATGCGAGCGGCCAGCGCCGAATCGCTCGCGGCATTCCCGTCCTTGCCCCACGCGAGATAGTTCGACGAAACCGAGGTGCTTCCAGGGTCCAAGGTCATCAGTACCATCTGGTGACCGTAATCACTGCTCGCATAGCCCGTGGCCTGGGCGGAGTTCGGCGGGTAGTAATAGTCCCCCTGGGAAGGATTATAGACCCACTGCTCCCAGGGCTCAGACACCTTGTTCCCCTGTTTGTTGTAGTCCCACTGCCCGTTGTTGTTCGCGTCGTTGTAGTCGAACTTCCCATTGGCGTTCGCGTCTTCCGTGGCGTCCGGCAGGGTGTTGTGCCACTTGTCGGCGATCGCCACCGGCATAAGACAGGTCGTGATCCCGGACTCTACGGCATGCGCCGTCGCGGTCGCGGTGATACCCATGGTCGCCGAACCGAATCTCCGCGCGAACCACAGGCCAATGTCGGCACGAGCGAAGTCGGCCTTCACCTTTTCATTGGCCAGGTCGACGGTGACGCACACCTCAGCGGCCCCGCAAGCTCCCGTGGTATCGACCAGAACTGAATGGACCGAATGTTTACTCGCGAACTCCTTTGCCCGATCCACCGCGACGGTAGTCTTGTTTATCGTGGGATCGTTGATCAAGAACGCGCTCGCGCCGGCGAGGGCCGCGGCGTCCATCGCACGCTGGGCCTCGGCCTTGGTCGTCTTGATCATGCCGTAGTCGATGGCGATGGCAGCCATTGCCAGCGTCAGAAACAGCGTGACCGCCATAAGCGCGAGTGTCACCCCACGCTCACTCCGTAATACGCTTGCGTGCCTCATCGCCGCTCCTTGCCGTCCAGGGGTGACGGCTCTGTCGACCTAGACACCGACTACTTGATCAGGACCAATCGCTTGACCAGCGTTCCGGGTGGGCTGCCGGTCGGGTTGCTACCGGTCACGAAACCAAGAAACCGACCGGTCACTGGCTCCTTGCAGCCGGCGTGCCCCGAGCACGCGCGCTTGTCGATGAACACCTTCGCCAAATTATTGAGCTGTATCGTATTGCAGCTCGGGCATCCACCGTATGACGATGGGTTGTACAGCCCACAAATTGACACGCTCGCGCTCGTTCAGCCAGTCGGACCCGGTCAAGGGTCACTTCGCCGGCGAGGTGCTGTCTCCTTCCACGGGCTTCATCTTCATCGATCCGCTCCAGCGCCAGTTCGTCGGCTCGCCGGTCGGCAGCGGCGGCGGGGCATCGCTGGGCAGAATGAGCTTGGGCGTCACCAGGACCAGCAGCTCGGTGCGGTTCTGGCGCGCGTCCTTCGAACGGAAGAACTGGCCCAGGATCGGAATGTCACCGAGGATCGGGATCTTGGTCATGTTGTCGGAAAGCGTATTGTTCATCAGGCCCGCGATGGCCAGGTACTGGCCGTCCTTCATCTCCACCTCGGTCTCGGCCCGGCGGGTCAGCAAGCTCGGAATCGTGAAGCCGCCGAAGACGAGCGGGTTCGAGAAGTCGAGCGCCGAAACCTCGGGCGCGACCTTGAGCCGGATGCTGCCGTTCCGGGTGATGACCGGCGTGAACCTCAGCCGGATGCCGAACTCCTTGAAGACGATGGACACGGCGTTGTTGCCGCCGCCACCCTGCACTGACGGGTAGGGAAACTCACCGCCCGCGAGGAAGCTCGCCTCTTTGTTGGGTAGCGTGATGAGGTTCGGCTCGGCCAGGCTCCGCAGGTCGCCCTTCGACTGCAGGAACAGGATGAGCGCCTCGATGCTGGCGTTGGCGTTGAACAGGCCCACGTTCAGGAGGCCGTCGGCGAAGGCCCCGTTGATCGGGTTCGTGTTGCTCGACCCGGTCCAGTCCCCGTTGCTGTTCAGGTCCTGGGGATTGAGGGTCTGGATCTGGGAGCGGAACTGCTTGAGCGCTGTCTTGTTGACCTCGGCGAACCGCACGCGGAGCTGGACCTGGACCGCCTCGGGCGTGGTCAGGTTGTCCACGATGGTGGCGCCGGTGCCCTTGGCGATCTCGACGGCCTGGTTGGCCATGCTCGCGTCCCGCACCTGCCCGGAGAGGGTCACGACGTTGCCGCTCGCGGTCACGTCCACGTGCTCGCCTTCGAGCACCGACGTCAGGTAGCGCTGAAGCCCCGCGGCGTCCGCGGTGACCTCGATCGAGTAGAGCTTGATCGCGCCCTGGTTGTCCCACAGAAAGAGGCTGGTCGTGCCCAGCGTCTTGCCGTTGATCAGCACCTCGGTCGGAGAGACCACGACCGCCTCGGCGACCGCGGGGTCGCCGATCGAGAAGCGCTGGATGTTGGTGGTGTTGACGAGGAGCGCCGACGCTCCCTTCGACACCGACACCACCTGCTCGGGCGCACGCACCACGCGCTGTGCCTCGGCGGTGCTGGCCGCCATCAGGCCGCACAGGAGGACGCCGACCGCGACGAGCGAGCGAAACGAGACGAAGACGACCGGACCGCGACGATAGATGCTCACAGATCTCCCGGAGATGAGAGGTTACTTCTGGAAGGTCGTCAGGGTCCGCTCGCCGCCCCGGTACCCTTCGATTACGGTGTTGTTGATCCGAGGCAGCGCCGCCGGTGCCACCCGGTTGGGCGACGCGACGCGCGGCGTGCGCGCCGGAGCCGCGCCGGGCGCGAGCTGGTCCGCCTTCGCGCCGGCCGTCGCTACGGAGAGCGTGTCGAGCCCGTTCCTGAGCGCGAGCTGAATCCGGCCTTCCTTGCCGGCGAGAACCAGGAGCTCCGCGTCGTCCAGCGTCACCAGCAGCGTGATGACGGTGACGGTCTGCGGCTTCCCCTCCTTGTCCCGCTGCACCTGCTGTCCGGCGGCCAGCACCTGGACGTTCTGGAGGATGGTCCGGGTGAGGGACTGCGGGCGGTTCTCGCCCTTGTCCAGCGTGAGCAGGACGTCCACGTGCGTGCCGGGGAGCACGAAGCCCGCGACACCGATCACCTCGTCCACCCGGACGCTCATCGCGCGCATGCCGTCCCTGATGATGATGGACAGGCCGCCACCCTGGTCGACCGTCGAGACTTTGGCGGCGAGGAGCGGCTCGTTCTCAGCGACGGGCGTAATGACGCCGCGGCCAATCGCGTCCTTGAGCGAGCCGATGTACCCGCTCGGCAGGGCGTCGCCCGGCCAGCCGACGACCTTCACGTCCTGGTCGGTGATGACCGCGCCGATCGGCAGGCTTCGCGCGGCGAGGACGATCGAGACCTTCCGAGGCTCGGACGCCATGAGCGGGGTGGCCTGCTCCCGCAAGTACCGGAGCGCGAGGTATGCCGCCAGACCGCCGGACGTCAGGGCGAGCAGGAGCATGAGCCAGGGCCGCAGTTTTCGCATAGGTGTCAGCACTCGTTCCGCATGGTGGATTTCGAGGAAAGCGTGATCGTGCTGTTACCACCAACCCAGCTCATCAGGGCGCCGACCCAGCCCATTCGATACTGCGTCGCGATCCGCACGCTCATCTCGGCGCCGCTGGCGCCTGCCACCCCCCCGGGACACTTGAAGAACGCGGACGGGGTGATCGTTACCGTGGTCGGATTCGGGCTGGTCGTGTCAATATTCGCGAGCGCGAGCCGTGTGTTGATCAGGCCCGTCACCTGCGGCATCGTCCGGGAGTCAACAATGACGGTAAGCCGAGCGCCCTCTCGTGCGGCATCCGTAACCGCCTGCTTGATGTTCCACGCCCGGCCGAACTCGATGATCCCGGCGATCAGCAGGAAGAGCACCGGCAGGATCAGCGCGAACTCGGCGAGGGCCTGGCCTTTCCGCCCTCGGCAGTGGCGCATCGTGAGGCTCATAGCTTTACTCCTTGTCCGAACCACCAGAGCAACGTCCCTGCCGCGATCGGTACCGCGTAGGGGATGGTCTGAGCCCCCGGGGCCTCGAGCGTTCGCACGCCCCCCTCGCGGGCTACCAGGCGCTTCGACCGGAACAGATCCATTGTGTTGAAGAAGAGCAGAGGAAGAAGGCCGCGGCGCGCCATGGCGACGATGGCCATCCCTGCGCCGAGCAGCACAATATACGCCAGAGCCCCGGGCAGGGGACCGATTCCGAGGAAGGCTCCGACGACACCCAGTAGCTTCGCGTCCCCCCCGCCCACCGCACCCAGGACATAGAAGAGCACCGCCACCCCCAACGCCACGGCGAATCCCGTAAGTCCATGCAGGACTGCATCAAAACCAAGCGGGGCCCGCAGCACGAAGGCCGCTGCGAGTCCCGCCACGGTCAGCTGATTCGGCACCCGGCGAGCGCGTATGTCCCACCACGCCGCCGCACACAGCACACCCACCAGCACGACGTCCGCGAGTGCCTGGATCATCCCTTAGCCCCGAAGCGTCGCGCCAGCGAAGTGGTAAGCCGGTCCGGGCTTAGGTGTCGGCCGTCGCCAGCTCGTTGTTCGCCTTGCCGAAGATATTCTTGATGTGGCCACCCATGCCCTTGATGATGACCACCACGCCCACCACGATGAGCCCGAGCAGCAGGGCGTACTCCGCGAGCCCCTGCCCCGACTCGTCGTTCCAGAAGTTCCGCGCGAGCTTCTTCATACGGTGCTTCCTCCACGTACATGTTGGTGGTGCGTGAAAAGGAAAGCGGACGGCGGTGCCGCTCTCCCGACGGTGGCGGACAGTGGATGAGTCCGCCGAAAGGCCTCAGGAACCAAAGTCCTTCGAGATCGTTAAGGTATTGCCCGCCGCTTCGGGCAAGACGCATGCCCACTTCGCAAACCGCCCGGAATACACCTGAGCTTCCGGCCGGGCACGCAAACACTGCCGTGTCGCTCAGCCAATCAGCGGGGGACAAGTCGTTCCGAACTGAGTACTTAGAGCACACTAACCGATGCGAGTTGACCGCACGAATGTCTAGCTCTGCCGAGAGCATAAGCAGGGTCGGGCCGGGGCGTTTGTTGCGGAGGCGGCGCACAGACTGCGTTGCACTACTGCAACCGAAATCTTTCACCTGCCCGACCGGACGCCTGGGTTCTACTCTTGCCTAGTATGGGTGATGTGCAGAACGGTATCGGTCGGTTCAGGTTCGTGCAAGGGACGAAATTAGCCCCGAACAACTGCCGAAATGTCCAAGGAACCCGGAGGCTGCACCGTTGACTTCGTCCTTCGCGCGCGCCGGCCCTGCCCGCCGTCATCTTCGTCCTCCTGTTCGTGCTCGTCCCGCTGGGACTTCAGCAGCCGCTCCTGAACGCGGACGGAGATCCTGCGCGACATCTCACGCACGGTCTGTACATGCTCGCGCACGGGTCACTCATCGGCCACGACCCCTTCTCGTTCACTCGGCCCGGCGCCCCGTTCCTCGGGTTCGAGTACGGCAGTCAGGTCCTCTACGCCCTCGCCTTCCGGGTCGGACGGCTGCCGGCGGTAGCGATCTTCGCCGGCGGCCTGGTTGCCCTGGCTTATGCGCTCCTCGCCAGGCTCATGGTCCGGCGGGGGGTGGATCCGCTACTGGCCTATATCACGACCGCTATCGCCGCGGCGCTTGGGGCCGGGCACTGGGTCGCGCGCCCCCACCTGGTTTCCAACGTGGCCGTCGTCCTCCTGCTGGGGATCCTGGAACGGGATCGGCCCGTGCCGGTCTGGCTCCTTGCGCCATTTTTTGCACTTTGGGCCAACCTTCACGGCGGATTCGTCTTCGGCTGGATCCTGATCGGTGTGTACCTGGCAGGGACGGTGGGCGAATGGCTCATCGGCCGGGAGCGCCAGGCCATGGCGGGCCGGGCCCGGTACCTAGTGGTCGCTCTCATCGTCGCCGTCACGGCGACCCTGCTCAACCCACACGGGCCCGTGCTGCTGCAGCACGTACTCGGGTTCTTCGGCAAGCGATTCATTCACGACAATACCGCCGAGTTCATGTCGCCGGACTTCCACGACATCGACGGCCGAATGTTCCTCTGCGGTATCGCGCTGGTCGTGCTGACGCTCGCCGTCGTGCCCAGACGGCCGTCGTTTCCACGCCTGTTCGCGATCCTCGTGACGCTGGCGTTCGGGCTCATGGCGGTCCGCAACGTATCCCTCTTCGGTTTGGTCGCGCTCCCGCTCCTCGCGATGCACGTGGATCCGGAATGGCGCGCCTTGCCCGATCCGCGATCCCTGCGTGCGAACTTTCGAGCCATGGCACTTCAAGGACGGACCTGGCCGTTCGTCCTACCGGTGGTCGTAGTCATGGCGGTGCTTGCGGTCGCCCACGGGCGGGTCGGCGGGCGGCAATTGATGGCCGAGGATTTCGACCCCGCGACGTTTCCCGTCGCCGCCGTGCGGAAGGCCCGCGCCGAAGGTCTCCAGGGCCGCATGTTCCACGAGTTCGCCTGGGGCGGCTACCTGGTGTTCGCCTGGCCCGAGCAGCGGATCTTCATCGACGGGGGGACGGACTTCTTCGGGGAGGATCTCTTCAAGGAGTACAGCCAGGTCAAGCAGCGCCAGCCCGGCTGGCGGGACGTCTTGAAGCGCTGGGACATCTCCCTTGCCTTGCTGCAGCGGAAGTCGGCCCTCGCGCATGAGCTGGTCCGCGACCCGCGGTGGGCGCCGTGGTACTGCGACTCGCTCGCGGTCCTGCTTCGCCGCGGCCCCGAGGCCGCGCCGTTCGCGCCCGAGCAGGCCGACTCCGCCGACCACGCGCTCGACGCGTGCGCCCGAACCTCAACGGCGAGTGGCGATGCCGATCAGGGAAATGCCCCATGGCAGCCGAACCCGCCTGAGGGCGCGAGCCTCCACGGCAAGCACCCCGGTGAGGACGCGGTTCACCGGGAGCGGAACGTCGCGTATGTCCGACCGGATGCTCGCGCGTCCGAACTGCTTGAGCAACCTGGCCACGACGGCAATCGGGAACAGGATGGTGTTCCAGTAGGACAGCCATGAGACGGTGAGGCCCGCGCCGTCGAGGAGCCCCCGGATCGTTCGACGCGTGTAGCGACGCTGATGCCGGAGCGCGACATCGTGCGGAGCGAACAACCAGGGATGCGCGGGCACGCTGAAGACGAGGCGCCCACCCACGCGCAGGACGCGGCGGATCTCACTCGCCGCCATCACGTCGTCGCTGATGTGCTCCAGCACGTCCGACGCGAGCACCAGATCGAACTCCCCATCGCCGAACGGAAGCGCCGTTCCCACCGCACGGCAGAACAGCGCGCCGCCGCGCGGCCGGGCCAGCGCGAGCGCCCCCGCATCCGGCTCGATGCCGACGACGCTGCCGATCGCCCCAGCCATCGCCACGTTCCCGCCGGTGCCGCAGCCGAAATCCAGGATTCGGGGCCGCCGGCCCTCGCAGTCGTGGCGGCCCAACAGATCCGCGAGCATGAGCCGCCGCCCGCGGAACCACCAGTGATGGAGCTCCTGGGTATGCATGATCCGGTACTCTTCAGCGCGCATGGCTCTCCGGGAATTCGATCGTCAACACCTGGGCTTCGGACGCATGCCGCTTTCCGATGACACGCCCACCCAGCCGCTCCACCGCCTCACGTAGCGCCTGGCCGTCGTCCTCCGGAGGGTGGTGGAAGTCCGCGAGCACCATCCACACCCGCGGCGCGCCGACCGCCCGCATCCGCTCGGCCTCCGCGTCCGCCCAGCCCGAGTCGGGGTAGGCAGGGACGTACGACTGCCACATGCGTCCCTGGGAACCCGAGTGCGCACCAAGCAGCTCGGTCCTCCCCGCGTACGAGCGGCTCAACTCCGCCGCCTGCTCGGGACGCCGCGGTCCCAGCGACGGCCCGTTCACAAAAGCCAGCCCATCGGGCCCGCCAACCCGGGCGGCCCAGCCGAGCCGCGCGGTGTCGGGCGCGGACCAGTCCGTCGTGTAGAAGATCCAGGCCGGCGTAGCGCGGTGATACACGTAGACGGGATCGCTACCGGCATCCCGGGTCAGCCGCTCGATGAGGGGGCGCACCTCCTCCTTCGAGAAGCCGGTCTCCTCCGGCGGGTCGATGGCAAGATCCAGCGTGAGAATGAGTGACGGCAGCAGAAACGCCGCGAGCAACCAGCGGGCGCGCAGCACCACGAGCCTTCGCTCCAGCCACTCGCACGCCGAGACGAGCCCGACCGCGACGAGCATGATGACCTGGGGAGCCGAGAACAGCAGCAGGCGCGTCGCCAGGGGATAGCGTCCGGCCAGGGAGCCGGCGAAGGCCGCGCCGAGCGGGAACAGCAGCACGGCAGGAACCGCCCACCCCGAGCGGCGAGCCAGCACGAGGGCGCCGAGCGCCGTCAGCCCCACGTAGAGCGGGCTCAGGTCGAGCAGCCCTCGCCAGCAGTTGAGCGAGCACACCGACTCCTGGAGCCCCAGTCCAAACCGCGGCCACCAGCCCGCGGTGCCGGGCACGAGAAGCGTGGCAGCCCAGTAGCGGTGCATGTACTCGCCGCCCGCGCTCTGCCGATACCAGAGAAGAAAGGTGACGAGCGCGGCCCGAGCCACAGCGTACCGGTGCCGAGGGCCCTCGCGGGCGAGGCGCGCCGGCGGACACTGTCAGCCAGGAGCGCGGCGGCGATGCCCGTTCCCACGAAGACGGCGGGGATGGACGCGAGGATCGCGGCGATCCCGGCCAGCAGCGAGCCGACGCCATCCCGTCGCGTCATCCGGCCGTCCGCAGGACCCCCAGGGCCAGTGCCGTGAGGCCGGTACTGAGCAGGGCGTCGAGCGCGTACGGCTTGACCTCGGCCGCGTAGCGGATCAGCGGAAACGCCGTCGCTGCGAGGGCGATCGCCACCAGCGCCTCGGTCCGGCCGAGCAGGCGCCTGGCGAGGAGCGCGATCGCGAGCAGCAACAACACCCCGCTCGCGAACGGCAGCAGGCGCAGCGCGTACTCGTTCATGCCGCCCGCCAGTACGGCCAAGCGTTCGGCCCAGAGGAACGGGACCGGCGCGACCTGGGCGTAGTCGAGCGGCATGGTCAGCTCGCCCAGCGAGCGGGCGCCGACATTGAGCGCGATCATCGCCTCGTCGCCCCACAGCGACGCTCGGTGGAAGTAGCCGACCGTGCGGACGAGCACCCCGATCGCGAGCACGGCGACGATCATCACGTTCGCGGGCGATCCCCACCACCGGCGCCGGCTCACCGCGCCTCCGCCGGTGCGGCACCGCCGTCACGGAGCAGCCGAATCCCACCGACGTCGTCCACCGGCGTGTACGCCGAGGCCGCTGGGCGAACCGCTCGTCCTGCCCGTAGTAGGCGAGGAAATCGAACCCGCCCGGGTACCGGGTTCGCCGCTCGTTCAACGACGGCGACTCGATCACGAGGAGATCGGGCCGCTGGGACACGAGGTCGTGCACGACCCGGTCGAACGCCTCCCGCTCTCCGGGGCTCATCTCCGCCGGCGTACGAAAGCCCACGCGCTGGCTCTCTCCGGCATAGCTCCGGTAGTAGACCAGCGGCACCCACAGGGTCGAGTAGCCGGGATGCGACGCCAACCCCGTGTCGAGGATCAGCGGAAACCCGTCCCGGATCTGCGAGGACAGCACCATGATCGAGCGCACGCCTCGCTGTCGCTCGACCGCGTCGCGCAGCGCCACCTGCTGTGCCGGCCGCGGAGCCAGCGGCCCGCGAACCTTGCCCGCGGCCACCCAGACGTACCACGATGGCGAACGCGACGACGAGCGCGGAAAAGATCCCGGCCGCCACGCGACGCCCCAGGCGCGTCGGTAGGTCGCCCGTCAATGTCGGCCATGCGCTCGCGCTCGTCGCCGCGGCCAGCAGAAAGGCGAGGGCGTTCACCGGATAGAAGTGGTAGCTCCAGCCCTTGTGCTGCAGCACGACGGCGGCGAGGAAGCCGGCTCCCGCGGCCGCCGCGAGCGCGCCGATCGCGTCGGTCCGTCGCGCCGGCGTGAGCAACCACCATCCCGCCACCGCTACGTACCAGCCGATGGCCGGGGAATCGTCGATCAGGATGTACCGCAGCGAGTGGGCGCCGAACTCGAGGTAGTCGTGCGCGCTGCCCGCCGCGACGGCGAAGTAACGCGGCGTCAGGGCAGCGACCGCCACCGCGTACGCGATCCACACGCCGACGACCGCGATGTCTTCGGGCCGCATCAGCCGAGTGCGGCGCTGCGCCCACGCAGTCCGCGCGAGAAGAATGGCGCCCACACGAGGACGTAGTGCGGCTTGATCGCGAGACCGATGCCGGCCGCGAGGCCAGTCGCCGCGGCGACAGACCGGTGGAGATGGACCTGCTCGGCTCGGAGGGCAGCGACCGCCACGAACGGAATGGCCAGGATGAGCGCCAGGTGCTCGCGTTGGCCGAAGATGCCGCCGACGAGCGGAAACACAGCAACGGTGAGAGCGAGCCCCGCGATCCCCCGCGCTCTCGCGGTTACCCGCGGTTGCCGCGCGAGCAAAGCGCGATCGAGGCGGCTATCGATCGCGACCCCTGCCAGCGCCACGGCACGCGAAACACGGCCGCCGGGGCCCAGCCCGTCGCACGGCTCAATGCCGCCAGCGGGAAGGTTGAGCCAGACTATCAGCGGAGGGTTGATCTCGAGGATATCGCCGTACAGTCGCTCGCCGCCGAGCAGCCGGACCGCACAGTGAAGGAGCCAAGCGGCGTCGGAGTTGAGCGGCGTGCGCCACTCGCCCGCGAGCGAGACCGCGATCATCGCCGCACAGACCGTGTACCGGCCACACGCCCGGGCCACTCGCCGTTCACGGGCCGACGCCCCGACCTGCGGACCCGCGAAAGCGAAACGCGTAGAGCGTGGTGCTCCCGCCTCGCCGCCGCGACTCGACCACGCCGCCGACACGGCCTATGGCCGTGACGGTAGCTCGCTTGATCTCGGTTCCCGGGGAGTCGGCGCCGAACACCGCCCACGCACGCGTCGATGTCGCCCGCCGGAGCCGGCCGGCCTCGATCTCGGCCCAGCCCGGGTCGGCCGTCGCCTGCCAGTCGGGAAGGTCGCGCGGGTCGAGCGCGAGCCACGCGCGCCCTTGCACACCGCTCGCGAGGCCGTAGAGCTCCTCACGGTTGCCGGTCCCGGTACACCAGATCCTCGCCGTCTCCTCGACTCCGCGGGCCGTGCGGCGGCGCGTTCACGAACGCGGGGCCGCCGGGACCGGCGACGCGCGCGACCCAGGCGAGCCGCTCGCGGTCGGGCTGCCGCCAGTCGGTGGTGTAGTACGCGTATTCGGCGGCGACGCGATGGAAAGACGTACACCGGCTCCCCCGGCGACCGCTCGCGGTCGAGCCGGGTCACGACCTGCGGCAGGCCCTGACGATCCTCGGGCGCTCGAACCACCCAGGCGAGCGCGACGAGAACCGAAGGGGCGAGGATGGCGCCGACCGCTACACCCGCTCGCACCGAAGGCGCGACGCGCCTCAGCGAGTCTGCACCGCGGCAACCACTCCGACGGCGGCGAGCACGATGAGCAGCGGCGTGACGAACAGCGTCAGGCGCATGGCGACGGGGTACGCTCCCGTGCCGCCGAGGCCAGGAGCAGCGTGACGAACGGGCCGGCGAGCACCAGCGTAGCCGCCAGCCATAGCCTTCGACCGACGATCCATGCTCCCGCGACGCATGCGAGGAGTACGAGCCACGCCGGCCCCGATCTCCACGGTCCAGTACCCCACCGGCCACGTCGCCTCACGCAGACCCGCCGCCCAGCGCACCGACCATCGCGGGCCGGGCGCCAGCATGGCCGACGACCAGTACTGCCGCATGTACGGCAGAGACTCGGCGGCCCGGTAGGTCCCAGGTAGGCAGCGAATGGACGCCGCGCACCAGAGCCCGACGGTGGTCACATACCGGCCGCGAGTCTTCTTGCCCTCGAGCCACGCCGGCGACGCGAGGGCGACGGCGATCGGCGCGAGAACCATGGGCGCCGTGACGGAGACGAACGGAGCAGCCGCGCCCACGACCGCGAGCGCCGCCCAGGCGCGACGGTCGCTCGGGATTCCGAAGCACTCCCACGGCCATGGTGACGAGCAGACACGGTGACCAGTGCCGTCCACCGCGTAGGGCTTTCCCTCCGCCGAGTACTGGATGAGGAACGGCGAGGTGGCCGCGAGGCCAAGTGCGGCCATTGTCTCGAGCGGGGGAAGGAGTATCGAGACCAGCCGGCGGAGCATGACCAGCATCAGGCAGCCCGCGACGAGGGGCACGATGCGCAGCGCGAGTCGTGGACTCCTGCGAGATCGACGACGAGTCGCTGTGCCCACAGAAAAGGCACCGGTGCGACCTGCGCGTAGTCGAGCGGCTTCGTGAGCCCGGCGAGGTCCCGCGTGGCCACGTTCAGCGCGAGCATGAGCTCGTCGCCGGCGGAGCCGCCCCGTCGAAGGCAGAACGCGATACGTAGCGCGATGCCCGTCGCGACGAGCGCGAGGGCCGCCCGGCGGTGTAGGGTGGACGTCCGGAGAGAGGCGATCAACCCTGCGGCGGAATCGGACGGCGCTCGCCGGCGAGCGGCGGGAGGCGCCTCGGCCTCGCCGGCGCGCCGCGCCGCACGCCGCGGACGGCGGAGGTTGAACCGCAGGATGTGGACAGATGGCCGCGACGCCGTCCCGCCAGCCGATCTTCTTGCCCTCGGCGTAGGTGCGGCCCGAGTAGGAGATCGAGACCTCCCAGACGCGGGCGCGCGCCTGTGCCAGGCGCGCGGTCAGCTCCGGCTCGAAGCCGAAGCGGTCGCTGGTGAGGACGAGTGACTTCATGAGCGGCCCGCGCACGGCCTTGTAGCAGGTCTCCATGTCGGTGAGGTTCAGGTCGGTGAGCATGTTCGACAGCAGCGTCAGGAAGCGGTTGCCCACCGAGTGCCAGAAGTAGAGGACCCGGTGGTCGCCGCCGAGGAAACGCGACCCGAAGACCGCGTCGGCGCGCCCGTCCGTGATCGGAGCCAGCAGGCGCGGCAGCTCCGCGGGATCGTATTCGAGATCGGCGTCCTGGATCACGATCACGTCCCCGGTCGCGGCCTCGATGCCGGCGCGGATGGCCGCGCCCTTCCCCCGATTCACCGGCTGATCCACCACCAGGTCCACGGCGCCCTCGGCCTCGAGCCGGCGGAGGATCGCCGCCGAGTTGTCGGTCGAGGCATCGTTCACCGCGATGATCTCCGTGCGCAGCGGCACGGCCCGGACACGCGCGACGATCTGGGCGACGCGTCGCCTCCTCGTTGTAGACCGGAATGACGACCGAGAGAAGCGGATCTCCCGTCACCGGGTCGCCTCGGACGCGGCCGCCGGACAGTCGGCCGGATCGTTCGCCTCGTCGTAGGGCGTCACCCGCGGGCGGTCGTATTCGCCGCGGAGACAGTTGGCCCGGATGGCCAGCAGGTCGGCGGCCATGCGCAGCGAGTCCCGCACGATGCGCACCTTCGAGCCGGGCTGGTGCACCCAGTTCACCGGGATCTCCGCGATCCGGTAGCCCCGCCGCTGGGCCATCAGCAGCACCTCGACGTCGAAGCTGAACCCGGACATGCGCATCCGGGAGAACAGATCGTGGGCCACCGCTCCGCGGAACAGCTTGAAGCCGCACTGCGTGTCGCTGGATGCCGCGGACGGTGAACGAGCGCACCAGGAAGTGAAAGGTTCGGCCCATCACGTGGCGATACCAGCGGCGCTCGACGCTGCACGCCCGCTCCCGGCGTCACCACGCGTGATCCCACGGCGACATCCGCTCCGGTCTCCAGCGCGCGCTCGAGCCGCTCGAGCTCGGCGATGGGCGTCGCGCCGTCGGCGTCGGCGAGCAGGACGCGGCGCCTCGCGCAGTTCACGACACCGGTGCGCACCGCGTAGCCCTTGCCGTGGTTCTGGGCCAACCGGATGAGCCGGACCTCGGGATATCGCCGGGACAGTCGCGCCACGACCCCGCTGGTCCCGTCGCGGCTGCCGTCGTCCACGACGACGATCTCCGCGGCCGTCTTCCGGTCCCGGAAATACGTCGCCATCTCGACGACGGCGCGCTCGATGCGCGACTCCTCGTCGAGGGCCGGAACGACGACCGAATATGCCAGGCGCGTTGTCATAGGGAGGATCGCCCAGTGGGCAACTACCGTGCCTTCCGACCCCTGGGCCGGACGGCCTGACGGGCCGGAAATCGCCGAGCGGCCACGCTATTGTGTGGCTCCGAAGCTACAGCCATGCCCTCGCAATCGCCATGCGTCAGCCGGCGGTTTCGGCAGTCGAGCGCTTCCGCCAGGCCGCCGCCTGCACCGCGATCCGCCAGCCGTCGAAGCCGCGGAGCGGGATGAGGTTGAGCAGCATGAAGGCGTTCACGAGAAACACGGTGAGCGAGAGCATGAACACCGGCAGCGAAGGCCGGTGGGTGGAGTGCCAGTAGACGCGGACCGCCTGCGCGGCCACCAGGTTGCCGAACGTGCCGGCCGCCGAGATGAGCGGCGCGCGCCAGGAGCTGCCCCGATGCCACTCGAACCTGGCACCGCCCATCGCGGCGTCCTCGTATCCGAGGCGGACGGCGTCCGAGTCGATCAGTCGGACTTCGCCGTGGAGCGGGAAGAGAGCGAGACGAAGGTGCACCCCATTGATGACGCCATGCCAGATCGTGGGACCGCGGCCGAGCGCGATGCCCCAGATGCGGATGCCGAGGAGCCGCGCCGACAGCGCGTGCCCGAGCTCGTGCACGATCAGGGCGACCCAGGTCGCGACGTAGACCAGGCCCAGCACACGCAGGCCATACGGCAGCGACCAGTAGATCGTTCCCGCCGCCGCACCGGCGGACGGGAGCGAGGCTGCGAGGATCACGCGTAGTCCCTCGAAGGAAGCTCTTTGCCGGCCGCGTTCGACTCTGCCGCAGGCTGCTCCGCCGGCGGCGGCGTCTTCGCCACGCGGAGGGCCTGGAGGAACCGCACCACCGAGAGCGTCGTGAGGACGGCGGCGGCCAGGAGAAGCGCGACGCTCGCGGTTCCGGTGACGAAGGTGGACAGCACGACGGCCAACAATCCCATCGAGGAGAAGCGCAACGAAGGCGCGAAAGGCCACGGCTGCGGCTTGCGGTCCGTCATGGGCGATCTCCAGATGGGATGAAGGTAACCGATTCTTCGCCGCACTCGAGCGCTGCGGAGGGTCGGTCCGCTCATGGAAATGTACAACGAACGACGAGGACTTCGCCTGAAGCATATGAGGGCTCCAGGCGTCCGCCTCGGTCACGAAGCGCCTGGTAGAGTCTGGTGCGATAAGGCGGGGTATGCGAGATGACGAGCCAGACAGTCTGCCCAGCGGCCTGGATTCGCGCTGCCTCACGCGCAGCCCACTCCTCCGCCGGGCCGAAATCAGGAGTATCCCAACCTTGTCGAACACGGATCCCCGAGGCCCGTCCCCAGATCTCGTGGCGACTTCCGACCCATGATTCCAGGGCCGTCGAATCGTCGTCGCTCTGCCGAAGCTCTGTGAGGGTCGCGTTTTCGAATGCCGCCCCGCCCGAGCTGCCGGCGTGCGCCGCACGTTGGAGCGTCGCGGTGTCCGGGTGCAACCAGTCGGTCGTGTAGTACACCCAGGCAGGGAGCGCTCCGGGAAGGATGTAGATTCTCGCCTCCGGCCCGGCGGTTCTCCGCACCATCTGCACTGCAGGACGGAGGTGCTCCCAGGCGAGCGGGTCGGCCACATCCCGTGCGTCGCGCTCGAGCGGGATCCAGAGCAAGGCGAGGCCGGCTGCTGCCCATGTCCACGTGCGAAGGTGAGGCGAGAGCGCACCAACGATCTGCTCCAGTCCCGCACCGGCGCCCCAGAGGAGAGATGGCACCGCGAAGAGCATCAGCCGGAACCCCAGCGGATAAACGCCTATGCAAGAGGCGCCGACTGCGGCTAGCACAGGTGCCGCGATGACGGCGATCATACCTATCCCGACCCGCCTCTCGATGGAAAGCCAGCCGACAGCAATCAAGAGGGCGAGCAGCAGCGCGAGCGCGTAGAACGCCTCGCGTGGTGCGCCCTCGACCAGGCCTTGGGTCGGGATCCCAAGAAAGGTCCCTGTGAGCACGTCCTGAAGGCTGTATGCCAGACGCCCGAGGCCTCCAGGTTTCGCAATCCGCACCAGCGATGTGCTCCAGAAGTCGCGCATGTAGGAGCTGCCGGCGGCCGGACGGTAGATCACGGCGTACGCCGTGACTGCGGAGACGAGCCAGACGGAGCAGGCTATCGGCTGCCGTTCGTCCGAGTTGGCCGTTGCCCCACAAAGTTCGCACGACCATAGCGACCACGACCGCGACTAGGGTGAAAACCGCGGGGGCCGAGAACCATGGGGCCAGGACTCCCGCAAGGATCAGCGAGGCGATATTGTGGCTAGCGGGCCGTGAGCGATTGAGCATCAGCGGCAGCGCACCTCCCGTGAGCAGGAGGTTCACCAGCAGGTCGAGCGAGTACGGCTTCACCTCGTTCGAGTAGTAGATCAGCTGCGGCCCCAGCGCGCCCCACGACAGGACGAACGCCCGGCCCCAGAATCCCGGGAGCAGTTGGCGGGTGATGCGGTACAGCAGCAGCAAGGCCCCGACGCCTGCGACGAACGCGACCGCTCGAAGCGCGAGCTCCCCGGACCCGATCAGCTGCGTTACGAATCGCGTCAGCCAGAGGAATCCCGGCGCGGCGCTCTGGTCCCAGTCCAGCGGCCGCAGCAGATCGATGTAGCCTCGGCTCAGGATGTCGAGGGCGAGGCGAGCCTCATCGATCCAGAGTGAGCGCCGGGCCGCGAAGTGATAGAGGCGCAGCAGGATTCCGAGGCCGATGATCACCTTGAGGGCGCCTTCGCCGACCGCCCTCGGTCGCACAGAAACTTCTGGCGCTGTCGGCGTGCTCGTTCTGTTAGTGTCGATCACCATGGTGTAGACACTGTGCCCCGCAGTCATTGGGTTCCCTCGAGCACACGACATTCGAAGGGGCTATGCCAAACCCTGTCGCTCCTTGAGCGCAGCCTGGCGGGCTCAGCTGTGCCACGTACGACTCAGTATGTTGAGTGCGAGGCGCGCTTCATCATGCCCGCCGACCGAGGCAGCCACGACGTCAGTCGCGGACTCCGACATACAGAAGCGAACTCCCCCAAGGCAGGAATCGATGCAGGCCCAGGAGTTGTTCTCCCCGACTCACGCCGTACAGGGCCGCATTCAGGATTCGCCCAGGCACATGCGGGAGGTCGGCTCGTGCACTCCCGCCATTTACCGCTTCCACAAGCCTGACGGCAAACTTTGCGGCAACCAGCCAATGGAAAAAGTACCTGGTCGTTCGCTCGCGAACGCCCGCGGCCGTCGCCACCTGGCGGAACGACGACCTGCTGAAGCGCGTCTTGTGTTCGTTCAGGGCGTCGTGACGAGTCCAAATCGCCATGAATGCTGGAACCGTCACAATGACCACGCCCCCACGCTCCAAGAGAGCAAGACCAGCCCGCAGCAGCGCGACCGGATCGGTGACATGCTCGAGAACGTCGAGGAACAGAATCGCCGTAAACTTTGTCTCGGGCCGGTACGACTCGAGAGAACCCCAGTGAATGCGATCGTCGATCGCCGGGACTCCCGTTCGCAGGTTCTCGTCGGTTTCGACACCCCACACATCCCCTAACTCCGAGAGGCGCTGAAAAAACAGGCCACTCCCGGCGCCGACATCGAGAATGCGATGTCTCACATTCGGGGAGAGCTCTTCGTGAGCAGTATTCATCAGGAACCGTTCCCGTGCGCGCCACCACCAATGCCGCCTATACAACTCGGCGTAGGCCCGGGCATATCGCTCATCCATTCGGAGGTCACTGGCAGGAGGTTGAAAGTGAGGTACTGACAGGGCTGGCAGACCTCGTGGGTACGCTTTATCACCTTCAGTCGCGAGCGCCTCCGGTGGGCTGGCCTCGTCACTATCTCTCAACGTTAAGAACGCGGTCGACCACGTAGATCGGCCTCGCTTTCACCTCCTCGTAAACCCGCCCGAGGTACTCGCCCAGTACGCCGAGAACCAGAAGCTGGACACCGGCAAGGAACGTCGCGGTAACCAACAGAGCCGTGAATCCCCTCGGTGAGCGGTCCAGGAACAATTTTGCCACAATCGCATAGCATGCGAACAGACCTGAGACGAGCATGGCTCCACTGCCGATCAGGGCCGCGATGCGGAGTGGGACGATCGAGAAGGCGAACATCCCATCCGCCGCCAACTTCAGGAGGCCCCTGAAGCCGTACTTACTGCGCCCCGAGGCCCGCGCGTCTCGATGAACCGGCAACCCTATCTGGCGAAAGCCAACCCATGTCCGCAGGCCCCGCACATACCGATGGTGTTCGGGCAGGTGCCTGAGCTGGTCCACCACTCGCCTCGACATCAACGCAAAGTCTCCGGCATCGAGCGGTAGGCGCACGTCCGAGAGGTAGGCGATGATCCGGTAGGCTAGACTATACCCGAGCCGTAGGAAGAACCCCTCGGGTCTGCTCGCCCGCTGAGCGTACACGACATCGTAGCCCTCCAGGTAATGGGCTACCATCTTCGGGATCACCTCCGGTGCATCCTGGAGGTCGGCGTCCATGACGATGGCTACGTCGCCGTTCACATGATCCAGTGCGGCCGTCACGGCCGCCTGGTGCCCGAAGTTTCTCGCCAGCCCAATGACGACTAGAGAGTGGTCTCCCGCCGCCGCCTCGCTCAGCAGTGCCATCGACCCGTCGGAGCTCCCATCGTCGACAATCACGATCTCGTGGGGACCTCCAGGAAGGGATGCCAGGACCGTGCGCACGCGGGTAAGAAGAAGCGGCAGCACATCCTGCTCGTTGAACGCCGGTACGGCAATCGAGACACGCGGATGGGCAGTCATCATGTGGCTCGGCCGCGAAGGTACACCATGTTCCAGAGCACCAACCTGCCTACACCCACGCCGTACGGCTCGATCACGTCGAAGTCGTAGTAGCGGCTGGCGAGATCGAGCCAGTCGTTGAGCGGGCGGCTGTGCTGGCCACGGTCCAGTCGTGCCAAGACGGAGTCAAGGCCACCCGGTGCCGGGCGAATCAATTCCAGAATGTGAATCTGCCCATCGTGAGCCAGCAACTCCTGCGCTCGGCCGAGCAGGGCTAGGGTAGCGTCGCGCGACAGATGATGCAGCAGGCTGTTCATGAAGATGCAATCGAACTGGACAGCGTGATCGAGACTGAGATTCGCCGCATCAGCCACCTCAAACCGATCGCCGTGCCGCGCCCGGGCATGCGCCACATACCTCGGGTTGATATCGACACCGAGGTAATGTGACCCGCGGAAGAGATGTGCATTGGTGCCGGGCCCGCAACCGACCTCGAGCACACGACGCCATGTCCGCGCTGCATTGTGCGCCAGAAAAGGCGAGACCTTCTTGGACGCAAAGGGTGCCTGCCAAAGGCGGTAGACGACAGGATGCTCCAACAGGGACAAGTGTAGTGGCACTAGTTCCACCAGAGGGTGAAGCGGCCGATACGTTCTGAAAAGCGATATTGCCGAGCAACTTGAGCTACCAACTTCCGACTAGGTCGTGGAGAGAATCCAGGCCTTGCATTCAGGATCACGAGCGAAGGCCGGAGGGAGTCGATCAGCGACCGACCGGCCTCGGTGGATCTCGGCTCGAAGAAGTCGAAGAGATCGCGCGTGTGATTCTCCCGTGCTGCAAGAAAGTAGACTTCCGGGCAATCTGGCGCCGCGTAGATCACGGCATCGGGTGTCGTCCTGCGGGCTATGGCTCCGACCAGGGCCTCGTATTCAAGAGCCTCCGCTTGTGTGACGCGCAAGCCCCCACCCCGGGGGATCGAAAGCGTCGTCGTTTGTCGGTCTGACTCAGCCTGGCGTCCGAGATTGAAAATGTATCCCGGTCTCATCCAGAGCACGGGAAATGCCAACGCGAACAACAGGACTGGCACTCGCGCCGGTCGGGAGAACGCGCCAGATGGACCGTCCAGCGCGGCCATCACTAGAAAGAGCAGCGGTGCTACGTAGCAGAAGTAGATAGGTGCCGAAAATGGGAATTCAATCAACGTACACATGGCAAGGGTAGCCAGAACAAGCATCTGTTCCTCGCCACGGCGTGTCGGTATTACACCGCGGCGTGAGCCTTCGCGGAGCCACCATCCTCCCAGCGCGATCAAGAGCGCGGGAGAGCGAGTAGAACGCCTGCCAGCCCACTATGTATGTCAGTTGATCTTTGGCGCCGAGGGCTACGAGCGCCAACAGAGCTCCGAGTCCCAACGCCACGGATCGCTGTACCCGAGGAGGGAACCGCCGAGGCCAGACGGAGAAGGCCAGGAGCACAGCACTTGGCGCCATGAAGGCGAGGGGTGGAGGAGACATCGCGGCGCTCACCAGCCGCTGTCGGGGCGCCACGGCAACCCCATGCCAGAGCGCACCAAGTGCACCAGTCACCAGATACGGAAGGAGGAAGAGCGCGACGGGGAGCGCCACGCCTCCCCCAAAGGCCGCCCAGAGCGCGGCGAGCCGCCGGAAGCGTTCGGCGTCCTCCGTTTGCGCATCGCGCTCGTGAAGGAGGACGACCAGACACACCGCCGCAGTTGGCAAAACGAAGCGAACGAACTCGCTCGCGCCGGCCCGTTGGCCAATGAGTAGAGCGATGATCACAACAATACCGGCGCAACCGGCCACGACCAATAATCGTACCGGTCCCAAACGCGTCGGAGGGCCTGGGGTCTGGCTGACAGCGTTCTGTTCGTGGTAGAGAAGGAAAAGAAGGGCCGCTGCGATGAAGTAGAGGCCCGTGGACTTGAACAGACAGGATACGCCCGCCTGCGAACCCCGCTACCATTAGCCACTTTGTGGAGCGTGTTCTCAAGTAGCGAAGCAGGGCTGCCACGCCTGCTGTCGCGCAAAACAGGTTGTACCACGAGGGAATCGCGGCCGGGTAGTTGGGAGGCCCCCAGGCCACCGCAGCCAATGTGATAAGAAACGCTTCGCCAGGCTTGACGAAATGTGAGACGCAGTAGAGGAGAACCACCACCCAGACCAGAAACCAGACGAAGAGCATGAGTCTGAGGGAGAAGAGATTCGGTCCGAAGACCATGAAGGCCAGCGCGTTCAAATAGCTGAGTAGGCCCGTGTATAGCTCCCCGAAGTCCCGGTGGGGGACGGCTCCGTGAAGCACCCGCCACGCGCTTTGAGCGAGCGCCCCTTCGTCATGCGGAACCCAGCCTCGCCTTAAGGCGCTCCACATGTACAGACCGGCAACGAGAGTCGTGGCGGCCGCCAAGGGCAAGGACAGTCTCGGTGAGCTGTCATTTTGCACCTCACCGGAAATACCGCCGTTCATAAACACTTTCCAGCGAGGGAAACCGGGGATGCTTCCTCTCCGCTTTCGCGTCATTGCGCGCAGCGTCTCGCAAAGACTAGCGGCTGGGATGGTCATGGATTTCGCGCCAACCAACTGCGGCCGGGAAGCCGGCCGCCCGAATCGCTTGGCAGAAGGGGCCGCCGAATCGCAGGCTCGGGTGCGACTCACGAGGCCGCGCGCAATGCGAGGCGATGACGGCGAGAACGGCAGCCACACAACCCGTCGACGCCGGGGAGACGTTTGGATGGTGCCATGGGGTGTGTCGAAGGTAATTGCAGCGAGCGCCGTTCGCGAAGCGTCCCCCTCTTGCCAGTTGTCATCGCGCTGTGTGTTTCAGGGCCAGCTCCCCTACGCCGCCGACCTGCTCTCCCGTTAGCCGGAACCGGAATCCATGAAGCCAAGTGAGGGCGGCCAACCCTCTCACCTCCTGAATGCCCGCATGGCCGTCAGCACGTTCGAGAACTCGTCCGACCAGACGCGGTCGCCGTCATAGCGTAGAGGCTTCCACCCACCCTTCCCACGCAACTCCCCGAGATTCTCCTCGTGCCTTGTCACGACCGCCCAGACGGAGGCGTCGGTGAGGTACTTGTCGGACCCCGCCGAATACCGGATGCGCCCGACTAGCCCCGCGTCCCGCACCAACGACGCCACCACCGGCTCCAGGTCTACATACCGATTGCTCAGATGGAAGAGGAGCGCGCCGCCCGGCGCCAGCTTCTTGAGATACAGCTGTAGGGCTTCCCGAGTCAGCAGGTGGACCGGGATGGCGTCCGACGAGAACGCATCCAGCACCAGGACATCGAACCTGCCCTGCCGGTCCGCCGAGAGCGACAGCCGCCCGTCGCCGAGCACGACCCGGACCGCACCGGGCGAGTCGGCCAGATAGGTGAAGTAGCGGGGGTTGCGCGCGATGCGCTCGATCTCGGGATCGAGCTCAAAGAACGTCCACGCCTCGGCCTGGCGGGCATAGGCAGCCATGGCACCCGTGCCGAGCCCGATTACGCCGACCCGCGCGTGCGGAGGTCGCGGCAACGCGGCGAGCGCGTCCCCCAGGGGTCCGGTGCGCCCATAGTAGCTGAGTGGATTGAAGCGCAGGCGCGGATCGAGGCTCTGCGCGCCGTGCTTCGTGCTGCCGTTGAGCAGGACGTGCGTCCTTTCCCTGGAGTTGAAGATGACCTTGCGGACACCGAAGAAGTCCCGGTCCCGAAGGAGGAGACCATGCTCCGACGCGTCCGCGACGTACCCGAGTGCCACGATCATCATGAGCCCGCCGCTGAGGGCCAGTGGCCGCTGCCGCTGGCGATAGACCGCCAGCGCCGCGACACACGAGGCCAGCGTGGCGATGGCGATGACGAGCGCAGGCGGAGCTGCCTCCTGGTAGCCCAGACGTTCGACGATCAGCCGCCCCGCCATCAACGTCAGCAGGCTCAGCGCCAGCTCGCCGCCACGTCGCGCGAGGTCGCCCTTGCGCCGGTCCTGGCGCCAGCCGCAGGCCACGGCCAGCACGAGCGGGTACTCTAGGATCGACTCGAACAGATTTGGGGCGATGAGGACGTTGAAGACACCGCCCAGCATCCCGCCGATCGCGATCCAGAGATAGAACTCGGTGACGTGTCTGGCGGCGGGCCGGCTGGACGCCAGGATGCCATGGCACATGAGCGCCGAGGCGAAGAAGACGAGAAGGTGAAACGGCAGCCACGCGGTAATCGCCAGCGATGGTCCCCAGAACAGGAAGACGATCAGCGGCACGGCCAGTAGCGGCTGCCAGCGAACCGCGAACGACTGGGGCACGACCGGCGGCTGTACGAAGGCGAAGATGAAGGTGACGAGGTAGACCGCGAGGGGCACCACCCAGAGCAGAGGGATCGCGGCGATGTCGGTAGTCAGGTATGTGGTCAAACCGATGAGCAGGCTCGAGGGAACCGCGCTGAAAAGGACCCAACGCACTCGATCGCTCCAGCTCGGCTGCTCGGGAACCGTCTCGGCCGACCGCTCACCTTCCGGACGGCCATGCGACGGATTGGGGAGGCGGTCGCTTCTTCTCGCGACAATCGCGCAGACGATCGTGAGCAGTGCGAGGACGCAGAAGCCCACGCTCCAAGCGACCGCTTGCGAGTGCAGGCCGAGCTGCGGCTCCACGAGGCTGGGGTAAGCGAGCAGGCCTCCCAGGCTCCCGGCGTTGCTCGCCGCATAGAGAAAGTAGGGGTCACGAGCCCGCTGGTACCGCGTTTGAGTGAACCAGCCCTGCAGCAGCGGGCCGGTCGCCGCCAGGACCACGAACGGCAGGCCGACCGAAACACCGAGGGTCATGATCAGCCAGGGCACCGGGTGGTGCGGGTTGGGCGACCCCACAGTCGCGGGGAGGTGCAGCGGCAGCAGCAGGAGCGAGACGATGGCCAGTATGAGGTGCAGAAACGCCTGACGACGCTCCCCACCATGCGGCGCCCCAGGTGGGCCCAGGCATAGCCCGCCAACAGCGCCGTCTGAAAGAAGAGGAGGCAGGTGTTCCAGACAGCGGGGCTCCCGCCCAGCACCGGCAACACGAGCTTCCCGACGAAGGGCTCGACCGCAAAGAGGAGGAAGGCACTCAGGAACAATGTGCCCCCGAAGAGCACGGCACTCACGCGCGGCGCCTATCGGACGTGGGTTAAGCGGTGCGGCGTGACATAGGGCGAGCAGTACGTACGATCCTCCAGGGGCGGCAGGTCGGCGCGGAAGGCGGTCCGCAGTACAAACCGGATCGCATCGACGGGGGTGACGGTTTCCGGCAAGTCGCCCGGATCGGCTCCGGGTCCCCTGTACGCGGCGAGGACCGGCATGCGGTTGGCTACCTGCGCCGCGCTCATTTGCTCAGAGTCGAAAAGCTGCCTGCCGCCGAGACGCGA
>CAWHFW010000007.1:0-52276 GCA_963828735.1 uncultured Gemmatimonadales bacterium
GGGCAAATTCGTCCCAGGTTCACTAATGGATTCGGCACAAAGCGTGCGCCATCCTGCTCGCCCCGAAGATGTGGTGGACGTCGAGCTCGCGGCCCATCCGGTGAACAGCACGGCCAGGGTACCTTCGGGGCTGGCGGTGTTCAGCACGCCCTGACGATGAGGCGGACGAACTGTGAGATCAGGCGACTCCGGCTACGTACTGTTGTGCCTGCTAGGCCTCGCGGCCTGCCGGAGCAGCCCACCGGCGACCGATCTGCGTCAGGACGCCTTCGAGAAGATCGACGTCCACACCCACTACTTCGCCCCGAGAAGCTATCTCGTGCCGATGCTCGCGCGCTGGCACGCTCGGGCGGTGATTCTCAACTATACCATGGGCGAGCCGGACAGCCTGGTGCGCCGCCGTTGGGCCGACGTGCTCGCGCTGGCCCACGCCGCGCCGGATCGGTTCTGGGTGGCGACGACCTTCGATCCGACGGCGATCGACCGCCCCGACTTTGCCGCGCAGGCCCTCGCGCAACTCCGTACGGACTTCGCCGACGGCGCCGTCATGCTCAAGGTCTGGAAGGACCTCGGCCTCATGGTCCGGGATCGGAGCGGCCGATTCGTGCAGATCGACGACCCGCGGCTCCAGCCGATCTGGGACTTCCTGTCCGCGCGGCACATCCCCGTCCTGGAGCACAGCGCCGACCCGCGCGAGGGCTGGCGGGTGCTCGACCCGACCAGCCCCAACTACGAATACTTCCGCACCAACCCCGACCACTATCCCTACCTCCATCCGGAGGTGCCGCGGTGGGAGACCGTGATCGCCGCCCGGGATCGCTGGCTGGGCCGTAACCCGGGCCTCACCGTCATCGGCGCTCACTTCGGCAGCATGGCCGACGATCTCGATGGCCTGAGCCGATGCCTCGACTCGTTCCCCAACTTCAACGTGGACGTGGCCGATCGGCTCGGCGACATCGAGCGGCTGCCGGTCGAGCGGGTCCGCCGGTTCTTCCTCGCCTATCCGGACCGCATCCTCTTCGGCACCGACCGCTCGACCTCGGGCGCGGAGGCCGGCATCGCTCCGGCGGCGTTACGGGAGGAGCAGCAGCAGGCCGAGCGTCAGTACGCCGGATGGTGGCAGTACACCAGCCGCACGCTTCGATTGCCGGCGCCCGTGCTGACCAAGTTCTTCTCCGGGAACGCCCGCCGCCTGCTGCATCTCTCCGATCGATCGGTTCGGTCATCCAGTCCAGCCCCAGTGCCCATTTGATGCGCGGAGGTCACCGTTCACCCATGGGACAGCAGGATTCCCGCTCACCCGAGACGCTCGCCCCTCCCGCCTCCCGCACGTTCGCCATCCTCCTCGGCCTGATGCTGTTCGCGCTGGCGGTGCATCTGCCGGCGCGGCTGGGCGACCTGTATGGGGAGCAGGACGTCGCGCGGCTGGTCGACAGCGCGCTCCTCTGGAAGCGCGCCGGTCTCCGCACGGAGGCCCTGTCGCAGTACCTGTACTACACCAGCCCGGCCTACATCTACCTGATCACCGTGCTGCTCCCCGGGACCCTCGGCAGCCTGGCGCCCGCGGCATCGGCGCTCAACGCGATCAATCTGATCGCCGCGGTGGTCATCCCGGTGCCGCTGTACCTGCTCTTTCGGCGGATCGCCGGCCACCCGGCTGCCCTGATCGCGACGCTGTTCCTCACCCTCGTTCCCGCCTTCTGGCACGGCGGTCTGTACGGGTTCCCCACCCTGCTCGCCGCGCTGTTCATGGTCCTGGCCGTCTGGCTCTTCGACCGCTGGCTGGTCGGCCACGGCGGCGATGGTGCCGGCAGCGCCGACCCTGCTCGCCTGCGTGCTCTGCCTGACGGCGGCGATCCTGCTCAAGGCGGACGTCTATCTCAGCGCGGTCGCGCTCTGGGGGCTGCTGCTCTATCGCCGGCGGTGGTCGGGTCGCACGGTTGCGCTGCTCGCGCTGATGGAGGCGGTGCCGATCGCGGTGTGGTACGGTGTGGTCAGGGGGCTGCTGCAGGCATCACCCGGCGCGCTGGTCTACGCGGGGACGTGGACGCGCACCTTTCCGGCCCAGCCCTCCCACGCCTTTACCGCGGAGCACGCGGTGCAGCTCGTGAAGAGCTTCGGGGCCCTCACCCTGCCGGTGTTCGCCGTGGCGCTGCTCCTGCTGGTGCGGTCGCGCCGGTACGCGCTGGCCGCCTTGCTCCTGACATGGGCCTCGCTGCCGGTGGCGTTCTGGTTCGTCCGCCCGGGGGACAGCGCCCGCCACCACTTCCCGTCCACCATTCCCGTGGCCCTGGGCGTCGGGATCGTCCTCGCTCGGCTCCGCACGCCCTGGCGGTACGCCGCCCTCGCCCTGCTCGCCGCGGTGAACTACTGGGCATTCCCGCCGAACGCCTCGACGGTCGTCACCAGCGGAAACCTGATCCGGAGCGGGCGCCTGACCGCGCGCGCGGTCGCCGTGGACCAGCGACTCGCCCGCGCCTTCGCCGACCGCGCCGAGCCCCGGGCGGCGTTCCTGGGCACCTACACCGATCCGTACGTCGAGGACCAGGTGCTCTCGCTGGCCGACAGCGTGACCCGGGTGCGACCCATCGTGCGGTTCGCGGTGGACGCCACGGAGATCGACTATCTCCGCGACGGGCAGGAGCGCGTCGCGGTCATCGTTGCGCTGCCGGACCCGCTGCCGCCCGGTCGAGAGACGGCGGCGGTGGCGGCGGCCTATCGCGACGCCGGGTACGCCGTGTACTCGACCGAGCTCTACGGCGACATGGGGCGTCGCCGCCCCTCCCACTGGGACCTTCGCCTCTCGGAGCTCACGCTCCGAAACTGACCGGGCGCATCCGTCGTGGCCTCGACCAGGAACGGTGGGCGGCCCTTGCTGGCCAGGTAGACCCGTCCGAGGTACTCGCCGATGAGGCCAAGCAGAATGAACTGCACGCCGAACAGGAGCGTCGTCACGCCGACCGCCGACGCCCAGCCCGGCACGGTCCGCCCCCGCTCGGCCTGGATCAGGACGTACCCCAGCTCGAGAAAAGCCAGACACGCGGTCGCGAGGCCGAGCCCGGTGCCGATGCGGAGCGGGGTGAGGGAGAAGGCGGTCACGCCCGACACGGCGAGCCGTACCATCTTGCGGAGGGAGTACTTGGTCTCGCCTGCATGGCGCGGCGCCGCGTCGAACGGCAGGGTGACGCTCCGGAGTCCGGTCCAGCCGATCAATCCCCGGAGGAAGTACTCCCCTTCCTGGAGCGCCAGCAGGTAGTCCACCACCTGGCGGCCCATCAGCCGGAACTCGCCGGTGCCGGCCGCCATCGGCACGCCCGTCAAGGTCGAGAACATCCGGTAGAACATCGCCGAGGTGGTGCGCTTGAACCGGCCGACATCCGCCGAGTCGGATCGGCGGGTCAGCACGAGCGGTGTTCCGGCCAGCCAGTGCCGCACCATGACCGGAATCAGCGCGGGGGGATGCTGCAGATCGGCGTCCATGGTCACCACCGCCTCGCCGCGCGCGTGCTTCAGCCCGGCCAGGATGGCCGCCTGCTGGCCAAAGCTGCGGGCCAAACGGACCCCGTGGACCCTCGGGTCACGTTGCGCGATCCGGCAGATGGCCGACCAGGTGCCGTCGGTGCTGCCGTCATCCACCAGCACGAGCTGGTACTGCCACGGCTCCGAATGGAGCTGAAAGCGGATGGCGCGGTACAGCGGCTCGATGTTGGGCTCTTCGTTGTGACAGGGCGCGACGATGGAGACGAGAGGTGGGCGATCCGGCATCACTCGCGCCTTTTGGCCAGGGAGCCTTCAGAGCGGTCCGACGAGGGTTCTTGCAGGATATGGGCCCCGACGCCAACCGATCGCCATTCCCTCACCTGCGGGTGGCCGTGTATCGTCACCCAATGCACCAAGCCCCGACGCCCGACGTCTCCGCGATCCAGCGCCGCACGGTCCGCCTGCTGTTCTTCACCCAGGCCATCGCCGGTGTCGGCATCGCCGTCGGCGGGTCGGTCGGCGCGCTGCTGGCGGCGGATATCGCCGGGGTGGGACTGTCGGGCGCCGCCCAGAGCGCCAACGTCGTGGGCGCCGCCCTCTTCGCCGTGCCGGCTGCGGCCATCGTGGAGCGCCGCGGCCGCCGGCCCAGCCTCGCGGCCGGTTATGCCCTGGCGGCAGTGGGGGCGCTGCTCGTGGTCGTCGCCGCGGCGCGCGACTCGGTGCCGGTCCTGTTTGCCGGCCTCTTCCTCTTCGGCGGCGCCAGCGCCGCGGGATACCAGGCGCGCTACGCCGCGGTGGACCTCGCCACCGACGCGCTCCGCGGGCGGCATCTCTCGCTGGTCGTCTGGGCGACGACGCTGGGTGCGGTCGTCGGTCCGAGCCTCGCGGCGCCCGCGGGCGAGGCGCTCAACCACTTCGGGGTGCCCATGCTGGCCGGCCCGTTCTTCTTCTCCGCCCTGCTGTTCCTGCTCTCGACCGTGGTGCTGCTCCTGCTTCTCGAGGCCGGACCCCGCCGTGGTGGCGCGAGCCATGGTCGAGGCGCCGCTCGCGGCAGGCGGCGGGGTGGGCGCGGCGCTGCCGGTCGTCCTGTCACGGCCCTCGGCCCGGCTGGGTGTCGCTGCCATGGCGGCCGGGCATGTGGTGATGGTCGGGGTGATGACCATGACCCCGGTGCACATCCGGAGCGCGGGGCACGACGCGGCGCACACGCTGCGGCTGGTAGGGCTGGTCCTGAGCGCGCACATCGCGGGGATGTTCGCCTTCGCGCCGGTGTTCGGCTGGCTGACCGACCGGATCGGCCGGCGGCCGGTGGTCGGCATCGGGATCCTGCTCCTGCTCCTCGCGTGCGGGGTGGCGGGCACCGCCGGGCACGACCCGGCGCGGCTCGCCGCGGGGCTTACGCTGGTCGGGCTCGGCTGGTCGGCCGCGATGGTGGCCGGCTCCACGCTGCTGAGCGAGGGCGTGCCGGCCGAGCTGCGCGCGTCGGCGCAGGGACTGTCGGACCTCACGATGGGACTGGCGGGGGCGACGGCGGGGGCGCTGTCGGGCGTGGTGGTCGAGCATTGGGGATATCCGACGCTGACGCTACTCGCGGCGCTCGCCACGGCACCGCTCGTCGTGCTCCTGCTCGGCGGGATCGCCACGAATACCGCGCCGCCAGGCCCACCGCGTCGAGGCTCGCAGCCGGAGCCACAGGCGATCGGAGACTCGCAGGCCGCGTAGCCGGAGGCCGGATGTCTCCACGTTCCACGAGGAAGGCGGACGGGCAGCACATCCGCCACCGGCTCGATCCCGCTCAGATCCCGAAGTCGAGCTCCAACTCGGCTCCCTGGTTGTCGCTGCAGAAGTCGTAATGGGTAATCATCACCGCGCCGTTGAACTCAGCCTGGAACTGGTCCCCCCACGCCTCTGATGTGAACTGCACTTCGGCGCCGTTCTGCTGGTACCGCCCGTGATCCTGAAAGCCGTCGGGGGCGCCGTGGTCATTCGTGTAGCTGACGGCCATCTCGAATGTGCCGTTGGCGTTCAGGGTCAGGCTGCCGTTGGTGAACAGAGCCGGGGCGCAGATGTTCGAGGTGACGGTTGTCGGCAAGGTCTCGTTGTTGGCGCCTACCAGCTGGTAGTCACCCTCGAGGCCCCCGCCACCGCCGCACCACCGCCAGGACCAGTCCCGCCGCTGCCGCCGCCGCAAGCCGCCACCAAACACAGTACGGACCACGCCGCGGCGATGCGCCGCCACTTGCCGATGATGTCGAGCCCCATCTGTTCCTCCTAGTGGAGTTGGTTGGTACCTGTCACGAGGAGATACGCAGGGGGGAGTGGGGGAGTCTCACGAAGGGGGCGGGAGAAGAGACACGGTCGCGCGAATCCCGACCGGGAGCGGGTGCGTGACCGTGCAGGGCGAATCGATCGACTACGTCGGCGACGTGGACGAGTTCACCTTCCCGGCCACCCGGTCAGACGAGCACGCCTTCCTGCAGACCCCGGTCGGCTTTCCGGGTGGGCCCGCGGTGCTCGAGGTGGTGGAGCCAGGCACCGGGACGATGCTGGGGAGCGCGGAATCTTCGGCGAGAGCTCCTATCTCCGTTGGCTCCCCGACGGCTCGATCCTATTCACTGTCTGGGAGACCCAGGAGACGGCGACCCCCTATCGCTTGCGTGGACCTGGCTGACTGAACGGCTCGGCACGGTGCCCCGGCCGGTCACGAGCTTCGGCGCCTCCAGCGATCTTCGCCGAGCCACAGTGGTCACCCGCGAGTACCACGGGGACGCGTGGATGAGCCGGGTCGTCCGGCCGTAGCTTATCGAGGCGTCACCCCCATCCTCACGCTTGGCTGACCCCGCTGATAGCTTCCGGCATGAACGAACCGCACATGCCACCGCCCACCAGCCCCTTCGATGCCCTGGCCGGCGACTTCGCCGCCCTGGTGCGCCGGCACGACCCGGCTTGGACCGGCTTCAGCTCCCATGATCCCGGCGTGACGCTGCTCGAGATCGGGGCGTGGATCACGGAGCGACTCGGAGGGACGGCGGCTCGCAGCGACCCCTACCGCAACTTCAACTTCCGGGTCAAGCTCGACGGTAGCGTGGTGGCGGGGGTCAGCAAGGTGTCCGCGCTGCGCCGATCGACCGAGGTGGTGGATTACCGGGAAGGCGGCGCACCAGACTTGGTAGAGCGCATCCCTGGGAGTCTGGTCTACTCGCCCTTCCTCCTGGAGCGCCCGCTCGGTGCGGACACCACCTTCGAAGACTGGGCGGACCTGGTGCGCGATCGGGCGGCCGGTTCCGCGGCCGCGGCCGGTTACCGGAAGAACGTTCGGATCGAAATCCTGGACGAAGCCGGGCGGCTCTCCCTTGCCTACGACGTGCCGGGATGCTGGCCCATCGCGTACCGCGTGCTGCCCGACCTCACCGAAAGCCTGACGCTGCTGCCGGAAGCGTGGCAGCGCGACCGCAGTGTGAAGCCAGGGAGCTGACCGAGGGGAAGTGGGCGCGGTCGGCGGTCCAACCCCCTGCGGCGGTCCTACCCCCCTTGGATACCCGCATCTCTTGAGACAATTCCTCCACCACGCAGTCGTCTAGTCATGAGGGACCCCGTCTGCCAATCGGGCGTACCGTGATATCCGGCGGCACTGTCCTGGACGGTCTCGGCCCATCGAGTATCGCTGGATCCTGCGCGGGAAGCCAATGCTCCGATCCCGTCGCAGGTGCCCCGCTTTGCCCGAGGAGGCCGCACCATGCAACTCCGCGTAGATGTCAACCTGCACACCCTGCACTGCATCACGCCCACCGATCCATCCGGCGAGGACGAGCCGTACATGTGGGTCTACTACATAAGGATGGACGGCGACACCGTCCGACAGAGTACTGTGACTCCAACGCGGCTCTCCGCGGCCGTGGAGGTGTCGAGCGGGCCAGGCCGGCCGGGGAACCTCCTCGTGGACGAGGTAGGTAGCGGGGCGAACATCCGCATCCCCACCGATGTGGGTGCGCACTCCGCCCAACTGCGTCCCATCGTGCTGCAGCTGACAGTCGGCGGGACCGAGCGCCGTTTGTTCCTGCCTGGCGTCCTCTTCGTCGCAGCGGTGCTGATCGACGAGGAGTCGGTACCGCGGGACGCCATGGAGGGCGCGCACGAAGACGTGCGCCTGCTTCTCAAGCAGCGGCTGGACGACTTCTTCAACGCGCTCGACCTCCAGCCGCTCATACAGCAGGCGATTGCGGCCGGTGACATCGCACCGGCCATGCAGGCATTGCTCGCGCAGCTCACGGCGTTCATCGGCAATCAGAACAGCGGCCTTGTGAAGGAGGCGATCGACGCCGCCATCCAGTCAGCCATGATCTCCGTCATGTCGAGCTGGAACCCGATCGAGCACGTCGCCTCCGCTCTCGACCCCGACGAACCGGTCGGTACCGCGACGCTGATGGTACGAGAGGATGCCTTCATTGCCGCGAACCTGACCCAGGACGGTACCCAGGATGTCCGACAGTCCCGGACGGGGCTCGGGGGCGCGTGGTACGTCGTCAACGGCGGCGCCGGAGGCGAGCTGGCCTTCACCCAGGCCGACGCCGTAATCCGCATGCAGGCGCAGCCTCCGGTGGAGGCCGACAACGGCACGCATGTCTTCCACACCGGGAAGCTCTGCATCGCGGAGGGCACGAGCGTCACATGGGTCCGGATGAACCACACGCTCACCTATGACGTGTCGATCGAGTATCCCTTCGCCGCTTTCGAGTTCCTGCTCGATGGCCAGCTCCTGGCGGCGAATCAAGGCGTCGCGCGGATCTCGAAGGAGGTCTCGCTACCGGAGTTCGACCCCGACACGTACAAGTTCATGCGCTGGCGACAGGAGACGCGCACCGTCGAGGTGACGTTCGCGCGCACGGCCGACCCCGGGGCCCCGCAGATTCAGCATCTCAGGTTGACCAACGCACCGGCGGACGGCAGCTACTGGCTCGACCTCCGGATCAACGCCGTGCTGAATGACGGGCGCCGCTTCTTTGCCGGACAGCATGTGATCGACTTCGAGGGCAAGACGCTGCACCTGCCCGACGATTTCACGAAGGGGGTCGAGCAGTGTCTCGAGCCGTTGACCAGTAACCGCTTCTCCAAGTCGGTGAAGGTCGGGCCCAAGGAGCTCTGGGGGCCGTTCGGGCGGCAGCAGCGTTACGAGCAGGTGGCTCAGGCGGTACAGGCGATGGCGGCCGTTCGAGGTCAGGATGTGGCGGCCACTGAGGCCGTCATCCGGGCAGTCGCGGCCAGACTCAAGCTGCAACGGTAGCGGAGGTGCCTATGCTGCAACGCACGATTCCAATTGGACACGCGCTCGCCCCCGAAAGCCTCACCTTCGAGGAGCCGGGGAATGCAGTCTGGGCCGCCACCGTGCGGGGCGGGCTGGTAACCGTACGCCTGCTGGATGGCGCCGTGTCGCAGCTCGGCGGTGGGTACCGCCACCCGGTCGGCGTAGTCCCAATGCACGATGGGCTGACCGTCGCGATCGTCGAGCGAACCGGCCGGATCTGGGTGGCCCGCCGCGACCAGGCCGCGCGCAGTCGAGCACAGCAGACTGCCGATCTCCCCGGCCGCGTGCTGGCGGCACGCCGTCACCCGGACGCGGGCAGGCTGCTGGTCCTCACCACGCGTCGCGAGCGCGGCGGCGACGCAGACCCGACGATCTTCGCCGTGAGCCTGGCCGACGGGACGGTGGCGGAGGTTGCGAGCGGTCTCACTCAGGCGCGCACGTTTGTGTCCGACGACAGTCGGCGCCAGCTCATCGTGCTCGCGGTGACCCCGTCCGGCGTCCGGAAGCTGTCGATCGTCGCGATCGACGGCGCATCCGTGACACAGGTCCCCGGCAGCGTCGGCAACTTCGAGACGATCGTGCTCGCGCCCGATGCGAGCACACCCGGCGTGATCGGTGCCTCCGCCGATGCGACGTCGCAAGGCAAACTCGAGCTGATTCGCCTCGACGGCACGCCCGGCCCAACCATGAATCCTGCCCTCCCGATCGTGAGCATGACCAGGTGGGGATCACTCCTGCTCCTCGCCTCGGGGACGGACCTCGTCGCGCTCGAGTGGGACCTGGATGGAGGAACGCTTTCGATCGATGCGCCGCTCGGGCCGCTGTACGTCAACGGCTATGCACGGCTCGCCGTTGCGCTCGCGCCCACCGGGCTCGCGCTCACCGACGTCGAGTTCCTGGTCCGCGAGGGTCCTGAGGCGGGCTTGGTCTCCGCCGCGGTCGAGCCCCCAGCGCCCGACGGCGCCCGGTCCGTCATGCTCCTCGCCGGGTTCCGCACTGGGGAGTACCACCTGGAGGCGCGGCGCCGAGCGGACGGGTCCGTCCTCGCCACGCGGCGGTTCCGTGTGACCGCCAGCTGGCCGGATGCTGTCGTCGGGCCGCCGGTCGCGACGATTGGCCCACGACAGACCATGCGCCTCATGAGCTGGGGTGGTGCCGGGGCAGGGTCCGTTTACATCAAGCCGGCGCCCGAGACGATCCGCGTCGCCGTCGTCCTCGTTTCGACGAACAGCCGGCGGTGGGGCGCGCTCGAGGTCGGGGCGAAGAGCGCCTGGCGGGATCGGCTGATCGGACCGGGCGACTCGGTAAGGCGCTACTATGAGGAAGTCTCCTACCGCGGGACGGCGGGTCCAGTGGGGAGCTCACCCGGCACAACCGTTCAGCTGCTCGGCGATAGGATTCTCGGTCCCGTGGATCTCCAAGAAGGCTGGGGCGACGTCTTCGAGCCGAAGAAGGGCGGCGGTGTGAACGGCGGGTGGATGTCGACGGCGACGGGCAAGCAGCTTCTGGCCAACGCCATCAGCGCCTGGCTGGCCGACCAGCCTGACGGCACGCAGATCCTGGAGCTGGCGGATGCGATCGTCACCGTCGTGCGCTCCGCTTCGGACGCGCCGATCTCCATGCCTCCTCTCACGCCTATCCCGACGCTCTATGTATGGGGCCACGCCTCGCACATCGACTTCTGGCGCAAGACGGCCACGACGTTCACCCAGGGCCCGAAGGCGATCACCCTGGTGACCGACGCGTACCCGGCCGCACTCCCGGTCGCACCGATTCTCGAGCACACCGTCTGTCACGAGCTGGGTCACAACATCGGTCTTGACGACCTGTACGACGCGCACGGAGACTACCCAGCCGAGGTGAACGCGCGCACCCCCGACAACGCAGACCTCATGGCCAGCAGCCGTCCCCTCCCCCACTTCTCGATCGCCAACCGAATGCGCCTCGGCTGGGTTCAGGCGGCGTGGCTGCGCCGCTTCGACTTCGCGGCCAGCCCCACAGGGGGGACCGTCACGTTGCACGCAGCCGAGCGGCTCACCCGCGCCGGGCCGCCGGCCGGCCGTTTCGCGGGAATCGAGGTGCCACTCCAGGACGGCTGGAGCTATTTCTTCGAGCTCCGCCGGACCCAGGCCGGTCAGATCGGTGATCAGCTGCTGAACAGCCTCAGCGCCAGCCAGCCCTTCGTGCTCGGTACGGATCTCCGGGTCGGTGGCGGCGAACCGGCTCGACCACCGATCCTGAGCCTGCCCACCGACGCCGATGGCGATGGCCCGGTGCTCGACACCGCCGGCGAGGATTACAAGGAAAGCGATGTCACCAACCCGGCGGTCATGCACGACTTCACGCTGCGGGTGCAGTCGCTGGCTATACCGGACGCCGACAGCGCGGTGGTGCAGGTGGACTACATCGGGGCGCATCGACCACAGCTGCAGATCCGGCCCGCACCGGGGAAAGGCAATTTCAAGAGCCCGGATATCGACGTCGTCGGGACGTTCGGCGCGGTGCTGCCCTGGGTGGTGAAGGGTGCACCGAACGCCATCCGGATAACCGTTCACAACCTGGGGACACTCGCGGCCACCCAGGTACAGATTCACGTTCGCTGGCTGCCGTTCACGGTTTCAGCCGGACCGTGGCAGTCGCTCACGGATCCCGCACCGTTCGACGTCCCCGCCCTCGGCCTCACCAGCCTCGTCGTGCCCTGGAACGTGCCGGCCTCGGTCAAAGTAGGCGATGTGGAGGCAAACCACTTCTGCGTGCGGGTGGAGATCGATCGGTTCCGAGATGCGGCGCATCCCGAACGGGAGGAGATCGTCGTCGCCGACAACTGGGCCCAATCCAACTTCGATGCCGTCTCGGTTCCCTTCGGCTCGCCGTCCGACCGGATCCGGACAGCGGCCACCCTGAGCAACCCGCTCGGCCGCGAGGCGACCTACCTGCTCACGACCGACCAGTCCGGGGACGGCTTTCGGGTGTACGTGGGACACGCCTGGCTTCGCCTGGCGCCCGGCGAGACTCGTCCCGTCGAGCTGACGTACGAGAGCCTGGCAGGCGATCCATCATTCGGGGCGGCGTTCGAGCGCAGTCTCGAGCGCTACGCTGCTCGCGCGAACCACGTTGCGGTGACTTCGTGGCTGGTTCCCGAAGGGACGGAGTGCGACACCCCCCGCGAGTGGTGGGGCGTGTCGCTGGACCTGCGGGCCGGGCGGAGAGCATGGATCGATGACGTGCGCCGCAACGGCGAGCTCGTCACGGGCCGGGTGCGCGCGACCCGCAACGGCTCGATCACTAGCGTGACGTACGGGGACGTACATCTCGCCGTTTGGGACAGGGAGCACGCCGGACCGGCAACCGTCACTCAGGGCTCCATTCAGCCGGACGGGACGGCGCGAGTTCTCCTGAGCAACGAGAGCCTGCACGCCATCTCGACCGGCGCGCAGATCGTCGGGATGCTGGCGCGTCCGGCGGACGCCGAGTTTGCGGCGGCAGCCTCCAAGCTCACGCCTCTGGTGTGAGCCCAACTTTCGGGACGACGGAGGGAGCGAGGGGCGTAGCCGGAGAACAAGGCCGTGACTACACGGGAATTCCGAACCCATCCACGGCGACCTTTTTTCCGCTCTTCGACCTCGCTCCCTCCAGCTTCCCCCCTTTGTACTGATACCGCAGGAACTGCCCCGCGCCCGGCGCTGGCGTCAGCAGGAGGCTGGCGCGATCGTCGGGTGACGGGCGAGCACAGCAGTTGTTGTGGCGAGGGGTGCCGCCACGTCCTCAGGAGTCGTCGCCAGCGTATACCGGCGCCGCGGCCGGCAGGTCCCACCGTGGAATCCGAGCGTAGTCCACTTCGGTGAAATAGGAGCCGTACCGTGGCCCGCTGGCATCGCCGCCAGGGTCTGGGGTCACGATGGTGCGGAGCACGTGGCGCTGATCGTCTACCGGGTCCGGGAGGAGATGACGGTGGAGGGAAGGCCGGTCACGCTCCGGGCGGGCCGTTGCAGTCGCCGGCACGTATGCGTTAGTCGACCCGACACGAGCCCGCCGCCGAGAGTATGAACTCCGGCGGCGGCCGTCGGTCGGGACCGTTCAGGGCAGCCGAGACGAGCGATGACCCGATCTGGCGGCCATGCCGGCCGGCCCACCAGCGAGCCCTTGCGCGATGGCCGACGTCCGGGCGCTCAGCCAGGCCAGGAACATCCGTTCCGGAGCACGCTCGTCCCGTCCTCGCCCCCAGCAGGCATAGGTGCGGATCATGGCCGGTCGGCCATCCGCGAGGTGCAGTGGTACCCCTTTCCGGGCCGCATCCGACAGCTTCGAGCGTGGGAGAACACCGGCCCCCAGGCCCAGATCGGCCCACTCCTCGACCACGCGATAGCTGATCGCCTGGCCGGGATACTCCTGGATTCCGACGCGGGCGCGGCGGAACAGGTCGCGCACGGCGTCCGCCAGGCCACACCCGCGGGTGAAGACGAACGTCTCTCCCCGCAGCGCCTTCAGGGAAATACTCCCCCCCTGCCCTTCCAGCCGGGCATGACGGGGCAGCAGCACCAGCGGTTCCTCCTGGAGCATCACGGCATCGCGCAGCTTCCCGTCGAGCCGCACCATGAGGGCCAGATCGATACTGCCCGCGGCAAGCCGCTGGCCCAGGTCCTCGGCCAGGCACTCCTTGAGCACGATCTCGGTATCGGCATGGTCCCGGTGGTAGGCGGCGAGCGCGAGATGGATCGGCTGGAGGTTCACCGCCGGCGAGAATCCGATGCGAATGATTCGATGGGTTGGCCGCTGCCAGCTGCGCGCGGCCTGGCGGATTTCCAATTGCGCGTCGAGCACCCCGGTGATGAGCGGGAGGAGGTGGGTGCCGAAGGGGGTGAGGCCGACCTGCCGAGTGGTGCGCTCGAACAGCCTCCCGCCGAGCTCGTGCTCCAGCTGGGCCACGGCGGTGGACAGGCTGGGCTGACTGATGTGGCACCGCTCGGCCGCGCGGGAGAACGAGCGATCCTCGGCCACGGCCTGCACGAAGCGGAGCTGGTTGAGGTTCATACTTATCGCTCAGAACGATAGGTTGTATTCAATAATAGTATTGGCCAATAAACATAGCACTCCCTAGCTTCAGGCTCAACCCATCACCCTGGAGCTGACCGTATGCGTACCGCCCACGTTCTGAGCCTGGTGCTCGCCCTGACCCCCTTCGTCACAGGCGCCGCGCGCGCCGCGACCCCTCCGACCCTCGACGACGCCGCTGTGCTCGCGACGTTCGACCAGGTGAACGGCTTCGACATCGAGACCGCCCGCCTGGGCGCCGTCCGCGGCAGCTCCGAGGCCGTGCGCAGTCTCGCCGCGGACGTGCTCCGCGATCACAGCATGGTGCTCCAGATGGCCCGTGACCTCGCCGCCCGGGTCGGCATCTCCTACCGGGTCCCCACGGCGGATGACGGCACCCGGTCGCATGCCGCCGCATTGACCGAGCTCGGCCGCCTGAGCGGAGCCGCCTTCGACGCGGCCTACCTGAGATACGAGATCCGTTTTCACGATGGGGCAATTCACGCGGTCAAGGAGGTGCTACTTCCGAGCGTGACCAATCCCGAGCTGCGCACCTTGCTCAGCACGGTCGTGGCGGGGTTCGAGCATCATCTCGCGATGACTCGCGACGTCGCCAGGCAGCTCGGGGTCAGTTGAGCCGAGGTGGTGCGTGGGTGTAGAAGAACAATCCCGACGGCCTCTTCAATCCGACCAACCGTCGCGTGCCATAGCGGAAGGAGCCCTGGCTGGATGAATCCGCGGCCGCTCAAGTCGGCCGCGGAGCGCACGATGCCCACGACCACGCCCGCCCGGCGCACGCGGTCTCTACCAGTCGGAGGGACGATAGTCCTTCAGGAACTGCCCCCAGACATGCTCGCCGGTGTTCACTCCCATGACGATCGGATCGACGATCCGCGCCGCTCCATCGACGATATCCAGCGGTGGATGAAACCGATGCTCCGCCACTTTCCGCGCGGCGATCTCCGCCGTGTCCTCGTCCGTCACCCACCCCGTGTCCACGCTGTTCATATGGATGCCGTCGGCCTGGTAGTCGGCGGCCGCGGTGCGGGTCATCATATTGAGCGCGGCCTTGGCCATGTTCGTGTGCGGGTGCCGCGTCGTCTTGAAGTTCCGGTAGAACTGCCCCTCGACCGCCGACACGTTCACGATGTGCTTGTCACGCTCAGGGGTGCGAAGCATCAGCGGCTTGAGCCGCGCGTTGAGGATGAACGGCGCGACGGCATTGACCAGCTGCACCTCGAGCAGCTCCACCGACGGCACATCCGCCAGCAGCATCCGCCACGAGTTGCGCTCGCGCAGGTCCACCTGCTGCAGGTCCTGGTCGAGCCGGCCCTGGGGGAACAGATGCCGCCGCGGCTCGCGCTCTTCCTCTAATAGCGGCACCTGCGACAGCTCGGCCGGGTGCACCAGCCCGGCGATGCTCGGCAGCCGGCGCTCGAACGCGGCCGGCGTCACGGCCGTACCCGGGCCGGCCGTTCCGTCGAGGTGCAGGTGCGCGCCGCGCCAGCCATGCCAGCCGCCGAGCAGCTTCCGCACGGGCTCCGGCATGCCGTGGAGCGCCGCGCGCTCGCCGTCCATCATGTGCTCGTAGAACTCGGGCGGGCGGCGGACGGTCTGGCAGGCGTTGTTGATGATGAAGTCGAGCCGGTCGCGCGTCGCCAGCAGCTCGTCGCAGAAGGCCTCGACGCTCGGCGTGTGGCGGAGGTCGAGCCCGAAGATCTCGAGCCGGTGGCCCCACTCGCCGAAGTCCGGCTCCCGCGCGTAGCGCGCCGCCGAGTCGCGGGGGAAGCGGGTGGTGACGATCAGCCGCGCGCCGGCCCGGAGCAGCTTGATGCCGGCCTGGTAGCCGATCTTGACCCGCCCGCCGGTGAGCAGCGCCACCCGGCCCGTGAGGTCGGCCGTCTCGGTGCGCTTGGCGTAGTTGAACGCGGCGCACTCGGGGCAGAGCTGGTCGTAGAAGTGATGGATCTCGGTGTACTTCTGCTTGCAGACGTAGCAGTGCTGCGGCTCGATCGGCTCGCGGAAGTCGGGATCGTCGGCCACCTCGCGCTGCTCGAATTCCGGCGGCGGGAAGACGTTGGGACTGGTGTAGACCGGCTGGCGGCGCAGGGTCCGGATACCGGTGGCGTCGAGCACGCCCTCCTCGCGGCGGACCTTGGTCGCCTTGCGCTGGCGCATGGTGGCGCGCACCAGGCGGCGGCGGGCGATGGCGTCGGGCGAGTAGACGTGGCCCGCGGCCTGGAGCAGGCGGCGCTGGTCGTCGGACGGGACGCCGGCGAGGAGCGCGCGGTCGGCGACGATCTCCTCCAGCAACGCGGTGGCAGCGCGGAGGCGCGCGAGAAAGGCGGCGTCCGTGGACGGGCCCGGTGACGTGCTCTGGGGTGTCGTCATGATCGCGGAATTCTAACGGGCCGGCGTGGGGCGAGCCATCGGTGCAGGTGCGCCGGCGCGCGGCCGGCGCTCGACGTGCCCGCCGGGGCGCTGCAGTAGTCGCCACGAATGCGTTAGGTGACCACCGGCGGTTGAGGTAGTGGCGCCTACTGACGCGCCCCTCTGGGCACGTCAGCGCCGCCCGCGCGCCTGGGTCCCGGGAGGGCGCGCGCCGCCTTCCCGGATGGTCGCGGCGCGGGGGCGACGGGATGGCTCCCGCAGGGCGCGTCAGTAGACGCCACTACCTCAACCGCTGGTAGCAGCCCAACGCCTGCGTGGCGGCTACTGTGGCGCCCGAAGGGAGCTATCCCGGCGCACCCGCGCCGGGCGCGCAGAGCCGCAGAAGTACGCGGATCTCGATGGCACCGCGGGCATACTGCCACACGATGGTCCACGCCACGCTGAAAAGCCACCGGTCCGTTCCCCCTTCGCTAGCAGAATGAGCTGCCACCTAACGTCACACCTCCGGCGGAGCTCCATCTGCGCGCACCGTGGTTCGAGATCGTGGGACCGGTGCGTGGCCCACAGACCATCGCGACGTCGGATCGCATTCGCGAGCTTCCGCGCCTGCTCAAGCAGTACGGACGCGGGCGGTGGCGAAAGCGGAAGGGATTTGCGACGGTGCGCCTGGTCGATGGTACGGTGCGACAGGCGGAGATACATTGGTACGAAGCGACCGGTGTCGGCCGGAAGGAACTCAAAATCAAGCGCTACCTGGATCTGCCATGAGCCGGAAAGCCGGATTCGTCCTCTGCATCGACACCGGGGAATACCCCACCTCCCTGCAGCACCGGAAATTGTACGAGGTGCGCCCTGACGCGGACGCCGAAGCGCACGGCCAGCTGAGGATCGTGGATGACTCCGGAGAGGACTACCTCTATCCCCGAGATTACTTTCAGCCCCTCGTGCTGACGCCGTTCCTGAGCCGGCTGCTTCGCGGCGCAGGCAAACAAGCGAGTAAGGGCCTTCGCCCGGTCCGCCGACCCGCCAAGCTTCGAACCCGGCGCTAGCGGCCCATCGGTGCAGGTGCCGGCGCGCGCCGCCTTCCCGGATGCTCGCGGCGCGGGGGCGACGGGATGGCTCCCGCAGGGCGCGTCAGTAGACGCCACTACCTCAACCGCTAGTAGCAGCCCCTCGCATGCGTGGCGGCTACTGCAGCGCCCGAAGGGAGCTAGCCCGGCGCACCCGCGCCGGTGCGCACCGGAGTCCCGCGGTCCACTGCCGTCCCGCCTAGCTAAACCGCGCACCCTCGGGCATCTTCCGTCGTCTCCCAACACATAGGCCCCATGCCCGAACTGCTCGGCCGCCTCCAAGCGGCCCTGGTGGACCGCTACCGTCTGGAGCGCGAGATCGGCGCCGGCGGAATGGCCACCGTCTACTTGGCCCAGGACGTTCGCCATGCCCGGCGAGTTGCCCTCAAGGTGCTTCGGCCCGAGCTTGCCGCCGTGATCGGCGCCGAGCGGTTCCTGGCCGAGATTCAGCTCACGGCCAACCTGCAGCATCCGCACATCCTGCCGCTGTTCGATTCGGGCGAGGCCGACGGGTACCTGTTCTACGTCATGCCCTTCGTCGAGGGCGAGACGCTGCGCGACCGGCTCACCCGCGAGAAGCAGCTCGCCGTGCCGGACGCCATCCGCATCGCCGAGGAAGTGGCTGGCGCGCTCGACTATGCGCATCGTCACGGCGTGGTGCACCGCGACATCAAGCCCGAGAACATCCTGCTGCACGACGGCTCGGCCCTCGTGGCCGACTTCGGCATCGCGCTCGCCGCCAGCAAGGCCGGCGGCGCCCGGATGACCGAGACCGGGATGTCGCTGGGGACGCCGCACTACATGTCGCCCGAGCAGGCGATGGGTGAACGGGAGATCACTGCCCGCTCCGACGTGTACGCGCTCGGCTGCGTGCTGTACGAGATGCTCACCGCCGAGCCGCCGTTCACCGGCGCCACGGCGCAGGCGGTGGTGGCGCGGGTGGTGACCGAGGCGCCGCGCCCGCTCCACCCCCAGCGCCACACCATTCCGCCGCACGTCGAAGCCGCCGTGCTCACGGCGCTCGAGAAGCTCCCCGCCGACCGCTTCGCCTCCGCCGCCGACTTCGCGGCGGCGCTCCGGAACAAGGGCTACGCGACGACGACGGCGGTGCCCGCGGCGGACGCGCCGGCGCGTGCGACACGACGTCGGCGGGACTCGAGGCTGGTGGCGGCGCTCGCGGTGGCCGGCCTCGCCACGGCCGCGGCGCTGTGGGGCTGGCTCCGCCCGGCTGCCGCGCGAGCCGCTGACGCAGTTCAGCGTCGCGCTGCGCAAGAGCGAGGAGCTACAGCCGCCGCCGACCAGCGGCGGCGGACGGATCGCGATCTCGCCCGACGGCCGCCAGATCGTGTTCGTGGGCCCGGGCCAGGGATCGAGCCAGCTCTGGCTCCGCCGGCTCGACCAGCTCACCTCCACGCCGATCGCGGGGACCGAGGGCGGCTACAGCCCGTTCTTCTCGCCCGACGGCCGCCAGGTCGGGTTCATCAAGAACGGCAACACGCTGCGGATCGCGTCGCTCGACGGGACGCCGACGGTGACCCTGATCGACACCGCCAACACCACCAGCGCCGACTGGAGCAGCGACGGCTGGGTATACGTCGAGGGCGGCGCCGGCATCATCCGCGTACGGCCCACCGGCGGACCGGTCGAGCCCGTGTACGCGGTCTCGGCCGAGCGCCACGAGGTCGGCGCCGAATTCCTCAACGCGCTGCCGGACGGCGGCCTCTTGTTCCGGCTGCGCTACGGGGGCAAGGGCCAGAACGAGTTTCAGATCGGCGCGATGAAGGTGCCAAAGGGCCCCGTGAAGCTGCTGACCCGCGGGGTGTTCGCACGCTACGCGCCGACCGGCCACCTGATCGTGGTCACCGCCGAGGGAAAGCTGATCGCCTTCCGTTCGATGCGGCCAAGCTCGAGCTCACCGGCCCGCCGATCGCGCTGCTGGAGGGCGTCGGGGTCCGGGCCGGCGGGTTCAGCGTGGACCTGGCCCTCTCGCAGAGCGGCACGCTGGTGTACACCACCGGCGGGGCCATCGGGGCGCGGCGGGTGGCGTGGGTGACGCGTGAAGGAGGGGCCTCACCGGTGGACCCGGCTGGGACCCGCAGGGCACCATCGACGCCATCGCCCTGTCGCCCGACGAGAAGACGCTCGCGGTGGCGCTCTCGCGGAACGGGAAGTCGGACATCTGGGTCAAGGCGCTGCCCACCGGCCCGTTCTCCCGGATCACCTTCGGCGACACCGGCAGCGTTCGTCCGGTCTGGGCGCCCGACGGCCGGTCGCTGCTCTACATCTCGGACCGGGCAGGCTCGGGCGTGGGCCCCGTCTACGAGCACCGGGCGGATGGCACCGGGAACGCCACCGTCGTGTTCCGCTCTTCCATGGACTGGGGGCAGATCGTGCCGTCGCGTGACCGGCGGTGGCTGATCCTCAGGAGCGCCCAGTTGACAGGCAACGCCGGAATCTTCGGAGTCCGCCAGGGCGATACGACCGCGACTCCGCTGGTGAGCTCCGCCGCCACCAACAACTTCCCGGCGCTGTCACCGGATGAGCGGTGGCTGGCCTACGCATCGGACGAGTCCGGCACCGTGGAGATCTACGTGCGGCCGTTTCCCGAGACCAGCTCGGCCAAGTGGCAGGTCTCCACCTCCGGCGGGAGCCAGCCGGTCTGGAGCAAGAGCGGCCGCCAGCTCTACTACCTGAACGGCAAGAACGAGCTGGTGGCGGCCGACATCCGGCCGGGCGCGACCTTCGCCGTGGGGGAGCAGCGGGTGCTGTTCTCGTTCGCGCCCTTCCTCCGGCTGGGGCCGATTCCGTCGTATGCCGTGACCGCGGACGACCGCCGTTTCATGATGCTGCGGGAGGGCGAGTCGGCGCAGGAGAGCGAGCTGATCGTGGCGCAGCACTGGCTGGACGGGCTCAAGGGCAAGACCGCGCGATAGCGCAGGAAGGCAGGGCAGCTCGGATGGGGTGGCCGGTTTTACCGGCAGGCTGCGATCTCCCTATGCAACCACTCGGCGCGCCGTTGCGCCTCACCCCGTCCGGGAGTCCCTATGTCCGCCAGTACCGTCCGGTGCTCCGGCGCGCGTCGCCCATGCGCGCCGGCAGTGCCGACCCTGCTCGCCGCCGCCTTGGTCGGCCTCCTCGCCTGTAGCGAGGACGAGTCGCCCACCCAGCCCAGCTTCAAGCCTGTCGCCGCCCCCTCGTTCACCGTGAGCCCCTCGACGCTGCAGTTCGGCGTGCCGCGCGACGCGCCCGCCACGCTCACAGTTACCAGCAAGACCGCGACCACCATCGGCGCGGCGTCAGGTAACGCGACCTGTCTGGTCTCGCCGGCAAGCGCGGCGCTGACCAGGCCGCAGAAGATGGCGGACTACGTGGCCAGCTTCAGCGTCGCGCCGAGCGCCGCGGCGGCGAGCCCCGGCGGCTGTACGATCACCTTCACCGACAAGAAGGGCGGGCAATCGACGGTTGCGGTGACGTTCGTCGCGAGCCAGGTGCGGCTCCGCCAGGCGACCGTCGCCACCGGCAACTACCACAGCTGCGCCCTCGACTCGAGTGGCAGCGCCTGGTGCTGGGGTTTCAACCAGTACGGCTCGCTCGGCGACGGGACCACCACGACCCGCTCCGCCCCCGCCCCCGTGACCGGCGGGCAGACGTTCGCCAGCCTGACAGCCGGCGCCCTGCACACCTGCGGGCTCACCGGCGCGGGCATCGCCTATTGCTGGGGCGGCGCCGGCACCATCGGCGACGGGGCGCAGGTAGACCGCAGCGTGCCGACGCCGGTCGCCGGCGGGCTCACCTTCATCCAACTCGCGGCCAGCGGCTCCCGAACCTGCGGGCTCACGTCCGCCGGCAAGGCGTACTGCTGGGGCCGCAACGCCGAGGGTCAACTCGGCGACGGGACCTTCGACGACCGGCTGGTGCCCACCGCGGTGAGCAATGCCGTCGGCGGATCGGTGGTCGTGTTCGCCAGCCTCGAGGCCGGGGCCGCGCACACCTGCGGGATCACCGGCGGCGGGAAAGCCTACTGCTGGGGATACAACGTGAACGGCCAGGCGGGCGATGGGACGCTCAACACCGTTCTCGCGGCGCCGAAGGCGGTCGCCGGCGGCCTGTCCTTCACGGAGCTCACGGGCCGAGCCAACAGCACCTGCGGGCTGAGCAGCGGCGCGCTCTACTGCTGGGGCTACAACGGAAACGGTCAGCTCGGCGACGGCACCACCACCGCGCATCCGTCGCCGTCGCCGGCCACCGGTGGGCCGTTCGCCTCCCTCGGCGCAGGCAGCACACCCGACCCGGCCCTCGACGGGACCCATGCCTGCGCGCTCACCGGCACTGGCGCGGCGTTTTGCTGGGGATTGAACTCCTCGGGCCAGGGCGGCGACGGCACCACCGCCGACCACGGCACGCCGACGGCCGTGACCGGCCCTGGCGGCGGGGCGCCCCTCGCATTTGCGAGCCTCTCCACCGGCCTCGCCCACACCTGCGGCCGGACGACGGGTAACGAGATCTACTGCTGGGGCGCCAACAACAGCGGCCAGCTCGCGAACGGCAACGGCAGCCTGAGCACGCCGACGCTCGTCAGCTTCGGCTCGCCCTGATCATCGCGAGCGTGGTAATCGGGCCCGCCACATTGCAATCGAGACCTGCTGGTGGAGCACCGGCGCGCGCGATAGTGCGCCGGTGCTGGCGGGCGTCTGGCCGCCCGCGCGCTGGGTCCCGGGAGGGCGCGGGCCGCCTTCCCGAATGCTCGCCGCGCGGGGGCGACGGGGTAGCTCCCGCAGGGCGCGTCAGTAGCCGCCACACCACTTAACCGCCGGTGGTCTCTTAACGCCTGCGTGGCGGCTACTGCAGCGCCCGAAGGGAGCTATCCCGGCGCCCCCGCGCCCCAGCAGCGATCTTCGCACAGCGAGCCCGTAGGCCCTCAGGAAATGCGCACGATCTTCGCGACCGACGGCACCCCGTTCGCGTCCACCACGAACAGCATATAGTGTCCCGGCGGCGCCAGGTTCGGATCCGTCGGCAGCGTGATCGTCAGCGTCGACCCGCTCGTGCTGAACGAGAGATAGTTCATCCGCTGATTCATGTTGGTCGCGTGGGTCACGGTCGAGAGCCGGATCCACGTGACCTTCGCGATGGGCGCGGCGCTCGTGACGGTGACCGGGATGCTCGCGCCATAGCCGGCGTTGTCCGGGGCGCCGCTGAAAGTCGGGCGCACGGCCGCCGACCCGTCGAGCTTGAACAGGTAGGGCGGCGAGAAGATCTCGCCCGTGTAGTCGTCCGTGAGCCCGGTGGCCGCCGGCTGGCCGCTCCCGACTGACAGCACCCGCGCGTCCGGCAGCAGCAGCGCGGTGGAGTGGTAGAGCCGGTAGTGCGTCTGCCGGGCGAGCGCCGTCCAGTGCTCGGTCGCCGGATCCCAGCGCTCCGCGGCCAGGACCCGGTCGTCGGTGGGCTTGGTGTTGAATCCAGCGGCGTTGGACCCGCCGGTCGCCAGCACCGTGCCGTCGGCCAGCAGGGTCGCGTTCATCTGACGCCGCGCCACCGCCATCGAATCCACTCGGCGCCAGCTCGGCGCGGCACCCGGATTGAGGTCGATCACCTCGGCGGTCCGAGTTGGGGTTCCGCCGCCCACCACCAAGATCTTGCCTGCATCGTACATCACCGCCGAGCCGTAGTCCCGGCCCCCGAACGTCCGGCTCGGACCCGTAGTCCAGGAGCCGTTGCCCGAGGTGTTGAGGTATCCGGTCGCCTGGTTCGGGCCCGCCACGAACGCCGTGCCGTTCGGAGCGACGAACATCATCGGGAAGTACGGGAGCGAGGCAGTGGCGCTGATCAGCCCGCGCCAGGCGCCTTCGCCGTTGATCCCGCCCGGACTCCACACCTCGGGGATCACGTTGAGCACGCCGGCCGTGTCGCCACCGGAGATGGTCAGGACGTCACCGTTCGGCAGGGTCAGGTTGGTGGGATACCAGCGGCCGTTCCGCATGGTGGCGCCAGGCTGCCAGGTGTTGCTCAAGTAGTCATAGAGCATGCTGGACATGAGTCCCCTGCCATCCGTACCGGTATGACCGCCGGCCACCAGGATGCGCCCGTCGGGCAGCAGCGTCTGGCCACTGCAGAACAGGTCCACCGGCTCGTTCACGTCGGTGAAGGCCCCGTTCGCCGGATTCCAGCGCACCGGTAGGTGCACCGTCCGGCCCCAGGTGAGGACCTCGCCGTTGGGGAGCAGGTTCGCGTGGATCGCGACCGCCGGCGGCGTCGACCAGTTGATGGGACTGCCCCACTCCCCCACGATCGCGACATTTGCGGGTCGGTCGAAGCTGACCACGACCGTGGTCGCCTGACTCATGGTGACGAGGCACGAGCCGCTGGCAGCTCCCGGGGCGATCGTCCCGTTGGCGTCGCACGTGCCGCCCGCCCAGGCCTTGAGGTAGCTCCCGCTGGCCGCCGTCGCCGTGAGCGTCACCTGCTGGTTGAGCGTGTAGGACGACGAACAGCCGGTCGCGCCCGCCGACCCGTTCGTGATCGTGCAGTTGATGCCGGACGGGTTGGAGATCACTGTCCCCCCACCCGCAGCCCCTCCGTTGATGGCGAGAGCGAAGACGTTGGATTGCTGTTCGAAGGTCACCGTCACGTCCACGTTTCCGGTCACGGTGACATGGCAGGCCAGGCCGGTGTCCCCGCTGGGAGCGCAATTCGAGCTGACCAGCTTCAGCTTGGCCCCGGTCGCAGGCGTCATGGTGAGGGTGACGATCGCGCCCGACTTGTAGGCCTGGCTGCACTTCCCGCTCGCCCCCCCGCTGGCCGACACCGTGCAGCTGAGCCCGCCCCGATCCGATGTGACAGTGCCGGCGGCCAGGCTTCCGGTGCCCTTGATGGTCACCTGATAGCGATTGTTGACCCGCGCGAACTCGGGCCCGCTGGGGATGTTGTCATTGCAGGCGGACAGCACGAGGAGTAAGGCCGCAGCGACAGCCGGCCAGGCCGCGAAGGTCGAGCGCGCACGGAACGGGGACACCATGGATCACCTGGGGGAGAGGGCGAGGTAATCTGTCGCCTGGATCCAGGGGCCGTAAGGGTAGTGACTGCCCAGGGACGCGCGGGTCAGGTGGGAGGGGCAAGCCATCGGTGCAGGTGCGCCGGCGCGCGGCCGGCGCTCGACGTGCCCGCCGGGGCGCTGCAGTAGTCGCCACAAATGCGTTAGGTGACCACCGGCGGTTGAGGTAGTGGCGCCTACTGACGCGCCCCTCTGGGCACGTCAGCGCCGCCCGCGCGCCTGGGTCCCGGGAGGGCGCGCGCCGCGTTCCCGAATGCTCGCGGCGCCGGGGGCGACGGGGTAGCTCCCGCAGGGCGCGTCAGTAGACGCCACTATCTCAACCTCTTGTAGCAGCCCCACACCTGCGTGGCGGCTACTGCAGCGCCCGAAGGGAGCTATCCCGTCGCCCCTGCGCCCAGCACCGATCTCCGCGCGGTCGGGCCGGCGACACTCCGATGTGAGGGCGGGTCGCCGCGATCCGGAATGATCGCGGCGACCCGCCGACCTACTTCGCGCCCTGCGCGGCCAGCTGCTGCACCCAGTTCTCCGCTACTATCAGCTCCCCCGGCTGCCCAGCCTCGCCCTCCCGCAGCATCAGGAACCGCTTGTCGTCCGGGCTCAGCCAGAAGCTCGGCACCGAGCCCACCCCGGCGAACGGCACCATCGAGAACAGCACCCGCTGCGCGCCGACCGAGAAGGTCGTGCCCGGGGGGATCTGCGCCGCGACCATGTCGTTCTTGCCGTTCACGTAGAGCAGCTCGCGCCCGGTACTCGACCAGGTGGGCTGGGAACCGCCCGCGGTGGAGACCTGCCACTTGGCGCCCGCGGTCTCCGGGAACGGGCGCACGTAGACCTCCAGCGCGCCGGACTCGTCCGAGGCGTACGCCAGCCAGCGGCCGTCCGGGGAGAGGTTCGGGAACAGCTCGCTCGACGCCGAGACGACCAGCGGCACCGGCGTGGAGTCGCCGAGCCGGACCCCGAGGATGTCGGGCGTGGCGGGCGGCGCGGGCGCGGTCCGGAGCAGGAGCCAGTGACCGTCGCGCGCGGCCATCACCTGGCCGATGTCCACGTCCGCCTGGGCCACCAACCGTGGGGCACCGGTCCCGTCCGACCGGCGGGCGTACACCGGGCCTACGCCCGAGCCCGAACGGTCGGCGATGAAGTACACGTCCTTGCCATCGGCCGACCAGGCGGGCCGCCCGCTCGAGGTGTCGTTGAAGGTGAGCCGAGAGAACGGCCCCGCCGGGAGCCGCTTGACCCAGATGTCCCTCCGGCCCTCCCGGGTGAGCGCCACGGCGATCGCTTTCCCGTCGGGCGACAGGGCGGCCGACCCGATGATGCCCTGCGGGTCCCAGGTGGAATCCACCGCGGTCGCGAACCCCTCGCGGCTGACCCAGGCGGCGCGCCGGGTGGCCTGCGTGCCTCCGGTGGTATAGGCCAGCGTGCCATTCCCAGCCAAGGTGAGGTCGATGTTGAAGGCGTTGTTCCGCACGCCGACGCCCTCGAGCAGCGCGATCGGCGAGCCGGTCGTTTCGACCTTCTTCGGATCGAATGGGATCCCGATCAGTTTGCCGTCCACCGTCACCACCAGCAGGTAGCCGGCGGCGTAGGTCGCGAACACGCCGCGGACCAGCGCGCGCGCGGGGCCGTGCGGCAGCGGCATCGCCAGGATCTGGAAGTCGGCGGGCCCCTGGCCCACGTGGCGCAGCCGGAACAGCACCCCGGTGGCGCCGGGCAGGACGTGCACCCACTCGGTGGCGATCTCCTTGTCCTTGGTGTTGATCTTGTACACCGGCTCGGTCTCGCCACCGGTCGCGCGAATGCGGGCCACCCCCGAGTCCACCTCGAAGTAGATGTAGCCGTCGTCGCCCCAGGTGGCCGAGGTGGTGTTCGCCTTGTCGGTGAGCGTCACGGTCGGCGCGCCGGCGAGCGACGCGATCCGCACCTCGGTGCCGTTCTTCACGAACCCGACCCGGCGGCCGTCAGGCGAGAAGAACGGCTGCGACGCGCCGTCGGTGCCCGCGATCGGGGTCGCGTCGAGCTGGTCGATGCGACGGAGCCAGAGGCGGGTCCCCGACTCGGCGGGGCCGATGTACGCCAGCGCGCGGCCGTCGGGCGAGAGCGCGATGCGGGCGCCGCCCGACGGGCTGGCCGCCTGGAGCGCCTGCGCGGACTTGAGCGCCAGGCTGAACTGGCTCAGGAGCGGCGCGGGCGGCGGATGGCGCCGAGCCCACACCCCCGCCCCGGCCGCGAGGCCGAGCGCCAGGGCCAGCACCGGCACGAGCACGCCGAGCCAGCCCGGACGCACGCGTGCGCGCGCCGCCGCGGCCGCCGGCCCTGTCGCCGGCACGGGCACGGTCGCCGCGTACGACGGGTCGCGGAGGGCGGCCGCGAACTCGGCCGCCGAGGCGAACCGGTCGGCCGGCAGCTTCTCGAGCGCGGTGAGCGTCGCCGCCTCGACCTGGCGGGGAATGGTGTGGCGCTGCGGCAGGAGCGGCCGCGGCGTCTCGGTCACCACCCGCGCCACGATCGCCTGCGCGGTCGAGCCGGTGAACGGCGGATCGCCCGTGAGCATCTCGTAGAGCACGCAGCCGAGCGCGTACACGTCCGACCGGGCGGTGATCTCGCGCTCGCCCATGGCCTGCTCGGGCGACATGTAGTGCGGGGTGCCGAGGCTCATGCCCGTCTCGGTCATGCGGCTCCCGCTGGCCTTGCTGGCGGCGAGCGCGATGCCGAAGTCCGCCACCAGCGCCTGGCCGTCGTGGAGCAGGATGTTCTCGGGCTTGATGTCGCGGTGCACCACGCCATGGCGGTGAGCGTAGTCCAGCGCCGACGCGACCTCGGTCGTGATGCGGATGGCTTCCGCAACCGGGAGCTGCTTCTCGCGATTCAGCCGCTCGCGCAGGGTCTCGCCCTCGACGAAGGGCATGACGTAGAAGAGGTAGCCGTCGGCCTCGCCCGAGTCGAACAGCGGCAGGATGTGCGGGTGCTGCAGGTTGGCCGTGAGCTTGATCTCGGCCAGGAACCGCTCGGCCCCGATCACGGCGGCGAGCTCGGGCCTGAGGACCTTGAGCGCGACGCGCCGGTCGTGGCGGATGTCCTCGGCGAGGTAGACCGTGGCCATGCCGCCCGCGCCGGCTTCGCGGTCGAGGCGGTAGCGGTCCGCCAAGGCGGACTGGAGTCGGCCGAGCAGTTCGGGCATGCGGGATCTCGGTGAGGGGATGCGGGAAGATGGAGGGGGAGCGCACGATGGGCTAGGGCCGGAACGACGACGGCCACTTCGGCCCGATCGTCAATGCCCAGAGGTTCGTGGTCCCGGCCGAGCCTTCGGTGCAGGTGCCGGCGCGCGGCCGGCGCTCGACGTGCCCGCCGGGGACGCTGCAGTCGCCGCCACGCATGCGTTGGGCTGCTACCAGCGGTGGAGGTAGTGGCGTCGACTGACGCGCCCCTCTGGGCACGTCAGCGCCGCCCGCGCGCCTGGGTCCCGGGAGGGCGCGCGCCGCGTTCCGGGATGGTCGCGGCGCGGGGGCGCCGGGATGGCTCCCGCAGGGCGCGTCAGTAGACGCCACTACCTCCGCCTTTAGTAGCAGCCCCACGCCTGCGTGGCGGCTACTGCAGCGCCCGAAGGGAGCTATCCCGGCGCCCCCGCGCCGCCAGCAGCGATCTCCGCGCGGTCGAACCGCTTGACTTGCCTCGCCGCCGCCGTGGAGGCACTATTGTCGCACCCCCCTCTTACCATCGTTCGTCAGCCGTTCGCTGCCGTTCCGCACGCAAGGGCTCACCATGCGGTCTCGCAGGGTTGCACGCGGCCTCGCCGTCCTGGCGCTGGCCTCCGCCACCTCCTGGCTCGGCTGTGGGGGTGGCTCCGACATCACCTCTCCGCAAACGGGCGGCCTCGACGTCACGACCGCCACGTCCGGCCCCGAGCCCGACGCCGACGGCTACACCATCAGCATCGACGGCGCGGCGGCCGAGCCCATCGCCGTCAACGCGACCCGACACGCGGAGGAGCTGGCCACGGGGCAGCACACCGTGGCGCTCGCCGGGCTCGCGGGCAACTGCACCGCGGGAGCCGGCACCAGCGCGACGGTCGAGGTCACGGCGAGCGCGACGGCGAGCGTGCGCTTCGAGGTGGCCTGCGCGGCGACGGTGGGCACGCTCGAGGTCACGACCACGTCCACCGGGACGCCGTCCGATCCCGACGGGTACCAGCTCCAGCTCGACGGTGGGGTCGTGGGGCCGATCGCGGTCGGCGCGACGGTCTCGATCCCGGGCGTCGCTTCCGGCAGCCACACCGTCGCGCTCGGCGACCTCGCGTCGAACTGCGCCGTGGACGGCGAGAACCCCCGCAGCGTTACCGTCGCCGCCGGCGCGACGACGAGCGCTACGATCGCGGTCGCCTGCACCACTCCCAACGCCGCCGCCGGCGACCGGGCGGCATCAGCGTCACGACCCAGACGAGCGGTCCCGATGCCGACCCCGACGGATACACCGTGTCGCTCGACGCCACCGGCGCGCTTCCCATCGGCAGTGCCGCGACCCTGCCGCTGCCCGACCTCGCACCCGGGCCGCACACCGTGGGGCTCAGCGGCCTCAGCGCGAACTGTCGGCTGGCGGGCGACAACCCGCGGAGCGTGACCGTCTCCGCCGGGACGGTGGCACCCGTCGCCTTCGTCGTCACGTGCACTGCCCTGCCGCCCTCGACCGGCACGCTCGCGATCAGCGCCAGCACGACCGGTCCCAACCAGGACCCCGACGGCTACGCCTTCGCCATCGGCCAGGGCGATGCCCAGCCGATCGGCGTGAACGGCTCGGCCAGCGTGGACGGACTGGCGCCCGGCAGCCACTCGGTGCTGCTGAGCGGAGTGGCGGCCAACTGTACCGTCGCGGGCAACAACCCGCGCAGCGTGAGCGTCACGGCCGGCGACACGACGAAGGTCGCGTTCAGCGTCACGTGCACGCCCGCCACCGGCTCGCTCACGATCACCACCGCGACGACGGGTGCGCCCGCCGACCCCGATGGGTATACGGTGCGCCTCGACGGCGCGGCGCCGAGCGCGATCGGTACGAACGCCAGTGTCACGCTGGACGCGCTCGCGCCCGGCCAGCACGCCGTCCTCCTCGGCGGCTTCGCCGCCAACTGCAAGGCGCAGGGACAGAATCCGCGGACCGTCACCGTCTCCGCCGGTGAGACGGTCACGGCGGCGTTCGCCGTCGTTTGCACCACCACGACCGGCGCCTTGAGGGTCACCATCACCGGGCTCCCGGCGGGGACGAACGCGGCTGTGACCGTCAGCGGCCCCGGCGGGTTCAGCCGCGCGGTGACCGCGACCGCGCTCATCGCCGATCTCGCGCCGGGCAGCTACACCGTCGCCGCGTCGGACGTGTCGAGCGGCGGCACGCAATACAAGGCGAGCCCGGCGAGCAGCACGGTCGCGGTCGCGGCTGGCGACACGGCCGGCGCGACGGTCACCTACGGCCCGGCGGCCGGGCCCTCGCTCAACCTGCGCATCGACGGCTGGTTCCTGACGCAGAGCGTGCAATCCGCCGCGGGCGACGTGCCGCTGATCGAAAACCGCGACGGGTTCATCCGCGTGTTCGTCGTGGCCGACCAGCCCAACACCGTGCAGCCCACCGTGCGGCTGCGCCTGTTCCGGAACGGCGGCCTGACCCGCACGTTCGTCATTCCCGCGCCGGGGTCGTCCACGCCCCAGCAGCGGAACGAGGACGATCTCTCCAGCTCGTGGAACGTGAAGCTCCCGCGCGACCTGTTCAGCCCGGGGCTCACCGTGCTGGCGGACGTCGATCCGACCAACGCGATCGCCGAGAAGAACGAGACCGACAACAGCTACCCGGCGACCGGCACGCCCCAGCAGACGACGATGGTGAGCGTGCCGCCGCTGGGGGTGCGCTTCGTGCCGGTTCGCCAGCAAGCGAACGGCCTCACCGGCGACGTCTCCGCCGCCAACAAGGCGGCGTTCCTCGATCTGACCCGTCGGATTTATCCGATCTCGACGGCGGACGGCGACCTGCACGGGGTCTACACGACCACGACGGCCGACCCCCTGGTCCCGGACGACGCCAACGGCGCGTGGGTGACGATCCTGGGCGAGGTGGACGCCCTCCGCCTGGTCGAGGGGAGCGAACGCAACTACTACGGCGTCGTGCGGCTCGGCTACGCGTCCGGCACCGCCGGGATCGGCTACCCCGGGAAACCCACCGCGCTCGGGTACGACCTGGACTTCGACCGGGCGCGCGTGATGGCGCACGAGCTGGGGCACAACTTCAACCGCCAGCATACGCCCTGCGGAGGGCCTGCAGGCGTCGATCCGAACTACCCATATGCCGGAGGCCTCACCGGCGTCTACGGGTACGACCTGCAGAACGACGTGATCAAGAGCCCGCTGCTGTCCGACATCATGGGGTACTGCTCCAACCCCTGGATCAGCGACTACACGTACGACGGCGTCGCCGAGTTCCGGAGCGGACAGGCTGCGGCGGCAATGCAGTCCGCCTCGGCGCCGCAGCGCTGCCTGCTCGTGTGGGGACGCATCGTCAATGGCCGGCCCGTGCTCGAGCCGGCGTTCGAGATCGTGACCAGGCCGAGCCTGCCGAAGGCGCGCGGGTCGTACTCGGTGGAGGCCGTGGGGCAGGACGGGTCGCGGCTCTTCAGCCTGTCGTTCGACGCCACGGCGGTCGAGGATAGCCGGGCCGACGCGCGGCAGTTCGCGTTCGCCGTGCCGCTCGGCGATACGCCGGGGGAACGGTTGGGGTCGCTCAGGTTGGCCGGCCCCGGTGGCACCGTCGAGGCCGCGCGTGCGCCGGCGCCGATGGCTGCGGCGAGAGCGGCGCCCGCGATCGAGGCGCGGGCGGTGGCGGGCGGGGTCGCACTGCGGTGGGACGCGACGGCGCACCCGATGGTCATGGTGCGCGACCCGGATACCGGCGAGGTAGTGTCCTTCGCCCGCGGCGGGGCGGCCAACATTGTCACCAAGAAGGCGACGTTGGACGTGGTGCTATCGGATCGGGTGGGGAGCAGCCGGGTCCGGGTCATCTCCCGGCCTTGAGGGACAGGATCCGGCTGATCGCGGGGCTCGTGTGCAGGCGCCACGGCCGGAGACGACATGCCCTCCGGGGTCGCTGCAGCAACTGCTACGCTCGCGTGGCTGGTTCGGAGTTCTGTGGCAGTTGCTGACGCGCCCCTCCGGTCATGTCATCTCCGGCCGCGCGCCTGGGTACCGGGAAGGCGCATCCACGCGTTCCGAGATGGTCGCGGCGCGGGGGCGACGAGATGGCTCGCAGGGCGTCCACCCGCTACGCGGGTACCGGTAGACGCCATTACCTCAATCGCTGGTGGTCCTTAACGCGTATCGCGGCACTACCACACCGGCCTGCGACGTCCTGCGTCCAGGTCAGAAGCCGGTCCCAGTGCCATTATCGTAGCATTGACAGGTCTGGTACCTGCCTCTAGGGTAGGCGAAGCTCCCCCCTGGCTAACGTGCAGGACCCCCGCACGCGACCATCCTGCACACGCGCAGCACTCGCTGCCCCGCCTCCTCCCCGAGCTACGGCCGCGTTCACTCGTATTCAAAGGAGCCTCGTATGAGTCGCTCCATCAGCCTTCATTTCGTTGCCGCCTGCGCTCTGATCGCAACGGCCACGGCCTGCCGTTCCAAGGACTCAGCCATCGAGACCGCGAGCCGCGACAGCTCGGTGAGCGCCGAGCCTGGCAACGACGAGGTCTCCGTAACAACCGCGTCGGACGACGCGCGGGCGCTCTACATCCGCGGGCGTGCGCTGGCCGAGCAGCTGCGCGCACACGACGCAAGGCAGCTGTTCGAGCAGGCCGTCGCGAAGGACCCGACGTTCGCGTTGGCCCACTACAGCCTCGCGCTGAACTCGCCGACGCCCAAAGAGTTTCTCGAGCACCTGAAGGAAGCGGTGACGCTCTCGGCCAAGGCCTCGGACGGGGAGCGGCTGATGATCCTGTCGCTACAGGCAGGGGCCACCGGCGACTCCAAGAAGTCGCTGGAGTACGTCCAGGAGCTGGTCGCCAAATATCCGCGCGACGTGCGCGCGCAGACGCTCCTGGGGGTCGCGTACTCGAACCAGCAGGAGTTCGACAAGGCCGTATCGCAGCTCACCAAGGCGACGGAGCTCGACTCGAGCTACGCCCCGGCGTACAACACCCTGGGATATGCCTCCATGGGGCAAGAGAAGTACGCCGACGCGGAGACCGCGTTCAAGCGGTACATCGCGCTCGTACCGAACGACCCTAACCCCTACGACTCCTACGCCGAGATGCTGATGCGGTCGGGTCGGTTCGACGAGTCGATCGCGCAGTACCAGAAGGCGCTCGCGGTCGACCCGCACTTCAGCAGCTCGTACATCGGGATCGCCAGCGACCTCATGTACCAGGGCAAGCACGATCCGGCGATGTCGCAGGCGCAGAAGCTTTTCGCCGCGGCTCGTGACGATGGGGACCGGCGCACCGCGATCCTCACGCGGGCGGTGATCTCCGTCGATCGGGGCCGGACGGCGCAGGCGATGCAGGAGATGCAGAAGCTCTACGCCCTCGACGCCCGCATCGGCGACACCGCGGCGATGAGCAACGACGCCGGCCAGATGGGCGACATCCTGCTCGGTGGCGGCCAGGCAGACGAGGCCGGCAAACGCTACCAGCAGTCGCTCACCCTGATCGAGGGCTCGGGTCTGTCCGCCGAAATCAAGGACTTTACTGGCTTGGCCGACCACTACAACCGGGCCCGCGTCGCGCTCGCCAAGGGAGACACGGCTACGGCCGCGGCGGAGGCCCAGCAGTTCGCGAGCGGCGCCGAGGCGACACACGACGTCGGCCGCATCCGCCAGAGCCATGAGTTGGCGGGCATGGTCGCACTCAGGGCGAAGGATTTCGGCAAGGCCATTGACGAGCTCGGGCAGGCGGACCAGCAGGACCCCTACGTCCTCTACACCCTGGCGATGGCCTATCAGGGCAAGGGCGACGCGGCCAAGGCCAAGGAGTTCGGCAAGCGGGCGGCGGATGCGCACATCCTGCCGACGATCAGGTACGCTCTGGTGCGGGCGAAGGCAATGAAGCTGGGGTGACCCTCCACCCCATCCGGTCAAGAGGAAGGTGCATGCGGCCGGACTCGTGCGGGCGCCGGCGCGCGGCCAGCGATGACATGCCCTCGGGGGTCGCTGCAGCAAACTGCTACGCTCGCGTGGCGAGATCGGCGCACGGTGGCGGTTGCTGACGCGCCCTTCTGCCGAGCACCCGCTGGCGGCGGAGCTTGACCGCCGCCAGGCCGCATGAGCAGGCGGTGACGCCCACGCCAGACCTCGCCCATCCCGCCCCCACCCCTCCGCCAGCCCTTCCCAGAGATACCCTCCAGCCGTAAAGCGGAATCGCTGCGGTGATGCGGTTTCCCTCCTCTTCGTGCGTTCCTAATCAGCCAGCCCAGTCAAACAGGACCCGAAGAGGAGCAGACCCGCATGCCGCGCACCCATCCTCCATGCCGTCGCGCCGCCGCGGTACGCACCCTCGCCTGCTTACTGTCGCTCCTCCTCATTCATTCGCGGGCAGCCGCGCAGTCCGACGTCGCCTCATCGACCGCCCCCGCCCCGGTGTCCCCCGTCCCCACCCGGATCTGTCTGGCACCGGCGACGGTGGAGGCGGTCCCAGGCGGGTTCGACCCGGAGACTGCCGTGCGGGAGACGTTCACCAGCTTTCTCACCGGCCCGTCCCTGTCCGTCACCCCGCTCCAGGCCCGTCTCGTCTCGCAGGCGCGGGAGGAGGCGAAGCTCGCCGGCTGCGCCTTCCTTCTCTTCCCCACCATCAAGCACGAGCGGAAGACCGGTGGGGGCGGGTTCCTCGGGAAGGTCGTGGCGGGTGGGGTGCAGCAGGGCGCGTGGTCGGCGAGCGGGGCGGCCGGCGGAACCGTGGGACGCGCGGTAGCGAGCGCCGCGGCCGGCGCGGCGGCGGGCGCGGCCTCCGCCTACGCCGCGAATTCGCGGGTCAAGGACGAGCTAACCCTGAAGTACCGGCTGGAGTCGGCGGCCGGCAAGGTGCTGATCGAGAAGGCCGACAAGCGGAAAGCGAAGTCGGATGGCGAGGACCTGCTCACCCCGCTGGTGAGGCCCGCCGCGGAGGCGGTGGCTCAGGCGGCGGCACAGCCTTGACGATGGAGGTCGCGATGTCTCGAGTCCGATATGCACCGGCGTGGACCGGAGGGCTCCTGCTGCTGGCGCTCGCCGGCAGCACCGAGGCGCAGTACCCCCGTTCGTCGGGCCGCACCACCAGCACGGTGGGCACACACTTCGGCGATACCGCGGCCACCGCTCCCGCGCCGGCCCCCGCAACCGGAGCGCTGCGCCAGCTGGTGTGCCGGGGAGCCGAGGGTCTCCAGATCGCCACCGTGGCGAACCCGAGCCCGCGCAGCGACAGGCAGGTGGCGGTGTCGCTGTCTTACCGGCGGAACCCGAGGCCGGCTGGCACGGCCTACGAGCAGCTCGAACCAGGGGCCTGCAGCTGGAACACCACCGGCGATCCCGGCCTCCCGGCCGAGCCGGGGATCGTGCACTTCGACCTGAACCCCCAGGGCGCGGAGTACATTCCCGACCCGGCAACGCTGACCCAGTGGCTGAACAATCCCCGGCACTACTGGAGCTTCTACGTCAACGACCTCACCAACGTGTCCATCAGCTTTGGGGCCTACGGCGCGACGTTCCGCACGCCGGCGCCGGGCGCCAATCCCACCACCTCCCGGCCCGCGGCGCAGCGCCGAGAGCAGCTTCGCTGCCGCGGCGGCGGCGGCGCGACCTTCACCCAGGGCAAGCGCAAGGGCCCCAACCTCTTCGCCATGACGCTCAGCTACAAGGCGGCTTCCACCGCTGCCGGACCGATCGGCAAGGGACTAGAGCCGGGAACCTGCGCCTGGGCCGACCGCACCGACGCCGTCGCGGAGCCGGGCCGGATCGAGTTCACCACCGCGCGCAACGCGCAGCGCGAGCAGGAACAGACCGGCGGCGTGGTCGACAGCTCGGCGACCGCGGCGGAGCGCTGGCCCGACCTGCGAACCATCCCGGCCTACATGACGGACCCGGCGCACTTCTGGACCTTTAACGTGAGCCTGACGAATCCCGATTCCGCGTTGCGGCACGGGGCGTGGGTCCCGACCGCCCCCGCGGCGCCCGGTCCTCAGTCCCTGGGGCCGGTGGCGACCACGCCCGCCGCGGACGACCCGTACACTTCGTCGGGGCCCGCGGGGCAACGCACCACGGTGAGCCTTCCGGGCGGGAGCACAACCGGCGACCGCTACACCCCGGGATCAGCGTCCACGGGGTCGGATGTCGCCACTGCGACTCAGGCGCCGCTCAGGCTGACTGCCGTCAACACGATACTGGATCGTTTCACCATCCAGTTCAGTGGGCGCCCGAACGCGACGCCGACCGTCCTCTACAGCAGCACTGAGAAGCCGGTCCGGGAGCCGAGCACCGGCCGCTGGTTCTTCCCGGAGGGTGTCGTACAGGGCAGCGGCGCCGTCGAAGGCGGGTTTCGGGCGGAGGTCTCCGGCGGCACGAGCCAGGGATTCAGGGCGGATTACGTCGCGTGGTCGCGCCTGACTCCCGCACGGGGGACGCTCTACCATTACATCATCACCATCCCGGCGGGCGTCGACGCGAAGGAAGAGCAGCTGACGGGCGAGTTCACGACACTGGCCCAGTATGCACGGGTCGTGTTTACGCAAATCGGGGTTTCGTCCACCAGAAATGAAGACTTGAGCTTTCGCTTCTTTGCGGCGCCGGAAGGCTCAGATCCGGTCTCGCGGGACCTCGGTACCGGGCTTGAATGGAAGGAGGGCTACCACGTTCTCGAAGGCCAGGTGATCGAGCTTCCGAACGCGCCGGACCGGCTCCGCGTGCTGGTGTGGGGCGGTGATTTTGATGGAGTCTCCGGCCAGCAGTTGCTGCCCGAGTATGACTGGAACCTCCCGGGCAGGAACGGGTCGCCCTCTGACCAGAACATTGCGAGATACGAAGTCATGATCGGCACGTCTCCGACCGAGCGGTTTCTCACGTTCCCCTTCGTCATAGAATCGGTCTCCGGGGGCAACTTGATGTTCACGGTCCACGGCCGCGTGGAGGTGACGCGCAAGTGACGGTGCCGCCGCCCGCCCGTTGTATCCGTCAGCACGACCGCCTGGTCGGCGTCGATCGCGTTACGTGCCGGCACGCGGCCGGATGACATGCCCTCCGGGGTCGCTGCAGCAACCGCTACGCTCGCGTGGTAGGATCGGAGTGCTGTGGCGGTTGCTGACGCGCCCCTCCGGGCACGTCATCCGGCCGCGTGCCTGGGTACCGGGAAGGCGCGAGCGGGGATCCGCGTGGGCGCGTCTCCGTGTTCCGCGATGCTGGTGGCGCGGGCGCGTCGGGATGGCTCCCGCAGGGCGCGTCAGTAGCCGCCACTACCTCAACCTCTAGTAGCAGCCCCACGCATGCGTGGCGGCTACTGCAGCGCCCGAAGGGAGCTATCCCGACGCGCCCGCGCCTGCGCCGGACCGCCGCCGGTCGGCCCGGACACAAAAACAGGCGACCCGCACCCCCCCGAAGAGAGATGCGGGCCGCCCTACGCACTGACTACCCGGAGTCGGGGAGTTGACTTCCCCGTTCTCCTTCCCTCGGCGACCGCATAACTGTGCGTTTACGGTGTAGCCTCGGGAGCTCCGGCTTCCATCCACGGACGGTTTGCGGCCGTCCGCTTCATCAGTGCGAGCGCTGCAGGTCGGCAGAATCGCGGATCCACCTCCTGCATTGCACGTCGCGACGCCACTGCGACGTGAGCGAGACACGCGATTGGTCTCGCCAATTCGAGTCGAGAATGATCAGTTCTCAACTCGGATGCGCCAACATAGGAAACCATTCTTCACCGCGCAAGTAGCAGAATTTCTTTTCCCCACGCTTGCACATTGACCACATTTCCACAGCGAAAAATGCCGACGCGCGCCGCGCGGGAGCCACTGTCGCGCCCTTGACTTCCCCCGCCGCGGAGCGATGCTGCGAGAGCCTACGCCCTGGGAGCCGCCGTGTTCCGCTACCGCCTCACGCCGATCTTGCTGGCCGCCTTCGTCCTGACGGTGTTCGTCCTGCCGGCGTTCTATGCGCTCATCACCGACTGGTGGTGGTTCCGCGAGATCGGGTACCAGGTCGTCTTCACCCGCGAGCTGTCCACCCGGGTGCTGCTCTTCCTGGCGGCGGGCGGGCTGACCGTCGGCGTGCTCTACCTGAATCTCCGGGCCGCGCAGCGCGGGCTCGTCCCCAACCCGGTCGTGCTCCGGCTCGCGCCGACGGCGCCGCACCTCAACCTCACGGCGGCGTTGCGGCGTCTGAGCCTGCCGGTGGCGCTCGTGCTGGGCCTGCTCGCCGGGCTGGCCGCCGCGTCAGGCTGGGAGCTCGTGCTCCGCGCCTTCTACGGCACCCCGTTCGGGATCGCGGATCCGATCTTCTCGCGTGACATCGGCTTCTACGTCTTCACGCTGCCCGCGCTCTCGGCGGGGATGGGGTTCCTGACCGCGCTGAGCCGGCTCTGCCTCTTCCTGGTGATCGCGCTCTACTGGGTGCGCGGCGACGTCGTGCTGGGACCGCGCGGCCTGAGCATCGAGCCGGCGGCGGGCCTGCACCTGGCCATCCTACTGGCAGTGCTGTTCCTCCTGACCGCGCTCCGCCTGTGGATGGTGGAGATCCCCGGCCTCCTCTATTCGACCACCGGGCCGCTGGTCGGCGCCAGCTATACCGACCTGCACGCCGAGCTGCCCGCGCTCCGGGTGTCGGCGGTGCTCGCGGTGATCGTGGCGGTCGCCGTGCTGATCGGGGGTTTCCAGCGGCAGCTCGGCCTGTACGGGGTGCTGGCGATCGGAGCCTATGTGGTCGTGGCCGTCGTCGGCCGCGGCCTCTTCCCGCCGGCGATGCAGAAGCTCCTCGTGGCACCGACCGAGCTGACGCGCGAGACGCCCTACCTCCGGTATCACATCCTCGCTACCCGCCGCGCCTGGGGGATCGACAGCGTGGAGACCCGCGAGCTCAACGGCGAGGCCGATCTGACGCTGGCCGACATCCGGGCCAACGCGCCGACCATCGACAACGTGCGGCTGTGGGACCGGGACCCCCTGCTCCTGACCTTCGGGCAGCTGCAGGAGATCCGCACCTACTACGACTTCGTCAGCGTGGACGACGATCGGTACTGGATCGACGGGAAATACCGGCAGGTCCTGCTCTCGCCGCGGGAGCTCAATGCGGCGTCGCTCCCGACCCGGACCTTCATCAACGAGCACCTGACGTTCACCCACGGCATGGGGCTCACGCTCGGTCCGGTCAACCAGGTCACCAGCGAAGGCCTGCCCGTACTGTTCGTCAAGGACCTGCCGCCGGTCTCGACCGGGTCGCTCAAGATCACCCGGCCACAGATCTACTACGGCGAGCTGGCCAACGAGTACGTGTTCGTGCGGACCCGGCAGCGGGAGTTTGACCACCCGGAAGGCGAGACCAACGTCTACGCCCCCTACACCGGATCGGGCGGCGTCCGGGTCGGGAACCTTCTCCGCCGCATGCTGCTCGCCGCCCGGTTCGGCTCCTCGAAGATCCTGCTGTCGCAGGACATCACCAACGACAGCCGGGTGCTCTACTACCGCAACGTCAAGGAGCGCGCCGAGCGGGCGCTGCCGTTTCTTCGGTTCGACCGCGATCCCTATCTCGTGATCGCGGCGGACGGGAAGCTCGAGTGGATCCTCGATGCCTACACCACTACGGATGGCTACCCGTACGCCGAGCCCATGCGGGACGGCACCAACTACATGCGCAACAGCGTCAAGCTCGTCATCGACGCCTACGACGGCTCGCTCAAGGCTTTCGTGAGCGCCCCGACCGATCCGCTGATCCGGACCTGGACGCGCATCTTCCCCGGGATCTTCGCTCCGCTGGACAGCATGCCGGCCGACCTGAGGGCACACATTCGCTACCCCGACGACCTCTACCGGGTTCAGACCGCCCTCTACACGACCTATCACATGGATGCGCCGGAGGACTTCTACCACCGGGAAGACCAGTGGCAGATCCCCACGGTCGCCGAGTCCTCGGCGACCGTGCCGTTCATGCGGCACATCGTCATGCGCCTGCCGGAGGAGGCGAAGGCCGAGTTCATCTACATGGTGCCCTTCACGCCGCGCGGGAAGGACAACCTGGCGGCCTGGATGGTGGCCCGGAACGACGGGGCGGAGTACGGCAAGCTGCGGGTGTACCGACTGTCGCGGCAGAGCCTGGTGTACGGCCCGCAGCAGATCGAGAACCGGATCAACCAGGACACCGAGATCTCGCGCCAGCTCTCGCTGTGGGACCAGCGCGGCTCCACCGTGATCCGGGGCGACCTGCTGGTGATCCCGATCGAGAAATCGCTGATGTACGTGCAGCCGATCTACCTGCAGGCGGAGGGCGGGCGGATTCCGGAGCTCAAGCGGGTCGTGGTGGCGTATCAGAACCGGGTGGTGATGCAGGAGACGCTGGAGGGCGGGCTCACCGAGCTGTTCGGCGGCTCCTCTCAGCCGCGCCCGCAGCCTACTCCGGACCTCGGCGCTGCCGCGCCGCCCACGGACTCGGGCTTCCGGGCACTCGTCGCCGAGGCGAGCAAGCGGTACGAGGCGGCGCTCGAGGCGCAGCGGAACATCGACTGGGCTCGCTACGGGGAGGAGTTCAAGCGGCTGGGCGAGGTGCTCAAAAAGCTGCGCGACGGGGAGGCTGAGCGGCGGTAGCGGCGGTGAGCGGTAGCGGTGGTGAGCGGTAGCGGTGGTGAGCGGTCCCAGTGACGAGCGATCGGTGGTACAGGTGACGGCACACGGCCGGCGATGATCGTGCCCGGAGGGGCGCGTCAGCAACCGCCACCGTACTCCGAACCAGCCAGCGAGCGTAGCGGTTGCTGCAGCGTCCCCGGAGGGCATGTCAGCGCCGGCCGCGCGCCTGGCTCCCGGGAAGGCGTGGCAACTCCCTGAACGCCGCCATCGCCTCAGCCACGAATGTCAGGAGCTTGACTCGGTCCTTCCGCCCGTCTGCCTCCTCGACGCCGGTGTGCACGTCCACTCCCGCCGGCCGCACCACCGAGATCGCCTGGCGCACGTTCGCCGGCGTGAGGCCGCCCGCCAGGATCACCGGCCTCGGCGAAAGCTCCACCAGCCGGCGGCTGAGCGCCCAGTCGTGCGTGCGGCCGGTGGCGCCCGCCGCGCCGGTATCGGGCGCGTAGGTGTCGGTGAGGAAGCCGTCCACGAGCGGCCCGAGCTCGATGACCAACCTCTCCAGGACCGACATCGGATGCTGCCCGACGACCAGGCTCTTGACGATGGTGAGCTCGGGGTCCAGCGCGCGCAGGCGCGCGAGCTCCGGCGCCGAAATGTCGCCGTGGAGCTGCACCATCCTCGCGCCCAGGGTCCTGCAGAACTCGACGATCGCGTCAGCCTGAACCAGGTAGGTGATGAGGACGCCGCGCGCGGGCGGCTGGAGGGATCGGATGATCGCCGCGGCTTCCGGCTCGGTGAGGTCTTCCCGGTTGACGGGTAGCCGGAGCGGGAAGCCGAGGTAGTGCACGCCGCATTCCTGAACGAGGGCGGCCTCGGCGGGGTCGCGGATGCCGGCGACCTGGATCAGGGGATTGTCCAGTGGAAGGCTCATACCTGAGATAAGGTAAGAGAGGCCGGCCACCGCCCCCGGCAGCCTCGGCTCCTTTCACGTCGGTTTCACGCGTGGACGCGAGATTGGTCCTGAGTCGCTGACTTGGGCCCGAGGCTCGGCTGCTCGAGTCCCCCGATGGACATCTCGCACGATCCGCTTCCTCCCGAACCCGGAGTTGCCAATGACACGCTGCCGCCGTGCCAGGATCAGTCTGCTCGCTGTTTCGCTCGCGTTGGTCGCGACCTCGGTGGCCAGCGCCCAGGGCATCGAGACACCGAGAGTTCCCGTGCGGACCGCAATCCAGGAGATCAACACCCTTCGCGCGGAGTACACGGACGGACTGAACAAGCAGGCGGTCGCGGCGCTCACGGCCATGTATCTGCGCGACGCGGTCGTGGTCCAGGCCGATGGAAGCACCCTCATGGGTCGAGAGGCGATCGGCGAGTCGCTGGCCAAGCAGGCGCCTAGCTGGGGACAGACCACCATCACGCCCGATACGTTGCACGTGTTCGGCAACACCGCGTGGGAGGTGGGCACCATGAGCAGCCAAGGCTCCGATGGCGCGGTGAACAGCAGCAGCCGGTATCTCGCCGTGCTCCGGCGTGGCGTGACGGCCTGGAAGGTCAGCAGCGTGGCGCTCGTGCCTACGACTCGCGTGACCTCGACCAAATAAGCGCGACGAACCCCACTTGGGGCGCGCGGGGGCGCGCCCTAGGCCGGCCGATTTGAGATCGCGGCGCCCGGGGGAGCGCCGGCGGCGAGAGGTCCTTCGGGGCGCTGCAGTCGCCGGCGCGGGGGGACGCAGGCAAACGACCTCGTGCCCCGGCTGGACCCAAACGTCAAAGAAGCCATGACGAGGGTCATGGCTCCTTCAATCAGTCTACTCTGGGCAAGCCAGGAGAATGACTCCGGGCCGGCAGGTCAGAAAGGACAGTTTCCAGGCGCGTCCGCGTCGATCCTGAGCGTAGCCCCCGGTGGCGCGAAATACGTCACGAGATTCTCGGCGACCGCGCCGCTTTCGTTTCGGGCGATGTGAGGGTGTTCGCCCAGGTCCAGGTATCCTTCACCTGCACTCCGAACGATCGGCTTGCACTCGGGATCGTCCGACATGTAGAACGTCATGACTCCCGAGACGACCTGAATGAACACCGGACCGGGATGGGTATGCCATCCGCTCTGCCCGCCGGGCTGAAACACGATGTCCTGCACCGCCAGGTCGAACGCGGGCTTCGCCTTGAGATCGAAGTGCCAGTCTTTGGTGATGCGGTTGACGTTGAAGGTCTGCCCGTCGGGATCTCCAAAGGTCGCGCGGCCGAGCAGCGTGGACTGCCCTCCGCTGGATGCGGTGAGCTCCGGTTTCAGCGTGGTCGGTGCAGCCGGCGAGCTCGAATCGTCGCACCCCGCGGCCAGGGCGGCGGCGATGAGCGCGTTTCCCAGGGTCGCCATTCGAATAGACATTTCCCCCTCCGAATTGAAGACATCTGATTGGACGGCGACGGTGGCCGCCGCGGTCACGGCTGACAAGTGACCGCGAAACGCCAAGTCGAGCGTATCGCATACGCGTCTCCCAGCGAAACGACACTCGGCTGCGTGTTCACGGCCTGGTCAGCGGCAGGTATCTTAGGAAGGGGCTGTCGTGGTGGTGTCGCGTGCGCGTCGTGCCTCGTAACTCACGTGCCATGTTCATCCTGAGGTTGCTGGGCGGCGCCTCACTCGAGGGTCCGGACGGCCCGGTCGCGGGTCGGGCCGGGCTGCGGCACCGCCTCGCCCTGTTGGCCGTCCTGGGCGTCGAGCACCCCCGACCCGTCAGCCGGGACAAGCTGGTGGCGTATCTCTGGCCCGAGAGCGGCGCCGAGGATGGACGCCACCAGCTTCGCGATACCCTGTACATCCTCCGCTCGGCTCTCGGCGATGACGCCGTCCTCAGCGCTGGCGACGACCTCCGGCTCAACCCCGACCGGCTGACTTGCGATCTGTGGGAGTTCGAGGCGGCCTTCGCGCGCGAAGACCCCGCCGCCGCGGTTGGTGTCTACCGCGGTCCCCTGCTCAGCGGCTTTCATCTCCACGACGCGGACGAGTTCGAGCCGTGGGCCGACGGGAAACGGGCGCTCCTGGCCCGCCGGTACGTCCAGGCCCTCGAGAAGCTGGCGGAGCGGGAAATGCGGGACGGCGACCCCGTGCGGGCGGTCGAGTGGTGGGCGCGTCTGACCGGCGAGGATCCCTACAACTCGCGGATTGCCTTGCGCTACATGCAGGCGCTCGAGGCCGCCGGCGACCGGGCGGGCGCAATGCGGCACGCCAGCGCGCACGCCGATCTGCTTCGCGCCGACCTGGGCGCCGTTCCCGAAGGCGAGGTTGAAGCCCTGGCGGAGCGGCTCAGGCTCGAGTCTCGCGCGGCCGCTCGGCCTTCGCCGGTCCCGGCACTCGCCGGAGCCAGCCCAGCTTTGTCGCTTTCGCCGGAGGGTGATGACGGCGCCGGACCGCCGAGTGCCCTGACCGAGCCGACGGATCGGCCTTCTCGCCGGGGATGGGTTCTGACCGCGATCCTAGGCCTTGGTCTGGTGGCGGGATTCGGAGCGTTCAGAACCATGCTCTCGCGCGAGCGACACAAGGGACTCAATCCTCGGCGCGTCGCCGTCGCGGTATTCCAAAACCGCACGGGACGCCCCGAGCTTGACGAACTCGGCAGCATGACCGCCGACTGGATCATCCGGGGTCTGATGGAGACGCCGCTGATCAACGTCACGGACCTGCAGGCGGTCTACGCGCGCCCGGCGGATCGTTCGGGCGAGGGAACCGATCAGAGAGTACTGGCGCGGCGAGAGGGTGCCGGCCTGCTCGTCTCGGGCAGCTACTACCGCTCGGGGGACAGTGTGCTGTTCGAGGCAGGCATCGTGGACGTACCGAGCGGACGTGTCCTGCGGTCCTTCGCGCCCTTGGGGTCGGCGATCGATGCTCCCGCCGGCGCGCTGGAAGGGCTCCGGGAGGCGATCGCGGCCGGTCTCGGCGCGCTGATCGATCCCGCCAGTGACATCTCTCCAGTCGATCCCGACCTGGTACCACCGCCGAGCTATCCTGCCTACCGCGAGTTCATTGCCGGCCTCAAGAGCAGAACGCAGGACGATTGGGAAGCGGAGTCGCGACACTACCGCCGATCCGCCGAGCTGGATTCAGGCTTTACCGCGCCGCTGATCCAGCTCGCCTACCGAGGGATGCTGAGAGACGAGTGCCAGACCACCGACTCGATCGCAACCGCGCTCGATGGCCGCCGGGCTCGCCTGACGGCCTGGGACCGCTTCACCATCGATCTGCTGCGAGCCCGATGTCGGGGCGACATGGCGACCGCGGTTCGATTGCTCGGGCAACGGTACCAGGCCTACCCGCGCTCGCTGTCGGCCACCAGGCAATACGAATCGGCCCTGCAGCGCTCCAACCAGCTGCGGGCGGCGCAGCTAGTCCTGCGTGATCTCGGCCCCGACCTGACCGCGAGACCCGACTCCGGTGACGAGGACTTGGGTATCTACTGGTTGTGGTTGGCCGCATCCCACCACATGCTGGGCCAGTACCGAGAAGAGATCGAGGTCACGGATCGCTGGCACGACTCGAGCGACGCGGACTGGCAGGTCACCCGCGGACGTGCCCTGGCCGCACTGGGACGGGAGGCAGAGGCCCTCGACCTGATCCAGAGCCTGAGCGCGCGCTCCATAGACTCGGTCGCGACGCCGAGCCTGGCGGTCGCAGCCGAGCTCGCGGCGCACGGACACCAGCGGGCCGCCACGGCCGTCGCCGAGAGCACCTTGCGGCGGCTGGAGTTGGGTTCGGGCGTGGAGCCGGCCCGGACCAGGAACGTCGCCGTGGCCAACCGGCTGCTGGGGCGGAGGGATCAGGAGAGGTTGGCCCTAGAGCAGATCGTCCGCCGCGATCCCGACTCGCTTGCAGTGCTGGAAGCAGAAGGGCGCGTGGCCGTGCTCCTGGCCGATACCGCAGTGGCGGAGCAAGTCGACCGCGCGCTGGCCGTGGAGAGTGATCGTCCCCTGAGGATTCCCACGGTCCGGGGCGCGCTCATCGTCGCCCGCGCCCATATCGCCGCCGGGTTCGGCCGGCGAGACAAGGCCGTGACGCTGCTGCGGGACGCCAAGGCTCGCGGGATGCTGCCGTTCGGTCCGTCGCACGCCTACCACGCCGACCCGCTCCTAGCACCACTGCGGGGCTATCCGCCGTTCGACGCGTTGCTGGTGCCTGACAACTGACCGCGTCACCGTAGCGGGCCCAGCTCAGGGTGGTACAGCGAGCGGATGCGCTGGGCGCGGAAGGGATAGCCGATGTTTCCCTCGATCTGCCAGGCCACAGCGCCGCCATTCTCGAATTCCTGCACCGCTCCACCATCCCCGAACGCCACCAGAATGTGGTGCCCGGGAAGCTCCTGCGTCGCACCGCCCAGCGAGGCTCGAATCGCGGTCGTCGGGGCGTACACGGCCGTGAGTCGCGCAGCGCGGCCCGCCTCATCCAGGGCGTAACGCTCCGCCCGGCTCCCCTCGACCTCTCCGAGGTTGTCCAGCAATTCGAGTCCGCCCTCCACCACCCGCATACCGTGCTGCCTTAAGAACGGTGGCCCCGAGTCCGGGAAGGTGAACTCGTTCCTCGATCCCCCCATCCGCCACAGGACGGCACCCGTCCTGGTGTCGATCTTGATGACCTCGTTCAGGCTGCGAAAGGAGACTACCAGGTTGCCATCGTGATCCAGATCCAGCGCGTTTCCGTGGGTCCAGTTGACTGCCGCTCCGGACCGGCTCGCCGAGTCGAGATCGGTAATCGCAAGGTGGTCGAAGGGGCTCCAGTCGAAGAGGAGGCCACCGACAGGGTCGAGGTGCTGCACGACCGTTCCCGTGACCTCCGCCCCCGCCAAGCCGCCGACGCCGGAGAGGTCCATGACATGAGTCTCGTCGCACATCAACCAATAGGACCCGTCGGGCTCGACCAGCACGTCGTGAAACCGCGGCCGGAGGCCGCGAGCGCAGCCGAGTCGGCGGGTCACCGTGCCGAGCGGATCGAGCTCCACCAGGGGCTCCAGGTCCGCCTCGTCCGGTGTGCTGGGCCGCGCGATGTAGCGACCATTGGCCTGGGCCTGAAAGTTGAGGCTGTGCCCCTCGAATCGGACATACCAGACCACGCGGCCGGTGTTGTCGATGACGATACCGTACAAGCCGGTGGAGAAGAGCACGTAGCCGGGCGATGGCGCCGTCCCGCCGGCGTGAAACCGGGGGAGGTCGGCCGGCAGGGACCCGGTGGTGATGGTGAGGGGCTCGCTCGCGACCGTGTCGCGGTTGCCGAAGGCAACCAGCCGAAGCTCGTAGCTAATGTCCGGCAACAGGCCGAGGACCGGCACCGCGACCTCGCTCTCCCGCACGGACACGGCGGGGGTGACGCTGTCAAGGACAGTTCCCGGCATGCCGAACCGAACCGCGACACTGTCGGCGAACCGGGCGTGCCCGGTCACCAGCGCGCTCAGCACGTTCCCGGGGCTGAGGGCAGCCGCCACGGCCTCCAGCGCCGGTGGTGAGGGTGCGTGCACGTCGGTCGGCTCTCCGCACCCCATGAGCGTCACCAATGCGGTCCAGCTCGCGTTGCGATTCATCCCGAGCACTCGACGAAGAACGTGACGTCGTGAACCAGGCCCGCGGGGAACACGATTTCGTCGGTGGGATTGTGGGACCCGCCGGGACTATGTCCGACGAGGTGGCAGCCGAGTGGCAGGTCGCCCAGGTAGAACCGGTGGATCCCGGGTGTCACTCCCCTGACCAGGGTGCCGTTCGGGTCCAGATTGCCGAGACGCCTCCGTGCGCCGTAAGCGCAGTAGTAGCTGTCGTTGATGGTGCAGAGCCACACGCTATACGCGCCCGCAGGGATGGTGCCGGTGGTCGAGGCGGTGACCCGCGCGACCGTCACGCAGGTTACGGTGAAGGCGACCTCGACTGTGTCCCTGATCAGACCGCCCGCGGTTACAGTCACGGACTGGGGGGCGGTCTCGACGGTGCAGTTGTCCGCGGGTGTCAGGGCGATCACGTGGTCACCCGGCGGCACGCCGGGAACGTATCCTCGCCCGCTCTCGCTCACGTCGAATGGATAGGGTATGCCACCATCCACTACCGCCTCGAACATGGCCCCCGCCCCGCCGCCGGAGAAAGCGATTCCGATCACGCCGCTCGTCGCCGTGCAGACCACCGCGAACGCAACCGGTGTCACCTCGCCGGGGACGACGGCGACGGTGATGGGGCCGTCACCCGTGCAGTTTGATGCCAGGTCAGCAAGCTCGATGGTCCGGGTCCCGGGCTCGAGGCGAATGAAAAGCGCGCCGCTCGCGCGGATACCTCCCTGGTCGGTGCCGTCCACCGCGACGCGATACCCATCCAGGTCGATGTCCAGGCCGGTCGTCGCCACCGTGATCTGGGCGCCGGTCGGTGGGGTCGGCGGACAGTGGACCTCGAACGCCACCAAGATCGTGTCCCCCACCGGGAGGTCCACCTCGAGCTCGGTGCCGGGGGCCACGTCGCAGTGGTCCGCCACACCCAGCAGGCGCAACGTATGCCGGCCGGATGTGAGGTCTAGCTCAGTCGTCTCCTGGATTTCCAGATGGAGTGAGTCCGCGTCGTCGACCGAGAGCAGGTAGCCATCCGTGTCGGGGTCGCCGCCCTCGGTCGACGTCGAGACGATCAGCGTCCCGGTCGAGGGGTCGGGAGGATCGGGGCCGTCGTGATCATTGCAGGCAGGCAGCGACAGCCCGACAGCCAGGAGGAGGATCGGAAGCCTCCGCATCTCAGCCCTTCGTTTCCCGCGTCTCACCTGTCATCGCCCGGTGACGAGCAAGGCGCAAAGCGCAAGGCGTTTCATGGCGAGCTCTCGCGTGAATGTTCGGGTGTGAGGTTCGGAACGCGCGGGCCGAGGGGCCGATGACCGTTCCGGAGCCGGTTACGGACGGGTATACTAGAGTCGCCGGGTCATGGCCGTGTCATGCGCGCGTCATGCCCCATAGGCTCTTGCGATGTTCACACTTCGCTTGCTTGGCGGCGCCTCGCTCGACGGCCCGGACGGCTCCGTAGCCGGTCGAGCCGCCCTGCGCCAGCGCGTCGCGTTGCTGGCCCTCCTGTCGGTCGAGCATCCCCGTCCCCTGAGCCGCGACAAGCTGGTTGCCTCTCTCTGGCCCGAGAGCGGCACCGACGACGCGCGCCACCTCCTTCGCGAATCCCTGTACATCCTTCGCTCGGCATTGGGCGACGACTCGTTGCTCAGCACCGGCGACGACCTCCGCTTGAACTCCGACCGCTTGACCTGCGATCTCTGGGAATTCGAGGCGGCGCTCGCCCGAAATGATCCCGGGGCCGCGGTCCGCTTGTACCGCGGCCCGTTCCTCAGCGGCTTCCATCTGTCCGATGCGGAGGAGTTCGAGCGTTGGCTTGAGGGAGAGCGGTCACGCCTGGCTCGGCGGTACAGCCAGGCGCTCGAGCAGCTGGCGGAGGGGCAAACGCGAGGCGGCGACCCGGTACGAGCGGTCGAATGGTGGTCGCGCCTGGCCGGCGAGGATCCTTACAACTCTCGTATCGCGTTGCGATACATGGAGGCTCTCGTTGCCGCCGGTGACCGTGCCGCTGCGCTGCGACACGCCAAAACCCATTCCAACCTGTTACGCTCCGAGCTCGACGCTGCTCCGGAGCAAGAGGTGGTCGCGCTGGCGGAGAGGCTCAGGCTCGATTCCCTCCCTGCCACGAACGAGTCGGCACCAACGGTCCGAGCGATGTCGCCCGTGTCCGTTCTGCCTGATGGCGATGGCGGAGCGCCCCGGCCTGCTCCTACCGCCTCCGAAAGCGGACTCCAGGCACCCCGAAACTGGGCCGTTCCGGCCGTGCTCGCCCTCGCGATCCTAGTGGGACTGGGAGTGCTGGGGGGAAGCTCACGCGCGCGCGAGCTCCTGAACTCGCCCCCAGGCGGGTAGCAGCCGCCACCTTCGAGAACCGCACCGGACGGCCGGACCTGGACGATCTCGGCGCATTGGCCGCCGACTGGGTCATCCGCGGCGTGATGGAAACGCCGCTGGTGGATGTGACCGACCTCGAAGCGGTGTACCCAAGCGAAAAGGGCCGTTCCGAGCGTGCTGATCCGCTGAGCCTGGCCCGGCAGGACGGCGCCGGAATCGTGATCCGCGGGAGCTATTATCTCTCTGGCGACAGCGTGCTCTTCCAGGCGGGCATCGCGGATGTCGCCAGTGGCGTGTTCCTCAGGTCGTTCGACCCCGTCGGTGCACCGGTCGAGAGGGCCACCGACGCCCTCCAGGCGTTACGAGAGCAGATCGCCGCCGGTCTCGGCCCGGTCCTCAGTCCTCAACCACTGGCTGCCCCAATCGATCCCGAGCCGGGTCGACCGCCGAGCCTACCCGCCTACCGCGAGTTCGTGGCCGGGCTCAAGGAGCGAACGCTCGGTGCCTGGGAGTCCGAGGCCGAGCACTACCGCCGGGCAGCCCGGCTGGATTCGAGCTTCGTCGCACCACTGATCCAGCTCGCCTTCGGGGCAGTCTGGAGCGACGAGTGCGCCATCACGGATTCGGTCGGCGACGTGCTCGATCACCGGCGAGACCAGCTGACGACGTGGGACCGCCTGACCATCGGCGTGCTGCGTGCCCGCTGCCGGGGCGACAGGTCGGAGGAGGTGCGCCTTCTCGAACAACGGTACAGAGCCTATCCCCGTTCGGGTCTCGCGCAGGGCACGTACGCGACGCTCGCGCTGCAGGCAACCAATCGGCCGCGCGCCGCCCGCGAGATTCTCCTCCAATTCGTTCCCGAGCCGGAGTGGGAGCCGTGGTACTGGGAACACATGGCCGGCACCTGGCACATGCCGGGCGACTATGACGCCGAGCTCGACATCACCGATCGCTGGCGTGACTCCGCGAGCTGGGACTGGCGTGTAATCCGCGGCCGAGCGCTCGCCGCGCTGGGCCGCGACCGGGAGGTGATGGACCTCCTCCGCGCCGCGGCCGGAGTGTCGGCCGATTCGTTGCACGACCTGCACCTCACCATCGCGACCGAGCTCGCGGTTCACGGGCATGTCCGGATGGCGATGACCGTAGCGGAGAGCACCCTGGCGCGACTCGAGCTCGGGCCGGACAGCGACTGGAGCCATACCGAGAACGTGGCCTGGGCGAATCGCCTGCTGGGTCGGAGGGAAGCGGAGCGGGAAGCGCTCGAACGCGTCGTCCGAGGGGATGCCGACACGCTCGCGAAGCTGGAAGCGGAAGCCCGGATCGCCGTGCTGCTCGCTGATACGGCCAGGGCCGGAAGGATCGACAGCGTCCTCGCGGTCCAGAGCAACCGCCCTGCGAGGGTCGCGTGGACGCGCGGCGCCGAGATCCTCGCCCGGGCTCACATCGCCGCCGGCTTCGGCCGGCGAGAACAGGCCGTCGCCTTGCTCCGGGACGCGAGCGCCCGGGGCATGTTCCGCCTGGGCTCCTCGCACGCCTTTCACCAGGACCTGCTGCTCGCTCCGCTGCGGGGCTATCCGCCGTTCGACGCGTTGCTCGTGCCGGACAGCTGACCGGCTTCTAGAAGGACACCGTGGCCCCGAGCTGAAGCCGCCAACGCGAGGCGTCGACATCGATCGCATGCCGGTCCACGGGAACAAACCCGTACACGCCACGCCCGTTGGCGGTGTCGTAGCCGAGTACGTCCATCAGGACGACGGTGTTCCCGACGTCGCCGACGGTTTGGCGGACCACGCCCCAATCGCTGCCCAAGAAGCTCAGCACGTTGAAGAGATCGGCGGTGACTTCGAGTGCCCGTCTGTCGGCGAGGTGAAACCGCTTCGACAGCCGTGCGGCAGTCTCGTGCACCCACGGGTCACGGCAGCTGTTCCGCTCCAGGAGACGACCACGCTGGTGCAGGAGGCAGGGCTCGTCCTGAATGAAGCGCTCGAGGTCGGCGAACTGTTCCGGGTCGGCGAGCGTGATGTCGCCGGCGTCCCTCGGGACGTACACGACATCGTTCGACGTGTCGAAGAGCGGTCGAAACCCGTCCGCGTTGGCATCGCCCGAGACGACGTAGGTATACGGCGCTCCCGACATCCCCACATAGGTGAGGCCGAACCGGAAGCCGAGCGGTAAATCGGTGGTGCCCTCGAGAGTGACCTTGTGCGGCCTCTCCCAGAGCGAGGTACGGAGCTCCCGGTTCTCCAGCGTGCCGTTCACCGGCGTGGAGCCGGCAATGAGGTCGGCAATGTTGTGGTCCATGCTCATCCGGTCGGTCGCGTCCGTATAGGTATAGGCCGCGCTCAGCTCGGCGCCGTTGGAAAAGCGCTTCCCCAGCTGGGCGGTGACCGAGTATGACCGATCGCCGCCGCTTCCGTTCCGGAGCTCGTAGGTCTCCGGCAACGCGTCCGAACGCCGAGTCGGTGTCGCCTCACCTGTCGCCGGATCGATCGTGCCGTACATTGCCCGCCCACCTTCGCCGGCGGCGGTCCCGATCGGTCCGACGAGGTTCACGTCCACCAAGTGCACCGTGCTGAGGCCGCGGGTGTACAGGAAGTCCAGCGTACCGACGATCCCACCCGGCAGGAGGTGGTCGGCTCCGACGGCCACCTTGAGAGTCTGGGGAAAGCGAAATTGGGGGTCGAAGTAGACGGGAGGAAAGGTCGTTGGCGACGGTTCGGCGCACGCGGTGGGTTGGTTCCCCGGGTCGAGCGTGAAGTCCGGCACCGCCTCGCCCGAGCAATCGAGGAAGTTCGTCCGGATACCGTTGCTTCCATAGACATTTCTGAACCACACGTAGGGGGGTGGGCCTGTGAAGAGCCCTGCTCCGCCTCGTAACACGGTCGTGCCCCGCCCGGAGAGATCGTAGTTCAGGCCGAGCCGTGGTGACCAGAGCGCGTTCCCGCTGGGAGTGATCGCCGTATTGATGCCGAGCTCTTGCAAGGCGATCGGATTCTGCGTGGGCGCCTCCGGGACGACCGGCACGTCGAGACGCAGCCCCGCGGTCATCGTGAGGCGCGGCGTCAGCAGCCACTGATCCTGCACGTAGAGGCCGATCTGGTTCACGCGGAACGACACCTGGGAGTCCGCGACGATGAGCAGCCGGCTGTAGCTCGCCGCTTCGCCCTGTTCGAGCGAGTCCAGGCTGTCGAAGGTCCAGAAGCCGCCCGAGGAACCCGCCGGGTTCTCCACCAGATCGATCCGTTCGGCATGGATCCCGAGCGTGAGCCGGTGGTTTCCCGCGGCCATGCCGAAGT